>CBIHNF010000001.1:0-2203028 GCA_966211335.1 uncultured Alphaproteobacteria bacterium
CCCTGACCTCCGTCAGCGGCAACACCATCGGCGGATCGCTGCATGACGGCATCAACGTTTCCAACGCTGCCGGTACGGGCATTGCGCTGAACGCTGTGGGCCTTTCCGGCCACAACGGCATCAGCCTTGCCAACGCAGGCGGCACGATCATCGGCCTCAATGCCGTGATCGGCTCCGGTTATGACGGCATCGCCGCGAACAATGTCATCGGCACCGAAATTGCCGGTAACCTGGTTGCGCTTTCCGGCCATGACGGCATTGCGCTGGATAGCGCCGCGCTGACGGGCGTTAACCTCAACATCGTCGGCGGCTCGGCCAATGACGGTATCAGCGTCACCAACGCCATCGGCACCGAGGTTGCGCTCAACGCTGTCGGCCTGTCCGGCCACAACGGCATCAACGTTGCGAACGCGGGCCTCACCATCATCGGCCTCAACGCGGTCATCGGCTCCGGCAATGACGGCATGGCGGTTGACCATGTTGCCGGCACGGAAATTGCGGGCAACCTTGTCGCCCTTTCCGGCAACGACGGCATCGGCATCAGCAATGCGGCGCTGACGGGCGTCAACCTCAACCTCGTGTCGGGTTCGGGCCATAACGGCATCGACCTCAACCACGCGGCGGGCACTGAAATTGCGCTGAACGCGGTTTCGGCATCTGGTAACGACGGCATCCATGCCAAGGACACCATCGGCACCGCCATCGGCCTTAACGCCGTTACCGGCGCAGGCCATGACGGCATCAGCCTGGATGACTCCACCGCGGCGATTATCGGCGGCAACAGCATCACCGATACCGGCAACGACGGCATCAGCATCGCATCGTCCAGCGATGTCAGCATCCTCGGCAACAGCATCAGCGATGCGGGCGGCGACGGCGTTGACATTGACTCTTCCGATGAGGGGTCGAGCAGCGATATCGACGTCAGCGGCAACACGATTGACCGCGTCGATGGCGACGGCATCACCGCCACCTCGACGACCGACATCAACATCGCCAACAACGACATCACCGATGCCGGCAACAACGGCATCGACGTCGCCTTCACGGACGGCACGACGATCGACCACAATACGGTCGACGGCGTTGGCGCCAACGGCATCCGCGCCTTCTACACGGACGGCCTGTCGGTTACCAACAACACCGTCAGCAACGGCAACGACGCCGGCATTTCGGTCTTCGACAGCCCCTATGCGCTGATCGCAGGCAACACGGTGACCGGCTTCTACAACGGCGTTGAAGTCTACTTCACCTATGCGGCGCAGGTGCTGTCAAATACCATCTCGAACATCGTCAATGACGGCGTTCAGGCGGGCTACGCCAACAACATCCACATCATCGGCAACACCATCAGCCAGTATGGCGATGACGGCATCCAGGTCGCCTACAGCAACGGCGTCCTGCCGAACGAGCCGCAGGCACTGGTTCAAGAAGGTGGCGAAGGCGAAGGCAATGGCGATGGCGGCGAAACCCCGCTGCCGCCCTCCAACCATATCGACAACACCGACGGCTATATCGTGATTGCCGACAACACCATCACCGGCGGCCTGAACAGCGGCACGACGGGCGAAGGCGGCGGCGACCAGCCCGAGCGCGAGCAGGTCATCAACGGCGGCGGCACGACGACCGGCATCCGCCTTGGCGACAATGAAGGCGATTTCGGCGGCGAGAAGAACATCGGCTTCGGCGATACCACCGACATGAGCGGTGTTGGCAACGTGATCATCCGCAACAACGACATCGTCAACAACGACGTCGGCCTCGATGCGCGCGCCTGGAACAACGGCTATGTCGATATCGACACGAACCGCTTCACCAACAACACCATTGGCATGTGGATCGGCTCCGGCCTCATCGACCTCACGCACTCCAACACCGGCATTGATCCCTCGGGCAATGTTGTCGAAACCGGCAACATCATCACGGGCGGCAGCATCGGCATGAAGTTTGAGCCGACGATGTCCTCCAACTTCTACCCGGCGCCGGAATTCGCCATCAGCAACATCGAAGGCCCGTCGGCTTCCACGCCCGCGAGCCTGACGCTGGTCGGCGATACACTCGGCCACACCGTCTTCAACGGCCAGACGACCTACTACGTCGACCTTGAAAACGGCGCCTTCTACAACCCGGGCACGCCGACCATCATCGACGGCACGCAAGCCACCTGGGACGGCGTCCCCGGCGGCCTCATGAGCCCGTCGCAGCTGCTGGCGATCAACGCGAAAATCCACGACTGGCATGACGACCAGTCGCTGGGCCTGATCTTCCCCGGCTATGCAGACCTGAACGACAACCTGATCCTGCAAAAAGTGCTGGGCCGCAACTATGCGACGCGCAAGGGCAGCGTGACGGTTCTCGGCCTGCCGCACATCGGCCCGTTCCTTGGCGGGGAGAAAGAGCACTTCTTCAGCCTGAAGGATCTGGCGGATATCGCACCCGCAGCCGGCGGCAATGACAACGGCCAAGGGAACGGCAAAGACCTGACGCCTGCGGAACTGGGCCAGATCGCACCGGCAGCCGGCGGCAGCAACGACAACCTCGTTGACAGCGGCAAGCTTGCCAATGCCACCTGCTGGGGCGCGGTTGGCGGCAGCAAGACCGTCAGCATCGACCTGTCGGATGAATCTTCCGCCATCCTGTCGGCCAACGCCGCCTGCAAATAAGACTTTATCGAAACTAGCTTTGAGCCCTCCGTTGCATGAAAACCACGCAACGGAGGGTTTTTCTTTTCCGCAAATGAACCTGTCCTTTTAAGCTTTTGAAAAGAATACTTTTTTGCATATACTGGCACCATTGATAGACCGGCAGCCGGCGCCGATATGTTTTGCGCCCCGCCCATCCCGCGTTTCACGCCCGAAGGCAAAAAAATGAAAATTCTCTCCCGTATTCTTTCCACCTCCGCCGCCGTTATGCTGCTGGCGGCGTCATCGCAAGCCTTCGCGCAAGCGGTGCCGAGCTCGGCCGAGGCATCGCGCGTCGGCGGCCAGATCGCGCCGATGTCGACGACATCTTCGGCAGCCATCGGCGGCAAGGTTTCCGCGGGCGGCGCGCTCGTCGCCCCGAAAGGCGCGGAAAAAGTGAAATTCACGCTGAAGACCGTGAAGGTCGAAGGCCAGACAGTGTACGAGCCCGCCGCGATCGAGCCGCTTTATGCCGATATGCTGGGCAAGACTGTAACGCTCGCCGATATCTATTCCCTCGCCGACCGCCTGACCGCGAAGTACCGCAACGACGGCTATATATTGAGCCAGGTCATCATTCCGCCGCAGACGATTGACGGCGGCACCGTGCGCCTGCAGGTCGTCGAAGGCTTCGTCGACCAGGTTTCTATCCAAGGCTCGACCCAGCGCAACATCGCCTACCTCAACGGCTTTGCCGATAAAATCCGCGCCGCGAAACCGCTCAATTCCAAAACGCTCGAGCGCTACCTGCTGCTCATGAACGACCTTGCCGGCGTGCAGGCGCGCGCCGTGCTGTCGCCGAGCCCGCGCACCCCCGGCGCGTCCGACGTCACGCTGATCGTCAGCCAGAAGGCCTATGACGCCTTTATGCAGATCGACAACCGCGGCTCCCGCTACCTCGGGCCGCTGCAGCTGAACCTCGGCACCCGCCTCAACAACATCACGGGCTTCTATGAAGGCGTGAACTTCCAGGTCGTGACCGCGCCGGACGGCTGGCCGGACCGCGAGCTGTCCTTCGGCGGCATCACCTGGTCGCAGCCCCTGAACCATGAGGGCACCAAGCTCACCGCCGGCGCCAGCATTACCTCCACCCACCCCGGCTACACGCTCTCGCCGTTTGATGTGGACGGCATTGCAAAGTCCGTCAACCTCGAGCTGTCGCACCCCTTCATCCGCTCCCGCAATACCAACCTCTATGCGGGCCTGCGCTTCAACTACCTCGATACGCACCGCAACGACAACCTCGGCCTCGGCACGACGGAGGACCGCCTGCGCGTCCTGCGCCTCAACGGCACCTACCAGTTCGCGGACTCGCTCCTCGGCGTCAACAATTTGACCGCCGAGATCAGCAAGGGCGTCAACCTCTTCAACGCGAGCAACGCCGGCGACGCAGGCCTCACCCGCGCGAACGGCGACCCCCGCTTCTTCAAGGGCACGGCGGAAATCACCCGCACCCAGCGCATCAACCAGACGTTTGAAGCCTATGCCGCCGCCACCGGCCAGCTTTCCGCCAACACGCTCCTCGCCTCCGAAGAATTCGGCGTCGGCGGCGTGACCTACGGCAGCGCCTACGACAACTCGGAAATCACCGGCGAGAACGGTGTTGCCGGCCGCCTTGAGCTCCGCGCCAACAACCTCATCAAGGCGCCGGTCGACTTCTGGCAGCTCTACGGCTTCTATGATGTGGGCAAGGTGTGGGACCGCGACAACGCCGTCGCAACGCAGCGCCGCCGCTCCCTCGCCTCCGCCGGCGCCGGCACCCGCATCAACATCAACGAACACTTCGCCGGCACCTTCGAGCTGGCCGTGCCGCTGACCCGCGAAGTCGAAACCGAAAACGACAACAACCCGCGTCTGTTCGGTTCGCTGACCGGAAAATTCTAACCGGATCTTACCGACCACTTTAAGAAACAGCCCACACCTTCGCAGGTGGGGCTGTTTTCTTTTATGCTTTTGTCTTTTACTAACTGATTGTTTCCGGCCAACGCTCCAGATACCAAGCTTGAAGCTTGTGAGCAAACCCCGCACAGTCGCGATACTTTAGATCAAGAGCCATATGCTCACCCACAACCAACGAAAGATATTTTTCAATCTTTTCGATGGACGCATTCTCTTCTAACAGACGCAGTGTGGGTCCCAGATAACTGTCGTATTCATCATCGACCAAACTCGCAACGCCGATTGGATCCCACTCATTCCACAACGAGCGTACCTCTTTAAATCTTTCCCTAGACTCGTCCTTTTCTAACCGCCGCATAATTCCTTCCTTAGTCCCAAATCAAATTCACTCAATATTTAACTTCCGGCAGTATACTTGCGAGGTCGTTCAAACTGGCTCTCTCTTCTGCATTATATCACGCCGTATCGTCCGACTTTTTCATTTATGCTGACTAAACAGCCATTGCCACATTTGCCGGTTGTAGAGTTTCGGGTTGCTGCATTCGTGGGACATGTCGGGGTATTCCGTCAGCGTCGCCTTGCCGCCCAACTGCCGCACCGTCTGCACCATGCGCCGCGTGACGTTGATGTCGTAGATGGGGTCCTGCGCGCCGTGGAAGGCCCACATGGGCGTCTGGCGCATGTCCTTCGCATCCGCCGCCGTCCAGATGCCGCTGAGCGGCACAGCGCCTGCAAAAATATCGCCATAGTCCTTCACCGCGCCATAGGTGCCGATGCCGCCTTCGGAGCAGCCGATGACATAGACGCGCGTGGTATCCACAGGATATTGCTGCGCCAGCGCGGCGACAAGGCGCACCGCCGCGGGCAGCCCCGCAAGTTCCGGCTGCAGCGGCTGATAGTGCGGATATTCAGGGAAAGTCGCGGGCTGCGCCCATTTCATGCCGGCCGGCAACACCGGCACGACGATAAAGGCAGGAAAATCCACCTGGTTCTGCGCGGCTGTCAGATATTCCCCCGCATAGGCATTGCCCGGCGCGCCATGCAGCATGAGGACGAGCGGAAATTTCAACCCCGGCGGATAGGGCGCGCCCTTCGGCTGGAACCAGAAATAGGCAAGGTCGCGACCGGAGGTTTTATCCGCGAAGTCCTTGCGCTCATAGGCCGCCGTCATTTTTTCCATCGGCGTTTCGGTGCGCGGCTGGCCGGAGACGCCGATGGAAGCGGTGCCGCTGACCTTGCCCTTCACCGCCATAAACGATGCGCCAACGCCAATGCACACCACCGCCACCACGCCCCAGAAAAGAAGATTTGATTTACCTGCCATTGCCCGCCCCTTTTTGAATGTTATGTCAACCGCATAACCCACTTCCTTAATCTTTCCATGCTACATGGAATAAGGGGAGTTTTGCCATGCCGGAAAATAACGCCAAGCGAAAGTCACAGGAATCTGTCGTCAACCGCGTGTTTCACAGCCCGATATTTGTTGGCGCAACGGGCGTGGGGGTGGTGCTGATTGCGCTCAGCTTTGATGCGGTGAAGGATAAAGTCTCGCCAATGGGTCTTGCCGTGGGCGCGGGGCTGTTCCTGACCCTTGCGGTCATCAACATGGTGGTCAACGCCATGACCAACAAGCTGCACAACCAGGATTACTTTGACCAGCGCCTCGATGTGCTGAACAACATCATCCTGTCCAACAACCTCAACTGGCTCGTGAACCAGAAATATATCGAGATGCTGGAGAGCAATTCGCAGGAGGTCTGGGCCTTTGCGCCGGAGCTGACCTATTCCATCCAGCCGGGTACGGAGATTTTCAACGCGGTGGAAACGTCACTGTCACGCGGCTGCCGCTATAAAGTTTTCATGCCGAACAAGCCGGACACGCATAAAATTCTGTCCGACTACCGGCGGCTGCACAAGTTCGAGCCCGGGCAGGTGGAATTTATTTTACTGCCGCATGAGGAATATGTGTTTCACACCATCATCTCCATCTACAACCCCAATTCCGAAAACCCGAAGGCAATTGAATGGCTGCCGGTGGAAAAAGTTGTCGCGTGGATCGAGATGGATTCCATCCACGCCGGCCGCATGGTCGGCATCGGCCAGGTTTTGCTGAAGCGCTACCTTGGCAATAAATCCGACAACGGCTACGTCAAGGAAATCCCGCGCGCCAGTGGTCAGGCGATTACGATTGAATAACGCTTAATCCGCGTACTTCACGCCGCAGCCGTAGGATTTGGTGGAGGCGGTTTCAACCGCTTTTCCAGCCATGAGGGATTCCAGCGCGGCGCGGACGTAGTTATGAGCGGTTTTCACGTCTTCCACATCGGTCGAGGGCTTGTCATCAATCGCGCCGGCGTAGGCGAGCTTGCCGTCTTTATCGATCACGAACATATGCGGCGTTGATTTTGCGCCGTACAAACGGCCGACCTTGCCGTCATGGTCGAGCAGGACGTGGGTCGATGCCGCGCCGTCTTTCTTGTAGGTTTCGAGCGCTTCCGCGGCCGTTTCATACCCCTGCTTGCCTTCGGCGGAGGAGTTGATGGTGAGCCAGATCACATCCTTGCCGGTGAATTCTTTTTGCAGCGCCTGCATGTTGCCGGAGTCGTAATGCTTGTGCACGAAGGGGCAGCCCTTGTTGTGCCATTCCAGCACGACGAGTTTGCCGGTGTAATCCTTCAGGCTCACATTCCCGCCATCCGCGGCGGGCAGCGTAAAGTCGGGCGCGGCTGTGCCGATCGTGGGTTCAGCTTTCGCAGGCGAAGCAAAGCCGAGCAGCGCGACGAGGGCAAGAGCGAGCGATAATTTCTGCAGCATGAACATCATCCCTTATGTGAAGCGTTTAACATCTGGCCAGCCTGCCCCGGCGAAGCTATCCTTTCCTGATATAGTGCATCCGCCGCGAAAGGAAAACAAGAAGTGCAGAACGTCGCCTTCATCGGCCTTGGCAACATGGGCGCGCCCATGGCCAAAAACCTTGTCAAAGCGGGCTACGCCCTGACTGTATTCGATATCGTTGCGGCTTCGGTTACAGCGGTGGTTGAAAATGGCGCGGGGGCGGCAGGCTCGATTGCCGAGGCGGTGCGCCATGCGGATGTGGTCATCACCATGCTGCCGGCGTCACAGCATGTGGAAGACGCCTACCTTGGCAGCGGCAAGCTGCTGGAATTGGCCAAAAAAGGCGCGCTGCTGATTGACTGCAGCACCATCAATGCCGATGTGGCGCGGAAGGTGGCGGCGGTTGCCACCGCAAAGGGACTCGAGATGCTGGACGCCCCCGTTTCCGGCGGCACGGCGGGCGCGGCGGCGGCAACGCTCACCTTTATCGTCGGCGGCGAGGCGGCTGTGCTGGAAAAAGCCAAACCACTGTTTGAAACGATGGGGAAAAATATTTTCCACGCTGGCGCCAGCGGCGCGGGGCAGGTTGCAAAAATCTGCAACAACATGCTGCTGGGTATTTTGATGACCGGCACGGCGGAGGCCCTGAACCTTGGCATCCGCAATGGCCTCGATGCGAAGGTTTTATCGACCATCATTTCCAAAAGCTCCGGCCGCAACTGGGCGCTCGAGGTCTATAACCCGGTGCCGGGCGTGATGGAGAACGTGCCGGCCACGCGCGGCTATACTGGCGGATTTGGTACCGACCTGATGTTGAAGGATTTAGGCCTTGCGCTTGAAGCCGCGATGGCGACGAGCGCGGCAACGCCGCTGGGCGCCACCGCCCTCAGCCTCTATCGCCAGCACAGTGAAGACGGCGCAGGGAAGCTGGATTTCTCCAGCATCTATGAGCTTGTCAAAGATGCCTGACGCGCGTTAACGGGCCAAAGTCAACGTGTTGGATCGCGGCCTTCGATATTATCGGCGGGGTTGCGCTGCGGCTTCATCGGCACGTCTTCGTCGCCTTCGGTCGCGTCATTGTCCTTCATGTTGTGGGAGGAAGCGCGGCCAAAGCCATTGGTGCCGTTTTCATCCATACCATCCTTGCTGAAGTGCCCGGCTTTTGGTGCCACGCCAACCTGTTCAACGCCGGTGCCGGCGTTATCGGCATTTTTGCCGCCTTTGTCGGATTTATCAACGCCGCGCTGGCCGGAGCCGTAGCCGGTATCGGAACTGGCGCCCTTCATATCGGGGCGCTTGCCCTTATCGGTGTTGGTGCCGACGGTTGCATTTTCACGCTGGCTGACGCCCGGCTTTTTCATGTCCTGTTTTTTGCTATCGGGCTTTTTCATCTTCATCTCCGGGGTTGATTTTTTGACGGCTGATTTTTTAGCGGCAGGCTTTTTGGGGGAAGCTTTTTTGGCCGCCGTCTTTTTCATGGCTGCCTTTTTAATGGCTGTTTTTTTGATCGCGGGCTTCTTTGCCGCTGATTTTTTTGCTGTTTTGCGCATGGCTATTGTCCTTTCGCAAGAAAACGGGAATCCTGCAAAAACAACAAATGGCGCTCTGTTTGGTTCCGGCTGTTATGCGGCGTCGAGGGTTGATTTCAGCAGCGCCCTGTCCTGATCGCCTTCCCAGCGGGAGAGGACGATGGTGGCAACGCCATTGCCGATGAGGTTGGTAATCGCCCGCGCTTCCGACATAAAGCGGTCAATGCCGACAATCAGCGCAAGCCCCGCGACGGGAACGGAAGGCACCACCGCCAGCGTCGCAGCCAGCGTGATAAAGCCCGCGCCCGTGACGCCGGAGGCACCCTTTGATGTCAGCATGGCGACGGCAAAAATGCTCAGCTGCTGTTGCAGGGTCAAATCAATATCCAGTGCCTGTGCGATAAACAGCGTCGCAAGGGTGATGTAGATATTGGTGCCATCAAGGTTAAAGGAATAACCCGCCGGCACGACCAACCCTGTGATGCTTTTGGGGCAGCCGAGCCGTTCCAGCTTCGCCATCAAGGGCACCAGCGCCGATTCAGATGAGGAAGTGCCGAGCACGAGCAGGATTTCATGGCGGATAAATTTGAGGAATTTGAAGATACTGAACCCCGCCAGACGCGCCACGATGCCGAGCACGATAAAAACAAAGCTGATACAGGAGAAATAAAACACCATCATCAGCGTGAACATGGGGCGAAGGGCGTCAATGCCGTATTTGCCAACAGTAAAGGCCATGGCGGCGCCGGCGCCGATGGGCGCGAGCTTCATGATGGCGTTCATCATGGCGAAGAATACATGGCTCGCCTGTTCGATGAATTCATGCACCGCGCGCCCCCTGTCACCCATGCGGTTGAGGGCATAGCCGAACAGCACGGCCACCAGCAGAACCTGCAGCAGGTCGCCGCTGCCGGTAAACGCATCGGTAAAAGTTTTCGGGATGATGTGGAGAATGAAATCGCTGAAGTGCTGGCTTTTGGCGGCTTCGGCGTATTTGCCGGCCTCGGCCGTATCCAGCGCCTTGGCATCCGCATGAAAACCCGCGCCGGGTTTGAGGATATTGCCGGCCGCCATGCCGATGACAAGCGCGAAGGTGGAGATGACTTCGAAATAGACCAGAGTCTTGACCCCAACACGGCCGACCTTCTTCATATCCCCCGCCGCCGTGATGCCGAGCACGATGGTACAAAACACGATGGGGCCGATCAGCATTTTGATGAGGCTGATGAATGCATCGCTGAAAGGTTTTAGCTGCACTGCAATATCCGGCACCGCATAGCCCAGCACCGCGCCGATGATAATGCCGGTGACAACCCAGAAATATAGTTGCTGGTGGAGTTTGCGCGGCGGCTGCATCTCGTCGGACATAAAATTTCTCCGTTATGGATAAATGAAAAACAGCCTCTGGTGGCGCGGCTTTTCCCGCCGTATCATTCATTCATACGACAGGCTTCAGGATGATTCAAACCCCACGGCGTTTTTAAAAATGCGGTGGGCGGTTTATTGCGAAGGGCATGGGCATTTGAAAAAAACGCGCGCGACACCAAAGCCTGACATGCCGACTGCCGTTTTCGATTTCAACGCGGCGGCGCGCAAAGCCGCCAAAGACCACCCTGAGCTGCAAAAGACCACCGCCTTTATTGACGCGCGCACGAATGACTGGGTGGCACGCGATGCGCTGATCGAAAAGCTGATCGATGAAGACGAGATGGACACGATTGAAAGCGTCGTCAAAGGCGCGAAACGCCTGAAGACGTCATTTACGCAGGCGGTGAATATCGGCAAGAACAAGGACGCGCATGCGCTTGTCTTCCACCCCGATAAAAACCCGCTGTTTGCGCCAATAAAAGGCGCGGTAGATGATTTCGGCTCCTTCGACCATGAGACGGGCCATATCCTCGCGCCCGACCTGCACGGGACGCTGGGCGAGAATGCGGCAGATGCCTATGCCATGCTGCGCCATGTGCAGCGCTTCGGCACTGGTAACCCCGACGCCGATTACTGCGGCTGGAAGCGCGCGCTGGTTTTTGCGCTGACCGGCATTTCATCGCACCTGACGACGTTCACCGTCGATAAAATCGTGCTCGATTCAAAAAGCGCCGATTTCATGTCGCTGACACCGAAAGAAACCGCGGCAATTGCGCGCGACTACGCGCTGAAAAATACGCCGGATGCGAAAGCCCTGAAAAAGCTGCAGGCCGCTTTTGCGCCCGTGAAGGGCGGCAAGCCCACCGCTGAAACTTTTCGCTGCATTGCAGCAATCACCCTGGCGGCGAAAGCAGACTCGGATGTCTTTGCCCTTGGCGCGCGCATCCTGCAAAAACCGCTCGAGGACAAGATTGTGACTTTTAACGGCAAGAAAATTAGCCTGCACGGCAATGAATGGTCGGCCGTCCAGCAGAAACTGCAGGGCAAGCTGGCCATGCGCCGCGCCTGATTGACATAGACCCTGCCGCCCTTATAATCCCGCCATCACAACCGGAAAAACCATGACGACCGAGGCCTTCAACAAAGCCGCGATACGCTATACGACCGAGCAGAGCAATGCCGGCCGCGAGCTGATTTTGGAAGCCGCCAAGCAGCGCCCCGATGTCGGCTGGATGACGCTTTCCGTCACCAAAAACGCGAGCCTGACTGAGACGGATAGCGCCGGCAACACGCTGCTGATGAAGGTCATGAACTGGGGCAATGTGGAGCTGATCAAGACGCTGCTGCGCTATGGCGCCCCCGTCAACCAGCCGAACAACCGCGGCGAGACGCCACTGCATATCGCGGCCACCATGAATGTGCTGCTGGTCGACCTGCTGCTGGAACACAGCGCCGATTACATGGCGCAAACCAAATCCGGCAAGCGCGCGGTGGACGTTTGCAGCATGGACAACAACCCCGATGCCTATGGCAAGCTGAGCCGGCTGGTGAAGGCAAAGCTGGCGGAAGAAGCGGCAGCCGAGGCCGCCGCCATCCAGCGCAACCTGATCCTGCGCCGCCGGATGCGGGGCTTGAAACCGCCGCGGTTCAAGCCGGCGAATTAATAGCCGTGGTGATTGACGTGCAGGCAGTTCTTGCGGATCGCCGTTTCTTCCAGCACATCGTATTTGTTTTTCTGGCGGCGCAGCTCGATTGCGTTTTCTGACTCTTTCCGGCGGCGGTCGTCAAAGCCATAGCCTTGCGAGGCGGCATAGGCGGATACCACGGCGTTCATCACATCCTTGCCGTTTTCCTCATCCGACAGGTCGGTGATTTTCGCGGTGGTCAGGTTCATCTGCACATGCAGCTGGTCGCAGGTGTAATTGTCGTAGAGGCCGGCCGGCACATAGGTCGGATCGGTCGAGGCATTGTCAGCCCCGTTGCAGCCGGTGAGCAGCAGGGTGGCGGCAAAGATCATCAGCGTTGTTTTTTTCATTGTTTTGTTCCCTATCGTCACGCCGCTGGCCTGCAGCTGGCTATTGAATTTGTCACCCACACCATAAGGCTGCGGCCTCGGCCTTCCTAGTGAAAAAACCGCAAGACCGGCGAGAGGTTCCGTTTAATGTCATATTTTTCAACATGTTAATTCATGCATTTGACAGAATAAGTGGGGTAGATTACAATTATCGCAGTTAAAACAACCTGCCGGTTTATCGTGAAAAGCACCCTTCGCAAACTTGCCGTTATTTTCGCCGCTTCCAGCGCCCTCGCCAGCCCCGCCTTCGCGGCGCACGAAAGCCTTGCCAGCCCGCTGAACCCGATGAGCCCGAACTACATTTTGAAGAGCAACCACAGCATGCTCGACAGCAGCAAACCCTATGCCGCGGAAAAGCCGAAACTCTTCACCGCCGAGCACCAGGTTATTCTCGACCAGCTGATTGTCGACCCCGCCAAAACGCCGGATGACCTGCGCCCGCATTTGCCGCCGTCCTATTCAACCGACGTCACGGATGCGGAGATCAAATATTTGAACGGCTGCCGCGACGACATGAAGCTCGCCAATACCTATAACGCCGCCGCCATCAAGGCCTGCATGCGCAACGAATTGCAGGACAATGTCAAAACCATCATGTACGGCGGCGGTGCTGGTGCCCTGCTGCTTGTGGGCGGCCTTGCTTTCGTCACCGCGCGGGCGGCAAAGCGTGACGCGCAAAAATTGACCGCTTAGATTTATGGATAAACGCGGCGCAATACCGACTATGTGAAGCGCAGACGAATTTCATTAAATATTATATGGCTGTTAACCCGCTATCGCGTAAGCTTGGGGCACGGACACGTGCAACCCTTCCCGACCGGCCGAATTCATGAGCGACGTAAACTTCCAGCCTGCCAAAGCGACCAGCACCTTCAGCACCATGGCCTTTGCCATCGCCCTTTTGCTGGCGGCGGCGGGCGGCGTGCATTACACCGTGTGCCAACAGCAAACGGCGCTGCTGGAAACCATCGACCAGGCGGAAATGCAATTCGCGCAGACGCAGCGCGTCGGCATGATGGTCGCAGGCTACCTGAATACACGCGATGAATCGCAGATGTCGGCGCTGAAAGAAGCGGCATCAAACGTTTCCAACAGTCTTGAAGTACTGACCGCGAAATTCGTGACCGGCGAGCCCGATACGGAAGGCACCCGCACGCGCAACGCCGGGCTTCTGGTGACGAAACAGCTGGTCGACAAGGCCTATAGTTTTATCGGCGCGCCCGATACGGACGAGGGGCACAGCAACGCCTCCATGCTCATCGCCGCAGCGCAGCGCGACGTGCCCGACCAATGGGGTGCAGCGGTGGCCGATTACGCGCAGGCGGGTGCCGCCCGCATCCAGCTGCTGACCAAGATTTGCTACGGGTTGCTGGCTGCTGCCGCGGCGCTGGCGCTGTTCTGCTGGATGCAGCTGTTCCAGCCCGCCATCCGCTTTATTGCCAAACAGCAGGAGCAGATCCAGCATGTGACCGCGACCGACCTTTTGACCGGCCTGTTCAACCGCGTCAACCTGTTCAAGGTGGCCGCGATGCTGATCAGCGGCGCGAAACGCCACAAGCTGGAAATGGCGGCGCTTGCCATCGACATTGACGGCCTGAAAGAAATCAACGACCAGTTTGGCCGCACCACGGGCGATGCCGCGATCAAGGCGGTCAGTATTGCCCTTCGCGATGCGCTCCGCCAGTCGGACGTCATGGGCCGGTTGGGCGGCGGTGAATTTGCCGCCTTCCTACCCTCGACCGATGAATACCGCGCCAGCCACGCGGCGGAAAAACTGCGCCTTGCGGTGGCCGATCTCCCCTTCGGCGTGAAGGATAAAAACATTTTCCTCCGCGTTTCCATCGGCGTTGCCGAAATGAAGCCGGAGCATAAAAGTCCCGATGATATCCTCAAAGCCGCGTCGCGCTGCCTGACCATTGCGAAACAGACGGGCCGCAATAAGGTTGTGACGCCCTCCATGGAAGCGCAGGCGCCCGCAAAACCTGTTACGGCGGCAGCATCGGCCCCCGCCTAAGAAACCGTTAACCCTGCCCTGCTAGAATAGAAAAAGCATGACAGCTCCGCTTTCAAGGGTGGCGAAACCATGATCACCGCATCGGAAGTTTTTTCAGCCCTGCGCCGGCGGCAGATGCCGGCGGCAGAAAACCACCATCACAACGTCTATGTCATCGAGCTGGATGATGCCGTGATGCGCGACCGCAAATTCCGCGGCGCCAACAAGGGCTGCGACCCGAACAAACCCTGCCTCTATATCGGCTCGACCGGCCTGTCGCCGGAGGAGCGGTTCAAAAACCACAAGCGCGGCTACAAGGCCAACCGCTTCGCCAAGCGCTACGGGCGCCGCCTGCGGCCGGACCTCTTCGCCGTTTACAACCCCCTGCCCTATAAAGCCGCCGTGGAGCTGGAATTCGAGCTTGCCGCCGCCTTGCGCGAAGAGGGCTATGCGATCTGGCAGGCTTAAGCGGAACTTAAATTCGCTTTGTGCCGTTAGTGGTGGATTGAGGAATAATCCACTTCTTTTCCGGCAGATTGTGCATGAACGCGCCCCGCGCCAGATATTTTATCCTGTTCGTTCTGCTGGCGCAGCTTGCCGCCTGCGCCCCCGTGCCCGATGCGAACAAGATTATTGCGGAAGCGGAAGCCCGCGCGACCCCCGCCATCGTTGTGACGCCGCAAGGCCCCTTAAGCGCGGATAAAAGCCGCCAGCTGCTGACCCGCCTTGGCATTTCCGATTCCCTGCAGCACCAGATGGCAATTGAACAGGCGCTGGCGGATATGCCCGTGCTGTCCGGCAATTCGACCAAAGTTTTGCAGGACGGACCGGAGACTTTCCGCGCCATGTTCCGCAACATGAAGGCGGCAAAACAATACATCAACCTTGAATATTTTATTTTCGAGGACGTGGAGTGTGACGGCCAGCATTTGAGCGACCTGCTGATCCGTAAGCACCGTCAGGACGTCAAGGTGCGCGTGCTCTATGACAGTTTCGGCTCCAGCAGCACGGATGCCGCAGTCTTCGACCGGCTGAAAAATGCTGGCATTAAAGTTTTGCAGTTCAACCCGCTGAACCCGCTGCTGTCGCGCGGCGGCTATGCGCCCAACAGCCGCGATCACCGCAAGATTCTCATTGTCGACGGACGCGTTGCCATTGTCGGCGGTGTCAATCTCTCGACCACCTACCAGTCGACGCCCGGCAAATCCTCCGGCCCGCCCGGCGGCTCGCCCGCCTTCTGGCATGACACCGACCTTGAAATCCGCGGGCCCATCGTCAATGAACTTGAAGCCCTCTACCTCAAGCAGTGGGAAAAACAGGACGGGCCTGAGCTGCACGGCCCGCGCCACCTGAAGCCACTGTCTGCGCAAGGCAAAGAAATCCTCCACATCATGGGCAGCACGCCGGATGCGAAAGTGCCGCTGTACTACACAACCCTCCTCTCCGCCTTCCGCCAGGCGCAGGACCGCATCTGGCTGATGTCCGCCTATTTCGTGCCGACGAAACAGGAACTGGAAGATTTGACGGAAGCGGCGCGCCGCGGCATTGACGTGCGCCTCCTGCTGCCGGACGACAGCGATTCAAAAATGGCCCTCGTCATGCAGCATTCGCATTACAACGAGCTGTTAAAAGCTGGCGTGAAAATTTACGAAAGCCATAACCAGATTTTACACGCCAAGACGGCGGTGATCGACGGCAGCTGGTCAGTCGTCGGCTCCTCCAACTTTGACCACCGCAGCGTCGTCTTCAACGACGAGGTGGACGTCGTCGTCCTCGGCCGCGCCACGGGCGGCAGGCTGGAGAAGATTTTCGAGCAGGATTTCGCCAAAGCGCATGTGATTACCGCCGATAAATGGAAGCGCCGCCCTGTGTTCCAGAAACTGCGCGAAACGGTGGAGCCGATCTGGATCAACACCTTTAAATCCTCGCTTTAACCGCCGCTCTCTTGCCGCCGCCGCAAGGCTTTGATACAAAGGTCTATCCCCTCTTTCAAAAGGATAGGCCTGATGTCCGCCCATATCTCGACGACACTTGACGACGGCATCCTCACCCTGCGCATGGAGCGGCCGGATAAAAAGAACGCCCTCACCATCGATATGTACGAGGCGATGAACAAGGCGCTGGAAGATGCGGAAAAAAACCCTGCCGTCCGCGTTATCCTCATCACCGGCACAAAGGATATTTTCTGCGCCGGCAACGATCTGCAGGATTTTTTGAGCAACCCGCCGGATGGCCCTGACAGCCCGGTCATCAAGTTCCTCAATACCCTTGCGGCGGCAAAACTGCCCATCGTCGCTGCCGTCAACGGCGTCGCCGTCGGCATCGGCACCACCATGCTGCTGCATTGCGATTTTGTTTATATTGCCGATACCGCGACGCTGTCGCTGCCCTTCGTTGATTTAGGCCTCGTGCCGGAAGCCGCCGCCTCCATGCTGCTGCCGCGCCTTGCCGGCCACCAGCGCGCGGCGGAACTGCTGATGCTGGGGGAGCCCTTCAAGCCGCAGCTGGCAGTCGAGATCGGCCTTGCCAACGCCGTCTGCAAGCCGGAAGACCTTGAAGCCACCGCCCTTAAAACCGCGAAAAAGCTCGCCGCCAAGCCGCGCGACGCGCTGCTGCACACCAAACAACTGCTCCGTCGCGACTTCGAAACCGTTGCCCAGCGCATCGCCGAAGAAAACCGCATCTTCAAAGACTGCCTCGCCTCCCCCGACGCAAAGGAAGCCCTGCAGGCCTTCAAGGAAAAACGCAAACCGAAGTTTTCGTGATTTCAATGGGTCGATCGGGAAGAGGGGAAATGGTGCGCCTGAAGAGAGTCGAACTCCTAACCTTCTGATTCGTAGTCAGATGCTCTATCCAGTTGAGCTACAGGCGCGTGCCGAGGGCGAACGGGGGAATACCCCGCTGCCGAGACCTTAGGTTTCTATAAGATTCTGCGAGCAAGCGCAAGGAATTTTGCCGCTAAAGCCGTGGCTGTGGCGCGCGCGCGCAAAGACCGCCTTCATCATCCGCTTGAATTGTTTATGAAAATGGCAATTTAGCCATGGCCGATATAATTGTCACCCCGAACGGTGCAGGGTGCCGATTCAATCTTGCAAGTCCTTGGTTTTATAGTTTAAAAATAACGAGGATTCCAATAGAAGCCACCAGCCGGCCGGTGCTGCAGTTTAAAGATTACGAGGTATTACCTTGCGCCATTCCATCCTTCGCCAATTTATCGCCGCCCTTGCCCTCAGCGCCGCGCTGACGGCAGCCTCCGCGGCCCATGCCGCTTCCTGGTCGGGCAGCTACAACGGCGACGAAGGCATGACCCCTGCGCCGCAGGGCAGCGACATGTCGAATGCCCGCACGCAGCCCCCGCTGACCACCACGAATGACCCCGCCCCCGCCGTTCTCTATCGCCGCGGTTCGGCCGATACCGTGCTGGCAGATGGCAACAGCCCGATGCAGCTCTCCAACAAGGAAGTTCCCTACTATCACCGCCATGTTGAAACGCAAGTGACGCGCAAAGTCGCGTCGCTCAACAAAGACCTGTATGAACTGCAGAACGACACCGGCGCTTTCCAGAGCCGCCTTGACGCCCTGCAGCAGCGCAGCGATGCGGATGCCGCTTCCTATTACGAACTCGTCGCCGCCATCAACACGGAACTGCAATCGGGCACCACGCCCGGCAACCCCGTGCTGGTCGAGCGCTGGAATAACGCGCAGAACAAGCTGGACAGCCTGTCGAATTCCGCTGGCCTCCTTAACGGCCTCGCGGCTGACCTTGCGGCAGAAGCCTCCAAAGGCGCCTTCCTGCAGGACAGCATCCGCGCGACCTACGGCCTTTCGGGCGCAGTGAAAGAAGATCATGACAATCTCCGCCGCCTGGAAGACAACACCAACCAGCAGATCGTCAACCTCAACCGCCTGCTGACGTCCGTCAACGATGAGATCAACCGCCGCTCCTCCTACCTCCGCTCGGAGCGTGCGAACCTGCAGACGCTGTCGCTGTCGATCTCCAACGGCGAGCTCTATGGCCAGAACATTTCCAACACGCTCTACACCCGCGCAACGCAGGAAGCGGCGACGAACTTCCACGCCAACCCCGCGCCGGCCAACCGCCGCCCGCTGGTCATCATCCGCTTTGACCGCAGCAACGTGAACTACGAACAGCCTCTCTACACCGCCGTCTCCCAAGCGCTCGACAAATATCCGAACGCGCGCTTTGACCTCGTCGCTGTCAGCACCTCGCGCGGCAACCCGGCTGAAATGGCCCTCGCCTCTTCCGAAGCCCGCAAGAACGGCGAAGCGGTTCTCCGCTCCCTCTCTGCGATGGGCCTGCCGGTCGAGCGCGTGCGCCTCAACGCTGCCAACAGCCCCGATGTGCGCAACAGCGAAGTGCATATCTACCTGCAGTAAGCGCGTTTACAACGTAAACGACATTTCTGATTTTAATTCAAAACGCCTGACTATATCATAGTCAGGCGTTTACTATTGTACCCCACGCCCTATCTCATTTCAGACACACCCTTATCAAGGAGACAGGATGGAAATCGCCCATATTGATACGCTGACCTCGATCGCGCTTGTCACCACGGCGGCGCTGCTCTGCGGGCTTGTCCTTATCCGTTTAAGGCAGCCTGCCATTGTCGGCTATATCATTGCGGGCGTTGTGCTGGGGCCGACGGGGCTGCAGCTGGTGTCGAACACCGAGCCTGTGCAGGTGCTGGCGGAGCTCGGCGTGATCATGCTGTTGTTCCTGATCGGCATGGAGCTATCGCTCCGCTCTTTCAAATCGGTTTATAAAACCGCGCTCTCCACCGCCGCGCTGCAGATTGGCGTTGCCTTCGCGGTGTTCTATGGCATTGGCCATTTTTTTGAATGGTCGATCCAGCGCGTGGTTGTTTTCGCTTTTGCGACCGCCCTGTCCTCAACCGCCGTCTCCATCAAAATTCTGGAAGAGACGGATGACCTGCGCACGCCCGTCGGCCGCACCACGGTCTCGACGCTGATTGCGCAGGACCTTGCCGTCATTCCCATGCTGCTTATCATCAGCGCCTTCCACCCGGATGCCGCCGTCGCGCATTCCGGCGACACCAGCCTTGCCATCATCCTGAAGCTTGTTCTCTCTATCGGCCTGCTCGTCGCCCTCAGCTGGTTCCTGTCGAAGCGCGACCGCATTACGCTGCCGATGTCGGAATGGATTGTGTCACGCCCTGAAATTATCCCCCTCGCCGCTATGGCGTTCTGCTTCACCTGGGCAACGCTGTCCGGCATCATCGGGCTTTCGACCGCCTATGGGGCGTTTGTGGCGGGCCTTATCATCGGCAATTCCAACGTGCGGGCGACGCTGCACAAGGCGGCAGAACCCATCCAGACCATTCTGCTGATGGTGTTCTTCCTCTCCATCGGCCTCCTCATGGATTTGCACTTTATTGCGGAGCACTGGCGCTCCGTCTTCTTCGTCCTTGCCGTCGTGACGCTGCTGAAAACCACCGTCAACGTCGCCATCCTGCATCTGCTGGGCGAGCCGTGGGACCGCGCGTTTCATAGCGGTGTCGTCATGGGGCAGATCGGGGAGTTTTCGTTCATCCTTTGCGCCGTGGGCCTCTCGGCGCAGGTGATTTCGGATGACAGCTATAAGCTGATGATTTCCGTCATCGCCCTCAGCCTGCTGATCAGCCCGCTCTGGCTGATCATCGCGCGACGATTGCACGATATCGCGGTCAAGAAGATCGGCGCGAATATCCTGTCACCAAATCCGGATGAGTTTTAAGCGCGCACGCCCTCGAAGATATTCTTATACGCCATATAGCGCCCCGCGACCGCAGGCTCGACGCCCTGGTCGGCGACGATGCTCATCAGCTTGTCGATATTCTTCTCGATGCGCTTAATGGTAATCTCTTTGGCTTCCTTTACTTTCGCGCGCGTGATAGCGTTTTCTTCCGGCGTCACTTTCGATGTCAGCTCCACATAGGCCGCAATAATGCCGCCGGGGTTGGCGATGAAATCCGGAATAACGGTGATGCCGCGCTTGTAGAGCGCCGTGCGCGCGCCTTCCGTGCAGGGGCCGTTGGCGCCTTCCACCACCGCGCGCGCTTCGATGCGGGCGACGTTGTCTTCGCGGATGACGTTGTGGATGGCGCAGGGGAAAAGAATATCCACATCCTGATACAGCACATCGTCGGAGCCAATCGGCTGAAGGCCGCTTTCCGCCAGCAGGCGTTTCGCCGCGTCATTGTCCATCGTCGCAAAGGCCTGCAGCAGCGCCGCGCTGACAGGCGTATCAAAAACATAAGTGCCGCCGAATTTCGGGTCGGAGACGGATTTCAGCACCGCGCCATGTTCGGAGAAATAGCGGATCACGGCAGCGCCCATGGCGCCAAGACCCTGCACCGCGAATGTCGCGCCCTTGGTCGGGCGGCCCTGGAATTTCAGCAGCGCATGCGCGGCGGTGGCAACGCCGAGGCCCGCAATGCCTTCCTTATCGTAATCGGTGCCGCCCATCTCCGCCGTTTTGCCGGTGAAGCTGCGGGTGGATTTCAATTCATCCGAAATCCACATGGGATGGATGGGGCGCGCGCCGATATCAAAACCGAAGCCGCCGTATTTGCCGCCGTTTTCATGCAGGTGCGGCTTCATGAGTTGCGCGAACCTGCGGTATTTTTTTTCAAAACCTTCTTCATCGGGGTTGGCTTTGAGGCCGGATTTCGCGCCGCCGAGCGGCAGGCCGGCCGCCGCGTTTTTCAGCGCCATGGTGCGGGCGAGCATTTTGACTTCATCGAGCGAGACGGTCGGCGTGATGCGCGTGCCGCCCTTGCCGGAGAGGGCGAGCGGCCCGCCCTCCGAAATGCCGGTGTTCCAGACGACGAGATAGCCTTCAATGCCGGCTGCGGGGTCGGTGAAGGTTTCGACCACTTCCGGCTCCAGCGCCTGAAAACGTTTTTCAAGCGCGGTGTATTCGTCGAGGAATTTCGGGGATGTCATGGTCGCGGCCTCCGGTTCTGAATGGCGACAGCTTAAGACAAGTAAGGCGCAGGCAAAAGCCTGAATCTTTTAAGGGATTTACTGCTCCAGAAACTTGCCGCCCAAGGCTTCCTTGATGGCGTTGCGGCGCACTTCTTCCGCCTCGCCTTCAACGAGTTTGCCAAGGTGGAAGGGTCCGTAGGAGGTGCGGATCAGGCGGTTCACCTTAAGCCCCAGATATTCCAAGACTTTCCTGATTTCGCGGTTTTTGCCTTCGGTCAGCACCATGTTGAGCCAGACGTTGTCGCCCTGTTCGCGGTCGAGCGAGGCTTCAATTTCGCCGTACTGCACGCCATCAACGCGGATGCCGTTGCGCAGGGACTGCAGTTTCGCTTCGGTAATATCGCCCCAGGCGCGGACGCGGTATTTGCGCGTCCAGGCGGTGGAGGGCAATTCCAGATGCCGCGCCAGCTCGCCGTTATTGGTGAGCAGCAGAAGACCTTCGGAAGTTAAGTCGAGACGGCCGACGGAGACGACGCGCGGCAGATCTTCCGGCAGGTTTTCAAATACCGTGGGGCGGCCGGATTCATCCTTGTGGGAGGTGACAAGGCCGCTCGGCTTATGGTAACGCCAGAGGCGTGTGGGTTCTTTCTTGCCGACGCGGATGCCATCGACCTCGATCTTATCGAATTCGGTGACGATGGTGGCGGGAGTTTCCAGAACCTTGCCATTCAGCTTGACGCGGCCCTCTGCGATCAGCTTTTCGGCATCGCGCCTCGAACAGACGCCGGCCCGCGCCATGCGTTTGGCAATCCGCTCGCCTTTTGACCCGTCATCGCCGTCTTTTTGCTCTTCATTCTTCATTCTGCTAGTTTACCGCGTATGACGGACACGACGCAAAACAAATACATGGCGGAAGCGCTAAGCGAAGCCGCAGCCGCGGGCGCCCGCGGGGAAATACCCGTCGGCGCGGTGCTGGTGGACGGGCTGACCGGCGAGATTATCGTCACCTCCGGCAACCGCACGGAAGAGGATTTTGACGCCACCGCCCATGCGGAAATCCTGGTTCTGCAGCAGGCAGGGCGGCAATTGAAGACGCCGCGCCTTGCCCATTGCGATTTGTATGTGAGCCTTGAGCCCTGCGCCATGTGCGCGGCCGCCATTTCCTTCGCCCGCATCCGCCGCATTTACTTTGGCGCTTACGACCCCAAGGGCGGCGGCGTGGAGCATGGCCCCCGCTTCTTCCAGCAGCCGACCTGCCACCATCGGCCGGAGGTGTATGGCGGTATTGACGAAGCCGCGGCATCTGCCCTGCTGCGCGACTTTTTTAAAGACAAACGCTGATTTGAAATTATACTGACGCCTTCACCTCAGGAGATTTGAACCATGTCCCTCGGCCAGAAACAGAGCTTCACCGGTATGTTGCGCAAGCAGGTCATTAACAAAGGCTCGAAAAGCGAGCATGAGGCGATTGTGCTGGATACCGGCAAGGGCCAGCCTTTGAAAGTGCAGCTGCAGGGCGCGAACCCCTTCAGCGGCGACCCTGCGCTGAACAAACTCGTGGGGCAGCATGTCAAAATTGAAGGCATCGCAGGCTCCGGCGTCAATACGCTGTTTGTCGAGAAGATAGCGGATGTTGTGCATTTGGGCCCGCCCGGCCGACCGAAGAAACCCTATTTCCCGCGCCCGTAATTTATCATGAGCTTTTTCGGAACCGATGACCCGTTCGGCCTGCCGCCGGTGCCCGATGCGCCGGGCGCCAACGCGCCGCCGGAATTCACCGTCTCGGAACTCAGCAACCGCCTGAAGCGCACCGTCGAAGATAACTTCGGCTTCGTGCGCGTGCGTGGTGAAATTTCAAAAGTCACCGTCGCCAAATCCGGCCACCTCTACACCGCGCTGAAAGATGATTCCGCCGTGCTGGATGCGATTTGCTGGAAGGCGACCGTGCCGCGCCTTGGCATCAAGCCCGAAGAAGGCATGGAAGTCGTCTGCACCGGACGCCTCACCACCTACCCCGGCCGCTCCAACTACCAGATGATCATCGAGACGATGGAGCTGGCAGGGCAAGGCGCGCTGCTGAAAATGCTGGAGGAGCGCAAAAAAAAACTGGCGGCCGAAGGCCTGTTTGATGCCGCCCGCAAACGCCCCATTCCGTTTTTGCCGCGCGTGATTGGCGTTATCACTTCGCCGACGGGCGCGGTCATCCGCGATATCATGCACCGGCTAGACGAGCGCTTTCCGCGCCGCGTTTTGCTCTGGCCCGTGATTGTTCAAGGTTCCGGCGCGGCGGCTGCGGTGACGGAAGCCATCAAAGGCTTCAACAGCATTGACCCCAATTCACCCGATTATCCTGATTTGATTATCGTCGCGCGCGGTGGCGGTTCCTTGGAAGACCTGATGCCATTCAACGATGAAATGGTCGTACGCGCGGCGGCAGGCAGCAAAATTCCGCTGATTTCCGCCGTGGGGCATGAGACGGATACGACGCTGATTGATTACGCATCCGATTTGCGCGCGCCGACGCCAACGGCTGCCGCCGAAAAAGCCGTGCCCGTGCGGGCCGAACTCATCGCTTTCGTCATGGAAAACCAGAAGCGCATGTTTGTTTCCGTCCAGCGCCTTGTGCAGCGGCATGGCGTGCATTTGCAGGGATTGGGCCGCGGCCTTGGCGATCCGAAACGGCTTTTGGAACACAGCAGCCAGCGCCTTGACCATGCGGGCGCACGGCTGGAGACGAGCCTTCGCACCGGCTTCGAACGCAAGGGCGCGAGGCTGAACGAGCTTGCCGCCAAGCTGTCGCCGCGCGCGCTGCTGCAGCGGGCGGGTGAAGGCACGCAGAAGCTGGAACACCTTTCCACCCGCCTCGACATGGGGCTGGAAGCCTGGGTGCAGAAGCGCGATGCGCGCCTGCGCGAACTTGGCGCCAAAATTTCGCCGCAGCGTATTTTGCAGCGCATTCAGGATGGATCGAGACACCTTGGCAATTTCCATGAACGCCTTGTGAACACCGAGCAGAAAATTCTGCGCGACCGCGAACGCAAGCTCGAAAACCTGTCAAACATGCTGAACAGCCTGTCCTTCGAGCGCGTGCTGGAGCGCGGCTATGCGGTGGTGCGGGATGCGAAGGGCGAATTGATTTCATCCGCCAAACAGGCGCAGACGGCAGAAAACCTCCGCATCCAGTTCAAGGATGGCGAGATTCCGGCAACGGCGAAGAAAGCTTAAATCGAGGGCGGCGGGGTGACTGCCGGTTTCTGTTTCATGAACAGAGCCTCATATCCGGCCTGCGCGCCGAGCAAAACCAGCAGCGTCGCCCAGAATACCCAGAAGCTGTAGCCAAGATCCCAGCCGTAGCTGGCCATGGCCGCCATCACGGCAATCGCGGTGACTTCAGTCATCCAGATAAGCCCTGCGAAGAACACATTCTCCCGGTCTTTCATGCCGAGCAGCGCCCAGGGGGCAAGCGCGATGGCGACACCGAAAATGCCGGCGGGCAGCGGCGCCTGCATCACGGCGTCATAAACAACGCGGAAGCAGATCATGCTGTAGCCCGACAGCACGAGCGCGAGATAGATGACGCTGAGCACGTTGAGGATTTTGGCGACCAGCGGCATGCTGCCGGAAATAATCCGCGCCGAACCGGCAAACAGGCCGAGCGGCACGAGGAAGAAGGGGAACAGCAGCGGCGACAGCAGCAGCGCGAGGATGAGCGGCCAGACGACAGTCACATAGCCCGTGAAGGCGAGCCAGACGCCCGCGCCCGCCGCAATCACCAGATTGGTGTAGAGCAGCACGGGCAGCGACTTCCGGACAAGCTGGGCCAGCGTCAAGGCGAGGTCCTAGGATCAGAACGGAATTTCGTCGTCCATATCGCCTTTGGCGGCGAAGGAACCGGAAGAACCGCCGCCGGAGGATTGCGAAGGCGCGGAGAAATCATCATCCCCGCCGCCCATGCCGGCGCCAGCACCGCCGCCGGAGCGGCCGTCGAGCATCGTCAGCTCGCCGCGATAGGGGCGGAGCACGACTTCGGTCGTGTATTTTTCGGCGCCGTCTTTATCCGTCCATTTGCGGGTTTCAAGCTGGCCTTCGATGTAAACTTTGGCGCCTTTTTTCAGGTAGCGCTCGACCACGCCAACGAGGGCGTCATTGGTCACGGAAATGCGGTGCCATTCGGTGCGCTCTTTCTTCTCGCCGGTCGCTTTGTCTTTCCAGCTTTCGGAGGTGGCGATGGAGAAGTTGGCGACGCGGCCGCCGTTGGGGAAGGAGCGGACTTCCGGGTCCTTGCCAAGATTGCCAACCAGAATGACCTTATTAACGCTGCCTGCCATGGTAAAAAACCCTTTAAAAACTGAACGACACAGCCGCTTTATGAAACCTCTAGGAAAATCCCTTCTTCTGGATTACCATTTGGGCAATCCTAGTAAGAACAAAGAATCTGCCGGCATCATCAGGCGCTGAAAACGCCTTATGTTTAACATGCGGGCCCCACTGTTTCAAGACGGAAGGCGAGTAAGAAAATGCGTGCATGGCAAAGAATGTTGAGCGGCCGCCGGCTGGACCTGATTAACCCCTCCGCCATGGATATCGAGATCGAGGATATCGCCCACGGACTTTCCAGAGTCGCCAGATGGAACGGCCAGACGATTGGCGAACATGCCTTTTCCGTCGCCCAGCATTCCGTGATTGTGGAAGATATCTGCCGCACGCTGGAGCCGCACGCCGACCGCCAGTGGCTGCTGGCCGCGCTGCTGCATGACGCTTCCGAATATGTCGTTGGCGATATGATTTCGCCCTTCAAGAACGCGCTCGGCATCAATTACCGCGCCTTTGAAGATAAATTGATGCAGGCGATTCACATCCGCTTCGGCCTGCCCGCCACCATTTCGCCGCAGATGAAAAAATTCATCAAGCGCGCCGATAAAATTTCCGCCTATCTGGAAGCCACGCAAATCGCGGGCTTCAGCCATGATGAATCGGAAAAATTCTTTGGCGCACCGCCCGCCGCCTGCGCCGGCTGGGCCATTCGCCCGCTGTCGCCGAACGATGCGAAGCAGCAATACGTCGACCGCTTCGAGCAGCTCTCCGCTGTTTTAAAACAAACCGCCGCCGCGTAAACGACTAGCTACAATTTTAGGAAAATGGCCGGAATAATTTACCGGATGATTACCCGATTCTGAGATGATGAAATTGTAGCGCATATCGAGACGCCAACGCCTCACCTCTCGGCCGAAGCACCTCACAAACGCCCAAAGCAGCCACCGCACCTCGGCCGTCATCCTCTCACCAGGGATGACATTTCAACAAGCCGAAGGCCGCCCTTCACCACGGCGGCGGGCCGTTGCAGGGAGACGTTTTCGTCCGGTATACGCGACGCCGCCTTGTCAGGGATCACCCGCCCCCGGGGTCTTCTGGCCAAGACGACGTAAAAGCACTCTCCATCGGCAAGCAGCCTGTCCCCGTTCAGACAGGCTGCTTGTATTTTGGGCCTTTGCAAGCGGGGCGCTTGTGTTTTTGGTGGAATCACCCCTAAATCCTCGACAACACGGATGAAGCGTTCTATATTTGTTCTGGTTGTAACGCGCGCCAAGGGCACCATCTATAATGTGTCGTTTGGACATAAGATTAATTTGACGGGAAGAATAATGGCCGAGGCATATAACAAGTTTATCCGCGTCAAGGGCGCACGCGAACACAACCTCAAGAACATCGATATCGAGATTCCAAGGGACGAGCTGGTGGTCATCACCGGCCTTTCGGGCTCGGGCAAATCCTCCCTCGCCTTCGACACGATTTATGCCGAAGGGCAGCGCCGCTATGTCGAGAGCCTTTCCGCCTATGCCCGCCAGTTCCTGGAGCTGATGCAGAAGCCGGATGTGGATTCCATCGACGGCCTCTCCCCTGCCATTTCCATCGAGCAGAAAACAACCTCCCGCAACCCGCGCTCGACCGTCGGCACGGTCACGGAAATTCACGACTACATGCGCCTGCTCTGGGCGCGCGTCGGCATTCCCTATTCGCCGGCGACCGGCAAGCCCATTATCAGCCAGACCGCGAGCCAGATGGTCGACCAGATATTGGAAATGCCGGAAGGCACCAAGCTTTACCTGCTCGCCCCCATGGTGCGCGGTCGCAAGGGCGAATACCGCAAGGAAATGCAGGACTTGCGCAAAAAAGGTTTCCAGCGCATTAAAATCGACGGCAAGTTTTATGAGCTGGACGATGTGCCGGTGCTGGACAAGCAGCTGAAGCATGACCTTTCCGTTGTCGTCGACCGTATCGTGGTCAAAAAGGACCTCGGCAACCGTTTGGCGGATTCCGTTGAAACCGCGCTGAAACTGGCCGACGGCCTTCTGATTGTCGAGAATGCGGATAATAAGGAAGAGCGTATCTTCTCCGCCAAATTCGCCTGCCCGGTTTCCGGCTTTACGATTGCCGAGATCGAGCCGCGCCTGTTTTCTTTCAACAACCCCTTCGGTGCCTGCCCGAAATGCGATGGCCTTGGCAGCAAGCTGCACTTTGACCCCGATATGGTGGTGCCGAACCCGGCGCTGACGCTGCAGCAGGGCGCGGTTGCCCCCTGGGCGCAATCGACCAGCGGTTATTACGAGCAGACGCTGGAAAGCCTCTGTCGCGCCTATAAGGGCAATATGAACACGCCTTGGGAAAAACTGCCCAAGAAACTGCAGGATGTTATTTTGTACGGCACCGGCGAAGAAAAAGTCGCTATGAAATACTGGGACGGGCGCAAGGACTACACCACCAACAATAAATTCGAAGGCGTCATCCCCAACCTGCATCGCCGCTACCTTGAAACGGACAGCTTTGCCATCCGCGAAGACCTTGACCATTACAAAACCGAAGCCGTCTGCGAAGCCTGCAACGGCTACCGCCTGAAGCCCGAAGCCCTCGCCGTCAAAATCGCCGCGAAACACATCGGCGAAATTTCCGCCCTTTCCATCGAGAGCGCGCATGACTGGTTCAGCAAGCTTGGCGCGCAGCTAACGAAGAAGGAGCGCGAGATTGCGACGCGCATTCTGAAGGAGATCAACGACCGCTTGACCTTCCTCATGAACGTCGGGCTTGAATACCTGTCGCTGTCCCGCATGTCCGGCACGCTGTCGGGCGGTGAATCGCAGCGTATCCGCCTCGCATCCCAAATCGGCTCCGGCCTGACCGGCGTGTTGTATGTGCTGGACGAGCCTTCCATCGGCCTCCACCAGCGGGACAACAACCGGCTGCTCGATACCCTCAAGCGCCTCCGCGACCTTGGCAATACCGTTTTGGTTGTCGAGCATGATGAAGACGCCATCCGCACCGCCGATTACCTGATTGATATGGGGCCCGGTGCCGGCATTCACGGTGGCGGCGTTGTTGCCGCCGGCACGCCGGCCGAAGTCATGCGCAACAAGGACAGCATCACCGCGCAATACCTGACCGGCAAAAAAGAAATCAAGGTGCCGGCGCAGCGCCGCCGCGGCCGCATGGCAGAGAGCAAAAAAGGCCCGATTCCGCAGATGATTGAAGTCATCGGCGCGCGGGAGAATAACCTGAAGAACGTGCATGCGCAGATTCCGGTGGGTACTTTCACCTGCGTCACCGGCGTGTCGGGCTCCGGCAAATCCTCGCTTATCATCGATACGCTGTTTGCGGGCGCGTCCCGCCGCCTGATGAAGGCGCGCACGCAGCCGGGCGCGCATGATGCGATCAAGGGCCTCGAGTACCTTGATAAGGTCATCGATATCGACCAGTCGCCGATTGGCCGCACGCCGCGCTCCAACCCCGCGACCTATACGGGTGCCTTCACGCCGATCCGCGACTGGTTCGCGGGGCTGCCGGAATCAAAAGCGCGCGGCTATGGCCCCGGGCGTTTTTCCTTCAACGTCAAGGGCGGCCGCTGCGAAACCTGCGAAGGCGACGGCGTCATTAAAATTGAAATGCACTTCCTGCCGGATGTGCATGTCACCTGCGACATGTGCAAGGGCAAGCGCTATAACCGCGAAACGCTGGAAGTCCTCTACAAAGAAAAATCCATCGCCGATGTGCTCGACATGACGGTGGAGGAAGCGGCGGATTTCTTTAAAGCCGTGCCCTCGATCCGCGAGAAGATGGAGACCTTGAAAGAAGTCGGCCTCTCCTACGTCCACGTCGGCCAGCGCGCAACGACGCTGTCGGGCGGCGAAGCGCAGCGCGTGAAACTGGCGAAGGAACTGGCCAAACGCGCCACCGGCCGCACGCTTTACATTCTGGACGAGCCCACGACCGGCCTGCACTTTGAAGACGTGCGCAAATTGCTCGAAGTCCTTCACCGTCTTGTCGATGCCGGCAACACCATGATCGTCATCGAGCATAACCTTGAGGTCATCAAGACCGCCGACTGGATCATCGATATCGGCCCCGAGGGCGGCAACAAGGGCGGGGAGATTTTGATTCAGGACACGCCGGAAAAAGTCGCCAAGGAAAAACGCAGCTATACCGGCCAGTACCTGAAAGCCCTGCTCGGCAACAGCAAGGCAAA
Source organism: uncultured Alphaproteobacteria bacterium (assembly GCA_966211335.1). Classification (GTDB taxonomy): domain Bacteria; phylum Pseudomonadota; class Alphaproteobacteria; order Micavibrionales; family UBA2020; genus JAPWJZ01. The sequence continues at coordinate 29,843 of CBIHNF010000001.1, forward strand.
AGTCGCCTGATGTAAGGGTGACCGTCTCAGGCGGCCGTATCTTCACGGGATATAAAATGCCGGGTGGGTTTTCCCCTCCGGCATTTTTTATGAAATAACCTTTATTTATCAATAGATTATAGGGATTTCACGTTTATTCCGGAAATTGGCACGGGTTCTGCATGGATAGAGGTGTAGAAACATCCTCTTGAAAGGCCGCTGTCATGAAATCCATCACCTCCCCCTACACCCCCGCCTGGTTCCGCACCATGGAACGCATCAACCCGCTTCTCACCAACGTCATCCGCCATACCGCCAAATCCATCCCTTCGGCAGAATATTGCGCCATCTGCGGCTGCAAGGATGCCGAAAGCCATGATCTGCTGCTGCAGGGCCACCTGATTTCGCTCTCCAGCTGCACCCGCTGCTATGCCCTGCATAACGCCGCCTTCCGCGATAACCTTGTTGCGGCTGGTGTTTTTCAGGTCAGCCGTTAATTTTCAAAAAAATGCGTTTTGAGAGGAAACTTTTTCAAAGCCGGTGCCGTTAGCTATACGAATAACGAGCAACGCTGGCTGCGGCCTGATGTTACTGTTGTCAGTCTTTACGAAAAGCCCGGACCCCCGTCCGGGCTTTTTCTTTGCCGTTCTGGTGCAAAGTTATCCACAGTTCAAATACATTCTGGTAATTAAATCAATCGTTTATGTCGCAGTTAGGGGATGGACACCCCCTTATTGCATAACTAGGATGCGCTTGGTTTCGACAAACGACTCTTGCCTATAGGGACAAGCAACGCCGCCGGCAGTAGCGAGCTTCATAAAAGCCCCGCCCACCGGCACTTTCAGGCGACGCCCGCTTCAGGAAGAACGTTTTCGATTTTTGACCAAGGTAATTTAGGAAAGGCACCACACAACTATGGCTGACAATCAACTCAACGCCCACCAGATCGAATCCCGCAAAGAGATCGTGATTCCGATCACCCTCAAAGGCCTTGTCGAAGGCTATGCGAAGCTCGCCTATGACACGCCCGTGGGCCTCTACAAAAAAATCGCCCGCGGCATCGACAACCTCGCCATCCACAAAAACACCCGCAGCGGCTTTTTCTCCGTCCTGTCCATGCCCCTCGGCATCATGGCCCGCAACGGCGCGCGCGCAGCCCACAACCTGGCTGACGGCAAATACATGAAGGGCGTTTCCCAATGGCTCGGCGGTACCGTCGGTGCTGGTGGCGCCTGGTGGGTTGCCGGCAACATGCTGGCGAGCGCACTCACCACGAACGTTCCGCTGCTGGCAACCGCCGGCGGCAAGATCGCGACCGTCGCTGTCGCAGCCGTCCTCTCCTCCCCCGTCGTCGTTCCGGCCTTCATGGTCGGCACGCTGGCGATGGCTTCGGCTGTCGGCGTCGGCATCACCCTGCTGTCCGCCCTGCCCGCCGTCCTGAACCTCAAGACCGGCCTGCTGCGCACCCTTGACCGTATTAAAGGCATCAAGGGCGTCAACTATGACGATGCCGCTGCCGAACAGGAAATCAGCCAGAACAGCCTGTCGTCGCGTTACGAGCGCCAGCAGTATGCGCAAGTCACCAACGGCCTGCGTTACCTGTCGGAAGAAGCACAGAAGGGCATTTACGAATCCCTGAAGTCGAAGTTCGACGTCGCCGCTGCGCCTGCCAACCAGAACCAGCCGCAGACCGCGCCGCAAGTCGCGCAAGCCGCTGCTAAAAATGGCAGCAAGCCGACGCCGTAATAAATCTTTTCGGCTCGAAAAGGAAAAACCCGCCGGCTGCAAAGCTGGCGGGTTTTTTTATGTTTCAATTCTCAAGGCGTCGGCGGTTTCAGCCCATCGGGGTCGCGACGGCGCGTCCATTCGCGGAGATCCAGCGTCTCGAGCCCGTCCAGCTTCGCCTTGTTATACAGCTCCATGAAAGAAGGCCGCGGCATGTCGAACTGGATGGTAGTTTCGTTGAAGGGGCCTTTGCCAAAGCGCAAGGGGAGCGTCGTCATCTTGCCGTTGCGGCCTTCCTCGCCGGCGACGCCCGCCCAGTTGATGTTGCTGTCCTTGATGAAAAACATCTGGAAGTTCTGCTCTTCCTTCTGGCGCACGAAAACGGCAATCGTCAGCTCGCGGTCGACCAGCGGTCTTGCCTGACCATCGGCGGCCGGCGCGGCGGAGGCGAAATCGGCCGCCAGCTTCGGCAGCACGGCATCGCCGACGGCGGGGCCGGTCACATCGCGCAGGTCCAGCACAGGGTCGCTTAAAATATCCGCGAAGTATATTTTCTTCTCCAGCGCCTCGTAATCCATGGCGACCGGAATTTTGACGCCGGTCTTGAGGGCGATGCCGGCGACCGTTTCCGACACTTGCGTCACATAGTCAATCCGCTCCCGCATGAAGGTCATGGGGTGAAAGGTTTTGCCGCCGTCATCCGGCACCAGCACGCGGAGGATAAGGTCTTCCGCATCCGGCGTCAGCCGCTTGGCAAATTTGAACGCGTCGGTCATGGCTTTGGCCCTTACATTCTCAGCGAGGTGGTGTTTTTGGGGCGGGTCACATCGGTCAGGTCCAGCTGCGCCTCGCCGTTCTTCTTGGCGTTTTCAATATGCCAGGTGAAGTTGGGCAGCGACACCGCGGCATACATTTCATCCCAGTCGTCGAGTGTATCTTTGAGGGCAATATAAATCTCGGTGTCCTTGCGCTGCGAATGCGCCTCGAAATGGTCGATCAGGCTTTCGGGCAGCACGACGCGGCGGAATTCCTTGTCCGTCGGCCCCAAGTGCGCATACATGACGATATTCAGCTCCCCCGCCTCCGCCTTCGGCGCTTCGGCGGCGGGGTTGAATTCCTTCGAGAGGCGCAAGGCGCGGGCTTCGGCGACAGCGGCGCCGGTGACGAGCGAGAGGTCAAGGTTCGCGCCGGTTGAGAGGTCGGGCGTATAGACCTGCTTTTTCAGCTCTGCGAAAGCGAGCGCAACGGGAATGGCGATGCCGTTGGCGAGCACCATGCCGGAGGTTTTGTCGTCAATCTCATACAAATAATCAACCTGCGATGCCTTGAAGGCCATGCGGCGATATTCTTTTTGATGCCCTTCGATAGGCGCTTGCGCCTCGATGAGCAATTCATCGTCGCCGAGGGAATAGATGCGTGATTTTCTAAGCTCTTTCATCATCTACCTTCAGGGACGCAGCGGCGGCGCGGCCGGATTTTTATCTTCTTTCGGCACGGTGCCCTTGCGCATGGAATATTCGGAAATGTCGAGCTTCCCCGTGCCGGCCTGATAGGCAGTGCGGCACAGTTTATCAAATTCCTCCATCGTCGTTTCGATGATGAATTCCGCCGTGCCGAAGGGGTTGGTCTTGCCGGGGCGCATTTTCAGGCGCAGGTTCTTGTCGCCGAAAATACTGCCGCCCTCTTCCAGCCGACGCGCGAAAATATCGCTGCCCTTGAAAGTGAAAGGCTTGAATTCCTTGCCCTGCGACTGGCGGATGAAGCTGGTGATGGTGAGGCTTTCGATGTGCACCCATTTGTCGGCATCAGCTGCTTCCGCAAAAGCCTGGCGGATGGATTTGACCACCTCCGCCTTCGGCAACAGGTTGACGAAGGGCTTGAGGTCCAGCACTTCCGAAGCGCAATCCTGGATTTTCAGCCGCAGCGCATCGAGTGAAAGGTCGAGGATAATCTCAGGGCCGTTCTTGAGCGTTAGGACAGAATTCTGCGGCCCGAGTGACTGCAACCGGCCGACTTCCGCGAACTGGAAGGAGATAACATCGGACGGCCAGAGCGCATCCTGCCCCTTCACCAGCGCGTCGATCCACAAGCCGCTCTGGTCGACGGTCATGATCTTGGATTGGGACGACAGCGGCACCAATGACGACTCCGGCTTTGAAAGGGACGTAATATGACAGGCCGGTAAATTACCAAGCGGCTGTGGTTATGTCAATTTTTGATTGCCAAGCAATATCAGTGACTTGTCAGCGACTTTCCGGCCAGCGGCGGTGAATCCAGAGCCATTGTTCTGGCCTTTCGCGGATCCAGCCTTCAATGATTTTATTGGCTTCCGTCATGATGCGCCTCGCATCCGCCTGCAGGTCGCCGGTGCGGTGGACATCCAGCGGTGGCAGCACCGTGACGCGGAAGCGGCAGCCGGCGAGCCGCTCGACGCGGCAGGGATAGATATTGCAGCTGAGGCGCAGGGCGAACTGGGCGACGGCATCCGCCGTCATGGCATCGCGGCCGAAGAAAGGCACGGGCATGCCTTCCGATAGTTTCTGGTCGATGAGCATGCCGACGGCGATATTCTTTTTGAGCGTCGACAGAATGGCACGCGCCCCGGCGCCCCCCTTTTCAATCTGCCCTTCGGCGCCGGCTTTCCGCGCGCGGCGCAGCAAGCCATCGACGCCGGGGTTGTTGGGCTTGCGGTAAACGACATGGACGGGCAGGTTTTTGAACTTGGCCGCGATCGGGACGATTTCCCAGTTTCCGAGGTGCGCGCCAAAGAAAATCGCGGGCCGCCCCGCTTCCTTGCCGGCGGCATCAAGGCTGTCCACCAATTCGATATTCCGGCGGATATGGTAGAGGTGCGGATATTCGGCAATGACGCGGCCAAGGTTGTCCCACATGCCGTCGAGGATTTTGGCTTTCTCCGCCGCCGTCTTTTCCGGCATCGCCAGCTCGAGGTTGCGCACGGCGACCTGATGAATGGCAAGATGCGGGCCGATTTTGCGGATCAGCCAGCCGCTGAAGGCAGAAGCGATATCAAGCGGGATGATTTTAAAAATATAATAAACTGCATAGGCGGCGACTGTTTCCAGCGCATAGCGGATTCTTTTCAAAAACGGGATAGGTTTCTTGTCGGACATTTTACAGCCAGTTCTTCCGCAAGGCTTCGGTGATCAGCCGCACGGGCTCGGCCGCATCCTGCCATTCAAGGTTGACGCAGAATTTCTTGACCTTGTGCTTTAGTTGCGGCGGCAGGCGGACATAGTCTTTTGCGGTAGTGACAATCATCGCACCGCGCTGTTCTGCCGCCTCCACCAGTTCCTTCAGGTCTTCCTCGATATAGGCGAAATGGTCGGGGAAGCTGCCCCAGCCTTCCAGCATGGCGCCGGCGGCGATCAGCGTGTCGCGGAATTTTTCCGGACGGCCGATGCCGGCGAAGGCATAAACGGTTTTGCCGAAGAGGTCAGGGTTGGAAGCATCCGGCTTCAGCCCCGCATTCAAAATCGGCACATCGGTGTATTTGCGCACCGTTTCGGCGACGCCCGCCTTGTCTTCGCCAATGATGATCACGGCATGCGCCCGGGGAAGGCCGAAGGAGAGTTCCTCCCGCAAGGGGCCCGCCGGCATGACGCGGCCATTGCCAAAGCCGCTGGTGCCATCGACGACGACGAAAGCAAAATCCTTGTGGATGCCGGGGTTCTGAAAGCCGTCATCCATGATGATGATGGTGGCGCCGGTATCAATCGCCGCCTGCGCGCCCAGGGGGCGGCTGGTGGAAACCCAGGTCGGCGCTTTTTCAACCAGCAATAATGCCTCATCGCCGACATCCGCCGGCGTATCGCGGTTGGGGCTGACCTGCAGGGGCCCCTCCTCCGCGCCGCCATAGCCGCGCGTGAGAATATGCGGGTTGAAACCCGCTTCCTGCAGCAGCGTGACGAGGGAGAGGACGACAGGCGTTTTGCCCGCGCCGCCGGTGACAAGGTTGCCGACGCAAATCACAGGGCGCGCCATGGGCACGGGGTAATAGAAATCAAACCGCTTCCTGACCATCCAGCCGTAGAAACGGGCGAGCGGCGATAGCGCAAGCGCGGCAAGGCGATCCTTCGGCTGCTTGCCGTCGGCGTACCAGAAATCGGGTGCGCGCGTCATCATGCCGCGGCCCTCGCACTCAAGGCAGCGACATAGGGCTGCAGGATTTGCGCAAGGTCATCCAGCACGGTTGATTTTTCAGCCGTCATTTTCGCGGCCGCCGCGCCGTAGCTGGTGAAGGCCGCCGGCTGCGCCAGAATTTCTGCCAGCTTGTTTTGCAACGCTGCTGTATCGGTGACTTGAATCGCGGCTTTGGCGGCGAGGAAATCGGCGCTGATGGTGACAAAGTTATACATCACGGGGCCGTAAACGATGGTGCGGCCCAGCTGCCCCGGCTCGATCGGGTTGTGACCGCCGATGTCGGCGAAGGAGCCACCCATGACGACGATGCCGGGCAGGCGGAAAAACAGGCCAAGCTCACCCAGCGTATCGGCAATATAAACGCCGCCGAGATCATCGCCCTTCGAGCGAAGGCCTGCCGTGATGCCGCGCGCCGCCGCCAGCGATAGTATATCGCCCCCGCGCTGTGGATGGCGCGGGACGATCAGGGTCAGCAGTTGCGGAAATTGTTTGATGAGCGCCTGATGCGCTTCCAGCGCAATTTCATCTTCACCGGCATGGGTGCTGGCATAGATGATAATGGGGCGGCCGGCGATGGATGCTTTCAGCGTTTCAAGCTTCGCCGCATCAAAGGGCAGCGGTGCAGCCGCGTATTTCATGTTGGCGGAAACGCGCACATCTTTCGCACCCAAGGTTTTGAGGCGTTCCGCTTCCGCTGCGTTCTGGCCAAGGCAGAGGGCGAAGGTGGAGAGGATTTGGCCAATCATGCCGCGCGCCCATTTCCAGCGGCGGAAACTGTCTTCCGACATGCGGGCATTCAGCAGCACGGCGGGAATGCCACGGCGTTTGATGGCGGCAAGCATGTTCGGCCAGAATTCAGACTCCGACCAGATGACGAGGTCGGGATGCCAATGATTGAGAAATTTTTCGACCCAGGCCGGATGATCGACCGGCATGTACTGGTGGAAGGCGCGGGGCGGCAGACGCTCCGCCATAAGCTTTGCAGAAGTGACGGTGCCGGTCGTCACCATCACGTCGATATTTTTGTTGTCGTCGAGCAGGCGGCTGATGATGGCGAGCAGAGCGATGGATTCACCGACCGAGGCCGCGTGAAACCAGACGAGCGGCCGCGTGCCGCGCGGGAGAGAGGCGGTGCCGCGGCGTTCCGGCGCGCGGGTTCCATCTTCCTTGCCGCGCTTCATGCGCTTTTGCAGGAACGCTTCCAGCAGGGGCGTCGAAGCCTGCATCGCGATTTTATAGATTTCCAGCAACATACCCTCGAAAGCACCCTGTCCCGCGGCGGGACTGTGCAGGGGCCCGCCCCCCGACTTTTATCATCCTGCCCACAGAATTCGTTATTTCAGGGGGGTAATGCAAGCATTTCTTGCGGCGGCATCCGGCCTGTTGATAAAATGGGCAAAGCGCCGCGAAATTCGTTAAAAAGGCACCAGAATGGACGCCCGGGACAAAGCGATACAGGAGCTGAAGGAGCAGATCGAGGCGCAGCGCGCCAGAATCGACCCCGATGTGTTGAAGAAGGCCGAAAAAGCCGCGGCAGCATCGCAAAAGCCCAAAGCGAAGGCGGATATGGTGCCCTTTGACCGGGAGGCGGCGGCACTGGTCGTGCGCATGTTCCTCGACCGCCATGACGATCCGGAATGGTTCAAGCGCCAGCTGCAGGCGCAGCTGAAAAAGGAACGCTAGGCGCTATCGCCAAATCACATCTTGCTGATGATAAAGGACACGGTCGAGTTAAGCGGCAGGTTCTCCGGCTGCGTCCAGGTGACGCCGGCGCCAGGGGCCTTGAAGGTGTTCAAAATCCCGCCTGCCGAAATATCCGCCAGCGCCGCAGACAGCACAGGGCTGTTGGTGGCGTTGTTGATCTCTTTCATGAGGTCCACACCGCCGCCGGTAACAGTTTTGTTGAGCAGGGTCTTGAAGTCGAAGTACGGCGTGCCGTGTTCAATACCGCCGCCGGTGATGGGACGGAAACCGGTGACCGCGCCTGCGGCCGCCAGAAGCGTGCCAAGGCTACCCACCGCCCCGCCGCCTGTATGCGGGTTCCAGAGCTGCTGAATGCGGGAACATTCACCAGTGCCGGGAATGTTGAAGGCGCCCAGCAGGGAGCCGAGCGCGCCCATGACCATGCTTTGGATGTTGGACACAAAACTCATGATCTGCGACTGCAGGCTGGCAAGGAAGCCCGTGACGTAGCTCTTGATCATCGTCCAATAGCTTTTCACCATGGCGACGAAGGCGGGAATTGCCGCCGGCAGTGCGCCGCCGACGAGGTCGAGGATGTTCTGCAGCAAATCCGTCCAAGTCTGGATCTGGGTAAAGACGCCGTCAATGGTGCTGACAACGCCGTTGATCAGGGCGCCAATGGTTTCAATACCGGCCATGAAGCCGCCGAGGAAGGACATGATCGTCGCGCCAAGGAAGGACGACAGGGAATCCGCATACTGCGAGGCGTAGGATTGCAGCTGTTTGTCGAGTACATAACCATACTGGGAGCCGAGCGCCTTGTTCTTGCCCGTCGCGGTGTTGCTGCCGACGCCGCTGGAGGCGTCATAAATGGCGCCGAACACATCGGTATTGGCGGCCGCGAAAGCGGAGCCCGCGTAGGTGTCGGAGAATATCTGGCCAAGGCGCGATGACAGCGCAAGTGCGTGGTCGTAGCAGGTCATGCCGGGGCCATTGTCCGGCTGTTTTTCGATCTGGCGGTGATAGGCCTTGTCGCGGACGCGGTGCGCGTCGGCCGCGTTGCCCTGCGCTTTCCAGACGTCGCAGGAGCAACCGGGCTTCGGCACGCAGGCAGCATAGGAAGCGGTGACGGAAAGGCCTGTCGACATCATCACGAGCAGCGCGATGAGCAGTAGCTTTTGCGGCAGGAGGTTTTTAAGGCGGTCAAATTTCATGTCTACATCCCCGCTCGCAGCGCACCGACGGTTTCATTCACAACGAAGGCCGGCACAGTTGGCCAGGCGGGCATATTGCCGGGGCCCGCAAGAACACCGGAGCCGGTGATATCCGCCAGCGCGTCGCTCAAGATCGTCGAGTTGGTGGTGTTGTTGATTTCGCGGAACATATCCGGGCCCATGCCGGGGCCGACCTTGTTGAGGAGGTCCGAGAAGGTCTGGTAGGGAGTACCCTGTTCAAGGCCGCCGCCGGTCACCGAACGGAAACTGCCGACGGGATCCTGCACACCGGGGTTCCACAAGCGCTGGATGCGCGAGCAGTCACCAGTCTTGGCATCGTTGGCGGTGCCGCCGAGCACGTTCTCGGCAAGGTTCATGATGAAATCGGTAATGCTCTGCACCACGGTGCGGATGGCCTGCTGCACCAGCTTGACCGCGTTGGCGAGCGCGCCCTTGATGGTGTTCCAGTAGCCCTGAATGGCGTTAACGACGGTCGGTATGATGCTGGGCAGCACGGTACCGAGCGTATCCAGAACGGTCATGAGCGTGCCCATGGCCGAGTCAATTGCGCTGATCGCCGTGTTGATGGAGCTGACAAGCGTCGAAATGGCGGAGGTGATGCCGCTGACGAAGGGCGCCATGAAGCCGTTGAGGTAGGACAGCGCTGTCGCGCCTAGCCATGCCGAAAGAGAATCCGTGAAGTCGTTGGCGTGCTCGTCCATCATGTTGGAGATGACTTTTTCAAGCCCGTCGCCCAGCAGGTGGCCGGACGAAGAACCGCCGTCATAGAGCGTGCCGAACACTTTCGTGCTGGCGGCCGCGAAATCGGCGGGCGGATAGGTGTCGGAGAATATCTGGCCGAGGCGGGCGGTCAGGCCAAGGGAGCGGTCAAAGCAGGTCATGCCGATGGAGTTGTCCGGCTGCTTTTTGATCTGCATGACGGGCGCCTTGTCGCGCACAGCGAGGGCGTCGGTATGGTCTTTCTCGGCGTTGATGACTTTGTCGCAATCGCAGCCGGGAAGACATTTTGCGCCGGGGTCAACAGGCGTTGCGGCCGTCGCCGTCACGGTGATGGCGAACATAAAGATGCTGAAAAAAGCGAATACCAGTAACTTCTTCATCTCACATCCTCAAAACCGCTTGCAGCGAAAGGCACGTCAAGATCGGCTGGTTCGATTACGGGCACGGACCGGACAGTACGCCCGCCGCAACCAGCATGGCGCAGGAGCCAACGGCACCCGCGAAGCTCGGCACGGAAGGCAGCGGCAGGGCAGCAACAGCGGCTTTCAGGTCGGAGAAGACGCCGTCGGCAGCTTCTTGGTCCCAGTTGGCTTTAAAGGTGGTGCCGGCACCGCCGGGCGCTGCACCCGCGATACCGTTGATCAGCTGGTCGACCGTCATGAAAGGAATGCCCTGCTGGACACCCTCGGTCTTGATTTCATCCCAGAGGTTTTTCACGTTGTCGCAGGTTTCATCGTTGGTCAGGGTATTGGCGGAATAGTCGATCGTCGTCGAGTCAAAACCGGCGGCATCGGCGAAGTCGTCATACATGGCGCTGAGCGCGTCTTCGATGATGGGGGCGAGGCCGGAGGTGAAGTCACCCGAGAAGATCGCGCCGCCCTTGGCGGCCGAAACACCCGCCGCCTTGTTGAAGCAGGTCATGGCGAGAACAGAGTCGGGCTTGTCGATGGTTTCTTCTGTAACGTTAATGTCGGCGGCGACTTTTGCCTGCGCCTTTTTCTGCATGGCGTCGAGCACCTGCGGGTTGCAGCCGGGAACCGCCTGCGCGTAAGCATTACAGCTTACAAAGACGATGCAAGCGAGCGACATAAAAGACAATAGGACACGGTTGATCATGGCTCGGGACCCCATACTCTGACATATTCTTCATTTTAACAAAATTTGACGCAATTGTCTTGACCTAATGATACAATCGAACCTAACTCTTTTAAATGCTTAAGAAATCCGGAGTTTCAGGATTATGCGTATTGTTGGCGGAATATTGAGAGGCCGTAACCTTGCGAGTCCAAGCGGCCTCACGACAAGGCCCACGGGCGACCGGGTGCGGGAGGCGATTTTCAATATCCTGAACCATGCACCGTGGATGCCGCAAGGACATCTCGATGGCGCTTTCGCGATGGATGTTTTCGCTGGCACCGGCGCCATGGGACTTGAAGCCATTTCACAAGGTGCGGCCCACGCCGTGTTTGTGGAGCGCGACCATGCCGCCGCCAAATGCTGCCAGCAGAACATTGAAACCTTCAAGCTGGCCGACTGCACGACGTTGCTGAAGTTCGACGCGCTGCACCCGGTGCCGCGACCTTTATATATAGAACCCCGTAATCTCGTCTTCCTCGACCCGCCCTATGGCAAGAATCTGGGCGAACAGACGCTCAAAGCGCTTAAAATCAAGGGCTGGCTGGCCGAAAATGCCATCTGCGTGCTCGAAATGGCCAAAAAACAGCCTGAAAACGTGATTTCCGGCTTTAAACAGCACGATGAGCGCGATTACGGCGTAGCAAGGGTGCGTTTTTTGGAATTTTTGGGTGAAAATGCGCCGGAAAATGAAAAAGGAGACACAAAGATTTAAAAAGCCGTGAGGCTATAAATTCTTGTGTCTCTCGTTCAGTCCAATGCCAGTGGATTATGTCTAGTTCCGGTCATTCCACTTTAATGTCGTTGATCATGGCGATCAGCTCGGCCTGCAGGCTGGCGCGGGTGTCGGCGAGTTTCTGCTTTTCGGCGTCGATCTTGCCGATCTGGTCTTCCTGCGTGTTCAGCTTTTCAAGGTACCGTTGCTGGACGTCTGATTTGCCGTTCAGGCTTTTGAGATTCTCGCGGACGCGGGCTTGGTCTTCAAAAATCACGTTGCGCTGGTTATCGAGCGCGTAGGATTTCTGGTCGAGCGCGTCGATCTCCCGGCGCTTGGCGGCGAGCTTTTCAAAAACCTTCCGCGTCGCGTCATCCAGCTTGCCGGCCGTGGTCGCATAAGCGTCCAGCTGGTTTGCGGCCATGCCGTCGATGCTATAGGCCTGCCATGCTTTATTTTCCAGCACCACGGGCACGATTTTCACCTCGCCGGCTTTGAGGTCGACGCGGATGCGGTAACGCTCGCCGGAAACCTCGACATCTTTCGGATCGGGCGTCACGATCTGGTAGTCGCCCATTTTCGGATGCTCGAGGATGACGGTGCGGTCTTCCTTCGCGGGGGCCTTCACCGTGTAAGTCGTTTCCATACGCGTCTTGACGGCGACGCGCATGATGCCGCCGGCGATTGTCATGCGGTCTTCGGAGCTCGCGCTTTTATCGGTACGGCTGATGGTGGTTTTTGAATCGAGCGCGTAGCTGACCATGCGCTTTTCACCCTGCCCCATCACCGGCACCTGCGCGTCGCCGACAAAGGCCGTGCCCTTCAGCAGCGCGGATTCTTCGTACAGCGTCAGCACGCCGGGCGGCAGGCCGCTGTCGCCGTCGTTCTGGATTTCAACGGCGGCGAGCGGATGCGTCGGGTGCGTTTCCGGCTGGTACAGCGAGACGCGCTCCATCGGTACTTCGCGGGAGAGGAAGGGCAGCATCATGGACTGGCCGGATTTTAAATCGAACCGGTCAGGGAAGCGGAACAGCACTTGCGTCGTCGCTTCCGAACTTTGCGCGGCGTTGGCGGCGGCGGCAACCGTATCCATGCTTGGCGGCGTTTCGGGCGCGGCTTCTTCCATACCGACGGTGGCAGTGTCCGTCGCCATCGTCACCATGGGCGCGGCTGCGGGTGCGGGCGCTGCCATCATGGCGGATTTGGCGCGCATCATGCCGGCAAGGCGGGGGCCACCGCCGCCGGGGGCGCCGTTGCTGCCCATTTTCTGTTCTTCGGGCGCGGATTCTTCCTGTCCGGCCGTCGCGGTGGTGCCTTCATCAACACGCGGCATCACGCGGCCGAAGACCTGCACCGGAATTTCCGGGCGGCTGACGTAGTAGGATTGATAGAGGCTCTGGCGGAAGGTGACGGGGTTGCCGGAGACAAGCGTCAGGTCAACCTTGTTCCAGTCGGACGCCGTCATGTTTTCAATCACCGCCCAGCCCTGCAGCAGGCCTTTTTTCGCACCGGCTTCCGGCACCACCATGCGATAGGCGGTTTTCCACAAGGGCGCATCGACTACGTAAGACAATGTTACATCACGCTCGCCATCGCCGAGCAGGTTGACGGACAGCAAACGCCGCTCCGCCGTGCCATTCTCGCGGATGCTGTCCAGCGCCTTGGAAATTTCGGTGCGGATTTTTGCGTCGTCAAAAGCGATGGAGGAGAGGTCTTCCATGATCGCCGATTTAATGCCGTCATCCGTCATGATGGAGATGCGGTTGCGGGTGACAGTTTTATCCTGCCCCAGCGAAATTTCTTCGGACACGACTTGCAGCAGCTTGCCGGTGGCATCAATGTCTTTGCCTTTGATGGTGACCGTCGCGCCTTGGTAGGCGTTGAGCAGCGTCATGGGGTTCGAGAGCTGGTCTTGTGAAAATGGCAGGTCCTTGAACACCTGCTGCAGCGGCTGTTTGCCCGGCAGCGTGACGCCGCCAAGGCGGCCCTTTTCATCGAACACGATCAGACTTTTGAGGATGTCGTCGACCTGTTCGAGGCGCACGGGAAATTCCAGCTTGGTGTTGCCATCCACATGCGCCTTATGTTCAAAATTCGCAAGACCGGAGGTGGAAAGGATGACGCTGTTCACCGGCATGTCTTCCGCGAAGGCAGCCGTGCAAAGCGCGATTGCACTGGTCATGAGCGCGGCGACAAGAATCTTTTTCATGGCAAATCATTCCCTTTAAAAACTGGCGACTTCAAGTATAGCCGGTTCAAACAGGAATTAGTCTACTGGCAAAGCGTTAAAAAGAAACACGCAAAGAACAGGTATGCCGCGAGGAGGATTCGGTAAACCACGAAGGGCATCAGGCCGAAGCGTTTCAGCCAGCCGATCATGAAGTAAATGGCAGCAAGGCCGAAGATAAAGCAGAGACCTGCGGCCTCGAGGCCTTCGTGCAGCATGCCGGGGTTATCGGATTTGTATAATTCGTAAAAACTGAGCAGCGCTGCCGCCGCCGTTGCCGGCATGCCGAGCAGGAAGGAAAACCGGGCCGAATCAACTCGGCGGAAATTCATGAAGCGCGCCGCCGTCATGGTGATGCCGGAACGGCTGACGCCCGGCAGCATGGCGGGCAAAGCCTGCGCAAAACCGATGATAAGCGCATCGCGAAGGCGCAGGTCCGGCAGGCTTTTCTCTTCTTTCCCCTTCACATCGGCAAAGCCCATGAGCACGCCGAAAATCAGCGTCGTTGCGGCGATCAGCTGGACGGAGCGGAGGGCGACTTTGGCGGCTTCGTTATGCTCGGTGAGATAATGCACGCCAAAGCCGAAGACGAGCGCGGGGATGGTGGCAAGGCCGATATAAATCCCAAGGCGGCGGGCGTCTTTGCGCACCGGATCATTCCAGCGGATGAAGGCCATGAGGATGTCGAACACGTCGCGGCGGTAATAGACCAGCGCGGCGCAAAGGGTGCCGAGGTGCATGGCGGCGTCAATGATCTGCCCCTGATCCTGCTCCCCGAACAGCTTTGGCGCGAGCGCGAGATGGGCGGAGGAGCTGACCGGAAGGAACTCGGTCAGGCCCTGAATGATTGACAGAACAAGGATATAAAGGTGCGACATGCCCCATTTTTTGGGCCTTTTGAGGGGTAATATCAAGCAATATCAGTGTTTTACATAACAATCTATTGCCGATTTGCCCGTACCAGCGTATAGTGGCGGCGGGTAAGAAGAACTAAACTATTCAGGGAGTTTCAATACCCGATGTCGCTCTTCAAGAAAATCATGCACAGCCTTGGCTTCCGCTGCGCCGTTTCGGTCTCGCTGGGGCTTGCCACGGTTGCGATCATCGCCATGGGCCTTGTCGTTGTCTCGGGCGCAGATGCGCCGCAGGAGCAGCTGACCACCACGACTTCCCTCCGCTTCGCCGAAGATGAGCAGATGCTCAAAGACCTCTCGACCCAGATTATGAAGGACTCCGGCAACCACAGCCTGGCGGATATTGAGCCCGCAGCCGGTGACAGCTCCCCCGCCGATGAAAATCTGCTCGCCCTGCCGAAAAACGCCGACGCAGAAACCTACGGCCCGCAAAAGCCGGACAGTCTGAAAACCCTCGGCCAGTAATTTAGCTTATCTTTTAAACCAGTCGAAAATCCGCTGCTTGATCGGCATGGCGGATGGCGCGAGGTTGCGCTTTGCCGGTGCCTCATAAACCTTGCGGAAGGCTTCCGTCTTGAAGATGAACGGCTGGTTTAAAAAGCCCGCCATTACTTTCTGCCGCGCGGGCGCATAAACCAGTGGCGGCACATGGGCATATTCTTTGCGGATATCATCGTCATATTTTTTGAAGGCGGCGGGCGGGGCGCCCAAGATCGCAAGGTCGCAATCCGTCATAATGCGTTCCGGCAGCGTGCGCGCTTCCTTGTGGTGCGCTGTGAGGTCAATCAATGCCGCGACATCTTTTGCCACATCATCCCCAAGGCCGAATTTTTTGGCATCTGCCAGAAACCAGTCGCGGCTTTTGGCTTCGTTGTCTTTTGCCTTCGCGTCATAGACCGCGTCGTGATACCAGAGCGAGAGTTCGATGACGTCGAACATCTTGGCGGCTTCCGCAGGCGTCATCATGCCCAGCTCGCCGCTTTCCTGTAGCGCGGTTTTTGCCCAGTCGAGCTTTTCCAGCACATCCGCCAAATGCGCCGCTGAATGGTAGTGGCGGGAGGGTTCGCTATAGGCATTCAGCAGCCCCGCCGCTGAATCATCAAGGCCCGGCGCCGAAACGCCGAGCCTTGACCACAATGCTGTAAAACGCGACTGCACGATTACCGCGCCGAACGGGTGAGAAGGTCGAGGCAGGCCATGCGCACGGCAACGCCCATTTCAACCTGCAGCGTAATCAGGCTGCGGGTCGGGTCATCCGCAATCGCAGCTTCAATTTCGACGCCGCGGTTCATGGGGCCGGGGTGCAGCACGACCGCGCCTTCATTCGCCAGCGCAAGACGCTCGGCGGTGAGGCCGAATTTTTCAAAGTACTGCGCTTCGGTGAAGGAGAGTTCTTTCTGCAGGCGTTCTTTCTGGATGCGGAGGACCATGACGGCGTCTGCGCCTTCGAGACCTTTTTTCACATCCTGCGTGCCGCCGGCGGACAGCGGCATCAGCTCGCCGGGACCAAGGCATTTCACATTCACGCCCATCTTCTTGAACAGCTGCTGGTTGGAATGCGCAACGCGGCTGTGCAGGATATCGCCGCAGATGGTGACGGTGAGGCCTTCAAGGCGGCCGAAGTGACGGCGCAGCGTCAGCGCATCGAGCAGCGCTTGCGTCGGGTGTTCGCGCGTGCCGTCGCCGGCGTTCAGCACGGGGCAATCAATATACTGCGCCGCGACCTGTGCCGAGTTTTCTTCCGCATGACGGATGACGAAGAGGTCGGGGCGCATGGCGTTGACGGTCTTCAGCGTATCGATAAAGCTTTCGCCCTTCTTGATGCTGGAGCCTTCGGTCGTGAGATTGACGACATCGGCGCCGAGGCGTTTTGCCGCCATTTCAAACGACAGGCGCGTGCGGGTCGAATTTTCGAGGAACATATTGACCATGACGAGGCCCTTCAGCAGCGCGTTGGTCTGCGACTTGCGGCGGTTCTGCACGACGTAGTATTCGGCAAGATCAAGGATTGCGTTGATATCGGCAACCGACAGGGATTCGATGGAGAGAAGGTTCTGCTGTTCAATGGCGAGACGGGACACGTGGGTCTTCTTTTCTGGGGCGGCGGCGTTCATGATACGATTCCTTTGCTGCGAAGGTTTGCGATGTCATTGGCGGAGAGATGCAGTTCGTCTTTGAGAATAGCGTCGGTATCCTCGCCGAGTGTCGGCGGGGCGTGGCGGTAGGAAACGGGGCTGGCGGAAAAACGAAGCGGATTGGCGATGAGCTTCACAGGCTCCGGTGACACCGCATGCGGCATTTCCGTCACCATGCCGCGGGCCTTCACCTGCGGGTCGCTGAATACATCATCGAGGAAGTTGACGGGGCCGCAGGGCACGCCGCGCTTTTCAAGGTTCTTCATCCAGTAATCGCGCGGCTTGGCGGCAATCATCTCGCGGATGGTGGGGATGAGGATGTCGCGGTTGCGGACGCGGTTTTTATTCTCGGTGAAGCGCGCATCCTGATACAGCTCCGGCCGCTCGGCGAAGATGCAGAATTCCTGAAACTGCTTGTCATTGCCGATGGCGAGGATGATATAGCCATCCGATGCTTCGAACACTTCATAGGGAACGATGGTCGGATGCGCATTGCCCATGCGCGGCGTGACTTTGCCGGAGGTGAGATAATATTGTCCGGCGTTCGACAGCGTCGCCACTTGCGTATCCAGCAGCGCGATATCGATGAACTGGCCCTCGCCGGTTTTTTCGCGGTGGTAGAGCGCAGCGAGGATGCCGTTGAGGGCATATAAGCCTGTCAGCAAATCTGTGTAAGCAACGCCGATTTTATGCGGCAGGCCGTCGGCAGGGCCCGTGAGGCTCATGATGCCGCCCATGCCTTGAATGAGGAAGTCATAGCCGGCGAGGTCTTTGTAGGGGCCGTCATGGCCGAAGCCGGTGAGCGAGCAATAGATGAGGCGGGGGAATTCTTTTTTCAGCTGTTCGTAGCCGAGGCCGTATTTTTCAAGGCTGCCTGCCTTGTAGTTTTCAAAAAGGATGTCGCAGGTGGAGAGAAGCTGCTTGGCGATTTTAAGCCCGTCGGGCGTCGTGAAGTCGAGGGAGAGGGATTTTTTATTGCGGTTGGCGGAGAGGTAATAAGAGCTTTCGTTACTGTCGGCGCCTTCCGCATCCTTGACGTAGGGCGGCCCCCATTTTCGCGTGTCGTCGCCCTGCCCCGGCTTTTCAATTTTGAAGATGTCTGCGCCGAAATCGCCTAAAATTTGGGTCGCGCTGGGACCCGCCAGAATACGGGTCATGTCAAAAACACGAACGCCCTTCAGCGGGCCTTTGTTTTCAACAACAGCGTTCATGAATCGGTTTTTCCTTGGCGCATGAGGGCTACTATATCGGGTTCGGATAGGCCTATTAAACCCCCTGACAGAAATATATGCGGCGGTGCGTCATAATATCGCAGATTATGTAAATAACTCATCAGATTCCTCCGCCCTGTGGCAGGTTTTTTATGTATTATCAACCGCCGCTTATCGAATGCGGTAACAATCAATCTCTCGAGGTCCTGAAATAAATGACATACAAAGTCGCCGTCGTCGGCGCGACGGGCAACGTCGGCCGTGAAATGCTTAATGTTCTGAAAGAGCGCAACTTCCCCGTGTCGGAAGTTTATGCGCTCGCCTCCTCCCGCTCGGCGGGCAAGGAAATCTCCTTCGGTGAAGACGACACCATCAAGGTGCAGGACTTGGGCAAGTTCAACTTCAAGGGCGTCGATATCGTTCTGTCTTCCGCAGGCTCCGCGATCTCGAAAGAATTCGCGCCGGGCGCCGCGAAGGCCGGCGCCGTCGTCATCGACAACACCTCCCAGTTCCGCATGGACAAAGACGTTCCGCTCGTGGTGCCCGAAGTGAACCCCGAAGCGATCAAGCTGTATAAAAAGAAAGGCATCATCGCCAACCCCAACTGCTCGACCATCCAGATGGTCGTGGCGTTGAAGCCGCTGCATGACCTTGCGACCATCAAGCGCATTGTGGTTGCGACCTACCAGTCCGTCTCCGGCGCCGGAAAGGAAGCCATGGACGAGCTGTTCAACCAGACAAAAGGCCTGTATTCCAGCGAACATCCGCCGCGCGAAGTGTTTGCGAAGCAGATTTCCTTCAACGTCATCCCGCAGATCGACGTCTTCATGGATGACGGCTACACCAAGGAAGAATGGAAGATGCGCGTCGAGACGAAGAAAATCATGGGCGGTGATATCGAGGTCAATGCGACCTGCGTGCGCGTGCCGGTCTTCGTCGGCCATTCGGAAGCCGTCAACGTCGAATTTAAAAAGCCGATTACCGCAGCGCAGGCACGCAAAGCCCTTGCCAAGTTTGAAGGCATCACGCTGATCGACAAGCAGGACCCCGAAACCGGTTTCATCACCCCTGCCGAGATTGCCGGCGAAGACAACGTCTTCGTCTCCCGCGTGAGGAAAGACGATACCGTGAAGCATGGCCTCTCGCTCTGGGTCGTGGCGGACAACCTGCGCAAAGGCGCGGCCACCAACGCCGTGCAGATCGCGGAAGTGCTGACCGAAAAATACATGTGAAAATAAGCGGTGCAGCGGGAACGACCTTTCCGCTGCCGCCGTTGGACTAACCGGGAGACACAAGAGTTTACTGTCCTATGGACGTGTTAAACCTTTGTGTCTCCTTTTTCTTTGCAAAATCAGCCCCAAAACAAAATTTTACAACCCGCGCAGGACTTGGCAGGATAGAGGCGTATTAACTCTATCATCCCCCTCAACCGCCAAGGGCATGTTTGGCATTTTGCGTCATAAAGGTTAAAAATATGAAACATATCATCATGATAGCTGCCGTTTCCGCCTTCTGCCTGCTGGCCCTGCCGGCAATGGCGCAGGATGCAACTGCCACGGGCGATGCGGGCGGCGGCGGCCAGGGCCGCTTCCAGAACATGTCGCCGGAGCAAAAATCTGCCCTCGCCGAAGAGCAGCGCAAAAAGTTTGAATCCATGTCGCCGGAGCAAAAAGCCGCCATGCAGGCGAAAATGAAGGAAAAGATGGCGAATATGACGCCCGAGCAAAAGGCCGCCTTCCGCGAGCGCATGAAGGAGCGTTTCAAGAACATGACGCCCGAACAACGCGCCGCGATTAAAGCCAAAATCGAAGCCCGCCGTGCGGCGGGCGGCGGCGGCAGTGCAGGCGGCGGCGGTTTCCGTCATCGCCGTGGCGGTGGCGGCGCAGGCGGTGATGCCGGCGGCACCACAACCACCACGACGGATGACGCGCAGTAATTCACTGCATAGCTATTAAAAAGGGCCGCTCTGTAAAGGGCGGCCCTTTTTTTGCTCCTGCTTGCCGATTTGGCGGAAATCGGCCATAGTCGCCTTGAAATGTTTCGAGGAAAAGGCAGCCCGCGATGTCCCTGATTTTTACCCAGCTTGATCACCCGATGTCGCTTGTATTGCTGGCGCTGATTGGCGGTTACCTGTCGGGCAGCGTGCCTTATGGCCTTATCCTCAGCCGCCTCGCGGGCCTTGGCGATATCCGCAAAGTCGGCTCCGGCAATATTGGCGCAACGAACGTGCTGCGTGTCGGCGGCAAAAAACTGGCGGCCATTACCCTCGTCCTTGATGCCTTGAAGGGCATGATCCCCGTCATCATCGCAAAACAGGTGCATCTTGATTACGCGATGCTGGCGGCGCTTGGCGCCTTCTTCGGCCACCTGTTCCCGGTCTGGCTGAAATTCAAGGGCGGCAAGGGCGTTGCGACGGCGCTGGGCATCTGCTTTGGCTTCTCCCCTATCCTCGGCGCGGCGCTTTGCGCGGTGTGGATGATTGTGGCCGCGATCTCGCAATACTCCTCCGCCTCGGCTCTCACCGCCTTCGGCCTCTCGCCGCTGATTACCATGGTGATTACCAAGAACATGCAGATGACGATCGTCGTCTTCATTATCGCCATCGTCATCTGGATCCGCCATCACGAGAATATCCGCAGATTGGCGAAGGGCACCGAAAGCCGTATCAATTTCGCCAAGAAGACTGCGGCGACGGAAGCCCCCAAAGCTCCATGATCGAGACGCTGCCGCCGAAAGAGAAGCTTGCCTGGCTGCGCCTGATCCGCACCGAAAACGTCGGCCCCGTCACCTTCAGCCGCTTGCTGGAGCGTTTTGGCAGCGCCGAAAAAGCGCTCCAGAACCTGCCGGACCTCGCGAAACGCGGCGGCAAGATGGATGGCATCAAGCCCTACGCCGCCGATGCTGCGGAAAAAGAAATCGACAACCTTTATAAAATCGGCGGCAAGCTGGTGTGCAAGGCGGAAGCCGATTACCCGCCGCTGCTGGCGCAGATTGAAGACGCACCGCCTGTCATTTCCGTCCTTGGCAACCCGAAGCTGCTGTCTAAAAAATCGCTCGGCGTTGTCGGGGCGCGTAACGCATCCCTCACCGGCCGCAAGATTGCCGAAGATTTTTCGCGCAAGACGGGCGCTGCCGGCTATGTAATTACCTCCGGCCTTGCGCGCGGCATCGATGCCTCGGCGCATATCGCCTCGCTGCCATCCGGCACAGTTGCTGTTGTCGCCGGTGGCATTAACGTGATTTACCCGCCGGAGAACGACAAGCTCTATGCGCAGATTGCCGAAAGCGGCGCGATTGTGGCGGAGAGCCCGTTTAATACCGAACCCATCGCGCGCCACTTCCCGCGCCGCAACCGCATTATCTCCGGCCTGTCACTGGGGTTGCTGGTGGTTGAAGCCGCCGCAAAGTCCGGCTCCCTTATAACGGCGCGCATGGCACTGGAGCAGAACCGCGAGGTCTTCGCCGTGCCGGGCTCCCCGCTCGACCCGCGCGCGGAGGGCACCAACGGCCTCCTCCGCGACGGCGCGCATATGGCGACCACGGCGGAGGACATCATCGAAGTACTCCATTCGCTTCGTACCCGCACCCTCGCCGAGCCCAAAAGCGGTGCCTTTGGCGGCGGCCCCGATTCTCCCGCTTTGGCTGATTCCGAACCGAGCGAAGACCTGCGCAATCGCGTTATGGAATGTTTAAGCCCGACGCCCGTGCAGATGGATGAGCTCATTCGTGCCGTAAATGCGCCGGTTGGCGCGGTGCTGATGATTATTCTGGAAATGGAGCTTGCAGGACGTATTGAACGACAGCCGGGAAATAAGGTAAACCTGATCTAGATAAGCAAGCTGGCACATATATTATATATAAGGTGTCGAAGATCAGGATTTTAAAAAATGGCCGCCCATAACCTCGTTATCGTTGAATCGCCCGCCAAGGCCAAGACCATCAACAAGTACCTTGGCCCCGATTACAGCGTCATCGCCAGCTTCGGCCATGTGCGCGACCTGCCCGCCAAAAACGGCTCGGTCGACCCCGCCAACAACTTCGCCATGCAGTGGGAAATCGGCGAGCGCTCCCATAAGCCGCTCGGCGAAATTCTCTCGCAGGCCAAACGCGTTGACACCGTCTATCTCGCGACTGACCCGGACAGGGAAGGTGAAGCGATTTCCTGGCACGTGCTGGAATACCTGAAAGAGAAGCATGTCGCCGGCAAAGTCAAAATCCGCCGCGTGACCTTTAACGAGATCACCAAGACCGCCGTGCAGGACGCCTTCAAGCACGCCCGCGATATCGACAATAACCTTGTCGATGCCTACCTTGCCCGCCGCGCCCTCGATTACCTTGTGGGCTTTACGCTGTCGCCGGTGCTGTGGCGCAAGTTGCCGGGCTCCCGCTCGGCCGGCCGCGTGCAGTCCGTCGCCCTTCGCCTGATTTGTGAGCGCGAGGCGGAGATTGAAATTTTCAAGGCCGAAGAATACTGGTCGATCGAGGCGATGCTGAAAACCGGCGAAGGAAAATCCTTCACCAGTCGCCTCTCCATGCTCGATGGCAAAAAAATCGAGAAGATGACGATCACCGACAAGGGCGGTGCCGATACCGCCGTTGCGCGCATCAAGGGCGGCAATTTCTCGGTCAAGACGATCGAGAAAAAGCAGGTCCGCCGCCACCCCTACCCGCCTTTCATTACCTCGACCCTGCAGCAGGAAGCCTCGCGCAAACTGCGTTTTTCCGCGACCAAGACCATGCGCACCGCGCAAAAGCTGTACGAGGGTGTGGAGCTGGACGGCGAGATGGTGGGTCTTATCACCTACATGCGTACCGACGGCGTGACGCTGTCCAACGAAGCCATCACGCAAGCGCGCACGCACATCAAGAACAAGTTCGGCGACAGCTTTTTGCCGGAACAGCCGCGCGCCTACAAATCGAAGGTCAAGAACGCGCAGGAAGCGCACGAGGCCATTCGCCCGACCGATATTTTCCGCACGCCAGAAGCCGTCTCCGAATATCTGGATGACGATGAAGCGCGCCTGTATGAGCTGATCTGGAAGCGCACCGTCGCGAGCCAGATGGAATCTGCCGTGCTTGACCAGGTGGCGGTTGATATCGCCAATGGCGACGGCAAAGTCGTGCTGCATGCCACCGGCTCCATCATCACCTTTGAAGGCTTCCTGAAGCTCTACCGCGAGGAAATGGAAGACGACGAGCGCGACGCATCGGACGAAGAACGCCGCCTGCCGCCGCTCAAAGAAGGCGATGCGCTGAAGCTTGAAGAAGTCATCCCCAACCAGCACTTCACCCAGCCGCCGCCGCGCTTTTCGGAAGCGAGCCTTGTGAAACGCCTGGAAGAACTCGGCATCGGCCGTCCTTCCACCTACGCATCCATCATGCAGGTGCTGCAGGATCGCGACTACGTGAAGCTGGATAACCGCCGCTTCATTCCGGAATCACGCGGCCGCATTGTGACCGCCTTCCTGATCAACTTCTTCAAGCGCTATGTCGAATACGGCTTCACCGCCAACCTGGAAGAGCAGCTGGACAGCATTTCGTCCGGCGACATCCAGTGGCAAACCGTGCTGACGGATTTCTGGGGCGCGTTCTCCGAAGCCATTGGCAAGACGACTGACCTTAAAATCACCGATGTCATCAACGCGCTGGAAGAAGACTTGGCCGCAGTGCTTTTCCCGGGCGGCGGGCCTGAATCCCGCGTCTGCCCGCTCTGCAAGGAAGGCAACCTGTCACTCAAACTCGGCAAGTTCGGCGCCTTCGTCGGCTGCTCGCGCTACCCGGATTGCCGCTATACCCGCCCTGTCCTCACCGCCGGCGGCGATGCCGAAGGCGAAGGCGCACCAGAAGGCTTTGCGCCGAAAATGCTGGGCGACGACCCGAAGACCGGCCTGCCCATCACGCTGCGCCACGGCCCCTATGGCCACTACGTGCAGTTAGGACCAGGCCCGCAGGCAGAAACCCCGAAGGTCGAGGAAGAAGCGCCCGTCGAGACCGTCGACAAAAACGGCAAGAAGAAAAAAGTCACCAAAAAGAAAAAGGCCGCCGCGCCGAAGCCGAAACGCTCGCCGGTGCCGAAAAACATGCCGGTGGATACCGTGGACCTTGAGAAGGCGCTTGCCCTGCTCACGCTGCCGCGCGACATCGGCCCCCACCCCGACACAGGGGAAATGATCACCGCCGGTATCGGCCCCTTCGGGCCCTTCCTGCGCCATAAAGAGAAAGACAGCGAAAAGTTTAAATACAAATCGATCCCCGCCGACGATCCCGACGGCGTCCTCACCATCGGCCTCAACCGCGCCGTTGACCTGCTCGCGCAGCCCTCCAAGGGCCGCGGCGGTTTCGGCGTCGTCAAGGAGCTGGGCAACCACCCCGAGGACAGCAAGCCCGTGACCGTCAGCAAAGGCCGCTACGGGCCCTACATTAAGTATGGCACGCTCAACGCGCCGATTCCCAAAAACACCGACCTTGAAACCGTCACCCTTGCGCAGGCCGTCGAATGGCTGGCCGCGAAAAAGGCTGGCGGCGGCGGTGCAAAATCATCTGGCAGCCCTGCCGGCAAACCCGCCGCTGCTGCCAAGGCAAAATCAAAGAAAGCAAAAGCTTGAACAACGACAATAATCCGAACAACAATAACAACGACAATAACGCCAATTCCAAACGACCCGCTGACGGCGGCAAAAAACAGCCGCCGCAGCAAAGACCGAAAAAAGAACATCGCGGCAAGAACAAGCACCGCAGCGCCAAAAAACACATCCGCGAAAAAGCGCGGGAGATGGAAATAGCGCCGGGCCTGCCCACGATCGAAGAGCTGAAAAACTTCATCCGCGAAAGCGCAGGCCCCCTCAACAAGCGCGATATCGCCAAAGCCTTCGGCATCAAGGGGCAGGACCGCACGCAGCTGCGCATCCTGCTGCGCGAGCTTGCTGATTCAGGCAGCGTCGCCAAGAACAAGGGCCATTCCTACCAAGCGCCGGAAGCGATGCCGGAGCGCGCGCTGATCGAGATCATCGGCACCGATCGCGATGGCGAGCTGATGGCGAAACCCGTGAAATGGGAAGGCCGCGGCCCCGCGCCGACCATCTACATCGTCGAAAAACTGCTGTCGGAATCGAAGCTGGAAAAAGGCGTACAGGTTCTCGCCCGCATCAAGAAGACCGGCGACAACGAATATGAAGCCCGCATCCTCAAAGCCATGGAGCAGGGCACCGGCCGCATCGTCGGCACTTACAAAAAGCACAAGGGCGGCGGCCATGTGACGCCGACCAACAAGAAAGACAAGGAAGAATACGTCATTGCGCCGGAAGATTCCAACGACGCGGAAGACGGCGAAGTGGTGGTCGCGGAAACGCTGGCCTTCTCCCGCCAGAAGAACGCGGCGCGCATCGTGAAACGCCTTGGGGCAAAGGACGATCCGCGCCTCATCTCCCTTATCGCCATCCACAGCCACGGTATTCCGACCGAATTTTCCGCAGCGGCGATGAAGGAAGCCGAAGTTTTAAAAGAGCCAGACCTTTCCGACGGCCGCGTCGATATGCGCGATATTCCGCTCGTCACCATTGACGGCGCCGATGCGCGCGACTTTGACGACGCTGTCTTTGCCGAGCCGGACAAGAACGTCCCCGGCGGCTGGCACCTGATTGTGGCGATTGCCGATGTGTCCTACTACGTGCGCACACATAACGCGCTCGACAAAGCCGCTTTCGAGCGCGGCAATTCGACCTACTTCGCCGACCGCGTGGTGCCGATGCTGCCGGAGCGGTTGTCGAACGACTTGTGCTCCCTGCGCCCGCATGTGAACCGCGCCTGCCTGGCCGTCCATCTGACCATCGATGCCAATGCGCGGCTTACCAGTTACAAATTCGTCCGCGGCCTGATGAAATCGGCGGCGCGCCTCACCTATGAAGAGGTCGAGGAAGCGCATCTCGGCAAGCCCGGCGAGAAAACCGGCCCCTTGATGGACTCCGTCATCAAGCCGCTCTATGAAGCCTTCGCCAAGCTGAAGCGCGCCCGCGAAATCCGCGGCGCACTCGAGATCGACCTGCCGGAGCGCAAGGCGATCATCGACGATAAAGGCTTCCTCACCAACATCGTGCCACGCGTGCGCCTTGCCAGCCATATGCTGGTCGAGGAATTCATGATCTTGGCCAACGTCGCCGCCGCCATGGCGCTCGAGGACAAGAATGCGCCTTGCGTCTACCGCGTCCACGACAAGCCCGCCTACGACCGTCTGGAAACAACGCGCGAGTTCCTGAAGGAATTCGGCTATTCCCTGCCGAAGGGCGACGAGCTGAAGCCCGCCAACATCAACCACATTTTAAAGCTGTCGGCGGATAACGAAGACAAGCTGCTCATCCACACTATTTTGCTGCGCACCCAGAGCCAGGCGATTTACAGCCCGGACAACCTTGGCCACTTCGGCCTTGCGCTGGAAAAATACGCGCACTTTACATCGCCCATCCGCCGTTATGCGGATCTGCTCGTCCACCGCTCGCTCGTGAAAGCCTATAAACTGGGCCCCGGCGGCATGGCGGACGATGAAGCGGCTGACCTGCATGCGATTGCGGAACATATCAGCGTGACGGAGCGCCGCTCGATGATGGCGGAGCGCGATGTGATGGACCGCTTCACGGCGCAGTACCTGTCGCTCAACATCGGCAAGGACTTCAAGGGGCATATCAGCTCCGTCGCCCGCTTCGGGTTGTTCGTCAACCTTGATGAAACCGGCGCCGACGGTATTGTTCCCATGAGCTACCTGCCGCGCGATTTCTATGTGCATGATGAAAAGCATCACGCCCTCGTCGGCCAGCACACTGGCCGCACCTTCCGCCTGTCCGACCCCGTTGTCGTGCGCCTTGTGGAGGCCGACGCGCTTCGCGGCAGCACCGTGTTTGAAATCCTTGTCGAAGGCGGCATCGATGAAGACCGCGGCCCTCGTCGCAAAGATGTGCGGAGAGACCGCAGAGACGCCAACCGCGGCCCGAAAAAAGCCGGCCCCGGCAAGAAGAACAAGAAGCATCGGCGGAGATAAAGCTTACGCGCTTTCAGCAGTCGCGGCAGGCCCGGAGACAGCACCGTGGCCTTCGGCCGCCGTCACGCGGTTGCGGCCGGTCTTCTTCGACATATAAAGCGCGGCGTCCGCCCGTTCGATCATGTCGGAGACGCCTTCGCCGGGCAGATATTCGGCAACGCCCATGGACATCGTGATGCGGCCGAGCACTTCATTCGTCGTCTTGTTGACGACTTCCTTGCTTTCCACCTGCCGGCGCAGCATTTCCGCGACTTTCAAGCCGCCACCAATCGGCGTTTCCGGCAGCAGGACGGAGAATTCCTCCCCGCCGTAGCGCGCGACGATATCACGGCCCTTGACGTTTTCGACCAGCGTGCGCGCAACCAGCTTCAGCACCTGGTCGCCGATCTGGTGGCCGTAGGCGTCATTGAATTTTTTGAAGAAGTCGATGTCGATCATCATGAGGACAAGCGGCGTTTCATTGGCCGTCGCTTCATCAACGAGGTCGCTGATGTGCTTGTCGAAGGCCTTGCGGTTGGCAACGCCGGTCAATCCATCCGTCAGCGCTTCCTTGCGCACGTTGTCGAGGTTCTTCTTCAGCTCCGTCACCTGCTCTGCCGAATTTTCCAGCTGGCCTTCCAGCTGCTGGTTTTTCTCGACCATTTTCTTGGTGTCGGCCAGAACCATGCTGACAACGTCGCCGAGGTCTTCAAGGCTTTCTGCGCTCTGGATTTTTTCCTTCACCTCGTCGAGGTTTTCGCCGTATTCAGTCGTCGCCGATTTCACCGTGCCGAGCATGCCGGCGAGTTCCACAATCGCCTGCTGCACCTGATCGGAAACTTTGCGCACCGCTTCATCGCGCGCACTGGAGCCGAGGTAGCGTTTGTAAATTTTAAGGCAGGTGTTTTCATCAAACACGCCGGTGTAATTGTCGACCGCGCGCACAATTTCGGGGTCGCCCTCGAAATAGCGGTACCAGAGTTCATAGAGATGCGGCACGGGCTTGAGGTGCAGGCCTTCGAGCTTTTCCAGCGCCGAAATCGCGACCTGCTGCGCCCGCTCGATGGATTCGGGCGGGTTGGGCGGTTTTTTCGCGCTTTCTTCGGTTGTGTCGACGGTCTTCTTGCTCAAGGGCGGGGCTCTCCTGCCTTCCATTTTAGCGCGAAAATAATGAACAAGGTGTTAGAAATTCGGCAAAAGATATTACGAAAAGGCTGGCATCTGCTGCCGCTTCAGGGCGGGCAGCACCTCCGCCGGAGTCGCGACGAGCTCGAACAGCTGGCGGTGCCAGGGTTTGGAAAAACCCTGCCGCACCATATGCTCGACCATTTCGACGAGCGGCTGGTAGAACCCGCCGGTATCAAGGAAGACGACCGGCTTTGTATGCAGGCCGATGTATTTCCATGTCAGCACCTCGAAGGCCTCCTCCAGCGTGCCGAAGCCGCCGGGCAGCACGACAAAGCCGTCCGCCTTCTCGACCATCAGCCGCTTGCGGTCGTGCATGGTGTCCACAATATGTGTCTCGGTCATCTGCCGGTTGAGCTTTTCCCGGTCGATCTGGAAGTCGGGGATAATGCCGATGACCTGCCCGCCCGCATCGAAACAGGCATTGGCGACTGCGCCCATGGTACCGAGCTCTGCCCCGCCGTAGACGAGGGTGACGCGCGCTGCCGCCAGTATCTCGCCAAAGGCCCGGGCGGCGACATTATGCGCCTCGTCGATAGTGGTGGCCGTGCCGCAGAACACGGCAACGGAGGTCATTTTATTTTCAGTTTTGCTATCCATGGCCGCCAAGGTAGCGAACCACCCCCCCGCCTGTCCAGCGCCGTTGATTATGGCAACAAATTAAGCCTTGTTTCCTGCCGATTACGCGGCAGAATACGCGGCGGCGCAGCATATGCGTTATCTATAATCCGGAACAAACTTTCGAGGGACCTATGAACGACTTACTGGCGCTGATTAAAAAGGTGCTTATCGTGCCGATCCACCCGGCCGGCTATCCTTTTATCGGCATTTTCGCTGTCGTCGCCCTGCTGCTGTCCCTCGCAGCCACCTCGCTCGGCTGGATTGGCCTTATCCTCACCTGTTGGTGCATCTACTTTTTCCGCAACCCGCACCGCGTGACGCCGACCCGCCAGGGCCTGATCGTCAGCCCGGCAGATGGTATCGTCTCCCTCATCCAGCAAGTGCCGCTGCCGCCGGAACTGGAAGACTGCAAGGGTACGGCCGAAGCGCCGACGGGCGATGCGCTGTGCGATGTTGCGACGGTGACGCGCGTGTCCGTGTTCCTCAACGTCTTTGACGTTCACGTCAACCGCGTGGTTGCCGATGGCGAAGTGAAGAAGGTTGTCTATCACCCCGGCAAATTCCTTTCCGCCAACCTTGACAAGGCGAGCCTCGAGAATGAACGCTCGACCGTGCTGCTGAAAATGGCGGGCTACAATACATCCATCGCCTTCGTGCAGATTGCGGGCCTCGTCGCCCGCCGCATTATCTGCAAAGCCGCTGCAGGTCAGCAGGTGCGCGCCGGCGATATTTACGGCCTGATCCGCTTTGGCAGCCGCGTTGACATTTACCTGCCGCCGAATGTGGAGCCGATGGTCTGCATCGGCCAGCGCATGATTGGCGGCGAGACCGTGATTGCCGACATGGAATCCAAGGAAGCCGCCCGCAGCGGCGACGTGCGCGCTTAAAAAGGCCAAACCCCATGGAAAACAAGCCGCGCCCCAAGAAGCTGCCGTTCCACAAGATGATCCCCAACATGATCACGCTGACGGCCATGGCGTCGGGCATGACCGCGATCAAATTCGCCATCACCGGCAAGATCGAGGCGAAATGGGAGCTGGCGGTCATCGCCATCGTCGTTGCGGCCTTCATGGATGCTTTTGACGGCGCGGCCGCGCGCCTCCTGAAGGCGCAGAGCAAACTGGGCGCGGAGCTGGACAGTTTCTCCGACTTCATCTGCTTTGGCGTTGCGCCAGCTTTGGTGATTTACCTCTGGCACCTCAATGAACTCGGCAAATGGGGCTGGCCGGTCGCGCTGATTTTCGCAATGGCCGTCGCGCTGCGCCTTGCCAAATTCAACATCGCTTCCGATGAAAAAGACCCGAACGATCCGCTGACGAAATATTTTCAGGGCGTCCCCTCGCCGGCGGGTGCGGGCCTTGCGATACTGCCGATGATCATTTCATTCCAGGTCGACGGGTCTGACGTGTTCGAGCAGCAGCTGCAGGCGATTATCCTGAACCCGACCGTACTGGCCGGCTGGATGCTGCTGGTCGCCTATATGATGGTCGGCAACTTCCCGACGTTTTCGACCAAGCAGATGCGCGTGCCGTATAAAATGAAGGTGCCCGCGCTGGCGATATTCAGCATCGTGATCGTGGGGCTGATCAACGCGCCGTGGCCGACGCTGACGGTGCTGGCGCTGATCTACCTTGTGCTGCTGCCCTTCGGCATGATGCACTATGCGCGCAAAAAGAAATCGCTGGCGCAGGGCCACAACGACCCTGACGACAGCGACGACGAATAATTTTAGAAATCAGCTGTTGGAATCTTCGCTGGACTTGCCGCTGCTGTATTTCGGCGTCGGCGGTTTCGGTGCCATGAAGGCGGGCTTCGGCGCGCTCATCGCCGCGACTTTCGGCTTTGCCTGCTCGGGCGCTTTCGGCGCCTCCGCCTTTTGCTCATCCGCTTTCGGCTTGTCTTCCGTTGTAGTGGTGGTCGTTGCCGCCGATTTGGGCTTTTCAGGTTTCGCCATCAGGGGCGCCAGTTTCTTCTCGACTTCCGCGCCGCCGTTGGAGGCGAGCTTTTCCTTGATGCCCTCGTCGACTGCCTTGAAGCCGTCCTTATAACGGTCCATATCGTTGAGCGTGCCGGAGATGATGGCGTTGGTCGCGGGGTTCTGCTTTTCGGCCTGAACCGCGTCATAATCGTTCTTGAGGCTGCCGAAGCCCGCGGCCGCGAGGTTCTGCGGGTTGCGCTTGAGGTTGGCGGCGAAGCTTGAATATTGCTTCTTGATCGCGTTCAGCTGGGCGACCCATTCGCCGCCGGTGCTCTCGGAATATTTGGAGCCCTTGTCCTTGCCGACCCAGGCGGCGTCAACGACGCGGCGGCGGGAGAGAATTTCATCGCGCGAGCGCTTGTGGCCGAGACCGTCGGTCGTCGAGAGCATCTGCGACAAAGTTTGCGAACCTTTTTTGCGGCCGCCCATGCTGGCGAGGCTGTCGGCAGTGGTGTGCTGGGAGGCTTCTTCATGCGCCTGCACGGCCGTTGTGATGCCGGAGGTTTTGGCGCCGATCGCTTCGCCGACGAAATCCATGCCGCCGCCGGCGGAGCTGCTGACCATGTCCATGAAGCTCGAGAGCGTCGACATGCTGTGCTTGACGCTGACGTCGATGGCCGCGCTGATGTTCGCCTCGATCTTGGCGGTATCCGCCGGGCGATTTTCCTGTGAGCCGATCTGCGTTTCTGACGACATGCCGTTTTCCCTTTAAAGACGGCGGCTTAGAGCCCTGCCGCGCCTGTTCAACCTTTTTAGTGTACCACGATATATATAGTACAAAGGTTAATTTATGAATAATGGGGGATTTATTTGAGAATGGTTCTTAAATAAAAATGGCGCAGCGATGAGGTGCGAGTCGTTCTCAAACGGGTTTAAAGGTGTCTTTTTTCAAGGCTTTAGGGTTGGTCCGGACGAATTGTTCGGCATCTTCGTGGCCTTCGGCGAGGGCCTTTTCGAGGCGGAGGAGGGAGTTGAAGCGGTGCTCCTTGGCGTAGCGGAGGAAGCCGATTTCCTGCAGCAGCTGGAGGGGTAGAATCCCCAAAGCCGCCAATGCCTCGACCGTCTGGCGGAGGCCGTTTTTGCTTTTGGGCGGCTGCAGGAACTTGCTGCTGGTCACGCCGAAGACGGTATCGTTGGCAGGGGCGCCAAGACGCTGCCGCGGG
The DNA here is from genome assembly GCA_966211335.1 of uncultured Alphaproteobacteria bacterium. Lineage (GTDB taxonomy): Bacteria > Pseudomonadota > Alphaproteobacteria > Micavibrionales > UBA2020 > JAPWJZ01. Next base: position 61,636 of record CBIHNF010000001.1, read on the forward strand.
AAAGAGCTTTGCGGCCCCAAGAGATGCGACACACCGGGCTGCTTGCCGGGCAACAAATTGGAGCTGACCTGCCCCGGGAAAAAGGCGGAGCGCACAACCGGCGCACCGTTGCGGCCACGCTGCATGCGGGGTGTAAAGGGCGAGACGTTATTGGCTGTTACAGACTGTTGCGGCGCATCGGCGCGGAAGAAGATGCCTTGCGGCGCGAAGGCGGATTCAAGCGCGAAGCCCGCCTCCATATCCGCTTCCATCTGCGCCTCTAAACTGTCGAGGTCCTGCAGACTGGTTTCTTCTTCAATCTTGCCGAAACGTGAAAACATGAAACTACCTTGAACGTTCAAACCGGCCGGTGACCGATTATATAGCGCCGCCCCGTCTTTTGAACAGGTGAATCTAACCTACTTCAGCGCCTGTTTTGCCATGGCAATCCATTCGCGTTCCTGCTTTTGGTAGTACTTCGGCGCATGGGACGAGCGGGTCACGATATCCTGATAAATATCCCGCGCCTCCCCTTCCCTGCCCATGCGCATGAGGAGCTGCGCCAGCGTAATCCGCGCCTCCTCCCCGCTGAAATGGGGGACAAGGGCGCGGAGTTCATCTTCCGCCACGATAAATTCGTTCAGCGCGATATGCGCCCGCGCACTCAGCAGGCGGATATAGTTTTGCGGCTCCGCATCCTTGCGGTCGAAAATTTTCCGGATGTAGACCAGCGCTTTTTGAAAATCGCCCTTATCGTAATAGGCATAGGCAAGACCTTCGAGCAGCAGCACATCATCGGCGAAATGGTTGGTGAGCGCGGGCTCCAGCAGCGCGATCGCGCCGTCAAGGTCGCGCCGCGCGATCAGCATTTGCGCGAGGTGAATGCGGTTCTCCACCGTCGGCGCGGTATCGAAGGCATATTTGGCGCTGCGGAAATCTTTTTCCGGGTCGATGACAGCGCTGAAGGTTTTGCGCGCCTGCTTGCCCGCCTTGCCGTGGATCAGCTCCGGCAGCACCTCGGCCACGAAATAAATCAGGCAGCCCATGACCGGCACGATAAGGATCAGGTAAATCCAGTAGGTATTGCGCCCCGTGCGATAGCAATGCACCGCAAAGAGAACCTGGACGAGGATGGTGAGGAAATATAACGGCATGAAGCATACCCGAAAAAAAAGGAATTATTCATCAGTGAGGATCATTATTCTTTTAAAATAAGCCGCCGTTAAAGCATTAATTTCATCATTAGAAAGATCAAGGGGAATAGCCGTTACGTTGGGTAAAAACACTTGGGTTCCCAAATCGGTATGATCTGGCTCAGGCCGGTAATAATAAGTTTCAAGCACGGCAATTTTTGGCTTTGTGTAGTCAAAAATATTTACCTTTAATACAACCGTCAACGCTTGGGGCTTACGCTCCAGAGACCAGAGATTTTTTTGAGCTAAAATTTCAATTTCGGGCCGGATACAATTATCCCCTGACGCTACAAAGGGAATTAACTGCTGCGTAAGTTCTGCTTTAAGTCTCGCCCCAAGTTGTTCAGGATAAAGTGAAGGCGGAATAGTGCTATAAAGTTCCTGCAATTCCTTAAGTACAGCCGGCCGTTTCTCGGGAAAATCTATGAGCCCACCATTCGCATCCAAGCACTCCTGTTCCCTGCCGTGGCAAAGAAGGGCGCCTTCATAAGGCCCGGGGAGCCACACATATATCGCAACTTGTTTCAAGTCTCTAAAAACGGGACTTTTTGGGCTGGATTTGGGAGGCGGGCAATTCGATATGGCTGCTGGTGATTGCAGTATGTCCGCGGCATTCGCTGCTACGCAACCAATCGACAACAACAGAACCAAAGCAACAAGCAGGCGGCGCAATAGTGAGCTTGATCGGTTATCAACGACGTGATTTTTTATTTTATATTTATTGCTGCTCGCCATAAAAACATTCCCAAAATTCACGAACCTGACAAATACGCTTAAGCCGCGACCGCGAGGCCCGAGCGCAACCGGCGATAGCTTAACGCCTCCGCCACATGCACCGCCGAAATATCATTCACGCCTGCCAAATCCGCAATCGTGCGGGCGACGCGGATGACGCGGTGGTAGCCACGGGCGGAGAGGCGCATTTTTTCCGCGGCGTCGGTCAGCATTTTTTGCGCCTTTGCCTCCAGCGGCGCGATCTGCATGAGCAAATCGCCATCGGCATCGGCATTGGTCAAAATATGCGCGGGGGCATTGGCCGCGCGGAAGCGGGATTCCTGCAAGGCCCGCGCGGCATCCACCCGCAGCGCCACATGCGCCGAAGTTTCGCGCGGCGGCGGCAGCGCAAGGTCGGCCGCCTTTACGCTGGGCACTTCGATATGCAGGTCGATACGGTCAAAGACGGGGCCGGAAATTTTGCTCTGGTAATCCATGACGCATTTGGGCGCCTTCCCGCAAGCGAGGCTGGCATCATCCACATGGCCGCAGCGGCAGGGGTTCATGGCGGCAATCAGCTGGAACTTCGCCGGAAAAGTCACATGGTAGTTGGCGCGGGAGACGAGCGCGCGCCGTGTTTCCAGCGGCTGTCGCAAGGCCTCCAGCGCCTGACGCTGGAATTCCGGCAGCTCGTCCAGAAACAGCACACCGTGATGGGCGAGGGAAATTTCACCGGGCTTGGCCTTGATGCCGCCGCCGATGATGGCAGGCGTCGAGGCCGAATGATGCGGGTCGCGGAACGGCCGCGTCTGGATAAGACGCCCGCCTTCCAATTGCCCCGCAATCGAATGGATCATGGAAACTTCCAGCGCTTCGCGCGGGGTGAGCGGCGGCAAAATACCCGGCATGCGCGCGGCCAGCATGGATTTGCCGGAGCCCGGCGGGCCGATCATCAATAAGTTGTGGCCGCCCGCCGCCGCAATCTCCAGCGCGCGTTTCGCACTCTCCTGCCCTTTCACATCGGCAAGGTCGAGTTTCGCGGCAATATCATCGCTCATCACAGCCTGCGGGCGCGTTAAAACTTGCGTGCCCTTCATGTGGTTGAGCAGCGCGACAAGGTTTTGCGGCGCCAGCACTTCCAAATCGCCCGCCCAGACGGCTTCGGAGCCACAAGCCGCCGGACAAATGATGCCGCGCTCCGCCGCGGCGGCATTGATGGCGGCGGGCAATACGCCCGAGACCGCGCGGATAGAACCATCGAGCGAGAGTTCACCCAGCACCGTGTAATGCGACATGTCTTCCGACGGAAAAACCCCCATGGCGGCCAGCACGCCGAGCGCGATGGGCAGGTCAAAATGGCTGCCTTCCTTCACTACATCTGCGGGCGCAAGGTTGACGGTGACGCGCTTTGCGGGAATAGCCAAGCCGATGGCGTGAATGGCCGCGCGCACACGCTCCCGGCTCTCGCCCACGGCCTTGTCCGGCAGCCCGACGATATTGAACTGCGGCAGCCCCGGCGAAATCTGCACCTCGACATCAATGTCGAGCACATCCACACCCTGAAAAGCCACTGTCGTTACCCGCTGAACCATTTTAATTTTTCTTGTCTAATGAGTTTTGTTTTTCGATGTTTGCTTTTTCACACCACATAGCAGCAGATTGCGCATCGCGCTTTTCTATGCTGTAAAATTGGCAAAGCGCGCTAAATGCAGGAGCGTAGTTTTGATTGGCAGCGGCAAGATGCCATTTTAGCGCAGTGGCTGCGTTTTTCTCTACCACGCAAAAAGATTTCACGTTCGGATCGTAGATATTTGCCAGCTCATTCTGGGCTTCCGCGTTGCCATTTTCTGCTGCGCGAGTATACCATTTCAAACATGCTTTATTGTCGTGGCTGGGATGCCATGGCCCCCAGGCGCAGCCGCCGCCGCTAAATCCGCCATATGCCCGCGCGACCTGCAATTGCGCCCCTGTGTCACCCATTTCAGCGCGTGATACCAAGGCACCAAACTTCGTCCGGTCTATCGGGTGCCATACCTCAAGTATCATGCAGCCACTGAGCATGAAAGTTATCAGGCAACCAAAAACCACTGTCGTTACGCGCTGAATCATGGGAAGAATCGGCCCTTACTTTTTCCGGAATTTCGGGGGTATTTGTACCCGAAATGTTCCGTTTGGTAAAGGCTTCTCCACCCGCCTACCTCCGCGTCAACCTGTCGAGCTTGACTTGGCCGGTGTTGGTCTTGAAGCAGGCTTCCAAAGGCGTGTCGTCGGACATTTTGACGACGTCGAGGCAGAAGCCGTCAGCATCCCTGCTGCGCATATAGCCGGGGCGCAAGCGCTGGCGCCACAGAATCAAATCGGTTTCGGCGGCGGCCACTTCCGGGTCGAGGGGTTCGGGTTTGGGCGGGGTGTACGTATAAATGCCGGCGGCAGCGGCGGCGGTGAAAACGCCGGCGAGCGCGAGTGTTTTGAGAAGTGCCATGGGCAATTCCTCCAATAATAAAGGCTGAAATGAAAGCTGACGTTTTTGCGCTTACTTGCGCGTCAGGCTGCCGAGTTTGACGTGGCCGTCGCGCTTCAGTTTGAAGCAGGCTTCCATGGGCGTGTCGGTTTTGACTTCTTTCACATCGAGGCAGAAGGTATCGCCGCTGATGCTGTTGAGGTTGGTGTCGACAAGGCCGAGGTCTTTGAGCAGCACATCGGTTTCGGCGATCATCGCCTGCGGGTCGACGGCTTCTGCGGGTTTTGTCGCGACGTTGTAAACACCAACAGCGGCCACAGCGAAAACACTGGTGAGCGCGAGCTTTTTGAACAGTCCCATTTTTTATTCTCCTAAAATTTTAATCCGCAAAAATTTAAACCGCACAAACTTGAACCGCTTTTGGCACCGCCGGTTCTGCTTGAACGGGCGCTTTTGGCGGGCTTGATTGTGCTGGCTGTTGTGGCAGGTCGTGCTGTGAATAACCGGGGTGTGAAACAGATCTCAAAAACCACCCTGTCACAAGCTGCACGCTGCGGGGGCATCCTAGCTTCCAGTTACTCGTTATGTCAAATTTAATCCGCTGATCATCAAATTTCCTGTTTTTGTTCAATGGTTTAATGGCGCAGCGGTGGATGGGGCGGTAACCTTATCGCGATAGCAAGCGAATAGCTTTTTGCAGGCGGGCTTTATATTGTGAGCTGTCGCCGACTTTATCAGGAGAGATCCATGCGCCGCATTCTGTTCAGCCTTTTCGCCCTTTTCATTCTGGCGCTGCCCGCGGCGGCGCGTGCAGCCAATGCCTATGACATTTTGTTCAACCCGAAAAACCTGTGGCTGAACACCGCGCGCCCCGTGACGGCGGCGGATGCGAAGGGCCGTCTGGTGCTGCTGGATTTCTGGACCTACGGCTGCATCAACTGCATGCAGGTGGTGCCGGATTTGAAAGCGCTTGAGGCGCATTACGGCGACAAGCTGCTGATCATCGGCGTGCATTCCGCCAAATTTGTCGGCGAGCGGGACAGCGACCGCATTCTCGCGGCGGCGAAACGCTTTGGCATTACGCACCCCGTCATCAATGACTCCTCCTTCGATGTCTGGGAGGGTTTCAAAGTGGACGCCTGGCCGACGCTGGTGCTGATTGGCGGCGACGGCGTGGAGATCAACCGCTATGCGGGGGAAGGCCACCGCGCGGATATTGAAGCGGATATCAACAAGTCGCTCGATAGCCTCACCGGCAGCGCCACCAAGGTTGCGGACCTGCAGATGAAGGTGGAGGATAAATCCATCCTCTCCTTCCCCTCGCGCCTTGGCTTTGCCTCCGATACGCCCTGGGGTGAATTACTGTTTGTCGCGGATAGCGGGCATAACCGCATTCTGGGCGTCGCGCTTGACGGCACGATTAAAGTTACCATCGGCCAAGGCGCGGAAGGCATGAAGAACGGCAGCTTTGAGCTTGCGACCTTCAACCACCCGCGCGGCTTTGGCGTGGCGAAGAACGGCATTTACGTGGCGGATACCAGCAACCATCTCATCCGCTTTATCGACTTCCAGCAAAAGCTCGTCTCGACCGTTGCCGGCACCGGCAAGCAGGGCAACGACCGCGGCGTGTCGGATGCTGCGCCGCTGGAAACCTCTCTCGCCTCGCCTTGGGATGTGAAGATGCTGGCGGATGGCAAAAGCCTCGTGATTGCGATGGCGGGGCTCCACCAGCTCTGGCTGCTCGATACCGCGAAGAACACCATTTCAACGCTGGCAGGTTCGGGGCGCGAGGATATTGCCGATGGCAATGCCAATGACGCCGCCCTGGCGCAGCCGAGCGGTTTGTCGCCGCTGGGCAATACCATCTACTTCGTCGATGCGGAATCTTCTGCCCTGCGCTCCCTCAAATTCGGCACGGTCTCGACGCAGATCGGCACGGGCCTCTTTGACTTCGGCAAGATTGACGGCAGCTACCCCAAAGCGCTGCTGCAGCACGCCCAAGGCCTCGATGCCAATGCCGGCCGCATTGTGATTGCCGATACCTATAACAACGCCCTCCGCCTCTACGACATTACCGATGGCAGGCTTTCCACCATCGCCCTTAAAGACGGCGAATTGCAGGAGCCCGGCGATGTGCTGCAGCTGAACGGCAAAATCTACGTCGCCGATACCAACCACAACCGCATTGCGGTGGTGGATGACAAGGCGGGCGAAGACGCCGCCAAGGCGATGGCCGAAAAGGTGATGACAACACACAAAGACTTGGTAGGTATGGGCGTCTGGGCTCCCGCAGTTGTCACCACCCTCGCGCTGAAACAGCCGGGCGCGGAACCGATGAAAAAGGCGAAGAAGAAGGGCAAATAATTTACATATTTCCAGAAATTCGCCGACGATAGCTTTCTGAAAACAAAAAGGCTATCCTGCCGCCTTCAAAACAACCTTGAACGGTAGCCGCGCTTTGAAGACCTACGTCGAATTCATCCGCCCGACCAAGTCGAACCCCGAAGGCATTGCCACGGTGGTGGAGGTGAAAAGCCGCGAGCTTGATAAGCTCGATATCCCGCGCATGACGGATATTTTTTACTTCTATGACGCCGAGACGGCGGACGGCAAGCAGCACAACAAATCAAAGCTGCATATCATCGCGGTGCAGATGCTCGACCGCGAAGAAGCGAAGGAGCTGCTGGTGCCCAACCACCGCAGCCGCAACGCCCGGAATTTCAGCTGGGACCCGCGGCTGGAGGCGAATGATTTGTTCGCCCTCACCCGCAATAACAACATTGAAGTTGTGACCTCGAAAAACATCGTGCTGGATACGCGCAAAAATCAGGTCTGGCCCAAGCCCTCGCCGAAGCTCTCCGCGACCTTCAACGAAAAATTCAACCCGGCGCTGACCAAGAACATCAAGCCGCTGAAGCCGCCGCGCTTCCGCCCGCCAGCGCCGTAAAGGAAACCGCCATGTCGCAAGCTCCCCTTCGCCATTACGTTGAATACAGCCTGCCGAGCCGCCGCATTCCCGCCGGCGAGGCGCGCGTGGCCGAAGTGCAGGACCGCGATATCATGAAGCTTGATATCCCCAAGCGTGCGAACAGCTTCAGCTTTTACGATGCGCCGGCGCATATCACCGACCTTTATGAAACGCTGAACGAGCAGTTCAACTATTCCAAGCGCTATCTGGTCGCGAAGAAAATGCTGACGCATGCGGAAGCGATTGCCCTCGACCCCAAGGAAAACCACCTTGCCGGAAAATCAACCGCCCTCGAGCCCGGCCGCCGCCTGACCGATGCCGCCATCGCCGCCGCGGTCTGGGACGTGAAGTACGATCCCAAAAACACCTTCGCCCTTCTCCGCAACGGCGCTATCGCGCAACTGCGCGACACCGACACCGTCATCAACGCGCGTAAACAACAGCTCTGGCCGCCGCTGCCAAAACCCGACGCCAAAGCCGCCTTCAAAAAAGCCGCGCCAAAACAATCCGGCCTCCGCAACCTCAAGCCGCCGAGATTCAAGCCGCCTGTACCCTAACGGTGTCATCCTGAACGCAGTGAAGGATCTCCCCTTCTCTTTTTCGCACGAAGGGGAGATTCTTCGCTGCGCTCAGAATGACATATTTAGTTTTTGTCATCCCCGCGAAAGCGGGGATCTAGAGTTGCAGGGTGCGCTCTCGCCGCCATAGATCCCCGCATTCGCGGGGATGACGGAAAGGACGTAGATTATGTCAAAAAGATTCCGCCTTGACCCCCGCACTGCCGCGTCCGATAATCAGGGCATGAGCAACCAAGGGACTCACATGTTCTTCGCCCTCGCCAATCTGACCAAGAGCTTCAACGGTGCCATCGGCGCCGGTGCGAACTTGGCTGTAAAAGGCATGATGGTGGGTGCGTTCCTGGATGCGGCGTCGCCGAAGAAGCCGGAAGCAAAACTGGCTGTGCCCGCGCCGAAGATGTCGCTGATCCAGCGCATGTTCTAAGCCTTTTAGGGCTTTTCCTTTACATCAATGAATTCTGAATTCGTGATCTGCGAGACGCACGTCGTCGGCCGAGATGAGTTTTTTATGCGCGACGAAGACCGAGTGCAGCTTGCCGTCGATCTCGCGCGTCCAGAAATCGAGGAATTTCTTCAGCTCGGGGAAATGCGGCGCGAGGTCGTATTCCTGCCAGAGAAAGGTTTGCAGCAGTTTCGGGTGGTCCGGCATGTGGTAGAGAATTTCCGCCGTGGTCAGGCGGTAATCCCGCAGCTGAACAATCAGATTTGCCATAGTATTAAAACCTCCTGACGTTTCCGGTCGGGGTGGCTTTGCACTCATTACAAAACCTCACTTCTATTTAACCATATATTCCGGCTTTCGTGCCAAAAAACTTATATATCAGTGGGTTAGCACTTAAATGCCGAGAGTGCTAAAATTCCAGCAAAGCATTTGATTTCGCAATATTTTTTCTGCGTTTCCGGCTTGAAATTCTGGGCATTTTTGACAATCTACTGGCACTGACCCAAGGAGAGTGCTAAAGACGGGGCTCTCCCGAAACCGGGTCTATCCCTTGCTTTATGAGAAGGAAAACAAAATGACCACATTCAAACCCCTTCACGACCGCGTCCTGCTGCGCCGTCTGGAGAGCGATTCCAAAACCGCCGGCGGCATCATCATCCCCGATACGGTGAAAGAAAAACCGGCCCAGGGCGAAGTTGTCGCCACCGGCACCGGCACCCGCGACGAGTCTGGCAAGCTGCTGCCCCTCGCTGTGAAAGACGGCGACGTTGTGCTGTTCAGCAAATGGTCGGGCACTGAAGTCACCATCGACGGCGAAGAGCTCCTGGTCGTGAAAGAAAGCGACATCATGGGCATTATCGAAGGCGTCGCTAAAAAAAAATCCAAAGCCGCGTAAGTAACAAGTAAACAAAGGAGCTAATACAATGGCTGCTAAAGAAGTAAAATTCAGCGCCGATGCCCGCACGAAAATGCTGAAGGGCGTCGATATTCTTGCCAACGCTGTCAAAGTGACGCTGGGTCCCAAAGGCCGCAACGTCGTCATCTCCAAATCCTTCGGCGCACCGCGCATCACCAAAGACGGCGTGACCGTCGCGAAGGAAATCGAGCTCGAGGACAATTTCGAGAACATGGGCGCACAGATGGTGCGCGAAGTCGCCTCCAAGACCAATGACATGGCTGGCGACGGCACCACCACCGCGACCGTGCTTGCTCAGGCGATCTTCCGCGAAGGCGTGAAGTCGGTTGCCGCCGGCATGAACCCGATGGACCTGAAACGCGGCATCGACAAGGCTGTCGAAGCTGTCGTGAAGGACATCCAGTCCCGCGCCAAGAAAATCTCGAAATCGAACGAAATCGCGCAAGTCGGCACGATCTCGGCGAACGGCGAGAAAGAAATCGGCGACATCCTCGCAAAAGCGATGGAAAAAGTCGGCAACGAAGGCGTCATCACGGTTGAGGAAGCAAAATCGCTCCACACCGAACTCGACGTCGTCGAAGGCATGCAGTTTGACCGCGGCTACCTGTCGCCGTACTTCATCACCAACGCCGACAAAATGGTCTGCGAACTGGAATCGCCGTACATCCTCTTCTTCGAGAAAAAACTCTCGAACCTGCAGGCGATGCTGCCGATCCTCGAAGCTGTTGTCCAGTCGGGCAAGCCGCTCCTCATCATCGCAGAAGACGTCGAAGGCGAAGCTCTTGCCACGCTCGTCGTCAACAAGCTGCGCGGCGGCCTGAAAGTGGCTGCGGTGAAGGCTCCTGGCTTCGGCGACCGCCGCAAGGCCATGATGGAAGATATGGCGATCCTGTCCGCAGGTGAAGTCATCTCCGAAGAACTGGGCATCAAGCTTGAATCCGTCCAGCTGAACCAGCTCGGCCGCGCGAAACGCGTCCGCATCACCAAAGACGACACCACAATCATCGCCGGCGCCGGTGCCAAGAAGGACATCGAAGCCCGCGTTGCGCAGATCCGCGCGCAGATCGAGGAAACCTCCTCCGACTACGACAAGGAAAAACTGCAGGAACGTCTGGCGAAACTCGCCGGCGGCGTTGCGGTCATCCGCGTCGGCGGCGCGACGGAAGTTGAAGTCAAAGAACGCAAAGACCGCGTTGACGATGCAGTCCATGCCACGAAAGCGGCTGTGGAAGAAGGCATTGTCGCCGGCGGCGGCTGCGCTCTCCTCTACGCGCACCACGTGCTGAAAAAACTGAAGGCCTCGAACCGCGACGAAGAAGTCGGCATCGAGATCATCGGCCGCGCGATTGAAGCCCCGATCCGCCAGATCGCCTTCAACGCGGGCGTCGAAGGCTCCATCATCGTCGGCAAGCTGCTCGAGCAGAAAGACACCAACTTCGGTTATGATGCGCAAAACGGCGAGTACCTCGATATGGTCAAAGCCGGCATCATCGACCCGGTGAAAGTCGTCCGTCACGCCCTGCAGGACGCGGCATCCGTTGCCGGCCTGCTCATCACCACGGAAGCGACCATCGCCGAACTGCCGAAAAAAGAAGAGTCCCACGGCGGCCACGGCGGCGGCCATGGCGACATGGGCGGCATGATGTAATATCACGCCACTCTCTACTGATAAAAAAGAAGGCCGGGTTTATGACCCGGCCTTTTTTCTTTGTCCCGACGTTGTCATTCTGAGCGCAGCGAAGAATCTCCTCTTTGATCCCTCACTGCGTTCGGGATGACAGGCTTGGGTTTAAATCTTCGCCGCCAGCAGTTTTCTATCTTCTTTCTTCTGCGCGTGACCTGCAAAAGCGAAGACGCTGGCGGTGAAGGAGAGCGCGGCGGCGGTGACGAGGAGGCCGCCGGCGAGGTCGTATTGCGGGATCGCTTTGACGCAGTCGTAGATTTTTTCGCCCTTCTCGGCTGCCGGCGCATCGAGGTTCAGCTTGTCCACATTTGCGCGGCACTGCGCCAGCACAGGGGGCGTGACGCGGTTGCCGAGTTGATAGGACAGGTTCTCGGCCTGCACGGCGGGGTTGGCGTATTTCGCAAAAATTTCCTGACGGCGCAATTGCTGCGCGGCGATTTGCTGTTCCGACAGCGGCGCGGATGTATGGCCGTAGATATAATTCGGGCCATTGGGGTTCAGGTAGCCGGCGGGGCTGGTGATGGAGAAAGGGTTGGGGCTGGCCGCCGCATTGAAGGACAGCAGCAGCGCGCCCGTGAGCAGGGCGACGGAAAGCTTTTGGCGGGTGGTGGAAAGGGAGGACATGGTGGCAGACTCCGACCTAAAAAATCTGCCCATGACAGGGGCAGCTTCAGGCCGTTTCTCGCCTCGGGTGAACCAGCCTGCGCGGAAACGAGCAAAAACCGCCTGCTGCAAAGTGTTCGAGCCGTAGGAATACTATAGTCGATTTACGCGATTACGTCAAATAAGGCCCGCCGCCGCCCTGCCTCCCCCAGCAAATAGAACCATTTAACCCCCGATGCTGTTAGAGTGCGGGCGGTACAAACCCCCGCCACATCAAGGAACCGCCTTTGGAAAACGCCCTGCTGCAGATCGTCCTCATCTCCTTTGCCAGCATCGTGGCGCAATGGGCGGGGTGGAAGCTGAAGCTGCCGGCGATTGTCTTCCTGCTGCTGTTCGGCTTCGTGCTGGGGCCGGCGCTGGGGGTCATCCGCCCGCAGGAGCTGATGGGCGACTTTTTGCGCCCTGCCGTGACGGTTGCGGTCGCGATTATTCTGTTCGAGGGCAGCCTGCAGCTGAAGCTGCGCGAGGTCAGTGATATCAAGGCGGCGGTGCGGCATATCGTTTTTATCGGCGCGCCGCTCGGCTGGGCGCTGATTGCGGCGGCGGCGCATTACGTTGCGGGCATGAGCGTGCCGGTCGCAGTCGTCTTCGGCGGCATGCTGGTGGTGACGGGGCCGACAGTGGTGGTGCCGATGCTGCGCCACGCGCGCCTTAACCCCCGCGTCAGCTCCATCCTGAAATGGGAAGGCATCGTCAACGATCCGCTCGGCGTCGTCTTTGCGGTGCTGGCCTATGAATATTTCCACTTTTACCAAACGACCTCCGCCTCCGGCCTCAGCTTTTACCTGCAGTACGGGCTTATCCTGCTGGTCATGTTGGGGCTTAGCCATGCGGCAGGGCGCGGCGCCGCCTTCCTGCTGGAGCGCGGCTGGATGCCGGAATACCTTAAAGCCCCCTTCCTTGTCAGCGCCGTGCTGGCGTTGTATGCGGGCTGCGACCTGGCCTTGCAGGAATCCGGCCTTATTGCCATCGTCGTTTTCGGCATGACGCTCGCCAATGTGCGCATCAGCAGCATCGAGGAGATCCGCAGATTCAAGGAAACCGTGACGCTGCTGCTGGTCTCCGGCGTGTTTATTCTTCTCACGGCAAACCTTGACCCGCATCTTTTGCTTACCATCAACGCCCGTGGCGCGCTGTTTATTTTGCTGCTGCTGTTCGTGCTGCGGCCGCTGACCATCGCTGTCGCCTCCATCGGCACCAACATGACGGCGAAGGAGACGCTGTTTGTCGGCTGGATCGCGCCGCGCGGGGTTGTCTGCGCCGCCATGGCGGGCGTCATGCAGCCCCTGCTGGTCGACGCCGGCTTTCAGGGCGCGGAGCAGGTGCTGCCGCTGGCCTTCGGCATCGTCGTCGTCACCGTTATCCTGCACAGTTTTTCGGTGCGCTTCCTTGCGAAAAAGCTCGACCTTGCGGTCGAGCATTCGGGCGGGCTTATCATTGTCGGCGCGGCCGACTGGACGATCCAGCTGGCGGAAACGCTGCAGGGCGGCGGCATTCCCGTCGTGCTGGCGGATACCAGCTGGCGCCGCCTGAAGCAGGCGCGTCTGGCGAATGTGCCCGTCTATTTCGGCGAAATACTGTCGGAGGAAGCCGAATACAATATGGAGCTGAACCGCTACGGCGCGCTGCTGGCGGCGACGGACAATGATGCGTACAACTTCCTTTTGTGCAACACCTATGCGCCGCTGCTGGGACGGGAGCATGTGTTCCAGATGTCGGCGGGGCTGGAGAGCGACGCCGAGCGCAAGAAGGTCGCAACCTCGCTGCAGGGGCGCGTCTTCGTCGCGCAGGAGCGCAACCATGACGACTGGTGGCGCAGCTTCGCCATGGGCTGGCGCTTCCGCCTGACCAGCCTGAACCCGAATGAAAACGACGGCGTCTTCACCCTGCGCGAGAACGAGCTGCTGGCGGGCGTGATCGACAAGGCCGGCGTTTTGTCCTGCACCAGCCCGGAATATACGCCCGCCGTGACCAAAGACGACCAGGTGCTGGTCTATGGCCTGAAACCGGAAGAGCCCACAGCCGCCTGATCGCGGGGCGCCCAAAGAAACAGGGCCGGGGATCGTAACAGCCCCCGGCCCTCTTCTTTTACCGTGTTGTAAAACTTGTTGGTTAAAGGCCCTTGTTCTGCGACGGGCCGCTCATGGGCGGGCGGCGCATTTGCGGGGCGGACATATCAACCGCGGCGGGGTCGACAATCGCCAGCAATGCCGGGCGGCCTTGGGCGAGGTCGATCGCGGACTCGCCGTATTCATTGGTCTGGCGCGGGTCAGCTTTCGCGTTCATGAGCAGCTGCAGCATGGGCGCATCGTTATTGTTGATGGCCTTGATGAGCGTCAGCTCGACATTTTCATCCGGCAGGTTGGCATCGGCGCCGCGGCGGATGAGAATTTCGGCGACCTTATGGCGGCGCTGTTCGACCGCGATGTGCAGCAGCGACATATTGGCTCTACCCGGCGCTTCCGCGCCTTCGGTATCCACATCGACGCCCATATCGAGCAGCGATTCAACGAACCAGGCATTGCCGTCAAAAGCGGCCTGGAAAGCGGCATCCTGCTGGATGACTTCCGGCTGCGTCTTCATGAAATCGCGCCAGAGAATGTCTTCGCGGTCGGGAGTGAAATCGGCGGCCATTGCGGTCGTCCTTTTAAAATCTATTATCCAAAACTGGTGAAGTGGCGTTATGGATAAAGACTTGTCCTCCGCCTGTCAAAGAAAAAGCAGCTGACCAAATAAAAAGATAATAAATTCATTAATTTAGCAGTTTCGCGACATAAAATTGCCGGGCCTTGCAAGCTTCTTGAAAGGAATGGGAAGGCCGTTAGAGGGCGTAGAGGTCGGCATCCGGGTCCGGCTGGCCGGTAATGGCCCCGCGGATGATTTCCGCCCCGATGCGGCTGAAGGTGATTCCGTTGCCGCCAAAGGCCATGACGGCATAGCAGTTCTTGAGGCCCCTCACAGGGCCGATGGCGGGCAGCCCGGTGGAGCTGCTGCCGAAGGAGCCGCACCAGCTGTAGTCCGCCGCCACATCCAGCGAGGGGAAAAGCTTTTGCAATTTCTTTTGCAGCACGGCGGTTTTTTTATCCAGCAGCGCGTCGCGGGTTGCTTCATCGCTGAACTCTTCATCCTCGCCGCCGCAGATGATGCGGCCGTCATCGGTCGGGCGGATGTAGAGGTAGGGGTCGGCCGCTTCCCACATGAAGGGCAGCTGCGCCCATTTTTTGCCCTGCGGCTTTGTCGCGAAGGCATAGGTCGAATAAACATGGTGGCGGCGGTTGGTGACTTGTTGCGGCAGTTCATAGCCGCCCGCAAAAACCACATGCCTGGCGCGAATGACGGGGCCGTCTGCCGTATAGGCATTCACATGGGTTTTGAGTGCTTCCACATGCGTTAGCGTGACAGGCACATGGATGCGCATGCCGCGCGAGAGACTGCTGCGCAGGAAACAGGCGGTAAAAGCCAGCGGATTGATCGCAAGAGAGCCCTGACAGCGCAGTGCGCCGCCGCGATGGCTGAAGCCGTACTCTTCCTGCAAGTCGCTGTTCTCCAGATAGTCACACCACAAACCGATGTGGCGGCGCAATTCCATTTCTTCCTGCAGTTCGTCACCATCGAGCGTGGTGCCGGCAAGGTAGAGCGACGCTTTGTCGGTATAGCCGCAGTCATAGCAGTTGGAGCGGAGTTTGGCGGCAATGCCATCGACCGCGATTTTTGACCGCCGCCAGGCGCGCATGGATTTCTCGACGCCGATTTTTTTTGAAAGATTTATGAAAGGAACATCGAGCTCATATTGCACCAAAGCTGTCGAGGCGGCGGTCGAGCCCTTCATGGGGCCGCGACGGTCGACCATGATGACGGAAAGGCCGGCATCGGTCAGCTCCTCCGCCACCATGGCGCCGCTGATGCCGGCGCCCATGACCAACACGTCGCAGGACACATCGCGGGAAAGCGGCGTTACCGGAATGCGCGGCTGGGTATAGGCGCGCCAGACGGGGTGGCCGGTTCTTAAATCGCGCTGTCTTGATCTCAAATGCCGGTCTCCCTTTCAAGAACCGCCAACGCCGCAAGGTTGATTCCGGTTTCCTGCCGCCCTATACTTCCTCAAGGCACAAAGGATGCTGCAACAATGCCCGAATTACCCGAGGTAGAAACCGTCTGCCGCGGCCTTGCAAAAGCGATGGAAGGCCTGAAGATAACCCATGTCGAAACGCGGCGGGCGAACCTGCGCATTCCCTTCCCGAAACACCTGAAAGAGATTGAAGGCAAAAAGGTTGTCGAAATTTCACGGCGGGCGAAATATATCGTCATGAACCTGTCATCCGGCCTCACCCTGCTGCTGCACCTTGGCATGAGCGGCCGCATGGTCATTCAGGGCAACAATGCGGAACATGAGGCCGACAAGCACGACCATATGATTTTAACGCTGTCGAACGGCACGCGCGTCGTGTTCAACGACCCGCGCCGCTTCGGCCTTGTCGACCTTGCGGAAACGAAAGACGTCGAAGCGCATAAATTTTTCAAGCATCTGGGGCCGGAGCCTTTCGACAAGGCCTTCAGCGCCGCCTATCTGCTGGAAAAATTCAAGGGCAAGAAGCCCGCGGTGAAGGTTGCGCTGATGGACCAGCAGCTGGTCGTGGGCGTCGGCAATATTTATGCCGCAGAAGCTTTGTTCCGCGCCCGCATCAACCCCAAGCGCAAGGCGGGCAGCATTAAAAAAGTGGAAGCCGAAAAAATCATCCCCGCCGTGCGGGAGGTCTTGCAGGAAGCGATCAAGGCTGGCGGCAGTTCCTTGCGCGATTACGTGCAGACAGACGGGGAGCTGGGCTATTTCCAGCACAACTTCGCCGTCTACGGCCGCACCGGCGAGAAGTGCAAGGGCTGCACCTGCGATATTGATGACACCGGCGGCATCAAGCGCATCACGCAAGGCGGCCGCTCGACCTTTTATTGTCCTGTGAAACAGAAG
Organism: uncultured Alphaproteobacteria bacterium; assembly: GCA_966211335.1. Lineage (GTDB taxonomy): Bacteria > Pseudomonadota > Alphaproteobacteria > Micavibrionales > UBA2020 > JAPWJZ01. The sequence continues at coordinate 78,200 of CBIHNF010000001.1, forward strand.
TAGGAGTTTTTAATGAAACGCATTTTGCTGACGGCTGCGATTGTGCTGATGACCACCCCCGCGCTCGCGGTTGAAAAAACCCAATACGTGCAGGACGGCGTGCCCGCCATGAAGGGCATGGTGGTAACGCCCTCGGCCAATGGCCAGAACAACGCGAGCGGCGTTGTAAACGGCAACGACAAAATGGTGAAGAGCTATTATAACGAAAAGCTGAAAGCCGAAGGCTGGACATCCACCGACCCGCGCCATGAGGTCTACACCCGCAACGGCGAGACCCTGAACCTGCAGACCGATTTCAAGAACGGCCAGACAACGGTGAATTTCTATACGACACCCGCGGCTCCAGCGCCGGATGCAAAAACACCGGATGCCGCAACCACGGCCGCGCCCGCAGCTGAACAGAAATAAGGATCGAGAAAATGACCTACGAACATCTCCTCACCGAAAAGAAAAACAAGACCGGCCTGATCACCCTCAACCGCCCCAAGGCGCTCAACGCGCTGTGTCAGGCGTTGATGGATGAATTGTCTTCCGCTGTCGATGCTTTTGAAAATGACCCCGGCGTTGCCGTCATCGTCATCACCGGCAGCGAGAAGGCCTTTGCGGCCGGCGCTGACATTAAAGAGATGGCGCCGAAGACATTTATGGATGTTTACAAGGAAGACTTCATCACCAAGAACTGGGAGCGTATTTCCCGCGCGCGCAAACCCGTGATTGCGGCAGTGGCAGGTTACTGCCTTGGCGGCGGCTGCGAGCTGGCCATGATGTGCGACTTTATCATTGCGGCGGATACGGCCAAATTCAGCCAGCCGGAAATCACCATCGGCACCATTCCCGGCGCGGGCGGCACCCAGCGCCTGACCCGCCTTGTCGGCAAGTCGAAAGCCATGGAGCTGTGCCTGACCGGCCGCATGATGGATGCGGCGGAGGCCGAGGCCGCAGGGCTGGTCGCCCGCGTTGTGCCGGCAGCGCAGCTGATGGAAGACGTTCTGAAAACTGCCGAGAAAATCTCCACCTTCTCCCAGCCCGCCCTCATGATGGTCAAGGAATCTGTAAACCGGGCCTATGAGACGACGCTGTCGGAGGGTTTGCGCTTCGAAAGACGGCTTTTCCACGCGACTTTCGCCTCCGAAGACCAGAAAGAGGGCATGGATGCCTTTGCAAACAAGCGTCCCGCCGCCTTTAAAGACCGGTAATAGCGTTCAAATTCAAATATTTGGCGGTAAACTGCCGCCTTGCTTGACTTTGACCATAAACCGCATTAAAACCTGCAAGTCCGGGTGCATAGAGGGCGAAACGCCGATTCTGCGCCTGCCAGAAATTTAACGCTGCTGAATATCCAGAAAGAGACTTCTTACAATGGCCCTCCATAAATCCGCCAAGAAACGCATCCGCCGCAACGCCAAGCGCCAGGTCATCAACAAAGACCGCATCGGCGAAGCGCGCAACCTGCTCCGCAAGGTTGAAGAAGCGATCAAGACCGGTGACGAGAAACTGGCGCAAGCTGCCCTGAAAGCAGCCCAGCCGAAACTGGCGAAAACCGCCGGCAAGGGCATCATCCACAAGAAGACCGCATCGCGCAAAATTTCGCGCCTCTCGGCCCGCATCAAGAACATCAAGAAGAAGTAATTTCTTCTTCACCTGTTTCAAAAAAAGCCGCGATGTTTTCGCGGCTTTTTTTATGCCCGCGACGCCGGCGCTGCGAATCTGTTCCCCCGCGGTGATTCTGTTTTCGCGCCGATTCTGCCGCATCATTCCGATTCTGTTTCGGCAAAATCAAAACGCGATAAAAATGTAAACCCGATTCCGGAAGAGACTGCGTCAACAAGAAAAAATGCGCGCGAAATTTTCATTGGATTTTTTCCGGACCTGCGATTCACGAAATTTTTTCAAGAGAAAATTTGGCACGAAAAAATTCATAATTTGATACGTTTGTTGCGAAATTCATTTTATCCACAATTGCCGCTTGCGACTCAAAATCCGGGCGTTGTAAGGTTCCTCCACTTCATCATCTCGCGGTCTCATCGAAGCGTTGAACGTTCCCTTGAACAGGTAATTTCAGCACGATCGCGGGAAGGTGTTCCGAAGACAAACTACCGGCAGATACGTTGGCGATTTTCTAAAACCAGATTCGCGACGGGGCTACAGGTGTCTCTTTCGGACGGCAAAAATTGTTACCCCGGCAACGGGGCTTATATATAGGGAACGTCGCGGAATGTTTGAACACGGCCAGGCAGCTAGCGTTGACACCACAGCAGAGGAAAATGCCGCACCGGCATTCTCGCTCCAGTTCGCGGCGGTCAAGACGCAGATGCAAAAGGAATTCGGCGACACCGCCTTCCGCAGCTGGCTCGCGCCTGTCGAATTCACCTCCTTTGCCGGTAATGTGCTGAACGTATCGGTCCCGACCCGCTTTATCCGCGACTGGGTGAAGTCGCATTATGCCGACCGCCTGCGCGCGCTCTGGGCCAAGCAGGGCCATAGCGTCATACGCGTCGATATCGCCATTTCCGGCAAGACCACGCCCGCGCCTGCCGCCACCGCCGTGCCTTTCGAGCCCGTGCCGGTCGCCAATGAAAACAGCGATAGACAGGCCGCTATCGCAACGCCCACCTCCCCGCTCGACCCCCGCTATACTTTTGACAATTTCGTGACGGGCAAGCCGAACGAGCTCGCCTATGCCGCTGCCCGCAAAGTGGCAGAAAGCGATACTATCGCCTTCAACCCCCTGTTCCTGCAGGGGGGCGTGGGCCTTGGCAAGACGCACCTGATGCATGCGATCGCGCATGAGATCCGCGCCAAGAATTCCGCGCGCAAGGTCATTTATATGTCGGCGGAAAAATTCATGTATGAATTCGTCCGCGCGCTGCGCTTCAAGGACACCATGTCCTTCAAGGAGCAGTTCCGCTCCGTCGATGTGCTGATGATTGACGATATCCAGTTCATCTGCGGCAAGGAATCGACGCAGGAAGAATTTTTCCACACCTTCAATGCCCTCATCGACCAGGGCAAACAAATTATTGTCTCGTCGGACAAGCCGCCGTCGGACCTCGACGGCATCGAAGACCGCCTGCGTTCCCGCCTCGGCATGGGCCTCGTCGCGCATATCGATGCCACGACCTATGAACTGCGCCTTGGTATTTTGCAGTCGAAATGCGCGCTGATGAAGCGGGACATTCCGCAGGATGTGCTGGAATTCCTCGCAACGCGCGTCACCGCCAATGTGCGCGAGCTGGAAGGCGCCCTCAACCGCCTTGTCGCGCATGCGGAGCTCGTCAACCGCCCTGTCACCATCGAAACGGCGATGGACCTGCTGCAGGACATCCTGCGCGCCAACGACCGCCGCATCGGCATTGAAGACATCCAGAAAAAAGTCGCGGAACATTTCAATATCCGCCTCGCCGATATGCATTCACCCCGCCGCGCGCGCGCGGTTGCCCGCCCGCGTCAGGTTGCCATGTACCTGTCGAAACAGCTGACCACGCATTCGCTGCCGGAAATCGGCCGCAAGTTCGGCGGACGCGACCATACCACCATCATCCACGGCGTCCGCAAGATCGAGGAGCTGCTGCTGGAAGAGCCGCAGCTGCGCGATGATATCGACCGGCTGAAGCGCGCCATTTCCGGCTGATGGCGGCGGAAGGCCCAATCCCCAAAATCTCCGTCACCCGCGCCATTATTGCGGGCACGCTCTTCGTCAACGGCCCCGTGATGGCGCTGATATTGTCGCCCTTGCTGCTGGTCGACCGCGCGGTCGCGGCGCACATCATCACCCCCGACCAGAAATGGATGGTCGTGCCGGCCTTCCTCTGCGGCATTGGCCTTGCCTGGACATGGTGGTCCTTCACCATCGCCCGCTGGCGCATCTGGGCCTTCGAGCGCGTCGAGGATATTCCGGCCTTGAAGGAAGCGGCGGTCACCGCAGGGCTCACCTGGCCCGAAGGCAGCGCCTTCAGCCGCACCGAGATCAAGTCAAAAGCGCAGGCGCAAAAGGAGCGCAGCCTTGATGAACGCGCCGAGCGGCTGGACTTTTATGGCCTTGATGAAGTCGTGGCGAGAACCGCCTTCGACCGGGCTTTGGTGATGGCAAACGGCCGCCGCACCGTCAAAATCACCCTGTCGCCGGAAACCGCGGCATGGCTGGGGCTGGATGGCACGGCATCCGGCTATAACGGCATCCCCCTGCATATGCGGGACGGCATGCCGCTTGGCGAAATCGAGCTGGTCACCAAGGCGGTTTGACCCCAACTAAAGCTTATTTTCTAAAACGTTCCGTCTTTTCGCCGAAAAGTTACAGGCTTTGGCAAAAAAGCTTGCTTTGGCAACGGGCTGCGCATGGCCTATATTTAAAGAAGGATAACCGCTTGAAAGTCAAAACCATGCGCCTTTTCGCCCTTGTCATCGCCCTTCTCATGTTTGCAGCGCCGGCCCAAGCCGCGCCGCAGTCGGATCACATCACCCCCCGCCTTTACAGCCCTGTCACGGCAACGGGCAATGGCGATACGGTGGCGCTGGCGCTGGAATTCAAGATCGAGAATAAATGGGAAACCTATTGGCGCACGCCCGGCGATGCGGGCCTTGCCCCGTCCTTCGACTGGAAAGGCTCCGAAAACTTTAGCAGCGCGAATGTGAAATATCCCGCGCCGCACCGCTATATCACCGCCGACCTTGATAACAACGTCTATACCGACGCCGTCACCTTCCCCATCGACGTGAAACTGGCAAAACCCGGCGAAGCGCTGAACGTCAAGCTGCATCTTGACCTGCTGGTCTGCAACGAAATCTGTGTGCCGGAAAAACATGACCTGACCTTCACCCTGCCGGCGGGCGAGGCCGCGCCTTCCGCCGATGCCGAAGCCTATCGCGATGCCTTGAAGAAACTGCCCGTCACCGCCATGGAAGGCTTCAGCCTGAAAAAGGCCTTCCTCGATGTCGACCCCGCAAACAAGACCTATCTGGTTGTCGAAGCTGCGGCCGATTCTGCGCCCGGCATGATGAGCGACATGTTTGTCGAACACCCGACCTTCCTCACCTTCGGCAAGCCGGCCGTGCAATATAACGCGACCGATAAAAACGCCGTCTTTCGCATGGAAGTGCATTCGAACGATACCAGCGACGCGCTGCAAAAGGGCTTGAGCGATGGCGATTTCACGCTGACATATACCGATGGCGATAAATCCTTCGAAGGCAAATTGCCGCTTTCCGCCAAGCCGTCCGACGCGCCGGAGCCGAAAGCGCCGATTGCCCTCAAAGAAAAAATTAAGGGCCTTGATTTTGATGTGCTGCTGGCCGCCCTCCTCGGCGGCCTCATCCTGAACCTGATGCCTTGCGTGCTGCCCGTCCTGTCGCTCAAAATCCTCTCCGTCGTCAGCCATGGCGGGGAAGACAAGGCGACCAAAATGGGCCGCCGCGTCATCTTCCGCAATTTCATGGCTTCGGCCGCCGGTATCATCGTGTCCTTCTGGGCGATGGCGGCGGTGTTGAGTTCGCTCAAAGCCGCCGGCGATTCCATTGGCTGGGGCATCCAGTTCCAGCACCCGGGCTTCCTGATTTTCCTGCTCGTCGTCGTGCTGCTGTTTGCCGCCAATATGTGGGGGTTGTTTGAAGTGCCGCTGCCGCGCTTCCTTGCCAAACATCTGGTGCCGAAGCACGAGCATGAGCCGACGCTTGCCGGCCACTTCCTGACCGGCGCTTTTGCGACATTGCTGGCAACCCCCTGCTCCGCCCCCTTCCTTGGCACCGCCATCGGCTTTGCCCTGTCGCGCGGCAGTTTCGAGATTTTTGCCATCTTCACCTTCTTGGGATTAGGCCTCGCGCTGCCCTATATCGTCCTCGCCGTCTCCCCGCGCCTGTTCAAATACATGCCCAAACCCGGCCGCTGGATGCTGACGTTGAAGAAGATGCTGGCAGTTGCGCTGCTGATTACCGCCGTCTGGCTTGGCAACGTGCTGATCACCATGTCGACCATGCCGGCCCTTGATGCCGGCTGGCAGAAGTTTGATGTCGCCCTCATCGCCCCGGCCGTCGCCGAAGGCAAGACGGTGGTGGTGGACGTGACCGCCGACTGGTGCCTGACCTGCAAGGCGAACAAGAAGTTCGTGCTGGAGCAGAAGGATGTGATCGAGGCGCTCGATTCCGAAAACATCCTGCTGCTGCAGGCCGACTGGACCAGCCATGACGAGAAGATTGCGGATTACCTGCACAGCTTCGGCCGTTACGGCATCCCCTTCAACGTGGTCTATGGCCCGGGCGCGCCGGAGGGCATTGCCCTGCCCGAGCTGCTGAGCAAAAAAGCCATCATGGATGCGCTGTCGGAAGCGGCGTCGGAGTAAAATTTCCATACTGCGCCGCAGCCAGCGTTGCCAGCGGAACGGGAAACCGCTAGGCTATGAGCATGATTGATCCCATGCTTACAAAGGCCCAGAGCGGCCAGCCCGTCAGCACCAGCCAGTTCTATATGTGGCGCTGCGTGATTGCGCTTGCCCATGCCGACGACGTTGTGGCGCCGGAAGAGCGCGCCTACCTTGAACGCGTGATTGCTGGTATGGACCGCCGCAACGGGTTGACGGATGAGCAAAAGGCAACCTTTGCCGCCGACCTTGATACCCCGCAGAAAATTTCCGACCTGCTGCCCTATATCAACGAACCGCAATGGCGCGGCCAGCTGATTTACTTCGGCGGCCTGCTGGCGCGCGCGGACGGCCACCTTGACCCGCGCGAAGAGCAGATTCTGACCAAGCTGCGCGCCGACCAGCTGTCCTCCCTCGACATGGCCAAAATCCGCGCCGATACCAAGGCCTATGTGGACAATGAAATGTTCCGCCATGACCTGGCGCAAAGCGAACTGCGCCCGCACGGCTTCTTCGCGGCGGCGCTTGACAGCTTCCTGCTCCGCTTCGGCTATGACATGTACGAAAACAACGCGGGCGAAGAATAATGGTACAAGCGGTCAACAAGCTCACCATGACCGACAGCCAGCTGAACATGTGGCGCGCCGTGATTGCGATTGCCCATGCCGACGGCACCGTGCAGCAGGAAGAAAAAGATTACCTATACAAAACCCTCGCCAATATCGACCGCAGCTATAATCTGACAGACGCACAGCGCATGGCGCTGGCGAATGACCTGAAGGTGCCGCAGAACATCAGCACCCTCATCCCCCTCATCACCGACCCGCAGCACCGCGCGATGCTGGTGCATTTCGGCGAGGTGCTGGCCTGGGCGGACAACGAAATTTCCGTCGATGAAGAGGCGATTTTAAAGAAGCTGCACGACGGGCAGATGCAAAGCATCGACCGCGACAAGCTGCGCGCCGAAGTGCAGAAAAAAGTCCATGCACAGGAAGCCGATTACGACCAGCAGATGCGCGAGATCAGGAACGACAAGCGCAACCCCGTCTTCCGCGCCCTCGACCGCCTCATGAAAAAAGCCGGCATCGATATTCTCGAGTAATTAGCGGCGTCAGCTTTCTGAATTTTTTGCATGACAATTTTTGTAATAAATAACCGCAGAAAAAATTACAAAAATGAGCGTGGGGTCCAGAATAAAATAAAGCGCGCCAAGGCTGGTAACTTCACCGTTAATCGATAAATACTTTCCTTCCACCTTTTGCGTGATCCCGCCTCCAGGCATCAGTAGCGTTCCCGTCCAAAAGATCCAAATAGAGGCCGCCGTGAAAAGCAATGCGCGGGACGAGTGGAAAAATCTGTAACAGATAAAAAAGACGCTATAAAAAAGAAGGCCAATACAGATTCCGGCATACTCGCAAGCCAGCAAATTGGGTATCTCGCCATGGCTGACTTGAAAAAAACCGAAACAGATATCTTTGACGTATAGCGACGCGCCGACGGCGAACATAAAGTAAAAAAGCTCCGCCCAGTACTTTCTGGTGGAGGCTTTTTCCATCAATAAAGGCCACCCAACCCCGTATTCACGCTCTCGCCGACGTTGGTGACGTCGGTGACGGTGGAGACGCCTTGGCCGGTGAACATGGTCGGCTCGTCGGTGGGCTCGGTGCCTTCGACGAAGGCTTCGAGGATGCTCTTGTCGTCGCCGGGGCTGGATCTTGTGCCCGTGTCAGGATTGACCTGCACAAGGCGGATGCCGGGCGGCACGCGGAAGGGCACGGGCGGCGTGCCTTTGAGTGCTTCCTGCATGAATTCCTTCACGATGGGGAGGGCGATGCGACCGCCGGTTTCCTTGCCGCCCATGGGTTTCGGGTCGTCAAAGCCGACGTAAGCGCCGACGATGATGTCGGGCGTGAAGCCGATGAACCAGGCGTCCTTGGAATCATTCGTCGTGCCGGTCTTGCCGGCGACGGGGCGGCCGATATCCTTGATGCCGGTGCCGGTGCCGCGCTGCACGACGCCTTCAAGCATCGAGACGATCTGGTACATGTAGCGCGGGTCGGCGATTTGTTCGCGCGTATCGGGGATTTCCGGCGTCGCCTGACCGTTCCAGGGCGCGAGCGGGCCGCAGACATCGCAGGCGCGCTTGTCATGCACGAAAATCGTTTTTCCGTGGCGGTCCTGAATGCGGTCGAGCAGCGTCGGGGTGATTTTCTTGCCGCCGTTGACGAAGGTCGAATAGGCAGTCACCATGCGCAGCAGCGTGGTTTCGCCGGCGCCAATCGCCATGGAGAGCATGGGCGGCAGGTTATCAATCACCCCGAACTTATTGGAGATATCGACGACCTTGTCCATGCCGACATAGTTGGCAAGGCGGATGGTCATGAGGTTGCGGGATTTCTCGAGGCCCTGACGCATCGTCATAGGGCCGGAGCCGGTTTCTTCATGGTAGTTCTTCGGCCGCCATGTCGCCTGCCCGGGAATGGTCAGGGTGAAGGGCGCATCGAGGATGAGCGTTGCAGGCGTAAAGCCGGCTTCAAGGCCTGCGAGGTAGACGAAGGGTTTGAAGGAAGAACCCGGCTGGCGCAGCGCCTGCGTGGCACGATTGAACTGGGACAGCTCCTGGCTGAAGCCGCCGGCAAGGGCGAAGATACGGCCGGTGTGCGGGTCCATGGCGATAAAGCCGCCTTCAACCGCGGGGATCTGGCGCAGCCAATAGACAGGGCGTTCTTCGCCTTTTTTGGTGGTGTCTTTCTCGCCGGAATTTTCCGTCATCCAGACATCGCCGACTTTCAGCACATCGGAAACTTTTTTCGGCTCCGCCGCGCCGCGCTTATGCGCCCATTTCATCTTGTTATAGGTGATGATGCCGGTCTTGCCGTCCTTGAAGCCAACCTCGGCTTCCTTGTCGCCCGATGACAGCACCGCGCCGAGCTGGAAATCGCCAAGGCCCGCGGGGCGCATGACTTTCATCAGCTCCGCATGCCAGTCCTTCGAGACGTCGATATGCGCAACCGCTTCGCTGTGAAGGCCATAGCGCATGTCATAGCCGATAAGCCCGTGGCGCAGCGCGGATTCGCCGATGCGCTGCATTTCCGGCACCATGGTGGCATGGGCGATGAGGCCGCCTTCGTAAAGGCTCTTTTCCCCATACAGTTCCTGCAGCTTGCGGCGCACTTCTTCGGAGAAATAGGGATAGTTGACGAACTGGTCGGCTTCACGCGCGATGGTCTTGATGGGTTTCGCGACCGCAACATCATATTCGGCGGCGGTGATATAGCCGTTTTCCTTCATTTCCCGCAGAACGTAGTTGCGGCGGTCCAGCGCTTCCTTGTAGTGGGTCGAAGGGCTGTAGTCGGATGGCGCTTTCGGCAGGCCGCCGAGGAAGGCCGCTTCCTCGATCGTCAGCTCGTTCAGCGGCTTGTTGAAATATTCGAGCGAGGCGGCGGCAACGCCATAGGCGCGCTGGCCGAGGAAGATTTCGTTGAGGTACAGCTCGAGGATTTTATTCTTCGTCATCGCCTGTTCGATGCGGAAGGACAAAATCGCTTCCTTCATCTTGCGGTCGATCTTGGCGATGAAATCGCCCTTCTCGGCGGTGACTTCATCTTTCAGCAGGAAGTTCTTGGCGACCTGCTGGGTGATGGTGGAGGCGCCTTTGAGACGCTTGTCACTGCCGGCATGGGCAAGGTTTTTCAGCAGCGCGCGGGCAACGCCCGTGGGGTCGATGCCGGGGTGGATGTAGAAGTTTTTATCTTCCGCCGAAATAAAGGCGTGGATGACGAGCGGCGGCACCGATTCAATCGGCACGAAGACGCGCTTTTCAGTCGCGAATTCGGCGAGCAACCGGCCGTCGCTCGCATAGGTGCGGGTGACGATGGGCGGGTCGTAGTTGGCAAGGGTATGATAATCCGGCAGGTCATGGCCGAAGTAGAACAGCACGGCGACAACCGCCGCAATGCCAAGCCCCACGCCGATGAGCGCGAGGGAGAACAGCGACCAGAACAATTTGCCAATCAGGCTGCCGTCACGGCGCAGGCGCGTTTGCGGCTGCTTTTTCTCCGGCTTTTGCGGTTTTTCCGGCTTCGGCTCTTTCGCTGCCTTGATCACCTTGGGCTTGATGTCTTTCGGCGCGTTGTTCGGGTTGGCAATCAGGTCGGCCATGGCGGTTTAAAGCTCCATCCGGATGGGGCCGGTCGCGGAGCCCTTGATAAACTGGTCGACGTATTCGTTGCCGCTGTGGTCGATATCTTTCGCCGCGCCCTGCCAGATGATCTGGCCTTTATAGATCATGGCGATTTCATCGGCGATCTTGCGGGCGGAGGCCATGTCATGCGTGATGGACAAAGCAGTCGCGCCAAGGTTTTTGGTCGTGCTGATGATGAGATCGTTAATGACGTCCGCCATGATGGGGTCAAGACCCGTGGTGGGCTCATCAAAGAAAATGATTTCGGGGTTGGAGGCGATGGCGCGGGCAAGGCCGACGCGCTTCTGCATACCGCCCGACAGTTCCGCCGGCAAAAGGTTGGCGACGCGCGGGGAGAGCCCTACGGCTTTGAGTTTTTCGAGCGCGATGCCGCGCGCTTCGTCCCGGCTCATGCCCTTGCCCTGAATAAGGCCGAAGGCGACGTTTTCCCAGACCGGCAGGCTGTCAAACAACGCAGCGCCCTGGAAGAGCATGCCGAATTTCTTCATATAGGCATCGCGTTCCGCGCCGCGCAATTTCGCGGTTTCCGCGCCGTCGATTTTGATGGAGCCTGAATCCGCATGCAGAATGCCAAGCACGCATTTGATCATGACCGACTTGCCGGTGCCCGAGCCGCCGATAACGACAAGCGATTTGCCCTTCGGGATCGAGATATTCACGCCGCGCAGCACATGGTTGCTGCCGAAGGATTTATACACATCCTTCAGCTGCAATTTCGGGGCGGTGTTGGCGTTGGCGTTGACGGGTGTGTTCATGGCTTACTTCCCCGCGAAGAAGAACTGGGTGAGGAAATAGTTGGTGATCAAAATCAGGATGGAGGCGGAGACGACCGCGTTGGTGGTCGCCGCGCCGACGCCCTGCGCCCCGCGCTGCGAGTTATAACCGTGGTAGCTGCCCATGAGCGCGACGATAAAGCCGAAGGCCGCCGCCTTCCAAAGGCCGGAGGAAACGTCGTCAAACGTTAAATATTCCCAGGTTTTCTGCAGATAGTTTTCAGGGCCGAAGCCGAGTTTGTAAACGCCGACGAGATAACCGCCGAAAACGCCGATGACATCGGCGACGAGGACGAGCAGCGGCAGCATGAGCGTGCCGGCAATCAGCCGCGGTGCGACGAGGTATTTGAAGGGGTTGGTGGAGAGGGTCGTGAGCGCGTCAATCTGTTCCGTCACGCGCATGGTGCCGGTTTCGGCGGCAATCGACGCGCCGATGCGGCCCGCGACCATGAGGCCCGCAAGCACAGGCGCAAGTTCGCGCGTGACCGACAAAACAACGACGGTTGCGACCGCGCCTTCCGCCGAGAAGCGGGAGAAGCCGGTATAGCTTTGCAGCGCCAGCACCATACCGGTGAACAGCGCCGTCATGCCGACGACGGGGAGGGAATAGTAGCCGATATCGATGATCTGGCGCAGCAGCAGGCGCGGATAGAAGGGCGGGGTGAAGCAGTGGTAAATCCCCTGCCCGGTGAACATGGCCAGGCGGCCGACAGCGCCGAGGAAACCGATGATGGTGGCGCCAAGCGCCTGCAGCGCATCCAGCGGCGACCAGGTTTTTTTGATCTCTTTTTCTTCGGTGTCTGCAGCGTCGCTCATGGTCTCAAGTCCCTGTGTAAATTCGCTTATATCTTTTACCAAGGCTGGTCAGGATTTCATACCCAATCGTGCCGGCCTGCGCCGCCACTTCGTCCACCGTCTGGCCACGGCCAATAATCTCGGCCATATCGCCGGCTTTGACAGGGGCTTCCGCGCCCGTCACATCAACGATGATAGAGTCCATCGACACGCGGCCGACGACGGGGAATTTTTTGTCGGCAATCACAACCTGCCCTTTGCCGGTCAGGCTGCGCAAATAGCCGTCTGCATAACCAATTGAAATCGTTGCCAGTTTATCGCCTGCTTTGGCCTCATAGCTGGCGCCGTAGCCGACGGGTGCGGGGCCTGTCACCTCCCGCGTATCGACGACGCGGGCCTTCAACGTGACGGTGCCATGCATGGGGTTGGCGACGCCTTCCTGCGGATTAATTCCATAAAGCGCACAGCCGGGGCGAGTGAGGTCAAAATGATACGCTTCGCCCAAAAAGATACCGGAGGAATTGGCAAGGCTGTAGCGGAAGGCACGGCCGAGCTGTTTCGAGAGGGTTTTGAACGACTCAAGCTGCTGCGCATTCATCGGGTGCTGCTGTTCATCGCCACAGGCAAGGTGGCTCATGACATAGCGCACATCGAGCGGCTGCAGCAGTTCCGGCCGCGCGGCCAGCTGTGTCACTTCCTCAGGCGAAAGGCCCAGGCGGTTCATGCCGGTGTCAATATGGATGACGCACGGCAGCCGCGCGCCGGCGCGGATGGCCGTGTCGTTCCAGTATTCGATATCGCCGATGGTGTTGAGCACGGGAATGAAGTTGGCGGCGGCGAATTCGCGCGGCGGCAGGCCATAGGGCCCGTTCAGCACATAGATGAGCGCCTCCAGCGGCAGCGCGGCGCGGATGGCGACAGCCTCCGTCACATGCGCCACGAAGAAGTGGCGGCATTCCTGCTCGAACAACGCCTGCGACACTTCAACGCCGCCAAGGCCGTAGGCATCGGCCTTTACGACGGCAGCGCAGTCGGCGCCGAGTTTCAGTTTCTTGCGGAGAAAAAGGTAATTGCGCGCCACACGGTCGAGATGCACCTCGAGCGTCGAGAGCGCCGCATCATAGTTACTCATGGTTCTCGACAGTATAGTTGGCAAGGTTGCTGAAGCGCGTGAATTCGCCCTCGAAGGTCATCTTGACCGTGCCGATCGGGCCGTGACGCTGCTTGGCGATAATGCATTCGGCGACGTTGTGGCAGGCTTCCATGCGGCGCAGCCAGTCGGCATGGTCTTCGTTGAATTTTTCTTCCGACTGGTTCGCGCCGCGGCCCGGCATGTCGCGCTCGAGGTAATATTCCTCGCGGTAGACGAACATGACGACGTCCGCGTCCTGCTCGATGGAGCCGGATTCACGAAGGTCGGACAGCTGCGGGCGCTTGTTGTCGCGGTTCTCGACAGCGCGGGACAGCTGCGAGAGGGCGAGGACGGGAATTTCCAGCTCTTTGGCGATTTGCTTGAGGCCGCGCGTGATCTCGGAAATTTCCTGCACGCGGTTCGCCTCGCCGGAGCGGCCGGAGCCGCTGACCAGCTGCAAATAGTCAATCACGAGGAGGCCAAGGTTATGCTGGCGCTTCAGGCGGCGCGCGCGGGTGCGTAAGGCCCCGATGGTAAGGCCCGCCGTATCATCGATGAACAGCGGCATCTGCGAAATTTTCTGGCTTTCGGCGACGAACTTGTGGAAGTCGGTATCGCTCACCTCCCCGCGGCGGATGCGGTCGGAAGAAATGGAAACGCAGTCGGCAAGAATACGCGAGGCCAGCTGTTCCGCCGACATCTCGAGGGAGAAGAAGCCGACAGCCGCCCCTTCCTTGCCGTTGCTTTCAAAATGCGCCTTGGCGGCGCGGAAGGCCATGTTGGTGGCCAGTGCTGTTTTGCCCATGGAAGGGCGGCCGGCGAGGATGAGCAGGTCGGACTTCTGGAAGCCGCCAAGCTTCTGGTCCATGTCAAGCAGGCCTGTGGTGACGCCGGTGATGGAACCTTCGCGCTGATAGGCCGCCTGCGCATGATTGATGGCGTTGGTGAGGGATTTGGCGATATGGACGAAGCCGCCCTTGTAGTCGCCCGCGGTTGCAAGGTCAAACAGCCGGCGCTCCGCCTGCTCGATCTGCTGCTGCGCGGTTTCTTCCACCTTTAAGTCATAAGCACCATTGACGGTGTCTTCGCCCAAGGTCACCAGCGCGCGGCGCAGGTGCAGTTCGTAAATCGTGCGGCCGTAATCCTCGACGTTGACGACGGAGATGATGTGCGAGGCGAGATCCGCCAAGTACTGCCCGCCGCCGACCTGGCTTAAATCCTGGTCCTTCTCGAAGAAGTTCTTCAGGGTCATCGGGCTGGCGTCCTGCCCGCGCTCGATAAAGGTCGCAATCGCGCCGTAGATGCGGCCGTGGACGGGGTTGTAGAAATGCTCCGCGCGCAGGAATTCCGATACTTTTTCCAGCGCCTTGTTGTTGACGAGCAGCGCGCCGAGCAGGGCCTGCTCGACTTCCTCATTATGCGGCATGACGCGGTATTCAGGCTCGGTTGCGCTGCGCGATTTGGCGATGTCGGAGAATTTTACGGGTTCGGCTGTCATGGCTATAAATTAGCAGAACGGCGCAATTTTTTGAATTGATTCCCGCCTTATTTTCTATCGAATTTAGTCGCCGTTCGGCGCAAAGAAAAACGGCCCGCTTATGACAGCGGACCGTTTTAAAAGTATCATCCTTGAAAAGCGCTTAGGCTGCGGCTTCTTCAGACGGGGCTTCGGCCGCGGCGGCTTCGGCAGCTGCTTTCGCGGCTTCCTTGGCTTCGAGGTCGGCCACGGCTTTGGCAGCTTTGGCGGCTTTTTCTTCAGCGACGATTTCGTCATCGCGCTTCATGATGAGCGCTTCGCCGCGCTCTTCCTGGATTTTCGCTTCTTCGGCAGAACGGGCGATGTTGATGGTCACTTCGACCGTCACTTCCGGGTGCAGCGAGATTTTAACGGGGTAGAGGCCGAGCAGCTTGTACGCGCGTTCCATGCGGACTTGCGCGCGGTCGACCTTGAAGCCCTGTTCCACAACCGCATCCGCGATGTCGCGGGCGGAAACGGAACCGTAGAGCTGGCCGGCTTCGGAAGCCTGGCGGATGATGGCGGCTTTGATGCCGTTCATCTTCGCGCCGACTTTTTCAGCTTCGGTTTTGCGCTTCAGGTTGTCAGCTTCCATCGTCTTCTTCTGTGTATCGAAGTAGGCGATGTTGTCTTTCGTGGCGCGGAGAGCCTTTTGGCGCGGCAGCAGGAAGTTGCGTGCGTAGCCGGCTTTGACGTTGACGACTTCGCCCATCTGGCCAAGGCTTTCAACGCGTTCGAGCAGAATAACTTGCATTGGTATCTAACTCCTTACTTCGCGACGTAGGGCATGAGCGCGAGGAAACGGGCGCGCTTGATTTCGCGGGCCAGTTTACGCTGCGCTTTTTGCGACACGGCGGTAATGCGGGACGGGACGATCTTGCCGCGCTCGGAAATGTAGCGGCCGAGCATGCGGGGATCTTTGTAGTCGATTGCGGGGGCGTTCTTGCCCGAGAAGGGGCAGGTCTTGCGACGCTTGAAGAACGGGCGGCGGCCACCGCCTGCAGCGCCACCGGCGCCAGGACGGCCTTCACCAGCGGGCTTGCGATCGCCGAACGATTTTTTTTCACCAAAAGCCATTGTTATTCAGCTCCTTCTTCGGTCGTGGCGGCTGCGGGGGCAGCGGCACGGTCATTGTTGTATTCGCGTTTGAAGCCGCCGCGATCACCGCCGCGGAAACCGCCACGATCACCACCACGGAAGCCGCCGCGCTCTTCGCGGTCGCCGCCACGGAAGCCGCCTTCTTCGCCTTCATCAGACGATTTCAGGATGGCCGAGGGGCCTTCCGGCAGTTTTTCGATGCGGACGGTCATGTGACGCAGCACGTCTTCATTGAGCTTGATGTTGCGTTCCATCTCGACGATGGCGGATGCAGGGGCTTCAATGTGCAGCAGCGTGTAGTGGCCTTTGCGGTTTTTCTTGATTTTGTAAGCGAGGTTGCGAAGACCCCAGCTTTCGGTCTTTTTCACTTCGCCGCCGTTGTCATTGACGATCTTGGCGAAGGCAGTGGCGAGGTCTTCCGCAGCTTTCGCGGAAATGTCCTGCCGTGCGATAAACACGGTTTCGTAGAGAGCCATTTTGATTCCCTTGGTTGATAGGTGGCTTGCCGCTGTTCCGCCCCGAACCTTTCGGGGCAGCCAGCCGCACAAACCGGAGCCGAACCTTAACGTGCAGGAGCGGCGGGTTTACGTAGCGGTGGTTATAGAAGGATTCTAAGGACCTGTACAAGCCTTTTCACGGCGAATTAGGGAAAAAATGCGCCTTTGCCCTGTAAAACCGCCAGGAAACCATGGGTCCGCAACTTTCGGGTTGTTTTTATTGCCATAATGTTATATTCTTGCTTGTCTTTATAAATGTGAAAGGGGGTACCGATGCCGTTCTTCAATGATTTCAAACGCCGCAGCGCCGGCGGCCCCTATGTCGACATGGGCACGACCGCCTGGCTCGACGACAAGGAAGAAGCCCACCGCGACGGCGACCTGCCCGCCGTCATCACCGAGAATGGCGACCGCGGCTGGTACCAGCACGGAAAACTGCACCGCATCGGCGCCCCCGCCATCGAGCATAAAGACGGCGGCTGGGAATACTTTGAAAATGACAAGCCCCACCGCTACGGCGCGCCGGCGGTTCATAAAGCCGACGGCACGGATGAATATTACCTCGAGGGCAAAAAGCTCGACGACAAAGGCATCAAAGCCATGTTCGACGAGATCGCCCGTAAAGAAGGCATTTTAACCGGCGCCGAAGTCGTGGCCGAAATGCGCCAGGGCGCGAGCCATGCGATGAAGCCGTTGAAGACAGTTCGTTTTAAATAGAAGTTGCTATGAATTTTAAGAGCACCAACTTTATTTTAGTCGGGCTAACCCTTGCTGCCGTTTTCACGTTCTTCTTATTGCAATCCAGCCACCAGCCGCACGAGGTCGGGCCAAATTGGCCTGAAGGGGACAAGCTGAGATTGTTCACGACTCTCAGTTTCAGCGGCAGCCTAGAAGTGAATGACCAGCGGTTCGTTACTAAGCTCAGCAGCGGCGCATTTGATAAGGTGGTTTTTGAGGCGTGCAGTGGGCAATTTAAAAAAGACCCCAAATTCCAAGGCATTCAAATTTTTCACACCGATAAAGAAACGGTTTACCAAAGTCATCCCTTGAATTTAGGAATAAAATTTTCTTTAATGCCGGTAAAGACTTTAGCCTATCAAGATGGGCGCGGCGGTATTACCTATACCTTTTTACGCAGCCAAAAAGCGCTGAAGCTCTTGGAAAAACAGCAGTCAGGAAATGAACCAGAATTAGATAGCGCAGCCCCCGCAAATAATGGGACGGAGGTTTTTGCGAGCAGTACGCTACCTGGCGACCCATGTTATCCTGATGCAGATCAATCTCCTGACGAATTTAAAAATTCGATCAAAGCCTGCATCTCGCATTACTGTAAAAATATTGCGGATGACGCCGAGCCAGCTTTAGAAAATGCCCAAAGGCTGGAACGCTCCCTTCGAGAGAAGTAATTCGGACTTTTACAAGATTTACGCCGCGTTTGATTTATGTCAAAAGCCCGCAAGCCTTGATACCCCTGTCAATCCTTGTTAAGTAAAGGCCAAGTTTATCGGCGCTTTATTATTGAAGGGGCACAATCACCATGAAAGCTTTCGTATTCCCGGGCCAGGGCAGCCAGTCGGTCGGCATGGGCAAGGAATTGGCCGAGGCTTTTCCGGTGGCGAAGCTGGTGTTTCAGGAAGTGGACGATGCGCTGTCGCAAAAACTTTCCAAGATGATTTTTGAAGGCCCCGATACGGAGCTGAACCTGACGGAAAACACCCAGCCCGCGCTGATGGCCGTTTCTGTCGCCGTCGCGCGCATTCTGCAGCAGGCGAAAGCGGACCTTCTCACCCCTGCCGTCTGCAAATTCGTGGCGGGGCATTCGCTGGGCGAATATTCGGCCCTCACCGCCGCGGGTTCCTTCAACCTTGCGGATGCGGCGCGGCTTTTGAAAACGCGCGGACAGGCAATGCAGAAAGCGGTACCGGTGGGCGTCGGCGCCATGGCCGCCATTCTGGGCCTTGAAATGCCGGATGTGCAGGCGATTGTGAAAGAAGCCTCGGGCACCGATATTGTCGCCGCCGCGAATGACAATTCCTTCGGCCAGATCGTGATTTCGGGCCACAAGGCCGCCGTTGACAAAGCCATCGGCCTTGCGACCGCCAAGGGAGCTAAACGCGCAATCCTCCTCCCCGTTTCCGCCCCGTTCCACTGCGCGCTGATGCAGCCGGCGGCGGAGGTGATGGCGAAAGCCCTTTCGGAAGTGAATATCAACGCGCCTTCCGTGCCGCTGGTTGCCAACGTGATTGCATCGGAAGTCATCGACCCCGCGCGCATCCGCCAGTTGCTGGTGGAGCAGGTGACGGGCATGGTGCGCTGGCGTGAATCCGTCCTTTACATGAAAACGCAAGGCGTGACGGAGCTGATCGAGCTGGGCGCCGGCAAAGTTTTGAACGGCCTCACCAAACGCATTGATGGCGAGCTGACCGGTCGCGCCATTAACAGCCCGAAAGATATCGAAGAATTCGCGGCGACGCTTTAATGGCGTTTTTGCTCTATGCCTTTGGCGCTTCGCTCTGCTGGGGCGTGAGCTATACGATATCGGAGCAGCTGCTGCGCAAGATTTCCGTCGCCTCCGTCATGGTGACGACATCGGTTGCGACGCTTTGCTTCGCGCTGTGCCTCGGGCTTGCCGGCAATAACTTCGCAGCGGATTTCGAGACGCTCAAGAAAACTTCCGGCGCGGGCTCCCTCGTCCTTATCTCCATCATCGTCTATGTCGCGGCGAACTGCTTTATTCTGCTCTCGACCAAGGCGAAGAACGCGACCATGGCGGCTATGGTGGAAATCACCTATCCGCTCTTCACCGCCCTATTCGCCTGGCTGTTCTTTAAGGAAGTGCAGGTCACGGCCGGCACCGTGCTGGGTGCGCTGCTGATACTTGCGGGCGTCAGCTGTATCTATTATTTTGGCAAAAGTCTCTAACCCATAAGGATTAAAAAACCATGTTCAATCTTTCCGGTAAAAAAGCGCTTGTCACGGGTGCCTCTGGCGGCATCGGCGGCGCGATTGCGAAGGCGCTGCATGCGCAAGGAGCCGATGTGGGCCTCTCCGGCCGGAATGTGGAGGCGCTGGAAAAGCTGGCCGCCGAAATCGGCTCCCGCTGCTTCGTGCTGCCGGGCGACCTGAATACGGCGGAAGCGGCCGATGCGCTGATCAAATCAGCGGAAGAGAAAATGGGACAGGTGGATATCCTCGTCAACAACGCGGGCCTGACGAAAGACGGTTTGTTCATGCGCATGAAGGATGACGACTGGCAGGTGGTACAGGATGTAAACCTGACCGCGCCCTTCCGCCTGATCCGCGCTGCGATCAAAGGCATGATGAAGCGCCGCTTCGGCCGCATCATCAACATCACCTCCGTCGTTGGCGTCACGGGCAACCCCGGGCAGGCGAACTATTGCGCTTCCAAAGCGGGCATGATCGGCATGAGCAAATCCATGGCGGCGGAAGTCGCCTCCCGCGGCATCACGGTCAACTGCGTCGCCCCCGGCTTCATCGCGACCGCGATGACGGAAGCGCTGAATGACGACCAGAAAGCCAAAATCAACGCGACCATCCCCGCCGGCGCCATGGGCACGCCCGAAGACATCGCGGCTTCTTGCGTCTACCTCGCCTCCGATGAAGGCAAATACGTCACCGGCCAGACCATTCATGTGAATGGCGGCATGGCGATGATTTGAGCTCATGGGAAGTGGCAAATCGCGCAGAAAAAATTGACGGCATTATACGAAGGTACAATCTCTTTTTTGTAATTCTCGTTCTAACTGTTTATTCGTTCTGCCTTAGTGTTTTGCCCGTGTTCTTTAACTGGGCAAAGTCGATTGGCAGTATGTTGCCACCGCCTTTTCTGTTTTTCTGCAGCACCTTTGAGATAATTGGCCGTCATCCCTTGTTTTATCTTTCGGGATGCACTGCTTATTACGTTCTTTCAGTAAAAATCCTGAAGCCCAGCACCGCGACTATTGTGAATATTGCGCTGCTCGCCGTTTTTACACTAGCACTGCTGATCCTGAGCGGGCCGTTTCCCTCTCAGCTGCATGATTGAGTGAAATTTGGGATAGATCTTAGTTCAGGTATCTGCGGACTTTGTCCGGCTCGGGGCCCATGAGTTCTACCGCTTCGATAAGCTCAGGCTGGGAGACGCCGAATTCTTCCATCCAGTAGTGGACGGCGTGGGCTTCTGCGAGGGAAATCTGGCCGTGGGTGCCGGTATAGAACGGTTGCTGGTTCATGACTTGGCTCATGCGTTGTTGCCGTTACCAGACTAACGGGGACCCAAAACTGGCGGTTCCTGTAACATCCTATAGTATTGATTAAATTGGAAAATATCAGCTCGGTCGCTCATTGTTGCAGCCTTTCATTTTGTTCCCAATTTTGTTGACATAACGCCAGAATCGCAATTATACTTTGCCCTGCCGATGGTTACTCCGGCAGCGCGGTTTTGCCCCCTTTGGGGCTTATGTTTCTCGCCTGCCTCTTCAGCCCCGGTAAAACAGCCATGAACAACCCGCAACCCTTCATAACCTTGAAAGGATGACGCATGTCTGACGATACCTCGAATTTTAAATCCAATACCGGCATGGCGGAACTGGCCCTGTTCGCAGTGACCCTGTCGCTGGAAAAGCAAATGAAGGGCATCCGCGAGGCGCGCACGGTGCTGGGGGCGACCTTCGGCGCGATCGTCAACGGACAGCGTATTCTGAAGGACATCAAATTCTGCGCGGAAGAAATGGGGCTTTCCATCCCGAAGGGGGAAGACTCCATCAAAACGCTGCAGCGACTTGTCGATGCCGCCGATGCCAGAGGCATTGATACCACCCGCATCAAGAAGACGATGAAGGATGTCGTGGAGATCAATCGGCAGGTGGAAGGCAGCCGCGCCGGCCCCTATAAAACCATCCAGATCGCCCGCCGCCATTTCAACGGGTAAATTTGTACCGAATTGAATCTAGGGCAGAATTCGGAACGGGGTGGAATTCCGCCATTCCTCGCACCAGCTTATTTCTTGACATAAGGCGCCAAAACCGCTTATGACAAGGGCAGATTGGATGTTTGCAAACATGGAAACTGTGTGATAATTACACCCTCACCTGTAAAATGCAGCGCTAGAACATACGACCAAATATAACCTAACACCGAACGAGGAAATGCAATGAGCAACGTCAACGAACGCGTCAAGAAAATCGTGGTAGAGCACCTCGGAGTCGATGGCGCAAAAGTCACCGATAACGCCAGCTTTATCGACGATCTGGGCGCAGACAGCCTCGACACCGTCGAGCTGGTCATGGCATTTGAGGAAGAATTCGGCATCGAAATTCCCGATGACGCGGCTGAAAAAATCCAGACCGTGAAAGACGCAATCTCGTTCATCCAGCAGAACGCGAAAGCCGCTTAACATCGCCTGATACATTTGAAAAATGGCCCCTTCTTTTTAAAAAGACCGGGGCCATTTTTCTTATCAGCCTTTTTACCAATTTTCGGAGTTTTCAATGCGGCGCGTCGTCGTTACCGGCATGGGGATTGTCAGCCCGCTCGGCCTTGGCCTCGAGCATAACTGGCAGGCACTGACCAACAGCAAATCGGGCATCAGCCAGATCCACCTGTTCGACGCCTCCGACATTCCGTCCCGCATCGCGGGCCAGGTGCCGCGCGCGTCGGAAACCGCGACCGGCCCCAACGTCCTCGACCTCAATAAATACATCGAACATAAAGAGCAGAAGAAGATGGATGACTTCATCCACTTCGGCTATGTCGCGGCGGTGGATGCCGTGGAAGATTCCGGCTGGAAGCCGATCGACCATGAAGACCAGTGCCGCACCGGCGTGCTGATCGGCTCCGGCATCGGCGGCCTCACCAATATTCAAGACACTTCCATCATGATGCAGGAAAAGGGCACGCGCCGCATATCGCCGTTCTTCATCCCCTCCTCCCTCATCAACCTGATTTCGGGTCAGGTTTCCATCCGCTACGGCTTCAAGGGGCCGAACCATGCGGTGGTCACGGCCTGCGCGACCGGCACCCATGCGATTGGTGACGCTGCGCGCCTGATCGCTTTTGATGATGCCGATGTGATGGTGGCGGGCGGCGCGGAAGCCGCCATTTGCCGCGTCGGCGTTGCGGGCTTTGCCGCCTGCCGCGCCCTATCGACTGGTTATAACGACACGCCCGAAAAAGCATCCCGCCCGTTCGACAAAAACCGCGACGGCTTCGTGATTGGCGAAGGCGCCGGTGTTGTGGTGCTGGAAGAATATGAGCACGCCAAGAAACGCGGCGCGAAAATTTACGCGGAAGTGATTGGCTATGGCCTGTCGGGCGATGCCTATCACGTCACATCGCCCTCCGAAGACGGCGACGGCGGTTTCCGCGCCATGAAGGCGGCGCTGAAACGCGCCAATATTTCGCCGGATCAGGTTGATTACATCAACGCGCATGGCACCTCGACCCCGCTGGGTGACGACATTGAACTTGGCGCGGTGAAGCGCATGTTTGGCGATGCGCTTAAAAAGACCAGCATTTCCTCCACCAAATCCGCCATCGGTCACCTGCTCGGCGCGGCGGGGGCGGTGGAAGCGATCTTCAGCGTGAAGGCGATCGAGACCGGCGTTGTGCCGCCGACCTTGAACCTCGATGACCCGACCGATGTGGCGGCGGGGCTTGATCTTGTGCCGCATACCGCAAAGCAGCGCAAAGTCGATATTGCCCTCTCCAACTCCTTCGGCTTCGGCGGCACCAACGCGACGCTGATTTTCAAGAAAGTCTAAATCTTGGCAAAATTCCTGAAATCGCTTTTCGCCCTGCTGCTTCTTGGCGGCATTGGCGCGCTTATCCTTGTCTGGCTCTATGCCAATATGCAGCTGCCCAAAGACGGCCCGCTGCAAAAAGACGCGCTGGTGCTGATCGACGCTGGATCCTCCACCCAAAAAATTTCCGACACGCTGCTGGCGGCCGGCGCGATTGATACGCCCTGGTTGTTCCGCTACGGCGCCTACATGAAAAAACAGGAAGGCCCCTTAAAGGCTGGCGAATACGATATCAAAGCGCATTCCAGTATTGCCGCGATTATCGCGCAGCTGCAGTCCGGCAAAGTGTACCAGCACCAGCTGACGATTCCGGAAGGCCTTACGTCCTTCGAGATTATCACCCTCATCAACAACGCGCCTGCGATGTCGGGCGGGCTTGAAACCATTCCGGCGGAAGGCACGCTGCTGCCCGAAACCTATAACTACACATACGGCGAAAACCGCTCGACGCTCGTCAACCGCATGGCGGAGAATATGAAGAAGACGCTTGCGGCACTGTGGAAAGACCACGACAGCGGCATCCTGCTAAAGACGCCGCAGGAAGCAGTTACCCTCGCCTCCATCGTCGAAAAAGAAACCGCACTGCCGGCGGAGCGCCCGCGCATTGCCGGCGTTTTCATGAACCGCCTCAAGGCCCCCATGCCGCTGCAGTCCGATCCCACCGTGATTTATGCGGTGACGATGGGCAAGATGAAGCTTGACCGTTCCATCACCCGCAACGACCTTGAAATGCAGTCGCCCTATAACACCTATCAGGTCACAGGCCTGCCGCCGGGGCCGATTGCGAATCCCGGCAAGGCATCGCTCAATGCCGTCATGCATCCTGAAGCGAATCAATATTTCTTCTTCGTGGCGGACGGAACAGGCGGTCATGCCTTTGCCAAAACGAATGACGAACATGCCGCCAATGTCGCCAAATGGCGCGCGCTGATACAGCAAAAAAAGAAGTAATTCGGCTATATATTTAAGGTGTTAGCGGGCTTACCAATCCGTTAAGGCTTTTCTGTTAGCATATTCCTTATGACCCAGAAGCACCGTGCCGATAGCAACCAGATCGACCCCAACCTGCTGAAGGGTGAAAGCCCGTTCCGCAACCAGCTGCTGATTGCCATGCCGGGCATGGATCAGGGTTTTTTCCACCGCAGCGTCGTCTACCTGTGCGCGCATTCCGATGCGGGGGCGATGGGCATCGTCATCAACCAAAAATTGCCCGACATTGATTTCAAGGATTTGCTGGCGCAACTGTCATTGCCGAAATCGGAACTGCTGATGCAGCCCATCGTGCATTTCGGCGGGCCGGTGGAAACGGGCCGCGGCTTCGTGCTGCATTCGACCGATTTCATGCGCGACGACACCGTGCGCATCAACGACCGCATGGCGATTACCGGCACGATAGATATTCTGCGCGCGCTTGCCGAAGGCCGCGGGCCGGAGCGCAGCATTTTCGCGCTCGGCTATGCCGGCTGGGGGCCGGGGCAGCTGGAAGACGAACTCCGCAACAACGCCTGGCTGACCATGCCCGCCGATGATGAAGTGATGTTTGAAACCGCGCTCGGCCGCAAATGGGACGTCGCCATGTCCCGCATCGGCGTCAGTCCGCTGACCCTGTCGATGGACGCGGGCCACGCTTAAAGTTTAAAAAGCCCCTAGTGAAATAAACTCATCCGCAATCAGTGAATACATCTGGTGATCGCGCCACTGGCCGTCGATGCGGATAAATTTGCGCGCGAGGCCCTCCGGCTTGAAGCCGCAGTTGGTGAGGACTTTCTGGCTGGCGGTATTTTCCGGCAGCGTGCCGGCCTGAATGCGGTGAAGGCGCAGCGCGGAAAAGCCAAAGCCCGCCGCCAGCAGCACCGCTTCCGTCATGAAGCCCTGTCTGGTTTCCGCCTTGTCGAGCCAGTAGCCCATGGTCGCCATCTGCCCCGCGCCGCGCACGATGTTGTTGAGGGTGAGGCCGCCGATCAGCGCGTCGGTATCCTGCCGGAAGATGAAGAAGGTATAGGCAATGTCATCTTTCCAGTCTTCGAGATAGCAAGGCAGGCGCTGCATATAGCCTTCGCGTGAAATATTGACCATGGCGCCGGCGGGGCTCCAGGGTTTCAGGAAGGATTCATTGCGGGCGCGCACGGCGACCCATGCTTTCGCATCGCCCTTTTCCGGCGCGCGCATGTAAATACGCTCGCCATTAAGGCGTTGCGGCACGGGCGGCTGGGCGGTTTTAAACAGGTTGAGAACCATGGTGACCTCGGCATATGCGCCTAAAAATAACTGTTATTCAGGATTATATCTTCTATATTGGGGGTCAAGAAGGGGCTTTATGACCATGCGCAACCAGACATCCACCATAATCCTGACCTGCCTGCTGGCGCTTGCCATCCAGACTCCGGTAAATGCCGCCGCGATTGTGCAGCCGGCAGTCAAGCATGTCGGGAAACCGGCCCCGAAGCCCGCCGCCAAAGCGCCCGTAAAGGCCGCGCCAAAGCCCGCAGCAGCCCCCAAAGCCCCCGCCGCCCATATCCCTGCCCCGCCGCACGGCAACATGGCCCATCCGCTGGCTGCCAAGGAAGGCAAGGACGGCCCGCTGCCGGTCAAGAACATCGATGAAGGCGCGGATTTACCGGATTACCCGGCCGGCGCCAGAATCTCCATCGGCCAGCTGCAGGACTACCAGACGGGCGAGGAAGATACCTTCCTCGATATCGCCCGCCACTTCGGTCTTGGCTATGTGGAACTGCGCGCCGCCAACCCCGGCATCGACCCCTGGGCACCGCTGCCAGGCACGGAGATGACGATCCCCACCTTCAAGCTGCTGCCGCGCGCGCCGCAGCAGGGCATTGTCGTCAACCTTGGCGAAATGCGCCTCTATTATTTCTACGAGCAGGGCAAAGCCCCTTACACCTTCCCGCTCGGCATCGGCTCGGAAGGACTGGATACGCCGACCGGCACGACCAGCATCGTCCGCAAGGTCGCGGGGCCCGAATGGCACCCGACCGACCGCATGAAACAGATCAAGCCCTGGCTGCCCTCGACCGTCGGCGCAGGTCCATCCAACCCGCTGGGCACCCATGCCATGTACCTGGGCTGGCCGACCTTCCTCATTCACGGCTCCAACAAGCCCTGGGGCATTGGCCGCCGCGTGTCATCCGGCTGCATGCGCATGTACCCGGAAGATATCATCCGCGTGTTTGACATGGTGCCGGTCGGCACGCGCGTCACCGTCGTCGACCAGCCGATTAAAATCGGCTGGCTGAATGACGGCCTCTACCTTGAAGCCAACCCGTCCAAGACGCAGAGCAATGAAATTGAAATGGACGGCCGCCAGACCGTAACGCCGATGACCGATAATATCCGCCGCATGATTACCCATGCGGCAGGAGCCGGCGCGGAAAACCGCATTGACTGGTCGGCGGCGGAGCGCGCCATTCACGACCGCAGCGGCATTCCCGTGCTGATCGCGCCGGCGGAAGGCAAATCCATGCCGGTCGCATCTGGGTCCAGAAAGAAAGACGCGCCGAAGAAAGAAACCATTATTGAAGGCCGCGAGAAGTTCTACACCGGACAAGGTCGCCTGCGCGCCGCGCCGGGTGATGCGTCCAGCTTCAACGACAATTAAGTCACTGCCGATAAGTCACACAGGAAAAACACGCAAAGAAAAACCGCGCCGGAGAAATCTCCTGGCGCGGTTTTTACTATTTCCTTCGAGATGAAGGAAAAAGGCTTACTTGTGCAGCGAGTGGCTCATTGCACGGTCAGCTTTGTGCTCGACTTTCGTCTGCTCAACGGTGCCTTCGCCGGCCGTACGGCCGCCGGACATCGGGGTCCAGGTGCCAGAGTTGCTGCCGGAGCAAGCTGCGAGGCCGAGAACTGCGACGAGAGAAAGTGCCAGGATAGAACGTTTCATTATTTTGTTTCCTCTAATAGTTTTGCCCCCTGTACGGAGGGCAGTTTACAACGTTGTAACACCTAAGTTTATTACTACAGATATATTGCAGAGTCTATGAACTTAGCCTTGCAAATAATAGAGAAAATGCCCGATTTTGGCCTGAATTCAGAACTTCTGGAGGGCCTGTATTTTTCGGAAGTAGGCATCGATGCCATCCGTGATTGCGGAGGCGATACGTGCCTGAAATGCCGATGTAGACAGGAGTTTTGCCTCTTCGGGGTTCGATAAAAAGCCTGTCTCTATCAGCACCGAAGGGATGTCCGGAGCCTTCAAAACAGCGAAGCCGGCAGCCCTGTGGGAATTTGGCAACAGTAATACACTATTGTTGCCGAAGGACTGTTCGAGGAAGCGGGAGAGCAGTTTCGACTCATTCATTTTTTCGCGCATGGCGAGGTCGAGGAGAATCCCCGCCACATCCGAATTCTCCTGCGCCAGATCAACCCCGGCGACGACGCCGGAATTGTTCTCCTGCTCGGCAAGGCGTGCGGTTTCATTGTCCGACGCATTCTGGGACAGCGTGTAAATAGATGCCCCGCGCACGTTGGAGCGGGAAATTTTATCGGCATGGATAGAGACGAAAAGGTCGCCCTTCACGCGGCGTGAAATATCCACGCGTTCGCGCAGCTTGATGTAAACGTCCTTGCCGCGCGTCAGTACGACGCGATAGCGGCCGGTTTCAACAAGGGCACGTTCGAGAGCTTTTGCGATCTGCAGCGTGATGAATTTTTCCGTGATGCCGCAGCAGCCGGCGGCGCCGGGGTCTTCGCCGCCGTGCCCCGCATCAATGACGATGGTATATTTCTTCACGTTCTCCTGAATGGGATGCAGCGTGAGCGGCGCGGGATTCAAGGTTTTACGGGCATATTTCGCGCTTCCCGGCGGCTGGTAGACGCCGTTTTTCAAGGGGGATGTGGCCGCATTGGCATCCGGCACGGCGCTGTCGCGCACAATATTGTTCTGCATGGCGGAGAAACCGACGCCGCCCGTCGCTGCCAAAGCGCCGGAACCTTTCAGGTCACGGTTGCCGAACACAAGGCCCTGCTGCGACTTGAACAGGTTGTCGGAGGCTGGCATGACATCGAGCACGATGCGGTTTTTTTCAAAATCCGATTTCGGCAGTGTGAAGGCGCCGGTGATGACGGCGGGGCGGGAAAGGTCAAAGATGACACGCGTCAGCCCGTCTTCCAGCACGCCGCTGCGGTAGGATTTCAGCAAACCGCCGTTATTGAGCAGGGCGGATTTGGGCGCATGCCAGCGCGCGGTGTCAAAATCGATGGCGATTCTGGCGGGGTTATCCATGTGGAAGGCGCGGAAATCCGCCTTCTTCTGCAGGTCAAAGACAATGCGGGCGCCGGTGCTGGTCTTGCCGGTGCGCACGGCTTCCACCGATTGCAGGGCGATATCGGCGGAGGACACGGGTTTTGGCGCGCCAGTCAGCAGCAGGGCGATCAGCGGCAGACATATGAAAAACCAGCGACTCAGGCGCAACCGTTTAATCCCTTGAAAACCAAAGCATTCCCTATTCACTATAGCCCTGCGCCGCGCGCTTCACAATAAATAACGTGATTCCAGCAGCTTAAGGGCCGCGCAAATAAAGCATTGAGCCGCAAGGCGAATTAACGTTACACTCGAGATGCGACAGAGATGTCTTTTTCCATAGGCTTCCCGCCATGGGGCAGAAGACGTCAGGTCAACGAGTTTTGAGGTCTGGTTCATTTCACCTCCTCCGTCAGGAAGTCTATCTTTCCCGGCGGCAGTACGGATGAACCGCGGTGATGAGACAGGCAGTGACTTTGAAAGCAGCGTCGGCATATCGACGCTCTCTACGATAAGTAAGTAGATGGGACGCCTGAACTTCTTGGGATAATTCATCCCCGCGAAAGACAGAATAATCAAAACATCGGCGCGCCGGTTTTTTCCCTTATGTCGCAAAGGGAAAGGCCTTCGGCTTGCGCCATACAAGGATGAGATAAAATGACGAAACGCATGCTGATCGACGCCACGCACCCGGAAGAAACAAGGGTCGCGGTGGTGTCAGGCACCAAGCTTGAAGAATACGATTACGAAACGGTTGTTCGAAAACAGTTAAAAGGCAACATCTACCTCGTCAAAGTGACGCGCGTCGAACCCTCCCTGCAAGCAGCCTTTGTCGATTTCGGCGGCAACCGCCACGGCTTCCTGCCCTTCCCTGAAATTCACCCCGACTATTACCGCATTCCCATCGCCGACCGCGAAGCCCTGCTGGCGGAAGAGCGCGCGATTGCCGCAGCGCAAGCCGCCCGCGAAGATGAAGAAGACGAAGCGGAACTCGCAGCGCAAGGCCACAGCCTTGACGACTTCGATGACGAAGATGACAGTGCCGACGAACACGAGGGCGATGAACCCGCCGCCGGCAACGTGAGCATGGCGGAAGAAGCCTATGTGCCCCGTCACACCGGCTCCCTCGCCGCCGACATGGCGGAAGAATCGCAAGCTTCCGTCGAAAACGCGGAAGACGACGCCGAAGCGGAAGAAGCGCAGAACGCAGCGCATGCCGAACAGCATAGCCACGAAGAAACGGCCGAAGCCCCCCCCGCGGCCCCCGCCGAAAGCCATGGCGAAGGCGAACCCGCGCAAGCGCCCGCAGCCGAAGGCGCCGCAGCTGCCACGGACGAAGAAAAAGACGACGTTGAGACCGTTGGCGGCGATGTTGTTGAATCGCCCGTCTACCGCTCCTCCATCAAGCGCCGCTATAAAATCCAGGAAGTCATCAAGCGCAACCAGATCATGCTCATCCAGATTTCCAAGGAAGAGCGCGGCAACAAGGGCGCGGCTGTCACCAGCTACATCTCCCTGCCCGGCCGCTATTGCGTGCTGATGCCGAACAGCCCCCGTGGCGGCGGCGTTTCCCGCAAAGTCTCCAATGCCAAAGACCGCCAGCGCCTGAAGAAAATCCTGCAGGAACTGAACGTGCCGGAAGGCATGTCAGTCATCCTGCGCACCGCGGGCGTTGCCCGCTCGAAAGCCGAGATCAAGCGCGACCTCGATTATCTGCTGCGCCTCTGGGACCAGATCCGCGAATACACGCTGAAATCTTCCGCGCCCGCGCTGATTTATGAGGAAGGCAACCTCATCAAGCGCGCCATCCGCGACCTGTACCGCCGCGACATCGACGAAGTGCATGTGGCAGGGGAAGTCGCCTACACCTCCGCCCGCGACTTCATGCAGACCCTGATGCCGAGCCATGCGGAACGCATTCACCATTATAAAGAAGAAAACATTCCGCTGTTCTTCCGCTATCAGGTTGAATCGCAGATCGACGAAATCCACAACCCGACCGTGCACCTCAAATCCGGCGGCTATATCGTGATTAACCCGACCGAGGCGATGGTCTCCGTCGACGTTAACTCCGGCCGCGCGACTAAAGGCCGCCACATTGAAGAAACGGCCCTCAAGACCAACATTGAAGCCGCCGATGAAATCGCCCGCCAGCTGCGCCTGCGCGACCAGGGCGGGTTGATCGTCATCGACTTCATCGACATGGAAGACAAGCGCAACAACCGCATTGTGGAGCGCCGCATGCGCGACGCGATGCAGACGGACCGCGCCCGCATCCAGCTCGGCCGCATTTCGGCCTTCGGCCTGCTGGAGCTGTCACGCCAGCGCCTGCACCCGTCGCTCGTCGAGACGAACTTTGAAGTCTGCAAGCATTGCACGGGTTCCGGCCTTGTCCGCACCATTGAAACCACCGCCGTCATTATCCTGCGCGCGATCGAGGAAGAGGGCCTGCGGAACCGCGCGTCCGAAATCACGGTCAACCTGCCGGGCGAAGTCGCGCTCTATATCTTCAACCACAAGCGCGAGATGCTCGCCAATATCGAGCGCCGCTATAGCCTGCGCGTGTCGCTGCATGCCGATGAAAGCCTGCTGAAGCCCGCGTACAACATTGAAGTCACCAAGACCACCGGCCAGCAGGCGCGCGACAACCGCCCGCAGCGCCCGCAGCACGTGCAGACGGTCGATATGTCCGACCTGCCCGCGCTGACCGAGGAAGACATCACCGACCATTCGACCGTGTCTGAAGACGAAGGCGGCGGCAACGCCTCCTTCGGCGACGATGACGATCATGGCGGCGGCAACGTGCGCGAGGCCCGTGAGGGCGGCGGACGCGACCGCAACCGCGGCGGACGCCATGGCGGCGGCCGCAGGGATGGCCGTCACGGTGGCCGCAGCGGCGGCGATGGCGACCGTCACGGCGGACGTCATGAAGGCCGCGGCGACCGCAATGAAGGACGCCACGGCGGCGGCAGGGACCATACCCCCCGCCACGCAGCGCCCCAGCAACAACACGCCTCGCCCGAAGATGTCGCGAACATTGGCGGCGATATGCCCGCAATTGAAGGCGGCGAGCGTCCGGCACAGGCAGAAGGCGACGACAGCCGCGGCCAGCGCCGCCGTGGACGCCGTGGCGGCAGACGCCGCGGTGGCCGCAGAGGCGACCGTCCGTTTGACCGAAATGCGCCGCAAGACGGCGGCATGCAGGCCGGCAGCGACGGCCAGCCGCAGGACTTTATTGACACCGGCGACAGCAGCCAGCCTATCGGCGATGCTGCCGAAGGCACCGCGCCGCAGGCCGAAGGTTTCGACCGCAACCGCGACCGTAACCGTGGCGGCCGCAATCGCGGCGGACGCGACCGCAACCGCGGCCCGCGCGAGCACAACAACAACGGCCAACGCCAAAGCGGCGGCGACAACGCCATTGCCGGCAGCGGCGAGCAGCCTGCCTATGAACGCCAATCCGAGCGTTCACCATCGGAGCAGCCGGCACACAGCCAGCCGCGCGAACAACAATCGCAGCAGCAGCAAAACGCGGCCCCCGACAGTGCCAACGACGGCAATGATGCCGGCGATGGCAAGTCGCGCAAAGGCTGGTGGAAACGCCTGACCGAATAAGCCGGTTACAAGACAAACAAAAACTCCCGCCCTTCAACCGGCGGGAGTTTTTTTATGCGTGAATTCAGGCCGCCGGCTGGTGCAGCGGCAGTTTGCAGGTCACAAGCGTGCCCTGCCCTTCCTGGCTTTCGATGGAGATATCGCCGCCGTGCAGCTGCACAATACTTTTGACGAGCGCAAGGCCAAGGCCCGCGCCACTGCGGCGGTGGGTTTTTTTGCTGTGAATTTTATCGAAGGGCGTAAAGACGCGGGCGATATCTTCCGCCGGGATGCCGACGCCGGTGTCGCGCACGCCAAGCAGCAGGAAGTTGCCGTCGCGCTTGGCGGAAATGGTGACGCGGCCACCGTTGGGGCTGTAGTTGATGGCGTTACTGATAAGGTTGAGCAGCACCTGCTTCAGGCGGCGGTCATCCGCCGTAATCGTCAGCGTCGTATCGGCGCAGTCGATGCTGATTTCCAGCCGCTGCTTGCGCGCCCAGTCTTCTGTCAGTTGCGCCACCTGCTCGATGAGCTGGCGCACGTTGAGTTCTGCGGGATACAGCTTCAGGTAGCCCGCCTCGATCGTCGAGAGATCAAGGATGTCGTTGACGAGGGAGACGAGGCGTTGCCCTGCCTCGATCATGCTGGCGGTATATTCCAGCTGGCGGTCATTCAGCTTGCCGAAGTATTGCTGGTTGAGCATTTCCGCAAAACCCATGATAGCGTTGAGCGGCGTGCGCAGCTGATAGGAAACGTTGGCGAGGAAATCTGTCTTCAGCCGCTCCGCTTCTTCAAGCGCAGCGTTCTTTTCCAGCAGCGCCTGCTCCACCTTCACCGTATCGGTAATGTCGAAATAGGCGTTCAAAATGTTGCCATCCGGCAGCGGCACGACGGAGTATTCAAGCACAGACCCGTTATTGCGCTGCACGCGACCGCGGCGCGGTTCACGCTCCAGCGCGTTGGCGAGGATGACCTGCTTCATGGCGGGCCAGCCGGCGTCGTCAAAAAACGCTTTCGTACGCTCAATGATTTTGGCGATATGCGGCGTGCCGGTGACTTCATCCGCCGGAATATTCCACATGCGCGCGAAGGCCTGGTTGGACAGCTTCATGCGCCCGTCTTCGCCGAACACGGCGATGCCTTCGGCCAGGTTATCCATCGTTTCTTCCTGCACGGCGATGAGCGTGTTGTAGCTCGTCTCCAGCTGCAGGCGAGAGGTAACGTCTTCGAGGGTAAGCAGCAAGCCGCCCTTCGGCCGCGGCACCACGATCATGCGAAGGACGGAGCCATCCGGCAGGTATTGCATTTCTTCATAGGGTTCAAGCAGCGCGGTGAATTTGTTGATCCAGGCCTGCTTGAACTGCTTGTAATCCGCCTGTTCCGGCAGCTTGCGTAGCTCGCGCAGTTTTTCGATGATCTCGATGAATTTCGGCTTGGCATCGAGCCAGGTGCCGGACATGCCGGTCAGCTGCTCGTAGGCGGAGTTGTAGAATTCAAGGCGCGTGTCGGCATCGAACATCGCAATCGCGGTGCGCAGCTGTTCGAGCGCTTCCTGATGCGAGGTGGCAAGGCGGGCGTAGCTGGCTTCCCACTCCTCCTCCTTCGTGACGTCGGATGCGAAGCCGACCACGCGGCGTTCCTGTGGCATCGGCACTTCGACGATTTCCATCAATTTGCGCTGGCCGTCTACAATCATGTGCCCCCGCACGGATTGCTGCGTGAGCTTCGCAAGGGCGCGCTGCGCTAAAATACGCTGGGTCAGTTCTGTTTTCGCAGCGCCCGTTAAGGGGAGTTCTTTCTGGTCGGCAATCACGGCGGCGCCAGTATCATCTACAATGCGCGCATAGGCCTTGTTCACCCAGGTGATATCGAGCTTCTGGTTGCGCACCCAGATGGGGAACGGCAGCGCATTGGCATTGGCGCGCAAGTCCGCCTCGCGCTTTTCAACGGCGGAGACCGCCTCGACGGAGCGAAGCGCCGCCTGCGCGAAATCTGTAATGTCCATGGCCCAGAGGACGGAGAAAAGCTGCGGCATGCCGCCCGGTGTTTTCGGCTGCATAATGCCGCGCTTGCCGAACATTTTCAGCGCCCGCTTGCCGGAGGCGTCATAAACGCCGATGTCAAAATGCTCGCCATACTGCTGCAGCCGGTCGTAAAGGCCTTCGATGGCGGCGGCATCGCTGGGGTTGAGGCCGTTCTGCAGGTCCTGCATGGAAGCGACTTTGTCGAGGCCGAGCAACCCCGGGAAACCCGACGAGATCGCCTGCATGCCGTCATTGTCCCAGCCGCAGTATTCGATGGGGATGGCGCCTAAAAACGCTTCCAGCCGGTCGTGCTGGCGCGTGATGCGGCGCGTTTCCTTTCGGGCGGGGAACACAGCGTCAAGCAGCCGGCCAAAAATGGACGGCTGTTCCGTTTTATCGCTGGCATTGTTGTTAAATCCGCTCACCCGTACATGTTAAAACGCTTCCCTCGTGCAAAACAAGGGAAGCGTTTGATAATCGGGCATAAAACCCAAATTAGTAGCGGTAGTGCACCGGCTTGTAGGGGCCTTCTTCTTCAAGGCCGAGATAGCCCGCCTGTTTTTCCGTAAGCGTGGTCAGCTTGACGCCGAGTTTCTCGAGGTGGAGACGGGCGACTTTTTCATCGAGATGCTTCGGCAGTACATAGACTTTGTTTTCGTAGTTTTTGTGGTTGGCCCAAAGCTCGATCTGCGCGAGGACCTGGTTGGTGAAGGAGGTCGACATGACGAAGCTCGGGTGGCCGGTGCCGCAGCCTAGGTTCACAAGGCGGCCCTTGGCGAGGACGATGAGACGCTTGCCATCCGGGAAGACGACTTCATCCACCTGCGGTTTCACTTCTTCCCATTTGTAGTTGGAGAGCGCGGCGATCTGGATTTCGGAATCGAAGTGGCCGATATTGCAGACAATTGCGCGGTCTTTCATCTGGCGCATGTGGTCAAGCGTGATGACATCGACGTTGCCGGTGGCGGTGACAAAGATATCGCCGAGAGCGGCGGCATCATCCATGGTCACGACCTGGTAACCTTCCATCGCGGCCTGCAGGGCGCAGATGGGATCAACTTCCGTCACCATGACGCGCGCGCCCTGGCTGCGCAGCGATGCCGCGGAACCCTTGCCCACGTCGCCATAACCGCAGACGACGGCGACTTTGCCGGCCATCATCACGTCAGTTGCGCGTTTGATACCATCGACGAGGGATTCGCGGCAGCCATACAGGTTGTCGAATTTCGATTTCGTCACGGAATCGTTGACGTTAATGGCGGGCACTTTCAGCGCGCCTTTTTTCGCCATTTCGTAGAGGCGGTGAACGCCCGTGGTGGTTTCTTCGGAGATGCCTTTCACGTCTTTCAGCATCTCGGGGTATTTGTCGTGCATGATCTGCGTGACGTCGCCGCCGTCGTCCAGAATCATGTTGGGCGTCCAGGGCTTACCGTCTTTTCCAGCGGGGCCGCGCAGGGTCTGCTCAATGCACCACCAGAATTCTTCCTCGTTCATGCCCTTCCAGGCGAAGACGGGAATGCCGGCGGCGGCGATTGCGGCAGCCGCCTGATCTTGCGTCGAGAAGATGTTGCAGGACGACCAGCGCACTTCCGCGCCGAGGTCGATGAGGGTTTCGATGAGGACAGCTGTCTGGATCGTCATGTGCAGGCAGCCGACGATACGCGCGCCCTTCAGCGGCGATTTGCCTTTGTATTCGGAGCGCAGCGCCATGAGGCCCGGCATTTCGGTTTCGGCAATCGCGATTTCCTTGCGGCCCCAGCCGGCAAGCGACATGTCCTTGACCTTGAAGTCGCCGGTTTCGATTTTGGTTTGTGCCATGGCCATTTTTAAGCTCCTGAAGGGATTGGGTGAATTCTGCCCTTAAAATAGGCGAAAACGCCGTAAAGTCACGCTAAAAGCGCTTTAACGCACTTCAAATTAAGCCGTTGTTTTGAAATATAATTAGGCGCAAAGCGCTAAATCTTGAAGCGGTTGACCAGCTCGGTAATCCGCTGCGGCTCATACTGGTTCATGACATCCTGCGCAAGGCCTTCGGCCCGGGCAAGCGACAGGCTGCGGATATACTGCTTCACCCGCGGCAGGCTGGAAAAGCCCATGGAAAATTCGCGAAGGCCTAGGCCGATGAGCAGCGCCGTGTATTTCGGGTCCGCCCCCATTTCCCCGCAGATGCTGATGGGAATGCCGGCACGCTTTGCGGCCTCGATCGCGAATTCCATGAGGCGCAGCACGGCGGGGTTTAGCGGGTTATAGAGCGCGGCGACCTGATCATTGCCGCGGTCGATGGCGACGGTGTACTGCACAAGGTCGTTGGTGCCGAGGGCGAAAAAGTCGGAGACTGCGGCAAGACTGTCGGCCGAGAGAGCGGCCGCCGGAATTTCAATCATGCTGCCAAGCGGCGGCATTTCGGGCGGCAGGGACACGCCCGCCTTTTTCAAATCACGATAGCAGTCGCGCATTATTTTCCGCGCCTGATCAACCTCCCCCGCTGTCGTCACCATGGGCAGCAGGATTTTGACAGGCCCCAGCGCGCCCGCGCGCAGCATGGCGCGGAACTGGGTTTGCAGCAGGTGCGGTTCTTTCAACGACAGGCGAATGGCGCGAAGGCCCAAGGCCGGGTTATCCGCTTCCGCCAGATATTCGCCGACGGAGCGGGCGAGCTTGTCACCACCGATATCAAGCGTGCGGAAGGTCACGGGCTGGCCCGCCATGGCGCGGACAACTTCGGCCATTGCCGCGAACTGCTCGTCTTCATCCGGCAGCGTAGCGCGGTTCATAAACAGGAATTCGGTGCGGAACAGCCCGATGCCTGCAGCGCCCGCCTTTTTAATGCTCTCCGCCTCGCGCGGAATTTCGAGGTTGGCGCGGAGGGTGATTTCGGTGCCATCCGTCGTAATGGCGTGCTGCGCTGACAGCTGCTTTAAGGCTTCGCGGTCGGCCTGCAGCGCCTTTTGACGGTCGCGGTAGGTTGCGAGGGTTTCTTCCGTCGGCGTGAGGATAACGCGGCCCTCGATGCCGTCGACGATAATCGTCTGGCCCTGAATTTGGCTATCCATGATGGCGGGGTCGAGGCCGAGGACGGCGGGTAGGCCCAAGCTGCGCGCCATGATGGCGGTATGCCCTGCCGCGCCGCCATGCACCGTCGCAAGGCCGATAAAACGTCGCGGGTCGAGCAGCGCGGTATCGGCCGGTGAAATTTCCTTCGCCAGCACGATGCCGCCGTTGGGCACAGTATCGAGCGACATATAGGGCAGCTTCAGGAGCGCGCGCATCAACCGGCCGCCGACGGCCTCCACATCATCGACGCGCGCCGCGATGTAATTGTCTTTCAGCAGGCGGAACTGTTCGGAAATTTCCAAGGTCGCTTGGTGCAGCGCCCATTCGGCGTTGATTTTTTCTGACGTAATCCGGCTGACAGCCCCGCGGATAAGGCGGGAGCCGGAGAGCATGGCCAGATGCGCATCCAGCAGCATGGCGACTTCTTCGGCCGCGGTATCGGGCAATTCTTCCGACTGGTGCTTCAGCTTTTGCAGCTCGGCCGTCACCTGCGCTACCGCTTCGGTAAAACGCTTCGTTTCCGATTCAACGTTGTCGATTTTATATTGCGGCGCCTTCGGGTTATCGAGCTGGACGATAAAGGCGGGGCCGATGGCGATGCCGTGGGAAACGCCTAAGCCCGTAAAACTACGCTCGACTGCCATTACCGGTTTATTCTTCCTCGCCGAAGCGCTGCTCGACAAGGGTGACGAGCTCCTGCAACGCTTCATCCGCCCCCTCGCCCACCGTCGTGATGGTAATGGAGGTGCCTTGACTGCCCGACAGCATGAGCAGGCCCATGATGGAATCACCACCAACGTGCATATCGTCCTTCGTCACGGTGATCTGGCAGTCATAGGATTCCGCAAGGCGCACGAATTTGGCGGCGGCCCTTGCATGCAGCCCGCGCTTATTTGTGATCTGGACTGTCTTTTCCAGCGGCGGCATGGGTTAACCCGTCTGCAGCAGCGCGGAGGCCGCGTTGATATATTTGCGCCCCGCTTCCTGACCCGAGAGCGCCGCCTGTGACAGTGTTTCCGTCTGGCGCGCGGAGGCGAGCTTGATGAGCATCGGCAGGTTGATGCCGGCCAGCGCCTCGATCTTTTTATCCTGCGTGATCGAAATCGCGAGGTTCGACGGGGTGCCACCGAACATATCGGTCAAAACCAGCACGCCCTTGCCGCTGTCGACATCTTTCGCTTTCTGGATGATTTCGAGGCGTTTTTGCTCGAGATCGTCATCGGGCATCATGCAGACGGCGGCGATCTGCTTTTGCGGCCCCACGATGTGTTCCATGACGGAGACGAATTCATCCGCAAGGCGGCCATGCGTCACGATAACGATGCCGATGAGGCTGGCCGCGGGTTTATCTGTATCAGCTGTCATGCTGCTTTCCTTTTTCTTGTTTTTATCTGCTTGCGTGCTTCTTGCTTGTCCTCGGGCGCTTTCATCTGCTGCGCCGCCCATTTTTCAAGGTCGCGGTGACGAACACCGGCGGCGACCTTTTTGCTCCCCAGCCATTTCGCCAGCGTTTCCGCTGTATAGACGGAACGGTGGCGGCCGCCGGTGCAGCCGATGGCGATGGTGAGGTAATTTTTCCCCTCCCGGTCATAGCGCGGCAGCAGGTGCTGCAGCAGGCCGGTGAGGTTTTTGAAGAAGGGCTTAAATTCGGGGTCTTTGGAAATTTTATCCATCACCGGCTTGTCGCGGCCGGACAGCGGGCGCAGTTTTGCGTCCCAGTGCGGGTTGTCGAGGAAGCGGACATCGAACACCAGATCCGCATCGCGCGGCACGCCGTTGCGAAAACCGAAGGAGGTGACGGCCACATAAAGCCCGCGGTCGCCTTCCAGCGCGAACAACCCGTCGATGAGGCGGCGGAGGTCATGCGCCTTGATGTCCGTCGTATCAATCACATGGTCGGCGGCCTTGCGCACCGGCTGCAGCAATTGGCGTTCGCGCAAGACACCATCCGCCACCGGACGGTCGACGGCGAGCGGATGCACACGGCGCGTTTCGGTATAGCGTTGCTGCAAAACCTGATCATCGCAGTTGATGAAGACGAGCGCGGCGGAGGTATTTTTCAGCTTCTTGAGATTGTCGATTTTTTGCAGAATTTTCGCGGCGCTGAAATCCCATGTCCGGCTGTCGATGCCGATAGCGACGGGCTGGCCGCGGCCTTCTTTTTGCGCCAGCAGCGCATCGACAAGCGCCAGCGGCAGGTTATCCACCGCCTTGTAGCCAAGGTCTTCGAGCGATTTCAGCGCGGTTGACAGCCCCGCGCCGGAAAGGCCGGTGACGAGGAGGATTTTGCGGGGCGCGGTGCTGCGGGTTCTTTTCATCAGTTCACCAGCAGGCCCGGCTTGGCGATGATTTCCAGCGCCTTGTTGATTTTCAGCATTGTCGAATTGTCAAAGGCGCAGAGGCGGTAGCGCGGCAGGGCGACGCCGAGAATCTCGAAGGTTTCAGGGTCCGGCAGGCGCGGCACTTCATCCCGCTTCACAAGGTCAATCACAAGGCTGACGCGCGTTGCCGGCGCGACGGGGTAGCGCAACAGGCCGATGCCGCGCACCTCCAGCAGGCCGCGGATGCTTTCGACATGATCGGCGTAAATGCGGTTGTGGCGCTTTTCAAAACCGACCTGGTCATCGCAAATCAGCTGCCCGCCCGCCTCGA
This sequence comes from uncultured Alphaproteobacteria bacterium, assembly GCA_966211335.1. Taxonomy (GTDB): domain Bacteria; phylum Pseudomonadota; class Alphaproteobacteria; order Micavibrionales; family UBA2020; genus JAPWJZ01. Next base: position 117,949 of record CBIHNF010000001.1, read on the forward strand.
TCAGCCGGAAGGCAAGGTCGGACTTGCCGGCGCCGGACAGGCCGCGCAGAAAAATACAAGCCGCTTCCCCGCCGACAGGGCGCAGCAGCACGGCGGTGCCATGCAGCGTCGTCTTCGTCGGTTCCGGCGGCGGTGTGCGCGTGATACCCAAGGGTTGGCCTTTAACAGGAATTAAGCGGCTTCGTTGATCTTCAGGGCGTGCCCGACAAGATAGAGCGACCCTGTTATGATTATACGCTGCGGGGCCTTGAATTGGAAGGTAAGAGCGCGGATGGCGCTTTCCAGATTGGGTGCAGGCCGCGCATCGGCAAAGCCCGCGCCTTTCAAATAATTGCAAAGTTCATCGGCCGAGAGCATGGGCGCATCAATATTGGCGTCCACCGCCTGAATGGTGACGGGAATACCGGCTAGCTTCTCATAAAAATTGTCGGGTTCCTTGCGGCGCTTGTAGCCCGTAATGATATGCGGCGGTTTGTCCGCCCCCCAGGCCTTGACCTGCGCCATCAACACTTCCGCGCCGCTGTCGTTATGCGCGCCGTCGACCCAGAGTTCCCAGCCGGAAGGCAGTAATTTTGCCAGCGCGCCGGACTCCAGCCGCTGCAGGCGGCCCTGCCAGCGCACGCTGTTCATGGCTTTCGTCAGCACAGGTTCGGAAAGGCAGGTCATGAAGGGGCTTTGCGCAATTGCGGCAATGGCCGTGCCCGCGTTGACGACTTGGTGACTACCCAAGAGGCGCGGCAGCGGCAGGCTGAATTCCATGCCGCGGGCGCGATAGATGAAACCCTTGTCGTCTTCTTCAACCGACCATTCACGGTTGGCAAGAAACATCGGCGCATGCAGTGCGGCGGCGCGGGTTTCAAAAATTTTCAAGACGTCATTATCCGTCTGCGGCGCGACGATAACGGGGCAGTTTTGCTTGATGATGCCAGCCTTGTTTTCGGCAATCAGCGGCAGGGTTGCGCCCAAGAGGCGCATGTGGTCGAAAGAAATACGCGTCAGCAGGCTGATGCTTTTTTCAACCACGTTGGTCGCGTCATAGGTGCCGCCAAGGCCGGTTTCCAGCAGCACGGCATCCGCCTTGTGGCGTTGGAAAGCGAGGAAGGTAAGTGCGGTGAAGAATTCGAAGAAGGATACGGGTTCATCCCCGCCTGCCGCTTCACATTCATCAATCAGCGAGAGCAGCAAATCATCGGAGATTTCCTTGCCGCCGATGACGATGCGTTCTTCAAACCGCACCAGATGCGGGGAAATGAATTTATGGACAGTGAGTCCCGCTGATTCCAGAATGGCCTGAATAAAGGCGAGGGAGGAGCCCTTGCCATTGGTGCCCGCCACATGAAAAACCGGCTGCAAATGGAGGTGTGGATTGCCAAGGTTTTCGAGGAAATTCTGGAAGCGTGACAGCCCCGCCGGCAGCATGGGTTCATGCTTTTCGCGCACAGCAGTAATTGCGTTTTCAACCGCAGGATTGGGCGAATAGGTATATTCGGTTAAGGGCGCTTGCTCGGCGATTTTCAGCGGCTCGGGCATTGAAAATCCTTTGCGACGTCAGCCTTCGCCTTTTTTGCGGGCATCAGGTGGGCGTTTGTGTTCCGCCATGCCGCTGCGCTTTTGCGTCAGCAGCTGCAGGATGGTGACAAGCTTCTGGCGCAAATCACCGCGCGGTACGACAAGATCCACCATGCCATGCGCCTGCAGGTATTCCGCCGTCTGGAAGCCTTCTGGCAGCTGGGCGCGGATGGTTTCCTGAATGACGCGGCGACCGGCAAAGCCGATCTGCGCGCCGGGTTCGGCAATATGCAGGTCGCCAAGCATCGCGAAAGAGGCGGAAACGCCGCCGGTGGTTGGGTCGGTCAGCAGCACAATATAGGGCAGGCCCGCTTCCTTCACCTGTTCGACCGCGATGACGGAGCGCGGCATCTGCATCAGGGAAATCATACCCTCCTGCATGCGCGCGCCGCCCGAAGCAGGGATGACGATATAGGGCGCTTTGAGGGAGACAGCGAGGCGCGCGCCGGTGATCAAACCGTCACCCACCGCCGCACCCATGGAGCCGCCCATGAAGTCGAAATTGAAAGCAGCGATGACGACGGGCGATCCGCCCATCAACCCGTTGGCCACAACAATCGCGTCCTTCTTGCCGGTTTCGGTCTGGGCGTCCTTCAGGCGGTCGGCGTATTTTTTGCGGTCGCGGAATTTGAGCGGGTCATGCACGGGTTTCGGCAAATCGGATTCTGTATAGATGCCGGAATCAAACAGCATCTTCAGCCGCTCCTCCACGCTCATGCGCAGGTGGTAGCCGCAGTGGTGGCAGACGTTGAGGTTCTTCACCAGTTCCTGGTGGTGCAGCATGGTCTCGCAGCCGGGGCACTTCTGCCAGAGGTTGTCGGGGACATCCTTCTTGGCGGTGATGAGGGCCTTGATCTTGGGCCGGACGAAGTTCGTAATCCAGTTCATGCGCGGGGTCTGTCCTTGTGAGGAAAAGCCGTTTCAGAAGGGCAATTTCTAACATAAGGGGGGCTTGTTGCGGCAGAAAATATTGGTTTTTATTGCCATAATATGCCATGGCGTTGACATAACCGCCTTAGGGGCGTACAAATAAATGACCCCGTTAACCTTTTGCAGAAGATGCTCTTCCCCATGGCCGGAAAGGTCCAGTTCAATACTGTCTCGCTGAATGCGCCGATGTCGCCGGAAGACATGGGGCGGCACCTGCTGCTGGAAGCCTGCAAGGATTACCCCGATTTCCAAAAGGCCCTCGGCCTTATCGAATGCGGCGCGACGACCAATGTGCGGGACGACAATGGCTTCACCGCGCTGATGTGGGCGGTGACCAAGGGCCATGATGATCTGGCTGATGCCATCATCCAGCGCGGGCGTGAAGAAGATTATGCCGAATAGCCCCAACCCCAATTCGCCCTTCCGGCTGGGCCAGTCGCTGCTGCGCGAATTGCAGGATGCGGAGGGCGATGCCGATACCGCCATCAAGCTCATTGCCCTTGGCGCGGATGCGAATGCGGAAGATATGCATGGCTTGAGCTGCCTTGCCATCGCCGCGCGCCGCGGCTGGGCGGATGTGACGGCGGCGCTGCTGCAGTCCGACGCAAAAGTCGACTGGCGCAACCAGGACGGCTGGACGCCGCTGCTCTGGGCCGTCACCAACGGTCACACGGCCGTCGCGGAAGTTTTGCTGAAATACAAAGCCGATGTGAACGCGCAGAACGAGAACAGCGATACGCCCCTTATCATGGCGACGATGATCGATGATGAACCTGTCCGTGTTCCCATGGCGAAACTGCTGCTGAAACACGGCGCGGATGTGACGATTGAAGGCAAGAACGGCCAGCGCGCCCATGAATCCGCGATCGAGCAGCATGATGATGCGATGATAAAATTATTGCAGCCCTTATTCGACCGCACCCAGCCGGCGATCACGCCCCGCGCGCTTCAGTCCGCGACAACGCTGGAGAAAGACCTGCGGCCGTTGAAACCTGTAAAGTTCAAGCCGCCCGGGCATTGATGGACTGCAGAATTTCCGCCGCCGCCGCCGCAGGGTTTGCCGCCTGCGTAATCGGCCGGCCGATCACCAGATAATCCGCGCCCAGCGCCGCCGCCTCGACAGGCGTCATAATGCGCTTCTGATCGCCCGCTGCACTTCCTGCAGGGCGAATGCCGGGAACGACGAGCAGCGTTTCGGGTTTCAGAATTTTGCGCAGCACGGCGATTTCCTGCGGCGAACAGACAATCCCGTGAAGGCCGCAGTCTTCAGCGAGTTTCGCGAGGTGCTGTACCTGTTCTGCTGCGGGAGCCTTCTGGCCGATTTCGCCAAGGTCCTTGTCATCCAGCGTGGTGAGGACAGTGACGCCAAGTAATTTCGGCGCGGCAACACTGTGTTCAACTGCGGCTTCGGCCGCCGCCTTCACCGCCGCCTGCATCATGGCACGGCCGCCGGAGGTGTGAATGGTGATGAAGTCCGGCGCGGCCTTGACGGCGGAGCGGATGGCGCCCGCAACCGTGTTGGGAATATCATGTAATTTGAGGTCGAGGAAAATTTCAACCTTGCCACCCGCCGCCGTGCGCAGCTCTTTGATGCAGGCAGGACCTTCTGCGGTAAAAAGCTCGAGCCCGATTTTAAAACCGAGGTTTGCGCCGGAGAGTTTTTCCACAAGTATTTTCGCCTCTGCAATATCCGCAGCGTCAATGGCGCAGAAAATACCTGTCATGGGAAAATTCCTTATTTAATTTCGAAGATCGCATCCACCTCGACCGCCGCGCCGAGCGGCAAAGCGGCGACGCCGACGGCGGCACGCGCATGTTTACCAGCCTCCGCGAAAACCGCGACGATCAAATCAGACGCGCCGTTGATGACTTTGGGATGATCATAAAAATCATGCGTCGAGGCGACAAAGCCGCCGAGGCGCAGGCAGCGCGTAATGCGGCTAAGATCGCCGTTCAGCGCGGCATTCGCCTGCGCGATGATATTGATGGCGCAGGCCTTCGCTGCCTCCTGCCCTTCCTCGACCGACATATTTTCCCCAAGCTGGCCTTTGATGAGATGGCCGTCTTTCGACGGCAGCTGGCCGGAGATATACAGAGTGTTGCCGGAAATGGTGTAGGGCACATAGTTGGCCAGCGGCGCCGCCAGCTGCGGCAGCACGATGTTGAGGGCAGTGAGGCGTTCGGAAATTTTGTCGGACATGAAAAAGCTCCTTTAGCGATGAACCTAAAGGAGCTTATGCCGTCATGCAACGGTGGCTTGAAGCGACCTACATATTGCTGAGGTCGAGCTTGGCGAAATTGTTGTATTCAACGTCCGGCGCGACGGTTGCGACCATCACTTCCTTGCGCGGCGAGGAGGCGGAAAAGCCGGAGCGGAGATCCGGCATGCTGGCAGCCCAGGCCTCGGCTTCGGGGAAGTTTGCTTCTTTAATGACGTTCATGTTGTGCCTTGCCTTCTTTACGCCGGTAAGATGCGCTTCTTTATTCTGGTAATAGGTTCAGTATAGGCTTTGAAAGATTAACACAGCGTTAAGATTGGCAGCGTTCAAGTGGCTTGAGAATATATTTTAAGTAATTGAAAATATAAGGAAATGTAGTGGGAACTTTGTCCATTTCATATGTTTTACATATTATTTGCTATTTTAAGCCTCTTTCGGCATAATGTTGCTCACCTTTCCGCGGGGAGAATCGGCAAGGGCATCTAGGGGGAAGAATCATGAGTTTGCTGAAAGCCATCTTTAATCGCGCCGCGCCTGCGCTGACGCCGGAGCAACAGCTGGCGCTGGATACTGCGCTGCTGGATGCCGCCCAGTTCAATAATGTCGAGAAGATAAAAGAGCTGCTGGACAAGGGCGCCAATATCAACGCCCGCGCGCCGAATACGGAAGACACTCCCCTCATCATCGCCAGCCGCGAAGACGATCTGGCAGATGTCGTCAACTTCCTGCTCGACCAGAAGCCCGACCTGACCCCCGTCAACAGCATCGGCCAGACGGCATTACACGTTATTCTGCGGGAGCATAACAGCGCTGCCTGCGCCATCCGCATGATTAACGCGGACGCGCCATTGAATGGACGCGACATGCACGGCGCGACCCCCGCCTTCTGGGCGGCGCAAGACGGCCGCACTGATGTAATGGAAGCGCTGATCGCCAAGGACGCCGACCTGACCATACCCAACAACGCGGGCGAACTGCCGCTGATGCATGCGACGAAACTGCCGCACCCCGCAACGGTTGCCGTGATGCTGAAAGCGAATGCCGGCATCGACGTGCCGGACGAGGAAGGCATGACGGGCCTGATGTGGTCTATTCTGCTGCACAAGCCCAAACAGGCGATGTTGTACATAGAAGCGGGCTGCAACATTATGATGCAGAACAAAGCCGGCGAAAACGCGCTCGACCTTGCGAAAAAAGAAGGCCTTGATGAGGTTGCGACCGCCCTGCGCCTGAAGATGGCAGAAAATATGGCGCCGATTTTGGAAGGCGTCAAAATCAAGCCGATCAAAACCGTCCGCTTCGCCGCGAAGCCGCCGACGAGCTTGCGTTAATTAAAGAACAGCCTTGCTGCGCAGGGGCACTTCTGCCGCCTCTTCAGCCATTTCTTCTGCATCATCGGATTCACTTAGCGGCAACGCCAGCGGGTGCAGCAGGGAACAACCGTCACGGTAGAGGGACAGGCGCTTGACGCCGAGTTCCCAGCCGAGCAGCAGCAGCTTCTGGACATCTTCAATCGCGGTGTAATGCGACAGCTCAATTGTGTGGCAGACCGCGCCGGAGAGGAACGGCTCCACTGCCGCCTGCATTTTTACCTGCGCGTCCGGCATGACGCGGCGGACACCGGAGCCTGCGGGCGCAATACCGTCAAACACGGCCATATGCTGCGGCAGCAGGTGCGGCGCGCCTTCCAAAGTCATGGCACCACAGCAGTACAAATTCGCGTCATCAATATCGTCTTCGGAAAAGCCGAGCGCGCGCAGCATGTCGAAGGTGCCGCTCTCGAGGCTGCCGTTGTCAAAGCCCAGCATGCGCTGGCAGAAATCATCCCCCAGCGTCCATTTGTTGAAGACATAGCGGATATGCTGCGCGGTGCCGAGGGCTGCTTCCAAAGCATCCAGCGCCGCCTGATGGAAACCGAGTTTTTTTAACGACGCATGGTTGATGGCGGGGGCGGACAGCAGCGTGCCGTGGCCGACCGCATAGAAGTTGATGTCGTCAATTTCCGCCGCGCCATAGCCGAGCTTCTGCAGCGCGCGCGGCACCAAGGGATTGAGCTTCTTGCCATACAGCGCCGCCTGCTCCCCGCCTTCGAAATGGCCTTCAAAGCGCACCAAGGCGGGTGCCGGCGCAATGTCGCGCGCGGGGGATGACAGCAGCGACTGCATGGCGGCGGGGGTGCCCAGCGCGGTCAAATGCGCGTGGCGGAAGCCTTTGTCCCGCCCCGCATGATAGGCACGCGCCCAGGTATCGCGCACGGCATCCGCCAGATGCGGGTCGGGCGACAGCGTGGCTTTCAGCTGCACAGGTCGGCGTGTCAGGCCCTTCTGCATGTAAGACGTGCCGTTGAAGGCGCTGATTTTATCCTTCAGCCCCTGCAGGCAGTTTTTTTCGAACTTCGGATAGGCCTCAAACGCGCCGGTGCGCTGCGCGATCAGGCCGGAGGCTTCCTGCGCCGCGCCGGTGACCAGCGCCGTGACAAGCCCTGCCACCGCGCGGCCGGCGTCTGAATCATAGGCCAGCGCATTGCCCATGAGCACGCCGGAAAGTCCCGTGACGCCGATATTCAGGGGGCGGTACTGCAGCGTTTCCGGCGAAGGATTGGAAATGGCGAAAGACGCTTCCAGCGCGAGGGTGATGATTTTAACAACATGCACCAGCCGTTCCGCATCCAGCACATGCGCGCCGGTGCTGAATTTCAACAGGTTGACAGTCGCGCCCGGCGCGGCAGTGCCGGGCAGGAAGATCATGCCGCCCGTGCCGCTGGGGCTTAAGGGCAGGCCCGCATCCTGCAGCGGCGAGGCGGCGGCCGATGAGTCACGGAAAAACAGCGCGGGATCACCCGACGACCAAATGGCGGCGGCAATGCCGTTCCAGAGTTTTTCGGCAGGATAATGTTTTAGTGCCGCGCCGCCTTCCACCAGCATGAAGCTATGGCCGGTCAGCGCGCGTTCGATAAATTCGTCGGGCAGCGACAGCGTGGCATCGAGCGGCGGGGAGGTAATATCTTCTTCCACCGGTTGCAGGCCGATATCTTCATATCCCTGCTGCGCATAGCTCAGCGCCATGCGGATGGCGGCATCGCTGATGCCCGCACGGCGCGCTTCGGAAATCGCCAGCTTCAGGCGACCATTGTAAGCGGGATCAAAACCGAACACCGTATCGCGGTCGCAGGCGTCCATGATGTAATGCAGCGCGGAATCGAGAGCCTTGCGGCCGAGGGTTGCGGAAACCGTATCGATATCCGACTGGCGCTTCATGTTGATGAAGGCAAGGCTGTCGGCGCATTCAACCGGCAGCGTCACCGCGATTTTCTGGCTAGGCGCGTCGACGGCTTTTGCATCGCCAAGAATTTTCAGCCGCTTCAGAATATTTTTTTCCGGCGCATCGGCGCTCACCGTCACGGCGGCGGCGGCGATTTTATTGCCGGTGAGTTCCGTCGAGAACGGCAGGATCTGCGCCGTTGGTGTAAAACTTGCGGGCAGGCCATAGGCCCAGTCGAGGCCCGCGGCCGCCAGCGCCTTCAGCTCCAGCGCGGCATATTGGTGCAGCAGAATAAACTGCAGCTCGGCGCGGAAGGTTTTTGCTTCTTCCTCGCTGGTGAAGAGCCCTACCTTCCAGCCGTGGTAGGTGAGGCCACCGGAGATGCGCGCAAAAACATCCGTGAAGTGCATTTCCTGCCCGTAGCGGAATTCGGCGGAGATGGCATCAAGCCCCTGTTCATCGGCGATATGCCGCCACAGCCATTGCGGCACGCCTGCTTCCTCGACCGGCAGCAGCAGCGAAGGGATAGGCATTTTGCAGAATATTTCGTCCACAAGGACGCTCGCCGCCGCCTCCCCCCAATGCTTGGGCACGGCGTATTCCACCCAGTCTTCGCCCTGAACGACGCGCGCCTGTACGGGGCTTTGCGGATTCTCTTCGGCTTTTGTGAAATGACGGGCGATCAGCAAGGGAATAACCAATTGAATTGAAACAAAATCAATAGAGAACGGCATTATGGGGCGGCCCCGACTGTCGCATAAGCCACAGGGCAAAATCAATCGTTGCTTGGAAGGCGTTGCGGGGCAGAAAAAAGTTGCGCTTTTCAACCATCTGGGCTTATTTATGGTGCTTGTAGAATTAAAGGAACCGCGATGGCGAAAATTTCCATATTCGGCGTTATCAGCAATGTGCAGATGCTGTTCCACACCATGCTGCGCGGCAGCTTTGTCGGCAAGGACACGCTCGGCAATAAATATTACCGCGGCAAGCCCCGCAAGGGCACGAAACGCGAGCGCCGCTGGGTGATGTTCGCCGGCGCGCCCGAAGCCTCGACCGTACCGCCGGAATGGCATGGCTGGCTGCACCACCAGACGGATAAAGTGCCGCCGCTGAACGGCAGCCACCACCGCAAGCCCTGGCAATTGCCGCACCAGCCCAACCAGACCGGCACCGCCGGCGCCTACCTGCCCCCCGGCCACACGCTGAAGGGCGGCGCGCGCGATGGTGCCACCGGCGACTACACCGCCTGGCAGCCGCCGCGCTAAACTTTAATTCCGCCTGCATTATTCCCGCGAGACGAGGACGTCATGAAAAGAAATATGGTTGAAACAATTCTGGGCGCCGTGGTTCTGCTGGTCGCCGGCTGTTTCCTGCTGTTCTTCTACCGCACGACGGACATCAAACCCGCAACGGGCTACGAGCTGGTCGCGGAATTCGACAAGATCGACGGCCTGCAGGTCGGCACCCCCGTGCGCATCAGCGGCGTCAAGGTCGGCCAGGTGACGCGCTTTGAACTCAACCACAAAAACTACCGCGCCGATGTGTACCTGAATGTGCAGGATGATGTGAAACTGCCGGTCGACAGCTCTGCCGTGATTGCGAGCGCCGGCCTGCTGGACGGCAAATTCATGACACTGACTCCCGGCGGCGATGAAGAAATGCTGAAGCCCGGCGGCCATATTGAATACACGCAGTCGAGCGCGAGCCTGGAGCAGATGCTGGGCCAGTTTATCTTCAGCGTCAGCAAATCGAAAAAATCGGACGACGAGGACGAAGCTGCCTCGCCTGAGAAAGACGCGCCGAAAACGCCGGATGCGACCGAAGATAAGGCACCGGAAAAATCGGGTGACGCCCCTGCCCCCGCCACCAATAAAGACGACGGAGACGATCACCCGTGATGCGTCCTTTCCTCCTTCTTGGCCTTTTGCTGCTGGCGGCAACGCCCGCACAAGCGGATGGCCGCCAGATGGAGGACACCAGCACGGTTGTGCTGCGCACGATTGACAAGCTTTCCGCCCGCGCGCATACCTTTGACATTCCCGTCGACAAGACGGTGAAATTCGGCAATTCGCTGTTCATCAAGGCCCGCGCCTGCCGCAAGTCATCGCCGCTCGACACGCCGGAATCGGCCGCCTTCCTGCAGATTTGGGAGCGGAAACCGAGCGAGCAGACGGCGCACTGGATTTTCAGCGGCTGGATGTACGGCTCCAACCCCTCGCTCTCCTACATGGACCATCCGGTCTATGACGTCTGGGTGATCGAGTGCAAGAATGCGGTCACAACCGCGAAGGCATCGGAAGAATTCTCCTCCGAAAAAGTGCCGGAACATGCGCCGGCCAAAGACGCTGTCGCGCCCGCTTCATCGGACAAATCCGCCGCCGCGACGACGCCGACCGCCGTGCCGCTGACGGATAAATCCGGCGACAAGGCGGAAGTCAAAGCCGCCGATAAATCCAAGCCTGACGCCAAGCCCGCGCTGCTGAAGCCCGAAGCGCATAAGGGCGCGGCAGACCCTGAAAAAGAACTGCTTGACCGTTCGGTGTCGGAAGATGACGACGGTGATGCCGACAAGCCCGCCGCAGCGCCCGTTCCCGCCGGTGAAATTGCGCCGGACGCCAAGCCGACGCCCGCCCCGCCGATTGAAAAACTGCCGGGCTCCTTCGAGGACGGCGAAGACCCCAATAATCTTCCCGCCGACTGACCGCCGAAACTTACATCCATCGCTATGGCTTTCTTCAGCTGCCACTGATAGTCGCGGCGCGGAATTTCATGCGCGCCGAACTGCAGCAGGTGATTGTTGATGAACTGCGTATCCAGCAGAACATAGCCGCACTGCCAGAGGCGGGAGACGAGGTAGACCAGCGCAATCTTGCTGGCATCCGTCGCGGTCGAAAACATGCTCTCGCCAAAGAACGCGCCGCCGAGCGAAATGCCGTAGACGCCGCCGACCAGCTTTTCGCCCTGCCACGCCTCGACGCTATGCGCATTGCCCTGATGATGCAGCGCGGTGTAGAGGTTTATAATATCGTCATTGATCCAGGTTTCCGCCCGCACATCGGCGCAGCCGCGAATGACGCCTGCAAAATTTTCATCGAAGCTGATGCGGTAGGGGCGCTGGCGGATGGTTTTGGCAAGGCGCTTTGGCACATGCAGGTGCGGGATTGATAGCACTCCGCGCCGCGGCGGGTCGTACCAGTTCAGCTCCGTCCCGTCCCTGCCCTCCGCCATCGGGAAGATGCCCATGGCATAGGCCTGCAACAGCAATTCGGGCGTAATTTCTGTCATAGGCTTTTGACAAGCTTCAACGTCAGCAAATCATCGATCGGGCGCAGCTCACCATTTTTGACCGGCACATCGTCATAGCAGGCACCGGCGCCATCGGGCACATAACCGCGCTGCACATACAGCCGCTGCGCCGCCCCGTAGCGCGGGTAAAGGCCGACGCTGATGGCGATATCTGTGCCGCCGCGCCGCTTCACTTCCTGCTCGCAATATTCCACCAGCGCCGCGCCAATGCCCTGCTGCCGCGCATCGGGCACAACATTCAAGTCCTGCACTTCAGGCATGTTGAAACGGCGGAAGGGCGGGTAGAGCGGCTTGAAATTCAGCTGCACATAGCCGACCGGCGCATCCGCAATGGCAAGCAGGACAAGGCGATTGCCGGCATCTTGCTCGGCAAGGCAGCGCTCGAAGTAGTTTTCCTCGTGGGTCTGCTTCATCGCGACGGCGATTTTATCGAGCGCGCCGATATCGGCGGCGGTGGCGGTGCGGATATTGATGTTTGTCATATATTGCAGCAGCTCTTCCGCTTCCTTGCCCTGATGTTGCCTAATCCTAACTTGCCTTTTGGCGGCAAACCAACCATTTTTGCTGGTCTTGACCGCCCTAAACGGGGGATAATAAAGCGGGTAACAGGCGAGACAGATGACGGCCGAAATCTTCAATTACATTCAATCGCAGGGAAAGCTGCCGCTGTTGTGGCCGACGGGCGCTTTTGCGAGCGGTATTTTCCTCTACCTCGCCCTCCGCTCCCACTATCGCAGCCTTGCCGATAAAGAAACATTAAGCGCGCGCTGGTATCGCCGCCTGCTGCCCCTCTCCGCCCCCCTCGCCGCAGCCCTGATCCTCGTCACGGAACACGCCGTGCTCGGCAAAAAGGGCGTCGCCGTGGACGAGGGCTATGTGCATGTGGTGCGTACTTTGTGGTCTTGCTGGTTTTTGATCGCGGCCGTTTATGTCCTGACGCACAGCCGCTTGAAGACCATTTTTGCCGGCGGCTTCGTGGTGCTTTTCGGCTTCCTGTCGGTGACGGACCTGCTGCCGGATGTCATCAAGTTCCTGTCCGACATTTCTTTCGCCGTCGGCAAGATCGAAATTTCACTGTATCAAATCTGCAAGTTCACAATCGCGATCGTGCTGCTAGTCTGGCTGTCCGGCGCCATCCTGCGCGGTATCGACCTGTCGCTGCAAAAAATGCAGCACCTGCGCCCCTCGACGCGGCAGCTATTCAACTCCATCTCGCGCGTGACGGTTTATGTGATTGCAGGGCTCGTCGCCCTTTCAACCCTCGGGATTGATCTTACCGCTTTCGCCGTCTTCGGCGGCGCCCTCGGCGTCGGGCTCGGCTTTGGTCTCCAGAAAATCGCCTCCAACTTCATCAGCGGGCTGATTTTGCTGTTCGAGCGCTCGATCGAGGTCAATGACATGATCGAGATGCACAACGGCGACACCTTCGGCATCGTCAAGAAAACCGGCGCGCGCTATACGCTGGTTGAAACCTTCGACAATCGCGAGATTATGATTCCGAACGAGGATTTCATCAGCCAGCGCGTGACCAACTGGACGCTGTCCAACGCGCGCGGTTTGCTCAAAATTCCGGTCGCCGTTTCCTATGAGGCGGACCTTGAAACCGCGCGGCACATCCTGCTGTCTGCGGCGCGGGAACACCCGCGCGCGCTGGCGGAGCCGCCGCCTGTCTGCCTGCTGATGGGCTTCACCGACCTTGGCGTCAACATGCAGCTGAACATCTGGATCGGCGATATCCGCGAAAAACGCATGACGACGCAGAGCGAAGTTTTAATGTCCATCTGGCGCAAGTTTTCGGAGCATGGCATCGGCCTGCCGCACCAGGCGCGGGAATCGCATTATCGCGCGCGGGAGAAATACAAGGCGGAACGCGCGGCGCTCGATGCCGCGAAAGAGGCGGAGAAACAGTAAATGGAAGAAACCAAGGCCTGCCTGTTATCTTACGTGCTCGACGGCAATGGCGGCGGCGCCGTCGTTGACCTTGCCACCATCACGCCGGAAGACCCGCGCTTTATCTGGATTCACCTGAACGGCCGCCATGCCGACGCGAAGAAGTTTTTGCGCGATGCTGTGGGGCTTGACCCGCTTATCATCCGCTCCCTTGTGGCGGAAGAAACACGGCCGCGCCTTGAAGTCGTCAATGACAAGACGCTGATCATGGTGCGCGGCATCAACTTCAACCCCGGCCCCGCGCCGGAGGACTTGGTTTCCATCCGCATCTGGATTGACCGCAACCGCATCATCACCGTCGGCCGCCGCAAGGCCCGTGCCGTCGCCGATATCGACGACCGCATCCGCCACAACCGCGGGCCGCGCCGCGTTGGCGAATTCGTCTCCCTCCTCTGCGCGCATCTGAACGAGGGGATCGAGCCGGCGCTGAACGAGCTTGAAATCAACATCGACAAGCTGGAAGAAATCTCGCTTGAGAACCCGGATGCCAAACTGCGGCACGACATTGCCGCGGTCAGGAAGCAGGCGACGCTGTTCCGCCGCCATATGGGGCCGCAGCGCGAAGTCTTTAACCGGTTGCAGGGCCTCGACCAGCCATGGCTGACGCCCGCCGATAAATGGTCGATGCAGGACAACAACGACCGCATGACCAACTTCCTCGAAGACCTCGATTCCATCCGCGAACGCTCGCAGATTTTGCAAGATGAGCTGTATTCAGCGCTGTCCGCCAAGCTGAACAAGAACCTTTACGTTCTTTCTGTCATCACTGTCATCTTCATGCCGCTGACCTTCGTTTCCGGCCTCCTCGGCATGAACGTCGAGGGGATCCCGGGCGCGAAGGACCCTTACGCCTTTATCATCGTCTGCGGGTTGATTGTCGCGCTGGCGGCGGGGCAGCTGTGGATCTTCCGCAAGTTGAAGTGGGTTTAACTGGCATTATGGGCATTCGAGCCTAAACGGCCTCGGGCTCGACGCTATTGATTTATCGGCGTATATTTGTTGGAATCGTTTACGCCATGCCGTCATTATTCAGGCCGCTGGCAACATATGAAATTAATGGCGCATGGCTGATAATAAACAAAAAATTTCCATGACGATGCTGATATTCCTGCTTCTTGTTGCAGCAGCGAATTTTGCGTTTGTGAACATCGCCTTTAAAAATAATGGCCAAACCGATGACGGCTTCATTGCGCCGATTTCCGGCGGCTCCAACGCCACTTTCACCGGGCCTGCCGTTGTTGGCCCCAACGTCGAGCCTGAGCTGCGCGGCGAAGTGGTGGTCGAGAAAAAAGAAGGCGGCAAGTACGACATCACCATCTTCGCCCAGAACAAGAAAAAGCAGCCGGTTATTCTTGAGGGCTTTTCCGCCGATGTCCATCTGCTGGGCATGACCGAGCCCCGCATGATACCGGCCTTCCGCAAGGTGGGCGACGGTAAATATACCGCCACCATGACCTTCCCGGAAAAAGGCCGCTGGGAAGTACGCGTCCGCCTCAACAAGAAAAATGAATCGCTGGAATTTTACCAGAGCTTCGATATTTTCTAGTCAGTCTCCGGCCTTTTAACCCGCTTTCTTCTTCGGTGCGGCATGGCGGTTGCTGTGGAAACCGCGTAAGTATTGCGGCGGCGCATCGACATCGGCACCAAGCGCCTGCGCCGCATTCAGCGGCCAGTGCGGGTCACGCAGCGACGCCCGTGCGATAAAGACCATATCTGCCGCGCCATCCTTCACAATGTCATTTGCCTGTGAAGGCTCGGTAATAAGGCCGACGGCCGCAACGGGAATGCCGCTTTCCGCACGGATTTGCTTTGCAAAAGGCACCTGATAGCCGGGGGTTGAAGGAATTTTTGCATCGGGAATATTGCCGCCGGAAGAGCAATCGATAAAGTCGACGCCCCTCTCCTTCAGCTGTTTCGCAAGGCGCACAGCGGCATCGATATCAAAGCCGCCGTCTTTCCATTCGCTGCAGGAGAGACGCGCGGCCAGAACGATATGCGCGGGGATGGCGGCACGCACAGCGCTGGCAACTTCAAGAATAAGGCGGGCGCGGTTTTCCTCGGTGCCGCCGTAGTTATCCGTCCGCTGGTTGCTGAAGGGCGAGAGGAATTCATGCAGCAGGTAGCCATGCGCGCCATGCAGTTCGATAATCTCGAAACCGGCGGCGACGGCGCGTTTCGCGGCAGATACAAAATCATCGGTCAACTTTTTGATATCATCAAGACTCATCGCCTGCGGCACGGGTGAATCCGGTGAAAAAGCAATCGCGGAGGGGCCGATGGTCTGCCAGCCGCCCTGCGCTGCTGTGAGCGCCTTGCCGCCCTCCCACGGCACGGCGCAGCTGGCTTTGCGGCCCGCATGGCCGATCTGGATGCCGGGCGCAGCGCCATGTCGGCGGATAAACGCGGTGATACGCTTCAACCCTTCGACATGCGCATCGAGATAGATACCGTGGCAGCCGGGGGTAATACGGCCTTCGGGCGTCACGCCAGTCGCCTCCATCATCACAAGCCCCGCGCCGCCGGCCGCCCGCGCGCCGAGGTGTACGAAATGCCAGTCATTGGCGAAACCGTTCACGGCCGAATACATGCACATGGGCGAAATGCCGATGCGGTTACGCAGTGTCAGCTGGCGGAAGGTGATGGGCTGGAAAAGGGCGACGTCGGTCATGATGCTTTCACTTTTGTTGCGGCAATATTATCAAGGAAGCGCTGCGCCGCCTTCGGCGAGCGCAACCGGATATAGGTTACACTGGGATATTGTCCAGCCGTGCCAAAAATTTCCGCGTATTCGCGGCGGCGGCGGCGGAAGCTGGTGAACAACCACAGCAAAATGCTGTCTTTCGAAAAGAACTGCTTCCAGCTTTCGATATTGCCGTTGCAGACCGGGTTGCGGTCAATCGCGCGCATGATGGAGCGGCGCAGCAGGCGCCAGAAGACCAGCAGGAACGGGTAATCCAGCCAGATGAAGGTTTCCGCCTTCGGCCATATCGCCTGACGCACTTTGGAATAGTTGCCGATGATGACCCATTGCGGGAGCGACGTCGCGCGGTCGGCAAGGTCATAGAACACCTGCGGCTCCTGCTTCTTCCAGCCCGGCAGCCAGTGCAGGTCATCGAGATCGGTCGAAGGGATGCCGAGAAGGTCGCCCAGCTTCCGCCCGAAGGTCGTCTTGCCGGAACCTGTCACGCCCAGAACAACGATACGCTGCATGTATGTGGCCTCCCCGATCTGTTGCGCCAAGCCATGGAAAATACGGCACTATTGCCTTTTCAACAAGGGCTAAAACCCCTAACATAACAGGCAGAAAAAGGAACACGTTCCATGCTCGCGTCTTTATCGGGAAAATTATTCAAGAACATGCCGCGCAACGTCATCGCGCTCGGCTTTGTCAGCATGTTCATGGATATTTCATCGGAGATGGTGCATAGCGTGCTGCCGATTTTCCTGACCAAAACGCTGGGCGTGACCGCGCTCGCCGTTGGCTTTCTGGAAGGTATCGCGGAATCGACGGCCTGCATCGTCAAAATTTTTTCCGGCGTTATCTCTGACCGCATCGGCAAGCGCAAACCGCTGCTGCTGCTCGGCTATGGACTCTCGACGCTGACGAAGCCGCTGTTCCCCCTGGCGCAAGGATTTTCCGGTATTCTTTTCGCGCGCTTTTCCGACCGGATCGGCAAGGGCATTCGCGTCGCGCCGCGCGATGCGCTCGTCGCCGATGTTACCACGGCAGAAAACCGCGGCAACGCCTATGGCCTCCGCCAGACCATGGACACCATCGGCGCTTTCACAGGCCCGACGATTGCGATTTTGCTGATGCTGTGGACGGCCAACAACTTCCGCTTCGTTTTCTGGGCGGCGGTTATTCCCGCGCTGCTGGTGGTGCTGACCATCATGTTCGCGATTGACGAACCAAAGCGCGACGCCGCCGTAGAAAAACGTCCCTTCCCATTGAGCCGCAGCCAGCTGTCGTTGCTGCCGGCGGGCTTCTGGTTTGTCACCGCGCTTGGCGCTGTTTTGACGCTGGCGCGTTTTTCTGACGCGTTCCTCATATTACGCGGTGATGCAGCAGGCCTCCCCGCCTATTCCGCGCCGGCGATTTTGATTGTGATGAATATCGTTTATGCGCTCTCCGCCTGGCCTGCCGGCGCGCTGTCGGACCGCATCGGCAAGAATGGCCTGCTCACGGCGGGCATTGCAGTTCTCATCGCAGCAGACCTTGTTCTTGCCTATGCGTCATCGGCATGGCTTGTATTTTTCGGCGCGGGACTGTGGGGGCTGCACATGGGGCTGACGCAAGGCATCATCACCGCCTTCGTCGCCAATGAAGCGCCGGCGCAATTGCGCGGCACGGCGTTCGGCATTTTCAACCTGCTCACAGGCCTTGCCCTGCTGGCAGCGAGCGTGATTGCGGGGGCGCTGTGGTCGCAATTTGGCCCGATAGCCGCCTTCACCGCCGGCGCGGCATTCTCCGCCCTGTCGCTCGCGGGCTTCCTTGGCTTCCGCCGCAAATTTGAAAAGGTGGTTACCGCATGAACCAGGATACGCTGCAGGCCTGGGAAATGGCCAGTTATGTCGTGACCGTCGTCGGCCTGCCCTATGCGCTGGCCATGGTGATGGTCGATAATTATAAAGAGCGCCAGATCGAGAATGAGGAGCTGTACCAGAAGCTGGCGGAAGAATACGCCAAATTCGCCAACCTTATGATCGACAACGCGGATTTGCGCCTGATGACAGGTTATATTCCGGACAGGGAACTTTCGCCGGAGCAGGTGGAGCGCAAAAAGATTATCTTCGACATGCTGGTCGCGCTGTTCGAGCGGGCCTATATTCTTGTCTACGAAGAGAAAATGGACCGGCAGACGAAACGCCTCTGGGCGACGTGGGAAGACTATATCAAGTTCTGGTGCCGGCGCGACGACTTTAAGCGCATGCTGCCGGAACTCCTCGTCGGGGAGGATCCTGATTTCACAAGTTACATGCGCCGCGCCGCGGGGCTGATTTAAACCATCCAGCAGGAGTTGCCTTAAAATGCCCGTTCTTTACACAGCCCATGTCAACGTCACCGGCGGCCGCGAAGGCAAGGCGGAATCGGACGATAAAAAACTCAGCGTCACCCTGTCGCGTCCCGCGCCCGGCGGCACCGGCACCAACCCCGAGCAGCTATTCGCCGCAGGCTATGCCGCCTGTTTTGCCAGCGCCATTGCTTTTGTCGCAGGGCAAAAGAAGATGGAGACCGGCGCCATCAACGTGCAGTCGGAAGTGACACTGAACCAGAATGACGGCGGATTTTACTTGGAAGCCGTGCTGAACTTCCTGCTGCCCTCCCTCGACCGCGAGACGGCGGAAGCGCTGGTGGCGGAAGCGCATACCGTCTGCCCCTATTCCAAGGCAACACGCGGCAATGTGACCGTGACGCTGAAGGTGAATGGCAACCCGATTGGAGTGAAATAATATGATGCGTCTTTTTGCTGTGCTGATGCTGCTGCTCACCTCCTCTCCGGCCTTCGCCGCCATGGCGCGCCCGCCCGAGCTGGATGGAAAAATTGCGGCTTCCGCCCCCTATGGCGAGGGTGAGCTGCACAAGCTGATGTTTCATGTTTACGACAGCAGTCTTTGGACAGATGCCAAAGACTTCAGCGCTGATTCCACCTATGCCCTCGTCATTCGCTACAATATGAATTTTTCGGTGAAGGAACTTGTCGACCGTTCGATCACGGAAATGGAACGCGCCGGCAAATTATCCGACGATGAGAAAGAAACCTATGCGTCAGAGCTGACATCACGCTTCCATGCCGTGAAACCCGGCGACCGCATCACCGCGCTGTTCGTCAAGGGCAAGGGCGGCTACTTCTTTTATAACGGCAAGATGCAGGGGAGTGTCATGGCCTCCGCACACGCCAAGCGCTTTCTGGATATCTGGCTTGGTTCACATACCTCCGAGCCCGCGCTCCGCAAGCAGCTGTTGCGCCTTTGATGAACCTGCCGCGCGATGAATGGGCGTTTCTTGTCCTTCTCGCGGGGATACCGCTTGTTTTATATATCGACTATCGCAAGCACCTGACGCGGCAGGCGGCGCGGGTGGGCGGCAGTGATACGCTGCCGGAACCCTATCCGCTTCGCCTTCATCTGGCTGTCGCACTCATGACGGCTTTCTGGTTGTACGGCCTTCTCGGCCCGCTGTTTGTGCCGGCAGAGTCTTTCCGCGACACAGGCACAGGCATGGCGCTGGCCGGTGACATCTGGATGACCATCTGGGCGGTCAAGCGCTACCGCAGCGGCAAATGGCGCGAAACGCCCAACATGACGGCGGCAAAAGCCAAATTCGGCGTCGTCTGCGTGCCGCTGGTGATGTTCTTTATTTTCTGGGGTGCGATTGTGACGACCGGCGGCGGCGTTTACACCCGCCTCACCGGCACTGTTGATACGCTGCGCCTCACGCCGACGAAATATCATTACCACGATAAATTCGGCGACCATTACTGCCTGTCGTCGCCGGCCTTCCGCCCGGCCTATCCCTGCGACATCTTCGATAATTTTTGCGGCCTTGATGAAGATGAATTCGATGCTTTGCCAGACCAGTTTCCGGCCACCTTCACGCTACGACGATCTGCACTTGGATTTATCGTCGAAAGCTACAAGAAGGATTAGGCGGCAAGCGCCTTCACGCGCGCGGCGACGGCTTCCGCCAGAATGTCAAAATAGCTTAATATCCTGACACCGTCAACGCTACCGGCGGCGCGGCGCTTTGCCATCGGCGCATCGGCCCTTGCGAAAAGGACTTCGGTGACGCCGGCATCGCGCCAGCTGGCTGTGATATTTTCCATCACGGCTTCTACCGGCGCGGCGGATTTAAGGCGCTTGCCTTCTTCCTCCGCTTCAAGAAGCTGCGCGGCCTGCGCTTCATCCGGCACCACAGCCTTGTCACCGAAAATTTCGACAATGCGCTGTTTCGCGGGACGCATATGGATGACGCCCAGCTTCGCAACGCCAGAATATTTTTCACCCAGCGCGGTCGAGAGGCGCAAAATGGGTAAGTCCAGCACGGTTTCAATGCCGTCATGAAAGCCGATCATCGACATGCAGGGCATGACGCGAATATCGGCCGTTGCCGCGCCGGCTTCCAGCGCATCCGCTGCGACAGCCTTGTACAACTGCTGGCGTTTTTCCTCGTCCTTCAGCGCTTCGGCACGCAAGGGGCGGCCAGGCGCGGATTGACCTTCCGCGTTCGGGTAGGGCGCGGCGAAACGCAGCGTATAACTGAAGCCGTCATGCGCGGCCAAAGCCGCAAGGCAAGTGTCAAACTCTTGATAGCTTTCGGCATTCAGCGCACCGAAGGCGGCGATGGTGATGGCCATGATACGCCCCCGTTACTGGTTGACGCCCTGCAGACGCGCGCGGCGGCGGGCCTCCAGCTTTTCTTTCAACGTCGCATCGTCGCCAGCATTATTCGCCCGCACAGCTCCCACGGCTTGTGGCGTTGTCGTCGTGCCGCCCGCGTTGCCAGTGCGCAACTGCTCGATCTTCTGGCGGCGCTCCTCGATCTGCTGCTGGCGCTGCTGTTGTATCTGCTGGCGGTTGTCGCCGTTCTGCTGATACTGCTGCAGGATTTTCTGGCGACGCTCCTGCATTTGTTCCTGACGCTGTTCCTGCCTTTGCTGCAGCTGCTCTCCGCGACCGTTGGCGTTGCCATTCATGCCGCCAGCTTTACGCTTTTCCATGAAGTCGCGGAAGCGGCCGCGCAACTCCTGCTGGCGGCTGCTATTCTGGGCAATGCGCTTGGCGACGACATCGGCATGCTTCAGCTGGATCGTCTGGCGGATTTTTTCGCGACGTTCGCGGCTCCAGGCGGCGGCCCTTGTTGGCGCGTCCCTGCGGCTGCGCACGTCGGTGCCCTCGCCCGCCTTCACGGTCACTTTGCCACCATCGTTCACGACGTCGATGACACCTTCATCGACATGCACGCCATAGCCCTTGTCGGTCGCGCCCGACCACAAATGCGTGCCGCGCACGCCGATCGAACCATAGGCCGTCTGGATCTGAACGTCCGGCTGCGGCTTCTTCGTCATCAGGCCGCTCAAATAATCAAACGTACCGGTGATAAAGGAATACCGCGCGTGGTTGCCGCTGAAGTCTTTGTCGTTGAAGGCATAGTCGGTCGCCTTGAAACGGGAATTTTCCGACAGGGTCAGCTGCGTATCATCAATGAACAGAAGGAACACCCGCGCACCCGCACCGGTCGAGACTTCATCATTAATGCCAAGCGTGTCGTTGAGCGCAGCGGGATGCGCTTTACCGTCGGCCGGGGTGATAGTCGCCGAGCCTTCGACTTCCATGACCGTCGCGATAACGCCGTCATCGGCAAAGGCTTTCAATGGCAGGAGGAGGAAAACGGCAAGCACCATTGCGCGCAGCAACATGAAATATCTCCTTAACAAATCATTAAGCGCCCCGGTGGTTGTCCAGTATAGCAAAGCCGAATTTTCATGCAGCCGCAATTTATGTTGCCATATAAACAAGGCGATGGCGCCGTTATCACCACCCTCCTCTGGCGTCTGTCATGTGTTCCGTTATGATAGATACGCTGTTCAACCCCTAACCCCTGTGCATTTCATGAAAAATTTTATTCTGCTCCTGCCCGTGCTTGCGCTGTCCTTCCTGCTACCATCGAAATCCATTGCGGCCACGGCCGCCACCCAGCCCGTTATCGGCACCATTCTGGAGGTGGAAGGCAGTGCTTCCGTCACGCCGCCGAATGGCAATAAAATCGCCGCCGCTATCAAGACACCCGTGCATATGCGCGACCTGATTGTGACAGGGCCAAAATCGAAGGTCTTTATCCTGTTCATCGACGATACGAAGATGACGCTGTCGGAAAACACGCAGCTCACGGTTGACCAATATGTTTTCAATCCCGATGACAATTCGCACAACAAGGGCGTCTATTCCATCTTCGCAGGGTCGTTCGAATATGTGAGCGGCATGATTGCGCATAAGGCAAACCCCGATGTAACGCTCAACACCAGCTACGGCAATATCGGCATCCGCGGCACCAAGCTGTGGGCCGGCGCGCTGCAGCACGGCTACGGCGTGCATGTGGATGAAGGCGCTGTGCTGGTGAAGAACGATGCGGGCTCCGTGCTCGTACCAAAAGGTCTGGGCACCAACATTGAATCACGCAAATCAAAGCCGAGCAATGCCGCGCCCTTCCCGCCGGAGGCCATGGCTTTCATCCAGAACACGGTCTTCCTTGCGGGTGAAGCGATGCTGCTGAAGCGCATTCAAGGGTTTCAGGGCCAGCAGGACCTGCTGCGCGGCCAGTTCAAGGACTTCCTGAAAATGCCCGGCAACGGCATGATCCCGAATGGGATGCCGAACGGCGTGCCGGATATGCCGTTCAAATCGCCGAAGGGCGGCAACAGCCCGAAGGATATCTTCAAGAAATTCCCGTTCTAAAACGTGAATAAAAAAACGCCCACCTCTGTAGCCGGAGGCGGGCGTTTTCTTTGCTGGCTTATATTTTAGTAATAGCTGTAGCGCGATTGCGGCGGTTTCGGCTTCAATGCCTCCTTGGCGGCGGCGTTGGGCTTCCAGTCGGGATATTTTTTGACGACGCGCTTCACGTGGTCGTCCGATGTTGCGTTCGGGCGGAGCAGGCTGATTTTTTTGCCGCGCACATCTTCCTTATACGCCATGGTGCTGGCGACGGTGTCGCCATCCGTCGCAATCTGGCAGAGGGCGATATCAAAAGCATCGAGCAGGCCGCCGGCGAAAATATCGCGGATATCGCGCGGGCTGGCTTTTTGCGTGAGGGCCTTATCAAGGCTGTCGTCAACGAAGATGACGTTGTATTCGGTCTTGTTCGGCCCTGCCACCACACGCCAGCTTTCCATGAGGCGCTTGCGGGTAATGCCGCTGTAGCCGCCGCCGGTGGTTTCCTTTTCGGTCGCGGGGTCGGGGAAGGGCGCAAAAATACGGTCATAGCCCGAGTAACCGGCTGGCTGTTCATGCACTTTCAGTCCGGTTGCCGCAAAAACTTCCTGCAGCAGTGCTTTGTGTTTTTTCTGGTTGCCGCGGGCGCGCAGGAAAATATCGACATCTTTAACGGCCGCGCCGTTGAAGGTGTCGCGCAGCGCGCCACCGGCGATGACGGCTTCGTCGGCCACTTGACGGAACGTTTTCAAAACTTTCAGCCATTCGGCGGGAAGTTTGGTGATGGGGTCTTCCAGCGTTTCGGCTTCCTCGCCCTTCGGCAGCGGCGCGGCGGGGAGTTCCGCCCAGTCGGTGCCAACGCCTTTAAGGCCTGCGCTGCGCAGCAGGCGGAGGTATTGCGTGTATTTGTCTTTCGCCAGCGTCCTGAACTGCGCCATCTCCGTATCGTTCGGCGCGGCGCCCCAGGTGGCGAGCAACTTCATCATCGGCAGGTCTTCGCGCACGAGGGCGAGCTTCAGGTGTTTCCAGTTGGGGCGGTCCTTGTCATTCTCCCAGAACAGTTTATCGAAATGTGCGCGCGCGGAATTAATATCGCCGCTGGCGACGATTTCGGACAGGCGGTCTTCATAGCTCGTGGGGCGCGGCCAGGGTCTGGTGGGTTGAACCATGAATCAGTCCTTGCGGGATATTGGAAAACGGATGCGGTGAAGATAGGCAAAGCGATTCATTATGTCAACCGTAAAGCCTTGGAAGCGTTATGCAAATAACTTGCTGACAATTCGTTGAATTTCAGCATAATAGCGATAGCGAAATCCCTCACCTGTAAGGTTGCCACCATGACCGATGCCGTCCTTTCCTCCTCCACCCGCAACAGCCTGTTTGCCTTCTGGCTGGGGGCAGCCGCTGTCACCATCGGCGTCATGACGCATATCCCGATGTTTCTGGATGCCGCGCCGAACGGCTTTCACATGGCAGGCATGGAAATGTGTCCGCAGATGATCTGGGGCATGGCGGCGATTGTGGCCGGCACCTGCCTTGCCGCTTACGGGCTTCTTCCTGCCAACTTCCGGCAGATGAAGCATGTCGATATCGGCACCATACATGAAACAGGCGACGGCACATTAAAGGCTGCCCACTGGCAACTTCTGCTCGTGCTGATGGCGGCGCTGGTGATTGACACCATGAAGCCCGCAACGCTCGGCTTTGTCGTAC
This sequence comes from uncultured Alphaproteobacteria bacterium, assembly GCA_966211335.1. Lineage (GTDB taxonomy): Bacteria > Pseudomonadota > Alphaproteobacteria > Micavibrionales > UBA2020 > JAPWJZ01. Next base: position 142,326 of record CBIHNF010000001.1, read on the forward strand.
CGGGCACGATGAAGGAATACGGGATTGCCAAGCCCATCGTCGCTTTCTTGCCGTTCTCGGGCCTCACCGGCACTGCCCTTGGTTCGTGGATCTGGGGCGTGCTGGCGGACAGGCTGGGCCGCCGGGCGGCTATTTTGCTCGCCGCAATCATGTTTATCGGCACCTCCATCTGCGGCGCGATGCCGACCTTCGGCTGGAACCTTGCCATGTGTTTTGCCATGGGCCTTTCCGCCGGCGGCATGCTGCCGATTGCCTATACGCTGATGGCGGAGACAATTCCGACGCGTCACCGCGGCTGGGCGCTGGTGCTGCTCGGCGGTGTCGGGCTTGTGGGTGGCTATTTCGCCTCCAGCGGTCTGACGCACCTTCTCGAGCCGCTGTACAGCTGGCGCGTTCTCTGGCTGATCGGCCTGCCGACGGGGCTTTTGCTGATTTTCTTCAACCGCTTCATTCCGGAATCGCCGCGCTTCCTGATTATGAACGGGCGCATGGAAGAGGCGCGTGCGGTTATGGCACGTTTTGGCACCGCAATCAGCGACGCGCCCGTGCCGCCCCAGCATCATGATGTGTCACAGGATGGTGCGATTGCGCTGCTGAAAAAACCGCTGCTGAACCGCACGCTCGCGTTGAACCTTGTCGCCCTCGCATGGGGCCTCGTTAACTTCGGCGTACTTCTGTGGACGCCCGCGAACCTCAAAGCTGCTGGTTATGATGTCGGTGAGGCGAGCAAGATTTTGTTTAATTCCAGCCTCTGGGCGCTGCCGGCTTGCGTTGTGACGGCCTGGCTTTACAGCCGCTGGAGCACCAAGGGCACGCTGGTGGTGACGGCGATTGTCACCTCGGTGGGGCTGCTGGGGCTTTCCGCGCTCGGTACCGGCCTTACCTGGCTGCACCTGTCGCCGGAAATTGTTTTCGCGCTGCTGCTGACGGGGTCAAACGGCATGATCGCCGTGCTGCTGCCCTATGCGGCGGAAAGCTATCCGCTCTATATCCGCGGCCGCGGCACGGGTCTTGTGGCGGCCAATAGTAAGGCGGGCGGCATCGCGGCGCAGGTTGTGACCATGCTGGCACTGGTGCCGCCGCTGGCGACCGCAGGGCTTTTGCTGGCGGGGCCGGTGACTATTGCGGCGCTGATTGTCGCGCACGTCGGCTATGAAACGCGCAACCGCAACCTTGAAGATCTCGATAAGTAATTAAGCCGGCTGCGGCTTCAAAACCAGCACAGGGCGAACCGTGGCGTTGGCATGCTGCGGCTTGATCGCGGCAGCAAAATGCTGCTTCAGTGACATATCCTTAAACACCGGCGATTGCGGCGTGATGTCCGACGTCACCATTTTCGCGCCTTGCGTGATGATATGCCCGCCTTCGCTGAAGAAATCCTTCACGCGGGCGAAGAGGTGCTGCAGCATGCCGGTTTTTGCAAGGTAAGCACCAAAAACGCCGGATGCCGTGCCGCCCAAGAAGGCCATGCCGCCATTCTTGATGCGCGCGCGGGTGATGTATTTCACCTCGGCGCGCTTTTCCTTGGGGCCGAAGAAGCGGTCATGGAAATAATCTTTGTGGTAGCTGTAAACGGCGCTCGATGCGCCGGCGGCCAGCGCCAGCAGTGCAACGGCACCGACGGTGGAAACGCCGCCGATCATGCCGGCGACCCAGGTTAAAGCGACCAGCTTGAAGGTGCCGCCGACAATGCGGCCCGCCAGCATATCTGCCGCCTTGGTGCCGATGCTTTTCATGACGTTGCGGAAGCGGTTGTCCGGCGACTCCCAGGCTTTCCAGACGCCGCCAAAGCCCGCGGCATCGACGCCTTTTTCCAGCATGCGCAAATGGAACCGGCGTTTTTTTCCGCCTTCGGCTGCAGGCTCGGGCGCTGCTTCCATCACAGGTTCTGGGGAATTTTCGGGGGTGGCAGGGCTTTCGGAAGCGGCGGGTTTCGCCTCTTCCTGCGCATTTGTGCCGGGTTCTGTTTCTTTGGGCGGCGGCGAGCCTTCCATGCGCGTTCCTGCTGAAGCTGTCAGGTCAAGACGTTCGATTTACCGGAGGTTTATTTATAGCTTGGCGGGCCGGCGATGAAAACCCCAAATCTTTTTGCATAGTCTGACTTTGGCAAAAGCCGCGCGGGTGTATAAACTGGAGACCAAAGGACAAATCATGAAGAACATCTATGCGGTAATTTTATGTCTCGGGCTGCTGTTGGCGGCGCGAGGCGCGTTGGCGGCAGATTTCAGGTTTGAGGATATCAAGACGCTCGACGACATGCGCGTGTATATCGAGCGCAACTATCCGCTCGGCTCGTCGCGGGAGGATGTGCGCACGGCCTTCGTCAGCCAGGGCCACGCCAAGGCGTTTGTCCGCGCCAGCGACTCCAAGACGGAAAAATACCTCTATGACATTAACCTCTGTGACCAATATATCTGGCGGTGGAATATTTCGGCGGATTACGACGGCAGCGGCCATCTGCTGCAGGTCTATATTAACGGCCGCCGCGTCTTCATGAGCGGCAAGCCCGCGCCTACGCTTGATTACGAAGACGGTGCACATACCGCCGTGATCGAAGCGATGCGCAGTCGGCCGGAAGCCGTGCATGGCGAAAACCGCATGCCCTATACCGCCTTCGACCGCGACGGTAACCCCCGCACGATTGATGACCAGTTCGTGACCGGTTATGGCCATGCGGCTGCCGACCCGAAACGCCTTGATGAAAGTGCGATGTACAAAGAAGTGGAATTATGGCGCTCCATCTTCGACCGCGACGAAGTGGATGCGATTGTCCCCTATGATGGTGTCTGCAACACGGGGCCGAAACCCAAGCGCTGATTAGCGCCCCGCCACCAGCAATAGTGGCTGCGTAGACTGCACCGTAACCATGCCGCTGGCGACATTGGAAATGCCATTGCCGGAGAGCGGCGGGAGCTGGATATTTTCACCCTTGAACAAGCAGTCGCCGGAAAGCGAAACCTCCGCGGCCTCGAATGCGAGCAGGGAAAATTCGCCCTGATGCGCGAACTGCCGCGAACCCTTTTGCAAAAACCGCAAAGAAGGGAAATAATCCGCGCTATAGATGACAGCTTCGTCGAAATTCGCCCGCGCCAGCATTTCGCGGTGAATTTCGCCAAGATTGGCGAGTTCGTGGTCGCGCCGTTCACCCAGAAAGCCGAACAGGTGCAGCCGCCGCCAGCCGCCGGTACGCAAACCATCAAGGCAGAAGCGGATATCGGTAATATCCTGGCTTTCCTTGAAGTGCGCGGAAATATCTTTGGGCATGTAGCCTGAATCGCCATCGCCCGCCCAGAGGATGGGGGAGAGCGCGTAATGGATACCGCCATCCACCGCCACCTGCGGCGCGGCGCCTAAACCCAGTGCGCGCAATGCCGCGGCGTCCAGCAGCGCTGGCAGCACGGGGCCGACAAGAATTAAATCATCCCCTGTCGCCGCCGCGTCAAGCCAGCCGGTCATATGGATTAGTGTTTCTTGAAAGTGATGACGAGCTCGCCGACCTGGAAGCCGAATTTGGACATCGCGACCTTATTGATCATGACCTTGTCGTCAAGCTTGTAGAGCCAGTCATCCATTGAGACGTCAACCGTTTTGCCGCCCTTCATAGGGACACGCAGCACATACTTCATGTGCGAGGCGTTACCGGCCTGCTGGCCTTTCGCTTCGCCAATCACGTCGGGCGCGGTGCCGCTAAAGGTGTTGTCGTCATTGAACTTGATCGTCCAGACGCGCGTGCTTTTGCTGCCGTCGCTGTAGGTGAACCATTCTTCCAGCTTGCCGTCGTTGCCCTTCCAACTGCCCTTCATGACAACATGGAATTGCTTTTCGACGAGGCCGGAGCGGTTGAAGAACACGCCGTCGGCGTCGATATCGCCGTTGAAGAATTCGCGCAAATCGAGCACGGGCTGGCGGCCCGCATATTCATCAATTTTTGTGCTGCTGCAGCCCGAGAGGAACATGATTGCCACCATTGAAATGAAAAAACCGAGGAAGCCGCGCATACGCATGATGATACCCGTTAAATTGAGTGAATTCAGCCTATCAAGATAGTTTGAAACGGTCAAAAGCAAATGCCTTTGAACTTATTTGATGCGCCGCCGTTAGCGATCTGTGAACCGCCTGATTATGGAGGATGCCGTCATGACGCCCGAATCGACCGACACGACCCGCCCTGAATTGCTGCGCACCCCCCTGCAGGCCGCGCCCATTTTCAATCCTCAGCTGGATGACGCTTTGTACCCCACACCCCAAACGCTGGAGGCGGCGGCACTGGAGGCGGACTCAGTGCTTGAAAACGACAAAATTCTCACCCGCCCCGTCATGCCGGAGCGCGCGAACCCCCTCCGACTGACCGATGCCCCGGAAGCGGTTGCCGATACGGGCCTCGCCGCCAGCCCGTCGGAAGACGGCAGTTTCGTGTCTCCCTCCGTTGATGCAAATCTCATCCTCTCTAACGTTTTGCAGCCGGGCGAAATCGTCGTCCATCAGGCGTCCATCAGCCAGGGCATTTACTGGAAGGGGATTGCCGTGCTGCTCCTCGCGGTAGTCGCCGCGCTCTACGGCCTTGGCCTTGCGCTCTTCTTCATCCTCACCGGCTGCGTTGTGATGTTCATGGAATATCGCACGCGGGATTTGCTGGTGCTGGCGGCAACCGACAAGCGCGTTGTGATTGTCGGCGGCACGCTGACGCCGGAGGTGATTGAACTACCATATAACGCCATTATGGGCGTCGACGTAATGCACACGCCGCCAGGCATGTTGTTCGGCTATGGCAACGTGATTGTGCAGACGGCCAGCAACCTGCGCTACATCGTGCCTTTTGTGGCGGATGCGTCGGCCTTCCGCGATGACCTGATGCGTGTTTTACTGGCGCGGCAGGATGCAGCCCTGAACGCTTAAGGCGAACAGAACGAGCCGATAATCTGGCAGCCCTCAATCCCTTGCTTTGTGCATTCGGAAAGCGCCGCGCCTTCCGCCTTAGTGCGAGAGCCGCCAAGCGCCGTCGCCCAGCTGCCGCTGCCATCTGCGTTCTTCTTCAGCGCCATGGCGGCGCAGGAATCGGAAAACCATAAATTGATTTTACAGTCTGTCGGCTTGCCGGGCGTGTCGTTAGTACAGCGCTTCAGCGCATCCGCCTCCGCCTCGGCCTGAGAATTAAAGTTATAAGAATAGGCGGCGTTAAGCGTTTTGGGCGAGACGGCAATAGCGCCGAATTTGGCGATATGCGGGGCGACGGTAACGGGCCGCGGATAGACCTTACTTGAATCATCTGTGCAGTAGCGTGTGCAGCGGGAGGTGCAAAGTCCGTTGCCGCCGCCATCCACCATGCCGTTGCCGCAATCCTGATAGCATTGCGACCAGCAGCCGGCGTCAGACCTGACGGGCGCGAGTAGGAAAATCGTGATGAGGAAGAGCGCAAGGATTTTTGGCATGGCCGTCCGCTTCATGGTCACTTCGCCTATTTTAGCAGCTATTGCGCCGTTGTTTCAAATACCATCAGCACCGCAGGCCGCCCCGCCTCTTCCACATCCCGCAGCTTTTTAAAGCCTGCTTTTTCAGATGCTTTGCAGGCGCGCGGGTTGGACGTTTTGTGGCAGATGTAAATATGCGTCTCCTGCGGGTAGAGCTGCTGCACAATGGTATTGATATAGCGCGTGAGGTAAAGCGCGCCCAGCCCCTGCCCCAAAAGCGCAGGATTGCCGATGAACAGGTCAAGGCTGACCCCGTCTTCGACAACAATATCAGCGGAATAGTCTGGGTAGTCGGCGTTTTTATAGACCTGGATTTTGCCGAAGGGCACGCCCTTGAGCAGCGCGATATGGCAGTGCGTCGGCTGATCGCCGCTGATGCGCGGAGTGAATTTGGCGGTCACTTCATCCAGTGTCACGGGCCGCGGTTCGTACCATTGCTGCATATGCGGCAGGTTGAGCCACTGCGTCAGCAGAGGCAGATCCGCAATGGCCAGCGGCCGGAAGGTAATGTCTTCGGCGCTGAACGACTGGTCAGGCATGGGGAATCGGCAGCCCGGCTTCGACCGGCATGTCTGTCGGCCGAATGGTGCGGCGGCCGATGAGGAGGATAATGATGCCGGTCACTGCCGTACCCGCCATGATGGCGATAGGGGGGACTGCACCCGCTTCAAACAACCCGACACCGGCGGATGCCATGGAGGCAACGCCGATTTGCAGGAAGCCGAGGAGCGCAGCCGCACTACCCGCATTGCGGCCGAAAGGCGCCAGCGCCAGCGCCGCCGCATTGGGATAGGTAAGGCCGGTGCTGGAGAGATAGAGGAATAGCACGGCGATGGTCGAATAGAGCCCCCACCAGCCGTTGATGGCACCGAGCAGAAAGACCAGCACAACCAAAGTCTGCACGCAGACAGCGGTGAGGTAGATGCGGTTGCTCTGGAATTTGCGCGTCAGCCAAAGGTTGACCTGACTGCCACCGATAAAGCCCGCCGCCAGCATGGCGAAGATGCCGCCGTAGACCTGCGCCGAAACATGGAAGTTGGTCATGAAGATCATCGGCGATCCCGCGACATAGACAAGCAGTCCCGCAAAGGAGAACGCGCCGGAGACTGCATAGGTATAGAAATGCGGCTCTTTCAGAATCGCCAGAAACGTCAGCAAGATTGGTTTGGGATGCAGGGAGATGGTTTTATCCGGCTGGTGACCTTCCGGCAGCCAGAGGAAAACAGCTACCGTAATTAGCACGACGATGGCAGCCAGCAGCACGAAGACCCATTGCCAACCGAAATGCACGGCGATAAAGCTACCGACCGTCGGCGCCGCCAGCGGCGAGACGCCGAGGATGAGCATGAGGAGGGAAATGACGCGCGCGCTTTCGCTGACGGGGAAGAAATCGCGGACCATGGCCATCGCGGCAACACCCGCCGCGCAGCCGCCGAGCGCCTGGATGAAGCGGAACCCGATGAGCATCTCAATACCCGTCGAACACATACAGCCGATGCAGCCGAGCACAAACAGCGAAAGCCCAGCATATAAGGGACGCTTGCGGCCGAAGCGGTCGAGCAGCGGGCCATAGGCCACCTGCCCCACCGCAAGTCCCACGAAATAACTGGATAGGGACAGCGCGATTTTGGCAACCGATGTATGCAGCGCCTCCGCCATTTGCGGGAAGGCGGCCAAGTACATATCAATCGCAAAGGGGCTGACCGTCGTCAGCACGCCGAGAATAAGGATGGTCAGTTTCGTGCCGTGGTGGCGGGCGGGGGGAGCGGTGTCGGCGGGCTGCATGGAAGATCAATTCTGCTGTCGTTTTAACAGCCGCCTTTATATCCGCTTTACCCCCTCGCGGCTATTTAATTTTCGGGCAGTCGGGCGCGTTTTTCAAGACCGTGACTCCGTTCAGTGCGGCTGCCTTTGCGGAGGCGCAAGCCGATGTAAAGGCGGTGCTTGCGGTACCGTTTTCCGGCAGGGCCTGTTCCGGTGCGGAAGTCACGACCATGCCGTAGGCTGCTGCCAGCGTAACGCCGGCACTGCAAAGAATAATGGCAGGGCGGCACCCCGTTTCAATGGCGGTGGCATAGGCATCGGCGACTTTGAAGGCCGCATTCACCGCAACCGCGCCAACGGCTGCCAGCGCGACCAGTCCCAATACACCGCCAACCACAGCAACGCCCGTCGCGGCGGCAACACCTGCCGTCGCTGCAACCGCCGAAAGCGCGGCCGTGCAGGCATGAGCGATGACAGGCACCACCGGCGCGATATAGCTGGCGGCAATTGCAGCCGTGCCGGCAAGCGTTGCGGTGACGATGCCCCAGAGGACGGAGCGGGCGCGGTCGCTGTTCTTGTTTTTCTCGCGCAGCAGCGCCTTATATTCAGGCGTGTAGTCCATGAACGGTTTGCCGTTGCGCATGGTGTGGACGTATTTCTGTACGGGGGCTTTTTCGGGGGAGGGCATGGTTGTTCCTTTCACGTGGCAGCGTTGACATGAAAGACGCCAGGAAAGGGATGGCCGCTGTGAGCAGCGGGGAAATGCAACAACCCTGAACGTCTTAAAAAGTTCATGGCTGTTGTGGCAGTCGTACTGTGTGGATCCAGGTGTGAAACAGGTCTCAAAAACCACGCTGGCACAAGATGTACGCTTGCAGAACCATCATATGAGGGATTCGAGATTATGTCAAATTATATGGCAAAAATTGCTATTCTTAGCCAGTCATAAGCATCTGTTATTAAATGATAATATTTCTCCCTTTGAAGGCCTATTTCTTTTATTGACGAATGGGGTACATTCCCATAATATACATAATCCAAAAAAACGAGCAGCCTTGGGTCAACCGGCGCCGGTTTTAACGTTCAAGGGTGTGCTCATGATTTCAAAACAGCAGTTGCTCGATAAATTCAACGACGTCGCCGCCAAGGGCAAGAAGATGCTCTACGAGACGCCGGTCGAGATTTTGATCGGCGTTATGTTGGTGGGCGCGACATTTGGCGTTGCGCGTTACCATGTGGAACGCTCGCATGAGGGCAACATCCCCCTCGCCTTCTCTGAGATCGAGCGCACGACGAAAGAATTCAGCGCCAAGGGTTTAACCGTGCCACCTCTCACCCGCCAGTATTCGCTCAGCAGCGACGCCGCGATGAAGGTGTTTGAATCAAACAACATCGCGCTTGCGAAAGACCGCACCAACGAAACCTTCGCACGCGAGCTGGAAACACGCATCGACCCTGCACTTAAAAAGCACATGCTGATCAGCGAGATTGCGGCGGAAATGCCGGAAGATACGCGTAACGCCCTCGCTTCTGTCCAGAAACTGACGGATGCGACACGCGAACTGCCCGCGGTTGCCAACGCCTTCGGCGCGGTCTGGGACGAAAGCCACGTTGACAGCTACCACACCGAATTTTACACGACACAAAGCTGCGATTCAAAAGGCCAGAACTGCACGACGCAGATTCATACCCGCCAGGTCTACGATTACACGACGCATACCTACTCCTATAATCAGGCGCAGGGCGAAGCGGCCTATGTGGCGCTTGGAAACTTCCTGCAGAAATTCCCCGACCTGAACGTGCAGGAACGCCTGCATCTCGCCTCCGGCACCGGCGCGGAAAACGAGGACGCCATCAAGACCAGCATGAAGGACCGCTTCAAGGACAAGGCGATGACGGCGGCGGAAGCCTTGGGCCTTGCCAACACCTGGGCATCGGGTTCCAACTTTACCAAATACACGCCCATCATTCGCAATAGCGAAGCGCAGCTGAACAACCTGCTGCCGGCCTGGGCGCAGGGCAAGGGCACCGCGCAGAGCACCAGCTACCGCACCTATTCGCATAGCGATGCGGGCCCGAGAGAATACCAGATTGCGGAAGCCGTGCGCGATAACGCCGTCACCGCGAATAACTCATCCGTGAAAATTATCGACGGTATCGCCTATGCAGGCAGCGCCGTGCCGAGCCTGTCGCGCCAGATCCGCGATTATGTGGATGTCTCGCTGCACGGCAAGGCCGGCGACCCCGACAAAATGCGCAGCCAGCTGATGAAAAGCGCGCGCGATCTGTACGACAAAAACTTCGAGAACGGTTTTGACGTCAACCCCTTCAAGTGGCTGATGATCGTCCTTTATACCACCCTCGGCATGGCGCTGGGCGGCGGCATGGGCGCCGGCGTCAACTGGCTGCTCGACAAGAAGAAGGAAGCCGCATGGCGCCGCGGCATCGACATCACCAAGTGGAAACCCATCACCTTCAAGAAGCGCGAAAAGCTGCCGCCGGTCTATAAAGGCCGCGACGAGGTTGCGCCGCAGGCACCGAAACAAGAACCGAAACCGGTCACTTACCCCAGCGCCAGCGACGTTTTTGCAGCTGAAGCCAAGAAGGCTGACAGCGGCAATGTCATCACGCTGCCGAAAGAAGCAACGGAAACGCCGGAAGTGCCGGAAACTATTCCGCCGCAAACGCCGGCCAACCAGAACAAGCCTGTGGAGGACGCAGCCAAGCAGGCCGCGAACAGTGCCACCATGGCCGAGCGCTGGCGCCGCATTCGCGATTTCAAGCTGTAAATCCGTCAGGCTTTCCTTGCCGCTATCGTCGGCAGCAGGCTGGAGAATTCTTTATAGTCGACGGGCTTCACGAGGTAGTGGTCAAAGCCCGCCTCGACCGCGAGTTCCTTGTCACGCGCCTGCCCCCAGCCCGTCTGCGCGATCAGCACTGTATTTTTAAAGGCAGGGTCTTTGCGCAATTCGCGCGCCACGTCATAGCCGTTCATGCCCGGCAGGCCGATATCGAGCATGATGATATCGGGATGCAGCACGCGCGCTTTTTCCAGCGCCTCGAGGCCGTCATGCGCCAGCACCGGCAGGTGCCCCAGCATTTCGATCATCCAGCCGGTGGTCTTGGCGGAGTCAACATTGTCGTCAACGACGAGAATGTGCAGGGCTTCCGCCACCTCTGCCTTGGCGCGGGCGGCGGCCAGCGCCGGATCATCCGTCACGCCGACGGCGAGCGGCAGGCGGATGGTGAAGGCGCTGCCGTTGTTCAGCCCCGCGCTTTCCGCCGTGATGCTGCCGCCATGCATGTCAACAAGGCGGCGCACGAGAGCAAGACCAATGCCAAGGCCGCCTTTGGAGCGTTCCAGATGCCTGTCGACCTGCGTGAAAAGGTCAAAAACTTTCGGCAGCATGTCGCCCGGAATGCCAAGGCCGTTATCGGCCACGGTCACCACCGCCTCACCGCCGTCACGCCGCGCGGTTAGGGTGATGCGCCCGCCATCCGGCGTGTATTTCGCGGCGTTGTTGAGCAGGTTGCTGACAGCCTGCGAAATCCTGGTGCTGTCGGCATCGAGCCAAAGCGGCTCCTCCGGCACCTCGATGACCAGCTTGTGGCGCGCGGTGTCGATCAGCGGCTGGCTGGTTTCAACCGCCGACTTCAGCGCCGACTGCAGCGTGATACGTTCCTTGCGCAGATCAATCTTGCCCTGGCTGACGCGGGAGACATCGAGCAAGTCATCGATCAGCCGGACAAGGTGGGTCAGCTGCCTGTCCATCATGCCGCGCACTTCTTCCGCCTGCGGGCCATCCGGCGCCATACGCAGGATTTGCAAACCGTTGCGGATAGGGGCAAGCGGGTTGCGCAGTTCATGCGCCAAAGTGGCTAGGAATTCATCCTTGCGGCGGTCGGCGTCCCTCAGCGCGACGGCGTACTGGCGGCTTTCATGCAGCAGGTATTCGTTTTCATCGGCGGTCACCTTTAGGGAGTCGCGCTGGCGGGCCAGCTGCAGCTGCTGCCGTGCGAGGGAGAAGAACACATCCGCCTTGCTGCGCAGCACATCCGCCTCGATCGGCTTTTGCAGGAAGTCGACGGCGCCGGCTTCATAACCGCGGAAGCGGCGCTGGCGGTCAGCCTCCCCTGCGGTCAGGAAAATAATCGGCACGCGGCGCGTGCGCTCCGTCCCGCGCATGAGTTCGGCGAGTTCAAAGCCGTCCATGCCGGGCATCTGCACATCAAGCAGGGCGAGGGAAATTTCATGGGTGAGCAAAATTTCCAGCGCCTCGGTGCCGGAGCGCGCCTTTAAAATGACAAGGTTGTCGCGGCGCAGCAGCGCTTCCAGCGCCATCAGGTTTTCGGGCAGGTCGTCGACGAGCAGGAAATAAACCGGGTCTTTTGGCATGTCGTTTACTTTTCACCTGCAGTTTGAAGGGCTGCCGCAATTTCGGCAAGGGTGAGGATTTCGGCGCTGGCGCAGGCTTTGGCGGCTGCTTCCGGCATGGCGGAGGCATAGGCAGTATCCGGCCGCTGCACCAGCGCCCGGCCGCCAGCACCGGCAATGGCGGCAAGCCCGGCCGCGCCGTCATTATTGGCGCCGGTCAGGATGACGCCGATGGTGTTTTCGCCATAGGCATCCGCGGCGCTTTCAAACAAAACGTCGATGGAAGGCCTTGAATACAGCACCGGCTCATCGCTGGAGAGGGACAGCGTGCCGCTGCCTTCCACCAGCAAATGGTAATCAGGCGGCGCGATATAGACATGCCCGGGCTCGAGCGGTTCTTTATCCTCCGCCTCCTGCACCTTGACCTTGCATTTCGCGCCCAAAAGTTCGGCAACGACGCTTTTTTTGTCGGGCGGCACATGCATGACGATGACGACCGGCAGAGAGAAATTTTCCGGCAGGGCGGGCAGAATGGCGTAAAAAGCCTCCAGCGCGCCGGCGGAGGCGCCCATGACGACGATATTGTCAAAAGATTTACGCGCTGCCGTCATACGCCGCCCCGCTTCTGGTAGATTTTTTCATCACGCGCGAATTCGGTGAAGGACTCCGCATGGCTTGAAAAGCGCAAGGATTCCTTGGAGCCGAGGCCGAGGAAGCCCTGCCGCGACAGGGAGTCGCGGAAGAGGCCGATCGCCCTGTCCTGCAGTGGCCGGTCGAAATAGATCAGCACGTTGCGGCAGGAAATGACCTGCACTTCGGCGAAGACGGAATCGGTGACAAGGCTGTGGTCGGAAAACACCGTGCGCTGGCGCAGCGTTTTATCGAAGGAAGCTGCGCTGTAGGCAGCCGTGTAATAATCGGATAGCGACGATTTGCCACCGGATTTCTGGTGATTTTCGGTGAACTGGCGGATGCGGTCAAGGCTGTAGACGCCGGCTTCGGCTTTTTTCAGCGCCTCGGGGTTGATGTCGGTCGCGTAGAACTGTGTCCGGCTTTCGAGACCCTCCTCGCGGAACATGATGGCGAAGGAATAAAGCTCCTCCCCCGCACTGCAGCCAGCGATCCACACCTTGAGGGAGGGATAAGTGCGCAGATGCGGAATAACCTTTTCCCGGAAGGCCTTGAAATAAGCCGGGTCGCGGAAGACTTCCGAGACCTGCACCGTCATGAAGGCCAGCATCTGCGGCAGAGTTGAGGGGTCATGCAGCACGCGGTCCTGCAGCTGGGAATAGCTGGTGCAGCCGAAATGATGCCGCGCCTGGTTAAGCCGGCGCTTCAGCGACGCCATGGAATAGCCGCGGAAGTCGTAGTGATACTGCCGGAAAATCGCCTCGAGCAGCAGCTTCATCTCGATGTCGTCGATCTTATCCAATTCAAGTTCCTGCTTTCGGGGGCGTACCGCTCATCATCTCGGCATCCAGACCCGGACGAGGGAGAGAAGTTTTTCGACGTCGAGTGGTTTGGCCATGTAATCGTTCGCGCCGGCATCAAGGCAGCGCTCCTGGTCGTCCTTCATCGCTTTTGCGGTCAGCATGATGACGGGCAGTTTTTTCAGCTCCGGCATGCGGCGGATTTCGCGGGTGGCGGTCAGGCCATCCATTTCCGGCATCATGACGTCCATCAGCACAAGGTCAATCGCCTCGCCTTTTTCCTTGAAGGACGTCAGCGCCGTCAGCGCCTCGCGCCCGTTGCGGGCGATATGGACGATAGCGCCTTCGGGCTCGAGGATATTGGTGAGGGCATAAACGTTGCGGACGTCATCCTCCACCACAAGAATACGGCGGCCCTGCAGCACTTCGTCGCGGCTGCGCGCCTGTTCCAGCATTTTCTGCTGTGCGGCCGGCAGGTCCGACACGACCTGATGCAGGAAGAGCGTGACTTCATCCAGCAGCCGCTCCGGCGATTTGGCGCCCTTGATAATGATGGATTTGGAATAGCGGCGCAGGCGATGCTCTTCCTCCGACGACAATTCGCGGCCGGTGTAGACGATGACCGGCGGGAAGGAATAGGCGTCTTCACTGCTTAAAGTTTCCAGCAGCGTATAACCTGAGGCATCCGGCAGCGAGAGATCGAGCACCATGCAGTCGAAAGTTTCGGTTTTCAGTTTTTCAAGGCATTCGCCCGCGGTGCCGACGCCGACGGTCTGCACATCGGCGGTGCCGAGCAGTTTGCCGACGCTGTCGCGCTGCACGGCGTCATCCTCCACAATCAGGACGCGGCGCATATGCTTGTCGAGGCGGGATTCAAGCTTTTTCAGCACATCGACCAGCTCTTCGCGCTTCACCGGTTTCAGCATATAGCCGATAGCGCCGAGCTGCAGCGCCTTCTGCGCGTAATCGCCGCCGGAGACGACGTGCACCGGAATGTGCCGCGTGCGCGGGTTGCGCTTGAGGCGGTCGAGGACGGAGAGGCCGGAGTTATCGGGCAGGCCGACGTCCAGCACCACCGCGCTCGGCAGGTATTGCTTGGCAAGCGCCAGCGCCTCTTCCGCGGTGTTGGAGATGATGCACTGGAAGTCGAGCTCATGCGCAAGGTCGTAGAGGATGCGGGCAAAGGATTCATCATCCTCGACCACCAGTATGGTGTGACTCGTGGCGGTCAGCCGTTCGCGGTCGTCTTCCACCCATTTGATTTTATGTTTGCTGTTGCGCGGCGGCACGGGCGCTTCCGGCACGGCGGCGGCGGGCAGTTCGGGGGCGAGGTTGAACGTCGGCTTCAGCACCGTCTTTTCGTCATAGCTTTCCGGCAGCACGAGCGTGAAGGTCGAGCCTTTGCCGGGTTCGCTCTCGAGCTCGATGGAGCCGCCGAGCAATCTTGCGAACTCGCGTGAGATGGAAAGGCCAAGGCCGGTGCCGCCGTATTTGCGGCTGATGGTACCGTCCGCCTGGCGGAAGGCATCGAAAATGGCTTTTTGCTGTTCCTTCGACACGCCAATGCCGGTATCCGTCACTGCCAGCGCAATGCGGCCGTCGTCGCGGCGGCTGATGGCGAAAGTGACGCCGCCCTTTTCGGTGAATTTGAAGGCGTTCGAGAGCAGGTTTTTCAAGACCTGCTCCAGCCGCTGGCGGTCGGTGTCGATGGTGTCCGGCAGCCCCTCGCCCAGCTTGTTGTCGAGGCGGAGACCCTTCTGCTGCGCGATCGGCTCGAAGATGCGGGACATATCGCTGATGAGGCGGGACAGCGGCACCGCTTCCGGCCGGATCTCCATATGCCCCGCCTCGATTTTGGAAAGGTCGAGAATGTCGTTGATGAGCGCCAAGAGGTCATTACCCGCCGCCTGAATGGTGAGGGCGTATTTGACCTGCTCGGCCGTCAGGTTCTTCTCCGGATTGTCGGCCAGCAGTTTGGCGAGGATGAGGGAGGAGTTGAGCGGCGTGCGCAGCTCATGGCTCATATTGGCAAGGAAGTCGGACTTATAGCGGCTCGCCTGTTCCAGCTCTTTCGCCTTGAAATCGACAAGGGCTTTCGCGGTCGCGAGATCATCGCGCTGCACTTCAAGCTGCTGGGTTTGTTCTTCCAGCTGGGAGTTGGTCTGCTCCAGCTCCGCCTGCTGCTGCTCGAGCCGGCTTTGCGAATCCTTCAGCGCGCGGGATTGTTCTTCCAGCTCCTCGTTGTTGACGCGCAGCTCTTCTGACTGCGCCTGCAGCTCTTCCGCCTGACGCTGCGTTTCTTCGAGGAAGTCCTGCAGGTTGGCGCGGTAGTTGGCGGAGCGGATGGCGACGCTGACGGTTTCCGAGACATTCGACAACAGCTCGGTCACATAGCTGTCGATGGGGTGGATGAAGCCAAGCTCGACGACGCCGTTGACGAGGCCTTCGGAGGACGCCGGCGAGATGATTAGATGGCGCGGCTTGCCGCGGCCGAGGCCGGAGCCCGCGGCGATATAACCGTCCGGCAGGTCGTTGATGACGATGGTGCGCGCGTCTTTCGCGGCGGCGCCGAGGAGCCCCTGCCCCAGCGCGAAGCCCTGCGGCACGGCGGCATCATCCGGCAGGCCGAAGGCGGCGATGCGGCGGTATTCTCCGCCTTCGCGCACGAAGAAGGCGCCGGCATGCGCATCGGCATATTGCGCGATGTATTTCAGCACGTTTTCGCCGAGCTGTTCCATGCGCTGGTCGCCCGCCATGACCATGCTGAGGCCAACCTGGCCGGACTGCAGCCATTGCTGCCGCACGCGCGCCATGGAGTTGCGGCGCACCAGATAGGCCACAACGGCCGAGAGCAGCACACCCAGCAAACAGGTGATGGCGCCGCTGACCAGCGTGGTGCGGTAGGATTCCTGCATTTCAAGGATGCGCTGCTGGCGAACAACGCTTTCATCCCGCTTCATATCATCGACCGCACCGCGCAGCGCGTCCATATAAGTCTTGCCGCGGTCGGACAGCACAACCGCCATGGCGGCATCGAGCCCTTTATCGCGGCGGAGGTCGATGGTTTCTTTCAGCTCCTGCAGCTTGGCGGCGATATTGCTGCGCAGCGTCGCAAGGCGTATTTCATGCTCGGGGTTGTCGGCGGTCAGGCGCTCGACATTGCCAATTTGCTCGCCAATGCTGGCAACGGCGTTTTCATAGGGCGCGAGATATTTGACATCGCCCGTCAGCACATAGCCGCGCTGCCCTGTTTCGGCGTCTTTCATGTACGACAGCAGATCGCTGACGCTGGCCAGAACCTCATGCGTATGCGCGACCGCCTGCTGGCCATCCAGCAATGCTTTCGTATTCGCGTAGGAGAGCACGCCCGAGCCGATGAAGAACAGCACCACGGCCGCAAGCCCGAGGGAGACGACGAAGTCCGACTTCATCTGGCGGCTGGCATTGGTAGAGCCGTCTGTCACATAGCCGGATTTTGGGGCGGGGGCGGTTGAGGCGGGCATGGCGGCATTCCATTCAATACGTTACGGCGAAAGCAGGCCGCCCGCGGAAATTCCGCCGGCGTTCTGTCGGGGCAGCAATGGCAGGAAGAAGCCAAATCTAAAGGTCGCAAAGCCGGTTTGGAGTAAACCCCTTAGCCGGTACGCCCTGATGGTTGAAAAAGCCGCCCCCCAAGATAGGCATGTTAAGGTCTTCATCCAGCTAAAACAACAACTTAAACCTGCACGAGCCGCCGCAGTGAATGTACGCACGGGGTTAAAAAAAGTTCCCGGCCCCCCGCGGCGTTATTTACATACCGGAGCATGGCGAGGGCGGACTTGACTCCCGCCCCCGATAAGAACAAAATAGGAACAAAGGGGCGATTCCGCATTATGTCATCTTCCACCACTCCGCTCGACCTGCGCTGGCTCTATGTCGACTTCAACAGCTACTTCGCGAGCGTGGAGCAGCAGCTGAACCCGGCCCTGCGCGGCCGGCCGGTAGCCGTGGTGCCGGTGCTGACCGATTCAACCTCCGCCATCGCCGCGAGCTATGAGGCGAAAGCCTTCGGCATCAAAACCGGCACGCCGGTCTGGGAGGCGAAAAAGATCTGCCCCGATATCGCCATCGTCCTCGCGCGGCACGACAAATATGTCGAATTCCACCAGGCCATTCTGGCGGAGATGGACAATCATATTCCCGTCTCCAAAGTCTGCTCGATCGATGAAGTCGCCTGCGCGCTGATGAAGAACGAAAGAAGCGTGGAGCGGGTGACGGAGATTGCCGCCAGCATCAAGCGCGGCCTCCGGGAGAATGTGGGTGAATTCGTCAAATGCTCGATTGGCGTTGCGCCCAGCAAGTACCTCGCCAAGGTTGCGACCGACCTGCAAAAGCCGGACGGCTTCACTATTCTGCGCGGGGAGGATTTGCCGGGCCGCCTGCTGGAGCTAAAGCTGCGCGACCTGCCCGGCATCGGCCACAATATGGAGCTGCGGCTGAACAAGGCCGGCATCCGCACCATGCGCCAGCTTTACGCCCTGCAGCCGCGGCATATGCGCGCCATCTGGGGGAATATCTGGGGCGAGAAAATGTGGTACTACCTGCGCGGCGCGGATCTGCCCGACGCGGATGAAAACACCGAAACACGCTCCATCGGCCATAGCCATGTGCTGGCGCCGGAGGTGCGCCCGCCGGCGGAAGCCTATCAGGTCGCAAAGCGCCTGACCATGAAGGCAACCGCGCGCCTCCGCCGTGCCGAATTCTACGCCAGCCGCTTTGCCCTCTCGATCAGCCTTGAAAACGGCACGCGTTACGGGCGGGAAGCCCAGTGCCGCGCTTCAATGGACAGCTTCACCTTCCTCGAGCTGCTGGAAAAAATGTGGCGGGAAATCATGAAGGAGGTGCGCGGCGCGCGTATCAAGAAACTCGGGGTCACCCTCTACGGACTGACGCCCGAAGCGGAAGTGACCGTGCAGCAGGACCTATTCGACCTCTTGACCGCCCCCGCCGCCGCAAAACGCCAGCAGGTGAACGAAACGCTTTCAACAACCATGGACAAACTCAACCAGAAATTTGGCAAAAACACCGTCCTCCTCGGCATGGCGCCGTCGGGAGGAAAAGACGGCACCTCGACCAAGGTGGCATTCAACCGGATACCGGATGTGGAGGAGTTTAGGGAGTGAGCTGGCCTATCCAGCTGTGCTCCGGGCTTTCAATCCTCAACGCCGTGCGCAGCCATTCCCTTGCAGCGTCATCAAGGCAGGGGAGTGCCGTCGCAAAATCCTGCGCATCGATATCGCGCATATGTTTTGATTTATAAAGCAGCGCTATTTCCAGCGGCAGCGCCCCGCCCGATGCCGCAAACCTGCTGCGCGGCAGGCGGATGGCGCGATTGCGGCGATAAACCCAGTCATCGCCGTCAAATTCGTTCAGCAGAACTTCCAGCGTGTTGCCGTCTTCGAAATGGCAGTATATTTCATGCACCGGCAATTCGAGCCGCTCGCCCTGCCACAGATGCGGCGTGCTTTTTGCCATGTATTCGATTTTCAAAAGCTGCGGCATCTGAAGCAGAAACCGCTGGTCATCCCGCGCCAGCGCAATCTCGACATCTTTATGCGCCCTAGTCTGCCGCCCCACCGCCATATCAACAGCCCAGCCGCCCGCGATCCAGTAGGGCGCGGGAAACACTTTCATACGCTCAAGCGTAAATCCAAGTTCGGGAGACAGGGCGATATCCTTCTATCTAAAAACATTGGGATTCGGCAACGACATCTCTTCTTTGGCGAAAAGATAATATTGGCTCAAAGGCGTATCCGGCCTCTGCAAATGTTTGAGAATTCTAGACAGCTATAAAAAATTAAATATTAAATAGACTACGCATTTTTATCAGCGTTAATATTTGACGATTCCAAATTTTCGCCATCCTCAATAAATTCCTTGATGTGTTTAAACGCGACCGTTTTCTCTTCTAAGAAAATTTCGTAACCCCTCCTCATAGATTGTAAAAGAGCTACAAAATCTCTGACTAAACGAGCAATAAATTTTGTAAAATTATCTTCTCCTGATTTTTTATTATTTTCTGTTTTAAGTTCACTCAATAATTTGTCACGAAACTGAGGATAGTATTCTTCAAATAAATCCTGCCAAACTGTCTCGTTTATGTCGCAGTCTAAATGGTGGGCTAAACTATTTCTCACTTTATTAATTTTTAGACAGATGTTTGAAGTTCTTTGGTCAATTATACCCATCGAGCAACAAAGCTTAGGTTTAATTGCAAAATTAATTTTGGATAAGTCGATCAGTTCAGGATACTTAAGTTCCATTTTGAGCATTTCATCCAAACAGTTCTCGATATAAAGGTGTCCTCGCAAAATTACCGATATTGGATCGGAAGAATTTAATTCGACACGAGCTTTGTTTAAATCAAAAGTGAAATCTTTTTCGACGTCAAACCCACGCCTGATTTCATCAAAAATGCTCGACTTTTTGGACATAAATTTTTGATCTAAAAATTGGCGGAGACGGTGAGATTCGAACTCACGATACATCTTACGACGTATGACGATTTAGCAAACCGTTGCCTTCAGCCACTCGGCCACGTCTCCAGCGTTATCGGCGGATAATATACGGATAATTCGCAAAAACCAAGATTCTTCGACTGGCGCAGTTTGTTATTTGATTTCAAATAAATAGCAGCTTCAGCCCTTCAGCGCCGCCGCGTTGGCGCGGATGTTGGCGGGGGTGAGGCTGCCAAACACAAGGCTGGCGACGCCGGGAGTTTCGGTGACAAAGCGGATATTTTCGGCGAGATCGCCGAGGGGCCCGAGGTGGCCGGAGGCGAGGCCTTTTTTGACCAGCACGGGTTTGCCAGATGCCGCCGCCGCATCGATCACGGCGCGTTCATCGAGGTAGCCTTTGTTATAGGCGACCATGGCGCAGTCGGACTTTTCAAGCGCGGCGATGCCGCCCGCGATGGTGTAGGTGGAAACGCCGAAGCTGCCGATAAGCCCCCGCGCTTTAAATTCCGCCAGCACGTCCAGCACCGCCGTTTCGGTGATGACTTTCACATCATCGCGGTTGCTGTGGACGAGGATGCAGTCGATATAATCTGTCTTGAGGCGCTTCAGGCTGCGCTCGACGCTTGCGACCGTATGTTCGCGCGTGAAGATATATTCTGATGTCGCGCCGTCAAACTCCTCCCCCGTCTTGGTGACGAGGAAGAATTTATCCCGCCGCGCGCCGAGCAGTTTGCCCAAGCGCTCTTCTGCCGTGCCATAGGCAGGCGCGGTATCGAGCAGGGTGATGCCGCAGTCGATCGCGGTATCGAGCAGGGTTTCAATTTCCGCATCCGTTGGCAGCATGAAGCCGTCGCCGCCCGGATACTTAACGCCGGTGTTGCGGCCGAATTTGACGGTACCGAGGCCCAGCTTGCTGACATTTTTCCAACTCAGCATTACGCCTCCAGCTTGCGGAAGGTCGCGGCTTCCCAAGGGTAAGATCCGACATCCGCCGTCGGCAGCGGCGGCGCGCCGGATTTGGCGACGGGGTGAATATCTTTATCCTTCAGCCAGTCGAACACGCGGTCGGACAAGACCGGCGCGAAGGTGAGTTTCGTCGGCCATGCCATGAGCACGCGGCCGCGTTGATGCACATGCGGGCCCGGCGGCAGGTCGCCTTTCGCATCAAACGGTTCCGCGCGGTCGCCGTACCATGTCGCCCATTCTCTGGTCGTCCAGTCGATATCGGGGAAGACATCCTGCAGTTCTTTCTGCGCGAATTTGATAGCCTCGTCATCGGTCAGCGTCGCGCTTTGTTCCGCCACCGCGCCGCCGAGGTACCAGACGAATTCGCCGGGCACGCCTGTCGGGTGGCTCGTCACCGTCATGCGCGGCTTGGGGCTGCTGACAATGCCGTGGCCGTGCAGGGCATAGGGCATGGGCTTCACCATGATCTGCCGCAGCGGCCGGCGCTGGGCATGATTGTCTTTCACCTTCAGTAATTGCAGCGCGAGTTCATTGCCGGTGCCGGCGGTGAAAATAACCAGCTGCGCGCGCATGACGTTGCCGGAGACAACCACCTGTCCGTCCGGCAGCAGTTCCGTCACCTCGCCCTTGAACAACCGGCCTTTGAGATGTTTGGCGAGGGCGTGGATAAGCGATCTCACCTCCAGCACCTTTTCCGGCAGCTGGTAGACGGGGCCTTTGAATTTTTTCTTGAGACGGAGCACTTCCGGGAATTCGTCTTTCTTCAGCTTTTTCGTGGCGGCGTTCACGAGCTTCGCCGCGCCCAAGACTGCGACGTCGGACAGAATGGAGCCCGCCGGCCACATGATTTGCGTGTCGGACAGGAACTCGACCGCGGTGAGGTCAATTTCTCCCCAGCCCTCGAAGCTCGACTGCCAGCGCTCCGGCATTTTGGCGAGCTGTTCGGCGTGCTTGGTCAGACTGCCCTGCAGCACATATTTCTGCCCGCCGTGGATCATGCCCTGCGAGGCGAGGGTCTGCCCCGACCCGAGTTTATCTTTCTCGATGAGGATAACGTTATAGCCGGCGCGCTTCAGCGTATTGCAGAGCCAGAGCCCCGCAACGCCGCCGCCGAAAATAATCATGTCGTATTCTAATGCCATAGCTTCAATATATCGTCCTAAAGGAATAAGGGAAGCGTGATGACGAAGGCGGCGGCGCCCCAGGCCAGCTGTTCCCGCACGGTGCGTTCTTTCCACAAATAGGCGCTGAGGACGAGGATGACGGGCTTCGTCATAGCCTGCACCGTCACGACGACGGTGACAGGGTTGATGGTGACCTGCTGATAGGCCTTCACGAGTTCGGTTGCCGCATAAAAAATGCCCGCGAGGATGGCAGGGCGCGTCAGCGCGGCGGCGCGGAAATTATCCAGCGTGCGGAAATTCCAGGCGATGGCAACAAGAAACACCACCGCATAGGCGGCAATGGAGAGCACATACCAGTTGGCATCTTGGGTGATGATATGGTCGATAATGGAAATGCCCGCCGAAATGCCGACCAGCTTGGTATAGGACAACCTGTCGCGCGGCGTTAAATCCGACAGGTGGCCTTTGAGGAAAAAGCCGACCGCCAGGAGGCACAGCCCGATGCTGGAAAACCATTCCTGCGGCTTCAGGGTTTCGCCAAAGGCGGCGTTGCCGATGGTGATCAGGCCGAGGCTCAGCGGCGTCACGTAATGGCGCGACGACAAACTCACCTTCATCAATTCCTGGCTGACGATGAAGAGGTAGCAGAGCAATGCGCCCTTCAGCGCGGCCAGCGCCGGCAAGACCGGATTGGCTTCAAACTTTTGCAGCCCTTCCGTGAGCAGATCGGCATAAAGCGGATAGACCAGCGCGAGCCCGGCCAGCGTCCAGCCGCCGATAAACAGCGGGGCGGTGCGGTGATCCAGCTTCAGGCTGCAGATTTTGAGCGTGACAAGGTGCCCGACCGTCAGCAGGAAAAGCAGCAGGAGCAGCAGGTGGCCTTGGGTCATGATTATCCGTTATTATGCAAATATGTGCAGGCGGTTTGCCCATCATAATAGGCTGAAAAGCGCTGAACAGGGCAAATTGACAAGGGGTGAGGCGTTTTATAGATTATGTCATTCCTTTGCCAGATAAAGCCTTCGATTCGCCGCGATGATTGCGGGGAGCCGTTTAATTTTTGGAAGCACGAAACATGGCGTCGAAACCCTCGAAAGATTTTAACGACAAGGCGAAAAGCTTTCTCTATTCGCTGTCCGTGCGCCCGAAATATTCGCGCCGCACCGATTTTTCGGCCGACATTAAACAGGCGGCCGAGCGCATCCGCGAACTCGCGCGGGAGGAAGGTTATTCGCCTTCCGTCCGCATCAAGTTTGATGACGGCGCGCTTGGCAAGCTCGGCATCTTCTTCATGAACGCGCCGGAAAAATTTGCGGCGAAAGTGAAGAAGATCGACGGCATCCATTCCGTCGAAAAACCCACCGAGCGCAAGGCATCGCCGGGCGGCCGCAGCAAGGGCCGTGGCCCTCGCTAAATAATTCCGTGGGCCGCGTTAATTCTCTCAGGATATCACATGACCAATAAAGTTTACGTCGTCGCCGTCGATTTCACTGTGGGCGGACTGCAGAACGCCGTCATGAATACGCTGGCGCTGCGGCAGGATATTTTCGAGCTTGCCAATGCGGGCACAGAGCAAATCTATTTCCACCGCTATAAGGACGACATGCTGGGCGGCGCGCCGAACCTGCTGCTGGAATGCAGCGAAGAATTTTTGGAAAAAGTGAAGACCCTGCCGCGCTACGGCAATAGCCTTGATTTGTGGACGGGCTTCGATACCTTCCGCGCCGGACACGCCGGCCCCGTTGATGCGGCACAGCTGAAGCGCGTGACGGCAAAGGAAACCACCGACCCTGACCTTGATGTTGCGACATGGAGGCTGCAGGATGACATTATCCGCCTCGGCCAGAACCACGCGCTTGAAGGCAAGGTGCTGGTGCGGCAGGTGGACGGGTTGAAGGGTTTCGTCTCCGTCATCTGCCCCGATGATTTTGCCGAAAAAATCCTGTCCCTGCCCCGCTGCGCCAAAATTTCCGCCACCGTGAACAAGCCGCGCAAAAACGGACCGAAGCCCTAAAATTTAAGCGAGAATCTTCTTCACCACCGGCACGATCTGCGTGAACGGGGTGTCGATGATGTGATGCGCGCCGGCGTCAATCAGGTGCTGCACGGGGTGCATACCCCAGGCAACGCCGATGGTATGGGTATTGGCGGCGATGCCCATTTTGACGTCCATGATGGTGTCACCGACCATGACGGTCTGGCGCGGGTCGGCATCCAGTTCCCGCATCACGCTCAGCAGCATGTCGGGTTCCGGCTTTTCTTTTTCCTTGCGGCGGATGATGTCATCCCAGGTGCGGTGCGCCGCAAAAAGGTTATGCACGCCGTGCTGTTCCAGCAAATGCAGCAGCGGCGCTTCGGGCTTGGAGGTCACAATCGCCAGCGTATGGCCGTCATCGCGGAGGCGCAGCAGCGCTTCCTCGACGCCCTGAAACAGCAGCGGGGTTTTATCCGGCTCCCCCGCCATCGACCACTGGTCGACAAGCGTGAAGACGGAGCCGAGGTGTTTTTCCTGATGGTCGCGCGGAATGCCCCATTTAAAATCAAATTGCATCGGGCTGCTGTAGCCGTGGCGGATGGCTTCATAATCCGGAAACGGCATGCCGTTTTTTTCGGAGTAATGCGCAATCGCGCGCTCGAACAGCGTGTAGCTGTCTAAAATAGTGCCGTCGACGTCGAAGACGATTAAGCCGGGCATGATGCGTCAAGCCCGCGCGAGGTTGGGAAGGTAATACTCCCATTCAACGTCATCGCCGAGGAATTCGTCGATATTGCGGAAGCGCCAGCCATCGGCATCGCGCCAGATGTGGCAGAAGACGTAGTTATAAGCCTTGTGCGGGCCCACTTCCGGCACGACGGAGTTTTGCAGCGCGCTCACTTGCGTTTTGCTGTCGGCGAGGCGGATGGAGGGGTTCTTGAATTCGCCAAGATGGTATTTGCTGTCGCTCTTCACCGTAAAGAACAGGTGGTGATAGTTCGGCGGCAGGCCTTTTGTTTCGACAAAAATCTGCTCGTCATCACCGCTGGCGGCGCCGCCCTGTTCATCGCCCGTGTGGTAGATTTTTTTGGACGGGTCGATCAGGCTGTTGTCTTCCGTGCCAATCACGGTCTGCAGTTTCAGCTCGGCATTAAAAATATAGCAGTCAAGATCAAGGTCATACTGCTCCGCCGTTTTGTCGCGGCCCTTGGCGTCGCTATCTTTCGACAGCGTTTGTGCGTACATGCCGAAGGTGATCAGCTTCATGAAAGAGAGGAAGAAAATGCGGAAGAAATCAAACGGCTTCATCATGGCATCGACCGTCTTGCCGAGCGTGTCGCCGTCTTTCGCGGCATCGGCGATTTTCACCTCCAGCTGCGGCAGGTCGCGCGCGTCCCACGACAGGCCGACGAGGAAGCGCTGCGCCCCCTCTTCGGAAATCTGCAGCCGCCCGCCGCCGCCCTTCTGTACGTCCGTCGCGCCTGTCATGGCTGTTACTCCTCCAGCTTTTTCTTGAGGATATCGTTGACGAGGCCGGGGTTGGCCTTGCCGCCCGATTTCTTCAGAATTTGGCCGACGAAGAAGCCGAACAATTTATCTTTGCCGCCTTTATATTCGGCGACTTTGTCGGGGTTTTCTTTCACGACTTCGGTCACGATTTTTTCAATCGCGCCGGTATCCGTCACCTGACGGAGGCCGCGGGATTCGACGATTTCCGCTGCTTCCTTGCCGGTTGCGAACATTTCCGCAAAAACTTCCTTGGCGATCTTGCCGGAAATGGTGTTGTCGGAAATCAGCGCGATCAGGCCGCCGAGCTGTTCTGCTTTGACAGGACTGTCGTGGAATTCTTTTTCCGCTTTTTTGAGCGCGCCCAAGAGTTCCGACAGCACCCAGTTCGCAGCGAGCTTCGCATCGCGGCCCTTGGCGACAGTTTCAAAATAATCGGTGCGTTCTTTTTCGGCAATCAAGACGCCGGCGTCCTGGATGGAAAGGCCGTAGTCCTTCATGAAGCGGTGCTTTTTCGCATCCGGCAGCTCGGGCATGGATTTGCGGATATCCTCGACGAAGCTGTCTTCGACGACGAGCGGCAGCAGGTCGGGGTCGGGGAAATAGCGATAGTCATGAGCGTCTTCCTTCGAGCGCATCGTGCGCGTCGTGCCGTTCTTGGTATCGAAGAGGCGCGTTTCCTGATCAATCTTGCCGCCGCCTTCGATGACTTCAACCTGGCGGCGCGCTTCATACTCGACCGCCTGCTGCACGAAGCGGACGGAGTTGACGTTCTTGATCTCGCAGCGGGTGCCAAGCTCCGCGCCCGGTCGGCGGACGGAAACGTTGACGTCGCAGCGCATGGAGCCTTCATCCATGTTGCCGTCGCAGGTGCCAAGGTAGCGCACAATGGCGCGCAGCTTGGTCACATAGGCGCCAGCTTCCTCGGCGGAGCGCATGTCGGGCTTCGACACAATCTCCATCAGCGGGTTGCCGGAGCGGTTGAGGTCGACAAAACTTTTGCTGGGATGCTGGTCATGCAGCGATTTACCGGCGTCCTGTTCCAGGTGCAGACGCTCGATGCCGATTTTCTTGACGGAGCCGTCGGGCAAATCAATTTCAATCTCGCCGTTGCCAACGATGGGGTGCTGGTACTGCGAAATCTGGTAGCCCTGCGGCAGGTCGGGGTAGAAATAGTTTTTGCGCTCGAAGACCGACACATTGTTAATAACGGCGTTGAGGCCAAGGCCGGTGCGCACCGCTTTCGCAATGCATTCCTTGTTGATGACGGGCAGCATGCCGGGCATGCCGGCATCGATGGGGGAGACCTGCGCGTTGGGCGCAGCGCCAAAATCGGCCGAGGCGCCGGAGAACAGTTTCGACTTGGTCAGAACCTGCGCATGGACTTCAAGCCCGATAACAATTTCCCAGTCGCCGGTTTCGCCTTTGATGAGCGCGTGTGATGCGGACATTTTCTTTTCTCCTTACGCGGCTTTGCCGACGATGTTTTGCGGCACGTCGGTGAATTTGGCGGCCTGTTCCAGCGCGAAAGCGGCACGGAACATGGTTTCTTCATCAAACGGTTTGCCAATCAGCTGCAGGCCGAGCGGCAGACCATCGCTTGAGAGTCCCACCGGAATCGACATGCCGGGCATGCCGGCCATGGAGGCCGGAATGGTGAAGACGTCGTTCAGGTACATCGTCACGGGGTCGGAAGTATTTTCGCCAATCGCGAAGGCGGGAGTCGGCGCGGTCGGCGTCAGGAGAATGTCGCACTTCTTGTAAGCTTCGATAAAGTCGTTCCAGATGAGTTTGCGGACGCGGCGCGCCTTGTTGTAGTAAGCGTCATAATAACCGGCCGAGAGGACGTAGGTGCCGATCAGGATACGGCGGCGCACTTCCGCGCCGAAACCGGCCTGACGGGTTTTCTCGTAGGTGTCGATGAGGTTGTCACCCTCGACGCGCGCGCCGAAGCGGACGCCGTCATAACGGGCGAGGTTGGAGGAACATTCCGCCGGCGCGACCACATAATAGGCATGCAGCGCGTATTTTGTATGCGGCAAGGAAACTTCGACAATCTCTGCCCCTGCGTCCTTCATCATCTGCACGCCCTTGTCCCAGAGCGCGATGATTTCGGGCGAGGTGCCGTCAATGCGGTATTCTTTTGGCACGCCGACGCGCAGGCCCTTGAGGCTGCCGCCGAGAGCCTTGGTGTAGTCCGGCACTTCCTTGTTCACGGAAGTTGAATCTTTCGGGTCGTAACCGGCCATGGAGCGCAGCAGCAGGGCGCAGTCTTCGGTATTGCGCGCAAAGGGGCCCGGCTGGTCGAGCGATGACGCGAAAGCGACCACGCCCCAGCGGGAGCAGCGGCCGTAGGTCGGCTTGATGCCGGAGATGCCGCAGAAGGCGGCGGGCTGGCGGATGGAGCCGCCGGTGTCGGTGCCCGTTGCGCCCATGGCAATGCGCGCCGCGACAGCCGCCGCAGAACCGCCGGAGGAGCCGCCGGGCACGAGGTCTTTATTATCGCCCTTGCGTTTCCAGGGGTTGATGACATTGCCGTAGTGGCTGGTGGTGTTCGATGAACCCATGGCGAATTCGTCAAGGTTGGCCTTGCCGATGGAGATCGTGCCGTCGGCCTTCATCTTGCCGGAGACGGTCGATTCATAGGGCGGCTTGAAGCCTTTCAGAATGGCGGAGCCTGCCGTCGTCTGCACGCCTTCGGTGCAGAACAGGTCTTTCATCGCGATGGGAATACCATCGAGCGGCAACGGGTTTCCCTTGAAATAGCGGTCATGCGACTGCTTTGCCTGCGCCCGGGCGTCATCAAAGGTTTCGGTGATGAAGCAGTTAAGGTGGCGCGCGGTTTCCGCCGCGGCGATATGCGCATCGACGAGTTCGACCGCGGTGAAATCTTTTTTCTTAAGGCCGGCAAGGGCGCCCGCGATGGTGAGGTCGGTCAGCTTGGTCATATAAATTACTCCACCACTTTCGGCACGACGAAGAAACCGGCCGTGCTTTCAGGCGCGTTTTTGAGGATTTTTTCAGGGATGCCGCCATCGGTCACGATGTCTTCGCGGGCATGCATTTTCATCTGGACGACGGAGGTGAGCGGCTCGACCCCTTCCGTGTTGACGGCGTTCAGCTCTTCGATCATCTTGAGGATGTTCGAGAGTTCGCCTGCCACTTTGTCCTTTTCGCTTTCCTCCACCTTGATGCGGGCGAGGCGCGCGATCTTCGTGACCGTATTTTTATCGATAGACATCAGCCGTTTCCTTGACATAGATAAAATAACGAAAGAATTTAGCATGGCAGTTGTCGCAATCAAAGAACTCCGCAGTGTTTTGCCGCCCAAAACGCGGCTTTTGGGCGTGGATCATGGCGAAAAGACGCTTGGTTTGGCCCTGTCGAACCCGGAATTGACCCTTGCCACCCCCTTCAAGACCCTGCGCCGCGTCAAATTTCTGGAAAATATCCGCGAGCTGGCCGCCATTGCCAGCGAATATAATGTCGGCGGCATCATCTTCGGCCTGCCCCTCAATATGGATGACTCGGAAGGCCCGCGGGCGCAGAGCGTGCGCCACTACGCCATGAACCTCATCACCGAAAAAAAGACCCTCGGCTTTGAGCCCGTGATCGGCTTTTTTGACGAGCGCCTCTCGACCTTCGCAGCGGAGGAATTTCTGAGTGAAAACAATCGCATGGACCGCAAAAAACGCGATGAAATCATCGATGCGCTGGCGGCTGCCCATATCCTGCAGGGCGCGCTCGATACCATCAACAAGGCTTGACCCGCGACGCCTTGGAAGATAGACATAATCCTCTTTACCAGCGGAAAGTCAGACCCATGCAGCCGACGACCAAGACCTTTGCCCAGTTCACCGACTACAGCTGGCGCACCAGCGCACCGGTCGAGATTACGAGCGAGGCGGAAGCCCTGCAGCATGCGACCGCGCGCAGAGCCATTCTGTTCACGACCTTCGACCAAACCTCCGTCACCATCAACGGCAAGGAAATGACCGGCGAGCCGGAAAACCGCTCCGCCCGCCGCTATGTCGGCATCGACAAAGTCTATACCCGCGACGAAGTGATTCAGTCGATGGAAGACGAAAAGAAAACCCTCTCCCGCGACTGGGCCGCCGCCGTCAACGGCGTGATCCGCGAATACAAGAAAATGCCGGCCGACAGCCTGCACATCACCGGCCTCGAGCGGCAGGGCGAATTCATCACGCTGAAAGCAGGCGAGAAAGTTTTTGACCGCACCGGCAAGCAGCTTTACCCCGCTGCGGGCAATGCTGCGCCGAAGGTAACGCCGAAGCCTTAATTCTTATGCAGCACTTTAAAAATCGCCGATGAATCCAGCTCGCCGTCGCCGGTCTTGATGACTTCGTCGAGGTGCAGCGTCGTCAGCGTCGCGGCGGGAAGGTCGATTTTCAGCTTGGCGGCGGTCTGCATGACGATGCCCATATCCTTGCGGTGCAAGGCGGCCTTGAAGCCGGGTTTATAGTCGTTGCTAAGCATGCGAGCCCCGTGCACTTCCATGATTTTGCTGCCGGCAAAGCCGCCCATGAGGGCTTCGCGCACCTTGGCGCCATCAACGCCGGATTTTTCGGCGAGCAGCAGCGCTTCGGACACCGCCTCTATCGTGACGGCGACGACGATCTGGTTGCAGGCCTTGGCCACCTGCCCCGCGCCGGTATCCCCCACATGCACGATGTTTTTACCCATTTTCTCAAAATAGGGTTTCACGCGCGCAAAAATATCGGGCGCGCCGCCGCACATGATGGAGAGGGTGCCGGCAATGGCCCCCGCTTCGCCGCCGCTGACGGGCGCATCCAGCATATGGACGCCTTTTTCATTCTGCAGCCGCGCTGCGAACTGCTTGGTTGAATCCGGCGAAATGGTGCTCATATCCACAATCACGCTACCGGGTTTTGCCCCTGCGGCCAGACCATCTTTGCCGAAGATAACTTCTTCCACATCCGGCGTGTCGGAAACGCAGGTGAAAATGATATCGGCGTTTTCGGCGACTTGCCTTGGGGAGGCATAGGCCTTGCCGCCGGCGGCGATCACGGGCGCGGCGCGGTCTGCCTTGCGGGCGAAGACCGCCACATCGAACCCTGCCTTGCGCAAATTCAGCGCCATCGGCTGCCCCATGATGCCAAGGCCGATGAATCCCAGTTTTTCAGTTGTCATGGTGCAGCAGGGCCTTTTTTGTCAGGAGTTTTATTGTCGGGTTTATGGTGGGGCTTGAGGTCGATGCGTTTCAAGGCGGCATCGAGCTTCTTGTTCGGCAGCGGCATCAGCTTCGCTTCGCGGGTGTAGAGCAGCGCGCATTTGATCTGCTTGTCCGGGTAAATCTGCTGCAGCGCCATGCGGTAGGAGGCAAGCTGGACGATGTATTTGTCCGATACTTCCGCCAGCTTCTTCGGCACCTTGGCCGAATTCTTGAAGTCGACGATGAGCACAGTTTTATCATCTACGACCAATCTATCGATCTGGCCGGACATCAATTGTTTCTGCCCGCCCTTGTCGAAGTGGCCGGTGATGGAGACTTCCGCGCGGCTGTTGGGGCCGAAGAGGGCGCCGAATTCAGGGTCGCTCAAAATCTTCATGACCTGTTTTGCCGACGCATCCTGATCCGCCGCCGACAGGTTCCAGCCGGGTTTGGACAGGTGCTTGCGGGCCGCAACTTCGCGCTCGTCGGGCGGCAGGCTGGGCAGGAATTCAAACAGTTCGTGGATGACGGTGCCGAGGCGGCGGGAATAGGTCTCCCGCTCCGCTTCCAGCGGCGAGGGGGCGGAGTAATTGTCATTCGATGATTTATATTCCGACGGGCGGAATTTTTTTACCGGTGCCGCTTCCTGTTTCGGCAGCGTGCGCGCCCAGACGGGAATGCCCACGGCTTTCGCCTTGCCGATGGGCTTCAACCCGTCCGGCACGGCGCGCGCGGTTTGCTTGACGCTGAAGCGGAGAACTTTTTCTGGCTCCGGCGGCGGCAACGCATCTGCTTCCGGCGCGGCGTCCTTCTTCGCCGCTTTGTCGAAGGAGGCGGCGAGAGGTTTATTATCGTTGGCGGATTTCGGCGCCTCAACTTCTTCCGTGCCCTTCAGGTAATTCTGCAGGCCGGTTTTGATGAGGCTGTACCATGATTTTTCCGAACGGCGGTCGGCGTTCTGGAAGCCGTGCACGTAGAGGCGATCACCGGCACGGGTCATGGCGACATAGAGCAGGCGGCGGAATTCGCGGTCGCGCTCCAGCTCGGCCTTTTCGCGTTCGGCGGCGAAGGCTTTCGATTCAAGGTCGGAGCGCGCGACCCAGAGCGGCACGGTGCGGGAGCCTTCCGGCCAGAGGAATTTCGGCCGTGCGCGGGCGTTGTCTTCCGGCAGGCCGGTGGTATCGGGCAAAATAACGATGGGCGCTTCCAATCCCTTGGCGCCATGCACGGTCATGATATGTACGCGCGGTGTTTCGGGGTTGAGGTTAATTTCCCGCTTAACTTCCGCTTCGCCGGCATCGAGCCAGGCGAGGAAGCCTTGCAGCGAGGCGACGTGGTTTTTCTCGAACCGTTCGACGGCGTTGAGGAATTCGACCAGCGGGTCTTCCGCTTCAAAACCCAAGCGCGCGTACATGGCGTTGAGGCCGGACTTCTGGTTGCCGGGGCAGGTATTCATCAAAATTGACGAATAAAACTCGTACGGCCGCTCGGCATTGAAGGTCTGCCGGAGGTTCGAGAGATATTCAAGGGCATCCTTATAAATGCGGCCCGCATCGCCCGGCTTGGCATTTTTGTTTTCCTCGGCCTTTGCCTGCAGCGCGGCCCATAAATCTGCCGGGCGGCCGACGGCCAGGTCTTCCAGTTGCTGGTCGTTCATGCCGATGAGCGGGGTTTTGAGGACGGAGGCGAGTTTGTAATCATCGCGCGGGAACAGGAGGGATTCACCAAGCGCGACAAGATCCATGACGGCAATCTGCTCGCGGAGCGACATGCGGTCGGCACCGGCGACAGGAATGTCGCGTTTTTTGAGCGCGCGCACGACGTCATCGACGAAAGCAGAACGGCGGCGGACGAGGATGAGGATATCGGCAGGGTTGATGGGGCGTTTGCGGGATTCAAGCTGCTCGCCGCTATCCAGCCAGCCTTTAATTTGCTCGGCGATATTATCGGCGAGATCGCCTGCGGGGTCTTTGCCGGATTCCATTTCGGTCGGCAGCGACCACGGTTTGGTCGGCGGCTGTTCTTCGCCGCGCACGACGGGGTGCACCTCGACCACGCCCGCCTGCCCGCGGCGGAAGGGCGTGTGGTGGACTTGCTTCTTGCCGGCGTCTTCTTCAAAGAACAAACCGTCCGATGCTTCAGGGTTGGTGAAAACGGCATCCACCGCCTGCGTAATCGCAGGGCTGGAGCGGAAGGCGATTTCCATTTCAACTTCGCGCCATTTACCGCCGGACTGTTTTACGAGATCGGCAAAGAATTTTTTGCGGAGGTTGAATTCCTTGGGGTCGGCCCGCTGGAAGCTGAAGATGGATTGTTTTTCATCGCCGACGACGAAGATGGTGTGGTCTTTTGCCGCTTTGCGCTGCGCGTTGGTGAAAAATTCGCGCGCGATGGCGGCGACAAGCTGCCACTGGTCGGGGTTGGTGTCCTGCGCTTCATCGACGAGGATATGCTGCAGGTTGCCCGGCAGTTTTTGCAGCACCCAGGCGGCGGCATTGTCCTGATTCATCATCTTGTTCGCGCTATGCACAAGGTCGTCATAGTCGAGCAGGTTGAGGGAGCGTTTTTTCTCGCCGTATTTTTCGAGGATGGCGCCGGAGAGGCGCAAAATGGACTCCGTGCCGCGCGCGACGTTCATGGTGGAAATGGCTTCGATGCCGTCCATCAGGCGTTCGGCTTCCTGCTCCATCGCGTCTTGCGCGGCGGCGGTTGCCTTGGTGGTCAGCCGTTTGCGCATTTCGCGGTCTTGCGTCAGGAAGACGGAAGCGTAATCCCAGAACAATTCCTGCCGCTGTTCGGGGTGCAGAATCCAGGCCTTAATCATCTTGGCTTTTTCAAGGTCGCTGGGGGAGCCGCCGGCGAGAATGTCTGCGGCATCTTTCAAAGCATCAAGATCCGGCGAATTGCCGTTGAGGCCGATGTCGGTGTTCAGAAGCGCGTTCATATCGACAGGGTCGCGGCCCTTGGTGGCGCCGAGGGTTTTGTAAACCGCGTCAATCGTCGGCTCCATGCCGCCCGCGGCGGTGAAGGTCGAGAGCAGCTGGCCGCGGCGGTAGGTCAGTTCGTTGATGAGGGCGGAAAAATCATCTTCCGACATTTCCGGCGTCACCATGTTGACGGCCTTGGCAAGCTCGGTATCGGGATGTTTGCGCACTTCCCGCAGCACATCGGCCTGCGCCGAGCGCAGCATTTCGGCGGAGGTCTGGTCGTCCATCACGTCGAAATACGGCGGAATGCCCGATTCAATCGGGAAGCGGCGCAAAAGGTTCTGGGAGAAGGAGTGGATTGTCTGCACGCGCATGCCGCCGTAGGCATCGAGGAATTCGGCAAACATCTGGCGGGCGCGCGTGGTCACTTCCGGCGTCGGCTTGCGGCCGGTCAGTTTGGTCAGTTTGTCGGTCAGCTTGTCGTCATCGCAGGTGGCCCAGGTGCTGAGTTCTTCGCGGATGCGGTTGGTCATGACGGAGGCCGCGGCCTTGGTAAACGTCAGGCACAAAATCTGGTCAGGCTTCGAGCCATTCAGCATCAGGCGCAGCACGCGGTCGGTTAAAACTTTTGTCTTGCCGGTACCGGCCGAAGCCGTCACCCAGACGGAAGCCTGCGGATCAGACGCCTGACGCTGCACGACGTTGGGATCGGGGCGGCCTTTGCTGCCGCCGGCGGCTTTCAATTGCTTTTTGGGGGTCGAACCATCGGCCATTATTTTGACCCTCCTTTACCAGCTGTCGGTGTGCGGCGCGCCGTGGTCTTCTTGGTTTTTTTCTTGGCGCCCGTCTGCTTCACGGTGCTCCACTCGCCGGCACGGCTGAGGTGTTCGTAGTTATGGTAGCGCGGCGCCCATTCGGGCTTCGGCGTCGAAAGGTATGGCGTTTTCTTGTCGTTGAAGGTTTTGACCAGATTCGTCACGCCTTCGCGCGCTTCGGAGACGAGCTGTTTCACATCGCCCTTGACCTTGGTCACTTCCGCCGCCGGACGGCCGCCGGAGAGTTTCCAGTACTGGATTTCGCCGACTTCATTGGCATCAATTTTATCGAAGCCCCCTGTGAAGGCGATGAGCGCTTCGAGCGTCAGCTGCGGAGAAAACCCAAGTGCGACGGATTTCTGCGTCGGTACGGCGCCGGTTTTATAGTCGATGATCACGGTCTGGTCATCCGCGTTGCGGTCGATACGGTCGGCGATGGCGGTGAGGGTGAAGGTTTCGCCATCCCCCAGATCAATCTCCAGCTTGCCGCGCACTTCTGTGCCGAGGTTGCGGGTCATTTCGCGGCGCTCGGCTTCAAACTTCACGAACCATTTGGCAATACGCTCGAAGCGCGGCCACCAGAAGGACTGCACCGACGGGTTGTTGAGGCGCGTCTTGAAAGCATCCTCGCCGATTTTCAGCAATTCTTCATAGGCGTTGTCCGGCATGCGGTCAGGA
Organism: uncultured Alphaproteobacteria bacterium; assembly: GCA_966211335.1. Classification (GTDB taxonomy): domain Bacteria; phylum Pseudomonadota; class Alphaproteobacteria; order Micavibrionales; family UBA2020; genus JAPWJZ01. Next base: position 177,045 of record CBIHNF010000001.1, read on the forward strand.
TATTTTTTCACAAAGGCATCCAGCGCATCGTGCGTAAACGTGCCGCGTTCGGAAACGGACGGCGAGGCATCGAGCGGGTCACGCGGGCGGATTTTGAGGATGTATTTGGCGTAAACGGTATAGGGGTCGCGCATGAGCGCTTCAATGGCGGTCGCCGGCAGCTGCTTTGGGCGCACGGCGACGGGCGGGCGCGGCTCCGGCGGCGCAATCGGCGTCACTTCGGACGGCGTATGCATGGCGGTGTGGATGTCCAGCAGCTGGCTCTTGTTCTGGATATCATCGGCAAGGCCCGCGCCCTTCAACACCATCATAAGGCGCGTCAGGAAGGGCGATGCCACGGTCGGCGCATCGCCGGAGCGGACGGAGCGGGAGAGCAGCACATTGGGGTTGGAAATGGCCTGCATAAACTGATGCGCCGAATGGCCGATGGATTCATCAAGCGGCGGCAGGCCGATCGCTTTCACCATGTCGGGCGAGAGCCAGGGCGATTCATCTGGCCGCTTCGGCCAGACTTCATCGTTGAGGCCGCCGACGATGACGGTGTCGGATTTCACGAGGCGCGCCTGTTCGGGCGTCAGGATTTTCAGCATCGGATGCGGCTGCGTTGCCGGCTGCACGTTCACATCGCGCATAAGGCCGTGCAGGACGTCCACATAGTCGCGGCCCGTGACATCGGGGATATATTTGGCGGCTTCTCGCAGCTGCGTCAGGAAACGGGCGGATTTAACGCCGTGATCGCCGCGCCACAAACGGTCGGCACCGGATTCTTTATCGTCTTTCGCCAGGGCTTCGGCGAAGCGGATGTGATCATCCAGGAATTCCTTGAACGGCAGCGGCTTGGCCGAGGCCATTTTGTCGAAGAAGTTCTTGCCGGCGGTTTCCAGCGCATTCACGACATCGTCGAGTTCTTTTTTGGCGGCATCCAGCTCCGTCTGCGGTTTATGATCCGGCCTGCGTGCGGCGCGGTTAAAGGCGGCGGTGAGTGTCTGGCGGAGTCCTTCCGCGCCCGGCGCGGGGCGGGGGCCGTGGAGCGCGATATCTTCCAATTTGAAAAGTTTTTCGGCAAAGCCGGATTGCGCTTCACCCAAGGCGGCGAGCGGGTGCTTCAACGCCTCCAGCATTGGCACCGGGGCCCATTCTTCCGCCGCCATATTTGCGGTCGCGAGCAGGTAAATGCCGCTTTGTGTTTCGGCGAGGGATTTGCCGGCGCTGTCTTCACATTCAATTTTCCAGTGGCGCAGGCGCGCGGCGACGCGGCGGGCGAGCGAGCGGTCACCCGTGACAAGGGCGGCGGTGCGACCCGGCACTTCCAGCGTTTCGCGCATTTTGAGCGCAATGACGGAGGCTTCTTCCTGCTGGGAGCCTGCGGTAATCAAATCCATTCCGTTTAAGGATTGTACGTCAATTTCGCGCTCGCCCGTCGGTGCTACAGGGCCGTTTTTATTGGCGGCTTTGCGGGGCGTCTTGCGGCGGGCGGTCAAGTTGCTCCAGCCTTCCGAGGTGCCGGCGGGGCGCATGACTTCGCGCATCAGTTTTTGCCGCTCGGTATTCGTGGTTTTCAAATCATTGGCGCGCACATGCTTGGGCGCGGGCAGCGTTTCCTGCCAGTGCTGCACATCGGCGCGGTCGACGCCGAAGGCATTCAGCATTTTCTTGAAGGCGTATTGCGGATGCACGGGGCCCACAACATCCCAGCTTTTCTGGTCGAGCGATTTGTCAACGCCCGGCAGCACCACCGCGCCCTGCGGCAGCTGCGAAACGGAACTCAGCAGTGACAACACCGCCGGCGTCGTATCGGTAAAGCCGACGGCGATCATGGGTTTTGTGGTGGGGTTTTGCTTCCAGTGGAAGGCCTGAATTTCAATCAACGCGTTTTTATGGTCTTCGGGGTCGACCATGCCGAGCTTTTCAAGGCGCTGCGGCCATGTATGGCTGAGGATTTTCAAAAATTCAGCAGTATGTGACCACTGCGCTTTGAATTCCGGCGGCACCAGCTTGTCGACATTCTTCAGCTCAATGTTATTGCGCTGCAGTTCATCGAGGAAGCGGCCAAGCTCGCCACCAAGCTTGATAGCTTTCTGTACCGAAGACGCCATGCCGGGGATTTTCAAAATTTCTTCGGCCAGCATGAGTTGGCGGTGGAGGCGCGGCACGGCGGGCGGAATATCCATCAGCGCCTGCGACAAAATCGGGTTGTCGGAAACCTTCAGGCCCAAATCGTCATTGTCCATGTCCCCGGGGCTGTCGATGCGCGGCATGATGCCGGGCTTGCCGCCCTGCTGTTCCATGAAGGCCTGACGCAGCAGGTCGCGCGTCGCGCGGTCGGGCACCAGAATGGTGTAGTCAGAAAGCCTTAAGGGATCATCGCCGGTGCGGTCGAGGATGCCGCGCGCAACAGCATCAAGGAAGGGTTTGTCCGGCGCGACGGTGAAGACGCGCTGTGTGCTGGCTGGTAGCGGCGAACCTGAAGTGGTCACGGCAGCTTTGTCCCTTCGCAATCCGCCAGCCAATATATATTGGCAGGCAGCGTTGAAAAACCGAATCTGGATGTCTCAAGGTTGATGGTCATAATTAGAACGAAACGGTTCTAAAAGATATGGGCCATCTGGTCTTATCCACAGCAAATTCAGGTCAGGTTATGTGCTATGGCTCGAAGCCTATTTCATTCATATGAAAAGTCAAGGCGTGGCCGTAAAAATTACCTGCCCTTTTTCGCCGATTGCACCCTAGACGGGTAACAAGCGGAAAGCGTATGTTGCGTTAAGTTGCGCGGCGCAGAAAAAGCCGCCTCAATAAGGGATCAATAAAATTATGGCAAATATAGACCGCCCCCTTTCCCCGCACCTGCAGGTCTATCGCTGGAAGCTGACGATGGCGATGTCCATCCTGCACCGCATGACCGGCGTGGGCCTCGCCTTCGGCGCGATTATCCTGACCTGGTGGCTGCTCGCCGCCTGGATGGGCCCGCAAAGCTTTGCGCAGTTTCATGACCTTGCGCATTCCATTGTCGGGCAGCTGATGCTGTTCGGCTGGGTCTGGGCCTTCAGCTACCACTTCTTCAACGGCATCCGCCACATGGTCTGGGACACCGGACGCTGGCTTGACCTCAAGCACGCTTTTGCCAGCGGCTGGGTTGTGCTGATTTTGTCGTTCATTTCCGCCGGCGCCATCTGGTGCGCGGCCACCAACTAAGAGCAGGACGTTTCAACATGGCACATGGCCAGCCTTCCCTTCGCACCCCCCTTGGCCGCGCGCGTGGCATGGGTTCTGCCCAATCCGGCACGCACCACTGGTGGATGCAGCGGGTTTCTTCCATCGCGCTGCTGCCTTTAAGCCTGTTCTGGCTGTTCTCGCTGCATAATATTGTTGATGCTGATCACGCGCATTTCGTGAACTGGATCGGCCACCCGGCGATTGCGATTGCCGCTATTCTTTTCGTCATCGCCAGTTTCTACCATGCCGCCCTTGGCCTGCAGGTGGTGGTTGAAGACTATGTGCATCATGAAGGCTGGAAACTTGGCCTTCTGCTGCTAAATCAGATTGGCTTTATTTTTATGGGCGTCGCTTGCGTTGCCGCCATTGTGTGGCTTAGCCTCGCCGCTCACGTCATTTCCGGGTAATCACCATGCAACAGACCTATCCTATCGTCGAACATGAATATGACGTCGTTGTCGTCGGCGCCGGCGGCGCAGGCCTCCGCGCCACTTTCGGCATGGCGGAAAAAGGCCTAAAAACCGCCTGCATCACGAAGGTGTTCCCGACCCGCTCGCACACTGTCGCGGCGCAGGGCGGCATTTCTGCCGCGCTTGGCAACAACGGTGAAGACGACTGGCGCTGGCACATGTACGACACCGTCAAGGGCTCCGACTGGCTCGGCGACCAGGACGCAATTGAATATATGTGCCGTGAAGCTATTCCCGCGGTGATCGAGCTGGAACACTACGGCGTGCCGTTCAGCCGCACCGATGAAGGCAAGATTTACCAGCGCGCCTTCGGCGGCATGACGACGCATATGGGCAAGGGCACCGCGCGCCGCACCTGCGCCGCTGCCGACCGCACAGGCCACGCCATTCTGCACACGCTGTACCAGCAGTCCCTGAAACACAAAGCCGAATTCTTCATCGAATATTTCGCGCTCGACCTCATCATGGATGATGAAGGCGTTTGCCGCGGCGTGATGGCGTGGAATTTGGCGGATGGCACCATCCACCGCTTCCGCGCGCATTCGGTTGTGCTGGCGACGGGCGGTTACGGCCGCGCCTATTTCTCCTGCACCTCGGCGCATACCTGCACGGGCGATGGCAATGCCATGGTCCTGCGCGCGGGCCTGCCGCTGCAGGACATGGAATTCATCCAGTTCCACCCGACCGGCATTTACGGCGCCGGCTGCCTGATCACCGAAGGCGTGCGCGGCGAAGGCGGCTACCTCACCAATTCCGAAGGCGAGCGGTTTATGGAGCGCTATGCGCCTTCCGCTAAAGATCTCGCTTCGCGAGATGTCGTCTCCCGCTCCATGACCATCGAAATCCGCGAAGGCCGCGGCGTCGGCGACCAAAAAGACCATATCCACCTGCACCTTGAACACCTTGACCCCGCCATCATCCGCGAGCGCCTGCCGGGCATTGCGGAGACCGCGCGCATCTTCTCCAACGTCGATGTGACGAAGGCGCCGATCCCCGTGCTGCCGACGGTGCATTACAACATGGGCGGTATTCCGACCAACGTGCATACGGAAGTCGTCAACCCGACGAAGGATGACCCCGACCGTATCGTGCCGGGCCTGATGGCGGTGGGGGAAGCGGCCTGCGTTTCCGTGCATGGCGCGAACCGCCTCGGCTCCAACTCCCTCCTCGACCTCGTCGTCTTCGGGCGCGCGGCCGCAATTCAGGCGGCGAAAGTGATTACCCCCGGCGCATCGCACAAGCGCCTGCCGGCCGATGCCGGCAGCAATTCGCTGGAACGCCTTGACCGGTTGCGCAATGCAAAGGGCGCGACGCGCACCTCCGCCCTCCGCCTCAACATGCAGAAAACGATGCAGGAACACTGCGCGGTTTTCCGCACCTCGAAGCTGCTCAAAGAAGGCGTCGACAAGATGGGCAAGCTCTTTGGCGGCAGAGCCGACCTTGGCGTTGCCGACCGCTCCATGATCTGGAACTCGGACCTTGTCGAAACCATCGAGCTTGATAACCTGATGTATCAGGCCGTTGCCTCCGTCGTTTCTGCGGAAAACCGCAAAGAATCCCGCGGCGCGCATGCGCATGAAGACTTCCCCGACCGCAACGATCAGGAATGGATGAAGCACAGCGTCGTCTACGTGAACGACGAGGGCAAGACCAGCATGACCTACCGCCCCGTCCATATGCGCACGCTGACGAATGAAGCTGAAGTGGTGCCGCCGAAAGCGCGGGTTTACTAAGCCATGAAGCGCTGCGCCTTCGCCTCCCTCGCTGTTGTTGCCGCTGTTATTTCGGTATCAGCCGCGATTGCGGCGACGACCAGCACCGAGACGATCGAGAAATGCTGGAAACCCGGCATGAGCCATGACGCAGCGATGGATTGCGAAGCCGCTGAACTGAAAATCGTCGAAAAGCAGCTTGATAATCTTTACGCAAAGCTACACGCAGAAGCCAAGGAATGGGAAAGCGAGTCGCCTGATAGCGTTGCCTATCAAGGGCTAAATGAAAATTTAAGCAAAAGCGAGGCTGCCTTCAAAGCGTTTGTGAAAGCACAATGCGGTTATGAAGTTCAGCTCTATGGTACGGGAAACGGAGCAGGAGACGCTATGTCTCTTTGCCCAATTCGCCTGATTTCAGAGCAGCTCAAAAGTCTTGAGCCCACTAAAAATCCACGCAAGAACTAGCCCGATTTGTCATCGGGAACGCAGTGAGGGATCTCCTCTTGCTGAAGAAGTGGAGATTTCTCGCTGCGCTCGAGATGACAGTGTTTCGGATTACGGCTGAACGCGTTTCAGGCTTTTCGCATCAATCGCGTTGTTTTTGACGGTGACTTCGTAGGCGCGCTCGGTGCCGCCAAACTGGGGTTTCAGGGCGACGGTGTTGAAAGCGGTGCCGGCCTTGCCCTGGCGCTTCATTTCATCGAAGCCGCGGGTGATGACTTTAATATCATCATCGGGGCCGAAGCAGCCGCCGCTGGTGACGGAGGCCGAAAAAACCTCGACGCCGTCTTTTTTGAAGCTGACGTTGGAAAAGCTGGCCATGATGCCGAGGGGCTGATGCTTGGGCATGCTGAAAATCCTTTAAATGAAAATTTGAAAACCGGATATTCAAGTACCAACTGCGCCTGTTTCTGTCAATCGCACCCGCCTTGGGGCAATATGGCAAAAAGCCAAGTGGTTGAAATTAAAATAATTTGCAAGTTCCCCCTTTCCTTCCGGCGCCAAAATGCATATTTTTGAGTGACTGTTTTCACTAAACGCCAGCGGAATAAACCAGATGGTCGAATTTAGCCTTCCGAAGAACTCCAAAATCACCGACGGGCAGAGCTTTAAAGCCGCCCCCGACGCGAAAAAGACGCGCAACTTCCGCGTCTACCGCTGGAATCCGGACGACAAAAAAAACCCGCGCCTCGACAGCTATGAAATCGACATGGCCAAATGCGGGCCCATGGTTCTGGACGCGCTCATCTACATCAAGAACGAAGTCGACCCGACGCTGACCTTCCGCCGCTCCTGCCGCGAAGGGGTCTGCGGTTCCTGCGCGATGAACATCGATGGCACCAACACGCTGGCCTGCACAAAGCACCTTGATGATATCAAGGGCGAGGTGAAAATCACCCCTCTGCCGCATATGCCGGTCATCAAGGACCTCGTGCCGGATCTTTCCATTCCCTATGCGCAGCTGGCCACCATCGAGCCATGGATGAAAAAGGAATCGCCGGCGCCGAGCCGCGAGAACCTGCAAAGCTCCGATGATGCGAATTTGCTGAACGGCGATGACGGCAAAGGCCCCGCCGCCTGCATTTTGTGCTTCTGCTGCTCGACGTCCTGCCCCAGCTACTGGTGGAACGGCGAGCGCTTTTTGGGCCCCGCCGTTCTTATTCAGGCCTACCGCTGGATTGCCGATACGCGCGATGAAGGCACCGGCGAGCGCCTTGACCAGCTGGAAGACCCCTTCCGGTTGTACCGCTGCCACACCATTATGAACTGCACCAATGCCTGCCCCAAGGGCCTCAACCCGGCGCTGGCGATTGCAGAGATCAAAAAGTTAATGGTCGCGCGCAAAGTCTAAGACTTTCATGCGCTAAAAACCGCTCCTTGCCACAAGTTTTATTGCGGCTATGATATTGGCTATCCAATATAAGGAATTGCCATGCAAGCAGCTCAACCGATGGTTACGCCCGATGTGCCCAATCACGTGACGCAGCACAAGCATCACGTTGAACTGTCGGCGACGATGGTGAAGGCGAAGCTGGGCGCGCGGCAGCCGAAAATCGCCATCATCCTCGGCTCCGGCCTTGGCGGGCTTGGCGACAAGGTGACGGATGCAGTCAAGATTTCCTATACCGAGCTGCCGGGTTTCCCCACCCTTACCATTCCCGGCCATAACGGCGAATTGATTGCGGGGAAATTAAACGGCGTCGAGGTCATCGCCCTCAAAGGCCGCAAGCATTTTTACGAGACGGAAGACCCCTACCCGCTGAAAACCATGATCCGCACATTAAAAGCCGTGGGTGTTGATACGCTGTTCGTCTCGAATGCAGCCGGCAGCCTGCGCGCCGATATTGGCGTGTCCGAACTCATGATGATCACCGACCATATCAACTACATGGGCTTCAACCCGCTGGTCGGCGCGAATGACGAGAATTTCGGCCCCCGTTTTGTGCCGCTGACGGATGCCTGGGACGCAGACCTCCGCGCCAAGCTGAAAACCGCTGCAAAGAAAATCAACATTCCGCTGCATGAAGGCGTCTACATCGCCTTCCGCGGCCCGACGTTTGAAACCCCCGCCGAAATCCGCATGGCGAAAACCATGGGCGCCGATGCCGTCGGCATGTCGAGCGTGCCGGACTGCATTATCGCGCGGCACTGTGGTATGCGCGTTGTGGGTTGTTCCTGCATCACAAATATGGGCGCAGGCTTGTCGGATGAAAAAATCAGCCATGCGCATACGTTGGAAAACGCTGGCCGGGGTGCTGCGAATTTTGAAAAGCTGGTGCAGGAGTTTGTGACGCTGCTATGAAGTGCATCGACCTGCCATCGCCGAACTTTAATGACCGTCGCGAAGGCACGTCGCTGGATTACATCGTCATCCATTACACCAGCATGGATTCCACGAAAGCCGCGCTTGACCGGCTGACCGACCCGAAGTCGGAGGTCAGCGCCCATTACCTGATTGACGAAAAAGGCAATATCTACACGCTGGTGGATGAGGAAAAACGCGCCTGGCACGCCGGCATTTCCAGCTGGATGGGGAAGGATGATTTGAATTCCCGCTCCATCGGCATTGAAATGTCGAACCGCGACAACCAGCCCTATACGAATGAGCAGCTTTTCTCGCTCGCGCTGCTGTGCAAGGACATCATGTTCCGCCGCGGGATTGCGCCGGAAAATATTTTGGGCCATTCCGATATTGCGCCAGACCGCAAACAGGACCCCGGCTACCACTTCCCTTGGGCAAAAATGGCGCGGCACGATATTGGCCGCTGGCCGAAGCCGACTATTAAAGACAAATTCAACGCCGCCGCCGTCGCGCGCAGCCCGCGCCAGCTGAAAGAACTGTTCAAGGCGGCCGGCTATGGCGTGGAAGCGCATGGCAAGAACAAGCCCGCGCTGAAAGACATCATCAACGCCTTCCAGCAGCGGTATGAGCCGGAATTGTTCAAGGACCCGACGGCGACGCCCGGCAAGGCGACGGCCGATACGGTCGCGAAACTCCGCGCCCTCGCCCGCATCAACCAGAACCCCGCTAAAAAACCCAAATGATTATTACGGATGCGCCATCCCCCAATTTCGGGCCGCGCGCGCATGGCAAAACACCGAGCCTGCTGATTTTGCATTACACCGATACGGCAACCGCCTTTGACGCGCTGCAGATTTTGCAGTCGCCGGAACGTCAGGTGTCATCTCACTATCTTGTCGATGAGCAGGGCATGGTGATGCGATTGGTGCCGGAGGAGATGCGCGCCTGGCATGCCGGCAAATCATGGTGGCAGGGAGAGGAAGATATCAATTCCACCTCCATCGGCATCGAGATTCAAAATCCGGGCCACGGTTTTGGCTATGTGCCTTTTCCGGAGGTGCAGATGGCGGCGGTGGCAAACCTCTGCCGCGATATCATCGCGCGCCATAAAATTCTGCCCTACCATGTGCTGGCGCATTCCGATATTGCGCCGGAGCGGAAAAAGGACCCCGGCGAACTTTTCCCGTGGATGTCACTGGCCAACCAGAAAATCGGTTTGTGGCCGGAGCCGACCGATACTGAAAAGCTGGATGCCGAGGAAACACCCGCGACGGAGGAAGACATCAAATCCCTCCTCACCCGCTACGGCTATGATCCGCGCCTTGATGCCAAAACCCTTATCACCGCCTTCCAGCGCCACTTCGAGCCGGAGGCGTTCTGGGATGACGAAAAGGTCGGCCTCATCACCGCCCGCACGGTATACCGCGCCAAAGCCCTTGTGCGTCAAAGGCTTGCGCTGCGACCGAAGGCGCTTTAAGTATTCATAATCACCTTGACGGGCTGCCCTTGCGGGTCTACTCTGCCACGAAACCAGAGGGCCGGATGACCGCGGTAGCGATATCGAGGAAAGTCCGGGCTCCATGAGAATCCGGTGCCGGATAACGTCCGGCGAAGGTGACTTCAGGGAAAGTGCCACAGAGAACATACCGCCAACCGTCCCTTCGGGGTCGCGGCAAGGGTGAAAAGGTGCGGTAAGAGCGCACCGCGGTCTTGGTAACAAGACTGGCATGGAAAACCCCACCGGGAGCAAGACCAAATAGGGAGAGCACGTAACGGCTTCGGCCGCGACAGGGCCCGTTTTTCAGCCCCGCTTTCCGGGTTGGTTGCTAGAGGCTGCAAGTAATTGCAGTTCGAGATGAATGGTCATCCGTGCCCGCAAGGGCGCGACAAAACCCGGCTTACAGGCCCTCTGGTTTATTTTTTTTGAGTTGATTGAAGGATACGCATCATGAGCTATGACACCGTCGAAGGCATCCATTACATTTTTGACCGCTATGCGTTCATCAATCAAATCATGGCGGACGGCGGCTTTCCGGTGCGGATTTCTGAAAGCTCCGACAAGGCGGAAATTTCCAAGGCCTTCGGCCATGCGCGCGGCATGTACCACCCCGACCGCCAGGCCCGTACGGGGGAGGAAATGCGCAAGAAGGCCGAACAGAAAACCCTGCTGATTGGCGATTGCGAGCGCTTCCTCAACAACCCCGAGCTGAAAAGTTTTTACGACGCCAAGCTGGCCGAATTCCGCGAGAATACGCCGCATCTTGTCAGCAAGGACGGCACGGCGATGATTGATTTGTCGCGCACCTTCTTCGATATTTCGGCGCTGCTGTCGGACAAAGTCGTCGATACCTCCGGCTTCGAGGCGCAGGTGAAATCCATGCTGCAGTACGATGAATCGCGCGTTGAGCAGGCGAAAAGCCTGTTCGATATGCTGCCCGATAACCCGAAGGTGCAGGGCGTTTACCGCGACGCGCTGACGCAGAAGTATGTTTACCTGACGTTGCTTGAAGATTCCGCTTGGGCGAAAGTCGGCTACATGAACCGCAAGGAAAAAGAAGAAGGCTTCCTGGCCTCGCCGAAGGACTACACCAAGCGCATTGAAGCCGCGCTGCAAAAATCTGCCGCGCGCGATATTGAATCGACCGTCGAGCGCAACGGGGAAATTGCACGCCTCGGCATGGCGCGGACGCCGCTGATGCTGGATGCCGTTGAAGGTACCATGCCGACCGCCGTGAACGAACAGACCGCGCCCGAGCAATACGAAGGCCTGATGGTGAAGTTCAAGGAAGTCGCCCGCAAGAACTTTGAAATTCGCGCCGAATATGTGCGCGATGTGGCAAAGCAAAAGCAGGAAGTGCTGGAAACCCTTTGCACCCTCTCGCCGACGGAAGAGCTGATGACGCCGGACCTCGCCAAAGACACCGTGGTTGATTTCATTCTGCTCAACCCGCCGGAAGACGGGCAGCAGAAGGCGCTGTTCCGCATGTTCCTCGATACCGCGACCGGCAATGCCGGCATCGCCGAAACCTATAAGGGCGAAACCCTGGCGGATATCAAAACCGCGGGCGTGCCGCGCGGCACCTTCGCCATCACCCGCAACCCCGAGATCAGCGATATCATGGTGGAAGCCGGCGCGGCGGCGGAGCGCTACCTTGATAAAGTCGAGGCGGCGAAACCCAAAGCCGAGCAGACACCCAAGCAGAAGATTCGCAAGCCGAAAGCGCCGAAGGCTCCCGGCCAATAATCTGGAAAACGAATTCAGCTTTTTTTCTAATATGTTAATCGTTGATTGACATAGTAGTCCTGCTTTCGTAGGGTGCCGCTGTCCCAAAATTGCTGCGATTTGAAGGTGCTCCATGGCTGAAGTTTACGCTGCCCTCAATCCTTATACGCTGCGCGTTGTCGAAGAGGAAAAACGCACCCTCGACAATTACGGCTCGCAGTATATGACGCATCTTTCTTCCATCACCCGCACGTTCAATTTTCTGGCGGCGCAGGTGGAGACGGTGACGCGCGACCTGCTGTACCAGTCGCACGGGTCGGAGCGCGGCGGTGCAGCCTCCGTCGCCACCCTGAGCCGCGTCGAAGGCTTCGACGAGCTGCCGAGTACGGCGGAAGTGCGCTACATGCACGAAAAACTGAAATCCCTCGGCGGTACGCCGCCCGCGCTGGAAGAAACCCTTGGCGGTTTCAAGAAGCAGCTAAAGCCGGTCGGGCCGTAACGCCATGGTCGTCAGCGAAGACTTCTACAAAATCAACGATCACAGCATTGCCCAGCGCACCAACCAGCGCGTCTGGGATGATGCCAACTGGACGCGCGATTCCACGCTCTGCCGTGAATTCAACTTCCAGTCCCGTCAGGTGACGGTGACGAACGAGGCCATGGTGTGGAAGAAAGCGGGTAACGAGCCTGCGGTCGGCACCAGCACTTTCGTTCAGAATTTCAGCGATATCGAGGGCCGCGGCGAGATTGAGCGCGCCCATGCGAAGCTCATCGAACTCGGCGGCGCACCGCCCGCGCTCGAGGATATTTTCGGCGCCGGTAAAAAGCCCGCCCGCCTGCCAACCGCGGATTGAACATATGCCCCCCATCTTCAGAAAGATTGACGAATACACGCTGCAGGCCATTACGCCGCTGGGGGAGAAAGACGAGTGGGGTAACGCGCGCATCCGCCGCATTTTCAATTTTCAGGCGCGCGACGTGACGACGCTGTACGAGCGCGGCGGCAAGGTGGACTATAAAATTCCCGGCCATAGCAACTATGTTGAGAAAGCCGCCGCTGCCATGGCGGTCACCAGCAGCATGACCCAGCGCAGCTTCAGCGATTTCGACAGCATGGAGGAAATCATCGCCATGCACGCCAAGCTCAAGTCACTCGGCGGCACGCCGCCCGCTATCGACGATCTGGTCAACACGCTGCCGAAAAAACCAGCGAAACTGACGCCGCCCCAGTAGAAATTCAGTAAAGGAAACATCATGCAGGAAGAATTCAACCGCGTCGGCGATTACACACTCCGTATCGATTTCCGCCGCAATGATATTGAACGCGGCGGCGTGCAGAAATGCGACGGCTATACGAAGCTGTTCAACTTCCTGTCCCGTCAGGTGACGACGATCCACCGCGACTGGCTGTCGGAAGGCCGCGGCAGCAGCGCCGGGGGCAATTCCGCCGTCGCCGCCTCGACCACGATTGAAAGTTTCGACTCCCTGCCGTCGGATGCGGAAGTAAAATACATGCATGCAAAACTCGTCACCCTTGGCGGCACGCCGCCCGAGCTGGAAGATGTCTTGCCGAAAACGCCGGCGAAACTGCCCGCCGCGCTGCGCCCCGCCAATCAGGGTTAAGATATTTTACGTAAGGTTAAAGCCATGTCCGATGAAAATACCGAAACCTTTGAAAAGCTGAACGATTATACGCTGTCAGTGCGCACCAATTTTTCCCATCAGCCGGAGAGCGACCCGACGCTGCGGCGTATTTTTAACTTCCGTGCGTGCCAAGTGACGGAGATTTACAGCGTCTGGTACAGCGAAGCTGTCAGCACCACGATGCTGCAAACCCGCTTCAGCGACCTCGACAGCCAGGACGAGGCGGAGCTGCTGCGGGACAAGCTGCGCAGCATGGGCGGCCGCCCGCCGGAAAGCGCACCGCCGCGCACCCTACCCGGCAAAAATTCTCTCCATCCCTAAACCCCCGCGCTGCACAAAAAAGCCTTATTTAATCAGGCCTTTTTGCACATCTACGCGTTGACGCATTTTTAGCGCCGCGATACATTGAAAGCAGCGTTGAATGTCGCAGGGTTTTCCACTTTTGGGGGTGTGGCCTGCCGTTCGGCAAAAAATAAAAAACTTGGAGTTTCCGGGGCATCGTTCCCCGGGAGCCGTCATCGGGGTTGCACTGCAGTTGAAGAAGACGTCACCGTCAAAAGTCGCCGCCACAAGCGGAACGACCGGTCATATTCCGGTCATGCTGGCCGAGGTGCTTGAAACCCTCAGCCCCCGCGACGGGGGCGTGTATGTGGACGGCACCTTCGGCGCGGGCGGCTATACCCGCGCGATACTCGAGGCCGCCGACTGCACCGTCTACGCGATCGACCGCGACCCCGCCGCCATCGAGCGCGCGAAACCCTTTCAAAAACAATACGGCGACAAGCTTCAAATGCTGCACGGTTGCTTCGGCGATGCGGAAAACCTGCTGGCGGCGGCGGGCGTAGAGAGCATCGACGGCTTCGTTCTTGACCTTGGCGTCTCCTCCATCCAGCTGGAAACGCCGGAGCGCGGCTTTTCCTTCCAGTCGGATGGACCCTTGGACATGCGCATGAGCCTTGCCGGCCTCAGCGCCCGCGATGTCGTCAACAAGGCGGCGGAAAAAGACCTTGCCGATATACTGTTCACCTATGGCGAAGAACGCGCCAGCCGCGCGATTGCCAAAAAAATCGTCGCCGCCCGCGCGTTGAGCCCCATAGAGACGACGCTGCAGCTCGTCGATGTCATCCACAGCGTGCTGCCGATGCACGGCGGCCTTAAAACCGATACCGCGACCCGGACCTTTCAGGCGCTCCGCATCTACGTCAATGACGAGCTGGGGGAGCTGGAGCGGGCGCTGGACGCCGCCGAAAATCTGCTGGCGATCGACGGACGCCTCGTCGTCGTCTCCTTCCACTCGCTGGAAGACTGGCGCGTGAAAAACTTCTTCCGCGAAAAATCGGGGCGCGAACCCAATGCTTCCCGCCACCTGCCGCAGCGGCCCGATGCGCCGGTGCCGAGCTTCCGCATGGAAGCGAACAACGGCGTGAAGCCGTCGCAGGAAGAGATTTCAAGAAACGCGCGCTCGCGTTCGGCGCACCTGCGCTACGGCATTCGCACTTCGGCACCTGTCATGGAGGCGCGGCATGCGTAAGACGACCCTGCTCTGGCTGTTCTTGGCCGCGATCTGCGGCGGCATGCTGTTCCACACCAGCCAGCAGGTGACGGACGGCCGCACAAAACTCGCCTCCATAGAAGCCGCAACGCAGAAGGAAGATGAATCCCTGCGCGTCCTGCAGGCGGAATGGAGCTACCTGAACCAGCCCGACCGGCTGGAAAAACTCTCGAAGCAGTATCTCGACCTTGCACCCTTAAAGGGCAAGCAGTTCGCCAAGGTCGCCGACCTTGAAGCAAAACCGGCCAGCGCGAAAGCAGATGACGTCGCCGCCCCCGTGATTGCCGATGAAGGGAATGGCACCGCAACGCTGCCCGTACCGGATGAAAAAGTGGATATCGCAAAAACGGAAGTCGCGAAAACAGAGAATACAAAACCCGCGCCCGCCAAACCGGAACTGGCCCTGACCCCCGTAGTGCCCGCAAAACCGCTGCCGCTGAAAATTGAAAAAGCCTCCGGCGATGAACTTGTCTCGCCGCTGAAAGCGCAAGCGAAACCGGCCACGCCGAAAACCGCGACAGCTTCTGCCGCCTCCGTTGCCCATGCGCCTTTGCGCGGCTATGTCTATTCACCGCCAAAGCCGGCGGCCCTGCGCGGCGGCGTTTATCACCCGCCCGCAAAACCCGCGGCTGGAAAAGTATCGCCGGTTTATAACTACAAAGCCCCCAGCTACCCCACCCTTCAGGGCGCGACCGGCGGCCAGCGCGACTTCGGCGATGTGATCAAAAGCCTTGGCGGGAGCCCCCACCCATGAGCGAATATGAAGATAACGACCAGACCATCCCCGGTACGCAATCAAGCGTGCTGGGTCAGGCAAAATTGCGCCTGATCATGGTGGCGGGACTTTTACTGCTCGGCTATACCGCCATTTCGCTGCGCCTTGTCGACCTGACGCTGCTGCGCTCCAAACCCGTGCAGCAGGTGGCGGTTGATCCTGAAACCGATGTGCGACCGCTGGACAAACCCCTCCGCGGGACCATCCTCGACCGTAACGGGGAGCTCGTCGCAACCTCGCTTGCCATGGCTTCTGTCTATGCGGATACGACGGCGATCGACAACAAGGCACAGGTGGCAAAAGAACTCAGCGCCATCCTGACGGACGCGAGCCAGGAAGAACTGCTGCGGAAATTATCCTCCGGCAAAAAATTCATCTGGATCGAGCGCAACATTACGCCGAAGCAGGAATATGCCATCAACGCGCTCGGCCAGCCCGGCCTTTCCTTCCAGGATGAAGACCGCCGCATTTATCCCGGCGCCAGCCTCACCTCACACCTCATCGGCTATACCGACGTCGACGGCCACGGCATTTCCGGCATCGAGAAGTTTGCCAACAAGCAGCTGGAAAAAGGCGACGAGCCGGTGAAGCTGACCATCGACCTCCGCGTGCAGCACATCATGCACCGCGAACTTGCCGCCAGCATCGCCAAGTTCCACGCCAAGGCCGGCATGGGCATTGTGATGGATGTGAATACGGGCGAAATCATTTCCATGGTCTCCCTGCCGGACTTCGACCCGCACCACCCCGGCGATTCCTCCGATGACGCGAAATTCAACCGCGATACGCTCGGCGTTTTCGAGATGGGCTCGACCTTCAAGCTGTTCTCCATCGCCTCGGCGCTTGACAGCGGCAAGGTGAATTTTGGCTCCAGCTTTGATGCGGGCGAGCCTATTCATTACGGCCGCTTCACCATTACCGACTATCACGCTAAGAAACGTGTCCTCTCCGTCCCTGAAATTTTCATCTATTCCTCCAACATCGGCACCGCGCGCATGGCGGCGGCGGTGGGCGGCGACCATCTGGAAAACTTCTATAAATCGATCGGCTTTTTTGCGCCTGTGCCCGTGGAATTGCCCGAGCGCGGCCAGCCACTGTACCCGAAGCCGTGGCGCGATATTTCGACCCTCACCTGCTCCTTCGGCCACGGCATTGCGGTGTCGCCGCTGCATGTCATCCGCGCGGCTTCGGCGCTGGTCAACGGCGGCATCCTGGTGACGCCGACGCTGCTGAAGAAGGATACCGAAAATTTAAGCCTGACGCCTGAAGGCGAGCGCGTGATCAAGCCGCAAACATCCCTTATGATGCGCCAGCTGATGGCGCTGAACGTGGCGGATGGTTCGGGCGCGCAGGCGGCGGTGGACGGCTACAACGTCGGCGGCAAGACCGGTACGGCGGAGAAAAACAAAAACGGGCGGTACGAACATAACCTTCTCGTTTCCTCCTTCATGGGCGCCTTTCCGATCGACAATCCGCGTTATGCCGTGCTGACGATATTGGACGAGCCGCAGGGCATTCCCGAAACGCATGGTTTCGCCACCGCCGGCTGGACCGCCGCGCCCGTCGTCTCCAAAGTTGTCGAACAAATGGCGCCGCTCTACCACATTTCACCCGCGCTTGATTCCCGCCCCGATATTTTGCGGGAAATGGGCATGTACCTGAAAGAAGTCAAAGAAGGAAAAAGCCTTGCAGCTACTGGATATGATCGCTGACCTTGACGCGCCCAAAGGCGCGGGCGGCGTTAACATCACCGGCCTCACCTCTGACTCGCGCGAGGTGCGCGCAGGGTATCTGTTCGCCGCCTTCCCCGGCACGAAGCAGGACGGCCGCCAGTTCGTGAAAGACGCGATTGCCAAGGGCGCCGTTGCCGTGCTGGTACCGGAAGGCACCGTCGTCGATGAGCCGGGCAGCGCCATCATCATCAGCGATAAAAACCCGCGCCAGCGCTTTGCGCGCATGGCGGCCGCGTATTTTGGCAAGCAGATGGATGTCGTGGTCGCCGTGACCGGCACCAACGGCAAAAGCTCGACCGTCAATTTCTGCCGCCAGATGTGGCAATCGATGGAACATGCCGCCGCATCGCTCGGCACCATCGGCATCATCGCCCCCGGCATTAACCGCGCAGGCTCTCTCACCACGCCGGACCCCGTGACGCTGCATTCCGAAATCGCGGAGCTGGAAGCATCCGGCGTCACGCACCTCGCGCTTGAAGCCTCGAGCCAGGGGATGGACCAGTTCCGCCTTGACGGGTTGCAGCTGACTGCTGCGGGTTTCACCAACCTGACGCGCGATCACCTGGATTATCACGGCACGATGGACAATTACTTCGCGGCCAAGGCGCGGCTGTTCACCGAAATGCTGCCGCCCACCGGCATCGCCATCATCAACGCCGACAGTCCGGAGGCGGGAAAATTACGTGACCTTTGCAAAGCGCGCGGCATCCGCGTCATCGATTACGGCCGCGCGGCGAATGACATTAAACTTGTGCAGCGCAAGCCGTTGCCGGACGGCCAGTTCATCGAACTGAAACTGTTTGGCGAACGCTATGAACTTGAATTGCCCCTCGTCGGCGACTTCCAGGCGGAAAACGCGCTGTGTGCGCTCGGCCTTGTGCTGGCGGAAGACCCCGATAACCGCCTGCTGCATATGCAGGGCGTCTATGCGCTCGAGCGCCTGCAAAGCGTGCGCGGCAGGCTGGAATTTGCGGCCAAGCACCCGAATGGCGCCGCCATTTACGTTGATTACGCGCATACGCCGGACGGATTGGAAGTGATGCTGAAGGCGCTCCGCCCGCATACGCCGCGCCACCTGCATGTCGTCTTCGGCTGCGGCGGCGACCGCGATAAGGGCAAGCGCCCGATGATGGGCGAGATTGCCGCCCGCGTTGCCGATAAAGTCTATGTGACGGACGACAACCCCCGCACGGAAGATGCCGCCATGGTGCGCGCCGATATCATGAAGGGCGTTGCCGGCAGCCCGAAGGTCAAAGAAATTGCCGGCCGCCGTGACGCCATCCGCGAAGCGATCCGCCACCTCGGCCCCGACGATGTGCTGGTGATTGCCGGCAAGGGCCATGAGCAGGGCCAGATTGTGGGCAAGGAAGTATTGCCCTTTGACGATGTAACCGAAGCCAAAGCGGCTGTACTGGAAGTGACGAAATGACGGACGAGAAACCAAACCTCTGGACCGGCACGGAAGCCGCCGCGGCAACCCATGGCGCGATGAGCCATGATTTCAAAGTCACCGGCGTCTCCATCGACTCCCGCAGCATCAAGCCGGGCGACCTGTTCGTCGCGCTGAAGGGGGAGAATTTCGACGGCCACAACTTTGTCGATGCCGCTTTCAAGGCAGGTGCCGGCGCGGCGCTGGTCGCCAAATCCTATGCGCCTGCTGCGGGCGGCGCACTGCTGCGCGTCGATGAAACGCTGGCCGCCATGGAAGACCTCGCCAAGGCCGCGCGTGACCGCACCAAGGCCGTCGTCATCGGCGTCACGGGCTCGGCCGGTAAGACGGGCACGAAGGAACTCCTGTCCATCATGCTCTCGGCCCTTGGCGAAACCCACGCCTCCAAGAAAAGCTTCAACAACCACTGGGGCGTGCCGCTCTCCCTCTCCAACCTGCCGCGCGAGGCAAAATACGCCGTCTTTGAAATGGGCATGAACCATTCAGGCGAAATGGCGGCACTGACGAAACAGGTGCGCCCGAACATCGCCCTTATCACCACCATCGAGCCTGCGCATATCGAGCATTTCAAAACCGTCGAGCAGATTGCCGACGCCAAGGCCGAAATCTTCCAGAGCATGGATGAAAGCGGCATTGCGGTTTTAAATCAGGACAATCCGCATTTCGCGCGCCTGCGCGCCGCGGCGGAGCGTGCCGGCATCCGCAAAATCTACGGCTTCGGCGAAGATGATGCGGCGCAGTCGCGCCTTGTCGATTGCATGCTGCATGCCGATTCATCGCGCGTCACCGCCGATATTCTGGGCGAGCGCGTGAAATTCAAGCTCAACATTCCCGGCAAGCATATTGTGCTGAATTCGCTCGGCGCGCTCACTGTTGTTAAAGCCGCCGGTGGCAATCTGCAGCAGGCGGTGGAAGCGCTCCGCAATTCCGAGCCCACGGAAGGCCGCGGCAACCGCCATTCGATTGTGCTGGAGGAAGGCAAACCGCCGCTCACCATCATCGACGAAAGCTATAACGCCAACCCCGCCTCCATGCTGGCGGCGTTCAAGGTGTTTGAAATGGTCAACCCCGTGCCGGGCGGCCGCCGCATTGCGGTGCTGGGCGATATGCTGGAGCTTGGCAAAGACGGCCCCCGCCTGCATGCGGAGCTGGCAAACCCGCTCTTACGCGCGAAAACCGATTTGCTGTTCTGCTGCGGCCCGCAGATGGACGCGCTCTATCAGGCGCTGCCCGAACCCTGGCGCGGCGGCCATGCGGATGACAGCCGCGCCCTTGCAAAAAAACTGCTGGAGGCCGTAAAGCCCGGCGATGTCCTGCTGGTGAAAGGCTCCGCCGGCAGCAAGATGGGATATATCGTGCATGCGCTGCAGGCGCAGGCCCCCGCCCGCGCCAAGCCGACAGGCCCCGGTGCGGCGGATAAAGAAGGACAAACCGATGCTATATAACCTCCTGTTCCCGCTGGCGTCTGACTGGCAGATCTTCAACCTGTTCAAATACGTCAGCTTCCGCACCGGCGGCGCGATCATGACGGCGATGATCATCTCCTTCGCCATCGGCCCCTTCTTCATCCGCTGGCTGAAATCGAAACAGGGCGAAGGCCAGCCTATCCGCGCGGACGGGCCCGAAACCCATTTCAAGAAAAAGGGCACGCCCACCATGGGCGGGCTGATGATATTATTCTCCGTCACCCTCTCGACGCTGCTCTGGGTGAATATTTTCAACCCCTATATGTGGCTGGTGCTTTTCGTCTTCATCGGCTTTGGCGCGATCGGCTTTTGCGATGATTACGCGAAGCTGACCAAAAGCGGCCATAAGGGCCTGCCCGGCAAGATGCGGCTGTTTTTGGAAAGCTCGATTGCGCTGGTGGCGGTCCTCTCCATCATGAACCTCACCGTCGGCCCGCTCGGCACCAGCCTTGCGTTTCCGTTCTTCAAGGACTTTTTGCTCGACCTTGGTTACTTCTTCGTGCCGCTCGGCATTCTTGTCATCGTCGGCGGCGCCAATGCGGTGAACCTGACGGATGGTCTGGACGGCCTTGCCATCGGCCCGATCATGATTACGGCGGCAAGCTTTGGCGTTATTTCCTATCTCGTCGGACACTATGAATTCGCCAACTACCTGCAGATCCACTACGTGAAAGATGCCGGTGAATTATCCGTCTTCTGCGGCGCGCTGGTGGGGGCAGGCCTCGGCTTCCTCTGGTTTAACGCACCGCCGGCGGCGGTCTTTATGGGTGACACAGGCTCCCTCTCCATGGGCGGTGCACTTGGCACCCTAGCCGTTATCACTAAGCATGAAATCGTTCTTGGCATTATCGGCGGCTTGTTCGTCATCGAAACTTTGTCCGTCATCATTCAGGTCGTGTCCTTCAAGACGCGCGGCAAGCGTGTGTTTAAAATGGCGCCGATCCACCATCACTTTGAAAAAATGGGCTGGCCGGAAACGAAGGTCGTCATCCGCTTCTGGATCATCTCGATCATCTTCGCGCTGATCGGCCTTTCAACGCTGAAGCTGAGGTAATTGTGATCGACCTCTCGCCCCTTAAAGACAAAATCAACGGCAAGCCGGTGCTCATCGTCGGCCTTGGCAAATCCGGCATGCCGGTTTTTGATGCCTGCCAGGCTGCCGGCATTGATACGATTTTGTGGGATGATAACGAGGCGAGCCGCAAGGCCGCCGTGGACAAAGGCGCCAAGGTTCAAGACCCCAAAGATATCGATTTTTCGACCATCGCCTTCATTTGTCTCTCGCCGGGCATTCCGCTGACGCACCCGAAGCCGCACCCCGCCGTACTGCAGGCGAAAGCCGCCAATGTTGAGGTGCTTGGCGATATTGAATTGTTCCACCGCGCCAAGCCGCGCGCCAAAACCATCGGCATCACCGGCACCAACGGCAAGTCGACGACGACGGCTCTGATCGGTCATATTTTAAAAGAAGCGAAAGTGCCCTCCGCCGTCGGCGGTAATATTGGCGAAGCAGTGTTGACGCTGCCGGACTTGCCCGACGACGGCGTTTATGTGCTCGAAATGTCGTCCTACCAGACCGACCTTTCCACAACCTTCGCGCCGAATATTTCGCTGCTCGTGAATTTAAGCCCCGACCATCTTGATCGCCACGGCGATATGGCCGGCTACATTGCCGCGAAAGAGCGCATGTTCCGCGGGCCCGGCACGGCCGTCATCAGCATGGATGATGATTTCTGCACCGGGGTTTATGACCGCGTCAAAAAGCAGGCGCAGCGCAAGATTGTCGCCATATCCACCATCCGCCCCATGATGCATGGCGTTTTTGCCTCGAAAGAAGGCGCGCTGTTTGACGGTAAAGACAAGGTCATGGACTTGAATACCGCCAAAGCCCTGCCGGGCCAGCACAACTGGCAGAATGCAGCCCTTGCCTATGTCGCCTGCCGTGAAGTGGGCGTGCCGGCGGAATTGATTGTGAAGGGCATGCAAAGTTTCCCGGGGCTTGCCCACCGGCAGAATTTCGTCCTCGCCATTGGCGGCGTCAGCTTTATTAACGACAGCAAGGCGACCAACGACCAGGCGGCCGCTATGGCCCTTCGCACCTACAGCCCCATTTACTGGATTGCGGGCGGCAAGCCGAAGGATGGTCATTACCCGGATTGCGAAAAGCACCTGAATAACGTGCGCCACGCCTTTTTGATTGGCGAGGCGGAGGAGGCCATGGCCGAGTGGCTGACCGGCAAAAACATTCCCGTCACGCGCTGCGGCACCATGGACAAAGCGATTGAAGCCGCCTTCAAACTGGCTGCGGAAGAGAGGCTCGATAAATCCTTCGTCCTTCTCTCCCCCGCCTGCGCAAGCTTTGACCAGTACAAAAACTTCGAGCAGCGCGGCGAAGCCTTTGTCGCGCTGGTGAAACAGTTGAAAGCCGCGCAGCCGGAAACCGTGAAATCCCAAAAAGGAGCCTCGGCATGAACCAGATTGTCCGCACGGATAAGTCGATCGTCGGGCGCTGGTGGTGGTCGGTCGACCGCTGGGCTTTGGGCGCGCTGCTGGTGCTGGCGGGCCTTGGCATTGTCCTCGTCTCCGCCGCCTCGCCAGCCGTTGCGGAAGGTCACGGGCTGCCCCCGTTCTTCTTCGTCTACCGCCACCTTGCCTTCCTCGCGCCGTCCCTGCTGCTGATGTTCTCCGTCTCGATGCTGAACCGCAAGATGCTGTGGCGCGTGGCTTCCGTCACGCTGCTCGCTTCCATGTTCCTGATGGTTGTGGCGATATTCTTCGGCATGGAGATTAAAGGCGCGACGCGCTGGGTACACTTCCTTGGCTTTTCGCTGCAGCCATCTGAATTCGCCAAGCCATGCTTCGCCATTGTTTCCGCCTGGCTGCTGACGCGCACACAGTATGACGAAAAATTTCCGGGCCAGCCGATTGCCTGGGGCATTTTCCTCTCCGTTATCGGTCTGTTGATGCTGCAGCCGGATTTTGGCATGTCCTTTGTCATGTCGGCGATCTGGGGCACGCAGATTTTCCTCTCTGGCCTGCCCATGCTTTTGGTGCTGGTGCTGGTGGCGGGCGGGGTGATGGCGGTGACGGGGGCGTATTTCTTCTTCCCGCACGTCGCATCGCGCATTGACCGCTTTCTTGATCCGGCATCGGGCGATAATTATCAGGTACAAAAATCGCTGGATGCGTTTTCCAACGGCGGCCTTTTTGGCACCGGACCCGCGCATGGCGTCATTAAAATGAACCTGCCGGACGCGCATGCCGACTTTATTTTTGCGGTGGCGGGGGAGGAAATGGGGCTGCTGGCCGCTATTTTCATCGTCCTCGTCTTCTGCTTCATCCTTATCCGCAGCATCACGCGCGTGATGAACAGTGATGATCTTTTCATCGTGCTTGGCGCAGGGGGCCTCTTGATGCAGTTCACGCTGCAGAGCCTGATACATATGGGCTCATCGCTGCAGCTGCTGCCGGCCAAGGGCATGACGCTGCCGTTCATCAGCTATGGCGGTTCGTCGCTGCTGTCCCTCGGTCTCGGCATGGGCTTCCTGCTGGCCCTCACACGCAAGCGGCAACAAAATTCATCGACCACTATGTGGCGCAACTGGACGACGCAATTCGGGGAAAACAATGCCTGACAACCAAAAAACCATTATCCTAGCCGCCGGCGGCACGGGCGGACACTTGTTCCCCGCAGAAGCTCTGGCCCAGGAACTACTGGAGCGCGGACATAAAGTTGTCATCTTCACCGACAAGCGCGGCAATGCGTTTAAAAGCCTTGGCGACCGCGCGACCATTCATATTGTCAGTGCCGCAACACTTGGCGGCGGCGTCATGAAAAAATTGAAAGCTGTGGTGGATATGGGCCGCGGCGTGCTGCAGTCCTTCGGCCTGCTGCGCAAATACAAACCCGCCTTGATTGTCGGCTTTGGCGGTTATCCGTCTTTCCCCGGCGTGCTGGCGGGGCAGGTCATGCGTATCCCGACAATTTTGCACGAGCAGAACGCTGTACTGGGCAAGGCGAACAAGGTCCTCGCCGACCATGCGGTGCAAATCGCGTTGTCGCTGCCGGACACGAAAGACATCAAGCCCGGCAATCAGAACAAGGTGACCGTGACCGGCAACCCCGTGCGCGCCGGCATTGTCGCGGTGCGGGACAGTCTGTATGAGCCGCCGAATGGAGAAATGCGCATTTTCATCACCGGCGGCAGCCAAGCGGCGAAAGTCTTTGCGGATGTGATGCCGGGCGCGGTGCAGAAATTGTCACCCGAATTGCAAAAGAAGCTCTTCGTTGTGCACCAGTGCCGCGAGGATGCGATTGCGGAGACGGAAAAGCGCTACCGCGCGGCGAACATCCACGCCGAAGTGAAATCCTTCTTCTCCGATATGCCGGAACGCTTAAAGACCTGCCAGCTGTTTATCGGTAGAGCTGGTGCTTCGACTGTGGCGGAGGTCGCAACCGTTGGCCGCCCGGCCATTTTCGTGCCCTACCCCGGTCATGCCGATATGCAACAAAAATATAACGCCGAGGTGCTGGAGAAAAAAGGCGCCGCCTGGATCATGCTGCAGGAACATTTCAATGCCGAAAGCGTTTCGGCGAAGCTGACCGAAATTATGCAGACGCCGGGCCTGCTGGCGAACGCCGCCGCTGCTGCCAAAAGCTGCGGCCAGCCGAATGCCGCAAAAAACCTTGCCGACCTTGTTGAAAAGAAACTATAACAATAATCCAATTTTTCAGGCCTATTTTTAGAAAGCGCACCTTATGAAACAGACCTTCCCCTTCGCCATCGGCACGCTGCATATCATCGGCATCGGCGGTATCGGCATGAGCGGCTATGCGGAAGTGCTGCATAACTTAGGGTATAAGGTGCAGGGCTCCGATCAGGCGGAAAACGCGAATGTGGTGCGCCTGCGCTCCCTCGGCATCCGCGTGCTGCTCGGCCATTCGTCGGAGAATATTATCGACGACAAGGGCGTGCCTTGCGCCGTCGTTGTGAAATCAACGGCGGTGAAGGACACCAACCCCGAAATCGTAGCGGCGGTGGAGCAGCATATTCCCGTCATTCCGCGCGTGACGCTTTTGTCGGAACTCATGAAGTCGAAATGGTGCATCAACATTTCCGGCACGCACGGCAAGACGACGACGACGTCCATGATCGGCACCGTGCTGGAAAAATCCGGCCTCGACCCGACCGTGATTAACGGCGGCATCATCAACGCCTATGGCACCAACACGCGCATGGGCTCCAGCAACTGGATGGTTGTGGAGTCGGATGAAAGCGACGGCACCTTCGCACATCTGCCTTCCGTCGCGTCCATCATCACCAACATCGACCCCGAGCATCTGGATTATTTCGGCACCTTCGAGAAGGTCAAAGAAGCCTACGTCAATTACGCGCAGAACCTGCCGTTCTACGGCATTGTCGTTGCCTGCATTGACCATCCGGTAGTGGCGGAGCTGATTCCGCAATTCCGCCGCCGTGTGATTTCATACGGCTTTTCGGATGCAGCCGATATTCAGGCCTTCAACGTGCAGACGACGCCGGACGGGCTTACCTATGACATCCGCTTCAACGACCCGCGCCTCTCGACCTACCCAAAAGAGATCAAGGGCGTGAAGCTGCCGATGTTCGGGCCGCATAACGTGCTGAACTCCCTCACCTCCTTCGCGGTCGGGCACCATATTGGCATTCCGTATGAAAAAATCGTCGAGGCACTATCCAAATTCTCCGGCGTCAAGCGCCGCTTCTCCACCACGGGCATCGTCAATAACATCACGGTGATTGACGATTACGGCCATCACCCCGTTGAGATCGCCGCCGTGCTGAAAGCGGGCCGCGATGCGATTTCCGGCCGCGGCACGGGGCGCGTGATTGCCATCATGCAGCCGCACCGCTATTCGCGCCTGTCGTCGCTGTTTGACCAGTTCTGCAACTGCTTCACGCTGGCCGATGAAGTGATTATCGCCGAAGTCTATGCCGCCGGCGAGGAGCCGATTGCGGGCGTCAACAAAGATGCGCTCGCCAGCTGCGTGCGCAAATCCGGCAAGGATAAAGTCCATGCCCTGCAAAAGCCGGAAGACTTGGCGCCGCTCATCGCCTCTATCGCCAAGCCCGGTGATTTCGTCATCTGCCTTGGCGCTGGCACCATTACGCAATGGGCGCATGCGCTGCCGCGCCAGCTGGAAGAATTGTTCGGCACCGCGCCGAAAGCGGCGAACGGCCATCATTAATGACGCCTTTCATGACCAAGCCGCCGCTGCCGCATAAATTCGCCAAAGGCCTGCTGGAGAAGCTGCCGAAGGTGCGCGGCCGCGTGACGGAAAACGCAGCCTTGGGCCATATGACATGGTTCGGCGTCGGCGGCCCTGCGGAAATTCTGTTCAAGCCGGACGACAAGGAAGACCTTATCAACTTCGTCGCGCATTGCCCGAAGGATGTGCCGATCACGCTGCTGGGTGTTGCCTCCAACCTTATCATCCGCGATGGCGGCATTCCCGGTGTTGTGATCCGCCTCGGCCGCGAATTTGCGAATATTGATGCCTTTGGCGAAAGCGTGACCGCGGGTGCGGGCGCGCTCGACATGAACGTCGCGCTGATGGCGGCAAAGCACGGTATTGCGGGGCTCGAATTCCTGTCGGGCATTCCCGGCACGATTGGCGGGGCGCTGCGCATGAACGCCGGTGCCTATGGCGGCGAAACCAAGGACGCGCTGGTGACGGCGGAAGTCCTGTTCCGCGACGGCAATGTGAAAGATATGACGGCCACAGACATGGGCCTCAGCTACCGGCATAACGCGCTGCCGAATGATGTGATTTTTATCGGCGCGACCTTCCGCGGCACCCCCGGCGACAAGGCCGAGATTGAAGCGCGCATGGATGACATTAAAAAGAAGCGCAGCGAAAGCCAGCCCATCCGCACCAAAACCGGCGGCTCCACCTTCGCCAACCCGGAAGGCGATGCGCGCGCCTGGCAGCTGATTGACCAGGCCGGCTGCCGCGGTTTCCGCATTGGCGATGCCGAGATTTCACCGCTGCACTGCAACTTCATGATCAACACCGGCAATGCCAGCGCCGCGGATATCGAGCGGCTTGGTGAAGAGGTACGGAAACGCGTGTTTGAAAAATCGGGCGTCACCTTGCGCTGGGAAATCAAGCGCATCGGCGTGCCGCTGGAAAAAGACGCCGATATCGCGGCATTTATGTCGGCAGCTTCAGGTCAGCCCAGTCATTAAAATGTCCTGCACAGCCCAGCGCCATCAATTCCGCGCCACTGTTTTTATCTGCATGAAAGCCTGTATAGGCGTAAACCCTTAAACCTGTTGCCAGCGCCGCCTTGATGCCGGTCGGGCTATCCTCGATCGCGAAAGAATGTTTCGGGTCGGCATCCAGCTGCTCCATGGCGCGCAGGTACACATCCGGCCGGGGTTTCTGGATGTCGCCGGCCTCGAACCAGTTGGTGCCGAAAATCGCCGCAAGCTCCGCGCCGCGGCCGTTATCGGCATAGCGCAGGGCCGCCATGGCGCGCTCGACGGGGTTGTTGGAGACGAAAGCCAGTGTAGCACCGCCCGATTTCAAGGCCGTCAGCGTCTCGATCACATTCGGCGCCATGGGGATGCCGCCCGGCACGTTTTTTAAATGGCGCATCATAAAAGCTTCGCGTTCCGCATAAAGCGTCGCGTAATCGACCTCGATGCCGAAATGGACGCCGAGATTACGGCTTAAAGTTTCGCGGCCCTGCCCGTGGAAGTGCTTTTTAAAGGTATCCAGCGTCAAAGGCGCGTTAATACTTGCGCCGTAGAGCGCATTGAAGCGGTCAATCAGCGGCGGCAGGGCGAATTGTTCGGTCGCCATCAAAGTATTGTCGAAGTCGACGAAAAGAAATGTTTTCATTTTTCCGAAGTTTGCTATTTTAGAAGACAGGGGACTATAGCTGCTATGACTGCACAAACCGAAAAAATGGTACCACAGGGCCGTAAAACAGTCGCCGTGCTTATGGGCGGCTGGTCGACGGAACGCGATGTTTCGCTGTCATCCG
Source organism: uncultured Alphaproteobacteria bacterium (assembly GCA_966211335.1). GTDB lineage: Bacteria > Pseudomonadota > Alphaproteobacteria > Micavibrionales > UBA2020 > JAPWJZ01. The sequence continues at coordinate 205,119 of CBIHNF010000001.1, forward strand.
GCGCGGCCTGCGCACGTGCGTTGCGCGAAAAAGGCTATACGGTGCGCGAAATTGACGTCCAGCGCGACCTTTCCAAGCTGTTGCAGCAGCTGGAGCCCCGCCCCGATGTGGTTTTCAACGCCCTGCACGGGCGCGGCGGTGAAGACGGCGCCATTCAGGGCGTCCTTGAAATCCTTGATATTCCTTATACCCATTCCGACCCCCTCGCCTCCGCCCTTGCCATGAACAAGCAAAAGGCGAAGGAAGTGCTGAAGCCCATGGGCGTGCCCTGCCCCGACGGCGCACTGGTGAAGATTGACGAAATTCAAAAGGGCTATGAGCCCTTCAAGCCGCCCTATGTGGTGAAGCCGAATAACGAAGGCTCCTCCGTCGGCGTATATATTGTGCGCGCGGGCGACAACAAGCCGCCACTCGGGCTCGACAAATGGTCCTATGGTCCGTATGCGCTGGTTGAAAAATACATTCCGGGCCGCGAACTTTCCGTCGCCGTGATGGGATCGAAGACGCAAAAAGCCAAAGCGCTGACAGTTACGGAAATCAAGACCGCGCTCGACTTTTACAACTACGAAGCGAAGTACGCCAATGGCGGTTCGGTACATGTTTTACCGGCTCCGATTGCGCCCGACGTGTTTGCGGAAGCGATGCGCATTGCCGCTTTCGCGCATGAGAAACTGGGCTGCACCGGTGTCAGCCGCACGGATTTCAGGTACAATGATAATGAACCAGGTGTTTCGGGTCTTTTCTACCTCGAAACGAATACGCAGCCCGGCATGACGCCGACGTCGCTGGTTCCGGAACAGGCTGCGCATATGGGGATGACTTTTGGGGACCTTGTGGAATGGCTCGTCGAAAACGCGGCGGTCCATACATAAGGCGATACTTGGGGACTAACACAGTGATGAAGTTCTTTGGCAAACGCGGGCCTAACCTCTCGCGCAGGGGCATGCGGCTTTTTGTGCTCCGTTTCAAGACGGCGGGCATTGCCCTCGGCTTGATTTTGCTCGCCTCGGGCTCCGGCCTTTATGGGTGGCGCACGGGCTCCTTCGCCCGCGCCGGCGACTATATTTCGGCAAAAACCCTTAAAATCACGGCCTCTGCAGGTTTTCGCGTCAAAGACATCCTTGTCACGGGGCGCGACCATATTGAAGCGAATGACCTGCTCTCGCACCTGAACGTCGCGCATAACGCGCCGATTTTCGGCATTGATATCGCCTTTGCGCAAAAATCCATCGCCTCCATCCCTTGGGTGCAGGATGTGACCGTGACGCGCCGTCTGCCGGATAAAATTGTCGTGCAGATCACCGAGCGCGACCCCGTCGCCCTCTGGCAGTACCAGAAGAAGCTGTCGCTGATTGATGAAACCGGCCGCGTACTGACCAGCCGCGGTTTGGAAGCGTACCAGAGCCTGCCGCTTGTAGTGGGCGAGGACGCGCCGGAACATATCAAGGAACTGCTGGGTTTGCTGAAAGCCGAGCCGGAAGTGGCCGACGAGCTGCAGAGCGCGGCACGCATCGGCGGCCGCCGCTGGGACCTGCATCTGAAGAGCGACATGACCGTGAAACTGCCGGAAGAAGACGTTGAACTGGCCCTGCGTCAGCTTGTCGCCATGGCGGAAAACGACCATTTACTGGAGAAAAACATCAAGAATATCGATCTCCGCATCCCCGACCAGATGGTCGTGGAACCGGTGCAGACGACCGAAACCGACCAAAAAAAAACTATTTAAAAAATTGAACCGATAAACTTTTGAAGCGGAGACACATGATGAAAAAGGACAACGAGCTCAAAGCGGAGCCGAAGGCACAAGGGATTCAGCGGCCGAAGCCGAAACACCCGGTTGCAAAGCAGAAGCAGGAAAACCTCTTCGGCAAGAACATTATCGCCGCGCTTGATATCGGCTCCTCCAAGGTCGTGTGCTTTATCGCGGAAATCAAAAGCCACGGCACGATTGAAGTCATCGGCATCGGCCATCAGGCCTCCAAAGGCGTCAAGGCCGGCAGCATCATCGATTTGAAAGCGGCGGAAACCGCCGTCGCCCATGCCGTGGAAGCGGCAGAGCTGATGGCCAAAGATCGTCTGCAGGGCCAGCCCATCCGCTCCGTCTTCGTCAACGTGCCGGGATCGCACACCCTCTCGCACCGCCTTGGCATCAACGTGAAAATTTCCGGCCATGAAGTGTCGGAGCGCGATTTGCGCAATGCGCTTGGCCAAAGCCGCAACGTCGTGGTGCCGGGCCGTGATGAACTCATCCACATCATCGCCTCCACCTATACCATCGACAAGCAGCGCGGGATTTTAGAACCGCGCGGCATGGTGGGGCAAAACCTTGAAGTCACAATTTCACCGGTGACAGCGTTGTCGTCGGCGACGCGCAACATCTCCTCCGTCGTGCACCAGAACAACCTGGAAGTCGAAGGATATTGCGCAAATCCTTATGCCGCAGGGCTTGCGGCGCTGGTGGATGATGAAAAGGAACTCGGCTGCACCGTCGTCGATATGGGCGGCGGCACGACGAGCATCGGCGTCTTCATGGAAGGCAAACTGATTTACACCTCCGCCGTGCCCGTCGGCGGCCAGCATGTGACGAGCGATGTCGCACGCGGGCTTGTGACCAGCATCAGCGATGCGGAGCGCATCAAAACTTTGTACGGCTCCGCCCATGCAACGGGCATGGATGACGGCGCGATGATTGACGTGCCACCGATTGGCGAGGAAGAACATTCGCAGCCGAATTACGTTGCGAAATCGCTGCTCGTCGGCATTATCCAGCCGCGCATTGAGGAAACATTTGAATTGGTGCGCGCGAAGCTGATTGATAGCGGCATTGATAAAATGGCGGGACGCCGCGTTGTCCTCACCGGCGGCGCATCGCAATTGCCGGGGCTTTGCGATATCGGACAGCTTATTCTCGACCGTCAAATTCGCCTGGGCCGTCCGCAGAAAATCAAAGGCCTTGCAGATTCAACCAGCGGCCCTGCGTTTTCTGCCTGCGCGGGTCTCTTGCATTACGGCGCGGAGCACGCGGAAGAAATTCCGCGCCTGCCGCAAAACTACGCGTTCCAGTTGCCGGTCAACTTCAACGGCAATCTTTTGCAAAAGGTCACAACTTGGTTGAAGGAGAACTGGTAACGGACTCAATACGTTCGACATTCGGATAAGGCTGCCCTTTCTTTGAGTCTATTCGCTCAGGATTAGGGGAATTAGAGTTCAAAAAAAATTGCAAAATCAATGCAGAATGACTCTGGAAAGCTTGATTCGTTTTAATATAGAATCATCCAATCATCGAAGCGGGAGAAATAAAAACAATGGCTATCAACATCAGAATGCAAACACAGACGAATAGACTGAAACCGAAGATCGCCGTTATCGGCGTCGGCGGCGCGGGCGGCAATGCCGTCAACAACATGATTCATTCCGGCCTTGAAGGCTGCGAGTTCCTGGTGTGCAACACCGACGCGCAAGCGCTTGAAGGCAATTCATCGCCCCATAAAATCCAGCTCGGCGTGAATGTCACGCGCGGTCTTGGCGCTGGCGCGAACCCTGAAATCGGCAGAGCTGCTGCGGAAGAAAGCATCGACGAAATTCTTGCCTACCTTGAAGGCGCGAACATGGTGTTCGTGACCTGCGGTATGGGCGGCGGCACCGGTACCGGCGCTGCTCCCGTTATCGCGCAAGCGGCACGCGAAGCCGGCATCCTCACCGTCGGCGTTATCACCAAGCCCTTCAGCTTTGAAGGCACCCACCGCATGAAACTTGCAGACAACGGCATCGCCGAGCTGCAAAAACATGTCGATACCCTCATCGTCATCCCCAACCAGAACTTGTTCCGCATCGCGAACGAGAAAACCACGTTTGCCGACGCGTTCAAGATGGCGGATGAAGTGCTGCAGGCCGGCGTCCGCGGCGTGACCGACCTCATGGTCATGCCGGGCCACATCAACCTCGACTTTGCCGATATCCGCGCCGTCATGGCCGAAATGGGCAAAGCGATGATGGGCACGGGCGAAGCCGAAGGCGAACGCCGCGCGGTGGAAGCTGCCGAGAAAGCAATCTCCAACCCGCTGCTCGACGATGTGTCGCTGAAAGGCGCCAAGGGCGTCCTCATCAACATCATGGGCGGCCTTGATATCACCCTGTTTGAAGTTGACGAAGCCGCCAACCGCATCCGCGAGGAAGTGGACGCTGACGCCAACATCATCTTCGGCTCGACCTTCGATCCGACGCTGCAGGGCAAGATCCGCGTATCGGTCGTGGCCACCGGCATCGACGTGTCGAACGCCGCTGCCCGTCCGCTGCATCTTTCCAACCAGATCGTTGAACCCGCGCGCGGCCGCAACCAGCCGAACCGCACGGGCTATGCATCCTCCGCCACCCCCGGCTATACCTCCTACGAACGTCCGGCCGCTGCGCCGGTCCGCGCGGCGGATGGCTACGGCATGGGCGGCATTCCGGCTTCCATCCTGCCGGCGCAAGCATCGCGCCAGCAGGGCGTGACCGCCGGCACCACCTACCAGCCGGCAGCCGCACGCACCACAGCACCGCCCGTGACCGCCGCAGCCCCTGCTGCAGCAACCGCAGGTGATGGCTGGGAGCGTTCGCCCGAGCCGCAAATGACCGCAGGCCATGCGTCCTCGACGACCTATGCAACCGGTGGCGCCGCCACCGCGCGCAAGCTCGACAACGATGACATGGACGAGGCGCAGACCTTTACCCGCCCCTCGACCCCGCCTGTCACGCAAAACTACCCGCAGCGCAACGTCGCGGCGCCGGCCACCACGGGCCAGCAGCCGCGCGCCGAGCGCCATGGCGGCAGCTTCATTCCGCCGAAGCCGGTGGATCCCCGCCACGCTGGTGCCGCCGCACCCGCAGGTTCCGACCTGTTCGCTGGCGAACAGCTGGCGGCGCCGAAAGCGGAAGTTGCTGCTGAAAAACAGGTGAAGAAGACCCCGTCCCTGTTCGAACGTTTTACTCTCCAGCGCGAGAAGGAGGTTACGGCTCCTGCTCAAGCTGCGCCGCGGATGGAAGTTTCTCCGAAACTCACCGTCGAAGACGGCGGCAAGCAGGCGGAAGACGAGCTGGATATTCCGGCTTTCCTCCGCCGCCAGGCAAACTAACGCCTCAACGCTTCGCGATGATAAAAAACCCCGGGAGCGATCCCGGGGTTTTTTCTTTGTCGTGTTGTCAGGGCCGAATAATCAGCGCTGCGCAGCAGCCGGCACCGGCGCTTTCGGCGCCTCCTTCTGCTGCGGTACGTCCAGCGTCGCGATGGCCGTGAACAGTGTGGCGATAGCCGCGAGTTTGAAGGCGGCGGCGAGGACGTTTTTGGTATGCGGTTTCATGTCATTATCTTTCGATTGAATTAGCGGCTTGCAGCAGGCGCGACCGGTTTGGCCGAGAGAATGTTGCGGTAGTGGCTCGTCACCTGGCTGCGGTAGCCGTTGACCTGAAGGTCATACTGCTGGCCGCGCTGCAGCTGGCCCTGGACGTCGGAGGAGTTGAACTTGCCCTTCAGCCAGTTGTCCGTGTTCTGGAAGACTTCCTTATCAGTGAAGACGATATATTTGCTGTCGATGTCATCGCCGTTGCGGGTGACCTGACGCTCTTTATCCGTCACGGTCACGCGCACGGTTTCGGTGGGGCTGGTCTGGCTGGCGATTTCAACGCCGGCGCCGACGATAATGCCGGCGGCGACGAGGCCGAAGAGCAGGTTGAATGCCGACGGCGCGCCGCGCAGCGGGTTGGGGAAATTATTTCTCATGGTTATACACTCCTCATATTTTTTAAATTATTGCCGCGGGCCTTCAACCAGCTTCGCGGATTTGATGCTGCGGCTATATGACGGCGGCCACAGCTGGATATTCGCCGATTTCAGGTTGAATTCGTAGAAAGCGCCTTCCTTGATATCTGCGCCCTTCACGCCCGGCACTTCGTTGAAGGTGTCGAACTTGCCTTTGTTGGTATAGATGAAATAAGGGCGCTTGGACGCATCGGGGTCTTCCGACGCCTCGACCTTGCCGGTCACGCGGGCGCGCACGGTTTCAGGATAGTCGGTAAATTTGTAGAGGGCGGCGGGTGCCATAAGGGTGCCGGTCACAAGCGCCGCGCCGAGGAAGATGCCAGATAACTTCACGCTGCTAACTTTCCTATTATAAGGTCTAACAATCTGCCGGGATTCTCTAAAGGTCTGAAAAGGTTATAGACAGTCGAATTCTTTATGTCAAACATAACTTTGGAAAATAATCATCTTTACGGTGTAGAGAACCCGCTAAACTGCCAGTTAAATCAGCCGTTTAACCCTGTAACAATCTGTCATGAAGAGTGACTTCTGGTGCATTGCCGCATTTGTTACAACAGGGTGAAGGAAAGTCTTCCTTGTCAAAGTCAACTATCCCGTTCAAACAGCCTCAGGTTTTAAAAAATGCTGACCTCGGTCTCGCAACATACCGTCAAAAACCCGATCACCATTACCGGTGTCGGCGTTCACTCGGGCGCGGCCGCGACCATGACCATCAAGCCGGCCATGGCCTTCACCGGCATCCTGTTTGTGCGCACGGACATTAAAGACCGCCCGAATGTCATTTCCGCCCGCTGGAACAACGTGACCGACACCAAGCTCTGCACCGTTTTGTCGAACGCCGAAGGCGCGACCGTTTCGACCGTCGAACACCTGCTCTCTGCTTTCGCGGCGCTGGGCCTTGATAACGCCGTCATCGAAATCGACGGCCCTGAAATTCCGATCATGGACGGCAGCGCGAAAGCCTTCGTTGCCGCCATCGACAAAACCGGCCTGCTGCGCCAGAACGAGCATCGCCGCGTCGTCCGCATCAAGAAAACCGTGACCTATCAGGAAGGCGACAAGGAAGTCACCCTGTCTCCTTCTGACAGCCAGGTCTTCGGCTTTGAAATCGAATTCGCCAACCAGCTGATCGGCCGCCAGAAATACAGCCACCAGCTGAAGGAAGAATCCTACCGCCAGGATATTTCGACCGCGCGCACCTTCGGCTTCCTGCATGAAGTTGAAGCCTTACGTAAAATTGGCCTCGCCCGCGGCGGCAGCCTTGAAAATGCCATCGTCATTGACGGCGACCGCGTGATGAACGAAGGCGGCCTGCGCTTCAAAAACGAATTCGTCCGCCACAAAATCCTCGATGCCATCGGTGATATTTACCTGATGGGCCTGCAGATGGTGGGGCAATACCACGGCGTGAAAGCCGGCCATGCCATGAACAACAAGATCCTGCATGTGCTGTTCTCCCAGCCGGATGCTTACGAAATTGTCGAACTGGGGTCGGAAGCGCCGCGCCGCGTGACCGTGCCGGTTGGCAAGTTCTATGGCGAAATCGACGCCCATGTGGCGGCGTCCGTCGTCGCCTAAGGCTTTATCGCCTAAGCCATTCTTTTCATTTCCGCTCTGCCCAAACCATGGTATAAAAACCATAGGTTTTGTATTCCTTTTGTTCTAGGCATTCTGGCATGTTCATCCGTCAAAAGCTGGCTACCTGTTTCTGCATTCTCGCGCTCTTGAGCCTGACCGCCTGCGCGTCGGACAAAAAGGACGACAAGGATTCCGCCGCCGAGCCTCAGGTGCCTGTGGAGCAGATGTATAACCGCGCCGCCCACACCCTTGATACCGGCGAATACTCGAGAGCCGCCAAGCAGTTTGACGAAGTCGACCGCCAGTACCCCTATTCGCAATGGGCGACGCGCAGCCAGCTGATGGCGGGCTACGCCCATTACAAAAACCTGAAGTACGATGAAGCCGTGCTGTCGCTCGACCACTTCATTGAACTGCACCCCGGCGACCCCGATGCCGCCTATGCCTATTACCTCCGCGCGCTGTGCTACTACGAACAAATTTCCGACGTGCGCCGCGACCAGAAGATGACCCAGCTCGCGCTCGACAACCTGCGCCAGATCGTCGACCGTTTCCCGGACAGCAAATATGCCCGTGACGCGCAGCTGAAAATCGATTTGACCACCGACCACCTGGCCGGCAAGGAAATGGAAATCGGCCGCTATTACCTCGAGCGCAACCAGTTCCAGGCTTCCATCCCGCGCTTCCAGAAAGTTGTCGACCAGTTCCAGACCACGACGCATGTGCCGGAAGCCCTGCACCGGTTGACGGAAGCCTATCTCTCGCTCGGCCTTGTCGATGAAGCGAAGAAGACCGCCGCCATTCTCGGCCATAACTATCCCAACAGCAGCTGGTATAAAGACAGCTACAAGCTATTTAACAAGAACTATGCGCAGGGCGGCAACAAGACGCTCTACGAAAAAACCGTCGGCAAAATGTTCTAGGCCATTTTTAAGAGGGCTCCATGTTAAGCAGCCTGACCATCCAGAACGTCATCCTGATCGACAAGCTCACGCTTGAGGCGGACAAGGGGCTACTGGCCCTGACCGGTGAAACGGGCGCCGGCAAATCCATTCTCCTCGATGCGCTGGGCCTTGCCCTTGGCGCCAGAGCCGACGCCAACCTTGTGCGTCATGGCGAAGAACAGGCGAGCGTCACGGCGAGTTTTGAGCCGAAAGCCAACCACCCGGTTTACGCGCTGCTGAAAGACAAGGCGATTGATGCCGAAGGCGCGCTCATCCTGCGCCGCACGGTATCGAAGGATGGCCGCAGCAAGGGCTTTATCAACGATGCTCCTGTCTCTATCCAGCTGCTGAAGGAAGCCGGCGCGCTGCTGGTGGAAATCCACGGCCAGTTTGAAACCCAAGGCCTGCTCGACCCCGCAACGCACCTTGCGACGCTCGACAATTACGCCGGCATTGCAGGCGATACCGCCGTGACGCGTGCGGCTTGGAAGCTGTGGCGGCAGGCAAAAGACAAGCTCGACCGCGCCATGACCGATATTGAAGCCGCGCGGCTGCAGGAAGAATATCTGAAGTACACAGTGGCCGAACTCGAAAAGCTCGACCCGCAGCCCGGCGAAGAGGAAATACTCGCCGAAAAACGTCAACTGCTTTTGAACCGCGAAAAAATGTCGGACGCCTTCCAGACCGCGAGCGACATCATTGAAGGCGAAGACGGTGCGCAGGCGCTGCTGAGCCGCTTGCAGGGCACGCTCGAAAAACTCTCCGCCAAGGCCGGCCCATCCATCAGCCCGCTGATTGACTCCCTTGCCCGCGCGCGCGGGGAGATTGACGATATCGCCTGGCAGATTGAAAAACTGAAAAACGGCGGCGGAACAACGGCCGATAAACTGGAAGATGTGGAGGAGCGTTATTTCTCCCTCAAAGAAATCGCCAAGAAGCACCGCACCACGGTTGAAGGGCTGATCGCCGTTTATGACGACCTGTCGCAAAAGCTGCGCCTGATCACTCATCAGGAAGACACCCTCGCCGCCTTCAGCCGCGATGTGGAAGACGCCCGCCAAAAGTTCATGGCCGCGGCGGAGAAGACCAGCGCGAAACGCCTCAAGGCCGCGCAGAAGCTGGCCAAGTCCGTAAATGCCGAATTGCCGGACCTGAAGCTCGATAAAGCCCGCTTCGATGTTGAATGCGTCCGCGGCCGCGATGAAGACAGCTGGAATGCGGACGGTTTTGACCGCGTGCAATTCGTCGTTTCCACCAACCCCTCGACCCCCGCAGGCCCCATTCACAAAATCGCTTCCGGCGGGGAACTCAGCCGCTTTATGCTGGCTCTGAAAGTCATTCTCGCTGAAACGGGCTCTATTCCGACGCTCATCTTTGACGAGGTTGACAGCGGCATCGGCGGCGCGACGGCGGACGCCGTGGGCGAACGGCTGCAGCGCCTTGCCAATAAATATCAGGTGCTGGTCGTGACCCACAGCCCGCAGGTCGCGGCCAGAGCCGCGCACCACTGGCACGTTGCCAAAACGGCAGCGGCGAAGGGCGCAAAGGCAGCGCCCGTCATCACCCGCATCACGCCGCTGACCGCCGCCGCGGCGCGTCAGGAAGAAATCGCCCGCATGCTCTCCGGCGCCGAAATCACCAAGGAAGCCCGCGCCCAAGCCGCCAAACTGCTCGAAAACCATGTCGCCGCCGCGTAATAAAGAAAATAACACCGACTTCATGTTGCGCTCGGTTGTTGATGGATTAATTCTGCGTTTCTTTAATCCACGAGAAGACTACTTCTCCGTTGAATTATCCTCTAAAGATTTTCGAGTTGTGCGGGATGTATTCCGCCAGTCAAAGACATACATCGGCGTAGAACGCCTTCCAATTTTTTTTCGTGAGCTGGCGGCGCAAAAAATGCCTTGGGCTGGAGCGAAAGATTGGGAAACCGAGGAAATGAAAATTTCTGCTTCTTGTTCGGTAACAGGTAAAGTTACCTTTACTATTGCACTCTATAAAAAGGTGGGATCTTCCCAAGATTGGCAATTTCAAACCGATTTGCAGGGTGAATTAGGACAACTGCCCGGCCTCGCAGACGCAGTGGAAAAATTTTTCAACATAGACCAACATGCCAACTAGAAAAAAAATCTCCGGCACCGTCGCCAGCCTGAACGTTTTTGAAGCGGAAGCGGAAGCCACGCAGCTGCGTAAAGAAATCGCGCGGCATGACATTGCCTATCACCAAAAAGACGCGCCGGAAATTTCCGATGCTGACTACGATAAGCTGAAACGTCGCCTTGAGGCGATCGAGGAAAAATTTCCGCATCTGGCAACCGCCGACAGCCCGACGAAAAAAGTCGGCGCGGCGCCCTTGAAGGAATTCAGCAAGGTGCGCCACGCGGTGCCGATGCTATCGCTCTCCAACGCTTTTGCCGATGAAGACGTGATTGATTTTGTGACGCGGGTGCGCAAGTTCCTGCTGCTGCCGGATTCCGCCGAACTGGAAGTCCTCGCCGAACCGAAGATTGACGGCCTGTCCTGCTCCCTCCGCTACGAAAACAGAAAATTGGTGCAGGCGGCGACGCGCGGTGACGGGGAGGAAGGGGAAGATGTGACGCAGAACGTGCGTACCATCAAATCCATCCCCGATACGCTGCCTTCGGGCGCGCCGGATGTGTTGGAAGTGCGCGGCGAGGTCTATATGACCCGCGCCGATTTCGCCAAGCTGAACGAAGCGCAGGCGGAAGCCGATGAAAAGGTTTTCGCCAATCCGCGCAACGGGGCGGCAGGATCGCTCCGTCAGCTCGACCCCGGCATCACCGCCAAACGCCCCTTACGCTTTTTCGGCTATGCCTTGGGCGAAACTTCGACACCGATTGCGGAGACGCAAGACGGCATTCGAAAAAAACTTTCCAGCTGGGGGTTCGAGGTGCCGACGCCCTCTATCGTCGCACCGGATGCCAAGGGCCTGCTCGCCTTCCATGAAAAAGTCTATTCGACGCGGCCTGATATTCCTTATGACCTTGACGGCATAGTCTATAAGGTCAACCGCCTCGACTATCAGCAGCGTCTTGGCTTTGTCAGCCGATCCCCGCGTTGGGCGACGGCGCATAAGTTTCCGGCGGAGCAGGCGGAGACGGTCATTAACGACATTATCATCCAGGTCGGCCGCACCGGCACGCTGACGCCGGTGGCCGAACTTGCGCCCGTCAACGTCGGCGGCGTCATGGTCAGCCGTGCGACGCTGCATAATGCCGATGAAATCATCCGCAAGGATGTGCGCGTTGGCGACCATATCATCATTCAGCGCGCGGGCGACGTAATTCCGCAGGTCGTGCGCAGCTTGGCCGACAAACGGCCGAAGAATTCCAAACCCTTCATCTTCCCCACCAAATGCCCCGAATGCGGCAGCGATGCGGTGCGGGAGGAAGAAGAGGTGGCGACACGCTGCACCGGCGGTCTCATCTGCCCCGCGCAGGCGGTCGAGCGCCTGAAGCATTTTGTCAGCCGCCATGCTTTTGACATTGAAGGCCTTGGCGAGCGCATCATCAAGGAATTCTGGGACGAGAAACTGCTGGGGGGACCAGGCGATATTTTCCGCCTGCGCCAGCATGAGGACGCGTTGAAGACCCGCGAAGGCTGGGGCGACCTTTCGGTGAAGAATTTGCTTGAGGCGATTGAAGAGCGCCGCACCATTGGCCTTGACCGTTTCATATATGCGCTTGGCATTCGTCAGGTGGGACAGGCGACGGCGAAGAAGCTGGCGCTGCATTACGAAAGCCTGAAAAAGCTGCTGGCTGAAATGCAAAGCGCTTATGAGCCGGCCAGTCCCGCCGCCGCCAACCTGCTGGCGATTGAAGATATCGGCCCTTCGGTTGCCGAAGATATCATCGCCTTCTTCCACGAAAAGCATAACAAGACCGTGCTGGCGGATTTGCAGGCGGAGCTGACGGTGACGGATTTCATCCGCCCCGCCGCGGTTGATTCAAAAGTCGCCGGCAAGACAGTCGTCTTCACGGGCACCCTTTCCAAAATGGGGCGCGAGGAGGCAAAGACGCGCGCGGAATCGCTCGGCGCGAAAGTCGCGGGCTCCGTGTCCAAAAACACCGATTACCTGATTGCGGGCGAAGACGCGGGATCAAAGCTGAAAAAGGCGACCGAGCTAGGCGTGACGGTTTTGTCGGAAGACGACTGGCTGGCGCTGATCGGTTAGTGGCGGTCGGAAATGCCCTTGGAGGCGTTTTTGAGGTCGGCCATTTCGCCCAAAATACGCCGCACTTCATCCAGCGACTCACGGCGTTCCACAAAATCGCGGATGCCGGCATTGCGGGTGAGGGACATTTCCAGCGCGCGGGACAGCATGTCGCCGATGGCGACGTCCTTCTGGCGGATGGCAAGCTGCAGCGCCTCCACAATCAGGTCGCTGAGGCGTGCGTAGTCGCGGTTGCTCTCGTCTGTCATTTTACCCATGGCAAATAATTTTCCGTCGGTTCGAAAGATGCCGCCGAAAGCCTTAAGGCGCAGCAGGGCGCGGGGGCTTTGGCGGGCTAGGCTTTTTTGGCGCGGGCGCCGCGGCCTTGACCCTTTCGTCCAGGAACGCGTCGACCTTCTTACTCCAAACGTCACGCAGGTCATCGCGTTCCATCCAGAGTTCGTGCCGGGCGCCTTTTATATCGATGGATTGCGCATTTGGCAAGAATTTCAAGGCCCTGTCCTGTGCCGCGCGTTCCACAATCCGGTCATGGTCGGAGATGCCCATGAGGATTGGTGTCTTGATGGCCTTGAGATAGTCTTCGTCATTCAGAATGTCGATGGAGGAAAACGTCTGGTAGATCCAGCCATAGGTCGGGTCGCCGGTTTTCAGCTTGTCGTCCTTCAGCACGGCTTCCGTGCCGGCGTGAAAACGCTCTTCATCCGACGTCTTGTTATTACCCTCGAACTTTTCCTCCGTCCAGTCGGTGCCGCCGGGGATGTATTTTTCGAGGTAGTTGCCGGCCTTGGCAAATTTCGCCATCTGGCGAGCGAGTGGTTTGGGCAGGCCGGCCGTGATGATGTCGATCATGGGGGAGGACAGCACGGCGGAATCAAACACGCCGTCATGTTCTTTCAGGTAACGCATGCCGATATGCGCCCCCATGGAATGCGCCAGCATGACAACGGGCTTCACCGCGTTCTTGTCGACAATCGTGTCCATGAACTGGTGCAGCGTATCGATCTGCTCGCCATAGCCTTCGGAATGCGCCTTCTGGCTGCCTTTTATGCCGCGGTCGGAGCCGCCCTGGCCGCGCCAGTCCATGGCGTAGACTTCAAAACCCTGCGCCAGTTTTTCGCGCATCACTTCGTTGTATTTTTCGATGTTCTCGCGGAAGCCGGGGAGGATGACGATGGTGCCCTTGATCTCCCCTTCCGGTTTTGCATGGCCGTAGCGGATATTCGCGCCCTTGGCATTGGTAAAATTGCCAAAAGTGAAACCGTCCGGCGTGTTGAAGGCATCGGGTTTCAGCATGTCAGGGCCCCTTTATGGCCGGCGGTTTATGTGCCGGCGGCTGGTGCGATGCGTTGTGTTTTATCAGGAAGGCAAGCTGCCGTTCCGCAAAGAAATTGTCGATATGCGCCCACCATTCCTGCCGCTGCTGGTCGCGCTCGATCCAGAGGCCGTGGGTGCCGTCTTTAATCTCGGCGGTTTTGGCATTTGGCATCAGCTGCCCTGCTCGGCGGATCGAATTATTATCGACCACGTCATCTTCCATGCCGATGCCGAGCAGCACGGGCGTTTTGATTTTCTTCAAAAAATCTTCGTCATTGGCGCGGTCGGTGGCGTTAATGAGGCTGTTGACGTAGCCGATGGTAGGGTCTTCGGCTTTCAATTTATCATTCAGCAGCATCAGCGTTTTGTGGATGCCCATGCGGATGGGGTTCTGGTCTTTCAACCCCTTGCGCTCGGCCGTCAATTCGCGCGTCATGCTGCGGCGGCCGTTTTTGATGGTCTGTTCGGAAAAACCGTTCTCGATGGAGGTCTGGAAGGCGGCGCGCAGCATGGCTTTCGCCTCGCCTTTCACGCGCATTTCGACGAGGGGGGTGGCCAGCACCGCGCCGTCAAAATCATCGCCCCATTTCGACATGAAATGCAGCGACACCTGCCCGCCCATGGAATGCGTCGAGAGGAAAACCGGTTTATCGGTATCGGCCTTCACGATTTCCTGGCGGAATTTGCGCAGGTCCTCGACGTGATCATCCAGCGTCTGGCCTTTTTTGGGCGGGCTGGAATTTTTCTCCGAGCCGCCGTGCCCCGCCCAGTCCATCATCCACACCGCATAGCCGCGGTTGAGATATTCGTGCATTGTTTCGTGATAGGCTTCCATGAAATCGGCATAGCCTGTCGTGATGACGACAGTGCCTTTCTTCTCGCCCTTGGGTTCGGCATGGCCGTAGCGGATTTCCTTACCAGTGGTGCTGGTAAAATGATCCTCCTGCCATCCGTCCGGTTGAAAGAACCGATCCAAATTCGCCATGCTTTACAGCGGTCTTTCCTTGTAAAGATTGGAAGCTTGAAAGATTATAACCAGAAACAAAACGAATACCAGACGCAAAAGAACGGTTGATTAATTGCGGCGCTGCGGCATTTTTTAAAACTTGAGAATAAAATTATGCGAAAAAAGCGCCGCCAGATTTCTCCGGCGGCGCTTTGATTTGTCAGGTGTTAAGCGTGTTCGAGGGCTTTGATAATGCCTTCGCACATCTGCTTGGCATCGCCGAGCAGCATCATGGTGTTGTCATAAAAGAACAGCTCGTTATCAATGCCGGCATAGCCGGAGCCGAGGGAGCGTTTCACGAACAGCACGGTACCCGCCGACTCGACGTCCAGGATCGGCATGCCGTAGATGGGGGAAGCGGGGTCTTTTTTCGCGGCGGGGTTGGTAATGTCGTTCGCGCCGATGACGAAGGCGACGTCCGTCTGCGCGAAATCGCGGTTGATGTCTTCCAGCTCCAGCACATCGTCATAGGGCACATTGGCTTCGGCGAGCAGGACGTTCATGTGACCCGGCATGCGGCCCGCGACGGGGTGAATGGCGTAGCGCACTTTGACGCCGTGCTTTTTCAGCTGGTCGGCCATTTCGCGCAGGGCATGCTGCGCCTGCGCAACCGCCATGCCATAGCCCGGCACAATCACAACCGTCGCTGCGTTCTTCAAAATAAACGCTGCGTCATCGGCGGAGCCGATTTTAACTGGCTTGTCGGAAACGGCTGCCGCCGCGCCGCCCGCCGCTTCACCGCCAAAACCACCGAGGATGACGTTGAAGAAGGAACGGTTCATGCCTTTGCACATGATGTAGGACAGGATAGCGCCGGATGCGCCGACGAGCGCGCCCACGATGATCAGCAGGTTATTCTGCAGCGTGAAGCCGATGCCCGCCGCCGCCCAGCCGGAATAGCTGTTGAGCATGGAGACGATGACCGGCATATCCGCGCCGCCGATGGGGATGATCATGAGGACGCCGAGCAGCAGCGCCACCGCGACAATCGCCCAGAACACCAGCGTTGACTGCGCAAGGCAGAGCAGGATGATGAGGGCAAGGAGGCCCGCGCCAAGGCAGGCGTTGACGAAGTGCTGGCCCTTAAAGGTGACAGGCTTGCCGGGGATGATGCCCTGCAGTTTGCCGAAGGCGATGATGGAGCCCGTGAAAGTGATGGCACCAATCGCGACGCCGAGGCTCATCTCGACAAGGCTGCCCGTGTGAATTTCACCGGGGCTGCCGATCTTATAGGCTTCCGGGTTGCCGAAGGCGGCACCCGCAATCATGACCGCCGCCAGACCGACGAGGGAGTGGAAGGCTGCGACCAGCTGGGGCAGCGCCGTCATTTCAATTTTCAGCGCAATCACGCCGCCAATCGCACCGCCGATGGCGATGCCGAGGATAATGAGCGGGAAGGAATGCATGCCCGGCATCACCAGCGTCGTGACAATGGCGAGCGCCATGCCGCCGATGCCGAAGAACAAGCCGCCCTTGGCCGTATTGGGGCCGGACAACCCGCGCAGCGCCATGATGCAGCAGGCGGAGGAAACAAGGTAGGAGAACATCGAGAGGGTCAAAGACATTTTCTAATCCCTTATTTCTTTTTCTTGGAGAACATCTGCAGCATCCGGCGCGTCACGATGAAGCCGCCGAAGATGTTGACAGAGGCGAGGACGACCGCAAGGAAGCCCATGATTTTTGAGGACGCGTTATCCGACAACCCAACGGCAATCAGCGCGCCGACGATGATGACGGAAGAAATCGCGTTGGTGACGGCCATGAGCGGGGAGTGCAGCGCCGGCGTCACGCGCCAAACGACGTAATAGCCGACAAAGCAGGCGAGGACGAAGACGGTGAGGCCGAAAACGAAGAAGGGGGCGGAAGCGCCCGCGGGGGCGACATACTGATGCACCTGCACGGTGAAATCCGCCGCCTGCTGGGCAAGCGCGGCCGCGCCCTTCGCGATGTCGGTCGCCTGATTGGTGAGTTGTTCGGATGACATGGCTGCTCCTTAACCTTGGAAATTGGGGTGGATGATGGCGCCGTCTTTGGTCAGCGCGGAGGCTTTGACGATTTCATCCTCCCAGTTGATTTTAAGCTCCTTCGTGTCTTTGGTGACGAGCGGCACGAGGAAGTTGTAGAGGTTGCGGGCGTAGAGTGCGGAGCTGTCCACCGCAATACGGCTCGGCATGTTCGGGTAGCCGACGATTTTGACGCCGTTCACTTCCGCAACTTCGCCAAGTTTCGCGAGCGTGACGTTGCCGCCCTGCTCTACCGCAAGGTCGACAATGACGGAGCCCGGCTTCATCGACTTCACCATGTCGTCGGTCACCAGCACCGGCGCTTTGCGGCCGGGGATGAGGGCGGTGGTGATGACGATGTCCTGCTTCTTGATTGTCTCGGCGATCAGCGCGGCCTGCTGCTTTTTATAATCGTCGCTCATTTCTTTCGCGTAACCGCCGGCGGTTTCGGCGGCCTTGGTTTCTTCATTCTCGACCATCACGAAGGTCGCGCCGAGGGATTGCACCTGCTCGCGGGATGCTGCGCGCACGTCGGTTGCGGAAACGACAGCGCCCAAGCGGCGTGCGGTCGCAATCGCCTGCAGGCCTGCAACGCCCGCGCCCATGATAAACACTTTCGCAGCCGGCACAGTGCCCGCCGCCGTCATCATCATCGGGAAGCCGCGACCGAAGGCATTGGCCGCTTCCAGCACGGCGCGGTAGCCGGCGAGGTTCGCTTGTGACGACAACACGTCCATCGTCTGCGCGCGGGTGATGCGCGGCACCAGTTCCATCGCGAAGGCGGTCACGCCCTGCGCCGCATAGGCCTTGACGGATTCTTTTTCGTTATAGGGCGCGAGCATGCCGATGAGCACGGCGCCTTTTTTCATTTTCGCAATTTCAGCGGCAGCGGGGTGGCGCACGCGGAAAACTACATCGGCGTCTTTATAGGCTTCATCCTGGCTGACGACTTTTGCGCCGGCGTCCGCATACATCTGGTCGGTCACGGCGGATTGAACGCCTGCGCCCTGCTCCACATAGACTTCCGCGCCGAGGGCAATAAGCTTGCGCACCGTTTCGGCCGAGGCCGCGACGCGCTTTTCAGCCGCAATGGTTTCCTTGCCGATCGCCAGTTTGATCATCTTCGAATTTCCCTTAAAACCGATGCCTTGTAACAACTTCTGGGCACCACAATGCCGGATTTAGCCTGCAAACTCAACCAGCGTGAATATATTTCATATTATAATCAGGTGGTTAGACGCCTCCCGCGCGGGATTTTTGTTGAGAATCACTCGCAATCGATATTTTATGTATAATAGTAGGCGTAAGGAGTCTTCATGGCCAAAGCTGCAGCCCCCGACTTTGCCGATGCCGCCCAAAAAACGGGCGCGGCCGCCTTCAATTTCCACGACGCGGTGAGCGAATTTTACAACGACTACCCCGACCGCAAAAATTCCGTCTATTTCGTCGATGTGTCGACCGGCACCATCGTCCACCCCGATGAAGATGTCGTCGGCGAGCTCATCGAACTCATGGGCAGCGAGCAGGGCAAGAAGCAGCTGCAACCCATCTTCGCGCATTGCGTGCAGCAGAAAACATCCTATTGCCAGACGGATGATCACGGCAATTCGTTCATCTTCATCTATACGGCGGATGACCGCCCACGCTTTTTTGACGGCGCCGTCACACCCGCGCAGGAACTGCAGTTTATTTTCGATCATGAAACCGGCCATGCTATTGTGGCGGAAGGCGGCAGCAGGGATAGATTAGTCGCGGAGAATGCGGCCGATGCTTTCGCCCTGATCCGCAACCTGATGCGCCGCGGGCCGGACCCCGAACTTGCCGAGCAGCTGATGTTGTTCCGCACCCGCCACGCGCTGTATAACACAAGCGGCATGGTCAACTTTTCTGGCCCCACGGTCGAGAAGGTCAATGAAAACCAGCAGCGCCTTGCCAATGCCGGCGTTGATCCGCTGCAGGCGATATCGCTTGCCGGCGCTTTCGCGGCGCATTACACGCCCAATACCGGCGAGGCGCAGCACCTGTTTGAAAGCTTTGAAAAACTGCACGGCCAGACGCCGCTGGGGGAGCTCACCAATATCGTGCTGACGACGCCCTTCCCCGATACCTTCAAATGGACCTCGACCGTTTTGAAAGCCATTCTGGAGAAGAAAATCGCAACGCCGGAGGGCCTTGCCGCCGAATTCAACGATGACGCCGCAAAAACCCTGCCGCCCAAAATCGCGGCGCGTGCGGCGCAGCTGGCGGATTACGATTTCATCGGCGAAGTCCTCCGCGATAAGCCGATGCCGCAACCCGGCAGGCCTTTCCTGAACGGCCACCCCCGGAATACCTGATATGGGGAACACATAATATGCAGAGCCGCTTTACTGATCCCGCAGCATCACTACAGCAGGCGATAGTGGCCGATAAGCCCTTCGCGTTCTTTGACACGAACGCATCGCTAGACCATTTAACCGTCAGCACCGGCGGCACCTACAACCTGTTTGGCACGGCGGAGACGCTGGCGGCGGATTTAAAAACCTTCCTTGGCAGCATCGGCAATGAGGACAAAACATCCGCTGCCGCCGCCGAGAAAATCGATACGATGGTGAAGGATATTTTAAAAGGCTTCGGGGCGGAGGCCGGCTGGATTACCCTGCGCGCCACGCTGCCGACCGATGAATTCGATATTCCGCGCTGGCATCAGGACGGGTATTTCTATGCGCCGTTTGAAGGCGACCAGCGCAAAGCCGCCGTGGTGCTGAAGGGCGCGCCGACGCTGCTGAATGATCTGCCCCAAAGCCGCATGGCGGCGTTCAACGAGGCATCCCGCAAAAACCCGAATGATGATGCGGAAAAACGGCTGTCGGTCGCGGCGGTGCTGGATGAAACACAAACGGTGACGACGCCGAAGGGCAAGGGTGTTGTCTTTATCGCGGGCTCGCCGCGCGGCGCCGTGCATTCGGAACCGGCGATGCATGAAGCGCGCCTGTTCCTCTCCGTCCTGCCGGGGACGAAAGAGCAGATCGAGGAATTGCGGCAGCGGTGGAAAAAACCGGTGACGAGCGCAGCGCCTAAACCGTAACGGGAATATCGAGCTTTTTGAGGGCAGCCTTCTGGCGGGCGGCCATTTCTTTTTCATCGAAGTCTTTGATGAGATCCTGGAATAGGTCGTGCCAGTTCATTTCCGCTTTCAGGTGCAGGAAGACGGAGCCGAGACCCAGCGCCGCGCGGTCCATGAAGACGAATTCACGCGGCACCTTGATGCCGCCGACCTTCTGCAGCTCGCGGTGGACCTTTGACGCAATCTCACGCCCATAGACCTCGCCCTTTTCGACGGTGCCGATGGGGCGCACGTTATCATCCAGCACGGGGCCGTATAAAAAGCCCGCCCACATGTTGAGGACTTCGATGGTGTCTTTGGAAAGACCCTTGAAGCCCCAGCTTTCATAGGCTTCAACCGCCATCTCGCGGTCGCTGCTTTGCAGCGCGTGGTAGAGCTTGATGACGCCGCCGACAAAGCGCGGCGGGAAGACGCGCACGCAGCCAAAGTCGAGCAGGTTGATGGAATTGTCTTTCTGCACAGCGTAATTGCCAAGGTGCGGGTCGCCATGAATGGTGCCGTAGAAATAGAGCGGCACATACCAGGCGCGGAACAGGTTCAGCGCGATTTCATTGCGCCGCGCCGGCTTGTCCTTGATGAAGTTCAAAATCGACTCACCTTCGAGCCATGTGGAGGTCAAAAGGCGTTTCGTCGAAAGCTCCGGCAGGGTTTTCGGCACATGGATGTTTTTTTCATCCTTCAGCATCAACCCGTAGAGCGCGGCATGTTTCGCCTCCAGCTCGTAATTCAGCTCTTCATGCAGGCGGTCGCCGATTTCTTTCTGGATTTCGGATGTCACCACCGACTGGTCGTATTTTTCAAACACGCCCATGATCAGTTTCAGCTGTTTCAAATCTGCTTCGACCGCCGAAATCATATCGGGGTATTGCAGCTTGCAGGCAAGCTTGGTGCCGTCATGCGCAACAGCGCGATGCACCTGCCCCAAACTTGCGGCGGCGGCGGCTTCTTTTTCAAAGCTTTTGAATTTCTTTTCCCAGTCGGGGCCGAGTTCCGCCATCATGCGGCGGCGGACGAAGAGCCAGCCCATGGGCGGCGCCTGGCTTTGCAGCTTTTGCAGCTCCGCCGCATATTCCTTCGGCAGCACATTGGGGATGGTCGCGAGCAATTGCGCGACTTTCAGCAGCGGGCCTTTAAGGTCCCCCAGCTGTTCCATCAACTGCCGCGCATGAATAGGTTTGTCGATGCCGATGCCGAGATATTTCTGCCCCGCAAGGCGGGCGGCAAGGCCGGTCATGGTGGTGGAGACATTGGCGTAGCGTTTCAATCGCCCGCCGACGGTGCCGGTTTCCCTGCCGCCGGTTTCTTTTGCGGTCGTGGTTTTGGATTTCTTCGGTTTTTCGGGCGTGTCCGTCTTCTTCACCATAATGTGAAGATGATGCGCTGCGGCGCAAAAGTCGAGATTTTTTTAGGGCTCCAACACTTCCATGTTGAATTTGCGGTCTTTATTGTCGATGAGCACCTGCGATCCCTCGCGCAATTGCAGCTTTTTCACCAGCCAGTCCGGGAGGTTGATTTGTAAATACGGCCCGTCAATTTCCGAAATGCTTTCCGTGCAGTGGATGAATTCATCGCCGCCGTCAAACAGCGGGATGCGGAGAATCAATTTGCCGTCCGCGTCTTCCTCGACGGGACCTGCGATCTGCGTCACGTCGTCGGTCATGGCTTGGGCGTTTTGGGGGCGGCTTTGGGTTTGGTTTGCGGCTTCTCGTCCATTTTTTCGAGCTGGTCGAGGTAGTTTTCCATCAGCGACAGGCCCTTCTCCCAGAATTCCGGGGTTTCGGGGTCAAGGCTGAAGGGGCGCAGGGATTCATAAAGGTTGCGGGTGATGCCGGTCTCCAGCAGCTCGATATAGTTTTCGACGAAGCCAAGGCGCTCCGGCTCCCCTTCCTTCGCGGCGGCTTTATATTCCTGATAAAGCCCTGCCACCTGAATCTGCGCGAAAGAATAGGAATAGACGTAGAAGGGCGTATCGTAGAAATGCGGCACGACCATCCAGTAGTAGCGGTCATACTCGTCCAGCTCCACCGAAGGGCCGTAGAATTCCTTCTGCGTCTGCACCCAGATATCGGAAATTTCCTCGACCGACAATTCGCCCTTTTTGCGCGCCGCATGCACCTGCATTTCAAAATCGTAAAACGCCAGCTGCTGCAGGCCGTTTAAAATCATGCCTTCGGTCTTGTCCATGAGCAGGGATTTGGCGACGGCGGGGTCTTTTTGCTTGCTCAGCATTTCCTCGAACACAAGCATCTCGGCAAAAATGCTCGCAGTTTCGGAGACGGTTGTCGACATTTCGGATAGGAACAGCCCGCGCGCTTTTTCCGCCAGCACCTGATGCACGCCGTGGCCGAGTTCATGGCCGAGGGTCACCAAATCATCAATGTCGTTATTATATGTCATGAAGACGTAGGGCAGGTTGGCGGGCCCGGTCGGCATGGAGAAGGCGCCGGTTTCTTTATCCGGCCGCGGCTGCGCATCAATGCGCCCGTCGTCAAAAAACTTCTGCGCGATGCGCGCGAATTTGGGCGAGAATTTCTTGAAGGCGCGGAGGATGGTTTTGCGCGCCTCGGCGAAGCTGTAATCCGGCAGGTTTTCCGTCGGCGCGTCTTTCAGCTTCATGCCCAGCTGCGCGCGCTCCATCACTTCAACGCCGTGCTGTTGTGCTTTCCACGCATAATAACGGTGGGACAGGCGTGAATAGGCCTGCTTCACCGTCTTGTGCATGGTATCGACAACTTCATCGGAAATGCCGTTGCCGGCGTTTTCTTCGGCATCCGGGCGTGAAAACTGGCGGACGTCCGTGTCGATGAGTTTGTCTTTCGCCATGGTGTTGTAGATCAGCGCGGTGCGCTTGGCGTTATCCTTTAAAACTTCCGCAATCTTGCCGCGCCATTCGCGGCGCTGCTCAAGCGTCGCCTTGTCATCGCCCATCATTTCATGCACGGCGTCGATGGAGAGTTTTTTGCCATCTACTTCAACGCGCATGGCGTTGTAGGTTTCGTGATACAGCCGCCGCCAGGCTTCGCGGTTGCTGTTGTAATATTCGGCGGCCATGTTGTCGACTTCAGGGTCGACAAGGTAACTGCGACCGGCGCGCAGGCCCGCGATCCACGGCGCATAGCGCGCAAGATCCGGCGAGGCGCCGAGCTTGGTCATCAAATCGCGCTCTTTCATCTCGGCGATTTCGGATTCGAAGAAGGAGACGGTGCCGCCCGCTTCGCTCTGCCATTTTTTGAGCGCGTCGGTCTTGGCAAAATTATTCACGCTGTCGGATTCCATGAGGCCGATGTAGGCGGAGATTTTGGTGCGCAGCGCCTCGATCGATTCATATTCCGCAATCGCATCGGCGAGTTCAGCGCCGTTCAGGTAGGGAATCGTCGTTTCGTAATCCTTTGCGAATTGCTGGCCGCGCGTTTCAACTTCCGTCTTATCCGCCAGCAGCTCTTTCGATTCAAGGCCGGGGTAGAGCAGGTTTAAATTCCAGCGCGGCAGATTGTCGTTATTCGCAGGCTTCGCGTCATTGCCGGCGGCGGTGTGGAACTTGCGGCTTAAAGACGGGTTCGGGCTGCTTTTCTGGAAGGCGCGTCTCATGCGGCAGGGCCTTTCGGTTTCTTTTTCGGCGCGGGCCGTTGGGCGTCGTCATTCGCGGCGGGTTTGACGGCGCTGTCGCCATTGGCCTTGAAGTCCGCCTGCTTTTTCTGCACCTGCTCGATTTTGGCGTCGAGGGCCACAAGATCATCAATGTAGCGTTCGATAACGCTCATGCCCTTCTTCCAGAAGGCGGGGTCTGTGGTGTCGAGGCCGAATTCGGCGAGGGCCGCGTCATGCCGCTTGGTGCCGCCGGATTTCAGCAGCTCGATATATTTATCGGTGAAATCTTTTTTATCGGCGGCTTTTGAATATTCGTCATAGAGCGCATTCACGAGGCAGTCGCCGAAGGCATAGGCGTAGACGTAAAACGGCGTATGGATGAAATGCGGCACCGACATCCAGAGGTTTTCCGCACCCGGTACATCAAGGTTGACGGCGGGACCAAGGGATTCTTTCTGCGTTTCCTTCCAGATGGCGCCGATGCGCTCAGGGCTCAGCTCCCCATTCTCGGCGCGTTCTTTATGCACGCGCTGCTCGAAGGTGAAAAACGCCGTCTGGCGGACGACGGTGTTCAGCATATCTTCCACCTTCTGCGCGATCATGGCGCGTTGCGCCGCCATATCTGTTTCACGCGAGAGGAGTTCCTTGAAGCATAGCATTTCGCCAAAGACCGATGCGGTTTCGGCAAGGGTCAGCGGCGTATCCGCCTTCAAATGCCCCTGTTTACCTGCCAGCACCTGATGTATGCCGTGGCCAAGCTCATGCGCCAATGTCATCACATCCCCCGCGCCGCCGAAGAAGTTGACGAGGATATAGGGATGCGTATCGGGCGTTGCGGGGTGGGAAAAGCCGCCGCTGTCCTTGCCGGCACGCGGTGCCGCGTCAATCCAGCCCTTGTCAAAAAACTCCTGCCCCAGGGCGGCCATCTCCGGTGACAGCTTGGCGAAGGAGGCGAGGACGATTTCTTTTGCTTCCTCCCAGCTGTATTCGCGCGATTTGCGACGGCCGAGAGGGGCGTTGCGGTCGGCGGGGTGCAGGCGGGCGACGCCGGATTTCTTCGCCTTCCACGCATAATAGCGGTGCGCGGTTTTGGAATAGTTGTCGCGCACGGTTTTGGTCAGCGCTTCCACCGTTTCTTTGTCGATCTGGTTTTCAACATGGCGGCTGTCTTCCGGCGCGTCGAATTTGCGCCACGTGTCGCTCATTTTTTTCAGGTCAATCAGCGTATTGGTGATAAGCGCAAAGGATTTTTTGTTTTCCGCCAGCACTTCGGTGATGGATGCAAAGGCCTCGCGGCGGAGTTTGGAATCGCCGGTTTCCATGGCGTTGAAAATTTCGGCTTCGGTCAATTTTTCACCGCGCAGATCAAAGCGCAGATCCGTCACCAGCTGGTCGTAGAGGCGCACCCAGGCGTCGGTCGCGACGGTCTGCATGCGGGCATCATATTTCTCGGCGGGTTCGGACAATTGGTGCCCGCGCAGCCCGCGCACCTTGCCGATCCAGGGGCCATAGGGCGCAAGCTTCGGCGCGGCGATTTTGGCGAGCAGTTCGGTTTCCGACAGTTTGTTGATGTCGAGTTCAAAGAACAGCCGTGGGGCTTCCGCCTTGCGCAGACGATCGGAAATATCCTGCGCCCAGGCGTTCTGGTCGGCATCGACCGCCTTGGTCAGCTCCACATAGAGCGCGACCTTGGCGGAATGCTGGCTGATTTTTTCATACAGCTCGATCGCCTCGCCCAGCTGGTTGCCGGTCAGCTTCTTGATCTTGCCTTTGTATTTTTCTGAAAATTTGCGGCTGTTTTCTTCCACCTGATCCAGCGCGCTCAAAAATTCGGGCGACTGTGGCGACGGAAACAGGTCGCGCAAATCCCACTTCGGAAGCGACATGGAATTTCCGTTTGCCGTTTCATCTCGCTTGTCGTTCGCCATTGAAGGTACGCCCAGCTAATTTGGAACAGGTGTTTTGGATGGATGAAGCCTAACACGGAAAACAAACCCCCGCCAAGGCGTTTGAATCCGGTGCAGCGCAGCAAAATCAATCAGTTGCGGAAGACGGAAATGCGGTTGCGGCCGGCTTTTTTGGCATCGAAGACGGCGCTGTCGGCTCTGCCTAACGGCGCATCCACATTCACCTCG
Source organism: uncultured Alphaproteobacteria bacterium (assembly GCA_966211335.1). Classification (GTDB taxonomy): domain Bacteria; phylum Pseudomonadota; class Alphaproteobacteria; order Micavibrionales; family UBA2020; genus JAPWJZ01. Next base: position 230,785 of record CBIHNF010000001.1, read on the forward strand.
CCGTCCTTGTACTGGACGACGCCGATGCTGGCGGTGAAGGTGATTTTATGGTCGTTGAAACTGAGCACATTTTCGCTGATGATTTTACGTAAACGCTCGGCGATAATGCTGGCGCCTTCGATATCCGTCTCCGGCAGCAGCGCCACGAACTCTTCCCCGCCCCAGCGGCCGAAGATATCGACGTTGCGAAGGGTATTGGTGCAAAGCGTCGTGAAGCGCTGCAAAACCTTGTCGCCCGCCGCATGGCCGTAGGTGTCGTTCAGCCGCTTGAAGTGGTCAAGGTCGAGCATCATGAGCGAGAGCGGATGGTGATAGCGGTGGGAGCGCAATGCTTCGCGCTCCGCCATCTGCGTGAATTCGCGGCGGTTGTAGGCGCCGGTGAGCGGGTCGGTCGCGGCAAGGCGCAACAGCTCTTCTTCCGTCCGCTTGTTCTGGCTGACGTCGCGGAACAGGGCTGCGTAATAGCGCGTAGTTTTATCGCCAAGGCGGATGATTTGCGCATTGGCGACGAATTCATTGCCGTCCTTGCGGCGGCCGTAAATCTGCCGGTTGCGGCGGCCCATGGTTTTGGTTTCAAGGCTGCTGGCGCCGAATTCATCGACCATCACGTCGTGCTGCAGCTGGAAGCGCTCCGGCATCAGCATATCGAGGCGTTCGCCGACGGTTTCCTTGGCGGTGAAGCCGAACATCTGCTCCGCCCCGCTGTTGAACAGCACGATGCGGTGCGATGAATCGATGATCACCACGGCGTCTTCCGCCTCCGCCACAATTTCGGCGCAGAGCTGGGCGAGCTTGGCTTTTTTACCGCCGAACAACATGCTTTGGTCAACAATCCTTGAGAATTATCTTGTTACTTCCGCAGCTTAACAGCCTTGTCGGCGGATTCCAACTGGTCAATAAAAGATTCGATGAGGGACAGGCCCTTTGACCAGAACTTGGGGTCCCGCGCATCGAGGCGGAATGGTTTCAACAGCTTGTCATGCCGCAGCGTGCCGCCGGCTTCGAGCAGCGTCAGATACTTCTCCGCAAAATCCTTTCCGGAATCCTGCCCTGAATTTTGATAGACCGCATAAAGCGCGTTCACGAGGCAGTCGCCGAAGGCATAGGCGTAGACGTAAAACGGCACATGGTAGAAGTGCGAAATATACATCCAGAAGTTTTTATAGCCTTCGGTAAAGGTAAAGGCGGGGCCAAGGCTACTCTGCATGACTTCCATCCATATCGCGCCAAGCCTGTCCGGCGTCAGCTCCCCTTCTTTCCGCTCGGCGTGGATGCGGGTTTCGAAGGTATGGAAGGCGATCTGGCGGACGACGGTGTTCAGCATGTCTTCCACTTTTTTCGCCAGCATCGCCTGCCGCGCGGCGGGATTTTTTTCCGCCTGCAGCAGAGACTGGAACACCAGCATCTCGCCAAAAACACTTGCGGTTTCGGCAAGCGTCAGCGGCGTATCGGCCATCAAATGCCCCTGTTTGGCCGACAGCACCTGATGCACCCCGTGCCCCAGTTCATGCGCCAAGGTCATGACATCTTCAATGCCGCCCTTGAAATTCATGAGGATATAGGGGTGCGCCGAGGGCACGGTGCCGGCGGAAAAAGCGCCGCTGTCCTTGCCGGCATAGGGCGCGGCATCAATCCAGAGATTGTCGAAAAACTGCTGCCCGACCTCGCGCATCTTCGGGTGGAAGCTGCCGTAGGCGTCCAGCACCGCAGCCTGCGCAGCGGCCCATGAAAACTTTTTCTTCGCGGCGAAGGGCAGCGGCGCGTTGCGGTCCCAATAGGGCATTTTTTTGACGCCCATCCATTTCGCCTTCAGCCTGTAATAGCGGTGGGACAGGCGCGGATAGCTTTTCCTGACCGCCGATACCAGCGCGTCAACAACATCATCCTCCACCTGATTTTCAAGGTTGCGGGAGGCGAGCGGGGTTTTAAAGCCGCGCTGCTTGTCATCCACCTCTTTTTCCTTGATGAGGGTGTTGAGGATAAAGCCGAAGGCCTGCGCATGTTCCGGCAGCACTTTTTCAATTGCCGCGGCGGCGTCTTTCCGGCGTTTCGGGTCGCTCGAGAACATTTCATGGAAGACTTCCGTCTCCGTCACGATTTTTCCGCGGAAGTTGAAGCGCAATTTCGCCATGCTTTCGTCAAACATGCGCACAAAGGCACCGGCACCGGTCACGCTGCGTTCATGCAGCACGGCTTCGATATCATCGGCCAGCTGGTGCGGGCGGAAGGCGCGGGTATCGTCTATAAACGGGCGGTATCTGGCGGCGGCGGGGCTTTTCAGCTGCTTGGCCAGCGTCGCCGCGGGGATTTTATTGATCTCGAGCGTGAAGAACAGCAATTGCGCCGAAATATCGGTTTCCTTCTCCACCACGCCCTGCAGCCTGCGTCCCGCGCCGGCGTCATCCAACTTCGTCTGGCGGTCAAGGCTGGCGTAGCTGTAGGCGCGGGCCAGCGCCTCCGATATCGCTTCATATTCGGCAATCGCCGCGCCGAAAGCCGCGCCGGAAAGGCGGGCAAGGCGGCCCTTGTACTTCTTCTGAAAAGCCGACGCCCGCAAGGCCTGTTTTTGCAGCAGCTTTTTTATATTCGCGTCCACCGGTGCGGGCACCAGGTCGGACAGGTCCCAGCGGGGCGGCAGATTACCGCTTTTATTGGCTTTTGCGCGTTTCATGGCTACACTTCATATCCATCAGGGTGAATAGTGGCACCATATTAGTCGAAAAGGCTGCAAGAACATGGCAAAAAAATCTTCCTCGAAGAAAAATAGCGGCGACATCCGGGCCGCCGTACTGGAAGCCGCCCTGCCCGATGTGCCCTTCGACGGCTGGACGGACGACCTGATGACACGCGCCGCCGCGCGGCTGAAGATGAGCGATGCCGATGTTGCCGCCGTCTTCCCCCATGGCGCGCTTGACCTGCTGGTTTATTTCGCCGAATGGGCGGACGGCAAGATGGCGGAAAAACTGGCCGGCAAAAAATTCGAATCCATGCGAATCCGCGACAAAATCGCCTATGGCGTTGAAACGCGGCTGGAAATTCTGACGCCGCACAAGGAAGCCGTGAAAGCGGGGCTTGCCAAAATGGCGCTGCCGCCGCGGTCCTTCCGCCTGCCGAAACTGGTGTGGAACACGGCCGATGTTATCTGGATTGCGGCCGGCGACACCTCGACCGATTATAACCGCTATACAAAACGCATGCTGCTCTCGGGCGTCATCACCTCGACCGTTCTGTTCTGGCTGAACGACAGTTCCGAAGGCGCGACGCGCACGCATGATTTCCTGCAAAAGCGCATTGAAAACGTCCTCAAAATCGGCGGCTTCCTCAACCGCATCAAGCAGCGCAAAGAGGGCGGCAGATGATTGCGGGCGCGAGCCTCCACAAGCTTGCGGCCTTTTATATTCTGGCGGCGCAGGCCAGCTGCCCTATATTGCCGGCCCCGAAAGTGACGATGACTTTTGCCAACATTCCGCCGGTGGAAATTAACGCCAAGTCGAGTGCGGAACTGGGGCAATATCATATCAGCACTACTTTTTCCCACAGCCGGAATGAAATTTTCACCGTTGGCGGGCTGACAGTCAGCCACATCGACCCTGCCTATCGCATCCTCTTCAATACGACGAGCACGGAAGACGGCATGGTTTGCGTTTCGCTGGCGCAGGTCGGGATCGCGGTGAGCTATGCGCCGCTGATTTACATTTCCAGCGAAACGAAGGCGGGAAGCTGCCGCTACAAGGCGACGCTGCAGCACGAGGTGCGCCATGTGAACACCGACATCATCACCTTCAACGAATACCTGCCGCAAATGACGGCGGCCGTGCAGGCAGCGCTTGACCATATGCCGCCGATACCGCCCGTGCCGGCCGAAAACGCCGTTGATGTCCAGAACCGGATGATGGATCTCGTCCGTGCGGCGCTAGGGCAAAAGACCGATGAGCTGGAACATGTGCGGGCGGCGCGGCAGCAGATGATCGACACGCGGCAGGAATATCTGCGCGGCACCGCGCTCTGCCCCGGCGAGTAGCAACAGCATGTCCCTCGCAAAGGCCTATGTCGTCGCCGCGCTGTCGTTGTGTCCCGCAAAAGCTCCGCCGCAGGTGTTTTTCGTCTATTCGGAGAAACCCGCCGTCCTCCATCATGACCTGTCGACACGCCAGCTGGCGAAAAGCTGGGAACAGGGCGACGGCGCGGCGCATGCCGAATTCCCCGTCACCAGCGGCTATACCAACGGCAAGATCAAGGCCGACTTTGAAATGCAGTTCGGCTATCAGGCCTATCAGGGCGGGCTTTTCTGCCTGTGGCCCGGCACGGTGCGCGTTTTTGTGAGCTATAAGCCGGATGTCTTCATCGCCAGCGATTATAAGGAAGGCAGCTGCCGCTACAAGGACACCGTGACCCATGAATTCCGCCACGTTCACACCGACATTGCGACATTGAAAAAGTATCTCCCCGCGCTCGAGGGCGCCGCACGCACGGAAGCCGCGCGCATGCAGATGCCGCCGCCGCTGACGAAAGCGCGCATGGAAAAAATGCGCCAGACCTTCATCGACCGACTGCAAGGGGCGATTGCGCGGCCGCTGGCTGACCTCGACACGGAGCGCAAGGAGAAACAGGCGCTGATCGACACGCGGGCGGAATACCTCCGCGCGTCCCGCGCCTGCGTGCGCTGATCAGGGCTTATTCCGGGCTTTCAGCTCCGCTTGTGCTTTGACGAGACTGTCGCGCACCATGTCTTTCCAATAGGCACCGGGCGGGCCGTCACTCAGCAGCGCCTGCCAGTCCGCGATAGCGCCTTCAACATCATGGTGCTGGTATTTCGCTTGAGCCAGATAATATCGCGCGATGGGGTTTCCCGCCTGCAGCGTCAGCACATAGTTAAAGGTACCGATCGCAGCGTCGTTGACGTTGCCGCCGTCGCTATCCACCTGCAGCTGTCCAAGGTTTGTTACATAAATGCGCAGGAATGGGTCGTGGACTTCCTCGGCCACGATCACCGCGCGCTTGTAGAATTTTATCGCTTCTTTGTAGTTGCGTAACTTGACCTGCACGGATGCGAGCTGGACAATGGCCGCGAGGTTATCCGGATTTTCCTCCAGCAATATCTGCGCCGGGTGCCGCATGAGGAGCGCCTGCTGCCGCGACATGAGGTCATCCAGCCCCTGCACGAGCGTTGCAGGGTCGCTGATGCCGCCGAAAATCGCGGGCGCGCCGGGCAGGTCCGGCCGGCCGAGGAACATATAGAGGCAGAAGGCCAGCACGGGCGCGGCGCAGACAATGCTATAAAGCATCTTGCGGTCCTGCGCCGTGCCGTGGCGGTGGCCGTCCATCAGCGGCTGGAGCAGCTTGGTGCAGGTGCCGGCGGCGAGCAGCGCCATGATGATGTACAAGCCCCACATATCAGCCCCCTGCCGTTTGACGGCGGCGGATATAGAGGAAGGCGATGCCGCAGCCCGCCCCCAGCACAATCAGCGGCGCAAACCAGAGCAGCAGCGTCGCAGGGCGCAGCGGCGGACGCATGAGCACGTAATCGCCGTAGCGGTCATGCAGGAAGGCCATCACCTGTTCGTCGCTGTCGCCGGCCACCAGCCGTTCGCGCACCAGTTTGCGGATATCAGCGGCGAGCCCTGCGTTGGATTCATCAATATCTTCGCCCTGGCAGACAAGGCAGCGAAGACCGTGACTGATGTCGCGGGCACGCGCTTCCAGCCCCGGGTCTTTCAGCATTTCATCCGGCTGCACCGCAAGCGCGGGCGTCGAAAGAAGCAGGAAGAGGAGGAAGAAATATTTCATTTCGACAGCTCCTTGAGGAGGGGCTTGACGATGGTGTCGATGGTATCTTCGTTCAGCGCGCCGACATATTTGTAGCGGATGATGCCGGCTTTATCGACGACATAAGTTTCCGGCACGCCGTAAACGCCCCAGTCAATCGCGGAGCGGCCCGCGCCGTCAAAGCCGACGGCGTCAAACGGGTTGCCGTAGCGCTTCAGCCAGGCTTCGGCATCCGGCCGCTTGTCCTTGTAATCGATGCCGTAGAGCGCGACGCCGGTTTCCTTTTTCAGCTTCACGAGCAACTGCTGTTCCGAATGGCAGCTGATGCACCAGGACGCGAAGACGTTGACGATGGAGGGCACGCCGCTCTCGACCAGCGTCGCGGTCGATACACCTTTTCCAAACGGCAGCGCGGGCGCGAGGTCAAACTTCGGCACCGGTTTGCCGATCATGGCGGAGGGAATGACGGCGGGGTCCTTCCCTTCCAGCAGCGGCGCGGCGAAAAGCCCGACAAGGCCGAGGAAGGCGAGCAGCGGGATATAGGCGAAGCGGAATTTCATGCCTCCACCGCCGCTTTCTTCCGCCCCATGGCGAGAATGCCGCCGAGGCCGATCATGAAGGCACCGAGGAAGGCGAGGATGACGAGCGGATGGTAATAAAGCCGCACGACCCAGCGGTTGGGGTTCTTGGCATCATGGTCGCCGAGCACCGCGTAATAGATGCCAAGGCCGGAGGCTTTGAGCGCGACTTCGCTTGTCTCCCGCTCCTGGCTAGGGTACCAGCGTTTTTCGGGGTTCAGCGTGGTGGGTTCGCTTTCCGCGCCCGTGGCCTGCAGCGTGAAGACGCCGCGTTCGTAATCGTAATTGGGGCCGATGCCGCCTTGCGTGCCGAGGAAGACAAGGCTGCGGCCCGCAAACATTTGCGAGTCGCCCTTCGCCATCCAGCGGATGGATTCTTCTTTCCACACGGTTGCGCCGGTGACGCCCATCAGCAAAATCGCAAAGCCGCAATGCGCCACAATCATGCCGTAGTAATTGGCGGGCGCGCTGCGCAGGGCTTTGATACTACCGGTGCGGCGGTACAAGTCACTCAACGTTGCCAGCAAAATCCAGCCGCCCGCGCCGAACATGACGACGGTGAAGGGCTGGCCGGGATAGGGCAGCAGCGCGACGCAGATGGCCAAAGCCGCCGCAAGGATAAACGGCAGGCGCAGTTTTTTCAGCACCGCATGGGCGGAAGATTCACGCCACGCCAGCGCCGGCGCAATGCCCATGAGAAAGGAAAAGGGAATGAGCAGCGGCGTCATGGTAGCGGTAAAATACGGCGGGCCCACAGAAATGCTGCCAAGGTTCAGCGCACTTAAAAACAGCGGGTAGAGCGTGCCCATGAATACCGTCGCGGCGAAGGTGAACAAAAAGACGTTGTTCATCAAAATCGCGGTTTCACGGCTGACGGGTTTGAAGGTATTCCCCATCTGGATATAGGGCGCGCGCAAAGCATAGAGCAGCAGCGCGCCGCCCGTCACCAGCGTCAGCAGCGTCAAAATAAAAATCCCCCGCGCGGGATCGACAGCGAAGGCATGGACGGAGGTGAGCACGCCGGAGCGCACAAGGAAGGTGCCGAGCAGCGAGAGGGTGAAAGTGAAGATGCAAAGGAAGATTGTCCAGATTTTCAAGACACCGCGCTTTTCCAGCGAAGCGACCGAATGCAGCAAAGCCGTGCCCGCAAGCCACGGCATGAGGGATGCGTTCTCTACCGGATCCCAGAACCAGAAGCCGCCCCAGCCGAGTTCGTAGTAGGCCCAAGTCGCGCCGAGCATAATGCCAAAGGTCAAACACGCCCAGGCCGCGAGCACCCAGGGGCGCAGAAAGCCGGCCCATTCGGCATCGACCTTTTTTTCCAGCAGCGCGACGATGGCAAAGCAGAAGGCCACCGAAAAACCGACATAACCCATGTAGAGCATGGGCGGATGGATGGCGAGCAGCGGGTCCTGCAGGATGGGGTTTAAATCCATGCCTTCGATTGCGGGCGGGCTGAGGCGCGCGAAGGGGTTGGACGTGGTGAGAATAAACAGCAGGAAGCCGAAGGACAGCAAGCCCTGCACGGAAATCACGCGCGCCTGAAAGGTCAGCGGCAGCGTATCGGATTTGCGCGCAACGCGGAGGCCCCAGAAGCTGAGGATCCAGACCCAGAGCAGCATGGAGCCTTCATGGTTGCCCCAGGCGCCGCTGATTTTATAAATCCACGGCTTTAAGGTATGGCTGTTCTGGTAGACGTTGAGCACCGAAAAATCGGACAGCGCATAGGCGTGGATAAGCGCGACGAAGCCGATGGTGATGAGACCGCAGAGGGAGACGGCGGCTTTGCGCCCCGTCAGCATCCAGGCCGGGCGGTTGGTTTCCGCGCCGATAAACGGCACAACGGTTTGCAGCGCCGCAATCAGCAGCGCAAAGCAGAGGGCGAAATGACCGAGTTCAATGATCATTTCTTGTCCTGCAGTTTCTTCACGCCTTCAAGGTGCGCGGCATCGAGCGATTTTTTGACTTCCGGCGGCATGTATTTTTCATCGTGCTTGGCGAGCAGTTCCGCCGCGATGAACAAGCGGTTATCGTCCAGTCTGCCGCGGGCGACCACGCCCTGCCCTTCGCGGAACAAATCCGGCAGGATGCCTTTGTATTCGACCTTCAATTCGCCAATCGTATCCGTCACGGTGAAGCGGGAGAGGAGGTCTTTATCAACGCGGGAAAGCGTCCCCTTTTCGACAAGGCCGCCGATGCGGAAGGTTTTATCGGGCGTGACGCGGGGGTCATTCGCATCCCGCATCTGGTTCACCTGGTTCGGCGTATAGAAGTAGGAAATATTGTCGCGCAGCGCATAGAGCGACAGCGCCGCCGCGCCGCCAAGGCAGGCGAGGACGATAAGGATAAAATACAGCCGTTGCTGCTTACGCGTCGCCATCGGCCTTCACCTTTCTCCATGCCAGCACGCTCTGGATAATCAGCGCCAGCAGGATAAGGGCGGCGAAGCCGTAAGCGCCTGCGATGTAATCTGCGTATGTCATGCCGCACCCAAGGCGCGCACGCGGATACGGCGGCGGGCAATTTCGGTTTTCAGGCGCAGGCAGGCAAGCGCGATGAAGAGGAACTGGAAGCCAAAGGCCATCAGCGCCAGCGGCGGCAGCATGGATTTATCAAGGCTGGAATTCATGGAGATGATGCCGGCCGGCTGGTGCAGCGTGTTCCACCAGTCGACGGAGAATTTGATGATGGGAATATTGACCGCGCCAATCAGCAGCAGCCCCGCGCCGGCATTCAGGCCTTTTTGTTCGTCGTCAAACGCGTCCACCAGCGCCATGTAGCCGATGTAGAGGAAGAAGAGGACGAGGACGGAGGTGAGCCGCGCATCCCACACCCACCAGGTGCCCCACATGGGCTTGCCCCAGAGGGAGCCCGTGACAAGACAGATGAAAGTGAAGCAGGCGCCGACCGGCGCGACCGCGCGGGCATACAGCTCCGCCAGCACATGTTTCCAGACAAGGCCGACAAAGGCGGCAACAGCCATGGAGGTGTAAATGAACAGCGCCATCCATGCCGCTGGCACATGCAGGTACATGATGCGCACGGTGTCGCCCTGCTGGTAGTCGGGCGGCGAGTCGAGCAGCGCGTAGTAGAGCCCGCCCGCGATGCAGCAAGCCGCAATCACCGCCGACAGCGGCAGCAGCCATTTCGCCACGCTGAGAAAGCGTTTCGGATTGGCAAGCCTTCCCATGAGCGGGTTTGTGTTCAAGTCGACCTCAGGTGCATATTGAAAAAACCGGCGGCCACCGCGGGCGCGACCGGCAGCGCCGCAATCACCAGCGCCAGTTGCAGCAAAACATAGGCTTGCGCCGGTAAATCCGCAAGGGCGGCTTCCGTCGCCATGACGCCCAGAATCAGCATCGGAATGAACAGCGGTAGCACCAGCACCGCCAGCAAAAGGCCGGAGCGGCGGCTGCCCATAGTGAGCGCCGCGCCGACGCCGCCCAGCAAGCTCATATATAAGGTGCCAAGCCCGAGCGACAAGGCGATGAGCCCCGTCTTTTCCGGCGGCAAACCCAGCATGATAGCGGCAGGGACGGAGGCGAGCATGAGCACAAAGCCCGAGAGCAGCCAGTGCGAGAGCATTTTTGCAAAGCCCAGCTGCCATGCCGGCACTTCCGACATCAGCAGTAGATCAAGCGTGCCGTCTTCATAATCCCGCAGGTGCGTATTTTCCAGCGCCAGCAGCCCCGCCAGCACCGCGCCCACCCATAAAATGCCGGGCGCGGCTTGCTGCAGCAGCGTGCCGCCGTTCATGGCGAAGGGGAACAGGCTGACGGTGACGATAAAGAAAAACAGCGTCGCCACCGCATCCGACCCGCGGGCGGCGAAAATTTTAAGGTCGCGCAGAATAATTGCTTTCATGCGGCTTTCCCCGGTTCCAGCCGATAGAGCGCGCCGTGCTTGGGCGGGTCAATCGGGTAGTGGCTGGCGATCACCGCCATGCCGCCCGCTTCAATATGTTTGTCGAGCGCGGCACGGAACAGCGCGGTTGCCTCCGCATCCAATCCATTGAACGGCTCATCCAGCAGCCAGAGGATGGAGGGCTTCAGCAGCAGGCGCGCAAGGCTCAACCGACGGCGTTGCCCAGTGGACAGGAATTTGACTGCGCGATCCTTGATTTTTGTCATATTGAGCGCATCAAGCGCGGCCGCGACATCAGCCTCCCGCCCGGCAATCGCCGCCCAGAAGGCCAAATTCTCGGCGCAGCTTTCCAGAACTTTTAGGGCGCGGTCGTCAGAGGGCAGATAGGAAAAACGCGCATTATGGACGCGCGCGCCATTTTCCAAAAAATCTTTTCCGTCCCAGAAAATTGACCCCGCCGCCACCGGCAGCGCCCCCGCCATGATACGTAAAAGGCTGGTCTTGCCAGAGCCGTTGGCGCCCGCCAGATGCAGCACATCGCCCCCGCCGACGCCGGTCGACAAGTTTTGGAAAAGCATGCGCCCGCCACGTGCGCAGGCAATGTTTTCTAAGGAAAAAAGGCGTTTTGAAGCAGTCACATCTTGGCCTATGATTGTCACCGGAATATAGCCGAAGCGGGCGCGCGTTACAAACAAAGCCCGACATAATAATAACCAGGAGATACCGCCTTGACCGTCACCGGACACGATACGCTGAAAACCCGCAAAACCCTGACCGTGAACGGCAAAGGGTACGATTATTTCAGCCTGACGGATGCAGCCAAGACCATCGGCGATATCTCCCGCCTGCCCTACTCCCTGAAAGTGCTGCTGGAAAACCTGCTGCGCTTTGAAGACGGCAAGAGCGTGACGGTCGACGACATTAAAGCCGTCGGCCTCTGGCTGAAGGACAAGAAAAGCGACCGCGAAATCGCCTTCCGCCCGGCCCGCGTGCTGATGCAGGACTTTACGGGCGTTCCGGCCGTCGTGGACCTCGCCGCCATGCGCGATGCGATGGTGAATCTCGGCGGCAACCCGCAGAAAATCAACCCGCTCGCAAACGTTGACCTGGTCATCGATCACTCCGTCATGGTCGACAACTACGGCACCACGGGCGCTTTTGAGCAGAACGTCAAAATCGAATTCGAGCGCAACCTCGAGCGTTATATCTTCCTGCGCTGGGGCTCCAAGGCCTTCAACCGTTTCCGCGTCGTGCCGCCGGGCACCGGCATCTGCCATCAGGTGAACCTGGAATATCTCGCGCAGACCATCTGGACGGAAGCGGATGAAACGCAAACGGGCCGCGAAGTGGCCTACCCCGATACGCTCGTCGGCACCGACAGCCATACGACCATGGTCAACGGCCTTGCCGTCCTCGGCTGGGGCGTCGGCGGTATTGAAGCGGAAGCGGCCATGCTGGGGCAGCCCGTCTCCATGCTTATCCCCGAAGTTGTCGGCTTTAAACTGACAGGCCAGATGAAGGAAGGCACCACCGCGACCGACCTCGTCCTGACCGTGACGCAGATGCTGCGCAAAAAGGGCGTTGTGAACAAGTTCGTCGAGTTCTTCGGCGAAGGCCTCAACCACCTCTCGCTTGCCGACCGCGCGACGATTGCCAATATGGCGCCGGAATACGGCGCGACCTGCGGCTTCTTCCCGATCGATTCCGAAACCATCAATTACCTCCGCTTCACCGGCCGCGACGAGCAGCGCTGCGCGCTGGTCGAAGCTTATGCGAAAGAACAGGGCATGTGGCGCGATACGAATGCGCCGGACCCCCTCTTCACCGACACGCTGGAGCTTGACCTTGGCGCGATCGAGCCGAGCATGGCAGGCCCGAAACGCCCGCAGGACCGCGTGACGCTGGCATCTGCTGCCGCAGGCTTCACGGAAGGCCTCGTCAAGGACATCGGCGCGGATAAAGCCGCGAAATCCGTGGCCGTTGCAGGCCATGATTACAAACTCAGCCAGGGCGACGTCGTGATTGCGGCGATCACCAGCTGCACCAATACCTCCAACCCCTCCGTCATGCTGGCGGCGGGTCTCCTCGCCCGCAAAGCCGTTGCCAAAGGCCTGACCGTGAAGCCTTGGGTGAAAACCTCCCTCGCGCCGGGATCGCAAGTGGTCACCGATTATCTGGTGAAGGCGGGCGTTCAGGCCGATCTCGACAAACTCGGCTTCAACCTTGTCGGCTACGGCTGCACCACCTGCATCGGCAACTCCGGCCCCCTGCCCGACCATGTCGAGGCAGCGATTAAAGAAGGCGACCTCACCGTCGCGGGCGTTTTGTCGGGCAACCGCAACTTTGAAGGCCGCATCCATGCCTTTGTGAAGGCGAACTACTTGGCCTCCCCGCCCCTCGTCGTCGCCTACGCGCTCGCGGGCTCGCTCAAAATTGACCTGCTGACAGAACCGCTCGGCACCGGGTCGGACGGCAAGCCCGTCTTCCTCAAAGACATCTGGCCGAGCCAGAAGGAAATCCGCGAGACGCTGCAGTCGGCCTTGACGCAAGACATGTTCAAGACCCGCTACGGCAACGTCTTCCACGGCGGCGCCGAATGGCAGAACGTGCGCATGGAAGGCGGCATGACCTATAACTGGGATTCCTCCTCGACCTACGTGCAGAACCCGCCGTACTTCGCCAACATGAAGATGCAGCCGGATGCGCTCACCGATATCAAGAGCGCCTATGCCCTCGCGGTCTTCGGCGATTCCATCACGACCGACCATATCTCGCCCGCCGGCTCCATCAAAAAAGACAGCCCGGCCGGCAGCTATCTCGTCAGCTATCAGGTGCGTCCGGTTGATTTCAACTCCTACGGCGCGCGCCGCGGCAACCATGAAGTCATGATGCGCGGCACCTTTGCCAATATCCGCATCAAGAACGAAATGCTGGGCGGCAAGGAAGGCGGCAACACCCGCTATATCCCGACCGCCACGGAAATGCCGATCTATGACGCCGCGATGAAATACATCGCCGACGGCACGCCGCTGATTATCGTGGCGGGCAAGGAATACGGCACCGGCTCCTCCCGCGACTGGGCGGCGAAGGGCACGAAACTGCTGGGCGTGCGCGCGGTTCTGGCCGAAAGCTTCGAGCGTATCCACCGCTCGAACCTCGTCGGCATGGGCGTTCTGCCGCTGCAGTTCACCAACGGCATGACGCGCGAAAACCTGCTGCTGAAAGGCGACGAAAAGTTCGACATCCTCGGCATTTCGGAAGGCATCGCGCCGCGCATGGATGTGACGGTGACGGTGCATTACGCCGACGGCCGCAAGCTGGACGTGAAGGCGCTCTGCCGCATCGATACGCTGGATGAAATTGAATACTTCAAGAACGGCGGCATCCTGCAGTATGTGCTGCGCGGCATGGCGAAAGCGGCCTGACGATAACTTAAGAAGCACTTCACTCCAAGGGAAGTTAAATACATGCGTTACGCGGCGCTTTGCGCTCTGGCCTTTACGGGACTGACCCTGTCGACACAAGGGCTCGCGCAAATGCCCGCTGCTGCGCCCGCGACTGCGCCCGCTGCTGCGCCAGCAACCGCCGCGCCGGCCCCCGTGCAGGCGGCAGCCCCCGCGATGCCGGCGCAAAACGCGCCGCCGTCATCGCCGACGGCAACGCCCATGGCGGCAGAGCCGACGCCGAGCTGGATGAACTACGAGAACCCCTATATCGGCGAGCAGAACGACATTGTAAACCCCAACCGCACGCCGGATGAAATTGTCATGTGGGCGGCGCAGCAGGCGACCAATGCGCTGACGCTGACGCCGAAAGACTTCAACGAGAAGCTGACGAAAATCAAAAGCAGCTTCACGCCGCAGGGCTGGAACGAATTTGCGACCTACGCCCGCGCCGCCGATTTGCCGAGCCGCGTGCAGACGCGCGATTATTCCGTCACCACGGTCGCCAAGGGCGACGGCCTGGTGATTGACAGCGGACCTGTGGCCGGGTCTTTCCACTGGCTGGTGAAGCTGCCGCTGATGATCACCTTCCTGCACCCCGACAAAATGGGCGACCTGCAACCGGTGGAAGGCGGCGATTACGATTTGATGCTGCAGATCGGCCGCGTGGCGCAGGGCACCGGCGGGCCCGATGATATGGCGATTGAAGGCTGGCGCATCACCCCGAGCGGCCCGCAAGCAGATGCGCCGCAGTAATACGTTTTAGCTTTCTTTCTTTTTAAACAGCGCATCGGCGGCGCCCATGTGCTTTTCCTTGCGCGTGATTTCCGTTTCGACGCGGGTGATTTCGGCCTTCATATCGGCGATGTAGTTTTTGAGGTCACCGACAGACATATTGTCGAGCGGCCGTAATTTCAGGCGCTTGGTTTTGGGGTCGATATCGTCATCGAAACTCATTTATACTGCTCCTTGTATTCCTGTCCTGAAGTCTACGAAGCCGCAGAAAAGATTGCACCATGAAAAAATCCGCCACCGAACAGCTACCGAAATCCATGCGCTGCATCGAGATTGTTGACAAAACACTCGTGCCCGCCACAAGACCGGTGCCGAAACCGAAGGCCGGCGAGGTGCTGGTGAAGGTGGCGGCGGCCGGCGTCAACCGGCCGGATGTGCTGCAGCGCAAGGGCGGCTACCCCGCGCCCAAGGGCATCACCGATATTCCGGGCCTTGAAATTTCCGGCACCATTGTGGCGCTGGGCAAAGGCGTGACGGCGTTTAAAACCGGCGCCAAAATCTGCGCGCTTGTTGCGGGCGGCGGCTATGCGGAATATTGCGTCGTGCCGGCGCCGCAATGCCTACCCGTACCGAAGGGCGTTGATATGGTGACGGCCGCCGGAATCCCTGAAAATTATTTTACCGTCTGGACCAACCTGTTCGACCGCGGCCAGTTGAAGAAGGGCGAAAGCATTCTTATCCACGGCGGCACCTCCGGCATCGGCACCACGGCGATACAGGTGGCGAAGGCCTTTGGCGCGAAAGTTTTTGCAACGGCAGGATCGGCGGAGAAATGCCGCGCTGCCGAAAAGCTGGGCGCCGCGCGCGCCTTTGATTACACGCAGCAGGATTTTGCGGCGGAGGTTATGGCGGCGACGAAGGACGCCGGCGTTGATGTCATTCTCGATATGGTGGGCGGCGATTATATTCCGCGCAACCTGAGCTGTCTCGGGCTTGGCGGTCGCCATGTCAGCATCGCGACGCAGAAAGGCAAGCTAGCGGAAATTGACCTGCTGCAGATCATGCAGAAGCGCCTGATCATGACCGGCTCCACCCTGCGCCCGCGCAGCATTGCCGACAAAGGCGCGATTGCGGCGGCCTTAAAGAAAAACATCTGGCCGAAATTCGCTGCGAAGAAACTCAAAGTCGTCCTCTCCCGCGTCTTCCTGCTGGAAGCGGCGCAGGCGGCGCATGAACTGCTGGAATCCGGTGATAATATCGGCAAAATTATTTTGAAAGCTTAGGCGTTGGCACAATAGACTTGCTGAAAGAAAAGTCCTAACGCTCGTGCGAATATGTCGAAATTCTTCTACCTCTAACAACCTCGGGCAAAAGTTAAATGAGCATATCTTCGCGAGCCAAAGTTTTAATTCTTCTGCTGATTTGTTTTATTAGTTTTAGTTCTCAAGCGGCATCGCTGTGGGATGCTGTGGCCAATGTAAAGCACTGGAACTATCGAATGACCATTCGCGTGCAAACGCCCGAGGGTTTAATTACAGGCTCGACCGTTAGAGAAATAACTACCCATAGCGAACCAAAATTATTCTCGGAGCAGGGTGGAGGATATGCCACGCTGACTAAAGGGGAAGCGGTGGTTGTCGATTTAGGCAAAAGAGGCGTTTTTTATGCGCTGATGCACAGCGTAAAAATTCCTGAAGATTATGCCTACGAAATTATATTTGACGCGTTCCCATTTGATGGCCCTCTAACAGAACGTGGTCAGGAGTATTACGCGAACTTGCAGGGCAAAACAGTCCTCACAGAGGATCTTTACCCTGCTTTTGTATACTTCAAAAATACCAAAGATCCGCGATCACTCACCCTACTGAGAGACGTAGAGTTGCGTTCATATGTTACAGCCGGCGGCGTGAGCCATGATAATGAACCCTTCGTGAAGGCTGATCACTTCGAGGAAGCTTTTGGCAAGGGCGTACGGATCTCCGAAATTACCGTAGAAATGACCCAAGCGCCCTGCTCGCAGATCATTGAAGGTTATTTGCATTCGCTATTAGACGACCAGCGCTACATCGATTGGATAAAAAAAATGCCATATGGGGATCCATTGAAGCTGCAGCGCCGTTATTTTAAAGTCGGGAAACAAGTCTGATCACCTGACCAGAAATCGAATAATATCATCTGATTACGCGGCGTTTGTTGACATAAATACTGCGCTCGGGTTAGTGTCACTCCTACGCAAGCGCCTCCCTGCATCAGAGCTATTTCCGCTCGTTTCCTGCCTGATGGTCACGCCTGCTGAAACAGCAAGACAACTGGTTCATCAGACTTCGGGAAGGCATTCATGATGCATGCGCATGACAGCAAAAA
The DNA here is from genome assembly GCA_966211335.1 of uncultured Alphaproteobacteria bacterium. Lineage (GTDB taxonomy): Bacteria > Pseudomonadota > Alphaproteobacteria > Micavibrionales > UBA2020 > JAPWJZ01. The sequence goes on from CBIHNF010000001.1 coordinate 247,535, forward strand.
TATTGGCGTCAATCACAGCCACCGTTTTAACGGCGCTGGCGCAACAGCTGCGCAGCACATGCCTGCCCGCATTCCCGAAGCTTTTGTCATTTTCACCTATCAGCCCGAATGGAGCCTATGATGCAACTGAGCGATGAATTTAACGGCAATTACAGCACATGGCCGCTGGCCAGCGGTGTGCTGGAAGTAAGGACAGTGACGGCAGGCGGCTCGATCTACCTGGTGTACGATTTCAACGCCCGCGTCATGTCGGCGCGGGGGAGTTTGGGCAATGGCGGCTTTTCGGTCACGCCCTTCTCCCAGCTGGATGCCGATTCGCTGCATTACATGCGCGAGCGGCTGGTAAAGCAGGGCGGCAGCCCGCCTGCCCTGCCACGGGAAACGCCCCAGTCGCCCGGGCCTAAATTTTAAATCTTGCCGTCAAATTCCTGTTTTCACAGCAAAAACCCCCTGATGTTTCATCCGGGGGTTTTTGCCATTTTCCATCTCTATCGATAGTTGACAGAATAAATGGCCTATGGTAGTTTTATTCCAGTTTTTACCGCTAAAAAGGAATTTAATTATGTTTTTGACATTCAATTTCAACAATTCTTTCAAAGCTGCATCTCCCTCTGACCAAATGTCTTTGAGCGTTTATATGTCCTCGACCTATGGCAGCAACAGCTATTGCCATGATAAAGCCGCCACCATCATCATGCCGTCGAACGATGTAACCGGCGCGGAAGCCATGGCGGAAGGCCCCCGCAAGTTCCTGCCCCAGCTGGCCTGACGCCCGATAAAACTGGACTAAAGGGCGGACTCTTTATATATTGCTGGCATCTTCCCAAAAGCGATTGAGACTTTTCAATCGTCGCCTTTTTTACCAAAGGGCGCGGCAGCCCGAACTATATCTGCCATTTGGGGACAACAGTTTTATAAGGAGCTATTCACATGGCCTATCCCCTGATGCCCAAAGCGACCGCCGCCTGGCTGGTCGACAACACGGCGCTCACCTTTGACCAGATCGCGGAATTCTGCGGCCTTCACCCGCTGGAAATCCAGGCGCTGGCGGACGGCGAAGTCAACTCCGGCATCATGGGCACCAACCCCATCATGAACGGCGAGCTGACGATGGAAGAAATCGCCCGCTGCGAGAAGAACACCAATGCCAAGCTGAAGATGATGAAGAACGACCTGCCCAAGCCGCGCGCCCGCTCGAAGGGCCCGCGCTATACGCCGGTCACGAAACGCGCGGAAAAGCCGAACGCGGTTGCCTATCTCATCAAGAAATACCCGGAACTCGCCGATGTGCAGATCGCGAAACTCGTCGGCTCGACCAAGCCGACGGTTGACGCCATCCGCAACAAAACGCACCCGCTGATGAGCACGCTGAAGCCGATCGACCCGCTCAGCATCGGCCTTTGCACCGGCGAAGAACTGGATAAAGCCGTGAAGAAAGCGCAGCGCCGTATCGAGCGCCAGAAAGCCGGCGGCCCCGCCCATGCGCCGGAAGATGATGAAGACCTGCCGGCGACGGATGAATCGGCGGAAGAGACGAATGACGTTGAATCAGACGTCGAGAACACCGACGCCGCTTAAAGACCTCAACGAGACAAACAAAAACGGCGCCCCTTTTTAAGGTGGCGCCGTTTTTGTTTGTGGTTGTAAGAACCTTAAGCCGAGCTGCCCTGCGACTGCATGCGCTCGATGCGCTCTTTAAGGAGAAGTTTTTCTTCCTTCAGCCGACGGATGATCATGTCATTGCGGGCGGCGTGGGTTGTTTCGCGGCGGATCTTTTCCTCGAGCGTTTCTTTTTTGCGTCTTAAAGCCTGAAGATGAGTACGAGCCATCACTAGTCCTCCTTGGTCAAAGTTTTTTAGAGCAACCAGATCATGTTACCAAAGGAAGCTTGAAGATTGATTAACGTAACAAGGGATTTTATCTAGGCGGGGTGCTGCAGGAAGGCCCGGATTTCATTTGCCGTTTCAAGGGCTTGCTCCACCATCATCATATGCCCCGCGCCGGCGATAACGCGGTAAGTCCCCTCCGGCAGCAGGCGGGAAAGCCCCTCGCCTTCCATCGCCCGGGCCATTTTGTCGTGAGTCGCGGAGATGACAAGGGCGGGCTTGTGCAGCTTGGCGGCAATGGCGGCGCCATCGGCAAAGGCGTTGCAGGCTTCGAGGTCGGCGGACAGCGCCTTGGGGTTGACGCCGCGCATCATGGCTTCCAGCACCTGCTTCACGGTGGACGCTTCGGTACCGTCCGGGTAAACGCTCCACTTCAGCATCAGGCGGATGGTTTCGCCGGGGTTGTCCTTCGCGCCTTTCAGCAAATCTGCATTCACCGGCATTGCGGCTGAAGCGCCGAGGAGGATGATGGATTCAACGCCCGGCGCATTCGCCGCCTGCAGCGCAATCAGCGCGCCCATGGAATGGCCGAGCAGAACGACCTGGCCTTCCGACGTATCAATGCGTTCCTTCACCCAGTCGCTCATGGCCTGAATGCTGTAGAGCAATTCACCGCGGCCGACGTCATGTCCCGGCAGCGTGATGGCGTGGAAATTGTGGTCATCCCCCAAGAGCGGCGCGATACCGCCGAAGACGGAAGCGTTCATGCCGGCGCCATGGAGGGCGATGATGGTTTTGCGTTTGTCTGTCATGGGGCTGATTTTACCTTCAAGCGGCGGGAATGGGTAGACGCTTTGTCGTTGTCTTGACATAAACCCTAAAACAGCGCGGCTTTACCGCGCGGTCGTTCGCGCCTATGCTTTCAGGAGTTCATTTTTGAAGCGGAGACATTTCATGCGCGCCGGAACATTCCCCCTTTTCGCCCTCTCCCTGCTGTTCTGTCTTGGCGCTTGCGCGCCGGCACCCGTCGCCGGCGGCCCCTACGGCCCGTCGCATGTACCCTCCAAAGAAACCTATGCGCGCGCGGAACGGGGCGAAGTCGCGGCGCTGGAAGAAGTCGGCATTGCCTATTGCAACAAGGATGCGGAAACTTCGAAGGCAGATGCGGCGCGGGCGCTGGCCATGCTCAAGCGGGCGGCAAAGCTGGGCAGTGCGCCAAGCGCGCTGTTCATCGCGCAGATGTATGACCTGCCCGGCAACTGCGGCGTTGCGCCTGATAACAGCGAGATGCTGCACTGGAACATCGAGGCCGCGAAGCTCGGCAGCGGTTATGCCGCGCAGCAGCTGGGCGTGATGTATTCCGTCGGCTTCGGCCATGCCAACGACGGCTACGGCGAACACAAACACCGCATGGCGCCCGACCTTGCGCAATCCTACTTCTGGTACAAGGTCAGCGCGGCGAATGATTACCTCTCCGTCTTCAAGGACTACGCGCAGTCGAAAAAATATCACGACGACGAGGCCGCCGCTGCGCGCGGTAAAATTTCCGCCCGTATCGCGCGCGCCATGGATAAGAAGGCCGCCGCCTGGCTGAAGAAATATCCGCAGCACGCCTACTGATTTTATTTTCAGCGCACAAAAAAAAGCCGCCCATCAGAGATGGGCGGGGTGAAGACGTCACGAGGAGGCACAGATGAAGGTCAAATTCCGTAGGAACTGGTCTTGTTCCTAAGTTCAGAATATCGCCTTCGCGTTAAAGACTAGTTAACGCCACAAGTGCCCCAATTCAGGATTTGTTAAGCAGAAGACAAGCCTTTGAACAGGCTTGATTATTCCTCGTGCGAACCACTCTCATCTGGCTCTTTTTTCGCCTTCGCGACTTTCGCTTTCACCACTTTCGGCTTGGTGACGCGGAGGCGAGTCGGCTTCAGCTCTTTCGCTTCCTCGAGAATCGGATAGGCGATGAGCGAGACGTAGGAATTGATGCGGCGCAGATCGCGCAGAATATCGAGGTGCAGGCTGGAGGTCGCAATGGTTTCGGCAACGCCTTCCGAGAGGCGCTTGAAGTGGCTTTCCGCCGCAATCATTTCCTGGCTGCGGAGGACGGCTTTTTCCTCGAACAGTTTGCGCGCCATTTTGACGTCGCCGGTCATGAAGACGTTTTGCGCGAGCGCCATGTTGTCCATCACGCGGTGATGCAGGTCGGAAATTTCGGCGAAGCCCTGACGCGAGAAGTTATCCTGGTTGCGGATTTTTTTCGACGCCATCTCCATGAGGTTTTTGTCGATGATATCGCCGATATGCTCGAGGTTGGTCGAGAAAGTCAAAATCTGCATGTAGCGCTTGCTCTCATGCTTGTCGAGCGCGTGCGATGACAGACGGGCAAGGTAGTTCTTGATGCTTTCATACAGGCTGTCGACGACGGCTTCATGGTCGCGGATGCTTTGCACCAAATGTGTATTGTTGGTGCGGAACGCCTCCAGCGTGTCGCGCATCATGCGCTGGATAACGTCGGAGACGCGCAAGGTTTCGCGCGCGACGCAGGCCAGAGCCGCGGGCGGCGTGGTGAAGGCGGTGGGGTCAAGGTAGCGCGGCAGGGATTCATCTTCATCCCTTGCGCGGTCGGGCAGCAGCACTTCCGAGAGGCGCGTCATGGGGCCGATGAACGGCAGGAAGCAAAGCGCGAGGGCGACGTTGAAGAAGGTGTGGAAGTTGACGATCTGGCGCGCGGGTTCGGCAGCGCCGGTGATTTCTGCCATGAGGGGGCCGATGTAGGGCAGGAACGGCAGACAGACGATAACGCCGATAAAGCGCGTCAGCATGTTGCCAAGCGGCACGCGGCGACCGGCCGGAATATCGCGGAGCGTCATGACCACCGGCGCGATAACGCCGCCGAGGTTGGCACCCAAAACGAGGGCAAAGCCGAGCTGCGGCGTAATCATTTCCGCATGGACGAAAGACATGAAGAGGAGGACGGAGCCGAGCGATGAATGCGCCATCCAGGTAAACAGCGCGGCCAGGATAATGGCGAGCAGCGGCTGCGATGCCAGCGGCTCCATGATTTCTTTCATCACGTCGGAATGGCCGAGGGGTGCCGCCACCGTCTTGATCATGCCGAGGGAGATGAAGATGAGCGCAAGGCCGACGAAGGCGCGGCCCACATGCTTGTAGTGGCTTTCTTCCATCGACTTGTTAATGACGTAGCCGGCGGCGAGCAGCACGGGCATGACCCAGCTGATGTTGAGCGACATGACCTGCGCTGCAAGCGTGGTGCCGACATCCGCCCCCAGCATAACGGCGATGGCACCCGTAATGGTGATGACGTTGCGCGCCGCAAAGGAGCTGACGATCATGGAGGCGGCGGTGGAGGACTGCAGCAGCGACGCCACGAAAATGCCGACGCCGAAGGCTTTGAAACGGTTGGAGGTGGAGTTGGAGATAAAGCGGCGCAGCGCCGTGCCGAAGGCACGGTTGAGCCCGACGCTGACCATGTTGACGCCCCAGAGAAGCAGGCACACGGCGCCGACGATCTGCAGTAAAATCTGTGAGGCGTTCAAGTCGGGAATCGTCGTTTACTCCGGCATAAAAAAAATGTTGCGGGGCTCGCCGGAGTGTTTTCCCCCGGCCGTCCCGTTGTTTAGTCGTAGCACCCTCTAGTGGTTCGGATCCCGCGGGCTTTTTTGGTGTCAGCTATCTAAAGACACCAGCCCTTCGGGCGCAAGTGCAGGCGTTTAGTGGACGCCCGCCCATACCTTGCGTTTGACGGCGCGCATGATGCCTGCGAAGACGAGCAGGAACAGCACAACCTTGATGCCCATGAACTTGCGCGCTTCCATGTGCGGCTCGGATGCATAGGCGAGGAACTGGACGATGTCGCGGGCTTCATCGGGCAGCGCGTTGGGCGCGTTGTCGGAGAAGCTGACCTGGCCGTCGGTAAGCGGCTTCGGCATCGAAATCTGGTGCGGCGGGAAATACTTGTTCCACTGCTTGCCGGGGTTCAGCGTCACGCCGGCGGGCGGGTCGGTGTAGCCGGTCAGCACGGCATAAATATAATCTTCGCCATGTTCGCGCGCTTTCACCAGCAGCGACATATCGGGCGGCAGCGCACCGCCGTTGGCAGCACGGGCCGCCTTGTCGTTCGGGAAGGGCGATTTGAAATGGTCGGAGGGGCGGCCCGGACGCTCGAACATTTCGCCGTCGTCATTGGGGCCGTCGGTGATGGTGGCTTCAGCCGCCACTGCCTTCACCTGGTCGGGCGTATAGCCAAGGCCGGACAAGTCGCGGTAGGACATGAACTTCATGGAATGGCAGGCGGCGCAGACTTCTTTATAGACCTGGAAGCCACGCTGGACGGAGGCCATGTCGTATTTGCCGAAGATGCCCTGATGCGCCCATTTCTGTTTCGGCGGCTCGGGCACTTCCATTGAAGGGTCTTTGGCTTTTTCGGTGCCGGCGGCGGCGGTTTTTTCTTTCGCTTCGGGCGCGGCTTTATCAGCCTCGTTCGCGGCGTCGGGGTCTGCCTGTTTTACATCGGCGGCTTTGTCGACCGTGCCGTTGTTGGCGGCGGCGGTCTTCGCGTCATCGCTCACGGGGGCGTCGCTGGTGCGGGCGTCGGCGGCTTTTTCAGCTTCGACTTTCGCCTTGGCGGCATCATCCTCGACCGGTTTTTTCGCGTCTTTCAGGGCCTGGTGCTTTTTGTTTTCACCGGCCTGATCGTGCTTTGCCTGTTTTTCGGCAGAAGCGGCGGTGGCGGGTGCTTCCTGCGCCTGTGCAATGACGGGCGCGGTGAAGGCCAGCAAGCTGGCGAAAAGAACGAGGGAATAAGTCTTTTTCATTTTTTTATCCGTTATCGATGAATGCTTCCGGCGCGTATCAGACTTAATGCTTCAGGCGGGGATCGTCACTGATGCTGGCAGGAACGCCTTGCGGCACTTCTTTGCGGCTGTTGTAGGGCACCAGCACGAGGAAGTGCAGGAAATAATAAACCGTCGCCAGCTGGCCCATGACGACCGGCCAGCCTTCCGGCTTCTGGCTGCCGGCATAGCCGAGCGCGAACATGGCGATCAGCAGCAGCATGAGGCAGAAGCGGTGGTTGGGGCGATAGCGGGCGGATTTCACTTTTGCGCCATCCAGCCACGGCAGCGCCACCAGGAGGAGGATGGAGCCGAACATCGCAATCACGCCCTGCAGTTTTGCCGGGAAGATGATGATGCCCGTGAAGGGGATGGAGATGTCAAAGGTGAAGGCGCGCAGGATGGCGTAGAACGGCAGGAAGTACCATTCCGGCACGATGTGTTCCGGCGTCTGCATGCTATCGAACATCTTGAAGTGGTCATGTTCGGTCAGGGCGAGGGGCGCGAAGAACACCATGGCGAAGAAGACGGTGAGGAAGACGACGAGGGCGTAGAGGTCTTTCGCCACGAAGTACGGGAAGAACGGCAGCGTGTCTTTCTCGGACTTCGGCTCGACGCCGGTCGGGTTGTTGGAGCCCGTGACGTGCAGCGCCCAGACGTGGATGAAGACCACGCCAAGGATGACGAAGGGCAGCAGGAAGTGCAGCGCGAAGAAGCGGTTGAGGGTCGGGTTGTCGACCGAGAAGCCGCCCCAGAGCCAGGTGACGAGGCCGTCGCCGACGAGCGGGATCGCTGAGAAGAGGTTCGTGATAACCGTCACGCCCCAGCCGGACATCTGCGACCACGGCAGCGCATAGCCCATGAAGGCGGTCGCCATCATCAGCAGCATGATGACGACGCCGACGATCCAGAGCAGCTCGCGCGGCTTCTGGTACGATCCGTAGTAGAGGCCACGATAAATATGCGTGTAGACGGCGATGAAGAAGAAGGACGCGCCGTTCATATGCACATAGCGCAGCAGCCAGCCGAAGTTGACGTCGCGCATGATGCGCTCGACCGATTCAAACGCATGTTGCGTATGCGGCGTGTAGTTCATGGCCAGCACGACGCCCGACACGATCATGATGATCAGCATCGTGAGAGCGATGCCGCCGAAGGACCACATGTAGCTCAAGTTTTTCGGGGTCGGGAAGACGCCGTATTCCTTGGTCATCATGGTGAAGATGGGCAGGCGCGTATCCACCCATTCAATCACGGGGTTGTCAAACTTCTGTCTGTTCGCAGGTGCGGACATTTTTTGTATTCCTTGAGATTATTAACCGATGCGAATAAGCGAATCTGTCTTGAAGACGTAGGGCGGCACGGCGAGGTTGTGCGGCGCCGGGCCCTTGCGAATGCGGCCGGAGCGGTCGTAGTGCGAGCCGTGGCAGGGGCAGAACCAGCCGCCGAAATCGCCATGCGGGTCGCCCGCCATGTTGCCTTTGGGAATGCAGCCGAGGTGGGTGCAGACGCCGACGAGGACGAGCCATTCGTCATGGCCCTTCAGCACGCGGTCGGTGTCGGACTGCGGGTCGCGGAAACCCTTCCAGTCTTCGGCGCGGATGTCTTTGACTTCATCGGGGCTGCGGCGGCGGATGAACACGGGCTTGCCGCGCCAGACCACGACGATGCTCTGGCCGACGGCGACCTTGGAAAGGTCAACTTCGGTCGAGGCCATGGCGAGGGTATCGGCGGCGGGGTTCATGCTGTCGACCAGCGGCCAGACGGCCGTTGCCGCGCCGACCGCGCCCATGGCGCCGGCCGTCAGATACAGGAAATCGCGCCGTGATGCGCCGTCTTTGGTGGAGTCCATTGTTTTTCTTCCTTTTTTGGACTGTCGTCTGGTCGCAGCAGGTGAGAAACGCCTGCGCGGGAATGCTATCCGGGCTTTGGGGCCCGTTCGGCCATACTATAATTGAATTTAAACAAAATAAAATAGCTGCGCGTTAAAATAATACGCGGTTATGGATAATAGGTAATGCCATAATCAACCCCAGCTGGCGTTCGTGGTGAAGAGGCCGAGCTGCAGGAAGTTATGCGGATGGGTGTAAAGCACCGCCGCCTTGAACAGCAGAAGATGGATGACATATATCTCCAGCGTGCGCCGCCCCATGAATTTCAGCAGCCAAGCGGGTTGCGCCTTCGGCAGCACCCGCGGCTGGAAGCGGTAGAGGGAATATATTGTGAGGCCGGAGAGCGCGGCCATGACGAGGAGCTGCGGAGGGGAAAACAGGAAATTCAGTTCCTGCAGCCCTGTCCAGGCGGCAAAGGCGAAAAGGCCGAAGAGTGCGGTAAGCCTTTCCCCGCGCCGGTGCTTCACCAGCCAGCCGAAGGTGGCGATGATAAAGGCAAGGCTGCCGTATTCGAAAAACGTACTGCTGGGGATGAAAACCAGCATGAGCCCCAGCATGACGCCGCAGAATTCCAGCATGTTTTTGCGCGACAGCGGCGCGATGGAATCAATGCCGAGGCGGATGAGCAGGATGGTGACCAGCGTATCGAGGGGGAACACCGGCAGGCCGATGATGAGGTTGCCGAGGGTGAGCAAAAGCCCGCCGATCCAGAGGCGTGGCTCGATGGTGCGCTTGTCTGAAAACCCCGGCAGGAAAAACCACACCGGCACGGAAACCCTGCCAATCACGCGCCACCAGGGGTTTTCGGGGAAGAAGTAAAAGCCGATGTGGTCGCATATCATCGTGACAACGGCAATCGCCTTCACTATATCGTAGGAAGTGACGTCGACCGGTTTTGCGTTTTGCGGCGGGGCTGTCATACCGCCAATATACCTTAAAGAAATAAAATGCGCCTTGCCCTTTTCGAGCCTGATATTCCGCAGAACACCGGCACGCTGATGCGCCTTGCCGCCTGCCTGAACATCGGCATGGATATCATCGAGCCATGCGGATTTATATTGTCGGACAAAAACCTGCGCCGCGCCGGCATGGATTATATGGACAGGCTCGACCTCGCCAAACATACCAGCTGGGCGGCATTTCAGGCGGCGACGGCGAGCAAACGCATTGTGCTGCTGACGACGAAAACGGACGCCTCGTTCCTCGATTTCCGCTTCGACAAAGACGATATATTGCTGGCGGGCAGAGAGTCGGCGGGGGTGCCGGAGGCGGTGCATGAAGCCTGCACGGCCCGCGTGACGGTGCCAATGGCAACAGGCTTTCGCTCCCTCAACGTCGCCATCGCTTCCAGCATGGTTTTGTCGGAGGCCTTGCGCCAAACGGGCCTGTTTCCGGCTGGTTGATTTTTTACGGTAAATGCTTTACTGTGCCTCGACTCCAACAGGACGCTTTTTATGACCGACGCCCAACGCAAACCCCAATTCCCCGACCGCCAGCAACTGGCGGCGGAATGGTTTGCGGAATTGCGCGACAAAATCTGCGCGCGCTTCGAGCAGCTGGAAGATGAACTGACCGGCACCCACAGCGACCTTCCCGCCGGCCGCTTCGAGCGCAAACCCTGGACACGCGAAAATAAAGACGCCACAACCGGCAGCGCGCTAGACGGCGGCGGTGTGATTTCGCTGATGAAGGGCCGCGTCTTTGAAAAAGTCGGCGTGAACATTTCGACCGTGTATGGCACCTTCTCCCAAGACTTCCGCAAACAGGTGCCGGGCGCTGCCGAAAGCGGCGGCTTCTGGGCGGCGGGCATCAGCCTTGTCGCGCATATGCGATCGCCCCTCGTCCCCGCCGTGCACATGAACACGCGGCATATCGTGACATCGAAAAGCTGGTTCGGCGGCGGCGCGGACCTGACGCCGATGGTCGAGAACGAGGACGATACAAAAATTTTCCACGCCGCTTTCAAGCAGGCCTGCGACAGCCACAACCCTGAGTATCACCCGAAGTTCAAGAAGTGGTGCGACGAATACTTCTTCCTGCCGCACCGCAACGAGCCGCGCGGCATCGGCGGCATTTTCTATGACTACCTTGAAAACGACTGGGAAAAAGATTTCGCCTTCACGCGCGATGTGGGGCTGTCATTCCTCGACGTCTATCCCAAAATTGTCGCAGCGCATATGAACAAGCCCTGGACGCCCGAGCAGCGCGAGCACCAATTACTGCGGCGCGGGCGTTACGTTGAATTCAATTTGCTGCACGACCGCGGCACGCAGTTCGGCCTCAAAACCGGCGGCAATACCGAAGCAATTTTGATGTCCATGCCGCCCGAAGCAAAGTGGGCTTAAGCCTTCGGCATATGCTCCGCCGCTAATTTTTCCAGCATCTCGCGCCGCCCGGGCGCGAAGTCCTTCGCGATCCACCAGTCTTCGAGTTCGCTTAAAATATGGCCGATCTCCGGCCCCTGCGGATGCCCGAGTTTTTTGACGTCTTCGCCGAGCAGCGGGAAGCGCGGCGGGCGGAAGCTGGTGGCCACCACATAAAGCGCATCAAGGTTTTTCTTTTGTCCCGTCTTGGCGGCATTGAGCAGCAGCAGGCTGCGCGCCATGTCGTTGCCGAAGGTGTAGACGAGTTTGCGCACCGCATGTTCCGACATATCGGTGCGCACTTCCTGCGGCGGCTCCAGCAGGGTCAGCAGCTGGTCCGCCTGTTCTCGGGAAAGGCGCAGGCCGTCAACAAGCGATTCAAGACCCGCCAGCGTCACATCCAGTACGGCGGCCAAACGGCGGAGGACGAAGGCATGGGTGTGGTGGTCCTGTTCTTCCACCAGCAGCCTCTCCAGCGCCGCGACATCGGTCGCTTCCGGTAAAAAATGTCCGGTGATGCCGGAGCGCAGCATGAGGTTCCAGACCACAGCGCAGCGGTCGGATTCCAAAATCTTGAAGGTTTCCTGCCGGATGCGTTCTGCCGACAAATTCGGAATTTTATGCGCAAGGCGGGCGCAGGCGCGCAGCGCGGCGCCATCCGGCATGCCCTGGCCGAAGTGGGCGTAGAAACGGAAGAAGCGTAAAATGCGAAGTATATCTTCCTCGATCCGCTGTTCGGGGTCTCCGACGAAAACAACGCGGCCCATGCGCAGGTCTTCAATGCCGCCGAAGGGGTCAAACACATCGCCGTGCATATTGGCGGACATGGCGTTGATGGTGAAGTCGCGGCGCGCGGCGTCCTTTTTCCAGTCGTCGGTGAATTCAACTTCCGCATGGCGGCCGAGGGGGTTGACGTCAACGCGCAGGGTGGTGACTTCAAACGGTTTGCCATCGACGACGGCGGTGATGGTGCCGTGCGACAGGCCCGTTGGCACCGCCTTGATGTTGGCGGCTTTCAAATGTTCGATCACCTGCGCCGGCAGCAGCGGCGTTGCGATATCGATATCGACGACGTTGCGGTTGACGAGCGCGTTGCGCACGCAGCCGCCGACGAAGCGCGGCTCGATACCGGTTGCCGCCAGCGCTTCCATGACGCGCAGGGTTTCTTCACTGGCCATCCAGGCTTTACGGGCGAGCTTGCCGTGGTAGGTGGTCATTTGTTCCTGAAGGTATTGTTATTGTTCCGCGCGGCAGAAGGTGGCGCGCTGTTTGGTGAATCGCTTGCCGGCGGGCTGATGATATCAGAAAAAGCCTTCAGCATGCCAGCGGTTGCGCCCCAGATGCGCGCGCCGTTGTGGTAGATGGCGTAGAAGAACCGCTCGCCGCCTTCAAAACTCAGGCTTTCGGGCTTCAGGTTGTTCGGCGCCAGAATATATTCCAGCGGCACTTCAAAAATACGCGCGACTTCGGAATCCTGCGGTGCCCAGTCCTGCGGCTTTTCCAGCACGGCGACGACGGGGGTGACGCGAAAGCCCGTGCGGGTAATATAATCATCCAGCACGCCGAGGACGCGGGCGTTTGACGGATCAAGCCCGATTTCCTCCGCCGCCTCGCGCAGGGCCGTTGCCGAAATATCCTTGTCCTGCTTTTCAACGCCGCCGCCGGGGAAGCTGTTTTGCCCGGCATGTTTATGCAGATGCGCCGTGCGTTCGGTGAACAAAATATTATAGCCGCCGTCCTCACGCGGAATCAGCAATATCAAAACTGCCGCATCGCGCACGGCGGGGGATGCCTGCATGCCGGGGTTGAGCGAATGGTCACCGCGGTCGGCACCGGCGCCCTTCTGGAACGCCTTCAGCCGCGCTTCGATATCGGAAAGCTGCGGCGTCACGTGATTTTGCCCAGCGGGTAGAAGTGGTTTTGGCTCCATATGCCGTATAGTCCTTTTTCCTGCCCGTGCTCGACCGCCATTTCGGCGAGCTGGTAATAGACCGCGCGGTTAATGCGCGCCTCAAGCCCCTTGCGCACCATGATATAGGGCGAGGGCTCCCCCGTTGCCGCATCGAAACTGATGCGGATAGGGTGTTCCACCCCTGCCGCCACTTCGTCATCAAGGTTGGTGCGAAAGCGCAAGAGCTGGTCTTTACCAGAAGACTCTACCGTGACCTCGACCGCGATAAAAGGGGCGTCTTCCACCTCGATCCGGCCTTTTTCATAGGGCGTTTCGAGCCAGTAATCGCCCTTTTCGTCGCGCTTCAGGACCGTCGCGAAGAGTTTCACCAGATTATGTCTATTAATCGGCGTCCCGCCATAGAGCCAGGTGCCGTTTTTAAGGATTTTGATCCCGTAAAATTCTTCGGACTGTATCTGCCCCGGCTTCATGACATCATCCGCTTCATTATTCATCAATCCTTTGCGCTTATTATAAGGACTCCCGCTGGCGCCCGCCAGTGACGGGTTTTTATAACCAGCCTATTGGATAGCGATGACGGTTTTTCTGGCCGCCCAAGACGAGATCGAGATTTTTTTCAACGGCCCCATGCGCTCCGGCATCGTGCTGGATTCGCAGGCGCTGCTGAACAAGGGCTACCGCGCGTTTCAGGAAAAACTGGCGGAGACGCTGACCGACCATTACATGGGCACCTGGGAGTGCCCGCAGTTTCACGGCCGCCGCAACAAGATGGCCTTTGACGTCGACAATTTTCAGGGCGAAACCATTATCCCCCGCTACCTCATCAGCCGCACCTTCACGGGCGAGGCGCTGGCGGAGATTTTGGAAGAATTCCGCCTGCCCGCCGAAATACGCCCCATGCGCGGCACCCATGCCGCCCTGCATCAGGAAGAAGTGGCGGAGGAAGCGGACAAGGCCCCCTTCCCCGCCAAGCTGCGCATCGACAAGCTGGATATTTACCTCTACGACTACGGCTACGCCAGCTGCCTCATCCGCGGCACTGTGGTGGCGCTGCGCGATATGACGGTGAGCGATTACCGCTCGGCCGTAGAACATATCTCTTCCTCGCTGCCCGATTATGCCGAACTGTTCCAAAGCACGATTGCCAAGGTTGCGAAAGTGATACCGCCGGAATTCGTCATCATGAGCGTGCATGGCAACCAGCCGCTGCGGAATGTGCTGTGGCCGAATACTTCCATCCGCCAGCACATTGGCGAGTTGTTCTGGGTGCATCGCATCTTTTCGCTGCGCGCGCGCAATGAAGATGAATTCCTGCGCATGGAGGCGGCGAGCCGCGACATCGTCTATTCCCAGCGCAGCGACGATAATAACAGCATTTCGCTACTGAAGGGTTTGGCCATCCACCCTGGCAACGGCAATTCCTGCGTTGTCTATATGAAGGACACGCCGGACTGGAACGTGGCGCGGCTGCGCTCCGTCATTCGCGCCAAGAACGTTTTCTATGCCGCGCTGCAGGACGTGGACCGCGACCTCTTCTACCTCAATAACGAATTGTCGCTGCGGTCGGACGCGCGGGATATGGCCTCGATCGAGCGGCAGATGCAGTTTACCGCCGACTGCCTTGCGCGCACGGGGTTCGTCAAATCCGTCTATGACGACTACGACAACCAGCTGGACCCGCAATCCATCGCCATCTGGGACAACCTGCGCCAGACCTGGCTGATGGGGGATATTTTCCGCGCCATCGACCAGAAGACGGCGACGCTCGACAAGGTGTATGACCGAATGGCGCAGCGGCTGCAGAGCCTGCAGAGCCGCAAGATCACCAGCCTGATGATTTTCTTCATCGCCATTGCCCTGATGACCATGGTGCTGGATTTCACCGGATTGGTGCCGAAAATGTCCGCCGGCGACGCGGGCGGCGGCGTCAGCCCTGCGGTCATTCTGCTTGCTTTCGCCCTTGGGGCTGCTACCCTTATTGCATTGCGTTTTTCAAAGCCGAAATAACGAATAGAGAGTGATGACATGAGCAATATCCAGCCCCAAGTTCAGGCAATGGCGAACGAGACAATTTCCTCCGACCTCGAGAAAAAAGTCTCGACCCTCGCCCGCCAGCTGAAAGACGCGCGGGAACAGGTGCATAAAGTCATCATCGGGCAGGAAGCGGTCGTCAACCTCTGCCTGTCCTCCATTTTGTCGGGCGGTCACTTTTTGATTATGGGCCTGCCGGGCCTTGGCAAGACGAAGCTGGTTGAAACCCTAGGGCTCGTCCTCGGTCTCGATAGCCGCCGTGTGCAGTGTACGCCGGACTTGATGCCGGCGGATATTCTGGGTTCTGAAATTCTCTCCGGCACCGATGGCGAAAAAGTTTTCAAATTTATCCGCGGCCCCATTTTCTGCCAGCTGCTGATGGCGGATGAAATCAACCGCGCCAGCCCGCGCACGCAATCGGCCCTGCTGCAGGCGATGCAGGAATACCAGGTTTCGGTCGGTGGCACGACCTATGATTTGCCGCGCCCCTTCCATGTGATGGCAACGCAAAACCCGCTGGAGCAGGAAGGCACCTACCCGCTCCCCGAAGCGCAGCTTGACCGCTTCATGCTGCAGATCGACATCGGCTACCCGACCGCGGCGGAAGAGCGCAAAATGATTTTGCTCACCACCGGCACGAGCCAGGAAAAAGCCGCGCCCGTTTTCACCTCCGCCGATATCGGCGCAGCGCAGGGCGTCATCCGCCAGCTCCCCATCGGCCAGAAAGTCGTCGACGGTATTTTAAAACTCGTCCAGATGGGCCGGCCGGAGCAGACGACGCTCGCCTCCGTCAAAAAACACGTCAGCTGGGGCCCGGGGCCCCGTGCCGCACAAGCCTTTATGCTGGCGGCCCGCGCGAAAGCGCTCCTCGAAAACCGCTATGCGCCCTCGCTGGATGATGTGATTGCGCTCGCACCTTCAGTCCTCCGCCACCGCATGGCGCTGCACTTCTCCGCCCGCGCGGAAGGTAAGACGATCGAGGACATCATCGCCGAAATGTGCGCAACGCTGGGCTGATTTGCCGAATAGTTTCAGCGCCTTAGCAAATAAAACCCTTTGTTAACATAACTCCTATATACTCTGGAGTCGAAATCTATTGTTCTCGATTGTTTTAAAGGGTTTTGACCATGGCGCATATCAAACGCAAATTCACGCTGACCGACTTTAACGGCAAGGCCGGCGACAAGAGCGTCGCGCGGGTCTTTGCGCTTGCCAGCGAAGTGTCGCCGAAGTCAAAGGGGCTCAAGCTGCTGCCCGCGGCGGAGGTGGTAGAGACCCTGCTGCAAAAGGGCTTTATCACGAAAAACCGCGCGGCGCTTGTCCACCATGAATATACGGCGGCGCACAAAGAGCCGGAAAAATTCGGCCTCCCCCCCGCGCTCTCCCACACTGACGTCCTGGGCGCGCTGGCGGGGAAATCAAACTACGGCGTCAATTACTATCCGCTCGCGGTCGGCGGCCGCAACAACAAGGAAAAATTGCTCATGGTCATAGAAGATACCGTGACCGGGCGGGCCGTCGTCTTGGGCGACAAGGCAGACAAGCCGCGGCGCGACGTGCAGGGCGATGTGGCGTTTATTGCCCGCGGGTCCGGTGCGAAGGAAAAGCTTTTGAAATTCTTCCTCGAAGGCGCGCGGCACCGCGGCGAAAAAAACATGTTGTCCGCCGGCAAGGTGCATGAGGTTATCCAATCCCTCATCACCTCCTACACCATGATCGGCGACCCTCCGAAAGACCTGGCGCAACAAAAAGGCGACTCACTCATCATCAACGAGAACACGACGATCCACGACATCGTCAGCCGCAGCAAGCTCAATCCGCGCCAGTACCACCGCATCGTGCGCTAGGCTAAGGGATAATCCTTCAGTTCCTCGTACTGGGAGCCGTGCTTGGTCAGGTGGCTTTGGTAGAGGATGAAGTTATCTACTTCGAATTCTTCGGAGGAGAAGAGGTTGTTCGCCTGAATGAATTCGGCAATGCGCGTATCATCCACATTCGTGAGGCGGGCGATGGTGACATGCGGCGTGTATTTGCGCTTTTCGAAGGGGATTTTATAGACCTGCAGCTTGCGGTCGATTTTATCCTTTAAGCGCTGCAGCGGTTCCGATTCCTCGACCCCGATCCAGAGCATTTTATTGTCCCCGTGATGGGCGAAGCAGCCGGCCCCCTTCAATCGCAATTTGAATTTTTTACCGCGCAGGGCTTCAAACGCCTCATCCATATCCTCCGCTGTCGCTTCCGACACATCGCCGATGAAGGTGAGGGTGATGTGGTAATTTTCGCGGGAAATCCAGCGCGCGCCCGGAATAACACTTTCCAGCAGTGTCAGCCGCTGGCGCAGGAGCACAGGCAGCGATAACCCCGTAAACAGCCGCAGCATGTTTAAGGACAGGGGTTTGCCGTCACGGCGTGGACGGCGTTGATATCGGCAATCACTTCCGGCGACAGCTGCAGCGGTGCAGCGGCAATATTGATCTTCAGCTGCTCCATGGTCGTGGCACCGATGATGGTCGATGCCACAAACGGCTGCATCTGCACGAAGGCGAGCGCCATCTGCGTGACATCAAGCCCGTGCTTTTTCGCGACATCGATATAACCCGTCACCGCTTCATCAAGCCGCGGGCGCTTATAGCGGGAGACGCGCGCGTCAATCGCCCAGCGCGTGCCGGGCGGCACCTGACCGTTAAGGTATTTACCGCTGAGCGTTCCCGCGCCGAGCGGCGAATAGGCGAGCAGCCCCACCTGTTCCTGCAGGCAGACTTCAGCAAGGCCGATTTCAAACGTGCGGTTGAGGAGGTTATAGGCGTTCTGGATGGAAACGACCCGCGGCAGTTTTTTATGCTGCGCCAGCTGCAGATGCTTGGAAAGGCCCCAGGGCGTTTCATTGGAAACGCCGAAGTGGCGGATTTTGCCGGCCGCAACCAGCGCCTGCATCGCTTCCAGCGTTTCAAGAATAACATCGGCTTCGCGCGTCGTGACGGTCGTCTGGTCAAAGCCGAGCTTGCCGAAACTGTTGACGGGGCGCTGCGGCCAGTGCGTCTGATAAAGATCAATATAATCCGTCTGCAGGCGCTTGAGGCTCGCGTCCACCGCCGCATCGATATTCGCTTTGTCCAGCCGCGCGTTGCCGCCGCGGATCCAGCCCATGCCGGGGCCGGCGACTTTGGTGGCGAGGATGACATGCGCGCGGCGGCCGGTTTTCTTGAACCAGTCGCCGATGATTTCTTCCGTTTTGCCTTGCGTTTCGGCTTTGGGCGGCACCGAATACATTTCGGCGGTGTCGATGAAGTTGACGCCGTGATTGAGCGCGTAATCGATCTGTGCGTGGCCTTCGGCGGCAGTGTTCTGCTGCCCCCATGTCATGGAGCCGAGGCAGATCTGGCTGACCTTGAGACCGGTCTGGCCGAGGGTATTGAGTTTCATGGCAAGTCTACTTTTTCTGGAGGGTGGTGGAAGGCGGCGGCATGACCAGCAGGTCCGCCACCGTGGGAAGGATTTTTTCGACGATGATGCCGATACCTTCGGCGGTCGGGTGCACGCCGTCCGCCTGGTTCAGCTGCGTCTGCCCCGCAACACCGTCAAGGAAGAAGGGATAGTAGGCGGTGTGATAGCCGTCGGCGAGGTCCTTGTACATTTTCAAATAGGCCATGGCGTAATCAGGCCCCATGTTGGGGAAGGCGCGCATGCCGGCCAGCAGCACGGGGCGGTCGTAAGTTTTAAGAATATCCAGCATATGCCGCAAATTCTCCCGCGTCGACACAGGGTCGGTTGCGCGCAGCATGTCATTCGCGCCGAGCTCCAGAATAATATAGTCGGGCTTCGACTTCAGCGAATAGTTGAGGCGGCGGAGGCCCCCCGCGGTTGTTTCACCCGAAACGCCAGCGTTGATGACGCGGATGTTGAGGCCTTCCTTCTTCAGCCGCGCTTCCAGCTGTGCCGGAAAACTCTCATTCGCGGCGAGGCCGTAGCCGGCCGAAAGCGAGTCGCCGAAGACGAGGATGGATTTAGCGGGTGCTTCTTCTGCCATGGGTGCTGCTGCGGGAATGGCGGCGGGAACCTCCGCCGCAAGGCTTGCGTTTACCACTGGCGAGAAAACCGCCATACTGAAAATGACCAAAACCACTGCGGCCGCCGCTGCCGCTTTTTGCGAGATATTCATCATGACATCCATTCTATCCCTTGACCGCGTCGATTTGAACCTGAAAAGCGAGGCGGGGGCGGTAAATATATTAAAGGCGGTCACCCTTGACTTACCGGCCGGCAAGACAGTCTCCATCATGGGGCCGTCCGGCTCCGGCAAAACGACATTGCTGATGGTGCTGGGGGGCCTCGAGAGCCCCACCAGCGGCAATGTTATGGTGGCCGGCACAAAGTTGAACGGCCTTTCGGAAGATGCGCTTGCCACCTTCCGCCGCGACAACATTGGCATTATCTTCCAGAATTTCCACCTGATCCCCACCATGACGGCGCTCGAGAATGTTGCCATTCCACTGGAATTCGCCGGCGTTGCCGATGCCTTTGCAAAGGCGAAGACGGCGCTTGAATCCGTCGGGCTTGGCGCGCGCATCCGCCATTACCCGGGCCAGCTGTCGGGCGGGGAGCAGCAGCGCGTGGCAATTGCCCGTGCCTTTGTCACCACGCCGCGGCTTATTCTGGCGGATGAACCGACCGGTAACCTCGATGCCGAAACCGGCGCCACCATTACGCGCATTCTGTTTGACCTGACTAAGCTGCACGGCACCACGCTGGTGCTGGTGACGCATGACGAAAAACTGGCCGACGCCTGCGACATCACCGTGCATATCCGTGATGGGCGGATTGTGAACGATCAGGTGGCAGCGTGAATAACTTCCCGCTCGCCCTCGCCTTTGCCCGCCGTGAATTGCGCGCGGGGCTGGAAGGCTTTTATGTTTTCATCGCCTGCCTTGTGCTGGGCGTGGGCGCGATTGCGGGCATCCAATCTTTAAGTCAAGGTCTTGTCGACAGCCTGCATTATGACGGCCGCTATATTCTGGGCGGCGACCTTGCCGTGCGCACGATGTATAAACCCGTGACGCCCGAGCAGATGGATTACTTGAAAAACACCTACGGCCCCGTGACGACTGTGGTGCAGACGCGCGGCATGGCGCGCAACGCCGGCGGCGACAAGGCCGCGATGGTGGAGATCAAGGCGATTGACGGTACTTATCCGCTGTATGGCCGCATGGAATTCAGCGATGCGGCGGGACAGCCGCTGGAAGTTGCGCCGCCCGCGCTGGTGGCGCTGAACAACGGCGTTTACGGCGCGGCGGTGGAGAAGGAAGCGCTGTACCGCCTGGGCGCGAAGCTGGGCGATACCATTATGGTCGGCAAACAGGCGTTTTTGCTGAAGGCCGTGATTACGAAGGAACCCGACCGTCTCAGTTCCATGGGCTATAACCTTGCGCCGCGCTTGCTGGTTTCGGAAGCCGCACTGGAAAACACCGGCCTTGTCGTGACCGGCAGCCAGATTTACTACGACCAGCGCGTGTATATGCCGAAGGCCAAAAGCCAGAAGGAGCTGGAGGCGGCGGCAGATGTGATTCAAAAGAAATACCCTGCGGCGAGCTTCCGCATTCGCAATAGCTTCAACGCTTCGCCGCGCGTCGAGGAGATTATCGGCAAGCTGGGCTTTTTCCTGACGCTGATTGGCCTCACGACTTTGCTGGTGGGCGGCGTTGGCATTTCAAATGCCGTGCGCGGCTATCTTGATACCAAACTGTCGCACATCGCGACCTTGAAGTGCCTTGGCGCATCCGGCAATTTTGTACTGCAGGTGTATTTGCTGCTGATGCTGGCGCTGTCATCGCTTGGCATTATCATCGGCCTTGGGCTTGGCTATACGGTGGCGCAATTTGCCGGGCATTTGCTGACGGCGAAATTCGCGCTATCTGATCGTGTCGAGGCCTACCCCGGCATTCTGGCCATGGCGGCGGGCTTTGGCTTTTTAACCGCGCTTGCTTTCTCGCTCTGGCCCCTGGGGCGCGCGGCGCTGGTGAAGCCGGCGGATCTCTTCCGCGACCGGATATTCCCGAGCGGTAAACGCCCGGGATCAGGCGTGGTCACCGCGACATCAACAGCGGCCGTGATGCTGGCCGCGCTGGCGGTGGTGACGGCGCCGGATACGCGCTTTGCGATCTGGTTCGTCTGCGCGGCCGTGATTGTGTTTGGCGTGTTTTATCTGGCCGCCGGTGCGGTGCGCGCGGCGTTGCGCCGCCTGCCGGTGCCGAAAATGCCGGAAGCGCGTATGGCAATTGCAAACCTGTTCCGCCCCGGCAATGTGACGACCAGTGTTGTCCTCTCCCTCGGCCTTGGCCTGACGGTGCTGATTGCGATTGCGCAGGTGCAGTATAATTTTTCCCGCCTGATCGGGGATGATATTGCGGCGGATGCGCCTTCCTTCTTCTTCCTCGATATTCAGGGCGATCAGAAGGAGGCTTTTGCTGCGCTGGTGAACAGCCATGCTTCCGCCCGCAACCTGCAGCTGACGCCGTCGCTGCGCGGCCGCATTACGGAGGTGAACGGCAAACCGGCTGAAACGGCAGTGGTCGACAAAAGCCATGACTGGGTCGTCAAATCAGACCGCGGCTTCACTTACATGGCGCTGCCGCCTCCCAAAGCCGGGATTATCGAGGGCAAGTGGTGGCCCGCCGATTACAAGGGGCCGCCCCTTGTCTCCATCGCGACGGATGTGGGCAAGGCCTTTGGCATTGGCGTCGGCGATAAAATCACCGTGAATATTCTTGGCGTCGATACCACGGCGACGGTCGCCAATGTGCGCGACATTGACTGGACAAGCTTTACCATGAACTTCGCCATCACCTTCGCCCCCGGCGCGCTTGAAGATGCGCCGGCGAGCTGGCTGGCGACGGTGATTATTGCGCCGGAAGACGAAGAACCGCTGCAGGCGGCACTCGCCAAAGACTTCCCCAATATCACCAGCATCCGTGTGCGTGACGCGCTGGCAACGGCGGGTACGCTTCTTGAAGCGGTGGGGCAAGCGGTGCGCATTTCCGCGGGCGTGACGCTGCTCGCAGGCATTCTTGTCTTGGCGGGCGGGGTTGCGGCGGCGCGGCGGCGGCATGTGTATGACGCAGTGATTTTGAAGGTGCTGGGCGCGACGCGCGCGCGGGTTTTGAAAACCTTTTTGCTTGAATACGGCATCCTCGGCCTGATCACCGTTTTCATTGCGGCGTTTTTAGGCACGCTGGGCGCTTACGGCGTCATCCGCTTTGTGATGGAGCTGACGTGGAAGTTCAGCTGGCTGGCGCTGGCTGCCGTGATCGCCCTCAGTCTGTTTACAACGTTAATAACAGGCTTCCTCGGCACCGCCGCCGCGCTGCGGCAGAAGCCCGCGCCGTACCTGCGGAATCAATAACTTAGCGATATTGATAGCGTTTGCCGCCGCGCTATATAGTATAATGGACTTATGAAGGGGCGACACTTCGCCCGTTTGAGCAATAAAAGGAATAAACAAATGTCTTACGACCCGATCCAGCAACCGATTTCCGCACGCGCCGATGCCCGTGTCATCGACGCCGGATTGCAGGCGCATATGCGCAGCGTCTACAACACGATGTGCTACGGCCTTGTGATTACCGCAGGCGTCGCCTATGCGGTGGCGCATATCGAGCCGTTGTTCAATTTCGTGTTTAATACGCCCTTCATTTTCGTTGCCATGTTCGCGCCGCTTCTCTTCCTGTCTTTCGGCCTCTCCGAGCGGCGCGTCGCCGGCATGACGGCTGACAAAGCCCGTTCCTTGTTTCTGCTTTTCTCGGTCGTCATGGGCGTTTCCTTCTCGGCATTTTTTGTCGCCTACACGGGCGCAAGCCTGGCGCGCGGCTTCGTCGTAACCTCCGGCACCTTCGCTGCGATGAGCCTTTACGGCTATACGACCAAGC
This sequence comes from uncultured Alphaproteobacteria bacterium, assembly GCA_966211335.1. GTDB lineage: Bacteria > Pseudomonadota > Alphaproteobacteria > Micavibrionales > UBA2020 > JAPWJZ01. The sequence goes on from CBIHNF010000001.1 coordinate 270,331, forward strand.
GCGACCTGACCTCCATGGCCTCTTTTCTTTTCATGGGGTTGATTGGCGTTGTTTTTGCGCTGATCGTGAACATATGGCTGCAGTCCGCAATGCTTGATTTTGTTGTCTGCTCGATCGCTGTCATCGTCTTCACCGGCCTTACCGCATGGCACACGCAGATGATCAAGGAAGCCTATGCTGAAAATGCCGGGCGCGAGGCGAACGAGAAGCTCGCCACCATGGGCGCCCTTCGCCTCTACATGAGCTTCATCAACCTCTTCCAGTTCATCATGCGCCTCATGAACCAGCGTAATTAACTTTCAACCGCTTCCAAAAACCCCGCCCTCAAAAAGCGGGGTTTTTTCTTGTCCAAAACCTACCTAAACCATTGCGACCAAGGGCGAATTTCCGTTGTTGCGAGCGATTCGCACTAAAACCCCTTGTATCTCTCCCCCCATCCGACTATCTTGCACCATCTTTCCGGATTCTCCCGCCGGCCAAAGTCTAACGGGGGCCCGTAGCTCAGCTGGGAGAGCGCCTGCATGGCATGCAGGAGGTCGTCGGTTCGATCCCGATCGGGTCCACCAAATCCACAACAACCTCTACGACACGCCAGATAACGGTATATAGTGGCGAGCTAAAATAATTGCACTGACGTTTGGGCGCTCATAGCAATACGAAACATATGCGAGCACCAACCCAACATTCACGCTTTTATAATTGAGCCGAAATTCGCATTACAGGAAAGTCCGCCATGCAAAAAACGATCTTGTTCCTTTTTCTTATTTCCGTGACAGCTTTGGCAGCCTGCGCCGTCGGCCCCAATTATGTGACACATGATAAAAGTAAGCCTGTAGCAACTGTGATCATGCCTGTGTTCTATGTCGAAGCGGCTCCCTATAAAAGCATCACGGGCCGCACCGGCGTACAGGTGAAAAAGTACTTTGTATCGACAGTCTTTCAAAACCGGGAGACCGGCGAAAAAATGACGACCGGCCTGACGATGGGCAGCCGCTACAATACGCCGGTTTACATGGCTTCCAACTTCGCGCCGGGGCGGTATGATTTGGTTTCTTTTACCATTGGCGGCAGGCCGAAAAATTATGACGGGGAAAAGTGCGGCCGAATTGGGTTTGAGGCCGGTTCCGGCGATACCATTATCCTGAAAGGCGTGAAGCCCGCCGCCATTACGACCCAAGGCTTATTCAAAGCACGATGGGTTTCGCTTATTTCGTTTGAAACCATGCCCAAAGACATGATGGCGACGATAAAAACGGACCATCCCGGTCTTGACCCCCGTCGTACGCGCGTGATCGCGCCCGTCAGCGACAATCCGGCAGCATTTACAAAATGCGTTGAGGAAACGGCCCCTAAGTTTTCTACTTTGATGGATTGAGAAGCGTTAAACATTGCTGATGATTAAAGCAGTATTAATAATTGCTTTAATCTAAAATTGCACAGAGCTCGGCGTCTGTGATCAATGCTGGTATCCCTGATACCACTCTACCTCTTCCGGCGCGGGTCTGGCGCCGCCGTCGAAGACGCGGCCGTCCTTCAGGCGGTACCATACGCCGCGGCCGTAGCCGTGGCGGCGTTGGTAGACGGTCATCACATCTTCCGCCTTGAAGCCGTAAAATTCCTCCGCCGTACGTGCGGCGATTTTGCCGCTGCGCTTGCGGAAGCAGGCATCCATCGTCTGCTGCACGATGTCGAGCAGGTGGTCGGGCGTAAGGCTGCGTTCCTGATGTGGCTTGAAAGTCATCGAAAGTTTCTCTGTCGGCGTTTTAGCGTCCTGCTGATTCATAGCAACCGCCGCCTCGGGCAGGCAACTCAATAATTCACCATATTCGCGATCAACCCCGATATCAGAGCGCAAATCACTGAAATGGAACGATTGTGGCCGGTCAAACGTTTGTTTGCCGGACGCCCTGCCGCTTCTCACGGCAGAGCTATTTTAAACACTGCAACCCGTAAGAAGGCTCCAAACATGAACCAAGTTATTTATCTCGTCGGTCTTATCGTCGTCGTCATGGCGATCCTGTCGTTCGTCGGCATTCACGTTTGATCGAAGGAATTAAAATTCATGGACAACAATAACCAGACACCCTCATCGTATATCGAATGGGGCTCGATCGCAGCTGGCGCGATGCTCGCGCTTGCGATTTCTCTCGTCATGCTCCAATTTGGCGCGGCGGTCGGCATTTCCGATTTCGACTATATGCGCACCAATATTCCGACACGAGAGCAGATGATTGGCGGCGGCGTTTACGTTCTCATCATCCAGCTGCTGGCCTTTACGCTGGGCGGCTATGTTGCGGGCCGCATGCGCGCGCCGGTGACGAATAACCCGACACATGAGCGCGAAGTGCGCGACGGCATCCATGGCCTGATGGTCTGGGCGACCGGAACCGTGCTGGTGGGGGTTGCCGTTTTCACGGCGACTTACTTAAGCCGCTATGGCGTCAGCCAGGCTGATCAGGACCTTGCAAAAGACATCCTCCAGCAACGCCACACCATTTCCGTCATCCTTGCCTTCTCGGCAGGCGCAACGTCACTGGTGGCAGCGGTTTCTGCCTTTGCTGCAGCGATGAAAGGCGGCGAACACCGCGACAATATGGTGGACCACAGCCGCCAGATTTCTTTCCGCCGCTAATATCTTAGTAATCAAAAAGGCCGGTGCCAAAAGCGCCGGCCTTTTTCTTATGGACGTTTTTCAATATCCAGCAGGCAGGCCTTGGCCTCGAGCCCGCCGGCAAAACCGGTGAGTTTGCCGTTGCTGCCGATAACACGATGGCAGGGTGCGATGATGGAGAGGGGGTTTTTACCATTGGCGGCGCCGACCGCGCGCGTCGCTTTCGGCCGGCCGATCTGCTTTGCGATCTCGGCATAGCTGCGCGTTTCACCGAAAGGAATGGTGAGCAGCGCACCCCACACCTCCCGCTGGAAGGGCGTTCCCTTGGCATCAAGCGGCAGGTCGAACTTCTGCAGCTTGCCGGCGAAGTAGTCTTTCAACTGTGCTTCCGCTTTCAGCAGCAGCGGGTGTTTTTCATCTCTCTCGCGCGGCTGCAGGCGCACGCGCATGGGGTTGTCGTTCTCCCACAGAATGGCGGCTATGCCCCTGTCACTTGCGATCAGCGTCAGCTCGCCAACGGGTGACGGCATGGTTTTGTAAAAATATGTCATCTGGTATACGAACTCCTTTCCGCCAACATAGGTCCCCCGAGGGATAAAACACGCCATTTTCGGACATGGCGGCGGGCTGCTGCAGCGATGTCCGGAAATGGCTAGATTCTGCAGCTCGCCCTGTCTATATAAGGGTTATGCACGAAGATGCCCAAAAACGCTATCAGGCACTTGCCGCCCGCGACCCGCGGTTTGACGGGTTGTTTTTCGTGGGCGTCACCTCAACGGGCATTTACTGCCGCCCCATCTGTCCCGCCAAAACGCCGAAGGCTGCCAACTGCCGTTTTTTCAATTCGGCGGAACAGGCGGAGGGGAATGGTTTTCGCCCCTGCCTGCGCTGCCGGCCGGAACTGGCACCCGGCCACGCGCCGGTCGATGACGCCCAGCGCATCGCACGGCTGATTGTGCAGCGGCTGGAGACAGGCGGAATCGATGCTGAAGCGGGTTTGGAAGTCGTCGCCGCACAATTCGACCTTTCCAGCCGCCAGATCCGCCGCATTGTGCAAAAGGAGCTCGGGATCGCGCCGATGCAGCTGGTGCTGACGCGGCGACTGTTACTGGCAAAACAGCTTCTCACCGAAACGCATATGACTGTCACCGCCATCGCCTATGCCAGCGGCTTTTCCAGCCTGCGTCGGTTTAATGACGCCTTCCTGAAACGCTACGGCATGGCGCCGTCCCACCTGCGGCGGGCTTCAGCTCGTGCCGTTGCGCGGGAGACGGATACTTCCGTCCTGCACCTTTCCTACCGGCCGCCGTATGACTGGAAAGGTGTGCTGGCCTTCCTTCGCGGCAGGGCGCTGGTTGGCGTTGAGTGGGTGGGAGATGATTTTTATGCACGGACAGTGGAGCTGGACAGTCATAAAGGCTGGATACAGGTATCGGCAAGTGACAAGGGAACCGGCCTGTCCGTGCAATTCACCCACAGCCTTGCGCCCGTCCTCCCCGCCCTGTTGCAGCGCCTGCGCAGCCTGTTCGACCTTGATGCGCGGCCGGATGTGATTGCGGCGCAGCTGGGCGCGGATAAAAAACTGAAACGCCTTGTCGCCAAAAACCCCGGCCTGCGCGTGCCCGGCGCCTTTAGCGGATTCGAGCTGGGGCTTCGCGCCATCCTCGGACAGCAGGTGACTGTTAAAGCGGCCACCACCATCGCCGGCAGGCTGGTGACAGTCTTTGGCGAAAGTTACGAAACCCCCTTTCCCGCGCTGAACCGCCTGTCGCCGCGCCCGCAAAAGCTGGCCGAGGCGAAAGTTGATTCGATTGCCAAACTTGGCATCGTGTCCGCGCGGGCGCGCAGTATTATAGCTTTGGCGCAGGCGGAGCTATCGGGCGCGCTGACGCTTGAAACGCCGGCCCATCACGATCCACAAGAAATTGCGCAGCGGCTGCAGCAAATCCCCGGCATTGGCCCCTGGACGGCGCATTACATTGCCATGCGGGCCCTGCGCTGGCCGGATGCTTTTCCGCGTGGCGATGTGGCGATCTTGAAAAACCTTGGCGGCGTCACCGCGCAGCAGGCGGAGGAAATGTCACAAGCCTGGCGGCCGTGGCGCAGCTATGCGGTGCTGCATATCTGGAACGCGCCGCTCAAACCTTAAGAAATGAACGTCCATTCATAGCCGCCGTTATCGGCCTTGCGCATCCATTTGCTCTGGCAGATGCGGCAGGTAAAATCGACTTCGGCCGATGAGCTGCCGAAGGAAAAAAACCCCGCTTTGTTTTGGTAGCTGAGGTTGCTGTGGGGGGTCGCGCTGCGCGGCTTGGCGGCAAGCTTCTGGCAGTGGACGCAGCGGCGATCGGGGGCGTTCGTGTTCATGGCCGCCAGTATCGGCGCAATCGGGCAGGAATGACAGGCAATAATGCCCGATATTCGACTTATTTGGGTGCTGGCGGCGCAATCGCCGGTGAAGGCGTGGCTGAAACAGGTGTTTTGCCATAGGTCACGCGGCCTTCCGCCACATGGGCGAAGACATTGTGCTGGGGCGCGAGCGTTGAATGGTGCGCAACGCTGATCACAATGCCATGCTTCATGCGGTCGAGCAGGCGGGGATAAAGCTCAGCTTCCGATTTCGTGTCGAGTGCGGCGGTGATTTCATCGACGATCAATACCTTGGTTTCGGCGGCATGCAGGAAGATACCGGCAAAGCCGAGCTTGTTTTTCTGCCCGCCGGAAAGCGTGTTTTTCCAGTATTCGCCGCGCTTCGTGGCATCATCAAGCGCGGGGGCGAATTCGCCAAGGCCCGCTTCATTCAAGGCCTGCAGCACCTGTTCGGTCGTGTATTTCGTTACCGGATCGGGTGCGCAGATGATGCCACGCAGAGAACGGTCAGGGAAATAATCTTCCTGCGGCACGAAGCGTACTTCCGGCGGCACCGTAATATCTCCGCTGCCGCCCAGCAGCCAGGCGTTACGGAGCGCGGCGAGCCCCGCCGATTTGCCGCTGCCCGCCGCACCGCTGAGCATGACGCGGTCGCCGGGCTTGAAGACCATATCGCCGTAGGTGACCAGCGGCTTGCCATCCGCGCCGAAGAGGACGAGGTTTTTGAAAACGACTTCATCTGTCCCCTCAGCCTCCGTCAGCCGGACGCGCGCCAGCGGCGCTGGCATTTCGCGCGGTTGCGGTTTTGCGGCGGCCTTGCCGAATATTTTCTGCAGGAATTTTCTCAACCTTTAAACCCTGCAAAGAATTTGCGCTTCGGCGCGGGCATGGCTTCGGGCTTGGCGGCCGGAAAGGCGGCGACATTGTCTATCTTTGGATCGTTGGCGGCTTTGCGCGTGATGTCGAGTTTGTTCTCGGCCAAGTCCTTTTGGAAGTCCATAAGCTGATTGACGTTGGCCGACCAGCTGGAAATTTGCGTATAGCCTTGCGGGAACCAGCTGATGGCGTTGTAGAACTGGCCATAGACCTGCCGCGCCAGCTCCAGACCGCCGAGTGTCGCCGTGCCGGCAAAAAACTTTGGTGCGGCAAGGGCGATCGGCACCACGGAGGCGCTGTTCATGTTCAGCGTGCTGACAAGGCCTGTACGCCAGTTGGCCTTGTAGAATTCGCGACGTTTTTCATCCAGCGTGTTGAATTCTGTGGTGAGCGTTTCCTTCTCGACCGGTTCAAGCCCTGCGAGGGCAATGGATTTGGCGTTGTCGCGTACGCGCACGAGGGCGTGGCGGAATTTTGCCTCTGTATCCATGATGCCGCGCCAGATTTTCCGCATGGAGCCGCCTGTCCAATGCGTGGCCGCATGCGCGCCGGCCGCACAAACCACCGCCGCGCCCACCATGATCGGCGCGATATGCCACAGCATGACGGAAAATGTCACGAGGCCCACAGCCGAACGGAACAGGCCAAGCCCGAGGCCCAGCGTCGTGCCCGTCACGTTGCCCACGGTTTCGGCGATGCGCTGGTCGGGGTTTTGGGCATAGCGCTTGTCATGCTGCAGGCGCAGATATGATTTATCGCTGAGCCAGGCATCGGCAAACTGCTTGGTGAGCCAGCCGCGCCAGTTCTGGCCGAGGTTGGACGTCATATATTCGCGCCCGTTGCCCGTCACCGCCGAAGCGCCAATGCCCGCCAACGTCGCCATGCCGGTGAGGGCAAACTGCCCCGCCTGTTTTGCGACCAGTGCGTTCAACGCCGCCTGAAAGCCAAGGCCGACGCCGGCAGTGAGCGCGATTTCCGCGACCGTCAGCGCCAGCACGCCGCCGAGCAGCAGCCGCGCCTTCCATTTCTGGTCGGATACCCAGTAGGGCTTTAAAAAATTTAACTGTTCGATGACGCCGGCGCCTTTCGGCGTTTCGGCTTCCCGTGGTGCTGGCGTCGCGGGTGTTGGGCTGGTGCTCATCCCGGATTAAACCTTTAAGGCTCTGTAGTATTGGATGGTTTAGTGTAACTACCGTGATTCGAATTGCAATCCGCCATCTGACTTCACATAGAAACGCAAAGCGTTTTGCTGCGGGGCAATATTGGTTCCCTATTCTTTCTGATATTTTTCCGATGCGGAACGGCGACGCACTCGTTGCCGTTTGTCCCTCCGAAATAAACAGTTGGAGAGTAACAATGGGCAGCGCTGTTATTGACGAGAGAAGTAAGATGCGGGTCATCGGCAGGACGGTTTATCGAGGGCCGCATTTGTTTTCGGATACGCCGATGGTGAGAATCGTTCTCGACTTGGGAACTCTTGAAGGTTTTCCAACAACTAAGCTGCCAAATTTTGCGGAAAAACTGGTCAAAATGATGCCGAGTCTGGAGGAGCATACCTGCTCCTACGACGCGCCGGGGGGCTTTGTGCGCCGGATGACGGAAGGCACTTGGCTCGGCCATGTGGTCGAGCATGTGGCGATCGAATTGCAGTCGCTGATCGGCTGCAAGGTGACGCGCGGCAAGACGCGGTCGGTGAAGGAAGAACCCGGCGTCTACAATGTCATGTTCCAGTACGAGACGGAGAACGTTGGCCTTTGGGCCGGGCGGTTTGCGCTTGAGCTGGTCAGCTCCCTGCTGCCGAAGGACCTTGCCCGCGTCGAAAACCTTGACGCGCTGATCGGCGATAGCGAACCCGCCTTCACCTCCATCGAGGCCGCGCTTGCGACCCTGCGCGATGTCGCCGCCGACGAACGCCTTGGCCCCACGACCAGAGCGATTACGGAAGCCGCGCAGAAACGCAACATCCCCGTCATGCGCCTTGATGACCAGAGCCTGGTGCAGCTGGGCTGGGGCAAAAACCAGCGCCGCATCAGAGCCAGTATCACCGATGCAACATCGCAGATCGCGGTGGAAGCGGCCGGTGACAAGGCGCTGACGAAATCCCTTCTCGCCGCGGCGGGCGTTCCCGTGCCGCAGGGCGGCGTTGCGCGCACTGAAAAAGCTGCGCTGAATATCGCGCGCGAGATTGGCTACCCCGTCGTCATGAAGCCGCTGGACGGCAACCATGGCCGCGGCGTTACCACCAACATCGGCAACGACATGGAAGCGAAAGCCGCCTTCGCGCTGGCCGCAGAACATGGCCGTGATGTCGTGGTGGAGCAATTCTACAGCGGCAAGGATTTCCGCGTCCTCGTGATTGACGGCCAGGTGGTCGCGGTTGCGGAGCGCGTGCCGGCGCATGTGGTGGGCGATGGCACCAGCCCCGTTGCGACGCTGATTGAAAAGGTCAATGCGGACCCGCGTCGAGGCGATGGCCATGAACAAGTGCTGACAAAAATCACCGTCGATGCTCACGTGGAAGCGACCATGAAGCGGCAGGGCTTTTCGCTGGGCGCGGTGCCGCCCGCGGGTAAAATCGTCTACCTGCGCGACACGGCAAACCTGTCCACCGGCGGCACGGCGATTGACCGTACGGATGAGATTCATTCCCACAACATCGCGCATATGGAACGGGCCGCGAAAGCCATTGGCCTTGATATTTGCGGCATTGATGTCGTCACCAGCGATATTTCGCGCCCCTTGGAAAAATGCGGCGGCGGCGTCGTGGAAGTGAATGCCGCGCCCGGCTTCCGCATGCACCTGGAGCCGTCGGAAGGCAGGGCCCGCCCCGTTGGCGAGGCGGTGATCGAGATGCTGTACTCCAAGGAAAAAGCCGCGCGCATCCCCATCTGCGCCATTACCGGCACTAACGGCAAGTCAACCACCGCCCGCATGGTGGTGAATATTCTGCGTCAGGCCGGCAACTCGGTCGGCTTCACCTCCACCTCCGGCGTTTATATTGACGATCAGGTGCTGTGGGAAGGCGATGCCAGCGGACCCAAAAGCGCACGCATGCTGTTCAAGGACAAGGGCATTGATTACGCCGTGCTGGAAACCGCGCGCGGCGGCATTGTGCGCGAAGGCCTTGCCTTTGACGCCTGCGATGTCGGCGCGGTGCTGAACGTGACGGAAGACCACCTTGGCATTTCCGGCATCCATACGCTGGAGCAGCTGGCGAAGGTTAAATCCGTCGTCGTCGAAGCCGTCAAGCGTAAGGGCGTTGCCGTGTTGAATGCGGACGACCCGATGACGCGCGGCATGGCGGAAGACGCCGGGGGCCGCATCTGCTACTTCTCCATGGCGGGCGCGGGGCTGCTGAGCGATATGATGAAAAAGCATATTGCGGACGGCGGCATGGCCGTGGTGCGGGAAGACTGGACGGGCGAGGATGAAATTGTCATCCATGCCGATGGTAGACGCATGCCGGTGATTGGCGTGCGCAACATTCCGGCGACGCTGAACGGCATTGCCGGCTTCAACATCCAGAATGCCCTTGCCGCAGCGGCGATCGCCTTCGGCCTTGGCATGGATGTGAAAGCCATCCGCGCGGGCCTTGCCAGCTTTACCTCCACCTATGAACAAAACCCCGGCCGCCTGAATATTTTTGATGGCCACGGCTTCCGCGTGATTGTGGATTACGCGCACAACCCCGCCGCCCTCACATCCCTTCTCAGCCTTGCCTGCCGCATGGAGGTTGAAGGCATTCGTATTGGCACTGTCAGCACCCCCGGCGACCGCCGTGACGAAGATATTATCGAGATGGGGCGCATCGCGGCATCCGGCCTTGATTATATCGTCTTCCGCGAAGACCCCGACCGCCGCGGCCGCGAACCCGGCGGCACCGTGCGCTTGTTAAAGCAGGGCGCGATGCAGGCTGGCTTTGCCGAAAAAGATATTGTCTGCGTTGCGGGCGAGGAAGAGGCGCGGGAATTGTGCCTTAAAAAAGCACGCCGCGGCGACCTTGTGCTGCTGATGCCGACGGATGTGGAAGGCGCCTGGCAGCACGTGCTGACACATCGCCCGAGCCGTGGCTTTGGCGCCGCAGCCGATGCAATGACGCAGCCCATCGCGCGGGCTTAAAAAGCCGGGAAGTGACCCGATCTGGCTTACAGGCCGGGACGGTTGGTTTTCGGCGCGGGCTTTTTCGCCTCCACAGGCGGCTTGGTCGCTTCCGGCGCTGCGAATTTACTGGTTGATACGGCGCTGACCGGCTGGGCCAGTTTTGCGGCTTCAAGCCTCGCTTCTGTCTCGGCACGCATGGCCTTGAACTGGTCGTTGATGACTTCGCGCCCGGCGTTCGATGCAAAACCGTCCTTGCCGACGATAAAGTCGAGGAAGAATTTGCGGCTGCCGTCGCTATTAAAATCCATGTTGCTACCCATGAACTTCTTGCCTTCATTGGTCAGCGCCGCGCTCATGACGGCGTTGGAGGCAAGGCCTGCGCCGCCCGAGGCGTAAAGGTCGGCATCCGACACCATGGCGGCCATTTGCGTCAGTTTCGCGTTGCCTTCCAGGCCTTTCAGCTCTTCAAAATAGAGCGGCATGATTTTGGCGGTTTCGGTACCCATTTTGGATTTGAATTCAAAGTCAGCCTGCTTGATTCCTTCCAGCGTTTCCGGCGTGCCTTCGCGGTCGCCTTTGGCGAGCGACTTCAGGATGGCGTGCGGGCCGTTGGGGCTGGTCGTCATTAAAATTGTCTGCACGTTATCGATCTGCTGCTGCGTGAGACCTGCTTCGCGCATCAGCGGCTCCATGGCGGCGAAGGATTTTTTTTCGTTGAACAGCGGGTCGTTCGGCGGGTTGCTCTTGCCTTCGTGGTCGATGTCATGGCCGATGGCGGTCATAAGGGTGATCGCCTGTTCTGCCTTCGTCAGCGGAATGCCGCGCGGGTCGCCGAAGGCCACCATGGCGTTGTTTTTTTCCAGCAGGTTGGCGGTCATGGCGGCAACGTCGGTATAGTGGAACTGGTTGTGGTAGTCGGGGGAGACGGCGGCTTCAACCTCGGCCCGTGCCGCGACCATTACAATCGCCTTGTATTCGGCGGATTTCGGGTCAATCCCTAACTGTTCCGCATGGTGCGCGGCCAGCGCCGGAAGGCTGGGGCGGCCGTTGTTGCGGTATTCTTCGACGTGGATTTCAGTGAATTTTTGCGCCGTTTCAAAGGCGTTGCTGCCGGCGTGGAAAAAGACGCCTGCGCGTTCTTCAAATTTCTGGTCGAGGGTGCCGATGTTTTTTAAGGTCTGGTTGAAGCTTTCGGCGCCGCCCAGCTCTTTAATAATGTCGGGGTTTTGCGCGGCCATGTCGCGGATGAGTTTTTCCATGTCGGTGGGTTCCTGGCTCATGCTCTTGCTCCCGCGGCTTTCGCCTTCAACATGGTGAGGAAAATGCCTTCCAGCTTTTTGACTTCCGCCTGGCTGCCTTCGGATAAATCGGTCCAGTGCAGGTGCAGCTCGGCGATATCTTTCATCATGGCGGCGAGGTCGCCTTCAACCGTATGGCGCTGCAGTAATTTGACATGATCTTCGGGCAGAAGTTGGTGGGCTTGCGCCATAACGCGGCTCTCCTTCGCAATTGACTTCGACCTGCTATTCGCAGGGCCCGGATGGATGGTTACATACATTATAGGGAAAAGGCGGTTAGGAGAGTCTTAATGGCAGGCAGACTTGTTATTATCCTGCTGAATCTGCTTGATAATATGGCCATCAACGGCAGCGGTTATTGATGCTCTGCAAAGATTATTTGGGTTCGGGGAAATTTACTTCCAGCACGCGGGCCATATCGGCGACAGCGGCAAGGCAGGCGGCATCAAGCCCTTGGGTGGGCATGGCCTTCGTAAAGCTTGCGATTATTTTATCAAACTCCGCGGCGGGAATTTTTTGGGAGACGGCGCGGCTGTGGACGGTATGCACGTATTTTTCCGCGAGCGAGACATAGAACAGCACAACGGGCACCGGCGCCGGCATATGGCGGGAGGCGATGAGAAATTCTTCAAACGCCCTGCGCGCCGCGCGGTGGTGCATCACTTTTTTCGGGACGAGCTTCATGAATAGAGGATGCAGCGGCGTCACGAAGAGGGCAATCGCCAGCACCGCCACCTGCACCGCGAAGTAGACCGGAAAGCCGAGTGCGGGATGGCAGGCCCAGAGCACCATGGCGGCCAGACTGCCGAGCGCGAAACCATGCAGGGCGAGGAAACTTTGATAGGGGTCGCTGCTGGGCGCGACGACGAGCGCTATTTCCGCCGTGGTGCGCGTTTCGGCGTCATTGATCGCCGCCTCGACCGCTGCTTTTGTCGCTTTGGAAAGACCCATTACCATGATCCTGTCGAGCCTCCGCCGCCGAAACTGCCGCCCCCGCCGCTGAAGCCGCCAAAGCCACCTGAACTGCTGGAGCTGCCGCCGCTATAGCGCGACCCGCCGACCCGCGAGGAATTGGCCGCCGACAGCAAATAGATCGCTGCCATGGGGAAGCGAACCACGAAGAGAACGAAGAGGCCGAGGATAAACAGGCTCCAGAACAAATTGCCTTCCGGCTGTTCTTCCGCCGCCGGCACGATGACGGGCTTGCCGCCCAGCACATCCAGCATCGCCTTGGTGCCATCGACGACGCCCTGTTCCATGTTGCCGGCGCGGAAATCCGGCAATATCACCTGCTGCACGATGACGCTGGAGGCGGCATCCGTCAGCAGTGGTTCCAGCCCGTAGCCGACTTCGATGCGGACTTTATGTTCCTTGGGCGCGACAATCAGCAGCGCGCCGTTGTTCTTGCCCTTCTGGCCGATCTGCCAGTGGCGGCCGAGCTGGTAGCCGAATTCCTCGATCGCGTTGCCTTTCAGGTCCGGCACCGTCACGACAACGACCTGGTTGGTCGTGCCGTTTTCATAGGCGGCGAGCAGCTGCGTCAGGGAGTCAACCGTCGGGGCCGACAGAATATGTGCGTCATCGACGACGCGGCCCGTCAGCTTCGGGAAATCCATCGCCGCCATGGCGAGCGTCGCGCTGAAGACCAGCGCCAATACGCAAAAACCAAGGCTGCGGAGGATTTTCAGGGGGCGGATTCCTTAGAACTTCACCGCCGGCGGCTTGTCGGCGCCTTCGGATGACGTGAACACGGCTTTCTCTTTCGCGCCGTAGATCATCGCCCAGATGCGGCCGGGGAAGGTGCGCACGGTCGTGTTATACTGCTGCACCGTGTCGATATAATCCTTGCGGGCAATGGCGATGCGGTTTTCCGTGCCTTCCAGCTGCGATTGCAGGGACAGGAATTGCTGGTTGGCTTTCAGGTCTGGATATTGTTCCGACACGACCATGAGGCGCGACAGCGTGGAGGAGAGCGCGCCCTGCGCCGCTTCAAACTTTTTGACCGCTTCCGGGTCGTTCAGCATTTCCGGCGACAGCGTGACTTTGGTGGCATTGGCACGGGCGTTGATAACATCGGTCAGCGTGGATTTTTCAAAGTTCGCGTAGCCCTTCACCGTTTCAACAAGGTTGGGTATGAGGTCCATGCGGCGCTGGTACTGGTTATCCACCTGCGACCATTTCGCCTTCACGTTTTCATCCAGCGTCGGGATGGTGTTGATGCCGCTGACGACGAAAAGACCGACGAGGACGATAATGCCGATCAGAATGGCGTGTTTTTTGACGAAATCCATGATGCTCTCCCAATTAATTCTGCTGCTAATTTACGCCTGAAAGGAAACCCCTGCAAATCAATTGTAGCGGATGGCCGTGATCTCGACCATTTCGCTACCGTTGACGGTGACAAGCTTCACCTCGTCCCCGACGCCATGTTTCATAAGCGCGAGGGCGACGGGCGACTGCCAGTTGATTTTGCCAAGGTTCACATCCGCCTCGTCAATGCCGACGAGGGTGACGGTTTTTTCAATATCGTCGGCGCCGACATAAGTGACGGTCGCGCCAAAAAATACTTTTTGCAGACCCGCCTGTTTTTTGGGGTCGACGACGATTGCGCTTTTGAGGTTGCGGGTCAGGTAGCGCAAGCGGCGGTCAATCTCCCGCAGGCGCTTCTTGCCGTAAATATAGTCACCGTTTTCGGAGCGGTCGCCGTTGCCGGCCGCCCAGCTGATGATATCGACGATTTTTGGCCGCTCGTCGCGCACCAGCACGCGCATTTCTTCCTGCAGAACGGCGAAGCCTGCGGGTGTCATGTAATTCTTGACGGGGATGGCGGGCGGCGCCTCGCCGTCGTCCTCGTCATCATCGTCCGGTTCTGGCGGCAGTATTTCTTTGACCATGCGGCGGATTTTAGCGAAGCTTACCTTTCGGCGCTACTTGAAAAGCAGGCGGCATCACGGTCTAATGCCCTATGCCGAAGGTTCATGACAGCCGCATCGTTTCCATCCCGCGCAAACAGGCCTTTGCGCTGATGATGAATATTGAAAAATACCCGAAGTTCATCCCCTTTATCCGCCGCGTGCGGATTTTAAGTCACCATGGCGCGGTGACGAGGGCGGAAATTCTGGTCGGCCTGCCCGCGCTGTCCTTCACCTATCAATGCGAAATTACGGCGACGCCCTCCAGCAGCATCCATATCCGCGACATCGCGGGGCCGTTCCGCTACCTCAAATGCGCGATTTTGTTTGAAGACGCAGGGGCTGGCAAAACCCGCATTGATTATAGTTTTGAATCAAAATTCCGCTCGAACCTGATGAACGCGGTGGCGGACCCGCTGTTCAGCGCGCTGCTGGGCACGACGCTGTCGGAAGTACAGCGGCATATAAAACGCGAAAAGCTTTAGGGCTTGCGCTTGCGGCTGGCGATGTAGAGCTGGCTGCCCTGCTTTGATTTGGATAGGAGCTGCACCTTCGCATTCGGCGCGATTTTCAAAATTTCTTCGCGCAGCGCGTCAATCGCGCCCGCATTGCCGGATTTGCGCTCCAGCTCGATTTCAAAAAACTTATGGCGCGAGCCGTCGGACTGCAAAATGATTTCGCCGACATCAAAGGCCATTTCAACCGTCGCGGCCTTTTTGCCGTGGCCGACGGTGACGTCGAAATAGCGCCGCTCGATCGCCGCGGTAAAAATATGCTTCAGCTTCATTTTGGCGAAGGGTTTGACAGCTTCATGCGTGTCGGCATCGGTCACCGCGTTCAAATCGGGCGCATGGCTCGGCATAATGTCCTTCACCTCGCGGCGGAACAGGGCGCCGCTGGCAAGGTTGCCGTTGGCCGCCGGCAGGTCGCGCTTGACCGTCTGCTCATGCCCGCCAAGACGGCCTTTTTTGCCTTCCTTATATTGCATGCGGAGCGAAATATCGTTCTTGAACAGCGTCAGCCGCGCGGTGTCGTAATAGGCGCGCGGCATATATTTATGCTCGATATCGGAGGGCGCATGTTTTTGCGCAAAATGCCTGAATACTTTTTCCAAATCGCCCGGTGACAGCTGGATTTTGACTTCCTGCTCGTCTTCGCTCTTCTGCTTGGGCAAGGGCATAGGGCCTCGTCTGATTCGGGGTGCAGATATGTTTCCTGTTGCGTGAAAGCTAACACGCGTTTCGGATTCTGTCTAATCTTTACGGCTGGGGCGGCTTGGCCTGGCGCTTCGGCGCTTCCTGCGGCGGGGCGGCATAGCCCAGTTTTTCCGGCGCAATCACGGCATAGCCGACGATTTCCTTGAAATGGACATGCACGGGGTCCGGCTTTGACTCAAACTTCAATTCACGCGGGCCAAAGGCCTTTTCAAGGTAGCGTTTTGCCACCAGCGCTTTGCGGGCATCGCCCAGCGTCAGGTCATGCGCAGCTTCCTGCGCCAGCAGACCGCCGCTCAAGACATCGGCCATATGGTCGAGCAATTTGCGCGCAAAACGCTCGCCGTCTTTCGGGTTCTGCCGCAGGTGCAGCAGGGCATTCATGGTTTCTTTCAGGCCCTGGTCGAGCAGCGCTTTTTCGGCGCTCATGGAGGCCGGCAGGCTGTCGGAAATGCCGCGGATTTTTTCGATGAAAATCTGGTCGCCGGGTTCTTTGCCGGCCACCATGCGCAGCAGTTCCAGCGCTTGGATGTTGGCGGGGCCTTCCCAGACTGTCAGCACCATGGCGTCGCGGAACTGACGGGCGGTCGGGAATTCTTCCGTATAGCCGTTGCCGCCGACCATTTCGAGCGCGCGTTTGGCGGACTGCACGCCATCTTCCGCCGTGCGGTATTTGGCAAGCGCCGTTGAAAGGCGAAGCCAGGGGCGCTGCGTGTCATCCTTCAGCGCGATGTCGAAGGTTTTGGCGGCTTCGAAGGCAAGGGCGGTTGAGGCTTCGGATTTCATCATCAAATCCATCAGCTCGTTCTGCACCATGGGATAGTTGATGATGGGCTTGCCAAAGGCTTCGCGGTGCGTCGCCCAGCTGGCGGCCTCTAAAAACGCGCGGCGCTGCACGCCCGCGCCGGAAACCGCATTGTGGATACGGCTGTATTCCAGCGCTTCCATCATGACCTTCAGCCCATGCGGCGGCGGCGCGATTTCAATCACCTCCGCGCCTTCAAGATCGATTTCGCCAGTGGCGAGGCCTTTGGTGCCGAGCTTGTCTTTCAGACGGCGGATGGAATAGCTGTTCTGCTCCCCGTTCGCGAGGTGGCTGGGGACAAGATAAAGGCCTAGGCCCTTGCTGCCCGCGGGCGCGCCTTCCGGCCGCGCCGTTGCCAGCGCAAGCCCGGAGTTGGCATTGCTGGTAAACCATTTGAGGCCGTGCAGCGTGATTTTGCCGTCGGCATCGGTCTTTGCCACCGTCGTCGTCGCGCCAACGTCGGAGCCGCCGTGCAACTCGGTCGCCCAGGTGCCGCCGGTTTTGGTTGCGCCATCCATGCGGGTCATTTCCGGCAGGTATTTATCGCGCACATCCTGTGGCGCGAATTTATCCAGCACATAGGCGACAGCGCCGGTCATGGTGACGGGGCAATGCACGGAAATATCGCTTTGCGACAGCATGTAGCCCATGGCGAAGGACAGCAGATGCGGCTCCGCGTTGTTATCCTGAAAAGCCAGGCCAATCGTGCCGCGACGGTAGGCTTCCTGATGCGCGTCTTCGTATTTGGGGTTGAACAAGACATGGCTTTTCTTTTCACCCAGCTTGTTATGCGTCTGCAGTTCCGGCGGGGCGTGGCGGTCGCTGTAGCTGGCCTGTTCATCCAGCTTGCCGCCGACAAAGCTGCCGAAGTCTTTCAGGCGCGCAAGGTTGCGGGAGAGCATGTTGTTATCAAGCCGCTCCAGCACGCGCTGCAGGTTGATGTCGCTGTCGAAAAAATTCGTGCCGCGGGTTTCTTTGGAATATTCCTGCGGCGTCGCTACTGAATTTTCCTGCGGCGTAGCCGCGTGGCGCGGTTTGGGATCGGACATCGTCACATGACTCCGGTATTGCTGCTGCGATTATGGATCGAGGGAATGATGCGCCGGAGGCGATTTAAACTCAAGGCCTATTGACCGTATATCTCAACGGTGCAAAGATAAACAGGACTGGAACTGGGGACTAAAATAGAAACTGGGGAGTTTCAAATTATGGCTGCCATCACCACGACTGCGGGTGCGCCCGCCACTGCCGATTTCCAGAAAAAATTCCGCTATCACCATGGTAACCTCCGCGAGGCTGCGATCAACGCGGCCTTAGGCATTCTCTCGACGGAAGGGATTGCGGCCTTAAGCCTGCGCGCCCTTGCGAAAGCGACCGGCGTCACGCCGACCGCTTTCTATGAAAGCCACTTCGGCGATAAAGACGAGCTTTTGGCCGCCGTGGCCGAAACCGGCTTCCAGAAGCTGGCGCTGCAAATGGCGGAAGATGCGACGGGCGCCGCCTCGACGCAAGAGCGCATCGAGCGTCTCATGACCAGCTACATCCGCTTTGCGCAGAACAACAAGCCGCTGTTCCAGCTGATGTTCGGCCGCGAGCTGTCGAACCTGAAAAAATATCCCACCCTCGCCATGACCGCCGGCAAAAGCTATTCGCTGATCTCGGCGGCGCTGTCGAAACGCAGCGGCAATGCGGATGAGGCGCGGTTTTTGACCGTCGCCATCTGGAGCCTCTGCCACGGCCTGACCACGCTCATTATTGATGAAAAACTCAATACAGCGCAGTTCGGTGCCGAAACGGTGGAAGATTTCGTGAAGCGGACGGTATCCATCTTCTCCGCCAGCCTTGTTTAATAGACGGCTCGTTTAAGTATATTTCTCCAGAATACGCTGGGCTTTGCGTGCATAGGACATGCCGAAAAGCCGCGCGTGCACGAGCAGCGGGTAGAGGTTGTAAATATCCGCCCGTTCCTCGAAGAAGCCGGGACGGATGGGCCTGATTTCGTGATAATGGCGGAAGAAGGTTTCATCAAACGTGTTGAACAGGCGGATAAAGGCGAGCTCGATTTCAGGATCGGCATAATAAATCGCGGGGTCAAGAAACGCCGCCACCTTGCCCCTGCCCGCCAGCACGTTGCCGCCCCAGATATCGCCATGGATCAATGACGGCGCTTGCGGGTTTTTGAGCATATTCGGCAGCCGCGGCAGCAGCTTCTCGATCATCTTCATGACCTTCGCGTCGATCTTCTGCTCCTTTAAGGCTTCTTTCGCCATGTAGAGCAGGCGCTGCTCGGTGAAGAAGGTGATCCAGTCGCGGCTTTGCTGGTTGGGCTGGCGGAGGGAGCCGATGAGCGTGTCACGCTCGAGCCCGTATTGCTCCGCATGGATTTCATGCAGCGCCGCGATAACCTCGGCCGCATTCTTGACGCCGGCGGCATCGAGCGCGTAATGGCTCTCGACCGGCTCCATCACAATCACATGCTCGTTGCTGTAGTGGATGGTCGGCACCGGCAGCTTGCTGCGCTCTTTCAGGTACTTCAGCATATAGGCTTCGGTATCAAGCCCGCGTTCCGCCACCTTGGCGACGACGCTGCGGCCGCCTTCAAGCCCAAAGCGGTAAATCTGCGCGTTATTGGCCGCCGACAGCGGGGCGATGGACTGGATGCGGGTCTTAAGCTCTTTTTCAAGCTCGGCGCGGAGGCCTGCTGCGATCATGGCTGTTGATTCCCTTGCGTTTCCGCGCGTATTTTGTGATCTTCGCTTAAGGAAAATAAGCCCCTCAAGGATTCCATCTTGGCACTGAAACCCGCCCGTTTGCAATGGTCTGACACCGGCGCCATCGAAAGCCTCGATTACGGCGACGTCTATTTCCAGCGCGACAAGGGGATGGATGAATCGCGCCATGTGTTTATCGAGAACAATAACCTTGCCGCCCGCTTTGCTGCGCTGCACGGCAGCTTCAGCATCGCGGAGACAGGCTTTGGCAGCGGATTAAACTTTCTGCTGGCGGCAAAACTGTTTTTGGAAACAGCACCGCCGGACGCGCGGCTGATTTACGCCAGCGTCGAAAAACACCCGATTACGAAAGCCGATCTCGCCCGCGTTTACGAATTCTTCGGCGCGCTTGCGCCGCTCACCGAAGATATTCTTCGTCAATACCCGCCGCTGATCGAGGGATTCCATACCCTCCATATCGCCGGGGGCCGTATCCAGCTGATGCTGATGTTCGGCGATATAGCGCAGGTTCTGCCGCAGCTGCAGGGCAAATTCGACTGCTGGTTTCTGGATGGTTTTTCGCCGGTCAAAAACCCCGATATGTGGCAGGACAGCCTCTATGCGCTGGTCGCCGCGCGCACGAAGGCGGGTGGCACCCTTTCCACCTTTTCATCGGCGGGGCATGTGCGGCGGGGGCTGAAGGCCGCAGGATTTGAAGTCAAAAAAATAAAAGGCTTCGGCTTCAAATGGAGCATGACGATTGCGCGGATGCCGGGGGACGCGGCGGGTTATATGCAGAAAAAAGTCGCCGTCCTCGGCGCAGGGATTGCGGGCTGCGCCGCTGCCTATGCGCTGCAAAGGCGCGGCCATGTTGTGACGCTGATCGACCATAAAGGCATTGCCGCCGAGACATCCGGCAACCCTGTCGGCATCGTGTACCCGAAGCTGACGGCGGATCCGTCGCATATGGGGGCTTTTCATGCGCATGCTTTTTCTTACACCGCCAACCTTTTGAAAATTCTGGCCCTTCCGTCATGGCAGGCTTGCGGCGTGCTGCACCTTGACCTTAACGCCGACGACGCGGCGCGGTCAAAACAGACGATGGAAAGACACGAATTTCCGGCAGATTACGCCGTGCTGACAGATAAAGGCATTCTGCAGCCCGGCGCGGGGTTTCTGTCACCGGTTGAATTCTGCACTGCTCTTTCAAAAAATGTCGAAACAATCATCGGCACCGCGATTGGCGGGTTAGAGAAAAAACCGGACGGCTGGCATGTGAAGGACACAGGGGGCAAAAGCATTGCGGTCGCGGATGCCGTCGTTATCGCCCTCGGCAACGCATCGCTGAAGCTAATGGAGACAAAATGGCTGCCGCTGCAATCCTTCCGCGGGCAGGTGACGCTGGTGAAGGAAACGGCGCAATCCGCCAGCCTTGATAAAGTAATCTGCCACGACGGTTATATTACGCCGGCGGTGGACGGTATTCACTGCATTGGCGCGACCTTCCAGAAGCAGGAGGCTGGCGATTTTTCAAACCGCGCGGCAGACGATGCGGAGAACCTGCAAAAACTGAATGCCAACCTGCCGCAATTCGGTTTCACCGAAAGTGATATTACCGCCAGCCGTAGCGGCTACCGCGCAGCAACGCCCGACAAAATCCCCATGATCGGCCCCTGCCCCGATTACGACGGCTATGTCGCAGCATTTGCGGAGCTGCGGCGCACCGATAAAATTGACGCCGCGCCCGTGTACCATCAGGGGCTTTATGTGTCGACCGGCTTTGGCGCCCATGGCATGACCGGCGCGCCGCTGGCGGGGGAAATGATTGCGGCGATGATTTCAGGCGACCCCTGCCCCGTGCCGCTGGACGTGCTGGAACATGCGGTTCCGGAGCGGTTTATTCTGCGCGGATTAAAACGCCGGCAGATTTAAGTTGCCGTCATGCGGTATTCCGGCGGCATGTTCGCATCGCTGATGGGCGCAAAAAGATTGGCGTAATGCGCGGGGAAGCGGAAATCCCACCATTCCTGCGGCAGCGGATAAAGCTCCAGCCGCAAATCGGCTGCAGCCTGCATCATTGAATCTTCCAGCAGCTGGCGGTTTTTTAAAATTTCCGCGTCAAAGTTTTTGTAGTTGCGCGCCGCAGGGTTATTGGCGCGGTCGGTGGTCAGGTAATCAAAAGCTGTGCCCATATCGGCTTGACTGCCGTCCTGCCGCAGCAGAATGATATCCACCGCCATGCCGCGCGGATGGCCGCCCTTGCCGGGGGGCGAGAGGAGACGCCCGGGTTCTTCCAACCATTGCGGGTTGGCTTTGACAATATCGGTCTGCGCCATCAGCGCCTGCGCTTCGGTGGTGCGCAGGCAATCTTTCAATTCAAAAATATAGCCGCTTTTTTCAAAGCAAATTTCCGCAGCGCGCAAAATAATGGGCGCAAAATTGCGGTGGCACCACATTTTGGCATCCGCCCGGTAAATCGCGCCGCCGAACATATTGTCGGGATGTTTTGGTTGCGCATAGACCAGATCAATCTTCAGCGGATAGCTGCCGGTAAAATCATCGAGCGCGACAAGGTTTTCAGGGCCGATCTTCGTCTGCGGAAAATCCGTCATTTACAGTTCCGACAGTTTCTTGGCGGTGGTGATTTGCTGCGGATCCATGCGCACTTCGATGAGTGTGCATTTTTTGGAGGCGATTGCCTTTCTGAACGCGGGCAGGAAATCCTCCGTCTTTTCGACGAGGGCAGCATCGGCCCCGTAAGATTTAGCCAATGCTACGAAATCAGGATTAGTCAGGTTCGTGGCGCTGACGCGGCCGGGATAATGTTTTTCCTGATGCATGCGGATGGTGCCGTACATGCCGTTGTTGAAGACGAGCAGAATGGGATGCGCGCCTTCATGCATGGCGGTGGCGATTTCCTGCCCCGTCATCATAAAGCCGCCATCGCCCATAAAGCCGACGACAGTGCGGCCGGGGCTTGCAATGCTGGCGGCAATTGCGGCCGGCACGCCATAACCCATGGCACCGGATGTCGGGGCGAGCAGGCGCATGGGGCGGTTATAGGGGATAAAGCGCTGCGGCCAGCCGGAGAAGTTGCCGGCATCCGTTGTGATTACCGCATCTTCCGGCAGTTCGTTGACGATGTCTTCAATCACGCCTTCGAGGTCGACCGTGAATTTGTCGCGGGAGCGCACCATGGCCCAGCTGAGGTAGCGGTCGCGCAAATCATGCGTCCAGCCCAGCCATGCCGTAGTATCCAGCGTGACACCGTTCAGCGCCTTGGCGAATTCGCCGACGGACGAATGAATGGCAAGCTCGGCCTTGTAAACCTTGTTCAGCTCCGAGGATTCCGGATAGACGTGAATTAACCGCTGCGCGGGCTGGCCCGGCGTGATGATGCTGTAGCCTTGCGTCAAAATTTCGCCAAGGCGCGTGCCGACGGCAAGAATAACGTCGGCGTCTTTCACCGACTGCAGTAATTTGGCATCAACCGTGGTGCCGAGGACGCCGGCGTAGGAATCATGGCTGTTGTGGAAAGCGTCCTGCCGGCGGAAACCGGCGACGACGGGCAGCTTGTTCTCGAAACAGAAATCTTCGAAAGCGGAAATGGAATCATCCGTCCAGCTGCCGCCGCCAACGATAATCAGCGGCTTTTTTGCTTCCTGCAAAATGGCTTTCAGCTTGTCGATATCATGCGGCTTCGGCGCGAAATGGGCGGCGGGCGTGGGGGCGATGATGGCGGCGTCAGATTCCTCGCACAGCATGTCTTCCGGCAGGGCGACAACGACGGGGCCGGGGCGGCCGGTGGTGGCAGCTTCGAATGCTTCCTTCATGATACGCGGAATATCGGCCGCATGTTCAATCTGCACCGCCCATTTGGTGATGGGGGGCGAGAACATGAGGCGGTAGTCAATTTCCTGAAAGGCTTCACGGCCCATCTGGTCGCGCGCCACCTGCCCCACCAGCAAAATCATCGGCGTTGAATCCTGCATGGCGGTATGCACGCCGATGGCGGCGTTGCAGGCGCCGGGGCCGCGCGTGACGAAGCAGATGCCGGGCAGGCCGGTCAGTTTTGCATAGGCTTCGGCCATAAATGCCGCGCCGCCTTCCTGACGGCAGGTGATGTTGCGGATGTCATTGGCATCGACCAGCGCGTCCAGCGCATCAAGGTAGCTTTCGCCCGGCACGCAGAAAATTTTCTTCACGCCATGCGCGCGCAAGGATTCGATAAGGATATTGCCGCCGCTTCTGCTTTTCATGATTTCAAGTCTTTCAGGGTGCCAGCGGGCTGGTGTGGTGGAACATGCCGATGATGGTTGTCGTGAAGAAAAAGACGAAATAAAGGAAGATGAAGAAATAGCCCAGCTGCGCCAAGAAAGTTTTGGGTGCCATGCGCCAGACTTCACGGGCAAGCCGCGTCCATTTGATGAGCTGCGGGTCGCGCTGCATCAAAACCTCGTCCTTGTCGGCGAGCGCCACGATATCGAGGAAGCCACGCACGAGTTCGGGGTGGGAGGTGAGGTTCCAGAGGTCAAAAGGCCCCTTGGCGGCCCACAAATCAGGGTGGTAATCCTTTAGCCTTTTCCATACTTTCCAGAACGGGAAGAGCGGAATGGCGCTCAACAAAGATATCACCAAAATCGCCACAACGATGTAGACTATGCCCATTGTAAAATCCCTGCCCTGACCGTTGGGGTTTTTGTTTTAGCCGGGGTCTATTCAACGCTAACCGCATGAAAATGGCAAAAGTTTTTATAGGCGCCGCTTTGGCCGCGCTGCTTGTCCACGCCGCGCCCGCGATCGCGGCGGATGGCGGCACCACGCTTAAAATCGGCATGACGCAGTTTCCATCGACGCTGCACCCCGACTTTGACGAGATGGTGGCGAAAAGCCTGATCCTTGGCGCGACCGAGCGCCCCGTGACCGTTCATAACGCCAATTGGTTGCCGGAATGCCTGCTCTGCGAGCAGCTGCCAACTTATGACAACGGCATGGCGAAGAAAGAAACGCGCAAGGACGGCAAGACCGGTATCGCTGCGACCTATACCTTGAAAGAAGGCCTGACGTGGGGGGACGGCGTGCCAGTCACCACCAAGGATATCCTGTTTGCCTATGATGTTGGCCGCAACCCGAAATCCGGCGTCGGCAACGGCGATTTTTTTGCCAACGAGATTGTCTCGGTTGAGGCGAAAGACGACCGCACCTTTATCATCCACTTCGATAAAGAGAAATGCGACTTCGCCGCAACCAACGATTTCTACCCGCTGCCCGAACACCTCGAGCGCAAGATTTTCGACAAAGATCCCGTCACCTATAAAAACCGCACGCTGTATAACACCGAGCCCACCAACCCCGGCTTATGGTCCGGCCCCTATATGGTGACGAAGGTTGAATCAGGCGCGGCGATTACAATCGGCAAGAATCCGCAGTGGAAGGGCAAGGCACCTTTCTTTGATACTGTCACCTTCCGCACCATCGACAATTCGGCGGCGCTGACCGCCAACCTTCTCTCCGGCGATATTGATTACATCGCGGGCGAGCTGGGCGTGCCGCTGGATGAGGCTTTGAGTTTTGAAAAGCGCCTCAAGGCCACCAAGCCGGGGCAATATGACGTCACTTACAAGCCAGGCCTTACCTACGAACACATCGACCTCAACCTCGATAAACCGCCCTTCAACGACCGCCGCGTGCGGCAGGCCCTGATGTATGCGATGAACCGGCAGGCCTTGAGCGACCAGATTTTCGCGGGCCACCAGCCGATTGCGGTGACGGATGTCAACCCGCTCGATACCGTCTTCTCGAGTGATGTCACGCAATACCCCTATAATCTTGATAAAGCCAACGCGCTGCTGCAGGCCGCCGGCTTCAAGCAGCATGACGACGGTCTGCGCTATGACGACAAGGGTAACAAGCTGACCATCCACCTCTCGACCACCGCCGGCAACAAGAGCCGCGAGACGATCGAGCAGGCGATACAGTCGGACTGGAAAAAGGCCGGCATCACCACCGTCATCGACAACCAGCAGGCGCGTGTGCTGTTCGGCGATACGATGCGGAAACGAAGCTTCAAGGGCGGCGTCATGTACGCCTGGGTGAGCGCGCCGCAGGGCATTCCCAAAACGACGCTGCATTCCACCATGATCCCGTCAAAGGACAATAACTTCGGCGGCCAGAATTACAGCGGCTACAGCGACAAGAAAATGGACAAGATGATCGACGATCTCGACGTCGTCTGCGGCAAGGATGAGAACATGAAGCTGTGGCACGACCTGCAGGCGCTTTATGCCGAGGACCTGCCCGCCCTGCCGCTCTACTTCCGCGCCGACAGCTTCTTCATTCCTGTCTGGCTGAAGGGCATTGTGCCGACCGGCCACCAGTACCCCTCGACCCTCTGGATTGAAAACTGGAGCAGAGCCGAATGAGCCGGAAGCGCCCGCCAAAGCCGCCCCGTATCACACCCGACGCGCCCAAAGCTGTGCCCGTGAAATCCGCCCCCGCCGCGACCGTCAAAAAGAACTGGCGCGAGACCTGGGAATTCCGATCCATCCGCTGGTCGCTTAAAATCCTGTGCGTCATGCTGTTCATCGGCTACCTCGGCGGCACTGGCAGCTCGGCCTGGAACTGGGCGCAGGTGAAATACATCCGCTCGACGCCGCTGACCGAGCTTCCCAAAATCGCCGACCACTACCTCAACTACCAGTACCGCAACGACCGCCTCTATCATTGGGTATCCTTCCGGCCGGAGTCCGAGACCAAGGAGATCATACGCATCTTGGAGCCGGAGACGAGCAAGCTGAGCACGCTCACCTTTATCCTTTATTCCATGCACCTGAACCACATGGGCGAGACGGATGAAGCGAAGTTCTGGTGGCAGTTCGCGCGCTTCCGCGCGCGCTATGACGCGCTGCGCTGCGGCTCCGTCAAGGCGATCGAGAATCTCGGGCAGTTGCTGGAGCTGGTGCCGCACCCGGTTTTCCCGACGGAGACAATGGAAAACCCCGATGAAATTTCCCGCAGCCTGCATCGCGTGCTGGATTACGATGCGAAATACCCGGCCGAGAACAACCCTGACGACGTCTGCGACCCCCTCCGCGCCATGGAGCAGGGCAAATTTGCGACCGTGCAGCGCCCGCGCTGGGCGGACATCCGCCATTCCCTGCGCTTCATGACGGAATACCGCATCAATAAAATGGAAGCCGAACAGAAAGAAAAAGCAGCTGACCACAAAAAGCATCCTGAAAAAGACGAATATGCGCCGGCGCCCGCCAACCCCCACGGCACATCCGAAGACGCCGTAAAGACCGCGCCGAAAAAACCGGCCCATAAAACCCGCAAATGACGGGCACTGCCGCTTTCAGCCGCCTGCTGCAGGCAATGGCGACGCTTCTTATCGTATCGTTTCTTGTCTACGTTTTGATCGGCCTGATGCCGGGCGACCCTGTTGACCTGATGGCCGCCGGCAACCCGCACATCACCCCCGCCGATATTGCGCGCCTCCGCGCCGAATACGGCCTCGACCAGCCCCTTGTCACGCGCTACGGCCACTGGCTGATGGCGGCGATCACCGGCGATCTTGGTTTCAGCCGCACCTACAACTTGCCCGTGCTCGGCGTTATTTTGCCGCGCTTTCTCAACACCGGTTTGCTGCTCGGCACCTCGCTGATTTTCACGCTGGCGCTGTCCCTACCGCTCGGCGTCTATGCCGCAAAAAATGCCAATACCTTTCCCGACCGCCTGATCAATTTTGTCTGCCTTGCCGGCGTCTCTATGCCGCATTTTTGGCTGGGATTGCTGCTGATCTGCTTTTTCTCCGTCACGCTCGGCTGGCTGCCGGCGGGGGCGAGCCTGTCGGGCAGCGTCACGGATATTGCCAAATCGCTTGTCCTGCCCGTTGCAACGCTGACCATTTCGGGCCTCGCCGTTTATATCCGACACCTGCGCAGCGCGATGATCGAGGCTTTGCGCGCCGACCATATCCGCACCGCACGTGCGAAGGGCTGTTCCGATGCGCAGGTCACCTGGCGCCACGCCTTCCGCAACGCTCTCGTCCCCGTCGTCACCCTTTTCATGCTGGATCTTGGCACCCTTTTTAGCGGGGCGCTCACCATTGAAACCATCTTTGCTTTTCCCGGCATGGGCAAGCTGATGTTCGATGCGATCATGGGCAATGACTACAACCTTGCGCTCACCGGCTTCCTGATTTTGACAAGCTTCGTGCTGCTGGCGAATTTCGCGGCTGACCTGATGTATGCGGCGCTCGACCCGCGCGTGAAGACGGGGGCGACATGAGGCACCCTGTCGCGCTCATCACACTTCTATTGCTGACGATTTTGTGCTTTTCCGCTGGCGGCATTGAAAGCCTGCTGCATATCTCCAGCAACGAGGCGGATTTGGGCAGCCGCTTCCTGCCGCCCTCCGGCCAGCATTTCTTTGGCACAGATGAACTGGGCCGGGATATTTTCATCCGCCTGCTGCATGGCGGTCAGGTGTCACTGCTGGTCGCCTTCGCGGCGGGCATCGCTTCTGCCGTCATCGGCACCGGCGTTGGCATGGCGGCCGGCTACGCGGGTGGCGCGGCGGATGCGGCGCTGATGCGCCTCACCGACCTGCTCATCTCCCTGCCCTCCCTGCCGCTGCTGATTATCCTCTCGGCGCTTGATCTTGAAAAACTGGGCGTCAGCGCGGATGTTGCCGCCAGCCCGCGCATCAGCCTTTATAAAATCATCGTCATCATTTCACTGCTGAGCTGGACGACGGTGGCCCGCCTTGCCAGAGCGCGCACGCTGACCTTGAAAGAAATGGATTTCGTGCGCGCGGCGCGGGCACTGGGCCTTGGCGGTTTTAAAATTGTGCTGCGGCATATTTTGCCAAACCTGCTCAATACCATTGTCGTCGCGACGGCGCTCAGTATCGGCAACATCATCCTCATGGAATCGGTCTTAAGCTTCCTCGGCCTCGGCATCCAGCCGCCGCTGCCGAGCTGGGGCAATATGCTGACGAATGCCGAAGACACGATCTGGGAGCACGCCAGCCTCTCCGTCTACCCCGGCATGATGATTTTCCTGACCGTCCTCAGCTTCAACTTCCTCGGCGACGCCCTGCAGAACGCGCTCGACCCGAAGGCGAAAAGCCGGATGGCGAAAGCGTAAAGTTTTTGTCAGAGACCCTTTTCAGGGGTGGCCAGTAGCTTCAACAGTTGACGCCGCTTGACGACGGCATCCGGCAGGTTGAAAAAGGTCAGCGACTTGTTGCAATCATCCAGCGCCTGCTGATATTGGCGGAGATGCATATAGGCATAGCATCGGTCATTGTAGGCGATAGATACGTGTTTCTCGGTTTCTCCGAGCTCGTCAAACAAATAGGCATGCTTCTCAAGGAAATCCAAAGCAACTTTAGCGGCGCGCTCGTCGTCCTTTCCCGGCTTCGCCGTCATTGCGTTCAGCGCCAGGTATTCATAGGCGGCGCTTGCGCGGCTTTCCCTGACACTCCAGTCGGAATCGGAAACCGCCAAAAAATCCGCCATAGCGGCCTTTATATCGCCGATGGCTTTATAGGAGTAGCCGCGCCAAAGGCGTGACTCGATGCTATCCGTTTCTTGAATCGCCTTCGTGCACTCTTTCACCGCAACGGCAAAATGGCCAAGCTTGAAATAATTATAGCAGATGGTATGGGGCAACGATGAGCCCGGCTCTATCATCTCCGCCGCAGTGTAATAGACCAGCGCATCTTCGAATTGCGACAAACGTGAGTAGTTGTTGCCTGCAAGCACAAGGATGTGGGCGATATTTTGTGCTTTTTTTGATTCCGTTGGAAACGGCGCACGTTCAAGATCATGCAGAGCTTCCTTGTCCTTGATGAGCGCGTTATTGTAGTTGCCGGTTAATTCCCAACCGTCAGCGGTCAGTAAATCCATGATGAAGTCATTGTGCCCCGGGTCGGTTTCATTCATCTGGTTGTCGCTATTCGTCACCTCTGCCGCCTGCTGGATGATACCTGCCGCGTCACGGTCATAGCTGACCCATGGCAAAACATCGGCAAGCTGCGAATAGACGGCATCGTTGTATTGCGCTTCATCCACATGGCCATAAAGCTCAAGACCTGCCTTGATCCCGCTTTTCACTTCCGGCGTGATGATTTGCTGCATCACGGCGACAAAACACCCCTGCCAGGCCTTTTTACCGTCGACATCACTGCAATTGAAACCCGCCGCATCCGCCAAATTCGTATAGAGCTCAAGGTACAGCAGCTTCAGGGAGGAATAGGCAGCGGCATTGCCCGCGTATTTACGCGTAAAAAGGTGCATGTCCTGCACGGAGCCACCCCACTTTGGCACGAGCGAGGATAACCTGCGGGAATATAAGGAATAGAAATTCGGGAATTTCGCGATGCCTTCCTGAAACGCCGCTTCCGTCGCGGGAGAGTTTCCCTCCGACCCCGCCAGATTATCCAGCTTTATATAATAGGAGCCGGGGTTTTCAGGGTCGAGCTTTATGGCAGTATTTATTTCGTCGTCCGCTTTTGCAAGATAGGCGCTAAAGACGCGCATCGATTCTTCCTGCGTCTTGTTAATGGTATGGTTGCCCCGCTTTGCCCATCCGACCTCCGCCAGATATATTGCGTGCAGCAGGTGTGGCGTCGCGTTTTTGGGATCCTGTTCCTGCCAGGTCATTAGCTTGGCTTCATAATCCGGATCATTGGCATCTCCAATGTCAGGAATGAGTTCCATGTAGGGCGAAAAATACCAAAGACCCATTTTGGTTTTCTTGAAGACGTCGGTAATGATTTTATCAGCTGCCTTGAAATCGCCTTTCTTGATATCGCCTCTCACTTCGAGGCTTTTTTCTTTCATACGTTCCGTCATGCGGTTGCTGCCCGCCAATTTTTCTGCGCGGGCACGTATTGATTTCGGCATCGGGTCATCTTCCGCTGACACTGCCGCCGGCGCGGCATTCTGCGCCACTTTGCCATGCGGTAAATTAATCGTGATGATGCCTGTTTTGGCGAGCCCTAACAGGACGAGACCGATGACGCCAGCGACGAGGAGCGTGTTGGTGTAGTTTTTCATGTTTCGACCGCCTGAAAATTTATTTTTCGGAAATGCTTTGCCGCGCATTTATAAACTATGCCGCAAATTGGTTAAAAATCGCGCATAAAAAAAGGCCGCAGTCTGGAAACTGCGGCCTTTTTGGCGAATTAATTTTTAGCTCCGGCAGCCGCAACCACCGCAGCCGGAGGAGGTGCCGCAGCCGCCTTCTTCCTCGGACTCGTCTTCTTCGTCCTGTCCGTAGGCGTTGACGACGAGGACGTCTCTGGTTTTCTCGGCCTGGGCTTGCGCCATCATGCCTTGCTCTTCGGGCGATTTTTCGTTAGCGAAGAAGTTTTTCAAAAATCCGATCATGCTGCCAGTTGCTCCTCTGCTTTGGAATAATCCAGCTTCAGGTCGCGCGCGACTTCGGGCTGGGTGATTTTGCCTTTGCACACGGTGAGCCCGTTGCGCAGGTGACGGTTTTCCTGCAGCGCCTTGACCCAGCCTTTATCGGCAAGTTCGAGGCCATAGGGCAGGACCGCGTTGTTCAGCGCATAGGCCGAGGTGCGGGGAACCGCGCCCGGCATGTTGGCGACGCAATAATGTACGATGCCGTCGACTTCATAGGTCGGGTTATCATGCGTCGTCGCTTTGGACGTTTCCGCGCAGCCGCCCTGATCGATCGCGATATCGACGATGACCGATTTCGGGCGCATCTTTTTGAGGATTTCGCGGGTGATGAGTTTGGGTGCGAGCGCGCCGGGGATGAGCACCGCGCCGATCACCATATCCGCGCGCATGATGTATTTTTCAACGGCGTCTTGCGTCGAGAAGACGATATTGGCGCGGTTGCCGAACATGTCGTCCAGCTGGCGGATGCGGTCGAGCGATTTTTCGATGATGGTGACGCGGGCTTCCATGCCGATGGCCATTTTTGCCGCATTGGTGCCGGCAACGCCGCCGCCAAGGATGGTGACCTGCGCCGCCGGAACGCCCGGAACGCCGCCGATAAGAATGCCGGAGCCGCCAACCGGCGCCTGCAGGTGATACGCACCAATGTGGACGCCCATACGGCCCGCGACTTCCGACATGGGGGCGAGCAGAGGCAACCCGCCGCGGTCGTTGGTGACGGTTTCATAGGCAATCGCGATGCAACCGGAATCAATCAGGCCCTTTGCCTGCGAGGCGTCTGCCGCGAGGTGGAGGTAGGTAAACAGGATCTGGCCCTTGCGCAGCATTTTGCATTCAACGGCCTGCGGTTCCTTGACCTTTACGATCATGTCGGCCTTGTCGAAGACATCTTTCGCGGTCGGCACAATTTTAGCGCCGGCGGTGATGTAATCTTCATCCGAGGCCTGAATGCCGGCACCGGCGTTGGTTTCGACGATGACCTGGTGACCGTGGCGCACATATTCGCGCACCGAAGTGGGGGTGAGGCCCACGCGGAATTCCTTGGTCTTGATTTCCTTGGGGCAGCCGATCAGCATTGCTTTTTCTCCTTGGGAGTTTGATACTTGAGGCCTTCCGGGGAGTCTGGCGCGGGATAGCGCGAACCGCCCTTGAAGCGACCTTATTTTTGGCTGCTCGCATACTATCCCTGCGGCAGGGGCAATTCAAGAGAGCTGTTATGTTAAAGAAATTCCTCAAGAAGTTTACGAAATCTTCGACGCAGAAGCTGATCGAGCACGAATCAAAGTTCGTGGCGCATAACTACCACCCGCTGCCGGTCGTGCTGAACAAGGGCGATGGCGTTTACCTTTGGGATCACGAGGGTAAAAAGTACCTCGACATGATGAGCGCCTATTCCGCAGTCTCCCTCGGCCACTCGCACCCGCGTATTGTGAAGGCGCTCACCGACCAGGCCCGCACGCTTGCCATGTGCTCCCGCGCCTATCACACCAACACGCTCGGCCCCTTCCTCGAAAAGCTGGTGGACCTTACCGGTCTCGACATGGCGCTGCCGATGAACACCGGCGCGGAAGCGGTGGAGACCGCCGTCAAGGCCGCGCGCCAGTGGGGCTATGTTGTTAAAAACATCCCCGAGAATATGGCGGAGATTATTGTGGCGGAAGGCAACTTCCATGGCCGCACGACGACCATTATCAGCTTCTCGACCGAAGCGGACTACCGCAAGAACTTCGGCCCCTTCACGCCGGGCTTCAAGGCCGTGCCGTTTGACGATATCCGCGCGATTGAAAACGCGATCACGCCCAACACTGCCGCCATTATGTTCGAGCCGATTCAGGGCGAGGCCGGCATTAAGGTGCCGCGCGACGGATTCTTGCGCGAGCTGCGCGACCTATGCGACCGCAAGAACGTGCTGCTGATTCTGGATGAAGTGCAGTCCGGCCTTGGCCGCACGGGCCGCATGTTCTGCTACCAGCATGAGAATGTGCTTCCGGATGCGCTGATCCTCGGCAAGGCTTTGGGTGGCGGTCTGTTGCCTGTCTCCGCACTTGTCGGTAAACGCGAAGTGATGGAATTGTTCAAGCCCGGCAGCCATGGTTCCACCTTCGGCGGCAACCCGCTGGCGGCGGCCGTGGGCCTTGAAGCGCTCAAAGTGCTGGAAGAAGAAGGCATGGTGCAGAACAGCGCCATCCTCGGCGCTTATATGCTGGAGCAGCTGCGCGGTATTAATTCAACGCTCGTCACCGGCGTGCGCGGCCGTGGCCTCTGGATCGGCATGGATTTTGATCCGAAGCGCGTTTCCGCCCGCGTTGTTTGCGAAAAGCTCATGGAAAAAGGCATTCTGTCGAAGGATACGCACCACACGGTCGTGCGCTTTGCCCCGCCGCTCACCATCACGCGGGAGCAGATTGACTGGTGCCTGGAACAGGTCCGCGCCGTCATCCGCGAGATCGAGGCGAAGGGCTGATGCCGCGGCTTCGTCCCGCAAGCTTGCAGGACATTGCGGCCATTACCGCCATCTATGCGCATCACGTGCGCCACGGCACCGGCAGTTTCGAGCTGGAGCCGCCGGATGAAGCCGAAATGCAAAAACGTTTTGAAAATATCGCCGCGCTGAAGCTGCCGTGGCTGGTGGCGGAAGATAACGGCGCGGTTGTGGGCTACGCCTACGCTGGCCCGTACCGCCCGCGTCCCGCCTATCGCTTCACGGTGGAGGATTCAATTTACATTCATCCGGAACAAATCGGCGGCGGTATCGGATCATTGCTGCTGTCATCGCTGATTGCAAATTGCGAGGCTTTGGGATTGCGCCAGATGATCGCGGTCGTCGGCGATTCCAGCAACGCAGCATCGGTCAAGCTGCACCGCAAATTCGGCTTTGAAGAAACCGGCACCTTAAAAGACGTCGGCTATAAATTCGGCCGCTGGCTGGATGTGGTGCTGCTGCAGAGAAGTTTGGGCGCGGGCTCCGCTTCATCTCCGGTGAGCTAATCTTGCAACGGAACACAGTAAACTTCCTGAAGATATCGCCGTTCCTGCTTTTGCTTATCATCATGGTGAGCGGCTTGATATTTCCCGATGCGCACGTCTGGAAACTTTTCCTGCCATTTTTGATTTTTTATGCTGCCCCGGCCTATATCTTGACCGCCTTACCATTCGCGGCGTTCGTCATAGGATTGCACATATGGAAGAAAAGGACTGAGAAAAATTTACGTATCGTGATGCGCGCAGCGATAGCTATTTATATTACGCTGCCATTCCTGTATCTGGCCGCTGACATGAGTTGGTTTTACCTACATCGCGGTCCATTGTTTTCGACTGCCACAACTGAAAATTTCAGCTTCT
The DNA here is from genome assembly GCA_966211335.1 of uncultured Alphaproteobacteria bacterium. Taxonomy (GTDB): domain Bacteria; phylum Pseudomonadota; class Alphaproteobacteria; order Micavibrionales; family UBA2020; genus JAPWJZ01. Next base: position 304,008 of record CBIHNF010000001.1, read on the forward strand.
CAGACTACGCCTCGCGAGAATATTTAATGGCGGATCTCATTCGTATCTTCCCTGCAGGCACGCCGAAACTGGTTATCGACGAAGCCCTCATAAATAGAGACGGTGCAACCTCGTCAAAGCAATTCGGCTGCAAGGGAACCACGTATATTCATGCAGCGCCACACTTCATTCGTAACTGCGGCGACCGCTGGATAATCTGCATTTCATACACAGATGAGAAAGCACCCGTCAGCACAAGCATACCGGAATTTTCCTATGCGAGCGCTGGCGGGTGTTTTTTCTAAACGGGCAGTTTCTACTTCTTCAACTTCGCCGCGAGTTCCGCAACGCGTTTGCCGAGGGCTTTGGCGGTATCGAGGTCGCCTTTGCGCGGGGCTTCTTCAGGGCTTGCGTCGGAGGGGGAGATGGCGAGGGCGCCGGCGAAACCTGCCGTCCAGTTGATGTCATTCGGCCCGTGTTCTTTTTTGTTGTTCGGCATCAGGCCGGTGCCGATCCAGATCTGGCCGTGCTGCTGTGACAGCGTCCAGAAGTATTCAATCGTCGAAAATTTATCGCCGTTGACGGAAGCCGAATTGGTGAAGCCGGCGGCGACTTTGTCTTTCCAACTTTGAGTAAACCAGGGCTTCGATGATGCATCGGCGAATTTTTTGAACTGCCAGGCGGGGCCGCCCATGTAGGTGGGGCTGCCGTAAATTACGGCGTCGGCTTTTGCCAGCGCTTCGAAGCTGCCGTCCGGCAGGTTGCCGTCTTTGTCGATCTGGTACAGCGTTGCGGTGGTGTTGGGGGCACTGTTCGCGCCTTCCTTCACGGCTTCCGCCTGCTTGGTGGTGTGGCCGTAGCCGCTGAAAAAGACGATGGCAACTTGGGTCATAAATAAATACTCCGGTTGGTTGATGGGCTGCGCCGAATATACGCCTGATTCGGGAGGCTTGTCGTGCTGCGGCGCAAAAATGGCGGGGTTGTAGCAATGCGGTACCGGTTACCTGCAGGTAACTTTCAACATCGACTGTCTTACGGCAAATAGCCTCAACGCTTTATCAACCAATATGGCCTAGCCTTGGAATCAGAAGAGGAATGCCGCCATGATTTATGCCCTGAACGACCTGCTGCAGAAAATGGGCGCACCCGAGGTGCGGGAGCGCGGCCGCATTGAATGGCATTACTTCGACAAGGTGAAAAACGCGCTCAACGGCTTTGCGGAGATTAGGCTGGAGGCCGGCGGGGAGCGGCTGATTGCGGAAATGAAAAATATAAAAGAAAACTATATCGACGATTCCGGCGAGACGCATGCCGTCTATACCGAAAGCTTTTATTTATATGCCGAGCGCACGGCGCGGGCAGGCCATTACCGCATCAATAAAATCTCGCTCGACGGTGATGATTACAACAACCCGCAGAAGGGCGTGATCGAGCTGGGGCTTTCCGTCTTCCATGCCCGCGCGCTTGATATTTCCATCCGCATGGTGGAGCAGGTTTTCAACAAGCAGGATATTCTGGAGCCGAAAACCGAACCCTTCGTTGACGAGGCGCCGAAATTCCGCGCGCTGTTCGCGGCGCAAAAGGAAATCCGCAAAGAGTCCTTCGGAGTCGTCATCCCCTTCCGCCCGCGCAGCGAAGTGCGCGTATCAGCGCGCTGACGGTTCGTCCGGTCTTTCTTCTTTCAACAATTCCAACCGTGCGATGACATTGCCGGCATAGGTGATGCGTACGTAAGCGCCATCATGCAGCAGGCCGCCGTTCCGCACTGCATCGTGATAGCCGGCGGTCGGCACGATGTCGGAATAATGAAAACAGGCATCGGGGATGCAGAAGGTTTCCCACACGCTGCCCATCTGGAACAGCGGCACGAAATCCGTCACCCGGCCTTCGCTTGTTTTGATGGTGCCTTTATCGATAGCAGCGGTGACGGTTTTATATTCCGCCATCGTCTTCCAGACGCAAACACCCATCCATGTCAGGTCGGCGATGAGGTAGAAGGCGCAAAGCATCACGCGCGTGCCGGGCGCCCGCGCCGTCATGATGTTTTCACGCTTGTAATAAAGCCCGCCGATGATGATGAGGAAGACGATGCCGGTGACAAAGGGCTGCCAGGCGAAACCGACGTCGTAGAAATCGTAAATGGTCGAGAACTGGTTCAAGCCATGAGCATACGCGCTATCGAGCAGACATGACAGTTAATCTAGTTCTGGACGCCGGTTTCAAGGCGGATGAGCTGTTTGCCGAGGTATTCGGCCCGCACCAAAACGCCGTCAGCCAGACCCGGAATGCTGCCTTCATAGCCAAGGCAGATATCTTCCACGCAAAAGCCCTGCGCCTCCACCTTGCTGGCCGTGCCGGTGACGACCGGCAGGTTGCCGCCATCCTCAACGCCGCGCACCGACATATAGGTAATGACATTGTGATAGGCGACGGGCGTTGTATAAACCACAAGCCCCAGCGAAAACGCCGCGAAAATAAGCGAATAAAGCAGGCGCTTGGCGGGACCGCCAATCATGAACATCTGCATGGTTTTATTATTCGGATTAAAAGCCTGCCGGATGCAGTACAGCCCGAACAGCGGCAGCAGCAACCCCACGACATTCAGCTGCGAGACGTCATAGACAAGGGTGTAAACCGGCGCTGACAATTATTTTTACCTGTTAATTTCCCGCGACCATCATCTTTTTCAAACGGATCGTCGGCGCGTCGATGCCGTATTTGAAGATCAGGTCGTTGGCGGCAACCATGCCCTGCCACATATCGGAAATATTGCCGGCGATGGTCATTTCCGCGACGGGATAGGTGATCTGGCCTTTTTCGATCCAGAAGCCGCGCGCCCCGCGGCTGTAGTCACCCGTGATCATATTCGCGCCGGAACCCATGAGCTGCGTCACGTAAAAACCTTCATCGATATCCTTGATGAGTTCTCCGACGGTGAGCTTGCCGGGTTCCATGTAAAAATTGGCGGCCCGCGGCGACGGCGGGGCGGAAGCGCCGCGCACGGCGTTGCCGGTGGTTTTGAGGCCGAGCTGACGCGCGGAAGACAAATCAAGCAGCCAGCCAGTGAGCACGCCGTTGTCGATGATTTTGCGGCGCTGGGGCGTGACGCCCTCGCCATCAAACGGGTGGGAGCGGTTGCCGCGCTTCAGGAACGGGTCATCAATGACGTTCATGCCTTCGGGGAAGACGCGGGTGCCCATTTTATCTTTGAGCAGCGTTGTGCCGCGGGCAACGGCGCTGCCGGAAATACCGCTGGCAAGGCTGCCGAGGAGGCCGCCGGAGTTGCGGCGGTCGAAGACCACCGGCATTTCCCGCGTCGGACCTTTTTTGGGATTGAGGGCGCGCACCGCACGCTCCCCCGCCGACCGGCCGATATCGGTCGGGGAGGCGAGGTCCTTGAAGAAGGCAGCAGAATCATAATCGTAATCTGTTTCCATGCCGTCCCCCTCGCCCGCGATCACGGAGACCGAGAGGCTGAAGCCGGAGGAAGAATAGCCGCCGACAAAACCGTTGGAGGCGACATAGTAGGACGTATCGGTGGAACTTGCGCATTCCGCGCCGTCGGAATTGGTAATGCCCTTGATGCTGCGGGCGGCGTCTTCCGCTTCATCCGCCATGTCGGTCAGCTGCTGCACGGAAACTTCGGTCGGGTCATAAAGGTCAAGGTCGGCCCAGGTCCTGGCGATTTCGGTGGGGTCGGCGATGCCGCAATAGGGATCGGCCGGCACAATCTTCGCCATAGCGACGGCGCGTTCTGCCATCTGGTCGAGGGCCTCCGCCGAGCGGTCGGAAGATGACACGATCGCCTGACGGTCACCGACGAAAACGCGAAGGCCGATTTCGGCTTCTTCGGAGCGTTGCAGCGCTTCCGCCTTGCCGTTGCGGCGCGTGACGGAGAGCGACGCGGAATCCGACAGGACAATATCGGCCGCCGTTGCGCCGTATGATTTGGCCTTGCCGAGAAGGTCCTGCAGCAGCTGCAGCGTGCCTGCGTCTTTAGCGTCAGCCATGATGGGTAATCCTTTTAATTCGAGCCTTGCGCGGCATCCGCCGTGGCGACCTGCGGCACGAAGCGTTCGGTATGTTTCATGCCCTGCGGCAGTTCGACGAGCGACAGGGTTAATCTAGGCGCGGCATCGCGGTTTTCAAATGACGCTGCAAATTTTTCCAGCACTTCGGTGAAGCGGTTGATGGCATCGATGGGTTCTGATTCATATTGCGGGCGCTGCAGCAAAATGGCGAAATCCTTGAAACCTAAACGCCCGATAACGTCGGACTGGCGGCGCATGAAGGTCATTTTTTCGGTCAGTTTCTTCATCGTGTCGTCGACGGTTTCCTGACCCAGAATTTTATTCATGTCATCGACGTTGGTGATGCTGACAAAAACCAGCAGGCTGCGCTCTGCATAGCGGAACGCGCGGTCGATGGCGGAGAGGAACAGCTGATTGAATGCCGCCTTGCCAATGACGCCGCCGACGGAATGCACGTTGTCTTCGCGCGCCAGCTTGCGCGTGATTTCCTGCAGGCGTTCGGCATTACCGATCTTGGTTTCGAGGTCGAGCGTGGAGAGCGGCTTGTTGAGAACGTCATTGGTGCCGGCCAGCAGCGCCGTCTCGGTCGAGCCTTCCTTGCCCAGCAGCAAAATATACGGCTTCACCGGCGTGCGGATATTTTTCCAGACGCCGATGACGACAGGGCGCGCTTCCGACAACGGGGCGGGGTCGAGCATGATGCAGTCGAAATGGCCGTTCTTGATCAACTCGAAGGCCTGGTTCTTGCCGGGCTCTACCGTCACTTTATGGCCCTTCGCCTCGAGTTTCGAGGTGATCAGCTGGTTGGTGAGGGATTCGCGGTCGATAACCAGAATTTCCATTGTCTCTGCCCTTTTATTGCAGGGGTAAGTTTAAGCAAAAATGCGCCCTGAAACCACCCTTTTGCTTATATTTCGCCGCCAGTTTCCCTATACGGCCGATAGTATTTGACAAGGCAATCCGTTTTGCCTTATTACTTCCCCATTCCGTGCCCAAATGGCGGAATTGGTAGACGCGCAGGTTTCAGGTACCTGTGGGGCAACCCGTGTAAGTTCGAGTCTTATTTTGGGCACCATTCTTCTTCGACGCATCATTCCTGACGATGCAATTCTCCGTATTCCTCGATGAGTGCGGCGCGGGATTTATCCCCCGCGGTCTGGGCGGTGTCGAAGGCCTCTTTGAGGGCAGCAGTGCCCGCCTCTCCCTTCCGTTTCATCACTTCCGCCGCTGTCATGGCGGTTATCCTGTCATCATCCTTCAGCAGTTCTTTCAACGCCGGCAGGTCGTAGACCGTGGTCGCCTTGTCCAGCGCCTCGATCGTGTACATGTTCATGCCGCGCGTCATATGCCCGTAGCCGACGTTGCGGTTGACAATGCAGCGGTAGGCGTTGAGCTGCCCCGGCATCAGGCAGGCCGTGCCGCCCGTCACCACACGCGGCAGCAAGACAGCGATCAGCAGCAGCCCCGCGAGGCGGATAACTTTGCGCCGGCGCGGCGGCATATTCTTGAAACTGGACAGCATGGGCATCCTTGCGATAAATTGCTGGCAACAGAATATCACGATAAATAAAGGGCAAAACCTGAAAATGAACGTCACTTTGCATGAGGGCGACCTGCCCGACGGCCTCGACCTTGGCCCCCTTGTCGCTATCGACACCGAAACGCTGGGGCTGAAGCCCGTGCGCGACCGCCTCTGCCTTGTGCAGCTGTCGGCGGGTGACGGCAATGTGCATCTGGTGAAGTTCGACGGCAGCGATTATTCCGCGCCGAACCTGAAAAAGCTGCTGACCGACAAGAACGTGGTCAAGCTGTTCCACTTCGCCCGTTTCGATGTGGGTGTCATGCACAGCTACCTGGGCGTCGTGACCGCGCCGATTTACTGCACCAAGATCGCCAGCAAAATCGCCCGCACCTATACCAACCACCATTCGCTCAAAAACCTCTGCAAGGATCTCCTCGGCATCGACATCGACAAGCAGCAGCAAACGACCGACTGGGGCGCCAAAACCCTGTCGCCGGAACAGATTGAATATGCCGCGACGGACGTTCTCCACCTGCACCGCATGAAAGACGTCCTAGACGAATCACTGAAGCGCGAAAACCGCTATGACATGGCAGCCGCCTGCTTCGGCTTCCTGCCGACCCGCGCGCTGCTGGATGTCGCCGGCTGGGCGGATGAGGACATTTTCTCCCATTAATTTCAGGTGAATATGTCAATTTGAACCGAATCTTGCGGTAATTGACATAACTGCATTAATTTGATAGATATTTTATGCCGTAAACCGCATGATATTGCGGCATAAAGACCCTATATTTGCCGCAAGGCAAATCACCCTTTCCGAAAGTCAGCATCCATGGCCATTACGAAGCTCAGCGACAACCGCAAATCGGCGAGCCACGCCAAGGATATCGAAACCGCCCGCAGAGTCCTGACGACAGAGGGCGACGCTCTGCTGGAAATGGCAAAAATCCTCGACGAGCGTTTCAGCCAGGCCATCGAAATGATCTCCGCCGCCGAAGGCCGCGTGATTGTGACCGGCATGGGCAAGAGCGGCCATGTCGGCAAAAAAATAGCAGCGACGCTTGCCTCCACCGGCACGCCGTCCTTCTTCGTGCACCCGGCTGAAAGCAGCCATGGCGACATGGGCATGATTGTGCGCGGCGACGTGGTGCTGGCGCTTTCCAACTCCGGCGAGGCGAAAGAGCTGCTGGATCTCATCGAATACACGCGCCGCTTCGCGATCCCCCTCATCGGCATCACCAGCCGCCCTGAATCGATGCTCGGCTCCAAATCCGATATCACCCTGCTGCTGCCGCCCTGCCCGGAAGCCTGCCCGAATGGCCTCGCGCCCACGACCTCCACCACCATGACGCTCGCCCTTGGCGATGCGATTGCGATTACGCTGCTGGAGCGCAAAGGCTTCACCGCAAAAGACTTCAAGATTTTCCACCCCGGCGGCAAACTGGGCCAGCAGCTGATGCGCGTCACGGAAATCATGCATACCGGCGCCAGCCTGCCGATCGCGTCTGAAGATGTTTCGGTCGCGGACGCCGTCAAAATCATCAGCGACAAGGGCTTTGGCTGTATTGCGCTGACCGCGGCCGACGGCACGCTTGCCGGCATCATCACCGACGGCGATATCCGCCGCCACCTGACGGATGGCCTTTCATCCCGCACGGCAAAAGACGTCATGACCAAGAACCCGAAGGTTGCGACCGAAGGCATGCTGGTGGCGGAAGCCATGGCGGTCATGAACGACCTCAAAAACACCTATCGCAAAATCACCACGCTTGTTGTCATCAACGACGAGAAAAAACCCGTCGGCCTGCTGCACCTGCACGACTGCCTGCGCGCAGGCTTCGCGTGAGCGAGGGGCCGGAACGCCTTCGCAGTTTCGGCAACGGCAGCCGCAGCCGCCTGTCCGCCTTTGGCGCAGGCTATACCTGGTTTGTGCGTATCACCAAAATTGCCCTGCCGCTGGGCGCGCTGATCATTATCGGTGTTGTCGTGACGCGCATGTCATCCACCCCGCAGGCGCTGCAGCTGGCGGATATCCCGAAGCAGGAAAAAACCAAGCCGGGGCAGAGTGCGCTTGAACAGGCCCGCTATGAAGGCACGGATTCACAAGGACGTAAATATACCCTGACCGCCGACCGCGCCATCCGCGACATGACCTCGCTGCAGGCGGTTGCGCTTGAAAAGCCCAAAGGCGAAATCGCACTCGAGAATAACGGCTGGCTGAAGCTGGAGGCCAACCGAGGCCGCTATGACAACGGCACCGGCAAATTGAATTTATCCGAAGGCGTGCGGCTGGAGCATAGCAGCGGCTATACCATTACGCTGCAGGATGCGGACGTGGATGTCAAAACCCGCCATGTCATGACCAATAAGACCGTGCAGGTGACAGGCCCCATCGGCGATATTGATGCCGCCACGCTGGAAGTCACCGACGGCGGCGACCTGATTATTTTCGGCGGCCCCGCCAAAGCGCTGATCAAGAACCTCCATGCCTCCATCAAGGTGCCGGGATGAAAAAATTCGCTGTCCTTCTTGCGCTGCTTATTCCCGCTGCCGCTTATGCGCAGGTGCCGAGCGCATCGAACGAGCCGGTGGAAATTTCCGCCAAGCATTCGCTGGAATGGAACCGCAAGGATAAAACCTATACCGCCCGCGAAGATGCTGTGGCAAAGCAAGGCGCAACGCAGATTTCCAGCGGCACGCTGACCGCCCATTACCGCGACGGCAGCGGCGGCGGCACCGATATTTACGAGCTGGATGCCGTTAACAACGTCATCATCTCATCCCCGCCCTATAGCGCCTATGGCGACAAGGCGGTTTACGATGTGCCGAATAATCGCGCGGCGCTGACAGGCCAGAACCTCCGAATCGAAACGCCGACGGAAAAGCTGACCGCCCGCGACAAGATTGAATTCTTCGGCAAGGAAAACCGCATGAACGCCCTTGGCGGCGCGGTTGCCACGCGCGGCACCGATACCTTGAAGGCCAATACCATGTCCGCCTTCTTCACCAAGGGGCCGGATGGCAAGACCGCCCTGAATAAAATGACTGCCGATGGCCAAGTCGTTATCACCACCGCGAAAGAAACAGTGTACGGCGACAAAGGGCTCTACGATGTGCCGGCGCAGCGCGCCTGGCTGACGGGCAAGGTTAAAATCCTGCAGGGCGACAACTGGCTGGAAGGCACCAAGGCGGAAGTCAACCTTGTCACCGGCATCAGCCAGCTCTATGGCACCGGCAATGCCGCAACCGAAGGCCGCGTGAAGGGTATTTTCTATCCGAAGGGCAAGGCGGCGGCCGATGCCGCGGCAGCAGCCAAAGCGGCGGCGACACCCGCAGTCGCACCCGTGCCGCTTGCTGCACCTGCTCCCGTCGTGCCCGCGCCTGCTACGCCAACCGCCGCGCCGCCGGCCGACAAAATCATCTCCTACCCGCCGGGAACGAGCAAATGACACCAGCACAACCCAAAGATGGCACCAAGCCGGACCTGAAACCCGTGCAGCCCGGCCTTGTCGTCGAGCGGCTGATGAAGCGCTACAAACGCCGGCCTGTGCTGCGTGACGTATCGCTGAACGTGCGACGCGGCGAGGCTGTGGGCCTGCTGGGCCCCAACGGCGCCGGCAAAACCACCTGCTTTTATATCGTGACGGGGCTGATTGACGCTGACTCCGGCTCCATCCGCCTTGATGGCAAGGACATCACCAACCTGCCGATGTACCGCAGAGCCCGCATGGGCATCGGCTACCTGCCGCAGGAAAGCTCCATCTTCCGCGGGTTGAACGTGGAAGACAACATCCGCTCGATCTTGCAAGTGGTGGAAGAAGACTACCAGCGCCGCGAACATATGCTGGAAGAGCTGCTGGCTGAATTCTCCATTACGCATTTGCGCTTTACGCCCGCCATTGCCCTTTCCGGCGGTGAGCGCCGCCGCGTGGAGATTGCGCGTGCGCTGGCAACCCACCCGCAATTCATTTTGCTCGATGAACCGCTGGCGGGGATTGACCCCATCGCCGTGGCCGAAATCCGCGACCTGGTGAAGCACCTCAAAAACCGCAACATCGGCGTACTGATTACCGACCACAACGTGCGCGACACCCTCGACATCGTTGACCGCGCCTACATTCTGCACGGCGGTCAGGTGCTGATGGAAGGCAAGCCGTCCGAAATCGTCGAAAACAAAGACGTCCGCCGCGTTTATCTCGGCGAGAAATTCAGCCTTTAATATTCAACGTTGCCCTGCTAAGCTTTGCTGTCATGTCAAAAACAGCAGGTGAACCCGCCATGACGAAACTCCGCTTTTTTCTCGATACCGAATTCAACGAGCATGCCGCGCCGCATATGCTTGACCCCATCAGCATTGCGCTGGTGCCGGAGGATAAAAACATGCCGGATTATTACGGCGTGAGTTCGGAATTCAAAATCGCCGCGATTACCCCATGGCTGCAGGACAATGTGGTGACGCATCTGCCGCCGATGGAAAAACGGCGCAGCAATGCGGATATTAAAAACGATATCGCCGTTTACTTAAAAGCCTTTGCCAATACCGAAACACCCGTCACCGCGGTCGAAATCTGGGCCTATAATGGCGGCACGGACCAAGTGGTGCTGGCCAATTTCTTTGGCGGGCTGATGGGCCTGCGGCAGGCCTTTGCCGATGCGGGGCTGCCGAGCCCGTCGTTCCGCGATGTGAAGGAACTGGTGCGGGCGACGAACAGCCGTTTGCCGCCGCCAAAGAACGCGCATGACTGCTATGCCGACGCCTTATGGACGCGCGACCTGTTCAACCACCTGAAACCCAAATTGACTCCGGCGCAGGGCTTCCTTCTGGAATAGCGCCGCATCTGGTCAATCCCCTTAAAAATGCTATACTCAATGAAAGGGGCTTTTTAGCGTATGGCGATCAACCAAAGGCTTGATATCAAACAGGGTCAGACCCTGACGATGACGCCGCAGCTGCAGCAGGCGATCAAGCTTTTGCAGATGTCGAATATCGAGCTGTCCGAATTTGTCGAGGCGGAGCTGGAAAAGAACCCGCTGCTGGAGCGCGACGACAGCATGTCGGCCGAGCGGCCCACCGCCGGCGAAGGCGACAACGCCCCCGCCCCTTCCGATGAATACGAAAGCCCCATTGCCGAGCGCGGGCAGGAAACCGAAAACCGCGAAGCACCCAAAGAGCGGGAGCTGGATACCGACTTCGACAACGTCTTCACCGGCGGCAGCATGGCGGAGCAGGAAGGCGGCTATGACGCCTTTGCAACCAACAGCTTTTCCGCGACCGGCAAGGGCGGCAACGCCAAGTTTGAAGATTCCGAATACAGCTTTGAAAACAACATGGCCAAGGAAGCGACATTGCGCGACTTCCTGGAAGAGCAGATCGCCGTCGATTTTACCGACAATCGCGACCGCGCGATTGCCATGCTGATGCTGGACTACCTTGATGAATCCGGCTATTTCCGCGCCGACACGGCGGAGCTGGCGGCGCGCCTTGGTACCAAGGTCGAGCGCGTCAACAGCATCCTTGAAAAGCTGCAGAACCTTGACCCCGCCGGCCTCTTCGCCCGCAATCTTTCCGAATGCCTTGCGCTGCAGCTGAAGGAGCAGGACAGGCTCGACCCTGCGATGCAGAAACTGGTCGAGAACCTGGATGTGCTGGCAAACCACGACCTCAAAAAATTGAAAAGCCTGTGCGGCGTGGATGATGGCGATCTGAAGGAAATGATTTCGGAGCTGAAAAGCCTCAATCCCAAGCCGGCGCTTGAATTCGACCATTTCGTGTCGCAGACCGTCATCCCCGATGTGATGATGAAACCGCTGCCGAAATCAAAAGGCGGCGGCTGGGCGGTGGAGCTCAACAACGACACGCTGCCGCGCGTTTTGGTCAACAAGACCTATTACGCCGAAATCAGCAACAGCGCGAAGCAGAAGAAAGATAAAGAATATCTTTCGGAACAAATGAACACTGCCAACTGGCTGATCAAGGCGCTCGACCAGCGCGCGGAGACGATTTTGAAAGTCGCTTCCGAAATCATTTTGCAGCAGGAAGCCTTCTTCAACTATGGCGTCGAATATTTGAAGCCGCTGGTGCTGAAGGATATCGCCGAGGTCATCGGCATGCATGAAAGCACGGTCAGTCGCGTCACGACGAACAAGTACATGGGCACCCCGCGCGGCGTCTTCGAGCTGAAATATTTCTTCACCAGCGGCGTCGGCTCGACCGACGGCGGGGCCGAATATTCCTCCTCCGCCATCAAGGCGCGGCTGAAGACGCTGATCGATGCCGAACCCGCCACCGCCATCCTGTCCGACGACGATTTAGTCGAGATTTTGAAAAAAGACGGAATCGATATTGCCCGCCGCACGGTGGCCAAATACCGGGAGGCTATGAAAATCCCCTCCAGCGTCCAGCGCCGCCGCTTGAAAAACTCTTAACGCGTTGAATTTGTGTAATAAAATTACTGTTCTTGACCGGGTGTTCTTGACTGCCGCGGTGAAACCCTATATTTATTTCATGCGTTTGAATAAGGTGGCGAAAGTTAAGCACTTCTAAGCCATCTTCCGGTTAAAATAATCGGGTATCAACAAACCTTGGGGTCAATACAATGGAACTCACCGTTAAAGGCAAGCATCTCGATGTGGGCGATTCACTGCGCGAACATGTGCGCACCAACCTTGCCCACACTGCCGGCAAATATTTCGCGGATCCGCTGGATGCGACCGTTGTTTTCACCAAGGAAAAAAATCACCGTTACCGCGCCAGCATCATCATCCACCTCGGCGGCGGCGTGATTTTGGAAGCCGCCAACGAAGCGGATGATCCGTATCCGGCATTCGACGGCGCATCGGCCCGTGTTGCAACGCGCCTCTCCCGCTACAAGGATCGCCTGCGCGACCATCACAAAGATGAAAGCCTGGCGGATGCCTCGGCTGCGGCCTATACCCTCTTCTCCAGCAACGAAAACGACGAAATCGAAGGCGGCGAAGAAGGCGCGATTATCGCCGAAATGGAAACGCAAGTGCCGACGCTGGCCGTTGCCGATGCCGTGATGCGGTTAGAACTCGGCGACCTGCCGGCGCTGCTGTTCCGCAACCCTGCGCGCAACAACTACAACATGGTCTACCGCCGCAAAGACGGCAACATCGGCTGGGTCGACCCCGCGCAGGTGGAAGTGCCGAAAGCTGCGCGCGCGCCTGCGCCCGCACCGAAGGCAAAAGCCAAGGCACCCGCAAAACCCGCTGCAAAAGCAAAACCGGCTGCGAAAAAACCCGCACCGAAAGCAAAGGCAAAAACCAAGGCGAAAGCGAAACCCGCCAAGAAGATGATGAACAAAAAAGGCGGCAAAAAAGCCGCCAAGAAGAAACGGTAAAACAGGGCGTCCGGGCGGAGGAAACCGCCCGACCTGACGCTATCGGGCCGGCACCGTCACGAAAAGATGACGGGCGGCCCTTCGAGGGGCAGATACGTCATATGATTAGCGCTGACTTGATTATTCCGGACCTGAAGGCGACGTCGAAGAAGGCTGCCTTCCGCGCCATTGCCGAGGCCTGCGTGCCCCTGCTGGGCGGGCCGCCGGAGCCCCTGTTCGATGCGCTGATCGCGCGGGAGCGCATCGGCTCCACCGGCATCGGCTATGGCGTCGCCATCCCGCATGTCAAAATCGCCACCGCCGATAAAATCCACGGCGTTCTGGTGCGTCTTGAAAAGCCGATTGATTACGACGCGATTGACGGCCAGCCGGTTGACCTTATTTTCATGCTGCTCGCGCCCCTGGAAAGCAAGACGACGCAGCACCTGAAGATGCTGGCGCATATCTCGCGCTTCCTGAAAGACCACGAAACCTGCCAAAACCTGCGCGGCATCAATTGCGCCAACAGGATTGAAGCTATTCTGCAGGAATGGTCGAACACGCAGGCGGCTTAAACAGATAATCATGGGCGTCAGGCAATCATGAGAAAATCTTTTTTCGCGATTGCTATGTTGGCGCTTCTCAACGTCTTAAGTACCTCAGCCATAGGTTCTATGATTGTTAGGCCGATGCCGCCGCGCGTTGATTTTGTTCAGGGCCGCGAAACAGATGCCTGCTTGCAGCTCGGAACGACACTCCTGCGCACCAAGCCGATTGGCGTTGATGGCAGCACCTACAAGACAGACAATGTTTTCGCGCTTGATGTGCACAATGGTTGCGCGTTCAATATCGTCGTGAGCAGCGTTATCACCGCGAATTCCCCTGACGCGGAACTGGTTGCAACACCGGTACTTGTTCAAATGAACATGCGGCGCTTTTTGCTTAACACCGCTGGTGCGGAGTGCAGCGCATCGGCCACATATAAATTTTTCAATATCATCTACGGCTACACCGTTGGCCTTTTCACGGCAGAGCGGGACATTATCCGCGATTATCCGGCACCGGAATGCAAAAGCGTCTTCGTGCGCCGCGGCGATTACATCCACATCGCCGTTCCACTCGAACGTCTCTTCAGGATTTCGGGACAGACGGAAAGCGGGCCTTTTACTATCGAGGGGAAGTTTGTGTTTTCAAAACGCCCCATGGATTTCAAGTCTTTTCAAGAACTCCACCCCGATCTGCCAGTACTCAACCCGCCGGCGTCACATACTTCAGCCCCAGAATACCAATCGCGATCAGCGCGATAAAGCCGAGCCGCAGCGGATTTGCGGATTCATGAAAAATCACGAGGCCGAGCAGCGCGGTGCCAATCGCGCCAATGCCCGTCCAGACCGCATAAGCGGTGCCCACGGGCAATGCCTTCAACGCCCAGCCGAGCAGATAGACGCTGATGGCCATAAGGACGACGACCGCGGCGGATGGCAGCGGCTTCGTCATGCCATTCGAATATTTGAGCGCGATGGCCCAGCCCGTTTCAAACAGGCCGGCGATGATGAGGATAAGCCAGTTCTTGTCCAAGGCTGATTAGTGGACGGAGACGAGATCGAGCTCGTGATGCGTGGCGGAGGCGACGGCGGCGTCGGAATTATTCTGCACCGCCAGCGCCGTGCCATCAGCGGCATGCAGCACCCAGGCGGCCTTGCCGTCCACGCGATAGCGCTTGATATAGGCGACTTCGGAAATGCCAAGCTTGCGCAGGTCTGCTTCCGTCATCAGGAAGGGAATGAAATTGTCAGGGAGAATATTGTTTTTCATTTCTGTGCCTCGCTATGTCTTAATTCTAGTTTTTTTCGGCGGGTTTGTCACTTGAAACGTCGATGGTGTGCGATTTCTTGCTGTCTTTTCCGCTGGTTATCGCGATTGTCTGCACCGTCGTTTCGGGCAGGATGCGGCGCAGATCGACGTTCAGCAGCCCGTTATCGAGCGACGCGGAAATGACTTCGATATCATCGCTGAGAATAAACGAACGCTGGAACTGACGGTTCGCGATGCCGCGATGCAGGTACACGCGCTGGTCATCCACATCTTCCGCCTGCTTGCGGCCGCGGATGACAAGCTGGTTCTGCTCCAGCTGCACAGAAAGGTCAGACATTTCAAAACCTGCAACGGCGATGGTGATGCGCAGCAGCGTGTCGCTGACCTGTTCGATATTGTAGGGCGGGTATCCTTCCGCCGCGCCGCGCTGCACGCGATCGAGTGCACGTTCGAACTGGTCGAAGCCGAGCAGGAAGGGACTGTCAAAAAGGGAAATACGGCGTGTCACGGTCTCTAAAGCCCCTCCAAAAAGCGAGCTGTTATAATGCCACCTGTTGCCCCCAAGTTTGCGGCGGGCGAAATGGCTGGTTGTTCCCTTCATAATATATGACGCCGAAACCCGAAGGCAAGGATTCGGGAAGATGCTGAATATCCGGATGAAAAGCTTCGCTTTTACGGCTTGGGCGGGGTGGGGCGCGCGGCGGGAGCGGGCTTGCCGTCACGAAGCGCTTCCACGAGTTCGCGCAATTCGCCGATCGACTGTTTCATGAACATGCGCTGGTTTTCCTTCCAGGCGAATTCAAGGTTCTGGTCGCCGATGGGGTGCACCTTGCTCCAGTACTTCAAGGTTTCAGCGGAGAGAGGCTTGTAGGTGATGTCAAAATCGCGCTCGGCCACGGTAAGCACCTTCAATATGTCTTCAAAGGCGGCGGCACGGCCGTCGAGCTTCGCTGCAGGGCTGCGGTCAGTATCCTCGGCAAGGCCGAGGACCTGACGCGGGTCTTTTGCCTGATAGCGCGATGAGACGCGGGCGAAAATTTCTTTTAAGGATTTACCCTGCTTCAGGTCACCGGCGGCGCTGCTGACAGCGGTCGGCCAGGTGAAGGTTTCCAGCAGTTCCACATATTCGGGCAGCAGCAGTTGCTTGTTATTGCCCGTCAGCGTCTGGCTCCATTTGGCGAGTTCGGTGACGCGGGTGGAAACGGCCTTCTGGATTTCATCCAGCGCGCGGTCGCGGTCGGCTTTAAACTTCTTGTCCATTATTTTCTTCCTTTAAATGCTTTTTCCACCGCTTCGAACGGCAGCAATATTGAATTGTGGCGGGCTTTATAATCTTTGACGGGCTCGAGGATTTTGAGGGCGGCCCAGTCGCCTTGCGGAAAAATATTCTCGCCGTTCAGCATGGCTTGCATGGCAGTGCCGGCTTCCGCCACTTCAGCGCGACTTTTGCCGATGATGGCGCGGGCCATGACGGCGACAGCGGTTTTGGTGAGGGCGCAGGCATCAACTTCGAAACCGAAGGCCGTCACAGTGTCACCATCGACCATCAGGTCAACCTCGACTTCGCTGCCACAGATGGGGGAGATAGCGCGCGCCTTCAGGTGCGGGTTTTGCAGCCGGCGCGGTTCTTCCGCTTCGGCGGAAATTTTGAGCAATTCCGCGTTGTAGAAGGCGAGGCGCTTGTCGTCTTCGTCGTCATTCAAGATACGTTACGCCGCGCCGCGGTTGGTTTTCCAGGGTTTCGCGCCGAGCTGGTTCTGCTTGGTGAACAACCGGTCGCAATAACCGCAGGTAACTTCATCAACGCCGTCGAAGGTGTAATAGACCTTCGGATGGCCAAGCGCGCCGCCGCCGCCGTTGCACCAGATCTGGTGCGTCGCCTGCGGGACGAGGAGGATTTCAGGGGCTTTTGTCGTCATGATTTTCTTCCTTGTTAGCTATTCTTTGCGCGCTATTCTTTTCGCCAGGTGATGCCGGCGGGGGTGACGGAAACCTGCACGGCGTATTCAGTTTTCAACGCATCGCGGATGGCATCAGCCGTTTTATAGTCTTTCGCCGCGCGGGCCTTTTGCAGTTCCGCGACTTTTTCTTCGATCACGGCGACGTCATCATTCGCCGCGCCCTTGAACCAGCTTTCGGGGTCTTGGCCCAAGAGGCCGAGCAATTTGCCTGCCGCCTTCAGTTCCGCCTTCGCCTGTTCCTTGTGGTTGGAAACGGTGGAGAGGTGTTTGGCAATAGCCGCAAGTTCCGCCAGTGCTTTTGGCGTGTTGAGGTCATCCTGCAACGCCTCGATGAAGGCTGCGGGCGGAGGCGCGTCGATATCTTCCACGGCTTTAACATCGCGCAGCATGCCGTAGTAGCGGTCGAGCGTTTTCTTCGCCTGCACGACTGCCTCGCGCGTGAAGTCAAACGGCTGGCGATAATGCGATGACAGCAACACAAGCCGCAGGGCTTCCGCCGGATATTCCTTCACAAGGTCATGCACGAGCAGGAAGTTGCCGAGTGATTTCGACATTTTCTGCCCGTCGACCATGAGGTAGCCGTTGTGCATCCAGTAGTTCACGTAAGGCTCGCCGCCATGGGCGCATACGGATTGCGCGATTTCGTTTTCATGGTGCGGGAAGATCAGGTCTTCGCCGCCGGCATGGATATCAAAATGCGGGCCGTTGATGCTTTCGTTCATCGCGGAGCATTCAAGGTGCCAGCCCGGGCGGCCACGGCCATATTTGCTGTCCCAGCCCGGCTGTTCGCGCGTTGACGGCTTCCACAGCACGAAATCGGCAGGATCTTTTTTATAGGGCGCGACTTCAACACGCGCACCCGCAATCAGGTCTTCGCGCGGGCGGCGGGAGAGCTGGCCATATTCCGGCCATGACGGCACATTGAACAGCACATGGCCTTCGGCTTCATAGGCATGGCCTGCGGCAATCAGCTTGTCGATCATCGCCAGCATCTCGGGGATAAAATCGGTCGCCTTCGGCTGGTGATCCGGCGCGTGGACGCCCAAGGCACCCATATCCTCGTTATAAATTTTCGCGTACTTCTCGGTAATCGCCGTGATCGGCTCACCGGATTTTTTTGCAGCGTCGATGATCTTGTCGTCGATATCGGTGATGTTGCGCGTATAGCTGACATGGTCCTTGCCGTACATAAAACGCAGCACGCTGGCGAGCAGGTCAAAAATCACCGCCGGGCGCGCGTTGCCGATGTGGGCGTGGTTATAAACCGTCGGGCCGCAGGCATAGAGGCGCACATTGCCAGCGTCGATGGGGACGAATTCTTCTTTTTTGCGGTGGAGCGTGTTGTAAATGTGGAGCGGCATTTTTGCTTCTTATAGTTTGAAGGTCACGAAAAGCCCGCCTGCTTCCGGCGACATGACCGGCACGGCGTTTTCAACATAGCCGTTATGCTTTTCAATTTTCATGTAGCGGGCGACGGGCTGGAACAGCGTCTCCCCCTGCCCGGGCTTGGCCGGATCAAAGGTGACGAACAGCGTTTTGGCGGAGGACTTTTTACAATACTTCACGATATGGTCGAGCGTATGCAGCGCGTCCTGCCGCTCCATGCCGCGCAGGTCGACCTTCACCTCCGCTTCTGCGGTGTTGATGTCGGTATTTTTGCCCAGCTGGTCGAAAATGCTCAATTTACTTCTCCGTCCGCCATGGTACAAATTCTGCGAGTGAATGACAACGTTACGGCGCGGTTTTTTGCACTTATTTCACGTTGGGGGCCTGAATATGAGCGAAGATTTCGACCTGATCCTGAAAGGCGGCCAGATCGCGACGCCGGGCGGCATTGTGGCGGCGGATATCGCCGTGAAAGCCGGCCGCATCGCCGATATCGGCAGCTTAAGCCAGGCCAAAGCCCGCGATGTGATTGACTGCGCAAATCTCCATATCCTGCCGGGCGTCATTGACAGCCACGTGCACTTCCGCGAACCGGGCCTCACGCATAAGGAAGACCTTTCCACCGGCAGCCTTGCGGCTATTTCCGGGGGCGTCACCACTATTTTTGAAATGCCGAATACGGAGCCGCTCACCATTACCGGCCCCGCATTGCTGGATAAACTGGCGCGCGCGGCGGAGAAATCATTCTGCGATTACGCCTTTTTCGTCGGCGGCTGCGCGGAGAACACGCATATCCTGAAGCAGCTGGAATTGGCGGAAGGCTGCAGCGGCATTAAAATCTTCATGGGCTCCTCGACCGGCGCGCTGCTGGCGGCGCGGGATGAGGAAATTTTCCGCATTTTGCAGCAGGGCCACCGCCGCGTCGCGCTGCATGCGGAAGATGAAGAACGCCTTGTGGCCCGCAAGCATATTGTGGAGACAAGCCATGATGTGCATGACCACCCCGTCTGGCGCGATGCGGAATCGGCGCTAAAGGCCGTTAAACGCGCGGTCGCGCTCGCCCGCCTGTCCGGACGGCGCATCCACCTGTTGCATGTGACTTCCGGCGATGAGATGGATTTCATCAAGGACCATAAGGATATTGCGACGGTGGAGACGACACCGCAGCACCTAACCCTTTATGCCGAAGATTGCTATGACCGCCTTGGCACCAAGGCGCAGATGAACCCGCCGATACGCGATAAATCGCACCGCGAGCGGTTGTGGGACGCTGTGCGCAAAGGCACGGTGGATACACTCGGCTCCGACCATGCGCCGCATACGCTGGATGAAAAGGCAAAGCAATACCCCGCCTCCCCCTCCGGCATGCCGGGCGTGCAAACAATATTGCCGGTCATGCTGAACCATATGAACGAAGGGCGTCTTTCGCTGGAACGCGTTGTCGATTTGCTGGCGCATGGGCCGCAGCGCGTCTACCAGATCGCAAACAAGGGCCGCATTGCCCTTGGCTATGACGCCGATTTCGCGATTGTTGACCTGAAGCGCAAAAAGACCATCACCAACAGCTGGATAAAATCGCGCTGTGGCTGGACGCCCTATGATGGCATGGCCGTGCAAGGCTGGGTGCAGGGCACGGTTCTGCGCGGCCAGGTGGTGATGTGGGACGATGAAATCACAGAATCGGCCCGTTCGCGCCGGGCGCAGGGCCGGCCCGTACGCTTCGAGGATTTGTTGACGCCCGCAACAAATTTACCCGCAGAGAACTTAACAGCGCCAAGACCGGACTGTTGCTAAACCTTAAATCTTTTAGCTATAACAGCGCCTTACGCCTGTCGGGCAAGGGTTAATTTTACCTAAAGTTTATCTGGCATTCTACACAGTTTGTTAAGCGGATGGGCGTACAATTGAACTATATCAAGGCCTGGGGAGGCCTTTCTAGAGCACGTCCAGCCGTTCGGCGAATACAGGGGTTTTAATTGAATAGTGACAGCCCAGACAATCAGGGCGGCCATAGCGGCGATAAAGCTGCACAACGCGGCTGGCGCTTGTTCGGCGCGAAGGATTCCAGCGGTTCGCATGTTGTCTGGAGCAGCCGCCTCAGCTGGCGCATCACGGCGACGGTCTTCGTCACCATATTATTGGTGCAGGGCGCGGTGCTCGCCTTCACCATCCGCTCGATTCATAGCGACAAGCTGGACAGCCTGTCCGAAATTGCCCGCACCGCCGTCACCGCCGCCATCAATGACACCGACAGCGAAAAGCCGCTGTCTGAAACCGTTGCGCTCCGCCTGCTGTCCTCAACGCGGCTGCAGGGACTTGCGATTTATGACCTTGATTACCGGCAGCTGCAGGTTGTCGGCCAGTCGCCGGAGACGAAGCTGAAGCCCGGCGAAAACCCGAAAGACCAGCTGCTGAACGATGGCCAGCAGTATGAAATTACCATGTCGCCCTCCGCCCTTGGCCGCCCGTACCATATTGAAGCGCGGCTCGATTCCGCTGCCATTGGCGAGCTGGTGGTGACGCAAGTCTCCCAAACCATTGTCGTGCTGCTGCTGATGTCGGGCCTTGTCACCGCCATCATGATGCTGGCGCTGGGCCGCTGGCTGCTGGAGCCGATCATGATTTTGCGCGGCAATTTAGAGAGCGCCGCCAAAAACCCCGAAAAACCCGACCTTGAAACCCCGGCGCATGAAACGCGCGATGAAATTGGCGTCGCCCTCCGCATCGCCAACGACCTCATCCGCCAGAACGCGAACAACCTGAAACGCCTGCGGTCACAGGCGGAAGACAAGATTCACAAGCTTGCCTATTACGACGCGCTGACCGGTCTGCCCAACCGCACCTTCTTCCTTGAAAAGCTGGATGACAACATCCGCCATAAAGTCGTCGAGGAAGATCACCGCATTGTCGTCATGTCCGTCGACCTTGACCACTTCAAGGACATCAACGACACCATGGGCCATGAATTCGGCGACAAGCTACTGGAAGCCATCGGCAAGCGCCTTGTGAAGGCGATGCCGGAAGACGCGGTTATTTCCCGCGCTTCCGCCGACGAATTCACTATCATGGTCGTGCTGAAGCCCGAATATGCCGACAGCGCAATTTTAGTCGACCGCGTTTTTGCGGCGGTGACGGAGCCGGTGTCCATCATGCAGGAACGCTTCCAGCTGCGCGTTTCCATCGGCGTGTCGCACTGCCCGGACGACAGCATGGAAGCCCGCCAGATTCTGAAGAACGCCGATATCGCCCTCAACCGCGCCAAGGAAGAAGGCCGCGATACGGTGCGGTATTACAGCCAGGACTTCGACCTTGCCGTGCAACAGCGCTTCCAGCTGCTGCGCGACCTGCGCTCCGCGCTGGATGAAAACCAGCTGATCCTCAACTACCACCCGCAGTTTGACCTCCGCACCGGCCAGATGATCGGCGCGGAAGTGCTGCTGCGCTGGTTCCTGCCCGACAATTCAAAAGACGGCGGCTATTTCATCTCGCCGGCGGAATTCATTCCGGTCGCCGAACAGTCCGGCCTTATCGTGCCGATTGGCGAATGGGTGCTGCGCACGGCCTGCGCGCAGAACAAGAAATGGCAGGAAATGGGCATTCCCCCGTTCCGTATCGCCGTCAACATTTCGGGCGTACAGTTCCACAAGGCGGACATTGTCGCGCTTGTCGCTGACGTTTTAAAGGAAACGAAGCTCGACCCCAAATACCTCGAGCTGGAAGTTACCGAATCCGTCTTCATGGAAAACATGGCGACCACCATCGACATTCTGCAGCAGCTGCACCGTCAGGGCGTCGAGCTGGCGGTTGACGACTTCGGCACGGGTTATAGCTCGCTCTCCTATCTGCGCCAGTTCCCGATCGACCGGTTGAAGATCGACCAGTCCTTCATCCGCAACGCGCTCGTCAACCCCGATGACCGCATGATC
Organism: uncultured Alphaproteobacteria bacterium; assembly: GCA_966211335.1. Taxonomy (GTDB): domain Bacteria; phylum Pseudomonadota; class Alphaproteobacteria; order Micavibrionales; family UBA2020; genus JAPWJZ01. The sequence continues at coordinate 325,968 of CBIHNF010000001.1, forward strand.
ACCAAGACCATCATCAACCTCGGCCACTCCCTGAACCTCAAAGTCATCGCCGAAGGCGTCGAGACCAACGAGCACGAAAACTTCCTGAAGGAAGAAGGCTGCGACGAGGTGCAGGGCTTTAAATACACGAAACCCATCAACGCCGAGAAGCTGGAAGCCTATATCATCAACTACAATAAAGAATGGCTGAAGAAATCCTCGCTGAAGGTTGTCTCGTCGGAAGAGAAAAAGATTTCTTGATTGGCATTATTTCGCCGACTGCATTATTCTCGAATACCTGAACAGTTAGGTATTTCCCCATGACAGGCCTCACCTCCCATCCCGCAAAATCACTCAAGGGCGTCGCGCGCGTGCCGGGGGATAAATCCATTTCCCACCGCTCGCTGATGTTCGGCGCTCTTGGCAGCGGCGAGACGATTGTGACGGGCTTGCTGGAGGGAGAAGATGTACTGCGCACCGCCAAGGCGCTGATCGCCATGGGCGTGCACATTGACGAGCCGAAAGACGAGCACGGCATCTGGCGCATCACCGGCATTGGCGAACAGCCGCTCAAAACCCCGCGCAGCACGGTTTACCTCGGTAACAGCGGCACTTCCGCACGCCTGCTGATGGGACTTATTGGCGGCTATCCGCTGCATGCGACATTCACCGGGGATGAATCGCTCGAAAAGCGCCCGATGGGCCGCGTGATAAAGCCGCTGGCCCAGATGGGCGTGCAGTTTGAATCCGCAAGCGACAAGCTGCCGATTAAAATCATCGGTTCCGCCAACCTGCGGCCGATTGAATACACGCTGCCGGTCGCCTCCGCGCAGGTCAAATCCGCCATTCTGCTCGCAGGTCTGCATGCGGAAGGCACGACGACGGTGATTGAACCGAAACCCACCCGCGACCACACCGAGCGCATGCTGCGCCACTTCGGCGCAGATATCACAACCGAGAATTTGCCGGATGGCAGCGCCGTTATCCGGCTGAAGGGCTTCCCGACATTGAAAGGCGGCCAGATTACCGTGCCGTCCGACCCAAGCTCCGCCGCCTTCCTCACCGTTGCGGCGCTGATTACGGCGGATTCGGACGTGCTGATCCCGAATGTGCTCATCAACACTTCGCGCACCGGGCTTTACGATACGCTCATCGAAATGGGTGCCGACGTTACCTTAGAAAACCGCCGCGAAAAATCGGGGGAGGAAGTGGCGGATATCCGCGCGCGCTCCAGCCGCCTCAAGGGCGTGACGGTGCCGGTGGCACGCGTGCCGTCGATGATTGATGAATTCCCTATCCTCTCCGTCGCCGCCAGCTTTGCGGAGGGCAAGACATACATGTCTGACCTTGCCGAGCTGCGCGTGAAGGAAAGCGACCGCTTGCTGGCAATTGCCAAGGGCCTGACCCTCGCCGGTGTCATCGCCGAAATGGGCGAGGATGATCTGACCGTGCATGGCACTGGCGGAAAAGTGCCGGGCGGCTGCACGGTTGCCACCAACCTTGACCACCGCATTGCCATGAGCTTCCTTGTCATGGGGCTTGCGGCGCAGAGCCCCGTGGCGGTTGATGATTCTGAGACGATGGCCACCAGCTTCCCGAATTTTCAGGAATTGCTGAACGGGCTGGGGGCGCGAATTGATTTTTCCTGAGAATCGTTCGCAACATGCTTTAATTCGCGTCAAACCCTAATTTATAGTTTTATTTCAATAGTTTAATTGTATTTTTATGCCGGAAAAAAGCATAAAAACGGCAATGGCTGTCTGCCGTTAACCATGCTGTTATTGCGAAAAGTTTAAAATTATGTTAAGTTTTTATGAAGATTGTGTTAAGACTCGCACGGGTTTAGATTTAACAAATACGGGGGCTAAGTAGAGGATATGACCGTGCTCAATTTCAGAAAAACTGATTTCGTTCCTCAAGACTCCGGCCAGAAGAAGGTCGTGATCGCGGTTGACGGCCCTGCCGCTTCCGGCAAAGGCACCCTTGCCAAGAAATTGGCCGAACGTCTCGGCTACGCTTATCTGGACACCGGCGCGCTCTACCGCGCAGTCGCCATGGCGACCCTTGAAATTGGCGGCGACCCTGCGAAGCTGCAGGACGTGCAGCCGGCGCTGCAAATCATTCTGCGCAATCTCACCCCTGAACTCCTCTCTAACCCTGCCCTGCGCACCCCTGAAGTCTCGGAAGGCGCGTCTAAAGTCGCGGCCATCCCCGAAGTGCGCCAGGCGCTGCTGGATTACCAGCGCGAATTCGCCGCAAACCCGCCCGGTTTTGTGGGCGGCGCGGTTCTCGACGGCCGCGATATCGGCACCGTCGTCTGCCCCAATGCCGACATTAAATTCTTCGTCACCGCCTCGGCCGAAGAGCGCGCCCGCCGCCGCTTTGAAGAGCTGAAGGCCGAAAAGCCGGGCCTGACCTACGAAAAAGTCCTCTCCGACCTGACCGCGCGCGACACCCGCGATTCCACCCGCGCCGTCGCCCCGACGAGCGTGGCGAAAGAGGCCTATACCCTCGACACCACCAACCTGAACGCGTCGCAGACGCTGGAGGAGGCGATCGGCGTGATCCGCGCCAGCTTTCTTGCTGAGACCAACGATAACGGTGGCACAGCGCCTAAAACAAAGCATCAGGGCCCTAAAGCGTAAAATAGCCCTGTTTTTAAGGCTTAAAGGCGGCGAATAGCCGCCTTTTCCTTGACTCAACACCCCCCGAACCCCTATTTTCAGCCCCAACGGACAACAGGCCCGGGTGCCGCATGGCAGCCTTCGTCCGTATTCTATAAACAGGCATCACGCGATGTTTTACGGGGCAGCAATCCCGCCTGTTGAAAGCGAGCACTACCATGGCAAAATCAGCCGCACAAAAAATCTCCCCTAAAATTCTGAACGACGTTTCGGTGAAAGACATCACCGGCGAAAGCTTCTCGTTTGAATCCCTGCTCGATGAGAGCTTCAAGGGCGTCAAATCGTTTGAAGGTTCGGTCGTTGAAGGCACCGTCGTCGGCATCGACGACGAATTCGTAACCCTCGATGTGGGCCTGAAATCCGAAGGCCGCATTTCGCTCCGCGAATTCTCGCCCAATGGCGTGAAGTCCGAAGTGAAAATGGGCGACAAAGTCGAAGTGTACGTCGAGCGCATGGAAAACAAGGATGGCGAAGCCGTCCTGTCCCGTGAAAAAGCCCGCCGCGAAGAATCTTGGGTTCTTCTCGAAAAACAACACAAAGCGAACGAGCGCGTCACCGGCACGATCTTCGGCCGCGTCAAGGGCGGCTTCACGGTCGACCTCAACGGCGCTGTGGCCTTCCTGCCCGGCTCGCAAGTTGATATCCGCCCCGTGCGCGACATCAGCCCGCTGTTCGGCACCCCGCAACCTTTCCTGATCCTGAAAATGGACCGCCAGCGCGGCAACATCGTTGTCTCCCGCCGTGCGGTTCTGGAAGAGTCGCGCGCGGAAGCCCGTTCGGAACTCGTCTCCAACCTCAAAGAAGGCCAGGAGCTGCAAGGCGTCGTCAAGAACATCACCGACTACGGTGCGTTCATCGACCTCGGCGGCGTCGATGGCCTGCTGCACGTGACCGACATCTCGTGGAAGCGCATCAACCACCCGTCCGAAGTCCTGTCGGTCGGTCAAACGGTCAACGTGAAGATTATTCGCTTCAACGAAGAATCGCAGCGTATCTCGCTCGGCATGAAACAGCTGGACAGCGACCCGTGGCAAGGCGTTGACGGCAAGTTCAAAGTCGGCCAGCGCTACAAAGGCCGCGTCACGAACATCGCCGACTACGGCGCGTTCGTTGAACTGGGCGAAGGCATCGAAGGCCTCGTCCACGTCTCCGAAATGTCCTGGACCAAGAAGAACATCCACCCCGGCAAAATCGTTTCGACCAGCCAGGAAGTTGAAGTTCAGGTTCTTGACGTCGACCTCACCAAGCGCCGCATCTCCCTCGGCCTGAAACAGACGACGGAAAACCCCTGGAGCAAATTCGCAGCGGCACACAAAGCCGGCGACATCCTCGAGGGTGAAATCCGCAACGTCACCGAGTTCGGCCTGTTCGTCGGCATCGGCGACCAGATCGACGGCATGGTCCACATGAGCGACCTGTCGTGGGAACAACCCGGCGAAGAGGCGATCAAGGCTTTCAAAAAAGGCGATACGCTGAAAGTGAAAGTGCTCGAGATCGACCCCGAGAAAGAGCGCGTCTCCCTCGGCGTGAAGCAACTGACGGCCGGCGGCGACTCTGCTGCTGCTGCTGGTGGTTCTGCCGCGGCGGCTGCCGACGGCGGCGTTGCGAAAAACTCCGTTGTCACCTGCACGGTCACGGCCGTGACCCCGGGCGGCATCGAGGTTTCGATCAACGACAACCTCAAGGGCTTCATCAAGAAGAACGACCTGTCCCGCGAACGTTCGGAACAGCGTCCGGACCGCTTTGCTGTCGGCGAAAAAGTCGACGCCAAAGTGATCAAGACCGGCCGCCAGCTCGAACTGTCGATCAAACAGCGCGAGATCGAGGAAGACAAACAGGCGATGGCCGAATACGGCTCGTCTGACTCGGGCGCTTCGCTCGGCGACATCCTGGGTGCCGCTCTCCAGAAGAAAGGCGCGAAAGCCGCCGACGCTTCTGAAGAAGCTCCCAAGAAAGCCAAAAAAGCGAAAACCGAAGAGTAATCTTTTAGGTCTACCAAACAAGGAAAGCCGCCCCTTCACGGGGGCGGCTTTTTCTTTGTCTTATTCAAATTGTCATTCTGAGCGCAGCGAAGAATCTCCCCTTTGTGCCGAAAAGAGGAAGAGGAGATTCCTCCCTTCGTTCGGAATGACAGGGAGGGTTACTTTGGCGAGGGCGGTGGCGCGGCGACTTTGGCTTCGGCCACGACCGTGTTTTCATTTGCCGCATTTTCATTCGCGGCCACCGGTTTCGGCGCGGCTTTGGCGAAGAAGCGGCTGAGGCTGAAGGTGGGGAGTTTTGACGGCTCAGGCGTCGGCGCTTCGAGGGCCAGAACTTTCTCCGGCGATTTCTTGCCGATGCCGATGAGTTTCAAACCGCTGGTGGCAAGGTCCTTGGCGATCTGCAAGACACCGCCGGGCGTGACGCGCCGTTCGATTTCCAGCAGCACGCCCGCGTTCATGGCATGGGCCAGCGCGATCATGCCATGGCCGTTGGCATGGCCGATGGTGGCGAAGGCGGCGCCCGAGGCGGCGGTGAGCATTTTCGGGTGGCCGTTATATTCGGGCTGGCCGGTCACGGCGTTCTTGACGCTGATGCCGAAGGCGGTTGCGACCACGGGCAGCACAAACAGCGCCGCGCCGCCGGACATGAGGCCTGCGCAGGCAAAACCCGCATTCAGGTACAGGTCCGGGCGTTTCACCATCATGATGGTGACTTCAACGGCATCGGGCTTATGTTTCGGGTCCAGCGCTTTTTTCGCTTCTTCTTCCTTGTGGTGCTTGGAAATACTTTCCGCCATGCGGAAGTTGGCGGCGGCAAACAGGAAGCTGGCAACCGCCGGCAGCATCGTGCCGCCGGAGAGCGCCGCGCCGCCGACGACGAGCAGCGCGAGGCCGCCGGCGCGGAGCGGCGTGCGGTCATCAAAAGCGACCTTGGTGATATGCGGATATTTTTTCAGGAAGTCCGGCTGCAGAACGGAAAAGGTTTTCAACGTTGCCGCAATGCCGGTTGCCGCAATTGTTGCGCCGAGGCCGATAGCGTTGGTGCCTGCGAACAAAAGGATATCGGCTGTGGTATAGATAATGCCGGGGTCGAGCGCGACGTGGCGCACGAGGGCAAAGGGGATACGCCAGCCTTTCGGCTTCGGCGGCAGCGGAGTGTTCGGTGAAACGGCCATGCGGTTTTTGTCTCCCATAGATTCTATAACCGAGGTTTAGATTCTGCGGGGGAGATTTCGGGGCAATTTTTATCAAAGATTATGACGGATATTTACAAGATAAATTCCGGCAAGCGCCTGAAATTACAGCAGCTGCCTCGTAAATTTTTATTTATACGTCGAATTTTAATTGCGCAAAAATATCGCTGTTTTAACCCGCGCCCATCAACCCGCGACCGTCGCGGCGGAGCCATTGGCGGGAAGACGCAGCGTCTTGGGCCGAGAGGCTTTGGCACAGCGCCCAAAAGCGGCGGCTGTGGTTGAGGTGGATGCGGTGGGCGACTTCATGCGCCACGACGTAATCCATGACGGCCGGCGGCGCGAGGATGAGGCGCCAGCTGTACATGATGCGCCCATCCGGCCCGCAGGAGCCCCAGCGCGTTTTCGGGTCGCGGATTTGCACGAGCGATGTCTTGATGCCGAGGGTTTTGCATTTGGCGTCGGTGAGTCGCTGCAATTCTTCTTCCGCCAGCTTCTTCAGAAAATCCTTGATGCGGCGGGAAAGGTGTTCGGGCTGGCCGTGAACGATAAGGCGGTCGCCTTCAAACCGTGTGACACCGCGCCCTGCGGCAGGGGTAATGATATAGCCCCGCCCCGCAATGTTGATTTCTGCACCCGCCGTAAATGCGATCACGGGCAGCTTGTTTATTTTCTGCCGCGCAATCCAGTCCTGGCTGTCATGGATAAAGGCGAGCGCCCGCGCCGTTGTCATGCGGGACTTCAGTGGCCAGGTGAAAACAATGGAGCCGGAGCGCGGATCAACGCGAAGCCCCATGCGTTTGGCGCGCGCGGAGGGGCGCACGGCGATGCCGCCGATTTCGAGCGGGATATCGGCTTTTACGTCAGCCTCAGTTCGCTTTTTTAGCCGGAACAATGTTGCGCCCCGAGATCATGCGGTTGAGGGCATCAATATAGGCGCGGCAGGAGGCGACGATCACATCCGCATCAACGCCGATGCCGGTGTAGCTGTGGCCGAATTCGGTGAGGCGGATATTCACCTCGCCCTTCGCGTCGGAGCCTGACGTCAGCGCCTTCAGCTCGTAGTTGGAGAGGACGGCGTTGTCGTGCGGCACCATGATGCGCATGGCCTTGAAGCAGGCGTCGACGGGGCCTTTGCCATTCGCCTTGGCCTTTTTCTTTTCACCGTTCACTTCCAATTCCAGCTCCGCTTCCTGCGGGCCGAAGGAGCCGGACTTGATACCGAGGGAGATAAAGCGGATATGTTCTTTCGGCAGGCCGTCTTTGGAGGTTGCGATGACAATCAAATCATCATCGGTGATTTTCTTTTTACGGTCGGCGAAATCCTTGAAGCGGTCGAAGGCGGCGTTGATTTCGTCGTCATCGAGCGTGAGTCCAAGGGCGGCAAGGCGCGTGCGGAAAGCGTTGCGGCCGGAATGTTTGCCGAGGACGAGTTCGGACGGGTCGCGGCCGACGGATTCCGGCGTCATGATTTCGTAGGTCGAGGCGTTCTTCAGCATGCCGTCCTGATGGATGCCGGATTCATGCGCGAAGGCGTTGGCGCCCACAATCGCCTTGTTCGGCTGCACGGCAAAGCCCGTGATCTGTGACAGAAGCTTGGACGCCGGCATCAGCAGTTCGGACTGGATGCCGGTTTCATAGGGGAGCAAATCGGGCCGCGTGCGCATGGCCATGACGACTTCTTCCATGGAAGCGTTGCCGGCGCGCTCGCCGATGCCGTTGATGGTGCATTCAATCTGGCGCGCGCCCGCTGCAACGCCCGCAAGGGAGTTGGCAACGGCGAGGCCAAGGTCGTTATGGCAGTGCGTCGACAAAATCGCGCGGTCGATGTTCGGCACGCGCTTTTTCAGCATGGTGATGATGCGGGAATATTCTTCCGGCACCGAATAGCCGACGGTATCGGGGATGTTGATGACGGTCGCGCCGGCCTTGATGGCGGTTTCCACCGCGCGGCACAGGAAATCGGGGTCGGAGCGGGTTGCGTCTTCCGCGCTCCATTCCACATCGTCGCAATGCTGGCGGGCGTAGGTGACGGATTCTTTAATCATCTCCAGCACGCGCTCCGGCTCCAGCTGCAATTTGTATTTCATGTGCAGGTCGGAGGTGGAGATAAAGGTGTGAATGCGTTTGCGTTCCGCCGGTTTGATGGCCTGAATGACAGCGTCGATATCTTTATGCAGCGCGCGGCAGAGGCCCGCGACAATCGCGCTCTTGGTTTGCTGGGCGACCTTGTTCACAGCCTCGAAATCGCCCTTCGAGGCGGCGGGGTAGCCGGCCTCGATAATGTCGACGCCCATGCGGTCGAGCATTTCGGCCATTTTCAGCTTTTCGTTCAGGTCCATCGAATAGCCCGGCGACTGTTCGCCATCACGCAAAGTGGTGTCAAAAATCCAGACGCGGTCGGACATGCGGTTTTTCCTTCGAAAAGCGTTTAGAGCCCTAAAATAGCCATATAACGCTGATTATCCAACAATTATAGCAGCTGCCGCGCCGACACGGGTGAGTCGCCTTCTTTACCGATTAAATCTACCATTTTATCAACGGCTTAATCGATTATACTTGCCATAACTATAGACAAGCGTAGAGTGGCTGACATCATTCACAAAACCGGGAGCCCGATAATGTCTGAAGACCTCAATAGCCTGCGCCGTACCTTTACTCTTGTTTGCGCGGTGGTGCTGGGCGCGGGGGCTGGCGGGGCATACCGCAGCGCGACGCAGCCGCTGAACCCCGTCAAGGAAGCGGTGACGGTGGAGCTGAAGGGCTATGAGGCGGTGAACGCCATCAAGCAGAAGGTCGCCGCCGGCAAGGACATTCCCGCCGCCGAAGTGCAGCAGCTGACCGCCTACAACGACAGCGTGAATAACAACAAGGAAGCGCTGGCGATGATTCTGGCGGGTGGCACGGGCCTTCTTTTCATGGGCGCAACGGGGGGCCGCAAACAAAAGGCGCCTGGCGCTTAACCCTTACGTATCTGATTCCAGCTTACGCGCTTCATCAATCAGCATGATGGGGATGCCTTCCCGTATCGGGAAGGCGAGCTTTGCCTGGCGGGAAATCAATTCCTGCTTCGCCTCGTCATATTCCAGCGGCGCCTTGGTGAGCGGGCAGACGAGGATTTCGAGCAGTTTCGGGTCGGCGCGTTTGGCGGTCTGCGGCATTTTCTAAAACCTTAATGGCAGGACATGGTGCCGTCGCGGGATGCGATTTCGAGCAGCGCGATGAGGCACTGCACGCGCTCCGGCAGGGTTTTCGCTTCCAGCAGCGCCTGCTTTTCCTCGATCCCGAAGGGGCAGACGACGGCGAGGGTCGAGATAAGCTTTTCGCATTCGATGCTGCGGATGGTATCCCACTTGTCGCAGAACATATCCATTTTATCGAGATAGTTGCGCAAGGTGCCCATCATGGAATCGCGGCAGATGTCCGTTTGCGTGTCGGTGGCGAAATCATGGCGGAAGGGTTCCCAGTCGGCCTTCACGCGGCGGTAGCCGGCATTGCCGAGCGGCAATTCTTCCGCCACGCGGAAACGACAGACGCCTTTCAGCGTAATCAGGTAGCGACCATCATCGGTTTCGGAGAACGAGGTAATGCGGCCGGCGCAGCCGATGGGGAAGACGTTATCATCGTCTTCTGTTTTCGGCTGGATCATGCCGATCAGGCGGGAGGAGCAGAGTGCGGCTTCCGTCATGGCAAGGTAACGCGGCTCGAAAATATTCAGCGGCAGCTGCACGCGCGGAAGCAAAATAACGCGCGGCAGCGGGAAGATGGCGATTTCAGGGGGGAGGCTGTCAAAACTCTGCTCGAAGGCTTCACGCATTTGATATCGGCCTTTACGAGAAGAGAACGGTGGAAAGCTTGCGCCGGCCGGGGCCGGTGAGCGGATGTTGCGGCCCCATGGCCTCGAACAAATTGACCAGCAGGGCGCGGGCTTTTTGTTCCTGCCATTCGCGGTTATGCCGCGTCAGGTCCACCAGCGCGTCAATCGCGCCTTCAAGGTTGGCGGCGTGCAGCTGCGCGAGCGCGAGGTTATAGCGCGATTCCAAATCTTTTGGGTTCTTGGCGATCATCGCTTCCAGCGCTGCGATATCAAACCCTTCGCCAGCCCGTGCGGTATTGGCGATGAAGCGAAGGCCCTTCAGCTTCGGCGAGGATTGCACCGGCGGCTCGAGGTTGCTTAAATATTCATCGAGGCTGAGGAAATCTTTTTGCCCGACAAAGCACCAGCCAAGGCCGGCCAGCGCATCTTCGTTATCCTGTTCGGCATCGAGGATGGTGCTGTAGGCGGCCATCGCATCGTCAAACTTGTTGTCCTTGAACAGCACCTGCGCTGCCGCCAGAAGCTTGTCGCGCGTTGCGGCATCAAGTTTGCCGGGTTCTGCGCCGGGCATGGCGACGCCGGCGGCTTTGAGAACTTTGTCGACAAAGGCGCGCAGATCCTTCTCCGGCTTGCCGCCGATGAAACCATCGACCGGCTGGCCTTGGAAAAAAGCGAAGACAGCGGGTACGGATTGCACACGGAACACTTCCGCAAGTTCAGGATATTTTTCGACGTTGATTTTGACGAGCTCAACCGCGCCGCCGGCTTCCGTCACGACCTTTTCGATCGCCGGCATCATCGCCTTGCAGGGGCCGCACCACGGCGCCCAGAAGTCGACGATGACGGGTTTGCGCATGGAAGTGCCGAGGACGTCTTCCTCGAACCTTGCGGTATCCGTATCGCGGATCCAGGCAGGCGCCGCTGGTTTCGGTTGGCTATTCAAGTTCAGGTCAAGCATATCTGCCCCGTTTGTTATCCTGATGACATAGGCTAGAGCCGCGAAAAATCAACAATCAGGGGAGTATACCCCAAAGATTCCATAAATTTAACAAGGTCCTGCGGCTTTAAACCCGTGGTTTTGTCATTTTTAAGGGGGTGGCAGTTCACAATATCATGCTCGAGCATGCGGGCGTCCAGCACCGGCGTCACCTGCCGGCCCGAGTCGTTAATAACGGCCAAGGGCGTGACGGACCCCGGCGTCACCCCGAGCACCTGCTCCATCAATACCGCATTGCCGAAGGATACGCGGGCGGCGTTGATGCGGGCGGGGAGTTTCTTTAAATCAATCTCGGTATCCCACAGCGCCGTCACCAGCCAGAGTTTTTCCTTTTTGTCTTTGAGGAATAAATTCTTGGTATGGCCGCCCGGAATCATATGCTTGAAGTCGCGCCCTTCATCCACCGTGAAGACCGGCGCATGCGCATAGGTGGTGACAGAAATATTCAGCGCGGCGAATGTACCCGCGAGCGGTTCCGGCGTATCGATGACAACAGGCGCTTGCATGGCTTAAGCAGGACGGAAGCGGATGTAGCTGCGGTCGTCGAAGGACACATGGCCTTTCTTGACGCCTTTCACCTGCGGCGTGAGCTTGTACATCAAGGGATCATCCTTCACCAGCTGCAGCAAATATTTTTCCGTTTCGGCGAGGGTTGATTCAACTTCCGGATAACCATCCGATGCGAAGATGATTTCAACGGCATGCGGCGCGGGATAGACCTCCACATGCGTATCGGGGATTTTGCCGCCGTTCAACACGCCGTAGCCATAGGGGCCGTCGTAATTGGCAAAGACTTTGAATTCGGCAATCAGCGGCGTCAGCACATCCCAGGTCGGGTCATGGGCCAGCAAATCGTCTTCCGTCTTGCCGCGCGCAAGCTGGGCGGAAAGATAGGCCTTGCGTAATTCGCACCAGGTCGCTTCCTGCGGGAAGGTTTTGTGGTTGCCGCGGCCATCGATAACAAAAGTGGAATCGGCAACGCGCCAGATTTCCTTGCGGGCGATGGAATAGACCAGCAGCGCGGCGGCCGGATAATCCCAGACTTCCTTCAGCTGCTTGTTTTCTGTCTTGGCGGCATTTTCGGTTTCGGCGCGTAAAGTCGCGGTCAGGCTGTCGACGGCGGCTCGTGCCGTAATATCGGCCGGCAGGGCTTCCAGCGCATGGGCGAGGACGGCAGAGGCGAACTGGCCGTTGGTCAACCCCTTCAGCGTATTGCCCGCCCGTGACGTCGCGCCATCCAGCACCGCGACAAAATGCGGCGTCACCACAATGCGGTCTTCATTCAGCGCATTGCTGCCCGCCTTTCCTTGGGTGAATTGCTCGATGATTTGCATGGATTTTCTCCGCCGGTTAATTGCGGGGAGAAGTTTAGCACAAAACGCAGATTTGTCATTCCCGCGAAAGCGGGAATCTAGGGCGTCATAAGACACCGGCTGTTTTCCGAATGGCTCTAGATCCCCGCTTTCGCTGGGATGACGAGAGTGTTAAGGCTTCGGTGCGCCGGGAGCAGGGTTATTGCCGTTCGCCGGCGGGTTAATGTTGAGGAGCGGCAGGGCTTTTTCGACCAGATTGACCCAGTAGCTGGCGCCGATGGGCAGGGCGGCGTCATTGAAGTCGTATTTCGCGCTATGGATATCGGTGTAGTTTTTATCGCCTGCCTTGCCGGTGCCAATCGCCATGTAGTTGCCGGGCTTTTGCTTGAGGTAATAGGCAAAATCCTCCGTCCCGAGGGTTTTGGGCACGGATGTCATGACAGCGGCGTCGCCGACGGTTTCTTTGGCGACATCGATGGCAAAGTCGGTGGCTTTTTTGTCGTTGATGAGGACGGGGTAGCCGGTCTTCATTTCAAAGTCGATGGTGACGCCGTATTTGGCTTCGAGGCCGTCGACGATCTCGACCATTTTATCAATCAGCTTGTCGTGCAGCGCGGTGTCAAAGCTGCGGATGGTGCCGGTGATGGTGGCCGAATCGGGGAAGGCGTTGATCGCCTCGCCCTTCGACTGGAAGGTGGTGATGCTGAGCGCGGCGGGATCGCCCGTTGCCGGAATCTCTGTCTTTGCCAGATTTTTAAAAGCGGTGATCGCTTCGGCACCTGCGGCCAGCACATCCGTCGTTTGCTCGGCATGCGACGCATGGCCGCCCTTGCCGTGGATTTTGATGTGGAAATCTTCGGAGGCCGCGAGCATGGCGCCTGCGCCGGTCGCCATCATGCCGAGGGGGAGGCCGGGGTAGTTGTGCAGGCCATAGACTTCATCGGCAGGGAATTTGGTGAAGAGGCCCTGCTTGATCATTTCTTCCGCGCCGCCAATCGCTTCTTCCGCGGGCTGGAATACAAAATATACCGTCCCGTCAAAATCCTTCGAGGCAGCAAGGTGTTTTGCCGCGCCGAGCAGCATGGCCATGTGCCCGTCATGGCCGCAGGCATGCATGACGCCTGGGTTGCGTGATTTGTGGGAATGGTTGCCTTGTTCATCAATCGGCAGCGCGTCCATATCCGCGCGCAGCATGATGGCCTTGCCCCCGGGGCCGTTCTTGCCATGGAGCACGCCGACGACGCCGGTTTTGGCGAGCGGATGCACATCCACGCCGAAGTCCTGCAATTGACGGGTCAGGAAGCGCGCGGTCCAGCGTTCTTCAAACGCCAGCTCCGGCTCGGCATGCATTTTCTGCCGCCAGCGCGTCATTTCCTGTTTCATCTCTTGGATTTTTTTGAGGATGCCCATGGTCAATCGTCCTTCACTGGAAGCCTGTTCAACATCTGGCACACCTCTGGCGCGCGGTTTTCGCTGCACCGACCGTTTTTTGTAGAATTTTTGATTGCGCTATCATGGAACCGCGGCCTTGTTCTGTCAATAGCCCATCAAACCCCTATTTCAGTTTAATTTCAGCGGGTTATAATGTTGCAACGCAAGGGAGACGCGCGATGAAACTCTGCAAATACTGGGCGATGGCCGAAGGGCTTTCCGAAGACGCGAACGGGCAGAAGCTGATTCTCAAAAAGTGGGGCGGCTCCAACACCAGCATGGCGGAAGCGAAGGCGGATGCGGAGCGCGTCTTGCGCGAACTGCAGGACCGCGTGCGCGCCGTCAAAATCCGCAGCGGCTGGGACAGGGGCTATACCTATTCCATGCGCGATGTGCCGGAGGAATTGATCAGCCCCATCGACGACAAGAACGGCGTGACGCGCAACGGCAAGGGCTGCCTGGTGCTGAATTCATCGGAAGCGATGTTTGCGGATATTGATCTGCCGCGCCTCGGCTTCTTTGCGAAACTCTTCGGCACGACGAAGGAAAAGCAGGAACAGCAGGCGATTGACGCGCTGAGGAAATGGCTGGAAACGAAGCCGGATTACAGCGTGCGCGTCTATCGCACGCGGGCGGGTCTTCGCTACCTCTTCACCCATGCACCGATGGAAGTGTCTGACGAGACGCTGCAGATGCTGAAGGAGCTGAAAAGCGACCGCCTGTACATCACCATGTGCCGCAACCAGAAATGCTTCCGCGCGCGGCTGACGCCAAAGCCCTTCCGCCTGCGCTGCGGCACGCCGCCGGGGCATTACCCCTACCCTGATGATACGGCCGCAAAGCAGTTCGAGGCGTGGAAAGCAATTTACGACCAGCAGAGCAAGGATGTTGCCACCTGCCAGTTCATCGACACTGTCGGCAGCGGCCGTGTTGATTCTAAAATCAGCAAACTGGTGGAATTGCATGACCGCTATGCCAAGGCGGGTAGCAACCTGCCGCTGGCGTAACACGCGTTCAAAAATGGGCCTTTCTTTAACCAATTTTTGCTAGGCTTTTAGGACTGCTATCTTTCCAAATTCAGGGGCAAATCATGGAAATCAACGAAACTGTGCCGCAGGTGCCACCGCCGCCTGCCGCGCCCGCTGCTGCGCCGGGCGCGATTAAAGTGAACAAGCTTGTCTACCATGGCGAGACGGGCACCATGTACGGCCTCTGGTTCAAAAAACTTTTCCTCTCCATCATCACCATCGGCATCTACAGCTTCTGGGGCAAGACCGCCATCCGCCGCTATATCGTGGGGTCGACGGAGCTGGAAGGCGATCGCTTTGAATACCACGGCACGGGGAAAGAGCTGTTTGTCGGCATGCTGAAAATATTTCCCATCTATCTCGCCTTTGCCCTTTTTGTCGGCTTTCTTCAAGTCCATTATGGCGATCAAGCGGGTAGCTTTGCCATCCTGCCGATCGTTTTGATCATGCCCGTCGCCATGTACAGCGCGTTCCGCTACCGCATGAACCGCTTGAGCTGGCGCGGCATCCGCTTTCGCATGCAGGGCTCGGCCTTTTCTTATGCGGGGCTGTGGCTGAAGGGCGCTTTTCTGAACATCATCACGCTCGGCTTTATGAGCCCTTCGGTCGACCTTGGGCGCTGGGAGTATCAGGCGCAGAATATGCAGTACGGCACCATGCCCTTTGCCTATAAAGGCAAGCCGGAAAACCTGCGCAAAATAAACGTCATCACGCTTCTGCTGGCAATTCCGACGCTGTTTTTCTCCCGCATCTGGTATGGCGCGGCGCTGCAGGCGGAAAAAATGCGCGGCTTATCCTTAGGCCCCATCCGCTTCCGCTCGACCGCGAAGGGCGGCGATTTCGTCGGGCTTGCGCTGGGCAACCTTGGCATCCTCATCATCACGCTGGGGCTTGGCATGCCGATTATCCTGCAGCGCAACGCCAAATTCTTCACCCGCTTCCTTGCCGTCGGCGGCGAATTGTCGCAGCTTCAGGTAGGACAAGTGGAACGCGGCAAGGCGAATGACGCGGAAGCGCTTGATTCCGCGCTCGACATCGACCTTGGCATGATCGGCGCGTAGCACAAGGCAGCAATGGAACAGGCACGCTTCTACGACGGCCAGCAGGGCCAGCCCATGGCCGTCGGTATCGAGGCGGATAATAATTACCTGCGCCTGCTCAACCCTGAGACGCGCGTCCCCCTGAAGGACTGGCCGGCGGAAAGTCTGTACATTATTTCAACGCCGGGCGGCGGGCTGCAGGGCATGATCGGCTGCCGGCTGGAACCTGACTGCCGCCTTGTGCTGTCGGCGGAGAGCTGGGCAAGGCTGATTGCGCCGCTGCTGAAGCACCACAAGTCAATTGAGACGACGAAGGGCATGGGATTCTGGCTAGCAGTGGGCATGGGCGTTATTGCCCTCTGCGCCGCGATTATTTTGTACTCCCCCGCCGCGCTCGACCAGCTGGCGAAACTGGTGCCGCGCCGCTGGGAAGATACGCTTGGCGGCTATTCCGTCTCGGCGCTCACCGGCGGCAATACCTGCAAGGCAAACCCCATCGCCGATGTAGCGATGCAACGCGTGTTAAAGCAGCTGGACAAGCGCCACGGCGATTTCCACGTTTATGTGGCGCAGGATGCGGAGGTCAACGCCCTCACCGCCCCCGGTAACAATATGGTGATTTATTCATCATTGCTCGCACTCGTCAAAGATCAGGGGCAGTTTACCGCGGTGCTGGCGCATGAGACGGGACACGCCTATTACCGCCACCCCCTTCGCAGCATCGTCTCGGCCCTTGGCGCCAGAATTTTGCTGACCGTCGCGACCGGCAACAGCGGCTTTGCGACCGATGCTGCCAATATGGCAGGACAGCTGGCGCAAATGGGCGCCAACCGCGATTTCGAGGCGGAGGCCGATGCCTATGGTATGCAGGCCTTGATCCGCAACGGCCTGCCACCCACCTTGCTCGGCGATTTTTTAAAGCTGATGCCAAATGTGATGCTGGAAAAAGAAATCCCGGAATGGCTGCTGACGCACCCCAATACCGACCACCGTTTGCAGTTGATGCATGACTCGCTGGCGAAAAACCCGCCGCACCTGCCGCCCGGGCCGCCGAAACAGCTGTTCACCGACAAGGAATGGCAGGCCCTGCGCCACTATTGCGGCGACGAAAACCAGGGACCTCACCAGAAATAACCCCTGCCCTGCCAGCTTTAAACACGCTATTCTTGCGGCAGAGGAGAATTTTTCATGTCAATCGTCACGCTGATTATTATTGTGCTGGCTCTTGCCGTTGCAACGCTGGCCGCTCTCGCATCGCGCAAGCCCGACACATTCCGCATGGAGCGCAAGACCGTGATTAACGCGGATGCCGCCAAAATTTTCGCGGTCTTGAGCGATTTTCACCAGTCGCGCAGCTGGTCGCCGTGGGAGCCGCTGGATCCCAACATTAAAGTCACCTTCAGCGGTGCGGAACGCGGCGTTGGCGCCATCTACAACTGGGACGGCAACCGCGAGGTCGGCACCGGCCGGCAGGAAATCATCGCCATCGACCCGGACCGCCGCGTCACGATTAAAATCAACTTCATGAAACCCTTCAAGGCGCAGAACACGGTTGAATTCACCATGCTGCCCGCCAATGGAGGCACGGAAGTGAGCTGGGCGATGTTCGGCCCCCAGCCCTTTATGGCGAAGGTTGTGACACTGTTCATGGACTGCGACAAAATGATGAACGACCAGTTCGATAAAGGCCTCGCCAACCTGAAGGCCTATGTCGAGAAGCAGGGATAACCCTAGCTTCCCTTCCGCGCCAGCGCGGCCTTGAAGTTTTCCCAGTCGTGCCAGGCGGCATCGAGCAGCGGCAGGATATCGGCGGTGCGGCCCTCCTCCCCCGCTTTCTGGATGTTGGACATATGGGAGCCGACCTTCGGCGCGCCGAACTGCAACGTGCTGGCTTTCACCACATGGGCGATATTGCCGGCGGTTTCGGGGTCGTCCTCCTGCACGGCAGTGCGGATGCCGTCCATCAGCCGGCCGGTTTCCTCAATGAACTTTGCAAGCGTCCGTTCAAACCGGTCGCCAAGCGCTTTTTTGGTTTCTTCCATCATCACAGGGTCGATATCCCCGACGGCAAGCTGCAGCGGGCTTGTGTCGTCAAAGGCAGCGGCAAGCCCCGCACCGGAAATTTCGATGCCTTTTTGCGCCTCCGGCAGCCAGGCGTTGATGACGCCAAGCAGCCGTTCCTGCTGGATGGGCTTGGTGATATAGTCATTCATGCCGGCGGCCAGGCACTGGTCGCGGTCACCGGCCAGGGCGTTGGCGGTCAGGGCGATGATGGGCAGGCCTTCGAATTTGCCGCCCAGCCTGCGGATGGCGGCGGTCGCCGCAAACCCGTCCATGACCGGCATTTTGCAGTCCATCAGGACAAGATCAAAACTGCCGTCTTTCACCTGTTGCACGGCTTCTTCGCCGTTATTGGCGATGGTAATGGAAATGCCGCTGCGCTTCAGGAAGCTGGAGATGACTTCCTGGTTGATGACGCTGTCTTCCGCGAGCAGGATGCGAACGTTTTCAAACCACTGCAGCTCGACCCCTTCGGGCGTGGCGGCGCGGTCGAACACCTCTTCCGCCGGCGGCAGTTGGATGATGAAGGAGAATTCGGAGCCGACGCTTTCAACGGAGGATACCCTGATGGTGCCGCCCATAAGCCCCACCAGCCGCGCCGAAATGGAAAGGCCAAGGCCGGTGCCGCCATAACGCCGGCTGATGGTTTCATCCGCCTGCGAGAATTTCGAGAAAATCGTGTCAATCTTATCCGCGGGAATGCCGATGCCGGTGTCGATGACGGCGAACTTGACTTCCTGCGTGCGGCCTGTCGGCGCGACCTTCAGCGTGACGGTGCCGTTGCGCGTGAATTTCAAGGCGTTGGCGCAAAGGTTGTTCAGCACCTGCCGGAGGCGCAGCGGATCGCCATGCACAAAGCCGGCGCAGCGCGGGTCGAAATCGAGGATGAAGCGCACATCGCCCGGGCCCTGGCTGCGGGGCATTATTTCCGTCTGCATCTGGAAGACTTCCGCCACCTGCGTGCAGAACTTTTTAAGGTCGAACGGGTATTTTTCCAGCTCCACCTTGTCGGCCTCGATTTTGGAGAGGTCGAGGATGTCGGTAATGATGTGCATCAGCGATTGCGCGGAGTGGATGACGGTTTCGGCATAGTGCCGCTGGTCGCGGTCAAGGCTGGTGCGCAGCAGCATCTGCGTCATGCCGATGACGGCGTTCATGGGCGTCCTGATTTCATGGCTCATGTCGGCGAGGAAATTGGTCTTGGCCTGGCTGGCGGCATCGGCGGCGTCGCGCGCGGCCCTGAGCGCCGCTTCCGCTTCCTTGCGGTCAGTGATAATTTCGGTTGCCATGAGAAGCCCGCCGATGGCGCCGGAAGGATCAAGCCAGGGGCGCAGGTTCCAGCGCAGCCATAGAGTGCGGCCGGACGGGGTGACAACACTGTCTTCCGATTCCGACGGCGTGCCGGTGCGCAGGCATTCCAGCAATATTTGCGTCCATTTTTCCGGCGACTTGAAGAAGACCTGGAAGTGCGACAGGCCCGTGATATCCGGCTGCTTGATGCGGAAGTCGCTGTACCAGCGGTCGCTGACCATGATGTATTTCATGTCGCGGTCAACGACCGCGAAGGCGACCGGAATGTGCTTCACGAAGTAGCGCAGCTGGTCAGTCGAGTGGCGCAAGAGGCGGCGCAGCGCCTGCTGGCGGAGGCCGAAGTGCAGGCTGAGCGCAACAAGCATGGCGATGATAAGGCCGATGACCATGATGGCCGGCGGCAGGTGCGAGTGGTTGGCGTCAAGGTAGGCACGCGTGGGGGCGATGGTGAACTGCCATTTTTTGCCGCGCACATCGCTTAAGGTTCTCGCCGTCAGCGGCTCCGCCGCATCGTCGGGCGTGCTGCCGTCGTCGTAGATGGGGCTGTCTTTTTCGAACACCTTGATCGAGAAGTCACGGCGGTCGTCTGCGGAGAACAGGGTGTTGAACATGTCGTCGATGTTGAAGGCTGAGACAAGCATGCCGTCATATTTGCCGCCGATGAACAAGGGGTTGTAGCCAATGAAACCACGGCCGCCCTGCACCAGCTGGATGGCATCGGTCAGCTGCGGTTCTTGAGTCTGCATGGCGCGGGCGATAGCATCGCGCCGGTTCGGCTCGAAAGCGATGTAGAAATTTTTCATCTTCTTGAGCGGCTTTAAGGAGACAAGGCCCTGCAGGCGCTGGTCCTTGTTCGCCCAGCTCAAGGCGTAGAGAACGGGATAGGCTTTTAGATATTCAGTCGCGTCGGCTTCCCATTCGGCCTCGGGCGTGCCATGCCGCATTTCCCAGCGACCATCCATGCGGTCAACGGCGCGGAACAGCCCGCCGAGATAGAGCTCCGTATTATGGGCGATTGAATCACCTTGTGTCGCGATGCTGACGGCAAGGTCGCGGCGGTGTTCGTTTTCCGCGGCCTGCGCGAAAGTGGAGGCCATGACGAGCAGCATGAAAAAGACCGGCAGCGGCAGCCATTCCGTTTGCTCGCCCGGCAGGCGCATGACGTAGTTGAACATCGCAAGGCCGAGGACAAGAAAGGCCGCCGCCGTATGCGGCGCCATGCCGACCTTGAAACCCCAGACGTAATAGTCTTCCGTGCCGGTGAGGTAGCCGATGAGGGCCGGCAGGACAAGCGCGACCAGAAGGCTGGCGGCCATGGCGATAAGGGTCACGTAAAACTTGCTGGCATAGCGCGCCGTCTGGCTGCAGAGGGCAAGGGCAAGGCTCGACAAGACGAAGCAAAACCCCGTGCCCAGCGAAAAGCGCCCGGGATAGATGGCGCGCTTCATGATGAGCGGTTTGACGAAGAACGTGTCGATGCCGTAGTCGGCGTTGAGGAAATATTGCGACAATATGATGAGCGAAACCGTCATCACGATGAGGCCCAGCACCAGCGGCAGCCGGCGCGGCTTGTAGCATATGGCCGCATAGCCGGCGCCGAGCAGCGCGAATAGCAGGGCCGTATTGAATTTCATCGGCTCGAAATTGGGGCTGATCTGGACCAGCAACGCGTTGTCCGTCAGCCAGCCAAAGGTTACGACAATCCCCAGCACGGCGACGAGATAGCCCGCAGCTTTCAGCACGATCAGCGAGGGATGCAGCTTGTTCAAAGAATGGTTTCCTAAACTGGACCGGCAGTGCAGAAAAGACGCGCCGGCGGGGCACGGGCGGGCTTGTCCCCAGAAATTTATTTTGCCCGAAACTTCTTACAATAATATTAACTTTTGTTAAGATATAATGTGTTTGTCTATTCGGGTCGCGTTGCCGGCAGCAGCTTCCCTTTCGCCCCACCGCTCAAAGGGAATCAAATGGCTATCATCGATGTAAAACCCCAGCGCCTCTCCGCGCTTGTCCTTGAAGACCAGGCGCTGATGCGCGACATCATCCGCTCCCACCTGACTGCCATGGGCTTTCATGAAGTCGAGGTCGCGGCGACGACGGCGGAAGCCGAAAAGATGATGCATCTTAAAAAATATGACGTCATTTTCGTCGACTGGATTTTGCCGGGGCAGAGCGGCTATTCACTGATGAAAAAATACCGCGAAGACCGCGCCTATGACGATGTTGCCTTCGTCATGGTGACCAGCCAGGCGGAAGCGCATTATATGATCGAGGCGATGAAGGCAGGCGCAACGTCCTACATCATCAAGCCCATCATCGGCGCCGATTTCAAAGACATTGTGACAACCGTGCTGGAATGGCTGGGCAAAGCCCGCGCGCAGGTTGCGAGCAGAAAGCCTTAAATCCTAGTTTTTCGGCGCGGGCGCGGCTTTTGCAGCTGTTGTCTGCTGGATAGGTTCGCGCATTTGCGCATCTGCCGCTTTGCCGAACGATTTGGTGAGGGCGCGGAGACCCGCGAGTTTTGACTTGAGGCTGGCGAATTCAGGCCCTGCCAGCAGGTCTTTGCGATAGCGGCCCAGCAGCTTGCCGTTGTCGATATCGCGGTCGAGGTTTTGGCGGGCTTCAATATCGCAGCGCGGCGTTTTGGTGGTGAGGACAGTGCTGCCAAGGGTGCCAAGGCCCAGAACGCCCACCACCCAGATCGGCGCGGCGGGGAAAACGGTTGCCACCACCATCATGCTGCCGAGGAAGCCGGTGAAGAGCGCAAGCTTGCCCATTTCTTCCCAGCTCATCCATTTGCCGCCGCGGGCGGCCTTTTTGTATTCCGCGCCGTATTGGGCGTGAATGGCCTGGCGGGTTTCATCGACGGGGGTTTGCAGCTGGGGCATGGCGCTAAAAATCCTTCAAAAATATAAGGCCGCATATTCCCTAATATGCCGGGCGCTGTCAATATGCGTTTTGGAAAATGCTTCGCGTGGTTAGCCGATCAGGCTGCGGAGCTTCTGCTGCAGTTCCTTGCCGTCGAAGGGTTTGCAGATGTAGTCGTCCATGCCTGATTCGAGGCATTTTTCACGGTCGCCGGCCAAAGCGTGGGCGGTCATGCCGATAATGGGAATGCGGTCTACCTGCGCCATTTTTTCCCGCGCGCGGATGACGGCGGTTGTCTGCCAGCCGTTCATTTTCGGCATCTGCACATCCATAAGGATGGCGTCGTAGATGGTTTCCTCGATCTGCGCCAGCGCGGCATGGCCGTTGGAGGCGACGTCGTAGCTATAGCCGAAGCTTTCCAAAAACGTGCCGGCGACGAGCACGTTGGGGCCATTATCCTCCACCAGCAAAATTTTGCCGCGCGACGCCAGCGTGGGTGCCCCTGCAAAATCCGCGCGGCCTGCGTCAAGGTCGGCGGTGCTGCCCGCTTTCAGGGAGAGGCTGACGGTGAAAATGGAGCCCTTGCCAACCGCGCTCGTCACGCGGATGTCGCCGCCCATCAGCTCGATGAGCTTTTTTGAAATCGACAGGCCAAGGCCGCTGCCGCCGTATTTGCGCGTGATGGAATTATCCGCCTGCACGAATTTGTGGAAGATCGATTCCATTTGTTCCGGCGCGATGCCGATGCCGGTGTCCTCGACCGCGACGGTGATGCGGTGCAGATCCTTCGCCGCCGGCGCTGCCATCACGACAATGCGGATGCCACCGCGTTCGGTGAACTTCACGGCGTTACTGCCGAGGTTGGCGATGACCTGCTTGAGGCGCGTGGGGTCGCCGAAATAGACGGCGTCCGGCGGTAAATTGCCTTCCACCGCGACGTCAAGGTTTTTCAACCGTGCTTGGACGGAGACGATGGAGGACACATCCTGTATCAGCTGCGGCAGGCTGAAGGCGATGGATTCAAGCTCGACCGAGCTTGCCTCGATCTTGGAAATATCGAGCAGGTCATTGATCAGCGTCAGCATGGATTCCGCACTGGTTTGCAGCGTGGTTATATATTGCTGCTGCTTCGGCGTCAGCGGCCGGCTGGCGCTTAAAATCTGCGACAGGCCGAAAATGGCGTTCATCGGCGTGCGTATCTCGTGGCTCATGTTGGCGAGAAATTCGGATTTGGCGCGGCTGGCGGCCTGCGCCTTGTCGCGTTCTATAATCAGCTCCTGCGCCTGACGTTCGCTTTTGGCGAGGTGGTCGCGCACCTGATACTGGCGGATGCGATCGCGCAGAACGGCGCGGATGGCGGAGAGCAGCTCAACCACCTGCACCGGCCGGCGGATCAACGTCATGTGCTGCAGCAAATCCATCTTGCGACGGATTTCGATGGTCGGCTCCCGCGCCGGCGTCAGCAGGATGAGCGGGAAATCGGACCATGTCGGCTGTTTCTCGATCATGCGACTGAGGCAGTTTTCGCGGTCCGCGACCAGCGCCTCTTCCGTGATGAGGGCGGCGCCGGCCCCGCGTTCAATTTCATAGCAGACTTCGTTGATGGAATGGCAGATGTCGCAACTAACGCCGGCATCACGCAGGATTCCGGCGGTTATCTGCGCATCCTTGGCGGTCGGCGCGAGGACGAGGAAGCGGAGATCATTGCTGGTGTTGTCTTCCGCTGTCATTCCAGCGCGCTGTTATGCGCTTCCTTATGGGTGATGATAGGCGTGCCGGACAGCACGCCCTGGAATTGCGACAAAGGCTCACCAACAGTTAAACCTTTAGTGCCGATGGTGAATTCGCGGATCGTGCGTTCATGCTCGCCGCTGCGCTTTTTCAGCACGGAGATCGCCTGACGCACCTCGCCCTGCAGCTCGAAATAGCGGAACAGAATGACGGAGTCGGAAAGATAGCTGGTATCCAGCGGCGTCTGCATCGAATGGCCGAGGAGGCCGTGCTGCGCCACCACAAGGAAAGTCACCACGCCATGGTGGCCAAGATAGGTTAACAGCTCGTGCATCTGCGACATGAGGAAGCGTTCTTCCGGCATGGCGTTCAGGTAGCCGTTCAGGCTGTCGAGCACAACGACCTTGGCAGCGGGCTTGCCGTTCTTCCCCGCCACGGTTTCGCGTACGCGGTGGGCGAATTCGCCCGGCGACATCTCGGTCGGGTCGACCGGTTGCAGATGGATGAAGCCGTCATTCATGTATTTTTCAAGCGGCATGCCAATGCCCTTCGCACGATGCAGCATGGTTTGCACGCTTTCATCAAAGGTAAAAATGACCGCATGTTCGCCTTTTTGCGCCGCATTTACGGCATACTGCATGGCAAGCGTGGATTTGCCGACGCCGGCAGGCCCCAGCAGCAGGACGGATGTCCCCTCCTCCGGCCCGCCGCCCATCAGGGCGTCAAGTTCGGCAACGCCGCTTTTCAATTTGACTTTCGCGGAAGGTGCCGGCCGTTCCGATGTCATGATGCGCGGGAAAATATCGACGCCGCCGGTATTGATGGCGAAGTCATGGTAGCCGCCGTGGTATTTCTGGCCACGGAATTTTTTGATGCGCAGGCGGCGCTTTTCCGCGCCGTATTCAGGCGACAATTGCTCAAGGTCGATGACTCCATGGGCGATCGATTCCAGCTGGAAATTTTCGTGTCCCGTTGTCGTTTTGTCATCGAGGAACAGCACCGTGCAGGCACGCGTCGTGAAGAATTTCTTGAGTGCCAGAATCTGGCGGCGGAAACGCAGCGGGCTTTGCGCCAGCAATTTCAGCTCGGAAAGCGAGTCGAGAACGATGCGGCTAGGTTTCAGCTTTTCAACTTCCGCGATGATGGCTTCGGTCGTGTTGCCAAGCTCGACTTCCGACGGCTGGTACATGGTGTACTGGTTTTCCGACTGCAGCGCATCTTCCGTCGTCAGCAGCTCGAGGATATTCATGCCCTTGATCGACCAGCCGTGCGATGCGGCCGCGCTGTTCAGCTCCGCCGCGCTTTCGGACAGCGTCAAGTAGAGGACGGTTTCATTATTCTTCATTCCCTCGAGCAGGAACTGCATGGCGACCGTTGTCTTGCCGGCGCCGGGGGAGCCCTGCAACAGGTAGACGCGTTCTTTGGCAAGGCCGCCGCCAAGAATCTGGTCAAGTTCCGCATTGCCGGTTTTGACGCGGGGCGCCGATTGTTGTGCTGCCGGTGCTTTCAAATGCCTATCTCCCTTCAAAAATCTGGCGGCCTGCGCAAGAAAAATGCCCCGCGCAAAGTCGCCCATAATTTCGCAAACGGGATTCACAAGCGGTAGGTTCCAAGCGCCATTAGCCCCTTGGATTCAGGGCATAAAAAAACCCCCGACGCCGTGAGGCTGGAGGTTACATTTTTGAAGAAATTGGAGCGGATGAAGGGATTTGAACCCTCGACCCCGACCTTGGCAAGGTCGTGCTCTACCCCTGAGCTACATCCGCGTACATAAAACAGACTGAAGAATCTGGCTTCATGCGAGTGCTATAGGGATATGGCATTTGAGGGCCTGTTGTCAAGAAAGGAATAGGTGTTACAACGCATTGATATTGCTTCGCTTTTGAGACCTTATTTCAAAATCTGGCGCGTGTTGACATAATTTATGCCGCGCGGGTAGGATGGCGGCAGCTTTTTCAGCATCAATCAGCAGGACTTTGATTCAACATGGCCGAATTCGTCCAGTACCTGACTTTCCGCACTCCGGCCTATGTGACGAGCGAAACACCGGGCGCAGAAGCTGCGACTTATTGGGCTTATGAAACAGCGGCCGGCCGTAAAACGGGCCGCCTTGTGCAGACGGATATTCACCAGAGCTGCCGCACTACTGCGCCCTTCACCGACCAGCTGGATGAAAAGGACGCGCTGCAGCAGCTGGCGGAGATTGATGCGAAAGCGCGCGCGAAATTTGCGCTGCATGACAGCGGCGACAAGCGCATGTGCGGCACCGGCGATGAATTTACCCGCGCAATACCCTACCAGCAGCATCAGGTTTATATTGCAGGCGTGCGACAGGAAATCCTGAAGTCGCAAGCCACGAAATTCAGGCTGAAGACTTAAACCAAAAAAAATGCAAAAGGAAAAAGCCCGCCCTTGGTGAGAGGGCGGGCTCTGGTTTTCCTGTGTAAGGAGGAAACTTAATTCTTCGGCACGTTGGGCCAGTTGACCTTGGCTTTGGTGTCGCGCTCCAGCGCATTGTCATTCACCGGCTTGCGGTGGGTGACTTTGTTGAAAGCGTTCTTCAGCGGGTTGAACACCGCGCGGGCGAGGAAGCCCGGACGATCCGCCTGTTCGCGCAGGTCCTGCGCGCGCACGCCCGGCAGCGGGGGTTCGCGCAGGGGCTTGCCTGTGTTCAGGATCGCCGAGATGCGTTTCACCGTGCGCGGATCATGCACGAGGGCCATGAAGTTTTTGTGTTCCAGCGAGCGCAGATAATCTTGCGTCACCACAACGCCGGGGCCTGCCTTGTCGCCGCCCGTTAGGACTTGCGCGACTTTATCAGAGACGATCACGTCGTAAGACGTTGCCGCACCCTTGGCGAAGAAGCCGTCGACCGCCATGGCAAGCGCTGCTGCGCCAGAAGCGCCCGGCAGCGTCATGTTGTGCGGCAGTTCGGGTTTATGCGTCGGCACCATTTCGAGCGCTTTCTTCTTGGCATCGGCCAAAAGACGCGCCTTGTTCATGGTGACGCCGTCGGTATCGCGCAAATAAAGCAGGTCTTTGGCTTCAAAAGCGGAGAGGCCGACCTTGGCGGTCGAAATGGTCTCAAACACTTGCGCCACCGGTGGCATGGGGCCCTTCGGCAGGCGCTTGTTCTGCGTTGCACGGGACATCAGCTCGGTCGAGCCGCCCCAGGCGGGGAGCAGGCCGACGCCGACTTCGACGAGGCCGGGATAGGTTTCCGCATGCGCCTGCACGTGGTGGCTGTGCAGGAGGATTTCGCAGCCGCCGCCGAGCGCCTTGCCGGCCGGAGCCGAGACGACGGGGAAGTTTGCGTACTTCAGGCGCTTGTAGGTTTCCTGGCCCGATTTCACCATTTTGTCGACGACCCAGAATTGTTTCGTCTTGATGGCGAGTTCGGCGAGCTTGAGGTTCGCGCCGAGGGAGAAATCATCCGCCTCGTTGTGGATGACGAGGGCCTTGTACTTGCCGTCGCCTTTTTCGATGAGGTCGCAGGCCTTGTTGATCATCTTCATGGTGAAGAAATCGAGCGAGTTCATTTTGGAGGTGAACTCGAGGCAGATGACACCGTCGCCGATATCCCAGAGCGCCGCGCCGACTTTGCCAAGGCCGGGGATGGAGCCCGATTCAGCAATCGGTTTCGATGCGCGCTTGATATCGGACAGCAGCAGAACGCCTTCCGGACGGACGATGGCGGAATAGCTGCCATCGGCATTCATCTGGTTCAGCTTGCCATCGACCGTTTTGTAGAAGGTCTTGCCCTGCGCCTGTTTCAGGAAGGCGGGCACTTTGTCGCCTTCGGCTTCCATGCGTTTGACCACATAATCGGTGCCGAGTTTGTCGAGCAGCTCGAAGGGGCCGTATTTCCAGTTGTAGCCGAGCTTCATGGCGGTATCGACGGAGTTGATGTCGGCCGCGATGTTGTGGGCATGTTCGGCAGTGTAGGCCAAAGTCTGCTTCAGCACCGACCAGGCGTAATCGCCGCCCTTGTCGTGCGTTTCAACAAGCGCTTTGACGCCGCCTTTTTTGGCGTTGAGGCCCGCCTGCATTTTGACTTTTTGGCTGGGGCGCTCGGCCCCCGTATCAAGGTCGACGGCCAGTTTTTCGCGCTTGTCGTTGAGGCGATAGAAACCGCCCTTGCCTTTGCGGCCGGTGTAGCCATCCGCAATCATTTTTTCAATGACTGGATAGCTCTTGTTGATTTTCACGTAGCCGTCGTCAGCGGGGAGTTTCGAGACGAGGCTTTTGGAGATATGCGGCATGAGGTCCAGGCCGACGAGGTCGACAAGGCCGAAGATGCCGGTTTTAGGAATGCCCATCGGCTGGCCGACGATGCTGTCGGCTTCTTCAACCGTCAATTTCCGCGCAATCGCTTCATTGATGGAAGCCTGAATCCAGAAGGTGCCGATGCGGTTGGCGATAAAGCCCGGCGTGTCGTTGCAATGCACGACACCCTTGCCCATTTTTTCATCCATGAAGCGGGTGACTTCCGCAATCATTTCGGGGCTGTTGTCTTTGGAGGTGATGAGCTCCAGCAGCGGCATATAGCGCGGCGGGTTGAAGAAGTGGGTGATGACGAAATCTTTTTTGAACGCATCCGTCTGCCCCGCGACGAGGTCATGCAGCGGGATGGTGGAGGTGTTGGAGGCGATGATGGCGCCGGGTTTACGGTTGGCGTCGATCTTCTGGAAGATGTCGAACTTCACCTTCGGGTCTTCAAAAACCGCCTCGATGATGATGTCGCAATCCTTCAGCCGGCCCATATCGTCTTCGGTGTTGCCGGGGCGGATTTTCTTGGCGTTGCGCTTGTGCATGAGCGGCGCGGGGTTCGTCTTGAACATACGCTCGATCGCGCCTTCGGCGATTGCCGTGCGGTTGGCGGATTTGGTGTCGACGCGGTCAAGAAGCTCGACCTCGATGCCGGCGTTTGCGAGCTGCGCTGCGATACCGGCGCCCATAACGCCCGCGCCGATAACTGCTGCTTTTTTAATGGCCATTTACAAAACTCCTGAAAACGCGGGCTGAAATTAAGGCTTCGGCTGCGAGGGGGTGTATTTTTTGAGGACGGTCGAGATGCCCTGCCCTGCGCCGATGCACTGGGTGGAGACAGCGTATTCGCCATCCTTGCCTTCATCATGCAGCAGCTGGGCGGCTTTGCCCGTGATGCGCGCGCCGGTGGCGCCAAGCGGGTGGCCGATGGCAATCGCGCCGCCGTGCTTGTTGAGTTTTTCATCATCGATGCCGAGCTGTTTCTGGCTGGCGATGGACTGCGATGCAAAGGCTTCGTTCATTTCGACGATGCTGACATCTTTCATGGTGATGCCGGCTTTTGCCATGGCTTTTTCCGTTGCGGGAACGGGGCCGACGCCCATGATTTTGGGATCGAGGCCGGAAACGGCGAAGGACGAAACTTCCGCCAGAATTTCAAGCCCGTGTTTCTTGGCAAATTCTTCGGAGCAGACGAGGACGGCGGCAGCGCCATCGGTCAGCGGCGAGGAGGTTGCGGCAGTAACGGTGCCGCCCTGCAGGAAGGCGGGTTTCAGTTTCGCCAGGCTTTCCGGCGTTGATTCCGGGCGGGGGCAGCTGTCTTCCGACACGACTTTGCCGTTCGGCAGCGTGATCGGCACGATTTCATTGTCAAACTTGCCGGCTTTTTTGGCGGCAGCGGTTTTGAACTGCGACTTCAGCGAGAACGCATCCTGCTCTTCGCGGGTCACGTTGAATTTCTTGGCGACGTTTTCGGCGGTTTCGCCCATGCCCATGTAGGCGCCCGGCGATTCTTTGTAGAGCGCGGGGTTCGGGGACGGGTTGAAGCCGCCCATCGGCACGCGGGACATGCTTTCAACGCCGGCGCAAATCACGGCGTCCGACATACCCATGGAGATGGCACCGGCGGCATCGTGGATCGCCTGCATGGAGGAGCCGCAGAAACGGTTGATGGTGACGCCGCCGACTTCTTCCGGCAACCCAGCGCGCAGCACAACAAGGCGTGCCATGTTGAGGCCCTGTTCGCCTTCCGGCATCGCGCAGCCGAGTTTGAGGTCATCGACGAGTTTCGGGTCGACGCCGGTTTTCTTGATGAGGCCCTGCACGGTCTGCGCCGTCAGGTCATCCGCGCGCAAGCCCGCCAGTTCGCCTTTGACGGCGGGGGTGAAGGGGGAGCGCACATAACCTGCGATGACTACTTTTTTAGCTTCGGTCATATCTGGGCCTCGTTGTTGGACGGTTAAACCTGGCCACACCCATTTAGTTAGCGGCTGTCATTCCGGAGTGAAGCCCCGATAATTTTTGTACCGCTTTTTTATTTTCTGGGAACGAGTATGGAACATTGAGGGGGGAGCGTAAAGATTGAAAATCAGCTTTTGGCGCAGCACGAAAAACGCGGCTGCCATTGATTTTCCGGCAGCCGCGTTTTCATATATTGCGAAGAATGTTTTAAGGCTTATGACCAGCCGGAGATGTCACTCGGCAGGTTTCGACTCAGGTTCGCCTTTGGTGCGGTGCAGCGAGAAGAGCGCGCCGCCGAGTAGCAGGCCAAGCGTGACAGCCAGCGACAGCGCATGCGGGAAGTCATAATCCAGCGCCGCCGAGATCAGCACCTTGCCGCCGATGAAGACGAGCACAAGCGCCAGCGAATATTTGAGGTATTTGAACCGGTCCAGCATGGCCGAGAGCGTGAAGTAGAGCGACCGCAGGCCCATGATGGCGAAAAGGTTGCTGGTATAAACGATAAACGGCTTTTGCGTGATGGCGAGGATGGCGGGAATGCTGTCGACCGCGAAGATCACATCGACCACTTCCACCACCGCGAGGGCGAGCATGAGCGGCGTGAAGAAGGTGACAAGCTTGCCCTTGGCATCCGCCTGCTTGATCATGAATTTGCTGCCGTGCAGTTCGGGCGTCACACGCATGTGCTTTTTGAAGAACTTCACGACCTTGTTGTCGCCCATATCCTCGGGGTCGTCTTCCTTCATCATCAGCATCTTGATGCCGGTGAAGACGAGGAAGCCCGCGAAGAAATAAAGGATGAAGTGGAATTTCTGCACGGCGATGGAGCCCGCGCCAATCATAAGCCCGCGCATGAGAATAACGCCGATGATGCCCCAGAAGAGGACGCGGTGCTGGTACTGCTTCGGCACCGCGAAGTAGGACAGCACGAGGGATATGACGAAAATGTTATCGAGCGAGAGCGAGAGTTCGACGAGGTAGCCGGTGATGAACAGTCCCGCATCTTCCAGCCCCGACCCGCCGTCATTCACCTGCCAGATAAAGCCGCCGAAGAGAAAGGCGACGATAGCGTAGATGACGCTGAGCTTCAGGCTTTCGCGGATGGAGATGACATGGTCTTTTTTATTGAGGAAACCGAGGTCAAAGCCGAGAAGGGCTAAAAACAGCCCGAAAAATGACGCCCACATCCATAATGGCGTCGCATGACTTGAATCCATCGCTCGTTATCCCTGCCCGGTTTTGGTGAAGTCAGTTTTAAGAATTTTTAGCGCATCATCCCGAAGATCGTCGCCAGCAAGGGCCAGAGGTGATCACGGAAGGTGTAGAAAATAAAGATCAGCGCAACGGGCATGCCCCACATGACGCGGTAGGGGTTGGCATGCGAATTGTCGATCGCGCGCACCCAGGCAAGGCTGAGGAACGGCAGGATGCCCGCTGCCAGAAACAGGAAGATGCCGCGCACGAACATCAGGATGACGTAATCAACGCCCTGATCGCCGAAGAAGCGGATGGGCGCGTTGGAGAAGAGGAGATGGTCAAGCCCGGAACTGCCGGTCGACCAGTTGACGCCGCCATGGTCGAGCACGCCGACGCTGAAGACGTAACAGGCGGCGACAGACAGAACATAGATGAGCGCGACGGAGACAGGAGTCGGCGTTGCCTTCTTGCCGTCCTTACCCTGGTTGACGTCGCCGGAGCCGGGATGGCCGCCGGCCGCGGTCATAGCGCGCGCCTTTGCGAGCTTTTCGCGGGCGCCTGTGCGCGCCGCTTTCATTTCCTTGTTTCCACCGCCGAGACCGAACATGGCTTTTTCATCCTTTAAAAAGGCGTCAATACCGTCAAGCCATACTAGCTTAAGGCTTAAGCACTTGAAAAGGGCAGAATATTTTAGCTTTGTATTTTATGCCTTCACGATGTTGTCGCGGCGGGTGATGCCGGCGAGCGCATTGCGCGTATCAATGACCAGATCAGCTTCCTTGGCGATCATGCCATAATCAACGGCATCGTGATCCGTCACGATGATAACGGCATCCTGCGCTGCCACGGTCGCAGCATCGAGGCTGGCGGATTTAAGTCCGCTGAAGGCAGCGTGTTCGCGGATGGGGCCGATAACGGGTACATGCGGATCATGGAAAATGACATCGGCTTTCCGCGCCTTCAGCAGTTCCATGATCGCAAAGGCCGGGCTTTCGCGAATATCTTCGACGTTTTTCTTGTAAGCGACACCGACAATCATGATTTTCGCGCCGTTGAGCGATTTTGCGGCGCGCGCATCCAGCGTTTCGGCAAGGCGGTTGACGACAAAGCGGGGCATGGAGACGTTGATCTCGCCGGCAAGCTCGATGAACTTGGTGGCGATGCCATATTCGCGCGCTTTCCATGTCAGGTAAAACGGGTCGATGGGAATGCAGTGACCGCCAAGGCCGGGGCCCGGGTAGAAGGCCATGTAACCGAAGGGCTTGGTCTTGGCCGCTTCGATGACTTCCCAGATATCAATGCCCATGGCGTCGTAGATAACTTTCAGCTCATTGACGAGCGCGATGTTGACGGAGCGGAAAACGTTCTCCGTCAGCTTTACGGCTTCCGCCGTCTGCGTCGAGGATACCGCGACGGTTTTGGTGAGGAACTGGTCGTACATCGTCTGCGCGATTTTGAGCGCGGCGGGGCCGTCGCCGCCGACGACCTTGGGGATGATGGCGGTATGGTATTTGGCATTGCCGGGGTCTTCACGTTCCGGCGAGAAGGCGAGGAAGAAATCAACGCCGGATTTAAGGCCGCTTGCCTCTTCAAGGATGGGCCGCACAAGGTCATGCGTCGTGCCGGGATAGGTTGTGGATTCCAGCACAATCAGCTGGCCGGGGCGGATGTGTTTGGCGACCGCTTCCGTTGTGCGCACGACATATGTCATGTCGGGCTCGCGGTTCTTGTTCAGCGGCGTCGGCACGCAGAGCAAAATCGCATCGCATTCGCCAAGGCGCGTGAAATCGGCCGTCGGCTGGAATTTATTGCCGCCGACGAAGGTCTTCACCTTCGCATCATCAACACCGCCGATGTAGGAGGAGCCGGCTTTGAGCCGCTCGATTTTCTTGGCGTCGATATCAAAACCGAGCGCCGTAAAACCCTTGTCGCAGATGGCGCAGGCGAGCGGCAGGCCGACATAGCCTAGGCCGATGACGCCGATTCTCGCCTGCTTGCCGGTATAAAGCTGGCACAGCGCCTCCACATCAGGGGCGGCTTTGGCGGGAACGGATTTCAGCGGCTGGACGGTCATGGCTTTGGCCTTTGCTCGTAAAACAGGTCATGTTTTAACATATTGATGAATGAAATGAAAGGGTTAATAAGGTTTGTGCATCAAACCTTTAGCACGCATCCGCCCTCTCGCCCGAGGTGAGATGAGAAAACAGGGAATAAAAAACGGCGCCCGTAACGGCGCCGTTTTTGTTTCGTAGGCCTGCGGCTTAACGCTGGCGGATTTTTTTGCCGTATTCGTCGCGGACGACGGGGCCTTGCGGCGGGCGGTTGTCCTGCTGCGCGTCGTGGCGGGAGCGGCCGCGGTTGTCGTTGCTGGCGTCGTTGAAGCCGCCGCGGGCTTCGCGCTGCTGGCGGATGGCTTTGCCTTCGGCATCGAGGCGGTCGCAGATGGCGTTGAGGCTTTTTTCGATCGCCTTGAACTTGCCGTGCATTTCGAAGGCTTCTTCGAAGGGCAGTGCTTCCACATCAAAGCGCAGGTCATTCATGCGCGGGCTGCGGAAGAAGTGGGCGAATTCCCACATCGCCGCGCGCTCGCGCGGGCTGTGGAGGGAGGAGGAAATACGCTCGAACAGGTTGACCGTGTAATCCGTCATGTCTTTCACGGCGGGGCGGACCATTTTCTCGAAATGGTCATTCGCATCGGCGCTAACGACGGCGGCGTTGAAGATGCTGCGCAGGCTGCCGGGTTTCGATTTATCTTCCTGCTGCGCGAGTTCGACGACCTTGCCCTTGAGGCTGTCCGCTTTCTCGACGAGGCCGACGACGGCATCAAACACGGTTTCGTTGGAACGCAGCACATCGATTTTATTCAGCGTCTGGCCCAGCACATATTGGCCGTGCTCGACGCGTCTGAAATCATCCTGCTCGCGCACTTCGATGCCGGCGAGGCGGTGCGAGGCCGGCAGTTTCGGGCAGAGGAAGCCGTTGTACTGCGCATTGCGCTCCGGCGTCATCATCAAAATCCAGCGGCCGTTGCCGGGGGAGGTGTAGCTGGCCTTTTGCAGGTCGTTCAGCTCGTTCTTGAATTCGTGGATCTTCTCCGGCAGCAGCATGAAGTTGCCGAAGAAGTTGGGGTGATACTTGGGGCCGAATTCCGGCTGGTCGGGGTCGATATCTTTCGTCTTGCCGTAGCGGCCGGAGCCCGCGCGCTCGATAATATGGTCGACGTTGAGGGAATAGAGCTCGCCATCGTCATTGGCGGGGTCGAGGCCGTTTTTCATACGGTCGACGCCGTGCTGGCAGATGCCGAGGTCCAGCAGCTCTTTTTCGTAGTTGTCGGCGAGGAAGCGGATGAAGGAGGGGCGGACTTCAAAGGTGTATTCGTTTTTCAGCTTGGCGTTATCGTCGGTCGTGATGCGGTTGTAGAACACGGGGACGATGCGGAAGCCGTCGGGGATTTCTTTCAAAATCTGTTCGAACTGGTTTTTGTCGTGCGTCGCCTCGGCGACGGTCTGGATGCGCTCGTGGTTGCGGGCGTTGGCATCGCGGGTGAGGCCGCTCTGCTCGCGGCGCTTGGCAAGCTCGACGCGCTCGGCCAGGTCTTTACGGATGTCTTTGATAAGCTGTTCGACGGTGGGCTGCGGGGGAACGGTTATATGATGGTCGAGGAAATCCTTCGACGTTGTGATTTCGGTAATCGTATCGGCGGAAACGCGTTTCGCCATCCAAAATACTCCCGAGCAGCAGCATGTTTTAGAACATGCGCACACCATAGAATAGAATATTCGGAAAATCAAACGGTTATTTTGGAAATTAAATGTCGCGGTAAGCGGCTGGAGAGAATGAATATTGCTGTAAACTAGTTCTTATGTCCAACCCGCCGGAAGGTATTTTTATACCTTGAGATTGGAGTTTTGGCAAATGATTCGTAGGGAAAACAATCTTGCCGCCTTTAAAGCGAAGGCGACCTTTTCTTAGTCCAGCGCTCCAACGCCGCGGTGTGAATCCGCATAGCGAAAATACCTGAAAGTGATGCTGATATCAAAATCAGGAAACATATGAATTTGTCTTTGCTCAAGATACCTAAAATATCTAGATATTTCGAATTATGGGATAAATTACTTACTAGAAAGCCTATGGCTAGGCTAACGATAAAAATGATTAAACCGTAGGCAGCACCAAAAACATTAAGCCGCTTTTTGCTATCAATATAAATTTCTGCCTCATCCCACACTGAAAAAGAAAACAACCCGACGAAGTTTGGAAGAAGCGCGTACTTGCAGCAATAAGAGGCGCTAATTGCGCCCGAGAAAACAAACATAAAGACCATATCCTTAAGGGGATGGCCCTTACTATAGGGTAAAGCCTGAAGAAAAGATGCGATCGTGCCTATGACAGTCAGCAGCATTATCGCGTATGCCGTGCTAAGAATGGCAGTCCTTACAGAAAGCCATATTTGAAGTTTGTATGACGATTTGGGAATCAAATCACCCAAACGCCTTATCCCAATTCGCCTTCAGCGCTTTATCAATCTCGGCCATCGGAATTTTGAGGCCGAGGGCGGCGAGTGATGTCACGCCGTGGTTGGAGATGCCGCAGGGGACGATGCCGCTGTAGTGCGACAAATCAGGGTTCACGTTGAGGGCGACGCCGTGGAAGGTGATCCATTTCCGCACCCGCACGCCGATGGCGGCGATTTTTGATTCGGTGCCTTTGGGCGCGCCGTACTTCTGCATATCGACCCAGATGCCGACGCGGCCTTCACGGCGCTCGCCGTTCACATCAAAATCCTTCAGCGTATCGATCACCCATTGTTCGAGGTTCTGCACGTGCTGGCGCAGATCAGGGCCGCGCTTGTTGAGGTCGAGCATGACGTAACCCACGCGCTGCCCCGGGCCGTGATAGGTGTACTGCCCGCCGCGGCCGGCGTTATAGACGGGGAAGCGGGGGTTGAGCAGATCTTTCTGTTCCGCGCTGGTGCCGGCGGTGTAAACCGGCGGGTGTTCCAGCAGCCAGACATATTCATTATCGGCTTTTTCACGGATGAGGCCGACCTTCGCCTCCATAAACGCGAGCGCGCGGTCGTAGGGCACGGGGCGGTCTTCCACATGCCAGTCGGGCTTTTTAAAAGTCGGTTTTTTGGGTTCGGTCGGTTTGGTCATTTGTTTTGCCGCAGCAGTTTTCGGCAGCGCAGGAGATGCGAGGGCCATTGCAATGTTGCTTTCCAAAATCTAAAAATGAATTCGCATAACATATATTATGCTCCAGCCCTTTAAAAGCCCCTCTTGACAGTCGGGGCGGCTTTCCTTAAAAAAATTATACCTTTCCCCGGCGCTTTTTGTGAAAATTACAGGAATCTGTAAATAGAAACAGGCAGGAAACTTATGCTGAACAAGATATTTAACAAGGCCGCCGACAGCTTCGACCGTATCGAGCAGATGGTCACCCGCAAGCTGCCCGTCCCTGATCTGGAAGGCACCGACAAATTCATCCAGTTCACCGCAAAGCGCGGCAAACACGGGCATTGGACGATTTCCAGCAAGCATAACCTGAAGCAGGTAACGACGGGTCTGGAAGACGTTTCCCGTGCCTACCAGGCGGCTGTGGACAAGCACGCCGGCCGCAAGCCCTATAGCGGCGAAGACATGGCCATGAACTTTGACACCTGCATTCTGGTCTTAAAGGACATGGAAGAATCACTGCTGAAATACAAGGCGACCCCGGGCGGGGAAGAGCCGAAGCACCATTATATGGCTGCCTACCGCCTGCTGCCGAAGCAGTTCCGCGAGGGGCTGGATGACCTTTATTTCGACCGGACGGAGAAAAAAGGCCAGATTCTGCCGCCGAAAGCCGTGCTGACCCCCAAACCCGTGCCGGGTGCCAACCCCGGGGCCCCGAAACGCAATTAAAAGCGGTTAAATCTAATCTCCTTGCATCGGCTATTTCTATCTGTTATTGAAATAGCGTTTCCGGAAACGATGTTCGCATTGTTTTTGGTTCTACCAGACTATGTACCAAAGTGCGGTCATGGCGGAATTGGTAGACGCGCAGCGTTGAGGTCGCTGTGGGGCGACCCGTGGAAGTTCGAGTCTTCTTGACCGCACCATTCTCTTCTCTTTCCCCGAGCCTTAAACGGGAATTTTCAAATCCATTCCGGCCTGAATTCATGCTACCCTCCCCCAGAGGGTTTTCGGCGTTTTATTCCCTTCTCCCAAACGCCTGATTTTCCGGCAGGAGACTTGAGACATCATGACGCTGAAGAAAGACGCGCTTTACGAAGCGGCTCTCGACTATCACCGCAACCCGAACGGCCCCGGCAAGATATCCATCACGCCGACGAAGTCGCTCGTATCGCAGCGCGACCTTGCGCTCGCCTATTCGCCGGGCGTCGCCGCACCCTGCATGGAGATTGCGGAAGACCCGCGCAAAGCGCATGACTTCACCGCCCGCGGCAACCTTGTCGCCGTCATCACGAACGGCACCGCCGTGCTGGGCCTTGGCGATATCGGCCCGCTCGCCGCCAAGCCCGTGATGGAAGGCAAAGCCGTCCTGTTTAAAAAATTCGCCGGCATCGATGCCATTGATATTGAGATTGCGGAGAATAACCCCGACAAGATCGTGGATATTATTGCCGCGCTGGAGCCCAGCTTTGGCGCCATCAACCTTGAAGACATCAAATCACCCGAATGCTTTGAAATCGAGCGCCGGTTGAAAGAGCGCATGAAGATTCCGGTCTTCCATGACGACCAGCACGGCACCGCCATTATTGTGGGCGCGGCCTTCACCAACTGGCTGAAATACGCCAACCGCAAAATTAAAGACGTCAAACTCGTGACATCCGGCGCGGGCGCGGCGGCCATGGCTTGCGTCAACCTGCTCGTCGCGATCGGCCTGCCGAAAAAGAACATCATCCTCACCGACCGTGAAGGCGTCGTCTATAAGGGCCGCAACACGCATATGGATGAAGAAAAAATCCAGTTCGCGATTGATACCAAGGCGCGGAAGCTTGCGGAAGTCATCAAGGACGCCGATGTATTCCTCGGCCTCTCTGCCCCCGGCGTTTTGACCGGCGCGATGGTGAAAACCATGGCGGATGCGCCGCTGATTATGGCGCTTGCCAACCCCGTGCCGGAGATTATGCCGGAAGAAGCGCGCGCGGCGAAACCCAATGCCGTCGTCTGCACCGGCCGTTCCGATTACACGAACCAGGTCAACAACGCGCTTTGCTTCCCCTTCATGTTCCGCGGCGCGCTGGATGTGGGCGCAACGACCATCAACGAAGAAATGAAAATTGCCTGCGTCAATGCGATTGCCGCGCTGGCGCATGAGGAACCGACCGCCGAAATCTCCGCCCTCTATGGCGATATTCCGCTGCAGTTCGGGCCGGAATACCTGATTCCGAAGCCGTTTGATTCGCGCCTCATCCTTTCCATCCCGCCGGCCGTTGCGAAGGCCGCCATGGACAGTGGCGTTGCGACGCGGCCGATCAAGGATTTTGACGCCTATCTCGACAGCCTGACCAAATACGTTTTCAAGTCCGGCCAGCTGATGCGTCCGATATATACGCGCGCGCAGCGCAGCCCCAAGCGCATCGCTTTCGCGGAAGGGGAAGAAATGCGCGTGCTGCATGCTGCGCAGACGCTTGTTGACGATGAACTCGCCAAACCCATCCTGATTGGCCGTGAAGACGTTATCCTGACCCGTATCAAAAAATCAGGCCTGCGTTTGACGCGCGGCGTGGATTTTGAACTGGTGAACCCGGAGTCTGACCCGCGCTTTAACGACTACTGGCACAGCTACCACAAATTGCTGGAGCGCAAGGGTGTGACTCCTGCCCTTGCCAAACAAATCGTCCGTACGCGCAATACCGTGATTGCGGCGCTGATGGTGAAGAAGGGCGACGCCGATGCGCTGATTGCCGGCACCATCGGCCGCTATGACCGCCACATGAAATATGTGACGGATGTGCTGGGCCATGCGCCCGGCGGCGAAACCTATGCCGCCATGACCGTGATGATTTTAAACAAGGGCACCTTCTTCCTTTGCGACCCCTTCGTGAACGCCAACCCGACCGCCGAGCAGCTGTGCGACATGGCGATTATGGCGGCAGCGGAAGTGCGCCGCTTCGGCATCGAGCCGAAAATCGCGCTGCTGTCCCATTCGGATTTCGGCTCGATGGACCGACCCGACTCCGTGAAAATGCGCGAAGCCGTGCAGCTGATCAAGGCGCGCGCGCCGAAGTTGGAGGTCGAAGGCGAAATGACCGCTTCCGCCGCGCTCGATGAAGGCATCCGCAATATGATGTTCCCGAATTCGGAACTGCACGGGCAGGCAAACCTGCTGATCATGCCGAACATCGATGCCGCCAACATCACCTTCCACATGATGAAGACGCTGTCGGACGGTATTGCCGTCGGCCCCCTGCTGCTCGGCAGCAACCAGCCGGCGCATATCCTGATCCCGAGCGTGACATCACGCGGCATTGTCAATGCCGCCGCCTATGCTTCCGCCACCGCGGAAACATCGGAGCGGGAAGAAACCCCCGAAATCGCCAAAGCGCCGAAAGCCAAAACCAAGAGCAAGAAGAAGCGCGCATAGGGTAATGACCGAAACAAACAACGACGGCCCGATCCTCGAGGAAAGCGTGCTGCCGCAGCAGCAGGCCGCGCCCGATGACGAGCACGAAGTTGGCCTGTCGGATGACTTCATCGCCGAAATTCTCGAGCTGCTCGACCAGCATTATACCGACCGCATTCAGGAACTCTGCCGCGACTTATCCGCGCCGGACGCCGCCGAACTTATTGTCAAGGTTGACGCCGGCCACCGCCAGCAGCTGGTTGAAATTCTCGAAGACATTCTGCTGCCGGAAACCTTTTCCTACTTCGACCACCAGCTGCTGAACGAGCTGCTGGAGAATATGTCCGGCCCTTACATCGCCTCCATCGTCAACGGACTTGAGTCCGACGACGCCATCCGCTTGATTGATGATCTGAACGAGGAACGCCGCTCCGAAATCATGCGTCACCTGTCGCGCAAAGTGCGTGCGGCGGTGGAAGAGGGTTTGACGTTCGACGAGGATTCCGCCGGCCGCCTGATGCAGCGCGAATTCGTTGCGATTCCGCAGTTCTGGACGGTGGGCAAGACGGTCGACTTTTTGCGCGCGGCGTCGGATGCGATGCCCCAAAAATTCTATGACATCTTCATTGTCGATCCGCTGCATGGTTTTGTCGGCTCCGTTTCCCTCTCCCGCCTTCTTTGCGCGCAGCGCGGGGTGAAGGTGGATACACTGGTCAATGAAGAGCATGTCACCATCCCCGTCTCAATGGACAGGGAACAGGTCGCCTTCCAGTTCCGGCGCAAGGACTTGCTCTCCGCCCCCGTGGTGGATGCGAATGACCGGCTGATTGGTATGATCACCGTCGACGACGTCGTCGACGTCATCGATGAGGAGGCGGAAGAAGATATCCTGAAGCTCGGCGGCGTGAGCGATTCAGACATTCACCGCTCCACCTTCCGCACGGCGAAAGCGCGGTCAGGCTGGCTCGTCGTCAACCTGTTTACGGCCTTTGCCGATACTTACGTCATCAGCCTCTTCGCGGGCTCGATTGAAAAAATCGTGGCGCTTGCGGCACTCATGCCCATCGTCGCCTCCATGGGCGGCAATGCGGGCACGCAGACGCTAACCGTTATTATCCGCGCGCTTGCGACGAAGGAAATTTCCGCCGCCAACGTTGTGCGGGTGATTTTGAAGGAATGCATCGTCGGCTTTATCAACGGCGTGATTTTCGCGGCCATCATGTCCTGCATCGTGTTCTTCTTCTACCGCGACATTCACCTCAGCATGGTTATGGGCGCGGCGTTAATTCTGAACCTCTTCGCCGCGGGCATGGC
Organism: uncultured Alphaproteobacteria bacterium; assembly: GCA_966211335.1. GTDB lineage: Bacteria > Pseudomonadota > Alphaproteobacteria > Micavibrionales > UBA2020 > JAPWJZ01. The sequence continues at coordinate 366,713 of CBIHNF010000001.1, forward strand.
GGGTGCGCTGGTGCCGCTGTCGCTCAACAAGCTGGGATTCGACCCCGCCCCCTCCTCCGCCATTTTCGTGACGACGGTGACCGACGTTGTCGGCTTTATGGCCTTCCTTGGTCTCGCAACAATATTCCTTATGTAAGTCGCTGATAAAGCGGCCTTTATGATTCTATAATGGACATAATGCTGCGCTGCGGGGTATGCTTTTTCCTGCCTTTCAAGGAATAGCGACTCAAAGCATGCTGCCTGCGCCCAAATCACTGAAACAAAAAGCCGCCGTCTTCCGCCCCCATAAAGATATGGGGGGGCTGGATGTGGAGCTGTTGTTCGCAACCGCGGAAAATGACGAGCCTGTCATGCTGGCAAAAATGCTGGATGAATATCCCGACGCGCTGAATGTGCAGAATGAACAGGGCCAGTCGCTGCTGCATATGGCGGTTTCCTGGGCGAAGACGGAAATGGCGGATATGCTGCTGGCACGCGGGATTGATACCACCTTGTGTGACAAGCAAGGCCAGAGCGCGTCCGACCTTGCCGGACGCCTCGGCTTCGAGACCATTGCGCAGATGATTACATCGGAAAACGGCCAGCGGGCGGAAGATGCGCTGCAGCAAAAACTACAGCAGGAATGCCTGATCTGCACACAAGGCCTGCCGAGCGCCATAAACGCAAGGCCTTCGCCCGTGCGCTTCAAATACAGCTAAAAACCCCCTGTTCCGGCGGCGCTGCCAGCGTTATTCTAGGCGCAGCTGATTCCATTTTTAACGAGGCTGATGATGAAAAGCGCCGCGCAACCGAAAGAGCATGAGATGACGACAGAATCCTATACGCCCGCCGCGCTTGATTACCCCTCCCTCCGCTTCGACCTTGGCGAACATGCCGATGCGATCCGCGAAACGGTGCGCAGCTTTGCCCAGGATAAAATTGCCCCGCGCGCCGCCGACATCGACCGCAAGAATGAATTCCCCAATGAACTCTGGCCGCAGTTCGGCGCGCTCGGGCTTTTGGGCATGACAGTGTCGCCTGATTTCGGCGGCTCGGGCCTTGGCTATATCGAGCACATTATTGCGATGGAAGAAATTTCCCGCGCTTCCGCTTCGGTGGGCCTATCCTACGGCGCTTTCTCCAACCTCTGCGTCAACCAGATTTCGCTGAACGGCAATGAAGCGCAGAAAAAGAAATACCTGCCGGACCTTTGCGCCGGCACCAAGATCGGCGCGCTTGCCATGTCAGAGCCGGGTGCCGGGTCTGACGTTGTATCGATGAAACTGCGCGCGGAGAAAAAAGGCGACCGCTACGTTTTGAACGGCAACAAAATGTGGATCACCAACGGCCCCGATGCGCATACGCTGGTCGTCTACGCGAAGACCGACCCCGCAGCGAACGCCAAGGGCATCACCGCCTTTATCATCGAACGCGGCTTCAAGGGTTTTTCGACCGCGCAGAAGCTGGATAAGCTGGGCATGCGTGGCTCCAACACCTGCGAGCTCGTTTTCCAAGACTGTGAAGTGCCGGAAGAAAACGTGCTGGGCCAAGTCGGCAAGGGCGTCAATGTGTTGATGAGCGGGCTGGATTACGAACGCGCCGTTCTCTCCGGCGGTCCCCTTGGCATCATGCAGGCCTGCATGGATGTGGTTATTCCCTACCTGCACGAGCGCAAACAATTCGGCCAGAGCATTGGCGAATTCCAGCTGATGCAGGGCAAGGTGGCGGATATGTATGTCGCCCTCAACACCGCGCGCGCTTACGTTTACGCCGTCGGCAAAGCCTGCGACCGGAAAGAAATTACCCGCAAAGACGCCGCCGGCGCGATTTTGTATTCCGCCGAAAAAGCGACCTGGATGGCACTGGAAGCCATTCAAACACTGGGCGGCAACGGCTATATCAACGATTACCCGACCGGCCGCCTGCTGCGCGATGCGAAGCTGTATGAAATTGGCGCCGGCACATCGGAAATCCGCCGCATGCTGATCGGCCGCGAATTGTTCAAGGAAACGATGTAATTAAAACCGCCGCGGTTTCGGGGCTTTTTCGACCGTTGCGGATTTAAATTCGGCGACGGTGGCTGGTTTTTCGCGCGCAGCTGCTTCCTGCAGGAAACGGCTGACGGGGTTATAGGCCGTCCCCGGCGGGTTCATATAGAAGTCTTCCTTCATGTAGATGCTTTGCGAGCGCATGAGGATGTCTTCACGTTTTTTCTGGTACTGGCTTTCCGACATTGTAGCCGCGTTCTTCACCGTGCTGTCGATGATGCGGAGCAAGTCTTGTTCTTCCTGCGGCAGGTTGCGGCGGAAGGCATGGGCGATGGCGCGGACGGAGACGCCGTCCATAAATTCCTGTTTGTAGATTTCCGCCAGCTGCTTTGATGGCGTGACCGCTGCTGGATCCGGCGTATCAGCCAGATGCTTCTGGAAGTCCGGTAGCTTTGGCGCCAGCAGGAACTGCATGCGATAGGCGCCGAAATAAGTCGTCGAATAGTTATCAAGCCCGTTCAGCATGAAATCGGTAAACAGGGCGCGGGCGAACTGCGCATCGTCCTTGAAGCTGTCGAAAGGACGCTTTTGCAGGAAAGCTTTCGCGTGCTGCACGTTGGGTCCGCCATCGCGGTTGGTAAACAGGTCATCGAGATATTCGGGGTGGCCCGCTTTCGCAGCCTTGCAGGCGGCGAGAACTTCCGACGTGTAGGCGTCCGCTTCCATCATCATCGACAGCATATGCGCCGTGCGCACATCCTTGATGTGCCGGAAGCCGCCGGTTTCAATATTGCCCATGTCTTCTATTTGCAGCACATGGCGGAATTCATGGTAGGTCGTGCGCGCCATGCCGATGGGATCGCCGGTGTTGAGGATTTCGACGTTGACGGTTTTGTTGCCGCTGACTTTGGCGACCGCGCCGAAAGAATTCTTGAGGTTGCGCTTAGATTGCACGCCAACGGGAATATTGTTCCGCGCGATGGTTTCTTTGAGCGCGTCGCCGCCGGGCAAATCGCCCAGCCGCTCCAGCATTTCGGCTTTGCGGTCTTCATGCCGGCCATATTTTTTCTGCTGGCGCTCTTCCTGCCATGCGTCAATCGCGCCGATAATCCGGGCTTTAAGCTGGTCTTTCAGGCTCGGCGATGTGGGCGCTTTAGACATTCAACACTGATTCTTCTGCGAAAGATGACAGCCGCATTATAGCACAAGCCACCTTAACAGGCTGTTGCCACGTAAAAAGGCCTTATTATCAAGCCTTTCGGGGTGCTGCCGCTAGGGCTTCGCGGCCAAGGGCGGAAAGCGCCTGCGCCACGATATGCGCGGCATTAAGCTCTGCCGCGTCATACTGCTTTACCGGCGTATCATGATCGAGGAAGACATCCGGCAGCGTCATGGTGCGGATTTTAAGGCCGGTATCGAGCACGCCTTTGGCGGCGAGCAGCTGCAGCACAATCGCGCCGAAGCCGTTGGAGGAGCCTTCTTCCAGCGTGATGACGACTTCGTGGTTGCGGGCGAGGTTCAGCACCAGATCTTCATCGAGTGGTTTGGCGAAACGCGCATCGGCGACGGTGGTGGAAAGGCCCATCGCATTTAATTGCTCTGCCGCTTTGATCGCTTCCGGCAGGCGCGTGCCGTAGGAGAGCAGCGCAATCTTGCTGCCTTCGCGGAGAATACGGCCTTTGCCGATTTCCAGCACGGTGCCGCGTTCCTGCAATTGCAGACCAATGCCTTCGCCGCGCGGATAACGCAAAGCGATCGGGCCGTCGTTGTAGGCGGCCATGGTGGCGGTCATATTTTGCAGTTCAACTTCATCGCCCGCCGCCATCAGCACCATATTCGGCAGGCAGGCGAGGTAGGCGATATCGAAGGCGCCGGCATGGGTTGCGCCATCGGCACCCACCAGACCTGCGCGGTCCATGGCGAAGCGGACGGGCAGGTTTTGAATGGCGACGTCATGCACCAACTGGTCATAGGCGCGCTGCAGGAAGGTCGAGTAAATGGCGACAAAGGGTTTGTAGCCTTCTGTCGCAAGGCCGGCTGCGAAGGTCACCGCGTGCTGCTCGGCAATGCCCACATCGAACATGCGCTTAGGATACGCTTTCTCAAACAGGTCGAGGCCGGTGCCGGAGGGCATGGCGGCGGTGATGGCGATGATTTTATCATCGGCTTTTGCTTCCGCGATTAGCGCGTCGGCAAACACTTTTGTATAGCTGGGGGCGGCGGCTTTGGGCTTGCTCTGCGCGCCTGTCAGCACATCAAACTTCGCAACGCCGTGCATTTTATCCGCGGCGGTTTCGGCAGGCGGATAGCCTTTGCCCTTTTTGGTGACGACATGGACGAGGAAGGGGCCTTTATGCGCGGAATCCCGCACGTTTTCGAGGACGGGCAGCAAATGGTCAAGATTATGCCCGTCGATGGGGCCGACATAGTAGAAGCCGAGTTCTTCAAACAATGTGCCGCCCGTGACCATGCCGCGCGCATATTCTTCCGCGCGCTGCGCTGCTTTCTGCAGCGGTGCCGGCAGTTTCTCCGAAAACTTTTTGCCGATTTCGCGAAGGGTGAGATAGGGCTTCGACGAAATAAGGCGGGAGAGATATGCGCTCATCGCGCCGACGGGCGGCGCGATGGACATGTCGTTGTCGTTCAGAATAACGATGAGACGGGAGTTAAGCGCGCCCGCATTGTTCATGGCTTCATAGGCCATGCCCGCGCTCATGGCGCCATCGCCGATGACGCAGACGATTTTATTGTCGCCACCCTTGAGGTCACGCGCGACCGCCATGCCAAGCCCGGCGGAAATAGACGTCGAACTATGCGCCGCGCCGAAGGGATCGTAGATGGATTCCGACCGCTTGGTGAAACCGGACAGACCGCCGCCCTGGCGCAACGTGCGAATCTGCGCGCGGCGTTCGGTCAGGATTTTATGCGGATAGGCCTGATGACCGACATCCCAGATCAGGCGGTCCGCCGGCGTATCAAACACGTAATGAATGGCGGTCGTGAGTTCAACGACGCCAAGACCCGCGCCAAGGTGACCGCCGGTGACGGACACAGCATCAATCATCTCGGCCCGCAGCTCGGCCGCGACCTGCGGCAAGTCCTTGCGGCTAATGCCGCGGAGGTCTGCAGGGGCGTTGATGGTGTCGAGCAGCGGCGTCTTGGTCATGGCTTTGATTCCTTTGGTTCGTTATATGCCAAAGGGTTCAAAAATGGAATGCCAAGGGGCAAAATATTTTGCCATAACTGAAGGTATTTTATTTACATATCTTTAGGCGCGGTGCTCTCGTCCGGCCGCCTGGCCTTTTTCGCGTCACGAATGTTGCAGCTGGTTTCAAACAGCCCGAAGCTCCAGCACACCGGGCAGCCCCGGAAGGCAAACAGGGCGGCACCCAGCAGGAGCAGCGTGAGCAGGACATTATGGCTGACGAGCGCCGCAAACAGGCAAAGCCCGCCCGCGATGCCACGCAAAATATGTTCCCCCATCGTCCGGCTGGCGAAGGAGCCTTTGGCTTTATGCGGCGGCGGCATTTCTGTCATGCCGGTCACCGCAGGAATTTTTCGCGCATGTAGCCCATGTATTCCTCATCGTCCTTCTCGCGCTTGAGGCGGAGGAAGCCGCCGACGTCTTCGCCGGTGAAATAGCGCAACTGCGGCTTGCCATCTGTTGCGGCAGTGAAAATGACGGCGGCGACATCGGCCGCCGTGGTTTTGCGGTGCGTCTGCATATTGCCGTAGATACCGCCGATCTTGGCGACGAAATCGTTGTAGGACGCGGGGATATCTGTTCCCTTGTCCTTGACCATGCGTTCGGAAAATTTGGTGGAGGTGACGCCGCCGCTCGGCTCCACCAGCTTGACGGCGATGCCTTGCGTTGCAAGCTCGAACGACAGTGCTTCCGAAAAACCCTCCAGCGCAAATTTGCTGGCGCAATAGAGCGTATTCAGCGGCATGCCGATGATGCCGGCGCGGGAGCTGATATTGATGATGGTGCCGCCGCCGTTGGCACGCATATGCGGCAACAGCGCGCGCGTTACATTCATGACGCCCGTGACGTTGACGGCGAACTGCTCCTCGATTTTTTCAGGGCTCAAGGATTCAAAAACGCCGAAAAGGCTGAAGCCCGCGTTATTCAGCAGCACATCGATGCGGCCGAATTTCTTGATGGCGGCTTTGAGCGCCTTGGCGATGGATTCTTCATCACGCACATCGAGCGTGGTGACGAGGAAATTTTTACCCTTGAGCACACTGCCCTTGGTGTAGCGCATGGTGGCAACGACGTTCCAGCCCTTGGCGGCAAACAACTGCGCCGAAGCAAGGCCGATCCCTGAAGACGCGCCCGTGATGAAAATTGTTTTGGTCATGATGGACTTGCCTTTACTGCTTCGGCTTCAGCAGCTGTGCAGCCTTCTCGTACGTCCAGGTGATGGGGCGGAAGTACTGGCGCACGGCTTCTTTCGATTCCGCGGCGATATAGCGCCCCATGTCGCCCAAGGTTTCGCGCGTGGCTTTCGCCGCCGCATGGAATTTTGGGCGCAGCGCCATGGTTACACCCGGCGTTCCAGCACGTAGCGGGCAAGGTCTTTCAGCAAATCAACGCGGCCTTCGTCGAAGGTGCGAAGGTGCGAGATGGACTGGTCGACCAGCATCTGCGCGCGCTGTTTTGCCTGTTCGATACCCATGGCGGACACGAAGGTGGATTTTTTGCCGTCCGCATTAACGGGCTTGCCGAGGTCCTGTTCGGTCGAGGTCGCATCGAGCAGATCGTCCGTCACCTGGAAGGCGAGGCCGAGGTCATGCGCGTAGTTGCGGAGCGACTGGCGGTGCGCCGGATTGGCCTTGCCCAAAATCGCGCCTGCTTCGCAGCAGAAGGCGATGAGCTTGCCGGTTTTCAGGCGCTGCATGCGGCTGATGGTGCCGACGTCGAATTCCTGTTTTTCGCCGATGAGGTCAAGCATCTGGCCGCCGACCATGCCGTGCATGCCGATCGCGCCGGCAAGGTTGGCGATGAGTTCAACACGGACGCGCGGGTCTTCATGCGTTTCGGGATCGGCGAGAATTTCAAAGGCGAGGGTCAGCAGCGCGTCACCGGCCAGAAGCGCGGTTGCTTCATCGAAGGCCTTGTGCAGCGCGGGCTTGCCGCGGCGAAGGTCGGAGTTGTCCATCGCCGGCAGGTCGTCATGCGCGAGCGAATAGCAGTGGACGAATTCGGCGGCAGCGGCGACCCTGCGGGCGCGCATGGCATCAACACCGAAAACCCGTGCGCCTTCCATGACCATGAAGGGGCGAAGGCGTTTACCGCCGGAGAGGGCCGCATAGCGCATCGCGTCAAACAGCGGCGCTTCGGCAAGGTCGGTCGCGGGAAGGAGGTTGGCGATGGTCTTGTTGACCTTGTCGCGGCAGTCATCCATGGCTTGGGATAGCTTGGGTGTCGCCTCGCGGGGTGATGGTGCCATTTGTGAAATGACCCTTTGTTATGATTGGAACTTCAAGGCAATGTTATACCTGAAGTCGCATCAAAAAGTTAGGGTTTTTAAGCGGGTGTTACGGCTGACAGGGCTTAGTCGTTCAGCTTGAACGGCTCGGTTGCGGTCTTGCCGCCTTCCAGCACGGTGATCTTCTCGATCCGGCCTTGCGCCTCTTTCAGGCGCGCATCGCAATACTTCTTCAGCGCCATGCCGCGTTCATAGGAATCGATGGAGGTCTTAAGATCGGCAGCGCCGGTCTCGAGGCCGCGGACGATCTTTTCGAGTTCGGTCAGGGCTTCCTCGAACGACAGCTTGTCTAGATCGGGGGCGAGGGCTTCTTTTGCCATATTGTGAATACTTTCGGGTTTAGACAGCGCGGGCGAGGCTTTGCGACACAGGTTCTTCCTGCTCGATGTAGCCAAGGTTGATTTCAAGCGCGCCGCAGAGCATTTGCCCCAGCGTGATGTGCATTTCCTGGATGCGCGCCGTGGTGGTGGACGGCACGTTGAGGAGGATGTCGCACAGGGAGGCAGCCTTGCCGCCGCTCTGGCCGGTGAAACCGACCGTGGTGATGCCCATGGTGCGGCACAGCTCCAGCGCCTTCAGCACGTTGCCGGAATTGCCCGAGGTGGTGATGCCGATCGCCATGTCGCCCTTGCGGCCGAGCGCTTCGATCTGGCGGGAAAACACGCGCTCGAAGCCGTAATCGTTGCCGATGGCGGTGAGGGCGGAGGTATCGGTCGCAAGCGAGATCGCGGCAATGGCCTTGCGGTCCTTCTTGTAGCGGGCCGACAGTTCGGTTGCGAGGTGCTGGGCGTCGGAAGCGGAGCCGCCGTTGCCGAAGAAGAAGATTTTGCCGCCGGATTCGATGCAGTTGGTCGCAGCTTCGAGCAGTTTTTCAAACGGGAGCGCCAGTTGCTGGCGGGTGAGCGCCATGACGTCTTCGTGTTCGGTGAATTCGGACTGCCAGAATTTCTTGAGCTTGATACGCATCGGGTCCTTATAGGTCTCCTACTTTTTATTCCCTTGTTGCTTGTTGAAAGCAACCTGCTCCGGCGTCAGGCTGAAGCCGATGACTATTCTATAGCCATGGGCGGCTTCGGGGGAAGTGACCGGAATACGGATGGTGTGCTCTTCTTTCGAGACGCCATCGGTTTTATTATCGAAATCGACTTTAGTGGAAAAGGCCTGACGCTGCAAGATTGTTTCATCCGGGCTTAAGACAGCGATAAAATATGGAAATACCGCGCTGCCAATTTCCTTGGCGCTGTTTTCGCGTCCTTTGGGCCCTTTTGTGCCGCCAAAGTTGATTTCAAGGTCAAAAACAGCCTCTTTTCCGTCTTTAAAGGTGCAATCACCCCTGAAAACGCCGATATAACCCGCCGCGACGAGGTTTTTGGGGTCTTTTTCGCTCATTCCCGCCCTGAAAGCGGGGTAAGTATTGGCTTCCGGCACCACACCCACGGTCGGGCAGGCCGGTTCTGCTTTTTGAATAAGGGTCGCATCATCGTCGGGATGGAAGGTCGCGTTATAGGCTTTGCGGGTCGCAGCGCAGCCCGACAGGAGGACGAGGCAAAGAAGGACGGCGAGTCGCGGAGTCTTTTTCATGGCGCACCAATATCACTGAATAAACGGGTCAGCTGCAGAATAGTCGGCTTAAGTGCTCGACTCAAGCCGGATGCGCTGTATATTTTGCGGCATGGACGAAGCCGCGAAACCACAACTGACGATCCTTCTGGCAAGCCCGCGCGGCTTTTGCGCCGGCGTCGACCGCGCGATCGAGATTGTGGAGAAGTCGCTGCTGAAATACGGCGCGCCCGTTTATGTGCGCCACGAGATTGTACACAACAAACACGTCCTCGATGATCTCCGCGCCAAGGGTGCGATTTTCGTGAAGGAGCTGGACGAGGTGCCGGAAGGCGCGCCTGTCATCTTCTCCGCCCATGGCGTGCCGAAGGACGTGCCGGCGGCAGCAAAACTGCGCAACATGATTTACATCGACGCCACCTGCCCGCTTGTCAGCAAGGTTCACCGCGAGGCGGAGATGCACCACAAGGCGGGGCATAAAATCATCCTCATCGGCCACCGCGGCCACCCGGAGGTCATCGGCACCATGGGCCAGTTGCCGGAAGGCACCGTTGTGCTGGTCGAAACGGTGGCGGATGTGGCGACGCTGAACTTCACCGCAGATGACAAAATCGCCTATGTCACGCAGACAACGCTGTCGCTCGACGACACCTTTGAAATTGTCGAGGCCTTGCGCGCCCGCTACCCTTCCGTCGCCGCGCCGCGCAAGGAAGACATTTGTTATGCCACCACCAACCGCCAGCTGGCGGTGAAGGATATCGCGCCGCGCGCGGATGTGGTGATTGTCATCGGCTCCAAAAACTCCTCCAACTCCAACCGGCTGGTGGAAGTCGCCCGCGCCTATGGCGCAAAACGTGCGCTGCTGGCGGATAAGGCGGAAGACATTCCCTGGGACGAACTGAAAGACATGCGCACGCTGGGTCTCACCGCCGGCGCATCGGCACCGGAAGTTTTGGTGCAGCGCGTCATCGACCGCGCGCGGGAAGACTTCGATGTTGCGCTGCAAACCACGGTGGTCGCGGAAGAAACCGTCATCTTCAAAATCCCCAAAGTGCTGCACGGCGCGTAACCCGAAATTTAAAACATTGTTTCACGATTCTCGCTTGATTAAAAAACCTCGCTTCTTATAGTGAGCACCAATTCGTTATAAAAAAATTTAGACTTTGGCGCATTGGTTAGAGGGTTTTTAACATCGCGACGGAAGGACTGATGAATATGACGAAGTCTTATTGCCTGACGGTCGAAGTTGGCAGCGACAGCATCAAGAACGGCCTTGGCTATATGATCACCTTCTCCCTGCCGGACGAGAAAGTCTCGCCGCAGGCAACTCCCGGTTTTAACGCTTGGTCTGACAAAGTGCGCGACGCTGTTTTGCGCGCCGGCGACCAGGTGTTTGACCCCGACCCCTACACAAAAAAAGTCGCCGTCGCCGAGCTGATGTATGAATTGAGCGTCCTGAGCGGCGAATCCGGCATCACGATTGCGACCGGCAGCCGGGTGCCCGCCGTGCAAATCCAATCCACCAACCCCTATGACCCGCGCATTGAAGTCAGCTTCACGAATGCGGATGGCGATTTCCACGTGACGGAAAAAAGCCTGTCGGACCTCGAGCGCCGCAAAATCTCCGGCCATGGCGCAACGGGCGTGCAGGAAGCCGGCCGCGGCCACTTCCCCTTCGTCCAGCAGCCGCCGGTGATCTTGCCGCCTAAATCCGGCACGCACCATTCGCCGCGCCCCTGAAAATAGGATAAACACTTTTACGGAAAAAGCGGGGCGGTACAGCTGCCCCGCTTTTTCTTGGCGGCCGTTAACCCTTTGCGCTATTCTTGCTTCCCAGAATGGCCGTATACACCCAAATCACCGAAGACACGCTGAAGACCGCCCTCGCCAAGTTTGACCTCGGCGCGATGGTCGCGTTCGAGGGTATTGCCGAAGGGGTCGAGAATACCAATTACCGCCTGACGACCGATAAAGGCAGTTATGTGCTGACCCTGATCGAAAAGCGCGCTGACCCGGAAGAGCTGCCCTTCTACACCGGCTTCATGGAGCATTTGCGCAAAAGGGGCATCCCCACCGCCGCGGTGCTGGAGGATAAAGAAGGCCGCAGCATATTCACGCTGAACGGCAAGCCCGCGCTGATTACCAAGTTTCTTGACGGCGCTTGGCCGCGCGATATTTACGTCCACCACTGCCAGCAGGTAGGCGAAATGCTGGCCGTGATGCACAAGGGCGGCCGCGACTTCAACATGAAGCGCCGCAACACCATGAGCTTCCCCGCCTGGCGCAGCCTGATTCACGCATGCGCCGACCGCGCGGACGAGCTGGAGCCGGGATTGTTCCAGCTGCTGGACACCGAGCTGGATTACCTTGAAAAGCACTGGCCAAAGTTTCTGCCCAAGGGCGCGGTCCATGCCGACCTGTTCCCTGATAACGTCTTTTTCAATGACGAGAAAATTTCCGGCGTCATTGATTTCTATTTCGCCTGCTGGGATGTGCTGGCCTATGACCTGATGCTGGCCTTCAACCCCTGGTGTTTCGACTGGAAAGGCGACCTTGACCCCGCGCGCGCCAAATCCTTCCTCGACAGCTATCACCACGCGCGGCCGATGTCGAAGAACGAGCTGAAGGCCCTGCCCTTCTTCGGCCGCGCCGCCGCGATGCGCATTATCTCGACGCGGCTGTACGACTGGCTGAATCCGGTCGAAGGTGCGCTTGTTCGCGCGAAGGATCCGCTGGAGCATGTGAAAATCCTCCGCTATCACCAGAAAGTCGTCTCCCTCGTCGACTATAACTTTCACGTTTAAGCCATGAAGAAGGTCGACCTGTTCACCGACGGCGCCTGCAGCGGCAACCCCGGCCCCGGCGGCTGGGGCGCCCTTCTCCGCTACGGCAAGCATGAAAAAGAACTCTCCGGCGGCAGCGGCTGGACGACCAATAACCGCATGGAAATGCAGGCCGTGATCGAGGGGCTGACCGCCATCAGCGGGCGCTGCGACGTCACCATCCACACCGACAGCCAGTATGTGATGAAGGGCGTTTTGGAATACCTGAACGGCTGGAAAAAACGCGGCTGGAAGACGTCAGACAAAAAGGACGTCAAAAACATCGACCTCTGGCAGCAGCTGGATGAATTGCTGTCAAAACACAAGTTGCACTGGATCTGGGTCAAGGGCCACAATGGCCATGTGGAGAACGAGCGCGTCGACGAATTGGCGCGGCAGGCCATTCCGCCGGCAACACCACCGATAGAAGACGCGGTTTCTTAACCGAATGTTAGGAACTTATGGCCCATGCTGGAAGTAGGCAGCGGGGAATTGCATCGCTGTTCCCGTTTGCACCGGTTATGGAGGCGTCATTTCAATGAAAAGCCCGCAGCATCTCAGCCAGAATTTCTCTCTCCCCTCCCTGCCCGCCAATGCGGACACGCTGACGCGACATTTTTACGCGCAGTTCATGCTGGAATTCCAGAGCCAGCGTTCGACCGATTCCTATTTCCGCATTTTCACCGCGATCGAGAAGACGGCAAGCAAGACCGGCAACGCGCCGGAAGTGGTCGCAAGGTCGCTCGTCGAAAGCGGCCTCCGTGCGGCGCGTGAATCTTTTCCGCAGAAATTCATTTCGGCGATCGAGAATAAATCGGTCATGCCGCAGTGGAATTTAAACGCCATGACGCCGCAGCAGCGCGAGCTACTGAGCTTCTGGTCAGACAGCCAGAACCTTACTGGTTATAGACAGGGGCGTCGCTTCCATTAAAGCCGCCGAAGAAACCGCCGCCGTTATTGCCGCGGCGGCGCGGATTTGAATCATCATCACTGCCGAAACTGCCGGAGGTCAAACGGTCAAGCACGCCGCTGAAGCTGTCATCGGGCGCACGCGCCATGCGGGGGTCTGCGGTTGTGACCGGAACGCTGATCGCTTCCTCCATGTAATCATGCCAAAGGCGCGCGGGGTATTTGCCGCCGGAGACCGCTTCCATGGGGGAGTTGTCGTCATTGCCCATCCAGACGCCCGTAACAAGGCGGTTGGTATAGCCGACAAACCAGGCGTCGCGGTAATCCTGTGAGGTGCCTGTTTTGCCAGCGACATGGCCGTGGGAGAGCTGCGCCGCCTGCCCCGTGCCCTTGATGACAACCTGCTGCATCATGGCGTCAAGATTGGCGATATCGCGCGGCGCGAAAATGCGCATCGCATCCGGCGGTTCATGCCGGTACACAAGATGCCCCTTGCCATCGTCGATGGAGACGACACCATAGGGCCAGATGGCATAGCCGCCGTTGGCGAACTGGGTATAGGCGTTGGTCATCTCCAGCACCGTGGTCTCCCCTGCCCCGAGGCCCGTCGCCAGTTCCGGCCGGAATTTTTCGGAGAAGCCGAGGCGCTGGGTGACATCAATCAGCTTGTCGACGCCGACGGTCTGCAGCAGGCGGATGGTCGCGGTATTGAGGGAGAGCGCGAGCGCATCCGTCATCGTGACATCGCCGTAATATTTATTGCCGTAGTTTTTCGGGCTATATTTGCCGATGCGGAGCGGGCTGTCCTCGATCATCTGGTCGGGACTGTAACCGGCTTCGAGGGCGGCCATATAGACGAAGGGCTTGAAGCTGGAGCCCGGCTGGCGCTGTGCCTGGCTGGCGCGGTTGAACTGGCTGTCGGAATAATCGCGCCCGCCGATCATGGCGAGGACAGCGCCATCCATGCCCATGGTGACCAGCGCCGTCTGGCTGATTTTTTCGGCCGGCTTAATGGTGGTAAACAAATTTTTCAGCTTCGCTTCCGCGAGCAGCTGCAATTGCGGCTGGAAGGTCGTATGCACGACGAGGTCGCGGTCGGTCGTTGAAACGTAACTATCGATCTGGTCGATGATCCAGTCGGCGAAATAGCGGTTGAGGTCGCCGGAGGCGGAGGTTGCGAGCTTCATGCGCGCATGAGAGATTTCCTGCTTCGCCATATCCTTGGAAATATAACCCGCCTCCTCCATGGTGTGGATGACGGTTTTGGCGCGCTCCGACGCCAACTTCGGGTTGGCAGAAGGTGCATAGCGCGACGGCGCTTTCAAAAGCCCTGCGAGGATTGCGCCTTCCCACAAGGTCAGGTCAGTCGCTTTTTTGTCGAAGTAGGTTTTTGCCGCGGCATCAATGCCGTAAGCACCGCCGCCGAAATAGACGCGGTTGAGATAGGCGGAAAGAATCTGGTCTTTGCTGAAGCGGTATTCGATGACGATGGCGAGGATCGCTTCCTGCACCTTGCGGCGCAGGGTTTTGTCGGGCGTCAGAAACAGGTTTTTCGCCAGCTGCTGCGTGATCGTGGAGCCGCCCTGCACCCAGTGGTGCGCGGTGAGGTTCACATACATCGCGCGGGCAAGACCCAGGGGGTCAATGCCGAAATGGTCGTAGAAGCGGCGGTCTTCGATGGAGATAAATGCGGCGCGCACGTAATCCGGCAGTTTCTTGGCATCCACCACATCGCCCTTCATGCCGCCGTAACGGGCAATCAGCGTGCCGTCATTGGCGAGCACGGTGATACTGGGGCGCAGCTCCAGCGGTTTCACCTGATCGGTATCCGGCAGGTCGTAGGTGCACCATGCGAGTAAAATGACTCCGGCCCCGAATCCCAAAAGTCCAATAAAGGTAAAGAACCGCACCAGCGGCTTGCGCATAAAAGACCGGAAGCCGCCGGCGCTGGCGCGCGGGCGGCTTCGGGTTTTATCGGATCCAGTCTTCTTTGGTTTGCGCGGCAAGTTTAGTCCTTATGCCGCCCTTTCGAGCGCAATGGCCGTGCCTTCGCCGCCGCCGATGCAAAGGGACGCGACGCCTTTTTTAAGGCCGCGTTTTTCCAGCGCATGCAGCAGCGTCACGATAATGCGCGCGCCGGAGGCACCGATCGGGTGGCCAAGGGCGCAGGCGCCGCCGTTGACGTTCACTTTGTCATGCGGCAGCCCAAGTTCTTTCATCGCTGCAAGCGTGACGACGGCAAAAGCTTCGTTGATTTCGAAGAGGTCGACGTCCTTCGCGCTCCAGCCGGCTTTTTCGAGCACTTTTTGCGTGGCGCCGATGGGCGCCAGCGTGAATTCGGACGGCTTTTGCGCGTGGCTGGCATGCGCCTTGATGGTTGCGAGGATTTTAAGGCCGCGCTTTTCCGCTTCCGATTTTTTCATGAGCACGAGGGCGGCAGCGCCGTCCGAAATGCCGGAAGAGGTTGCGGCGGTGACGGTGCCATCGGCGCCGAAGGCGGGCTTCAGCGTCGGGATTTTCTCGGGCTTGCCTTTCTTGGGGCCTTCGTCTTCCGAAATCACGGTGTCGCCGGTTTTCGATTTAATGGTGATCGGCGCGATTTCGGCAGTGAAAGCGCCGCTTTTGCCGGCTTCGAGGGAGCGCGACAGGGATGCGAGCGCGAATTTATCCTGGTCTTCGCGCGTGATCTGGCATTTGCGCGCCGTGTCATCGGCGAAAACGCCCATGAGCTGGCCTTTATCATAGGCATCTTCCAGACCGTCGAGGAACATGTGGTCTTTGACGCTGCCGTGGCCCATGCGCATGCCGCCGCGGGCTTTGTCCAGCAGGTAGGGCGCGTTGGTCATGCTTTCCATGCCGCCCGCGATCATCACATTGGCGGAGCCGGCGAGGAGGTTGTCATGCGCCATCATCACGGCCTTCATGCCGGAGCCGCACATTTTGTTGATGGTGGTGGCGCCGGTCGAATCCGGGATGCCGGCTTTGATAGAGGCCTGACGCGCGGGCGCCTGCCCCTGCCCTGCCTGCAGCACGCAGCCCATGATGACATCGTCGATGTCATTGGCGGAAACTTTGGAGCGCTTGAGCGCTTCTTCAATCGCGACCTTGCCGAGGTCGGAGGCGGAGAAATTGGCAAGTTCGCCCTGGAACGCGCCCATGGGCGTGCGGGCCATACCGACGATAACGATCGGGTCATTTTGCTGTGTCATGGCTTCTGATTCCTTGATGCGGTTAAAAACATTGCACTGCACAATCTGGTGAGTGATTTAAGCATGGGGGCGCGTGAAAGCAAGCGGGATTCCCGCAAATATTGCCATAATCAGAAGTTGACTTCGGTGCCGAGACTCAGCTGCGTCTGCTCGGGGTCGATGGGCGAATTAATGCCGTTATCCACGCTGATAAACGAGGCTGTGGAGCGCAAAGAGATGCCGGGTGCCACAAGGTAGCCGCCGCCCAGCGAAATGCGCCGTACCTCGAGGCTATCGGCTAGGCCTATGCTGAAGGCATTGGCATCGAGCTTGGTCTGGTACCAGGAGGCGCCGAGGTGCCAGGGCTTTACATCCCAGGCCGCGCCGAGGATCCAAGTGTTCTGGTCATTGTTAGGCCCCGCAACCGACGTATTGGAGTGGCGGTATGCCCCGCCGACGGAATATTCCTTCCAGCCGAGGTTCACGCCGGCGTTCCATGTCGTGAGACCGTCGGAGCCGATGTTGCCGGCAACAGCCGCGCGCTGCGTATCGGATGTGGCAATCCCCGCCTCCGTCGTCAGCTTCCAGTCGCCAAAGGCGCCGTCCCAGCGCGCGGCAGCTTCCACCAGATCCTGAAATTTGCCGAGGTTATTATCTGTCGGCGGCGAGGCGGTGCTGGAATGGATTTCACGCAGGCCCGGCAGCGGCGCGTAGGAGACACCGGCCTGAAAGCCTTTCCATTTCGGAGAGGTATAGGTCAGCCGGTCGGTCGAGCGGAAGTCAGAATTGTTGTAGCCGAGCGTGATGTCGAAATTGGCGGGCAGGTAGGAATTGTTGTTGAGCCCGTCGTCCCAGACGTCAGAACTTAAGGCCTGCAGCTGCGTGCGCGGGCCATCAATGTTGCTGTCGGCGCCGGGAACGGTCGGCTGGAGCAGGAAAGCAATGCCGTCTTCCCCGCCCATGGTCATGCGGCCGTACTGGTTTTGCAGGTACATATAGGCTTCGTCAGTCATGGTGCGGCCCTTGGCGCCGCCAAAGAAGGTGCCGGGCTGCGAGGTGCCGGTGCCGCCGACTTTCATTTCATACTGCACACCGACGGTTAGGCCGCTATCCGTTGTCGTCTCGCCTTTAAAGTCGACCTCCGAATCACGATAGAGGCTGAAATTCTTCAGGTTGGAGCCGCCGTGCTCATCATTTTTCGTCGCGAAGGCGTAAGTGCGGAAGTAGCCGTAAATGCTCATGTCGATATCGGCCCTTGCCATCACGGGAGCAAAGCAGGCCGCCACCGTGCAGAAGCCGAGAAGGAAATGCTTTTTCATGCCGGTCGCCTTCTTAAAAGTCGCGCGATGTTAATCTTCCGAGAAATCGGCCTCATCATAGCCGTACTTTATTGCGTAGGGCTTAAGGATGGGCAAAATACCTTTCAGATGCTTTTTATAGCGCAGCCAGCGGCCGGAGGCGCGGGTGTAGATTTTCTCCGTCACCTGATGATAGCTCGGCGTATTGATGCGGGTTTTCTTGTTGCGCGCGGTTTCATCGTAATCCATCACCGCATCTGTCCATGGAAGGCCGAGAAATTCGAGCAGGCCTGCGATGGTCGGCTTGAAATCCGCCACGACGTCTTCGTAGTGGACTTCATAGGGCTTGATGTCCGCGACTTTGGTGGACATGTCCCAGAAGCTGAAGCATTCGTCGTAGAATTTTGCGGCGTCGTTGATTTCCGCCATGCGCACCATGGCGACGTTGAAGTCGAAGCGCTGCATGAAGTTGCTCAAGACGGAATCGCAGGGGTGGCGGAGCGCGAGGATGAATTTCGCTTCCGGGAAAACACGGCGGACGAGGATAGCATGCATGAGGTTGAGCGGCAGCTTATCGACGAAGACATGGTCCCTGCCCTTCTGCGCGCCTTCGCCCACGGCGGCGAAGTAGATGGTGCGCATGTCCTTTAGTTCCTGCTCGTTGATATTCTCGAGGCAGGCGGAATAGCCGGGGCTCCACATGGTGAGGCCCGCCTTATCGTGGCGGTGCAGCAGGTAGTGGGCCATTTTGTTGGTGGCGGGTTTTTCCTCCGCGACGCTGACCTGCGGGTGGCTGCTGAGAATCTGGTCGAGCAGCGTCGTGCCGGAGCGCGGGAAGCCGACGAGGAAGACGAGACGTGATGCTTTTTCGTCTATCGGTAATTCGGCCGTCGTCGGCCGGACGCCCATGGCGATTTCGCGGCTGATCGATGCCATTTCCTTGGTCAGGATTGTCTTGTCAATCTCGAGATACGGCGCTGTTTTTCGGCTGGCGTCGTTGGCGAGGGTGAGCGCCTCGAAGGCCTTGTCGACGTCGTTGAGGCGGTCGTAGAGCATGCCCATTTCAAAGAAGAATTCGTGGTAGAAATTGACGTTTTTGGTGCGGTCGGTTTCCGGGTCGCGCACGGCGGCGAGGAAATCCTCCATGACGACGAGGGATTCTTCGTACTTCTTTTCACGACGCAGCATTTTGGCTTCAAACAGCGCGATCGGCGGCGTCGGGCCGAAAAGCTTCTTCGCCTCGAGGAAGACGGCCTTCGCCTCCTCCATTCGGTTCAGCTTTTCAAAGGTGTTGAGAAGGAAGGCCCAGGTGCGTTCCGACTTGGGCTCAAGGCGGATGGACTGGCGGAAAGCATCGATGGCTTCCTCGTCGCGCTTCGTGAAGAAGGCGGTCTGGCCAAGGCCGCGCCAGGCGATGGGGTTCATGGGATTAAGCTTCAACGACCTGCGGAAGAAGTTATAACCTTCCTCACCGCGATCGGTGTCGCGCATCAACCCGCCAAGGTTGGTATAGGGATTGGCCCAATCGGGTTTCAGTTTCACGGATTCGAGGTAGAGTTTCTCCGCCTCCGTAAAGCGGCCCTTGCGGTGGTGCAGCAGGCCGAGGTTGTTGGGAATTTCAAAATGGTCGGGCTTGGCTTTATAGGCGCGCTTCAGCAGCGGTTCTGCCTCGTCCAGACGGTCCTGTTCCATGAGGAAGGTGCCGAAGGCGTTAAGCACATAGGGGTTCTTTGGCGCATGGCGTACGGCGGCATTGTAATGCAGCTCTGCCTTGGCGGGGTCGCCCGACTGCCAGTAGGCCGTGCCGAGGTCATTGTGGATCGCGCCGGCGGAAGGATTTTCCTTCAGCGCGTCGGTCAGGAGCTGGATGCCTTCGGCCAGCCGGCCCGCGCGCAGCGCGCTGATGCCTTGACCATAGAGGACTTCACTTTTCGAGGTGGTGCCGGGCTGATTCTTCATAAGTCCTTATAGCCAATCCGGCATTTAAAATGAAGGGACAAAAAAGAAGAGGCGCCTTTGCAGGCGCCTCTTCCTTTATCTTTTGTATCAGCAGGACGATTAGAAGTTCACGTCCGTACCGATAGCGACTTGGTATTGGCTCGAAGCTGCCGTAGCAACAGGCGAGTCAACGTTCAGGTACGCCAGCGAACCGCGGAAGGTCATGCCGGGGCCGTAGGTGTAGCCGCCGCCGACGGTCCAGCGCTGGAGATCAACGCCGTTGCCAGCTGCGAGCGGAGCGAAGCCGCCGTAGGTGTTGTTGTCAGCATTGAAGTCTGCGTAGGACAGGCCAACGTGGTACGGGCCGTTATCCCAAGCTGCGCCGAGGACCCAGGTGGTCAGGTCGCCGTCGGTGTCAACGCCGGTGTTGGAGGTTTTGTAAGCCGCGCCAACGCTGAAGTCTTGGAAGGTGACGTTCAGGCCAGCATCCCAGGTGACGAGGTCATCAGAACCGATGACGGTGGTAGCTGCGCCAACGCGCTCAGAGTTAGCATGCGAGTAACCGCCGCCGAAGCTGATGCCGAAACCGTCGAATTCGCCGTCCCAACGTGCCGAAGCTTCCCAGATGTTGTCAAACTGGACGTTGTTGCCAACGTTGGTTTGCTGGGGAGATTGGGTCGCGCCGAAGATTTCGTTTTGATACGAGTTCGGAGCGTACGAAACGCCGGCTTGGAAGCCGTTCCATTTCGGGGTCAGGTAGGTGAAGCGGTCAGCGTTTTTGAAGTCAGCGTTGTCGTAGCCGAGCGTCGTTTGCTGGAAGCCGGTGGTGCCGTTGTTGGTGTTACCAGCCCAAGCAGCGGGGTCAAACGCTTGCACGTAAACGCGCAGGCCGTCGATGTTCGAGTCAGCCGAAGGAGCAGCAACCTGCAGGAGGTATGCAGCGCCGTCTTCGGAACCAACGTTCACGCGGCCCCAGCCGCCGGAGAAGTAAATGTAAGCTTCATCGGTCATGGTCTGGTCGTTGTGGACCGGGTTGTAGAAGCTGTTGTTGGCAGCGTTGTGAACGGTGCCGGTGCCGCCGAGTTTCAGCTCAGAGTGCACGCCAACCGTCAGGCCAGCATCGGTGGTGGTTTCGCCGGTGAAGTGGACTTCGGTGTCGCGGCGCAGGTCGAATTGTTTGTCGTCAGAACCGGTAACTTCGTCGTTATCGGAATAGACTGCGTAACCGCGGAAGTAGCCGCCGAGGTCCAGTTTGAGGTCAGCATGAGCGGGCGTCGAGAGAAGAGCCGCGCCAACGAGTGCTGTACCTGCGAGAAGTACTTTTTTCATTGTGTTTAATCCTCCAAAGTGCCCCGGGGTTGTCCCGAGACGGTTTTTATACTGGCGAAAGGGCACTGGGGCTAGAAAGCCGCCGGCATCAACTCGCCGTTACCCTTTGAGGAATAACCGCGATAGGCGCACCCGGTCAACCAACTCGAGCCTGTTTTGGCACTAAACGGGGCTTTGTGTTGCATCTGCGACACAGCATTCAGCCGCCAAAAACCGTGTTTAGCCTACAAAATACCTGCCCAAATAAGGGATTGGGCAGGTATTTTCGATTTTGTCACACCTGTTTTTGTCATATTGCATTTTTAGCCATAAGCGGCGTTAAGTGGTCCTGTTATAGGCTCCGAGTCCCTTAGCTGCTTTGCTATTTAGCCGCATCGTGCTAAATAATTTTCAGCAGAATTTGCAAACAATAGACCGGAGATACCCAGATGACCGCAGCCGCTTCCCTTCGCAAAACCCTTCGTTTCCGTGACGTTCTGAGCGTCGGCGTTGTGGCCTCTGTGCTGCTGCTGTCCGCCTGCGGCGGCGACGCGGTTAAAAAGGAAGCCAGCTACCCGACGCGGGAGAAGGGCTCCGACAAGATTCTTTATAGTGATCAAAAACGCGATACAGTCTGGGGCGACGGCAAAACCTTAGGCGATAAGCTGTTCGGCAAGGACGAAGATAAAGACGCTGGCGCGTCCGGCATTGGCGTGAACAGCTTCCTGTGGCGCGCATCGCTTGACACCATTTCCTTCATGCCCATCGCGACCGCCGACCCCTTTGGCGGCACCATCATCACCGAATGGTATGAAAACCCGGAAACCCCCGGCCAGCGCTTCAAGGCCAATATATATATATTGGACCGCCAGCTGCGGGCGGATGGCGTTCGGGTTGCCGTGTTCAAGCAGGTCAGCACCGGCAAGGGCGGCTGGAAAGACGCCCCCATCGCCGATACCATGGCCACGAATATCGAAAACACCATCCTGATGCGCGCCCGCGAACTGCGGGTGGCCCAATCCGGTGGCGCGGTGAACTAAGCCTTTCCGCTCGGACGGCTTTTCAATATATTGAGTAACAATATTAATACCCGCCAGACGGCGAGGGGCTGAAAAGCCCCTTTTTGCCGTTTCGGGCGGATAGAAGGGTGCCTGAACATGAACGAGCGTTATAACGTCAAGGAAAACGAAAGCCGCTGGCAGAAGGCCTGGGCCGACAAAAAGTGCTTCGAGGTGACGGAAGACCCCAGCCGCCCGAAATTTTACGCCCTTGCTATGTTCCCGTACCCCTCCGGCCGCCTGCATATGGGCCATGTGCGCAACTATACCCTCTCGGACGTCGTCGCCCGCTACAAGCGCGCCATGGGCTTTAACGTTTTGAACCCCATGGGCTGGGACGCCTTCGGCTTACCCGCCGAGAACGCGGCGATCGAGAACCAGACCCACCCCGCCAAATGGACCTACCAGAACATCGCGGTCATGAAGAACCAGATGAACATGATGGGCCTCGCCATCGACTGGAGCCGGGAGGTCACGACCTGCGCGCCGGAATATTACCGGCATGAGCAGAAATTTTTCCTCGACTTCCTGAAAAACGGCCTCGCCTACCAGAAGGAAGCCTTCGTCAACTGGGATCCGATTGAAAATACCGTGCTCGCGAACGAGCAGGTGGTGGACGGCCGCGGCTGGCGCTCCGGCGCGGTTGTGGAACGCCGCAAGCTGAAACAGTGGTTCCTGAAAATCACCGAATTCGCCGATGATCTGCTGGCGGGCCTCGACACACTGCCCGGCTGGCCTGAAAAAGTCCGCATCATGCAGGACAACTGGATTGGCAAATCCCAAGGCCTGCGCTTCAAGTTTGATTTTGTCGCACCTGCTGAAGGCCAGCTGGATATTTACACGACGCGCCCTGACACGCTGTTCGGCGCGAGCTTTGTTGCCCTGTCGCCGGACCATCCCATTACGGCGCAGCTGGCAGAAAAAAATCCCGGCATCGCCGAATTCGTTGCCAAGTGCCGCACGCTCGGCACCTCCGAAGCCGTGCTGGAAACGGCGGAGAAGATCGGCTTTGATACGGGGCTTACCGTCAAGCATCCGTTCATCAAAGATAAAGTTCTGCGCGTTTTCGTCGCCAACTTTGTCCTCATGGAATACGGCACCGGCGCGATCTTCGGCTGCCCGGCGCATGACCAGCGCGATCTTGATTTCGCGCGCAAGTATGACCTGCCGGTTATTCCCGTCGTGATACCGGAAGGCGAGGACGCGAAAACCTTCGCCGTCGGCACCGAGGCCTATACCGGCCCCGGCAAGCTGCATAATTCCGCCTTCCTGAATGGCATGGAAGTGAGTGATGCGAAAGCCGAAGTCATTTCGCGCTTCGAAAAAATGAAGATGGGCGAGGGGACGACGCTGTACCGCCTCCGCGACTGGGGCGTTTCCCGCCAGCGCTACTGGGGCTGCCCGATTCCCATTATCCACTGCGACAAGTGCGGCGTCGTGCCGGTGCCGGAAAAAGACCTGCCCGTCACGCTGCCGGAAGATGTGCGCTTTTCCGAACCCGGCAACCCGATTGCCAACCACCCGACCTGGAAGCACACGACCTGCCCGCAATGCAGCGGCAAGGCGGAGCGCGAAACGGATACCTTCGATACCTTCTTTGAAAGTTCGTGGTACCAGTTCCGCTACGCCGACCCCAAGAACCCCAACAAGGGCTTCGACAAAGATAAAGTCGCTTACTGGGCGCCGGTCGACCAATACATCGGCGGCGTCGAACATGCGGTCATGCACCTTTTGTATGCGCGCTTCTTTACCCGCGCTCTTAAAAAATGCGGCTACCTGAATTTCGACGAGCCTTTTACCGCACTCTTCACGCAAGGCATGGTGACGCATGAAACCTATAAGGACAAAGACGGCAAATGGCTCTACCCCGCTGACCTGAAAAAGGAAGGCGATAAATTCGTCCATGCCGCAACGGGTGAGGCCGTGACCGTCGGCCGTATCGAGAAAATGTCGAAGTCGAAGAAGAACACGGTCGACCCCGTTGAAATCCTAGAAACCTATGGCGCAGATGCCGCTCGGTTGTTCATTTTGTCGGACAGCCCGCCGGAGCGCGACCTGGAATGGACCGAAAGCGGCATTGAAGGCGCATGGAAATATATCAACCGCCTGTGGAAGCTCGTCAATAACGCCGATTTCACCGGCAACGGCGGCGATGTGGAGCAGATGCGCCGCAAAATCCACAAAACCATTCACGAGATGACGCAAGACCTCGAGAAATTCCACTTCAACAAATCCGTCGCGCGCCTGCGCGAGCTTTCTAACGCGCTGGAGGATTTCAGCGCCGCAAAGGGCGACGGGAAGACTCTGCGCGAAGGGTTGGAAACGCTGGTCCGCCTGATGTCACCGTTGATGCCGCATATTGCGGAAGAATTGTGGTCGCAACTGGGCCACAAGACCATGCTGGTCGATGAAAAATGGCCGGTGGCGGATGCCGCCCTGCTGGCAAATGATACCGTCACTATGGCGATTCAGGTCAACGGCAAGCTGCGCGCGACCATCCAGCTGCCAAAAGACATGGAGCAAAAGGCGGCGGAGAAAGCGGCGCTGGATGATCCTTCCGTCCAGAAAGCGATGGAAGGCAAGCCCGCCAAAAAAGTCATCGTGGTGCCGAACAGGATCGTCAATGTCGTCGTTTAAAAACTTCTGCGCTATTAGCTGCCTGTTGCTGACGCTGTCGTCCTGCGGCTTCCGCCCGATGTATGGTGATGAAGGCGCGGCGGAAGCCGTGACCCAAAGCAACAAGTCACTGGTGGAGATTGCCAACATCCCCGACCGTGACGGGCAGCAGCTGCGCAACCTGCTCATCGACCGCCTGTACCTGAAGGGCCGCCCGGCGGATGCGCCATATATTTTGACCATCGCGCCGCTGCAGACGCATACGACCCACCTTGGCATCCGCAAGGACGCGACATCTACCCGCGCGATGACGGAAATTTCATCAGTCATGACGCTGAAGGACCGCGCCAGCAACCGCGTGCTGCTGACCCGCGATATCCGCTCCGTCGGCAGCTATAACGAGCTCGATAACCAGTTCGCGACCCTCGTTTCATCGCAAAGCCTGACCGGACATATGCTGGAAGAACTGTCGGACGATGTGGTGACGGAGATAAACCTGTACTTCAGTCGCCAAGGCACCGCTGTGCCGGAAGCAGTCACGCCCGCCGCCGCGCCCAGTGCCGCACTGCCGCCCGCGCCTGTCGCGCCGAAGCAGATTGGCATACCGTAACAACATGAAGCTGCAGTTCCGCGATATTGCCGCCTTCGTCAAAAAACCGCCCGCCAATATGCAGGCCGTGCTGGTCTATGGCCCTGATGAAGGCTTGATCCGCGAGCGCGCGATGATGATGATGAAAGCGCAGGGGATTGACGACAAAGACCCTTTCGCCATTGCCGAATTTTCCGGCGACCAGCTGACCGAAAACCCGTCCAAAATTCTGGATGAGGCACAGTCCATCTCCATGCTCGGCGGCCGCAGGGTCGTGCGGGTGCGCGATGTGGGTGACAAGGCCGAAACGATTATCAAGGATTTGCTGAAGGCTTTGAAGCCCGGCGATAACTTCGTGATCATCGAGGCGGGGGAGCTGGGCACCAAATCAAAAATCCGCTCGACCTTCGAAGCCGCGCCCAATGCCGCCGCCGTGCCCTGCTATATTGACGACGTGCGTGATATTTCCAAAGTGATTGGGGAGGAATTGCGCAACGCGGGCTTCCGCATCAACCCGGATGCGCTCGCCTATATGGCGGACAATGTGATTGGCGACCGCGCCGTTGCAAGGGGCGAGGCGGAAAAGCTGATGCTCTATATGGGCGGCCAGCGCGATATCGACCTTGCGGATGTGGTGGCTTCGGTCGGCGCGGGCGCCGTATTGTCGCTTGATGAGCTTTCGAAAACGCTTTGCTCCGGCAACTATGCCGAAGCCGACCGCGTCATGCAGCAGGCGCTGATGGAAGGCACCAATGCGGTACAGATTTTGCGCCACCTGCAAAATTACTTCGGCAAACTGCAGATCACCAAGGCACGCCTTGCGCAAGGCGAGGACCTTGAGCTCACATTGAAAAAGCTGAAGCCGCCGCTGTTCTTCAAGCTGAAGGATTCCTTCGTCGCGCAAGTAAACGGCTGGACCTTGCAGCAAATCGCACAGGCGCTAACGCTGCTGATGAGCGTCGAGCAGAAATGCAAACAAACCGGTGCCGACCCCGACCTGCTGCTGGGCCGTGCCGTCCTCACCCTTGCCCAGATTGGCAACCGTGCGCTGAACCAGCGTCGACGAGCTTAAATTTTAAAGAAAACAAAAAACCCGCCGGCGATGAAACCGGCGGGTTTTTCTTTGGAGGGGGGTATGGGTCTGGTTACTGGTTGATGTAGCCACGGCCAAAGTAATAGGCCGAGGGGTTATCGCGGTGGTACCAGTTGTAGCGGTTGGATTCGCGGTAGCGGTCTCCGGTCCAGTAGTTGTGGCGGTCATAGCGGCTGGAGCGGAGGTCCTGATTGTATTCGCGGCGGTCGTTCATGATTTCACGACGATCGTTGCTGAGTTCGCGGCGGTTTTCAATCACACCGGCGCGATCACCCGCCCGGCGTGCGGCGACGATATCGCGGCGGTCATCAGCGAGAGCACGACGGTCGGAAGAAAGCTCCGAACGGTCAGAGCGCAGTTCGGCTCTGGCTCCAGCGGAGACATGGGAGCGGGCTTCAGCAGTGCCGGCCGGAATCAGCGCGGCGGCGATCAGCAGGGCATAAAGGGCATTCTTGTTCATCTGGCGTTCCTTTTTTATGAGTCTGCGCCGGTGTTTGAAACAGTCTTGCAAGGCTAACGCAAAGGTCTCCCCTTGGTTCCTGCCCTTAAAACCTTGAAATATATGGTGGATTAGCGCGGTGCGAGCAGCGGGCGGTTGAGCGCGGCTTCAACAGACTGGTGTACAAACTGGCGGTAAGCCAGTTCACGATGCGGCTCGAGGCCCTTGGCCGCCGCTTTTTCAAACGACTGCATGAGGTCGACGGCGTGTTTGACTTCCGGCGCTTGCGGCTCGGTCACCATGTCGCGGAATTCCGCGTCGGAGAGCTGGTTGAAATATTCGCTGACGCCGGTGTGGACGCCCATGCGCAGGATTTTACGTGCGTCCGCGGTATTGAGCGGCGTGCCCTGCGGCCGCTGTTCGCTTAAATATTGAGGGTGCGTGTAACGGGCGTGGTAATCGCGCAGGGCTTCGCGGTCGTAGATATCCATATGCTGCAGCATGCCGTAGAAATTCTGCATCATTTCGATTTCCTGCCCGGGCAGGCGGGAGAGGAAACGGTCGAGCATCATATCGCGCAGAATTTCCTGCTGCGTTTCGGTCAGCGCGCCGCCGCCGTTGGCGGCCGTGAAGCGCGCCTTGATTTTGTGGCCTTCTTCGTCATCGTCATAGGAATTAATGATGCGGGTGACCATGAGGTTTGTGAAAGCATAGGCATCCGCCTCGCGCACGCGGGTGAAGAACAGCGCGGTGCCCGCGTCGGGCGCCTCAAGCTGCATGTTGTATTGCGTTGTGCCGAGGATGGCGTTCTGCCAGGCATGGCGCAGTTCGTGGATCAGCGTGCGGGTGAGGGAGGCGCTGTCCGCATTCGGCGACAGGGAAATCGCGAAATGGCCCGTCTTGGGGTCGACATGCAAGTGCCCGGCGATATCGGAATTGATGAGGTCTTTGGAGAAGGTGATGGGGATGTTCTGATGCGCCGCAAATTCAACCAGCGCGCGCGTTTCCGGCCATTGCAGCAGCGGCGCCATGGCTTCCTGCATTTTCTTTTTGCGGGCGGCGGGCAGCGTCATTGACCATTTGGCCTTGGTCCATTTTTCTTTCCATGTGCTCATGCTGAAAGCTTGTACCCGTTTTAACCCGGCCTGAAAATGTCTTGATGGCTTAAAGTTATACCGGATTTTCAATAATATGTCAAATTCTGGCTCGCACGCATAAAAGAAGCCGCCCGGTTGAGGGGCGGCTTCTTCTTTTTCAGCCTTTTAAGGGGCCAAAACGCTTAGCGGATGACGCGGGTATCCGTGCTGGTCGTCGTTTCCACGTCTTTGTCTTGAATGACGCGGGACTTGGGCGACGGGCTGTTGGAGTCAAAACCGGTGTCAGAGCCGAATTTCGTTTTGTAGCGGTTGGTCACGACCGTTGCGGTGTCGCGTACGGTGACGGTGTCGTCGCCGGTGTATTCGTCATTGTATTCGTTGCGGATGACGCGGGGCGAAGCCATGTTGCTCATCGGGCGGTTCATGTAATAGCCGTCGTTGGTCGTTTCAACGCGGGTGGTGATTTGGTCTGCAAAAGCCATCGACGGCGCTAAAATAACAGCCGCGGCCAGTGCGATAAGGGATGTTTTCATGCGAGTTCTCCTAAAAATCGTTGCCGGAAACAGCGTGGCGCCATTCCATCTGCCATACCAACGGGGCGGCTGGCAGAAACGTTCCATTCAGGTTTTGAGTCAAGTGATTCAAAACTCTCGATTTATCGGGATTGAGCTGAATTCGAGCGGTCTTAAAGGGAAATCGGCTCCGCATAGGCGGCGATGCGTTCTTCCTGCTCGCGCATGTAATGGTGCAGATCGCTGTCACTTAAATTGCCGTCCGCATCGATGACGCGGCCGTCGTGCAGGCGGAACCAGACATTGTCATTCGCGTCACGCTTCCAGAAATGCAGGCCGGAGACGTCATGCGGCGTGAAGCCGTAAAAGCGTATGGGATCCGGCGATTGCGCGACGCCTTGCGCCACCTTGCGCGCGACGAGGTTGGTCATGACAACAAGGATAGTCTT
This sequence comes from uncultured Alphaproteobacteria bacterium, assembly GCA_966211335.1. Classification (GTDB taxonomy): domain Bacteria; phylum Pseudomonadota; class Alphaproteobacteria; order Micavibrionales; family UBA2020; genus JAPWJZ01. The sequence continues at coordinate 395,048 of CBIHNF010000001.1, forward strand.
TGAATCGGGTTTCATCATCGGCGTATTTCCTGCGCGGCAAAGAGATAAAGGGCTGAACAGCGGCGCATGAAAATGTGGCGACGCTAATAACCCAGTATGGAACGCGCTCGGTTTAAAACTTCTTACTTTTAGAAAGCATTGCAGATAAACCGCATGAAATAAGGCCGTTTGCGCGCCTTTCGCAAACAGCCTTTATTTTCAGCTATTTTTCATAGCAAGTGTAAATTACTTTTTCAGGTTCTGGCCAAGACGGGCGAGCAGGTCATCCAGCTGGTCGAGCGATTTGTATTCAATGACCAGCTTGCCGGCCGCGCCTTCACCCTCGATGGTGACTTTGAGGCCGAGTTTGGCGGAGGTCAGTTCTTCCAGCGCCAGCACATCGACATCTTTATAGCGCGGCGCGTTGCGGGAAGGGGCCGCCTTCGCCTTCGGGTTGTTGGAGAGTTTCTGCACGAGTGCTTCGGCCTGACGCACGTTGAGGCTGCGCTTCACAATTACATCCGCCAGTTCATCCGCATTCGGCATGCCGATGATGGCGCGGGCGTGACCTGCCGACAGCGTGCCGTTCTGCACCATCGCGCGGACGGATTGCGGCAGCTTCAGCAGGCGCAGCGTATTGGCGACATGGCTGCGGCTTTTGCCGAGCTGCGCCGACAATTGATCCTGCGTATGTTTGAATTCATTCATCAGGCGCTGATAGCCTTCCGCCTCTTCAATCGCCGACAGGTCTTCGCGCTGCAGGTTTTCGATGAGGGCGATTTCAAGCGCGGCCTGGTCGGTCAGCTCCTGCACCACGACGGGGACTTCATGCAGCTGCGCTTTTTGCGCGGCGCGCCAGCGGCGCTCGCCGGCGATGATTTCATACATCGGCGCATTGTTGGCGGTGCCGATCTGGCGCACGAGCAGCGGCTGGATAATGCCGTGAATGGCGATCGATTCTGCGAGTTGGTCGAGCGCGGAATCTTCAAAATGGCGGCGCGGCTGGAACTTGCCGGGCGTCAGCCGTTCGACCGCGACTTTGCGCTGCGCGCCTGCCGGCACGGGTGCGGCAGCGGGGGCTGCAACATTCGCCTGCTGCGCCTGCACTTTTGAAACGATCTCGTCGGCGCGTTTCATTTTGGGGGCGAAGGCTTCTTCCTCACGCTCGCCGTCGCGGAAGAGGGCGTCGAGGCCGCGGCCGAGGCCGCGTTTTTTATTATCTGCGTTCATTGTTATTTCCTTCGTGAAATTATGCGGCGGCGAATTGCTGCTGATATTGCGCTTCGCGCTTCAGCAGTTCTTTTGCCAGCTGGATATATGCCTGCGAGCCGATGCAATGCATGTCATAGACGATCGCGGGCAGGCCGAAGCTGGGCGCTTCCGAAATGCGCACGTTGCGCGGGATGACGGTTTCAAAAACTCTGTCGCCGAAGAAGCTGCGCACGTTTTCCGACACCTGGTTCGAGAGGTTGTTGCGCTTGTCGAACATGGTGAGGACGATGCCCTGCAGCTCCAGCTTTTCATTGAACGATGTTTTCACGCGCTCGATGGTTTTGACGAGGTGCGAGAGGCCTTCGAGAGCGAAGAATTCACACTGCAGCGGCACCAACACAGATGTCGAAGCGACGAAAGCGTTGAGGGTGAGCAAGTTCAGCGCGGGCGGGCAGTCGAACATGACATAATCAAAGTTCTTCTTGCTCGCTTCCAGCGCCGCTTTGAGGCGGTATTCGCGACGCGGCGCGCCGACGAGTTCAATCTCCGCGCCCGAGAGGTGAATGGACGAGGGGATTACATAAAGATTGGGCACTTTGCTTTCAACTGCAGCGGTATCCACATCACATTCCTCGAACAGCACTTCGTAAGTGCCATTGGCGCGCTGATCGCGTTCGATCCCGAGGCCGGTGGAGGCGTTGCCCTGCGGGTCGAGGTCAATCACCAGCACTTTCTTGCCAACAGCGGCTAAAGCGGTGGCGAGGTTGACAGTCGTTGTTGTCTTGCCGACGCCGCCTTTCTGGTTGGAAATGGAAATATAACGCGTCGCATGAGAGGCTGTACCGCCGTCAAGGGCAACGGGAAGCGTGTTTTCGCTGGGAAGGGGCTGGGTCATACCCATTTTGTAGCCGAAGCGCGGTTGCGCTTCAAGACTAACCGTCACTAATTTAGTTGCGTTTGTTTCATGTGAAACATTCGCGTGGGGTATTCATCAGCGTCGGCCAAATGAGAATTGGTCTTAATTGATAAAATAATTTATATATTTCAATATTTTAATGGCAATTTTCGGGTTGAAAAGCGCGATATTGGACGATGTTTCATGTGAAACGGCGCGGTAAACAGCCTTTCCGAGTCGTTTGTGGGCATTCCTTTGAACCACCTCATGAATATCGGCTGCGGTGGCGGAGGGGAGGAAACAGGCATATAATTAAGAGATGGTTAACAACCGGGGCGGGACGATGACTTTTAACAGCAAGTTTGTTGCCTCTGCACTTTCCCTCCAGCTTCTGGGCAGCATTGCGCAGATCCATGGGCTGCAACAGGGACCGGACGAACCGCCGGTAACGCCGACAGCCACAACCGAAACGACTCCTCAACCACAAAAAACGACCCAATACCGCGAGCCTGTCAATTTCGCCGAAGATATCAGCGCGAGGCTGATGGGCCGGCCGGGCAAGGTGCCGGTCGCCGCCAGTAGCGACAATTCAAGCAGCCTGGTGGAGCGGGAGGAGAAGGTCCTGTCCTGGTTCGCCGAACCGATGCGCTCCGGCTTTCAATATGATGCCCGCGCCCAAAACGAATTGAAGCGCGAAGGCTTCAAGGATGTGGAGATTACCAGCGGCACCTCCAGCTTCACCAATATCATGACCTGCGGGCTTGCCGCCGGTTTCATCTATCCGACCAGCCTGCCGCCGCAGGGGCTGGGCTTCAAGGCCGAGGCGCCGGACGGCTCCCAAGTCGAGGGCACTGTCTGCTTCGGAGTCGCCAAAAAGCCGCTGCCGGTGATCGGCAAAACTCTCAGAGGGCCGATGGCTTAAGGCGAATTTGTCATTTTTACCAGAGGGTTAACATCATAATTGATGGTTTCCAGAATTTCTGGTATGCTGTTTCACATGAAACAATTAAGCACCCTTTCTTCCATCTTCAAGAAGGCCGCCCAGTCTGTTGGGCTGCTGCAAAAGAATGAGCTGCCGCCGACACCCGCACGCGACCCGAAGCGCCGCACGCAGAAGCAGCGCTCGCAAGCCGCCTTCAATGCGATGCAGAAAATGGAAATCCAGCGCGAGTTTGAAATCCAGCAGGCGATCAACCAACCGGCCGCGCAGACGCCCGAGCCCGTCGCCATGGAAACCCAGCGCGCCATGAAGCCGATTAAAACCGTGCGCTTCAAGAAACCCGCCGAGAATGCCTGACCTTTCAACTATCACCCCGCAACAGCTGCTCGAATGGGCAGGTGCCGTCACGGGCGTTGCCGGCTCCTTTATCATGGCGCAGAACCGCAAGTGGTCGACCTACGCCTGGCCGATCTGGATTGCCTCCAATATCTGCCTTATCGCCTTCGCGGCGCTGGATTCCGCCTATGGAATCCTTTCCATGCAGCTCGTCTTCCTCGCCATTAACCTGCAGGGTGCGTGGCGCTGGCGGCACAAACAGCCCCTTAAAAATTAACAATCCCTTAAGACTCGGGCTGCTATACTGAAATCTGGAGAGAAACCCTTTTAACCTCGCAGAAAGCGGGATAATTCCTTGTCCAAGATTTCAGACGCACAAGCATATCTCGCCACGTTCAAGGCGACTTTCACCGCAACGACGCGGCTGCTTGTTGCTGGCAAGGCCGATCTTGTTTTCACCAACCTCGCGAAATCCGTCACCGCTGATACCGCCTTTACAGCGCTGAAGCGCCGCCGTACCGATGAAGCCGTCAGTATCGCGCAGGCGAATAACAGCGGCGGCGATGCGAACACCATTGCCAAACAGGTCGGCACGCTGCGCGTCAACTTCGCGCGCACGGGGCTGCAGTCCTTGCAGCAGGTGATCCTTGATAAATCATCCACCGCGGTAAACCTTGTCGCCGGTTTCAACAGCCTCGCGCAGGAAACGCTGACCGGCGTGCAAAGCTATATCAGCGGCGCACAAAACGGCGGCTTCAACCAGACGGCCGACAATACCTTCGCCGGCAACGCGCAATCCGTCATCAATAGCATCCGCCGCCTGCTGGTCACGCAGGAAGGGCGGCTGAAGGGCGAGAATGTTTATTATAGCGCTGATCTGGCCAATGCCAAAAAGGCCCTCAGCGCCGCCGAGGCCGCATTGACAGGGTTGAAAACCGACAGCGCCGCAGCCGCACAGGCCGCCGCCAACCCGCCCGCGACGGATCCCGCCGCAGACGATCCCTCGACCGTGCCGGTCAGCACGACGCCGACGCTGGACGTCACGGCTTAACATCAGAATATTTTACGTAAGATTATAGCTTCCGCTTCAGCTCGCGGATGCGCAGAATTTTGCCCGCCATATCCGTCTCGCTCGGGAAGATTTCGAGGGCGAATTCCCAGTCTTTCGACGCGGTTTCAATTTCCTCGTGATACTGCAGGCCCTTGGAGAACAAGCCGTAGCATTCATGGCCCGCCGTCGTCATGCGGTGCATGTGGCCGAGGAGATCGGTCAAGGGAGCGAGCGCGCGCGCCGTCATCACATCCATCTTTTCAATTTTGGTATCTTCGGCGCGGATGTCGTGGACGGTCACCTTTGTATCCGTCGCGCGTGCCACTTCGCGCAAAAACGTCGCCTTGCGCTGGTCTGACTCAACCAAATGAACATCGGCAACGCCAAGAATGGCAAGGACGAGCCCGGGGAAGCCCGCGCCAGAGCCAATATCCACCAGCTTCACATCCACATTCGGGATGTAGCGCAGCATCTGCGCGCTATCAAAAATATGACGGCTGCCGATATCATCCAGCGTCGAGGGGCCGACAAGGTTGATGGCCTTCTGCCACTTCACCAGCAGCTGTTCGTAAATGTCGAATTTCGCCAGCGTATCGGGCAGCACGTAAAAACCATGCCGCTCGAGGCTTTTTTCAATATTGCTAGGCAACTTGGCGCTCCGGTTTGCGTTTAATGTAGCGCAGCAGCGCAACCAGCGCCGCCGGCGTGACGCCGGGGATGCGCGCCGCCGCGCCCAAAGTATCGGGGCGGTGCTTGCCCAGCTTCAGGCGCATTTCGTTCGACAGGCTGCCGACAAGCGTGAAGTCGAGGTCTTTCGGCAGTTCCAGCGCTTCATCGCGGCGGAAGGCTTTAATATCCGCTTCCTGCCGCTGGATGTAGCCGGCATAGCGCGCGTCAATTTCCACCTGCTCCACAATATCAGGCGCGATATTGCCAAGCTCCGGCCAGCGGGCTGTGAGCGCCGCAATTGAAATATCGGGGTAGCGCATCAGGTCATGCACCGAACGGCGCGTGCCATCCTGGTTCACTTTGAATCCCATGCGCTCCAGCTCCACCGGCAGGGCGGTGAGGCCATTCACCAGCTCGCGCGCTTCGTCGAGCGCTTGCGCTTTCTTTTCAAAGACAGCGGCACGGGTTGCACCCACGCAGCCAATTGAAATACCGGCGGGCGTCAGGCGCTGGTCGGCATTGTCGGCGCGCAGCATGAGGCGGTATTCCGCGCGCGAAGTAAACATGCGGTAGGGCTCCGACACGCCTTGCGTGACCAGATCGTCAATCATGACGCCGATATAACCATCCGCGCGGTCGAGGATAAATTCGTTCGCATTGCCCGCGGCGCGGAAGGCGGCGTTGATACCGGCGATCAGCCCTTGCGCACCGGCTTCTTCATATCCCGTGGTACCGTTGATCTGCCCCGCGAGGAAAAGGCCTTTTTGCGCCTTTACTTCCAGCGTGCGTGTCAGGGCACGGGGGTCGACGTAATCATATTCAATCGCATAGCCCGGCACGAAGATTTTAACATTCTCAAGGCCCGGGATGGTGCGGATGAGTTTATCCTGCACATCTTCCGGCAGGCTGGTCGAAATGCCGTTGGGATAGACGGTCGGGTCATCAAGCCCTTCGGGCTCCAAGAATATCTGGTGACGTTCCTTATCCGCAAAGCGCACGACCTTGTCTTCGATCGACGGGCAGTAGCGGGGGCCGGAAGATTTAATCTGCCCCGAATACATCGGCGCCACATGCAGGTTATCGCGGATGACCTGATGCGTGTTTTCATTCGTATAGGTGATAAAGCAGGAAATCTGCGGCACGGTGATCGTGTCGTTCAGGAAGGAGAACGGCAGCGGGGGTTTGTCGCCCGGTTGTTCTTCCAGCTGCGACCAGTCAATGGTGCGGCCATCAAGCCGCGCGGGCGTGCCTGTCTTCAAACGGCCGAGCGGCAGTTTCAATCTTTCGAGCGAGAGGGCGAGGCCGACGGAAGGCTTCTCGCCAATGCGTCCGGCTTCATGCGTGTTCGTGCCGCGGTGGATGATGCCGCGCAGGAAGGTGCCGGTGGTAATCACAATCGCGCCGCAGGTGAATGTGGTGCCGGTGCCGCTCATGATGCCGGTAATATTGCCGTCGCCATCGCGCAGGATATCTTCCGCGCTGTCGCCGATGACGGTGAGGTTCGGGTAGTTCAGCAGCATCTCCGACATGTTTTCGCGGTAGAGCTTGCGGTCTGCCTGCGCACGGGGGCCGCGCACGGCCGCGCCCTTGCTAGCGTTCAGCATACGGAACTGGATGCCGGCTTTATCAATGACGCGGCCCATCATGCCGTCCAGCGCGTCGATTTCGCGGACAAGGTGGCCTTTGCCCAAACCGCCGATGGCCGGGTTGCAGGACATGACGCCCAGATTGTCGATTCGATTGGTCAGCAGCAGCGTATTCGCGCCCATGCGTGCGGAAGCCGCCGCCGCTTCACAGCCGGCATGACCCCCACCGACAACAATGACATCGAATTTAGCATTCATTTCAGCGACTTACAAAGTTATGTTACGTAAATACCACAAATATCCGACAGAAGTTAACTTTTGCGGTATAATTGGCGTTAAGGAAAATGATTAACCCAATTGCCGCAAAAGGGCAAGCATCGATTAGGTAGGCTCAATTTACCCCATGGTCAGGCTAAAGGGCAAAGATAACCTTGATGATGTCGCCGGCCGCCTCAAAAGCGGCTTCGGGGACGTTATGCTTGTCCAGCTGCAGGGCCAGCTTATCGCCATCCAGCCCGAAGGGGCGCAAGGACAGGCGATTGGCCTCCTCAACACCTTCCTCGCCGCCGCCGAAAAGCTGGAGAGCCGTGAAAACGTCTTCAACTCCCGCGCGCGGAAATCCCAAGGGCCGGATCTCAAAGGCAACCTGCGCCCCGCCGACCATTTCGCCGCCATCAAAGTTTTCAACGCCGCCAAGCAGAACCTGCTCGGCTTCGACGACACCACCGGCCAGCGCATCGTGACACTGGTCGAAGACCGCATCGCCAACAAATCCCGCGGGCCGAAGACGACGGTTTAAATCTAAATGACAAAGCGCAAAAAAATAGTCATTGGTGTTTTAGCGAGTTGTTTTCTAATTCTCACACTATTTGTGGTTTCAACATCGAAGCCTGTCGGCTCTGGGTTCCAGCACGACTTAGTGATTTACATCGGCAAATAAAAAACGCCGCGAAGGAATAACCCTCGCGGCGTTTTTAAAAATCAGAAAATCACATGCCGAAGTGCAGCTGCTTTTTGAATTGCGGCTGCGGGGCTTTGGCGCGTTTGGCGTTTTGCTTGATGGCTGCGGCAAAACGTTGCCCCAGTTGCGAGGCTTTGAAAGCGGGGCCGCCGATATCGTGGGAGAGTTGCGCGCGCGGCGCGGCTTCAGCACCCGCCGGTTCCTTGCGGTCGAAGAGAGAAACAATGCCCTTTGTGGCCAGCGCCGTGACGCCCGCCGCAACCAGCGTGCCGACGACGACGACAGGCATCGCCATCGCGCCCAGCACAAAGCCGCCGAAGATGCCGGCACCCGCCAGCGGAATGGCGCCGCCAAGGCCGATCGCGCTCATCGCCGCGCTTGCGGTCGCCCAGCCGCCGGCGACAGCGCCGATAAAGGGCGAGAACAGGGCCGTGGTGAGGCCAAGGCCGAGCACCAGTTTGCCAACGCGGGAGGCCGCGACATCCGAAGTCTTCTTGATCATGGGGTAAGCTTCTCCTGAAAAACGTAAAAGGTTTGTAATGGAAAGCTGCCAACATCCTCCTGCGATTTGGGTTCACTGTCAATGCAGGCGGCTTATGGAATAGGGATTAAGCTGTTTGTTAACAAGCGACACCGCATAATGGGAAGGCACGGCAAATGCAAAAGGGTCACTTCCGATGTTCCTCCCCATCTCCGACGAAAACGAACACGGCCACCGCTACCACCATCAGGATTTCATCCAGTACAGTCTGATCATCGCGTCCGTCGTCATGTACGCCGTGACGTTTTACATGCAACATTGGATGCCCGGCGCATTGATCATGCTCGAGCAGCATTGGACGTTCTTACCAAACGAATACCTCGGCGCCGACTTCCCGATCCTGCCTTTTGGCGAGCGCCTCGCCCGCATCGGCAACATGCTGGCGGATCACGGCTTTAAGGTCAGTGGCAAAATCATCCTCTCCTCATTCCTGCATGGCAGCGTTGCCCATCTCGCGGGCAACATGTTCATTCTGTGGATGCTCGGCGACAATATTGAATACGCCATGGGACACCTGCGCTATCTGCTGTTTTACCTCTTCGTTGCCATGTTCAGCCAGATCCTCGAACTCTTCGCTTTCACGGCGGCTTATAACGGTCCCAGCATCGGCGCCTCAGGGGCCATCATGGGCGTTGCCGGGGCATATATGTTTTACTTTCCCAAGGCGCGGGTGAATATTTTTTACATCACAACAAAAATATGGCCGATCTTCCCGCGTGAATGGACGGCCGGCTTCACCAGCATCCCGGCGCGGCTTTTCATCGGCTTTTTCGCCGTCACCGACATAATCACCGCCTACAAGGGGTGGGGCACGGATTACGAACACATCGGCGTTTGGGCACATGTCATCGGTTTCCTCTTAGGCCTGGCGCTCGCCTGGCCACTGTGCAAGTACAGCGTCGATGAAATGCAGCAGCCGCGCGTCATAGAGCCCTTTCAAAAGCCGCTGCGCGAATTCCTGCACGACCACGACCCCTGGGGCGACGCCAGGTAATCCCGTCGTTAAAGTTTTTTGAAAAGCTTTGCGCGTGTCGCATCATCGACGAAAGCTTCTTCAATTGCATTCTTCGTCAGCTGCAGAAGTTCATTGTCGTTGAAGCCGAAGTGATCACGCGCGATCTGGTATTCCTGACCGATGGAGCTGCCGAAGAAGCTCGGGTCATCCGACCCCAGCACCACCTTCAGACCCATATCAAAGAATTTGCGCAAGGGGTGGCTGGCGTAGTCGGGATAAACTTTCAGCGCCATGTTGGAGGAGACGCAGACTTCCGGCACGGCCTTGATGGATTGCAGTTCGCGTATTAAATTTGCATCTTCAATCGCCCGCACCATATGCCCGAAGCGGCGGAGGTGCAGAATATCCCGCGCCTGCCGGACGGTTGCGGGGCCGGAGGCTTCCCCCGCATGTGCCGTGCGCTTTAATTTTCCTGCCGCCTCGAAAGCCGGTTTGAAATCCGCAATCGTGCCGGCGTTTTCGTCCCCCGCCATGCCAAAGCCTGTCACCAGCGGATGCGGGTGCTGCGCGGTCACCTGCCCCACATGCAGGGCTTTCTCGGCGCCATAATGGCGGACGCAGGTTGAAATCATGCGGGCTTCAATGCCTGTCTCCTCCCGCGCTTTATCAATCCCCGCCGTAATCGCGTCCAGCATCTGCGGATAGGAGAGGCCGACCATCGCGCCGTGGTCGGCGGAAATGGTGAGCTCCGCATAAATGCAGCCCTCAAACCCCACGCGGGATAAATAATCAAAGGTGATATCGGTGTAATCCTCCGCCCGCTTCATGACGGCAGTCGCGGCATCATAGGCCGTCAGGAAAGACACCAGCGATTCAGCGGCTGTGTTTCCCGCCGCCCAATTGAATGTCGCGCCGGAAGCGCTCTCGAGCTCAGGTACCAGCTGCACGCTATTTCTTGCGGCAATCTTCTTCGCCATATCGGGCGTAATCGTGCCTTCAAGGTGGACATGCATATCCGCCGTCGGCAGCTTCGCGAAAGTCTTGTCGAATATCATACCCGCCAAGAATTAGGCTGCTTCAAGAATGGTGGCAATACCTTGACCGCCGCCGATGCACATGGTGGCAAGGGCGAGGTTTTTCTTCTCCCGCTGCAGCAGCGATGCCGCCTTGCCGGTGATGCGCGCGCCGGAAGCGCCCAGCGGGTGGCCAATCGCCAATGCGCCGCCATCAAGGTTGATCTTCGACATATCGGTAATGCCCAGTTCCTGAATGACCGACATCGACTGCACGGCAAAAGCCTCGTTCAGCTCGAAGATATCTATGTCTTTAATGGTCAGGCCCGCACGTTTCAGCGCACGGCGCGAGGCTTCGACAGGGCCGATGCCCATGATCTCCGGCGCGCAGCCGGCAACGCCGGTCGAGCGGATGCGGGCCATGATTTTCAGGCCATTCGCTTTCGCGTATTCTTCCGAGGTCACAATCGTCGCCGAAGCGCCATCGGTCAGCGGCGAGGAGGTGCCGGCAGTGACAGAGCCCTGCGCGTCAAACGCGGGCTTCAGGTTGCCAAGACCTTCCAGCGTCGTTTCAGGGCGGATGCAACCGTCCTGCGACACAAGCTTGCCGTCGGGCGTGGTGATGGGGATGATTTCATCTTTAAGGCGGCCGCCTTCACGCGCCAGCACGGCTTTCTGCTGCGAGGACAGCGCAAATTTTTCCTGATCGGCGCGGGAGATGCTGAATTTCTTCGCAAGGTTCTCCGCCGTTTCGCCCATCGAGATGTAAGCCTGCGGATAGTTTTTTGCGAGCACGGGGTTCGGCAGCGGGTTGAAGCCGCCCATCGGGATACGGCTCATGCTTTCAACGCCGGCGCAGATGAACACATCACCCGCCCCCGTCGCAATCGCGCCCACCGCCTGGTGGATCGCCTGCATGGAGGACCCGCAGAAGCGGTTGACCGTGACGCCGCCGATGGAATTGGGCAGCCGCGCAATGTTGACGATGAGGCGGGCAACGTTAAACCCCTGCTCCCCTTCCGGGAAGGCGCAGCCGAGAATCAGGTCCTCGATCACATCATGCGAAACGCCGGTGCGCTTCAGCAGCTCGGTAATCACCGTCGCCGCCATATCGTCGGGGCGCACCGTGGCGAGGTCACCTTTCGCGGCAAAGTGGAAGGGGGAGCGGGCATAGCCTGCGATAACGGCCTGACGCATAGGGGTTTTCCTTTTAAAAGCATGCAGCTTTAAATTGTCCTGTTTTAACAATATGGTGGACAAGAAAAGCAATATCAAGAAAGATGCGGGGCCTTATTCCATATCTAAAGGACGCGATGATATGACCGCCGACAGCCAAGACCTCATCCCCCACGCGCTCTATAAAGTGACGCTGGATTTTGACCGCATCCTGCGGGAGCCGGAAGCGCAGGCGCTGTTCACCGCGCTGGATGAACTTGGCGTTTCCGTATTCCTCCAGAACCGCGACGCGACGGATGGGGATGACTGGGCGGTTTCCGTCACCACCTACGGCGCGCCCGATCTTGACGCCATTTACTCTGCCATCAACCAAGTCGACGGTGTTCAGATTACGAAAGAACGTATTACCGCCGAACGCCTGCCGGAAACCGACTGGCTGCAGCATGTGCATGAAAATTTCCCGCCCGTCACCATCGGCCGCTTCTTCGTCTATGGTTCGCATGTGAAGCAGGAAACGCCGGCGGGGCTTATCCCGCTGCAGATTGATGCCGCAACCGCCTTTGGGTCCGGCGAGCATGAAACCACAAAGGGCTGCATGCTGTCCTTCGACTGGATGGTCGAACAGGGCTTGAAGGCGGATACGCCCTTAAACGCGCTCGACATGGGCTGCGGCTCCGGCATCCTTGCCATCGCCATCACCAAGGTCTGGCAGAACGCAAAGGTCACGGCGATTGATATTGATCCGGAATCCGTCGTCGTCACCAACCGCCATGCGGAATTGAACGGCGCCGGCGCGGTTATTACCACAGCGGCGGGCGACGGTTACAACACGCCCCGCTGCCAGCAGAATGCGCCTTATGATCTTATTGCCGCTAATATTCTGGCAGGGCCGCTGATCGCCATGGCGCCGCAGCTGAACGCGGTCTTGAAGCCCGGCGGCTATGCCGTCCTCTCCGGCCTCCTCGGCCGCCAGCAGGTGGAAGTGACGGCGGCGCATGTGGCCGAAGGGTTAAAGCCCGTCCATGCGCTGGAGCTGGGTGACTGGCGCGCCCTCACTTTTACAAAACCCCGTTAAAAAACAACCGCTTTTGCTTTTATGGCGGAGGAGCCCTATAATAAAGGGATAGCGTTTTTATGCCCTTATTCAAAGGAAGCCTGAAAATTATGCGCCACCGGTTCTTAACTGCCGCCCTCTGCCTCCTCCTCGCTGCCCCTGCAACGGCGATGGCCGATGAATTCTCCGGCCTGCCCACAGGCAAGAAAGATAACAGCGCGCCGCTCTCCACCACGCTTGGCGACCCCGGCACCAACTCCGTCTTCAACGTCGACAATTCACAAGACCTGCCGCCGACCGATGAATATAACGATGTGCCGGTCGGCATCATGCTGTCGGCCGAACAGCGCGCCAGCCTTGGCAAGGACGGCACCGTCACAACAGCTGCCGGCACCGAACAGACCGCAGCGCCAACGGAAGCCGTTGTCGCGACCGACTACACGCGCAAGCTGAACTATGACGCCATCCTCGGCCTCTATAACAAAGGCCAGTATGCGGAAGTCGCCAAAACATTGAAGGGCCTTGCCGATGCGGGCCACCAGGGCGCGCAGGAGCTGATGGGCATCATGTACCGCTCTGGTCAGGGCGTCGAGAAAGATCCGGTAAAAGCCTTCAACCTGCTCAGCAAGGCGGCGGAAACCGGCCGGCCGCTGGCGGAACACCACTTGGGCGTCATGTATTACTCCGGTGAAGGCGTCGATAAAGATCCTGTCGAAGCGCTCAAGTGGCTGCACCTCGCCATTCTGCATTACCCCGACGGCGCGCAAAAAGACCGCGCCAAGCAGGACCGCGATAATATCTACACGCAGCTGACGCGCCGCGATAAAGACCGCGCCATGCAGCTGACACGCGACTGGCTGCAAAAACGCGGCGAGGCTCACCTGCTTGACCTGCAATCGCAGTAACAAAAAAAACCTGGATTTTAAAAAACATACGCCCGCCGTGAATTTCTTCAGGCGGGCGTTGCTTTATTTTTTTTTGTTCTTTGTTCCGTGCCGTTAATCTCGTGTCGTCTTTTTCTTTTTAAGCGCCGTTCGGTTTCGGCGGGTTCAGCTTCAGCGCTGCATAGGTCTTAACGTAGTCATAGGCATTGCCAAAGGCCTCGTAACCGCGCTGCGGCGCATCGGCGCAGGCAACAGCGCAAAACGCGCCGGTCAGCTGGACAAAATTTTTGAAGGCGGAGGGTTTCTCGTTGTAATTCTCTTGCGACATCAGCTTTCAGCCTTCCTGCAAATGACTTTATGAATGGGGTAGAAGAAGGCTATCCCGATTCACAGCTTATGTCAAATCAATCTGCAGTCGGCGTGGAAGTATCTGATTTAACAGCCGTTTCTTTTATAAGCTTGCGGGAGCCAAACCAGGCGATGCCATAATTAATGCAGATTTCATGGTCTTTCGGGATGTCCTTCACCGCAATCAGGCTGCACAGCGTCGTCAGCCCTTCCACCTTGAATTGCGTTTCCGCATTCGGCACCGACAGATGGTTGCAATAGCTCGCCATGCCCATGATAAGTGCGATGGCCTTGGACGGATCCGCAATCCCGAAGCGGGCAAGGTGCGCTTCCGGCAGCGCCGCCGCGCTGAAGCAATAATCCCGCAGCAGCGTTGCGGCCAGCAGCGGCGTGTCTTTCTCCGGAAACACCATGACAGGTGTCACCTCCAGCACCTCGCCCGCCTTGATATCATCGGCGCAGAAAAGGCCGCGGCCTTTATCCATCACGGTGTTGAGGTAAAGGCCCGGGCGCTGCCCCACGACCGTCAGCTTTTTGCGGAACATACCCTGCCCTCCCCTCATAAAACGATCGGATAAAGTTGGGGAGCCAAAGCGGCCCCCCAACCCTTTATTGATACTGAATGCGCCGGCTTAATGCGCCTGCGCCGCCGGTGCTGTTTTCATTTTCTTGGTGTCGCTCGTCGTGAAGTGGTGACGGCCGACATGGAAATGGTGTTTCTTGCAATGCTTCTTGTGACAGGTCTTGTGCATCATCGGCGAATTCTTCGACACGAAGAACTGCGCGTTGTCGTTCTGGCGCTGCGCGACCTGGCCTGCGAAGGCGCCGGCGCTGACGCCCAATACCGCGACCATAACGGCGGCGGCGATGGTGGCTTTTACTGCTTTCATGTTCTCTCTCCTGAAAAATAAAGTGGCTGAGGTTAAGGCGGTCAGTACCAATAGTGTCAAAACAGTCATCATGGTCAGTTCCTTTCCGTCCAGCTGTTGCCGGTGGTTTTCATTATCGCCGCTGCTCCTGGCTTTCGAGCAGCAGGCGGATATCCCGTTCAATATGGGTGAGGTGCATGCGATTGACGTCATCCTCGAGGCCGTCATACCAGGCGCTCGTGAACATGCAGCCGCTTAAATAATTGTGCCCCGTCGGCAGGTCGCCCACGCTTTGGATCTGCCCGCGCGCAAGGCTCTTGCGGCCAACCGGCCCGCGGCGCTGGATCAGCGCCATGTCAATCATCTCCAGCGCCATATGGTCGCAGCCGTTGATGCGCTCTTTTTCCGCGAACCACTGGTGGAAGGCAGCTTTTAACGCCGTGCCATCAAACTGGTTGTGCGGATTGTCTTCAATGCAACGCTCAAAAATGACGGAGATATCGCCGTTCGGCCCCGACAATAGATAGCGCCACAGGAAGGACGCCCCGCCGGAGCGCAGCTCCCAGGCGGTCAGATGCGTGATCGCTTCCACATCCGCCTCTTCGCAGCGGCTGAGTTTTAAAAATTCCTGCGGCCGCAAATCAACATCCGGCGCATGGCCCGCCTGCGCATGCCACGACCGGCGCAGCGCGCCGATGAAGGAGACGAGATAGCGGCTGACGCCCTTTTCGGTTTTCTGCAGCAGATCCGGCTGGTAGCCAAGGTCGAAATGATTTTGCGCGGGGTAGAAGAAACTGGAATTCGGCTCCAGCAGCGGGTCAAGCCCGACAGAGACATCCGACAATATGGCGGCGCGCACCAGCAGGCGGCCGGTCGGGCTTTGTTCGAGAATTTTCAACAGATTGCGGATATAGCCGACAAATGCCTGTTCGCGGCGCTCGACGGGTGCAAAGCCCGTCTCGCCGTCGACAATGGCGGAGATGCGGACGCGTATCCGCTTGTCGCCAAAACCAAATTGCATCGTCTCTCACCTTCAGGTGACCGCGGGGTTTTGAAAGGCTCGGCCCGGACGCAGCGGAATGCCGCCGTCTTTGGAGTATCAGGCCGCCCGCGGGCGGAAAGTTCTAAACCTTAGTGGCGTGCGGGCGCGGCGCCGCGCTTGCCTTTGCCATTCCATTTGCTGAAGTCGACGACTTCGGCAGACAGCTTGACGGATTCTTGAATCATCTGCAGTTCCTTCTCCTGGAAGCTGCGCTCGAACTTGATGAACCACAGGAAGTTCGCGTTGGAGCGGTCTTCCACGGTCGAATAGCACAAATCCGTCGGCGCGCGTTTCGATTTCATCGAGAGATAATTGCGGCCATTCGGCATTTCGCCCAATTTCTTGAACATGTCCATCGACAGGCGCGGGCGCTTGACGGTGGATTTCATGTAGCCGGCTTCATCCAGCAGCATTTGGTGGATGATGCGCTTGTCATGCTGCTTGGTGCGGCTGTCTTCAAAGAACTTGTCGTAGGCGGCACGCGATGCTTCGCCGTTGTTCAGGGTGCGGAAATCCGACTGCGCCTTGATTTCAAAGGTGCGCGAAACATCAGCCATGGCGGAGGCCGCCATATGGTCCCAGGCTTCCGGTTCGCCGGCCAGTTTCAATTCCCAGGCAATTTTCACGGCGACCATCAGGGCATCCGCCTGCTGCGCGCGGTTGACGAGGATGGCTTCTTCCGGCTCGAAATTCAACGGATTGATCAGCGCGCCCGAGACGGATTGCGCGGCGCGGCGCAATTCACGGCCCAGCATGTTGACGAGGTCGCCTTTCGGGCGATGCGGGTTCAGGGTCACGATGCGGCGGCCGTTCACGGCGTAAAACTGTGCGCCCGGCGATTGCGCGTCATAAACAATTTCAACTTTGGCATCCAGCAGGGCGGCGCCGGTGCGGCTCAGCGAAATAACCTCGACGAGGCTTTCGATCGGAACGATATCCGCCATCCAGCCGTTCGTTCCGCAGACCCGGGTCTGGTCCAAGTGCCAGTCCAGCGTCGCGCGGTGGCTGAGGTTGTTGTCTTTCGCGCGAAGGCGCTTCGAGGTGTCGCGAAGGCCGCGGCCGTTCGGGCGTTTGCTGCCCGATTTCACCGTGGTGATCATTTCGTTGTCGTGGCTTGAATCTTTGCCCATATCGCGCCCTCGGTTATCTGTTTTCCTTCTGGCGCGGTCCCGATGAAAACTTTCAGCTTCACAAGGAGCGTTCCGGAAGGCAGTAATCCCTCACAACTCCATAGTGGACTGCAGATGGTTAACATCTCGTTTTCGGCTGTTCAAATAGCAGCAAAATAATGGGATTACGGAAAGAAATCGTGTTGATTTCGACTCCAAAGAACCACAGATTAAGAATAATCTTGCGTCAAATCAGAGTTAGCTATTGATTTTCGCCCGCCATCTTCGGCGGTGATTCGAGAATTCCAAGCCTTGCCAAGGCTTTAAGCTGCGCCAGCAGCATACCCTTCTGCATCCAGCGCAAACGCGGCATTTTCTCCGGCACATCGCGATAGGCATGGTCGGCAAAATAGCCCGAAAGGCAGGCCAGCATGATGGCGATATCGGCGGGCGGCACCGTCACTGCTTTATATTGTGCGAAGAAGTCTTCGGTTTTGCCAAAGCCCAAAGCCTCGAGGTTCGAGAACAGGAAGGCAAGGTCGAAGGCCAGCGGGCCATAGGCCGCATTCGGCCAGTCGACGGCATAGGCACGGTCGGGCGTGAAGATAAAATTATCGGCGCGGAGATCGCCATGCAGCAGGCCCAGCGGCCCCGTCATTTTATCGGCCTGCGCCTGGAGCCTCAAAAGCGCCGGCAGGTTTTTATCAAACCATTTCGTCGCTTCCGCTTTATCCGCAAAGATGCCGATGAATTTCGTGCGCAGTGCGGCGTCGTTCTTGAGGCGCAGCCATTTTTTTTCGCCGTTGAAAAACTGGCCAAGGTAAATATGGCCCTTCGCCAGCGGCAAAACATTCTGCGCCGTTTTATCGCTGTGCCAGCGCGGCATCAGCGCCATGATTTTCTCAAGGTCAAAATATTTGTCGTCGTGTTCCTGGAAGTCCCAGACGCCCAGCATCCAGCCGTCTTCCTCGCCGTCGGACACGATGCCGAGGTATTTCGGCGCCACATATTGCAGCGCCTCGATCGTCTCGTAGGTCATGACTTCCTGCGCCAGCGTCGCCGCGCCGTGCGACATTTCACCGGGGTGGGTGCCCTTGATGAATATTTTGCGGCCGTTCTCCAAAATCATGTAATAGCAGGCGGCTGCCGAAAGGCCGCCATAAACGATATCGACGAAAATAACTTTTTCGCCCATCAGTTTTTCAATCTGGCGGAATATATCGGGCGGAAGGTCTGAATAATCAGGCTTCTTTTCGCGGGCGTCAGGCTCTTTAAGAAGGGCACTCACAAATAATAAACTCTACGCCGCATCCTGAAGGACAGGCATGCCTTCAATTTTGAGTTCTTCGTCCGACATGCTGACAAGCCCGTCTTTTTTGACATGGACTTTGGTCTTGAACAGGCTGTCCTTGAACACCATGAAAGCTTCAAGGTTGAAGGTGCCGTCTTCGTCCTGCGATACGAAGGTCACGGGCTCCAGCATTTCCTGCATCACCTTGCGGCCCTGCAGCGGCGGCTCGATCTGCCAACGGATGTCGTCGATCGTCTCGATGATCTGGAAGCGGCCATGGCGGCCGCGCACGTAATTGAAGAAGAACTTCACGTATTCGACCACATTGTTGCGGTCGATGGTGATGGGCGCTTTTTCGTTCGTCTCGTAAATCGCCTGGTTCGTCCAGTTGACCACGTTGACGTCGCCCGGCTTGTAAATGGCGTATTTGCGCGCGCCAGGAATGGCGGACAGGTCCGTCAGCTCATAGAGCTCGTAATTTTTGTAGAAGGGCAGGCGCTGCGCGCGCACTGTCGTGCTTTCCATCGAAAAGGGCACGGGCTCCAGATGCGGGTTGATCTCGCTCAAGATCCGCGCCGCTTTTTCCGAGTCCAGCTTTTGCCAGTCCTCTGTCATGTGTATGATCGGCCCCGTCCCAAAAACTTGCCCCGGCGATAAATCCGGCCCTCTATCCTAGCGCAGAACGAAACGGGCTGAAAAGCATCATGTTGCAGCGATGTAATGTGGATAACCCTATGGATAAGCCTGTGCCTCGCTTTGAGGGGAAAAATCAGGCGGGATAACTTGATGAGTCAAAACAAGCACCTGACTCCTTATTCATGGCTTGGACTCCGGAATAGCAAAACGGGGATAACTTTTGTTTACGGAATCATTCCGCTTATCCACACAATCCACAAAACGGGATTCGTTATGGGATTCCAACAAAGAAGGGCAGGTCATACGCCAGTTGTGCACAGCTGTGGAAGATTTTGGCGGGGGATGGCCTGTTGGAAAAACCGGTATGGGGATTCAATCCCCGTTTTACCCCTGTCCTACAGACTCCAACTACTTAAGAATATACTTATATATATGTTAGGTTTTCCAGACGGCCTGTTTTAAAAACAAGGCATCGTCTTTTCGTCACCAGAATAACAGGGCATTCATGACTACGGTTCCGGCACAGCAAACAACGGCAGCAAAGCCGCTTCTGGACGTGTTGCACGGCAGGGCAGGGTCGACGGTGCCTTTCTGGCTGATGCGTCAGGCGGGCCGCTACCTGCCCGAATACAGGGCGCTCCGCAAAACCGCCGGCGGCTTTCTGGATATGTGCTTCAACCCTGAATTCGCAGCCGAGGTGACGCTGCAACCCCTGCGCCGTTTTGATATGGACGCCGCCATTCTGTTTTCCGACATTCTGGTTATTCCCCATGCGCTCGGCCAGAAGCTGGAGTTTCTGGAAGGCGAGGGCCCGTGCCTTGGGCCGCTTGATACAAAGGCTCTCCAGTATGATGATTCAAAGCTGGCACCGGTTTATGAAACCCTGCGCCGCTTGAAAACGCAGCTGGCGGCAGATAAAACCCTCATCGGTTTCGCCGGCGCGCCCTGGACGGTCGCCTGCTACATGGTGCAGGGCAAAGGCGACGGCGCGTTTAATGAAGCGAAGAAATTCGCCTTCGCGCAGCCCGCCGCTTTCGATGCGCTGATTGAAACCATTACCGATGCGACAATCAAATACCTCGTCAATCAGGGCAAGGCCGGTGCCGATGCGCTGCAGCTGTTCGACAGCTGGGCAGGGCTGCTGCCGGAGCCGTACTTCACGCGCTGGGTCATCAAGCCCGCACAAAAAATCCGCGCTGCGTTGAAAGCCGCGCATCCGCATCTGCCGATGATCGGTTTTCCGCGCGGGGCAGGGGCCTTGTATCTGCCCTATGCCGAACAGGCGGGCATGGATGGTATTGGCCTTGATACGCAGGTGCCGCTCGACTGGGCGGCGAAGGCGCTGCCGAAAACGGTTGCCCTGCAGGGCAATCTTGATCCCGTGCTGCTGCTGACCGGCGGCGATGCGTTGAAAGAGAATACCGAATATATTTTGAATGCCATGCGCGGCCGGCCGTTTATCTTCAACCTCGGCCATGGCGTCATCAAAGAAACGCCGCCGGAGCATGTGGCGCAGCTTGCCGCCGTGATTAAAGGATTCAAAAATTGAAAACAGCCGTCGTTCTCCTCAACCTCGGCGGGCCGCTGCAGCAGGCGGATATCAAGCCGTTCCTGACCAACTTCTTCATGGATAAAAACATCATCGGCGCGCCAAAGCCCATCCGCTGGTTGATCTCCCGCTATATCGCGCATACGCGCAGCAAGGGCGCCGCCAATTCCGCCTATGCGGAACTGGGGTTCAAATCGCCGCTGCTGGAAAACAGCCAAGCGCAGGCCGCCGCGCTGCAACAAGTGCTGGATGCGAAGGGCGTGAGTGCAAAAGTTTTCGTCTCCATGCGCTACTGGCACCCGATGGCGCCGGAAACGCTGGCGGAAATTGAAAAATACGGCGCCGACCGCATCATCCTGCTGCCGCTCTACCCGCAATTTTCCACCACCACCACGGGATCGTCGGTCGAGGATTTTGAAAGCGCGCAGAAAAAAGCAGGCAAAAAAATTCCCGTCTCCGCCATCGGCTGCTACCCGTTGCTGCAAGGTTTCATCGACGCCTCTGCCGCCAATATCAAAGCCGCGCTGGAGAAGGCGCCAGCCGGCACCAAGGTTCTTTTCTCCGCCCACGGCCTGCCTGAAAAAATCATTCAAAGCGGCGACCCCTACCAGATGCAGTGCGAAAAATCCGCCGAAGCCATCGCCGCCGCCGCAGGGCTGCAGGAAGGCGCTTGGGAGATCTGCTACCAGTCACGCGTCGGCCCCTTGAAATGGATCGGCCCTTCGACCGAAGAAACGCTGCAGAAACTGGCAAAGGAAAAAACGCCGGTTATTCTCTACCCGCATGCCTTCGTCTCCGAACACGTCGAAACGCTGGTGGAAATCGACATTGAATACCGCCACAAGGCGAAGGAATGGGGCATTCCCTATTTCGGCAAGGCGGAAACTGTCGGCACGAATCCGCTGTTCATCAACAGCCTTGCCACCCTCGTCGAAAACGACATCGCCGGGCAGGCGTATCCGACAATCTGCGGCGGCAACCATGCCCGCTGCTTCTGCCGCAACCAGGTAAGGAAAGCCGCATGACCGAATATATTCTGGCGCATTACGACGTCTTCAAGGCGCTGCACGTTATCTTCGTCATTTCATGGATGGCAGGCATGCTCTACCTGCCGCGCCTCTACGTCTATCACGCCGATGCGGAAAAAGGCTCCGAGCTGTCGGAAACTTTCAAGATCATGGAGCGCAAATTGCTGCGCGTCATCATCAACCCCGCGATGATTTTAACGTTTATTTTCGGCGGCCTCATGGTCGCGGCGCGCACCGATTTTTTCCACGAACCCTGGTTCCACATCAAGCTGACGGCGGTCATCCTCATGACCGTCTTCCACATGTTCCTAGCCCGCTGGCGGAAAGATTTTGTGAACGACAAAAACACGCGCAGCAGCAAATTCTACCGCAAGGTGAATGAAATACCGGCCGTGTTGATGATTATCATCGTCTTCATGGTCATCCTGAAACCGTTTTAACGGGGGCTGAAATTACAGCGTAAAGCCCCGCGCCTGCGGTTTCGCCACGATACGGTTGGCGACTTGCTGCCGCTCAGCCGCCGTATTGAACCGCAGCGTGAGGGTATCCACATGGTGGTTGCTATGCAGCTTTTGCGGGGCAATTCTCAGCAGCATTTTTCCGCTTCGCTCGTCGTCATAAAATGAAACCGTGCCGATCGCGTCTTTCGTGATGTAGGTCGCCTGTGATGCCGTCGAAAGGTTGATGAGCGCAGGGTTGCCGCTCGCCACCGCATGCGCAAAATCAATCCGCGCCGCGGTTGTCTTCGCATCCGCCTTTGCTTGCGCTTCGGCGAAAATCTCGTTCAGGTTGCGGGTGTCCTTGCCGCCCTGGTAAATTTCGTTGGCGATGACATTCACATCCGCGCGCGGCACCTGCACATCAAGGCTGCCGGAGCCGATGAAGTCGACATTCACTTGGTAACCGTCGTCGCGCACCTTGATGACGGAGGCGGTGTCGATATACAGCATCGCCGCGCCCGACCAGCGCGCCTCCGCAACATCCGGCGTGAAGGTCTTGAGGTTCTTGACGGCGCGAACCGTGTTCATCAGCTCGTCCAGCTCCTCGGGCTTGGTGCCGTAACTTTCTTCCCAGCCGACGCCTTTGACGCCCACAATCGCGCCGATCTCGCCATCCTTGCCGGGTTTGCTGACCGTTGCGAAGGTCACGGCTTCGGGGTTGATGTAGTGGACGTATTCCTTAAAGCTGTCGGCATTGTCCGGCCAGCGGATGGGGAATTTCACCATCGGCACACCGGCTTCGCGCAGCTTCACAATCGCCGTTTCGGCATCGAGGTTGAAGCTGTCGGCATTCACCCAAGCCAGCTGGCCCTGGCTGTTATAAATGCTTAACTCGTTCTTTTGCTTGCCGTTTTCTTCGCTGATGTGCTGGTGCAGCCCGGTAATATCGTCGCTGTCGACGAAATAGGGCTTCACATCATCTCTGGCAATATTGACGAGGGGCATCGCGAAATAACTCCGGTTTAAATTTCGCGTATCCTCCTCCCGCCGTGTTAATATGTCAATATCATGGATAAGATATTTTACCGAATAATTGAAGTTGACATACATAGGCACCTTTGCTAAAGTCTCTTCATCCAAGCCTTCATCAAGGTGGCTCTTGTCATGCAAGGGCACTCCCGCTGCGGTTATTATCCGCCGGCGCCTCTCCCGGAAAAACATCTCCAGAATCACATTCGGCATTCGCATCCCTTAAAACCAAATCACCTTCATCAACAACAAGCCATTCGGCAAAAAGCCCTCAACAGGGGTTTTCTAAAAAACTCTTCGGAAAGAACAAAACAAGTGGTCCAGCGCAAACGTCATTCCTCCGGCCCCGGCAGTTCCGGTGGCGGCAACTTCCAGGGCGGTAACGGCAATCATGGCAATAACGGCAATCCCATGGACGCCCCGCATCCTGAAGTGACAGCCGAAGAGGAAGCCGCCGCTGCCAAGCGCGACCCCAACGCCAAGATCATGGATCTGGACGAGCTGAAATTAAAATCCCCCGCCGATCTTCTCGCCTATGCCGAAAGCCTCGGGCTCGAGAACGCATCGACGATGCGCAAACAGGAAATGATGTTTGCGATTTTGAAACGCCTTGCAGAGCAGGACATTCCCATCTCCGGCTCCGGCGTGCTGGAAGTGCTGCAGGACGGCTTCGGCTTCCTGCGCAGCCCGGAAGAAAACTACCTGCCGGGCCCTGACGATATTTACGTCTCCCCCTCGCAAATCAAGCGCTTTGGTCTCCGCACCGGCGACAC
This sequence comes from uncultured Alphaproteobacteria bacterium, assembly GCA_966211335.1. Classification (GTDB taxonomy): domain Bacteria; phylum Pseudomonadota; class Alphaproteobacteria; order Micavibrionales; family UBA2020; genus JAPWJZ01. The sequence goes on from CBIHNF010000001.1 coordinate 418,414, forward strand.
CGTTGAAGGTGAAATCCGCGCGCCGAAAGATAACGAGCGTTATTTCGCGCTGCTCCGCGTCAATAAAATCAACTTTGAAAGCCCGGAAACCCTCCGCCACCGCATCAACTTCGACAACCTGACGCCGCTGTATCCCGACCGCAAAATCAAGCTGGAGCTGGATGACCCGACGCAAGGCATGCAGCAAAAGCAGGGCAAGCATAACAAAACCTCGCAAGTGCAGCTGCAGCGCGTGATCGAACTTGTCTCGCCGCTCGGCTTCGGCCAGCGCGCGCTGATCGTCGCGCCGCCGCGTACCGGCAAAACCGTCATGATGCAGAACATCGCGCATTCGATTGAAACCAACCACCCCGGCGTGTACCTCATCGTGCTGCTCATCGACGAGCGCCCCGAGGAAGTGACGGATATGGCGCGGAGCGTGAAGGGCGAAGTTATTTCCTCGACGTTTGACGAGCCCGCCGCCCGCCACGTGCAGGTTGCCGAAATGGTGCTGGAAAAAGCCAAACGCCTTGTCGAACACAAGCGCGATGTCGTGATCTTGCTCGACTCCATCACCCGCCTTGGCCGCGCCTACAATACGGTCGTGCCGTCATCCGGCAAAGTCCTGACCGGTGGTGTGGATGCCAACGCGCTGCAACGCCCGAAACGCTTCTTCGGTGCCGCCCGTAACATCGAACAGGGCGGCTCCCTCACCATCATCTCGACCGCGCTGATCGATACCGGCTCGCGCATGGACGAGGTTATCTTTGAAGAATTCAAAGGTACCGGTAACTCGGAAATCGTCCTCGACCGCAAACTCGCCGACAAGCGCGTCTTCCCCGCCATCGACATTCAAAAGTCGGGCACACGCAAGGAAGAACTGCTGGTCGACCAGAACATGCTGTCGAAAATGTGGATTCTCCGCAAGCTGATGTCCCCCATGGGTACGTCCGATGCGATGGAATTCATGATCGACAAGATGAAGGACACCAAGAACAACGACGAGTTCTTCAAGCTCATGAACCAGTAATCAGGCGTTCCGGCGGGGCAGTTTTCTATGGTCTTCGTCATCCTGATCGTCGGTTTTGTCGCGGTGGTTTTTTCCGCCCTGCTGGCGCTCGCCTATGCGAAGTTCCCGAAGCGCAAGGACGGTGACGGCAAATGACAATGTCGCCGCTGGAAATGACTTTTGCCATCCTCTCCGTCGTCGTCACCGGCTGGATCGGCTTTGAAATGCTGACCATGCATGCCAAAACCACCGGCCGCCCGCAGTTCCGCGTGGATATCAATCCCGAAGACCCGCTGATGCTGGAAGCTATGCAAAAGGCGCGTGATGCCCTGCCAAGGTTTGAAGAGCTGCGCGCAAAATACCCGCAATTCTCCTCCCTCGTCATGGGGCCCGTACGCGAAGACGGCGGCGTTAATCCGGTATTGGTGCAGTCAAAAACGGATACCGGCTATATCGTCCGCCGCGCCATCAACCAGCCCGGCGGCGGCGCGAAGGTGGATGGCGACGCCTTTGAAATTAAAACAGACGACATCATCGACTGGATGGTCTACGAGAGCCAGCGCCGCAACCGCATCCACGGCGCCTACACCCTGCGCGCCGTCACCGCCATCGCAAGACGCGACGGCGTCACCATCCCGACCCATGTACTGAAGCAGGAAAAGAAGTTCGTTCAGAATTAAGTCAACTTTTAGGATTAAAATATAATGTCCTATAAGCCTTGGAAAGAAGGCGATCCAGTACCGCCGTTGGTCGAGCTTCCCGTATTACAGCAACAGTATTGCGACCAGAAAACGACCGACAACGCACTCGCATATGTTTGGAAAAATCGGCCTGAATTAATCGGTAAACTGGCAGAATATGAAGACAATTTTGACCAATTTTATCTAAAGGAAATGCGTCGCGTTGTTGATTTCCTTGTTGGCCATGCCGTAAAAGAAATAAAACTTCCGTCAAATTATCTGGGATGGCTCGATTTAGTTTTCGAGATTAGCAGGCGGTTACGGGTTTCCCTGTGTCTCCCTGAATGGCCCGTACAAGGACGACCGCTGATTGACGGCGCTGCCAGCGTATTATCTCCGCTGCCATCGGTTCCAATACACACGATGCCAGGAAAAAATGACTATTTAGGTCTTACGCAAGAGATCGCAGACCGTGTGATCGACGAAGCATATCGCAGGGTACCTTCGCGCTTTTATGAACTCGCGGAAAATATCCGGCGGGGCAGTGTAGGCGCAAATTCTATAAGTTGGGTCGTCTACCCTGACGGGATGTTCAAGCCCATTATAGAACAAATTATTCTTCCCGAAGAAAAGTCAAAAGGTTTCAACGAACACGCAATCGTCAGCTATATCGAGTCTGAACTCGGACATCGGGTAAGAAATATCTGCCAGATCAACTAAAATGTTACTTCGGCAGATGCGCCAGAACTGCCGCGACCCAATCCGGCTTTGACAGTGCGAAGAAGGCGAGGGCGAGCCAAGGGATAAGTGTCGTGAAAATCGCGGTCATGCCCTGTTTGCCGGCGGGGGGCAGGCCTTTGTCTTCCTCGCTCTTCACATTATTGGGCAGCAGTTTTTTGAGCGCACCGGCGGCAACCACTTTAATCGTCAACCATGCGGCAAGGTAGCCGAGCAGGTACACCGCAATATCGCCCGCCACCTGTAACTGCGCCTTGTTGTTGAGGGCAAAGGTTTGCTGCACATAGGCATGCGCCGGCGTCATGAAGTAACCTGCGGAAATGGCGGCGGCGATAACGGTGCCGATAATCAGGCCCTTGGTTTTTGGCGCGCGCGCCATGGCGGCAAGCGCGTTGTCGGCATATTTCACAATCGCTTTCGCGTATTTGTCCGACAGTACCAGCGGATATTCTTTTGTAATCTGCTGATAGACCTGCCGTTTCGAATGATGCGCAAGGCCGCTTAAAGCCTTGCGGATAACGCGGAATTTGCAGGCCTGATCGACCAGCGCTTCGGCCGCCAGCGGGCCCTTGGCCAGCTTGAACAGCGCGTTGATGCCGGGCTTCACAATATTATCCAGCAGCGCGTCGATATGCGTGATAAGGCCGGTGAGGCCCGCGACGGTCGCGGGGTATTGCTTGCCTTCGATCGAGAATTCCACGTTTGCAATCGGCAGGAATGCGACATAAGGGATGACGAGGAATTTTTCCTCCGGCACCTCATGCAGGCGGAAAATTTCGGCATGGTCGTTGGTTGCCAGCTGGCGTACGCCCAAATGCTCCATCATCGCCTGCACATCCTGCGGCAGGTGCTGGCGGTCAACCTCGAAGCTTGCTTCGGCATGGAAGGTCATGTCGAAAATCCAGGTCCAGAAGCCGGACTGGTCGCATTCCGTGCAGCCGATCACGCCCTTGCCGGCGCATTTGCCGCAGCGCAATTGTGTTGCGCCCTGGCAGGTGCGGCAGGTGGTGCGGCCGGTCGCATTGCAGGTGGTGCAGGGGATGCGGTCCCCGTCCGGCCCGTTGACCGCACCGGCGCCAAAGCAGGTCGGGCACTGCGCAATGCCTTGCGCGTTGCAGCCGGGGCAGGGCACCGCGCCGGTTTTGGAGCAGATGTTGCAGGCATAGCTCGCCTGTCCGCCGCATTTGGTGCATTCGTCCACGACGCAGAAATCGCGCTTGGTGACCGCGAGCGGCAGGCGGAAGGGCTTCATGCCCCAGCCGCGGCCCTGGTCTTTATCAATGTGCTGCATCAGCTCGACCTGCACATCTTTCGACGCGATGTGTTCGCTCGCAATGCCGGCGGCAAGGCCCATGATCGCGGCTTCATTCGCCATGACCTGCCCGTGCGGGCGTTTGCCTTTCAGCTGGCTTTTGACGACATCGGGCTTGAGGACGATATGAATGGCACCCGGGATTTGATGGACAAGGGTTTCATGGCGCGCAACACGCACCTGCTCCGCCTTCAGCCCGTTGCCGTCGACAAGGCGTCCCAGCTTGTCAGCGGCTTTCTGGCCGATCTGGAAGTGGACTTCTGCCGGCTGTTCGGGAAGGAAATCGGGCTCGGACATGTCAGGTACCGGTGTGCGCCTTCTTCTTCGGCGTCAGGTGGGTCGCCAGGAAATCAATCGTGCGCGCATTCGCCTGCCGCGCCGCTTCCTTGTCGTAGTGCGCGCCGCCTTCGCGGGCGAAGGCATGGTCGACATCGGGGTAGACGTGAATTTCGATGTTCTTGTGCTTGTTCAGCGAGGTCAAAATCTTCTGCTGCGCGGCGATGGGGACGAACTTGTCCTTCTCCGCGATATGCATCAGGAGTTGTTTTTTGATGTTCTTGGCTTCATCCAGCAGCTCTTCAATGCCGACGCCGTAATAGCTGACGTTGCAATCGGCGTCCGAGCGCGCGGCCATCAGATACGCCAGCTTGCCGCCAAGGCAGTAGCCGAGGGTGCCGACTTTTTCGGTCGCGTTGTCATCCTTCCGCTGGAATTCCAGCGTCGCCTTCAGGTCTTCAATGCCAAGGTCGACGTCAAAGCCGTTATAAAGCTGGAAGGCCTTCTGCCATTCCGATTCCGATTTGTCGGTGATCTGCACGCCGGGTTCCTGACGCCAGAACAGGTCAGGGCAGATGGCGACGAAGCCCGCATGCGCCAGCTGGTCGCAGATGCCACGCATCACTTCATTGACGCCGAAAATTTCCTGAATGACGATGACGGAGGGCGCGGGCAGATCCGTTTCGGGGTAGGCGACATAGGCCATGAAGCTGCCGCCGTCCTTCGCCTTGATCTTGACTTCTTTTTTCATAGGTGCCCTCCGCTGGTTGTCACGGATAGAGACTAACCCGTTATCAAAAACCGTCAATAACAATATCGGAAACAGGTGGTTAACTATTATCCGTCGTTCGCGGCAGGGGTTTTCATGCGCTTGCGCTCTTCCAGCAGAAGTTTCCGGAATTCGTCTGCCTCCGTCACCGGCGCCATGCAGCTGCGGCCGGCGCAGATGTAGGCCGTGGCCCGCCCGCCAATCGCGGTCTTGCCGTGCGCGGGGTGGTCCTCCGGCAGGGGGCTTGCGCCTTCCGCCTCCAGCAATATCAGCCGCGGCAGGGAAACGGTTTTCAGAACGTCGAGGAGTGCCTCCCGCCCGGTCTTGCCCGCCAGCACGACGGTGACGGGATGCGCCAGGAAGTCGCTATTGCCCAGCAGCGTCGTGAGCGGGAAGAAGCGTTGCAGAATATCACCGCTGAATGCCCGCGCTGTCTCCTCCGCCCGTTCAAGGTATTGCGGCTTGCCGGTCATGAAATAGAGCCGTACCAGCACGCCCACCATGGTGCCGTTGCCGGACGGGGTTGCGGTATCATCCGCCGTTTTGGGGCGCAGTAGAAGGCCTGCTTCCGCGGCGCTGAAAAAGAAACCGTGATGCAGATTGTCCCAGTAATCATCCAGCAGAATTTTCGCCCAGCTTTCCGCCTGCACCAGATAGGCGTGGTTGCGGGTGATTTCAAAAAACAGCGTCGCTGCCTGAATCATATTGGCGTAATCGTCCAGTGTGCCGGGGTGCGTCGCGCGGCCATCGCACCAGCTGTGCTGCAGGCGGCCATCTTCCGCCGTCATTTGGCGCGTGACAAAACGGAACGCGCGGCCGGCGGCTTCCAGATAGGCCGCATCGCCCAAGGCCTGATGCGCCTGCAGCAGCGCGGAAATGGCAAGCCCGTTCCAGTCGGCGAGAACTTTTCCATCGCGCTGCGGCGGCTGGCGCTTGCCGCGCGCCGCCAGTAATTTCGTGCGCAAACCCTCCAGCCGCTGTTCCTCCGCCGCTGACAGATAGGCAGGGTGCTTCAAGCGGTTGAGGATATTGCTATCCTCCCAGTTGCCGAACACCGTTACATCATAGGTCTGCTTGAACAGCAGCGCTTCCGCGCCCAAAACCTCGTCCACTTCCTTCGCCGACCAGACGTAATAAGCGCCTTCGTGCTTATGCCCTGTGCCATCGTTGCTGTCGGCATCAAAGCTGCTGGCAAAGGCACCATCACCATCAAATTCCACCGCCATATCGCGCAGCAGGAAGGCAATGGTTTCGCGGATGCGCTGCGCAAACAGCGGGTTTTGCGCCTCTTTATATACTTCCGACAGCAGCGAGATAAACTGCGCGTTGTCGTAGAGCATTTTTTCAAAATGCGGCACCAGCCATTCGGCATCCACCGTATAGCGCGCGAAACCGCCACCGAGGTGGTCGTAGATGCCGCCCTGGCACATCTGGCTTAAGCTATGCACCACGGCAGAGCGGAACACATCATTGCCGCTGCGGATGTAATTGTCCCACAGCAGCGACATCGCGGGCAGCGACGGGAACTTCGGCGCTTCGCCGAGGCCCCCATGCGCCGCATCAATGGCGGAAAGGAAGTAAAAGCCGATTTTATCCAGCTGCTCCCGCGTCACAATATGCCCCTCGCGCGGGGCCTGCAGTTTTTCAAGCGCGGTCGTCAGGCTTTTGACGTTATGCGTGATGCGCTCCTGCTCCTGCCCCCAGCTTTTGGCGACGCCGCGCAAGACTTCTTTAAAGGCTGGAAGGCCATGCCGCGCCAGCGGGGGAAAATAAGTGCCGCCCCAGAACGGCTCGCCCTCCGGCGTTAAAAACATGGTCAGCGGCCAGCCGCCCTGCTGCCCCAGCAGCGCAAGTGCGTTCTGGTAGATCATGTCAATATCGGGGCGTTCCTCGCGGTCAACCTTGATGCTGATGAAATGCTGGTTCATGAGGTCGGCGGCATCCGCCTCCTCGAAGCTTTCATGCGCCATCACATGGCACCAGTGGCAGGCGGCATAGCCGATGGAGAGGAGAATGGGCTTATTCTCCGCCTTGGCTTTGGCAAGGGCAAAACTGCCCCAGGGCATCCAGTGCACAGGGTTATCCTTGTGCTGGAGCAGGTAGGGGCTGGTTTCCTTGCTTAACAGGTTTGCCATGGGGGTAAATTCAACTTGTCGCCATCGTTGCTTATGCTTTACCTTACAACAGCAAACAAGCTTTGGGAAACATCATGAGCACCGATAAAATGTTTTACAGCCAGCACATCTTCTGCTGCACGAACGAGCGCCCGCCAGATGCGCCGCGCGGCAGCTGCAAGGCCAAGGGTTCGGTTGAACTCCGCAATTACATGAATGCGCGGCTGAAAGAATTGGGTCTGAAGGACGGCCGCCGTGTCAATTCCGCCGGCTGCCTCGACCGCTGCGAGCTGGGGCCCGTCATGGTGATCTACCCTGAAGGTACCTGGTACACCTATGCGACCAAGGCCGATATTGATGAAATTCTGGAACGCCATGTCGAAAACGGCGAAAAGGTGGAACGCCTGCTGCTGACCCCTGACCAGAAGACTTTGAGCGAAGCCCAGCAAGACGGAAGGCTGCCGCCGACCGCGATTTGCTGATGGAGACGATTTACGCACTCACCACCGGTTCTTACCGCGCGGGCGTTGCCATCATCCGCGTCTCCGGCCCGCAAGCGATTGAATGTTTCAAGCGCCTCTGCCTTAAATCGCATTTCACGCCGCGCCTTGCCGCCATCCATACGCTGACGGATCCGTCATCCGGCCATCTGCTGGATTTTCGCAGCATTGTCACCATCTTCCCGGGGCCGAACAGTTTCACCGGCGAAGACACGGTTGAATTCAACCTGCATGGGGGTAGAGCGATTATTGAAGGCGTGTTGAAAGCACTGTCGCACCTGCCCGGTTGCCGCCTTGCCGAACCCGGCGAATTCACCAAGCGCGCCTTCCAGAACGGCAAGATTGATCTGACCGAAGCTGAAGCCATTGCCGATATTATTGACGCCGAAACCGAAGCGCAAAAACTGCAGGCGCTGGACCAGGTCGCGGGCAGTCTGCGCATCCTCTATCAGGGCTGGTCGGAAAATTTAAGTGGCCTGCTGGCGCATCAGGAAGCCGATATCGAATTCCCCGAAGATGATATGCCGCAAGGAATCGCCGCAGGGCTGCAGCCGCAGGTGAAAAAACTGCTGGAAGAAATCACCGCGCATTTAAACGATGGCCGCAGGGGCGAGCGGCTGCGCGAAGGCATCCGCATTGCCATTTTCGGCGCGCCCAATGCCGGCAAATCGAGCCTGCTCAACGCCCTCGCGCAGCGCGACGCCGCGATTGTCTCGGACGAAGCCGGCACCACGCGCGATATCATTGAAGTGCATCTCGACCTTGGTGGCTACCCCGTCATTCTCGCCGATACCGCGGGCCTCCGCGAAACCAGCAATAAGATCGAGGCGGAAGGTATTCGAAGAGCAGCCGCCCATGTGCAGGAAGCCGATTTGAAAATCGCCCTGTTTGATGGCACCAAGCCGCAGGACAGTGAAACGCAAAAACTTGTCGATGCCAATACCATTATCGCTTTTACAAAAGCCGATGTGCAGCCGCATGACGGGTTGAATATCTCGGCCACGACAGGGCAGGGGATAGATCAGCTCCTGAAAATCCTCGGCGAAAAAACCGCCGCCGCCTTCAAGTCAAAATCCGGCCCGCCGCTCACAAGGGCGCGCCACCGCGCCGCGCTGGAGGAAGCTGCGGCCGCGCTCACGCGCTGCCTCAACGCCCCGCTGCCCGAACTCGCGGCGGAAGATTTACGCCTCGCCCTTCGCGCCCTCGGCGCCATTACGGGCCGCGTGCATGTCGAAGAACTGCTCGATAAAATCTTCAGGGATTTCTGTATCGGGAAGTAATTTTAAGCTGTTGGCGGCTTGAAGCGCGGCGGCTTCATCGGTTTCAGCGATGTCAGCAGGCCCTGCCGCGCGACATCCGCATGGTCGGGGGCGCGCTCCGGCACGATTTGGGAATCAAGACTTAAGAGCAGCCGGCCTTTATGATCCGGCAACAGGTAAAGGTCGGCGCGGGTCTCTACAAATTCCATGGTGATCATCGTGCCCGGCCAAATCACGCGGACGGTCAGGCCGTTTTCAGCGGCGGCCCCACGCACATCGCTCATCAGTTTAAAAGTTTTCGGCGTCAGCACATCGTTGGCGACTTTTACCTTGGTGCCGTTGAGGTCAATTTCCTTGTCGCCCGGTTCCATCGCGGCCTCAAGGCCGACGAAGCGCCCGAAAATATCGCGAAGGCGCTCTTTCGTGATCATAGCTTGATGCCCGCGGCAGGCTTGAAGCGCACGGTCTTCATCGGCGTTGTGGCGCGCGTCGTGCCCTGCAGCAGGCTGTCGGCAAAGCTGTCGGCCAGCGCCTTGGTGGCGGCTGTGGCTGCGGCATCTTTTTCTTTCTGGCGCGGGCTGGTAAAGACGGGCTCTTCCTTCGGCGCAAACACAAGGCCGCTACGGCCAAGGCTGGTGCGGTATTTGCCGTCGCCGTACAGCACAATATAAACGTCAATGCCCTTGGGATCGGTGTTGTCGCCCGGCACCTTGTTCGGCAGGATGATGCGGGCGTTGAGGCCTTCTTCCTTCGCCGCGGCGCGGATGTTCTGGAACAGCGGCGGGTCATTCACGGCGGGCACGGTTTCGACAATGGTCATGGTTCCAGCGCCGGCGCCCGCGGTAACAACGTGCTTATCCTCGAACATATCGATCTCCACGCCCATCAGGCTGGCAAAATCGGGGATGGCGGGGGAAATGGTCATGGGAATCTCTTGCGGCCCTTTTTAACGTTCAGAAACAATACACCCGTGACCACCAATATGTCAAATAATATCAATATATTAGCTGTTTTATCAACGGCTTAACCGCCATCTTGCTTTTACCCTAAAAACCCCGTACCAATAGTTGAAACCCCCAAAAAATCTGATGGTTTCGCCGCCGGCCGTTAAAAAGCCGGCGTTTCCGCCTGCGCCTTGCGGGCAATTCTTGTGGAGTAAACCATGCGCATTGAATCCGAACCAAAACTTGATTTTGACGACGTCCTGATCCGCCCGAAGCGCTCGCGCCTCAAATCCCGCTCGGAAGTGGATGTCCGCCGCACCTTCAAGACGCCGCATTCGGGGGAAGAAATTACCGGCGTGCCTATCATCGCCGCCAACATGGATACCGTCGGCACGCTCAAAATGGCGGCCGCGCTCGCCTCCCACGGCATGTTCACCTCGCTGCACAAGCATTACAAGATTGACGAGCTGGTGGCGGCAAAAATCTCGACCGATTATTCCTTCATCACCTTCGGCATCGATGACATGGAATCGATCGACAAGGTCATGGCGGCATTGCCGGGTGCCAACAAAATCTGCCTCGATGTCGCCAACGGCTATACCGAGCGCTTTATCGACTTCCTGCGCGACGTGCGCAAACACCACCCGAAAAAAATCATCATGGCCGGCAACGTCGCGACCGCCGACATGACGGAAGCGCTGATTTTGGCGGGCGCGGATATCGTGAAGGTCGGCATCGGCCCCGGCTCCGCCTGCATGACGCGGGCGATGACGGGCATCGGCTATCCGCAGCTTTCCGCCATCATCGAATGCGCGGATGCGGCGCACGGCCTTGGCGGTTTTATCTGCGCCGACGGCGGCTGCAAAATGCCGGGCGATGTGGCGAAGGCCTTTGCAGGCGGCGCCGATTTCGTCATGCTCGGCGGCATGCTGGCGGGCCATACGGAATCTCTGGATGACGAACAGCTCGCCGCTGTCAAAGGCAAGGGCTCGGGCAAGATCGAGTACTACGGCATGTCCTCCAAAGTCGCGATGGATAAATATTCCGGCGGCGTTGCGTCCCACCGCGCGTCGGAAGGCCGCGTCATTACCATCGATTACAAGGGCGATGTGAAGGAATCGGTGCAGGATATTCTGGGCGGCCTGCGTTCCGCCTGCACCTATGTCGGCGCGTCACGCTTGAAAGAACTCACCAAGCGCGCGACTTTTGTGATCAAGAAATAAACTTATTTGGCCGCGCAAGGTAGATCCCCAGCGGCACATAACAGAACCAGAAAACGGCATAGGCGGCGAAAGCCCCTGTGCCGTTTATTTCAAGCACGCCAAAGCTGCCGCCCGAATAATAACTGAGAGGGCCAAAGACCGCGCCGAGAATAGCGGCAAGCCACAGTCGCTGCCGCAAGGGTTTTTGCAGCAGGGCGAAAGCCGGTGCAAACAACAGCCACAGCGCAAACAGCCAGAGCGGGAAGAAACTCTCGCTCTCAGCCGTGATGGTGATGAAGCCGATTTTCAAGGCGGCAAGATCCGCCAGAATGCCAAGGCTCACAATGCCCAGCAGCCGCGTGCAGTCACGAAAGCGCGGGTGCTGCGAAAAAACAAACAGCAGCCAGCCGACCAAAGGCACCAGCAGCGATGCGGCCTCATAGCCGTATTTGCCGAGCAGCACGGCCGCGAACCAGCCCAGCCAGAGCCAGGCATATAAAAACAGCGTCAGGTGTTTTGCCATGACGCTGCTTTTATCGTATTTCCGGCGGATCGCCAAATTTACATTTTCGGGCGATAGCAGGGGCAGATGTCCTGCAGGCGCGGCGCGGGCTTTGCCGCGGGCGCATCGGACTTTACGGCTTTGTTATTAAAGGTGTTGGTCATGATTGCCTCCGTTGGTTGCAGTCGGAGGGCTATTCGGAGGAGGAACGCTTAAGGTTACACCCACAAAAACAAAGCCCCGCTTACAAGGCGGGGCCAGTTTTAACTAGTCTTTTTGTAGTAAAAGTTAGTTGGTAGTACCCTCTCTCTTGCCGAGAGTTTATGGTTGAGCCCTTTTTTTGCTTTTAGGCGGGCTGTAGATTGATGGTGCTCGTGGTAGTTATGAGCGGATTGAAACCCCCGGCTCAACGCATTTAAGCCCGCTCTATATATGCTGCAGCGCAATGGAACGCAAGGGGTTTTTTCCCATAAGTTTAAAATTATCCAATAAAACGCAACTTCGCAAGCTTGCTGCGCCGGCCTTCAAGACCTTGTAATTTTATTACTTAAGCCTGCCGCAAGGCTTCGGGTGCTATACTGGAAACAGAGTTCTTTTCAGGGCGCCTCGATTCCCTGTGAGGGATTCATAAAGCCTCGCCACCGCTGCCGCGTCACTACTTTCTGATGCGTCATAACATCGTTGACAAAAATTAAAAATATCAGTAGTTTGCCTTGCTTCATTAAGGGGCTTGGCCCCCGCATGGCCAACTGTTTGAAAAGTATTGGAATCGATATCATGAAAAAGACATCGTCTTTGAAATCCCTGAAGACCCGCGACAAGAACAACAAGGTTGTCCGTCGCCGCGATGGCAAAGGCAAAATGCGCCTTTACGTCATCAACAAAGAAAACCCGCGCATGAAGGCCAAGCAGTAATTTCGGCCATCCCGTCTGTTCCGCTTTAATTTCGGCGAATAAGAAAGACCAGCGATGTTTTCGAAGCTACTTGGATTGATGTCCGCCGACATGGCTATCGACCTCGGCACAGCAAATACACTCGTGTATGTGCGCGGGCAGGGCATTGTCCTCAATGAACCCTCCGTCGTCGCCATGGAATACATCGAAGGCCGCAAGCGCCCGCGCGCTGTGGGCGAAGATGCGAAGATGATGCTGGGCAGAACGCCCGGCCACATCATGGCCATCCGCCCGCTTCGCGACGGCGTCATCGCCGACTTTGAAGCTGCGGAATTCATGATCAAGTACTTCATCTCTAAGGTCCACAACCGCCGCAGCTTTGCTTCGCCCCGCATGGTTATTTGCGTGCCCTCCGGCTCCACCGCCGTTGAGCGCCGCGCCATTCAGGAATCGGCAGAATCCGCCGGCGCGCGCGACGTGAAACTGATTGAAGAACCCATGGCCGCCGCGATTGGCGCCGGGCTTCCCGTGACGGAGCCCACCGGCTCCATGGTCGTCGACATCGGCGGCGGCACGACGGAAGTTGCCGTCATCTCCTTGGGCGGCATCGTCTACGCCCGCTCCGTCCGCGTCGGCGGCGACAAGATGGATGATGCGATCATCAACTACATCCGTAGAACCCACAACCTGCTCATCGGCGAATCCACTGCCGAGCGCATCAAGAAAGAAATCGGCTCCGCCTGCCCGCCCGAAGACGGCGAAGGCCGCCTGATGGAAATCAAAGGCCGCGACCTCATGAACGGCGTGCCGAAAGAACTCGTCATTTCCGAACGTCAGATCGCGGAAGCACTGGCCGAACCCGTCGGCGCGATCATTGACGCCGTGAAGGGCGCGCTGGAACACACCGCCCCCGAACTCGCGGCGGATATCGTCGACCGCGGCATCGTCATGACTGGCGGCGGCTCTCTCCTCTCGAATCTGGATTACGTCCTCCGCTATGCCACCGGCCTTGCCGTGATGGTGGCGGATGACCCCCTGTCCTGCGTCGCCCTCGGCTCCGGCCAGGCGCTCGAGAATATGGCCAAGCTCAAGGGCGTGCTGACGTCGATGTACTAAACATCGAAGCCTTTTCCGCCTTCGCCTTGAATTATTTCATAATATCGTAATTATATGGCCGGGACAGCCTATCCCGCCTTGACACGCCGCGCCCAAAAATCGATAAAGGTTTCAGTACCTTGGCTCGAACTTCGTTTTGCAATTATTAATGTATTCTTGTTATAATCGATAACAGGTTAATTCTCCGACTGGAGTGGCGCTTGTCTTCCCGCAGACCGCATAAATCAGTCCTCCAATCCATCCCCATGCGCACCATTACAACGCGGGTTACACCGGCTGTGCTGGTACTCGTGGCGATCACGCTGATGGTCTTCCACCGCGCCGATATGCTGCCCGTCGAATCCATGCGCCTCGCGCTGACGGATAAAATGGCGCCCGTCATGGCCGCCGTCTCGCGCCCCTTCGTCGCGCTGACAGATTCCTTTGATGGCGTGGCGACGCTTCGCCAGCTGCGCGCGGAAAATATCCGCCTCCGCGAAGAAAATGCCAAGCTCCAGCAATGGTATGAATCAGCCCTGAAATTCCAGGCGGAAAACCAGTCCTTCCGCGACCTGCTGAACGTGAAGGCAGACGCCAGCCTGCACTATGTCACCACACGCGTGGTCTCCGACCCCGGCGGTTCTTTCGTGAAATCGGTGCTGCTGCCGGTCGGCCTTGAAGACGGTGTTGCCAAGGGCAACGCGGTCATGTCTGGCCACGGTCTTATCGGCCGCGTGACGGAAGCGGGCACGCGCTCTTCCCGCGTCCTCCTCGTCTCGGATTTAAACTCCCATATTCCCGTGATCATCCAGAACACGCGCACCAAGGCGATTCTGGCCGGCAAGAATATGGATTTGCTGAAGCTCGAGCGCCTGCCGATTGATAGCGGCCTCTCCGTCGGCCAGCGCATCGTCACGTCGGGTGACGGCGGCCAGCTGCCGCCGGATATCCCGCTCGGCACCATCGTTGAAGTCGGCAAAGACGGCATTTTTGTGAAGCCTCTCGCGGATATTTCGAAAGTGACCTACGTGCAGGTCATTAACGCGGATGCCGACCAGAGCCTTTCGACCGGCGAAATTTCCACCCCCCAAAGCAACATGCCCCCCAAGCGGAAATAATGATGGCCTTCCGCTCCAACGACGGCTGGCAGGAGTCGGTCTTCGGCGCCCTTGGCCGCGCGGCGGCAACTTTCCTCGTCCTCTTCCTGCTACTCGTGCTCTCCGTCTTCCCGTTTAAAATCGGCCACGTCGGTGAAATCCGCCCGTCGTTTGTGCTCATGGCGATTTACTACTGGGCCATCATGCGCCCCTCGACGCTGCCGCCCATGGCGGCCTTTTTCGTCGGCATCGCCTTTGACCTCATGGCGGGCTTCCCGCTGGGCCTCAACGCGCTGACACTCGTCGTCGCACAATGGGTCACGCGCACGCAGCGCAAGTTTTTGCTGGGCCAGCCCTTCGCCGTCATCTGGATGGGCCTCATGCTCGTCGCCCTCGGCTCCGGCCTGTTGCAATGGGCGCTCTATTCCCTCTTCATCTGGGATTTCGAATTCACCTCCATCCGCGCCATGCTCATGAGCGTCGTCATGACCGCCGCCATCTTCCCACTCATCGTGTTGCCGCTCTCGGCCTTCAACAAGTCGATGGCGGAGAGGCTGTAAACAATGCTGGGCGAATTTATCCGCGTTATGAGAGTAGTTTCACTGCTTTCCCTGCTTGCGTTCGGAACGTTTCATTGCGCTTCCTCTGAAGCTGGAGAGCATCGGAATGTAACGCCTTTGGCCGCATATAGCCGCCTTGATGCTGCGGATATAGATGCCGCGATACCGGAGTTACTATCAATAAGCACCGGCGGAAAAGGCGAAAACTGCCCCGGATTGACCGCAAAAGAAAACAAAGAAAAACCAATTCAAAGAGAAGATAACGAAACTCTTTTTACCGAAAAGGGCTGGAGAGAATATAAGAAATTCGTCACAGACGAAAAAAGAAAGCTTGGAAAAAAGGGCGGAGAAATTGCTCTGGCTGCTGTGAAAGATAAAAATTTTCTCGACAAGAAAAATCAGAGAATTACTTATCATCTCTATGTTTCGTTAAACTCTTCTGCTTGTTTCAGCGAGACGACAAGAAATTACGACTTATTTTTGGCTCTAAAGAAAATCAAAACCCAAAATAGAGTACAGGCTAAGATTGATGGTTGGACGGCGAAAGCTTCCTCGAAGGGGCTGCATTTGACTGTAACTTACTAAAAACGCCACAACTTCCTCTAAAATTTTATACGAGAAAAAATCATGCGCCACATCCTCATCGCCATACTTTTAAGTCTTCTCTCCTCCACCGCCTTCGCCGCCATCACGCCGGTCGAGGAAAAGCCGCCGATGAAGGCTGTCACCTTTGAAGATGAGATCATGGCGGCCATGTACAGCTATTGCCTGCCGGCGCTCTACGGCAAGCGGGATCCTGCGGGTGTTGCCATTGGCGAAAAGCTCGGCGAATTTCCGGCGGACAAAACCCTGCTGTTCGCGGCCAAGGGCGACCGCGTTTTCATGATCAACAGCGAACAGGGCAATATGGTCATGGTGGTGCCCAAAGCTGGCGGCTGCAGCATCCTCGCCCGTAAAATTGATACCGCCTCCTTCTGGCGCTCGGCTTCCGGTTTCCTTGGCAAGGGCTCCCCCTTTACCTTCACCAAGGAAACCAAACTGGAGGACGGGCTGCAGAAGGAATACACCGCCGATGCCGACGGCGCGATTGTGCTGTTTGCGACAGCAAAGGATGATTTCAAGGAAACCGGCGTGCAGGCGACTTTGACCGCAGGTCGCGTCGCCCCCGCGCAGGCGGCACCCACAAAAGCGCCGAAATAACGAGAAAAACCGCTGCAAATCTTATCCGCTCCCTGTAATATCCCCCCATGAACCGGGATATGGAGCGATATAAGGAATTTTCCCGCCGCACGCTCATCGTCGGCGCGGCGCAGCTGGGGGCTTTCGGCATCCTGGCGGCGCGCCTTGGCTATCTGCAGGTGGTCGAGCAGGAAAAATTCCAGACCCTCTCCGACAAGAACCGCATTTCCCTCCGCCTCATCCCCGCCGGCCGCGGCGAGATCATGGACCGCTTCGGCGTGCCGCTCGCCATCAACACCCAGAACTTCCGCGCTTTCGTGGTGCCGGAACAGGTCGAAAGCATCGAGGATACTTTAGAGCGTCTCTCGCGCATCATCCCCGTGACGGAGGAAGACAAGCAGGCCGTGCTGGTCGAAATAACACGGCACAAACCCTTCACACCCATCCTCGTCAAAGAAAATCTGACCTGGGAAGATATGGCGATGGTGGAGCAGAACTTCCCCGACCTGCCGGGCGTTTCGACAGAAGAAGGCGAAATCCGTTCCTATCCGCTGGGGGATGCGACGGCGCATATCATCGGCTATGTCGGCCGCGTCTCGGAAGCGGAAATGACCGATGATCCGGTCATGAGCATCCCCGGCTTCCGCATCGGCAAAACCGGCGTTGAAAAGAAATTTGATGCAACCCTCCGCGGTGTTGCGGGACAAATTCAGGCGGAGGTCAACGTCGTCGGCCGCGAGATCCGCGAACTGTCGCGCACGGATGCGAAGAAGGGTCACCGCCTGACGCTGACGCTCGATGCCGATCTGCAGATGCAGGTGCAGGAAATGCTGGCGGCGCAACGCTCCGCCGCCGCCGTCGTCATGGATGCGCATTCGGGCGAAGTTTATGCGCTTTGCTCCTACCCGTCTTTCGACCCTAACTTGTTCAGCCGCGGCATTCCCGCCGATATTTGGGAAGGGCTGCTGGCGGATGAAACCAACCCGCTCACCAACAAGGCGATTGCGGGGCAGTACCCGCCGGGCTCGACGTTTAAAATGGTGACGGCGCTCGCGGCACTTGACGCCGGCGTGTCCCCCGGCACGCATGTGTTCTGCCCTGGCTACTACATGCTCGGCAAAGATAAATTCCACTGCTGGCGGCCTGCGGGCCATGGCTCCGTCGGTTTCGAACAGGCGCTGATGCAATCCTGCGACTGCTTCTTCTATGAAATGGGCCACCGCATCGGTGTTGATGCCATCGCAAAAATGGCGCGGCGTCTGGGCCTCGGCGCGAAAATGGATTTCGACGTGCCGGGCGAGGGGGAGGGGCTTATCCCCGACCGCGCGTGGAAGGTGAAACGGTTTAAAGAGTCATGGCAGCAGGGCGAAACGCTCAACTCCGCCATCGGGCAGGGGCATACGCTGACAACACCCTTGCAGCTCGCCACCATGACGGCGCGTCTCGTGAACGGCGGCAAGGCGGTGAAACCTGTGCTCGTCCGCTCGATTGAGGAAGTCGGCAGCCTGATCCCCGAATGGAAAGACATTGACCTCAACCCTGATCACCTCGAGATCGTCAACCGCGGCATGCGCGCCGTGGTGAACGACCCGCGCGGCACCGCCTATGGCGCGCGGATTAAAGAAGACGGTTTTTCAATGGGCGGCAAATCCGGCACGGCGCAGGTGCGGCGCATCACGCTCGCTATGCGCAATGCCGGCGTCAAAAACGAATCCCTGCCGTGGAAATGGCGACACCACGCGCTTTTCGTCGCCTACGGCCCGGTTGAACAGCCGCGCTATGTGACGGCGGTGATTGTGGAACACGGCGTCGGCGGCTCGACCGCGGCAGCCCCCATCGCCCGCGATATTTTAACCGCGATTCAAAAGCGCGATCCGCAGCGCATTCATACGGTTGATGATGCTGTTGATGCCGCCGCCGCCGCGAAGCTCGCGTCAGATCAACGCGCCGCGATGGATGCCGAGGCGAAAAAACAAGCCAAAAAACCCGCGAAAGGAAAGCACTAGATTATGCGCCGCTCCCTCTCCCGCGACTCTCTCTCTATTCAGGAAAAGCTGATGTCCATCAGCTGGCCGTTCCTTGTTCTCATCACCGCTGTCGCTTGCGTCGGCTTTATCTCCCTCTATTCGGCGGCGTCCGGCAATATGCAGCCCTGGGCGGGGCCGCAGGCGATCAAGTTCGGCATTGGTATTCTGGGGCTCGTCATCACGGCGCTCATCGACATCCGCCTCTGGATGCGCTTTGCCTATGTCATTTTCGGTCTCTGCACGCTTTTGCTCGTCTATGTCGACGTCAAAGGCCATAACGCCATGGGTGCGCAGCGCTGGATTGATTTGGGATTTTTGCAGCTGCAGCCCTCCGAAGCCATGAAAATCGCAACCGTCCTCGCGCTTGCCCGCTTCTTCCACGGCGCGACGGCGGATGATGTGAAGAACCCGCTCTTCCTCATCGCGCCCTTGGGCATCATCGGCCTGCCGGTCGCCCTCGTTCTGGCGCAGCCGGATTTGGGCACAGCCATGATGATTATCTTCGTCTCCGGCGCGATGTTCTTTATCGCCGGCGTCAGCTACTGGATGTTCGGCCTCGTGCTGGCGGGGGGCCTCTCCGCCATGCCGGTCTTGTGGCACTTCCTGCACGACTACCAGAAAAAGCGCATCGCCATTTTCATGGACCCGGAGTCCGATCCCTTGGGCGCGGGCTATCACATCACGCAGTCCAAAATCGCGCTTGGCTCCGGCGGTATTGCGGGCAAGGGTTTCCTGCATGGTACGCAGAGCCACCTGAACTTCCTGCCCGAAAAACAGACCGACTTTATTTTCACGCTGTTCACGGAAGAATGGGGCCTCACCGGCGGCCTTGTGCTGATGAGCCTTTTCGCGCTCATCATCGTTTACGGTTATTTCATGGCGTTTAACTGCCAGAACCAGTTCGGAAGATTGCTCGCGACCGGTATTATCATCAACTTTTCACTTTATATTTTCATTAATATCGGTATGGTCATGGGGCTTTTGCCCGTCGTGGGCGTGCCGCTGCCGATGATCAGCTATGGCGGCACGGCCATGCTCTCCGTCCTCTTCGGTTTCGGCCTGTTGATGTCGGCGCATGTCCACCGCGACGTCAAATTCTCCCGCCGCGGCATGGATGTCGCTTGAAACGCCTAACTACAAGAAACGAAAATGAAAAAGAAATCCCCCGCGAAGACTAAAAAGCCCGTCAAAAAAACTGCCGCCAAGAAAACCGCCAAAAAATCCGCCGCTAAAAAAGCTGCGGTGAAAGAATTCATCCAGCCGAAAAAAGTCATTGGCAAGGCAGAGCCTAAATCCTTCCGCGTGGAAAACGCCAAGGGCCGCGGCCATGCCGTCATCGTCTGCGACCACGCCAGCAACCGCGTGCCGAAATCGCTGGACAACCTTGGTCTTGGCAAAAAAGACCTCGCCAAGCACATCGCCTGGGATCCGGGCACGGAAATCATCGGCAAATACCTCTCTGAAAAGCTTGATGCGCCGGCGGTTTACGCCAGCTATTCCCGCCTCGTCGTCGACCTCAACCGCGGCGAAACGAACAAGGAATGCATGCGCGATGAGTCCGACCATGTCCACATTCCCGGCAACGCCAACCTGACCAAAGCCGACCGCGCCCAGCGCCTGAAAGAAATTTTCTGGCCGTATCACGAAGCGATCGACAAGACCGTGACGAGCTATACGAAACGCGGCGTTGCACCCATGTTCCTCTCCATGCACAGCTTCACGCCGGAGATGGACGGCTTCAAGCGCCCGTGGGAAATCGGCATTTTGTGGAACCGCGAAGAAAAAATCGCCCGCAAGCTCGCCGCCAACCTGCGCAGCCAGAACCCCGGCATGACGGTGGGGGAGAACGAGCCCTATTCGCTGAAAGCGGTGAACTACAGCAAGAACACCATCAGCACCCATGCGGAAAGCCGCGGCATTCCCTATGTCATCGTCGAATTCCGCCAGGACCTCGTCGGCACCAAGGCGGGCGCGCTGAAATGGGCGCGGATTTTCCTCTCCGCCCTGCAGCCGATCCTGCTGGATAAAGGCACCTTCCGCCTCGCGAAAGACCGCAAGTAATATCCATAATGCGAGCATGGATTCCGCGTTGGATTCCGCGCGGCCGGAATCGCGCGACTCCGTGCAAATGCTGCGTTTCCGCGCTGTTTTGCTTTTGAGTTTTACTGGCGCGATGGCTATAATTCAGGCATAACTTGCATATATTTGAAGCCGGCTACAGCCAGGGGATGATTTCGCCATGAAATTCACCATTGAACGCGCAGATCTGCTCCGTTCGCTCAACCACGTTCATAGCGTCGTCGAACGCCGGAACACTATTCCCATCCTCGCCAACGTCCTCCTGCGCGCCGATGCGGACAGCCTGTCGCTGACCACCACCGACATGGACCTCGAAATCGTCGAATCCGTTGCCGCCAAAGCATCGCAGCCCGGCGCCACCACCGTGCCCGCGCATACGCTGTACGACATCGTCCGCAAACTGCAGGACGGCAACACGGTTGAATTCACCTCCGGCCCCAATGACACGACGCTGCTGGTGAAAGCCGGCAAATCCACCTTCCGCCTCGGCTGCCTGCCGACGGAAGACTTCCCCAAAATGGGCGCGTCGGAAAAATTCGCCTACACATTCTCCGTGCCTGCTGCAGATCTGCGCACGCTCATCGACCGCACCCGCTTCGCAATCTCGAACGAAGAAACGCGCTACTACCTCAACGGCATTTACCTGCACGCCGCGCAGAATGACGGCGTTGCCGTGCTTCGCGCTGTCGCAACCGATGGCCACCGCCTCGCGCGTTTTGAAATGCCGCTGCCGGACGGCGCGAAAGACATGCCGGGCGTCATCATCCCGCGCAAAGCCATCAATGAAATCCGCAAATTGATTGACGAGGCGGGCGACAGCATTGAAATCGGTCTGTCCGAAAACAAGCTGAAGTTCACCTTCGACCACGTCACCATGACGACGAAGCTGATCGACGGCACCTTCCCCGACTATGAGCGCGTGATCCCGAAGAACAACGACAAGTTCCTCGAAATCAATCCCGCGACCTTCGCCTCGGCAGTTGACCGCGTCTCGACGATTTCGTCGGAAAAATCGCGCGCCGTGAAGCTCACCATCGGCGGCAAGACCATGACCCTCTCGGCAAACTCGCCGGACAGCGGCTCGGCCTCGGAAGAAATCGAAATCCGCTTCAACGCCGGCCCCATGGAGATCGGCTTCAACTCCGCCTATCTCATGGACGTCACCCGCCAGATCGAAGGCGAGGGCTGCCGCATTTCGCTGTCGGATGGCGCATCCCCCACCATCATCCAGGACGTCGCCGACACCTCGTCGCTGTATGTGCTGATGCCGATGCGGGTTTAATTACGACGAAGTTCAAAAACGAACAATAAAAAAGGGCGGCTCCATTCTGAAGCCGCCCTTTTTCTGTCTGACGTAAACTAAATTTTTAAGAACCGAATTTGAATTCCTGGCTCGCCTTGCGGTCGAATTCGACCTTCTGCGGCGGCAGCTGCGGGTACATCTGCGCGTTTTCATAGGCGCCCTGGTTGTAGGTCTTGCTGGCGTCAAAGGTCAGCACGGCCTGGTTGCCTTTATCATCGGCGGTCAGGCCCTGAATTTTAAGGGCGATGTCCATATCGCGGGCGACCGTGTGCAGCTTGATGTAGCCGGGCAGGTCCTTGATTTCATCGGCGGAGAAAGTGGTGAAATTGGTCGACACCGGAATGGCCAGACGCTTCATCGGCGAATAGGCGCTGTCTTCATCTTCGCCTTTGATGGCGGTGAGGTATTTGATGATCGTGGGGTTGCGCGTCTGCGGCTGGGAGTCAGTTCTCGCGACCTGGTTGAAGAAAGCGGCGAAATCACGCTCTACAATTTTCGGCAGCGCATCGGCAAATTGGGAGAATACGTTATCAAGAATGTTCAGCTGAACCTGTTCCCTGCGGCTGTCTTCAAGCGCGGGATTGATCACATCGCGGATGCGCTTGCCGATGGGGATGGACTTGTCGTTGTTATTTGCCACAGCGTAACTCCTGAAATTCCATAATTAGAAGAGTGTTTAATGTCGGGACAGATTTGCTTTGAGTAAGGAGTATACATTTCTTTAACCAAAAATTAAACATTAATGTTTTTCCGTAACTACGAGCAGCGCAGCAATTTGTTGTTTCGGCGTTTCTAAACTGGCTTTTCCCTTTGAAAACGCTATATTTATTAGCGAAAGTGAAAAACAGTGCCGCTTCTCCTCCATAAACTTAACTTAACGCAGTTCCGGGGCTATGACGCCCTGCGACTCGACTTAGGTGGCGCGCCCGTGGTGGTGCTGACGGGGGAAAATGGCGCCGGTAAAACCAATATCCTTGAAGCCATCAGCCTCCTCATCCCCGGCAAGGGCCTTCGCGGTGCCGACCTGCTGGAGATGAAAAACCGCGCGGCGGGGCCGGAAGACCCCTGGGCCGTGGCGGCGGAGGTGGAAACGGCGGCAGGCCATATGGTGCGCCTTGGCACCGGCCTTGACCGCGATGCCAAGCGCCGCGTCGTCCGCATCGAGGGCAAGGACGCCAAGGGCCATAACGACCTCACCCAATACGTCGCCTGCATCTGGCTGACGCCGCAGATGGACAGGTTGTTTTTGGAAGGCGCTTCCATGCGCCGCAAATTTTTCGACCGGCTGGTTTATGCCTATGAGCCCGAGCATGTGACGCGCCTCAACACCTACGATAAAAACCTGCGCGAACGCATGAAGATTTTGCAGGATGACCGCAACCCCGATCCACGCTGGCTCGACACGCTGGAAACGCAGCTGGCGGCGGATGGTGTTTGTATCGCCGCCTCGCGCGTGCATCTTTTATCGCGCCTGCTGCATTACGCGCAGCAGCTGGCGGCACAGCAATCGCTGTTCCCGTCACCTGCCGTCACCGTCACCGGCTGGGTTGAAAATGAAATCGGCAAACGGCCGGCCGTCGATATTGAAGAAGAGCTGAAACGCAAATTCAAAAACTCCCGCATGGCCGATGCCGCGGCCGGAAAATCGCTGGAAGGGATTCACCGCAGTGATTTCCTCGTCCGCTACACCGCGCGTGACATGCCGGCAGACCAATGCTCGACCGGCGAACAAAAAGGCCTGCTCGTCGCCCTCGTGCTGGCGCACGCGCTCATGATGCAAGGCGAAAAAGGCTTCGTGCCGCTGCTGCTGCTGGATGAAGTTGCAGCGCACCTTGACGATGCGCGGCGGGATGAGTTGTTCCGCAGCCTGCTGAGTTTCAAAGGTCAGGTGTTTTTAACCGGCACGGATGCGAATATTTTCGCGTCCTTGAAGGACAGCGCCAAATATTTCACCGTCGACCACGCGCGCGTCACCGCCGCCAAAGCGCCATGAACTTCGCCGAATTTATGTCCGGCTGGGGCTGGGCCATCTTTTCCCTCATCGCCTCCGTCTTTTCGGCAGGTTATTACCTCGTCAATCAGTACCTGAAACAACCGGGCTATCTGCTGGTGTTCTGGATCCGCGTGCTGGTGATTTTATTCATGCTGCCGCTGGTGGTGCGGCTGGAACTGCCGCTCGACTGGCGGTTTTATGCGGCCGTGCTGCTCTCCGTCATCGCCGGCACTTTCTCGGATATTCTCATGTTCGATGTCTCCGCCAAATACGGCGGCGGTGTGGTGGCGCGGGTGCAGCCGATCACCGTCTGGGGCGCGTTTCTGCTGTGGTTCCTGTTCAAGCCGGAACTGCTGGGGGAATATGCGGCACATCCGCTCAATACCATCGGCATCCTCATCGCCCTTGGCGGCTGCGTCTATTTCTCCATGCGCCTCAACAAGTGCAATATCACCAGATCCGCCATGCGTGACATGGCGCCCGCGCTGCTCGGCTATACCTTCACAACGGTCCTCAACAAATACGCCATGGACCACGGCACCACGGCGGCGGGGAAATTAGAGGGCGCGGTCTACGGCTATATGTTCTTCCAGTCCGCCTTCGCGGTCATTTTAATTGGCGCCTATGCCACCTACCGCGCGCGGAAAGATGCCACGCAAATGACCGGCTGGATCGGCAAGCCCATGCTGGCGGCCGTGCTGCTCGGCGGTTTCAGCTGGATCTGCCATATGATTTACAAAAACTACAGCATGGCCTTCGTGCCCAATCCGTCTTATCAGGCGGCAATATTGCTGACGGCACCCGTCTTCATTGCCGGCTTCTATCACCTGACGAAGCACAAGGAAGAAGCCGACGTGAAATCCGGTATGGGCATCGTCGCCTGCGCGCTATTACTTGCGCTATTAACCGTGCATTAAAAAAGCCGCCGGTCCTTCAACCGGCGGCTTTTTAAAAATCAGAAGTATCAACCGAGGTTGAAGTTCGGCGAGACGCGGTATTTGCCGTCCGGCTGCTTCTCGATATGCGCGTTCAGGCGCGAAGTGTTGTAATCCATCGTGCCCATGATGCCGGGCCACCACAGGCGCAGCGAGAGGCCGTGCTTCTTGGCTTCATCGCTCATTTCCTTGACCAGCGGGTCGTTGGGGTTCTTCAGCGTGACTTCCGTCAGCTTGATATCGCCGAGCGATTTCAGGTGCAGGGTTTTTTCCTCTTCCAGCATCTCGACCTCGCGGCCGGCGAATTTGTTGAAGATTTTGCTGATGTCCATTTCGTTTCTCCTTAACCGATGTTGAAGCGTTTCGAGACGCGGTATTTGCCGCCGGCTTCTTTTTCAATGCGGGCATTCACGCGGTCGGTGCGGAAATCCATGGTGCCGACGGTGCCGGGCAGCCAGAGGCGGAGGCGCAGGCCGGCATCTTTCGCGGCGTCGCGCATTTCCTTCACGGTCGCGTCGTTTTCATCGGCCAGCTTCACTTGCGTGTATTTGTGCCCTTTGAAGTCGAATTCTTCTTCCTTCATGGCCACTTCGCGGCCGGCGAATTTGTTGAAAATGGCACTGACATCGCGGGGCGGGGTCATCAAAAAATCTCCTGAAAAAATATGTTGGAGGCGCACCGTAGCCGAGATTTTGCGCCATAAAAAGCCGCAATCCTTTTGGAAAACCACTTCGCAAACATCTTTCAGGGTTATGGTGAAAAACCCCGCTTTAGGGAAACTGCTAATACCTTGATTCAACGGTACATTTCAGGGTGCCATTTTCACCCCTAAAACCCTGATATTTTTAATCTTTTATCCCGTCTTTTCGCTCCTTTTTTTTGCGCATTTTTGGTATATTTTATGTTCAACAGGAATTGCTGATCCATGAAGGAAACTGACATGACCGAACCCGCCAAAAAGTCCGACAAGCAGCTGGCGGCGGAAGACTACGGCGCCGATTCAATCAAGGTCCTGAAAGGGCTTGATGCCGTCCGCAAACGCCCCGGCATGTACATTGGCGATACCGATGACGGTTCGGGCCTGCACCACATGGTCTATGAAGTCGTCGACAACGCGATCGACGAGGCGCTGGCCGGCTATTGCGATCTCGTGTCGGTTATTTTGAACGCCGATGGTTCCTGCACCGTGCGCGACAACGGCCGCGGCATTCCCGTCGAAATCCACAAGGAAGAAGGCGTCTCCGCCGCTGAAGTCATCATGACGCAGCTGCACGCGGGCGGCAAATTCGACCAGAACTCCTATAAAGTTTCCGGCGGCCTGCACGGCGTTGGCGTTTCGGTCGTCAACGCGCTGTCCAAAACGCTCGATCTGCGCATCTGGCGCGACGGCAAGGAATGGACGATGCGCTTCCGCCACGGCGTGCCCGAAGCGCCGCTGAAGGCGACCGGCACCGTCGAGCAGACGCAGACCGGCACTGAAGTCACCTTCATGGTGTCCGAAGAAACCTTCACCATGACGGAATACAAATACGAAACGCTGGAGCATCGCCTGCGCGAGCTCGCGTTCCTCAACTCCGGCGTGCGCCTGCAGCTGGTGGATAACCGCAAAAAAGAACCCAAAGTCACCGACCTTTATTACGAAGGTGGCCTTGTCGCCTTCACGGCGTTCCTGAACCGCTCCAAAACCGTTTTGCACAAGCCCACCATTTTTGTGAAGGGCGAAGACGCCGGCATTACTGTTGAAGCGGCGCTGGAATGGACGGATGCGTATCATGAAGATACCGTCTGCTTCACTAACAACATTCCGCAGCGCGACGGCGGCACCCACCTTTCGGGCTTCCGCGCGGCGCTCACCCGCACCATCAACAACTACGCCGAAAAAACCGGCCTGCTGAAAAAAGAAAAGGTCGATCTGACGGGCGAAGATATGCGGGAGGGCATGACCTGCGTCCTTTCCGTGAAAGTGCCGGACCCCAAATTCTCCAGCCAGACGAAAGACAAGCTGGTGTCGTCGGAAGTTAAAACGGTCGTTGAATCCGTGCTCGGCGAAAAGCTCAGCACCTGGTTTGAAGAAAACCCGTCCGACGCCAAAAAAGTCGTCGGCAAAATCATCGAGGCCGCAACGGCGCGCGAAGCCGCCCGCAAGGCGCGTGACCTCACCCGCCGCAAGGGCGTGCTGGATATTTCCTCGCTGCCCGGCAAGCTCGCCGACTGCTCCGAAAAAGACCCCGCGCTTTCCGAACTCTTCATCGTCGAAGGGGATTCCGCAGGCGGTTCCGCCAAGCAGGCGCGTAATCGTAAAAATCAGGCCATCCTGCCGCTCCGCGGTAAAATTTTGAACGTCGAGCGCGCGCGGTTTGACCGCATGCTCAACTCCGCCGAAATCGGCACGCTGATCACCGCCCTCGGCACCGGCATCGGCGTCGAGGAATTCAAGATCGATGACCTGCGCTACCACAAAATCATCATCATGACCGACGCGGACGTCGACGGCTCCCACATCCGCACGCTGCTGCTCACCTTCTTCTACCGCCAGATGGTCGATGTGATCAAACGCGGACACCTCTATATCGCGCAGCCGCCGCTTTACAAAGTAAAGCGCGGCAAGGGCAACGAGCGTTACATTAAAAACGACGCCGACCTTGAAGATTACCTGATTGATTCCGCGATTGACGACCTGCGCTTCCGCCTGCCCAACGGCGAAATCGCGACCGGCAAGGACCTGAAACGCATCGTCCTGCTTGCCAAAGGCGTGAAGCAGCACCTTGAACCCATCATCGACCGCCTCGGCAACCAGCATGTGGTGGAGCAGACGGCAGCGGCCGGCGGCTTTGCGGATAATAACCGCAACCAGGCAACGGCAGATGCGATTGCCGCGCGCCTCAACAACGTCTCCCCCATTTATGAACGCGGCTGGAAAGGCACCGTCACCGAAAACGGCGGCTATACCTTCGCCAAAACCGTGCGCGGCGTTGAAACCCGCATTGAAATGTCGGCCGACCACCTCAATTCCAACGACGGCCAGCGCGTCGCCAAGGCGCATGAACTGTTCGTCGAATTCTTCAGCGGCATCGGCGCGCTGCTGGAAGACGAAACCAAGGACAACCCGGTTTACGGCCCGTTCGACCTTTATAAAAAGGTCATCGAGCTTGCCAAAAAAGGCCTCACCATCCAGCGCTACAAAGGTCTCGGCGAGATGAACCCCGAACAACTGTGGGAAACGACGCTCGATCCTGAAATGCGCTCCCTCCTGCAGGTGAAGATCGATCAGGAAGGCACGGCCTCCGACATTTTCTCGACCCTCATGGGCGATATTGTCGAGCCGCGCCGCGACTTCATCCAGGAACACGCGCTCGAGGTCGCCAACCTCGACGTTTAAGTCCTAGAAAAAGGGGCGCAGATATGGCCGGCATATTCCCACCCTCCCGCCAGCTTGTGCTGACGTCACCGCTAACCCCTCAGGACGCAACCGCGAAGTTAAAATCGCAGGTCGCGCCGCTGAGCGGCTGGAAAGACCGCATCATGCCCTCCGGCTGGGTGCGCGGCGGCGGCTTTATGGGCGCAGTGAATGATGACGGCAGTTTTGATATCCGCCGCGACATCAACTACCGCAACAGTTTCCTGCCCTTTATCAAGGGCAGCATTACCGCCGACGGTGCAGGCAGCCGCATCGACCTGCGCATGGCAATGCACAAGGCGGTGCTGGTTTTCATGTCCTTCTGGCTTGCCTTCACCTCCTTCATGCTCGGCGTGTTCATTTATGCGGCGCATAACCATACGCTGGTGACAAAGCCGCCGGGCACCGCACCGGAAATCGGTGTGCTTATTCCCTTCGGCATGCTGCTGTTCGGCCTCGCGCTGCCCTATGTCTGCTTCATCCCCGAGGCGAACAAGGCGGAAAAGTTCCTGATCGATACGCTGCAGGCGCAAAAAGCCGCCGATGGTAAAAGCACCGCGCTTTAAACAAAAACGCCTTTGCACAAAAATGCCTTAATTGCGCCATCACAGCGGCAAACGGGTTTGCGATGATTCCTTATCAGCAACCAAGGAATCTCCCCCGAAGGAAATAACCATGCCCCGCGCCGTCACACTCCGCCCTGCCCAAATTTTTCAGCACGTTTTACTTCTCGGGCTCGGTTCGGTGCTCGGCGCGGGTCTTTCCTCTGCCCTTCTTGGCTGCTGCGAGACGGTCAACCCTGACGTTTCCGATGACTACCCATTGTTTGTTGTCCTCCTGGTGGCGGCGTTGACAGGCAGCCTGTACGGGCTCCTCGTCAGCGCCGTCGGCCGGCGGCAACCGCAATTCCTGCAGCTCGCCAAACAACCCTCCCCCCGCAAAACAGTGCAACGGTTTCAGGCCTTCGCGCGGGCGGAGATGGGGGTGTGGGAGGGGTGACAACCGCCAGACTTATTTTCCAGCACGTATTATTGCTGCTATGCGTGACGCTTGCGGGAAGTCTGCTACTTATTTTGCCGTTTATTTTGCCGCAGATATTCTCGCACGGGATCAACAGCGTGGCCCCGTCACTTCTCTTGTTCTTGCTGGCGGCGCTGCACGTTCTCATCGCGCCCGGTGTCGTGTTGTATCTTCCGCTCAGCATCTGGCTGTGGCATCGGGGCTATCGGAAGCCGGATTATTGGCGCATGGCCGGCGCCGTCACCATGGCACCACTGATCTTCTTTATCAGCTTCGACTTCGGAAACGATCATGTCACGCCGCTGTTCTTTGACAGGGAAGTGCTTGTTCCTGTTGTCATGCTTTTGCTGGGCGGCTGCATCCTAGGGGCTGCGCACTTCTTCCTGCTGACGCGGGCGGAAAACCGTCGCTCTGCTTTGCTGTCCGAAAAAACGGCTTAAGCCGCCGACTTTTTGCCGTCGGTCACGGGCATGGCTTTCGCCTCGCCTCGCATGAAGTGTTTGCGGCACAAGGATGTGTACATTTCATTGCCGCCAATCGCCACCTGCTGGCCGGCGCGGGCCACATCGCCCTTGGGGGAAAGCCTAGCGGTCATGGTCGCTTTTTTGCCGCACCAGCAGATCGCCTTGATTTCCTCGATGTTATCGGCAAAACGCAGCAGCGCTTCGGAGCCGGGGAAGAGGTTGCCCATGAAATCCGTCTTCAGGCCATAGGCGAGAACGGGCACGTTCAGGTCATCCACCACGCGGGCGCATTGCAGCACCTGCTCCGGCGTCAGGAATTGCGCTTCATCAATGAAAAGCGCATCGACTTTCTTGGTTTTGTTCATGTCCTCGACAAAGGCAAAAATATCCGTCACGGCATCGAACAGGTCAGCCGGATGGTAAATGCCGAGGCGGGAGGAGATTTTGCCGACGCCGGCGCGATCGTCAATTTTCGCCGTCATGGCAACTGGGTTCATCCCGCGCTCGAAATAGTTATATTGCGCCTGCAGGAGCTGCGTCGACTTGCCCGAGTTCATGGCGGCGTATTTGAAATAGAGCGAGGCCATCGGCATCTCCTGCAGGGTTAATAGTTCGCTTCGATGATATTTTTTTGTGATTGCAGGCATCATAGCGAAATCAAATCGCCGCCGCCAGATGCGAAATGGCGCATGCCGAAAAACGCAAAATAATTGCGTGCGGCGTTAAATATCTGACACAGAAAGCTTAGTCGGCGTCCGGCTGTTTCCAGGTTTTGAAAATCTGGAAACTTTTTGTGACTTCGGAGAATTCCGACACGAACAACCCCTGCTTGCACACCGGCGCATAGGCCGCAAAACCGCCGCCGGTGGGGGAGAGGGCGACCGAATTGCGCTCCACATGGCGCAGCACATTCGGCGCGCCGGTTTTCTCGTCACGCACCAGCAATGCTTTCAAGGGGTCTGCGAATTCCAGCACGAAGGTGCCTTCGCCTTCCGATGCCTTGTCACCAAACACTGCGGCCAGCAGCAGGCGGCCGTCCTTCACGATCAGGCTGCCGCCGCCAAGCTTGTTGTAGTCGCCCACCAGTTTCGCATCCGCCAGCGTCAGCGGCGTGCCAAGGTAGCTCCAGTTCTTGCCGTGGTCGCCAGACGCCAGCATGATGATGCGGTCCGGCAGCTGGTCGTTCTGGGTTTTAAAGGCCGACAACGTCATAAACAGCGCACCTTTAAGGGACACAATGCTGGGGCGCGAATAGAAATACACATCCGACAGCGCGGGGCTGAGGTCGTTGATATGGTGCGTCACGTTGCGGTCATAGGGCACCGGCGGGCGCTGGTTGTTGGGCGACATCAGCCACTCTTCCGGCGACCAGGGGCCCTGCGGCTGGCTCGCCGTGCGCATCGAGATATAGTTGTAATATTTAGCGATGCCGATGGTATTGGCGTGGTTGCCCGTCCAGTAATAACGGTAGGCGAAAATTTTCCACTCCCGGCCTTTGTCTTCCGGGTCATAGACAATCGCGGGGGTTTCCGCGACCCAAGTGCCGTTATCCAGCTGCGTCACCGCATCGGGGTAATAGGCGACTTCCTGTTTCGGCTCGAAACCCGCGGAGGAAACGGTAATCCAGTTGCGGCAGCCGGGGGTCGAGCGCTCCAGCACCACCTGCGGCGCGATGCGCTTCTGCCCGTCCACCACATTCGCGCCGATCATGGTGTGCGCCATGATCACCTGCTCACCGTCCGTCGCGATCGCGGGGTCGAGCACGCCGATGTTCTGTGCATCCAGCAGCGGGAACTTCAAGGGCTCCACCACTTCCTTCGTAATGCCGGCGGTGAAGAAGAAGTGCAGGCTGTAGGGCATCGCAAAGCAGAAGAAGCAGGTGCCGATGACGACGACCATCTTGTAGGCCCAGGGCAGCATGCCGAAAATTTCCGTCAGCGACTTGCCGTGAATCTGCATGCTTCTGCTTCCTTATGCCGAATGGGGATGCGGTTTAAAAAATCAGGCGGCGGCGGGCAGGTCGATCTCGAGGATCGCCATGTTGAAGTCGTAGGAAATTTCGCCTTCGTCTTCGTCGCGATAGATGACGCCGATGAATTCGCCATCCAGCGAGACTTCAACGGAATCTTTCGCTTCCTTGCGCTCGTTCAGGCTGATTTTCTTGTTGCCGAATTTGGTTTGCAGGTAGGCCTGCAGGCGGGTGATTTCTGATTTTTGCATGGGTTTCAAAGTCTCCTTCACGATGCTGTTCTGAAGTGTAGCCGTTTCGGCGGCGGAGTGGAATAATGCAACATTTTTCATATGAAATTCAAGTGCCGGTGCGCCCCCATGCCGCCTTGTCAGCGCAGGGGTCCTGTGCAAAAGTGGAGGCCTTATTCCATATGTTAAAAGCAAGGGATGCCCCATGTCCAAAGGGTCAGACAAGCATGAGCGCGATTCAACCCCGCGCCAAAAGCCCACATTGGCAGACCAGCACTGGCGCGCGACGTTAAGGTCGCGCAAACGCAGCGACCTTGAAGCCGATATGGAAGCCGCCATCGAGGGCGGGGATGACTGGCGCTTCGGCATGCTGCTGCAGGCCGGCGGCGGCTGGGGCCGGGAGGAAAGATTCCTCAACAAGGCGATCGCCGCCAAGCGCGACGACATGTTCTTCGCCATGACCACGGCCGAACCCGGCTGGCAGAATGATGTGCGCCTCACCTACCTTGGCGAGGAAGCGGCCAAGAACGGCCGCACCGCCATTATCCGCCACCTCGTCGAAGACCACGGCATGGACGCGCATACCTATTCCGAGGAAATGCTGCGCCATGCGGTCAGCAACAACCATGCCGGCACCGTCGCCTACCTTATTTCCAAAGAAGCCGATGTGAACGTCTGGAACGGCGCGCCGCTGAAGGACGCAGCCGAAGGCGGCTACCTTGATATCGTGACGCTGCTGGTCGCAGCCGGCGCGGAAGTCGATGTTTCAGATGGCGAACCGTTGCGCAACGCCGCGCGCGAAGGCCATGGGGCTGTCGTTGAATACCTGCTGGAAAAAGGCGCTGATCCGAAGGCCGATAATTTTGCCGCCTTTGCCGGCGCGGCGCGCGAAGGGCACAAACATATCGTGGATATTTTCCTCGCCCGCGGCCTCGACCCCAACGCCAATGACGGCGCGGCGCTGACCGAAGCGCTGCAGTACAAGAAGTTTGATGTCGCAAACCTGCTGATTTCCCACGGCGCGGATATCAACGCAAGCCAGGGTCTTGCGCTTCGTAATGCCGCAAGAGCGGGTGATTTTGACACTGCGCAGTTCCTGCTCGACCGCAAGGCGAAACTGAATCTTGTCAGCCACCGCGCAACGCCGCTGACGGAAGCCGTGCGCTCCGGCAAGCCCGCCATGATCGAAATGCTCATGCAGGCCGGCGCCGATGATTCCGCGCTGCAGTTTGAAGCCTGGCGCGTGGCAAGGCAGGAACGCAGCCGCCCGCTGATGCACGCCCTCATCAACGGCCGCAAGGAAGCGCTCAACCGCCAGCGCGCCGGCAAGGCCGATGAATTCAAGGCCGTCTTCGGCACCGATTATACGATGGATGATCTCCGCCGCCGCAAAGGGCCCTCCGGCGACACCGGCCTTCTGATCGCCGCGCAAACCGGCCGGTTTGCTGAGTTCGTCGGCAAGGCAAAAGGCGGCAGGCTCACGGGCGACGATCTTTATCACCCCGATGACCGGATCGATACGGTGCTGTCCAGCCTCCTCCGCCACAAAAACCTGCAGGATTTTTTCAAGCCCGCCTTCTGGGCCGACCGCCTGAACGAGGTGCAGGAGGTGCATGCCCAGCTGCCGGCCGCCTACCAGAAGCGCGTCAGCCTTGCCGCGATTTCGACGGAAGTGAACTACCGCAATCTGCGCAAAAAAGGCCCCGGCCTTGGCGGTAACGGCTATAAGCCGGGCTAAACCCCCAAAGGTTGACATAATCAAAGCGCCGTCGTAGGATGGCTGCCACAGCTTTTCTTCCCTTTCAGATTGCATCTATATGACTGATAATACTGACAATATTGGCGAAACTCTCGAAGCGCGAGTCTCCGAAGCCTTCCTGCAGAAGGACTATGGCGCGGTGATCGAGATTCTGCGCGCCGAAAAAGATGTCGAAGACAGCTTCAAGGGCCGCGTGCTGACGACCGCCATTTCCGCCCCCTCCCTCGCCGTCGTGAAATACATTTTCGAAGAAGCGCAGATTGAATTGTCGCAGCCCAGCGCCATGCTGCTGCTGATCGAGGCCGCGAAAAGCGGCGATACCGATATCGCCATTTACCTTTGCGAGCGCAACGCTGATCTTGGCATCATCCGCGCCGATTCCTACAACATCGTGCTGGAAAAATTCCCCGAAGACACCCACAAGGCCGTGGTCGACAAAATCGCTGCCGTGGTGCCGGAAAAGCAGGACGCGCTCGACAGCCTCATGAAGGCGGCGGCGGAAACGAAAAAGTTTGACGCGCTGTCCCAAGCCATCGATCTTGGCGCGAATGTGAACATCGACGGCGATGCGCTGCTCGCTAAAATTATCGTCAGCAAGCCGGAAGAATTTTTCAGCGACAAGGAAAAATACCTCGGGCTTGTGGAGAAATTCTTCTCCCACGGCTATACCGGCGGCATCATGCTGGATGCCTCGCTCTCCATCGCCGCGCACCTGTCGCTTGCCGGCACGCAATACCCCGAAGCCGTGAACATTATGCTCGATTACGGCGCGGACCCTTTCTTCGGCCAGCGCGCCGCGGAAAAACTGCTCGTCGAAAAACTCACCGAAACCGGCGAGACGGAACGGCTGCAGGATGTGCAAGCCCGCTTCGCCCGCGCGCGGCGCGATTATACGGCGAATGCAAAACAGCTGTTCACCACGCTGTTCCACGATGATTTCCGCCTTGAAGACCTCCGCCAGTATCAAGGCGACCATGGCGACAACGGCCTCACCCTTGCCGCCAAGGCGCGCGTGCTGGATAAAGTCATGGCGCAGGCGGGCACAGAAGGCCTCGAGATTACCGATATCACGCGCCAGAACAGCGAAAAACGCATGCTTCTCTCCTACGTCACCGACCGCGGTGACCAGGCGCAGCTGCTGGACGTCAATTACTGGCGCACCCGCACGCCGCAGCTGCTGAAAGCGCTGGCCGAAGAAGCGGGCGAGACGGAAAAGAAAGCAATTGATTTCGCTGGCATGAATGCCGGCTTCCAGCATCAGGTCCTACGCGCCAAAGCCAAACCCTTCAAACTGGCCGCGGGCTGATTTTATCATGACCAACCCCGACAATCAGGCCGACGGTTTCAAGCCGGACGACGATGAAAAGGCGAAACCATCCACCACCGTCGATGATTTTAAAAAAGCCGCCGCCGCCATTGGCGAACATACCGCCAAGGACGAATGGAATTTCTGGTTCCTGCTGAAACAGGCCGCGGGGCGCAGGGAATGGACCAAGTTCAACCAGATTTTATCCGACAATGCGGAAAAAAACCTCTCCTACCAAAGCTTCACCGCCGAAGCTTTCCACACCTGTTGCAACCTTGGCCGGCTGGATGAAGCTAAGCGCATGCTCGCCCGCGGCTTCCGCTTGCCGGAAGACGAAGCGGAAAAAACCATCGACCGGCTTGTGAAATACTACCCTGAATCCGGCTTGCCCGCGGCGGCGCATCTGGTAGCGAACGGCTATGCCAAGGGCTATTCCGCGCTGTACCATCTTGCTGCCACCGGCAAGCCGCAGGTCATGGAAACATTGCGGCTTGGCGGCTGCGATGTGCTGGCAGGCGCCAGCAATTTCTATTTGGCCTTTGAAGCCGGCAACTTGGCCATGATGGAATACCTTTATAAAAACGGCGCAAATTTGTACCACGCCGCCAATATCGGCCTGCTGCACAAGGATGATAAAGACCGAACGGCCGCGAAAGCCGTGTTCAAGGATTTGCTGGATATTGATGCGCAGCAGCTGCAGGTCTATTACGCCTATGTCATGCCGGGCAAGCCCTCGCTCGATGAATTGCGCGGCATTCCGCATGGGCTATTGGAAGAACGCACCAGCCTCTTGGCGCTCGCCGCCCGCGTCGGCGAAAGTGGCGACATTATCGCGGCGGCCTTGAAGGAAAAGACGAACTTCCTGACCGCGCAAGACCTCATCCGCGAAGATAAATCCGGCACCAGCCCGCTCGCCATTCTGCTGGCGCGCGGCGAAGGGCAGAAAATCCTCGACCCCAAGCTCTGGGTCAACCGCCCGCATGATGTGGAGAAGCTGGGGGAGGCGTTCAAGCAGCTTCGCGCCGGCAATCTTGTCGATCCCGCCACCATGAAGGCGAGCGTCAAGCAGCAGAGCCTGCGCGACAAGGCGAAAACCGGCCGCTGGTCGCTGCAGCCGAAGAAGAAGCCGTAAATGAAGCCGCAGCTGCCGCCCCCCGCCGATACCGACAAAGCGCTGGAGATTTTCAAGGCGGCGATCACGGGTGATTTACCCGCGCTGCAAAACCTGTATGGCGATGGCAGCAATGCCGCGCTCAATAAACTGGAAGTGGTGCTGGAACCCGCGCTGGACATTAACGCCGCAACGCTCGCCGTCTTCAAGCTCGTCAACCTGCACGCCATGGCCGAACCGCTGAATGCCGCGCTCTATATGGCGGCTTTCCGCGGCCATGACGCGGTGGTTGATTTTCTGATTGCGAAAGGTGATGTCGACCAGCGCAGCCTTGATGCCGCCCTGTTCGGTGCCGCGCAGACGGGCCGGCTTGACTTGTTCAAAAAGCTGGAAGCCGCCGGCGCCAATCCGTTCTTTGACAATCACCTGTGCCTGTCCGACAGCATCGCCGAAAACCGCATGGTGATGGCGGATTATATTTTGTCAAAGAATGCGGAAGGCGCGGCCAACGTCGCCCTCGTCGCCTATATCGAGAATAACCGCCTTTCCCGCGCCGAAGACGCGGTGTTCGAGGTGACGGATCATCTGCCCGCCATGGCGGCCATTACCCGCGCGTTGTCCGACCGCCGCGTGCTGCGGGGCTTGAGCCAGCTGGAAGGCCGGCCGGAAGAATATCTCAACCTCATGGACACCATCATTAGCTTCAATGAAGGCTACGGCAACGACGTGCCCTATCTCCTCGACCAAACGCTGCTGCTGGCGCTGGAGCAATGGTCGCCGCGCGTCATTCTGCGCCTGCTGGAGCATGAACAGTTCAACGCCATTCCGCAACGCGAAGAAAAACTGGCCGCCATTCTCGCGCTTGCCGCCTTTGCGCCGGGTCAGGGCCTCGGGCTTGACCGCGAGGTGCAGGAAGTCCTTATCGAAAAACTGCTCGAGCGCGGCGTTTCTGCCCATTCCGCCCTAAAGCGCGGGATTGAAGACGGCAATGCCGATGTTGCGGCGCTCGGCCTCCGCTTCGGCGCCGACCCGCGCGGGGACCTGCTCAATCTCGCGCGCCAGAAAACAGGCGGCGGGGCTGCCGCCGTGCTCAAAGTGCTGGATGCCGAAGAACAGCGCCGCGATACCGCCGACTGGGAAGCGTTCAAATCAAACCTCGGCGATGCTTTCAATGCCGCGGCCCTTCGCACCACCGACATCACCACCGGCCGCACCGGCCTGCAGCTCGCCGCGGCAGCGGGTGAGGGCGCTTCGGCCATCGACGCGCTCAAAGCCTCGCCGCAACCCCTCAACGCATCCGAACTGCTGCTGAAGGACGAATTCGGCCGCGCCGCCATCGACATGCTGGCGCGGAAGGGGCAGGTGCAGGGCTTGCTCGACAAGAACCTTTGGCACCTGCGTGAAGAGGAATACAAATCTGTACACGAGGCGCTGCCGCCGGGCGTGAAGGGTTACATCGCCGAAGCGCATCACGAGCTGCTCACGACCCTTAAAGTCCAGCGCGATACGGAAGCCCTGCGGCAGCGCGGCGGCAAGCCCTGGCGGCTGAAATAATAGTATTAAAATACAATATCTTAGCTGTTTACTTCGGGTTTGACCGTCCTGCTCATTATGTATAGTATTGAGCATCTTCAGCAGTGATGGATTCGACAAATGGCGAGCCCTGACAAGGACAGCGACAACGGCAAACGCGGCATCACGGGTTTCGTGAAGAAAGCGTTCAACAACCTGCGCCGCTTCACCAGCCAGTTCCGCCAGACGCGGCTCGACCGCGCGCTTATCAACTGTGCGCGCACGGGCCGCGATATCCGCGCCTCCTTCCTGATCGCCTCCGGTGCCAACCCGCGCGCGCAGAATTTTGAAGCGCTCAAGCTCGCAGCGCAATTCGCGCATATGAATGTGCTGCGCGTCCTCCTCAAAAACGGCGTCGATGCGAATGAAGGGCAGGGTATTGCTCTGCAAGTCGCGGTGAAGGAAGGCCAGCGCGATGTCGTGACCTACCTGCTGCAACAGGGCGCGGATATCCACGCCAAGCAGGATGAAGCCATCATCCTCGCCGCCTCCACCCGCAACACCCGCATGATGGAGCTGATGATTGCCAGCGGGGCGGATGTGAACGCCCGCAACGGCGAACCGCTGCGCACCGCCGCCGCCGGCGGTAATGAATTCGTCCTCCGCATGCTCATCAAGGCCGGCGCGGATGCGGGCAAAGATGATAACGCCGCCCTCTACTGGGCCTGCCGCAACGGCCACCGCAACGCCGCCGATGTGTTGATTGCCGCCGGTGCCGATATCCACGCCCGCAACGGCGTGATGGTCGATGTCGCGGCCGCCTTCGGCCATGCGCGCGTTTTGACGCTGCTGCTGCAGAAGGGCGCGAAAGTGCCGGCCGACGGCGGTCTGGCCATGCGCTGGGCAAAACAGAATGGCCAGCTACAGACGGTCAAAATTCTCGAAAGCTGGCTGGCGGACGACAAAGCCGCAAAAGCGCGCAAGGCACCGCCGCCGCCCCCCGCCGCCACCGGCCCCCGCCCGTGACGACCGATAACCTGCCATCGCCGCGCGACCGCTGGATCGCCAAGATGCAGACGGCAACGCCGGAGGAAAAAAACAACGCGCTTCATCTGGCGATTGATACCTTAAGCTATGAACAGGTGACCCTGCTGCTCGACAGCGGCATGGATACCACACAAGTCACCAACGGCATTCCGCTGCTCGCCTGGGCCATCCGCCGCACGGATGACTGGGATATGACGAACCTGCTGCTCGACAAAGGCTGCACGGCCGAAGGCGTCAATTTCAAGGACCTCTGGGCGCTGGTCGATGAAGACAGGTATCAGGCCTATGGGCTTATCGGCCGCCTTGTCGATGCCGGCATGACGCTGGAGGAAAAAGCCAAGGCCGCCATTTTCATGGCCATGCACGGCGATGAAGGTGCGGTCGAACACCGCCTGCTGAAACCCGGCGAAGATATCCTCTCGCTGCTCGATGAAGGCCGCGCGCATGACAGCCAGAATGCGCTCGCCAAAATTATCGTGAATAATGAGGGCATCGAGGCGCTTTATGCCGCCCATGTCGCGGGCGGCCTCACGCGCGAAAAATTCACCGAGGCGGTTGATGCCAACGGCATGACCGGCCTGCAACTCTGCGTCCGCGCCGGAAAGTTTGATGACGCAATCGCCTTCTTCGCCGAAAACAAGGTGGATGCCGCAGATTTCACGCGGGAAGATAAATTCGGCCAGTCGGTCATCTCCCTGCTCGGCCACCGTCAGCAGCTTGAAAAAGCCTTTGCCCCGCAGCTGTGGCACAGCCAGCCGGAAGCGGCGGCGCAACTGCTGGAACAGGTGCCGGAGCGCTACAAACCCCAGCTCGACGCTGTTAAAATCAGCCGCGAGATCGCGCAGACGCGCCTTGCCAAAAAACCCAAATTCTCCCTGAGCCCGAAGGCGTGACCATGGCGGAGAGTAACCCCATCGACAAACACCTGAAAAAAGCCATCGAAGACGGTGATCTCCGCACCGTACAAATTTTGTGCGAGGTTGACGGCGTCAACTGGCGGCAGGGCGACCAGCAGGCGCTTTATTTCGCCCTGCAGGAAGACGCCCGCGATATCGCCGCATATTTCATCAAGGACCTGTTCAAGGACCGCGATGAAGAGACGCAAAAAGCCTTCGCCGCCACCATCAACATCGCCCTCGTGCCGCAGGGCGGCATTTTGTCGCAATTCGTGCTGGCGCTGCAGGGCGGCGCCACGGGCCTCTTCCGTCATATGGCGGAAACGAAACCCGACGAGGTGCGCCGCATGGCGCCCGCGCTGATTGTCGCGCTGGAGGCGCTTGATTTCATCAAGCCCGCGCTTGCGATTGGCTGCGACAAAGAATTCATGAATGGCGCGGTGCTGTCCCTCGCCGTGGCAAAGGGCGACACAGCGCTGGTCGAATTCATGCTGGAAAACGGCGCCGACCCCAATGTGCGCGAAAACGCCAAACAGCCGACCCCGGACGATACCACCAAAAAGCCCCGCCACTGCCTGCACGAAGCATTAAAGCTTGAGGACGAAGGCCTGCGCCTGCACATGCTGCAGCTGCTGCACAACGCCGGCGCGGACTTGCGCAGCAACAAGGCCGATGGGTTGAAGGATATGCTGTGCGAAGACCCGCGGCTGGTGATTGACTATTACGGCCCCGCCTCCAAGCTGCCGCTGCTCATCGCCCTTGCCGAAGGCGCGACATTGCCGGAAGGCACAAGGGCGGTGATTGAACACCACTACCCCGAAGCCCTGAAATGGCGGCAGTCGCAAATGCTGCCCTACCTCTTCGATGCGCAGCGGGAAGACAGTTCCCGCTGGTACGAAAAGCTGAAAGCGCGCGACCGTGCGGAAGATGACGCGCTGCTGCTGAAACTCGTTATTTTGTCGGATGACGCCCGCACCATCACGCCCTTCATGATGAGCCTCGGCTTTTCGCCACGGGCGGAGCGCGACCGGCCGCTCACCCTCGCCGTCATGCTCGGCAAGGCGGAGGTTTTCAACACCCTCGCCAGCAACGGGGCCGATATTTACGCCGGCAACGGCGAGGCTTTTGCGCTGGCGCGACAGCTGGATGATGCGGAATCCCTCGCCGCCCTGCAGCAGCTGACGGCAAGCCTTGAAGAGCGTTTTGCCAAAAAACTCAAAAACCAGTTCTCCACCGGCATGACGCTGCCCACCCTGCGCGTCGGCCGCACCGAAGACAACGGCGATACCGGCCTTGTCACGCTCGCCAAAGCGGGCATGGCGCAGGAACTGGCGGAAAAAGGCGTGCTCTACGGCATGACGGCGGCAGATTTCCTCAGCCCCTCCAAACAGCAAAGCACCTTCGCCGCCATCCTTGCCGCGCGCGGCGAGCATAAATTATTGTTCGATGAACGCATCTGGGGCCGCGACGACAAAGGCCCGCAAGCGGTGTTTGCAAGTTTAAGCGACTACGACAAGGCCGTCGCCCTGCCATACTTCCGCGAAACCCAGCAGGCGCAGGTGGCCAGAGCCAATCAGGAAGCCCTCCGCGCCCGCGCGAAAAATCTGAAATTGAAGCCTTAAATCAAGCATGTTCTTTGAAAGCAGTAACACAGCGGCGGGTAGCTTTGGCGTGGTTATTGAGCCATTTGCCATTTGCTATCGCCGTTCTTTTTTTCGCGTTGCAATACAGATATGAAATAATAAGCGGTGCCATTGCCATCCCTCGCACAACCGTCTGAATAGGCATCATCGTCAATAATAACATTGGTAGAGTCCGCCACAGGTTCTTCTGTAATACGAATTGCGCCAGGACAATATTTGAGATCGATGTTGTCAAGTATGACCACAAGATGATCCTTAATTCTTCCGTCCGGTAAATGCTGACGACGAATATTAAAATGAAAACTGGTACTTCTGCCGTTCGTCAACGACTGAATGCTTTTTATTCCCATCCACCAGTTGACGTAGTAATGATTATTACTGTCTAAAATTGGCGTTACTATATAGTCGTCGTTATAGCCTTGCGTAAGTCTCTTGCCCGTCAATTGAAATTTTTCAAAAGCGGAAACATCGCTCTTGCCTAGTTTTTTAATTCTTTCAAAATAATATTTTATGTCATTTCCCAACCTTGGCATTTCATTTTTCACGTCCAAAAAGGTGTCTGAATCGTAGTGAACGATGAGATCCTTTGCAATTTTCTGATCGTGCGTTGAAATTTCATTATTTATAAATTTATAAAAGACCCCTGTGCACAATAAAATTATCAACCCCGTAAACAGCAAAATTCTGCTTCTATTGGAGAAAGACATGTCGGTTTAATCCCAAGTTAAGGAAGATACAAACAGCAGATATGCAGATGCTATACCTGACAGAGTTAGACGCAAATATCTTATACAATCGGAAAAATTTTAGGAGCGAATACTAAAAAAATTATAATACCAAAAAGGCATGTACGTTTTATTGTGAGAGCTAAATTGAATTTATCGATCAAAGCTGAAGCCGATAGATAAGAAAACAGCCCCTACCAATAAAGGCAAGGGCTGTTTCAATTTTGTCCTGAAGATATGCCGGAAGCTGTTAAACGCGTTTAAGCCGCCAGCGCGCGGAAGACGCAGGTGCGGGCGTCGTCGATATATTGTTTCGGCGCTTTCAGTTTGGTCATGGCGCGCATCGAGAAGATGGTGCTCATCATGAAGCGGGCGTATTCGCGGGAATCCTTGGCTTCAGGAATCTGGCCGGCTTTTTTCGCGCGGTCGATGCAGAGGGTGAAGGCGTCCTCGATCTTCGCAAGGTAGTGATGCAGCGTTGCCGTGATGGTGTCGTTGATCTTGGTGATCTCCAGCAGCGAATTGACAAGGAAGCAGCCGGCACTGGTTTCCGGTTTTGCGCATTCTTCGGTGATGCGGTCGACATAGGCTTTCAGTGCCTTCAGCGCATCCGGCTCCTCGTTCATGGCTTTCAGCTGCGGCATGATGTGCTCTTCAAAGTTCAGCTTCAGCGCGGCTTCAAAAACTTTTTCCTTGTCGCCGAGCGCGTTGTAGACCGAGCCGAGGTGCAGGCCAAGGCGGCTTGCAAGGTCGCGCATCGAGGTTGATTCATATCCCTGTGCCCAGAAGCTTTCCATTGCGGTGTGCAGGGCCTTGTCGCGGCAGAATTCCAGTTTCCGTCCCATGTAATCCAGATCCTTCTAAAAATAGCGGGTAAAAATTTTGGTGCCGTGGTGGAAAATTCATGTGCAGCCGCGGCTGCCGCGGAAATTGGCTTTTTTGAACAAGCCGGCGGTCAGGGGGCTACAGGCGTTTTTATAAACAGCTGCGCGCATGAATGCAATTATTCCGTCATATTTTTTACAATGAACACCCGTTCAAGTACTTTGGATATCAATGACTTAGTCAAGCTTTTTGCCCCAAACAGCGTTAACAATCTTTTCATAGATTGGGGTTAGACTTGGAAGTATCGCAGCAAATTGGTGCCGGTGTT
The DNA here is from genome assembly GCA_966211335.1 of uncultured Alphaproteobacteria bacterium. Taxonomy (GTDB): domain Bacteria; phylum Pseudomonadota; class Alphaproteobacteria; order Micavibrionales; family UBA2020; genus JAPWJZ01. Next base: position 461,092 of record CBIHNF010000001.1, read on the forward strand.
TTTGCCGGCGGCAGGGGTTTATAAGTGCCTGTCAGCGCCGGTGTGAAGCGCATGTTTTAATGAGAGAATTCAGGCACCAAGCACGTGTTTTTGACCTGTCATTTCCGGCACTTTTTTCCTTCCAGAACATTCGGCATAGAAGCGCCGTTGCGATCAGGTGAATGCGCCTGTACCGCATCTTCGCGCTGTTTTGTTTCGACCACCAACAGGAGCTTTGAATAATGGGCCAGCTTGATAAGACGTTCACCGGCGAAAGCTATGAAACCCGCGAACTTGCCTGGGAATTGCAGCAACCCCACCCCGACCAGCAGCGAATCAGGTTCCTGCTCGATACGGAAGCGGATCTCCGCATGGCGCTGCGCCTTGCGAATATCGGTGAAAAAGACATCCTGAAGCGCCCGGCCCTGCGCCCCCTGCAGCTGCAGAAATACCTGCATGAGCTGCCGCGCGAGGCCGCCGGACTTTAAGTTCTAACCGGCTGCAAGCTTTATTTCGGCGCGGGGAGTTTTTTCTTCTCGAGGCTTTGCGGCGATTTCATCTCGGCGATGTCTTTTTTCATCGCCGCCATGTCCGCCTCCAGCTGGCGCAGTTTTTTCATTTCGGCTTCCTGCTGCCGTGCGGCGACGGCCAGCGCCTTCGCCTGCATCGACAAAAGCTGCATCGTGAAATCATCGTTGATGCTTTCCTTGCGGCGCGCGTAGTAATCAAAAATCGTCGAGAGTTCGTCGACGCGCTCGGCCAGCGTGCCATCCGCTTTTTCGATGATCCAGGTGATGCGGTTTTCACCGTCCTTGCGCACATAGGCCATGGTTTCAAGCTCCGGGTTTTTTAAAAGTAACGGTGCGCACGGGCCGCATCGCACGCGTCGATCCGTTGATCAGGTCATGCTGCAATTTTACGGCCGTCAGCAGCTGCGCCAAATCAAACTGTTTCTGCACGTTCTGGTTCAGTCGCACGGCAAGGTCGAGCGGCGTGACGCCATCGTGATTGGCAAGGTTGGCATCGGCGCCATGTTTCACCAGCGCATCGGCCGTCAGCAAATGCCCGCGCTGTACGGCGGCCAGCAGGCTGGTGTTGCCCTTCTTGTCCTGCTGGTCCACAGGCGCGCCGCGTTTCACCAGCAGCTCGACGGCTGTCGTTTGTCCGTTATGCGCCGCGCGAAACAGCGGGCTTGCGCCCCAGTTGTCTTCGGCATTTACCACCGCATTTTTCGCCAGCAGAAAGTGAATGGCATCATTCCTGCCTTTGCGGGCGGCGAAGTGCAGCGGCGTTGCGTTATCGTCATCCCGCACATTGGCGTCGGCCTTCGGGCTTGCCAGCAGGTCGTTCAAAATTGTCGCATCTTCCCGCTCCGCCGCGTAATGCAGCGCGGTCGTGCCTTGCGCATCCTTCCACACCGGCGATGCGCCAAGCGCCAGCAAGGTTAGCGCCTCGTCACGCCGTCCGTTAAAGACGGCCGTGCTGAGCAGCTGGTCGAGCGACTGGATGTCATTATCTTCTGTCATGGGGCTGTTTATACCACCGGCACATTATTTATGTCAAAATAAACGACCATGAAAAAAGCCCCTCCCGCGATGACGCAGGAGGAGCTTTTTAATCGGTTAAAGGCTTCTATTCCTTAGAAATCGAAGCTGCCGGGGCCGGGCTTTTTCGGCTTCGGCTTGTCTTCGCCAAGCTTCGGGCCTTTCGGCATCGGGGGTTTCGGCGGTGCGGGCGGCTTGTTGTTGTCGCCGGCGGAAGGCAGGTTGAAGCCGGGCAGGCTGAAGCCCGGCGGAATGATGCCGGTGATTTCGGTTTTCACGGTGTTCATGAGTTCCGACAGCGTGTCAGCAACGCGCGGGTCGTTCTGCGCCGCGGTCTGCAGTTTTTCCGCCGTCATTTTCAGCGAGAACATGGTGGGCGCAAGCTTCATCATGATCTTTTGCGGATTCGGGTTCGGGTCGTTCTGCGCGATGTCGATGACGGTGTTCAGCATGAAGTTGAACTTGTCCGACAGGCTCTGGAACAGCGGCTGGGCAGCGCCCGTGGGGGCAGCGGCAGCGGCGGCGAAAGCGGCTTTAATATTGTCGAGGGCCTGGATGGCTTTGTCGGGGTCGGGCGGCGTGAATCCGAAATCCATGGGGAATCTCTCCTGCAAAATTAATCTGAACTGTGTTTGTGGCTGGAGGAGAGTTTCCAAAATTACCCACGTTGAGTCAATCCCCTAATACCATTCCATATTTATGACATTTTGTTGCCGCGATTGTGGCTTCCAAGGGCAGGGGTGCCATGCAACTATTTCGCATCGGAACATAATTGGTTTGGTGCATGTCACTGACGGATGCTTTCAACGGCTGGAAGCTTGGGCAGGCGACGCTGGATGCGAAAGGCACCGGCGGCGAAACCTGCCTCACGCGCGCGCTGAAGATGCAGTCGTACGAAGTGGCGGCGGATTTTTTGAAACTCGGCGCCAGCCCAGATGCCGTGAATGCGGCGGGTGAAAAACCCCTCGCGATCGCCATTGCCCTCAAAGACCGCGAACTGATTGAACTGCTGCTCGATAAACGCGCGAGCGTGCTGGCCGATGCGCCGGGCGGGCTGAACATGGCGCAATACGCGAAACTGCACGGCATGCCGGATGTCGCGGTGCGGCTTGCGCAGATGATCCGCGAAAAAGAAGCCTCCGCCTATGCCTGGCCGGGGGGCCCCTATTGCTGAAAAAGCAAAAAAGCGCCGCCGGCATTTCTGCCCGCGGCGCATAAAATCATCATCTGGAAATAGTTTGCGGAGAGTGCGGCAATTATTTTGAGCGCGCCACGAATTATCCATTACACGAACAAAAACGGCGAATCACTTGATGTGATTCGGAAATTCGATTTACCTCAATCTGAACACTGTTCATGTCCTTGAATCTGCTCGGAACTAAACGCGGATCTTAACCATTTATTCACCATCTAGTGGTGTATACTGAGGTCATACCACAATATATAGCGCCTCCACTTTGTTTAAGAAATCTAACGAAAGTGAGTTCGCCTATGACATCGCCGTCTATCCATACCGATCTTCTCGCCTATAACTTCAACCTTGGCCCGACAAATTTCGGTTCAGCAAACACGGCTGCGCCTTTTCCGCAAATCGGCCAGAGCTTCATGCACGAGCTGGCGCGGGAAGGGGATATCCTCTCCGCCGAAGCCATCCTTGAAAAAGGCGGCAGCATCGACCTGCCGGATGAAGAAGGCCGCCGCCCCCTGCACGAAGCCGCCTTCTTCGGCCGTGAAGACATGGTTCGCTTCCTTCTCTCCGAAGGCGCGGTCATGGATGCGCCGATCCACCCCTTCGGTTACACCGCGCTCTGGTTTGTGGTTCAGCAGGGTCATCATGCCATCGCCAAGTACCTGATCGAACGCGGCGCGCGCCTCACGGCAGCGGATGCATTGAGCGGTCAGGGCCTCCTCCATATCGCTGCCGCACGCGGCGACATGAAAATGGCGGGGCTGCTGATTGCCGCAGGCATCGATGTGCTGGCCGAAGACAAGCGTGGCCAGACCGCGCGTGATTTTGCCGCCAAGCAAAACCACAAACAGGTCGAAGCCGTGCTGCTGAAGGTCATGGAACACCACGCCCGCTTCGGCGCGTAAGGCGGAGAGTTTTTAAGGCTGCTCTTTCTGGCACAGCTCCAGCCAGACGGCGTTGTTGATATCGGCCGAGTCCTTTGTTTCCGGCGTATCGCCTGCCGCCGTATAGACGGGTTTATACAGGCTGCAGAAATCACCTTGTGAAACGGGCGCGCAGCCGGCTGGCATAGCCAGCATCACGCAGCAGCCGGTCACGTACAGCAGAAGCTTTTTCCACAGACGTTTTATCATTTTCAAGTCCTGCCTTTCGCTCGTCGCTTTTGCCGGCGTGGTAGCAGACAAAGCACAACAGCCCCAACATGCCAAAACCTGTTGCCGTCAGCAGCAGCGCGGTCATGGCGTTTTGTCCTTGGTGAAGGCGGCGACAAGGCCTGCTGCGCCAATGCCGGCGGCCACAATCGCCTCCTGCTGGTCGGCGGTCACGGCAAGGCCAAGTGCGGTCGCGCAGGAAATCAGCCCCAGCCAGGTGGAGCGCTCCTTCGCGCGGGCAACGATAAAATCAGCAATGGATGCAAGGCTCATGGTTTCTCTCCTGTTTTAGTGTTGAAGGGCAAGTTGCGCCGCTGCGGCATAAACATCGGCGGGGTACCAGGGGCGGACGGCACCGTTTTCCTGCCGCACAATCGCTTCCGCCAGCCGCGCCAGTACGGGCGGCGATGCCAGCTGCAGCCTGTCGCGCCGCTTCACACCCATGCGTTTTGCAACGGCATGAATGTAGCAATCGGTCGCATTCTCCGCCGGCGGGGCGAAGCGGTTGATGATGCTTTCGGCCGTATCCAGCCCGTATTTGACCTGATATGTCAGCAGAGTCTTCATCAGGGCGCGCAGGCCCATCAGCGGGCTGTCGAATTGCAGAAACGATGTATCCAGCTGCTCCGCCCTCTGCCCCTGCCAATGTTGCTTGGTCAGGCGCAGGTTGCCGGGGTTGTTGTTGCGAATGCCGCGCGGATATAAAAGCGGGTGCATGCTAGTGCACCGACTTGTCGCGAAGGTAACCTTCGATGCGCTGGAGCGATGCCGCCAGATTGTCGATACGTTGTTCAAGGGAAGCCAGCCTTTCTGTGGTGCGTGCGTTGGAGGTGATCCAGCGTTCGATGTAATCGACGCGCCGGGTGAGGGAGGCCGCCCACCACACGGTGGAAATCAGGTGGACGACAAGGGTTACGGCCAGCGCCGTGAAGGAATTGTCGAGCATGGCGTCACGCCTTGATTTCGCGGATGATGAGCGTCGAGGCCGCAGCGCCACCGTAGAGGCGGGCGGAGGTGGTGCCGTTGAGCCGGCAGGTGCCGCTGTTCATACCGATGCGGATACGATAGGTGTGGGCGGATGTACTACCCGCGCTTTCGGCGTAACTGAGCGCCAGTGCCGTCGGCAGTGCCGCGCCGCCGGGGGTGGATGCCGTCGCATGCAGCGCATTGGCGCCGGAATCCTTGAACAACGCGATAACGATATTGGCGGAAGCAGCGCCGCTGCCAAAACCCGCAAACTGCACTTCGATCATGCTGGTGGCGCTAGTCGGCGTAATGCTTGCGGTCAACACTTCCGTGCCTTCGGTATTCTGCGGCAGGGTGTCGTCGTTCGGGATGGTGGTGGAAAGGTCGCTGTTGCTGCTGTAGCTGGCATACACCGTCTGTAGCACGCTGCCCGCCGGCAAATCATTCCGCGCCAGCGGTGCGGGACTTGGGTTGATGACGGTAAAATTCGTGCCATTATAGACAAGACAGTAGATGCCGCTTGTCTGCAGGCTATACCCGTTGGTATCGCTGCCATCCGGCAGCTTGATCGGTTTGGTGCCAAGAGCGCTGATGTTGATGGTCGCAGCGCCCGTGCTGGCATTGGCCGGTTTCAGCATCACCACCTGCCCTGCGGCATAAGCGGTAGTGGCGGGCGAAGGTGCCACGGCATAGGCATTGGCGCTGCCGGTGTCGGTCGCATAGTTTAAATACTTCAGCGCCGCCGTGCCCGCATAGGGCTGGAAGGTATTGGCGGTTGCATTCACGCCGCCAAGCGTAATCCAGTCCGCACCGTCGTAAATTTTCAGCGCCCAGGGGGTGCTCGAATCATCCAGCCAGATTGCGCCTGCCTCCGCATAGCTTGGTGCGCTGGCGCCTTTGTGGTGGTTGAGCAGGGCGGTCTTGCCGTCATTATCCTCCTGCCGGTAGACGAGGCCGCTTTTATTCGCGCCAATAGTCGGGCTTGCCTGTGACATGGCTAGTTTCTCCTTGATTTAAATAAAATGAAAATCAGCTGCGGCTGCCAAAGCCGCGGGACTGGTAGTCGAAGGTGCGGGCAATGCCGCTGCCGGCGCTGTTATAGAAGCAGATGTTAAAGCCCGCCGTGTCCTGCGCGGTCAGCGTGTAATAATCCCCGCTCGCCATATCATGCGGCGTGATCAGCAGTGACGGCACGGCGCGGAAGGCGGTGTCATAAGCAACTGTCAGCCCCGCCGCATCCGCAGCCAGCGCACGGGCGGAAGCAATGCGGTCCGGCATATCAATGGTGACAGCAAGGGCCGATACGGCGGGCGAGATATTAGTATTCGCAGCCGCCGCCAGCAGCCGAAACTGGAAGGCGCGGGCGGTGTAATCCGCAATGACAAAATCCGTCCATGCCGTCCAGACAGGCGTGGCGCCTGAGTCATCCGCCGTCGACCGCAACTGCAGACGCAGCTGCCAGAGCGAGGGGTCCACCGATTGCTCGAAGTTTTCAATCGCGTCAATGTCGCCCCAGGTATCCACCGTGCTGTTGAGGTCAACGCCGAAAACGCTTAATACGGCGGTGAGGCGCGATGTATAGACCGCGCCAAGGTCGGGCGTTGCGGCAAATTCATAGCTGCCCTCGCTGAACAAGCCTTCGGGGCCAATATCCATGTTCCCAATCGCATCCACATTCACCTTGTCGTCAAAATTATCTTTCCCCGCCAGCTGCAGCGCGCCGTCGCGCGGCACCATGTTTGTTTTGGTGCCGGTGAAATTGGGGCTCTCGATAATTTCCAGCACGGCGTTCTGCCCGCCGCCCGCAACGGATGTAACGGCAAGCGCCGCGTTTTCACTGGCGCGGCCGCCCACATCCACCGCCTTCAGCAAATAGCTGCCGGCGGCGAAGGGCACGGTGATGGCCGTTGCATCCCGCGCGATGGAGGAAATAACGTCAACAGCGGAACTCCAGCTCGCATCCTCCAGCGCGGGGCTGTAGCGCAGGGCGTAATGGTCAAGGTCAAGGTCCGGCACGGCCTGCCAGCTTAAATGCGCGGCATCGCCCAAAACCGTCAGGCCAAAGCCCGCCACATCGGATGGAATATCCGCCGTGCCCGTCACGCGGTGGCCGGTAATTGCCAGCGGCGGCGATGAAAGCCCGTTGGCGCCAATATAGCGCAGCTGCAGGTCATAGCTTTCCCCCTCCGCCACATCGGTAATCGACACGCGGCTGTTCGCCGTGGTCATTTCGGCGGTATGAAACGTGCTTTCATCCTTGGCGCGAATGGCAGCGCGGATGGTGACGGCCTGCCCGAAGGCGGGCGGCACCAGCGTCAACACAATGCGCGTGGTCAGCGAACCATCCGTATTGCGCACCAGCACCTCCGCGCCGGACTGTATCTGCGCCAGCACCGGCACGGGCGGACGTTGCAGTTCCGGCGGCAGCGTCAGCTGGCTGGAAAATTCAGGTACTGTGCCGCTATCCGCCATGTGAATGGCGGGCGCGGCATCCACGCATTCCAGCTTCGCCGCCAGATTGCCCTGCGGCGTAATGGATTTGACAATCAGCTCCACGCTTTCGCGCCCCGCCTCGCCAAACATGCAAAGGTCGCCGGCTTCCGGCGCATCGGCTACGGCAAGCGGGGTTTGCAGCGTCAGCGTTGGTGAGCTTCCGGCAAGGGTGATGAGCGGTAGCACCTGCGACGCGCCATCCGCCTTTCGGCAGCGCAAGGCATAGGCTTTGCTGTCTTCCATGGTGGCACCGTCATCCAGCACCAGCGCGGTCACCATGCCACCCTCGGCGACGAGGGTTTTAATACGCGCCGAGCAGATGCCGAACATCGGCACATCATGCGTAAAGCGGATCAGGTCGCCGCGCGTGCAAACGATATGCTCGATATCGCAGCTGAAGCTGTAAATCTCGGGCCGCAAAAGCGCGGCGGCAGCATGGTAGCGGCCGTCGCGCCAGGCCTGCCCGGCATCGGTAATACCCGCCAAATCCAGCGTTTCAAAGCGCTGCGCGCTTGCGGTATCCTTGCCGTCGGCATAGACAATCCGCTCGTCCTGCACCCAGCCCTTGGCGCGGTTGATAAAACGTACACGCAAGGCATCCGGCACGTCGGCAAAGGCCTTGCGGCCTTGAAAGTTGAAACTGTTGCGCGGCGTGAAATGCTGCACCGGCACCGTTTGCGGCATATCCTCCACCACGCCCCATTTGCCGTCGATGAGGGCTGGGCTGGCACGTCCCGCCGCCGCCACATTGTGCAGCACTTCGCGGACGGAGGCATCGTAATCAATCACGGCATTGAATTCGCGGTTCGCCGCTGTGCAGCGGTCGTGCCACTGGGTGATTTTATCCAGATCAAGGCGGCTATCATTCAGCGGCCGCGCATTGGCACTGCCCTGCAGCACATGGCGGAACAGGCTGGCGGGGTTGGCGGTCGGCTGTTCTACCCAGTCTTCCCCCGTCCAGTCCGGCAGGATAGAGGTGACAACACCGTTAAAGCGGTCAATCACGCCGCTCAGCTGGTCGGTCGCCTTGATGCGCAGGGCGGTCATGGCAAGCCCCGGCATGTTGACGGGCGCGGCATAGCGGATGGTGCGCAGCGCCGTCCAGCTGGTTTCGTCGAAAATCTTGTCGTTATCACCGGCGTCTTCCGTCACGCGGCGGATGCGCACATCATACTGCCCGCGCGGCACCTTGAATGTCAGCGCCTGCCGCAGCGCCGCCGTCTGCTTGCCGGTGATTTCAATGCCGGGGAACTGCAAACCGCCCGCGGCAACAACATAAACGTTACTGCCGGTGCCTGCCGTCACGGCAAAATCGTCTGGCGTTTCAAAACGATTGCCCGCCCAAGCCGCATCGCGCGTGTCGGTCAGTACATCCGCCCCATCCGAATGGCGCTCGACGAGGGCGAGGGATATTTTACCCGCAGGCCCTGCCGGAGCATCGGCATCATCCGTGCCGCGCAACACGGCAATATCGCCGCTGGCGCTGTCCATGATAATGCGGTCGCTGCGCGTCACGGCTGTCGAAACACCGCGGCGGCGATGGGCCTGCGGCGGGGCGGGCAGGGTAATGCTGCGGATGGGGAAGGCTTTGTAATCGTCGCGCCCCGCGCTCCAGTCGCTCGTGCCGGCAGGCGCATATTGCACCTCGATGCGCACCGTCTGGCTGATGCGCCCGCCCTTGGCGCCAAATTTCACCAATCCGCGCGGCAGGGTGATATCGAGGCTGATTTCGTCGGCATCCGTCTCCGTCGTGCGGGTAATGTAGCCCGCCGCCGCGGTCGCGTTGATGGACAGGTCGTTCTGCAAGACTGAATTGGTGTAAAGCGTCAGCGGCGCGTCATCCGCATAGCCTTCCCGCGTTTCAATCTCGACGCCCTCGAATTCGCTTAAGGGCGTTTCGCCGATTTTGAGGTCGGTGATGTGCAGGGGGCCATAACCCCAGATAAACAGGAGGCGCAGATACTGGTCGCTGCCCGCCGTTTCGGTATAGGGCAGCGCGCCGAAGGGCGGCACAAAGCGGTGGCGGCCCAGAACTTTCGGCACGCGGCCAAAGGGCGTGGCGCGGTTTTGCGCGCCCTGAATAAACAGCGTCGGGCTTTCCTTCTGGCTCGCATAGCGCGCGCGGCCGGGCGGGGCGAGGGCGTTAAGCGCGAGGCGGCCGAGAATGCCAATGCCGGTGGTGACCAGCCGCCCGACGATCGAAATGCCGCCGATAGGTCCCAGCGCCGCCATGAGTCCCGCCGATAAAGCGGGGCTTGCCGCCAGCAGCGCCAGCGACAGCAGCGTGCGAAGCGGGTTCTTGCCGCCGCCACCGCCGAGCGGCACCATGCGGAAGGTCAGCACCGTGCCCGCCTTCGGAAACACGCGCGGCCAGTTGTGACGCTCCACCACGTCGCCGTTCAGAAACGCATGCAGGTGCGGCAGCAGCAGCGCATCCGGCTGCACAAGGGCAGCCAGCGTTTCAATGCTCTCGCCCGCCGCTGCCGTGCTGTCGATGCGCTCCACCGCGAAGGGGTGCGGGCAGAACTGCAGGCGCAGGCTATTTTTCATCGAAAGGCTCATACCTGTAAAATCCGTAAATGCGCTCCAGCCAGCGCGGGCTGCGGTAGCGGGCGATGGTGGTTTCAATGCCTTCTTCCGCATGCAGCATCTGCCCGTCGCCCAAGACGAGGCCGATATGCATGGGCTGGCCGTTGATGCGGAGAACAATGATGTCGCCCTGGCCTTCCTGCCCCGGCGCGATGGCAGCGAAATTCATCGCCTCCGCTTCAATCAAGGGGCCAATGGCGCGATCGCAGCTGTGGCGGTATTCGTGGCTTAAAGATGGCAGGGCGATCCCGAACTGCTCCGCCAGGACAAGGCGCACGAGCCCCCAGCAGTCAACGCCGCTGCGGTCGCGCCCGTGGTCACGGAAGGGCAGGCCGATGTAATGCCCCGCCCAGATGGGAACGGGCATGGCAATGTTGCTTTCGGAGAAGGATTAAAACGCGCAGAAAAAAACCCGCCGGGTTAGGGCGGGTTCTTTTTCAGGGAAGAAACCTGGAATTCTGATTACATGAAACCTTATTACATGCCCGTGCCGAGCTTCGCGGTGGTGCGCGCAGCAGGGGCCTGCTTGGTGTCGCCGGCTTTTTCAAGGCGGCCGACGTAGTGGTTGAAATCTGCGAGCTTGGAAGGATTGGTAATGTGCTCTTTCATCGCAGCGACCGTTTGTTTCGCCGTTGCATCGAGGCCCTGGCGGGTATCCGCCGTCAGCAGGCTGAGTGAACCACCCAGGAAATCTTGGGTGCCGTAGCCGCTTTTGCCGAGGAATTCAGATTTCAACATGTATAAAAAACCCTCTCGCTGCCGTTGTGAGACACTTTTTAAAAGCCAGTATTTTTGTCGTTCAACAATTTTAACTGATTTTTAATAGAATACCTCAAGTTTTATTATCTTACCATAAGAAAAATGTAAAATGACTTAACGGCAGAAAAACTACTCGGGAATCCAGTGGTTTAAAACAGGCCGGGAAAGTTGCCGGGGGCAAATACCGCCGCTGGAAAAGGTTCCATGGTGAAGTCCTCAATACTCAAATTCCCCTGAATCACCTGCGAATCGTAAGTCACGTTTGTGAGGCGAAAGTCTTGAAATTGCGCCTCTATTACATCGGGCGCGTCCGCACGTACAATTTCTATAACTATTGAAGGGGCGGAGGAGAGGGACCGCACCGCCAGCACCATCTGCCTGTCAATGTTATCAATGGTCAGACGTGCCTCCGGCGACTGCCCTTCCACATCATCGGGCAGGGTCAGGTTGAAGGGGAAGGCGGTAAAAACCATCCCGCGCGAGATGGTATCGACCGCATCGCTGCCCACCCGTAACGCTTCTGGCAAATCTGCATGGCTGATGGTGAGCAACACCAGAAAAGCCTCCGCTGTTTCCGGCGCCAGTAGCGCGCGGCGCGCGGCAAGGCTGGGGCTCCGGCTCACGGCAGCACCTCCAGCTCCAGCCCGACGCGGAAATAACCGCCGTTCAGATTGGAAAAGGCAGGGGGAGATTTGAAGCGGCAGTTCAAGGTATCGCCCGTCACCGGATGCATAAAGCCGAAGGCCAGCGCGCCGCCGCCAAGTGTCGCCTGGTAAAATTCCTTCAAGGCCGCGACTTCTTCCGTGCTGAGGATGTAGTGCAGGGCGAGCGCGCCAACACCGGCCGTGGAACGGCGGCGAACTTTCGCCGGGCCCTGCTCCATGCTGGTGCGCAGCAGGTTATCCGCCATGGTATCGCGAAAGCCGTCGTTCAGCGGGGCGGCGGGCAGTGTCTCGGGCCAGGTTGCCATTGGTTATGCTCCTATACTTCTCAACGTCCCATCAGCACGGGCACAAGGTTGAAGAGGGAGCGCAAGACTCCCGTCGTCTCCCGCCCGCGCAGCAGCGAATTGGCCACCATCTGGTCAATCGTGATCTCCAGCGACTTCTGGTCGAAACCGTCATCCACCTGCCGCGCCGAAATGCTGGCCGATGAATTGTTCTGGATGGTGATGTTCATGCCGCCAGCAGTTGCGCCGCGGCCGGCAAACACGCCGGCGATACCGGCGGCAATCTCCTGCCGCAGCTCCTTTACCAAAGCGCTATCGCCTTTTGTGGCAATGCCGCCGGTGTTGATCGCCCGCAGGTTGTCGCTCAAATCCTTCGTGCGTGCCTGCATCTCCAGCAGGGCGCGGGCCAGCGTATCGAAGGTGGAATTATCCGCCATAATCGTCTCCGGAAATTTCATCAGGGAATTGCTGCATCATGCGCAGCAGGAAAATTTTATCGGGCGGTGCCTGCCGCTTGATGCCGTGGAATTCCGCATAGCCCGCAAAAGCCTCCGCCAGATCCTGCAGGCTGGCGCCGCGCAATTCCTGCGGCTTCCAGCCCAGCACGCCAAAGAAAAACCGGCGGATCAGGGGGAGGCCGAGGGCTTTCCCGCAGCAGCGCCGAGCTCCCGCAGCGGCGTCAGTATCTGCACCAGAATATCGGCAAGCTGGCCGACGGGTGCGTTGTTCAGCAGATATTCTTCCAACGCGGCCTCCGGCATATCGCAGCCCGCCAGCGTATACAGGCGCAGCAGCTGCCGCATCACCTCGCACAGCTTCACCTGCCGCGCTGCCAGCTGTTCGGCCAGTTGCAGCAGGCTGCCTTCTGCCTCCAGCGTCTCGACCAGCGACAGGGTCAGCGGCAGCGTGTAATCGCGGTCCGGCGTTTTCAAAACAATATTCATCGCATCAGCCCCCCGCCGTGAAATTGCCGCCGCCGCTGCGCTGCAGGGTCACGGTAAAACCCTCTAACCCGTCGTAAGCGCCGCTGCGCGCATAGTCCTGCACCACGAAAGCCGCGGCATAACTGTCGCCATTCGGAAAGCAAAGCAGGTAATTGAAGACCGTGCGGGTAAAGGCGGCAAGCCGCAGTTTTTCTTCAGCCGCGCTGTTCTTGAACAGACCTTCCAGCTTCAGCGTCATGGCCTGCACGCCCGCATCGGGCATAAACCGCTGCACGCCGGCATCTTGCATGCTTGTCGCATCCACCGGCTTGTTGTTCACGGTCATGGCGCTTGTTCTTGCCGCGCCGATTGTCGTGAAAATTTCCGGTACCGCGCCGTCGCCAATCTTCAGCAGCAGGTCGCGGCCTTTTTGTGCGGTCATGTCATCTCTCCGTCAGTCGTTGGGTTCTGTGATGATGCGAAAGCGCTGGATGCCCTGGCGTGTTTCTGCATCCGCCAGCAGGCGGCATTCTTCCGACAGCAGCGTGCAGGAAATAACCGCGTGCCCCTCCGCCGTAAAATCGGCGTCATGCAGGCAGGCGTAGACGGCAGCCATCAGCGCCTTTGCCTCCTTCATGCCCGCGCCACGGCTGAAGGCCTGGATATCGAGCGTTATGTCATGGCCGGTGGTGCTTTGCGTTTCCAGCGGCTGCGCCTGCATGTCGCCGAGAACGATATAAGGAAAAGGCATATCCGCCGGCACAAAGTCGCAAATGGCCCCCGCACCGCCGGGCAACAGGGCGACGAGTGTGGAATCAGCGGCAAGGCGCGCATAGATGGCGGCCTGCACAGGCCAGAGGGCTGCGGCAGTCATTTGGTGTTTTTCGTCCTTTTCTAAGGGTTTAGCACTCAGGGCGTTTGAAATTTTCCCGCAAAGGGCTTAAATTTAAAGAAGCGCCGAATTTCAAAACAGTTTGCCCCGGAGTTTTAGCCAGTGACGCACCGCCTGACCCTTCCCGCGATGACCGCCCTTGCCGCGCTGACGCTCTTCTCCGCCCAAAGCGGGGCCGCAACGCCCGTGACCGCGGCATCGCCGCCGGTGGCCGAAAAATCAACCCGCGCGCCGGAAGGCTCGCTGCCCAAAACATCCTCGCCCGACCAGCAGGAAAAAATTAAAAACGACATGTTCGATGTCGGCAAGCGCGCCTATGACCGCGCCGACTGGCTGAAGGCCGTGACCTCGCTGCGCCCGCTCGTCGAAATCGGCGATGTGCGCGCCATGGTGCTGCTTGGCAATATGTATGCGGCCGGCAACGGCGTCGCCAACGACCATGTGGAAGCCTTCTCGCTCTATCACAAGGCCGCGCTGCTGAATAACACCGACGGCATGGTGGCGACTGCCGCCATGTACCGGCAGGGTGACGGCGTCGGCATCAACACGCGCCTTGCGCTCGGCTGGTTTGAACGCGCGGCGCGCCTTGGCGACCAGTCCGGTGCGTTCTTCTACGGCATCTTCCTGTTTGAAGGCAGCAAGGGCACCAGCTATGACCTGAAGCCCGACAATGTCGCGGCTTACAAGTGGTTCCGCCTTGCGGCAACGCGCGGCGACAACAAGAAAATGAAATACCAGGCCTATCGCATCGCCGAAGAGCTGACGAAAAAAATTCCGCCCGACAAAGTGCTCGACACCGAAAAAGAAGTGAAGGACTGGGCGCCCGACACGCTGGAAGAAGTGGGCCCCAACCCGGAAGAAAAGCTCGCCAAGGAAATGGCGGACAAGCCGAAGGAGCCTGATAACCTGACGCCCATCGTGCCGCCCGTCCCGCCCGAGCCCAAAAAGCCTGACGCAAAGAAGCCTTAAACTTCCGCCGCTTTCTTCCGCTGTTTCATCATCAGGCTTTCGCCGAACAACCGGCGGCCCATCAGGTCGACTTCATATTCCGGGTGCAGCGGGTCAAGGTCGATGATGGTGAGGGTCAAAAACCACTTCACGCCCAGCACCGCGCCATAGGCGAAGGCCAGCGCAAAGTTCTGCAGGAAAATCAGCAAGACGCACATGACGGCGACAGGCACGGCGTAGCGCAATTTGGCGTCGCGGTCATTGACCTCGAACTTGCGGCGGAGTGAAAGGCGGGTAGATTTCAGCTCCACAATCGCCCAATCCTCGCTCTCCAAAGCCTGCCGCACAAGGTCAATATCCGGCCGTTCGGCGGCAAGGCGTAATTGCAGCGCCCGCAGCGCTTCGATCAGCTTCTGGTGCTCGTAGCGGTGGTAAAATCCGGCGACAAAGACCGCGAATATGAAGATAAAAAAGGCCATGGCGCAGATTAGCAAACTTAAAGCGGGCTTCGCAACGCCGTAATGGTCAGCGTATCACCCGCCTGCTGCAGCGACATAATGTGATAGCAGAAGCTGTCATCCGCAAGGCGCAGCATGGGCGTGACATCGCTGCGGAGGGGCAAAGTGATGCGGCAGGTGACCGGCCGGCGAATGCCGCGGGCGAGGGGCGTCTCGGTCTGCGCCTGCACCTCGATTTTGGCGAAAACCTGGCCTTCCGCCATATCCTGCCAGTCCATGGTAAAACCGCCGCCGCCATCCGGCGTTTCCACCGCTTCCTGCAGCCGCAGGCTTTGGGTAAATTCACCAATGCTCATGCGATCCTCATTTTGCGGAAGGGTTGCAGCAGCGGGATAGCGCCGGATTGCGCCAGCGCATCCCCACCATCATCGCCGCGGTGGCGGTAGAGCTGCGCCGTGATTTGCAGCATCGCCTGCAACAGGGCAGCAGGGCAGGTGTCAAAACCGCTCGTATATTCCACCGTCACGGCACCAGCGACGGGCAGGAACAGCGTATCGCCGTTGCGGGTATATGCCGCCTCCTGCCCGTCTACCATGACGCTTGTGACCGCCGTGACGGGGCCGCGCGGCAGCGATATGCTGCTCGCCGCGTCCGTCACGACCAGCCGGAAGCCCTGCGGCGCGAGCGAGAGGCCGGTGTATTCCTCCGCCAGCTGCCGCGCGGTTTGGATGAGCGCTGTAATAAGGTCGTCATCAAAACCGCCCGTGACGCGCAGGTGCAGTTTTGCCGCCGCCAGCGTCAGGGGCTCTTCCGCCGCCGGTGTCACAAGGTCAAGGGTTTGCATGGTGCTGCCTTTACGCGTTGGAAACCGGCGCCACATGCAGCGCGCCTTTGAGGGTGAGCATGGCAATCGGGCCGCCGGTGGCAAGCGACACCGGCGTTGCCGTCACCTTCACAAAGCGCTTGCCGCCGCGATAGCCGATAACATGGCGTTTCTGTTCTTTGCCGGATGCATCAATCGACAGGAATTTGCCGGCAGCAAGACCGGAAAAGTTGAGCACATCGTCATCCGTGCAGGCGGCATAGCTGCCGGGCGCGCCGGTGCCGTCGTCATCCGCCTGCTCGATTTTGACGTCAATGCGATGCGACGCATCCAGCGTATCGGCGATATTGCCGACGAGAATGCAAACGGCCAGCGTATCGCAGCCCTGCATGTCGATAGTGCCGCTATCAAGCGCCGCGGCCTGAATCGTCTGCGGCATCAGGCTTTGGGTGAAGGAAAGGGTATTGATAAGGTCGTGCATGTTGATGGTCCTTCTTTAAAAAATTAGGATGCCGAGAATTTGAGCAGCTTGATCGCCTCGAAGTTGACGACATCGCCGCCGACGCGCTTCGTCGTGTAGAACTTGACGTAGGGTTTGGCGGTGAAGCTGTCGCGCAGGATGCGGATGCCCTGGCGGTCGACGATCTGGTAGCCCGCGGAAAAATCACCGAAGGCGATGGAGAGTGAATTTGCCGCCATCGTCGGCATATCCTCCGCCTCCACCACGTCAAAGCCGAGCAGCGTGCCGCCCTGCTTCAGCTGGAAATCCGGCTGCCAAAGATAATTGCCGTCGCCGTCTTTGAGTTTGCGCACCTCCGCAAGCGTCGAGCGTTTCATCATGAACACCGCCTTGCTGCGGTAGGCGGATTTGAGGGAGTAGATGAGGGAGATGAGCGCATCGCCGGGGTCACTCGCCGCAAAGTCACCCGCCGCGCCCGTCGCAATCTGCTCGATCACGTTGAAGCCCGAAGCCGTCGGCGTGCCCGCCGCATAGGTCAGGAAACCGCGCGGTTTGCGAATGCCGTTGCCGGTGACAAAAGCCTCATTCTCCATCCGCGCCAGGCGTTCGGCGATTTTGCCGGCGAGCCATTCCTCTACATTGAAGAGCGCATCATCCAGCAGCTTCTGCGTCGCGCGCGGTTCGGCATATTGCTCATGCACGGGAATGCGGTATTCGCCGATCTTGGGCGTCGCCGTTTCGTTGCGGGCTTCGGTTTCACCCACCCAGCCGGAGGTCGCTTCATTGAGATCATGAATCCCCTCAAGCGCATCCGTGCCGATGGTAATCACATTGGCCACCTGCCGCATGGGCGATGTTTCACGCACCAGCTGCGCAATGCGGCCGGACATATCGGGCGTCACCGCAAAACCGCCGTCAGGGTCGGAGCCGGCCGCCAGCGCCTTCACTTCATCCACGCCGGAGCCCGCGTTATTCTTGCGAATATAATTGCGGAAGGCCGATTTATACTGGCGGTAGCCGTCAATGCCGAGGTCGTGATGAAGCGCATGCTTGCGCTCGAGAAAAAAACCTTCCGCCTCGCTCCAGTCGTCCGATTTTGACGACGGCGCGCGGGAGAGAGCGGTTTCAAGGAGATCCACGCGCTTCTTCGCGCTGTCGGCGCTGTCAATCGCGCGCGTCACTTCCGCATTCAGGCGGTTGACCTTCATGTCGGTGAGCGGGTCTGCGCTCCCGCGGCGCTCGACTTCTTTGAGGCGCTGGTCGTTGGCGTCCTTGAACGCCTCGAAGGCGCGGCCGAGGTCGTAGACGGCCGATCTCACATCATTGTTTCGGATATCGTTATTCATGTCGTTGTCCTTTTAAGGGTTGATGAGGGAGAGGATTTTCTGCGCAAGGCCGTTCAGCGTGTCGGCATCGCCCTGCGCCGTATCGAAAAGCCCCGCCCCCGCATCGCGCGGGGACAGGGCCTTGTAGCCATCGGCGATAAGGCCTTTGGCCTGTTTGCGGCTGAAGCCTGCATCGCGCAGGAAAGCCTCCAGCTCGCGGGGGTTTGGCATCTGCCCTTCGGCAAGGCGCGATTTTACGCGGCTCACCCGGGCAAATTCATTGGCGGGGAAGGTCACCATGGAAACTTCCAGCAATTCAATTTTCGTCAGCACGCGCGTGTTCGATTTTTCATCGAAGTGCGACTGCAGCGTGCGATAGCCGATGGAAAGCCCCGTCACGATATTTTCCTGCAGCAGGCGGTAGGCCTCCCGCGCGCGGGCGATATCGGCAATAAACAATTCGCCCTTCACGAAGAGGCCATGCGCATCCTCCCGCATTTCCCGCCAGGCGCCGATCGGCTGCTTGGGGTCGTGCTGCCAGAGAAGGGGTGGCAGCGCGCCGCTGCGCGCCGCCGCCATGAGGCTGTCGGCAAAAGCGCCCCGCGCAATCTTGTCGCCCACGCTGTCCGTCACGTTAAAGACCGAGGCATAACCCTCGAACACCCCCGTTTCGGCGACGAATTTCACCTCGAAGGGGCTGTGGTGCAGGTGGGGCATCGCGGAGTCCTTTACGCAATAGCTGTCATTCTGAGCGCAGCGAAGAATCCCCCTTTGCTTCCGCAAAAAGGGAGATCCTTCACTGCGTTCAGGATGACAAAGGGTGAGAGTAATGAAGGCGCTTGACTAATCCGCCCGCCGCATTATGGTATGTGCATTGCAATCCGGTGGTAAAACGTCATGTCGATTCTTCAAGGCATTTTTGGCAACGCCAGCCAGCTGAATTTTGAGAAGCACAAGGCCATTTTAAAAGGCCCGGCTGATCACATCGCGCGGCTCAAAAAAATGGACAAGGCCATCGGCCAGCTGGTTGCGCCCTTCAACGGCGTCGCCCGCGTGCCGGAAGACGTCACCGCCAAAATCGACGCGCTGATCAAGGACAATGCCTTCTCCATGACCAAGGTCGTGGCGGTGCGCCCCTATGAAGAAAACACGATCGAGGCCTTGGGCTCCTGGGTTCGCGGCGCGAACAAAACGACGGAAGTGCCCATCGACTGGCTCGAATACGAAACCCGCTACCGCTCCCCCCACGGCAACACCATCACCCAGCGCGTCGCGCAGTTCCGCGTCGGTCAGTAGATGCAGCTCCACCGTTTCTGGCTTACTTTAAACAAATCCCAGACAGGCATGGACTCGTTGCTAGGATGGGGTATCACGGCCTATAGCTATGAGGATGCCATCGCTATACTCCGAGAGAATGTATTCCACAAAGGCGAGTTGCCAAAGGTGGAAAAATTTATCGAAGATATCGATGTTTCATCGCTCGATGAACGCCACATTATTCCGAACATGGAATCTCCAAACTGGCGCGGCATCTGGTATCCAAAAGGTTTTAAGCAACTCGTTAAATAACGCCCCTGCAAAAGTAACCTCACCCTAACCCTCTCCCAAGGGGAGAGAGGACAAAGCGGAAATGCTTTTCTTCTCCTCTCCTTCGGGAGAGGAAGGGGCCCGCGCCCTTCGCGCGGGAAGGTGAGGGAGCTTTCGCGCAGCAAGAGGTTTCTCTCGCTGAAAAAGTACCCTCACCCTGGCCCTCTCCCAGAGGGAGAGGGGGATAAGAGTGCATCCCCGCCATCCAGCGGCGACAGCCCCAGTGCCTGTCGTTTCTCATTCACCGTCATAAACGTCGCGCCGTTCACGCGGGCCCAGGTTTCGGCTCTTCGCGGGCTCAAGGCTTCAATGGCGTCGGTATCAAAATCAAGCATCAGGCCGCTGCCAAAGCGCGGCACCAGCCAGTTGTTGAGCGCATCGCGCGCAAGGCTTAGCAGCGGCAGCACGGCGTCATCAAACAGCGCAAGCCGCGCCTGCGCAAAATTGGCGAAGGTGAGGGAGCCTTCAATGCCCACCAGCTGCGGCGGCACATGGAAGGCAAGGGCAATTTCACGCGCCGAAACATCTTTGCCCGCCAGCCAGTCCATGTCTTTGGGCGACAGCGCCATATCGCGCCAGTCAAGGCCGCCTTCCAAAACCAAAGGCCTGCCGGCATTTTTGGGGCCGCTGAAGTAGGCGGCAATTTCTGTTTTCAGTGCTTCGCGCTGCGCATCCGTCAGCGTATCCACCGCATTGTCGCCGGCGGGCTTATACACCAGCGCGCCGGAAGGCCGGCCGGAGGATTGCAGCAGCGCCGCATTCCACGCGCCCGCTTCATTATGCTGGTCAATACTGAAGGCGGCAGCCTCCAGCGGGCTCATGCCGTACCAATCATCCAGCGGGTGAAAACTTTTCACATGCAGCACATCCGCCTGCCCCGTCAGCGGGTCGCAGCGGTAATCATGGTGGCCGCCATTCACGGCATAGCGGTAGGCCGCGGGCAGGCCTTGCGCCCCCGGCACCACGCGCATGCGGTCCGGCCGCAAATTCCACAGCTCCAGCGGCGGCTGGCCCTTCGGCCCTGCAGCTTCCACATAGGCGTTGCCGGCAATCAGGTAGAAAGCGAACATCGCCTCCCGCCATTCGGCGCCGCCCTGGTTGGGGTTGGGGCGTTGCAGCAGCTGCAGCAGCGGGTGGTCATCGACGCGGTGGCGGTCGCGCCCATGGCCTTCATATAAAATCCACGGCACCGACGCCGCATTCTGCGTCACAAGGCGGATGCAGCGGTAAACAACGGCGTTCTTGCGATAGCCTTCATCCGCCAGCGCGTCATACCGGCGCGGGGTGAATTTCGCCTCGCCGCTGCCAAAGGGCACCAGCAGCGGGCCCGCCTTGCTGGCCTTGGTGCTGCGCTTGAAAAAATCCTTAAACGCCATTTTGCTTACATCCATACTTTAGGGCCCGAGGAGGGCGGGTTTGACAGCATCAGCTCCGTCACCGCCCAGACGCGCGCATCCACACGGTCGGGGCTGGTGCCGCCCAGCAGCGGGTTGAAGGCGCACATCTGGTCTTCCAATTTGGGGAAGTGGCCGGCGTGGTGAATCTTCCCCTGCATGTCGAGCGCGGCGACAGGCTCCGCCCGCACAATCTTGCCGCGGCTGGCGCGCAGCGCCTTGTACGGCAGGCGCGGGTCTATGGTGCGCAGGGTAAATTCCACCATCTCCCCGCCCTGGTTCACTTCCGCCACAATGCGGTCGGCCTCAAAATCGCGGTAGGCTTGTACGGCCACTTCCGCCCAGACTGCGGGCGGGTAAATGCCGGACAGGTCGGCCAGGATATAGCCGTGGCCATCCAGCCCGAGACCCGCAACAATAATGCCCGTTTCATCGCTGCCGCGCTTTGACGTGACGGCAGGGTCGATGGCGACGACAATACGGCGCATCGCGGGCAGGTCGCGGGTTGTGCGGCGGTTCTGCGCCAGCTGCTCCCGGTTCCACAAGGCCGCCGGATGGTCGGAATGGAAGGCTTCCTCGACCGTCGCCGGATATTCGCGGCGGAAGGCGAAAATGCCGCCCAGCTCCGCTATTTTCTGCCGCCGCCAGCACAGCTGCGCCGCCGTTAAATCAAACGCGTCGCGATAAAAAATTTCCTCCGCCGTCGGCGTGAAAACCTCCGGTGGTGTTTTGCGGTATTCCTCCTGCCAGAACCAGGGGATGAAGATAAGCTGGTAATGTGAATCGCCGGCCAGCGCCGCCATGGCCATTTTATAAAACAACCCATCAGGCCCGGCGGATGTGCTCTCGAGTATCACTTCCGTGCCGGCTTCATCCGGCACTGCCTGCAGAATGCCGGTCACATGGTCATCCGCATGCGCCCAGAAGGCGACTTCGGAACCATGGAAATATTGCAGCGTCGCGGAACGGCCGGTGTTGGCGCTGCGCGCCGTGCCGATCTGGTAGCCGCTGTCCAGCTTGTCGAACAGCAGCTCGCGGCTGCTGGAAATGCTGCAGGACGGTTTCACGGGCTTCGGGCAATTGTCGTGAAAGCGGCGCGCGATGTTGTAAAGGTTTTTTGATGCCGCTTCGAGGTGCGTTAAAATAAAGGCGCGCACGCCGGTGCTTTGCGTGACCTTCCAGTAAAACCGCGCCTCTACGTAAGTCGAGCAGCCCTGCTGGCGGCCTTTCAAAATCAGCGCGCGCACGCGGCCTGTCTCCGCCAGCTGCGCTTCAAGGCGCGCATGGATATGCAGTTGCGCACGGTTCAGCTGGAACGGCTCTATCCTGCCGCCCTTGGTGCGGATCTTCAGGCAGCGCGGCGCGTAATGCAAAAAATCCGCGCGCAGGCGGCTTAAAATTTCTTCCCTTGTCGGCATGGTCAGGCCAGGTCTTCCAGCGTGGTGTCATCCTCTGCCTTCGGCATCTTCGCCATTTTTCCGGCGATATTGATGAGCAGCGTTGCCGCCTTCAGCTGCGCCTCAGACATTTTGCGGCGGCCGAGTGAGAATTCGCTCAAGGCGTCCAGCAACGCTTGCGCGTCTATCCGCCACACCGGCGCTGTCGTTACCTGATTTGGGATCATGAATAAATCTTGCCGCAAGTGTTTTTCCGCCGCTACGGAATAAGCGGTAACGCGGGTGTGCGCGCTTTAAATCAAGGCGTTAGGTGCGCGTCAGATATGCTCATGCGTTGCCTATCGTTTCAAAAAGCCGAAGCAAACCAGCCGTTTATGGATGCGGCTTTGACAAGCAGGGCAGGGGCACTTACCATGATACATCTTTGAAATCGAAAGTTTTTTACGCCATGGGACAGCTCGCCACGAGTCTCTATAACAGCAATTTTGTCGCCGCTGCGCACAGCGGCGATCTCGCGGGCATGGAAAAATACTTAAGCCTTGGCGCCTCCATCAACGCGCATGATGCGCAGGACAATACAGGGTTGCTCATCGCCGCTACGCGCGGGGATGAAAAAATGCTGCGCTGGTGCCTTGAAAAAGGCGCCGCCCGCGACTGGCAGAATGATTTCGGTGACAGTGCTCTTCTCTGTGCCATCAAAGGCGGCCATGCGGATATTGCCGCCTTGCTGCTGAAGGAAAAGTTTAACGCCGCCGCCAGCAACTATACCGGTGACAATGCGATGACCCTTGCCGCGACCAAGGGCCTGCTGCCGTTGCTGCCATTGCTGCAGGCCCGCGGCCTCAGCGTCGAGGCGAAAGACGGCGGCGGCCATACGCCCCTTATGCGCGTGGTCTACGCCGAAAACGCCGAAGCCGGCATCGTGCTGCTGAAAAACCTCGGGGCCGACCTGAACGCGAAGGATAATACGGGCCAGACGGCGCTGATGCATGCCACGCGCGCCGGCAAGGGTGGCGCGGCGACGCTGCTGCTCAAACTCGGCGCGAAATCAGACCTCACCGACAACCGCGGCGTTTCCGCCAGCGATATGGCGCGGCAGTGGCACAACGACGGGCTGACGGCCGAATTCAACGGCGCTTTCAGCAAATACGACGTGCCGCAATTCGCCCAAGGCCTCCGCGCGCCGATGAAGCCCGTGCATACCGTGCGCTTCCGCAAGGGCAAAGAAGCCTAAAATTATTTTATGACAGGTGTTGCCGCTGTTCCCGGCGTTGCGGCAGCAGGTGTTGCCGCGGCAGGTGTTGCCCCGTTGGCGGGTGCAGCGCCGGCGGGAGCTGCCTTGCCATTCGCGGCGGGCGGCGCTGCGACCACAGGTGGCGGCGCGGGCGGCGCTTTAAAGGCATCCATGCGTTTTGTGTTGGCGGCCTTCATGCGGTCGATTTTCTGCATGCGGTCCTGGCAGACGACATAGGCGTTATAAGAATACATGTACTGGGCGCAGGGATCGGTTTTCTGCGTGTCGACGGTCGGCTGCGCGGGCGGCGCGCCCGGCAGGGTGGAAGCGATATTCGCAGGCGCCGTGGGCGCGACGGGCGTCATCGGCGACACTGGCATAGCGGGCGTCGCCACTTGCGGCATTGTTACCGCCGGTTGCAGCGCGGTCGCTTCGGCAGGCGTAATCGGTTTGCCGAGCGCCGTCGTGAGAGCCGGCGCATTGGCGGCGGGCGGTGCGGTTGTGCCGGAGCTGCCGCTGTAACCCGAAGTCTGGGCAAGGCAGGAGGTCGAGAGCAATACCGCAGCAGTGATGCCGAAGAAGGCGCCTTTGAACATAGACATTTGAAATCCCTGAATAAATGCGGGCCGCCCAAACGGCGACCGGTGACACATCTGCCCACACAGCAATATTGTATCACCAAATCTTGGACGAAACCTTAAGGATTAAGCTTAGCCTTTGATTTATCTGGCTTTACGGAACTCGACCAGTTGCCGGTCTGGATTTTTTCAGAACCTGCGGAATCATCACCGGCAGGCGCTGTCGCGGCGGCATCGTCATCCGCTTTCGGCGGCTTTACGCGCACGAAGTTGCGGGCATTTTCCGCCTCCGGGCCGTTCTTGCGCTTGCCGGCTTTCACGGTCTTTTTGGCGGCGGTCTTGCCGGCGAGGCGCTGCTGGCAGTCCTGATAGGGGTTCGTGAAGTTCGACCGCACCGCCGCCTGATCCTCTGCATCCAGCTGGTTGAGGCAGGTATCAATGGATGTCACAACCGCGCTATGCGCCGGCATGATCTCGACTTCCGGTTCCGCCGCTGTTGTGTCGCCATCGCCGTCATCGCCCTGACTATCCGCTGCCGCCGCATCGTCACCGCCGCCGTTTGAATCCGTGATATCGGCGGGCGTAGTGGGCGCAGGCGCAGCCGCCGGTGCCGGTGTGGGTGCTTGTGTCACGCCATGCGGCTGGCGCGTCTTGTCGGCATTGTAATAGTTGGCGTCCTGCGCCAGCGCGGGCGGCGCCAGCAGGCAGAGCAAAACGGCGACAAGGGCAAGGCGGGTCATGATGGTGCTTTCAAGTTAAATAAATCAGCCGGTAAAAAATCAGCCGATACGGAAGTTGCCTTTGATGCGGAGGGCGCCGTTTGCATCCTTCTCCACATCCGCATTTACGCGGTTGGGTTTGGCGTCCTGCGTGTACATCATGCCGGGGAATTTCAGGCGTAGGGTGAGGCCGTGCTGTTTTGCGGTATCGCGCATCTGTTCCGCGACGGTATCAATATCGGCGGTCAGGCGGTTCGGATCTTTCACTTGCTGGCCCGCGAATTTGCCGAAGATGGCGGAGAGGTCAAGGTTGCGTTTCATGATTGTTTTCCTTCTTAACGTCTGTAACGGGTGGTGGTTTTCTTCGCCGGCGCAAAAATCATCGGCGCGGTATCGGCGGTTTTCTTTAAGTAGATATAGCTGTTCTGCGTACCGCTGAGGACATAGGTAAGGTCCGTGCCGCGCTGCGCCAGCGTGAAAATAAACTTGGCGGTGCTGCCGTTTTTCTTGCGGCAATTCACAAGGTCAATCTCGCCCATCGGCTTGTCTTTATGCTTGAGCTTGCAGGTGACGTCGTTGGTCGAGTTGGTGAAATGCGCATTCTCGCCGGAAATTTCCACATGCAGCTTCTCAACCCATGTCTTAAAGCTTTTGTCCGGGAAGGACGCCGGGTCTTTTTCAACCGACGCATCCCAGTCGCCATCCCAGACGCCGTTGAGGTCAAGCGTGCCGACAGGGGGCACATCGGCAGGCGCAGCGGGTGTTGCCGCGACAGCGGAAGCCGTGGCTGCAGCCTTTGCTGCAACGTCTGCGGCATCAATGGCACTATCGTCGGCATTTCCCGCGGGTGCTTTGTGCGCAGCGCGGGCCGCTTCATCTTCCCGCTCGAATTCATCTTCTTCCGCGGCGTTGATGGGCGGCGCAGCGGTTTTTGCTGCGGGTGCCTCTGCCTCTGATGCCTCCGGCGCGTCCGGTGCCGGCGCATCTGCAACAGGGGCTGCAGCCTCCACCGGTTTTTGCAGCAGCGGGTCGGCATAGCGGTTGTAAAGGCACACATCATGCAGCAGTGCGTCAAGGTCGGAACCCGCGGCGGCAGTTTCCTTCGCCGGTGACGGGTCATGGATTTTATGGCCGCTGCCGTCATTGTTGAAGGTCGAGCCTGTTTTATAGGTCACATGGCCGTGGCAGTCGGTTACCGCGGGTTGCACCAAATAGGTACCGTCCTTCTTCTCGATAAAGCGGAAGCCGCGCTTCAGCCCCAGTTGCTCGATGGTGTCGGTCTCGAACAAATAGGGCGTCGCCGCACCGTTCTTCAGCACAGGTTGATAGCCCGGGAAAGCGGATGACTTTTTGTCATCGCAGGCGCCAAGCGAAAAGGCCAGCAAAGCTGCCAGCAGAATAAGCGAAGTTTTTTTCATGTCGGCATTCTTCCGTTGAGATTAGGGAGTAGGTCCGCCGGCTGCCGGGTTCGACGGTTTGGGGGTAAAATCGGGCAGCGGCAATTCGCGCCGCTGCATTTCCCGCAAAAGACCCTGCACCATGGCAACGTCCTTCGAGGCGAGGGCATGGTCAAGCGCCGTCTGGCCCTTGTCATTCGCCGCCATGATATCTGCGCCTTTCGACAGCAGAAGATCAACAACTTCCTGCTGGCCGGACATTGCGGCGATAATCAGCGGCGTGTCGCCTTCCTTCGTGCGTGCGTTCACATCCGCGCCGGCCTCGACCAGTTTCGTCGCCATGCCGGCACCGGTCTGGATCGCGGCGTAATGCAGCGTCGTCCAGCCGTTGTTGTCGCGGTGCAGGTCAACGTGGATTTCGCGCTCGCCCAGCGTTTTCAGCAGCACGCCGAAAATATCGTCATGGTCTGCCATCACGGCCGCCTGCAGCGGCGTAATGCCGGCGGCGCCGGCGCGCACAGGGTCCGCGCCAAGTTCAAGAAGTCTTTCAAGCACCGGCTGCTGCGTGTTTTTAATCGCCACATGCAGCAGGCTGTCGCCCGCCTTGGTCGGCTGGTTCCAGTCCGCATTCACGCCCAGTCCCTCGACAAAGCCGTCCAGGAAATCGGCCATATAGCTATGCTCGATCGCGCGGTGCAGCGCGGTCATGCCGTCGTAATCGAATACATCGGCCTTGGCGCCCGCTTTGAGCAGCGGCGCAATAATATCATGGTTGTTGTTGACGCAGGCGTGATGCAGCGCGGTCTGGCTGCGGCTGTCGGCATCGTTGATCGTTCTGGCAATGCCGGGGATCAGCAGCAGTTTTTCCAAGGCTTCTTTTGCGCCGCCCTTGGCCGCCAGCATCAGTGCGCCGCGCTTGAATTTATCCTTGCGGAAAATATTGGCGCCTTTTTTGCCCAGCATCTCGGCCACCGCATCGCGGCCGCCTTCCAGCGCCGCCATAAAGGGCGTGGTGCCTGCATCGCTGCGGTCCGGCTGGTCAATGCGGGCATTGGCGGCCAGCAGTTTTTCAATCGTGCCCATATTGCCGTTACGCGCGGCAATGTGCAGCGGCGATTGCTGCATGGCCGGCAGCGGCGACATATTGGGGTCCGCGCCCTTTGACAGCAGCATGGCAATGATTTCAGGATGGCCGCTATAGCTGTAGCTGTAATGATCCATGATGGTATCCAGCGCGCGGCGGCCGTAGTTGTTGGCGATATTGGGGTTCGCGCCCAGCTGCAGAAGGGCTTTAATTTTTTCGGTGCTCTGATTGTCGCAGGCCTTGTTCAGCGGTGTGTCGCCGGCATGGTCTTTCGCATTCACATCAAAGCCCGCGCCGTAGAGCAGCAGCAGCATTTCGGCGTAGTGGGATGCCGCAATGTCATGCACGATGCTGGCGTTGTTATGGCCGCGCGGCGACGGTTTGGTGGTATCCGCGCCCAGCTCCAGCAGCGCGCGCGCTGTACCCACATGGCCGTTGGTGACGGCGATGTAGAGGCTGTGGTGCTGGTGGTTGTCCGTTTGGTTGACATCGCCGCCGACCGCCGCGATTTTGGCGACAATGCCGGGCTTATCGGCCGCAACCGCCGTCATCAGCGGCGTGTAGCCATTGCTGTAGGTTTTGAAATCGTTGATCGTGCGGCGGACGGAGGCGTCTTCCAGCAGGATATCCGCAACCGCCTCATTGCCTTCGTCGGCCGCGATATGCAGCGGCGTTTCAATCTGGTTGTTGCGCAAAATGGGGTCGGCGCCCAGCTGCAGCAGCTTGCGAATGGCAGATTCCGCGCCCTCGCCGACGGCCAGATGCAGCGGGCTGTCGCCTTGTGCATCCTGCGCCGAAATGGAATGGCCATTGCGGTAGAGGTATTCAATCAGGTCGGGGCGGTTTTTTTCCGCCGCAAGGTGCATCGCGGTGCGGCCGACCGTGGGGGCCACAGCTTCGGCATTCGCGCCTAATTTGCGCAGGCCTTCAATAAAGGTGATGTCGCATTCGCATACAATTGCCCAATCAAGGGCGCTGCGCTTTTCATCATCGCGCAGGTCGAAGGACGCGCCCTTGTCCGCCAGCAGCGTGACCATCGGCATGTTTTTTGCCGCAATCGCGTCAAACAGCGGCGACTGGCCTTGTTTATCCTGCTGGTTGGGGTTCGCGTTGACGCGGAGCAGGTTACGGGCGGTTTTTTCATCGTTACGCGCAACAGCTAAATGCAGCGCGGTCTTGCCTTCCTTATTCAACGGGGCGTTGACGCCGGTGCCTTCGGGGTGCGCCTTGGCGGCGGTGTTGAAATAGGGGTACATCCGTTATGCCTCGTCCGCCGGTTGCCGCATGTGGTCATGCGCCGCGCCGTATTCCATCAGCGGCGACAGGGCATCGCCCAGCATCGGCATCATGATGGAGGCAAGGCGCGCGTAATTCCGCGCCGTGCGCTGTGCATCGTTCCCGCACGGGAATTTATCCTGAAGGGACGATTTATTCATGTCCTTTTAGCCTTCCGGTCAGATCAAAAATGTTCACGCATGGAGTGTTAGATTTTTGACATATACCCCGTGACCCGTCAACCCCGCGCACAATTATATGCGCGTGCAGCAAAACGCGGGGATGCGTTGTCATAAATTTGTTATTTAGAAACCGCCGTAAGGCCCGCCGCCCCAGGGGTTGTAGCGTTTGGGCTGCATGCCGCCCTTGCCCTTCTTGCCAAGGTCTTCCTTGATCAGCTGCAGGGCGCGGTGTTTATCAAGGCCGTAAGCCATATCGAAAGGCGTGTTGCCGGCATTGTCCTGCGCCAGGGGGTCCGCGCCTTTTTTCAGCAGCGCCTTCACGGCCTCGGCCCCGTTGTAGCTGTTAAGCACGGCGGTGTGCAGGGGCGTCCGGCCCTGATGGTCTTTCGCCTTCACATCTGCGCCGGCATCCAGCAGTTTGCCGACCTCGGTTTCAAGGCCAAGGTTGCAGGCAAGATGCAGCGCGGTCTGCTGCGACCAGCGGTCCTTGCCATTCGGGTCGGCGCCGGCTTTCAGGAGGGCGTCAATAATGCCCAGCTGGCGGCGCTGCAGCGCGACGTTGAGCGGCGAATTACCCTGATCATCCGTCACATTGGCATTCACCTTGCGGGCGAGCAGCGCATGGGCGAGCGTCGTGTTGTGATCCATGACGGCGGAAAGCAGCGGCGTGCGCTTCCAGGTATCAATGCCGTCCACTTCCGCGCCGGCGTCGATCAGCTTGTCGATGGTGGGCGCCGTCAGCATGCTGCCGCAGTGCTGCAGCACGTTGCGGCCCAGCTTGTCCCGCGCCTTCGCATCCGCGCCCGCGCCCAGAAGCGTGCCGACGACAGCGTCCGAGCTTTTGTAGGCGGCGGCCATTAGCGGCGTATGGCCATCCGAATCCGCCAGCGACGGGTCGGCATCATGGCGCAGCAGCAGGTCAACCATCGGCTTCGAATCGTTGCGGATGGCGAGGATCAGCGGCGTCACGCGGCGCAGCGAATGCGACTTCGCCACATCTGCGCCGTTGGTAATAAGCAGTTTGGCGAGTTTTAAGCTGTTCACTTCCGCCGCTTCATGCAGCGGCGTTGCGCCGGTGTTGTCCGGCATATTCACATTCGCCCCCGCATCGATGATTTCCTGCGCCAAGCCTGCATGCTGGCGGATAACGGCGAGATGC
This sequence comes from uncultured Alphaproteobacteria bacterium, assembly GCA_966211335.1. GTDB lineage: Bacteria > Pseudomonadota > Alphaproteobacteria > Micavibrionales > UBA2020 > JAPWJZ01. The sequence continues at coordinate 490,546 of CBIHNF010000001.1, forward strand.
AGCGGCGAGCGGCCCATCATGTTGACGGCATTCACGAGACCTGCGGCTTCGGTTTTGAGCAGGTATTCGGCAACAGCGGTGGAATCGGTGCGGGCTGCGGCCAAATGCAAACAGGTGTCGCCATCATTGACGGCGGAGAAGACGGCGACGCGCTCGAACAGCACGGCCTGCACGGCTTCCACCGTGTTGCTTTGTGCGGCGAGATGGAGCGGCTGGTAGCCTTTGTTGTCGGGGCGGTTGGGGTTGCCGGTGTCTTCGAGCAGGCGGCGGATGATTTCGGGCCCCGCGGTTTCTGCCGCGATATGGAGCGGGATGCGGCCTGCGTCGTTCGGGATATCGCAATCCGCCTTATTTTTGATGAGGTAGTCGAGCATTTTGAGCGGCTCCGGCGCCTGCAGCGCCTCGAACAGCGGGGTCTGCAGCGCCTTGTCGCGGGGGTTGAGCGCCGCGCCATGTTCCAGCAGCATATCGGCAATGGCGGTATTGCCAAGGCGCACCGCGTAATGCAGCGGCGATTTGCCGTCCTTGGTGTTCTTGTTGGGCGAGGCGCCAGCCTCCAGCAGCCGTTCGATGCGCTCGATGTCTTCCTTCAAAATCGCGTCGATCAGCGCGGTGCGGCCGGTTGATTCGTCTACGATCTTGTCGGGTTCCCGGATAAAGGTGCCGTTGAATTTTTCCTTGGGGCTGCGCGGCGCGGCCTTGGCGGCGGGCTTGTTAAAGCTCTCGTCATTCGCGGGCTTGCGGTTGGTCAGCCTTTTCGGCAGTTTCTTCGGCTTCGTCATCTGGCTTTAATCTCCCTCGTAACAGGTCGAATTAAGGATGATATATCGGGCAGGTTAAGGTCGGTATTTCTTGTAGCTCTTCTCGAAACTTTTCAGGAGCGCGGTTTTTTCCGCTTCTTCCAGCGCAGTGCGCGCGTAATAGGCGGCGTTTTTATCGTTGGCATGGGCAAGGGCGGTCTTGTTGAAGATATCCGCCAGCAGCACATCAGCGCCCGCGCGCAGCAGCAGGTTGATGCATTCCGTCTGGCCTTTTTCGGCCGCGAACATCAGCGCGGTTTCCCCGCGCGGGTTTTTCGCATTGGGCTTGGCACCTGCCTTCAGAAGGTCGCTCACCATTTTGACGCTGCCCTGTTCGGATGCCAGCATCAGCGGCGTTTTGCCGTCCTTGTTCACGGCATTTACATCCGCGCCAAGGCGGATAAGTTTTTCCCCCGCCCAGTTTTTGTCCGACAGCGCGGCATAGAGCAGCGGCGTGTTGAAAGTATCCGCCTGACGGCATTCCAGCCCCGCGCCCAGCTCGCACAATTTTGCGACCATGGGGGCCGAGTTATTAGCGATGGCGATCAGCAGCGGCGTTAATTTATCGGACCCTGCAGGTACGTCGAGGAAAGCCCCCGCATCATGCAGCGGCGCAATATATTCGGTGCGCGATTTTTTCATCGCCACATGCAGCGGCATCAGGCCCATATTATTGCCATCGGCTTCAACGCCGGTGCAGTTCACAAAGGCCGCGCCGCCTTTTGCCAGCACAAGGTCCAGCTTTTCGCGGCTGCCGTCCGTCACCGCAATATAGGCAGCATTGAAAAAATCTTCGCGGAAATCGCCCCAGGTCTTTTCGCCAACCTTGAAGTACAGCTCCGCGCCGTTATCAATCATGGCGGCCACGGTCTCCGGCTTGCCTTTGGTGATGGCAAGCGCCAGCGGCGGCAGTTTTTTGCGGTTCAGCTGGTTGGGGTCGGCGCCAAGTTTAATCGCCTCGGCAATCAGCGCGGCCGGCGCGCCAAGGGCGCAGAGTTCATGCAGGTAGGTATTGCCTTCCGTGTCGCGCGGCAGGTTCAGGTTTGACGGGGCCGGACGCACCGGCGCTTGGAAGGAATTTCCTTCAAACACGATTGGTTGTTTTCCCTAAAAATAGGCGCGATAATCCGAAAAAGATTATCGCCTGTTTCCATGGTGTTTAAAAGGGTGATTCTTGCGCAGCTGTTTGTCGCGCATGCGGTCAACCGCGGTCTTGGGCGGCGGCGCTGTGTACTCCAGCTCCATCTGCTTGTATTCAATCTCGCGGCGGGTGTTCTTTTGGAAATCCGCAAGGCAGAGTTCGTCCGGCGTCTTGCGCTTGTTGTCTTTGGCGAAGGGGTCGGCCCCTGCCGCCAGCAGCGCCTTCACCACATCAAGGCGGTTTGCGTGCGCTGCAACATGAAGGGCCGTGCGGCCAATGCGGTTGCGGGCGTCAATCTCCGCGCCTGCGTCAATCAGCATCTGCACGGTTTTAACGTCATAGGTTTCGGCGGCAAGGTGCAGCGGCGTTTCATCGAGGTGGCTGCGGTGGTCGGGCTTCGCGCCCAGGTCCAGCAGCAGTTCCACCGCCTCGTGGTAGCCGGAACGGGCGGCCGCGAACAGCGGCGTCTCGCTCCAGAAATTTTCCGCCTTGGAAATATCCGCGCCGTTTTCAATCAGCAGCTTCATGAACTTCATGGATTTGTCGCGGGAATCGCGGTGGTGCAGCAGGTGGAACAGCGGCGTTTCGCCGTTGTCATCCGTTTCATTCACGCTGACGCCGTAATCCAGCAGCTTCGTCACCATGGGCAGGTCGCTGTGGGAGAGGGCGATGCGCAGCGCGCTCGATTTATGCTTTTCGATCTTGCAGAATTCCATGACCGCTTCGCGGTCGTCGTGCTTCAGCAACGCGGTCATCATCTCGACCGACTGGCGGGCCGCCATGTGATAGGCGTTGAGGCCGTCGCCAAGGGGGTGGCGCAGCGTGACGCTGGCTTTATGCGCCACCAGCAGCTCCACCATGGCAAGGTCGCCGCCTTCAATCGCAAGGTGCAGCGGCGTTTCATCTGCAATACGGACGCGGGCGTTGATATTGGCACCCGCCTGCAGCAGCGCTTCAACGGCGGCGGTATCTTTCTTCAGCACGGCGCAATGGAGGGCTGTGCGGCCGTCTTTGTCCTGTAGCTCTAAATTCGCGCCGGCTTCCGCCAGCTTTTTAACATCCGCGCCCCAGCCCGCATCCACCGCGTAATGCAGCGCGGTTTTGCCCGACTTCGGCGTCTGGTAATTGATAATCTCTTCAATTTCTTCCGGCTGCTCGGCAAGGGCGGTCAGCACCTTGGCCTTGCGGTTTGTCGCAATCAGCACCTGCAGGCCGGAATAGCCCTGGTTGAACATCATGTCCGGCGTCGGGTCCTGTTCGGGGTCCCGCTCGAGGCCTTCAAAGGCCTGTGTGCGCAGCTTCAGGAATGTTCTCACAGGTCGAACTCCTTGAAACCGGATGTCTTGCGTTTCACCGGCGCATTCAGTTTCACCAGCGCCTCTTCCAGCAAATGGATGGTGATGGGGTCATGCATTGCCCGCGCGTAGGAGAGGGGGGATTTTTGATCCGCATCCAGCAGTTTCGGGTTCGCGCCGTTTTGCAGCAGCAGGCGCACAGCGGGGGCGTTGTTTTGCTTCACGGCTTCAATCAGCGGCGTGCGCGCATCATACATATGGCGGGCATTGGCATCGGCGCCGCCTGCCAACAGCAGCGCCAGCGCATCGGGGCTGGTTTTTTCCAAGGCGTAAAACAGCGGCGTTGCGCCGGTGCGGTCGGCGGCATTTTTATCCAGCGGGTATTGCAGCAGCAGGCGGGCTGCATCCATATCACCCTCGATAATCAGGGCATGCAGCGGGCGGCGGCCAGTGGCATCGGCAATTTCAGGGTCGGCCCCTGCCTTCAGCAGCAGGTTGATAATGGCAGCGCGTGCCGTATTGCCGGCCAGCTGGTCTGTCGTTGCCGCCAGCATCAACGGCGTCGGCACGCCGGTTTCGGTTTTGTTGAGATCCGGCTGGTGCGCCAGCAGAGTTTTGACAAGGTCGGTATCGCCTGCCGTAATGGCATGGTGCAGCGGCGACAAGCCGTTGGCATCGCGCACATTCACATTCGCGCCGCCATCCAGCATGCGGGCGACCAGCTGCGGCTGGTTGCGCTCCACCGCCAGCTGGAAGGCGTTGCGTTTCAACGGGTCGGTGGAGGCGGAAGAATCATTCACGCCCGCCATCACATCGGGGAAATTCAGCAGCAGCTGCGCCACATCCGTCTGGCGCAGGAAGACGGCGACGAGCAGCGGGGTTGATCCGTTTTCGGTGCGCTCGTTCGCATCCGCGCCCGCCTTGATCAGCGATTCCACCATGCGCGTCTTGCCCTTTTCGCAGGCACGATGCAGCAGGGAGCGGCCATTGACCGTATTGCCGGGAATATAGCCGCCGTTGCGGGTCAGCAGGTCGACAATGTCATGCTTGCCAAAGTTGACGGCATCGTCAATCGGCAGGGTTATATTGTCTTCCTTCAAGGGCAGTTTCGGGTTGGCGCCAAAGCGCAGCAAAACTTCGGCAACGCCCGTCATGTTGTTGTTGCGCGCGGTCACATGCAGGGCGGTCAGCCCTGCGGTGTTATAGGTGTTGGGGTCGAAGCCGTCTTCGATCATCTTCTGTACATCGGCAGCGCGGCCCAGTTTCACCGCCTTGAAAAACGCATCCGTATTGAAGGCCTGTTTTACTTCCGGCGTCGCACTCGCATTGTCGTTTGCATTGCCGGGTGCGCCAGCAGGGGCAGGACTTTGCGGATTGGGATTTTTGAATTTATCAAAAGCTTCGCCCAGCCGCCCCGTGAGGCGGTCAAAGGCCTTCTCAATATCGGTGCGGTCGTCGTCGTCCGTCATCCGTTTAATCAGTCCTGATGCTGCTGCTTTTCATAAGGGTATAGCATGGGGATAACCCCGCCACAATCCGCTTATGAAAAGATTCTCACGGCGTAAACGGTTGAGGTTTCGAGGTATTTTGATTGATTACATAACGCATAATCGCCGACTCGAGCACGGGCACAATCGCCGCATGGCTCTTCATGCGCGCAAGGTCGATGGTGAGGACGTTGTTGGCATTCTTCGCCAGCGGGTTCGCGCCGTTCTCCGTCAGCAGCTCCACCATTTTCAGGTGGCCCGGCTCAATCGCGCAGAGCAGCGGCACTTCCCCCTTCTCGGTGAATTCGGTGTTCGCGCCGTACTTCAGCAGCAGGCGCGCGCCTTCGGTTTCATTTTTCTTGGCGCAGATCTGCAGCAGGCTGTCGCCGTCCTTGCCCGTCACATCGGGGTTGGCGCCGTTTTGCAACAGCGCTTCCACGCGGGCGGCGCTGCCGGTGCCGGCGCACAGGTCCTCGATTGCATGGGCCAGCGGCAGGCGGCCTTCAATCGTCGGCACATTCGGCGTCACATCCGGCAGGCTCATCAGGTAATCGGCAACCGCGTCATGGTCGTAGAACACGGCGTCATACAGCGCCTGCGCGCGCGATTGTTTTTGCGCGGTGATATCTTCCTGCGGCGGCACTTCTTCCGCGAAGAATTTCACCAGCGCCATATTGCCCTTCCAGGCGGCAATGTGCAGCGGTGTGCGTTTGTTGTCATCCGCAACATAAGGGTCGGCGCCAAGGCGCACCAATTCGCGCACTTCGGCTTCCTTGCCCTCGTAAATTGCGCGGTGCAGGGGCGTGGTGCCGCTGCCGTCTTTTTTGTCGAGCTCCGCGCAGCCGGTTTCAACCAGCAGGCGCGTCATCACGGTGTCGCCGCTGTGCGCTGCGACATCCAGTGGAGACAGCTTGTCGGAATTGCGGATATTGGTGAACGCGCCGTGGTCCAAAAGGCAGCGCGCCGCCGCCAGCTCCGCCGTCATCACGGCGATGTGCAGCGGGGTGAGCAATTTTTCTTTCGTCTGCTGCTGCAATACTTTCGCCGCGCCGTGGGCGAAGAGCGCCTCCAGAATATCAACATCGCCGGTGCGGACGCCAAGGTGCAGCGTCGTTTCGTTGTTGTCGCGCAAGGCGGATGCATTGGCGCCTTTTTTCAACAGGAAGTCGATCATCGGCTTCTGCTCGGCGAAAATTGCCGCATGCAGCGCGGTGCCGCCGTCTTTGTCTTTCGCATGAATGTCTGCGCCGAATTCCAGAAGGGTGGCAACAACTTCCAGCTCGCCCGATGCCGCGGCAATGCCAAGCGCCGTGCCAAGGTTGCCGGCGTGGTTGATGGATGAATTATCATCCGCCAGAAGAAGGCGGAGGAGGGATACATCGCCGCGTTGCGCCGCGTAAATCACGGGCGTGTTCTTTTCCTTGTCCTGCACCGCAACGCTTGCATGCGCCTGCAGCGCAAGGCTTGCCGCCGCATAATCGCCTTCTTTCGCCGCCAGGTGCAGCATGGTTTTGCCTTCGTCGCCAATGACGCGGTCGGGGTCGGCAGCGTGCGCTTTGAATTCGGATGTCAGGCTCATGGGGCGGGTCCGGTCTTTGGCTGGGGGGTTGTGCTGGTATTGGTATTATAAACGGCAATGCGCTGCGCATGGCCGCCGGGGCAAATGCGCAGCAGCGCTTCTGCCGTATTTTGCGACACCGCGCTGAAGAAGGGCGCGTCAAGGTCGGCGGTGATATAGGCGCCCAAGGCTGCTTTCAGTTCCGCCGCGGTTTTGCCGTCGGTAAAAAACTTCGGGTCTTTCAAATCATCGCCCGCCGCTTCAATCGCCGTGACGACGCTGCCCTCGTAATGCTGCCGCAGCCCGGCGGAGGTATAAAACGCGTCAAAAGCCGCCGCCATCGTATGCCCATCCGGCAGCTGCGCGATGGCCCTGACGCCCGCTTCGATTTTCGCAAGCGCCGTCATGCCGGGGAACAGCAGCCGCTCCTCAGGATCATCCGGCTTCAAGAATTCAAGTTCCATTGCGATGGAAATGGTGCGGGCGCGCGCATCGGCTTCCATGGCGAGCAGCTGGCGGATCGAGGCTACAGGCGTTTGCAGGCGCGTGTCGGGGGAAAGGCCGCCGCGCTCCATCTGCCTCACATGCACAAGCTCGTGGATGATGCGGAGGGCGAGCGTTGCAGCGTCATCCACCGCGCCGATGTTGATGCGGCGGTTGACAGGATCGGTATTGGCAGAGGCGACCGCATCCGCAGACTCGCGGTTCGCGCCGGTGATGTGGAGGCTGTAGCCTTTTTGAATGGCAAGCTGCGCCAAATCCCGCGCCGCCGGGCTTTGCGACAGCATCAGCAGCGCGGCCGAGACGATATCTTCGGTGGCTCTGAACGCCGGGCTCTCCAGCACGGCCAGGGGCATCAGGCCGCGCACCGCGACAAGCGCTGCCCCCTCCGGCCGCGGCACAAGCGGATACATGCCGTCAGATAAGGCAAACCATTCCACGCTGGCGCTGTTAAAATCGTCCTGCATTCAATGTCCGTTCGGGGTGAGGGCGAAACTTAGCATAATTCCCCCAAAGCGCAAGCGGCAAAAGCCCCGTACGTCATTTGAATTGGTCAAGCAAATCAGCGATTTATGAAGGGCCAGCGAAAGCGTGAAAACACGGCGGCGCAACGCAAAATATTTTCCCTATAGCGCATCCGCCGCATTCCGGAAACCCGCCGCCTTACCTGTTGCGCTATGACCTTGAGTAACATAGTATTTTAGGGCTGAACGCCTTGGGATAAGCCCCTTTGCGCGCCTGCTCTCCCGCTTGAGAAGTTGTGCGCCGCATACATATATATAAGGGTACACCAAAGGCGCCGAATGACGATGACAGGAAAACAGGGGCACCATGGCTGAAACCGAAAACACACCCGGCACCGACGTCGAAGAGCAGGCGCCCGCGCCCTCCAGCCCCTTGTCGAACCTTGTGAAATCATTGGGCGGCGGCAAAAAAAACGCTGTCGCAAAACCCGCCAAGACCAGCATGGCGAATTCCGCCGCCGTGCAGGCCGCGAAAGCGCAAGTCAACCCCGCCGCGCCCAAAGTGCCGGGCGGCCCCCTTTACACCATCGTCACGCGCAACGAATTCTACCGCGACGGTTTCCGCAACCTCATCAAGATCGCGATGCTGGAAGGCGTCGTCATCGTGCTGCTCATCCTCGCGCTGATCGTCTACATCAACAACTCGAAGCCGGAAGACCGCTACTTCGCAACCACCGCCGACGGCCGCATCATGCAGCTGCAGCCGCTCAACGTGCCGAACCTTGATACGCCGGCATTGCTGTCATGGGTTGCGACCGCCGCTTCCGATACCATGACCTTCAGCTATCTGAACTATCAAAAAGAGCTGCAGAACGCGTCGAAACACTTCACCAAAACGGGCTGGGAGAGCTTCACCTCCGCCATGCAGAAAGCGCACGTCCTTGATGGCGTGCAGGCGCAGCAGCAGATCGTGACGGCGCAGCCGCGCTCCGCCCCCATTCTCGTGCAGCAGGGCGTGCTGAACGGCAAATACCGCTGGGTGCTGCAAATGCCGATCGCCGTGAAATACCAGAGCACCAAGGAAAGCCGCACCGACCAGCTGCAGCTGCAGCTGGTTGTTGAACGCGTGCCCTCCCTTGAAAACCCGGCCGGAGTCGGCATCGCCCAGTGGGTTGCTACGCTGAAATAAATATGAGTCGCCGCGCTGACGTAACATCAGAGACAGCGATTTTTTTAAGGGGCTATTCTTGACGACCATCCCGCGGACAGAGATCAACACCGGCTATCAGGCGCGCCTCGACAAGGCGGAGACGATGATCGTCGATCTCTCCAGTTATCGCGACGGCTTCCACAACCTTATCCGCCTCTCTATCGTACTTGGTCTTGTGATGATCGCCGGCGCCGCAGTCGTGCTCTACTACGTCAGCTACGTGCTTCCCCAAGACAGCTACTATGCGCTCTCCGGTACCGCCAACGGTACCGAGATCAAACGGCCGATGATCGGCCTCACTTCTCCCAACGTTAACCGCGACGCGCTGCTGCTCTGGGCGGGTGCCGCCGCGACCGAAGTCATGACCTTCGGCTTCAACGACATCGATGAGCGCATGACAAGGGCCCAGCGCCTCTTTACGCCGGAAGGCTGGACGAGCTTCTCGACCGCGCTTGCCAAAACAACGCTGATCAAGGGCATGTTGGAAAACCAGCAGCTGCTGACTGCCATTCCCGCCTCGACGCCGCTCATCATCATGGAAGGCGTCTATGGCGGCAAATACAGCTGGGTCGTTGAAATGCCGATTATCGTGACCTTACGCGCCGGCGACAAGAAGCAGACCGGCGGCCAGCGCGTGCGCATGATCATCACCAAAATGCCGACCTCGACCAACCCCATGGGTATCGGCATCAATACCTGGTATTCCTACTAAGGTTTTCCTGAAGATATTTTTTGTCCTCGCAGCCTGCCCCCGCCAAGACGGATGGGAGGACTCTTTCCGCTGCGCTTTATTCCGGCATATTCCAGTTACCGTATGACGCCTGCGGCGTGGCCGTATGACACTCACCGCCGCACAAGTTATGGCTAAACGCGCAAACTTCCTCCTAACGTGTTAAAAACGCTATGGGTTTCTTTTCGCTTGAGGTATAAATTATTAACTCTGCGGCACATCCGCGCTTTATGCGGCCCGAATTTGCGGGCCGTGAATCACGAGGGGCAGCAGTGAAAAAAACCTGGAGGAGACAGGAATGAGGCGCTTGATTTTCGGCTTCGCGGTTCTGGCGGCAATGAACTTTTTCGCCGCACCGTCGTTTGCGCAATCCCTTGGCGGCGCAGTGAACAGCGTCAACAGCGCGGTGAGCGGTGCCGTAAACGGCAGCGTCGATGAATTCCAGGCCTTCCGCAACAAACTGAATTCCAACAAAGCCGCCCCGTCACCCGTTGTCGCGCCCGCCCCCGGCAAGACGCCGAAGGGCGCTGCCGGCATTGACGAAGACGCTGTTCCCGCGGGAATGCAGTCGCCGAATCCGCTTGGCCCTGCCGGCGCGCTTCCGGTCGGCAAGCTTCCCGCCGGCGGCTACGGCGCGCAGGCGCAGCCGCAAACGCCGGAAGAGCTGCAGGCGATGATGGATGAAGAAGCCGAGCAGCAGAAAAAGAAAATGGAAGACCAGGTCTTTAACCAGGCACTGAAAAACCTGCTGCCGCTGAAGCCCGAACAAATCCGCAAGACTCTTGAAACCTTCCGCATCAGCCGTGAAGCCGCCGAAACGCCGATCACCGTGCCGGAGCCGCGCATGGAGGTCGTGACCGCCTCGCTGGATCCCTCCGATGCGCCCGTCGTCATTAAAATGGCGCCGAACACAGTTACGACGGTGAGCATTCTTGACGCGACTGGCGCGCCCTGGCCGATTCAGGACATGAGCTGGGCCGGCGCCTATGCTATCACCCCGCCGGAATCGGGCGGCAACGTGCTGCGGATCACGCCGTCCTCCGCCCATGGCGTTGGCAACATTTCCATCCGCCTTGTCGACATGATCACGCCTGTGACCATGCGCCTGCAGACCGGCATCGACTGGGTGCACTATCGCCTTGACGTGCGCATCCCGAAACCGGGTCCGCTCGCCAAAACCCCGCTCATCGAATACGGCGGCCTGAAAACCACCGCCGGCAAGGACGACCAGATGGTCGGCATCCTTGACGGCACGCCGCCCGAAGGCGCCGAGAAGCTGAAAGTCGACGGTGTCGACGGCCGCACCTCCGCGTACCAAATGTCGGGCCACATTTATCTCCGCACGCCGCTGACGCTGCTGTCGCCGGCCTGGGATTCTTCCGTATCTTCCGCCGACGGCATGAGCGTCTATACGCTCGGCGACACGCCCGTTGTCCTTCTTTCGGACGAAGGGCGCATGGTGAAGGCGCATATCGTTTCTTCTGACGAGGTGACCCCGTGACGAACAACGAGAACGAAAACCACGACGTCGATATCGACACGCAGGAAGACTTCGACCGCGAGCCGGTACAAAAGGCCTCGTTGAAGGACACCTGGGATTCCAACCCACTGCTGAAAATCGCGGCCGTGATTATTGTCATCGCGCTCTTGGCGGGTGGCTATGTCACCTTCTTCAACGACAAGGGTGATGTGAAGAATAAGTCATCCATCGCAGGCAGCTCCAGTACCGGCCCCAAGGCGACGCCCGGCGGCGGTGCTGACATCGAATACAAGACAACCATTGAAAAGGAAAACGAGTTGGTCGCCAAGAACGCCGCGAAAAACGGCGGCTCTGCAATGCCGATCATCCTGAATCAGTCGCAGGAAGACAAGCTGGCTGTCCCGCCGTCTCCGGCGCAGGCGGGCACCGACCCGCTGCAGGAATGGCGCGCCAAGGCCGAGGCCCGCCGCATGCAGATTGAAGAAGCGGCGCCGCCTCCTGAAGAGAACGAAATGCCCGCGGCCGATGTGCCCGTCGTGCAGCCGATCCGCCCGCAGCAGACGGTGAAGATGGACCCCAACGCCGCTAAAGTTCTCGCCGAACAGATGCGCGCCATCATCAACACGCAAGTGCCGAAAAACTCGACCACGCGCAAAGTGACAACGCGACCCTCCGCCTATACGCAGAAGTTAAAGGCAGATGCGGAAGCGAAAGCGAAAAAAGACGCCGAGCTTGCCAAGCTGACCGCCAGCACCGACGTGAAGTCGATCGATGCCAACGGCAACCCCGTGTACATCGAAGGCGCGCAAGCGAAGATCAAAGTCATCGTGCCCGCCGGCAACATCGCCTATGCCCAGCTGCTGAACGACCTGAACTCCGACGTTCAGGGCCCGGCGCTGGCGCAGATCCTGTCCGGCCCGTTTGAAGGCGGCCGTGCGATCGGCGACTTCGCCAAGCAGGACGAATACCTGACTCTCAACTTCAAGCGCATCGTGAAAGATGGCGTCAGCTATTCGATCAACGGTATCGCGCTTGATGAAAACACGACGCTGGCCGCACAGCAGACCGACGTCGACCACCACTACTTTCAGCGCATCATCCTGCCGGCGGCGGCCCAGTTCCTGACGGGCTATACGCAGGCGGCAGCGCAGGTCGCACAGACCACGACGACCACACCTGGCGGCGGCGTTGCCACCAATGTTCCGGCGCCCGACGCCAAACAGCAGCTGATGCAGGGTGCGACGCAGGCGGCGACGTCTATCGCGAACGTGCTGACGCAGGACCAGGGCCGTCCCATTACGGTCTATGTCCAGCGCGGCACCACCATGGGCATCCTCTTCATGGATCCCGTCACAACCGGGAATGCACAATAATGACAAATTCAGACAATTTTGAAAACGATACCGAGCAACTCGACGAGTTCGATACGCCTGAAGCCACCGAAGAAGGCGCGGCTGAAAAGCCCGTGCCGGTAAAAAAATCGGGCGGCGGTGCAGGCAAAATCATCGCACTGCTTCTCGTTCTGGGTATTGGCGGCGCCGCGGGCGCTGCCAAAATGGGTCTGGTTCATCTGCCCTTTAATATCCCGGGCATCACGCCTGCGGCCAAGCCGCCGCAGCCGCCTGCCGCGGCTCCCGCAACCCCGGTCGCCGAAATGCCCGCGGCAACGCCCGCTGTTCCCGGCATGACGCCGGTGACGGGTGCGGAAGCGCAACCGCCGGCCGCCCCCGCCTGGAACCCGAACGCCGCGCCGGAAACTGCCGCCGCACCGGAAGCTGCCAAGCCCGCGACCGAAAATAAAGTCAACCCGAACGCCCTGATGCCGGAAGCCATCGGCACCGGCTCCGGCCCGCTCGGCATCAAGTCGCCCGATGCGCCCGCCAACCAGCCGGTCGGCATTTCCAATCCCACCATCGCACCGCCTGACGCTATTCCGCCGGCGCCTGAATCCGCCGCAACCGATCCTTTGTCGATTACGCCCGCGCCTTCCGCGACCGCCGCGCCGACGACGCCCGTGACGGCGGATCCGCTCGCCGCAACCGCGCCCGCAACGACGACTCCTGCGCCGGATGCGATGCCGACGGCAACCGCAACCCCGCCCGCCGCCCCGGCGGATGCTGAAGCCGCCGCCAAGCTTTCCGCCGCTGAGGCGAAAAATGCCGAGCTCGAAAAACAGCTCGCCGATGCCAAGGCAGAACTCGCGAAGAAAGAGGCGGATCTTGCCGCCGCCAAAGCGAAACACGCCAAGGCCGCGCCCGCGGATATCGCTGTCAGCACGCCCAAAGAAACCGAAACGACTACGACTGTCCGCACCACAACGCACAGCACCCGCCATAACCGCCATGCGGCGACCGGCACCGGCGCTGCCTACAAACCCGCTACCTCACGCTGGGTCCTGAAATCCGCCAAACCGGGCATGGCCTGGGTGGCGATGCCGGGCTCCTCCGAGATCAAGGCCGTCGCCGTCGGTGACAGCTTGCCGGGCATCGGCCGCGTGACGGCTGTCGGTAAGGATTCTGCGGGCCGCTGGACCGTCTCCGGCACCCGCGGCTCCATTAATCAATAAGTAAGATTTTGAGAACGATTCTCAAAAAAACTGCTTTTGGAGTCAATTTTCAGCGCATTTTAAGTAATCTTAAAAGCGAAAATAAACTTTTATTCGCTATTCTTTCCAATGGGTTGCAGTCTAATTGCGACCTATTCGCACCACCCCCACATTTGCGCAACCCCCCAAAAAGTGTTGTAATAGTCTTATAACCTGCTCTGGGGAACCTTTTAGGGTGTATTCATGACGTTCCGTCATTTTTGCAAGGTCTTCGCTTTTGCCGCCGTGATGCTGCTGGTGGGTTCGCATGATGCCCATGCTCAGCAAAAACTTGGCGACGTTATCAACAATACATTGGGTTCCTGGGGCAACGTCCAGAACGTCTTCTCCACCGTCGCCTGGATTGCCGGCGCGTTCCTTGGCGTCGCAGCTATCTTCAAGTTCAAAGACCACGTCGACAACCCGATGCAGCATCCGCTCTCGGCTGGCGTCAAGCGTATGATTGCGGGCGGCATGTTCCTGTCGCTTCCCTTCACCATTAAAGCTGTCAACGGCTCCCTCTTCGGTACCGCTGGTGCGGGCACCGGCCAGGTGAAGGTCGACGGCTTCAACACCGGCACGCTTTCCGCCGGCGGCCTCGACAAAATGGTCGTTGACGTCATGGCGAACATTGCAGGCCCGATTGAAAACCTGCTCACCGCTTTCTCGTATCTTTCCGGCATCGCTCTCCTGCTCGTCGGCATCTCCCGCCTGACAAAGCGGATGGAGGAAGGCCCGCGCGGCCCCGCCGGTTTCGGTACCATAATGACATTCATTGCCTCCGGCATGCTGTTCAACTACGGCTCGTCGATGGGTACATTCACCTCCAGCCTGTTCGGTGACTCAAGCCTGATGACCAAGGTCAAGATCGACCCCACCGTCATCGCCAACACCGCCGATGCTGACAAGGTGCAATACGTTTTGGAAGGTCTCGAAGTGTTCGTCATGATTGTCGGATACATCGCCTTCCTCAGAGGATGGTTCGTCTTGAAGAGCTTTGCCGACGGGCAGCAGGGTGCTACCCTCGCGCAAGGCTTGACGTTCCTGTTCGGTGGGGCCATCGCCATCAATATGGGTGAATTCGTGAACGCGATCACCAATACTGTCGGCGTAACCGGTCTCACATTTACCTAGTAGACAAGTGATTAAAACTTGCTACAATTCAACTCTAATGTGTGTAAGTGAAGGAGCTACTATAATGAAACGGTCAAAAATCTCGCATAAACTCGCTGCAATCGCAACCGTCGGCATCATGGCCGGCGCAGCAACGGATGCTCACGCAACCGCCGTCAACTTCAAGACGATGTCCCAGAACATGGTCGTCGCGTCTTCGGGTTTCAACAACCTGATCTCGACGGTCTGCTGGATCGGTGGCGCCGGCCTCGGCGTTGCTGGCATCTTCAAGCTGAAGCAGCACGTTGATAACCCGGGCCAAACCCCGATGAAAGACGGCCTGATCCGTATCGCCTGCGGCGGCGGTCTGCTGTCCTTCCCGTTCATCGAAGCTGCGATGCAGGGTTCTATCTCTGACTCGTCGCTCACGGGTATTAACGCGACGAACGTGAAAATGGACTCCGTTTCCGCGTTCCAGTAAGACAAGACAAGGGTAAGCGGTATCTACATCTATGGCTTACTTGAAAATCACGCCCGGTATCAGCGCTTTATCTGATGCCGGGCGTATTTTATCTGCGGATGTGCATAAGCCGTCCGATGATATCAAGGCGAAGGTCCTGTCTCGCGACGACAATACCTGCCGCTACTGCGGCTTCCAGTCGAAGAAATACCAGGAAACGAATTACATCGGCAAAAGCGACAAGGTTTCGGGCCCCGACGATTACGCGACCGCCTGCACCTTCTGCTACCAGTGCTTCCATATCGAACGCGTCGACCGCATGCAGTCCGGTGCCATCATCTGGCTGCCGGAAATAGGGCAGGCGGCGCTGCATCACCTCTGCCGCGCTATTTACGTCGCGCGCATTTCCCAAGGCCCTATGGCCGACGCTGCGCGTGATGCCATGGAAGCCTTGCTTGCCCGCAAGGAAGAAGCCAAGAACCGCCTCGGCACCGACAGCCCCAAAATCCTCTCGACCGTTCTTCAGGATTTTCTCGAGACCTCCGAATACAAGCAGCGCCCCGCGAAGCTGAAGGGTTTTCGCCTGCTGCCACTCGACCGCCGGATTATCAAGGAAGGCGATCTCGAGTTTAACCAGTTCCCGCAGATCCTCGCCTTCTGGCGCTCCAAAGACGGCCCCTTCGGCGACCTGCCGCCGCGCAAATGGGTCAAGATGTTCTACGACCTGAAAGCCGGCGTCAAAGCGGGCGTCAAGTCCGACCCTCCCGTCGAGACTTCACAGAATTAATTTATATCACCGATGAGACCAAGGCGGGTGCCGCGGCAGGGCTCCCGCGAAAAATTTGCGTTGTTTGATTTCCGGAATGACAATTCAAACAAAAGTCTCTTTTTCACCCGCAAGCTTCTGGTATATATTAATAAATCACGAGCGGCCGGATTTCCGGCGGCGGTAACGGGAATTCGGTATGGGCATCCTCGACAGTATCTTGAAACCAATGGTCCGACTGCTGCGCCAGCCGGTGGAATCCTTCATCCGCCTTGAAACCGCCGACAGCGAAAACGTCCTCGCCTCCGAAGATGGCTCGCTCATTACCGTCGTCAAGGTTGACGGCGCCCGCCAGATCATCGGCGATCAGGAATACAAAAAAATCCTCTCCGACTGCGTTGTCAAACTCGGTACCCGCTTCGACCGCCCCGGCCACGCGATGCAGATTTACTTCTCGCGCAGCCCCGACCGCATTCACGATGAAATCCGCAAGCTGCTGCGCCCCAACGCAACCGCCGCCCGCAACGTCGGCCTCGAGATCGACGACATTTTTGAAGAGCGAGCGCGCCACCTCAGCCACTACCTTGCCTGGGAAGAAATTTACTTCGTCCTCTGGACCCGCCCCGCGATTTTGTCGAAGACCGACTTCGCGCGTGAAGCTGAACGCTCGCGCAAGAAAAAATGGGTCAAGGCAGATGACGCGCAGTACCCCTTCACCGGCATCGAAGGCCTCCGCACCCGCCACGCGTCTTTCACCAACGGTACTGTCGTGTCCTTGCGCGAGATGGGCATTCAGGCCTCCGAAATGGAAGTGCATGACGCGCTCGTCGCCATCCGCTCGAACCTTGTGCAGGTGTCCGGCGACTCCACATGGCGCGCCTTCCTGCCGGGCGATCCCATTCCTGCCCGAGCGCCGGAGCGCAAGAATGACCTTTCCGAAGTTTTGTGGCCGACGCTGCGCCAGCAGCTGACCACTGCTTCCGCCCGCGTCATCAACGATCACATCGTTGAAATGGGCAAATATGTCTGGGGTGGCGTCGACATGGTTCTCGGCCCCACCGATCCTATTCCGTTCCCGCAGTTCCTCGCCCGTATGACGGAAGCGAAAGCGCCGTTCCGCATGTCTTTCCTCATCGAGGGCGGCGGCGTGCAGGGCATGGCTATGCAGGCCTTCCTCTCCTCCGTTTTCGCCGTGACCAACGCCGAGAACAAACTGGTAAAAGACGCGCTCGAAGCGCTGTCGCTCATGGCGCGTGCGGAACCCGTCGTGAAGTTCCGCCTGTCTTTCTGCACCTGGGCGCCGAAGGATGACATCAACCTTCTCGAAGACCGTCTCTCTGCCCTGACGCAGGCCGCTGAATCCTGGGGCTATGCGCAGGTCTCCTCCATCTCCGGCGATCCGCTCGATCAGGTGATGTCCTCCGCCATGGGCATCCACTGCGCCTCGACCGCCCCGCCTGCCGTTGCGCCGCTGTATGAAGTCATGAAGCTGGTGCCGTGGCAGCGTGCCTCGTCCCCCTTCGACAAAGGCTCCATCCTGTTCCGCACGCCGGACGGTCGCGTCTGGCCCTACCAGACCGGTACCAACGTCACGACGACCTGGTTCGACCTTGTGTTCGCCCAGCCGGGCGGCGGCAAGTCCGTCCTCATGAACACGCTGAACCTTGGTACCTGTTTGACCGCCGGTCTCTCCCAGCTGCCTTTCGTCGCCGTCATTGACATCGGCCCGTCTTCCGCCGGTCTCGTCTCGCTGCTGAAGGACGCCCTGCCGCCGTCGCGCCGGAACGAGGTGACCTCCTTCCGTCTGCAGATGACGACGCAGTTCGCCATCAACCCCTTCGATACCAAGCTCGGCATGCGCTACCCGCAGATCACCGAGCGCTCGTTCCTCATCGAGGTCCTGACGCTGATCTGTACACCGCCCGGTCAGGCGGAACCCTACGACGGCATTTCGCAGCTTTGCGGGATGGTCGTCGACGAGATGTTCCGCTGGCGCGATGACCGCATGGCCAACGCCGAGCCGCGTCCATACCTGCCGCGTATCGACCAGTCCGTCGACGATGCCTTGCGCAAGCATGAAATCCAGCTGCCGCAGTCCGCCTACTGGTGGGATGTCGTCGACATGCTGTTCGAAAAAGGCGCGACCTATGAAGCGACCGTCGCGCAGCGCTACGCCATGCCCACATTGGGTGACTCGGTTGCCGCCGCCCGCCGCCCGCAGATCAAGAACCTGCTCGAAGACACCTCCATCGGCTCCTCGGCCGAGGGCGTCATTCATGCCTTCGAGCGTATGATCACCTCCGGCGTCCGCGAGTTCCCGATTCTGGCCTCCGTCACCAAATTCTCGCTCGCCGAGAACCGCGTATGCGCGCTCGACTTGGCCGACGTCTGCCCGGCGGGCGATGCGACCTCCGACCGCCAGACGGCTATCATGTACATGCTGGCGCGCCACGCGCTGGTTACGCCCTGGTGGATCAACGAGGAAGCGCTGTCGCAAATGCGGCCGCAATACCGCGTCTACCATGAAAAGCGCCTGCGCGAATTCTCCGAGACGCCGAAGCGCCTTTGCTACGACGAGTTCCACCGGACATCGAAAACAAAATCCGTCCGCGCCCAGATCGTCCGCGACGTGCGCGAGGGCCGCAAACGCGGGATTCAAATTATTCTCGCGTCACAGATGCTGGACGACTTCGACGACGACATGGTCGATTTGGCGACAGGCGTCTGGGTCTTGGGTACCGCCATTTCCGACGGCGCGGTCGATGCGACGCAACAGCGCTTCGGCCTGACCGATACCGCCCGCTGGATCATCCGCCACCGCCTGACCGGCCCGAAAGCGTCTGGCGCACCTGCGCTGCTCGTCCTCGGCACCGTCGATGGCAAATACGAACAGCACCTGATCAACACGCTGGGCCCGCTTGAACTCTGGGCCTTCTCGACCACGACTGAGGACGTTGCCATCCGCTCCCGCCTCTACACTCGCCTTGGCGCCGCCAACGCGCGGAGACTTCTGGGCGCGAACTTCCCCGGCGGTTCGGCGCGTAATGAAATCAAGCGCCGCGTCTCCGACCTGTCTGAAAAAGGCAAGATCGAGGAAGCGACCGTCGGTGCCGTTATTGAGAAGATCTGCGAAGAGCTGATCTCCCTCACCAAGGTGCGGGTGGAAGAAATTTCCGCCCCGCCGCCGGCCGCACCCACGCCGCCCGCAGCGCCGCCTGCGCAAAAGACCGCGTAAGGCGACTAAAACTTTTACCAAAAAAATCCCCCGTCAAAAGCGGGGGATTTTTTTTATGGCTTGAGGGAGAATTTACCCGCTTTTGATTTCAGCGACGACTGGTCAAGCGCGGCCGAGAAGCCCGCAATATCCACCTGCGGTTTATACGTCGCCGGTACATGCGCCTGGTACAGCGCCAGCGCCTCCGTTTTGCGGCCGGTCCAGAGACGCGCATCGAAGGCGAGGGCGAGTTGCTGTGTTGATCCGAGGGCCTGCAGCAGCGTGGGCCCGCCGTCCGCTGATACATTCATCATATCCACTGTCCCAAGGCTTTCACCCGCGGCGACAAGCTTTTGCAGGATGACGTCAAAGTTGCCGCTGCTAGCCGCCAGATGAAAGCCACTGCGCCCGTGCCGCCCCGGCATCGGGGCGCGCAGTTCGGCGAGCGGTTTTTTGGCGAAGAATTCTTTCGACATATATTCGTCATGATTCAGCCAGCCGCGCAGTTTTTTTGAAAGGTCGGGCAGGCCGACTTCCGCCGTCCATTCGATCGCATTGAAGCTGCGGTGGCGCACGCTCGGGTCGGCGCCATGGCGCAGCAGCACTTCAGCCATTTCTTCATGGCGGTGGGCAATCGCAATCGCCATCATCGTGCCGCCGCGGGCCGTCGCATCGGCGCCGGCCTGCAGCAGCAGCTCCGCCACCCCGGCATCTCCGCGCGGAATGCTCTGCGACAGGGCGACCGAATCATCATGGGCAGCATTGGCACCGTGCTTCAGCAGCAGGGCCACGGTTTCCCGCTTGCCCCAGTGCGCAGCTTCGGCGAGCGCGTTGTCTTTCGCGTCCTGGTTGTTTTTGTTGAGCTCGAGAAGATCCAGCAGGTGCGACGTCGTGCCGTGGCGGGTTTCCACCCCCAGCAGTCGTGCAGCCTCGGCGGCGGACAGACCCTTGAGTCGCGCCTGCCATTTATCCTCGTCATCATCTATATCCGCGACGGACATGACTTGGGTGACCTTGCTGAAAACTAAATTGAGCAACATTTATAGCGGGTTAGCTTTCGTTATGTCAACCGAACAGCCATTTGAATTGAAATTAAGTAAAATATTATGTAATATTAAGAGATGGAGAGCTTATTTCGGGGGGAATGGCTTTGAGTTTACCAAACATCGCGCCAAAGACGGAATTTGACGACAAAGCGAAACGGCCGGGGGCGGCCGAGGAAGTTGTACCAGCCAAAGATACGGCACAGGTTAAAGTCGTCTATCCATTCGGGCCGCAGTGCCTCAGGTCGCAATAGTTTCTTACCACACATCATGATTTGATTTGTTTTGACGAACCCAACCTTTAAAAACCCGGCTTTAAAAGCCGGGTTTTATTTTGGGCTGTTTTTGAAGCGCACCGTCTTGCGCGGGGTGAAGCCGCGCTTCGCGCCGGTGTGAAATTCGGGCAGGAAAGTCATGGCGTGGCGTGAATTCCGCTCGCGGATGAGTTCAATAAGAGCCCTGATGAATTTGTCATCGCCCGCGGCAAAGCTGCGCGCGATATCGAGCGGCGTTTCGTTGAGGTCGTCCTTCAATTCATCCGACGCGCCACGCGCGATCAGGAATTTTGCAGCTTTGAGGTTTTTCTCCCGTGCCGCCTGCATCAGCGCCGTATCGCCATCGCGGTTGCGGATATCGACGCTGCAGCCTTTTTCCAGCAGTGCGTCGGCAGCCTCCGCATTGCCGCGGAAGGCGGCGATATGAAAGGCGGTTTCGCCTTCATGGTTGACGGCACTTAATGAGGCGCCATGCGTCAGCAAAACTTTCAAGGGCTCCGGCCGGTTGCGGCGCGCAGCCACCATCAGCGGCGTCGTGCCGCTGTCATTCGCCGCGTGAATTTTTCCACGCTTGTGGATGAGCAGGAGGAGGATGGAGGTATCCGCCAGCTCCGCCGCCGCATGAAGGGGCGATGATAATTTATCATCGCTGAAGGCATTCGCATCCGCGCCGTGGTTCAGCAGCATCTGCGCCGCGAAGAAGCTGCCTTTTTCAGCAGCCGCCTGCAGCGCCGTTTTTCCGCCCTGACGCCAATGAACAGCATCCGGCCGCTTCGCGATAAAAACCCGCAAGGCCTGCGCATTATTGTGCTTCGCCGCGACAAAAAACTCCTGTTTTTCATGCGGCGAGACGGGCAGCCCGACGGGATTATTTGCTGCGTTATTGAAGTTCTGCGGTGTTGTCATGGTGAATTTTTAACATAAGCCACGCAAAAGAGTCAAATTGGCCACCAGCGCCGCAATATCGCGCCGCACAAAGCCTTTCTTAACACTTGCTCATTACTGTCTGCTTCAGGAGCGATCGAATGTCCCGCCGGTTACGGCAAATTCTGTGGATAAGTCTGGACAATTTTTGAGCGACTGTGTTCAGATAGAAATATCTACGGCGTGACATGTCGGGGGTGAACCTAAAACATTTAGGGGATTACCATGTCACGACACCACAACAAGATTTCGCCGCAATTCTACGACCGCTCAAAACTGGGCGCGCCGCAAAGGATCGTTATGTCTCAATTGCCGCCAGGTGATTACGTGACACTGCCGCCCCGGATGGAAACGCCGGTGCCGCCGAAACCGCCGATCGATAGAGGCGACTGGACAGATTTCAAACCCGGCCATGGCTACGCCCGCCCGCCCGTGAAGGTTGATTTCGCCGGCACCATCGTCACCGAAAAGCCCGACCCCTTCGCAACACCCGCCCAAAAAGCGCGCCGCCAGAAGCAGATCGACAAGGATGTCGAGCAGAACGCCAAGGTGCTGGAAGAAGCCGTCTATATCCTGTCGCAAAGCCCGACCGGCCGTGACGTGCTGGAGCAGATGACGAAGGAAGGCTATAAAATCGTCTTCGACGACCGCCGCACCGGCGACCGCGGCGCTGGCGGATTGTGCGATCCGACGGACAAGCTGATTATTCTCCGCGGCCATGACAACCCCGAATATCTGGCGCTGCTGCTGGGGCATGAATCGGTCCACGCCGTGCAGAACACGCGGCATGATTTGTTCCCCTCCACACGCCACCGCCCGGAAGTCGGCATAAAGCTCAGCTTCGCGATTGAAGCCGACGCCTATGCCCAGCAAAGCCAGATCGCGCTGGAACTCGCCTACGGTGACCCCGAGGGCCCGGAAGATCAGGTGCGCTTCGATGGCCCGCTGCTGCAAATGCGCGAGCGCTTCCCCGATATCATCAAGGCTGCCGAAAAAGTGCTGCTGAATGAAGCCGCGCTGCAGAACGGCGCGACGGTCGCCGCCGCTTTTGAAGCTTTCTACGACAATTTCTATCTGCGCACCTTCTACGAAGATTCGCATATCGAATGGGCGGATACCTATGCCCCGAAGCTGAAAGGCTCCTTCCCCTGGCTGCAGCGCCACTTCTCGAAGGACGTTGATAGCGACTGGATCAAGGACCGCATCCAGCACCGCGGCAAGTCTTACCTGAATGATCACTTGCCGCACATGACCTTTGATGACGCGCGCCATAGCGGCCTCACCGATGTCACCGGCAAGAAAATTCGCAAGTTCTACAAAGACCATATGAAGGATGATGCGCCCGCGCTGAAACGCTTCGGTGTACATATGCAGGACGCAGCGGAACTGGTGCTCGGCCTCACCGCCAGCATCCATGCCATCTTCAAGGCGAATGATGACCCGACCAAGCCAACGCTGCGCACACCGCCGAAGCGCAACAAGTTTGGGATCTGGGATTAAGCCGGGTTACTTATAGCCTTCATAGAAGATACCCTGCGAAAAGCCGCCGCGCGTTTCGCGCTTCGTGTCGCATTTATCGAACAAGTCTTCCTTGCTATAGCCGAGCTGCGCAGTGATGCCAAAAATCACCTCCACAATATCAGCCAGCTCTTCCAGCCGTGACGCACTATCGGGCGCGGATAAATATTCCGCGCATTCCTCTGCAAGCTTGCGGTTCAGGGCGTCGGTCAGGTGAGCGCCGGAAAGGGTGCTGACAATCGGCTCCCGCCCCTCGGCGCGGATGATCTCGGGAATTTTATCGCGGACGAGCTTTGCAATCGCGGTCATCTGATTCTCCTGCCGCCGGGTTCAGGGCACACTCCCAGCCATATTGGTTTCGGCTGTCTTTTACGCCAAATGATGCGTTATGGCTAATAATTTCAGCAAATCTCCGAATGATTGACATATTCCTATAAATCTCCATAATTCGCCCCATGCCAAATCAAGTCTGGGACGCACATATCGCCGAACTGCGCATTCTGCTCGATCAAATCCTGATCGAGGGGGAGAAATATGTGATTCCCGATGCCGTGCGCGATGGTTTTAAATCCTTCGCGGCGGGCGACGATAACAACCGCAAGGTCGTCACCTTCGGCGCGCTGGATGCCGAAAAAATGATCCCGCTGTGCCGCGAAAATATCGTGCCGTGGTGGTTGCCCTTTACCGGCAAGGCCTGCACCGGCGATGCTGTCGCGCTCGACCTGCTGCATGACGCTTTTACGCGCGACGTCGGCAAGTCCGCGGTGCCCGACTGCAGTTCGGCGCTCACATGGCTGTGCCATGCTGATAAAATTGCCAGCTATCCCGTTTCCCCAACGCCTGATGTGTTGAAACGCATGGTAGGCTGGGGCGGCGATGTAAACAGCGGCGACGGCAAATGGCTGAATTTCGCAACGAAATTCATGAATGCCAAAGCGCTTCAGGCCTTAGTCGATGGCGGCGCCGCGCCGCAATATATGCAGCGCGCGATGGAAGAGCTGGAGGTTGCGAAAAACGCCGGCCAGCTGGAAATTTTACGCGATGTCTTGCGCGGCAAAACGCTGCATGAAAAAGTCGATGATGATACGCTGCTGTCGGTGAAATACGTGCCGGAAGGCGGCAAGTTGTCGCAGCTGCGTATCCTGTTCAATTTCAAGGCACAACGCATCAACGAGGTGTTTGAGCTGAGCGGCGGTGCCGCTGCCATGAGCAACGCCGCTTTCGGCGATTACGCGCCCGATGCCTTGAGAATCGCCGAGGAAAAATTCATCCAGCTCGGCGGCAAACCGCCCTATGGGCTCGACAAGCAGCGCTGGCCTGCGGCGCGGCAACTAAAACCCAACTAAAACAAGCATATAACATCTGCCTTCCCTGCCGCATCCTGCATTGACAGAACAGGGACGTACCTCTATGAAAATAGGGGATAACAAGCAGCAACGGCCGGCACCATCCGACCCCTTTAAAGGGCGGCACCTTATTCGAGGACAAGGGAAATTCTGCCTTATGAATGATGACTTCCTTCGCTCATCCACCAACCCTGAAACCTGGCGCCTGGCTGCCGAAGGGATTGCCGGCGAATTGGAGCAGATCGACCGCGCCGCCGCTAGGCTGAACCCGACGCCGGCATTGACCGAGCGCGAAGCGGAAACGGCGCGCAATGCTGCCATGGACCCTGCACGTAAAATTTTCGCGTCCATTTCCGCCTATCAATGGCCCGCCGTGCGCACCATGTACACGCTGGGGCAGCAGGACACGGAAATTCTGATTTTGTTGGCGGAGCGGCGCATCACCGACTGGCAGACTATTTTCAACGCCAAGGCGGCCTTCGGCACGGCGGAGGATATTCTCGCCATCAAGGCGGCTGCCGACCTGAACAAGGGGCAGGTCAACCTGAATTCCGCGCTGACACATGCGGCGAAACCCAATGTGCTGGTTGCCGGCCTGCGGACAGAGGGAAATTTTGACACCACCGAACAGCTCTTCAAGCTCGGCGCCGATCCTGCGACCGGCAATAACAACAACGGCCAGGTCTTCAACGATACCGTCGAGGCGGGCAGGGCAGATATTGGCCGGTTGTTTGCAAAATATGGTCAGAGTGGAATTCTGAACGTCGACAGCTGGGTACAGGCCGCGAAAGCGAACCGCAAGTTCAAGCTGTTTGACGATCTTCGCAAAATCCAATGGGATTACGGGCGCTTCACCGCGCTCGACCGCGAAACGCTGCTGGAAGTGAAGACCTTGCCCGACAATGCGGGAACGCTGAAATCGGTGTTCAACTTTGCCTCCCGCCACGTGTCGGAAATTTTTGAAACCGTTAATCCGCGCCAGTCCATCCTGCGCGATATTCCGTTTGAAGACTATGGCGATGCCGCGCTGGAAAATGCGCGCAGCAAGCTCATCGAAATGGGTGGCAGCCCCTCCGGCATTGAAGAAACACTGCGCGGCAAGCCGCAAGTGAAGCCCGGCCTCTCTAGCCGCGGTGCGGGATAATCATGGGCTGGGGCAGGAGCAAGGATGAAAACCCCGCGCTGCAGCTTGCCAAGAAAGCCGCGCGCGCCTTTGCCGAAAAAGACTGGAACCGCGCCGTTGAATTCATGCGCGACGTCACCGCAGCGCAGCCCGATCTTACCGATACCGCCATGACGCTGCTGAGCCAGAGCGTAAAGCAGAATGACACCAATCACCGTTTCTATGTGCTGAACGGCCTGCCCGACGACGTGCTGTTGGGCGCCTGCACGCGCGGCAGCCTTCCCTATGCGGAAGCGCTGCAGGCCCTTGCCGGTTTTGGCGATTCAGACCGTATGCAGAATTTCCTGGACGCAGCGGCGGAAAAGCTGACGCAGGATGATCTTGATAAAGGCCTCAAGGCGGCGGTTTCTTATCGAGATACCTTCGTTATTATCGACATCGGCTACAGCGACCGCTATCAGCACTATACTTCCGGTGATAAGGCAGAGAATACGCGTCTTCTGCTGAAGGCCGGCGCCAGCACCGCAGGCGACAACGCCGAACTGATGGTCAAGGGCGCGGAACAAAACAACCTCGCCATTGTGAAGCTGCTGGTCGAACACGGCGCAAATTTATCCGTCAGCGGCAAACGCGCGATGAAGAAGGCGGAAGAGCGTAACTTTGACGCTGTCGCGCTGTACTTGCGCGAACAGCTGATTGCCCTGCAGCGTTTCTCCAGCCCCGATGAACAGACGCTTGTCGAAACCAAGGCGCTGGACGACCGCGGCAGCCAGTTACGCCTTGTCTTCAACTTCGCGGCGCGGCAGGTGACGGAGATTTACAACGGGCCGGAAGAAAAAACCGCCGCTGCCATGCTCTCCCACCGCTTTGCCGATTACGACCAGTCAGCGCTGACCGAAGCCTTCGAGCGGTTAAAATCCATGGGCGGCCAGCCGCGCGCGCTTGGCGACAAAGCCGCACATACGCTTCCCGCACCGCCGAAACCGGCAAGCTGATTTAATTCGAGGGTTTTCTCAACCGCACATAAAGCGCGCCGTCGCCGCCGTCTTTCGGGGCAGCGGTGGTGACGGCCAATACTAAATGGCCGCAATCCCCCTCCTGCAGCCACATCGGCACCGCGCGGCGGAGGATGCCACCGCCCAGGCGGCCTTTGCCCGTAATCACCAGCAAGGTGCGTTTATGCGCCCGCGCCGCATTGCGGATAAAGCGGGTGAGGGCGTGATGCGCCTCGTCTTGCGTCATACCGTGCAGGTCGATATGGCCTTCAATCTCGAGCCGGCCCTTTTTCATTTTCGTGGCGGTCGATTTATCAAACCCCCGTGCGGGGGCCTGCGGCGCGGCGGGCGGGGCCGGTTTGGCCACGCGCGGTGGTGCTTTGATAAGGATTTCGTGGTTTTTTGACGGTTTTGCGGCTGCTTTGGGCGGTGTTTTGGCGCTGGCGGGGGCAATTTTCGGCTTTTTAGCGATGGGCGTCACGCTGCGGGTGACAAATTCCCACAAGGCAGCGTCTTCCCCGCGCCTGTCCTTGATTGTTTTGCCGGTTTTTGCGGGTTTTTTCATGCCGCGTCCTCGAAATCGCTTGGGTTATGTATTGCAGGAAATTGAGCCGCCGCCCATTCGTTTTTAACTTGGGTCATGCTATACTAGCCTAGAATACCGTTGAAGGAATTGGAGAATATGACGAAATTTTTATCCGCCGCTTCCTGTTGCAGCCTGATCCTTGCCGCCGTCATCGGCCTTTCCGCGCCGACCGCCGCAAAGGCGCAGATGCCGGACGCCCCTGTCGTCGGCACCAACTATTTCCCCGACACCGCTTCCGCCGCCGACGTTGCGACCATCTTCTACCGCCTGACGCGGCAGAACCCCGATTTCCACAAATGGATTCCCTTCCTGCCCGAATATAAAACAATGACCGATTCCGAACGGCTGGAATACCTGCAGACGAAACCGCTGGAGTGGCAGCAGAAGTTTGACCTTTTGACCCTGCAAGACCCGATCGCCATCCAGTTCGAAGGTGTTCTTTCGCCCTATAGCGATGAAAACCAGGGCTATGTCGTGCGCAACTTCGCCAGCGACACGTTTTTCTCCTTCACCTTCGCGCAGAAAAACTATGCCATCGTGCCGCAGGGGCTGATGGACCACCAGTTCCTGCCCGTGCAGCCCGCCGCGAAAAAAGATGTCGAAAGCGGCCTTTCCATGACCGGCCGCAAGATCTTCATGATCATCTACGTACAGCCGACCTATGCCGATGCCGCAGCGCCGCCGACGGTGATCGACGGCAAGCCCTATCAGCTTATCTCCGGCAAGGTCATGAACATCGCGCTGTATAAAATCTACGCCAACAAGCAGGCGACCGTTCTCTGGGAAGAAGGCACCAAAACCTTTAACGACAACCAGAAGAACGAGCTGCTGAATCTGAAGCAATAAGGGTCAGGGAGGGAACGGGATGTTTTCCAAAATCAGCAACCTCATGACCTCCACCTCCACAAGTTCCGGCGGCGGGCAGGGCGGCAGCTCCGGCTATCAGCGCCGCCAAAACGCATCTGCAGACGCCGCAACTGCCACCCCTTCTTCGTCAGATGCTGCGGGCGATATTTTGCTGCTCTCTATCGACGCCCTTAAAGCCATGGTGCGTGAAGAAGCCGCGCTGCAGCCGCAGGCGGAAGTGCTGCTGCGCCGCCTTGGCCAGCTGGAACAGCACGGGCTTCAGTCCCTGCCGCTGTCGCCGGGGCAGGATGCGGCGGGCGCGATCAATGCGGCTTTCCAGTTCCTGAAATCGTAAAGCTTTGTCATGGCCGCACCGCTACTGACCTATCGCCTTCGTCCCTCGCCCAAAACGGGGATCATCCTGCGCGCGGCGTTGTTTTCGGGTGCGGCGCTTATCGCGCTTATCGGGGTCCTGCTGCCACGCCTCGCGAATGTCGACCCGATCGTCGGCTATGTCTTGCTGGCAGTCGCCGTGATGGATGTCGGCCTCGCCTTTGTGCTGCCCGGCATCATCCTTTCCAACGGCGGCAGCAAGGTGTCGTTCTTTAACGACCGTCTGGAAATTTCCAGTGGCCAACAGCCCTACCCGCTTTTCTATGAAAATATCACCAGCGTCGAGGAAGCGCCTTCGCCAAACGGCGATGGCGTGTTGACGGATATCCTGCTGATGACGGCGAAGCCCGCGCGAATTCCCATGGTGTCCAACGCGCAGCGCTTGCTTCTCAGCGGCCTGCCGGCAGCGGAAGACCCCCTGTCCCGCATCAAAGAATTGGTTGAGAAAAGCCGCGCCGCGTAGGATAATACCGGCGATGGAAAAGAAGCGCCCCATACTCTCCGTACGTCCGCATTTTGACCCCGGCCTTGCCATGGTGCAGGCCGGCATGGTGACGGCGCTGCTGTTTCTGCCTGTTACGGTCGTCTGCGGCATGCTGGTCTATATCCTGTTCCTTATTCTCGGCCTCGTGAATTTCATTTCGGCTTCGGCGGTGTTCGGCTTCTTCTTTGTCGCCAGCCTTGCCGGCATTCCGCCGGTGTTCTACGAGCTGAAAAAGCGCGCCCTGCAGCGCACGCTGTACAATTTCCATGAAGATTACATCGACTTCCAGTATTTCCACTTCTATCTCAACCGCCGCCGCGGCCGCATCCGCTACCGCGATATTTCCGACATCAACCAGCACGCCTCCGCCTTGCAGGAACAGCGCCGCCTGACGACGATTTACATGTACGCCCCCGGCATGGGCTATGTACGCGGCTTCTCGGGCGTGAAAATGGAAGACCTGCAGCAGTCGAAGGGTTATCTCACCAAAGTCATGGATATCCTTGATGGCGGCTATCAGGAAGCGCCCGTTCCCGCCTGGAATTCCGCCGCCGCCATCTTCTCGCAGACGGATGCTGCCATGGGCGTTGCGCCCAATGCCCCGCCCGCGGAACTGCCGCTTACCGCGCAGCAGCCCCCCAAATAATTTTAAATTTCAAATATTCAGCACATAACCTTCGTCACGCGTGACGAGGATCTCTGGCGCTTCGGCCGACTTTTCCATTTTCTGGCGCAGGCGGTAGATGTGCGTCTCCAGCGTATGGGTATCAACCCCGTCCTGATAGCGCCAGACCTGCTTTAGCAAGGCATCGCGGCTGACGGGCGTATTCGCATGGCGGGACAGGAAGACGAGGATATCGACTTCCTTATCGGTCAGCGGAATTTCCGCGCCCTCCAGCGTTGTTTCTTCCGGCCGCAGCAGTTTTTCCTGCGCCTCGAACACATAGGGGCCGATGGCGAAGGGATCGAGGTAGAGCGATGGCTCTTCCAAAATCTGCCGGATCTGCCGCAGCAGGCTGCCAAGGCGGATCTTTTTATGCAGGTCGAGCGTCATGACCGGGACCGCCGGCGGCGCGTTCAAAGGGGCAGCTTCCG
Source organism: uncultured Alphaproteobacteria bacterium (assembly GCA_966211335.1). Lineage (GTDB taxonomy): Bacteria > Pseudomonadota > Alphaproteobacteria > Micavibrionales > UBA2020 > JAPWJZ01. Next base: position 519,977 of record CBIHNF010000001.1, read on the forward strand.
GCAGAAGAATGATATCTGCCTCCAAAGCCCCCGTCGCCGTCTGCCAGTCATGGCACGCCAGCTGCTGCTGCAGCGCGGTCTGGAGCGCTTCAGGCAGCAGGCCAAGGTATATTTTACTTAAACTTTCCATCATCTTGGCAACAGTTTACCTGAAAACGAATTGTTAAGACAGACTCAGGTAAAGTATAGGGGTAGAGGAAGCACCATGGCAGCCCAAAACCCCGACGTCATACAAAAATACGAAGTCGTTTTCGGCGTCCGCACCGGCGTCACCATCCTCATTCCCAAAAACCCGACCTTCGATTGCGGCGTCGACGTGAAGGTGCAGTTCACGTTAAGCCCCGACAATCCGAAAGACGTGCTGATCACGGCCGATAAAAAATCGGCGGTGCTGAAGGATCTGCGCAAGGATTACATCGACGAAGCGGTAAAGCGCGGCGTCATGATGTTCTATGAAACGAAAGACGACGAAGTCGTTCGTTGCACGCCGTGCAATTACGCCAGCAAATAAATTGAAATTTGTATGCCGTGAAGCGAAGGCTTATTGCCCGCTGTCACTTGTGTCGCCGCCGCTGAAGCCGGTATCCGCCTGGAAGCCGTCGCCGCCGCCTTGGTCGGCATCATCGCCGCCCATGTCGCCGGTGCCGTCATCACCCGTGCCATCGTCTGCCGTCGTATCGCCCGTGCCATCATCCGGCACGCCGTCTGCGTGATAGGGCTTGCCGGGGTTGGCGATTTTCCAGGCGCGTTCTTTTTGCTGCTCCAGAATGCGGGCGCTGTTGGCCTGCATGCGCTTCACCATGGCGTCACGCTTGCGTGCGGTTTCTTCCTGCGCCTTCTTCAGGTCGTTCTTGGTGTCGGGCTTGTTGACGAATTCGTAGATGTTATTGGGCGTGCCCTGCTTCTGGAACTGCTGGTCGTAACCGTCATTCGAAAAGCCGTTGTTGCCGGCGGTGGCATCACCAGTATCCGGAGCAACCACGCCGTCATATTGCGCATGTGCCGCGGCGGGCGCCAGCAGAAGTGCGGCGGCAAGGGTAAGGATAAAGCGGTTCATGAAATCTCTCCTGGCTGGTGTGCGGCGGTTGCGGCGGCCCCTGCAGCGCTGCTTTTTGAATAAGGCGTTTACTGTGCTTTCTTGATTTTATCCAGCGCGTCGAGCGCTTCCTTGAAACGGTCGAGTGATTTGCCGTAGCCTTCGCGCTCTTCCTTCACATAGGTGTCGGAAACGCCCATGCGGCCGTAAATCGAATCGGGAATGGAATGCAGCGTGCGGTAGCCGCCCGCCATGTAGGACAGCTGGTCATAGGCGGCTTCGGCGGCCTTGCGGCGCTGTTCGCCCTGCAGCTTGCCGATTGCGTTCATCTGTTGGTCAATCTGCTGCTTGGCGGAGAATTCTGCCGGCAGCATGCCGTCAATGCGGGCGGAGCCGATGTTGTTCAGCGCCTTTGACGTGCCGGGCGGCAGGTGAAGCCTTTTCTCCATTTCCGGCGGCAGGTGATAGAAGTCAATGCCGCGCGCGGAAAGGCCGGCGAGAATTTTGACGTCATCAAGCGTCAGCGGGCGCATGCGCGGCGAGAAACCTGCGGGGTAGGAAATTTTGGGTAGCGGGCCGGTCGAAAACTTATCGCTGCCAATATCGCGCGCGGTGGAGGTGAGGGCGGGGGCGTATTTGGTGCGGAAATCGCGACTGTCCGCCGCATCTTTCGACTTCGGCTTTGACTTGGGCCCGGCATCGCCGACATCCGCCGTGGTGTCAAAGGCGGGCTCGGCTGCGCCGGGGATCAGGCCGGGGTAGCCTTTCGGCTCCTCGGCCGTGTTGTCATGCGGAACGGCAACGGCGCCCCCGGCAGAATAATCTTTGGTGGCGGCGGACGCGGCCAATGGTGCCGCCATCAGCACAAGGGCCAGCGCAGTCGACAAGACGGAAGCAGAACAAAGGAATTTTGTCACCGGACCTTTAAACCCCCGTTTTGGCATGTGGCAGGAATCAGACAGCAGCGTTTTGCGGAGAAATAGCCCTTCCCCGGCACCTCTGTTATTATACCATATCTTGCGCAAAAAACATGGGGCCCGCATAGGGAATACCATAACCTTTTGAAAGGCCTGAAACTTTATGACTTCCGATATCCTCCAGCTCTCGGCCGCCGAAATCCTGAAACTCTATGAAAAGAAGAAACTCTCGCCGGTGGAGGTCACGCAAGCCTGCCTGAAGCAAATCCTCAAATTCAACCCTGCCATGAATGCGCTCAGCTTCATGGATGAACGGGCGGCCCTGCATCAGGCCAAAGTCTCCGAAAAGCGCTGGATGAAGGGCAGCATCAAGGGCGCGCTGGAAGGCCTGCCGGTGACGGTGAAAGATTCCTTCAACGTGAAGGGCTGGCCCTCCCGCTCCGGCTCCAAAACCACGGCCGAGCTGCCGCAGAGGGATGACAGTCCCGCTGTCGCGCGCCTCCGTGAAGGCGGCGTCGTGTTGCTCGCCAAAACCGCGATGCCGGAATTCGGGCACAAGGGCGTGACGGACAGCCCGCTGCACGGCATTACGCGCAACCCGTGGAATTTGGAAAAAACACCCGGCGGTTCATCCGGGGGCGCCGCTGTCGCGGCGGCAACTGGCATGGCGTATTTGAATATCGGCACCGATGCCGGAGGCTCCATCCGCATTCCCGCCAGCTTCACGGGCGTCTTCGGCTTCAAGCCCAGCTACGGCATGGTGCCGCATTGGCCGCCGGGATTATTTTCGACGCTCTGGGGTGCAGGTCCTTTGACACGCAAAGTGGAAGATGCCGCCCTGCTGCTCGACATCATCACGCAGCACGACAACAGCGACTTCCACGCTCTGCCGCTGCCGCCGCCCAATTTCACCGCCGCCTGCAAAGCCCCATTGCCCAAGCTCCGCATCGCCTATGCAACGACAATCAACAACATAACTGCAACGCCGGAAGTGCTGGAAGTTTTGAACGCGAAACTCGGCGTCCTAAAAAAATTCGGCAGCGTCGATGAAATCCATCTTGATTGCCCGAATCTCATCGATGTGTTCAACAAGCACTGGATGGCGGTGGCCGCCTATTCTTATAAAGAAATGCAGCCGAACCTGCGCAAAGACCTCGACCCCCGTTTCACGCATTGGGCCAAGCGCGGCTCCACGCTGCAGCTGAACGACTATTTGTGGGCGGAGCGGGAGCGCATGACCATCGGAGAATATTTCAAGGACCTGCTCACGACCTATGACATCTTGGTGACGCCGACAACGGCGATGACCGCCTTCAACGTCGGCCAGAACATGCCGCTCGATGCCAAGGGCAAACCCTGGGATGACTGGACGCCCTTCACCTATCCCGCCAACCTCGCGAAGCTCCCCGCTGCATCCCTGCCCGCCGGCACCGATAAGAACGGCCTGCCCGTCGGCATGCAACTGATGGCGGGGTACTTAAAAGATGCGCTGCTGATGACGGTCTGCAAAAACCTCGAAACCGAACTCGCCTTCGTGCCGTGGCTGCAACGTAATCCGGGAACATAAAAAAAGGGCCGGATTTCTCCGGCCCTTTTTTCATGGAGTAGCGTTACTGAATCGTTTCCAGCGTCTTGCGCAGGCGGGAGACGAGCAGGTCGATGTGCTTGTCTTCCACGATCAGCGGCGGCGACATGGCGAGCACGTTGCCGGTAAAGCGCATGACGGTGTCATGTTCCCAATACATTTTGTCGAAGGCTTCCATGGCACGGCCCATTTCAACGCCTGGTTTGCGCGTGGTGCCGGGATCCAACTCTACCGCGCCCATCAGGCCGATGTTGCGGATGTCGATGACGTGCGGCGCGCCTTTCAAGGAATGCAGCGCATCTTCCCATTTCTTCGACATCTTGGCGGCGTTGTCGAACAGGCCTTCGTCTTTATATACGTCCATCGTCGCAAGCGCGGCAGCGCAGGCAAGCGGGTGGCCGGAATAAGTGTAGCCGTGCAGGAATTCAACGCCGAATTCGCCGCCCTGCATGAAGGCATCATAGATATGCTTGCGGCAGAAGGTTGCGCCCATCGGCACGGTGCCGCTGTTGATGCCTTTGGCGGAGGTGAGGATATCGGGGATGACGTTGAAGAATTCCGACGCGGTTGCCTTGCCGAGACGGCCCCAGGCGGTGATGACTTCGTCGAAGATCAGCAAAATGTCATGCTTGTCGCAAATCTTGCGTAGTTTTTCGAGGTAGCCCTTCGGCGGCACCAGTACGCCGGTCGAGCCCGCGACAGGCTCCACAATCACGCAAGCCACGTTCTCCGCATCATGCAGCGCGATGATGTTTTCAAGTTCGTCGGCAAGGTTGGCACCGTGTTCCGGCTGGCCTTTCGAGAAAGCGTTTTTAGAAATGTCATGCGTATGCGGCAGCCAGTCCACGTTCGGCATCATGGCGCCGGCATAGACCTTGCGGTTGGCGGGAATGCCGCCGAGCGTGGTGCCGCAGATGTTGACGCCGTGATAGGCGCGCTCGCGGGCGATGATTTTGGTTTTCGCCGGTTTGCCGCGCATGCGCCAGTAAGCAATCGCCAGCTTGATCGCGGTATCAACGGCGGTCGAGCCGCAGTTGGCGAAGAACACATGGTCGATATCGCCCGGCATTTCCGCCACAAGGCGCGATGCTGCCTTGAAGGAGACCGGATGGCCAAAGGCGAAGTTGGGGGCATAGTCCAGCGATGCTGCCTGCTTCTGGATCGCCTCGATAATCTTCGGATGTCCATGGCCTGCATTTACGCACCAGAGACCGGCCGAAGCGTCGAGCAGCTCACGCCCGTCATCGGCGTAATAGAACATGCCCTTGGCACCCACCAGCATGCGCGGCTTCTTTTTGAAGCTGCGCTGGGGGGTATAGGGCATGAAATGGGCTTCGAGATCGTTCGGCATCAGCGCCGCGGGGGCGGAGGGTTTTGCTGCGGTTGACATGTTTACATATCCTTGGAAAAAGCTTGAAGTCGTTTACTTTCGACAGGTGGCGAGAGCATACTCGCAGGCAATGCTGAATGGCAACCCCACCTCCGGAAGCGCGCGGAAGAGGTAATATGAAAACAACCAACGGCACCGGCAATCACGACAACGACGAAAATACTGATTCGGAATTGACGGCTTCCAACGTCACCCGTTTCCCCAGCCCCAAAGAACGTGCCGAGTTCGAGCGCCTGCGTGCGGCGAATGACCAGCCGACCCCCAAGTACGAACCCATTTTAAATGTGCCCCCCACGGTCAAGGCCTTGTGCCTTTTGCTCATTATCATCCAGTGTGCGGTGCAAGTGCTGCAATGGCTCGAACAGGCGGGAATGATTGGCGCGCCGGATGCGTCCATCGTCGACGCCATCTTCATGCACCTGTGGTTCGTGCCGGCGAATTATTCCGGCGACCTGCCGGTGTCCATGTCAACTATTCTTGGCCCTGTCACGCATATGCTGCTGCACGGCGGCTGGATGCACCTCTGCATCAACGTCGGCACGCTGCTGGCCTTCGGCGCGGGGCTGGAGAAAAACATCGGCGGCAAGAAGTTGCTCGTGCTGTTTGTCGCGACCGGCATCATCGGCGCCTTCACCCATTTCGCGTTTTATCCGCATGCGGAACAGCCGCTCATTGGCGCATCGGGGGGCATTTCCGGCCTGTTCGGCGCGATTTTGATGATGGCGCAGGCGCAGGGCAATATGGGGCAGGGCTATAGCAAGCTCGCGCTGTTCGCCATTCTCTGGGTGATTATTTCCGGCTTCTTCGGCGCCTACGGCATGCCCGGCACCGATGCGCCGATTGCCTGGACGACCCATGTCGGCGGCTTCATCGCGGGGCTTCTGCTCTATCACCCCGTCTGCAAGTTGAAAATTTAGGCAATCGCTGCCTTGCGCGGAATGATCATCCCCAGCATCGCCGTCAGCACTTCAGGGTCAAAGGGCTTTGGCACAAAATCGGTCATGCCGGACTCGATGCATTTTTCGCGGTCACGCTCCAGCACATGCGCCGTCATCGCAATGACCGGGGTTTGCGCCAGCTGCCGCTCTTTTTCAAAGGCGCGGATGCGCCTTGTGCTTTCATAGCCGTCCATATCATGCATCTGCACATCCATCAGCACGAGGTCATAGCTTGAGCTCTGGAAGCGGCGGACGGCTTCAAGGCCGTTTTCCGCCGTGTCGTAATCATAGCCGAGGTGGTCGAGCAGGGCGGTCACGACCAGCAGGTTCGGCATGTAATCGTCAACCACCAGAACATTGCGGTGCGGGCGGTTGCCGCTGCGCGTCACGGTTTCAACAAGGTCGAGGCCGACGCGCCGGAGCGGCAGGCCCACGGTAAAGGTGGAGCCAAGGCCGACGCGGCTTTCAACGCTGATCGAGCCGCCCATGCTTTCCACCAGCGCCTTGCAGATGGAAAGCCCAAGGCCGGAGCCGCCGTATTTTCGCGTCATGGAAGCGTCGGCCTGCGTAAATTTCTCGAAGATAAGCTGCTGCTTGTCAGCGGGGATGCCAATGCCTGTGTCGACAACATCGATGATCAGGAAGCAGGCGTCGCGTTCCTGCCGCTGGGCTGTGATGCGCACTTCCACGCTGCCGTGCTCGGTAAACTTGATCGCGTTGGCGACAAGGTTGGTCAGCACCTGCTGCAGGCGGAAGGCATCGCCGATATATTTCTTTGGCAGCGGCGCGGTGTAGAGAACGTGCAGCTGAATATCCTTCTCATCCGCTTTCACGCGCAAAAGGTCCAGGGTGCGGCTGACAAGTTCAGGCAGGCTGAACTCGACCTGCTCCAGCTCGACCGAGCCCGCGCCCAGGCGGGAAAAATCCAGCAGGTTGTTAATGAGCGCCATCAGCCCCTGCGCGCTGGTCTGCAGCGTTTCAACGTATTGCTTTTCCTTGCCGCTCAAGGCGCCGGACATCGAGAGTATATTCGACAGGCCTATGATGGCGTTCATGGGCGTGCGCAGCTCATGGCTGATGCTGGCCAGAAACTCGTCCTTGCGGCGGTTTGATTCGCGTAACGCCTCTTCCGTCTTGCGGTGCTGCGTCACATCGCGCGCGACCTTGGAGGCGCCGATGATGCGCCCCTGCGTGTCAAAAATCGGCGAGACGGTGAGGGAAATGCTGATCGCGCTGCCGTCTTTCCGGCGGCGCACGGTTTCAAAGTGTTCAACCTTGCGGCCGGATTTCACTTTGCCAAGAATGGCGTATTCCTCATCGACCAGCTCCGGCGGAATAATCAGCGTCACGTGCTGGCCGATTGCTTCTTCCGGCGTATAGCCGAACATGCGCTCGGCAGCGCCGTTCCACGAGGTGATATGGCCATCCAGATTTTTGCTGATGATGGCATCTTCCGAGGAACCGACGATGGCGGCCAGATGCGCATTCGCTTTTTCCGCGATTTTAAGAGCAGTAATGTCCCGCGCAACCTTGGAGGCGCCTATCACAATGCCGTCACTGTTGCGGATGGGGGAGACGGTGAGGGAAATATCGACAAGCTGGCCATTCTTGTTGCGGCGCTTGGTTTCAAAATGGTCGACGCGGTTGCCCTGGCTGACCTTGCCGAGGATAACAAGCTCCTCATCCTCCAGCCCCGGCGGGATGATAAGGGCGATATGCTGGCCAATCGCCTCATTCGGCGTAAACCCGAAAATACGGCTGGCCGACTGGTTCCAGGTGGTGATGATGCCCTGCAGCGTCAGGCCGATGATGGCGTCGTCCGATGATTCGATGATGGCGGAAAGATAGGCTCGGGCTTCGGCATCGCTCAATTCGGGGGTTTTCGACGTCATCCGTATAATTCCACTCGTTCGACATTCCGGCGCGCAGCAGGCCTCTACCATAACGCTCGGCAGAATATTTCGTTCCATCGCAGCAAAATATCTGACACCCGCAAAGATTGGGTCCGGATTAGTTTGTTTACCCCAATATATTGTGCCTTGCGTTTTCGCAACAAAAAACCTGTCTTTTTCACTTGAGGCGGGAAGGGCGGCAGGATAAGTTCTGCGCCGGAGTTTTTTTCAGGGATATTTACAATGATGAATTCAAAACAGCAGGATACCGCCGTCGTCGCCGGCCGTCTCAACGAAATCCAGCAGCAGATGCGCGACATTTGCCGCCCGCAGTATGACGAATACTACAAAGTGACGACCGAACACGGCTTCACCAAAATCACGCTGCCGAAGAAAAAATAATTTTCCCGCGAAATTTTTAGGGCATCGCGCCGGTCTTGACCGGCTGCGGCGGCTCGATGATGGCGCCGCCCGCCAGCAGCGGTTGTATTTTCGGGTTATGCGCCTCAAGGCTTGGCGTCATCCAGCCCAGCTGGTCAAAGGCGCCGCAGCGCGGGCAAAGCCCCTGCCAGTCAAAGGCCGTATGGCCGCAGGACCTGCAGACCCAGCGCGCATCGGCCGGATGTTCCGCCGCCTGTTCCAGATATTCCCGCGCTTTTGCCTCGTTGCCGGTTTCCTCATGCTCGAGGCGCGCCAGCAATTTGAAATCCATGCCGATATTCAGGTGTTCGCGCGCTTCCTTCCACATGCGGCCTTTCAGGGCTGCGGCCCCCAGTGCGCGGTGTGCATCGCGGTGCTCCGGCTGCATGTCATACAAATGCTTGGTCCATTCATAGGCGTCACGGCCGGCGTCATAGGGTGACTTCGGTTTTTTCACCGGCGGCATAAAATCCATCCAAAGCGTCGCCAGCGCCGGATGCGGGTTGGCGCGCCATGCCTTTTCAATCGTTTTCACGGCGGCGCGGCGCTTGCCGGCGTCTTTATAGAGCCGTGCAAGGCGAAGGGCCGCAGGCGTAAAGCCGGCATCGAGATTAAAAGCGCTCTCCGCAAGGCGCGTCGCGACAGCCGTGTGTGACAACAAAATATTTTCATCCGCCATCGCCGTCCAGATCGCCTGACGGTGATGCCTGGCCGTGTCCTTGTCGAACAGGCCCATCTTTTCGGCCTTTTTCAGCGTGCGTTCCGCCTTCGGCCATTCGCGGTTGCGGGTTTCAAGGTCGAAGAGGGTGCGGATAACCCATGCCCGGCCCGGCTGCAATTGCTCCGCCTTGCGGATATGCACCAAGGCCTCACGGTAATTGCCCTGTTGCAACGTGTCCGTCAACAGGCCGCGCACGCCAAAGAACGCGGCGTCGTTATCTTCCAGCAGCCCTGCAAATTCGCGGCGTGCTTTGGGAGCGTTGCCGTTCATCAGCGCCGTCTGCGCCACCAGCAGGCGGGTGAGGGGGGTGCCGGGAATCATGTCTTCCGCACGCTTCGCATATTTTTCCGCCGTGCGCCCGTCGCCCGCCGCCACCGCCACAAGCCCTTGCGTTACCGCGCGATATCCGTTCTCGCGGTTCGCGGCGATTTTATAGCGGCGGAAAACGCGCGGCACGGAAACAAACCCGCGCCAGAACCGATAACCCAAGGTCCACAGCAGCAGAAAGATTGCAACCAGAACGACCAATACGCTGGTCGAGGTTTCGATAAGATAGCCTTGCCACGTAATCTCCACATGCCCCGGGTCGCGCGCCAGATAAACGGCGAGCGCAACAACAGCGGCAAGCTTGATGAGAAACCAGATGGCGCGGAGCATAACGGCTGGTTCCTATTCCGGTTGGTCGGGGGAAGGGTTGTTATAGACGCCGGGGGAAACGTAAATCGTCGGGCTGCTGCCAAAACTGCCGCCGCCGGAGGCGCCGCCAAAATCAAGCCCGCCGCCAAGCCCGCCCATCAGCCCCTTGACCTGATCGACGATGCCGTCGACGGAAATATTGCCCGTGCCGTCGGTGAACTTCGACATCACCATCTGCAGCATCTGGGTCGTTGCATCATCCGCCATGACGTTGCCGGCGGCAGCATCCATGAAGGGCGCGGCTGTCTGCGCGGGCGCGCCGTCCAGCGTTTGCAATTCCTGCATGGCGCTGCGCACATCACCGCCGTTCAGCTTCAGCTGTGCACGCGCGACAACTGCGTCTACGCCGTTGCCTTGAATATCGTCAACCTTGCGCACTTTGATCAGCTTGCCCATCCGCGCCAGCATCTGCTGCTTGACCGACAGATCCTGCCCCTGCAGCTTCGCCATCACGATATCGGAGGCAAGACCCTTGAATTGTTCCTGCAGTGCCTGACGGCTGAGGATGCCGTTCTGCGCATAAGGCGCGAGGCGCTGGAGGGATTTTTGCATCTCGGGGCTGGTGCCGGCATATTTTTGCATCAGCGCCAAGTCTTGCGAGAAAGGTTTCGAGGAGCCGATATTGCTGCGGAATTCGTTGAGCGTCAGCAGCAGTGCCGCCGCGCCAAGGTCGTTGGCATTGACGTTGCCGAGCAATTTAGCCAGGTTTTTATCACGCCCTGCCGCTGCCGCGACCGCGGCGTTCATGCCGTTGGGGTCGGTGGAAGAGGCCGCAAGCGCGCCCTTCAGCTGGCTCATGGCATTGACGGAGGCGGCGCGCCCTTCTTTCGTCTGGTTCATGGATTTAAGGTTCGACAGAACCTGCAACACAGCGGTGAGGTCGCGGCCGGTTTCGGTCGTCTGCATAAGTCCCGCTGCCGTATCGCCGGCGCTGGTTACCGTATTGGTAACGCCATTCGCGGCATCCTGCACTTTTTCAATCTGCTGGTTGATGACGTTGCCGATGCTGCGCTGTTTTTTCTGCGCTTCCTGCATATCGATCAGGCGCTGGTTCATCTGGTCGACGCGCGCCTGCATCTGCTTCATCTGGTCACCTTCGCGTTTCCAGTCGAGCAGTTCAGGGCCCATCAGGAAGCTGCCCGCATAAAGTACGCACATAGTGAAGAGCGAGCCCATAATGAGGGAGCGGTTGATGAAATACCATTTTTCCGACTTGATCCGGTGCGCCTGCCGGGCGTGATAGGACCTGCGGTCCATGCCCTCGCGGCGGTCGGGGCCGACGTAATCCTTTGCATTCACGAAGCCGCGGTTATCCAGCGGCGTGTGCTTCTGGCGGCGGTCCTGCCCGCGGCGCCGTTCTTTCTCGTTCTGCGCCTGCGCGGCAATTTCGGCGGCGGTCTTCTGGCGCGGCGGCAAAGGGTTGCCGGCGGCATCGTTCTTCGGGGTTTTATCGTCGTCCATGGCGCTTGTCGTTCCCTTGTCGTTCGACATGAATCCCTTGTAGTCAATCCCGGCGGCGCGCGCCGCATCGAAAACGGCATCCGCGCGCGACTGCGGAATGACGCCGCGGTTTTTCCAGCCCTGCACCGTCGAGGCCGTGATATCCAGCTTGTTGGCGAGCGGGCGAATGCCGCCGAAAGCCGTGATCACGGGCTCCGCCAGCAGCACGGGGCCTTGAGGCTTATGTTCGTCCCTGGTGCGCAGGATTTCAAGCACCGATTCAATATGCGGCGCACGGGCGACGCGCACCACGCGCCAGGGCACGCCCTTAATTTCTGCAGCGACACGGTCCGAGAGGCAGACGGCCTCGAGATCAGCGCTCACGCCGGCAAGTTCGGCGCTTTGCAGCATGCGGGTGAAATTGGCGGCGGTGCGGGCGGAAAACAGCGTGACGGTGGTAATGTCACCATCCTGCAGCGACTTGGTAACGTCGCCCGGTAGATGGTCCATAAATTTCGCCTTATAAACGACAAGGCGGTCGACATAAATGCCTTCGGATTTCAGGGCCGCGCCAATATCCTGAGCGGTGTCCTCGCCGCAGGGGTGTAGCATGCGCTTCAGCTCGTACTTCGCTTTTTCGCGCTTGATGAGGGAAATAACGGCGTCGCTATCACCTGTTGCGAGGTTGATGCGGCGGTAGCCCTCCGCCTTGGCGGCTTGCGCGGTTGCTTCACCCACCGCGAACACCGCGATGTAGCGTTCCACTTCCCGCGCCGCGAATAAATGCACGGCCTGCGCGCTGGTAAAAATAATACCCTGGTAATGGGCGATATCTTCGCAGGATCCCGGTTGCTCGACGTATTCGGTCATCGGCGCCAGATAAACCTCGAAACCCTCATCCTTCAGTTTGCCGGCAAATTCATCGGCCACGGGCTGCGGGCGCGTGATCAAAATGCGGCGTGATTTTGTGGCGGTCACTGGTTCGGCCTCCCCGGCCTGCAGACGGTGCTGACATGATCGTCCTTCGAGCATAACGGATAAGCGTCAATAAATGATTTAAAACAAATGGTTGAGGCTGCAAAAAGCGTACATAAGACATAATAATCAGACAAAGCATTTGAATACGCTCGATATTATTACCACAAGTACAGTCTTTATGGTAATATGATACCCCATAAGGACACTTCTGCACAAAAGGTGATTCTGCGATGGATGATTTAACCCGGGATGTGCTGCAGACCATCGAGTTTTATAAGGAAGAAGCGACGGCGATTCAAAGCCTGCGCTACGGCACCTACTATTCGCTCTGTGCCCGCTGCCCGGTGTTGGGTATGGAAGTGAAAATCTCCTTCCCGCGCCCCATGTTTCACCAGCCGCCGCTGCAAACGGAAGCCCGCTATGGCCTTAAAGATATTGCGGGCCACTACCGCCTGCCCGAAGGCCTCAAACCCATCGAATTGCAAGCCTATGTCGAGATCATGGCGCATACCGTGCGCCGCGGTGATATTTCGCCTGACCTGATGAACGACCGCTTTGACGAATTGCTAACCGCCATCACCGCTCGCAACCCCAAGCTTGAGAAACTAAACCTCAATCCAGCGGATGTTGATGCGCGCTACGACGCGCTCATGGGCATCGCCAGCGATTTTAACGTGGCCGATATCCAGCACTTCCTCGATACCAAAAATGCCGATGCGGTGGGCGATCCGTCGCTCGAAGCCTTCAACCTGAAAATCGGTCATAACTTCTGGATGCCATGGATCCCCGCGCCGGAAACCATGGCCAGCATGGAACAGCAATTCACCTTCCGCGGGCGGTTTTTGAAACCGCTGCCGCAAGCGCCGGGATAATTTTTTCAGGAATAATTATTTCATCTTCTTCTGCAACTCGCGCCCAGCCGTTTCGCCAAGGTGGCGGGCTTCCGCGAGGTTGCGGATGGACATGAGGTAGGAGACCTGCTCCACACGGCTACCATCCGGCGTTGCCGACAGCGCATCGAAGCGGGCGCGGCCTTCGGGGTCGGGAATAGAAAGAAGCGCCGCCAGCGGCGTGCGGCAGGAACCATCCATGATGGCAAGGAAGGCACGCTCCGCCGTCACCCGCAATTCTGTCACGTAACAGTGAATAGGCTCCAGCAGCGCGCGCATGGCATGGTCATTATCGCGGATTTCAATGCCGATCGCGCCTTGCGCCACTGCGGGCAGCATGACATCGGGCTCAAGGATATGCTGCACAAGATGCTGCTGGCCAAGGCGGTTCAGGCCCGCAACCGCCAGCAGCGTCGCATCCACAACGCCTTCTGAAAGTTTTTTCAGCCGCGTGCCGACGTTGCCGCGGAAGGTGACGACCTTCAAATCCGGCCGCCGCGCCAGAATAATAGCCTGACGGCGAAGGGACGAGGTGCCGACAATCGCGCCTTCCGGAAGCGCATCAATTGAATTCGCCTTGCTGGAGAAAAACGCATCGCGCACATCATCCCGCGGCAGAAGACAGGGGATAGAGAGGCCTTCGGGCAGCTGCGTCGGCATATCCTTCATCGAATGCACGGCGCAATCAATCCGGCCGTCCAGCAGCGCTTCCTCGATTTCCTTGGTAAATAGCCCTTTGCCGCCAGCTTCGGACAAAGGACGGTCCTGAATGCGGTCGCCGGAGGTCACGATAATTTCAAGACGTATGGCATCGGACGCGGTCAGATGCGGGTGCTTTTGGCGCAAGGCCGTCGCCAGTAATTCCGCCTGTACCAAGGCAAGGGGGCTGCCGCGCGTGCCGATAACGACCGATGTTTTTGTCTCTGCGTTCATGGATATTTTATTACTCCCTTCACGCCCGCCTGCGCAACAGCGGAGGCATGTCATTTCAAGCTTATGAAAATATATCGCAAATAATTTATCGCCGTTAAGTTTGCGCCTTTACTGAAGCGGTTGAACGGTTTACCAGAGCATATGAAAAGCATTCGCAAGACGCGTAGGTGATAGATTTTTTCCTTGCTTGACGGTTTTGGACGCGCACAGCCTACTATGTGCATGCACCCCAAATTGTTTACGGGAATAATCTTAACCAGCGCCGAAAATAAGGCGGGGGCATATTTTTACGTCCATAACAACAAACCTATTCAGGAGCACAAATGTTAGAGATCGCACTCATCGCAGGCGCCGTCGTCGGCGGTATCGGCGGCACGGCATGGCTTTCCAGCATGATCATGAACGTCAAGGAAAAGCAGGAAGTGCTCGTCGAGAGCTTCGGCAAATACGTGAAAAGCATCAAGTCGCCCGGCCTGAAACTGAAAGCGCCCTGGCCGTTCCAGAACGTCGCGAAACGCGTTTCCCTCGCCCTTGAAGAGCGCAAGGAAGACCTGCAGACCAAAACGAAAGACAACATCTTCGTCACCCTGCCCATCAAAATGCACCTGCAGGTGATGGACACGCAAAAATTCCATTACGATTCGGAAAATCCGATGCAGCAGGTCATGTCCCGCGTCGCGGCGACGGTAAAGCAGCTGACCTCCAACATGGATTTCTCCGAACTCTATCAGGCACGCGAAACCATCTCCGACCTCGCCCGCGAAAAAGTCGGCAAGGAGATCGAGCAGCTCTACGGCGTGAAACTCATCGACGTCATCGTTGACGAGCCGCATGCCCCCGCCGACCTCCAGGCGAAATACAACAACGTCAAAGGCTCCGAAATGGAACGCCAGACCATGCTGAACATGGCCGAAGCCGAAAAGAAACGCATGATTCTGGAAGCCGAAGGCCGCAAGGAAGCACAGCGCCTGGATGGTGAAGGTATCGCAGCTCAGCGCGCCGCGATTTTTGAGAACTACGCAACGCAGTTCAACAACCTTGCCAAATCCGGCCTGACGGAAGACATGGCGCATCAGATCATCACCCTCGCTATGCAGAACGACACCATCCGCGATGCCGCCGCCAAGGGCAACGTCATCATCACCAACGCCAATGCCAACACCGTTTTGCAGGACATGCAGGCGCTCGGCAAAACGCTCACCAAACCGCACCACGGCGCGAATGACGATGCCGCCGGCATCGCAACGCCTGCCGCCAAAGGCCCCAAAGCAGGCTGATCTCAAGAAAACGGAAGGCGGCTGACGGGATAACCCCGCAGCCGCCTTTTTCTTCCCCCCAAAAAAGGAAACGCACAGAATGTTTATTCTCACCGTCAAAGAAAAAGAAGAAGTCATTATTCAAAGCTTCGGCAAATTCGTGAAGACAATTACGGACCCCGGTATCCACTTCATCATGCCGTGGCAGAACGTCGCCCGCAAAGTCGGCACCGAGCTGAAGCAGGAAGCCGATACGCTCAGCACGAAAACGAAAGACGACATCTTCGTCTCCATCCCCATCAAGATGCACCTGCAGGTGACGGATGCGAAGAAGTACCACTATGAATCGAGCCAGCCGGACGAACAGGTGAAGGCCCGCGTCAACGCGACCGTAAAACAGCTTGTTTCCAACATGGAATTTATCGAGCTGTACCAGACCCGCGAGCAAATCTCCGAAATGGCGCGCGATAAAGTCGGCAAGGAAATCGAGCAGCTCTACGGCATGAAGCTCATCGACGTCATCGTCGACGAGCCGCATGCAGATGAGCGTGCTATGGCCTCCTTCTCCGGCGTAAAAGAATCCGAGCGTAACAAGCTGGCGGCGCAGAATGACAGCCAGGCGATCAAGACCCGCATCATCGCGGAAGCTGAAGCGCGTAAAGAAGCCCTGCGCCTGCACGGTGAAGGTATTGCCGAACAACGCGCGGCCATTTTCGCCAACTATGCCGAGCAGTTCAACAACCTCGCCAAAAAAGGCATGTCGCCCGATATGGCACATGAGGTCATCACCCTCGCCATGGCGCTGGACACGACGCGCGATGCGGCCGAAAAGGGCAACCTCATCGTCACCACGACGAACCCGAACGAAATTTTGACCCAGCTGCAGACCTTAAGCCAGAAACTGGCCAAGCCGCTGCAACCGTCGAATGACGTCGGCGCAACCGCCGCCTCCATCAAGCCGCCGAAAGCCGGTTAAGCTTTTCGCTTCAAAAAACGGCCCTGCCTTCACCGGCGGGGCCGTTTTTCTTTGCCTGACAAATGCCGCGCGGCCGTGCTATAAAAAACCATGAAAATTCTCGGCATTGAAACCAGCTGCGATGAAACCGCCGTCGCCATCGTCACCGACAAAAAGCAGATTCTGTCCAATCTGGTCTTGAGCCAGATGGAACATGCCGAATTCGGCGGCGTGGTGCCGGAAGTCGCGGCGCGCGCGCACCTCTCCCATATCGACGCCATGGTCAAACAGGCGATGGGTGATGCCCAGTTGAAGTTCAAAGACCTCGACGGCGTCGCGGTTACCGCGGGCCCGGGGCTTATCGGCGGCGTCCTCGTCGGCGTCATGACGGCGAAGGCGATTGCGGCCGTACATGGCATGCCGCTTGCGGGCGTCAACCATCTGGAAGGCCATGCCCTTACCGTGCGTCTCACGCATGATGTCGCTTTCCCCTATCTGCTGCTGCTCGTCTCGGGCGGCCATTGCCAGGTTTTGATTGTCGAAGGCGTCGGGAAATATAAACGCATCGGCACCACGATTGATGATGCGGTGGGCGAGGCGTTTGACAAAACGGCCAAACTCCTCGGCCTTGGCTACCCCGGCGGTCCGGCGGTGGAGCGTATGGCGGCCTCCTGCGGGCACGATAAAAAAGCGCGGGAGCGTTTTGCTTTCCCGCGCCCCATGCTCGGCAAGCCCGGCTGCGATTTTTCCTTCTCCGGACTTAAAACCGCCGTGCGCCGCGCGGTGGATGCGCTGCCGCAGAACAAGGATTACCCCGGCGAAATCGCGCAGGATGACGTTATTGATCTTTGCTTCGCCTTTCAGGATGTTGTTTCATCGGTTCTCGTCGACCGCATCAAAAACGCCATCGCCATGGCGCGTGAAATATCGCCGGGTGTGAAAACCCTTGTCGTTGCAGGCGGCGTTGCGGCCAATAAATCCCTCCGCCATGCGCTGGAGAAAGTCTCGGCCGATCATGGCTATACATTCGTCGCGCCGCCGCTCAACCTGTGCACCGACAACGGCGCCATGATCGCCTGGGCGGGGCTGGAGCGTATCCGCTTGGGCTTGACCGACAATATCGACTTCCCCGTCCATGCGCGCTGGCCGCTCGACCCGCTCGCGCCCATTGCCAGCATCAAATCGCAAAGGGTTTGAAAAAAATGACCGACAAGACTTTGCAAAATATTGCCGTCATCGGCGCCGGTGCCTGGGGCACGGCCTTGGCCGAAATTCTCAGCCGTGCCGGACGTCAGGTAAAGCTTTACGCACGTGATGCTGCGCTGGCGAAAGACCTCAATACCTATCACGAAAACCAAAGCTACCTTGCCGGCGCCAAGCTGGATATCCGACTGCAGGCGACCAGCGAAATGCACTTTGCCGTCGCCGATGCGGACCTTGTCCTCCTCGCGACTCCATCGCAGCATCTGCGGGAAACACTCGGCAAGTTAAAGCCCTTGCTGCCTATCGGTGTTCCGCTCATCAATGCCGCCAAGGGTATTGAAATGACAACGGGCTTTTTACTGTCCGAAGTCGCGGCAGAGGTCTTGCCTGCGCATCCCTACGCGGTGCTATCCGGCCCTACCTTTGCGACGGAAGCTGTACGGGGTCTGCCCACGGCTATCACCCTTGCTGCGGCAGATAAAAATGCGGCGCAGCTCTGGGCAACGGCGCTGCGCGGCAAAACCTTCCGCCCTTATTTTTCCGACGATACGATCGGCGTTGAAATCGCAGGCGCGCTCAAAAACGTTATCGCCATTGCCTGCGGCATCGTCGAGGGGAAACAGCTGGGGCAGAACGCGAAGGCCGCCGTGATGACCCGCGGCATCGCGGAAATAAAACGTCTCGGCGTCAAGCGCGGCGCCAAGCCGGAAACCTTCCTCGGTCTTGCCGGCATTGGCGACCTTACGCTGACCTGTTCGTCCATGACATCGCGCAACTTTTCCCTCGGCGCGGAACTGGGGCAGGGCAAATCATTGCAGCAGATATTGTCGGAGCGCCGCAGCGTTGCCGAAGGCGTGACCACGGCAAAGGCAGTTGCGGATTATGCCGCAACGCAGGCAGTGGATATGCCGATCTGCCTTGCGGTGAAGGCAGTTTTGCATGATGGCGCAAATGTGGATGATATCGTCGCGGGGCTGCTCTCCCGCGATCTCAAACCCGAAAACGCGTAACGCTTAGACTTTCGGGCCGTTGCCGGTCTTCTTGTTATTTTCCGGTCGGACGGTTTTTTCGGGGAACATGCGCAGGGCATACTCCGGATTTTCGCGCATAATGTCGCGGCGGTTGGCTTCGGCCTGCGTGCGCGCAGCGGAAATGCCGGGGTGATCAAGCACGGCCTGCAGCAGTTTGCCGCCGCGACCGGTCATTTCGTCAATCATTTCCATGACCAGAATATTCGGTGCCGCCTGCGGCCGCAGGGCGATCAGCATATCGACAAGGTCTTTTTCCGTCTTCTCCGGGTGCTGCAGGGCAACCGCCCCTAATGCTATGGCCGTCGAGCGCGCTTTGCCGGCGTGGCAGTGAATAATGACGTCGCCCTTTTTCAGCTCCGCCATAACGAAATCAAGACCCGCCTTGACCTGCTCCCGGTCGGGGCCGCCGGCGACCGGCTGCTCCGAATCCCAAAAGGTGAGGATTTTCTGGTCGACACCGGCATGCGACGTACCGGCAAGGCGCGGGGCTGCGCCATGGCGGTCTTCCACCGCGCCCGGGTGCTCGATCGAAAGTACGGCGGCAATGCCGGGGTTGCTATCCAGCAGTTTTACAACTTCACTCGCGCGGCAGATGATGATGGCGAACATTTTTAAAAGCCTTTTCAACAGAAACAAGCAGCGCAATCCTAGCTTTTGGCTTGAATTATGTCAACCGCCTCTTGTCTTTGCGCGGGGTCACGTTAAACCTTGTTGTACCCATCATTTTACCGGAGCGTTTCATGGCCCATTGGCTCGTTAAATCCGAACCCGACGCCTATTCTTGGCAGCAGATGCAGAAGGATAAAAAGTCCGGCTGGTCGGGCGTGCGCAACCATCAGGCTGCCAATAACATGAAGGCGATGAAGATTGGCGATGAATGCTTTTTCTACCACTCGAACGAGGGGAAGGAGGTTGTCGGCATCGTCACCGTCTCGAAGCTTTATCACCCCGACCCGTCGGACGAGACGGGCAAATTCGGCATGGTTGAAATGACCGCCGGCAAGCCGATGCCGAAGCCCGTGACGCTTGCCGACATCAAGACGAATACAAAATTAAAAGACATGGTGCTGGTCAAAAACTCGCGCCTCTCCGTCCAGCCGGTGACGGATGCCGAATGGAAAATTATCTGCGCCCTCGGCGGTCTCAAGTGAGCTTTAAGGTTAAAACCAACTGGTGCGTCTTTACCGGCGCGCCATCCTCCGGCAAGACATCGGTGCTGGAGGAACTCGCGCATCGCGGCTATGCCGTGCAGGTGGAAGTCGCGCGCGAACTGATTGAAACCGCATTGCGGCAGGGCATGTCGCTTTTTGAAATCCGCGACAAGGCGCATGTGCAGGATTTGCAGCGGCGCATTGTGGCGCTGAAACTGGCGCGCGAAAAAGGCCTGCACCCCGAAACGCTGATTTTCAGCGACCGCGGCACGCCGGACAGCATTGCCTATTATCGCGCCGCCGGAATCGATACCGCACCCGCCATTGCGGCGAGCCAGATTTTCCAATATCGCGCTGTTTTCCTGTTCGAACGCCTGCCGCTGGTGAAGGATGATGTGCGCACGGAAACAGATGCGCAGGCCGCAGCCTTGGAACAGGCGATCATCAATGACTATGAAGGCCTCGGATACAGCCTTACCCGCGTGCCCGTAATGCCCATCGCGGCCCGCGCCGACTTTATTTTGCAGCAGCTTGGCAACCCTGCGCCTTGATGCAGCGCAGCAATTTCGCTTATGTAATTGCGATGCCCAAATCAGTTTGGACGCAAGCGCACAGGTTGCTATTCTTCAGTCTCAGTATTTTTTGACGACGTGGCTTGAAGGAGATTCTTTATGACCCATACCGTGCCCGAATATTTCCCGGTCCCCGATGATGTCGCGAAACACGCGCTGGTCAACAAGGCGAAATATGACGCCATGTATAAAGAATCGGTCGAGAACCCGGAAAAATTCTGGGGCGAGCACGGCAAACGCCTCGACTGGATCAAGCCCTACACGCAAGTGAAAGACGTCGACTTCAAGGATAACGCCCGCATCCGCTGGTATTTCGACGGCACACTCAACGTCGCCTACAACTGCATCGACCGCCACCTGCCGAAACGCGCCAATCAGGTCGCGCTGATCCGCGAGGGAGATGCCGCGAACGACAGCTCCACCATCACCTATGCGCAGTTGAAAGACGAAGTCTGCCGCCTTGCCAACGCGCTGAAAGAGCGCGGTGTCAAGAAGGGCGACCGCGTCACCATTTACATGCCGATGATTCCGGAAGCGACCTACGCCATGCTCGCCTGCGCGCGCATCGGTGCCATCCACTCCGTCGTCTTCGGCGGCTTTTCCCCCAGTTCCCTGCGCGACCGCATTCTCGATTGCGAATCCAACGTCATCATCACGGCGGATGAAGGCCTGCGCGGCGGCAAAAAAGTGCCGCTGAAGGCCAACGTCGAAGAGGCGTTGAAGGAATGCCCGAATGTGTCGACCGTTATCGTTTACAAACGCACCGGCGGCCAAGTTGCCTGGAACGACAAGCGCGACGTTTGGTACCATGACATCACAGGGAAGCAATCCACCGACTGCCCCTGCGCCGAAATGAACGCGGAAGACCCGCTTTTTATTCTCTATACCTCCGGCTCCACCGGCAAGCCGAAGGGCGTGTTGCACACAACGGGCGGCTACCTCGTCTTCGCCTCCATGACGCACCAGATTGTGTTCGACTATCACGACGGCGATGTGTACTGGTGCACGGCGGATGTGGGCTGGGTCACGGGCCATAGCTATATCGTCTACGGCCCGCTCGCCAATGGCGCAACCTCCCTCGTCTTCGAAGGCGTGCCGAACTTCCCCGACTGGGGCCGTTTCTGGAACGTCATCGACAAGCACAAGGTGAATATTTTCTACACTGCGCCCACCGCCATCCGCTCGCTGCTGAAAGAGGGAGACCAGTGGGTTACGAAATCATCGCGCAAATCGCTTCGCATCCTCGGTTCTGTCGGCGAGCCAATTAACGAAGAAGCATGGCTGTGGTATTACAACGTCGTCGGCGAAAAGCGCTGTCCGATCGTCGATACCTGGTGGCAGACGGAAACCGGCGGTATCCTCATCACCGCGCTGCCCGGCGCACATGATTTGAAACCGGCCCATGCCTCCATGCCCTTCTTCGGCGTTCGCCCCGCGCTGTTCGACAGCGAAGGCAAGACGCTGAATGGCGAAGCGGAAGGCAACCTCGTCCTGCTCGACAGCTGGCCGGGACAGATGCGCACGGTGTATAAAGATCACGCGCGTTTTGTGCAGACCTATTTCTCGACATATCCCGGCACCTACTTCACGGGCGATGGCGCCAAGCGCGACGCGCGCGGTTATTACCGCATCACCGGTCGCGTCGATGACGTCATCAACGTCTCCGGCCACCGCCTTGGCACCGCGGAGATTGAAGAAGCGCTCAACTCCCACCCCAAAATCGCCGAAAGTGCCGTCGTGGGCTATCCGCATGACATCAAGGGGCAGGGCATTTATGCCTATGTGATTTTGAAGGGCACGGATGCGCCGACGGATGAATTGCGCAAAGATATCGTAGCGCATGTGCGTAAAGTGATCGGCCCCATCGCGACACCCGATGTGCTGTTGTTTGCGCCAGGCTTGCCCAAGACGCGCTCCGGCAAAATTATGCGCCGCATTTTGCGCAAGGTTGCCGAAGACGCCTTCGACCAGATGGGGGATATTTCGACACTGGCGGATCCGTCCGTGGTCGAAACCATCATCAGCAATCACAAGCAGCTGCCGAAAAAAGCGGCTTAAGGCTTAAATGTCCGCCAGCGCATAGCGGCGCTGCCTTTTGGGCAGCGTCGCGGCAAGAATGATGGCAGCGATAAAGACCAGCAGCGTCAGGCACAGCGACCAGCCGCACAGGGCTTTCAGCGAAATATCCAGCTGGTCGGCAACGGCGTCGTAATCGCCCAGCATATGGCCGCCTTTTTGCTGCGCGTAAACCTCGCGGTAAATTTCGTTGGTGACGAGGGCAAAGGGCATCAGCATGTTTTTCAGCATCGCGAAGAGGCCGAAAATCATGCTGAGGTAGCGCTCGGCTACGCCGCCCTCCGTCTCGCCCGTGCCAGCGCGGATGATGCAGAATGCCGCGACCAGCACTTCGCCGCCGTGGCCCATGGCGCCAGCAAAAACCTCGTGACCCGCCGTCATGTTGAGGGCGATGTGGCAGCCGAGCAGCACAACCAGTGCCCCCAGCAAGCCCCACATCTGGTTATATCCCGCCCAGCCGATGGCAGCTGCGAAACCCGCATATACCACCACCAGAAGCGTCGTGAAATGGCCGATCGGGTAAGTCATGCCGCCGCCGTACTGGAAATCAAATGTCGGCAGCGCTGGCGACCCGAAAATCCACCAGGCAACCGCGTGGCCAATCTCATGAAAGAAGACCGACATATAGCCAAGGCCGGTTGCGGGAATGTTTAAGATAGAAAAAATAAAATTCGGCTCCCAGTCCCGCATAGCGGCAACTTCCGGCAGCAGGCAGGCGATGGCAATGGCAAGGCTGACAAGATAAAGTCTCATGCCGCTTCAGCCTCGCGCAAACGAGCGCTTTTGTAAATGCAGAAACAGCTGGCGGCTACGGCAACCAGCGTATAGACGAGCATCACAGCGGCAGGGACAGTCACGGATGTGTGCCATAGGCCTGCCAGCTTGCCGATGTCACCTGAATTGGGAATGCCTTTTTGCAGCGCATAACTCGCGCGGCGCGCGGGCGAAAGCAACAGCGCTGTCGCCAGCAGAATTACGCGCAAGTAAAGGTGCCCCGCAAAAACCAAGGCGAACGCCCGTTCAAATGGCGAGGTTATGCGCGCCGCGCGGAGCAGGATTAAAGACGCCGCCAATATTTCGCCGCCGTGACCCATGAAGATGACAATCGAATCTTCAATGCCCGCAAGAAGCACGGCCAACTGAAAGGCAGCAAGAGAAACCATCCCGCCCGCTAAAGGTCGCTTTCTAAAACGCAGCGCAAGACCGGCGCTGCCCATCAGAAGTGCATCCACCGCAACCACGAGCAAATAATTTTGCGGCCAGCGGAAGGTTGTGCCGCCGCCATGCGTGTAATCAAAAGTGGGAAAAGCGGGATAGCCGAAGAAGATATCGGCGGCGGTATGCGACAATTCATGCACGATCACCGCAGCATAATGCAGGCATTCCGACGGCAGCAACAGCACCAGCCGCATCGCTGCGGGATCGGGCACCATAAACTGGTCCATCGCATAGGGCAGCGTGAAAACGAGGGTTGCCAGCAAAAGGAGAAGGTAAAAGCGCATTATCCAAGAATGCGGCGCGCGGCGATAAATGTAAAGCTCAGCGCAACTTCAGCTGCAGGGCGCGGTTGTCGGCCTGCCGCGTAATAGTCACAGTCTGGTTGAGGGACGCTTCCCACTGTATGTAACCGGAATAGACGCGGTCGAGGAGGTCGAGACGGGTGGCGATATATTTTTTAGCAGCGGCAGGGTCTTTGGCCGTGCCGTCACGGTAGGGGTAATCCTCCAGCAGCAGTTTCTTCGTGACGTCTTTTTCCTGCAGCGATGTCTGCACTGCGGGATCAAGGCTGAGGCCGCCGAACTTGCGGATAAAGGCTTCAAACTGGGGCGGTGTGGGTGCCGCCGCAATATCTTCGGCAATAACATCTGCCGCCGCGCCGCCGCGCAGGCGGTCGCCTTTGTTGAAGGCATTGCTTGCGGTGCGGATGCGCTCTCCCAGCGCCATCGTGTGCATATTGGCGATGTCGAGGTGTCGGTTGTCGTACTCGTGCAGGTCGTCGAGGAATTTTTCAAGCGCGATAGTGCGGTATTCGCGCAAGGTCAGGCCATCCGGGCTGGAAAATTCGGCGAGGAGATTTTTTGCAACCGCCGTCTCCGCATCCGCATCACCGGTGTTCGCCTGCGGCCCCAGCTGTTGCAGGCGCTGCGCTTCAAAGAAGGCGCTGAAGGCCGTGGCATCGGCTTCCAGATAGCGGCGCATAATCCAGTGCTGGCGCGGCGTCATGATGTCGATTTCCTTATCGACATAGTGCAGCACCGCGTCCTGCCAGCCATGGCGCAATTCATGCGCGGCGTAAATCACCGCTTCTTCCGCGCCAAGCCCCGGGCGCAGCCCGATGATATGGGTGGAGGGGCGGTATTCGGCGGCGTCATTCCCTTTCAGAAGGTCAGGATCGATAACGAAGGTGATGTTATTGTCGGCGGCGAATTGCATCATCTGGCGGCCGAGCAGCGTGCGGTTGAACTCCGCTGTCAGGCTTGCGGTATCCGTCATCATCTCGATTGAATCGCCGCCGCCCTGCTGCGGCGGGGCTTCGTCACGCAGGAAATGCGGCACGGTGCTGAGCGCCAAACCGCATACCGTCGCAAGGGCGAATTTCTTCACCAGCGACATGCGGTTCGTCTTTGGCTGTGGCAGATTCTGCGGCATTTATATTGGCAACCCCCGGCGCATATTATATGAAAAATCAAAGATTTATTCAATATGCATGGTTAAGGGGCTGATAATAATCCCTATTTCTGGCCCCAAGGGCCAGCATTGCCTGCTGTCGTGGAGGGTGGCGTGGGCGGCCCATTGGTCCAGGGCGATTTGGGCGGGCGGCGCAAAGTCACGCCCGGCACCGGCACCGGCGCACCGGTGGTGCGCGAAATCGCATCCACCCGCGCTTCCACGCTCGGGTGCGTTGCGAAAATGCCCATGAAGTTCTGGCTGTTCTCAATGCACATCTGCTGTACCTCGTCCGGCATCCCGGTCACTTTGTCTTTGCCGGAGATGCGCAACAGCGCGCGCATCATCGCATCGGGGTTTTTCGTCAGCTCGACCGAGCCGGCATCGGCCAGAAATTCGCGCCGCCGCGACAGCGCGAAGCGGATGAGGATGGCAAAGACATAGCCGATGCAAAGGATGATGAGGGCGATGAAAACGCCCGCCGCGCCGCTTTTATTGTCGCGGTCGCTGCTGGAATAATGGTTGGTGCGTCCGCCGCCATTGACGAGCGCGCGAAAAACCATTTGGCAGAGAAAGCTGATAATGCCGACGAAAATCACCGAAATCACCAGCAAACGGCAGTCACGGTTGATGATATGCGTCAGCTCGTGGCCGATGACGGCTTCAAGTTCATCGTCGGACAAAGTCTCGATAATCCCGCGCGTGAGAACGATGCGGTAAGTGCTTTCGGTGAGGCCCGTCGCAAAAGCGTTCAGCGCCGGGCTGTCGATGACTTCAAACCCCGGCACCGCCATGCCGCGCGAGATGCAGAGCGTTTCCAGCATATTATAAATCTTCGGCATCTGTTCCCGCGTGATGGGGTGCGAGCCGGATGCCGCGCGCATCATTTCGCCGTGGAAGAAAAACGCAATCGTGAACCAGATCAGCGCACCCAGCACCGCGAAGGGGCCGTAATGCGCAATGCCCGCCAGCGCGGCGTTGAAGGCATGGTCGAGGCCCAGCACCTGGTTTGTGGCAAGGTCGAGGCAGAAGAAAAAGCCGCCCACCATCATGACCAGCAGGAAGGGGAATCCGGCCAGCAGCAGCATGGATTTCAGCTGGTTATTCCAGACGTAGGTCGAAAATCCTTCGGTTGCGAGCGCCATAATTTTTCCGTCAATTCTTTTAGTGATATCAATATTATAGGCCAGATTGCGCGATTTCGCCAAAGAGAATTGCTTGACATATATCAAGCACAGGCGCAATTTTATTTCCGTTGGGCGATAGCGCTGCAACCGTCAAGACCGCCGAATAACTGCACTTCTTTTGGCAGAACCTGTCCGGCTTCTTGTAAAACGACCTTCCCAAAGTCCCGACTTTGTTTCAAAGCCGCTCTTTCAAGGCCGCGCAGCGCGTTTGTCCCGTCTTAAAACCAAGACCCTGATAACAGGGCCTTTTAAAAACGAGGATGTGAACTATGAACGACCATTTACCGAACGACCCGAAAGTGATTATTTCCGCGCTGCCGGAAATGCGCCAGCATTTTGAAGACGCCGCGAAACGTTCCCCCTGCCATGCGCCGATCCTGAACAGCATCGCCCATGACATGCGCCAGGCCGAAGCGAAACTCGCGACCGCCAATGACGACGAAAAAGACGGTATCGCCACCGCCGCCCGCTTCAACATCGTTTCCGCGCATCAGGGTCTGTTCTATTACCCGACGCTGGAAGGCGATTTCAAAACCGTCCTCGACATCGCCAAGACCCACGAAAAGAAATCCCAAAGCCCGAAAGCGTAAAGCGCTTTCCCGCCCCTGCCGTTATCCTGAACGCGTCGAAGCCTCTCCCCGATCAGGGAGACAGCCTTCACGCCGTTCCGGAGAACGAGATGATAAAACTCAGCTAAAATTGACTTTCGGCGCGGCTTTCACGGCCTGCTGCTCTTCAGGGCTCAGCTCGAAGAACACTTCCTCATGCGCGCCCATCATGCCGGCGATAAGAACGGCGGGGAACTGCTGGATCGCCGTGTTGTATTCGGACGTCGCATTGTTGAAGAAGCGGCGCGCCGCGGCAATCTTGTTCTCGACATCGGACAGCTGGTCGGACAGCTGGCGGAAGCCGGCATCTGCCTTCAGCTGCGGATAGTTTTCGGCAACGGCCATCAGCTGCATCATGGCAGCGCCGAGCTGGCCTTCGGCCTGCGCGCGGGCGGCGACGTTGGTACCGCCCTGCATGGCAGTCGCCCTTGCTGCGGTTACTTTCTCAAGAAGGTCTTTTTCATGCGCCGCATAACCCTTGACCGTTTCGACAAGGTTGGGGACGAGGTCGTAACGCATTTTGAGCTGGACGTCGACGTCCGAGAAAGCGTTCTTGCGACGCTGCCGAAGCGCGACGATGCGGTTATAGACACTGATGAAGATGATGACGACGACGGCGACGACGCCAAGAGCGATCCACGAACCCATGTCTTGTCCTTCTGCGGTAGAAAAGCCATTCAATACCCCCTCGTCTATAATCGGAAGCGGAACTCGATTTTAAAGGAAAAAGATTAACAAGCGCAACAGCGCATCGCGTTTAGTGGCAGCCGGGCGGGCAGGGCTTCTTCGGCTCCGGCGTCTTGCGGCCGCCCTGCGGCGACAGGCCTTCCGGAATCTGCAAATAGAGCTTCAGCTTTTCAGCGGCGGCGGCGTTCTGCTCCCACAGCTGCATATAGTCGGAAGGCACCCAGCCGTGCTTGTCCTTCGGCGTATCCTTGGCGCCCGCCTTTTGCAGCAGTTCAATAATTTCCCTGCGGCTGCGCATGCCGCCCGAGACGGCGGCGGAGTGCAGGGGCGTCCAGCCGCGGCCTTTGTTCTCGGCGTTCACATTCGCGCCGGCTTTGATAAGAAGGTCGACAATTTCAGTTTCGCCCCAATAGGCGGCCTGATGCAGCGGCGTCAGGCCATGCGCATCCGAGACATCGGGGTTGGCGCCGTTATTCAGGAGGCGCTTCACTTCCTTGATGTTGCCGCTGCGCGCCGCGCGATAAAGGCGCGTTTCGCCGTCATCGTTGCGCTTGTTGACGCCGTTGCCGGTCAGCGTGTTGAAGATGTTATTAAGCCCCAGCATTCAATCCCCCGATCAAAAACTAAATAAAGAATAGCCTGCTTCCGTCCGCGCCGCAAATTGACGCGCAATGAAACAATAGAAAAACGCCTTTAAGATTTGGTTAATTGCGCGGGGAGTGTTTCGATTGATATATTTGTGCCACCAAGATGATTACCGGATTAATTCGCCGCGATTTTTTGCAGCCGTTGAGAAGCAAGACGCGTTGCCTGTTAAAAGTTTCGCGGAAGTCTTGCAGGAACAAAGTGTTAGACCCGTTTCGTTGACATAACCAAACGTGACCGCTATAAACTTACCAGCAGCCGCGCAAAGGGCTGGAGCGTGTTTATAAAGTTTCCCGCATCCATAATGCCGCGCCACCTGTAAAACCCCGGACTTTGTTGGTACACGCATCACGCCCGTAACTATCTATAGGATTTTAAAAAATGACTCTCCGCACCGCCGCCGTTAAAACGCTGACCGCCGCTTTCACTGCCTCCACCCTCGCGCTCGCAGGCTGCGTGCTGAAGGAAGAAAAAGAAATCCTCTGCCCGCAGGCGGATGGCACGGTTTTCCAGCATAGCTTCAAGGGCGATATCACGGTGGTTGCCATCAACAAGGCGACGGGTGATGCGCAGATCACGGCGCAGGGCGGCACCATGTCCATCAACAACAGCCCCGATGATTACAAATTTTTCGCCCGTGACGGCGCCAATGGCGAAATGACCGAACTGCCGAAGAACGCGCAGAACTGCGCCGTCAAGACAACGCAGTGGCGCTTCGCGAATTTCTAAAAATAAAAAGCAGCGTTACATGCCGTAGCGGCCGCCGAAGCCGCCGTACATGCCCATGCCCGGGTAATAGCCGATAAATTCGCTCGCGCGCACGCGGCCGACGCCCTCGATGGGGTCGGCGTTGAGGCGACCAGCTTTTTCGTCTGCGGCGAATTTCTTGGCTTTCTCGCTGCCTTCCTCCTCCAGCTTGCGCTGCAGCCAGGTGCTGGCGTCCTTCAAATGGTAACCGTCGGAAATGAGCAGCCGCGCCAGTTCAAACCGCTCGTTCAGCAGCGCAATCGCAATCGCGCCGCCGCCGGCTGCCGGTTCCATCTCCACCCGGCCGCGGAAGAAGCGGTCTTCCCGCGCCTCCGCATAGGCGGCAATAACATCCACCAGCTTGTTTTCCGATACGGCGGCATTGAAAATCTCGCGTAAGGGTTTTGTGCGGCTGCCCTTCCACATGTCTTTTTTATTGGCAATCTCGAGCGCGCTGGAAAAGCGGCCATGGCGAAGGCTCGTCTGCTTCAGCTGCGCATCGCGCTCCGCCGACAGGTTTTTGCCGCGCGTCACGCGTTCGAGCCGAGAGGTGACATAGAGGGCGTTGGATATCTGCTTGTACTGCGCCAGCGATTGTTTCGGCAGCGCATGGTGGCTGAAGGCAATCATTTCCTCAAACGCGCCGGTACGGCCAAGGGCATAGGCGGCATCCAGGTTTGTCGTCTTGCCGCTGCCTTTGCCGGGCGTGCCGGCGCGCACGGCATAATCTGCGGCGGGGTTGGCGCGCCACAAAACGAGGTGATGCACGGCGTCGCGGTTGTCGCCGCCGGCAATCGCGGCAGACAGCGCCACATCCAGCATCTCCTGCTGGTAGTTATGCTTGCCTTGCAAAAACCGCATGGTTTCGGTGTTGTTGCGGGCGGCGGCGCTGATGAACACCTGGTCCCAGCGGAAATCCGTCGAATTGCTGAGGTGATTGTAAATCGTGCGGAAGTCGGCAAGCTTCATCTTGGCGCATTCGTCGCAGAAGGTTGCCGTGAAGCCCATCTTGGGGTTCGCCTTCACGGCGACCGCGATATTCAGCATCATGCGGTAGAAAGCTTCCTCGACCGGGTTCGGGGCGGCGGGCTGCGGCGCGGCAGGCGCGGCTTCGGGCGTTGCTGCTTGCGCTGACGCGGGCACAGATTTCTCCTCCAGCGGCGCGGGGCGTTTCTGCGTGCGGGCGAAGGCCCGGTCCTGCCAGAAAATTTCTTCGACGGCATGGCCCTTGGCGTAATCAAAGGGTGTCTTATCCTGATTATCGGTGATCAGCGCGGGCGCGTGATGCGCCAGCAGCTGCTTGGTTGTTTCCTTTTGCCCGAGCCAGCTGGAGAAATGCAGCGCCGTCCAGCCGCGGTTATCGCCGCGCGCCAGATTGACAAGCGGATGGGAGGAGAGAACTTCAAGTGCGGATGAATGCCCGCGCGCAGCCGCGACCATCAGCGGCGTCACACCGTCCTCGTTGCAAAAATCCGGCAGCGCGCCGGGTTTCGCCAACAGCGATTTCAGGCCCGCCGCATCACCCGATGCTGCCGCCTTCATGATGTCATAGGCAACCGACTGCGGCTCGATCCCGCGCGTGAAAAAGGGCAAGAGGCGCGGCAGCGGCAGTTCGGACGCCAGCTGTTGCGGCGCGAAGGGCTGGCTTTTGTACGGGTCTGGTAACGCGGCCATGATGACGCTGAATCACTTTTTGTTGAGAATAGGTCGCAAGTCTAGCGCGCAATACGGAAATGGTCAATGTTGCTGCCCGTTACCCGCCATTTCGTTGACATAAAAGCCGAATCTGCTAGCCTGACGGCTATCTGAACAGCGTTATTTATATCGAAGCGGGAGATCGCGATGAAAAACCGTGCAAGACAGGGCTTTTCGAAGGAGCAGCAGCAGACGCTCGACCGTCTTATGACGGGCGCCATCAAGGCCTGGGACGAAACGCTGATCACCTCCATCGCGGAATCCGGCGCGGATACGCAAGACCTGCTCATCAAGGCCATCAGCCGCAAAAGCTTGCCCATGGTGAAACTGGCGCTGCAGCATGGGGCGGATGCGAATGCCCTTGCACCGACCAGCGATGCGCGCAGGTTCCAGCCCGTACTGCACCATGCGCATGACAATTTCAGCGAGGAAATTTTCAAGACGATCCTCGCGCAAGGCGTCGACATCGATGTCAAAAGCCCGCAAGGCGATACCGTCGCGCTCAAGGCCATCAAGAGCGGCGATTTTGACCGCATGCACCTTTATAAAAAGCTCAAAGCCGACCTCTCGCCCTATGTGCAAAACATCTTTTTCCGCGCCATCGAAAAGAAGGACGCAAGCGTCCTCAACTGGAGCCTTGCGCAGGGTGCGGATGTGCAGGGCAAACAGCGGCAGCATGACGATACGCTGGCGACGGCCATGCACATCGCCTGCCACCATTTTGATGAGGGCATCATTGATATCCTGCTCAAAAAGGGCCTTGGCATGAATGCGCAGAATTCATCCGGCGAAACGCCGCTGCACGGCCTTGCCCGCGCGCCGGATATAAAGAAAGCGGAATTCATGCTGGCGCAGGGCGCCGACCCGCTGACGCCCAATTACGCCGGCACAACGCCGCTTGATGAAGCCATGAAGCATTTGACGAATGAAAGCAGCTCGACCGGTTTCGGCGGCAGTTCTAGTTCCAGCTACGGCAGTTCGGCGTCGACCTTGCGCGCCAATGCGAAGTTACTCATTGAAATGATGCTGACCAAGGTGAAGGAAGGCCGCATGGCCGACTTCAACAATACCGCCGTTTCGCGCGATATTCCGGCATCAAAGGTCGTGACCTTCAAAAAGCCGAAGGAAGACCCGCCTGCCGCGCCATAAGCCGCGCTGCATTAGTCCTTCTTCTTCGCGTTGAAGACATCGCTGCTGAAAATTTCCTCATTGCCCTTGTCAAACTGCGCCGGCGTTTCCGCGGCGGCAAGGCTTGTCAGATACGGCTCAAGCCGCGAGGCGTAATCAGGCGCCTGGCTGAACTTGTCGTTGCTTAAGGATGACAGGCCGAGGAAGGAAATCAGCAAACCCAGCGCGAAGAAGCCCACCCAGAGGCGTTTCTTCTTCTGGCTCAGATCTGTCGCAAGGGTCAGCGAATAATACAGCAGCATGACAAAAATCAGCAGGTTCATGCCGCCCGTGAACACGGAGGAGAAGGTGTTTTCGTTGCTGAGGAAGTCGACGTAATATTCTGCCAGAGCCGCAATCACGAAGAAGATGACGGTGAGGGACGCAAGCGCCACATGGCTGCGGAAGCGCGACTTGTGGCGCACCAGCTTGCCGGCCACGCCCCAGAGCAGCGACCACATGAAAATGGTGATGCCCGTGCCAATGGCCGCGCGCGCCAGCGTGTTGTTGACGTCTTCATCCCAGACCTCCAGATAGGTCCAGCCCATGTAGGCAAGGATGGCGAGGGTGAAGGACAGCCAGATATTGACGGGGCGGGACAGCCAGACGACTACCGGGTCGGTTTTCGCGACGCGCAGCGCCGGCGGCACCGGATGATGCGGGTCAAAAACGCGGATGTCCGTGCGGCCAATGCGCACGGTATCGCCGGATTTCAAATGCGCCGAAGCGCCATGGTGATGTTTATCATTCACCGTGACGCCATTTTCGCTGCCGAGTTCATGGATGATGAAATCGGTGCCGTTATAATCGATGCGCAGGTGCTGCGCGCTAACGGCAGGGTCGCCAATGATGATGTCGTTGTGATAACCGCGGCCCAAGGTGGCCGGGAAGGTCTCGATGCTGCGGTGGCTGACGCTGCCATCGCCGGAATGGCTGGTGATTTCAAGGACGAGTTTCATTGTTTATCTCCCTTGTCATCTGCAGCGGGCGCAGGTGCGGCGGCAGGCGGTGTTGTCTCAGGCGCATCCGGTTTCTGCGGCGCAGGTGCGGAACGGTCGGGCAAGGAAGGCTGCGCGGAAGATGAACCTGCTTCCGTCACCACGGGCGGCGCGCTGGGCGCGGCTGCGCCGGCAGCACCCGGCTTGATTTCCGACATGAATTTTTTCGCCAGCAGCAGCGCGTTTTCTTTCGAGACACCGGCTGCGACTTCTGAAATCATCAGGCCCTGACGGCCCGCGCCGACCAGCGCCATGTAGAGGTGCATGTCATAAATTTTCGGATACTTCTTGTACTGCCGCACGCAGAACGACGCTTTCCAGCGGTGATCCGCCAAATCGACAAAGCGGTTGTTGCAGTCAAAGTTGGTGACGTCTTCTTCACCTGCGTTGCTATAGGCATCCAGCGGCAGGGAATACTGGCTTTCGTAATAATTATAGAAGCGGGAAAGATCCAGCTTATCTTTCGGCACGATTGAATCATAGCGATAAAGATAAGTGCCGGTATCAAAATCATCGTCAAGGAACAGGCGGTCCTGACTGGAGCAGATGGAGGTGTATTTTTTATACGATTTCTTTTCCTCGGCTGAAGTATCGCCCCAGCACTTGAAAGCCGTGTTAATGCGCCCCGGCACCATAAAGGCGCCGAAGGGAACGGATTCCCATTTTTCGCCCATGATGCGGTCGACAATTTTCTGCTGCGTCTTCAGCAAACGGTCTTCAATATGCGCGCTGGAATCTTTCAAAAAATCATAGCCCGGTTTTTCCGCCTGATATTCCGCCAGCAGCGCATGCAGCGGCTCCACCGGCACAAGGAAGCTGATGGAATTGCCGGCGGTCGACACGTTGATGCCGACAACGCGGCCATCATGCCCCAGGGCCGGGCCGCCCGACATGCCGGGGTTCAATGATCCTGAGAAGTGGATTTTGTCGATGAAGCTTTCGTGGTTTACGCCGTTATAAGTGCCCTCGATAATCGTGAAGCCGATATCATGCGGGTTGCCGAGGGAGAAAAGTCGCGCGCCCTTCGGCAGATCGGAATGGCCAAGCTCCACAAATGTGTCGCCGGGTTTTTCCATCTGCAAAATCGCCAGGTCATGGCCGACGTCGGCGATAAGGACTTTCAGGTTTCCCTTCACGCCTTTGTCATGAAGGTATTCAAGCCGGTTATTCTCCGGCCGTTGCACGGCCTCCGCCACAACGTGGTAGTTGGTGGCGATCAGGCCGGTGCTGGAGAACTGGAAGCCTGAGCCGATCGAGTTCTTTTTGCCGGAAGCCAGGTCAACCACCTGCACCTGATAGATCGCATCGCCGTATTTTTCAAAAATCCGCTGCGCTTCATCGGTAATCTTGGGCTCTTCGGCCGCTGCAGGGGCGGTTTTGATCTCATCCGCGGCAAAAACAAGGGTCGGCGCGGCTGTAAACAGCAAAAACGCCATGAAAAAGCCAGAAATCCGCATGAAAATCCCCAAAACTGCCGAATTTGCCGGAAACCGGCCTCAAGAAACCTGAAGGCCGCAGGCGGCCATCGCTAAAACCCGCTTCTATTATTTAAGGGCAAGCGGCCCTTTAGCAAGCTGAAACGGTGGAAGGCTAACGCCGTCAGGGGCGGTTTTCGCACCCGCAAGCTTGTTATAATTTTATGCCATTTATTTGTAACAATATTACAAAAGCTGCAATTGGTTTGGTGCAAGCTTGCGATAGCGTATCGACACTGCCATGTTAACCATGCTAACTTTTCTTCCCGTAAGAGTTTTATTTCCAAAGACATCGCCCACGTTTTAAAAGCGCGGGGAGGGGTTCCAGATTGAAAAATTTCTTTAACGCCGTCTCGCGCATGTTCAAGTCTGACCCCAACAAGGTTCAGGACACTGGGTATACCCGCCTCCAGAAGGCAATCTCCGACAATGACCTCGCCATGGTCGTCGGCCTCATCAAGGTCGGCGCCGATGTGAACTTCCGTGGCAACCTGCTCTACCCGCCGCTGCATCTCGCGCTTGAAAAAGACCGCCACTCTATCGCCGTAGCGCTCATTCAGGCCGGTGCTGATGTAAACCTGCAGGACGCCGGCGGCAAAACGCCGCTGCACCGCGCGGTCATGCAGAGTCAGGAAACGTTTACGCGCACGCTTTTGAAGCTCGGCGCAGATCCCAACATTGCGGATGATACCGGCAAGACGCCGCTGCATTGCGTTTCCACCGCGCAGCCGGATTTGATTGATTTGCTTGTCGCCAACAACGCCCGCATCAACGCGCGCGATGAAAACGGCAACACACCGCTGCACACCTTCCTCGATAAGGCTGTGATGGTCGAACACCTGTTGAAAAACGGTGCCGACCCCAACGTGAAGAACGACTACGGCGTCTCCCCCTATATGATGATGCTGGAAGACGAACGCATCAGCAAATACCCGAAAGTGCTGCAGCAACTGCTCGCCTTCAAGGCCGACATCGGCGCTGCCAACCCGCTGGGCGAAACGCTGCTGCATATGGCGGCGCGGCTTGAAATGTCTGAAGCCTTCAACACTGTCATCGACGATTGCGAACTTGCCGTAAAAGACACCGGCGGCAACAACGTGCTGCACGCGCTCGCCCGCACGCAGAATGTCTCCATGATGCTGAAGGTCATCCAGAAAGCGCCCGAACTGCTGCATGATGAAAATATTTACGGCCGCACGCCCCTCGGCGAGCTGTGCCGCCGGGCGGAGCGCATGCCCTATATGATGGACGATAAATTCATCACCGCCGCGCGCATCATGATCAACGCCGGCGCCGATCCTTCTGCAAAGGATGAAAACGGCCGCACGCTGCTGCATCATGCCGTTACACAAGACAAACAGGCTTTCATCGAATTCCTGCACAGCCGCAAGATCGACCTCGATGTCATCGGCAAGGACGGCAAGGCTGCGCTGCATATCGCGATTGAAAAGAAAAACCTCACTGTGCTGGACCGGCTGCTGGACCTCGGCGCCGACCCTGACCTGACGGACAGCCGCGGCTGGACGGTGCTCGACCGCCTCGCCGAAAAGGACGATCGCAACAGCCCCGTCGTGCAACGCCTCATCGTTGCCGGCGCGCAGTATAAAAAACAGCTGCCGCTCAACCCCGAGCTGATGCGCAAACGCGAAAACGGCCTCGGCAAAGGTCGCCTCTCCGGCGGCTACGGCCTCAACAACGGCAAGCCACCCGCGCCTTAACGCGCTCTTGTCATTCCCGCGAAAGCGGGAATCCAGGGCTTCATAAAATGGAATTTGTTTCTCGTGACTCTAGATCCCCGCTTTCGCGGGGATGACGGCGGTGTGCGAGTCATCAGCTCTCATGCCGCCCAAACCGCACGGGAGATTTGCGGATGGGGATGATGCGGTGGGCGCCGGTTTTGAAGCCGCTGATTTCGACATCCAGCTCGGCGTGAAGGCGGCGCTCCGCCAGCGATTTTTCGAGCGATGCGGCGGCGAGGAAATCTTTGCGCAGACTGTCGCGCAGTTTGACAAGGCTTTCCATGTGCTCGTGACTTTCATCGCGCGCGACGGAATCGGGCGTTGCGGCGTAGATATTTGTGAGTGTGCTGTCCGCGCCAAGGCCCATCAGCATTTTCGCGGCGTTGCGTGAATCTTTTTTTGCGGCATGGTGCAGCGCGGTGTTGCCCAGCATGTCTTTCGCGTCAATATTTGCGCCGGCTTCGACCAGCAGCAGGATAATTGCAGGATCATCGGCGCGCGCGGCTTCCATGAGCGGCGTTTCATTCGCGCGCGGCAGATAGTTCACATCGAGGCGCTTGCTTTGCAGCAGCAGCGTCACCACCTCGCGCTGGCGGTTGGCGGCGGCCATATGCAGCGCGGTTTCGTCTTCATTGGTGCCGGCGCCGGCGGCAAGCAGAACCTCCACCGCGCCGGCATGGCCGAATTCCGCAGCATGGGTGAGCGGCGTGCGGCCGCGCTCGTCCTTTGCATTGGGCTCCGCGCCGAGGGAGAGGAGCAGGCGCACTGTCTCCGTCTTGCCGTCCTTCGCTGCGAAGTGGAGGGCGGTCTGCCCTTCGGAATCCGACCAGTTGAGGTTGGGCTTCGCCGCCAGCGCCTGCAGCAATTCATCCGCCGTGCCATAGCGCACTGCCTGAATGACCGCAAAAGCGGCGCTGTCATGGGGGCCGAATTTCATCCAACTGTCCGTCAAAAGACCGATTCATAAAGAAGGCCAAAGGCTAACATGAATATTATGGATATTTCAAATCCTTTGTTGGTCATTTTATTGCCATAAGCATTGACAGTGGTGCGGAATCCGGTAAAAGTCACCCGTCTCAAAGCCATAAACCGGAATCGCCATGCCTGACGTCTATGACAGCTATGCCACGGAACCTGCCGTTGACCGCCGCTATGCCCAGCTGTGCGATCTGCGCGACCGCATTATTCCTGAGCAGCGCTTCGACGAATTCGAAAAGCTGCTGAAGGATAAATCCTTCGATGTGCTGACGCCGTTTGAAGGCCAGCCGCTGCTCTCCCCGCTCTCGCAATTCTGCCGCGCGGATGACCCGGATCGCTGGCTGAAAATCGTCGCGGCAGCGGAGCCCGAAAAATTTAGCACTGCCATCTGCCCGCAAATCCTTCTCTACCGCGGCGGCCGCACGACGGATGAGTCACGCTCCGACTATCGCGCGACGGCTGTCAACGGCACGCTTGCGTCTTTCCTTTTCTACAGCAACCGCGACATCGGCGAGATTGCGGGGCTTGACGTGAAATTGCTCGGCGCGACTGTTGCCGATGAATATAATCGTGAAAATACGCTTCTTTTCCAGGCGATTTATAACGCCGACAATCCCGCGACTGTGCTGGATAAAGTTCTGGCGGCCACAGGCAACGCCGATTTTCTTTACACCCGCAACGCGCGCGGGGAAACACTGCTGCACTTCATGGCGCAGCAACCAAGCTTTGCTGAAGACATGAAGCGGCTGGATGCTGTCAGCTGGATGCTGCTGCAAAAACCGATGCTGGTGAACGAGCCCGATCGCTACGGCTGGACGCCGCTTGACCGCCTCGTCTCCTTGAGCCCCGAGCGGCTGGATACCAGCATGTCGCGCCTGCTGATCGCCAGCGGCGGCACGCTGCAAAAACAGATTGCGCCCAAATTCAACTTCGCCGCAGAGCTGGAAAAACGCGACGCACAGAGACTCGATAAGCCGGCCGCACCCAAAGGCGTGCTCAAACCCGGCGCAAATTGATGCGCTGCAAAAATTATTTGCATTCATCCCATCTAATTGATAAATAACCCCGATTCCAGCAGCAACGCTCCCGGTAAGGGGCGCTTTACTTGACATAAAACCGAGGTGCTGGCATCGTAATCGAACGTTGAAGGGTCTCGCCCGCGAATAAACGCGCAAAGGCACTTTCAGGTAAGGGTGTTTTTCCGATGCTCCAAAAAGTTGATTGCGCCACCACAGCACCGCGCCGTTCGCTCCGCAAAACTTTTCACCTCAACGAAATTCTCTCCGTTACCACCGGCCTGCAATTGTCGGCCGAAGGCTCCGCCGGTATCCACCGCCTCATCGCCTTCATGATGGAGACCGATGCGGACGAAGGCCTCACGCTTGAAAACGCCGATGTCGTGCGCGACTGCATTGAACAGCAACTGCCCTTTTTGGCCGAGATGCAGATGCAGGGCCTTGCCGATATCATCCGCCAGAACCCGTCGCCCGATAACCCCTACCTGCAGGTCTGGCTGGAAATGCAGCAGCTGCGCTACGGCGAAGACCACACGCTGATCCCGTATTCGCGCTGGCAGCGCCTGCAACAACAGAAACTCAACGCCGCGCAGTAATCACAAAAAAACCGGTCAGATGATGACCGGTTTTTTTTATTCTGAGATCGCCGCGGTTTTACATGCCGGGGCTGAAGCGTTTCAGGAAGCTCATCACAAGGTTCGGCTTCGGTGCCTCGATCGTGGCGGCGGGCGTGTCCGCTGCCTCGGCGGCAGGGGTCATGAATTTCGAAAAGCCGAAGAATTTCGACATGCGCTGCAAAACGCCCGTGGTTGCGGGCTCGATATCGTTTTCCGGCTGCGGCTTCTCCCGATCGCCAGCGAATTCGACGGCGCGGATCAGTGCCTCGCCTTCGCGGCGGATGCTGGCTTCTTCCAATTTGAGTTCTTCCGCCTGCTGCACCTTGCGCATGTTCTGGCGCTGCACAATAAGGTCGGCAAGAGCAAAGTTGCCGCGCGCGCGTGCAATATCGTCGGCGGCTTCGCTGTCGGAGTTGAGCAGTTCGTCGCCCGCCATGGCGTTGAGAAGAAGTTTTGCAACCGTGATGTTGTTGCCGGCCGCGGCCAGCATCAGCGCGGTCATGCCAAGATCATCCTGCGCGTCGACGTTGATTTCTTTGCGCGCCAGCAATTCCTGCACGACGGCATTCTGGTTTTCGGACGCCGCGACCATCAGCACGGTCATGCCGTTCGGCTCCGGCTCGTTCACATCCGCGCCTTCATCCAGCAGTTCCTTCACGCGTTCCACGTCGCCCCGGCGCACGGCGGCGAAAAGCTCGTCTGACAGATTGTCGTCCGGCACGCTGCGGTCATGGTGGAGGTGCCCTGCAAAAGCGGAGCTGGTTGGTGTCACATCATCTTTCGTGTCGGTTGCGACGCTGCCCGTCGAATCTGCACTCATGATTTTCCCCGTTAAATTGCCTGTCTTCCAAGTACGCATATTCTAATCGAAATGCTGCTCTGAGTCAAAAATTAATGGTCATAATGTCAACGCCAAGCCATTGAAACCGCTTATTTCATTAAATAAAAGTTAAGCCGTCGGCGAGGGGGCTTTTCCCTATGGTCTTGCCAGAATGTTTTTGCTATTCATCGGGTACACAGAAAACATAAAAACGCGAAGGTACGCCGATGATCAAAGCTGTCATGTTCGACATGGACAACACGCTGCTCGAAACACAAGTGCTGTACGAAGAAGCGCATGTGGAGCTCGCCAACCTCGTCGCCCGCTTTGTGCCTGCCGCGACAGAAAAAGAAGTCGTCACGGTTCTCCGCAAATTTGAAACCGAGCTGTTCGACACCATGGGCTACGGCGCGCTGATGCTGCCGCAGGCCTTTGAAAACACGCTGCTGAAATATGTGCCGAATGCTTCCGACGCGCTGGTCGATGAAGCGCGCGACATGGCCTTCAACGTCTACGCCCGCGAAGCGGCCTTGAAGCCGGGCGCGGAAGAAGCGGTCAAGGAACTCAGCGGCAAATATCGCCTCTTTATCGTGACAGCAGGGGATGATGAAGTGCAGCAGGGCCGTATCGCCAAGCTTGCCTTCGCGCATCTGTTCGAGGAAATCTATATCGTGCCGCATAAAGATCGCGGCGTGTTTGAATCAATCCTCGCGGCCAAGGGCATTTTGCCGGAAGAAGCTGTCATGATCGGCGATTCACTGCGCTCCGACATTCATCCGGCGCTGGAAGCCGGCATGAAAGCCATTCACATCAACAGCCAGAACTGGGTTGGCCGTGAAATGGCAGGCCTGCAGCTGCCGGTCGATAAAGTGACCTCGCACCAGACCCTCGCGACCGCGATTTTGGAGATTACAGGAGCAGCACCGGGGGCGCCGGCTGCGGGCAACGATAATTCGACGCCTGCTGCACCGGCCGTCCATCCAGCCCGTACGCCACGCCCGCCAGGAATGTAACCGGCACCACGCCCGTTTCCGTCTGCAGCAGTTTTGCAGCGGCGGCCGGGCGGCGCGCCTTGAATTCATGTCTCAGCGTCTTGTGGCCGCTGCTGTGCGATTTGCGCGTCTTGATGCGCATTTCGGCGGCGGGTTTCTTGCGGTTCGCGACCTGTTGTGCATCCAGCTTCGATTTGTCTTTGGCGTAGGCGTTGCTGCCGAGCGACAGCATCATGTTGCGGATGCGCTCGTCCGTTTGCGCGGTTGCTTCCGGCGCGCAGGCACCGAAGGCGGAGATGATGGTCATCAGCTGTTCGAGATCGCGCTCGAAAATCTTTTCTTCTTCGGCATCCACCGCAGCCTGCGGCTTGGCCATTTCAATCGCTTTTACTTTCACAACCGCCTTACCGAAGGCGGGTTTTGGCGACAGAGCGGTCTTCGGCATGAAGTCGAAAGTCCTTTCTCTCTTCGTCATTTTTTCTTCCTCTTTTTTCACTTCTCTTTTCACGTCTTCAGTGTAGCAGAGGACGCGGAAGCCTGTGGTACTTAAGGAAGCGTTAATGCGTTAAATTATTGATATAGTTAATTTATTCACGAAAAATATTTTTTCGATACTTGCCATAAGCAAGAATATTATACTCACATCGAGCATTTGTTGATGAACGGGCGCGAATCAAAATGCTGTGGGCGCGCCGATGGCGTCTTGCCGAACGCGCGTGGTTTGTTAAAGTTGTGGCTCCTCGCAATCAAGTCCTATCGCGAAAGGTCGGCCCCGTGGCAAATCTCCATCACGGGCGGGGAGGGTGTCAGACAAGAAACCGCAAACGCTGCAGCACCGGGTGCGCGGCGTGAAAAATCCACTTAAAGATTTTAACAAGAAAGCACGGCGCGTGACGCTGGGGCTTGCCGCTGCCCTGTCGCTCACCTGCGGCTTCAACGCGGCAGCGCAACCGCTGACTCCGCGCCAGCACCCGCCGGGGTTCACAATGTCGGCTCCCGCGCCCGCCATGCCGTCGGTCGAGATGCCTCCCGCACCGCAGAGACCTGACACGACGCCCTATAAATATTCCGACGCGCGCCTCACCGTCATCAAGGCGCATATGGAGAAGACAGACCTTGGCCGCCAGCTGCTGCAATTCGCGGCGGACGAAAAAATCGCCATCCGCATGTCCAATAATAAAGAGATGGATGATAACCCGAAGGATGCCTTCACCTATAACGGCCTCAACTTCGGTGATCATATTCTGCTGAATGGCGATACGCGCAGCGATGATGAAATCATGCTGACGCTGGCGCACGAACTGCGCCATTCCTGGCACAAGCGCATCGCGAAGGCGGATTCCCTCGACCTTGAACCCAAACGCGAATGGATCAAGGACAGGATTGAAGAAGCAGATGCTTTCACCTTTGAAACCTATTTCAGCTACGAGTATGAAAAGGCAACGGGCATTAAACTGAAAATCGGCGGCGCCGCGAAATGCCCCGGTGACGGCTATGCCTGCCTTGTCGCCGATTACCGCAAGATGCGCGATGATGGCATGTCAGCGCCGGATGCGTATGAAAAGCTGCTCGAAAAGGCCTTCAAGCATGTGCATGGCCTGAACTACGACGAAGACTTCCTCAAAGGCCAGACGGATACCTACAACGATATCGTTAAAGGCCCTGCCATGGGCTACCTCTATAAAGGCAACTGGGAAAATCCCGCCAGCGAAGAAGTGTACACCGCCACCATGCGCCGCATTGTGACGGTCGGCATCAATCCGGCGGTTGATACTTCCGCCTTCGCCGCATGGACGCCGCTGGACCTTGCCTCGCTTGCCAAAACAGGCGGCGAGGGGCCGAAGGAATTAAAGGCGCTGAAGGATGAGGAAGATAAAATGGCTGCCGCCAAAACCGCTTACGATAAATATCATCAGGGCGTTATCGACAGCATTCGTGAACACATGAATGTCGTACCCGTACCAACGCCCACGCAGATCGAGGCCCTGCCACTGCCGCAGCCGCCGGTAATCAATCTGCCCGTAATCAATCCACCCATAATCAATCCACCGGGCATCAAACCGCCAGCGGGCCCCGGGGTCTGATATCAGGCAATAAAAAAGGAGACGCAAAGATTTTGAAACAGGCGTGAAAGCCTAACAAAAATTCCTGCGTCTCCCGTTCAGTCCAATACCGGACAGGAAAAATTTGTTCCGATATACGGTGATTTTTTTTAGGGCGTGGGCGGCTTGCCTTTTTTGGCAGGCTTTACAGGGGGGAGGTCAGCTGCAGGCTTGTCCTTCGGCGCGTCGTCATTCGCTGCTTCTGCCGACTTTTTCAGGCGGTACTTGGTAAAGCGGTAAGTGCCGTAGCCGATCCAGCCGCCGGGCACGACGGAGGAGCCGGCAAGCAGGGCAATTTCTTTCGGCTGGCGCAGGTCCTTGGCGGTGTCTTTCAACACGCCCATCAGCTCGCGCTTTGACACGGTGCCAAAGGCATCGCGCATGCGCTGGCGCAGGCTGGGTTTTTTCTCGGCAGGTTTTTTCTTTTTGGGTTCGTCTTTCATCGGGCTGTTATATCAAACGCCGCAACGAAAGTACAGAATTTTGGAAAATAATACTTAAGGCTTTGGCGCAGCTGGTTTTGCGGGCGTCAGTTTTGCCGCTGCCTGCGGTTCGGCAGCTTTATCGTCATTGGCGGGCGGGTGGCGCCGCTTGTATTTGGCGACGCGGTAGGCGCCATAGCCAATCCAGCCGCCCGGCACAAAGGAGGACACGACCAGCAGGGCGATTTCCTTGAACTTGCCAAGGTCCTGCAGCGTGTGTTTCAAAACCCCCGGCACGTCTTTGCGCGACACGCCGTTGAAGGCGTTCTTGATGCGCTGTTTCCAGCCCGGTTTTTTATCTGCTGTATTGTCCATGATGATATCCCTGCCCGTTACAACGACTGTAACAGCGGATGGTGCCGTAAAAAAATGATAATCGTCGTCAGCCGCGGCCGGGGCCTTGCCGCTTGTAGGTGAAGCTGTTGGCTTCCTTGTGCAAATCGCTCGCCCATTCCCTTAAAAACAGCCGCTGGTAACTTTCCGTATTGGATTTGCGCAAGGGAACATAGGTATCCGGCTTCACGATTTCGAGGATCAGCTGGCAGACGAATTCGGTATTCGGCCGCGATTTTTCATCCGCGCCGCCAACCTTCAATTCGCCGCGGAAGCGTTTGGCGATGGCGATAATGTCAAAGTGCCGCGCCGTCACGATGTCGAGGTCGAGCAAGGTCTTGGCAAGTGCCGGCGCGCGCTTGCCGACATAGGGCATGGGATCGACGGCCGAAAAATCCGCGCCGCCCTGCTTCATCGCCGTCAGCGCCGCAACCACGCTGTCCGGCACAACGTCTTTTGAAACTTGTTTCGAGAGATATTTCACCGCCTTCGCTGTCGTCGCGGCATCGGCGGCGTAAAACCCATGCGCATGCGCGTCCACGAAGAGCTGGAATTTTTTGTCGTTGATCAGGTTGTCGGTGCCGACTTCCTCCAGCGTCAGGCGCACGGCGCGGCTGTTGAAGGCTTTGGAAAGTTTTTCATCCGTCACGGGCAGGGCGGCCAAGGCGCGCATGCGCTCCGCCGTCCAGGCGGGGCCGTCAAAAAAGCCCATCGCCAGCAAATCTTTTTCCGCGGCCTGCAGCCCGTCCGGCGTCGATTTCATGCGGGAGGCATGCAGCTGGATAAACCGCTCCGCCTCCACATTGTTC
The DNA here is from genome assembly GCA_966211335.1 of uncultured Alphaproteobacteria bacterium. Taxonomy (GTDB): domain Bacteria; phylum Pseudomonadota; class Alphaproteobacteria; order Micavibrionales; family UBA2020; genus JAPWJZ01. The sequence goes on from CBIHNF010000001.1 coordinate 563,821, forward strand.
AGCGGTTTCTTGAAGATTATTTTCGCAATCGCGTTGAATTCTGCCCGCCGCCGCGCGACGCTCGCGGGGGAAATGTCGATGGTGTAGCTGCCGAAGCTCAGAATTTCCTGCGTGCCCGTCCAGCCGTCCAGCACTTCGCGCCGCGCTACCGGCTGGTTTTCCGCCAGCATACCGCGGCTGTGCAGCGCCGGAATAACATCCGGCCGCAGGAAAGTCATCAGGAAGGTGGTCTCCACAGGCTTCAGTTCAAAGCCGTCGTCTTTCAGCCGATCGATGAACTGCAACAACCGCGCGGGCGACCACATGGATGCGCGGGCCAGCACTTCAATCTCCGCCGAAATATTTAGGGGACTGTTTTTTGTGCCAAGACCAAGGCTCACGTCGCGGTGCTTCAGAATATCTCGCGCGAGCGGCATGTTGTTAGCGCCGACGGCGTCAATCAGCTGCACCTGCACCATGGCTTTCAGCTCCGCAGCATGCAGCCGCGCCTGCGGCTGGCCGCGGTCAGCTGAATCTTCCGCCGCGCGTTTTGCAAAGCTCAAGGCGAGCAGCCGGTCAACCGGCGCGTCTTTATCAAACGTCGTGCGGATGCCGGCGTGTTTTAACGGGCCTTCCACGCGCGCCCATTGTTCGGGCTTCACAAGGCTGCGCGCCAGATGCGTTTCTGCATCCGTCCAGCTGGCTCCATTCGCCGCCAGCAGCGTCACCATGGCGCGGTCGCCAAGGCGTGCGGCCTGCAGCAGGTGGTAGCCGTCCGGCTTGAAATCGACCTTGCCCCAGAAGGCTTCGTCAAAAATTTTGCGCGCGTCGTCGGTGTTCTGGCGTTCAATGGCGGAGAGCAAGCGGCGTGACAAATCGCGCGCGCGTCCGGATATATCTTCCGGCGGCACATTCGGCTCGTTGCGGCGGGGATGCATCCACATCGGCGCCACGGCTAGACTCTCGCATACATTGTCATTAGGGAAACGACTATATCCGCCGGACCTGTCACGGTCAAGGCGGGGTAAATCGGCCGAAAATAGCGGTAATGAAAACCCTAGACGCTGATTTTCAGGGCTTCGCGCAGCTTGTCGGAGGCGACTTCCGCCGGGCGGATCGTTTTGGCGATGGCGTTGACGCGGCGGTCAAGGTCGCTTTCCGTGGTTGCCTGCTGGCCGGCCAGAATAGCGGCCTGGAATTCATAGAGTTCTTTTTGCGCGTCGAGGTCGGCGAGAACTTTCTTGCCGGCCTTCACATCATTCGCCGTCGGCTTGGCGCTGCCGGTCAAAAGTTGCACAAACTGCTCCGCATCGGCGATCTGCTTTTTGGGAACAGCGGCCTGGAATTTGGCGCTCAATCCGTCTGCGGGGCGGGTTTCGGTCATGCAAAATCCTCGACGATTAAAAATAAAATTCGGGGCCGGTTCCTCAACACCTTCAAGGTATCAGGAGAATATTAAGGGAATGTTAAAACTATAAAGCAATTGCGGCATCTGGCGCAGAAAGGCGTTTATCGCGCCAAATCAGGGCTTGGGCGGGGTAATTTTGTTGCCGGCGGGCGGATTCTGCGGCGGTTTCGCAGCATCGGCGATACGTTTCGATTCCCGCTGTTCGGCTGCCATGCGCAGCATCCATTCGCGGATGCGCATTTCAACGACGTATTCAACGGAATGGGTATTGGGGTTCGGCAATGCGCCGCCGAAAAACGGCCCGCGCTCCCGCGCTTTCTTTTCCGCGAAGCGATCCTGCAATTCATCCAGCGGCGAGGGGCCTTGCGGGCTCACGCTTTTAATGAAGTCGAGGGTGATCTTCGGGATTTTATCCATGCCCGATTATAGGACGATTCCTAATCCCGCGGCCAGCCCTTCATATCGGCATAAAGCCAGAGGCCTTCCATGAGGTTCGCGCGGGTAAGGCCCTGTCCCTGCCGCCGGTCGCGGTCAAGCGCGCGGCAGGAAAAGCCGAAGACAAGCACATCGATCACCAGCGAATGGCTGATGTTGTTTTTGGCGCAAAGCACCGTCCATTCCACATAGCCGCGCACCAGCCGCGCATGCAGGTCGCCGATATTGCCGGCGCCGCCCCCGCCGGGGATGCGCGTCCAGTCGGAGGTGATATAGCCCATGCCGCGGCTCATGGTTTCATAAGCTTTGGCAATCTGCAGCGCGGCATCCTGCTGCGTGGGCGTCATCGCATCCCAGAGGCGCGCATCCGTCACGCGCCGCCTTGCCTCCAGCTTCTCCCCACCGCGGAAGGTAATGCTTTCGCTGGGGGAATGCGCTTCCTGCAGCAGATGCGGGTTTTTGGGCGTTTGTTTTGATTTGGGCTTGAAGTCGGGTTTCCAGTCGCTCCAGTCTTCCATCGCGCAAGGCTCCCTTATGGTTTTTTCTGCACCGGCGTCACCAGGCTGCGCGGCGGCAGGGCAGCTTCCTGCAGGCGCTGGCGGCGGCGCGCGGCCTCCGCCGGGTCATCAGGGCTGGGGGCAGGGCGTTTTTGCAGCAGCAAGCCCGCTGCCCGCTGCTTGGCGCGGTGGCGACGCACGCGCTCGGTTGAAGGCGACAGCTGCCGCGTCCATTCGGTCAGCTGGTCGGCTTCAATAATCCCCTTTTCCATCAGCGCATCGATCGCCGCTTTCACCTTCGTGGCGTCAAGGTCGAGGGCGAGGGCCGCCTGCTCCGCATCAAAGCCCAGCAGGCTGCCGCGTGGCAGCATCTGGCTCGCGTGGTCGTGCAGGGCAATGAATAGCGCCAGGCTCTCCGCCCGGTTCAGGCCGGAGCGTTTGGCGATGACGGCAAGGCGCGCGTCATAGGGCAGGCCGTGATACAGCCGGTAAAATTCCATGGATAACTCCCCTTGTTGGTGTCTCTCTCCAGTATTGCTAAAAGCGCAATTAATTGTCGAGCGTAATTTGCAACCGTTGCTTGTAACGCAGATTAATATGCTGATATATCATGATATTTTTTATGAAATAAATTGCGCTTTTAGCAAGCAACGAATCGTACTACAATGAAGTTATGTCACAGTCACGCCTTCATGAAACCATCAAGCAGCTGATCGATTCAACGCCGGGCCTCACCCAGCGTGGCCTCGCCGCGCGCCTTGGCCTCGATGCCGCGGCCGTGCATCGCATGCTCTACGGCCAGCGCAGCATCAAGGCGGATGAAATTCCGGTCATCGAAGATTACCTCGGCACCAAGCTCGACCTGCAGGGCGCGCGCGGCAAGGCACCGGCGCGGGGGTTTAGCGAACCCGCGGCGGAAGCGTTCGCGCAAGTGCCCGTCTACGGCTACGCCGCAGGCTCCGACGATCTGGGTAAAAAAGACGGCGGCCTCAACCTTGCGAACGGCGAGGTGATTGATTACGCGCCCCCGCCGCCCGGCAGCTCCCCCGGCGGCATCTTCGCGCTCTACGTGTTCTCGGATTCGATGGAGCCGCGCTATTACCGCGGGGAGCTGATCTACGTGCACCGCAACCGCCCCGTGCACAACAACCGCGACTGCGTCATCCGCATGAAAAACGGCGATGCGCATATCAAGCAGCTCGTGCGCATGGGCGATGATAAAATCCGCGTCCGCCAGTTCAACCCGCCGGCGGAGAAAGATATTCCGCTGGGTGATGTCGAAGCGGTCTATCCCGTTATCTTCCGCGGATAAAAAAATCCCCGCCGTTTCCAGCGGGGATTTTTTAAAACAGAATTCGCTTAATTGAAGCGGTTGCTACTGCTCTTGTTCTTGCGGGCGGCGGCGCGGGCTTCGGCGGCGGCTTTGCGCGCGTCGGACAGGCCGGCAGAAGCGCCGTTCGAGGGCGGTGCGTTGTCGTTAAACTCGAAAGACTGCGCTTTCGGCTGGAAAACGACGCCTTTGTCGATGGGGGTTGCGTCATCATTCACGGGCGGCTTCGGCGGTTTCGGCTTGAAGCTGATGCGGTTGGGGTCGCGGCGGATGGCAGCGTTGCGCGCCACAGCCGATAGCACAAGGCCGACCGGAATAGCAACAACGGCAAGGCCGATGGCGGTGCCAACAGCCGCCGCGGACGACAGGCCGATGACCGCGCCCACTTTAGCGATGCCGCCAAGGATGGTGGCGGTGGTCGCGCTGCCGGAGATGGCGGGAACGCCAGCCGCGTTCAGCGCGCCGCCGGTCGCAAGGGCTGCACCCGCAACGGCAAGCGCAAGGCCTGCCCATTTGGCGGCCTTGACGAGGGGCAGCGGAATTTTATCCACTTTCGCCTTGATCGCATTCTTGATGCGCTGGCCGAGTGCGGGGCGGGATTTTTTATCCTGCCATTTGTATTCTGCCTGACGCACGTAGTTGTAGACGAAGGGGCTCTTCACCACCGATTTCGTTTTGATGAAAGCCTTGCGGCCAAAATGCGCGACGGCATAGAAGCCCGCGACGCTGGCGATGAGGCCGATGCCGGGAATGGGCAGCAGGGGAAGCAGATACGCATTGGTCAGGCCATAGCCAATCGCGCTGCCGAAGGTGAAGCCGGTGTTCTTCGCGGCCGCTTTCGCTTCGTTCTTCGTCGAATAGTCGAAGAAGCTCATGGTCAGCGCTTTGGTCTTCTGCCACGCGTACCAGATTTTGCCGGGGGATTTGCCGTCGTGCTGGATGGCCATGTCTATGCCTCGCTAAATGAATTGATTTCTTGATGGTTTGATTTCTAGGGCCGAGTATATTGCCATAAGATGAATTGTCAAAGTCTTTAATCGGGTTGATTATCAACCATTTGCCGGCGGTGCGCCAGTGCCGGGGCCGGGTTTTTTCGGGCCAAAACGTAAAGTCTTCATCGGCTTGATTCCATGGTCGAGCACGGTTGCGGAAACAATGTTTTCCCGCAGCTCTTTTTCTCGCAAAACTTTCGCGGCGGTTTTTTTCTTCAGCACGATGTTTTCAAAACACGAAAGGCTCTTGCCGCTGAAATGCAGCCGCGCCATTTCATCCGCCGTCTGGTTTTTTTTATTCAGCAGGGTTGCCGTATCCGCGCCGTTTTCGGCCAGAATGCAGGCGGCATAACCGTCCCCCGCCAAAATCGCCAGCATCACGGCGGTATGGCCGTTTACTCTTTCCTGCGCGTCCAGATGGCAACCGGATTTTGCAATGCGCGTGATAACGGTATCCACCTGCCGGCGGCAGGCTTCCATCAGCGGCGTATCGCCCAGTTTGTTTTGCTGCACAGGGTTGATGCCGGCGTTCAGCAGCGTGACCGCCGCTTCTTCGGCGTCGCCCATCATGGCGTGATGCAGCGCGTTCCAGCCAAGGCTGTCGACGGCATTCAAGCTATGCCCCGCCGCGATATAGTCATTTATCTCGGCGTATTTGTTTTGTGCCGCAGCTTCCATGATCGGCGTGCGATCGTCGGCAACGGTCGGGAACTGCGGGCGGGCGCGTTGCTGGAAAGCCTGTGTCGCCATGGCTTTAAACCTTCCACCGCGGCGGTTTGCGCGTCTGCGGCAGGTCGCGCGTCAGCGCCATGCCGGGGTTATCCACGCGGCTTTCAATCTGCCGCGCCAACACGTCGTCGCCGCTGCGGCGGGCAAGGTCGCCCGCGCTGTCGTTGTCATCATTGCGCAAAAAACTATTGGCTTTGAATGCCAGCAGCAGCGCCGCCATGGGCGCATTGCGTGCATCGGCAGCATACATCAGCGCCGTCCATCCGCCGGCGGCGGGCGCATCCACAGCCGCGCCTTTTTCGAGCAGGAATTTGGCGGCGGGCATTTCATTGGCGGATACCGCCCAGATCAGGGGCGTCCAGCCGTGTTCATCCGCATCATTGATGTTGCGCGTCTTCATTTCCGCCCGCAGCGCGGCAATATCGCCGCGCGCCGCGGCTTGAAAAAGCGCATCGGCCGGGTTATCGGGTGGCTCGTTAGCGGCGAAGGTCATTCGTCGTTCCTGAAGTCATCACGGGCGGGTTGATGCGCGGACTATGCGTCGGCATTGCCAATCCGTCAAGCGAAGCTGGTTTTTACAGGCAATAACAGCGATTTACGGTTGCGGCGGCTTGGGCGCGGTGGGGGCGTTTTTCGAAGCCGGCGCATCGACAAGCGCGGTCAAAATCGTCGGCTTTGCCTCCAGCGTGCGGTGGATGGGGCACTTATTGGCAATCTCCAGCAGCTTCGCGCGCTGCGCGTCATCCAGCGCGCCGTCCAGCTGGATGTCGCGGGTGATGATTTCGACGGGTTTTTTGTCGGGCCCCGGCTCTTTATGATGTGTCAGCGTGACGGTCACTTTATCCAGCGGAATTTTCTTCATGTCCGCATACATGCGGATCGTCATGGAGGTGCAGGAGCCGAGCGAGCCGAGGAGCATGTCATAGGGATTAGGGCCCATATCGAGGCCGCCGACGTCGACAGGTTCGTCCGTCGTAATCACATGCTTGCCGGAAATCATTTCCTGCGTGTAAATGCCAACGCCGGTTTCCGAGACTTTGACGGTGCGTTTATCGGTGCTCATCTTGTCGCCTTCAGGGTTGCGGCGGTTTCGGCTGCGCTTTGGCGTCTTTTTCCGCGGCGGGCGCGTCCGGCTTGCCGTTTTGCTTCTTCGCCGCCTGCTCCATGGCTTTCTTCAGCATCCAGTTGCCAAGAGTATTGCCAAGGTTGGCGGGTTTTTCATCATTTGCGGGCGCGGGCACGGGCGTTGCGATCGGCTTCGGCGCTTCCACAACGGGCTCCGCTTTCGGTGTTTCGGGTTTCGCGGCAGCGGCCTTTTGCGCCTTGCGCTCTTCCGCCTTCTTGTTCCAGGCGGCGCGCATTTCGCTCATTTTATATTCGACGTATTTTTTGCCGACATGCTTTTGCAATTCGGGCAGCGTTTCGGCCTTGAAGACCTTCAGCTGCTGGCGGATTTTAAGGCCGGAGAAAGCGGTAATGCCAAGCGTCGCCAGCGCCGCACCCGCCAGCGGCAGGGCGAGCGGCAGCATCACGGCGGCGGTGATGCCGGTGCCAATCGCGGCAAGGCCCAGCGCCGCAAAACCGGCCGCTTTGCCGACCGTCTGGTGCAGGCTTTTGCTGTTTTTAATGAAATCCCAGGCGGTCGACTTGATCCATTTGTCCGGCGGCAGCAGCGCGGAATTGGGGTCGATCTGCGGCAGCATCAGCTGCGCAATACGGGTTTTGGGTTTTTGCGGTGCAGCGGTATTGGCGGTCGCGCTCAAGGATGTATTTCCTTCTGCCGAAAAATTCAAATTGCCATATAGGGTAGGGACAATTTAGCACGGCAGGACGGTGCTGCAAGCGTTTTTACGCGGCCGGTTTCGGCGGGTTTTGCTTGGGTTTTTCAAGGCTCGCCGCATCCTTGTTGTCGTTGATCGCACCAGGGATCGCGACGGCGTCAAACGACTCGGCCAGCGGCTTTTGCGCGGCGATGGGGGCCGGCAGCAGCAGGATCGGATGGCCAATCGGCTCCGGTGCATTCTTCAGGGCTTCGGCGGCAGCGCGCTTCGCTTCGGCCAGCATTTCCGCCTTTTGTTTCGAGCGGTCGCGAATGCCCATGATGCTGAAGAAAAGGCCCGAGCAACCCGATGCCAGCGTCGTTGCCGCCGTGACGACGGAGAAGGTCAGCAGCGTGCCCGCTGCCACCACCGGCAAAATCAGCAGTTGCGTTGAAAGCGCAATCGCGCCCATCGCCAGCGTCAGGGCCGCACCGCCGACAGCGATACTGCCAAGTATGGAATCTTCCCGCCGCTGGGTGAATTTTTCGGTGATCTGCCAGGCTCTGCTGTTAAACACTTTCTGCGCTACAGGATGCTGCAGCATCTTCTGCACGCGCTGGCGCTCCTTCAGGCGCTGGAAAAAGTCCTTCCGCTCCACATATTCGCGTTTGGCAGGCGCCTTGCCGGTCGAGCGCGCCCAGATGCCCTTCAGGCTTTCCCAGCCCTTGGTGCTGCCGGCGGCGATGCCGTAGATGCCAACGCCCACAAGCCCGGTGCAAACCGCAATGCCAGCCGCGGCGGCAAGGAAGGGCAGGGCGATGACATAGGACGCCGTGACGAGCCCCGCAATCACGATGGCGGAGGCACCGCCCTTGACGGCCAAAGCTTCCACCCAGAAGCCATGGTCGTTAAAAAGTTCGCGGGTGAATTTTTTGGTCAGCGACCATTTGCGGGCGGTGGAAGAGGTAAGGTCGTTCCACTGGGCACGAACGATACCGGGCTTCTTACCACCGTCGGTCTCGGCTGCTTCAGTCATGGCGCGGTTGTCGTCGGTCATCTTTGTATTTCAAATCGGCTGGGGGTTATGACGCGCACAATATAGAAGGCATGGCCTGATCCAAAGTGCTTTCGATTCTGGAAGAATCATCGCCTGAAAACCTTTCCGAGCTGATTTTACTGTCTATTTTTACCATAAGGCTATCAAAAAGACTACCAAAGCGGTGTTTAAGCACCGAACTTAACGTGATAAAGGCCAAATATATCAGCATGGTAACCACTCGTTAACTTTATTGCCATAAAGTCTTATATAAGGAATTGAACAAGGCACTTAACCACTGCGGATGACCTGATGTTAAGGGGTCCGTTATCGGAGGATAAAATGGGACAAACGCTCACATTCAAGAACACCGTCTTCAAACAGGATGGCAATAACGGGCTTGGCGAATGGCGCGCGCATTTTGTGACCGGGGTGGATGAAAAGAATCTGGCCGGCGCTTTTGGTAGCGCGGCCGCCAAAGGCTCGCTCAAGACCATGGGCGGCGTCGTGCAGCTTAACCACACACAGCTCGAGGCCCGCATCGGCCAGCTGAAGGCGGAAGGCGGCCATGACAAAGTGATTGGCGAGCTTGAAAAAGGCCAGAAGGCGATCGAAACCCGCCTCACCGCCGCACCGAAGAAGCAATTCACCGGTCAGCGCGTCACGGCATAAAAATTCTATAAAGCTTATGGGGTGACATCCGGTAATTCCGGGTGTCCAGGGGGCTGCAGATCAGGGGATGATCACTGCAGCCCTCAAGCTTTTTGCGCCTAAAGCGCCTTGTCATTCGCCTTCCGCATCGAGAGGCCGAGCGCCAGCAGCAGAAATCCAAAGCCCATCAGCGCGACGCAAGGTATCCAGTTCTTCCATCCGCGCTCGATGCGCGCCGATTTATCCGGATCATCCGGCAGGTAGATAACCTCCACATTGTCACCTGTGCTGTAGAAGGCGTGCGAGGAGCCGACATTGTCGCGGAAGTTGTGTTCGGCACCGGCCGCGTCGCGGTAGGTCACGCGCGCGTAATAGCTGGTGGTATCGTCACTGTAGGAGCTTTCAATGCTCGTCACCTGCCCCGGCGCATGCAGACCGACCGCCAGCAGGTGCTGCAATTTTTGCGCAAGATAGCCGCCGCCAACGATCAGGCAGACCCCAAAGACCAGCAGCAGCGGCGTGGCAAAGCGCTGGTTCTTCTGCATCTGCGCAATTTGCGCCTGCCCTTGCGGCGTGGCATTCAGCGCCTCGATCTGCTGAATGGGCAGACTGCCAAGACGGCTTTGCGTCTTCATGCGGAACGCCTCCATGGAAAGGCGCTGGCCTTTCGGCAGTATCTTGCCATGCAGTTTCACCGCGCCATAAGCCGAAAACCCGACGAGCGCGAGCAGGGTGAATTTGTTGACCGGGTACGTCGTGAGGGCGACATAGACAAACAGCAACCCCGGCGCCGCGAGGAAAAGCCCGATGACATAGAATAAAATGCCGCCTGCGGGCCGCGCCTTTTTCGGGTCGTCGGCGAAGACCAGCAGCGCCAGCTGCTTGCCCGTGTCCATGCCGATATTGCTGGAGGAACCTGAATCGGACGTCGCCTCCACCGTCTCGCCGGTCGAGGGCAGGATGTAGCGGTAGACGGGGTAGTAAAATACACCCTCCTGTTTCACGCCGATGATGGTGCCTTCCACATGTTCCGCGCGCAGGCGCCAGTAGAGGGCATTGCCAAGGATAAGCCCGCCAAGGCCAAGGCACATCAGCCCTGCCAAAATCATACCCATCTGCTGGAAGGCTGCGAAACTGTTGAAGACGAGGTCGAACATAAAAATGCCCTCTCTGCGGTTGCCGGTCTTGTCTATCGTACAATGCGATTGGTTTTTGGCGATTGGTTTTTGCGAAAGCCGTGCGGCTTTGCTAGACTTCGCAGCATTATTGAACAGGGAGACAGCCGATGGCCAAGACTTATGACACCAACAATATTTTCGCCAAAATCCTGCGCGGCGATATCCCTTGCAAAAAAGTATTCGAAAACGACTTCGCCCTCGCCTTCCATGACATCAGCCCGCAGGCACCCAGCCATATCCTTGTGCTGCCAAAGGGTGCCTATGTGGATATGGATGATTTCACGGCGCGCGCCAGCGAAGCCGAAATCGCCGGCCTCTTCCGCGCCCTTGGCACCATCGCGCGGGAACAAAAGCTGGACGAACAGGGTTACCGCGTTATTTCCAACTGCGGCCTCCACGGCGGGCAGGAAGTTCCCCATCTGCACCTGCACCTCGTCGGCGGTAAAAAGCTCGGCCGTATGCTGCAGGGCGACTAAGCCTACCAAGGGGGGCGTCTTGACTCTTTTTCCCGCCCCGCCTATACCAAAGCCAGCCTGATATTATCAATAATCCATCCTCCCGCCGCATAACTGGCGGGCAAAAGGTTTTGCCATGTCGATTTCGGAATTTTTCAATAAAAAGGCGAAAGCGGTGGTCGCTTCCCTCGCCCTCGCTTTCGGTGTCGTCGGCGGCTACGCGGGACATGAAATCGCGCAAAACCAGTTGCAGCCGGGGGTCAGCGATTTTGCCCTGTCATCGGTGCCGGATAATTTTAGTGAAAAACAATTTGTCGCAGGTCATATCGCAGGGCTGCCGGCGCAAAGCGCGGCGCAGGCGGAAGCACGCTTCGCTTTTGCCCAGCGTATCGACGCGCTGGAAGAACAAAGGTTTGACTACGACCTTGCGGTGCAGGCGCGCGACGGCTCCGCCATGGCGATTGGCAACAAGCTCGCAGCGGATTCTGTCGCCTTCGTGAACGATCTCCGCATGTCGAAAGACCTCTCCGAAAAAGATTACGCCAATATCGTCGATGATTTTAACGATCGCGTCGGCATTGATGTTTCGGCCGTCACCGGCAACTACACCAAAGGCATCATGTACCAGCAGGAAGCGCAGGTAGGGCAGGCCTTCGGCAGCATGTTCGGCGATGACGACATGACGCCTGCGCAGCAATCCGCCGAAATCGGCAAAATAATGGAAGAGGGTCAGGCCCAGTACGACAAAATCGGCCTTGAAGGCGGGCTCGCAGGGGCGCTGCTCGGCAGTGTTCTTTTCCTCCCCGTCATTCGCCGCCAGCGCAAGGCGGGGCCGAAAGTGCAGGGGCCGAAGAAGTAAGGTAATTTGACGCGCCGCGTCATATTATTATGCTTATCACGTAGGATATTGCCAAAAGTTTCCCTGCTGCTAGACTTCCTTTCATCTTATATCGCTGAACAAGCAATGACGGGAAATAGCAAGGCATGGCGCACAAACGCCCACTTCGCGAGTCCTTTAAAATAGCCGCGCGCAAAGCCGTGCTGGTGCCGCTTTTCGCCATTGCCGCCGTCTGCGGCACGCCCGCGACGGCGCATGATGTTCAGCTGCCCAATCTGCCGAACATGCCCAGCGTCGCCTTCCCCTTGCGCGATACCGTCGTCATGCCGCGCCCCGCGCGCGATAAGGATGCCGGCGGACCCGATGCGCCGAAGCTGACCTATGACCAGCAGGTCTTCCAGTACAATGCGCCCGATGCGAAGGCACTACCGGTGCCGGAGCAGACAAGGCTCAGCCAGATGACGGCAGCGGAGCGCCAGACCTATTACATGGGCAAGCTCTGCATGGCGCCCAATGCGGTGCCCGCCGCCGGTAATGCGAAGCAGCAGCAAATTTCGGAAGCGGTGACGGCGCTGAATGCGCTGCCCGTTTCCGGCAAGCCGCTGGTTGATCATGCCGTTTCCGCCAAAATCGCGCTCTGCAACCTCGATAACCTGCCGGCCGGTGTCGGCGCACAATACCTGCCGGTCAGCGACGCCATCATCAGCGCGCCCGATGCGCAGCGCGTGTCCTATATCATGCATATGGCGCATGAGATGCTGCATGCAGCGCAGGATGCGCATGGCCTCCTCAATTATGAGCGCGACTGGGACATCAAATCCCGCGTCACCCGCAACCTCTCGATCGAGGCGGCGGCGCTGGCGGAAGAAATGATGGTCGCCTATGAAGTGAAAGAAGCTGGCGACCAGAGCTATTGGGTCTACATGAAATTCCGCTTCGAAGGCACGGAGCAGGGCAAGGAAACCCTCCGCCTTGTCGAGAAAAGCTACGCCGATACAATTGCCGCCGGCGGTACGAAGGATGATGCCCTGCGCGCCTTCGGCAAAACCGCCTGGACGCGCGTGTTTGAAAACGATGATTGGCTGAAATATTACCTGAACGTCGAGCTGATGAGCTACGCCTCCGATATCGAGGCGGAAACCTTCAAGAACAAATCCGACATCGCGCATGACGGCTTCGGGGCCGACAAAGTCGCCATGGTCGGCCAGGTTGATAATAACAAGAGCTTCACCAGCGGTGCCGCCTTCCCGGAAATGGACGCGCTGTTAAAGCGCCACCCCAAAATGCGCTGGGCCTACCAGCTGGCGGAAATCGCCAGGCTGCAGCAAATGGGGCAGGACAAGGCAGCACAGTCGCTCAAAGCCGTCGCAACGCTCGAAAATAATCCCTACCTCGGCCTCGACATCACCGGCCTCTACCGCCAGTCGCAGGAAGCCAGCTGGGGACCCGGCACCGGCCATAAATTCCGCTATCTCTACGAATATATGGATGACGCGATCAAACCGTCCGTGCCCGCCATCCCCGGCATCGTCCCCAATCTCCTGCCGCCGCAACTGCCGCCCACGCCCGCCGTACCGCCCGTCATCGCGCCGCCGGTCGTGGCGCATGTGACACCCGCCGCACAACGCCGCGCCGCTTAAGCTCTCAGCATTTATTCAGCTCCCGGCACAAAAAGAAGGGGCCCCTTTTGGGGGCCCCGTCAGTTTCACCAAAACAATGGAGAAAGTAAGTATTAAGGGTTGGCCGTGCGCTTGGTGCGCTTCGGCGGCTTGTTGCCCTTGTTGTCGTTGGTCGCAGCGGCCGTTGCGGTGAGCGCAGGCGTTGCGGAAGCGACGTTGAGCGAGACATCGAGATCGTCGCCGAGTTTCTTCGGCAGCGAGTTGATAATGAGTTTCGCGGGACCGTTTTCGGCCACGAAAGCCAGCACTTTCTCTTTGTTGCCCATGAGCCATTCGCCCAGCGGGTTGCCGATTTTCTCGCGGACAACTTTGCGCAGGGGGCGTGCGCCCATGTCGGGCTTGTAGCCTTCCTGTGCCAGTTGTGCTTTCGCTTCCGCGCTGACTTCGAGGCTGACGCCTTTGAGGCCGGCACCGGTCTGGTCCGAGATGCGTTTCGAGACTTTGTCGACTTCGCGGTCGACCAGTTTCGTGATGACTTCCGGCGCGAGGGGGATAAAGGTGACGAAGCCACCCAGTTCCTCGATACGGTTGACCATCTCGGGGCGGAAGAACTGGCCGCGGGCTTTCTCGTACACTTTCGAGAGGGCCGCTTCCTGTTCTTCAGGCGTCGCGTTCTTGGCATAAGAGTCGAGCTCCATGCCGCCGCCGCCGCCTTTCATGACCGCCATGGCTTCTTTCGCGCCAAGGTTGGTGGTCATGACGACGATGACGTTGTTGAAGAGAACCGTGCGGCCCTGGTTGTCGGTCATCTTGCCGTCGTTGAGGATCGGGAGCAGCACGTCGAAGACTTTCGGGTGCGCTTTCTCGATCTCGTCGAGCAGCAGGATGGAGTAGGGACGCTGGCGGATTTTTTCCGTCAGGGCAGGTTCAGCTGAATCGAAGCCGACGTAGCCCGGAGGCGCGCCGATGAGGCGGCTGACCGAGTGCTCGGCTGCGTATTCACCCATGTTCTGCTGGATGAGCGCGTCTTCCGTGCCGAAGAGGTAACGGGCGAGCGCCTTGCAGAGCTCGGTTTTACCGGTACCGGTCGGGCCCTGGAACACGAACGAAGCCCAGGGCTGGTTCGGGTCGTTCAGGCCGGAGCGCGAGCCGACGAGGCCGGCGACGACGCGCTGGATGCCCGGCTGGCCGAGGACTTCTTTCGGCAGTTCGGTTTTCATCTGCAGGAAGCGCTCGTGGTCGGACGAGTTCAGGAAGCCGACCGAGAGTTTGGACATCTGCGCGATCGCCGCGATGATGTCTTCCTTCTCGATGACGTTCGAGTGACGGAACTCGGCCGAGGAGCCTGCCATGTCGAGGGCTTTTTCGCCCTTGGACGGCTGGCTTTCGGACGGCGCGTAGCGGTTCGTCATGTTGACGATGTACTCGAGGTCGTCTTTCGGCAGGTCTTCGGTCAGGCCGTGGTGCTCTTTATATTTGGGCCACAGCTTTTCGAGAATGAAGAGGGTCGAGGCTGCATCCGGCTCCCCCAGCACTTTCTGCTCGAAGCGGCGTGCAAGTGCGCTGTCGCCTTCGATGTGCTTGCGGTATTCGGTGCTGGTCGTGGTGCCCATGACCGAGATACCTTGCGACACGAGGAAGGGTTTCATCATGTTGCCGGCATCCGAGCCGCCTTCCGCCTTGCCGGCGGTCAGCTGGGAGTGGATCTCGTCGATCGCGAGGATGACCTTGCGGCCCTTGAAGTAGCCTTCGCGTTCTTTCAGGCCGTCGATGATGGGCTTCAGGCGCTCTTCGAACACGCCGCGGTATTTCGCGCCGGCGTTCATGGCCTGCAGGTCCAGCTCGATAATGCGGGAATTCGCGAGCGATTCCGGCACTTCCTTGCCTTCGGTGATGTATTGGGCAACGCCAGCGAACATCGCGGATTTGCCAACGCCAGCCTCACCCGTGAAGCAGAGCGATGCCTGCTTGCGGCGCGAGAGGATTTTGATGGAGTCGACGATTTCGTTGTCGCGGCCGACCACGGGGTCCAGCTTGCCGGCGGCAGCTTTTTCCGTGAGGTCGATACCATAGGTGCGCAAGGCCTGTTCCAGCACCGAGTCCGGAACTTTCGGACGCTCAGGCGGGGAGGGAATGCGCGATGCCGTCGACTGGCGGTTGAAGTCCGTCTTCGGCTTGTTCTGGTTCGCGGGCGGGTTGGTGGTCGTCGTCGTCGGCTGCGTTTGGGTCGTGGGCGCAGGCGTCGTCGTCGGTTTTTGCGGCGTCGGTTCCGGCGTCTGGCTCGCGAGGTCTTCGTTCATGCGGGCGACATAGGCCTGGCCGTCCTGGTGCGGCGGGAACGACAGGTTGCTCAGCAGTTTCGCATCGACGGTGCCGACGGTGCGGTTGACGCCGGGGTCATTCGCATCCAGTTTCTCGGCAAAGGTCGCGGGGAAAGCGCTCGAGAAGCCTTTTTCCGCCATCGCTTCTTTGGAGGCTTGCGTCAGGGTGTACTTCACCTGGACATCGGCAGCCGACATCAGGAAGCTGACTTCATATTCAACGGGGAGGGAAAGGCCGCCGGTGGGCTTGCCTTCTGCGCCGATGGAGAACTGGTATGCGGTGACTTCCAGCTTGGCTTTCTTGCCAGCTTCACGCACCACGTTCACTTCATCGTCAATTGCGAAAACGGTTTCATTGGGCTTGAACTTGCCTTCGCGCTCATCCGGTGCAAAGACGTTCACCTGACGGGGCGCGCCGCCCACATAACGCACCGCGTACTGGCGGGCGTCGGTTGCATCCAGCAAGAAACGCGTGCCGGTAAATGCGTTATCTGTGTCGTTGTCTGCCATGGTTATACTGGCCTCCTTGAAGGGTGTTTTGGTGAGTGTTTTTTTTATTGTTCGGTTACGTAAAGGTAATGACGGCGCCGCTTTTGCGCAAGCATAAATTACAGAAAAGCGAAGAAGTCGGTCATAATATAATAGCTTTATAACAAAATTTGGTAATTAAGTTTCAATATCGGCGTGTTTTTTACCATTAGTTTCCATAATCTGGAACTTTGTTCATGGGTTATTAACCTTCAACTCCGAGACTCGGGCAAGGGAATCAAACAACGGGCAGGTTTTGGTTGAATTATGTGAATTAAATCAACGGCGTTCAGTTTTTTGAACGCAAGGGTGCCGCAGCTTAGGAGGCGTGACCATATAGAAAGTTATCTGAAAACTCAAATGTATAATGGCGGATGTTCAACGAACCGTGCGTACTGGCGGAACCCCCCGGTGCTGGTTTAGCCTTAAGTGGCAACAAACACGTTTTTTTTTGAGAAGACTATGACGGCGCGACTGCAAAGAAAGCCGGTTGGGGAGGTGGAGGAAAGCGTGACGTTGGACGCCTCGGCCAATGTCTTCGTCCTATGGCTTACCGTGCTGCTGGTTGGCATTGGTTTTTGTCTGGTGACTATGGCCGCGCGTGAAACCGGTTGGTTACAAGTTCGAGTTGGCGCGGCCGGCCTTTTCATGGTGATCGGCTTTTCCGAGAGCCTGCGGCGCTACCGATGCACCTACCAGAAAATCACGCTGACACCGGAGAATGTCATTCTCTACACGCCCGCAGGCGGTGATTTGGGTGATGTTCTGCCGCTGCAGGATATCGCCAGCTGGCATCATGAGGAAATAAACCAGCGGCGCAATTACGGCCATCTTGTCAGCTTCGTCATGAAGGACGGCCGCAAATATGACATGAAGTGCGCCAGTGGCTACGGCCTGCGCATTATTGCGGAAGTCAAAAAGCGTCTGGGTTGAAATTCAGCGCGTCGCCTACGCAACATTGGTGCCCCAGCGTTTGCCGCCCAGTTTGGAGGCGAGTCACTCCGGCGTGTCCGCACGCTTGCGGCTCTCAGCCGGAGCTTTTTCCAACCGGAGAGGGGAAAGTGGAATGCGGGTTGATGCCGCGCTCGGCATTAAGGTGCGTGAGCTTTCCCTCTGCGAGCAAGCGCCTCACGCCCTCCACAATCGCCGCGTCGCCATCGCTTGCGTCCTTGCGGCACTCCTTCAGAAAGGCGCCGATGTCGCCGGTCGGGAAATGCGTGTCATCCATAAAGAAAATCTGCACTCCTTTTTCCATCACCATATCGGGCGTGATATCGGTGATGCGCTCTATGCCTGCCAGCGGAATATCAGCCGTCGAGACATACTCGCTGGTGGCGGTGCCGTCGGCCAGAATGACCTGCGTGAAATTTTCAACCGGCAGCATGTAGATCGTGCCCTTCGGCAGCTGGGGCAAAAGGTGCTTGAACTCCATGAAGACGCAAGGCACGCGTTTTAAGGCAAGACAGGCGCGCATGCGCGGGATGCCCGGTGTCATCGCATTCTGCTTCATGGAATAGGCATAGGCCATACGTTCGTCATCCATCGCGAAAACGAAATGGCCATCCGTTCCGGCAAGCGTTGTATTGGGATGCGTTTTAAGAACATCGCCATCAAGGACGGCGGAGCTTGCGTGATAAAGCGTGGCAGGCTCCGCGGGCTGCGGCATCAAACCGCCGCGGGCGGCGCAATAACAGGGGCGATGGCTTTGCTGTAGAAGTGCCCCGCGATCAGGCGGCCGTTCACCTGTGCATAGGCGGGGTTGGTGCCCCAGCGTTTGTAGCCCATGGCTTCGTACAGATGAATCGCGGCTTCCTGCGTTTCGCGCACGTCGAGCTGCAGGACTTTATAACCCATTTCAAGCGCCAGCTTCTCTGCCGTTTCCGCCAGCTTGCGGCCCGCGCCACGTCCGCGCGCCCAGGGCGTGATGAAGCAGGCAAGAATTTGCGCGGAAAAGGCCTGCGCCTCGTTATGGCGCGACGGCTCCACCAGCTGCGCTGCGCCGCAGACGATGCCGTCAATGCGGGCGAGGAGGAGGTGACGTTCCGGCACCACCAGTACGCCTTTCCAGTAGCGCTCCAGCACTTCGCGCGCCGGCGGGGTCACCCAGCCGAAGCCGCCGCCCGCCTCAATCGCGGCATCCGTCGCGTCGCACAGATCGTTCAGATCCGCAGGGGCGAGCTTATCCATGATGTCGATGGTGATGTTTGCGTTTTCAAGCATGCGTGCGGATGTGTTGCCGGCCTTCATCTCATTGCCCCTTTTGTGACGATATGGCCCCGGATGAAAGAATTCCAGGCCCCCCTACAGTCGATCAAGTCAGTGTTGGTCAGCGAATGGAGTGTATCACACCACAAGAAAGTGAAAAAACAGTAAATAGGCTTTCAGTCTTTCTTAGAACGGACCGGAGAACGGGCCGGGGTTCGTCCATTTGAAAGGCTGCATCGGCTTGAAGAACGGCGTCGAGCCGTAAAGGTTGAGACCGCCAATCGGGTCGGCGCCGCTGGTAAAGCCGGGGTCGGGCGTTGTCGGCTGCACCGGCGCAATGCTGGCGCCCTTGGCGGAGAGGGAGTTGGCAATATCGGTATAGCCGTTGTCGAGGGCGATGCGGTAGGCGTAGCTGTCCTGCGCCGTGGCATCCGCGCCGCGGCCGAGCAGAATGTCTGTCATGCCTTGATCGCCGCGCATGGCGGCAATCACCAGCGCATCGCCGTTCTGAGCATTGGCATCCGCGCCAAGGTTCATCAGACGCAGTGCGACATCCACATTCCCGCCGCGCACCGCCCAGATCAGGGCGTCGTTATTATTGGCGGTGGGGTCGACGCCGTTTTTCATCATCGTCATGACGACATCGGAATGACCCATAAAGGCGGCGGTGGTAAGCGCATCAATCGCGGTCGAGCTGTTGGGGCTGACGCCGTGTTCAAACAGCGCCTGCACGCGCCAGCTGTCGCCGGATGATGCGGCGGCCTGCATTTCATCCGCGCGCTGCTGGTCGGTTTTGAAGCTGAGGGTATGCTTCCAGAACTGGTCGGAGGGGGAAACGTTAATGCCGGCCGCCTGCATGCCGGTGCCAAGGGTTGTGATGGCGGTCGTGTCGGTGTCGGGGTTTTTGGGCAGGTTATCCAGCGTCATGGTGCCGGCACCAAGGCCAAGGAATGCTGCAGCAATGACAAAGGCGCGTTTGAAGCGCGAGCCGGAGGGTTTGCGACCTGCCATAATATGTATCTCCCGGAAATTTTTAAGAACGATGATTTGTTTTAGGGAAGCAGAGTCATGCCGTCAAGCCCCTCAAAAGCGGTTAAGCCCCTGTTTCCCCTGTTTTTTCCGGCGCGGCGTTCACATTGACATAAAACCCCAGAATCGCTATGATAAGGCTCATTTTTCTTTACGATGTCAGGATACGGAAGCGTTATGGCCATCAGCCCCGCGGAACAGAAAACCCTTGATACGCTTCTCGTGGAGGCCGTGGACGGGCTGGATGTTGACCGCGCCAAAATTTACACCCGCAAGGGCGCGAATGTGAACGTCGAGCTGGAAAACCAGCGCGAGACGATCAACCGCAACGGCAGCAGCTATACATCCGACGGAAAAGCCGCGCTGCTCCATCGCCATCTCGAGCGGAATTTCCACAAGCCCGTCGCCGATTTCCTCATCGATGCCGGCGTGAATGTCGATGTGAAGAATTTCAACGGCAATACGCCCCTCATGCTGTCCGTCAAAAATGCGCAGCTCGACCGCGTTAAATATTTCCTCTCCAAGGGCGCGGATCCGCTGGCGACCAACAAGCAGGGGCAGATGGTGCTCGACCAGGCGCAGGCGATTTTCAGCAGCAACCGTGACCGTCAGGCGATTATTGACGCGCTCGTCGCGGCGCTGGACGATGTGCCCGCCAAAGCGGATGCGTCGCTGACCGATAAAGTAAATGCCGCCGCCGCGAAAACCGATGTCGCGACCACACATTCCCTGAAACCCGTCAAGACCGTGACCTTCCCGAAGAAGCCGCCGCACGAGTTTGAATTATGAGCGACAAGCCGCAAACGCCCGACTGGACGGAGCAGGACAAGGTCACCGACCGCTTCCTGCTGCAGTCGGTCGAAGGCTCGAATACCGACCGCATCGACCTCTGCCTGAAGAAGGGCGCCGATATCAACGCCAAGGACAGCGACGGCCGCACCAGCCTGATTATCGCGGTGCAAAGCGGCTCGCCCTCCCTCGTGCGCTTCCTCGTCAACCGCAAGCCGAATATGTTCCTGCGCGACAATACGGGCCGCAGCGCCTATGACCATATCCGCAATATCAGCAATTACAACGCGCGCAGCGAAATCACCGACATACTGCTCGCAGCGCTGCCCGACCACGCCCGCAACGCCGCAACGCCGGTTGAAGCCGCGGCAATTGCAGAAAAAGACTTCAACGCCGCGTCGGACAAAAAGCCAGCTATCACCGTCCGCACCGTGACCTTCCCCGCGAATGACAAAAAAGACGATCCGCCGCAGAAAAAGCCCGGGCGTTCGGAGTTTGAATTGTGAGCGGTCTTTCCGTCCAGCAGAAGAAGGCCCTCGGCCAGATGATGCTGGAGGGATTGAAAAAGCGCGACCCCGAGATTATCGCGGGCTGCATCCGCCGAGGCGGCGACCCCGACTTCCCCGTTTCCGACAATGGCAGCGCCGAAAAGCCGGTGCTGCATTGGGCGATGAGCAATTTTAACGCGGCCTCCGCGAAAGTGGTGCTGGCGGCTTCCAGCTCTGTCGATGTGCGCGATGCCAATGGCAATACGCCCCTGTTTGATGCGATAGAGGGCAGAAACGTACAGGCGGTCACCTTTTTGATGCAGAACGGCGCCGATATGGCGGCGCAGAATTATCACAACACAGTCGCGCTCGACCTTGCCCGCCAGATCAATGCCAATTACTACCCCGAAAGCCGCGATGCCATCATTAAAGCCCTGACGGCAAACTATAATATCGCGGCCCAAAAGCCTGTCGCCGCACCTGCGCCCGCAATTGAGACTGTGCCGCCTACCGCAGAAACCCTACCTCCGCCGCCAAAACCCGGCGGCCGTGGCTTCGAGCTTTAAAATATGGAAATTTCCTGATTTCTACACTATAATAAGGTGTTACGGGGTGCCTTAACGGCGGCATCCCGGCAAATACATTGTATGTTTGGCAATTCTTGACTATTTTAAGGGCTGCAAATTTTTAGGGCCTCATGAAAAACCTTCTTACCGGCTTCATCCTTGCGGTACTGCTTTTCCTCTCCGGCAGCCTTGTGGCGCCGGACAGCGCCCTTGCCCAGACCAAGCCCAACACCACAGAACTGCGCAAGTTCCAGGAACTCGGCGGCAAGCTCGTCTTCCTCGGCAACCAATACGGGCTTGATGGCTGGCTGCTCGTCGAGCGTGACGGCACGCCGCGTTCGGTCATCTATACAATGCAGAACGGCACCATGATCCGCGGCACGCTGTTCAATTCCGCCGGTCTCAACGTCACCAAATCGCAGATGGAAGTCTACAAGGCCCGCACCAGCGGCTCCCAGAAATCCCTCGATATCGCCGATACCGATCAGGCGGCGATGCCGAAATCGGAACTGTTCTATTCCCAGCTGGAAAAATCCAACTGGGTGCGCGTCGGCAAGCCGGATGCGCCGTATATGTACATGATCATCAATACCAACTGCGAGCACTGCCAGGACCTGTTCCGTACATTGAAAGGCTCGGCGGACAAGGGCAACCTGCAGATCCGCCTCGTCCCGCTCGGCAAGGAAGGCGATAACATCGTCGGCGGCCCTGCGCTGCTCTCGGTTGAAGACCCCGGCAAGGCCTGGTCCGATTATATGGACGGCAACCGCGGTGCCCTCGCCAAGGAAAAAATCACCGGCGACGCCGAAGCGCGCTTTGCCGCAAATAATAAACTCGCCAAATCATGGCCGATTAAAGACATGCCCATGACCGTCTACCGCAAGCTGGCGGATGGCGTTGTCACCGTGATTATGGGCCAGCCGGAAAACCCGCTGGTCATTCAAGCCGATTTGCTGAAAACGCCATGATCACAGCGCAAGCCATGGCCCTTTGCATCTTCACCGCGGCGCAGACCTACAGCGTCCCGCCGACGGTCATTCTTGGCGTTTTGCACGTCGAGGGGGGCAAAACCGGCATGGCATCGCCCAATACCAACGGCACTTACGACCTCGGCCCCATGCAGATCAACACCATCTGGGTGCCGCAGCTGGCCGCGTACTGGGGCGTTTCCCAAAAAGAGGCGCTGCGCTGGATCCGTGACGACGCTTGCGTCAATGTCGGCGTCGGCGCGTGGATTCTGCGCTCCAAAATGAACGAAGCCGGCTCCATGGCGGGCGGCATCGCGCATTATCACTCGGCAACGCCGGGTGTCGGCTCCACCTACCGCGGCAAGGTTCTGGCCGCGATGCGCAAATACCGCCTCATCCGCCAGCCGGCCGATCTTCTGGCGAATAACACGCGGCCACTCCGCCGTGAGCCGGGCTGATTTTCCCCGCGTCTCCAAACTTTCCAGATTAAACCTTTGAAAAAAAACCGCGAAAACAGGTGCTTGCCTGTTTGCTTTGGTTTCAAAACTAGCTAATATCGGTTCCTGACGAACTGTCTTAAATATTTTGGGCACGGAAGTTTCTCATGAGCAAAAAATTGTCATTCTTCAGCGCGGCCTGCTTGTCGCTCCTGCTGTCGGGCTGTGCAGTGCATGGCCGCGTCGATCAGCAGCTGGTGGCGGAACCGGATCCCCTCTCCCTGCGTTTGGCGGCTGCGGTTGATAAAGCATCCGGCGCTCTCGAAACCCTTGCCTCCGTCGAACAGGCGCGCAACCCCGGCGCCGCGATCCAGGCCGTGCCCTATGCACCGCAGGAACTGCGCCGCACCATGACCGTCAACTGGACCGGCCCGATCGAGCCGATCGTGCAGCGCCTCGCGGACCGCGCAGGCTATGAAATGCAAGTCAACGGCGATGTGCCGCCCGCGCCCGTCGTGGTGACGCTGACCGCCCGCCAGAAAATGGTTATCGATGTTTTGCGTGACCTCGGCCTGCAGGCCGGCACCCGCGCTGACGTCGTTGTCGATCCTGAACGCCATGTTGTGGAGTTGAACTATGCGCCTGTTTCCGGTGACTAAAACGTCAGCGGCCGCGCTCGGCCTCCTCTCGGTCTTTTTCGCAAGCCATGTAGCCCTGTCGGCGACGCCGCAGCTCTATGGCCAGCCCGTCACGCCGGGCTACCGCCCCGCGTACAATAACTCGGGCCTCAACAACGCGAACAGCGCGCAGAATCAGGCCGCCGTCAAAGCCGCCGTCGCCAATGCGATGGCAGGGCAGGGCGCAGCAGGCGCGCCGCCCGCAACCCCCAATTCCCTTTTCGACAAGTCGCAAAATGCCGACATGACGCAGGACGAGCTGGATGCGAAGCTGAAAGACCACGACAGCCCGCAGTATAAAGCCGCGCAGCTGCAGAAGAAGGCGAAAGCCGACGGCGAGCTGACCAGCTATGCCGAGAAAAAAGAAAAGACCCAAAGCGTCACCGAAGACGCCGATGTGCCGCCGCCGCTGGAATCCCTCCAGGACGTCAAGGGCAGCCACGGCGTGACGAATGATGCTTTCGACGAAGCCCTCGGCAAAAAAATGTCGCTGGATCTCCGCCGTGACAGCCAGCGCGAAGCGGCGCTGTCTTACGGCGCGCGCGGCGGCCTTGCCAAGCGCAGCTTCCAGATCACCGAACGCCTGAAGAGCTTCGAGCCGACGTTTGATCGCGTCTTCAACTTCCGCGCGCTGCTCATCAAGGCGCCGTCGGGCCTCCTCATCGAACCGCCGATCGTCCGCGAATCCCTCGACGCCACGACCATCCTGCCGGACGGCTCCGAAGCCGCCGTTGCTGATCAAATTCTTCAGATCAACAAGCAGGCGAAGATCGTGACCGCGCCGCGCGACTGGCGCACGTACCTGACGTTCGTTTACCAGACCGATATCGCACCGCCGCCCCGCGTCCTCTGGCCGAAAGACCACAAGGAACAGCTGAACTGGAACGAGTGGGTGAAGCAGGGCTGGGACGCCGGCTACGAGCAGGGCGAGCTGATTTTTGAATCCAACCTCGCGCGCCTCAGCGCGGAGTACAGCGGCATGGTGCGCTACCGCACGCTGCTCGCGGAAGGCAAGATCTCGCAGCCCTATGCGCTGCAGGAAGATCGCGGCGTCACCGGCGGCAAAAATGAAATGCGGGTCGGTGATCGTGCGCTGCGTATCACGGGTCCGTCCCAATTCCTGACGGGAGCAGACCTATGGAAGCCGGCAGACCGGTAAGCCTTCTCAAGAAGGGCGTCGACGATCTCAAGGAAACATGGCCGGGTGAACCCGACCGTTTCCAGGAATCGCATATCGACCCGTTTTTGCTCTGGTGCGTCAAGAAGGGCGCTTCCGACATCACCTTCCAGTCGAACCGCAGCGTTTTCTGCGAGATTCACGGAACGCTCTATCCCTCCACCTACCGCACGCTTGATGCCGCCGACATGACGGCCGTTATTACGCGCCTCTACGGCACGGAAGCGCTCGCCATTCTTGCCGGCGGCGCCGACATCGACTTGTCCTACGAAATCATGGTCGACCGCTTCACGCGCACGCGCTTCCGCGTCAACATGACCGCCATTCTGGCCGACGGCCGCGACGGCGTGCAGATCACCATGCGTACGCTGCCGGCATCGCCGCCCACCTTTGCGCAGCTCAAAATCGAAAAAGAAATTCAAGACAACTGGAAGCCCCGCCAGGGTCTCGTCCTCGTCACGGGCCCGACCGGCTCGGGTAAATCGACGCTGCTGGCTGCCGGCATCCGCGGCCTCATTGAATCGGCGCACGGTTGCGGCAAGCTGCTGACCTACGAAGCGCCGATTGAATTCACCTACGACACCATCGTTTCCCGCCGCTCCCTCGTGGCGCAGACGGAAATTCCGCGCCACCTGCCGACCTTCGCGGCCGGTGTGCGTAACGCGCTGCGCCGCAAGCCTGAAATCATCCTCGTCGGGGAGGCCCGCGACCGCGAAACCATTTCTGCCGCTATTGAAGCCGGCCAAACGGGCCACCTTGTCTTCGCAACCGTCCACACCACCGGTGTTGCCGCCACCATCCGACGCATGGTCTCCACTTTCGAGCCGTCCGAGCGTTCGGAGCGGGCCTTCTCCCTGATGGAGACAGTGCGTCTTATCATCACGCAGACGCTGGTGCCGAAAATCGGCGGCGGGCGCGTAGCGCTTCGCGAATTCATGCCCTTCACGGAAGAAATCCGCGAAACGCTGCTGAACCTGTCATTTGAAAAATGGCCCTTCACGCTGATGCAGATGGTGCCAAAACACGGCAAGACCATGGAATATTCGGCGCGCATGGCGTACGAGGCTGGGCTTATCGAACGCCGGCACTATCTTGTGTATGCGCATGGTTCCAAAGCCGCTTCCAAGGCGCTGGAAGATGCGACCGGGCAAAAAGCGCCCGAACTTGAAGAGCTGCCGCCCGAAGACAAGCCGGCGGAACCGATACCCGGGGGAGGGCACTAAGCAATGGCTGAAGGCGGTTGGCACTGGCGGAATACTATGAAAACCGTGCGCTTCTTCATTTTTGATGCGCGCGCCGGCTTCTTCGTCGTTCTCGTCCTCGTCCACGCACGTGCCTGGACGCTTGGCCTTGCGGTCTGCGTCATGACCGTTTTCTACCTGCTCGAGCGCCGCAACTTAAGCTTCCCCGCCGCCATCCGCGCGGGGCGCGTCTGGCTCATCGGCTCCCGCCGCCCGGCCTGGATTTACACGCGGCGCCGCAAGCTGCATGACTCAGGCTCCGGCTAGGTCTTTTCCGGTAACTCCCGCCCGCGATTAAATCGCTGCAATCTAAAGGCAATTGCCTTTAGCGCTATTGATTTGCCGAACAATATCGGACATAAATATATGCATCCGGCGTTGCAACGGGGCATCCCTCTTTTCCGTTCGCAGGCGCTGCGCCATTTTATTTCAGGGCTTGCAAGGACCCAAAATTCCATGAAAAACACTTCGCTCCAGATGCCGTCGTTGAAAAAAGCCCTCCTGCTTGCAGGCGTTGCTGTTTTCGCTGTCTCCGCGCCGGCCTACGCAGGTTTTGAATGGAAAGGCCCGCTGGAAGCGCCGCATGCCGCCGCGCCGGAAGCCGCGCCCGAAGCCGACAACATGGCGCCTGTCGCCTCGTCCAACAACCCGCCGCCCATGTCGCCCATGGTGCCGCCGCCGATGCACACCGTCCCGCATGGCGACCAGTCCTTCAAGCCCGTGCAGCCGCCTGCCGCGCCCATCACCCAGAATGCAAACCAGCAGGCCGCGCAGGATCTCGCGCCTGTTGACATGACTCCCGCGCCGGAAGCGGCTGCGCCCGTTGCCGCAGCGCCTGTCGCCGCCGCCCCCATGGCCGATGCCACGCCGCAGGGCGAAGTGCTCTCCGGTTTTGGCAAAGATGTTCCGCTTGTGATCGCGCTGCAGCAGGTTGTTCCCGCCGGTTACCAGTATTCCTTCGGTGCCGGCGTCAATCCCGGCGTCTCCGTCTCGTGGGAAGGCGGCAAGCCCTGGCAGCAGGTGCTCTCCGATATGCTGGCGGCGCAAAGCCTCGGCTATAAAATCCAGAACAACGCCGTTGTGATCGGCAACTTCCCGAGCGATGTGTCGGCGCAATCCGGCGCTGC
Source organism: uncultured Alphaproteobacteria bacterium (assembly GCA_966211335.1). Classification (GTDB taxonomy): domain Bacteria; phylum Pseudomonadota; class Alphaproteobacteria; order Micavibrionales; family UBA2020; genus JAPWJZ01. Next base: position 590,281 of record CBIHNF010000001.1, read on the forward strand.
CGCTATGACGCCTGCACCGGAAGCGGCTGCTGCTGCGCCGGCGCAAGATGACATGTCGCCCGTCTCCATCACTTCCGCCCCTGCCGCTGCTGCGCCGGCTCCCGCAGCAGCGCCTGCCGCAACGCCTGCAGCCGCGCCCGCGAAAGAGGATGGCGTCACCATCCACCGCGAAAAGAAAAAATCGCTGCTCGAGCGTCTCGGCTGGAAAAAATCGGAAAGCGAAGAATCGGATTCTGCGCAGTCGCATGAAGCCATGACCAAGGCCGAAGCCCGCAACGCGTCTGACAGCATGCCCTCCGCGCCCGCGAAACCGGCCGGTGAAGTCGTTGTCTCTCCCTCCACCTCGACAGCCTATTCCGCGCCTGAAACCGGCAAGGTTACAGCGTCCAACGGCGGCGATGCTTTTTCCGGCGCACATGACAGCGCGCTGACCGCGCCGCCCGCCGGTGCAACCCCCGTTGCGAGCGATTCGCAGGATAACCAGCCCGAACGCCTTAGCGCCGCCCCCACCGCGGAAGCTTCCGCCGCGCCCGCCGCCAGCACGCCCGCTGCCGTCACCGGCGAATGGACGGGCCAGAAGGGCCAGACCCTGCGCGAAGTGCTGAAATCCTGGTCGGATAAAGCAGGTGTCGATCTCTACTGGTCGATCGATTATGACTACCGCCTGTCGGATAACGCCAGCTTCAACGGCGATTATGATCAGGCTGTGGCAGGTCTTCTGGACCGTTTCGCAACCGTCCGCCCCCAGCCCTACGGCCAGCTCCACAAGAGCGCCGGCGGGCCCAGAGTCTTGGTTGTGAAGTCCTACGACCTCAGCAAGTAAGCTTTTCCCAAGCCCTTGTATTTCCATACCATTCAGGAAATATCTCACATTTGAGTTAAATGTGATACTATATAAGGATGCGGCCGAAATCCTATTTCGTCCGGAACTGCCCCCTTGGCGGTTCTGCCGGTTTGGAATTTCTGCGGCGTGAATTTTTTAGCGCGCTCACTTTTTGAGTTTTGCCAGTAGGGATTTTTGGGGTCATGCAAAAACTCGGCATCGTCAGGAAATTTGTCATTATCTTCGGCTTCCTCGCCTGCCTTGCGGCCGGCTTTGTGGCCATGAACGTGATGACATCGTGTGACGCAACCGCGCAATGTACCTGCGGTAACCAGTGTACGTATCTCGGCTCCCCCTCCATCGCCCTCGGCATCATCGAAGCCTCGCCCACCCAAACAGGTATCGCCTTCGCAACCCTGTGGCTCACGGGTTATTTCGCGCTCGCCATGACGACCGGCTTCATGGCCGCGGTCGATACCAAAATTCTTGAAGTCACCAACAACCAGGTCGATTGGTGGGATACCTTCTGGTACTACAACCTGCGCCCCGCGATGATGGACTGGACCGACCAGATGGTCACCATGGACCAAGACCAGAACCTGCAGCTCGGCAAGTTCGCCGACGCGCAGAACGTCAACCGCACCAACCGCGACATCCAGTTCAATGAAATCCAGTCCCACCGCGAACTGCGTCCCGGTGAAAACGTCTGCCAAGCGGCGACGATTTCCGGCGGCCTGACCCGCGCTTACACCTTCCGCCGCGCCTATGGCGCTTCGGCTCCGGCCGAGCGCGCGCCGCGCTCTGGTAACGCCGTTGGCACCGCCGCAGCGCAGGGCCCCGCCGCCGACCAGAAAGAACGCTGGGACGACTACGTTTCCAACTATTGCGACCCGACGGAAAACGCTGGCGCTTCCGGTTGCACCACGCCCGGTGGTCAGAAAAACCGTGACGTCGACGTCACCGGCGAGATCTTCGCCAAAGAAACAATTGACCTGAAGGACGCGACGACGAAGAAAGTGGTCGACGACATCATCACCAACATCGCGGAACCCACTGTCCGCCAGCCGATCCCCGAACAGGCCATCACCTCCAACTCTTCTCAGGCGCATGAAGCGGTTCTCTCCGCTGAATCTTACCGCGCCAAGCGCCAGGTCATTTACGATGCGCTCTACAGCATTGTCGCCCGCCGTGCGCCGGGTTCCGCGATGAAGGAATTCCTGGAGCCGATGCGCCAGGCTGCCGGCGTTTCCAACGCGAACATCTCTGCCAACCCGTCACATAATGAAATTATGCAGGTCATGATGGCGGAGCGGTTCCGCACCGGTACTTATTCTGTCGACCAGGTGGACGAGCCCGAGAATAACCAGCGCGAAATGGTCATCCAGCAGGCGTTCCAGGCGATGCAGATGAGCGACCAGATCGACCTGCTTGACCACTATTCGCTGCTCGTCGCCGCCGACCTCAGCGAGAACGTCGATATCTCGAAACAAAAAGATTCCGAAGTCAACGACAGGCCGCTTAAATGACCATGCAGTTGAAAGACAGAGTGAAATCAGTGTATGACCGTGCCGCCAAAGCGGTATCGGGCTCTCGCCTCAGCCGTGTTCGCTTCGGCAAAGGCTCGATGCTCACGGTCATCGTCTTGTCCATGCTGCTTGGCTACAACGTCGTCACCTCCGAAGTATCGCAGTGCGAAGCGCAAGGGCAAGTCCCGCCCGCAACGCCGGTCACCGTCGTCGGCGGCACCTGCTTCCTGTCCGTCCCCCCTTATTGCAACCCGGTTCCTTGCGAACCTTCGGGCACGGCGTCTTCCGCCCGCAGCCTCATCTTCAACGCTTTCTCGCAGCTGCTTGAAAAGCTCACCAACCAGGTCCCGCCCTTTATTGCGACCCAGAACGGCGGCGGCACCACCACCTCCGGCTACGGCCTTGAAGGCTATCTCGGCGGTATCGTCGACCAGATGATGATGGCGCTCATGGACCGCCTCAACGACATCGAGCTTGAATACATCGACTGGTTCGACACCATGTGGTTCTACAACCTGGAACCCGCTATGAAGGACCAGACCGACCAGATCAACACCGCGACTGCCGACCAGACGCAGACCTTCCAGGGCGGTCAGGACGCGGAAGACGAAGACCAGATCAACCAGGGCGTGATGGTGCAGGAACAAAAAAATACTGCCATCATGCAACCGTCTGAAAACGGCCCCTGCGTTGGGGGCTCCACCGCCGGCAGTTCGGCGCGCGGCTATAACATCGGTCGCCACCTGAAGCTCGCCATGCAGAAAGATACCTTCGACGACGGCCTCAACCGCAAGGGCACGCCTTCCGCACAGGGCCAGGCTGCAAAAGCGCGCATTCGCAACACGAACTATAAAGACGTCACCTGCAACCCGGATGACAACGACGGCAACAACAACTGCGGCGCCTCCACGGGCGCCCCCGCGCTCTACAACGCCGACACCAAGGCCAGCAAGACGCTGTACGGTTCCCTCACCATTCCGCTGCACGACCCCGCCAATGGCGCAAAATACGAAACGGCCGTCAAAGCCCTGCTCGACAACATGACCGGCGACCCGACGCCGAACCCGATGACTGCCGATGTGCTGAAAAGCTCGGAAGGGCAGGAGGAGTGGATGGACCGCCGTTCCCACCTCGCGCGCATGGCCGCCGTCCGATCCGTGCCGAACCTTGGCATCAGCTGGCGTTCCCCCGGCACGCAACTCGCGAAATACGTGAAGGAACTGCGCGAAGCCGCCGGCGTGCCGACGCCTGAAATTTCCGACAACCCCAGCTACAAGGAAGTCATCCACGCCGTCGCCGTCGACCGCTTCAACAGCGGCAAGTACGCGCAGAACACGATGACCAACCCGCTGGATATTGAGATGGAAAAACTGACCATCGACAGCTTCTACCTGATGCAGCTGCGCGATTACAACGAACTGCTGGAGCGCATGGCGCTCGCCCTCTCGGTGCAGGTCGCGATGATGGTCGATGAAATACAGCTGCCGGTGCCGAAGGCTTCGAAACCGGTCGGCAACTAACGTTTTATTTCCCTGCCGCTTCGCGCGCGGGGCGCATGGCTAGACAAAGGGTGATGGGTATGACGCTCAAAGACAACATCAGCAGAGCCGGAAAGCGGGGCGGGATCCTCGCCGTCTTCACGCTGCTGGCCTTCCTGTCCTTCATGGCGCCGAAGCAGTCCTTCGCCCAGTGCGAAGTGCCGGGCGTCACGCTTGGCGCCGCTGCCGGCATCGTCGCTTCGAACACCGCCTCCCTCTACGCCAACTATTCCGCAACGCCGCAGGTGGCGCCGGTGGGCCTGCTGCCTGCCGCCTGGACCGCGACGCTGATCATCGCGCAGAAGGCGCTCATCATCGCCCTCAAGGCTTTTGAAACCACGCTGTTCAACCGCCTGCGCAAATTCTGGGACGATTATCTTCAGGCAATGAAGGACCAGACGGCCGAGATCAACGGCTCCCTTGCCGACGGCACGCGTCAGCTCAACTCCCTCTTCGATACCGGCAACATGACCTCCAACCAGCGCACGGTGCAGTCGACCGAGATGACATCGAAGAAGCAATACCTGCCGACCGACGCCGGCTGCCGTTTTGACACCGCCGCGAACTATATGGCGACGACGACCCGCACCTCGCGCGCCATGACGCAAGGCCTTGGTGACGACTACAACCGCATCGGTCTCAACGAAAAAGGCGCTGACGGCGCCAAGGGCAAGGCCCAGCTGGAGCGCGTCCGCTGGGAGAGATACCAGACGCTCTTCTGCGACAGCACCACCAACGGCGGCAAGGCCGGTTGCCCTGCCGGCAACCCGCTCGCCAACGCGCATGTGACGCCGTCCAAAACCATCTTCGGCCGCGAGACTATTCCCATGGATGACGCGACTAACGGCGCCAACTGGAAACTGGCGACGAACGAGCTCATTTATAACATCACCGGCTATCAGGCGTCTGAACCCAGCGCGAAAGACTCCCTTGAATCCTCCGTGACCCAAGACAAGCGCGCAGAACAGCGCGCCTATGCAACGCAGATGGACGTTGTGGGCTCCCTCGTCTATGGCGTCATCGGCGACCGTACGCCTGGCCCTGCAGCACCGGAAGTAAAAGCGCTGCGCCAAAAAGAGGGTATTGCCGATGCCTCCGACCATCCGTCCGACCGCGAGATCCGCCAGTCGGTCATCGAGCAGTTGTGGGACCCCAACTATTACGTTGACCTTGGCGACAGCCCCTCCACCACGGGGCGCAAGGAAATGTATCTTGCTGCCTATAACCTGATGCTGCTGTACAAAATCATCGACAAGACGGAACGCATTGCCAACGCCTTCGCGGTCACCACCTCGAACATCCTTGACCGCGACCAGGGCGACAAGCGCTCCGACCAGATGTCGAAGAACCCGATCCGCTAAGAGGGACCTGATATGACGCAACGACGCATCGACGAAAAAAGCCTGAAGTCCGGAACGGCGCTCGATGCTGTCCTCCGCTTCCGCTTCGTGCTGCCGGTCGTGTTCGGCTGCCTTCTGGCGCTTCCCGCATCCCATGCTTACGCCCAGTGCGAAACACCCTCCAACGCGACGAACGAATTCAACGACCTTGCCGACGATATCGTGGATGAGCTGAACGACTTCATTACGCAGGAAGAAAACTTTATCACCGAACTGGTCACCCACCGCGCCAAGTACGAGATGATCAACCGCCTCTACGAATTCGACACAACAATCCGCGCCGGCCTCACCAACTGGTGGAACAACGACCTGCTGCCCGCCATGAAGCAGCAGTCACAGCAGCTTTCTGCCGACCAGGTCGACCAGAGCAAGACGCTCGGCGCCCTGCTGGACGCGCAGTCGGAAAACGAAGCGCTCAACGACATCAACCAGCAGGAAGTTGAATCGAAGCGCCGCTACGAGCCCAATGAAAGCTCCTGCACGGTCGACTCGATCGCGGCCCCTGCCGGCGGCGGTGGCGGCGGCGCGACCAAGGCGGCCACCCTGTCCAAGGCTGTCGCCAAAGGCTTCGCACAGGACGACGAACCCCGCCGCGCCAACAGCAAGGGCAGCCCTTCCGAATTCGGCACCGGCGCGGAACAGCAATGGGCCTGGACCCAGTTCAAGAATAAATTTTGCGACCCCGGCATCGGCCATCAGGGCTGCACGGTTGCCGGTGACCCCCAGATGTCCGGCATGCACGCCAACCTGCCCAAGCTTTTGTGGGGCAACAAGCAGACCATCGACATGAACAACGCCAAGAACCGCGAGATCGTGGAAGCGGCGCAGCGCTATTACATCAACCCGAACGCCGGAGACCCCGTGCCCGACAAGGCCGTGAAGTCGACGACGGGGCAGGAAATCCTTCTCGAGCGCAGAGCCAACTCCGCGCGCCTTAACACCGTGTATAACGTCATCGGCGGCATGGTGGCGGAACGTATCGGCGGCTCCGGCGTCAATACGCAGGACGTCCGCGTTGCGGCCGGCCTGCCGCCGGGTGATGCCGCAACCGATGCTTCCTACCGCGAGCTGATGCAGGCGATGTCGGTCGACCGCTACCATGACCCTCAATATATCGTGCGCATGGTTAACTACCCCGAGCAGACGGTGCGTGAGCTGGGTTCCATCAACGCTATCAAGATGCAGCAGATGATCGACATCTATAGACGTCAGGAAGAGCTGATGTTTATGGAAGCCGCCAGCTATGCCAACGTCCTTGACGGTGACAAGCCCGGTACCTCCGCAGCTTCGGCCCCGCTGCGTTAATTCTAAACGCCGGATTCGACCCTTGAATTTCAGCTAAGTGGCTGATTTATCCCGTTATGTCATGTGGACAGGCGGTGCAAACCCTTGGACTCATTGCCGTATTTGAACACTCGTTTAGCCCCGCTATCGACAGCGTTCGGGATGCCTGTTACCATCCGAATCAATTAGAAAAATTTAGGGAAAACCCTCGGCATGCAATTATCCTGGAATGATCGGGAAAATATTGCGAGAGAGCTGCAGCAGACCTATCCGGAAACGGACAGGCTGTCGCTTCGCCTTGAGGATTTAAAAACGATGGTAACCGGCCTGCCACATTTCGCGGGCCCGCCCGAGCCGCCCAAGCCGGCGCATCTCGAATCCATTCTGTGGACCTGGATGCGTTTTGCAGACGAAGGGTGTGCGTAGATCCCATGACCGAGCCCAATGCAAATCTTCCCGGCGCAAATCTTCCCCCTGAAAGATCACTCTATTGGCAATTGCTCGGCGGCAATAACAAGCACCGCATTGGCGCCAACGCCGGCCTCTGCGTCTATGAAGAAACCAACAGCCTTGGCGAGAAAAAAACCACGCGGCTGCTGTTTGACGCGGGCGCGCTGATCGGCGATTCCAAATACCCCGAATACCCGGAACTTGCGCCCTGCGACACCATCGTGCCGGATCTGGGCGCGCACCTGAAAAAGCGCGGCAGCACGGACACGCCGCCCGAACCCATCGATGCGATTTTCCTGACCCACAACCACGTCGACCACCTCGGCGCTTTGCCTTTTATGGTGCTAATGGGCTACGAGCTGCCGAAGATTTACGCCACGCCCTATACCGTGAAACGCCTCGAGCAGGAATTCACCAACGCCGGCATCGACCCCGAAGAATGGCCGGAAATGACGGCGATTGCCCCCGGCAAACCGGTGCAGGAAGGCCCCGTCAAAGTGTCCGCCTTCTGGGTCTCGCATTCGACGCCGCAGTCAGCCGGCTTCTTCATCGAAACACCGGAAGGCAATATTTTGAACCCCGGCGACTTCAAGCTGGATAAAACCGTCGTCTGGGGCCCCGCCTTTTCGGAAGACCAGTTTCAGCGCATCATCGCCAATAAGCCGGTCGACCTGCTGCTGCTCGATTCCACCGGCGCCGACCGCGACATTATCGGCACCACGGAAGAAGACGTGCGTGAATCTTTGCGCGAACTCATGGAAAAATACCCCGGCAAGCGTTTTGTCATCGCCGTCATGAGCGGCTTTGAAGAAAACCTCGCCTCCGTCGCCAAAGTCGCCTCCGAATATGACCGTACGCTCTGGGTTTCCGGCTGGTCACATGAACAGTCGCTCTCCGCCCTCAAAGCGACCGGCATGACGCTGTCTGACCACTTGGGGCAAAACGTCGACCTCCGCGTTCTCTCGACGCCGAAATCGGCGCGCGATCTTGACGAGCAAAAGCCCGGCCGCTCCGTCGTCGTCGTCACCGGTGCCGCAGGCTCCCCCAGCTCCGCTCTGCCGCGCGCGGCCTCCGGCGAGCATCCTGCGCTGCAGCTCGACAAGAAGAACGATATCATCCTCTTCTGCGCCCCCTCAATTCCGGGGCAGGAAGCCTCGCGCGAGCGGTTGCTCTCCATCCTGCGCGGCAAGGGTTTTCAGGTGCTCACCCGTCAGGAAGCGCAGCTTTACAGCCAGGCGCACGCCCGCCTGCCGGAACTGATTGAAATGGCGAAAATGGCCAAGGCCAAAACCATCATGCCCATTCACGGCGACGAGCATCTGCGCGACGCTAATGCCGCCGCGATGGAGAAGATGGGCAACAAAGTCTTAAAGGCCGATAACGGCGACATCATCCGCGTCAGCAAGGACGGCTGCAAATCCACCGAACCCGCCAGCAAGGGCAAGCCGAAATTTGTCGGCTTCCGCACACTGCAGGGCCAGCACTGGTGGGAAAAGAACTACATGCAGATCAACGCGCCGCAGGAAAAGCCGAGCGTGCCGCAGAATCCCGCCAACGGCAACGGAACGGCGCAAAAACCGAAGCGGCCGAAAATCTTCAACGTGAATCCCAAATAACTCTTACGAGATATAGTTGATCAGCGAAAGTTTGCTGACAATGCTCGTCACCTGGTAGCTCGCCTGCAGCTGGGTCTGCAGCTGGTTGATCTGCGCCACAACTTCGGTCGTATTGGCGTCTTCCTTGTCGGAAAACAGCGTCTCGAAGGTCGCGGAATCCTGCTCGTGCGAATTCTTGATATTGTCGAGCAGGTTCAGCTTGGAGCCGATGGCCGTATTGGCAGTGTTGAGGGAATCAATGCCCTTCTGCGCGATGGAGATGATGTGGCGTAAAACATCGGTCATCTGCGCGGTCGTCGGCGTATCGCCGGCGCCGGGCGCTTTCATATTGGCGGCAAGGCCCAAGGCCTTCATGATGTCCTGCATGCCGGAATTGTCGGCCTTCACGGTATAGTCGACTTCCGTCGTCTGGTCGGCGCGCACCGCGACGTTGCCGGAGGCGGAGAGGGCAGGGTTGATGCCGACGGCGGTCGGCGTCAGGGCGTCGACATTCGCTTCCATCTGCGCTGTCGTCGTTGTGCCGTTCAGCCAGTTGGTCACTTCCGTCTGCATATTGGTCGTCAGCAGCGTCTTATTGTTGAAGGGCTGCGCCGTGGTGTCGGAACCTGCGAACAAATAACGGCCGTCTAGCTGCACGTTCATCGTGTCGCCAAGGAAATCGAGCGCCTGCTGCGCCAGCGTTGAAATCTCGTTGATGTCGAGGTTACCACCGAGGACCTGCTTCTGGATGCTATCGATCAGCTGCTGCCCGACCTGCGAGGCGCCGGTCATGTTGCTGCTCATGAAGCCGATGCGCGTATTGGCGGCATCAATATTGTCGAGGTAGCCATCCAGCTGCTTCTTGTCCATGTGCAGACGCTGGACGCTTAATGAATCATAGCCGAGGCCCGCAAGCGTGTCGGTCTTCTTCTGCGTCGTCAGCTGGCGCTGCAGGTCGTTGAGCGTCGAGGCGAGGTCTTTCAACCGACCGGTCTGGGCCTGCGCGCTGGCAAGGAAGGATACGCCTGTGATTGTCATGTCCGTTTACTCCTGTTTCTAGCCGACCGTGTTGAGCAGGTCGTCGAGCACTTTTTCCGAAGCCGAAACCATGCGCGCCGCGGCAGCGTAAGACGTCTGCACGCGCACAAGTTCTGCGACTTCCTCGTCGATGTTGACGCCGGACTGGTCTGAATTGCGCTTGTCCAGCGTCGAAAGATAGGTTGTTTCCCGCGTATCCGCGTCGGAAGCCGCAGCGGCGTCTTCCGCCTGGCTGGTCAGCGCCGATCTTGCGTAGTCTTCAATATTGCTGTTGGCAAGCAGGCCCGTTGCGAGACTGCCTGAAGCGCCAAGGTGCTGGGTGCGGAAGGCCGGCTGCGCGATGCCGGCAATGGTCAGGCCCAGCGCGTTGACGGGGGTGCCGGATGCGTTCTGCACGGTGATGTCGCCGCCCTGTTTGGGGGTCAGCACCAGCACGCCGCCGGTGCCGAGGGATGCGGTGAGGCCCGGAATGGCGTTGAGGGAGGCGAGAAGGTCTGTCGATGTATCGCCCGCTGCGATCGAGATGGTGACGGGGTTTTGCGTGCCGACTTGTACGGTGAAGGACGGGTTCTTCGCCAGCGTCGTGCCAAAGGAAAGACCAAGGTCGCCCATGCCTGCAGCGCCAATGCCGGCATCGCCGATCACGATATTGCCGGTGCCCTTGAAGGTCAGCTGGCCGGAGCCCGACAGCGAAGCCGTGCCGGGGCCCATAGCCGCGTTGATGTTATTAACAAGGTCGGTCGCCGTATCGCCGGGGTTGATGGTGATGGTCGAGGCGCCAGAACCCACATCCAGCGTGAAGGAGGCAGGGGCGGTGATGTTGGGGAAGGCGTCAAGGTCCGGCTGGATCGCGGTGATATCCGTCACGCCGTTCGTGCGGCTCGACGGCCCAATACCGAGCGCGGTGTACAAGTCGCCTGCGGAAATATCGGCGGTGCCGGTGCCCTGTTCATAGGCATAGGGGCCGAAGGCGAATTCCGACACTTTGCGGATAATTTCGTTAGAGCCGGTCTGGATGATCTGGCCGTAGGTGCCGCTGCGCAGCAGCGTCGGGTCGGCAACAACAGCGGCGTTGACCTGAATGGTGCCCGCATAGCCATTATAAGTGACGGGGGCGGGGTCGGCGACGGAGGCCGGGACGTTGCCGGTTGAATCGGTGAAGAGGCGCAGGCCCTGCGCATCGAAGCGGCTCGACATTTTCTGCGCAAGTTCGTCCATCTGCGCCTGGTAGGTTGGCAGCGTGTCATCGCGCAGTTTGAACAGCGCGCCCATTTCACCGCCGACGGAGCCTTGCGTCACTTCCGTGCCGGTCGCGCTGTCAATGAACAGGCCCGAAGCAGTGGCGGGGTAGGAGGTCGAGGCGCTCTGCGTTTTCGCGGCGAAGACCAGCTGGTGCGCGGTTGAGTCCACCAGCGTCTGGCCCTGCTTGGTCATCACGACCAGCTGGTTATTGTCAGACGTAAAGCTCGACACCTGCATATATTTGGCAATCGCCTTCACGGCAGTGTCGCGCTGGTCTTCAAGGTCGGCGGTCGAGCGGCCTTGCGCCGTCAGCTGCGTAATCTGGCGGTTCAGGGCGGCGACAGTGTTCAGCTGCTGGTTGACGGCGGAAACGTCATTGGAAATCTGCGTATCGGCGTCGTTGCGCTGTTGCTGCACGAGCTGGGTAAACTTGTTGAAGGTCGATGCCACCTGCTGCGCCGCAGTCACGACGGAATTCAGCGCCGCCGTATTATCCGGCGAGAGCGAGAGGGTGGAGAACGCGTCCGAGAGGTTGCCGATCTGGTTGGAGATGGCAGTTTGCGCATCCGACGCGCCATGGAAGGACTGGATGCGGGCAAGGAAGGTATTCTCGACGCTTGCGCCGGCCGAGACGCTCGTCTGCGTCGTCAGGTCGCGGAGGAGGGATTTGTCGACATTGCGCATAATCGCGTCCAGCGTCACGCCATTGGCGGTGCCGCCGACGATCAGCGTTTCCTGCGGCAGTATTTTCCGGGTGTAGCCGGGGGTCGAGGCGTTCGAGATGTTGGAGGAGATAACATCAAGGGTCTTCTGCGCTGCCTTCAGCCCGCTTAACGCAGAGTTTAATGAGAGTGTTGTCATGTTCGAGACCCTTTTTAGGTGTAGTTCGACTACAGCAATAGAAGCAAAGGCCGTGCCAGTTTGCGGCTGTCCTATATACAAATAGGAAAATCCATATATTTCAGTTGTTTAAGGCTATGGCTGGATAGTCGTGCGCCATTTGGCACGTTGCTTGCAATTCATATCATCAGGTTTAAAGGAGCACGCCGCCGCCACATGATCGATGATGCCAGCCAAGTCCAGAGCTACAGCCGCCAGGGGGACGAAGATCGTACCGCCGGCCTGTATTCCGGCCGTGCTGCGCGGGCTTATGCTTCCCGTAATGGGCAGGTGGCGGACAGTGGCGATATGCCCGCGCCCGACAAGGCGACGTTTGCAAAGCTGCTGCAGGGCTCCACCGGTACTGCGGGCACGGCTTCCACCGCCGCCGCCGCGCCTGTTCGGGAGACCGCACCCACCGAAAGTCTTCACATCGTCGTGCCGCGCCCGAATAATGACGGCGAGCAGCGCACCGCCGGTTCCTCCGCCCCGCAGACAGATACCAAAGCCGCCCCCTCCGACGGCAGCACGAAGAAGCACGGCAGTTTCTGGGACTTCATCGTCGGCATTTTCGACATATTGAATCCGCTGGAACATATTCCCGTCATCAGCACCATCTACGCCAAAATCACAGGCCATAAAATCTCGCCCATGGCGCGCATCGCGGGCGACACCCTTTACGGCGGGCCCATTGGCGCCGCCGTCGGCGTTGCCAATGTCGTGTCCGAAAAAGAAACCGGCAAGGATCTTGGCGAAAACGTCATGGCCATGTTCCACAAAAAATCCGCCGCGCCCAAGGCGGATGACGGGTCTGATCTTGCCGCCGTTACCGGGAGCCTGCCGAAAGTGAATATCGCCTGGAATGATGCGCCCGCCACCACCAATGCACCTGCTGCCATTCCCGCGGCGGATCAGAATGCGCATGTTGCCTTGCGCAGCCAGCAGGGCTACCGTCCCAAAATCGCACCGCCGCAGCTGGTCGCGCCGCAGAACGCTATTCCGACCCCCGCCGCAGCGCCCGCGCATGTACGCACAAATTTGATTTCCGACGCCGCGAAAGACGTGCAGGCCGTCGCCACCAATAACGTATCCACTTTCCCGACACGGCGGTTCAACCCTCTGCCCCCCCGGATCCACGTGTCGGAAAACCAGCCGTCCGCCCTCACAAGACCCCCGCGGACGGCAACCGGGAGCAATGCAGCCAAGCCGTCCCTGACAGCGGCCTCGGCCCAGCCTTCGCTCCTCGCACAAGAAGCTCCGGCAGATGCACCTCAGAACCAGGTCATCCCGCCGGAGCTGATTGCGCAAAAAATGATGGCGGGGCTTGATAAATATGCGGCCATGAAACAGTCCAGCATGGTGACAGCGCAACCGTCAGCCGGCTTGCAGTAAAGCCTTGCGCTGTGGCACCATCAGGCCATGAACATCATCGTCCAGACATCTAAGAATACGCCAACCACCGGCAAGCTTTTCATCGGCGGCAAGCGCTATGACTGCACGCTCGGGCGCTCGGGCGTCACGGCCGATAAAAAAGAAGGCGATGGCGCAACGCCCATCGGCACTTATCCGCTGCGCCAGCTACTCTACCGCGCCGACAGGTTAGCCGCGCCGGAAACCGGCTTGCCGCTGGAAGTGCTGACACCGGATACCGGATGGTGCGAAGATCCGGCGCATGCCGACTACAATACCAAAATCACTCTACCGCACGAAGCGGGCACAGATCGCATGACGCGGGACGACCATTTGTATGACCTCGTCGCCGTCGTCGGCTATAACGATGCGCCGGTGGTGGCGGGCAAAGGTTCTGCTATTTTCATCCACCTCGCGCGGCCGGATTTCACGCCGACAGCCGGCTGCGTCGGCCTCAAGCTCGAAGACCTGCAGGAAGTTTTGAAACTTTGTGATTCGACCAGCCACATCACTATTCTGCCGCCCGCCTGAAATAAGTCATTCCCCTGATTCTCCATATTGACCTTGGGGCGCAAGTTACTATGATGCGAGCCTTCCCACGGACAAGGAGCGCCGCATTATGCCAAAAGCCAATCTCAAGACCGACGAACAGGATGAAACTGCAGGCGCCAACGGCAACGTGTCCGGCGCGCGGTTGAAATCCTTCATCGAGCGCATCGAGCGTCTGGAAGAAGAGAAAAAGGCGTTGGCGGAAGATGTGCGCGATGTCTACGGCGAAGCGAAAGCCACCGGCTTCGACCCCAAGATCATGCGCAAGATTGTCTCATTACGCAAAACCAACCTCGAGAAGCGCCGTGAAGAGGCCGAACTTCTCGATGTTTACATGTCCGCGATCGGCATGGCCGAGTAATACTCCAAGCCCTAAATCGTCCAGCCCCTTAAAAAAGTTGGGGATTTTCAAGGCAAAGGCTTTTATACTGGCCGCTGCCGTATTATCCTTGAGGGGCTTTAAAGCCGCGTCGAGGCGGATAGGGTTCTTGTTAGGGGCATTTTCAAGCGACATGCAACAGCGTCTCATCATTCCGGTTGTTCTGGCGGCACTCATCGCCTCGGCAACCCTCGCCTCCGCCCCCGCGCTTGCGCAGCAGGCGGGTGAAATCACCTTCGATGACGCGATCGCCGCCTTCAACTACGGCGATAATGATCAGGCCAACAAATATTTCTGGAAGCTTGCCGGCGCCGGCGATCCGCGCGCGGAATATTACCTCGCCTATATGCTGGATGCCGGCCTTGGCACAGGGCAGGACGTGAACGGCGCTGCCACCTGGTATAAAAAATCGGCTGATCAGGATTACCTGCCTGCTGTCGTTTACATGGGTTACATCTATTCCACCGGCCACGGCGTGCCGCGCGACGATAAACTCGCGTTCAAATGGTACACCAAGGCAGCGCAGATGGGCGATGCGATTGCGCAGAACAACCTTGCCACCATGCTGCGCCTCGGCAAGCCCTACGCCAAAAATTTACCGCTCGCGGCGCAGTGGTTCCTGCAGTCCGCGATGCAGGGTAACATGCGCGCGCAATATAACCTTGCCACCATGTACCGCACCGGTGACGGCATTCAGAAGAACGAAGCGGAAGCCGTGCGCTGGTACAGCTTTGCCGCCAACCAGGGCGATATGTATGCGCAGAACGCGCTTGGCTACATGTACCGCAAGGGCATCGGCGTGGAGCAAAATATCCAAACCTCGCTCGACTGGTACCGCAGAGCGGCGGAGCAGGGACATGTCCCTTCGCAAATGACGATCGCCCTGATGTATGAACTCGGCGAAGCGGGCGCTGCCGGCGGCATCAATGAGGCTTTCACCTGGTACGTCCATGCGGCGGAACAGGGCAACGAGCGCGCGATGCACCGCCTTGGCTATCTCTATGAATCGGGCCCCAAGGCCGACGGTTCCGGTGTTGCGCAGGATTACAAGGAAGCCTTCAACTGGTACAAGCGCGCGGTGGAAGAGAAGAACTATACCCCTTCCATGGTCGCCCTCGCCAGCCTGTATGAACTTGGCAAAGGTGTGAAGCCGAACCCGCAAAAAGCGATGGAGCTCTACCAGAAGGCCGCCGATGCCGGCGACCCCTATGCGCAGATGCGCCTTGCCGCGATGTATCGCGACGGCTTCGGCGTCAACAAGGACCTTGCCAAATCCTACACCTGGTACGGTATTGCGCATGACCTGCTGGAGCAGCGCGGCCGCCTTTCCGCCAAGACGGACGAGAGCAAGGGCAGCTCGGAAAACGACCTTCTGGTCGAAGCCGTGCAGAACATGAGCAAGCTGAACGGCGTTATCACGCCGCAGGAAAAGACGAACGCGGAGCGCCAGATAAGAACGTGGCGCCCCTACAATCCCATGGCCAGCCGCATGCTCGCGCCGAAGGATCAGCCCCTCAACTACGACAAGTAAGCGCGGCTTTATTATACAAGGCAGTTCATCCCATGACCCCGCGTAACACCGCCGACCCGCAAAGCATCATCATCGGCCTTTCCGCCGTCGTCGTCGCCGTCGAGAATAACGAGCCGAAAGTTTTCATCGTGCGCGGCGCGGAACACGCGCTCTCCGTCGGCGTTAACCCGACGAATGAAGAGGGCGACGCGCTCCCCTTTGGTCCCTTCGAGCCCGAAAAGCACGCAACGCTGGAAGCGGGTCTCCGCGCTTACGTCACCGACCAAACGCCGCTCAACCCCGGCTATGTCGAGCAGTTGTACACCTTCGGCAACCGCGGCCGCTATGCGGGGCAGGCGGCGGAATACCAGCGCGTCGTCTCCATCGGCTATCTGGCGCTCACCCATCAGGCGCGCACCAAGACGACGGAAAAAGTTTTCTGGGGTGACTGGTACAGCTACTTCCCCTGGGAAGACTGGCGCGCCGGCAAGCCCAAAGTTATCTCCGACGTGATCGAGCTGGGCCTGAAGCGTTGGGTCGCTGCCGCCGAGACCAAGGAAGAAAAAAACTACCGCCGCACCAGAGCCGACCTCTGCTTCGGCCTCGATGATATTCCCTGGGACGAGGAAAAAGTGCTGGAGCGCTACGAGCTGCTCTATGAAGCGCGCCTTGTCTATGAATCCATCCGCGACAAGGGCACGAAGGTTGACTACGTCCTCGTTCCCGGCCGCTCGATGCTCTATGACCACCGCCGCATTCTGGCGACCGCCATGGGCCGCCTGCGCGGTAAATTGAAATACCGCCCCGTCGTGTTCGAGCTGGTGCCGCCCGAATTCACACTGCTGAACCTGCAGAAAACGGTCGAAGCGATTGTCGGCCATTCCCTGCACAAACAGAATTTCCGCCGCCTCGTCGAAGGCTCCGGCATGGTGGAGGAAATCAGCGGCAAAAAATCCGCCGAAGCCGGCGGCCGCCCCGCCGCGCTGTTCCGCTTCCGCAAGGACGTGGTGTTTGAGCGCCCCGCGCCGGGCGTGAAACTTTCGCCGGCGATGATGTGATTATCCGCCTGTCGCGCGTTTTTTAAACGTTACTGTCTTGATACCGCATGCCTTGCCGGATCCCGCCTGCATGGCGCTGGAAATCCTGCGGGCATTGTCGTGGAGTTCCTGCGTGTTTCTCTTTTCAAGCTCCGCCTTCAGACCGAGTGCGTAGGGGTGACTGGATTTGCATGCGGTGAGTGCCGATTGCACTTCTGCGTGCGACAAGTCGATATACTGCAAAGCCTCCGCATTGGCGAAGGCGAATTCCTTCACCGCATGCATCCCGGCTGTCAGGCCGTTTTTATCGCGGCGGGCGGGGTCCGCCTTTTCCGCCAGCAGCAGTGCTACAAAAGCGCCAAGGCCCGCGTTTTCTGCCGCCAGCATTAGGGGCGTGATGCCTTCCGCGTTTGGAATATCGGCTTTCGCACCATAGCGGATCAGGTCGCGCGAAAAGGGCAGCATATCCGCGTCCAGTTCATTGTGCATCGTATAGTGAAGCGCGGTGTTGCCAAATTTGTCCTGCGCATCCACAGGCGCGCCGTGGGCAAGCAGCAGGTCGACGGCGCGTGTCTTTTCAATCGCCGCATATTGCATCAGCAGCGTCTGTCCGTCCTTGTTCACTGTCTTCGCATCATTAATGAAATAATCCAGATAGCTTTGCGCAAAATCCCATTTCTCGGCGTAGAGCAGCGATTCCAGTGGCGTATAGCCGTCACCGTTGCGCTTCTGCCGCGCGGCGGGGTAGGCCGCAAAACAGTCAAGGGCGCCGCGGATATCGCCGGAGTCCAGCAGCGCAAAACCGCGCTTCGCCGCAAAGCCTGCCATCAGGTCATTTGTCTTCGCTGACGCGCGGGTGAATATTTTTTTCAGCACATTCATGTGGAGGCGGGTGTTTTGAAGCGGACAGGTTTCACGCGCGGGGGATTGGCGCAGCCTTGCTGCATGCCCTCGTCAATAGCTGCCATCTGTTCGGCATGGTTTTTCTGTGCTGCAAAAGCCGCAGCAGCGTCACGTTCTGCAGCCAGCTTCAGCCCAAGTGTTTGGTTGAGCGTGACGGCATTCAAGAAGGCATCATCCCCTTCATAAGTCGCAACGCGCAGGCCCCAGGCCATATATTCAGCATTGTGGTTCACAAGGCATCCGGCTTCCAGCAGTGGAATGGCGGCATCCCAGTTGCCGGATTCAAGCGCTATTACAGCGGCATTTTTTCCAAGGCTGTCGGTGGAATGTATATTCGCGCCATCTGCCATCAGCGATTTTATGATGTCGGCCGGCTGGTTGCGCGCGGCCATCATCAGCGCGTCGCGGCCGGTGGCTTCCTCCGTCTCAATCGGTGCTGGCAGAAACAGCGGTGTGGCGTTAATGGCCTCCGCGCTGGAGCTGCGGCGAAAAATACCGGAAAAAATATCGCGAAGGGTTTTCATGGCGTCAAAGCGCCCCCGCGTGGCGTTTTAAACTTGACTGTCTTCACGGTCGGCTTGCGGGATCCGCCGTTGCGCAGGCTCGCCGCCACATCTGCTGCGGCCTTTGCGGCAGCTGCGGCATCACGTGCCTTGACCGCCTCTTTTTCCGCCGTTTCATCCGCGGTCTGAATACCGTGGCGTTTGGCGAGCGCCGCCATAAACGGGCCGCCGCCGACGGTTGTTTTATGCACGAGGGCGCGGGCTGCCGTCAGAATTTCCGACTGGTTGAAATCCACTTCACCGCCCTCGTTCATGAAATCGATAGCGAGGTCGAGACGCAGGTTCTGTATCGCATGCATGGTCGGGTTGAGGCCCTGGTTATCGGTCGCATCGAGCCTGAAACCGGATGACAGGTAAACGCTGAGCGCGCCGGGCTTCTTGTCGCCGCGGGAAAAAAACATCAGCGGCGTCTGGCCGTAATTGTTAATGCCGTTTTTACCGCAGCCGAGTTTCGCAGCTTCCAGCATGACATCGACACCGTACGATAGGGCGGCGTAATGCATCAGCGTGTTGCTGTCGCTGTCGCGCGCGTGCAGGTCAGCCCCAAGGCCGACAAGCTGGAGGAAGAGGGGGCGTTTATCCTCCGCGGCAAGCCGCATCAGCAGCGTCGCGCCACTTGCGTCCTTGCTCTCGAGTACATCGGGATAGGCTTGTGCGATTTTCTTCGCGGCGGCGGAGCCCTGGCGGAACAGCCGCTCGAAGAGGCCCTGACCGGAATTCGGATCCTTCAATTTTAACGCATCGGGGTTTTTGGACAGCAGGTCGAGGCCCTCGTCATCCCGCGCTTCGGCAAAGGCGTTCTCCGCCGCCGCCAGCACGGCGTCCGGCTGATAGCGCGTCATTTTTAGTGTGGCTTTGGTGAATAGCTGTTGAAGAAGCGCCATGATGTCCCCGGAAATGTCGCCAATACTATATCGCAGGTTATGAAAAATATCCAGTGAGTCGTAGCCATCCTTTCTGACCAGCCTTGATTCGCCATTTTGCGCCTGCAGAGTCGGCAAATAAAATCCAGGGGCGGGAAAATGATGCAGCTAAAATGTTGAAATGGTTATCAAATAAATAGTTATGACCTTAACAATATCTTCATTGACTTATGCTCTAATGGAGTATAGGTTATACTCAAGACGAGCAAAAAACGGTCTGCCGAAAAAGACCGACAGGACAGGTAAGGAGCTACCAGATGTTTGATACCGTTCACCAGGATTTCAAGTTGGCATACACCCCGGGCGTCGCCAAAGAAGCCGCCCCCTTGTATGACCGCGTCAAACGCGTCGTGAACGAATTGGACTGGGCCACCTTCGCCCCTTACATCCTCGAAATCAACCGCGTTAAAAAGCAGATCGGTGCTGTCGTACTCGCGCACAACTATATGACGCCGGAAATTTACCACTGTGTGTCCGACTTCGCGGGCGACAGCCTTCAGCTGGCGCAGCAAGCGGCCAAGGTCGAACAGAAAATCATCGTTCAGGCCGGCGTGCACTTTATGGCCGAAACCTCGAAAATCCTGTCGCCGGAAAAAACCGTGCTGATCCCCGACCTCAAAGCCGGCTGCTCGCTCGCATCCTCCATCACCGCGGCCGATGTGCGCCTGCTCCGCCAAAAATATCCGGGCGTGCCGATTGTCACCTACGTCAATACCTCGGCCGATGTGAAAGCGGAATCGGATATCTGCTGCACCTCCTCCAACGCGCTCAAAATCGTCGAAAGCTTTGAAAGCGACACGATTTTGATGATCCCCGACAAATACCTCGCTGGTAACATCGCCAAACAGACCAAAAAGAAAATCCTCACCTGGCAGGGTGCCTGCGAAGTGCACGAGCGCTTCACCGCGGAAGACATCAAGAAATTCCGTAAGGCCTACCCCGGCTGCGTTGTCCTCGCCCACCCGGAATGCCCGGTAGAAGTCTGCGCCGAAGCCGACTTCTCCGGCTCGACCAAGGCGATGGCGGATTACGTGACCGACAAACAGCCGGGCAAGGTCGTGCTCATCACCGAATGCTCGATGTCCGACAATATCTCGGTCATGAACCCGAATGTGGAATTTGTGCGCCCCTGCAACCTGTGCCCGCACATGAAACGCATCGCGCTGCCGAAAATCCTCAACAGCCTGCTCACGCTGACGCATGAGGTGACGGTGGATCCGGCCCTCGCCATCCGCGCCAAGGCGGCGGTGGATCGCATGTTGGTGGCTTCGCTCTAAATTTTTTCTTTTCTCAAGGATAAAGACCATGACCGCAGAAGTGAAAGACAAGGCAGATGTTGTAATCGTCGGTAGCGGCGCAGCAGGGCTTATCGCAGCCTTGACGCTTGCCCCCCGCCGCGTCCTCGTCCTGTCCGAAAAGCCGCTCGGCGGCGTCTGCGCCTCGCAATGGTCGCAAGGCGGCATCGCCGCTGCGGTTGATAAAGACGACACGACAGAAAGCCATGTGGCCGATACGCTGAAAGCCGCTGCCGGCACGGCGGACGTCACAGTCGTCCGCGCCCTCGTCGAAGCCGCGCCGAAATACATCGAAATTCTGGCTGGCTACGGCGTGCGTTTTGAGAAGGACGACAATGGCGCCTACAAACTGTCGCGCGAAGCCTGCCATGCCCGCCGCCGTGTGCTGAAGGTCGCGGCCGGTGACGGTTTCGGTTATGAATTGATGCGCGCCCTGGCGGAAGCCGTGCGCAACACCCCCTCCATCCAATTCGTCGAAGGCGTTTCGGCGGAGCGTCTTATCCGCCGTGACGGCCCCACCATGGGCCCTGTGCAGGGCGTCCTCTGCCGTCGCCTGTCCGACAATAAACCGGTCGTTTTCGCAGCGCCTGCGGTGCTGCTGGCAACCGGCGGTCTCGGCGGTCTGTACGCCGCAACCTCCAACCCGCTGCACGCCATTGGCCGCGGCATTGCCATGGCGGCACGCGCCGGCGCGGTTGTCTCCGACCTCGAATTCGTGCAATTCCACCCGACCGTGCTGGATATCGGTGAAGATCCGGCCCCGCTCGCGACTGAAGCGCTGCGCGGTGAAGGCGCGCATCTGCTCAACTCCCGCGGCGAGCGTTTCATGCTCGACTACCACGAAGCCGCTGAACTTGCCCCGCGCGACGTCGTCAGCCGCGGCATCTTCGCGCAAATCCAAAAAGGCCAGAAAACCTACCTTGATTGCCGCCACATCGACACCGCGCATTTCCCGGCGCTGCTCTCAGCGGCGGCGCGCGCCAACCTTAACCCGAAGCGTGACCTGATCCCCGTCATGCCGGCCGTGCACTACCACATGGGCGGCATTGCGACGGACCTCAAAGGTCGCGCCTCCGTGCACGGTCTCTGGGCGGCAGGCGAATGCGCTGCCACCGGCCTGCATGGCGCGAACCGCCTTGCCTCCAACTCCCTCATGGAAGCGGTGGTCATGGGCGCGAAAGCGGCAGCGGATATTGAAAACTTCGTTGCCCGTGGTTACGAGATTTTCCCGCTTAACCTCTCCACCCTGCCGAAACTGCCGGTCGGCCAGATGGATGGCGACCGCGAACAGCTCCGCCACATCATGACCGACCTCATCGGCGTCATCCGCCATGAGAAGGGCATGAAAGACGCTATCCGCGCCATTGCGACGATCCAGAAAAACGCCGAAACGCGCGATACCCGCACGGCAGACATGGCCCTCGTCGCCCGCATGGTGGCGGTCTCTGCTCTCCGCCGCACGGAAAGCCGCGGCGGCCACTGCCGCAGCGATTTCGCAACGCCGGTTAAATCCTGGCAGAAGCGCAGCTTCGTCACGCTGAAGGAAATCGACGCGCTGACCGTTGACGCCCTGCTGACCCGCAAACCCCAGCTGCAGGAATCTGCTGCCTAACTTTTACGCGAGTATAAAACCATGACCGCCGTTGCCCCGCTGCCTTTCGTCATCCTCGAACCCCTCGTCAAAATGGCGCTGGCGGAAGATTTGGGACGCTCCGGCGATATTACCTCCAACTCCACCGTACCTGCAGAAACCCGCGCCCGCGTCGTGATTGCCAGCCGGGAAGAAGGCCGTATTGCAGGTCTCGACCTTGCCGAACTCGCCTTTAAAACCGTTGACCCCACCCTGACCGTGAAGCGCCTGAAGGCAGAAGGTGCCGATGTGCAGAAAGGCGACGAGGTGATGGAGATTGAAGGCAAGGCCCGCTCGATTTTAACGGCGGAGCGCGTCGCGCTTAACTTTGTCGGCCGCATGTCCGGCATCGCGACGCTCACGCTTAAAATGGTGCGGGCGACCGGCAACCACAAAGCACGCATTGCAGCCACACGTAAAACTACCCCGGGTCTCCGCGCTGTTGAAAAATATGCGGTGCAGGTCGGCGGCGGCATTCCGCATCGCTATGGCCTCGATGACGCGGTGCTGATTAAAGACAACCACATCGCTATGGCCGGCGGCGTCAAAATCGCCATCCGCAACGCCAAAACCCACATCGGCCACACCGTTAAAATCGAATGCGAGGTCGATAATCTGACCCAGCTTGATGAGGTGCTGGAGGAGGGCGTTGATATCGTCATGCTCGACAACATGAGCCTTGAAGATATGGCGACCGCCGTCAAACGCGTCAGCGGCCGCGCAACGGTCGAAGCCTCCGGCGGTGTCACGCTCGACCGCATTCCCAAAATCGCGGCAACGGGGGTTGACCTTATTTCGTCGGGCGCCATCACCCATAGCGCGCCCAATTTCGACGTCGGCCTCGACTTCAAATCAGCCGCATAACAACGCCTTGATTTTGTGAGCTTTTACGGGGTTGGAAAGCCTGCCTTTTGCGCCTATATTGAGGGCGAAATAAAGGCGCTTAACCATGCACTCCCTCGATGCGGGATTCCCGCTTATCAATATCATCCTCATGCTGCTCGCCATTGGCGCGGTCGGCGGCTTCCTGTCCGGCCTGCTCGGGGTTGGCGGTGGCAGCCTGTTCGTGCCCGCGCTGGTCTTCGCCATGGCCAAGCTGGGGATGGACCCGCAGCATTCCATGCATATCGCGGTCGCAACCTCGCTTCTCATCGTCCTTGCCACCAGCATCACCTCCGCCCGCGCGCATTACCACCGCGGCGGGGTCGACCTTGCGCTTTGCCGCGACTGGACGCCCTATATCATTGCCGGCGTCGCCATCGGCACCTTTTTCGCCAGCTCGGTCGATGGCGCGATTTTGAAGCAGGTTTTCGCCATCGTCACGCTGTTCATCTGTCTCTACATGGCCATCGGCCGCGAAAAAAAGGCTGAGCCCGGCGTCGCCCTGCTCTCGAAACACCTGCAGCACATCATCTGCACCATTACGGGCATGCTCTCTTCCATGATCGGCGTCGGCGGCGCCATCATGACGGTGCCAACGATGAGCTACAGCGGCATTCCTATCCAGCGCGCGGTCGGCACCGGCGCGGCGCTTAATATCGCGATCGCCTTTTTCGGCACGGCCGGCTACCTCATCGGCGGCTTGAAACACACGGAAGGCATGCCGCCCTATTCGCTGGGTTACGTCAATTTCGCGGCCGCCGCCTTGATCATCCCCGTCGCCATTATGCTGACGCCTTTTGGCGCCAAGGTTTCCCATGGCATGCCGCGGCTTGCACTGCGCCGTGTTTTCGCCCTGCTGCTCGCCCTTATCTCCCTTCGGATGTTTATGTCGCTATGATGACCGGAAAGCCAAAATCGCTGAAACCCGTTGCGCGCTGGCTGTTCTTCTGCGCTGGCGCTGTTTTCCTGATGGCGGTTATCGGCGCTATCACGCGCCTCACGGAATCCGGCCTTTCCATCGTGAAATGGGAACCCGTCACGGGTGTGCTGCCGCCGCTGAATGCCGCAGACTGGGCGCGCGAATTCGCCGATTACAAAACCAGCCCGCAGTATTTGAAAGTCAACCACGGCATGAGCCTTGGTGAATTCAAGCAGATCTTTTTCTGGGAGTGGTTTCACCGCCTTTGGGGCCGTTTGATCGGCGTCTTCTATGCCCTGCCGCTGCTCTACTTCTGGCGCCGCCTGCCGAAAGAAACGCGACCTGCCTTTATCGGCGTTCTCGGTCTCGGCTTCTGCCAAGGCTTGCTGGGTTGGTGGATGGTGAAAAGCGGTCTCGTCAATGACCCCGCCGTCAGCCATTATCGCCTTGCCGCGCATCTGATGACCGCGGTCGTTCTTTATCTCAGCCTGTTCCGCCTCGGCCTACAATTTGCGGTGCAGCCGTCGAAAAGCGCGGGGCTGCTTGTCAACTTAAGGCCACTCGTGCGCTTTGCTCTCTGCGTTGCTCTCGTCACCATGACCTGGGGCGCCTTTGTCGCGGGGCTTGATGCCGGCATGATTTACAATACCTTCCCCACCATGAACGGCCACTGGATGCCGCCGGAGCTGCTGCAGCACCAGCCGGTGTGGAAAGCCTTTATTGAAGAGCCTGCATCTGTCCAGTTCACGCACCGCTGCCTTGCCATCCTCACCTTCTGCACCGTGCTGGCGCTGACCAGCAAAAGCACAAGATACGCGGTGGAGCCGCGCCTGCGCCGCGTTTTCATCGCGGCTGGCATGATGGTGATCATCCAGCTCTGCCTTGGTATCTCGACCTTAATGACGCAAGTGGATATCCACCTGGCTACGCTGCATCAGGCGGGTGCGCTGACCCTTGTCGCGCTGCTGGTCTGGCTGCTCCATGAAATTCCAAAGCCGCTTAAAGGAAGTTAAATGCCGCAACAACTGCTCGACCTGATGTCGCCGACATTGGTGAATTATTATATCTCCGTCATGCTCGGCATGGCGCCGATGGTGCGCATTTTCATGCGGGCGGGGTTTAATCCCGCCTGGGCCTTGGGCCTGCTGGTGCCCTATGCCGGTATTGTCATCTGCACCATCCGCCTCGGTTTCTGGCACTGGCCGAAAATGAAACCGCTGGTGTTAAAGAAGCGGGAGAAAAAAGCATGACGCCCGATTTCGCCATTTTCGCATTTGGAAGCTGGCCGTTCTGGCTGCAGTACCTGACGCGCGGCATTCTGATCTCGCTGCTCATCGTCTCCGCCGCCGTCGCAGCGACGCGCGCGGGTCGCAGCCCCTATTGGGCACTACTGATGATTATCCCTTATGTTGCCGTCATCGTGCTCTGGGCGTTGGCCTTCACGTCTTGGCCAAATGAGCCAGAGAAGGATAAAGCATGACGCGCCAGGTCATTGTCCTGCACGGGCTTGCCATGAACCGCCTCTGGATGACGGGCCTCAGCCGCCACCTGAAAAGCAACGGCTATGAAGTGCATGCCCTATCCTATCCCTCCCGCGATGCGCCGCTGGAAGGGCTGGTCGATGAATTCATCAAGCCGGAGGTTGACAAGGCGGCCGCTAAGGGCGGCGGCAAGGTTGATTTTGTCGTGCATTCGCTCGGCGGCATCCTGACGCGGCTTTACGCGCAGAAATACGGCACGGAAAAAATCGGCCGCGTCGTCATGATCGGCACCCCCAACCGCGGCAGCGAAGTCGCCGATGCGTTGCGCAACTTCCCGCCGTTTGAATGGTATTTTGGCGCCGTCGGCCAAAAGCTTGGCACAACCGATAAAGACGCCCATGCCAGCCTGCCGCCGGTCAATTTCGACTGCGGCGTGATTGCAGGGGAAAACCACTACCTGCATTTCCCGACCAGCTATCTCGTGAATATTCCGCGGCCTAACGATGGCATCGTTTCTGTCGAAAGCACCAAGGTCGAGGGCATGAAGGATCATGTCATCGTCTTCGGCGATCACTCGCAGATGGTCTGGATGCCGAGCGTCTGGAAACTCGCCTCCGGCTTCCTCGCCGAAGGCAAGTTCCCGCGCGACGCTTAAATTACCACTTCAGTTTCGATTTTGCCGGCACGCCGAAGACGCCTTTTTCATTCATGGCGTAATAGGGCTCGTAGCGGGAATCTTTCGCTTCCACCAGTCGGCCATCCGGGCTGTTGTCATTGTCGAGAATGACGTAAGTGTGCGGAATTTCGGAGCTGAAGAAGCGGGCTTTCAGGTGTTCCCACTGTTTTGTCACAAAGCCGGGCTCGCGCGTGTCGACCATTAATGTTGCGTGGTCGAGGTCGGAGCCGTTCTGCCCTACGGCAACGACGAACATGTCGTTCGCCGGCACGTTCAGGTGGCGCAGGGCAAAGTATTTCAAAATCGCGAAATCCTCGCAGTCGCCTTTTTTGGAAGCCAGCGTTTCCATCGGCGTCGCCCAGTAGTCGGCGCGATGGTATTGCTCAGGATCCGTCACATAGGTGATCTGCTGGTCGATGAGGGCGTCGACGGCTTTCGCCTTTTCGGCAACTGATTTGCCGGACAGGTTGTCGAACTGCTTCAGCCAGGTGTTGAAGGCGGCGCGGTTGTCAGGGTCCTGCATCAGCAGCTCGTGGCGGCCGAGAACGCCGAACCATCTGTCAGGAATATCTGTCGGGGCGTTGAAGATGCCTTCCGTCTTGGCGCCGAGGATTTTCGGTGCGGCCTTGCTTTCAAAAACAAACTGCAAATTTTCGGGGTCGATGGTCTTGTGCGCTTTGGGGGTGATGTCGACACCAATGACGTCGGTGATCGCATCCGCGACCGACTGCTTGGTCGATTCAGGCGCGTAATACTGGTAGGAGCCGTTGAGAAGAACCGCGCCCAGCGCGACTTTCAGGAATGCTTTTTTGAGACGATGAGTGCCGCCGACGGGTTTGCCGAATGTTGCCAATTCTTATCCTTTTGCATAACTTAAACGAGCCGGCAGGCTATCGGCTTGGTGTCGTTATGTCAACCCCCTGACGGGGTCAAGGATATCAGTCCGTTACGTAGGAAATAGTGGCCAGCATCGGCAGATGGTCGCTGCCCGTCTCGGGGCCGAGGTTGCAGCTGAGCGCACGCAGATTCGCGCCGAGCAGCACATGGTCGATCGGCAGTTTCAAAAACGGCGTCGGCAGGTACTGCGGGAAGGAGCCGAGAATACCCAAGCCCTCCCGCGCGTTTTTCAGCTTCAGCGCGCGGGTGAGTTTTTTGTATGCCGGGCAATAGGGCGTCGCGTTGAAATCCCCCAGCAGCACCAGATTGGCGGAATGGGCGCCGACACGTTTCACAATATTGTCGAATTCATTGTCGCGGCTTGCCAAATTCACGTTTGGCGTCGTCGGGTGGATGGAGATGATATCAATCTCCCGCCCGTCATGGCGGATTTTGGCGACCATGGCGCGGTTCTTCGGCCCGTCGAAGCTGACGGATTCAATATGGCTGAAAGGCAGGCGGGAGAGAAGGGCCATGCCGAAGCTGGATTTTTCCTCCGGCTCCACAAGGCGGAAGGGGTAGAGCGCCTCAAGGCCTGCCAGCATGGCGGCAAATGCCGGTGTCACTTCCGATGCCGCAATAATATCCGGCTGTTCCTGTTCAATGATGCGGCGCAGCTGGTTGGTGTCGGTATTCAGCTTCAGCACATTCGCCTGCAGAATTTTTAACGGCTGGCCATCGCCCAGCTGCGGCGCCGCGCGAACGAAGGACACAAAAGGCGCAATCTGGCAAAGGCTCAGCCCCAGCGCCAGCAGCAGCAGGATAAACGTCACGCCATAGGTGCCGAGAGCAAAGGCCGGCAGCAGCAGCACAACCGCGGCAATCGCGTATTGCAGCGGGAAGTGGCTGGCAAGTTCAGTATATTTATTGCCCTTGATGTCAATATACGGCGCGGCAGATGCGGCGCAGAGCAGGGCGGCAGCAAGAAGTAAAAGGAAGTGCATGAGGTTAAGGCGCCTTGAATGACAGGGTGATGACGGAAGGCAGATGGTCGCTGCCGATATCGGGGCCGGTGCGATAATCGCTGGTGACAAGTGTATCACTGGTGAGGAACTGGTCGATAGGAATGTGCAGCAGCGGCGTTGGGAAAAACACCGGCCAGGTGCCGTTAATCCCCTTGCCTTCGCGTGCATTGTGGAGAGACAGGTCACGGGTCAGCTTCTGCAGCGCGCTGCAATAGGGCGTTGCGTTGAAATCGCCCAGCACGACAAGATTGTCGGGCTTTTGTTTTTGAATTGCCGCGGTGATGCCGGCAAACAGCGCATCGCGGCTTGTCAGCCCCACCAACGGCGTATGCGGGTGAACCGAAATAAACTGGATGGTCTTGCCGCCCAGCCGCAGCTGGAATGAAACGCTCGGAATCTTTTGATATTCAAAATAGGCAAGGCCGGTATTTTGTAGCGGCAGCTTTGACAACACGGCAAGGCCGCGGGCGGTGTTATCTTCCGGCCAGACAGCCTTGGCGGGGTAATCGGTAAGGCTATTGAACATCGCGGCGAAATGGTCGTTCACTTCGGCGGCAACGATCAGGTCGGGTGCTTCCGCCTCGATCAGTTTTTTTAGGCCAGCGGTATCGTCATTCAGGAAGAGAACATTCGTCTGCAGGATTTTTAAACTTGGGCCGGCTACCGGCGCATCGGCTTTATACGGCAGGTAGGGTGCAAGGGTAACAAGGTTGATGGCAAGGCTCGCAACAAACAGCACCTTGCAGGCCTGCGGCAACCGGTAATAAAACGCGCCGAGCAGCAGGATGACCGCGCCCACCGCATATTGCAGGGCGAAATGGCTCGGCAGGTCAATAACGCGCGACTGCAGCGGAATATACGGCGTCACGCTCATCACCGGCAAAATATATGCCGCGATCAAAACCAGATATCTGAAGCCGGCAAGGCGGCGGGGGGTGTTTTCTTCCATGCCGATAGTCTACAGCCAGCGCGCTTGAAAAAAAACCACTTCGCATCCTTTTTTAAAGACGCAAGGCACGCTCACCATAAGAAATCCCCGGTTTCAAAAAACCGGGGACAAGGTGGTGCAAGCAAAGAAGTTATAAGGTTTACGCGCCGGGGGCGCTAGCACGCGGGGCTGGCGGCGGCACCTGCTGCAGCGTGCGGCCGTAGCCGGTTTTCGCGCGGAATTCCGTGCCCCAGCTGCCGGCCTGTATGCCGCCGTTAGTGGTCAACTGCACGCGGTTGCCAATCGCGCCGTCCACCTTTACGGCGGGGCCGGTATCGGCGGGGTGGACAAGCCCGTCTTCAATCGTCGTCGTCACGGGCATCGGCATCAGCGTCGTTGTGGTGCAGTTGTTGCCGCAGCTCATGACCATCGGCATCAGCACAATATCCGTTTGCTGATGCGTGATGACGGGCAGGCTGACCTCGATCTTTGCGTCGGACGCAACGTTGCCGGTGACTTCCAGCTTGCCGTTGGTGACGTCGATTTCGGTCTTCGCCGGCACATCGCCCTTGATGACGAGCGGGCCGTTGTAAACGTAACGGCTTTCCGCCTTCAGCGCATGACCGTCAACGGTCAGCACGCTTTGCGGCGCGGCGTCGGTGTAGACTTGGGTGATGGCGGTGGTGCCAAGCAGGTCCGGCGTTTTGGCACCGGCGCCCAGCTGTTGCGGGGCGGGGCCGCAGGCGGTGAGGAAGGCGAGCGAGAGGCAGGTAAAAGCAACCCCGAGCCGCTTTGCTGCTCGGGAGAAGGCTGCTGATAGAGCCATTCAAATCTCCTTGTTAGGGGTGACAACTTAACGGTAGCCAGATTTTTGCGGCGCGTCAAATTTTGCCCTGCAAGCCCTTGAAAGCATATAAAAAAGGCGGGCTTTGCGGCCCGCCTTTTTTGAAGATTCGTCCCTGAAAATCAGGCAGCTTTGCGCATCGCCACGTCAAGATTGGCGATGATTTTATCCATGAACTGCTCGGTCGTCAGGTGTTTTTGATCGGGGCCGACGAGAAGCGCCAGGTCCTTCGTCATATCGCCCGCTTCAACCGTCGCAATGCAGACGGCTTCCAGCGTTTCGGCGAAGCGCACGACATCGGGCGTATTGTCGAACTTGCCGCGATACTTCAGGCCCTGCGTCCAGGCGAAGATGCTGGCGATGGGGTTGGTGGAGGTGGGCTTGCCCTGCTGGTGCAGGCGGTAGTGACGGGTCACGGTGCCATGCGCCGCTTCCGTTTCGACCGTCTTGCCATCCGGCGTCAGCAGCACAGAAGTCATGAGGCCGAGAGAGCCGAAGCCTTGCGCGACAGAATCCGACTGGACGTCGCCATCGTAGTTTTTGCAGGCCCAGAGGAAGCCGCCTTCCCATTTCATGGCAGAAGCCACCATGTCGTCGATCAGGCGGTGTTCGTAGGTGAGGCCTGCTTTGTCGTAGGCCGCTTTGAATTCGGCATCAAAGATACGCTGGAAGATGTCTTTGAAATCGCCGTCATAGGCTTTGAGAATGGTGTTCTTGGTCGAGAGATACACAGGGTATTTGCGCTGCAGACCATAGTTCAGGCAGGAACGCGCGAAACCTTCGATGGATTCCGTCGTGTTGTACATGCCCATGGCAACGCCGGGGCCCTGGAAGTCAAAAATCTCGTAGGTCTTTTTCTCGCCGTTCGCGGGCTCGAAGACCATGGTCAGCTTACCCGGCCCGGGCACTTTAATGTCCGTCGCTTTGTACTGGTCGCCAAAGGCATGACGGCCGACAACAATGGGTTTGCTCCAGCCATGCACAAGGCGCGGCACGTTCTTGCAGATGATCGGCTCGCGGAAGACGGTGCCGTTGAGGATGTTGCGGATGGTGCCGTTCGGCGACTTCCACATTTTTTTCAGTTTGAATTCTTCAACGCGCGCTTCATCCGGCGTGATCGTCGCGCATTTGATGCCGACGCCGTATTTCTGGATGGCTTTGGCGGCATCGACGGTGATTTTATCATCCGTCGCATCGCGGTTCTGGATGGAGAGGTCGCAGGAGACAAGGTCGATATCCAGATACGGTTTGATCATTTTGTCGATGATCATGTCCCAGATAATGCGGGTCATTTCATCGCCGTTCATTTCGACGACGGGCGTTTTGACTTTGATTTTAGTCATTGTAATGCTTCTCCTGTTTGGGGGCTGGCGCCGGCGCTTTTGCCGGTGCCGGTTTGGCGGTGGATTTGGGTTTCGGCGGCAGTTTCGCCCCGCCGCTCAAAGCTGCGGCTTCCGTCGCGTTATCGGCGTCGAGATAGGCAAGGTCGTCTTTCGGGTGCGCTTGAGCATAATCGCGGGCGCGCTGTTCCGATGCGCGTTGTTCTTTCAGCAGCGCTGGCGCATCGTCCAGCCATTCGTCGGCAGCCTTGGTGGCAAGCTTCAGGTCTGCCTTTTTCAGCTTGCCGCTGTCGATGAGATCTGCGCGCGCGTCCTTGCTCCATTTGCGCTCGCCGCGCTCGCCGTGGTCGGCATCCAGCGTGTACCATTTGGCGGCAGCGATATAGTCATGCGCACGCTTCGCCTGCGCGGCGAGGCGGATAAAGGCGGGCGTATAACCGCCGCGGGCCGAGCGTTCAAACCAGTAGCGGGATTTGACCTGGTTCTTGCCAAGACCGCCCTTGCCCTTGCCGTAGAGGTCGCCAAGAATGTATTGCGCGCGCTGGTCGCCCTGTTCGGCCAAGCCAATCACGTCTTCCATCGGGTTCGGGTCGTCCTTGTTGATCTGCTGGTAGGGCGGGTCTTCCAGATATTGAATGCCGGCGGCCATGGCGGCGGGCGCGCCGATGAGCAGAAGAACGGCGAATAGGAATGCGGAAGTTTTCATGTGGGCTGCTCTTCAAAAACGGCGAGGACTTCGGACAGGGACGGGCTCTGCTTCAACGTCACATTGCCCGAATAGACGGCGTATTGCGACGGCTTCAAGGGGCTGCGCGACGGAATTTTCGCAATCGCGTAGACAGGGCTTTCCTTCGACGACTTGTAGACCGAGAACAGCGCCATATCCGGCAGGCTGTCGATGGCATAGTCGCGCCAGATGCCGCGCTTCACATGGTCGCCATAGACGCCAAGGATCAGGCTCAGCTCCCCCTGGCTGAAGGTCGCGTTGCGGTTCTTGAACTTGTCGCGAAAGAAAAGCAGCATGGGTTTAAGGGAATTCGCCTTCGTCGGTTAGCAGGTTAACGCGCATCTTAGGCTGAAAAGACTGGGTTTTAAAGCGATGGATTAGGGCAGCCTATGCATTATGCAAATTATTTGGCCTATTTGCCGCGTCCCCCCGCTATGGTAAAACTTCCGGGCACGTTAAATAACATAATTAGGCAGATTCGCCGCATGTCCGAGTTCGACGATCTCGACCCCTATGAGAAGCGCTGGAAACGCATGCAGGACCCTGCCGGCGCTGCCGCCGTCATTGCGGCTGATGCGCGGCTGAAGGCGGCACTGCTGAAACAGCCGAGCGATATTCAGGGCCTCCGCGATGCTTTGCGCGACAATGCCAACCCCGACCGCACCATCATCAACGGCTTTCCCGCCCTGCATGTCGCCATCCACCGCAAAGACATCAAAGCACTGGAAGTTCTGCTGCGCTACGCCGCGCAGACGGATGACGTCAATGCGGAAGGCTATAACGCGCTAGATGAAGCGCAGCGCCAGCACTGGCCGCAAGGCGTCAAACTGCTGAAGCAGGAAGGCGCCGAATTCCGCGTGCTTGGTGACAACGGAGAGGTCGCGGATGACCCCTATGCGCCGCGCTACCAGTCACGCATCAATAATTTCCTCTTCGAAATGGTGCGCAAGGGCACGCCCGAGCAGGTAAAGCAGGCGCTGGAATTAGGCGCGGATGCCAACGCGCCGCAGCCGTCATCCCACCCCTATTACCCCGCGTTGCATCTCGCCGCCTGCTACGCGAATGTGGAGAAAGTGAAAATCCTCCTCGATGCAGGCGCGGATATTTTCGCGCGCTCCTCGCGCGGCCATGATGTGACGGACACCATGTGGCAGTCGGGTCGCAACGAAATTTTGTCACCGAGCTGGTTTGAAACTTTCGACCTGCTGCAGGCGCGCGGCTTTAACACGCTGTTCCTGAAACACCCCAAAGACTTCTCCATGGAAGACCTGCGGCAGAAGGTGTTTATTCAAGGCAATGATGACCCGACGCTGCTGGAACATATGGTCGAGAAGGGCCGCGCGGATTTTGTGTTTTCCATCCTTGAAAAACACCCCGATGACAAACTGCGCGCGGCCGACTTGTTGCAGACCAGCAAATATTACAACAACACGACGCTGCTTCGCGCCCTGCACAACCAGAAGCAGCTGTCCCGAATTTTCACCAGCGCCGTCTGGCAGGGCCGCTTAGAAGAAATGATGTCGCTGCGTCCTGCGGTTGAAAATGACTTCATGATGAAAAAGGAAGTCGATTTCGACAAGGCGCGCGCCGAGGTGCTGGAATATCGCCTGCGCGACCTTAAAAAACGCGCGCCCAGCTTTAAACTGGGGAAGGGCTGATGCAACACCAGCCCACCAGTTTTGCCAGCGCGATTGCGCAAGGGAATAAAGACGCCTTCCTGAAAATGCTGGCGCCGCATCACGATGCCGATGCGATCAAGGAATTTTCCGGCATGACGCTGCTGCACTTTGCCGTCGGGCAGGGGCATATGTGGGCGGTGGAGGCATTGATCGCCAAAGGCGCCGACTTTAACCGTCTGACGCCGAACGGCAAGACGGCGCTGGATCTGGCGCTCGACACATCGTCGCCGCGCCCGAAAATCGCCGAATACCTGAAATCTCTTGGCGCGAAAACAAAAGCCGAGCTGCCACAAACCATCGCGGCGCAGAACCGCGCCGTGCTGAAAAAGAAACCCGCTCCCCGTTTGAAAGACACGCCATGAAGCTTCCCAATTCATCCGCGATTGAAAAAGCGCTTGCTGCCAATGACAGTGCCGCGATTGAAGCGATGCTGGACAAAGGCCTTGCCGCGAACTGGCGGGACGATGATGGCAACACGCTGCTGCATCACGCCGCGCGCATGGGCGATACACTGTTTACCGATAAGCTGCTGGCGAAGGGTGCGCTTGCGAATACGCGCAACGCGCAGCTGGAAACTCCGGCCGAGATCGCGTCACAATGGGGGCATGATGCGCTGGCGCAGCAACTCCGCGCCCGCGCCTTTGCGCAAAAACAAGCCGCGCCCGTAGCGCCGCTGGAATTCAAAACCTTGCAGGACATCCGCGACTTGAGCGCCTCGACCGGCGCTGACCAGTTTCATTTCCTCGCCCGCCAGGGCCGCTTTGCCGATGTCATCAAGCTGGCGGCAAAAGATGCCAATGGTTTTTCCGCTACCGACCTGCTCGGCCGCGGCGCGGATGGCGACCGCACGATTTTAAAAGTGTGCGAAGCGGGGCTAGTCCCAGAGCTGTTGAACCCGCAGGTCTGGGGCCGCAAGACAGAAGATTTTCAGAATGTGTGGAGCTACGTGCCGGAAAAATACAAGGAAGGCCATGATGTCGACGCCTTCCTGAACGAAATCCGTCAGGCGCGGCTGCAATCTTATGCAAAGCCGAAGTTCGGCGGCTTCAAGCCGAAATAACGACATTTCCTTGCGCGATCCGGCGCGGATAGCCCATTGCTATCAGCTACCCCCGCACTTAACATTAATCCTGTTGCTTCATTACAGAAGGCAAGGATTTCATCATGCCGATCACGAAACAGCAAACTGCCCTCATGCGCGCCGTGCGCGCCAAAAACGTGCAGCAGGTGAAAGCCCTGCTGAAACAGGGCGTCGACCCCGATTTTGAAGATGACAGCAACCAGTCCCCGCTTGAAGCCGCCATTGCGGCCAACAGCCTGCCGGTCGTGCGCGCGCTGGTCGAAGGCGGTGCCGATATCAACCGCGAAAATTCCGAAACCTACGACACGCCCCTCGATTTCGCGCGCGAGGAAAAGAAGCACCGCATCGCCACCTGGCTTGATGCCGAAGGGGCGATGAGCTTCTTCGACCGCTCCGCCTTCAGCGGCCGCTACAGCCGGTATGACGATTATGATGACGACGACGGCTATTTCGACAGCAAGCGCAAATCCGCGCGCAGCAGCAAAAAAGCCAAAACGCGCGCCGCCGCCAAGCAGCCCGCGAAAAAACTGACCGATGAATTTGAAGGCGCCTCCGCCGCGCCGCCGAAGCCGAGATTCACCGAAGAAACGCTGAAGGATATCTTCAACGCCAAGAACTGGGTCGGCAAGCCGGAAGAGATGCAAAAATTGTGGGAAGATGTTCCCGCAAGGCTGCAGAAAAACTTCGACTTTGAAGCGGCGCTCGCCGAAGCCAAACGCGAAACGTTGAAAAAACATGCGCCGCAGAAACTGACGTTAAAGCCGCCAGCTCCGCCGCAACCGCCGCCGCCCAAGCCCCCGGCGCCACCTTCTGCCAACTAGTTCTTTTTAAAGCTGACGGGTTTTTTGCGCACCTTCATGTCGCGCGTGAGGGGCAGACCTGCGTTGCAGCAATCTTCCATCGCACGGCGCTCCCTCTGCGCCGCGTGCTCCTGTGCGGCGATATGGTTTTCCAGCAGCCGCTCGATCGTCTTGTAATTTTCCAGCTCCGCCGATGATTTGTTGAAATCCATATTCAGGCGCGGGAATTTCTTGATGCTGTCTTCGCGGTCAAGTCGTTTGTCCTCCGCCACCTGCTGCGCGGTCAGGTCCTTGTCATTCAGTCGTTCCGCATCCGCGCCTTTCTCCAGCAGCGCCTTCACAACGGAAAGCGCGCCGTAATAGGCGGCAAGGTGCAGCGGTGGGGAATCTTCGCTGCCCAGCTCCACATCCGCGCCCGCGCGTATAAAGGCGAGGGAGGCGCGGGTGTGACCATGCGCGATGGAAACGATCAGCGGTGGCTGGCCTTGTTGGTTCAGCGCAGAAAGATTAGCACCGGATGCAATCAGCGCATCGATTTTATCGTAATCGACGGTACTTTCCGATTTGCGCAGCTCTCGCAGGATTTCCTGCCCCATCTCATCCGGCGTTGCCATTATCTGTAAGTTTCCTGCATGCGGCCGTACTGGCGCACATAGGCGGGGCCGGTGCCGTCGGCGTAAAGGCCTGCGGGCAGCACAAATTTGCCTTCCTTGCTCGCGTTCAGTTTGTCCTCGACAAACTTATGCACGGCAGCGGTGAAGGCTTCGTTGTGAATGCCATAGGTTTTATCCGGCACGTAAATGGTTTCCATCGGCCGCACGACGCCGAAGACTTTCATCGCGGCAGCCGTCAGCGCGCCAAGCGTGCCCTTTTTCTCGACGAAGGGCTTGATGAGGATGCGGGCGAGGGGGTTTTTGATATCGGGGTCCTTCTCCGAAATCAGGTAGGCAATCATGGTGCCTTTCTCGATATCCTTCGGCACATACTTGAAGTTGAAGCCGCCCGAACCCATGCAGCTGCCCCAGGCCCTGCCGGTCGACATGCGGGCGATATCCTCCGCCTTGCGCGACACAACGACGACAAGGTTGCCAAGCGTGCGCGAGGCGTCTTCCGTGAAGGGCTGGTAGAATTTCGTGTCCTTCAGCAGCTTGCCAATGCGGAACTGCTGCTTGCCGGCAGCATCCGTCGCATAGCCCCCGACATAGTCGCTGATTTTATAACCGCGCAGGGAGAGGTAGATATCAATATCCTGATGTACGCGCGACTTCGGCGCCTCGATGCCCTGCTTGATTTTCAGGTAAAGGCGGTCCTGCCCCTCGAACAGCTGCTTGACGGCGTCGTCTTCGCGCCGCTTCGCTGCCGCATCATGCAGCTTCTTTTCCTGCTCCGGCGAAAAGCCGGGGGAGGGGTAGCTCGACCATTCGTTGATCTGCGCGCTGTGGAGGGATGCATCCGCATCCCGCTTCGCCTTGACGATGGCTTCGTGGCCTTCCTTCGCAAGGCGCGTCAGCGTTTCGGGCCGAAGCTCGATCGCCTTGCGCGCGGTCGCCAGCAGGAGCTCCTTCAGCAGCAGCTTGCGGACGTCGTAGTCCGGCGCATCTTCCGGTAACGCCTTGACGACCTTTTCCTCAATGCCCTTCATGAAGCGTTCGTGCAAGCTTCGCACGGCATCCACCGGCAGCACATCAAAGTCGACTTTGATTTTCGGGGTTTCAATCATGCTGCTTTCCGGCGGCCTGCTGGTTAGAACGATTTGGTCTTCGGGTGTTTTGCAGCGGGAAACAGCAGGGCGGGAAACGCAAAAAACCGCGCCTGAAGAGAAAGCGTAAGCTGCTTGGCTGGAAAGAAGATAAAGCGCAGCAATTGTTATGTCAATGAAGATAGTAAAATAACAATTAAACCAACCTGTTACCAACCGGTCGGCTTGGTCACACCGTTCTTGCGGGTATAGCGGCTGTGCAGGTCATCCTGATAGAGGTCGGAGCGCATTTTGAAGTCGCCGGATTTGCCATCATTGAGCCGCTCCTCCGTGAACTGCTTCACCGCCTGCTGGAATTCGTCGTTGCGGATGCCATAGGGTTTGTCCGGCACGAAGAGATCGCCCATAGGCCCCTTGTCGCGGCCGAAAACTTTCTGCGCGAAACTTGCCAGCATGCCGAGCTGCCTGTGCTTGATGACAAAAGGCTTGATCAGCATGCGCGCCAGCGGGTTGATGATGTCAGGGTCTTTTTCGGAGACGAGATAGGCGACCAGCGTACCGCGCTCGATATCCTTCGGCACGTATTCGAAATTGAACCCGCCCGACCCCATGCAGGATGCCCAGGCGCGGCCCGTCGACATGCGCGCGATATCTTCCGGCTTGCGCGAGATCACGGCGACAAGGTTGCCGAGCGAGCGCGATGAATCATCCATGAAAGCTTTCAGCATGTCGGGCGCTTCCTTCAGCAGCTTGCCGATCTTGAATTGCTGCTTGCCCTTGTCATCCGTCGCATAGCCCCCCGCGTAATCGGTAATTTTGTAACCGCGGTCGCCAAGGTAATGGCCGATGATGCGTTGCGTGTCGGAGATATCGCCCGCAGAGGCTTTTAGCTTGAGGTAAATCCGTTCCTCGTTGCCGAAAACTTCCTGCACCTTGAAATCGTCATGGCGGCGCATGGCGGCGCGCGCCAGCACTTCTGACTGTTCTGCGCTAAATTTGGGGGAGGGATAGCTGCTCCCGATGTTGCGCAGCGCGTTATGTAGCGAGGCATCGACTTCCTGCGTCTTTTTCTCCACGGCGTCGCGGCCCTGTTTTGCTACATCGGCCAACTCCTCGACCTTGATCTCGATGGCCTTGCGGGCGCAGGCGATGAGGAGTGTTTTCAACGCATCGACCAGCACGTTGGGGTTGGGCGCGTCCTGCGGCACCGCCTTCTTCGCCTTGTCCTCGACGCCGTTGATAAACTTGTCCTGCAGCTGCTTCACGGTATCGCGGGAGAGGACTTCGTATTCAATTTTGGTGTCGGCCATGTCGGTCATATCCCCAGATGATCAGGAACGGGAAGTCGTTGTCAGGCGGCGGGCTCCACAGCGCAGATGACGGTCGCATCCTCGCCATGGTCGCGGGCGAGAAGGTCAAGGCAGCTCGCCATATCGCCAAAGGCCGTGTCGAGCGATTCAGACTCGCCCTTCAGCCGCTTGTCTGCCTCATCCAGCAGCACCGACCAGCGGACGCCGCCTTCAAAAAACCGCGTGTCGCCGGAATCGCGCAGGGCGCGCATTTCATCGCGCTTGTCGCCGGCGAAACCCGGGGCAAAAACCGCCTCGATGCGCGAGAGTGATTCTGCCATTTGTTTTTGAATTTGCTCGGACATCCGGCATTTCCCCCTATAAAAGCTTTACATAAGGGTAGCCAAAAATCACTAAATAGTGGTAAACCCGCCGCGCCAGCTGACGCGGGTCAATATTTATTCAATAATAACAGCAAGTTAAGGAAGGGGCGGGGCAGGGGGCGTTGCCTTGCTGGTCATGCGGAAATTTTCCGGCAGCTGGAACATGCCGGGTTTCGCACCATGCACCAGCAGCTGGCTGATGACGTCCTCGAACTCGGCCAGACGGGCGGATGATTTTTCCACCGTCCGCTGCATGGTGAAGCGGGAGCCCTGCTTGGCGGCCAAGTCATCCTTGAAATAGTTATAGCTCAAAATCGCGTAATCAAGCGGCGTATGGCCGACGCTGTCCTGTGCCACCACATCCGCGCCGCGGCGGATGAGGAGCTTGGCGATATCGGGGGAGCCGAGCAGGCAGGCCGCATGCAAAGGCGTTGCGCCCACGGCATAGGGCACGTTGACCGTCATGTTGGAAATAAAGCCGCGGGACGTTGTACGCGCATGAATATCCGCGCCTTGTCCGTGCAGTTTCAGCACCTCCGCATACTTGTTGCTCTCGATCGCCTCGAAAAACATGTTGGTGCCGTGGCGGTTCGGTTTGTTGATGGCTTCGCGGCGCTCGCGCTCTTTTTCGGCGGGCGATTTTTTGTTGAAAACCTGTCTTGCGCTCATGGCGTAATCTCCTTGAAAGCCGGTCACGGCTTGGTATGGATCTGGCGGCGAAAATGTTGTTTCAAAAAACAGTTATGAACCGCCTGCGGGGGCTTGGCAAGACACCCCCTTGAAACCGCATATTATGGCAAAAGAAAGGGCATTTTCCTTGACCCCGCAAGGCGGTTGCGGCGATTATCACGCTCAAGATCAGGGGACAGGCTAAAGCCCGTCCCGCCAACGCTTTTTAAGGGTTTTTCAAATGTCGGATTTGCTGAGTGAAGTCGATGATGACATGCGCCGCCAGCAGCTGGACAAGTTCTGGCTTGAAAACAAGAACTGGATCATCGGCGGCATCATCCTTGCCATCGCGACCACTGCGGGCCTGACCTGGTGGCGCACCTGGGATTACCAGCGCAACGTGGCGCAGACGCAAAGCCTCCGCCAGATCGAAGACAAGAACGACCCTGCTGCCCTGACCGACTACGCGAAAGCTGCCGACCGCAACCATGCGGCCCTGGCAAAACTCATGGCCGCCGGTGCCCTGTCCCGCGACGGCAAGATCGATGAAGCCGTGAAGGTTTACGACGACCTCGGCTCGACCCTCGGCGCGGACGGCACCTTGCGCGATCTCGCCCGCCTGCAGTCCATCGGCCTCCGCCTCAACCGCGATGACGCGAAAAAGCTGCACAAGGAGCTGGATGATATTTCCGGCGAACGCGACCCCTTCCGCTATTCCGCGCTGGAAATGGACGCGCTGCTCTATGCCCGTGAAAACAAGCTGCAGGAAGCGATCGACCGCCTCGCCAAAATTACCTCCGGCAGCGATGCGCCGGATGATGTGCGCACGCGCGCCGTGACGCTGCGCGAGCTGTACACCGCGACGCTGAATACCGCCGCGGCGAAGGGCAAATAATGACCGCCCGCCGCCACACGTTCAAAACGCTTTGCGCCGCCGCCGTTCTTTGCGGCTTCCTCGGCGGTTGTTCGACACTGAAGGATATGTTCAGCGATGAAGACAACACGCCGCCCCTGAAGGGCGAGCGTATTTCCGTCCTGCAGCTGCAAAAAGAACTGGTGCCGAACCCCGAGCTGAAGGCGGAGCCAGTGACGCTGCCGGAAGCCTGGACCAACCGCTTCTGGCCGCAGCCCGGCGGCTACCCGAACCATGCGCTCGGCCAGCTGACGCTGAAGAAAAACGTGCAGCCGGTGTGGAAAGTCTCCATCGGCTCCGGCGGTGACCACCGCACGCCGCTCACCTCCCTGCCCATCGTCGCGGAAGGCACTGTTTATACGCTTGATTCATCTTCCCGCATTTCCGCCTTCGCGCTTGCCGACGGCAAGAAGAAGTGGGAAGTCTCCATGGTGCCGAAGGACGAAGACAAAAAGGGCGCGATTGGCGGCGGCATCGCCTTTGCCTCCGGTCATCTGTTCGCGACCAATGGCGACCGCTATATCGTTTCCCTCAATCCCGCCAATGGCGCGCAGCTGTGGAAAGCCAAACTGCAGGCGCCCGCGCGCTCCGCCCCCACGGTCATGGATGATAAAGTTTATATCGTGACGCTGGATAACCGCCTCTCCGTCTTCAACGCGAATGACGGCTCGGCGCTGTGGAACTACACCGGCGTCAGCGAAACGACGAACCTTCTGGGTTCTGCCTCCCCTGCCGCCGATGCGACGCTGGTTGTGCTGCCGATGTCGTCCGGCGAAATTTTCGGCCTGCGCCCTGAAAACGGCCAGATGGTCTGGGAAGATAACCTCTCCGCCGTCCGTAACACCGGCTCCCTCAATTCCCTCTCCGACATCAAGGGCCTGCCGGTCATCGACCAGGGCGTCGTTTATGCCGTGTCCTTCTCCGGCCGCCTTGTGGCGCTGGACCAGGTGACGGGCCAGCGCATCTGGCAGCGCGAAATCGGCTCCGCCGAAACGCCTTGGGCCGCCGGCGAAAACCTTTTCGTGCTGACGTCCGAACAGCAGCTGGTCGCGCTGACTAGAGCCGCCGGCGATATCCGCTGGGTGACGCAGCTGCCGCGATATGAAGAAGGCAAGGGCGATATCCCCGTCGTCTGGTCTGGCCCCGTGCTGGCCGGCGACCGCCTGATCATGGTCAGCTCCGACGGCCAGATGTTCGACGTCAATCCGCAGGATGGCGCCATCATCCACCGCGAAAAAATTTCCGGCCAGGCGGATCTTTCCCCCGTCGTCGCCGATAACACGCTTCTCGTCCTCACCAAGGACGGGGAACTCACCGCGTACCGGTAGAAAAAGATAAAATGACCTTCACCCTCGCCATCGTCGGCCGTCCTAACGTCGGCAAATCGACCTTTTTCAACCGGCTCGTCGGCAAGCGCCTCGCGCTTGTGCATGACACGCCGGGCCTCACCCGCGACTGGCGCATGGCGGAAGGATTTTTGAAAGATCTCGTCTTCAACGTCATCGATACCGCGGGGCTTGAAGAAACCTTTGATGAATCCATCGAAGGCCGCATGCGCCAGCAGACCGAACGGGCGCTGGCCAAAGCCGATATGGCGATATTGATTGTCGATGCGCGCGTCGGCATCACGCCCATGGACAAACACTTCGCCATGTGGCTGCGCAAACAGAAAATCCCCTGCCGCCTTGTCGCCAACAAATGCGAAAGCAAGGCGTCGCTCGACGGGCTTTATGAGGCCTTTGAACTCGGCCTTGGCGAGCCCATCGCCATCTCCGCCGAGCACGGGCAGGGCATGGAAGAAATCTATGACCTGCTGAAGCCCTATGTAGATGCCGCAGCGCCGCCCTTCGTCGAGACGACGGAAGCCGAAGACATTGAAGCCTTCTTCCTGAAATACAAAGAAGGCGATGAAAAAGGCTTCGGCGATGAACCCGCGCCGGAAGAAGACCTCGAAAACCCTATCAAAATCGCGATTGCCGGCCGCCCCAATGTGGGCAAGTCAACCTTCCTGAACGCGATTGTGGGCGAAGAGCGCTCCATGACCGGCCCGGAAGCCGGCATCACGCGCGACGCCGTGCATGTGGACTGGGAATTCGCCGGCCGCAAGATGCGCCTTGTCGATACCGCGGGGCTCCGCCGCAAATCCCGCGTCGTCAACCATATCGAGCGCATGGCAGTGGAAGATACGCTCCGCGCCATTCGCCTCGCGCAGGTCGTCATCATGATGATCGACGCCGAAACCGAATTTGAAAAGCAGGATCTGGCGATTGCCGACCTCGTCATCCGCGAGGGCCGCGCGCTCGTCATCGTCGTCAACAAGTGGGACGCGGTCGAGCAGCGGGAAGAAAAGCTGGACGAGATCAAGCACCAGCTGGAAAAATCGCTGCCGCAAGTGCGCGACGTGCCGGTCATCACCATCTCCGCCCTTCGCAACAAGCGCGTCGATCAAGTGCTGCAGGCGGTGCTGGATGTGTACAAGCTCTGGAATTCGCGCGTCTCGACCAACAAGCTCAACCGCTGGCTGCGCGGCATGGAAAGCCAGAACCCCGCGCCGCTGGTGCATGGCCGCCAGAACCGCCTGCGCTACATGACGCAGCTGAAGGCGCGCCCGCCGACCTTCGCGCTCTGGCTTTCCCGCCCTGACGAATATCCCGACACGCATGAGCGCTACCTCGTCAACGGCCTTCGCCGCGACTTCAACCTGCCGGCTGTGCCGATCCGCTTTATTGTGAAGGCGGCGAAAAACCCTTACGTGGATTAACGTTTGCGCCATCCTTGATGGCGAAGGCGTAATCGTAAAGTTCCCGGTTTGTGTGCAGCCAGGGAATGTCCTTCGCCGCTTCAGGCGAAATCATCACGCCGCCTTTTGAATCATCATCGCGGATGAAGGTGCCTTGCTTTACGCCCTGCGCGATATAAATCAACTGGAAGCTGACGGGATAGGGGTAGGTATAACCTTCCGGCTTTGGACCTGTGATGGTCATCTTCTGCACCGCGAAAAGCCGTGCGGCGCCAACCGTAGCGCCTGTTTCCTCCAGCACTTCGCGCCGCATCGCCTGCTCTGGTGTCTCGCCGGGGTCAATGTGGCCGCCCGGCATCTCGACGCCGCGGTCAAGGTCCGCCATCAGCAGGTTGTCGCCATCGAAGGCGAGCACATAGGCAGCAGTGCAAAGTTCCGGCGGCGGCATTTCCGATGTGGCGGAAATGACGACGGTGTTCGGCCGCGGCACCCATAAGAGATCTTTTTGCGCCTGAATAACACTCATGATTTTATCGGGATAATGTTGTCAATACGGTGGTCGTCGATGCCGGCGGGTTCCTGGTGGATAATGACCTCCGCTTTCGGGAAGGCGTCATAGATAATTTTTTCCACCTGCTCCGTAATATCATGCGCGCGCTTCAGGCTTAAGGTGCCGTCAATCTCCAGATGGAATTCGATGAAGATGCGCTCCCCCGTCGAACGGGTGCGGAGGTCATGCACCGCCTGCACTTCCGGATGGTCGGTCACGAGTTTCAAAATTTTCTCGCGGTCGGCAGTCGGGATTTCCTTGTCCATGAGGATATCAAAGGATTCCTTGGTGATCGCATAAGAGGCCCAGAGCAGCGAGAGCGCGATGACAGAAGCGAAGATGGGGTCAAAATACGGCCAGCGGCTGTAGTAGGACAAAACCATCGCGCCAAAGACGCCAAGGTTCATCAGCAAATCGCCGCGATAGTGCATATGGTCGGCCGAAATCGCCACGGATTTGGTTTTGCGGATGACGTACATCTGGAAGATGATGAGCACAAAGGTCAGCGCGATCGAGAAAATCATCACCTCGATGCCAACGGTCGGGTCCTTGATGCGCTGCGGCTCGATAAAGCGGTGCACGGATTCAAAAATCAGGAACAGGGCGGAGCCGAAAACGAAGACCGCCTGCGCGAGGGCCGAGAGCGCTTCCAGCTTGCCATGCCCGAAACGGTGTTCTTCATCCGCGGGCGTTGCCGCATGCATGATGGCGAGCATGGTCATGAGCGACGCAAAACCGTCAAACGATGAATCCATGAGGGAGGAAAGCACGCTCACCGAATCCGTCACGAAAAACGCGATCATCTTCACAATGATCAGCATACCGGCGACGGAAAGGCTCGCAACCGTCGCCCATTTCTTGAGGTTCATGTCGTGCTTGCCGCTGTCGCCGTGCAGGTAGGGGTTGGCTATGCTCATGCTTCAGGCGACCTTTCAAAAAACGTTAAGCGGCGGCGACGATCTTTCCGGTGTGGGCATAGCCGGGCAGTGCGAGTTCGATGAAGCGCGGAACGAGAGCTTCGGGTTTCGCCAGCGTCGCCTCGTCTTCCGCTGGGAAGGCG
Organism: uncultured Alphaproteobacteria bacterium; assembly: GCA_966211335.1. Classification (GTDB taxonomy): domain Bacteria; phylum Pseudomonadota; class Alphaproteobacteria; order Micavibrionales; family UBA2020; genus JAPWJZ01. Next base: position 634,816 of record CBIHNF010000001.1, read on the forward strand.
TCACGGCGCAGCTTGGTGTTCACAACGCCGGGGTCGATGATATTGACCTTCAGCGGGCTGTAGGCGGTCTCCGCCGCATAGGTTTCCACCATCACTTCGAGCGCGGCCTTCGATGCGCCATAGGCGGCCCAGAAGGGGTCGTGCGCTTTTGCGGCGCTCGCCGTCACAAAAATTGCGCGGCCGGCATCGCTGCCGCGCAGCAGCGGGTCAAGCGCGCGGATGAGATGGTAATTGGCAAAAAAGTTCAGCTTGAAAATGCCTTCAAACGTTTTGGGGTCGGACATCGCAACGGGGCTCAAGTCCCCCACCATGCCGGCATTGCCGACGAAAATATCAAGGCGCTTGAACCGCTCCGCAATCACGGGCGTGACGCCGGCGATTTTTTTTGTGTCGGCAAGGTCGAAGGGCAACAGCGTCGCGGTGCCGCCGGCGGCCGTAATGGCATCATCCACTTCCCCGAGGCCCCCTTGCGTGCGCGCTAGCAAAATCACATGCGCGCCCTCCGCCGCAAGGCCTTTGGCAACGGCTGCGCCAAGACCGCGTGAGGCGCCGGTGACAAGGGCAACACGGCCCGCAAGACGTTTGGAGGAGGTCATTATTTTTGTTCCGTTTCAGGTTTGGTTTCGGTGGTGATCAGGCTGTCCAGCTTCTTGCGATCGTCCTTCGGGTAGCCGAGCTGCTTTTTCTCGGGGTCCACCGGCGCGGCATCCCCGGGGCTCGATAGCAGCGCATCCTTGAATTTATATGTTTTCGCAATCACCGCGTTGTCGCGCAAGGCACCCGGCAGCTTGTCGCGGGACACGAAAACGAAAAATGCCGAAACGGCGGCGACAAGGACGAGGAAGAGCAGGATAATTTTGCCCTTCGTGCCGCCGCCGGTCTTTTTTCGTGCGGCCATTACTGCGGCGCTCCGGGTTTGCGCTCTTCCTGCAGCAGTTCCTGTTTCAGCTCGTCATCGGGCTTTTGCTCGTCAGGCTGAACATCTTCGCTGCTGGATTCCTCGCGGGCTTTTTCCTCTGCCTTTGCTGCTTTGTCCTTCACCTCTTTGCGGATTTTCGTGAGGTCGATGTGCTGGACTTTTTCCTTGAATTCGTCGCCGGCTTTTTTGACATTTTCTGTCAGGTTCAGTTTGTCGTCGGCGAAGACAAGGGTCTGTTCAAGGATCGGCACGGAAACAGAATTCTTTGCCCATTCGGGGAATTTTTCCTGGCCGATTAAAAAGGAGATCGGTACGAAGAACAGGAAGATGACAAGATAGCCGCGCGCAAGGCCGAAAACGCCGCCGAGCAGCTTGTCAAACAAACCAAGGCCCGATTCCGCGACCGAGCGCGAAATGAAATAGCCGACGAGCGACATGACCAAGTAGAAAAAGACGAAGACGGAGGCATAGGCGCAAACGACGGAAGCAAGCGCCGGGTCGATAACGCCGAAAATCAGGTGCTTTTGCGCAATCAGCGTTGCATCCGTGCCGGAGGCCGCCGCCTTGCTCACGGCATTGGCGGCTTCCGCGCCGGCCTTTTTATTTACATGCAGCCATTTGTCGAAGGAAGGGATCATCATGTCGCCGCCCATATAGGCTGCGAAAGACGCCACCATCAGGGCGACGATCGTAAAAATCTCGCGGATGAGCCCGCGGAAATAGGCGACGATGGCGGAGAGCAGAAGGATGATGGCAATGGTAATGTCGAGCGCTGCGGGCGTCATGAATTATCCTCGGAAAAAAGCGGCAGTATGTCTTTCAGCTGTTTCATTTCGGTGAGTCGCAGGCCGGTCTGCGGCGGCTTCTTATTGGCAAGCCCTGGTATCATCGCATTCTTGAAGCCGAGCTTGGAGGCTTCCTTCATGCGCTGGTCCAGCTGGCCCACGTGGCGCACCTCGCCGGACAGGCCAACTTCGCCAAAGATCACCATATCCGCCGGCACCGGCACGCCGGACAGTGAACTGACCAGCGCCGCTGCAACGGCCAAATCTGCCGCCGGTTCAGAAATTTTAAGGCCGCCTGCGACGTTCAGGTAAACGTCATTCGGGCCGATGATAACGCCGCAGCGCGCCTCCAGCACCGCCAGCACCATCGAAAGCCGGCTCTGGTCCCAGCCAATGACCGCACGGCGCGGTGTACCGAGTGGCGAGGGCGCAACGAGCGCCTGAATTTCAACGAGGACAGGCCGCGTGCCTTCCATGCCGGCGAAAACCGCACTGCCGGAAATCTGCTCCTGCCGCTGCGAGAGGAAAAGTTCTGACGGGTTTTTCACTTCCATCAAGCCCTGTTCCGCCATTTCGAATACGCCGATCTCGTCGGTCGGGCCGTAGCGGTTTTTTACGGCGCGCAAAATGCGGAAGCTGTGGCCGCGGTCGCCTTCAAAATACAAGACGGTGTCGACCATGTGTTCCAGCACGCGCGGGCCCGCGATCTGCCCGTCCTTCGTCACATGCCCCACGATAAGGAGACAGGTGCCGCGGCGCTTCGCCGAGCGGATGAGTTCCTGCGCCGATGCGCGCACTTGCGCAACCGTACCCGGCGCTGAATCCAGCGTGTCGAGATACATGGTCTGGATGGAGTCGATGACGACGGCGTCAAAATTTTTCTTATCGATGGTTTCAATGATGTCGCGCACATTGGTCGCGGCGGCAAGGTCGAGGTTGGCGTGTTTTAATCCGAGGCGGTCGGCGCGCATGCGCACCTGGTCGAGGGACTCCTCGCCGGAGATATAGGCGCAGCGTGCAGAGCCCGCCAAAATCGCCATCACCTGCAGCAGCAGTGTCGACTTGCCGATGCCGGGGTCGCCGCCGATGAGCAGCGCAGAGCCCGCAACAAGCCCGCCGCCGCAGACGCGGTCAAATTCCTCGATGCCCGTCTTGCGCCGCGGCTGCACTTCCGATGCGCCGGACAGCGCGTGGAGTTCGATCACCTTGCCGCGCCTGCCATCAAGCCCCGCCGGCGGGCGTTCCTGTTTCATTTCCTCGACAATGGTGTTCCACCCGCCGCAGGATTCGCACTTCCCCGCCCACCGGTTGTGGGAAGAGCCGCAGGACTGACAGACATATTGTGTTGCGGGGCGGGCCATGACTGCTAATTAACCAGATAGACCATGTACTTGCAATTACTACGTGATTTTGTCATTTTCCGGTCGACAGACTTGATATTCCATGTAATTATATGTCAATGGCAATATAAAGCTCGGAAGTACCGTTGTTTGACATAATGTTAAAAAACGGTTAATCTGGATTTAGATCGTTATCTCGTTGTTATAGGGTGGCATGGGTATTACGAGCAAAATCAGCGACGGCATCACCTGGCTTGCTGACAAGCCGAAGAACAGCTGGACGATTGGTCCGTTGCTCTCGTCCCTCACCAATGGCGAAATCAATTTACGCACTATGGGGCTCAACCGTGCCGGCCGTATCATGGAACGCGGCATCTTCGTCGCCGGTATGGGCGCTGGCGCTGCCGCCTGCATTTTCATGGAGCATTCGATTGTGCCCATGGTTCCGGTTTTCCTGCTCACCAAACTTGCGGGCTACATGGGCGGCGGCGTCGCCCATGTGCTGGCCGACAAGGCGGCGCCCATCGCGCATGCCGTTGACCGTGCGGTGCGCAACTTCAGCAATCGCAAACCCGCCGGCATCCGCCCCGCCGATGAAAACGGCAAGACCGTGAAGGCGCAGAAGGCATTCAAGGAGAAAAAACCCGTGGAGCAGAAAGCCAACGCAAGGCCGCAGGCGCCGAAAACCACCGGCCTGAAAAGCCTTAGCAAAGGCTTTGTGAAGACCATGGACTGGATCAACACGGAACCGCACTTCCACGGCACGCTGCTTGCCACCGCTTATAAACTTGTCGGCAAGGAATACCCTGAAACGCCTTATACGCGCCTTGGCCGCTTGGCAGAACGCGCGACCACCCTGACGCTGCTCGGCATTTGCGCCATCGGTATCGCGGGCGGTGCTGGCTCCATCCCCCTCATCGCCGGCATCGTTGCCGCTATCTCGCCTTTCTGGGGCGCGGGCGTCGGCATGGCGGTTGGCAAAGTTGGCAAAGTAATTGGCGGCGTTGCCCATGTGATCGACCGTGCCGTTTCCCGCAATCAGGCCAAAACCGCAGACCAGATTTTCGACGAAGTCGGAGCGCGCATGGCGCCCTCGCCGCAGAATGGCGTTGGTGTCACCCCGACCGTCGGCCAGAAACAATCAATGCGTTCTGATTTCGCGCAAAGTGCCGCCAAGCCTGAACCGGAAGTGGGCGCACGCCCCAGTGTGCAGTCGAAATACGTGCTGGATGACACCGCGCCCGAAAGCGCCATTATCACGGCCCTCAAGGCACAGGCACAGCAACAGCGCCGGATGTAGTTTCAAGAATTTAAACCGATAAAGAAAAACCCCGCCGGGATAAACCGGCGGGGTTTTTTATTTGGTCTTGGCTTTGAAAGCTTAAGCGGCTTTCTTGCCTTCTTTCGCTTTTGCATCCAGCGCCGACTTCGCTTGCGCTGCGATCGCGCCGAAACCGGCTTCGTCGCGCACAGCGATATCGGACAGCACTTTCCGGTCGAGCGTGACGCCGGCCAGTTTCAGGCCGCCCATCAGTTTCGAGTAGGTCAGGCCATGCAGGCGCGCGCCTGCATTGATGCGCTGGATCCACAGACCACGGAAGTCGCGTTTCTTGTTGCGACGGTCGCGGTATGCGTAGCGCAGTGCTTTTTCAAGACGCTCGATGGCGACGCGATAGCATTTGCTGCCGCGGCCATAGTAGCCTTTGGAGAGTTTCAGGACTTTTTTGTGGCGATTGATGCCGGCGGTACCGCCTTTAACGCGTGCCATGTTATGCGGCCTCCTTGTTTGCTGCTGCTGCGCGGTCAGCTTTGCTGACGTAGCGCGCTTTTTTGCGCGTCAGTTTGCGCTGGTAGGGCAGGAAGTTTTTCAGCAGGATCGTTGCGTCCTCGATGCTCATGATGAGCGTCGAGCGGCCTTCACGTTTCATGCGTTTGGATTTGTTGGTCATCAGGTGGCGCTTGTGGGCGGCACGGGCCTTGACCTTACCCGTGCGGGTAACGGCAAAGCGTTTTTTCGCACCGGAGTGCGTTTTCATCTTTGGCATTTCTTTTCCTTTCAGGGAATGAATTGAACCCGCCCGCGAGGCAGCCAATATATAGCCAGCGGAGGGGCACGGAATTTTTTTCAAAAAACCGCTTTATGGAGAGATCTTATATCGGGGCGGGCCGTATAATGTCAAGAAATTCCCCTAAAACAGGCCATTCGAGGCCGCAAACATGGGAATATTTAACATAAACCGGAACAAACCGGTTTTTTGGACACAGAATCGCCAATAGTGGCTTGTAAGACTTGGACAATTAATCCCGCCGGTCCTAACATTAGGACAGGACTGGTGGAGCTTTGTCCAACAACAAAGGGTTAACATCATGATCGACCGTATCCTCAATATGCTTGGCATTGGCGATGGCAGCTTTAACAAGGATGGCTCGACACGCCGGAAACACGTGCGCCACGCGGGCGTGCTGGCCGATGTGATCGTCGCGGACCGCGCCTATGGCGTGAAGGACTGGAGCACGGGCGGCGTTTACTTTGAAGCCCAGCCGGAAGCAAAACTGAATGTCGGCGACCGCGTGCAGTTCCTGCTCCGCTTCCGTCTGCCCAATGAAACCGTCAACATCATGCAGACCGGTAAAATCGTGCGCGCCGTGCGCAAGGGCCTCGCCGCCGAATTCATGCCCCTGTCGCCGGAATCAAAGCGCAAGTTCGCGCGTGTGCTGGACGGCGTCAACGCCCAGCGCTTTGTTGAGTCCCAAGTCGCCTGAACCTTGCCTAAACCACTGAAAACGGCTAAAAGAAATCATCTTATTTCAACCGCTTGATAGGGTGATTCCGAAAGCATGGGTCCGCTCGTCGCGCTACTGGGTTTCGTAGGGGCCATCATTGCCTGGGCGTATTTCGCCTGGCAGCCGCCCTACGCCAATAAAAAGCAGCTCTCCGTCTTCAACTGGTCGGTGATGTTCGCGATGGCGATGATCTGCATCTCGTGGATCGCGAATATGAGCGTCTGGCTCAGCGATGAATCGGTCGAAAAATTCCGCGTCACCTTCGCCGCCGGCGGCGCGATCGGCATTGAAATCGTCTTCCTCTCCTTCATGTTCATCGTGCGCAACTTCTGGATCTTCAAGCCGCCAAAACAGGGCCGCCGCTGATGCAGAATTTCGTCGATACATCGAAGACCGGCCAGCGCACCGCGCAGCTGCTGATTGATATCGCCGCCGTGCATTTCAACGCCGAAAAGCCCTTTACCTTTACGTCAGGCTGGGCGAGCCCCGTTTATATCGACTGCCGCAAGGTGATTTCCTTCCTGGAGCCGCGCCGCGAAATTATCCGCATGGGCGCCGAGCAGCTGAAAGCCGGCTGCGATATGAGCCGGGTTGATTTTATCGCGGGCGGCGAAACCGCCGGCATTTCCTACGCCGCCTGGCTGTCGGAAGCACTTGGCAAGCCCATGCTTTACGTGCGCAAGAAGCCGAAAGGCTTCGGTCGCGGCGCGCAGATTGAAGGCGAGCTGTTTGACGGCGCGCGCGTTCTGCTGGTGGAAGACCTCACCACCGACGGCGCGTCGAAGGTCGCCTTCGCCAATGCCCTGCGTGATGGCGGTGCGGTGGTGGAAGATGTCTTCTCCGTCTTCTTCTACGGTATCTACAAGGAAAGCGAAGAAATTTTCCAGCAAGCGGGTCTGAAGCTCCACGCCCTCGCCACCTGGAAAGACGTGCTGGCGGAAGCGCGGACGCGCGAGCTGTTCCCCGAAACGACCTTCACGGAAGTTGAAAAGTTCCTGAATGCCCCCGCCGAATGGTCGCGCGATCACGGCGGCGTCTTTGAACGCGCCAAAGCAGCGGGTTAAGCCATGCCGCTCGACAGCCAGGATTTTGAACTGCTGAAATCCATCCGCAAGGCCCTGCGTGACGGCGACGAAATCACCACCAATATGCTGCGCCAGATGGTGGATGCCAATAACAAGAATTCCGCCGCCACCGCCGCCGCCTTCAACCGCGTCGCCGCCGCCATGGAAAACCTCACTGAAGAAATCCGCGGCCTCCGCCGCGACCTCGCGCCCGATCTCGAAAAGAAAAAACTCTCCCCGCCCGCCCCGCAGCCGAAGCATTAAGCAACACATTCTGTCATCCCTGCGAAAGCAGGGATCCAGGGCTTTTAATCCCGCCGCCCGCTTTTGCGACTCTAGATCCCTGCTTTCGCAGGGATGACGGGTGGTGTGATGGCTATGCCCTAATCAAAATGACAGAAGAGGGCGAAGCTACCTGCTCGTCAGCACGGGCTGGTTGGGGTCGATTTTCATGGTGATGGAGAGGTAGGCGATAAGGTCGCGGAGGGAAACGACTCCCATGAATTCGCCGTCCTGCTCCACCAGCAGCGAATCTTTCCGGCGCTTTTGCATGATGTCGAGCGCATCGGCGGCGGAGGTATCGGGGCGGATGGAGTTATGCTCGTCCGGCTTTTCCATGACGGAGGCCACATGCAGCCAGTTCCACTTCTCCCGCTCGAGCGCCAGAATGCCGTGTAGCGTGATGATGCCGACGAGCGTGCCGCGGTCCACGACCGGAAACAATTTCTGGTAATGCTTGTAGACGTAATTATCCACAAAATCATTGATGGTCATATCGGGTGAGACGGAGACGATCTGCCCGTGCATAAAGCGGGTGACTTTCTCTGCGCCCAAAATCGAGCGGCTTTCGGTGTGGCGCACCGCATAGGTGCCGGCGCCGTGCACGAACAGGCCAAGGATGCCCGACCACATGCCCTGCACCACATTGTCAAACCAGACGATGTTGTAAATCGCATAGGCCAGCAGGCCATAGGCGAAAAACGCGCCAAGCGAGGTCGCAATGCGCGTCGCCAGAACAAGGTTTTTCTTAAACCCCCATATGAGGGCGCGGAGCGCACGGCCGCCGTCTAGCGGGAAGGCGGGCACCATATTGAAGATGGCAATCATCATGTTGAGGTTGCCAAGGTAGCCGAGCACCCGCGCCGGCGCGCCGTCGTTCAAATACAAAACCCATAATGAATGCAGCGCCCAGAAGAACAGGCCCATCAGCACGCTCATGATCGGCCCGGCAATCGCCATCATGAACTCGCCCTTGGGGTGGCTCGGCTCTCCCTTCAGTTCCGCAACGCCGCCGAAGATGAACAGCGTGATGCTTTCAATCGGCATATGGTAGTATTCCGCAATCACCGCATGCGCCACTTCATGCGCGATGATGGAGGCAAGGATGCCAACAAGAGTCGACATCGCCATAAACTGGTACAGCTGCGCCGAATGCCCGGGGAAGGCGTGCGGGTACATTTTGGTCGACAGAGTCCAGACCAGCAGGATGGACATGAAAATCCAGCTCGCATCCGCCTTGACGGGAAAGCCGAAGAAATGAAAAAGCGTGATCCGGTTAAACAAACTGCTATCCTTCAAGGGACGGTTTCAAAAAAGCGTTGCCCTTCCGCCGATGCCGGATAAAATATAACTGAAACAGACCAAGGCAAGCCATGAAAATCAGATACATCCGCTTCCTGCTCCCCGCCCTTCTGCTCGTCGGCCTTTCTGCCTGCGATACGCTGCAGCAGTACGGCCTTGTGAAGCCGCAGTACAAGCCGCTCGATTCCGAAATCGCCGCACTTGCCGCGCCGCAGGCAGCGCCGGCACCGGGCGTGCACCCGCTCTTCTGCAGCGTCGGCTTGGGCGCCGCAAAATTCGGCAAGAATTGGTACGATTTTGACACCACCGGCTTCACGCTGCCCGAAAAGGCGCGCGTCAACATCAGCCTCGCCCCCAAGACCGGTACAGGTGCTTCCAGCTTTCAGGGCTTCTTTGATGAGGACGGGCAAAAGCTGGTCTTCTGCCCCCTCGTCGACGGCCCGCCCGACAAGACGGTCGCTTGCACCAGCCTTTATGCGCTGGACGATGACCTGCAAGACGGCATCCGCCGCACCTTCGACATCCCCGAAGCCATCCGCGGCGCGACGATCACCTGCGCCTATGAGACGGGGAAGCTGCAGAAGCTGTAAGTCATTTTATACCGCATAAAAAAACGCCCCGGCTTTAACAGCGCGGGGCGTTTTGTTTTATCGGACGGGGTTTAGTGCCGCGGGTGGTTGTCGCGGAAGGCGGCTTTGCGGCCGGCGGCTTCGACTTCGGCGAAATGGGTTTCGACGACTTTGAACAGCGACTGCTGGTCTTTGTGCAGCAGGTTGACTTTGCCTTGCGCCACATCGCTCAAATCGAAAATGGCGACGTTCGAGACTTCCGGCTTGCCGCTGTCGGGATTGATACTTTGTGCGGCGGTCGCCGCTGCATAGGCGGGACTGGCGGCGATATTGGCGATATGCGCCTTCACGGTTTTGACTTCATCTGCGTTCAGTTCCAGCAGCATGCCGATGACGATGCGCTTTTCACCGCTGCGGAAGGCGAGGGTGAGCGTGTCCATCGGCTTCAGGCGCTTCGGGTCGACGGCGAGGAGGGGAGAGCCATCGGGGTTTTTCAGCTCCTCCTCCACTTCGCGCGCGGCGCCGGTGCGGCCGTCTTCCGGCGCGCTGGATTTTGCGACGAGCGTGCTGCCCGGCGTTTCGGAGAGGTTGATAAAGCCGCCTGGAATCATATAGGCCGGTACATTCGCCTCGCCGGGTTTGGCGTAATGGTCGCCGGTTTCGGCCAGCACTACTTTGCGCACGCCACCCTCCATAAAGGTCAGCACCACGCCGGAGCCGGCGGTCGCCTTTTGCACTTCTTCCACCACGGCGCCGTCCAGCGTCGTCCAGACCGGCAGGTTTGGCCAGTTTTCCTTCACGACCTCGCGCAGGATCTCTTTCTTGTCCTTGTCGCTGAGCGCGGCTTTGTCGAAGATGTCGCGGATTTGTTTGCTGATGTCGGACATAGGGCTTTTCCTTGTGATTCTACTGTTATGCTCTGCTAGAGTATTTAATATTCTCTATCGGAGCATAAGTCAACAGCCTATTTTTTACTTTTATTCCGGTATAAAAAAACCTCCCCGGCTATCAGCGGCGGGGAGGTTTTTTTAAACGCTGGAAATTAGTCCAGCGAGAAGTCGTTACCAAAGCCCTTTTTCTTCGGCGGGAAGGGCGAATTATCGTTGCCCTTGTCGAGGTCGAAGGGGTTGCCGCGTTTCGGCGCTTTTTCGGCGATGAGTTCGCGCAGCGCGGTCAGGTTGCTGGTGAACAGCGTGTCGATTTCCGGCGCGCCGGTCTGGCCGATGACGGGCTTCAGCGTACGCTCCAGCATCGAGGAGACGGCGGCGATCTGGCGCAGGTTCTGCGCGAGGAAGATCGGCATGATCTCCTTCGGCACTTGCTGCTCCTGCATCATCTCTTCCATCTTCTCGCCGGCAAGTTTCATCTGGCCGACGGAAACGGCGGCGTTGGCGACGACGATCTGGCGGAATTCTTCCGGCGCCTTCAGAATATCCTGCGGGCTGCGGACGCGGCGGATGCCGTTGTCCTTCAGGAGGTCAATCACATCCCAGTCGAGTTTCTTGCCGAGGAAGCCGAAATCATCGGGGCCCAGTTCGCGCACGCCCACATCCAGCAGCGCGCCGGCGATGGAGAGCGGGTTCTTGGTGGCCGGCACGGTCGAAAGGGTTTGTGCCACTTCAATCGCCGCTTCGAAATCTTCGGGGTACACGCGGGAGTCGTTGATGAGGACGGAATAGGCCGCGCGGACTTTCGGGTCGTCCAGCAGCTTGGTTTCCTCGAAGGAGGGGTAGCGGAATTCATTCTCGCCGCCCGGCAGGCCCATGCCCATCATGCCCATCTGCTGGTCAAGGCCGGCAGCGGAAAGCTTGTCCTTCAGGCGGTCGTTCGCCATGCGGAAGTCGACGAGCTTGTCGGTGAACATGCCTTCCAGCGTCGGGGAGGACGTCTGGTTGAGCAGCGATTCAGAAAGACGGTCGTAAATTTTGGTGTCCGGCATGGTCGGGATCATCAGCTGGCCGTTGGCGGGCGCATCGCCCATCATCAGCGAGTCGAGCTGCTGTTCGATCTGGCCCGACATGCGGGTGAAATCATCAAAGCTGGCGATCGAGCTTGCGAGGGTCAGCAGTTTAATGGGGTCGGATGCTTCGTTGATATAGGCAAAGCCCGTGCGCTGGTGCGTGCCGGCTTCTTTCACAAGGGCCACCATGTCGGCGCCGAATTGTTTTTCGACGACGCTGTAGGTTTCCGGCGGCATCACGTTGAGAAGGGCGAGCGACATCAGCTGCGGACCCTGGCCTGCGGTGTTCAACACCTGCGCGATGCGCACGGGGAAGGAGACCATCTCGTCGATGATCGCGGCCGGCACCGGCATGCCTTGCGTATCGGGGCGCTCGACGTTTTTATTGAAGGCGGTGAAGGCCTTGAAGACCATGACATCCTGCGGCAGGCCTGTTTCGCGGTATTCCATCTGTGTGACACTCCTCAAAAGGCGTTTAAATAGCTGGCCCATTAATTGGCCGCGGGCTTGATATGCCCGGCACTTCTTGTTCTTTGAAATGATATAATTTCTAGCACCCGTCGCTTCGCTATGTCAATATCATTATGTGAATAAAATCAACGTGATTGCGCGTGATACTGCGGTCGTTTTTGCTTGTTGAATCAAAAGCTTGAGCGGCAGGCGCTAAAGCGTTCCCCGTCGCTGATAAAATGAATTATGCGCAAGCTTCGGGGGATTTAGAAAATCAGAAGGTAAAGCTGCTGCCGGAGTCGGGTTTCGGCGGCGTCGGGGCTTTCGGTGCGGGCAGCGCCAGCATCGGCTTTTCCTTGTGCTTGCCGATAAACTCTTTCGCGGAATCCATGGTGAGGTCATACCAGGCGTTCAGCTCCGGCGTGTCGCTCATGCTGCGCACGCGGGTCAGCGCTTCGTCCGCGCCCTTCACCATGTTTTCAAGACGCGTCACGGCGGCGAGCTTCAGCATCGGCGCCATGCTTTCGGGGATGAGGCCGATGGACAGGCTGGAAATAACTTTCTCGCCCGATTCAAGCAGCGCGCCGATGGCGACGACGGCATGGGCAATCGACATCTGCTGGAATTCCTGCGGCGCTGTCATCATGCCGCGGAGCGTTTGCGCGCCGCGCACGTTGTGATTTTCCAGCAGCTCCATCACATCCCAGTCGACGCGCTGCTGCAGGAAGGGCGTGTCGGCTTCCGTGCGGCGGCGCAGGCCGATATCTAGCAGCGCGCCCGCAATGGCGGTGGAGTTGACGGCAGGCTCCTCGCTCAGCATCGTCGCGGCTTCCAGCGCCTGCGCCACATCGGCGGCATCGGTATTGGAATGGTTGATGAGCGTGTAATAGGCTTCCTTCACCTTATCGTCCTGGCGCAGTTTTGAATCAGGGAAAGACGGGTGATCCGGCGCTTCCGGCTTTTCGCAGGCGTAGAACATCAGCCGTTCGTTGGCGGTCATCTGGTAGTGTTCCAGCTTCTCGATCAGCAGCCAGTCCAGCGGGCTGCTACCGGTGCTGCCATAGGCGGCCTTCACAACCTGCGCGCACATTTTTTCGTTGGGGAAGGGCGGCTCGTCAAAATTATTCGGGCGCAGGTTGGCGTTTTTAAAGCCCTGCACTTCGCTGTCCATGGCGGCAAGTGCGGCATCAAAATCTTCAATCGAGGCAATCGCGGCGGCGGTCGCCAGCAGTTTTACCTTGGGGCTGCTTTCTTCAACGTACGCAAAAGCCGTGCGCGCGTGCAGGTTGGCTTCCGTCAGAATTTCACCCGTCTCTTCGCCAAAGCGTTTCGCCATCAGGCCGTAGGTTTCGCGCGGCAGGTTGGAGAGGAGGGCGAGCGAAATCAATTCCGCATCCGGCCCGATGTTCTGGTGGATGACCTGTGCCATGCGGATGCCGTGGTTTTCCAGCGGGCCGGCTTCGGTGTTTTTCGCATAGGCCATGAAGGCGCGATACACGGCGGGGTCGGGCGGCAAATTGGTATCGCGGAAATCCATCATCGCTCAAGCGCTGTCCTGAAAAGTTAAAACCGGTTCTGTAAGGGTCGTTATTTATACCACGGCAAAATTGATTATGTCAAAACAAATACGGCCTCAATCCGCCGCCAGTTCGGCCGTATTTTGCCTTGTAAATTCAACCAGATCGCTGACCAGTCGTGTCATCTCGGCTTGGGTTTTGGCAAAGCCGGTGCTGTGGCTGCGGTTGGTTTCGTTCATATAGAGCCCCCGCCGAATCTCCAGCTGCAGGCTGTGCCAGCCGTCGGCCGGGCGGCCGTAGCGCTCCACAATCTCGACGCCTTTGTACGGGCGGTTGATGGCGACGCGGTAGCCGCGGCTCCGCAGGCGCTGCGCGGCAAAGCGCGTAAAGGCGGCATCGCAGGTGGTGCCGTCGCGGTCGCCCAGCACAAAATCTGCCCCCGCGCCGCTGTTGCCCGGCATCGAATGGCAGTTGAGGTGGAAGACGGTGCCGAAAGTGGCGTAGGTGTTCGCCAGCAGATTTTCAAGGCTTTCGTGATAGGGCAGGTAGTAATTTTCAATGCGCGCGTTGATTTCCACCATGGTGAGCGCGCGGTCATACAAGGGCTCCGGCGTTGCCTGCCTGTGCACGCGGCGGATCAGGCCGAGGCCGAGGTTTGACCGCGCCGTGGGCCGCAAACCCGCATGCGGCTTATCCAATAACAGCGGGTCGATATCGTCAATCGCGCGGTTGACGTCGATATAGCAGCGCGGGAACAGGGCGGAGAGGAGCGGCACGCCAAGGCTTGGCGCATCGCTGAACAATTCATCCACAAAGGCGTCTTCGGTTTCGTCCAGCCAAGCTTTAGGGCAGGCGGCGTTGAAATCGGGCGGGTAAATATGGCCGCTATGGGGGCTGTCCAGCACCAGCGGCGCCGTTTGCACGGCGGGCTTTTGACATATCAGGACGTTTTCAATCTCATCCGCCAAACCGCGTTTATCCCTTTAAACACGCCCGAAAAAGGCCTAATTTGCATGGTGACCGATTATAGCAGAAATCGCGCCAACGACGGAGAAATAACATCCCATGACCAAAGCCGTTTTCACCTCGCAGGAAATGCTGGCCAAGCTCGTCAGCTTCGACACGACCTCCGTCAAAACCAACCTCGAACTCATCCGCTGGGTGCAGGATTATCTGGAAGGCTACGGCGTTAAATCGGAACTCATTTACGACGAGACGAAAAACAAGGCAAACCTTCACGCCATCATCGGCCCCGCCGATAAAGCAGGCGTCGTCCTCTCCGGCCATACCGATGTGGTGCCGGTCGAGGGCCAGGCGTGGGACAGTGACCCGTTCAAGCTGCGCGACCAGAACGACATGCTGTTTGCCCGCGGCACCTGCGACATGAAAGGCTTTATCGCCGTCGCGCTTTCAAAGGTGCCGGAGATGGTGAAGAAGCCGCTGCTCTCCCCCGTTCATTTCGCGCTGTCCTATGATGAAGAGCTCGGCTGCCTCGGCGCGCATAGCCTTGCGGAACATATCGTCAAAGCGCCGGTGAAGCCGAAGCTCTGCATCGTCGGCGAGCCGACATCGATGAAAACAATCACCGGCCATAAAGGCATCTGCGATCTCGACTGCCGCGTGCATGGCAAGGAATCGCACTCCTCCCTCGCACCCTATGCCGTCAACGCCGTCGAATACGCCGCGGAGCTGATCAGCTACGTCAAGTCTGTCGCGCGCCGCATGGCGAGCGAAGGCCCTTTCAACAAGGCCTTTGACCCGCCCTTCACGACGCTGCACACCGGTATCGTCAAAGGCGGCACCGCGCTGAATATTGTGCCGAACCTTTGCGAATTCTCCTTCGAAATCCGCAATATTCCGGAAGTGAATTCCGAAGAACTGGTGGAAGAAATTCGCCAGTACGCCTTCAAAAACCTCGAACCCCGCATGAAGGATATTGATCCGAAATCCGGCTTCGAATTCAAATACACCGCCGGCGTCCACAGCTTCGACATCGCCAACGACGACCCCATGGTGGATATGGTGCTGCAGCTCTCCGGCGCCAACTCGACCGAGAAGGTCAGCTTCGCGACCGAAGCCGGCATCTTCCAGAACAAGGGTATCCCCACCGTCGTCTGCGGCCCCGGCTCCATCGCGCAAGCGCACAAGCCCAACGAATTCGTCGCCAAGGAACAGATGGTGAAGTGCGAAAACTTCCTCGACCGCCTTGTCGACAAGCTGCGTCAGGCGGCGTGACGATAACGCCTAAGTATTTGTTTTTAATTCTGCTCGGGGTTGTAGCCCTTTGCGGCGCGACATCCTACGTGAGTATCTATATCCACGATAGCAGGCACCGGATTATCAAGACGGAAGATTACTTCTGTACGTCTAAGGGCCTTCACAGCTACTCGCACGAACTGGAACAAAATTTTCAGACTGGGGCGAGTTTGGATTTTTTTGAAAGCGTGATGGAGCAGTCGGGTTTCGAGAAAGACAATTCTGTTTTCCGTGGCAACATTTTTAACAGTAAGCATGCTGTCGGCGCAGTTTATTATACAAAAAACTGCAGCTGCGCCGCCGCAGCCCACCCCCTTTCGGTATCGGCATTAATGATAATAGGTGCTGAATACGATTCCGAGCGGAGGATAGTCTCCATTAATCAGAACTTCCGGGCTTATGATTGGTAATAAGCCCTACTGATGTGGATTAAACGCGCGGTTTTCCGCCTTGAAAACCGAAACACTTGCTTTTATATCAACAGCCTAATACCATTTGCCGAGAATCTCCGGCCGCTATTTCTGGAAAAGATAAGGGTGTAAGCATGTTTGAGCAGTACAGTTGGCAAAAAGTGCAGGGCGCGCAGCTCGAGCCGTTCCTGAAACTCGTCAACCCCATTCAGGGCAAGCACACTGCCAATGCCAACACCGGCACCGCCGCCTGGTGCCAGCTGCCGTTCTATTCCTCCATCGGCCTCGTCCGCGTCGATGATACCGCCTGGGCGCCCAACACCGGCCCCTTCTGGTTCCTCGCAAAACAGGGCCGCATGTTCCTGCTCGATGGTTCCTCGGCGCCCATCCACGACGCGAATGAAGCCGACCCGATTAAAATTTCCGAAGCTAACAGCCTCGATTATCTCCGCTTCTTCTGCTACTTCGTCCACGGCGATGAAGGCCCCTTCCTGATCGTGGAGAACATCGACCATCCGGCGCTCGACAAATCGAAGCTCGATGATTCTACCCGCAAGGTGATCGAGGGCGCGATCCGCCCCGCGACCTTCGAGGGCAAGACGCCGGAAGGCGCCTATGAAGCCTCCGCCATGGTCCTCTACGGCAACGCGCTGTTCTCCGCGCGTTTCTCCATGACGGAAAACGGCATGATCGAAATGATCGACGACGAACCCGTCGCCGCCGATCTGCCCGTTAAAAAGGTCAAGCCGAACTACTAAATCTTCAAGGTTTTCTGCGACACGCTGCGCGCCTGCTGCAATTGCAGCCGCGTGATTTTCGCTTGCGGGAATTGTTCTTCCACGACTTTGATCAGCATCGTGTCGCGCGCGGCATTTTCGGGCTTCGCCATTTTTTCGCCGTCCTTGTGCAGCCAGCGCATGGCGTAGTCCTCCAGAATATCGCCCTGCTGCTCCGTGCCGAAGTCGCCGAATTTTGACTCCGGTTGCAGCGTATAGGCGTATTGGCGGAAATTTTTGAAGCTGACTTTCAAATGCTGGTTCTGCCAGGTATGCACGACTTCATGCAGGAAAATGCCGAAGCGCTTGATGCTGTCGGTGCTGAAATCGCTTGAGCGTACCGTGGGCCCGAAGAAATCGATATGGTTCGTGAAGGGCATCACCGTGCCGCGCTTTTGTTTCATGACATGGGTGAAATCATCCGCATCTTTAAAATGCTTGCGCAGTTTTGACGCATCCAGCTGGTCACCGAAAATGCTTTGCACCAGCTGCGTCTCGCCCTTGGTCAGCGGCTCTCCGCGGCCGGTGTAGAACGCGCCGATATAAGCGGTATATGCGAGGGCGATGCCGACAACCGTCTTCCCCGCCGCTTTTGCAAAGCGGACAGCCAATGAAGATCTTTTCGGCATCCCGTTCGATGTCGCCATGGCGGCCTTAAAGATTCGGTTGTTTTGATACGCAAGATAATACCATTATGTTTCCATAAAGCAAAACAAAATAAGCAATCTGGGGTAAAAAGGGGGTTACGCCGGCCGGAAGCGGACGGGGCTGCGGAAAACCGTGATATCGCGCTTGGTTACGGCGATGGTCGCGGCAATTTTCTGCATCTCGAGCAGCTCCTGCTTTTCGCGCAAGGCTTCCCGCGCCGCGACCGCCTGTTCCAGCAGGGCGATGATTTTGTCTTTCTGCAGATATTCGTTGCCAGCAGCAAACTGCAGGGCGGTATGGCCGTTTTTATCGTCCAGCATCACATCCGCCCCCGCCGCCAGCAGCCGCGCCACGGGTTCTGCAGACAGGCTGCTGCGTGCGGCGCGCATCAGCGCCGTGAACCCGTCGCCATCCCGTGCGTCAATGTCGGGTGTTTTGCGCAGCAAAAGCTGCAGTTTCTCGTCGTCCGTTGCTGCATAATGCAAGGGGGTGCAGCCGAATGCGTCTTTTATGCTTAAATCCGCATCGCCATCCAGCAGCGCCTCGACGCTGAATTTATTGCCGTGCTCGCAGGCAAGGTGCAACGCGGTTTTGCCGGTGTTCTTGAAGCCGCCCTTCACGGCCACATTCACATCCGCCCCTTTCTCCACCAGGCGGCGCACCACATCGGGCTGCATCGCCTGCACAGCCATCATCAGCAGCGTCTCGCCGTTCTTGTCACGCCAGCCGTGCTTCACGCCCTTCTCAATCTCGGCCAGCACGGCTTCCGTGTTGATGGGCCCGAGGATCAGCGGAAAGCTCAAGCGCCATGCCGCCATTTCCGTGCGGCGCGTTGTTTGAGAAAAGATGCTGCGGAGCGTGAACATGGAAGCTTTCAGGGCTGCGGGGAATCGGGAATCCGACCATACAGATTTATAGACCTTTATGTCAATTCATCCCGTTTTGTACCGCTTAAGCCTCGGAAATGTTGACAGAATCTTTCATTTTGGGTGGTTTTCGCGTCTTTAGGCTTCAAAAATACCACTTAGCAGGGGCATTAACCTTTTATTCATTTGATTTTTAAGGTTTTTCTTGACGGATTGCCGCAAATTGGTGATGCTTGAGCTATCACCACCACCATTGATGAATCAGGGAATTCAGGCGCGCCATGACAAAATCAGAATTGATCCTCAAACTCGCCGAACTGAACCCGCATCTCTACCAGAGCCATGCGGAGCAGATCGTGGACACGATTTTTGAAGAGATTACGAAAGCCCTGGCTTCCGGCGCGCGCGTCGAGCTGCGCGGTTTTGGCGCATTCTCCGTGAAATCCCGCAAGGCCCGCATGGGCCGCAACCCGCGCACCGGCGAAACTGTGAAGGTCGACGACAAGCGCGTGCCCTTCTTCAAAATCGGCAAAAAAATGCACGAGCGCCTGAACGGCATCGTCTCCGATGAAGAAGATGACATGAAGGACTAAGCGTCTTTCTCCCCCCGAATCTCCTGTAGGGGAATAACATGAAATACCTCACGCTTCTCATCACTGTGCCGCTCACCATCTTCGCCGTGCTATTTGCGGTCTCGAATGGTGCATCCGTGCAACTCACCCTCTGGCCCTTTGAATTCAAACAGGAATTGCCCGTTAACGTTTTGGCTTTGGGCTTTTTGATGGCGGGTTTTTTCCTCGGCGCACTTTTTGTGTGGATTCTTAATCAGAAAATGCGCTTTAAATACTGGCAGGAAACCCGCAAGTCCCAGCGCCTCGAGAAGGAACTCGAAGCGCTCCACGCCAGCCCCACGGTGACGCCGCAAGAAAATGGCGCACCGATCTCCGGTCCCGCGTTGCTTGCTTCAAAGTAATATTGGGAATGAGATAGCACCGTGACGACCCGTCGTAAAAGAACAGCAGCACAGCGCGTGAAGAAAGTGGTGGCCTACATCACCTTCGGCGACAAGCTGCTCGTCTTCAACGAAACGGGCTGCCCCGAAGCGGGCGTGCAAGTGCCGGCCGGCACGGTCGAGGCGAATGAGGAGCTGCCGGAAGCCGTGCTGCGCGAAGCGATGGAAGAAACCGGCCTTGAAGGTCTGGAGCTTGTCCAATATCTCGGCACCAAGGAAATTGACGGCAACAAGGTTGCCTGCACAGGCGAGCTGCACGAGCGGCATTTCTTCCATCTGAAATGCGCCAACCCCGCGCCCGAAAACTGGCGCCACTACGAAATGTTCCCCTCCGGACCCAACAAGGCGCCGATCGCCTATGATCTTTACTGGGTCAAAAAGGACGAAGCGAAGCTCTACTTCGACTTCGGCGCGATGCTCGAGAAGCTGGGCTGATTTTTATCTATCTGAAATTTTAAAAGCGCTTCACGCCTTCATTGCCGGCTGCGGCTGCTTGCCGTAGGGAATGACGGTACCGAGCGAGCGCAGCGTGCGTGTCGCCTCATCCCGCGTTTCACGGTCTTTTTCCGTTGTCAGCAGTTCCGTCAGCGCCTTTTTCACCGGCGCCTCATCGACGCGCGACTGCAGGCAGGTGGTGAGACCCTTCAGGATCAGGCGTTTGTGGTAGCTGTCGGTTTCTTTCGGCAGCGTATCAATGAGAACTTTAGAGACTGCAGTCGCTTCTGCATGGCCAAGGGCGGCGATGCCGGACAGGTTCAGGATATTCATGCGGCGCTGGTCAGCCCTGCCGCCCATCTGCAGCGAGGTTTCGGCGGCAAGAATGACCGACATCGGGTGCTTTTCGCCAAGATCGCGCAGCGCATTGGCATAGCCGCTGGTGGCGTCAATGTTGGTCGCATTCCGCATACCGGAAGAGAGGGCGATGATAGCGCTGGAGAGCACATCCGGGTTATTGAGGGCGATAAGGCCCATATCACGCGCATAGCGGCGCGATGTCGCGCCATCCGTTTCTGTCTCACCGGCGGTTTTCAAAATATTCAGGGCGGCCGCGCTCTGCTGCGGGTATTCCGCCGCCAGCAGGGCAATCTCGCCAGACAAAATCTGGCGGTTGATGCTGCCGGTTTCCGTCGCCAGAATCTGGCCGAGGGCGGCCATGGCGACCGGCGCCACAGCTTCCGACGTCATCGCCAGCGCCATCATCGCGTTCTTCTCCACATGGCGGGCGTATTCATCTGTTTCGACATGCAGCGCGCAGGCAATGACGGTCGCGGCGGACAGCGCGAGATCCGGATATTTGAGGCCGATATCGCGCGACATATTGGCAAGCATATAGCGCGTGCCGGAATCCCGCTCGCGCGACATTTCGCGAAGATACGTCGCAACGGCCAGCTCGCCCTGCGTTTCGTCTTTCAAGCCCGCATCGCGCAGCATGCGCGCGGCAATCCAGCGGGAGCCATAGTCATTGATATTGCCGAGCGCTTCCGACAGCGCCGACGCAACGGGCAGCGAGGCCACGTTGAAAGTTTTCGAGATGGCGTCAAACTTGCGGCGTTCTTCCGCCGTGTCCGATATGCCGAGGCCGGGCGTCGAGAGGCGGTTCAGCGTCTCCTTGAGGTCCACAGGAAGCGCGTCGCCGGAAGCCGGCGTTGAAACGGTCATGATATTGCCATCCTTATTGTCATCGACAGTAGCAGGCCGAAAACCGAGCCCCGCGCCGCCGGAGATATTCATCAGATATTTAAGGGTAGGCCGCATTAACAATTATGTCAATTGATAAAGGATTAACGCGACCAAGGTGCTGTTATAAAGCAGCAATTCGCGGCGCTGTCAAAATCCAAATGGTTAATTTTGGCGGCGGCGACTCTTAGCTGCCCTTGCCGTTTTTATAGGCGTCGAGGAAGCCCTTGAACATGTCGACTTCGTCGATGATTTTCACAATCGTGTCGCGGTCGGTAAGCGCCGATTTGCCGCCCGTCCGCGTGACGGTGCCGAAGGTCGAGGCGAGCGTTGTTGCCGCCATCACGGCGTCATAGCGCTGCTTGATATTGGCAAGCCCCACGTTGTCGCCGGCCAGCTTGTAGGCGACGGCGGCATTCACCACCAGCTGCGCGTCTGCCGTCGTCAGCAGCTTGGCGGGCGGTGGCAGCAGTTGTTCAATAGTTGCCGCGGCATCCGCCCATTTCTTGGCGCGCCATAAGGTATCCGCCTTCAGCTTCAGCGCATCGGGGGAGGCGAGGGGGGAGAGCGCCGTGATCGCATCATCCGTCTTGCCAAGGTCCGAAAGCGCGCGGGCTTTCAGCAATTGCCGCTCTTCCGTCGGCGGGCTGCCGCTCGAAAGGGTGGCCAGGGCCTTTTCCGGCAGGCTGTCGAGGAGATAGACGGCGGCCAGCTTGTTTTCCGTCGCCGCGACTTTTTCCGGCGGCACGGCATTCGCCTTCAGCTGGTCGGCCAGCAGGCCTTCCGCTTTTTCAAGCAGGTCCATGCTGATGAGGCTGTCGGCGAAGTTGAGGGTCGCCGTCGTGCCTTCCGCGCCTTGCGGCATCAGTGTCTTGAATTCGTTGTAGACGGATATCGCTTCCAGCGGCGGAATGTTCTTCGCTTTGTTGTTGACGAAAAGATCGGTGAAAATTTTTGCCATCTCTTCATGAATGGCGGAGGTGTCATCCATCAGGCTGTCGGCGAGCGTCGCCGCCGTTTTCATGTCTTCAAGGCCCAGCAAATAACGCCCGTCCTGCACTTTCAACCGGCCGAGGTTCTGCAGGATCTGCACTTCAAGCCCGTCGCCGCGCCAGGCAAAGCGCAAGCTGTCCACCGCGTCAATCGCCTGCTTCACCGTGATCAGCTTTTCCTGCAGCTGCAGGTTCGCCATCGCTAGGGCCGCCTTGGTGTGATAGAGGCGATCAAGCCCGCCCGCGACCGGCCGCCACAGACGGATCGCTTCCGGCGCATCGCCCGCCTGCCGTGCGGCTTCGCCCTTCAAATACTGCACCGCCGCCTGCGAGTGGGAATCAAAGCTTCCCGCCATGGCGTCGAGCGAGGCGAGCAGTGTTTTCGCGGTATCGGTATGGCCAAGGCGCAGCGCCGATTCCGCCATGTAGATGGTAAAGGGCGCGGCGATATTTTCCGGGTATTGCAGCAGCAACCGGTTGTCGGAGGGGAAGGCGTGGTTGGCAAGCCGCCATTGTTCCGTCGCTGCCGCCGCAAAGCCGAGCCAGAGGCTGACTTCGCCATGGTTCTGGATGGCGGGGTTGGACAGGTCCTTCAAGGCATCGTCATAGCGGCCGGCAAGGGCGGAGGCCGCGCCGCGCAGGGCGATGAAGTTCGGGTTCTTGATCATTTCCGGCGCTTCGTCCGAGATGATGTTGAGCACGCCGATAGATTCCTGCCCGAAATTGTTGGCGAAATAAAGCAGCGCCAGCTTCATCAGCAGCGCCGTGCGGTCCGCCGGTTTGTCGGCCTTGGAAATGCGCACTTCGAGGTCATGCACGTTGCGGCTGAGGCGCGTGATGCCGCCCTGCCGCCAGTTGGGGAAGTCGAACAACCGCGCCTCGTCAATCGGCGTCGCATCGGAGGCGACGACGGCGGGGCCGGCGGTTGCGCCCGGCGTTGCGTTAATGCCATCGTCCGAGGTAATGAGGATGAAATCCTGGATGCGGTTGAAATGCAGGTTGTCCTTTATCGGCCGCGCCACAAGGCCAATCGCCGTCGGCAGCAGTTCAAGGTCGGCAAAGCGGCGCGCGGCGCGGATGCGCTGCGACTGGTCGTTGGCGGCGACGACTTCCAGCGTGTCGCCGGCCAGCGGGTCCTGCACTTCCATGACTTTGCTGGCGTCTTTCAGCTCCGCCACCAGTTTCGCTTTTCCGGTCGCTTCCTCCGCCTCGACGCTGACGCTGGCGGTGGCCGGCGGCGGCATGGCGGGCCCGCCCATGATGATGCGCCAGGCGAGGTTCTGCTGTTCCACGTAAATGCCGCGGTCGGGCGGCATGGTGTAGCGGTAGGCCGTGCCGCCCTTGAAGGTCAGCGGCTTGGCATTGCCCATCAGCCCCGCAAGCGGGCCGGAGGCGGAGGGCGCAACCGCGCCCGCTGTTTCAGTATCCAGCACGATCCAGAGCGTATTGAAGCGCGAAAACACCGCGAGTTTCGCGGGCTCCAGCAGCGATATCGTGACAACCGTCGGCTCCTCCGCATCGGGTGCGGCCGTCGAGGGGGCTTTGACATTCGCGGCAGTGGCGGGAACGCCCGGCTTGTCGACAATGACCGAAGCGCCTTTCGCGGCCGCTTCCGCCGCTGCAGCGGAGGCTGCGGGATTAACAGCAGGCGTGGCAGTGGCTGCGGTTGTTGTTGCCGTTGTTGCGGGCGTCGCTGTCGCCGTTTGTGTTGCAGTTGCGGTGGTAGCGGCTGTGGCTGCCGCATCGGCGGGCTTTGCCGGTGTTGCCGCCGCATCCCCGGGCTTCGGCACGGGCGGGCCGACCGGACCGCCGGGGTTCAGCGTTTCATTGATTGCCTTGATGAGGTCCTCGCGGGTCAGCGCGGGTGTGGAAGGTTTTCCAGGCGTTGGAGCCGCTGCGGTTTTAGCGGCAGGGGCCGCCGTTGCTTTCAAGGGCACAGGCGCCGGTTTTACCGCCGGCGCTTTCAGCGGCGTTTCGGTGATGCCGGCTTTTCCGGCAGATTGCTCATTTTTCGGTGACTGTTCTGCCGTGGCCAGTTTTTGCTTCGCCGCCGCGGCTTTCGACTGCGGATAAAGGTCGATGACGATTTTCTCGTCCGAGCGATAATCCTTGTAGCCGGTGTTGGCGGCAAGGCCGATGGTAAGCCGCGCCGTTTGCGCATCGGGCTTGGCGGCGGAAAGCTGCGTGATCAACCGCTCGTGGTCGGCGGGCGGCGCAAGGTGGCCGGGCGTATCAAAAATAAGCGTCAGCACATCGCCGCTGCGCTCGATACGGTAGGCGGTGCGGCGCGCGAAATCGACCACGACGCGGGTATAGGTTTCATGCGCGCCGATACGGATGGGAACAGCTCTTGCCGCAGCAGTTTTCACAGTGGTTTTTTTGGCGGCTTCGGCGGGATGCAGCAGGGCGATCGGCGCTGCCGAACACAGCAGCGCTGCGACCAGCAGCGGTAGCAGTTTTCCGCGCATATGTGGAGCAAGCCTCGTCATCGCGTCTTGTCAAATCCCCCATCGGTATCCCCGCTGTAAGAATACATGAAAAAGCCAAAGTTTTCAGCGTTAAAGCTGTGGCGGTTATTCACATAAGGGGAGGGGTTTAAAACTCGCCGAAGATAGAGGCGATGCGGGCCCGTAAAATCTGGGCGTTGAAGGGCTTGGTGATATAGGCGGTGACGCCGGCGTTCTTGGCCTCCAGCACGTTCTCCGTCATATTCTCCGCCGTGATCATGATGAAGGGCACGCTGCTGCCGCCTTCCCTCAATTCGCGCAGCAGGTCGATCCCTGCCATCGGCTTCATGTTCCAGTCCGAGATAATGAGGTCGTATTTCTGCCCCGCGATTTTCTCCATCGCATGGCTGCCGTCGCGCGCTTCCTCGATATTGATAAAGCCGATGTTGCGCAAAATATTGCGCACCAGCATGGTCATGGTCGGAAAATCGTCGATGACCAGAATGTGCATGTTAAGGTCGACCGGCACGAAGGGGCGTTTCTCCGTCAGTGAAAGGGCTAGGAGCGACAAAGACTTAAGACAGGCTGCCGGCCCTGCTTACAGTCTTATTGTGCCCGAAAACGCTTAACCAAATGTAAATCGCTGTAATATTTGGGTAATTTTGGAAGTCACGGCTTTATTAAGGTTTCGTGGGCGCGGGTTTCTTGTCGCTTGAGTCGGGTGCGGCCTGCGGCAGTTTGCGCTGTTCGGCCAGCTTGATCGTCACAATACGCGCCTTGTCGGGGTCCATGGCCGCCAGAATGGGGCTCGTCTTGCGCTCGTTCATGCGGCCGACGACGGCGAGCAGCACATCAAGGTCCAGCGTGTTGAAAATCGTCGCGGCTTCCTTGGGCTTCATGTTCTCGTAAATTTTGACGAGGGAGGTGAGGCGTTCCTCCTCCATCTTCTGCTGTTTACCCAGCAGGGCTTCAATTTCGCCCTTCAGCTTGTTCAGCTCGGTGATTTTATGGTCGACTTCCTGTTCGGCCGCGGTCAGCAGCGCCTCGCGCTCGGCAATTTTTTTCTCCCGCTTGTCCAGGTCGTCGCGGCGTTTGGACAGCGACTGCAACACTTCCAGCTCGGCGGCGGAATAGGCATGGGCGTCGTCTTCCGGCGGGGCAGGGTTGGCCTGCGCATCGGCGGCGGCACCGGCAGGGGTTTCGGCTTTCGCAGCGTCGGGTTTCGCGGCATCCGTTTTTGCGGCATCACCGGCAGCCGCGGTCTCTTCCGGCTTTTGCGTTGCGGCAGCGGCGTTCTTCAGCTGGTCTTTCGACACATCCGTCTGCGCCGGTACGGCGGCTTCCTGCGCCACCGCGCTCATGGTCTGGTTGAAGGTCAGCACATCGACAAGACGGAGGGCAAAGGCGAAGCCTGCCACAATCATCAGGCCGGTGAACACATTAAAAAACTTGGGTCTTTTCATGTCTGCTGCTTCGCTTTCAGGGCCTCGAGCAATTCTTTTTCAGCGCGGCTGCGCGGCGGTGCCTTTTGCTCCGGCACATCCTCAATCTCGGGCGCGGCGAGTTGCGGCTGGGCGGGCGCTTGCGCTTTGCGCGTTTCGGACGCCAGCTTTTGCAGGCGGGAGGCAAGACTGTCGCCGGCCTGCACAATCATTTCCAGCTCGTTCGCCATGCCTTCGGCGGATTTAATTTTTTCCTGCAGCGCCTCGGTGCCTTGGGCCGCGGCTTCCTTCAGCGCCTTGACCGCGCCTTCCGCGCGGGAAGACGCAAGGTTCAGCGCCTGAATCAGAATATCAAAAGCCTTCCTGTCGGCCTGCATGCGCTCGAACTGTTTCGACAGGCGAAAGGCGAAAAAGATCGTCGCCGCCAAAGCCGCGAGGATGACGATATTGAAGCCGAGCGTGACATAGGGGCTGAAAAGAATGGTCAGACCTCCTCGGTTTTCTTGGGCTCGATATATTCCTCGATGCTGCAGGCGATACGGCCCTGTTTCTGGCCCACTTTTGCCATGAACATCGCCTGGTCGCCAACGCGCATTTCAATCAGGTCGTCGGGCCTTGTGTTCAGCATAAAGGTAGAGCCGGGCTGCAGGTTAACAAGGTCATCCAGCGCAATCGTCGTCTCGCCCAAAATGGCGGAAAGCTGGATATCGGTCAGGAATAATTCGCGCGTCAGGTGGGTTTCCCAAATGGTGTCGCGGCCGAATTTTTCACCCATGAACATCTGCAGCAGCAGCTCGCGGATGGGCTCCAGCGTCGCGTAGGGGATCATGATCTCGATACGGCCGGAGCGATCACCCATATCGATGCGGAGGCGCACCAGCACGCCGGCGTTGTTGCTCTGCGTAATCGTGGCAAAGCGCGGGTTCGTCTCAATGCGCTCGAGGCGGAAGGAAACGGGCGACAGCGGGTCGAAGGCGGTGGACAGGTCGTTCAGGACCACATGCACCATGCGCTCGATAAGTTTCGTTTCAATCGTCGTATAGGGGCGGCCTTCAACGCGCAGGGCGGAGGTGCCACGACGGCCGCCGAGCAGCACGTCGACGATGGTGTAAATGAGCGACGAGTCGATGACCATCAGGCCATGGTCGTCCCATTCTTCCGCCTTGAAGATGCCGAGCATGGCGGGCAGGGGGATGGAGTTGAGGTAATCCCCGAAGCGGACGGAGGAGATATGGTCGAGCGAAATTTCAACGTTGTCGGAGGTGAGGTTGCGAAGGCTGGTCGACATCAGGCGCACGAGGCGGTCAAAGACGATGTCGAGCATCGGCAGGCGCTCGTAGTTGACGAGGGCCGAGTTGATCAGCTCCATGATGCCGGTTTTTTCCGACTTCGGCGTCGTGTCATCGAAGCCGAGCAGGCTGTCGATTTCTTTCTGGTCGAGGATGCGGCCGTCGTCGCGTTTTTCCGTCACTTCATCGTCTTCGGACATAGCGGCCCACTCCTGCTGCATTTTGTCTTTTTCAGCGGTCAGCGTCGGGTCATTTGGCGGCTTCGGCGGGCTCATTGGACGAGGATCTCCTGGAAGAGGACGTCGCGGACCTTCATTTCCGGCGCGGCGGCGCGCACGCGGCTGAGGAGTTCGATTTTCATGCGGTACATGCCGGAAGACCCGCGCAGGTCCTCGAGGCGCAGCTCGCGCAGGTAGGTCTGGAACTGGTCGATGATGCGCGGCATGATGGCTTCAAAATTTTTCTGCGCCGCCGCGTCCTCCAGCTCCACTTTGAGCGAGATTTTCAAAAACCGCGGCTGCTTGGTTGTCGAATTGAGGTTGACGATCATGTCCGGCACGTCGACGAAGACGCCGGGCGGCGCTTCCGCCTTTGATTTCGCCAGCTCGTCGGCGCACGCGTTGTAATCCTTGTCGTTCTCGGCAACCTGGCTGCAGTCGAGCTTCTTGTGCCCGACCAGCGCATCAAGGTAACCCATCTTCCAGGCGACACCGCCGCCAATGAGGATGATGAGCAGCGGCACCGCCGCGAAAATCGCGATTTTCTTTTTGCTGAACTTCGGCGCCGGTTCTTCCGTCTCGGCGCCCTCCGCGGGCGCGCCGTCGGGGGCTGCGGCAAGGCGCGCCTTCTCGTCGGCTTTCAGCTCCGCCTCTTTGGCGCTGTCCTGCTTATTGGCTTTTTTAGCGTCAGCCATGATACCCCAAACAATATGACAATCTTATTGAAAGACTGTCCGTAAACTCCTGAATAACCCTGCATATATCGTGCCACGCTTTAAAAAATTTGTCAGCACCTTATCCGGCGGGGCAAGGCGGGGCGACAAGCAGCCACTTGCCGCGGCACCGCTTGGAAAAAACTGCCCGCCCGCGGTTTTGCTTTCCCGAACATCGCGCCGCGCGCGTTTTGAACGCCCTGCCTGCCCAATCACCAACCATCTGATAATGCTCACAAATCCAAAGTGGCACGGTTTCTGCATTATCTGTCTTCAGGGTTAATCATCCTGACGCCGAGTGACCACATAACAAATTCGGGCGGGTGGAATAAAGAACAAGGTGGACTGACATGGAAAACGTCTCATACATCGGACTCTCGCAGCAAACGGCACTCGCGCAGCAGATCGACGTGACCGCCAACAACATCGCCAACATGAGCACGCCGGGCTTCAAGGCGCAGAGCGTCCTCTTCACCGATTATATTACGGCGCCGAAAGATAACGCGCCGATCCATCAGGCGCAGGATTACGCGACCTACCGCGACCTTTCCAGCGGCAACCTGATCCAGACGCACAACCAATTGGATATGTCGATTGCCGGCCCCGGCTACTTTGCGGTGCAAACGCCGCAGGGCCTGCGCTACACGCGCGACGGCGGCTTCTCCCTCAACTTCAACCGCGAGCTGGTGACGAAGACCGGCCACCTGCTGATGTCGGAAGGCGGCACCACGCTCGTCGTTCCGCCCGACGCCGGCCAGATCACGATTGCCGATGACGGCACGATCGCGACGGAGCAGGGCGATATCGGCCGCGTGAAGCTGGTCGACTTCCCGAACCCGCAGGCGATGAAGAAGGAAGGCGACAACCTTTACAGCGCCGACAGCGCAGCGGAAGTGCCGATTGCCGACCGCCATGTCACGCAAGGCATGCTGGAGGGCTCCAACGTCAACCCCGTCGTGGAAATGAACCGCATGATTGAATTGATGCGCATGTTCCAGATGGCACAGAACATGCTTACCACTGACCATGACATGCAGCGCGGCGCGATCCAGAAGCTCACCTCGGTCAGCTAAACAGATTTAAAGTTTTGAAGTTTTAAGGAGAATAGAAAATGTCACTCACCCTCGATATCGGCGCCACCGGGATGCTCGCGCAACAGCTCAACGTCGACGTCATCTCCAACAACATCGCCAACATGACGACGACCGGCTACAAGCGCCAGCGCGCGGAATTCCAGGATCTGCTCTACCAGACCAAGCTGCGCCCCGGCTCGCAGTCGTCCGACCAGGGCACCACGGTTCCGGCGGGTATCCAGCAGGGTCTTGGCGTGAAGGCCGGCTCCGTCTACCGCATCAACGAACAGGGCGCGCTGCAGGTCACCGGCAACCAGCTTGACCTTGCCAACAAGGGCCAGGGCTACTTCCAGATCACCATGCCGAACGGCGATACGTCCTACACCCGCGACGGCTCCTTCCAGGTTGACCAGAACGGCCGCCTTGTGACCTCGAAAGGCTATCTCCTGGTGCCCGGCATCACGATCCCGAACGACGCGGTTGACATCACCGTCAACTCGACCGGTCAGGTGCTCGTGAAACTGCAGGGCCAGACCACGCTGTCGAACGTCGGCCAGATCCAGACGGCACTTTTTGCCAACGACGCCGGCCTCGATGCGATTGGCGACAACATGTATCTCGAAACCGAAGCTTCCGGCAACGCCATCGTCGCCAACCCCGGCGACCCAGGGTACGGCGAGATTGAACAGGGCGCTTTGGAAAGCTCCAACGTCAACATCGTGCAGGAAATCACCTCCCTCATCTCGGCGCAGCGCGCGTATGAAATGAACTCGAAGGTTATTCAGGCCGGCGACGAAATGCTGACCACCATCACGCAGCTGAGATAAGGGAAGACATAACGGGCACATGAGTGCCGGTCCTTTGGGAAGAGGACTTGAATAATAAAAGGGAGTTAGGGACATGAAAAACAAGACGCTGAAAACTTTGATGATGACGGTGTGTTTGACGGCCATGATGGCCTCGGCAGCTTTTGCCGCCACCCCGCGGGAAAATGTGGCCCTTGCCACCAATGTCATCACGGTAGGCGACGTTTTTGCCGACATCACTCATGATGCCGACCATGTCCTGGCCCCCGCCCCCGCTTATGGCGAGACGATGACCCTGACGGTTTCCGACCTGCAGCGCATTTCCGACGCCTTCAACCTCGGCTGGGTGCCGGCAACCCATATGGAACAGGTCGTCCTGCGCCGCGACGCGCATGAAATTGACCATGCCACCATCGAAGCCGCCATCGCCCAGAGCCTGTCGAACGCCGTCAATGGCCAGAAGTTCGAGCTGCAGATGGCGGATGCCAACCTCAGCTTCCACCTGCCGGAGAACGCGGGCACCGACATCGACGTCACCAACCTGAAATATGACCTGAGCAGGGGCGAATTCCACGCCACTGTTTCCGCCCCCAAAGGCGCTGCAACGCCCATCGTCCGCAAGGACGTATCTGGCAAGCTTTTTGCAGTAGTTGAAGTGCCGGTCCTGAGAACGGCGCTGCATAGCGGAGATGTGATTTCCATGGCTGACATTGACTATACCCCCGTCCGCAACGGCGACATCGGCAGCAACGTCATCACCGACGCCTCGAAGCTCGTCGGCATGAGCCCGCGCCGCAATATCGCGTCGCTCAAGCCCATCACGGTGGCGGATGTCATCCTCCCCGTCATCATCAAGAAGGGCGACCTTGTGACCATGACGCTGAAAAGCAACCTGATGACGCTGACGACGCAAGGCCAGGCGCTGGAAAACGCGGCGAACGGCGAAACCGTGCGGGTCATGAACATTTCCTCCAAGCAGGCGCTGGACGCCATCGTGACGGGGCCGAAATCGGTCGCCGTCAACGCACCGCTCGAAGCTTTTAACTAAAACTAAAAAACTAAAAAAAACTACAGGGTTAATCAACGATTAAAAGAAACAGGAGACTGACTATGAGAAAGAAGAATTTTGAACTGACCAAAAAAGCAACGCTCGCCCTCTCCATCACCGCCATGCTGGCGCTCTCCGCCTGCGGCCCCATGAACGAGCGCCTGTCCCGCATCGGCAAGGAACCGCCGATGAGCAACATTGAAAATCCCTATAACAAACCGGGCTATGTGCCGGTGTCCCTGCCCATGCCGCCCGCCGAAATCAGCAACACCGCGCCCAATTCCCTGTGGCAGCCGGCGCGCCAGACCTTCTTCAAGGACCAGCGCGCGCATAAAGTCGGCGATATCGTGACCGTCCTTGTCGACATCGACGATGAAGCGGATATGAAGAACAAGACCGAACGTTCCCGCGTGGGCGGTGAAACGGTCGGCGCGCCGCACCTCCTCGGCTTTGAATCGAAGCTTGGCAAGGTTCTGCCCGATGCCGTCAACCCCTCCGCCCTCGTCGGCGTCAATACCGACAGCAATTCGACCGGTGACGGCAAGCTGAAGCGCACGGAAGCGATCAAGCTGAAGCTCGCCGCCATGGTGATGCAGGTTTTGCCGAACGGCAACTTCGTCATCAAGGGCCAGCAGGAAGTGCGCGTCAACTTTGAGCTGCGCGAGCTGACCCTGAAAGGCGTCATCCGCCCCGAAGACATCCTCAACACCAACTCCATTTCCTACGACAAGATCGCCGAAGCCCGTATCTCCTACGGCGGCAAGGGCACCATGAGCGATATCCAGCAGCCGCGCTACGGCCAGCAGTTTATCGACGCGGTCTTCCCCTTCTAAATCTTGCCTGTCTGACTTTTTTCCGAGATTAACCCTGACCACCCAACTTTTTACGGGCGGGCTTCCAAAAGAAGTCCGCCCTTTTTTTTCTTTTAAGTGTCTTGAAACACTTGGTTTATTAGCCTTGCATACGAGCGTATGACTGCCCTATAATCCGCCGTTATGAAAACATTATAAAGGGCAGGGCATGGCCTCCACGATTACAAGCACGGGTTCGATCACTTCTCTTCTTTCGCTGCAGCAGGCGGATTTCGCCGCCGCGAAGAACACTGGCATCACCTACTTCGCGACCGACGGTGTATCGGACTTCAATAATATCGACGAGAGCAATTACAGCATCACCAGCACATCTTCGACCGTCACCGGCATCGCCCTTTCGGGCGACGGCAGCTTTCATCTCAAGGGGTCTCGTTTCTTCACCGCTTCCGCGACCCTGACACATGTCGATTATGCCGACAGCACCGGGCATTTTTCCTTCGACGGCTCGCTCTCCCTTAAGCCCGGCAATGACTTCCCGACCGGCTCTCTGACGAGCATTGAAGCAATGAGCGGGAACGACGGTTTCACCTACACCGGCCGCATGACGCTCGACGCCGCCAACAACATAACCGGCACGCTGACAAAAGAAGTTGTGCATATGGGCGGCCTGACGTTTGAAATGACGGGCAGCCTCAACATCACGACCGAGACAGGCACCGTCAGCAAGCTTTATATCCATGACGATTCCGGCAACGGGCTGACCCTGACCGGCAATTATTCATTCGCCGCGATCGATGCCGCGCTGGATGGCACGGGCGATGTTGGAAATTTCTTCGAGAATAATAGCTTCCTCTTCACCAGCGACGATACGCTAACCGTCAGCGACGGCGCGCGGGAATGGCATGGCTATGAAGGCCGCGATAAAATGACCGGCGGCGGACTGGATGATACTTTGTCCGGCGATAACGGCAACGATACGCTCACCGGCCTTCTTGGCAACGACCATCTCAACGGCGGCGCGGGTGATGATACGATGGATGGCGGTGCGGGTGATGATTCCATGGCTGGCGGCACAGGCAATGACGTCTATCTCGTCGACAGCAGCAATGACGATATCGCCGAAAATTCCGGCGAGGGCAACGATACCGTCAAAAGCACGGCGAGCTTTGACCTGTCGCTGCACGGGCTCAACGTTGAAAGCCTGACCCTGCTCGGCACCGCGCATCTTGACGCGACCGGCAACGACCTCAACAACACGCTCACCGGCAATACAGGCAACAACCATCTCGATGGCGGCATCGGTGCGGACAAGATGATGGGCGGCGCGGGTAATGACGTCTATATCGTCGATAATAGCGGCGATACCCTGACCGATACCTCGGGCACCGATGAAGTGGATTCTTCCATCAGCTGGACGCTGGCCACGGGTTTTGAAAATCTTGTGCTGACGGGCGGCGGCGATATCAATGCAACCGGCAACACGGCCAACAATAGCCTCACCGGCAATAGCGGCAACAACACGCTCAATGGCGGCACGGGGAATGACACCATGTCCGGCGGTCTTGGCGATGATACCTATGTCGTCAGCGCGGCGGGCGACATCATCCATGAAAATTCCGGCGAGGGCCGCGACACGGTGCTGGCGGCCGCGAGTTATCATCTCGGCGATAATCTTGAAGTGCTGCAGCTGACCGGCACCTCCGCCATCAATGGCTACGGCAACGAGCTCGACAATACCCTCACCGGCAACAGCGGCAATAACACGCTGGACGGTGGCGCGGGCAACGATACGCTGATCGGCGGTTCGGGCAACGACAGCTATGTCGTGCATGACTTTAACACCACCACCATTATCGAGAACGCCGGCGGCGGCACCGATACGCTGCTGCTCTATTCCGACTACAACCTGACCGATGGCAGCAACATCGAGAACATGACGGCGATGGAGGGCGGCCACACCATGGTCGGCAATAGTTTCGTCAATACGATTACCGGCACCTCCGGCATAGACTTGCTCGACGGCGGCGCAGGAGCGGACAAGCTTTCCGGCCTTGGCGGAAACGATGAATATTTTGCCGACAACGTGAAGGATTTGCTGGTCGAGGGCGCAAACGGCGGCACGGATCTCGTCCACAGCACCGTCGACTGGACGCTGGGTGCGAATTTTGAAAATCTCTCCATCAGCGGCGTTGCCGTGAAGGGCACCGGCAACACCGTCGCCAATGTCATCACCGGCAGTATCGGAGACAACACGCTGAACGGCATGGCGGGGGATGACACGCTGAACGGCAACGGCGGCCACGACACGCTGATCGGCGGCACGGGTGCCGATACCTTCCAGCTGCTCCATACCAGCGCCAATGCCTTCGTCACCGTGACGGACTTCAGCCATACCGCGCATGACAAGCTGGATATTTCCGACCTGCTCACCGGCGGCTTCGACCCGGCGCATCCCGAAAATTACGTGCAGCTGCAGGTCATTGGTGCCGATACGCATGTCAGCATTGATGCGTCAGGCTCGGGCGCTGCCTTCACCGAAGTTGCGGTGCTGCTGCATGCGACGGGGCTGACCCTCGACACTATGCATTTGCAGATTGTGTAAATTTCAAGGCGTCTTGAAGCGGAGGCGGAAGGGCTCGCCCTTTTTCCAGACCAGTTCCGGCGCTTTTTCCTTTAAGGCATCGGCAAATGCCCGGCCCGCGTCGACGATATTGGCATCCACCTTTTCCAGCGGCACTTCACGCACCGAGTCAGGGCGGAGGCGATGCGCCCTTCCGGCTTCAAAGTTGAAGACGTGTGTGAGACTACCCTTGGCGTCTTCCGTCCGCATTTCCACTTGCGTTGCGCCGGCCTTTGCAATGGTGCCGTCGCTCAAGGGCAAATCGCGGAAGCTGCGACTCCAGCCCATGCCACGCGCGGTTTCAATCGTCTCCCGCGCATCGGTCAGGCGCACATCTACCGCCTGCGCTTCGGCGGCGAATACCTGGTCGACGATGCCGCGGCGGAACATCCAGCCGAGGAAGGTGTTGCGCTCCTTCGGCGTCAGCTCCAGCGGTTCGGAAAAATTCTTCGCAAAGTCGAAGCTCTGCATATAGGCATCGACCATGTCGCGGCCGGACAGGA
Source organism: uncultured Alphaproteobacteria bacterium (assembly GCA_966211335.1). Classification (GTDB taxonomy): domain Bacteria; phylum Pseudomonadota; class Alphaproteobacteria; order Micavibrionales; family UBA2020; genus JAPWJZ01. The sequence goes on from CBIHNF010000001.1 coordinate 669,393, forward strand.
GCCCGCTGCCGATCATGGAATCCAGATGCGCCTCGTTGCCCGCGGCGCCCGCGACAACAGCGGATTTTTTGAGCACGTTTTTATAATCCATCAGCACGGCGGGACCTTCCGCATGCATGTCTTTATCGGTCAGCGCGGCAAAGGTGCGGGCGAGCAGCGTGAAAACATCGCTGCCCGATTTATTGGCGGCGGATTCAAGGCCGCTCATGGTGACCTGCTGCACTTCCGCGCGCGCTTTTTTGCTGTCCGGCGCGCTGCCGTTAGCGGAGCCTTGGATTTTCTCGGCGTATTTCAGCAGCAGGTAGGCGGCGGTCACGTTGTTATGCTCGGCCGCCTTTGAAATGCCTTCGCTCACTTCGCCCTTGCCGGCGAAGCCGTGCGATTTTTCGCTTGTCACAATGCCGCCGCTTTTGCGCTGCGGACGGTTGAGCAAATACCACACGCGCCAGTTCTGGTTGGAGGCGATGGCGGAGCCGAGTGCGGAGCCGATATTGGCGGTCGTGGCGTTGCGCAGCTTTTTCGCCCATTTGCGGTCATCCGCCGTCGGGGCGGGCACGGAAATTTTGCCTTCCATGCCTTCAATGTTCACGAGCGGCGATGTCTCGGCATCGGCGCTGAGACCGTTGTCCTGCTTGAAGAGCTTGAAAAATCTTTCCAGCATCGTCGCATTCCTCGAGTTGTGATTGTGGCCTGACTATAGGAGGGGCGATTCACCCTGTCAACGCGGTAATTATGTCAAAAAGATAGCGGATTGCCAAAACCAGCCTGCCAGATTATGACTAGAGATATCCAACATCCATCAACAGAATCGAAAGCGTCATGGCGAGAGCCTTAACCTTCAGCGATATCAAACGCGCGATCATCGACGGCCTGACGCCCGATCTGCTGGAAAAGAAATACTCCGAGCAACTGACGCCCGATGACCCGAAGGAAACGGGCCATTGTGCCATTGCCTCCGAAGCCTTCTATCATCTGGCGGGCGGCAAGCAGGCCGGCTTCATGCCCGTCGTCTGCGGCTATGCCGCGAATGATAAAGGCGAGATGAAATTCGGGCATGAGCGCACGGCGGCCGTGCAGCAGGGCTGGCGCGCCGAAACGCATTGGTGGATCAAGGGCCCGAAAAACGGCCAGCGCGGCAAAGGCCCTATATATGATGTGACGGCGGGCCAATACCCCGCAGCCTATCCGTATGAGAAAGGCCACAACACCGGCTTCATGCAGCCGCAGCAAAGACCATCGAAGCGCGCGCAAATCATCATTGACCGCGTCACGGAAAAACTTGGGGTCGAAGCGCTCGCCTTATATAAGGCCGCCAACATCCGCGCTTATTGCACCGCACATAAGCATAATCCACTTCAAAAATTGCTCAAGTAGCCCCTGTTTGCTTATAAAGCGAACACGTATAGTGATTGCCTGATATTTAATTTTTCAGCGGCACTGCACAGAGTGGGGTTACGCACCATGCCAAGCACCATCCGCCTTTCGAAATCAAAATCCGCGCAGCCCTTACCGCTGCTTGAAACGCCCGCCCAAGGCGATACGACGCCGCTGTTTGAAAACGGTCGCTGGATCTGGGAAGCGCATTACCCGCAAGGCATTTCGTGGAAAGCGCCGATTTATAAAAAGCCGCTCTTCCACATCATCGACGCTTCGGCGGAAAAATATCCGAACAACGTGATGGTGGAATTCGAAGGCAAAAGCTGGACCTATGCCGACATGGCCCATATGGTCAACCGCGTCGCCGAAGGCCTGCAGAAATTCGGCGTCACCAAGGGCACCAAGGTGGGGCTGTTCCTGCCCAACTCCCCTTATACCTTCATGTTCTTCTTCGGCATTCTGAAAGCCGGCGGCACGGTAGTGAACTACAACCCGCTGTATGTCGAGCGCGAGCTCAGCGGCCAGATCGAGGATAGCGAAACCGATATCATGGTGACGCTCGATTCAAAACCGCTCATCGACAAGATGGACGCGATGCTGAAATCGACGCGCCTAAAAAAACTTATCGTCTGCCCCTTTGCCGAAACGCTGCCGCTGGCGCGTAAAATTCTATACCCCTTCACGCACCGCAAGGAAGCCGTGCAGGTGAAATGGGACAGCCGGCATATTTCCTTCCTCGACGTCGTCAACAACCACGGCAACCCCATCAACGTGCTGGTGGAGGCGGAAAATGACGTCGCCGTGCTGCAATATACCGGCGGCACCACCGGCGTGCCGAAGGGCGCCATGCTGACCCATGCAAACCTCTACGCCAACATGATGCAGATCACGACCTGGATCCGCGACCTGAAGCACGGGCAGGACACCATCATCGGCATTCTGCCGCTGTTTCATGTCTTCGCCATGACCGTCGTCATGAACGTATCCATCTATGCCGGCCTTAAAATTCTGCTGCATGCGAAGTTTGACGTGAAGGATGTGCTGGAAAGCATCAAGCGCCACCGCCCCACGCTGTTCCCCGCCGTGCCCGCCGTCTTCAACGCGATTGCCAACGCGCCGGAAACGGCGAATTACGATTTCAGCTGCCTGCGCTTCTGCATCACCGGCGGCGCGCCCATGGCGGCCGATGTGCAACGCCTGTTCGAGGAAAAAACCGGCTCCCGCGCCCTCGCAGAAGGCTACGGCCTGACCGAAGCGTCCCCCGGCTGCACCTTTAACCCCGCGCTGGGCATTAAAAAGCCCGGCTCCGTCGGCCAGCCGGTGCCCGGCACCATTGTTGAAATCATCAGCCGCGATGACGGCGAAACCCTGCTGCCTGCCTATGCGCATGGCGAAGTCTGCATCCGTGGCCCGCAGGTCATGAAAGGCTATTACAAAAAGCCCGATGCCACGGCGGAAGTCATTAAAAACGGCCGGCTGCATACCGGCGATGTCGGCTATTTCGATGCAGAGGGCTATCTTCACCTCGTCGACCGCATCAAGGATCTGATTTTGGTGCGCGGCTATAATGTCTACCCGCGCGTGGTGGAAGAAGCGATTTACCTGCACCCGTCGGTCGAGGAATGCATCGTCGCCGGCGTGCCGGATGCGGAGCGCGGTGAAACCGTCTGGGCCTGGGTGAAACCTGCCGCGGGCCGCACCATTTCGCCCGACGGCCTGAAAGAATTCCTCATCGACAAACTTTCCCCCATCGAAGTGCCGCGCAAAATCATCATTCGCGATACTGGCCTGCCGAAAACGGCGGTCGGGAAATTGTCACGCAAAGACCTGCTGGCGCAGGAAGGCATCCGGAGAAGCTAGAATGAGTGCAGTCGCAATGAAAACCACGGCTACCGAATACCCATGGCTGAAAAGCTACGCCCCCGGCGTGCCGGCGGAAGTGGCGATCCCCGATGCGCCGCTGTTTTACGTGCTCGACCACAGCGTTGAAAATTTCCCCAACCGCGTCGCGGTGAATTTTGCGGGCTTCAGCTACGATTATAAAACCATCGGCGCCTTTGTCGCCTCCGCTGCCAAGGGCCTTTCGGATATGGGCATTGCGCGCGGTGATAAGGTCGGCCTCTTCATGCCGAACAGCGCCTATTCCATCGTCATGTTCTTTGCCATTCTCAAAACCGGCGCGACGGTCGTCAACTTTAACCCCGCCTATATCGAGCGGGATCTGGCGGCGCAGGCGAATGACAGCGAAACCAAAATGCTCGTCACGCTTGATGTGCCGATGCTGATGGAAAAAGCAAACAGTCTGCTCGGCAAAACCGGCATCCGGCAAATCATCCTCTGCCCTCTGAAGCAGAATTTGCGCGAAACGGTGCGCGGTGAAACGCCGATAGCGGCGGACAAGGCCGTCTGGTTCGCGGACCTCGTGCATAACGACGGCGTCTTGCTCGCGCCGCGCATTAACGCTTCGGAAGATATCGCCGTGCTGCAATACACCGGCGGCACCACGGGCACGCCCAAGGGCGCCATGCTGACGCACCGCAACCTGCTTGCCAACGCGGTGCAGATGCGCAGCTGGTACCACAGCGCCGACGACGGGCAGGACAGCATGATCGCCGTGCTGCCGCTGTTCCATGTCTTCGCCATGACGGTTGCCATGAACATGGCGCTGCTGCGCGGCATGACGCTGCATGTGGTCAGCCAGTTCAGCGTGACGGAATTGCTGGAGCTGATCAAAACGCAAAAGCCCACCTTTATCGCGGCCGTGCCGACGATGTATATCGCGCTCGCCAACTACGACCGCATTGCGGAATATGATTTTTCCTCGCTCAAATTCTGCCTCTCCGGCGGCGCGCCGCTGCCGGCAGATGTGAAGCGCGCGTTCGAGACGCGCACGAAAGCCAAATTGGTCGCGGAAGGCTATGGCCTGACGGAATTTTCTCCCGTCGCCACCTGCAACCCGCTCACCGCCAAGGCGAAGGCGGGTTCCATCGGCCTGCCGGTGCCGGGCACGATTGTCGATATCGTCAGCCTCGAAGACGGTGTTTCTGTTCTGCCGCCCGGGGAAAAAGGCGAAATCTGCGTTTCCGGCCCGCAGATGATGAAGGGTTATTACAAGAACCATGCCGAAACTGCCGAGGTGATTAAAAACGGCCGACTGCATACCGGCGATGTCGGTTATATGGACGACGACGGCTTCGTCTATATTGTCGACCGCAAGAAAGACCTCGTGCTGGTCGGCGGCTACAACGTCTATCCGCGCCACATCGAAGAAGTCATGTATACGCATCCGGCGGTGGAGGAATGCATCGTCGCCGGCGTGCCCGACAAATTGCGCGGCGAGGCGGTGCATGCCTGGGTGAAGCTGAAAGCCGGCGAATCGGTGAGCGTTGATACGCTGCGTGCTTTTCTGGCGGATAAACTCTCCGCCCTCGAGCTGCCGAAAAAAATCATCATCCGCGACGAACCGCTGCCGAAAACGGCGGTCGGGAAACTTTCCAAGCGTGACCTGTTGATTCAAGAAGGCTTCCGCAAGCGCGGTTAAGGAACTGTTCGGGGCTGACAGGCGTTAGCGTCGAAACAATTACCGGAGTTTTCTACCATGCAGAACCAGCAAGTCCTTGTCGGCGTTATTGTCGCCCTCGTCGTCATTATCGGCTTTCTGGTCTATGACCACAGCCGCCGCCCGGAAACGCTTGGCGAAAAAGTCGGCAATACCATTGACCGCGCGGCCGACCACATGGAACGCGCAGCGGACCGCGCCGAAAATCACTAATACCTAAAATATCCAACGCTTTAGCCGCGCCAATTTGACGGCGCGTCCCGTCGGCCTTATGCTTATGGCATTCCAAAGGGCATGACATGGCAAAGGCGAAAATCTGGACAGCAGGGGAGCTTGATGCGGTTTTCGCAAAACATGCGGCCGCGCTGCAGGTTGTCGCCGCAACGCCGGACTGCCAGGGCGTCATGTTCGATATCGACCCCAAAACCAACCAGCCCTGCGCCCGCGTTGTCATGAAAAAGGGCAGCAAATTTATCAGCGAAATTCCCGCAAGCGCGAACGGACTGCCGTTGAAAGTTGAAACCAATCACTAAAATCTAGCCGCGGCAGTTATTGCCCTTGTGCCCCCAGCGCGCGACGGTGCCGTTGTGCAGCGTGAAGATGGTTTCGCAGGTCAGCGTATGCGCCTGTTCCGGCGGGCCGTAGCAACCGCCAAAGCCGGCATTATAGCCCCAGCCGAAACCGGAACCGACGCAGGTCGAAAAGCCCGAGTTATAAACGGCGGTATCCGTCTTCACATAGGAAATCATCTTGGTGCTGCGGTCGAGCTGGTACTGCTTGTCCGGCGGGCCATAGGCCATGATCAGGTCACGCTCCGGTACGCCGATCCAGCGGTCAAGCTGCGCTTCGTAATCTTTCGTGGTGGTGCAGGCGCTTAACGTTAGCACCAGCGCGCAAACGGCAAATATTTTGTTCATCGCATGCCTCCGTTATTACGAACGCAGCACACCGCCGGTTTGTTTCGTCACCGCCTCGACAATTTTATTGCTGAGGGCGGTGATTTCATCATCCGTCAGCGTCTTTTCGACCGGCTGTAGCGTGACCGAGAGGGCCAGGGACTTCTTGCCGGGTTCGACACCCTTGCCGGTATAGACGTCAAAAATACTCACCGCCGCAATCAGGTTCTTGTCGACGCCCTTGATGGTGCGGGCAATCTTTTCGGCCTCGACCGCATCATCCACCACAAAGGCGAAGTCACGGCTTAAGGGCTGGAAGGCGGAGGGACGCAGCAGTTCTTTCGCGGTCGATTTCTTTTTCGCGACGGGCAGGCTTTGCAGGAAGACTTCAAAGCCCGCGAATTTTTCATCCCGCTTCAGCGTCATGAGGACGGAAGGGTGCAGTTCGCCAAAATGCGCCAGCACCGTGGGGCCAAGGCGCAGGGATCCTGAGCGGCCCGGGTGGTACCATTCCGGCGCGTCATTGCTGACGACAAGGTTGTTGATATTGACGCCGCAGTTTTCGAGCACCGCCAGCGCATCCGCCTTGGCATCGAAAACATCGACATCGCGCGCCGGGCCTGACCAGTGGCGCGATACGGCCGCGCCGCTACGAAGGCCTGTTGCCGTCATCAGCTGGCCTTCGGCCTCGACCGAGCGATAGATATTGCCGATTTCAAACAAAGCGGCATCCGGATAGCCGCGGTCTGTGTTGCGGCCTGCGGCATGCACAAGGTTCGGCAAAATCGAGGGACGCATCACCGCCAGCTCGACCGAGATCGGGTTGGTGAGGGTGAGGGCCTTTTTATTCTGCTGCGCATTCACGCCAAACAAATCGGCTGTCGGCTCGTCCATAAACGACCAGGTGATGGTTTCGCTGAGGCCACGCGCGGCCAGCATGCGGCGCGTGGAGATGGCGCGTTTGGAAAGGGTGTTGATGGCGGCTCTCCGTTCTTCCGCCGGCGGGCGCACGTAGACGGCGGGGATATTGTCGTAGCCGTGGATGCGCAGGACTTCCTCCACAATATCGGCGCTGCCTTCCACATCATTTCGCCAAGATGGCCGTACTAAGATCCAAGTGTGTTTATCATGTATCTGATAATCATTTAAATCCGAAAACGGCGGGGGAGTATTTTCATCGCTAACGCTTTCGTATTGAACATCGTCTTGCTGGTATAGAGATTCGCGAAGTGAAGAAAATCCAAGCGCTTTCAAAATCTCCTTCTGCTTCTCATGCGGTAGATCGAGACCGCCGAGTGCCAGGAGCTTTTTAGGTGCGTAGATGATTGTTGTGCGCGTAGCAGGTACTTTACCGGCGGTGACGATTTCGGAAGCAGTGCCGCCGCAGAGGTCGATAATCATCTGCGTTGCCAGTTCCGCGCCCACCGGCGTGAAGGCAGGGTCAATGCCGCGCTCGAAACGGTAGCGCGCGTCGCTGTCGATCTGCAGTTTCTGGCCGGTCTTGGCAATGGCGAGCGGTGCAAACAAGGCCGCTTCCAAAAACACATTCGCGGTTGTTTCGGTCACGCCCGTCGAAGTGCCGCCGACGATACCGCCGAGGCCCAGCACGCCGGAGTCATCGCAAATCGCGACCATGCCGTCGTCAAGGTCATAGGATTTATCGTTCAGCGCGGCAAAGCTTTCGCCTTTTTTCGCATCGCGCACGGTGATGTTGCCTTTCAGCTTGTCAGCGTCAAAGACATGCAAGGGGCGGTCAAGCGCGATGGTGAAATAATTGGTGATATCGACCAGCGTCGAAATCGGGCGGAGGCCGATGGCTTTGAGTTTATCCTGCAGCCACTGCGGCGAGGGGCCGTTTTTGACGCCCTTGATATAGCGGCCGATAAACAGCGGGCATTTGGCTTCATCCGCAATCGAGACGGTGACGGGGCTTTTGAACGCGCCCGCAACGGGTTTCACGTTTAGCGGCTTCAGCGTGCCAAGGCCGGCGGCAGCCAGATCGCGCGCGATGCCATAAATGCCGGCGCAGTCGCCGCGGTTCGGCGTCAGGTTGATTTCAATGATAGGGTCGTTGATGCCGAGTGCATCGGCGGCGGGAGAGCCGGTCGGGATAGAATCCGAAAGCTCGATAATGCCGTTATGTTCCTGGCTCAGTTCCAGCTCCCGTTCCGAACACATCATGCCGTTGCTTTCCTGGCCGCGGATGTTCGATTTTTTGAGCGTGATGCCGGAGCCCGGAATAAAACTGCCCGCCGGCGCAAACACGCCCTTCATGCCCGCCTTCGCATTCGGCGCGCCGCAGACGACTTTCAGCTGCGCCGAACCGGTATCGACGACAAGGCATTGCAGCTTGTCGGCATCCGGGTGCTTTTCCGCCGAGAGCACATGCCCGACCACAAAGCCCGCAAAAGCTTTTGCAGGGTCGTTGATGCCTTCCACTTCAAGGCCGATGGCGGTCAGCTTGGTGCTGATGTCATCCAGCGTTGCGGAAGTGTCGAGATATTCTTTAAGCCAGCTTAAGGTGAATTTCATAGCGGTGATCCTGATTAAAACGCGGCGTTCGGCTGTTCCATGGGGCCGAAGCCATAGTGCTTCAGCCAGCGGAGATCCGATTCAAAGAAGGTGCGAAGGTCGGGGATGCCGTATTTCAGCATCGCCACGCGCTCGATCCCCATGCCGAAGGCGAAGCCCTGATATTCTTCAGGGTCAATGCCGCAGTTCTTCAGCACGTTCGGGTGCACCATGCCGCAGCCGAGAATTTCCAGCCAGTCCTTGCCGGTGCCGATTTTCAATTCGCCGCCTGCACGCGAGCAGCCGATATCCATTTCCGCCGACGGCTCGGTGAAGGGGAAGAAGCTTGGGCGAAAACGCGTCGGCAGTTCGTCCACTTCAAAGAAGCGCTTGCAGAATTCGATCAGGCAGCCTTTCAGGTGGCCCATATGGGTCGTTTTATCAATCAGCAGGCCTTCCATCTGGTGGAACATCGGCGTATGCGTCATGTCATAGTCGGAGCGGAAGGTGCGGCCCGGAATAATCACGCGGATCGGCGGCTTCTGCGACTGCATGGTATGTACCTGCACAGTCGAGGTGTGGGTGCGGAGCAACCGCTTTGCCGCATCGCCCGTTTTGCCCGGCACATCGGGGAAATAGAAAGTGTCATGCATCTGGCGCGCGGGGTGTTCCGGCGGGAAGTTGAGCGCGGTGAAGTTGTGGAAGTCGTCTTCAATCTCCGGCCCTTCCGCCACGGTAAAGCCCATGTCGGCAAAAATCGTGATCATTTCCTCGATGGTCTGGGAAATGGGGTGGATGGTGCCTTTTGTTTGCGGACGCGGCGAGAGGGTGACGTCGACTTTTTCTTTTTGCAGGCGCTCGTTCAGCGCGGCTTTCTTGAGTGTATCGGCGCGGGCTTCTATTTCCGCAGTGATTTCGTCTTTCAGGCGGTTGAGCGCCTGGCCCATTTGCTTGCGCTCGTCCGGCGACAACTGGCCGAGCGTCTGCATGAGGCCCGTCACGCGGCCTTTTTTGCCAAGGGCGGAAACGCGCACCTCTTCAAGCGCTGTAATATCGTTGGCGGCTTTCACCGTTTCGACAATCTCGATTTTCAAAGCGTCGATGTTGCTCATCGTTTTATCCTTATCGTCTTTATCTTTTACGGTTCCGAGCCGGGCGTCAGCGTCACGGCAAGGCCATCCAATTCGGTATTCATGATGATCTGGCAGGACAGGCGCGAATTGTCTTCCACCGCAAAGGCGGAATCCAGCAGCATATCGTCTTCTTCCTGGCTTTTCGGCGGCAGCCGGTTCAGCCATTCTTCCGCCACATAAACATGGCAGGTGGCGCAGGCCATGGCCCCGCCGCATTCGGCCTTGAGCCCGAGGGCCGGGTCATTCATCCCGTAATCGCGGATGATTTCCATGACGCGCCAGCCTTCGATGGCTTCGAGTTCGTGCGCCTTGCCGTCGCGGTCGGTCACGTTCAGCATCATGCCATTCCGCCTTTTTCCAGCCGCACGCGCCCCAGAATTTCTTTCAGGGCGAAGCAGGCAGCGGGGGTGAGGATGGCGGTGACGAGGAACGATACAGGGGTGCTTAAGGCATAAATCAGGCCAATCACATGGTTTTTATCTTTTATATCGGGCGCAATCACGGCAAGGACGCAATAAAGCGCAATGCCGACAGGCAGGGCGGCGATGATCGCAAGGCCTAACAGCCGCAGCGAAATGCCCATGCCGTTCACGGCAAAAAAATAAGGCTTGATAGGGTAATCGACCGCCGCGAGGATATGGGCGACGCCAAAGCGCAAGCCCCAAAGCCCCAAAAACAGCAGCACAAGGCCGATAAGGTTGATGGCTGAATTTTGTCCCGCATTCGCACCTTGCGTCGCCCACTCCTGAAAACCGAAGATGCCGCTATAGGCCGCGTTGAACAAAAGCCAGATCAGTACGGAAACGCGCAAGGCGTAACGGCGGTCCAGCAGGTATTCGCGGTCGTTGGGCAGGGCGTTCACGTGCTCGTCCAGCAGCAGCAGCCGTACCATGGCAAACATGAACCAGCCATGCAGGACGGTCGCGGGCAGGCTGATGAGGAAGCCTTCAAAGGCGGTGCTGTTCGGCAGTTGGAAGAAAAAAAACGCCTGCGTTGCGATGCCGATGCCAAGGGGCAGAATGCTCAAGCGCAATACTTCCCCGCCGTACTGCCCCAGAAAGGCATAGGCGTTGCGGATGGCGCTGGTGATGCTGAACTGGCTGCCGCTCATGAAGTTTTCGTTTTACCTTGAAAAAAATTTCCTTATTACACCACCGGAATCACTTTACGCCAAGTTTTTCCTGCAGGTTGGAGCTGGAGGTCGTGTATTCAAAACGCAGCTTTCTCTCGGGGTGCACGTAACGGAAAGCCTGCTGCGCCATCAGCGCTGCCTCGTGGAATCCGGAAAGTATCAATTTCAGCTTGCCGGGGTACCAGTTGATGTCGCCGATCGCGAACAGGCGCGGCACCGTGGTTTCAAACTTTTCGGTGTCGACGGGGATCAGGTTGTTTTGCAGGGTCGCGCCCAGCTGCTCGCAAATAGCGCCAACGGGCCCCAGCTTCATGGTCAGGCCATAAAAAGCCAGCAGCGTGTCGCAGGGCAGCTGACGCGTGGATTTATCGGCTTCGGTCAGCGTCAGGGACGCGAGGTTGCCGTTCGCGCCTTCGAGGCCGGTAAGGTTCGAGATGACAAGGTTCATCTTGCCCGCGGCCACGAGCTGGCGCATCTGGCTCACGCTGTGCGGCGCGGCCCTGAAATCATCGCGGCGGTGGAGCAGGGTGAGGGAAGCGGCCTGCGGCTGCAGGTTCAGCGCCCAGTCGAGCGCGGAATCGCCGCCACCGGCGACGACAATGTTCTTGCCCTTGAAGGCCTCCATCTTGCGGACGGCGTAGAAGACCGATTTGCCTTCATATTCTTCCAGATTTTTGAGCGGCGGTTTTTTCGGCATAAAGCTGCCGCCACCCGCCGCGATGATGACGACTTTGGCGTCAATCACGGTGCCGGCATCGGTCGTGAGCCGCCAGCCGCTTTCCGTGCGCTCCAGTTTTTCCGCCATCTGGTTCAGGTGGAAGACGGGGTTGAAGGGCTTGATCTGCTCCATCAGCCGCTCCGTCAGCTCCTGACCCGTCACGATGGGCAGGGCGGGGATGTCATAGATCGGTTTTTCGGGGTACAGCTCCGCGCATTGGCCGCCCGGGCGGTCGAGGATATCGACAAGGTGCGCCTTCATGTCGAGCAGGCCCAGCTCGAACACGGCGAAGAGGCCAACTGGCCCCGCGCCGATAATGATTGCATCTGTGGAATGTGCCGTCGTCATGGCCTATCAAATAGGCGAAAACGGCAATGAAATCAAGGTTTTTTGGGTTGCGGCAGGGCGGCTGGCGTGGCTGTTGCTGCGCTTACGGCTGGCAAAACCGCCTCAAGGCCGCTCTCGACCGCCCAAAGCACCAGCTTGTCCTTGTGCTGCGGCTTGATCAGGCCGCCCACAACCGCGGCATCGAAGGTGTTTTTCAGACCGTCGAGGTAGCTGCCAACCTGTACCAGCACCACCTTCGGCCCGCCTTCATAAATCGCCAGCTCTAATCCCTGCATGGCTTCCCGCAACGTGCCGGGGCCGCCGGGCAGGGCGAAGCAGGCGACCGGATTATTCAATGTCGACAGGGCTTTAAAGCGTTCCTGCTCGGTCTCCACAAACACCAGTTTCGCGCCGGGCAGCTGTTCTTCATCGGCATATTTTTTAAGGACGACGGCGGTGACGGTCGATCCTGCTTCCATGGCGGCTTTGGCAACCGCGCCCATGACGCCTTGGGTGCCGGCGCCATAGGCAATGTCATAGCCCATTTTGCCGAGCAGGGTGCCAAGCGCCTTGGCCGCTTCCATAATGGCGGGATCGGCGGGGGTGGAGGAACCGGCAAAAATCGCGACCGAGGGTTTCATGCGCATCGTCTCCAAAGGAAATTGGGTTTTACCATAGTAACCGGCTGGAGGGCTGTCAATATGAAAACAAGTGTCGCGTCAAACGGTTTAAGACTTTAACCGATTATTGCTATGCTGAACGGCATGAAAAAATACCACCTGCACCTCCTTTCCGATTCCACCGGCGGTACGCTGAACAGCGTCGTCAAGGCCTGCCTTGCCCAGTTTGAAGGCGTTGAAACGGAACAGCATTTCTGGCCGCTCGTGCGCAGCCAGTCGCAGCTGCTGCAGGTGCTGGAAGGCATCCGCAAGAACCCGGGGCTCGTCCTGTTCACGCTGGTCGATGACGCCTTGGCGGCGGCGGTGGAGCGGCACTGCCTCAACCTCTTCATCCCCTGCATCTCCATCCTCAACCCGGTGCTGCATTTGATGAGCAGCTACTTCGGTATGGAATCGCTCTCCGAACCGGGCTTGCAGCATAAACTCAACGCCGAATATTTCGCGCGCATGGATGCGGTGGATTACGCGCTGCACCACGACGACGGGCAGAAGGGCGACAAGGAGCTCGCGAAGGCGGATGTCATCCTCGTCGGCGTCTCCCGCACCTCCAAAACCCCGACCTGCATTTATCTCGCCAACCGCGGCGTCAAGGCGGCGAATGTGCCTTATGTGCCGGGCATCCCCTTTCCTGAATATGTGCTGACGCTCACGCGGCCGCTCTTCGTCGCCTTGACGGCATCGCCGGACCGTCTTATTGATATCCGCCGCAACCGTTTGCAGCAGCTCGGCGAAATACGCGATACCGACTACCTTGATGAAGGCCGCGTGCAGGACGAGGTCAAGGAAGCGCGCAGATTTTACAGCCGCAACAACTGGCCGGTGATCGACGTCACGCGCCGCTCGGTCGAGGAAACGGCGGCGGAAATTCTCGGACTGCTCGATGCCCATCGCCTCGACGCGCAGAAAAAGGAAATGCCATGAGCGACAGCACGAATAACGACGACGATTTTAAAATGGCCTGCATCCTCGGCTGGCCGGTGTCGCATTCGCTGTCGCCGAAATTGCACGGCTACTGGCTCGATAAATATAAAATCAGCGGCAGCTACACAACGCTCGCCGTGCCGGCCGGCACGCTGAAGGCCGCGCTCGACATGCTCATCGCGCGCGGCTTTGCCGGCTGCAATATTACGGCGCCGCTCAAAGAAGAAGCGCTGTCCCTCATGCAGCACCATGACGAAAGCTGCCTGATGTCCGGCGCCGTCAATACCGTCGTCATCCGCGAGGGCAAGCTCTACGGCTTTAACAGCGACGGCTTCGGCTTTGTCGAATCCTTAAAAGTCCAGCAGCCGCATTGGGATGGATCGAAAGTCGTCATCCTCGGCACCGGCGGTGCCTCGCGCGGCATTATCGCGAGCCTGAAAGCGGCAGGCGCGAAAAGCTTCACCCTCGTCAACCGCACGCCGGAAAAGGCCGAAAAAATCATCAAGGCCTTTTCGCTCACCGATGCGGAAGTCTACACCTGGGAACGCCGCCACGCGGCGCTGGAAGATGCGACCATGGTCGTCAACTGCTCCAACCTCGGCCAGACGGATAACCCGGAACTGCAGCTCGACCTTGGCAAGCTCGCGCCCACGGCGACGGTCTGCGACATCGTCTACCGCCCGCTGATCACGCCGCTGCTGGCCGAGGCGCAAAAGCGGGGCAACCCGATCGTCGAAGGCCTTGGCATGCTGCTGCATCAGGGCCGCCTCGGCTTTGGTTACTGGTTCGGCCGCGATCCGGAAGTATCGGTCGAACTGTATAAATACATGGGAGAACTTGCGAAATGACGACGCCCGGCATCCTCACCCTTGGCCTCACCGGCTCCATCGGCATGGGCAAATCCACCGCCGCCAAAATGCTCGTCGAGATGGGGCTGCCTGTGCATGACTCAGACGCCACCGTGCATGAACTCCTGGGCCCGAGCGGCAAGGGCGTCGCCCCCATCGCCGCGCTGGTGCCCGATGCTGTCGCGCATGACGCCAAAGGCGAGCCCTACATTGACCGCCGCCTGCTGGGCCCGTTATTTTTTGCCGATCCCGCGCTGAAGGAACAGGTCGAAGGCATCCTTTTCCCGCTCGTCCGCCAGTCGGCCGATGAATTTGTGGAAAAGAAAAAGGCAGAAGGCTATCGCGCCGTGGTGCTGGATATTCCGCTGCTGTTCGAAACGAAGGGCGAATCCCGCGTTGATAAAATCATCGTCGTGACTGCCCCCGCCGATGTGCAGCGCGAACGCGTGCTCGCCCGCGGGCCGGTGGAGGAGCGCGAAGCCCGCCTCGAACGCCTCGAAAAAATTCTGCAGGTTCAAACGCCCGACGCCCTGAAACGCCAGAAGGCCGATTTCGTCATCGATACCAGCACCGGGTTTGACGACACCCGCGCCCAGTTGAAACGCGTGGTCGATAAATTGCTGCCCCCGCCATCCTCCGCCCCGAAGTTCTGCCTGTGAAAAACCTTATCGCCCTTGTCGCGCTTGCCTGTTTCTTGCTGCCCGCCGCGGCGCAGGCCGAAACCGCAAAGCCAAAAGCGGAAATCTCCGTCTCCGCCGCGCTGCTGAAAGACCCCAACGCCACGGTGGTCGAGCTGTTCACCTCCCAAGGCTGCTCCTCCTGCCCGCCGGCGCAGGCGTTTTTGCAGGACCTCTCCCACCGGCCGGATGTGATCACGCTGGAATGGCACGTCGACTACTGGGACCAGAACAAGACCTGGACCGGCGGCAGCTGGAAAGATGTCTTCTCAGACAATGCCTGGACGCAGCGGCAGGTCGCCTACAACAAGCTGCTCGGCACCTCGTCCCGCGCCTATACGCCGGAAATGATTATTGACGGCAAATTTCAGGAAGTCGGCTCCAACCGCGCCAATGTGAACGCGATTATTCAGGAAGCGCAGGCGCTGCGCCGACAGAAATTCAAAGTCGTGCCGGGCGTGACGATGGACGGGCATGTGAAGGCCGTCCTCTCCGGCCCCGGCCTGTCGAAGGACATGAACGTCATCCTGCTGCGCCTGCAGAAGGAAGCCGCGACGGAAGTGAAGGGCGGGGAAAATAAAGGCCAAACGCTGAACAGCCACAATATCGTCAAGGGTCTCCTCGTCATCGGCACCTATGGCGGCGGCACCGCCGATTACACCTTTGACATGCCGCATTATAAAACCAATGAAAGCTGCGCCGTGCTGCTGCAGGACCCGGAAACGCTGCACATTCTGGCGGGCGGCATGTGCACGCTTTGAAAACCAACATAGAATTGCTAGATTAGAATCATGTTTGAAATCGTCCTCGATACAGAAACCACGGGCTTCGACCCGAAAGACGGCCATCGCATTGTCGAGATCGGCTGCATCGAGCTTGAAAATCACCTGCCCACCGGTAGAGTTTTCCACACCTACCTGAACCCGCAGCGCGACGTGCCGGCGGAAGCCGCCCGTATCCACGGCCTGACAACCGAATTTTTAAAAGACCACCCGCTGTTCACGGAAAAAGTCGGCGACTTCCTTGATTTCATCGGCGATACCACGCTTGTCATCCACAACGCAGAATTCGACATGCTGTTTTTGAACCACGAATTGAAATCCGCCGGTTTCAAAACCCTGCCCATGCACCGCGTGATTGATACGCTGCCGCTGGCGCGCTCGATTTACCCGGGCCAGCCCGCCTCATTGGATGCCTTGTGCCGTAGATTCAAGATTGATTTGGAAGCACGCAAATACCACGGCGCGCTTCTCGACTCCCAATTGCTCGCGGAAGTGTATCTGGAACTCAAAGGCGGCCGCCAGCACGGCCTCGGCCTGCTGTCCGAAGCGGCCGTCGCCGGCTCCGCCCAGCTCAACGCCAAAATCCGCCGCCAGAACCGCGCCCACCGCCACTTCCCCGCCAACGAGACCGAAATCGCCGCCCACACCGCCTTCGTCGAGAAAATAAAGGCGAATGTCTGGGGCATCAAGCCGCCGGAAAAGCCGGAAGAGAAAAAAGCTTCGTAAAATAAGTTATCTCAAAATTAAATGCCAAAAACACAAACCACTCTTCTTTTTCCAACCTATTCTTTCGTCGGGATTAGCTGCGCTTTTTGGGGTTTTTTTGTAACCGGATTTGTATCGGTGTCAGAGGAAAATACGGCTCTGCACTTAGCGTTTACATGGGTGCCGATAGCTTTTTTGTTGTTTTCTCTTTTTGTACCTGTCTGGTATCGGCATAAAGGAAAATTTATACAGGGTTTCTATGCTGCTCTTGGCTCAGCGGTCATTTCAATTCTGCTGGCCGCTTACTTGATGCAAGGCTGTTGTTAAAATATTCAAAATGACCTGAATTTCTTTAAGATACATTGTCACAAAGAACTTTTGAGAACTGCGCCGCAAATGCCCCTTCGACAAACAATAAATCTAAAAGCTGTGGCAATAGGCTTTCTGACTGCAGCAGGAGTCACCATCTCCGGCATTCTCCTATTCTTGGCAGCAGCAAAACTAATTTCCGCCCCAATCGCGCTTTGGAGTGAATTCTCCGGAATGGTTTTCGTCGCTACTATATGCGCGGGTGTGGGTGGATATGTTACCGGCCGACTAGCCCGAAGCGCAGAATTGGTAAATGGACTCGCCCTAGGCGTCCTTTGCCTCTGCGTCAGCTTATATAACCTCTATGACACATATGTGCACCCGATGACGATTAGTGACGGAGTGCGTCTTATAAATGTAAACAGTTTGGAGGTCGGCATATTTTCGCTCGTTTCAGTCGTGCCCATCGTATTGTTGGGCGCATACTGTGCGAGGAGAAAGAGCTTTCGTTCGGCGACGAATACAGAGGCCGCGGTCTTCGACGGGAATGCATTTGTCATTGCATTGTTATTTAGCCCAATTGTCTTGTTGCTCAGCACAGGCGAATGTACCTGCATAGGGTTCCCGATGCCTTGGCAAATCTCTTTGGACAACGCTTTATCCATTTCGGCTGTTGGCGTGCTTGGTCTGTACTGGCTCGCATTACTCGTTCCAAGATTTGAAAAATTCAAGAAATATAAATTACTCTATATTGCTACAGCATTGGCAACTGCTCACATCCTCTACGACACTTGGATATTTTCGTAATGGAAGTTACTTATCAAATTTCTTGAATTGTCCACTGGAGTAAAATGGCCGCCATAAGTCACATAAACTGGATAGGTTTTCTGGCGCTTCTTGGTTTCCTGCCCTGCTGTATAGGGGCGCTCCATTTTGCCGCAAGGAATGTCTCCAACACGCTATCAGGTTCGTTTTTGCGGAGGATGATGCTTCAAACGCAAGCCATAAGCTTTATGCTGGCTGCTATACTGTTTGCAGCCGTCGGAGAAAATTGGGGTGGTTGGGATATAGACTTTCTCTTCAAGAGCGTATCGTCGTCGCCGCTAAAGGAATGTCGCGCAACGGATAAAAACTGCAATCCATACGATGCGCCGGAGAATCGCGCAGTCTTGAACAATAAGAACCCGCCGCCCAAATCTATTAGCGCTAGATCTCAAGTAAAATTTTTTAACCCGTACGGTAATTGGCGTGAAATAGCTGCGCCAGTTGACGCTATAACGCAGAAGATATTTGATGCCGTGGATCGTGGCTTTATCGATGTTGGCGAATTTGAGAAATTAGATTTTCAAAACGGAAATCCAAATCAAGGCTGGCGTAGCAAGGGATTAAAAGCATACAAA
The DNA here is from genome assembly GCA_966211335.1 of uncultured Alphaproteobacteria bacterium. GTDB lineage: Bacteria > Pseudomonadota > Alphaproteobacteria > Micavibrionales > UBA2020 > JAPWJZ01. The sequence continues at coordinate 687,368 of CBIHNF010000001.1, forward strand.
AGTTCTGAACAAGAAAATTATTTTCTGTTCCCGCGAGATTCGATCGAAGGCAAAAATTTAGAAAAAAGTATTAACGCGCTCGTAGGGCTTCCTGCCACTTCTTTAAAAATTAATTTACATCGTGAGGTGGACGGCGACACTATTTCCGATAGTCTTGTATTGGTAATATCAGATATCCGTGAAGAGGTTTGTTCCGTCCACGGAGGAATAAAAAGCATGGAAATAAAAATATTCAATGATAATCACCAGCCAGTGGCAGAGTCGAAGTCATTTACAGGCTGCGTCAGAAACACTGATGGAAGAGTCTATCTTTTTGTACCATTTGCGGGGCGTATCTATACGCATGGAAAGTGGTGGTTAAATCGGCCGGGCGTTTTTTAAAAACGAACGATTTAGGTATAAATCACCTCTAAATAAAAACAGCCCCGACCAATGAAGGTAAGGGCTGTTTTTATTTCTCTCATCACCCGCCATCTTCCGGTGGATTTTTTTTAAAATCAAAAACGGCGTCAATTACGCCTGTTTCTTTTGTGCTTCCTGCTGGCGCTTCAGCTCGTTGATGTAGATGGCTTCGAAGCTGATCGGCGTCAGGTACAGCGGCGGGTAGCCGCCGGCGGAGGTGACGTTCGCCACGATCTCGCGCGCGAAGGGGAAGAGCAGTTTCGGCACTTCCACCATGATGACCGGCTGGTGGTTTTCGGTGGGGATGTTTTTCAGCACGACGAGCGCGCCGTAGGACAGGTCGATGATGAAGCAGACTTTTTCATCAACCTTCTTCTTCGCTTCAATGCGGAAGTTGACGCTGCATTCATAGACATCATCCTTCACCGGCTGGTGGCGCAGGAAAATCTGCACCGAGGTTTCCGGCTGCGGCCAGCCCGAGACGAGGCTTTCCGGCGCGTTCGGGTTCTCGAAGGAGAAATCCTTGATGTACTGGGCAATCACCTGCACGCCGGGCTGGTTGCCGGTTTCGGTGTTGAGGGGGATGGCGGGTTCGCCAGCGGTGTCTTGTTTATCTTTGGCCATGCCATTTATCCTTTATGTAACTTGCTGCGGAGAGAAATAGCATAGCGCGCGGCTTTGCCGCAAGCCGAAGCGGCTAAATGCCATAATATATTCAGCCTTTATACTCAGTCTTCGGTCTTGTCGTCGATGCGTTTGTATTCGGCCTCGATGACGGTGTCGGTCGGGGCGGGCGGCGGGCGTTTCGTCGCGTGGCGGAAGTTTTGCGTATCGCGGGTAAATCTGCGCAAAAAACTGTCGGGGTTGTTATGGCTGCGCTGGAACATCCAGCTGCGGAAAGGGCTGATGATGAAGGGAATCGCGATGAAATCGGAGATAAAACCCGGGAAAATCAGCAAAAGCGCCGCGATCATCAGGCAAAAACTGTCAAAAACCTCCCGAACCGCGAATAATTCATCGTCTTCATCGCGTTTTGCGCGGGAAAAGGCGCCGGAAGCGCCGGTTTTGAGCAGGGAAAAGCCCAAAATCGTCGAACACATGATCCAGATGAGCGTCATACCGAGGCCGATGCGGCCGCCGATCACGATAAAGCCGATCAGCTCGGCCAGCGGCAGGTAGGTCAGCGGTGTCAAAAGGAAATACATTTCAGCCTTTTACAAGGATTTAACGGTTTTTGCGCTACGCTTCAATGTGGACTATTGCCGCCCATAAACTAGATGAAGAGGGCGAAATAAGATACAATTAACAGACAGGGCTTTAGGGCAGAGGGTTTATTACAGTGCATCTCGATATTCTGATTTTTGCGGCCGTTGCTGCCTTCATTATTTACCGCCTCAATTCCGTGCTCGGCACCCGCAACGGGTCGGAGCGGCAAAGGCCCAATCCGTTCTCGAGCCCGCGTGATGCGGTGCGGCCCGCACCCGCGCCCGTTTCGGTGCTGCCCGGCGCGCCGCCGCCCGGCATCGGCGTTGCCATGCTCAACCGCGACCAGCTGGTGGATGCCGAAAGCAACGCCGACGGCCGCATCGATACCGGCCTTGGCGAAATCGCGGCGCGCGATGCCTATTTCGACCTCAACAGTTTCCTGCAGGGCGCGCGCTACGCCTTCGAGATGATCGTGACCGCCTATGCGCGCGGCGACCTTGAGGCCTTGAAGCCCCTGCTGACCCCGAAGCTCTACAATGATTTCGCGGGCGGCGTGAAGGCGCGCAAGGAACAGAACCACACGACCGACCTCACCATCCACCGCGTCAAGCAGGCGCGCATCACCGAAGCGCATATGGGCGGCACCATCGCCTATATCACCGTCGACTTCGAGGTCGAGGAAACGACGGTCACGCGCGATGCGGCAGGGCAGGTGGTGGACGGCAACCCCGATGCCATCTTCACCATCCGCGATATCTGGACCTTTATGCGCGACACGCGCAATTCCGACCCCAACTGGATTCTTATTGAGACGAAGTCGCTCGACAAGTAATATCCTTTTATCATTTTAAAAGGATATCGCCGTTGAAACGCTTATCGCTGCTGCTGTGCCTTGCGCTGCTATCCTCCTGCGCGACCGCCCCCGTTGTGAAGAAAGCCGATCCGTTTTATTTAAAGCAGACCAGCTTCACCGCGCTGCCGGGGTGGAGTACGGATAAGCTGTCGGCGGCGCTTGTTCCCCTGCAGAAATCCTGCGCCCGGATCGCCACCAAGAAGCCCGAAATGTCCTTCGGCCCCGTGCCCTTTGCCGGCACCTATAAAGACTGGCAGCAGGCCTGCACCAGCCTGCCGCCGAGCGGGGATGATGCCGCCGCGAAAACCTATTTTGAAACCAGCTTCACGCCCTATGAGATTTGGGGCGAGCAGGGGCGGGATGGGCTCTTCACCGGTTACTATGAGCCGACGCTGCACGGCTCCCTCACGAAGCACGACAAATACCAGATCCCAATCTACAGCCGCCCCGATGACCTCATCACCGTCAACCTCGGCGACTTCAAGGACGAGCTGAAAGGCGAAACGGTCGTGGGGCGCGTCAAGGGCCAGAACCTCGTCCCGTATTTCACGCGCCACCAGATTGAAACCGGCGCGATCGAGAAGCAGGACAAGCAAATCGTCTGGGTCGACAATGCGGTTGATGCCTTCTTCCTGCATATCCAGGGCTCGGGCCAAGTCGTGATGGAAGACGGCGGCATCCTGCGCGTCGGCTTCGCGGCGCAGAACGGCCATGCCTATTACGCCATCGGCCAGGCACTGATCAAGAACGGCGCGCTGACCAAGGAAAATGTCTCCATGCAATCCATCCGCGGCTGGCTGGAAGCGCATCCCGCTGACGCCCCCAAAATCATGGACCTGAACGAGTCATACGTCTTCTTCCGCAAGCTGGACGGCGACGGCCCCTTGGGCGCCGAAGGCACCGCGCTCACCCCCCAGCGCAGTATCGCTATCGACCGCAAAAAATTCCCCTATGGCGCGCCGTTCTTTATCGATGCGGAAGGGCCGGGGGAGCAGGGGCATATCAGCCAGCTCATGGTGGCGCAGGATACCGGGGGCGCGATCAAGGGTGCCGTCCGCGCCGACTTTTTCTGGGGCGCGGGGCCGGAGGCGGCCGAACATGCCGGCGTCATGAAAAGCGCGGGGCAGGATTACATTTTATTGCCCAATTCCGTCACCGTGCCGCCCGAATACCGCGCCGCCGCGCGGCATATTCCGCAAAAAGCCATTGGCTATAACAACTAAAAGGCATTAGTCTGCCCCATGGCTGACGTCACATCACCCTTTGGCACCTATAAGCTCAACAAACGCAAGGATCAGTTCCTGCGCTGGGGGCAGGGCATGCCCGTCAGCTGGCTCGGCCGCCGCGCCGCGCTGCTGCTGCGCCGTGCCGTGCTGGAGAAAAAAATCACCACGGTTGATGCCGTGGTCGATGGCCTGAAACTCCGCCTCTACATGCAGGACAATGTCTCCGAGCGCAAATTCCTGTTCATGCCGCAGTTTTTTGACAGGTACGAGCGCAACCTGATTAAAAACAGCGTGCCCGCCGGCGGCACCTTCGTCGATATCGGCGCGAATGCCGGCATCTATACGCTCACTGCCGCCGCCGCCGTCGGCGCCAACGGCCGCGTGCTCGCGATTGAACCCAACCCCGCGGTGCTCGACCGCCTGAAATACAACCTTGCCCTCAACAACTTCACCGCCCGCGTCATTGTGGAGCAGGCTTGCGTGTCCGATCATGCCGGCACGGTGGAGCTGACGCTGGATGATACCAACCTCGGCGGCTCAAGCCTTGTCGAAACGCGCTCGGCAAAAACCCTCTCCGTCGCCTGCTACCCGCTGCTCGCCATCCTGCAGAAATACCAGCTGGCGCATATCGATGCCTTAAAGATTGATATCGAGGGCGCGGAAGACATGGCCCTCATCCCCTTCCTCACTGCCGCGCCGCCGCAACTGCTGCCGCGCTTTATCATTTTAGAAAATTCCAAAGACAGCTGGAAAAAAGACCTGCAGGGCACGCTCAAGTCCGCCGGCTACAGCCTGATCGAAACCACGCGCATGAATCTGGTGTGGAGTTTGTAAGCTGTCTCGATCAAGGCGCTTATGTCGCTCCCGCCGCCGCCTTCTGAAATTTTTTAAAAATCATTTTCAAGTTTTAAATCGGAAATATTCATCAAGGGATATCCAATAGCGTGACCATGAAAATAAATAACAATGAATATTTAGATTTGGTTGGGAATGAATTTTACCAAATCGTTTATTCTATTTCCGAACAAATGATTGATTCCAAATGGCTTGCAAAAGTAAAACCTATAAGGCGGGACACGATGGAGTCTGTCAAAGGAGGGTTTACTGTCTTTGAATCTGATAAAAATGTCATAATGGAAAAAATAAAAAAAAGGGTCGATGAGTCGCTTTTCCCCGAACTGGAAAAAATAGGCAAGCCGTCAGATTGGAATAGCGAAATACGGAAGATATTACTCAAATGTAATGATGTGACGAAAAGGCTTATGAGGTTTGGAACCTATTCGATTGATCATCCGCCCGAACAAAAAGCTGAATATGAATATTGGTCTGAATATGCGCAGTATTGGCATGATATTATTAAAGACACCATCGCCGTAAATAGAATGGTCGAGGCGCTGGATGACAAGGATCGGATAGAACTCTTGACTATCTCCGACAGTAGCTTGCAGGATCCTTCGGACATTTGGAGTTTAAACGACATAGACTTTCGACTGGCGGCGTTCAGATTTTTTTCCTGTCCATCTGAACAAGAGAAAAGACATCACGAATTACAACTGGAAAGACTGGCCCGCAGGCATGACGAACTCGGCTGGAAATAAATTGTGGCCTTTAGTTGACTAACCAATCTTCGCCGCCAGCTACAGCCTCATCGAAACCACGCGCATGAATCTGGTGTGGAGTTTGTAAGGCTACTCTTGTTCCTGTTCAACAACCGGAAAACAGTCGTCAGGTACGTCATACACAAAAACTGGCGGTGGATAATTGCTACTAACGTTGTGTTTGGACGCTATTAGGCCGAATTCTTTGAACAGGGCGTCAGGATCTTTTTCCCACTGTTTAGAGATAAACTTGAGCTGGAAAGAAATCAGGTTTTTCCCCAACAAAAATTTATGCCAGAAAAGCCGCCACCAGCTATCCAAAACTATGGCTTGTTCGCTTGGCAAGGCGATGACTTCGAAACAGAAGTTAAATCCAAAAGGTTTTCTCGAGAGCTGCTTTGGTAGATAAACGGCAACAAGTGTCATCTGATAAAGCCGCTCGTAAGGAACGAAGAATTTTTCGTCCACAAACCAGAAACCGTGAGCATAGGCTTCCAGAATGACCGGATTTTTCTCAAGCCTGATACGGCGCTTCCAAGATGCAATCGCGGCGGCTACGCAAATCACGAAGCCTACATCAAGGCCATATTGCAGCTGCCTGATAAAAATAAAATGACTGAAGGGGATAATGGTGAGAGCTGTTAACCAGAAGAGAACTTCAGAAATCGGCGAAAGGGGAAGTTTTAATTTCAAAGCCGAGACGAGAAGAGTTTTCGAAGGTCGCTCTCTTGAAATTCTCGGGGGCTCGACCGTGTAATCGGCCTCGATGGTCGGGCCGTTTTTCTCCACGTCAGGAAATCTTCACCGGCGGCTCCAGCCGCGAGAGGTTCGCTTCGATGTCATCGAGCGCCGGCATGCCGGATTGGGCGCCGAGGCCGAGGCAGGCGAGGCCTGCGCCGACAGAAGCATGATGCATGGCATTGAGCCAGTTGTGGCCCGCCTGCAAGGACGCCGCGAAAATGCCGCAGAAGGCGTCGCCCGCGCCGGTCGTATCCACCACTTCAATGGGGAGTGCGCCGACGCGGAAGAGGGCGCCGGCCTTGGCCGCAATCGCGCCCTGTTCTTCCATGGTGATGATGCAGGTGCAATTGATATGCGCGGAAATGACTTTCGCAATCGCGCCGGCATCGTCCGACTGCAGGCCAAAGCCACTCGCCAGCTGCTGCGCTTCAATTTCGTTCACGATCACGTAATCGACAGATGGCAAATCGCCCGCCGTCACCATGTGCCCCGGCGAGGCATTCAGGATGGTGGTTGCGCCCTTGGCTTTGGCGCGCTCCAGCACCAGCAGCGTTTCGCGCGGGCTGGCCTCCAGCTGGCAGAGGATGATGTTTTTTTCGTTGAAGACTTCGTCCGGCAGCTGGTCGTTCGTCGCATCCATGTTCGCGCCGGGCGCGACCATGATCATGTTGGAGCCCTTCATGTTCACGGCAATGGTGGCGCAGCCCGTCGGCCGGTCGGAAATACCAATAGCTGTGGTCCAGACGCCTTGGGTTTTAAGGTTGTTGACCGAACGGCGGCCGAATCCGTCATCGCCCACTTTGCCGGCCATGGCGACTTTGGCGCCGGCGCGCGCGGCGGCGATGGCCTGGTTGGCGCCTTTGCCACCCTCGCGGCTTAAATAGTCGGCCGTGCACAGCACGGTTTCCCCCGGTTTGGGGAAATGCGCCACCGGCATGACGATATCGATGTTCATCGAGCCAAATACAATAATCATTCCATCAGCATATCCTAAACACGTAAAGGGTCTATGAAATTCAAATGGTTGAAACGGCTTGTTCAAAAATTATGGGAATAAAAGCGGGCGTGTTTTCGCCGCCGCTTGACCAAAGCTAAGGGAATGAAATTAAGGGCAAATCCCTGTTGCTTCCCAAGGGGGTGGGGCGTATATCATAAAAGCAGCATAATTATGGCTTCCGACCCCCCTCCGAATGGTTCGTCACATGTCCGTCTCCAAGCTCAAATCGGCACTTGCCGCCCCCCCTCATACGACGGCGAAAAACTCCAGCCTGAAAAATACCAGCCTGGGATTTTACGAAAGCTTCTTCCAGAGCCGCCTGACGGATCTGCACAAGGAAGGCCGCTACCGCGTCTTCGCCGATCTTGAACGGCAGGTCGGGAAATTCCCCAAGGCTCTCTACCGCTCCGAAGCGGGCGAGCAGGAAGTCACCATTTGGTGCAGCAACGACTACCTCGGCATGGGCCAGCACCCCAAAGTGATCGAGGCGATGTGCGAGGCCGCCAGAACCAGCGGCGCCGGCGCCGGCGGCACGCGCAATATTTCCGGCACCACCCATTACCACGTTGTGCTGGAAGAAGAACTGGCCGACCTGCATGGCAAGGAAGGCGCGCTGCTGTTTACCTCCGGCTATATCTCCAACGAAGCTGCGCTCAGCACCATTGCCAAAGTTCTGCCGGATTGCGTCATTTTCTCGGACGAGCTGAACCATGCCTCCATGATTCAAGGCATCAAGGCCTCGGGTTGCGAGAAATACATCTTCCGCCACAACGATGTTCAGCATCTTGAAACGCTGCTCGCCTCGGTCGAGCGCTGCCGGCCCAAAATCATCGCCTTTGAATCCGTCTATTCGATGGATGGCGATATTTCGCCGATCAAACAAATTTGCGACCTTGCCGAAAAATACGGCGCGCTGACATACCTTGACGAAGTGCATGCCGTGGGCATGTATGGCGACCGCGGTGCCGGCATTGCCGAGCGCGACGGCCAGATGCACCGCATCGATATTTGCGAAGGCACGCTTGGCAAGGCCTTCGGCGTCATGGGCGGCTATATCGCCTCCAGCCGCGCAATTGTCGATATCGTGCGCTCCTATGCCTCCAGCTTTATCTTCACCACATCGCTGCCGCCGGCTTTGCTGGCAGGCGCTGCCGCTTCCGTCCGCCACCTGAAGGAATCGCAGGTCGAGCGCGCGCAGCATCAGGAGCGCGCCGCAAAGCTGAAACAAATGCTGCAGGATGCAGGGCTGCCCGTGCTGATCTCCAAAAGCCATATCGTGCCGCTGATGGTGGGGGATGCGCGGCTTTGCAAAAAGGCCAGCGATGAATTGCTGCAGAACCACGGCATCTACGTGCAGCCCATCAACTACCCGACCGTGGCGCGCGGCACGGAACGCCTGCGCCTGACGCCGACGCCGTTCCATACGGATGCAGATATGAAAGCGCTGGTCGATGCGCTGTGCGAGGTCTGGGCCAGCCTCAACCTTCGCCGCGCCGCGACGATCAGTTACTTGGGTTAAGCCTTATTCCGCTGCGCCTTCCGGCTTCGGCCCGTCTTTTTTCGGGATTTCGCCGATGACGCCGTCAATCAGCGGTGACTGCAGCGTGTCATCGAAGGGCTTGTCCTTCAGCAGCGCCAGATCATCCACCGCTTCTTTCGCCTCCAGCAGGTTGGTGCCGCCGCAGGCGCCGCCCACATCATAGGTTTCCGACGGATATTCGTAGAGCGACCAGTCCTCGTAATGCTCGGGCCGGCGCTTGTAGGCGTAGAACAGGTATTTCTTGCCCTTCTCGTAGGTCGCGCCGGCGCAGGTCCAGACATGCATGTTGCTGAAAATCAAAAAGGTATTGCCGTCATTGGCGCCCTTATAGGCTTTGTCGATTTTGATCGTCACTTTGACGGGGATATCATCGTTGCCGTATTCAACGCGCGGCTCGTCCGTCTCGACCGCGGTGATCTGCCCTGTGAAAATCGCATCGGCCGTCGCATAGCGCGTCGCGAAGGGGGCGGGCATGCAGTAGCAGCGCGTGTTCGGCTTCCGCGCCTCGGCGCCGGTCGCGGTCAGCGTCAGCAGGGCGAGCAGCATCAGCGTTATGGTGCGCATGGAATTTCATCCTCTTTTGCCCTAGTATGAAGCAGAAGCGGGTTTGGAAAAACAGCAAGATGACAACATTACATAACGATTTGGCGGGGATGAGCGCGGCGGCGAAAGGCGCGGTGATTGCGATTGGCAATTTCGACGGCTTGCATCTGGGACACCGCGCGCTGATTGCCAAGGCGCAGGGGCTTGCGAAGACGCTGGCGGCACCCTCCGGCGTCATGACCTTTGAGCCGCATCCGCGGGAATACTTCCAGAAGAACGCAGCCCCCTTTCGCCTGACGCTGCTGCCGATGAAGCAGCGGCTGCTCGGGGAAATGGGCGTTGATCATCTTTATGCGCTGGGGTTTGATGCGGCGCTGGCGGGGCTCTCGGGGCAGGAATTTATCGACCGGATATTGGTTGAGCAGCTTCAGGTGAAGCATGTCGTGGTGGGGGCGGATTTTGCCTTCGGGCGCGACCGCTCGGGCACTATCGATACCTTGAAGGCGTCGGGGAAATTCGGTGTAACGGTTGTGGAACCGGTGCTTTGCCCAGATGGCACGGCCTATTCATCCAGCCGCATCCGCGATCACCTCTCCCGCGCCGAGTTTGATGCCGCCAATGCCCTCCTCGGCTGGAACTGGCAGATGGAGGCGCCGGTGGTGCACGGCGACAAGCGCGGCCGCGAGCTCGGATATCCCACCGCAAATCAAATTACCACCCGCTATATCCCTATTCCCTATGGCATTTACGCCGTCGAGGTTTTAATTGAGAACGAGTCGCACACTCGACGCGGCGTCGCCAACTTCGGCATCCGCCCCATGTTCCGCATCGAACAACCCCTCTTCGAAACCTTTATCTTCGATTTCTCCGCTGAAATTTATGACAAAGTCATGCGCGTCAGGCCGTTGAAATTCTTAAGGCCTGAAGCCGCTTTCAGCGGCATCGAGGCGCTCAAAGACCAGATGAAACAGGATTGCCTTGCCGCCCGTGCTATGGTCAAATCCAGCTGATTATCGCAACATTTTCGAAAGCGCGCCGGCCAGTCCATGTCCAATCCGAAAAAACTCAAACCGGGCCGTTTTTTCGCCCTCGCGCTGTTCTTCATCGGCATCATCATCGCGGTCGACCAGTACACCAAGTGGCTGGTCATGGAGACGATGCTGCGGTCGGTGCCGAAATCGATCTCCTTCCGCGACTGGTTCTTAACACGCCAGCCGCTGCCTGAATTCGCCGACCTGCAGGAAAGCTTCAAGACGGAATCGCTGACTTCCTGGCTGGATTTTGTCATGGTCTGGAACCGCGGCGTCAGCTTCGGCCTGTTTGACAGCGGCTCCACCATGATGGTCACGATGTTCATCGCCTTTTCGCTGTTCGTCTCCATGGGCCTCTTCATCTGGATGAGCTTTGCGGGCACAAGGCTTTTGTCCGCCGCGCTGCCCCTCATCATCGGCGGCGCCCTTGCCAACGCGATTGACCGTTTCCGCTTCGGCGCGGTTGCAGATTTCATCGACGTCCATGTCGGGGCGCATCACTGGCCGGCGTTCAACGTTGCCGACAGCGCGATCTGCCTTGGCGCGGCGCTGCTCGTCATCGATACGCTGATGAGCGCCGGTAAAACAAAAAAAGCTTAAAAAATAGAAGGTGCCTTGAAATGACCAGAAATTTGAAACCGTTGATGTTCGGCCTCGCGCTTGCGCTGATGCTGCCGGGCTGCTCCAGCGTGAAAAAAGAACTCGGTGTCGGCCGCCAGTCGCCGGATGAATTCATGGTCGTGAAACGCGCGCCGCTGACCCTCCCGCCCGATTACGCGCTCCGCCCGCCCTCAACAGATTCCGCGCCGCCGGCATCCGAAGCCGCCAACCAGGCGAAGACCGCGCTGCTCGGCACCAGCGGCTCTTCGGCCGATAAAGGCACGGCGGAAGACGCGCTGCTCGGCAAAATGGGCGCCCAGAACCCGACGCCCGATATCCGCGATACCATCAACCGCGAGAACGGCTATATCGCGCTCAAAAACCGCACCCTCGTCGACAAGCTGGTTTTCTGGAACGATACACCACCGTCCGATGAAAAAACGCCTGCCTCCCTCGTCAATGCCCAGCAGGAAGCAGAGCGCCTGAAGAAGAACCAGGAAGAAGGCAAGCCCGCCAATGCCGGCGACGTGCCGGTCATCGAGAAAAAGCAGAGCACTTTCGAGAAAATTTTCTAAGCTAGACGACTGTCGAGCAGCGCCGCATCCGGCATTTCCAGCACTGTATCCGCTACGATCTGGTGGCGGAACCAGGTTACCTGCCGCTTCGCGTACTGCCGCGTCGCGTTTTGCGACAATGTGATGGCCTCTGTCAGTGTGATATTGCCGTCAAGGTGTGATGCAAGCTCCGCATAGCCGAGCGCCTTGACCAGCGGCATCTCAGGCCTTGCCGTTTCTTTAAATTTTCGCACTTCCTCAAGCGCGCCCGCCGCCAGCATCTGGCTGAAGCGGGAGTCGCATTGTGCGTACAGCTTCGCGCGCGGCGGCACAAGGGTCGCGACGATAAATTGCAAATGCGCGGGCGGTGGTTCCGGCGGCAGCGACTGCCAGTAGGCAAGGCTCTTGCCCGTTGCCTCCAGCACCTCATAGGCGCGCACGATGCGCTGCGGATTGTCGCGATCAATTTTGGCGGCGGTCTCAGGGTCTTTGCTGGCGAATTCAGCATAGAAGGCGGGAGTGCCCATCTCCCGCGCCCGCGCGATCAGCACCGCGCGAATATCATCCGGCACGGATGGAATAGGGCTCAACCCCTTCAGCAGTGCCTTCAGGTAAAAACCGGTACCGCCGACGACAATAGGCAGCTTCCCTGCCGCGATGACGTTTTCAATTTCCGCCAGCGCAAGCCGCGCGTAGCGGGCGGCGCTGCAGATATCGGCCGGCGGCAGGATGCCGTAAAGCGCATGCGGCACTGCGGCTTTATCGGCGCTCGTTGGTTGCGCCGTTAAAATACCAAGACCGTCATAGAGCTGCATGGAATCGGCATTGATGATGACGCCGTTATATTTTTGCGCCGCAGACAAGGCGAGGCCCGACTTGCCACTGGCAGTCGGGCCTCCGATAACAAGTACCTTGTGTTTAACGTCCGTCACTTCGCTTTCGGGAACTTCAAGGCGACGAAGCGAAGGTCGTTTTTGCGGCCGAGGAAGAGGAGCACGGAGGAGTTGCCGGCCTTTTTGCCTGCTTCCACTTTCGCGACCACATCCGCTTCCGTCGCCACATCCTTCTGGTCGACCGAGGCGATAACGTCGCCTTCCGCCAGACCCTTTTCAGCGGCGGGGCTGTTCGGCGCGACCTTGGTGATAAGGACGCCGTTCAGCGTTTTGTTGAGGCCATATTGCTCGCGCGCCTTGTCGGTCAGCGGCGCAAGCGTCAGGCCAAGGCCCGGCACTTCCGTGCCCTTGGTTTCGACCGGCTTGTCTTTCTTGGCATCATCCGGCTTGTCGGAAAGCTCGCCGCTTTCCTCCGCCGTTTCCAGCTGCCCGAGCGTGACCGGAATCGTCAGCGTCGTGCCCTTACGGTAGAGGATGACGGGCGCGGATTTTCCGACTTCCGTTTCCGCAACAAGGCGCGGCAGGTTTTTCATGTGGCTGATGTCATGCGCGTTGAAGGACAAAATCACGTCGCCCGGCAGGATGCCCGCTTTTTCGGCAGGGCCACCCGGCGTCGAGGAGGAGACAAGCGCGCCGCGCGCCTTGCCCATGCCAAGGCTTTCGGCGATCTCGGGCGTCACTTCCTGGATGCGGACACCCAGCCAGCCGCGCTTCGTCTTGCCGTATTTCACCAGCTGGTCGACGACGCCCTTGACGATATTGGAGGGGATCGCAAAGCCGATACCGACGGAGCCGCCGGAGGGGGAGAAGATGGCGGTGTTGATGCCAACGACTTCGCCCTTCATGTTGAACATGGGGCCGCCGGAGTTGCCGCGGTTGATGGAGGCATCGGTCTGGATAAAGTCGTCATAGGGTCCTGCGTTGATATCGCGCTGACGGGCGGAGACGATACCGGCCGTGACGGTGCCGCCAAGGCCGAAGGGGTTGCCGATCGCGAGGATCCAGGAGCCAACTTTCGCGGTGTCGCTGTCGCCCCATTTGGTGGAGACGAGGTCTTTGCCGTCTGTCTTCACTTTCAGCACGGCGATGTCGGTTTTTTCGTCGGTGCCGACAAGCGTTGCATCCAGCGTTTCATCATTGTGCAGGATGACTTTAATTTCATCCGCGTCTTTAATGACGTGGTTGTTGGTGACGATCAGGCCCTGCGCCGCATCGACAATAAAGCCGGAGCCGAGGGCGGAAACTTTTTCATCGCCCTGGGGTGCTTGGTTTTTATACTGGTCGTAGAAATCCTTGAAGAACTGCTCAAACGGCGATCCGGGCGGCAGGTCGGGCATTGGCGGCAGCTGTTCCTTTTGCGCCTGCGGCACCTTCGCGGTGGTCGAGACGTTGACGACGGTCGGCAGCAGTGCTTCCGCCAAATCTTCGAAACCATCCGGCGAGGCGGCGGGGGCGGGCGCGGCCTGCATCATCCAGCCGGCGACGGCGAGCGCCGACAGCAGCGGGAAACGGGAGAGAGCTTGTATCATGTTAGAAATCCTCCATTAAGGCTTCTTTTTAAGGTTTATTATTATAGGTATGCCTGCCGGCTTTGGTGGTCAACGTGTCAGCCGCTGTCTTGCAAAAATTTAATGGCGGTTTAAAGGCCAGTTAATTTCGGCAGGGTTTGATTATTTCTTGCCGTTTTCGTCCTTGAAGAAGCGGAAGAAATCGCCGTCCGGCGACAGCATGAACGTGGTATTCTCGCCGGGCAGGGCGTTGCGGTAGGCCTCCATCGAGCGGTAGAAGGCATAGAATTCCGGGTCCTGCTTGAAGGCTTCGGCGTAAATGCGCGTTGCCTCCGCATCCCCTTCACCGCGCAGAATCTGCGCCTGCTTTTCAGCTTCGGCCAGCAACACAGTGCGCTGGCGGTCGGCATCTGCTTTTGTCGTCTGCGCGCTCTTGTCACCCTCGGCGCGGTAGCCGGAGGCTTCCTGCTGGCGGCTTGACTGCATGCGGGCGTAAATGGACTGGCTCGTCTGCGACGGCAGGTCGGCCCTGCCAATGCGCACGTCAACGATTTCAATGCCGTTGTCTTTCACGGCAAGGCTCGCCTGATCGCGGATTTTATGCATGATGTCGGCGCGCTGTGTGGAGAGGACGCCGATGTCCTTGCCCTCGACGCGCAGTGGCACGTTGCCGAGCACTTCACGCGTCACGGAGTTGATGATGTTGTTGAGGCGGGCGGACGCAACGTCGATGTCGACCATCGTGTTATTGAACTGCAGCATGTTGGTGATGCGGTAGCGGGCGAAGGTATCGACCACCAAACGCTTCTGGTCGGAAAGGATGACTTCTTCCGGCAGGGGGTCGACGCTCAAGGTCTTGCGCGGGAAAATTTTGACCTGCTGGATAAAGGGCGTCTTGAACTTCAGGCCCGGCTCCGTGTGCTGCTCGACCGGACGGCCGAACTGCAGCACCATGGCCTGCTCGCCTTGGGTCACGATGAAGGCCGACTGCATGATGAAGATGGCGCCGAGGAGGAGGCTGAACAGAAGGAAGCTATGTGATTTTTGCATGGCGTTTTAAATCCTTCTTATTGCGCGTCGGCGGGGGCGGGCGGGGGCGGCGTCAGCTTCGCGTTGCCCTTCGTGTCCAGCTGCAGGTAGGGCAGCACGGGCGCGCCGCGGTCGTCCCCAATGATGATCTTGCGGGAGTTCTTCAAAATTTCCTGCATGGTGTCGAGGTAGATGCGTTTTTGCGTGATGTCCTTTGCCTGCGCATAGGCTTCATAGACGGAATTGAAGCGGGCGGCATCACCCTGCGCCTTGGCGACGGTGGCAGCTTTATATGCTTCGGCTTCCGCCAGTACGGCGGCAGCCTTACCCTGCGCAACGGGGACGATGTTGTTGCGATAGGCTTCCGCCTCGTTCTTCTTGCGCTCCTGCTCCGTGCGTGCGCGCTGCACGTCGTTGAAGGCATCCACAACGGGCTGCGGCGGATCAACCGAGAGCAGCTGGACGCGGATGATGGCAACGCCGGAGTTATAATCGTCGAGGACCTTCTGCATCAGGTCGCGCGTGCTGGTTTCAATCTCGCCGCGGCCTTCTGTCAGCGCGTCCTGAATTTTCGTATGGCCGATGACTTCGCGCATGGCGCTTTCAGCGACTTTTTTCACCGTGTCGTCGGGGTTCTGGATTTCGTACTTGTATTTGCCAATATCGCTGACGTGCCAGAAGATGGAGAAGTGGATGTTGACGATGTTTTCATCGCTGGTCAGCATCACAGATTCAACCGGGTTGTCATTTGTGCCGTCGCCCGAAAAGCCGATGTTGATCTGCCGGTTGCTGGCGACCGCTTCGGTTTCCGATTCTTGAATCGGCCAGGGCAGGTGGTAGCCAAGGCCGGTATCTTTCTTCACATCCGTCAGCTTGCCGAAGGTAAGGATGACGGCATTCTCGCCGGGCTGCACGGTGTAGAAACCTGTTGCCGTCCACAATAAGAAGATAACGCAGAACAGAATGCCGATCGCCTTGCCGCCGTCCATAGACGGTTGCGGGCGGCCGCCGGTAAAGCGGTTTTTGAATTTGTCCTGCGCGTGGCGCAGCATGTCGTCGAGGTCGGGCGGTTCGTTGTTGCGGTTGCCGCGCGGTCGGTCGCCCCAGGGATTCTTGTCGCCGCCGTTGTTTCCGCCACCGTTGGAGGGCGGGGGCGTATCGCCGCCGCCACGGCTTCCCCACGGGCCCTGATTGGGCAGCAGGATCATGCCGGGTTCGGGAAGGTTTTGCGGCTTTTTGGACATAGATTGAATTCCTTGTTATGTCACCTGATAGGCGGTATAAACGCGCGTGAATTAATATACCCCAGCATGGTAAAAATATGCTGAAAGAATGAGAAGAAAAGACCCCTGATTATGTCCTCTGTCACCAAAGAAATGGTCTTGCAGGCGCTCTCCGCGGTTACGGACTCTGACAAAGGCCGCGATATCGTCACCCTTGGCATGGTTCAGGAAATTGCCGTGCAGGGAAAAACCGTTTCCTTCGCGATCGAGGTTGACCCCAAACGCGGCGCGGCGCTCGAGCCCCTGCGGCAGGCGGCGCAGGCGGCGGTCGAAAAAATTCAAGGCGTTGAAACCGTCATGGCCGTGCTGACGGCGGAGCGCGCGGCGCCGCCTGTGATGCAGACGCGCAGCGCGCCTGCGGTGACGCACAAAATTTCCTCAAAACCTGTCGCGCCGGATGTGAAATACATTATCGCCGTCGCCTCCGGCAAAGGCGGCGTCGGCAAATCGACGGTTGCGGCCAACCTTGCCCTTGCGCTGCATGCGCTCGGCAAAAAGACGGGCCTGCTGGATGCCGATATTTACGGCTCGTCCCAGCCGCTCATGATGGGCAAGCGGGAACGGCCGGAAACGAATGCGGACGAAATGATTTTGCCGCTCTTCGCCCATGGCATCAAATTCATGTCGATGGGCTTTTTCGTGGAGCCCGACGCCCCCGTCATCTGGCGCGGGCCCATGGTGCATAGCGCCGTGCAACAATTGCTGCGCGATGTGTTATGGGGCGCGCTGGATGTGCTGGTGGTGGACCTGCCGCCCGGCACCGGCGATGTGCAGTTGAGCATGGCGCAATATGTACCCATGGCCGGCGCGGTGATCGTTTCGACACCGCAGGACATGGCACTCAATGAAGCCAAAAAAGGCCTCAAGATGTTCGAAAAGACGGGCGTGCCGGTATTGGGGCTTGTCGAGAATATGAGCTACCACATCTGTAGCCACTGCGGCACCCGCGAAGATATTTTCGGCCATGGCGGCGTCGCCACGGCTGCGAAGGCGCTGAATGTGGAGTTTCTGGGTGAAATTCCGTTGCAGAGCATCATCCGCGAACGCGCCGATAAAGGCCTGCCGATTGTGGCGGCGGAACCCGCGCATGCCGTTTCGCAGGCCTTCAAAAATCTCGCCGCCCGCGTCTGGATGAAACTGCCGGAACAAAAACCGGCGCAGAAGTTGAAGGCTTAGGCCTGCGGCCCCGTGCCCGGCTTTTTCGGCTTCGGCGGTTCGGGGAGTTTTTCGATGATGAGGTCGGGGAAGGGCTTTAGCTCCACCTTGCCATCCGCCTGCAGGTTGAGGCGCGGGTTATAGCCGAGCGCTTCGGAAATTTCGTTATAGGCTTTGACTGCGCGTTTCACGAGGCTGCGGTCGCCGCCTTGCGCGACAGCAGCGATTTCAGCGCCGAATTCTTCATGTTCCTCGGCGCTCGGGCCTTCCGGCGCATCGATATCGTCTTCCGCCATGAAGTGCTGCAGCATTTTCATGTCGGCGGTGGCAAAGGCGATAAAGACGCGGGCTGAATCGCGCTCGAAGCTTTGCAGCATCGCCATGCGACGGGCAGGGTCTTCCTCGTCATCCGCCATGCGCAGCTCGTCGACAATGCCGACGGCGCCGGGGGAAAGTTCCTGGTACATATCGTCAAAATTCTGCGCATCGAGGCAGAGGGCGGCGACCGTCAGGTCGTCAACTTCATTGTCCTTCAGCTTGCCGCGGAAGGCTTCCTCGATGAAGCCGGCAGCAATCACGCTGTCCATATCGAGGTTGGAGAGGTCTTCAAGCGCGTTGCGCACGGCTTTCCGGCGCGGCAGCATGCCACGGGCGGCTTCAAAGACATGTTCCTGATCGTTGAGACGTTCTTTCTCATCTTCCCATTCATCGTCATCGTCGCGCTCTTCGGGGAAGGGCAGGGCTTCAAGGTCTTTGGGGTCGAATTTCGCGGGCTCTGCCTGCGGCTTGGGCGCGGGTTTCTGCTCCGCCTTCTTTGCGGGTTCGGACGCAGCGGGTTTTTCCTCCGGCTCCCCGAAGGAGAAGGATTGGAATTCTTTGCGCAGCGAAAATTTATCCGAGGGTTTGTCGTCCGGCATTCTGAAACTTCCCTAAAACAGAAGGCTAACTTTTAAGAATCAACCGCGGCGACGGTTAATCAAATCCACGGGCACAATATCATAAACATTATGGCAATGGAAGCAAAACAAGCGCCGGATAAAGCTTGTTATTTTCTTTCAAGTACCGTGATGGTGTAATCCGCTGTTTCGCCTTCCTTTTTGGCGTGAAATTCGCGTTTTGTCTCCTGCCATTCATCTTTGTTAAAGGCAGGAAAACGGGTATCGCCGTCCACTTTCAGGTGGATTTCAGTGAGGTAGAGGCGGTCGGCCATGGGCAGGGCCTGCTTATAGATTTCCGCGCCGCCGCCGACCATGATTTCCTCAAGGTTCAGCTTGGCCGCCATTTCCTGCGCGGCGGCAAGGGCGGCGTCCATGTCATGCGCCACGACGACACCCGGCGCCCCGGGGTTGAAATTCTTGTCGCGTGTGACGACGATATTGGGGCGGTCTTTCAACGGGCCGTTGACGGAAAGGTAGGTCTTGCGGCCCATGATGAGCGGCTTGTGCTTCGTCATGCGGGCGAAATACTGCCATTCGCTTTTGATCTTCCACGGCAGGTCATTTTCGCGGCCGATGACGCCGCCGTCGGCAAGCGCGGCAATCAGGCAGACTTTGGCTTTCATCTATTTGTTCTTCTTTTTGGGCTTTTTGCGCTGGCGGAAAAATTCAACCCCCGGCACCGCGTTGCCATTGAACACATGCGGCTTGCGGACAGAAGCGCGCACGGCATCCACATTCTTGTCCTTAAAGCAGGCCTCGACCAGCTCTTCCACCAGCGTTTCAAGCAGGTCGGTATGCTTGCGTTTGGGCCATTCGTTCATCACAAAATCATAGGGAATGGAATAGTCCATGCAGTCGGCAATGTTCTTGCCGGTGAAATGGCGGTCGTATTTATACAGCTCGATATCGACGATGACTTTCTGCGTCTTGCCGCCGGTTTTCTCCCAGTCACGGATGCCGACTTTGATGTCGACGGTCATGTCGCGGAGAGTGGTCAGCTGGTAATCGGCGGGGAGGTTTTTCATCAGACGGCAACTTCCCCTTTGATCGCGGCGTCATGCTCGTAATCCATCAGCTCGAAATCCTCGAACTGGAAAGCGAAGAGGTCTTTCACGTAGGGGTTCAGCTCCATGCGCGGCAGTTTGTGGGGCTTGCGCTGCAGCTGCAGGCGGCACTGTTCCAGATGGTTGGTATAGATGTGCAGGTCGCCAAAGCTATGAATGAACTCGCCCGGTTTCAGGCCCGTCACTTGCGCAATCATCAGCGTCAGCAGGGCGTAGGAGGCAATGTTGAATGGCACGCCCAGGAACACATCCGCCGAGCGCTGGTAAAGCTGGCAGGAAAGTTTGCCTTCCGCGACATAGAACTGGAACAGGCAATGGCAGGGCGCCAGCGCCATTTTGGGAATGTCGGAAGGGTTCCAGGCCGTGACGATCAGGCGGCGGCTGTCCGGGTTCTTTTTAATGTCTTCCACGACGGCCGCAATCTGGTCGATCTCTTTGCCATCCGCCGCGGGCCAGCTGCGCCACTGGTGGCCATAGACGGGGCCAAGGTCGCCGCGTTCATCCGCCCATTCATCCCAGATGCGGACTTTGTTGTCCTTCAGGTACTGGATGTTGGTATCGCCCTTCAAGAACCACAGCAGCTCATGGATGACGGATTTGGTATGCACCTTTTTGGTGGTGACGAGCGGAAAGCCTTCCGCAAGGTCATAGCGCGTCTGGTAGCCGAAGGTTGAAATGGTATCAACGCCGGTGCGGTTCTTCTTCAACACGCCGTTGTCCAGTACGTGCTGCATCAGGTCCAGATACTGTTTCATGATGGTCTCCCCCTTGGCTTATGCAGCCGATACTAGCATAAGCGCGGCAGGTTTAGGGGAGCGATTCAGCGTTGTAATTGATAGGAAATTACCCGTTTAAGCCGGAATTCTTGACAGGGTGTTTTAATTTATGGTAAATAAGAGCCGCAACGGGGGCTTCCTAAAATATGACGTCTGAAAATCTGATCATCGAACCCGCCTGGGACAAGACGGCGCTGAACCGTTTTGAAGACGGTCTTGATGCGAAGAGACGCCGCGAAGACCGCCGCGCGCTGCAGCACCTGTTCAATGAAGTCGCCAAATCGGCGGAAGGCCGCGCGGCGCTGGAATGGGCGCGGACACATAATATTTCCTACATCGTCGACCGCGAGACGGATGCCTATGGCTATTACTGGACCCGCACCGGCACGGTCGCGATTGCCGCCGCGGTGCTGACGGAAGAGACGGCCGCCAAAGCCGTCAGCGTCTTCGTCCATGAAACGCGCCACGCCTGGCAGGATTATTACGGCATGCTGCCGACGCAAGGCACCAGCTTTGCCGATATCTATACCAAGATTGCGTTGCTGGAGGCCGATGCGGAAGCGCATGGCGATTACGCGATGCGCGAATATACACTGCAGGTGGTGATTGATTCACTGCAGCCCGGCGCGCCGGCCGCAAAGCACTACCAACAAGCGCTGGATGAACTGCCGCAGCGCAAGGCGGAAATCATCTGGGATAACGTCAAGGGCTGGTACGGCAGCTGGCGCGCGGAAAGCTACGGCCGCGGCGCGGCGCATAAAATCGCCAGCAATTTCGGCATCCCGAATATCGAGCCCGATGATCCCTTCATGGAATTCAAACCGTATAAAGACGGCCAGTTGCCGCCGCAGAACGGGCTTGATTTCACAAGGCCGGAGCAGCTGCGCCGCCTCGGCAAAAGCTTTTCCGGCAAAAACTATTTCGACCTCGCCGACCGCCATACGCTGACCGGCATGCTCTCCCCGGGCCTCGCCGCGCGGTTTTTTGACGCCGCGAAGGCGCCTATCGAGCTGGTGACGGAAATAAACCGCCGCCAATTGCGGCTGAAACAGCACAAAAAGCAGCAAATCATCCTCGCTGCCTAGGGTTTTTGGCGCAATTAGCTGGTCTTTAAGGGATTCTGCGTTATATATAAAGGTGCCGGAGCAATCCGGCTATGACAATAAACGCGCTGTGGAATAGGCGATACGGACCCGGGGGCGGTACCCGGCGGCTCCACCATTCTCTACCAAGGGTTTTGCGGCTTTTTAGCTGCACTAGGTATGGGGCCGAAATAGGATCGACGTGCGTAATAAAGATGGTTGCTTTTGTCCGGCATTGTTCCGCCGTTATCGGGCTACTTTTATAAATGCTAACGACAACATGCCCGCAAGGGCTGAACTCCGCCTCGTTGCTTAACAGCGACAACAGCGAAGTTGGCATTCAATTCCTTAAGCGGTAACGCATAAGGTGGGGCGCGGGGGCAGGCCTAGCAACAGAACTGCCTCCATTTCCTTTTCTACGTTTTTTTTGAGAATAGCTCGCAACACCGCGCGAAAACATTGGTTTTTCCGGCGTGAAACGGTTGCGCGCGTTACAGAGAAGTTTCAATGGCGAAGGTTGTTGTTACTTCCAGCGTTTCACCGCGTTGCAGAACCACGCCGCCAGCATCTGAACGGTTTGGCATGTTGATGCCGTTGGTGGTGAATTCAAGGCAGAAAAAATCATCAAATGCTGCCGGCACATAGATCACCGCATAGCGGCAGTTGGCGCTGGCGGTCATGCGCATCCGGCGTTTTTTCAGCGGCCAGTCAATCAACGCTCCGTCAAGCGGATCGACGCCAAGGAAGCTGCAGTCCATCAAATCCGCGAAATTAAACCCGTAGCGCGCCGGCGATAAATTCGCGCGTGATATATTCAGCCCTTCCGCAAAATTCCACGGCACCGGCACCACCGGCAACGCGGCGTCCGGTATCATATCCGCCCGGCAATTCTCCATCGCCGTCGGCCGCATCGTCACAATCGTTTCCGCGTCACGCGCCAAAAACGGATGCAGCCCCATGCCGAAGGGCAGGGTGATGCCACGGTTGGTCAGCGACATTTCCACTTGCAAGCCATCATCGCCCAGCCGCAAAACCTGCCGCGCCGTATAGTCGTAAGGCGTTTCACCACTCCGCGCGGGGCAGTCGATATCCAGCTGCGCCGTCCCTCCATCAACCCTCGTCACCCGCCACGGCTGCAGCCAGTTGCCATGCAGCGCATTATTCTCCGCGCCGTGGAGCGGACGCAGCAGGTGCCGCGCGCCGTTAAAATCGAAAACGCCGGCCTCGACACGGTTGCACCACGGGTGCATCAGCGGGTTTTTATTGCCGGCGGGGCGGGCGAAATAGTCAATCTCGCGGTCTTCCGCCCGCTCGAAAAAGCGTAAAGTCTCGCCTTGGTCGTTCAGGGCCAGCTGCAGTCGGTGGTCGGCGGAGGATAGGGTCAGGGTGCTCATAGCCCCGACCATATTCATAATATCGCGCCAATTCAAGCCCTTTGCCCCCTGTGCCGCAGCTTCACCCCGCCCATATCTATATAAAGTCGGGCCCTGAAGCGTCATAAAGCGGGTGACAGGCCGCGCGACTCTCTTTAAACTGGCAACCGACTGAATTTAATGAACATCGGAGCAAGTATTCACAATGGCCCCCCGTAACCGCGAAGACGCCTTTCGCTACGATAAAATGGTCGAACGCGCCCTCCGCGGCGTTGTGCGCCAGGCGCTGGACGAAGTCGTCAAGGACGGCCTTGTGGATGACCACCATTTCTACATCACCTTCTTCACCGACCACGCCGGCGTCAAACTGCCGTCGTACCTGAAGGACCGCTACCCCGGTGAAATGACCATCGTGCTGCAGCACCAGTTCTACGACCTTGAAGTGGATGCTGAAAAGTTCACCGTCATGCTCAGCTTCAACAACGTGCCGGAACGCCTGACCATTCCGCTGCAGGCGATAACCATTTTCGCCGACCCTTCCGTCAACTTCGCGCTGCAATTCCAGCCGCTGTCCGAAGACGACGAGGAAGACGTCCACTTCGAAGCCGAAGAGCTCGACCTCGACAAGGACGACAAGCAAAAGAAAAAAGGCGAAGTCGTCTCCCTCGACAGCTTCCGCAAGAAGGATAAGGACAAGACGTAAGTCTTTCGGCTGATGAAGCCCGAAGGACTGACGTTTGAAAACGATGGCGCACAGCTTTTTAACGCTGCGCTATCCAAGCCCCAATTACGTGACCTTGAAAACAGCCTTGGCCCTCAGCCTCGCGAGCAGGCGGGTGTAAGGATTTTCGGCATACCCGAACTACATCCGTTTTTGGACGCCGCAGGGGCGGTTGGACGGTTTCCGGCATCCGTCATCGGAGCAGAATGCCTTCCGGTTCGCGCCATTCTCTTTGACAAAAACGCCGACCAGAACTGGTCATTAGGCTGGCATCAAGACCGGACGATTGCAGTAAAGCAGCGTATCGACGCCGGGGGATTTGGGCCTTGGAGCGTCAAGGGCGGCATGGTGCATGTCGAGCCGCCATTCGACGTTCTAGAGAGCATGGTAACAGTACGTGTGCATCTCGACGATGTGCCGACCACAAATGCGCCTCTATTGATTGCGCCGACCTCTCATAAATACGGCCGCATTCTTGCGGCGGATATTCCTATGGTCGTTGAAAAGTGCGGTATCCTGGAATGCCTTGCTGACGCAGGCGACATTTGGCTTTATGCAACACCTATCCTTCATGCGTCGGAAGCGGCTATTGAACCGTTGCACCGCCGTGTTCTGCAGGTTGACTACGCAAAGGGGCAGTTGCCCCACGGTTTGGAATGGCTGGGAATATAAATATTCCTGATGCGCAATTTTGGCCTGTAGGCATTACCTAAAATTCGTCATTCCCGCGAAAGCGGGAATCTAGGGCCATTATAAAACTTAGTTTGCTTTGCGTGACTCTAGATCCCTGCTTTCGCAGGGATGACAAGAAAAGCGTACAAACCCCCTGTCCAAACCTCTCCCCCCGCATTAGATTAGGCGACGCCATTCAACGTACTTCAAAGGCTTAAGCCCATGCCCGCCGCTGTTTCCGTCCGCGACCTGAAGAAGGTCTATAAAACCGTCACCGCCGTTGATGGCATTTCGTTTGATATTGAAAAGGGCAGCATCACGGCGCTGCTCGGCGGCAACGGGGCGGGGAAGACGACGACGATTTCGATGCTGCTGGGGGCCTTGAAGCCCACCTCCGGTTCCATCAACATCCTCGGCCATGACATGCTCGGCAACCGCTATCCGGCGCTGCAGAAAATGAACTTTTCCTCGCCCTACGTCGACCTGCCGTGGAAGCTGACGGTGCGGCAGAACCTGCGCGTTTACGGCAAGCTTTATACCGTGCCGAACCTCGAGAAAGCGATTGTCGAGCTCGCGGGCGAGCTCGATATGATGGAATTCATCGACCGTCCGGTGGGCAAACTTTCCGCCGGGCAGAAGACGCGCGTCTCGCTCTCGAAAGCGCTCATCAACCGGCCGGAAGTGCTGCTGCTGGATGAACCCACCGCCTCCCTCGACCCCGACACGGCCGACCGCATTCGCGGCTATATGGATGAATTCCGCCAGCGCCACGGCACCACCATTTTGCTCGCTTCCCACAACATGAAAGAGGTCGAACGCCTCTGCAACACCGTGCTGATGATGAAAAAAGGCAAGATTGTCGATACCGGCACGCCGAATGACCTTATCAAGCGCTACGGACGGCAGGATTTGGAAGAAGTCTTCCTCGATATCGCGCGCGGCACCGGCCTCGCGCAAGAAGCACAGGCGGAGGCCGCAGCATGAACAGCCTTATGAACCCCTTCACGCGTATCTATGCCGTGCTTATCCGCCACATTTATATCCTGCGCGGCTCCATCTCCCGCATGGTGGAGATTATTTACTGGCCGTCGATCCAGATGATTTTATGGGGCTTTATTTCCAAGTTTCTCGCCAATCCCGGCGTGGCCACCGGCGGCAAGCCCGGCCTTGGCGCGGTAGCTTTCGGCACGCTGCTCGGCGCGGTTTTGCTGTGGGATATGTTGTTCCGCACGCAGCTAGGCGTGACGCTGTCCTACCTTGAAGAAGTCTGGGCGCGCAACCTTGGCCATTTGTTCGTGAGCCCCCTGCGCCCCTGGGAATGGTGGTCGGCGATGATGATTTTCTCTGTCCTCCGCGCGCTTGCTGGTATGATTCCGGCGGCGCTGCTGGCCATTCCGTTCTATGGCTTTTCGATTTTTGACTTTGGCCTGCCGCTCATCTTCTTCTTCGTGAACATCATGTTCATGGGCTGGTGGCTCGGCTTCCTCATCATGGCGCTGCTGCTCAAAGCGGGGCAGGGCGCGGAAACCATGGCCTGGGCGCTCACCTTCTTCCTCGCGCCTTTCTGCGCGGTGTACTATCCCATTTCCGCGCTGCCCGTCTGGCTGCAGCCGATTTCTCAGGCGTTGCCGGCAGCGCATGTGTTTGAGGGCCTGCGCGCGCTTGTGCTGCACCAGCAGTTCGACAAGGCGGAAATGTGGCAGGCCTTCCTGCTCAACTGCGGCTACATGGCGCTTTCCATGTTCCTCCTCCAGCTCGCCTTCAACAGCGCGCGCAAGGCAGGGACGTTGCTGCAGAGCGGGGAATAAGTCAGGTTTCCTTAATCAGCAAATTTAATTGCCGCCATAGCGTCTTTTGGTTTTGCGTAAACCGTGGTACTTCTGGTTCACCTAAAAATAACCGGAAAACGGTGACGGCTGCTTCATTGCAGCCGGAAAAAAGATTCAAGAAAAACGCACAGTGGGGAGCTAGCCATGGATTTCAAGAACTCGGGCCTTCCGAACAACAAGCTGATCGAGGATGCCTTCAACTATAGCCGCGCCAATGCGCAAAACGGCCAGGGCGAGGCTTTCAAAAGCTTCCAGCAGCAGATGGAAATTTTCCACGGCCAGCAGATCCTGATGCTCGACATGGAAAAAGAAGACGGCACCATGTCGGATGCCGAATACAAAGCCAACAAAAAGGCCCTCGAAGACATGCTGCAGCAGCAGCTGAAGGCCGGCCCCGCCATCATCGCGCGCGAGCTGGAGAATATGTTTGATACCCGCCGCGTCGGCCCCGCCAAAATCGCGGCGCAGCATTCGGACAGCCCCTCGCCGGAACTCGTCGCCGCCGTGCTGCTCATCGAATGCGTGCGCTCGCCGGTTGACTACAAGAACATCGCCGCCAAATTCGGCGATACCGTCGCCACCATGATCGCCGAAGTCGTGCATATCGACGCCTATCCGTCGGAGCGCGACAGCAACCTCTCCAAGGCCGCGCCCGATACCAAACGCGCCTATGAGACACTGCTGATCACCAGCCTTGACCAGATCACGGCGCAGATCGCGCGCTCGGCGAAAGAGAACCCCGGCCAGAAAATCATGTTCCCGCCGGGTCAGGAAGAACAGCTCTACGGCGATGTCAAAAACATCTGGGGCACCGACAAGAAGCTCGACAGCCGCTTTATGCAGGCTTTCAACAAGGCGTCGGACGCCGCAGCTTCCCCCTACAAGCTGGAAGTCGACAACAAGGGCGCGCTGGAACTGGTCAAAGGCCAGATCAGCGGCAAGAAGCCCGGCGGCCCGAAACCGCCGAAACCGAAAGGCCCCGGCGACGGCGGCATCGGCGGGGATGTCTTCTAAGACAACCGCTCAAAAAAAAATCAAAGCGCAGCCCGCGAAAGCCGGCTGCGCTTTTTTTGACTCATCTTTCAGAATTTTGAATCAGCCGATTCGTTTTTGCTTGCCAAGCTGAATCGATTTTGCGACTGTGCCTCTCATAAAAATAAAAAGACTTTTCTGAATAGCGAAGTATCGAAGCGGAGAACTAACCTCAATGGCTGCTCCACGTCACAAGCGCGCCCGCTGGCAGCGCGAGATCGGCGAATCTAAAGTTGATATGGGCCTGCTTGCGCCTTTGTCGTCCGAAGCGCTCGAAGCCTCCCTCTATGCCGCCGTCCTCGACAACGATCACCAGACCATCCGCGATACCGTGCGCCTCGGCGCCGATCCCGATATGGCGGTCGATGGCAAACTGGGCGAACCCGCCGGCACGTTGCTGCACTTCGCCGTGCGCCACGCCAACCTCAAAACCGTGCTTGCCCTGCTTCAGTCTGGCGCCGATGCTTTGGCGAAAGATGCCGAAGGCCTGACGCCGAAAGACGTGGCCCTGCAGCGCCCCACCGGCAACCGCATGCGCTCCGTCCTCGAACTCTGGGAAAAGAAGAAAGACCCGGCGTTTGACGTTGTTTCCGCGCCCAAAGAAGCCGGCTTCGATGAAGCTGTCAGCTTCGATACCGCCTGCAAAACCGCGGCTGTTTAAGACGCTTTTGCCAAAGATTTCAGAAAGCCTGTGACAACTGCGGCGGTCACGCCCGCTGCTGGCTTTTCGCTGCCGCCGCTAAAGCTGCCCGCATCCCGCGCGTGGTCGGCGGCATCGGCGCGCAAAGCTTTCAGCACCGTTTCCGCCGCAAGGGCCGCTTGGCCATCCAGCAGCACAGGGGTTTTGGAGAGACGGGCGGCGGCAAGCGCCCCCGTCATGGCGCAAATATCCAGCCCGCCAAATTTTACGAGAGCCTCCAGCGGCGCCGTACCTTTTTTAATCTCCGCGATAATTTTTTCACCGGCGATATCAGCGGCGGGGTTCAGGGCGGCAAGGCAGAGCAGGTCGATGCCCGGCTGCACGGCCATCAGGCCGTAGGAAATCGCATGCGCCGCCGCCGCATCATCCAGCGGCGCGGTATCGTCTAGATTAAGTTCATACACCTGCAGGTCGGCGTTGCTTTCAATCGCGATGGCGCAAAGCGCGTGTTTTCCCTTCGCCAGCTGCTGCAGCGCGGCTTTGGTCGTGTCGGTGTGTTCGGGGGAAGTGCCATGCGCTGCCGCGAAAAGCGCGATGCGCGGGTGGCGGATGTCGGGTTTTGATTTGCCCTGTACGGCGGCCAGCCAGCGCCAGACGGCTGCAAGGCTGCCAAGGCTCTCGCCGCCCGATGTCACAACGGGGAGCGCCGGCAGCACATTCATCACGAGGTCGCGGATTTCATCCAGCGGCGCTGCGGTTTTGGGCTGTGCGGCGGTTTTCATGGTGTCGCTTTCGGTTTGACGCAAGCGGGGTAACGGCTGTCGCCGGGCTCGACGCGCGTCCAGGTTTCAGTCTTCGAGAAGATGCCCTTCGAGAATACCACCTTCAGGTTGTTGTCATCGACTTTGGCCGCATCGACATTCACGGTCATGCCAAGGCCGCGCATTTCCATGCGGCCCTGCCAGTGGCCGCCCGCCGCCTCGGCAAACTGCATCTTGGGGGTGAAACCGCAAAGGGCTTTGACGTCATCAATCGTAAAGCCATTGTCGCGCTGCGCTTTCACGGCGGGGTCGCCGAAATAGTCGGTGATGCGGGTGTCATTGGGGTTCAGCCAGCGAATCTCCCCGCACATGCCGGTTTCGGGGCAGGGGCGGAGGGCGATGACGGATTCAAATGTCTGCGTCTTCCACAGGGTTTCCGTCGCAGGTTCCTTTGGCTGCGGGGTTTGCGCGGCGGGTACCGGAGCTTCCGCCACCGCATTCACGGCGGCCGCCATGCAGAAAGCGCCCGCGGCACGGCGGCCCTGGCGCGCAAGTTTATCGGCAGACAGAAATCCAGGTCGGGAAAAGGCCAATTTTTCAAACTCTTCTGCTGTGGAGACGGGCGGCGCGGAAAATATTCCCCGCAAAACCATCCGCATTTTATAGAATGATGATGGTGGGGGTACAAGGCGGAATCACTTTATCCGTTTCTCGCAACCTCGGGTGCCGCCCGGCGCCCGATACCAGAATCGGGATTCATCAGCACAGGCATTTGACATGCGCACAAAAGCACCTATCTGCATGATTATGACTTTAAAAGAGGGCGATCAAATCCATAAAATCAGCGGGCTGACCATATTATGGTAAAATTGTTTACGTTACGTAAACAAACAGAGGTAATATTCTGACTTTGTTAACTTTTCTATGGCACTCTAAAGCTGGAGGATGACGAAAAGGATATGGGGTTTATCAAAGTGGCAGAAGATCCTGCTAAGAATGCGGCGAAAACGCCGGATCCGAAAGCAGCCGTGAAGCCGGGGGCAAGTGCCTCCCCTTCAATGTCGCCCTCATCCATGGACCTGTCGCCCCCGCCCGAAGCGCTTGTGCCTGCGGCCCCTGCGGCTCCTGTTGCCGCCGCGCCCGCCGCTCCCGCCAAACGTATCGGCGACCGCCTTGTCGAACGCGGCCTGATCACGACCGACCAATTAAAAGTCGCGCTGCACGAAAAACAGAAATCGCATTTGCTGCTCGGCGAGATTTTAGTCGAGCTTGGATTCATCACGCCGGAAATCCTCTCGGAATTCCTGTCGGAAACCACCGGTCTCTCGCTCTTCGATCCGAAGAAGACGATGATCGACCCGGAAGCGCTGGAGCTCGTCTCCAAAAAAGACGCGCAGAAATACCAGTTCCTGCCCATTTCCATCGACAAGCTGAAGAACCGCGCCGTCATCGCGATGACCGACCCTTACGACGTCGTCGCGCTTGATAAACTGAAGCAATTGCTGCCGAAAGGCTGCCAGGTCGTCCCGCAGGTCTGCCCGCCCGCCATTATGTCGGACGCGATCCATAAGTCCTATGGCGTCTCGACCTCCATCGACGGTATCTTGAAGGAACTCGCGGGTGACGCGGCTTCCGCCAAGAAAAACCTTGAAACCCTGTCGGATGACGAAGCCTATTCGCACCCGCTCGTGCGCCTCGTCAACGCGCTCGTGTTTGAAGCCGTGAAAATGGGCGCCTCCGACTTGCACTTCGAGCCGGAAGAAAACTTCGTGCGTCTCCGTTATCGTATCGACGGCGACATGGTCACGACGCACACGCTGCACCGCGAATACTGGAACGGTATCTGCCAGCGCCTGAAAATTCTGGCTGAAATGAACATCGCCGACAAAATGTCGCCGCAGGACGGCCGCTTCAACCTTAACATGGGCGGCAAAGACGCCGACTTCCGCGTGTCCTGCCTGCCGACCGTGCACGGCGAAAACATCGTCCTCCGCGTCCTTGATAAATCGGCGTCCATCGTCCCGCTGGAGCGCCTCGGCTTCTCCGATCACAACATGTACCTGATTAAAAAAGCGCAGGCGCGTCCCGAAGGCATCATCATCGTCACGGGCCCGACCGGTTCCGGTAAAACGACGACGCTCTATTCCATGCTGAACGACGTCAACACACCCGACGTCAACATCCAGACCCTTGAAGACCCGGTTGAATACAACCTTGGCCTGATCCGCCAGTCGCACGTGCGTGAAGGCGGCGGCTTTACCTTCGGTGAAGGTATTAAGGCTCTCCTCCGTCAAGACCCGGACATCATCTTCATCGGTGAGGTGCGCGACCATGTGACGGCGGAACAGGCGCTGAAAGCCGCCATGACTGGTCACCAGGTCTATACCTCGCTCCACACCAACGATTGCTTCGGGGCTATCCCGCGTCTTGTCGACCTTGGCATCAAGCCCGCCATGATGGCCGGCGCCGTGATCGCCACCATGGCGCAGCGACTTGTCAGAAGACTTTGCCCGAAGTGCAAGAAGCAGGTTCTGGCGACGCCCGAGGAGTGCAAGCTTCTGGCCGTCGGCCCTGACGACAAGCCCATTGATCCCGCCAATCCGCCGATGATTTACGCTCCCGGCGGCTGCCCGGATTGCAATAACACCGGCTTCAAAGGTCGTGTCGCCTGCGTCGAAATCCTGTTTATGGATGAAGCGCTGGATGACCTTGTCGCTCAAGGCGCCGGCAAATTCGCGCTCCGGGCGCAAGCGCGCAAGACGGGTTTCCGTAGTATGCTCGAGGATGGCATCCTGAAAATCTATCAGGGCGTGACCACGCTTGACCAAGCGGTCAAGATCCTCAACTTCTCCGACCGTATGTAAACAGGCGTATGTTCAAATCTGCCAGCGCCCCTTGTGGCGCGGCGGCCGCAGTATATATGTCTATATATACAAGTGCTTGGTTTCCCACTACTATTGATGTAACAATATTGTATGGGGACTAAAGTAATTATCGGTCTACGGGGTTGATCCAGATTATTCATGCCAAAGTTCAGCTACAGAGCCATTAACCAAAGCGGACGTCCTGTCAGGGGCGTGGTTTCCGCTGCGAATGAATCTGACCTGTTCAACCGCCTGAACGAAGGCGGGATGTCGCTGCTCGACTGCAAGGAAATGTCGGACAAAAGCGGCAAGCTTGCGGCCCTCACCGCCAAAAAAGTCAAGATCCGCGACCTTATCCAGATGTTCGTCCACCTTGAACAGCTGCAAAAAGCCGGCGTTCCGCTGCTCGACGCGCTGTCCGACGTGCGCGACACCGCTGAATCGACGCGCTTGCGCGATATGGTCGGCGATATTTATTCCGAAGTCTCTTCGGGCTCGTCTTTCTCGAACGCGCTTGCGAAACACCCCGGCACTTTCGAGCCCATCTTCATCTCCCTCATCAACGCCGGTGAAGAAACCGGTAACATGGTGGAATCCTTCGGTCAGGTCATTCGCCACCTGAAGTGGACGGATGCGATGCGCACCAAGGTGAAGAAGGCGACCCGCTATCCGAAAATCCTTATGGGTGTCGTCACCATCGTCATCTGGGTCATGATGACGCAAGTCGTGCCGACCGTGACGGGATTCTTAAAGGAAATCGGTCAGGAACTGCCGGGTGTCACGCTCGCGCTCATCGCGACGTCGAACTTCGTGCAGGATTACGCAGGCTATATTTTCCTGACGCTGGTGCTGTCCTACATTGGCCTCCGCGTCGGGCGTGCGGTGTCGGAAGGCTTCAAATACCGCACCGATTATCTGGCGCTGCATTCGCCTGGCTTCGGCAGCCTGATCCGCAAGATCGCGCTGTCCCGCTTCTGCCAGACCTTCGCCGTGCTCTTCACCTCCGGCCTTGAAATCCTGAAGTGCCTTGATGCCGCGAACCAGACGGCTGTCAACCTCGTCCTTACCGAAGCGCTCGTGCGCGTGCGCACCAACGTGCAGGAAGGCTCGCCGCTTTCCGCCGCGCTCAACTCCTCCGGCGAATTCCCCTCCCTTGTCGTGCGCATGGTCAAGATCGGCGAGGAATCGGGTAACCTGACGGGAGTTCTCGAACAGGTGTCTGAATTCTACAACGCGGACGTCAACGACGCGGTCGACGGCATGATCGCGATGATCGAGCCGATCATGACCGTCGTTCTCGGCGGCATGATCCTCTGGATCGCGGCGGCCGTCTTCGGCCCGATTTACAACAGCCTTGGCAAGATGGGGCAATAAGATATGGTCGCACTCGGTGGAGGTCGCAGGGTTTTGCTGGTGGGCGGTGAGGGTGTTGTCCTCTACGGACCCGCCGGCAATGGCATCGAGCGCGAAATGTCGATCTCCTGGGAAGTGCCCAATTTCGACGAACAATTAGTGACGGGCCTTGGCGCCCGCAATCAGGGCAAATCCGTCCTCGTTATTTTCGACGGCGCCGACCAGACCTACCGCAAGGAAGACAATATCCCGAAGCTCTCGCCGATCGACCGGCCGCGCTTCGTGAAACGGAAACTTGAGCTTGCCTTCCCGAGCTATCCCATCCGCGCCTCGCTCGAGATCAAGGCGCATGCCAAGAAAAAAGGCTTCGCCCTCACGGCGCCGAAGCAGGAAGGCGGCAGGTCATACCTTTTCGTTGCCCTGCCGGAGAATGAGCAGCTGGACCGTATCGGCAACGCGATGTACGAGGCGGGCGTTCCCGTCGCGGGCTTCGGCCTGCTGCCACTTGAATCGACCGGCCTTGTGGCCGAACTTGCCGACAAGCTTTTCGCTGGCCGCGGCAAAAAATCCCGCTGGGCGATGATCATCGGACAGCATGAAACCGGCGGCCTCCGCCAGGTCGTGATCAAGGACGGCAACCTTGCCCTGACGCGTTTGACGCCTACCTCCGAAGCCGGCGGCTCCGGCACCGGCTGGGTGGAGGAAGTGACGCGCGAATTCAAGGCGACGCTTACCTATATTTCCCGCTTCGGCTATACCGAGGCCGACGGCCTCGACGTCGTCATTGTCTGTGGCGACATTGAAAAGCAGTTCTTTGACGCGAAAGGGATGCCGGTCACCAACTTCCAGTGCGTCAACGTCGCGGAAGCGCTTCGCGCCATCGGCACCAAGTCCTTCAACGTCGAGAAGGGCAACTTCTCCGACGCGCTGCACGCGGCCTGGGCCGCGAAAAAGGGCAGCCTCAAGCTGTCGGTGCGCGTCCCCAGCATCCACCGCATCCAAGCACCGCGCCTCGCCGCGAGGGCTGGCACTATTATCCTCGGTCTCGGCGTCGTTGGGCTTGTCGGCCTCTTGGCGCTCAGCATCAAGGATTACGCCGGCGTGCAGGGAGAGATCGGTGACAAGGAAAACCAGAGGACGATGCTGACCCGCGAATACGAGCAGGAAGCGAAAGCCTTCGACAACCTTGAAATGAAGCCCGACGCCGTGAAGGCGGTCATGGACGTCAAGAAATCGCTCGAGAACAATACGCTGAATATCCGCCACGAGCTGCACACACTGAAAAACCTGCTGCCAAGCGACGTGCGGATCGAGAGCCTGAAAGTCGACCACCAGGCCAGCCCGGGCCTCAAGCTCAGCACGGCGGGCGCGACAGTCTCCATGTTTGGCTCCGGCCCCGCCGCAGACCCCAATGACAAGGGCAAGGTCACCATTAACTTTACCTTCTCGCTGCCGCCCGGCATGCCGCTTGAGCAGAAAGTGACGCGCACCGAAGACCTGCAGAAAACGCTGACCGAGGCCTTCAAGGGCTATGACGTCCGCATCCTTCACCAGTTCGAGGACGTCAGTCGCACCGGTAACTCGACTGGCACGCTTGGTGACACCGGCGCCTCCACGGCGTCGAAGGACGAAGGCCTCGCCGAGTTCGAACTGAAAGGGGCACCGCTATGATCAAGCTGATCGGCATCAAGCGCCTCCTGTTACTGGGCATCCTGCTCGGCGTCAACATCGCGCTGCTCATCGCCTTCTTCTTCGTGGTCGAGCCGATGCGCTCCGAAGCACAGGAGAAAAGCGATGGAATTAGCGGCGAAATTTCGACGCTGCAGGGCAAGATCCAGAACACCAAGCAAGATCTCGCCGACTTCAAGCGCGACCTGCCGAAGTTCAAGGAATTGCAGGGCAAGGGCTTTATGTCGACGCAAGACCGCTTCCAGCTCAGCCGCGACCTGAACGCGGTGCGCATCGCCGCCGCGCTCGCCGGTTTTTCCTTCAACGTCGACGACATCAAGAAGGTCGATAACGCGGAAGCGCAGGCGGCGCAGGAGCAGCTTATCCTCAGCCGCATTACGGTCGACAACGTGACGTCGATCCTCGACATCAATTTCTACGACTTCATCGACAAAATGCAGACGGTATTCCCGGCGCATGTCCGCGTCGAGAACTTCTCGATCGAGCGCAAGGATCCCGTCAACCAGGCGACGCTGCAGAAAATCGCCGCCAAGCAGCCGGTTAGCCTGTTCACCGCGAAAGCCACTTTTGACTGGCTGACGATGATCCCGCTGCCGCCGCCGGCCAGCCCCAGCACGCCGGGAGGCCAATGATTATGACCCAGCCCCTTAAAGTAATTCTGGCGGCGGCAATCCCCGCGTTCATCCTGCTCGCGGCAACCTCCGGGTTGGCGCAGACGGCGCTGCAAACCGGCCAGGCATTGCTTGCCGGCGCTGCAACGCCCGCGACGAATCCTGCAGCGACGCCTGCTGGTGCCGCCACTCCGGGCGTCGCAGGTGCAGCCACGCCCGCAACCGCAGCTGAGCCCGCGGCTGCTGCTGGCGCTGCGCATGTCATCAAGGCGGCGGACCCCAGCAAGCCTGCGATCGACGTGCCGCCTGCCGAAACGCCGACAGGCTCGCTCGATACGCCTTTCCTGCAGTCTTTCTTCCTGACGCCGCTTGACCTGGTCGCCCTACAGCGCGCCGTCGCGGGGCAGGTCTCCGCCGTTGGCCCCGGCGGTGCCGCCAATCAGGAAATTCCGCAGGTGCGCAAAATCACCCTTTCGGGTGTTTCTTTCAAGAACGACAATGACTGGGTTGTCTGGATCAACGGACATAAAATCGCACCCGGCAACACACTCCCCGAAATCATCGGCATCAAGGTGGAGCGCGACCTCGTCCACCTCAAATGGTTCGACATAGGCCTCAACGGCATCATCAATATCACGCTGCGCCCGCACGAAACCTATGACATCGTGACCGGCGTGCTGCTGCCCGGGGGGCCGTGATGACGGGTTCCGCCGCCGAAAAAATTCAAGCCGCGCCGGGCGCCGCCGCTATCCGCATTAATAATGTGGCGGCCGACTACGGCCATGGCCCCGTGATCGAGAACATCACCTTTGATATCCGCGCCGGTGAAACCTTCGGTCTCATCGGCCTTAACGGCGTCGGCAAGACGACGCTGATTAAAATCATCCTCGGCCTCATGGAAGCCTCCAAGGGCTCGGTCGAGATTTTCGGCAAGCAGATCCTCAATCCTGAATCAAAATCCAAAATCGCCTACCTCCCGGAAAAGTTCGAACCGCCACCCTTTCTCTCCGGCCTCGAATTCGTTAAATTCTCGCTCGCGCTTTACGGCCGCGGTTTCAGTGAAGAAGAAGTGCTGAAAGCCGCCGACCGCGTTTCGCTGTCGCGCCCCGCCGTGCGCCGCCGCGTCAATACCTATTCAAAAGGCATGCGCCAGAAGACCGGGCTTATCGGCACCTGGCTTACGCAATGCCCGCTGCTGATCCTTGATGAGCCGATGAGCGGCCTTGACCCACTCGCCCGCGTTCTCGTCAAGGACGAGATCATCGCCTGCCGCAACAAGGGCATGACGGTTTTTTTAAGCTCCCACATTCTCTCCGACATGGATGAAATCTGCGACCGCATCGCTGTCATCCACGACGGCCAGCTCCGCTTCACAGGCACGCCGCAGGAACTCAAAACAAAAACCGGCCAGGAATATCTCGAGCGCGCCTTCCTCAAGACAATCGAAGGTTCAAAAAGGGTCTACGAATCATGAAACTTTTCGGCAAGAAAAACGACGAAGCTCCCGAAGCCGTCACCGACGCGGAAACGACCGACATGGGCGAAGGTGCGCATGAAACGGGCGCGCAGGAAAACTTCGATGCCGGCCTCGATGAAATCGAAGGCGCGCAAGGTACCGAGCTTTCCGCCCCCAGCCGCAAATTCGGCGGCGGTGGCGGGTCCAAGAAAAACCTCATGGTCCTTGGCGGCCTCGTGCTCGTCGCGGTGCTTGGCGCTGGCGGATATTTCTATATGAACAGCATGTCGTCGGACACCCCGCCGCTGAACGTCGCGGCCGCAACGCCGCCGCAGCCGGAACCCGCGCCCGCAACCCCCGCCGCGGCTGTCCCGCCGCAACCTGCCCCGGCGCCCGCTGCCGATCCGCTGGCCCCCGCGCCTGCAACTCCGGCTATCGCAAACCCGCTTGGTGCACCGCCGGCCGATGAAGCGAATGCCCTGCCCGCTGCCACTGTGGCAACCGGTGCTGCCGCGCCAGCTCCGGGTACTGTTCCCGCCACCATGCCGGCCGCGACGCCGGAAGAAGGCGCGCCCGACATGCCGCCGAGTGCGCTGACAACGCCGGCTGGCCCGAACGGTGCCGCGCCTGCCACGGCCGCTGAACAGCAGTCCGCCCAGATGGAAGCCAAAAACGTTGCCGCCGGCGCCGCCCCGTCGGTGCCAGGCACAACACCTGAACAAACCGCCGCGCTGGCGGAGGCAAAAAACATCGCCGCCGGTGCCGCCCCGGCAACTGCGGGCGCGGATCTGCCGCTGCCGACCGATGCGAATGCGCCGAAAGTCCCGCTCGCCAATGGCACGCCTGCTGCGGCACCCGCTGCCGCCGGTACACCGGCGTCGGTGAATGCAACCCTTGCCGCCGGTGCCAAAGCAGAACCTGCCGCCGAAGCTGCGCCCGCCTGGGCCACGCCCGGTGCCGCGCCCGCGCCCGGTACCGCCGCGCCTGCCGGCGCCAAGGCGACGACGCCGACCGATGCGGAACTCGCGATCGTCCAGAACGCCGCCGTCATCGACCAGCTGAGCCAGCCCGCGAAACCCGCGGCGGCAAAGCCCGCGACGGCCCCCACCGGCGCGCCCTTTGACCCCAATGCGCCCAAGCCGCAGGTCAGCGATTCCATGAAGACCGTGGAACAGCTGCTGGAAACGCCCGCCATCATCCGCCCCGTGCCGAACGGTTATGTGACCGTCCGTAAGGAAAGCGATGCCGGCGATATCGACAGCCGCCTTTCCGCCGCGCGCACCGCGCTTGCCGAAAACCGCAACGCCGCCGCGCTGCAGCTGTTCGACGACCTGCACCAGACCTATCCCAAAGACAAGCGCATCATGATGGGTCGTGCCGTCTCGCTGCAGAAAATGGGCCAGACCGATGACGCGCTCGCCGCCTATGAAGACGTCCTTAACCGCGACCCCAAAAACGTGCAGGCACTCACCAACATGCTCGGCCTTTTGAAAGTGAAAGACCCGCAGCTGGCGCTTGAAAAACTGCAGCAGCTGCATGACGCCTATCCCTATCAGGCGGATATCACGGCGCAGCTGGGCGTTGCCTATGCCTCGACCGGCGCCTATCCCGAAGCCGCAAAATACCTTGATATGGCGGATTCCTTGAAACCCGGCAGCGCCTATGTCATGTACAACCGCGCCGTGCTCTACGATAAAATGGGCCGCTCGAAAGATGCTGGCTTCCTGTATCGCCAGATCATCCGCATGTCGGCCGATGGCACGCTTGACCAGCAGCTGCCGATCGACATCATCCGCCGCCGCCTTTCCACCCTGCAATAAAGGGCGGGCAGGGGAGGACAGCGATGGCGGAGCCGAGCTTCAGCGAGCTGCTGTTTTCAACACCTGTGTTCCTGCCGCTGACAGTCTTTCTGGGCCTTGTGTTCGGCAGTTTCGCAACAGCGCTCTCCTACCGGCTGCCGCGGGATATTTCCATCGTCGCCAAGGCGCGCTCCAGCTGCCCTTCCTGCAATCATGATTTATCGGTGATTGACCTTGTGCCGGTTTTTTCGTGGCTGTTTTTGCGGGGCCGCTGCCGCTATTGCAAAGCATCCATCGGCCTGCGCTATCCGCTGATCGAGCTTGCGACGCTTATTCTGTGTCTGTTGTTCTACTGGCGCTTTGGCGCCACGCCCTTCACGCTGTTCGTGTTTCCGCTCGCGCCCATCATCACCAGCATTGTCGATATTGACCTGCACTATAAAATCATCCCCGACGGGTTGAACCTCTCCATCCTCGGGCTCGGTTTTGCGGCGCTGGCCGCTGCTGCCTACTTTAGCGGCATCAGGCCGGATGATTTTCTGGCGCTCGGCCTGCAGGCGGCAGGCGGCGCGGCTGTTTATGGCATCGGCTCCATTTTGCTGCGGCAGGGCGTGATGATGGCGCTGAAAAAAGAGCCGCTGGGCTGGGGTGATGTGAAGTTTTTCGGCGCGGCCGGCTTCTGGCTGGGCCTTAATCCTGATTCTCTCGCCTATTTCATGTTCGTCTCGGGCGTTTCGGGCATCCTGCTCGCCCTTTTCTGGGCGAAAGTGAAAAAGGAGCGCGAATTCCCCTTCGGCCCCAGCATTATTATCGCCTTTATCGTCATGCTGCTGTGGCAGGGACCCTGTTTCTGGCCGCTGGGGCAATCTTGAAGCAGGTGCGAATTAAGCGCATATGGGAAACGATAATTTACCGTTTTTTCAGGGTATTTGCGCTATCGTAGACTGTGGCATCCGCCCGCCGGTTCTCGGCGGGTGATGGTTTTTGGGTAAATTTTGAGGGGGCTAAAAGCCGTGGAAATCACTGAACTGCTGAAATTCATGCTCGACAACAAGGCGTCCGACTTGCACCTGGCCGCCAACAACCCCCCTATCGTCCGTATCGACGGCGACCTGCAGCGCATCAAGACCGATGTGCTGACCGGCGACATCATCCGCTCCATGCTCTTCTCCGTGATGACGGAGGAAATGCGCGCTATTTATGAGCGCGACATGGAGCACGACTTTGCTATCGCTCTCGGCACCGACGCCCGTTTCCGCGTCAACGCCTTCACCAACCGGCAGGGCTCTGCCGCCGTCTTCCGTACCATTCCGACCAAGATTCCGACGATGGAGCAGCTCGACCTGCCGCCTGTCATGCGCCGCCTCGCCGAGCTTGAAAAAGGCCTCGTCCTCGTCACGGGTCCTACCGGCTCGGGTAAATCGACGACGCTTGCCTCCATGATCAACCACATCAACGCCAACTTCCCCTATCACATCCTCACCGTTGAAGACCCGGTTGAATTTATGCACACCTCGAAGACGGCGCTGATGAACCACCGCGAGGTCGGCAACGATACCAAGTCATTCGCGCGCGCGCTAAAATCCGCCCTTCGTGAAGACCCGGACATCATCCTCGTCGGGGAGATGCGCGACCATGAAACGATTTCACTTGCGCTGACCGCCGCGGAGACCGGCCACTTGGTCTTCGGCACCCTGCACTCCAACACCGCATCCAAAACCATCGACCGTATCATCGACGTCTTCCCGGCGTCGGAGAAGGAGATGGTGCGCGCGATGTTGTCCTCTTCCATCCAGGGCATTATCTCGCAGGCGCTTTTGAAGCGCGCCGGCGGCGGCCGTGTCGCTGCGCATGAGATCATGGTCGGCACCAACGCTATCCGCAACCTCATCCGCGAAAACCAACTGGCGCAGGTCTACTCCATGATCCAGACCGGTTCGCGCTACGGTATGCAGACGATGGAAGATTCCGTCAACGACCTCGTCCTTTCTGGCGCGATCACAGAAGAAACCGCGCATGAAGCCCTGAAGGACAGTGCCGAGGAAGGCGACGAGGTTGCCAAGCCGAAGACCGGCGGTGCGCCGCCGCCAGCGCAGGTCACCAAGAAATCCGCGCCGCTCATGGGCAAGGCCGCCGCCCCCGCGAAGCCTGCGGCGCCTGTACTTGAATCCGACGACAAGCCTGAAGGGGGATATTCCTTTTGAGTGGAGTCGCGATATACGCCTATCTCAACGAGATGATCCGGCAGATGGCATCCGACCTTTACATCACGGTCGGCGTGCCCCCCACCTTGCGCATCGACGGCAACCTCTCCCCGCTCGGCGACCAGCCGCTGCAGGAAGAAGACGTGCAGGCGATGCTGAACGAAGTTTTGACGTCCCGCCAGCGCCGCGAATTTGATTCCAACATGGAGCTCAACCTCGCTTTCGACATGGGCAAGGAAGGCCGCTTCCGCGTCAACGTGTTGCGCCAGCGCCAGCATACCGGCATGGTCATCCGCCGCATCACCAGCCAGATCCCGAGCTTCGACCAGCTGGGCCTGCCGAAAATTTTGGAGACGCTGGCGTGTGAAAAACGCGGGCTTATCATGCTGTCGGGCGTCACGGCATCGGGGAAATCCACCTCGCTCGCCTCGATGATCGATTTCCGCAACCGGACCCTTGGCGGCCATATCATCACCATCGAAGACCCAATTGAATACTACCACGAGCATAAAAAAGGCGTCATTACGCAGCGCGAAGTCGGCATCGATACCAATTCGTACCAGATCGCTCTCAAGAACGCGCTGCGCCAGAAGCCCGACGTCATCCTCGTCGGCGAGGTGCGCGACCCCGAGGTCATGGAACAGACCATCACCGCCGCGGAAACTGGCCACCTCTGCCTTGCAACCATCCACACTAATAACGCGGCGCAGGCGATCGAGCGCATCACTAACTTCTTCCCGGAAGACCGCCAGACGCAAGTGCGCATCGCACTCTCGCTCAACCTGCGCGCGATCATCGCGCAACGTCTCGTACGCTCGGTCACGGGCTCCATGGTCGTCGTCCTCGAAATTCTTTTGAACGAAGCGCTCATCAAAGACCTCATCCTCAAAGGGGATACGGTCAAGATGAAAGAGGTTATGGCTAATAACAACCACTCGGGCATGGTCACCTTCGACCAGTCCATCCTCCGCCTTTATATGGAGGGCGTTATTTCCGAACAGACCGCCATCATGGAAGCCGACATTCCCGCGGATATGAAAATCAAAATCCAGATGGTCAAAATCGGCGATAAATCTAAGGGCATGCCGAACATTGACACCTCCAAGCTGTCTCTGTAATAATGTTTTGATTTCAAAACCATAAGGCGGTTTTGGGCGTTCAACACATTTTTTACTGAGAGTCGGGGCCTTTAATAATGACTGTAGCTGGACGCTTTGGCCGCATCTGCGGCAAATCTTTAATGGTCATCACCTTCGCAGCAATGCTTTCGAGCTGCCAGTTGGCCAAGAACCAGATGCAGCTCGATCGCGCCGCAGAACTTGACCGCCAGCAATTCCGCGATGCTTTCGCGCCGATCCCGACTGTGCCCGACACGAGCCCCAAGCCTGATTTCCAGCCCGTCGTCGCGACGCCCGACGACCTGAAACTGCCGACGCCGCTCGTCACCGTTTCCGTCAACCAGACCGTTTCGCTCCGCGATTTGCTGTACCAGCTGGCGCAGCAGGCGGATGTGGATATCGAGATGGATCCGCAGATCCACGGCTCGCTTATTTTCACCGCGAAAGACCGCCCGTTTGACCAGGTCGTGCAGCGCATCTGCGACATGGCTGGTCTCCGCTACAAATACGACAACAACGTGTTGCGCGTCGAACTTGACCGCCCATATGTGAAAAGCTACAGCGTCGATTTCCTCAACGTCGAGCGCAAGGGCTCGACGACGTTGAATACGACATCGACCAGTTCCGGCACTTCGGTTTCCAACAAGAGCGAGCCCGACGTCTGGAAAGACCTCAACGACGGCATCGAACAAGTGCTGACCGCTTCCGACACCTACGCATCACTCGCCACGCTTGCCGATCCTGTCGCGCAAGTCGTGAATCCGCTGCCGGCCCCCGTCGTTTCTACCGACCCGAACGTGCCGCCGCCGCCGCCGCCGCTGCCCGGCTCTCCTCAAGTTGCGCCCATTCCCGCCAGCCAGGCGCCGACGATCAACATCCAGACACCTGCCGGCGAACCGCTGGTGCCGAGTCCGCCTGCGACCTTCTCTATCTCCAAACAGTCCGGCCTCGTCAACGTCTTTGCCTCTGAGCGTCAGCAAAAGCTTATCGGCAAATTCATCGCCGACTTCCGCCGCCGCATGCAAACGCAAGTCCTCATCGAGGCGAAAGTGCTGCAGGTTGACCTCCGTGACGAATTCGCAACCGGTATCGACTGGTCAACGCTGAACCTCACGGGTGTGCTGCGCGTTGCGCAGTCGTTCCCCATTCCTGCCCTGTCGCCATCAGCAACGGGTGCCTTTGGCCTGACGTTTACGCCGGGTAACGACTTCAACGCGGCAATCCAGGCGATCAGCCGCTTCGGCACGGTGCGCGCGCTGTCCTCCCCGCGCGTGACGGTGCTCAATAACCAGCAGGCCGTCGTCAATGTGACGAAGGATCATAAATACCTCGACTTCGACTTCACAGTGACACCCGCGACTTCCACGACTTCGGCGACCTTCGCGCTCGACAGCAACGAGAAGAACGCGCCGGAAGGCGTGGTGCTGACCGTGGTGCCGACCGCCAACGTCGATACCGGCGAAGTGACCATGACCGTCCGCCCGACGATCCTGCGCGTGACCCGTTTCATCACCGACCCCACGATCAGTCTTGACCTTGCGCTGAACGGCATCGACCCCTCGACCGTGACGGTTCCCGACAACCTGATCCCGCAGGTTGACGTGCAGGAAGTTGATTCTGTCCTGCGCATGCAGTCCGGCCAGATGATGGCGCTCGGCGGCCTGATGCAGGATGCGAATACCACCGAACAGCAGGGGGTGCCGGTTCTGGGCGACGTACCCTACATTGGCGGTCTGTTCCGCAGCCACCAGGATAACATCGTGAAATCCGAGCTCGTTGTCTTTATCCGCGCCTCCGTCGTCGAGGGCTCCAACCTCGACGAAATGGATCGCAAGGCCTACGAGGTCTTCGGCAATGACCGTCATCCGGGGCCGATGTAACTCGGCCTTCGGCGCAGTCGTCATACGCTTAAGGAACTGCTGATGATCTCACGACCGCTCGTTCAATACGTCGTCACCGCGGCCATGCGCGACAAGCTGATTATGACCCTTCTGCTCATGATCGCCATGGGCGGGGCGGTGTCGGTCTTTCTCGGTGCCGCCACCATCACGGAAAAAGAAAGCTTCGCGCTGGTTTTTGGCGCCAGTGGTCTTCGCTTCCTCGGCGTTCTGGGTGTTGTCCTTTTCTGCAGTTTCTATATCCGCCGCAGTTTCGAGACGAAGGAAGTCGAATTCCTCCTCTCCCGGCCGCTGTCGCGCATGACGTTCCTCTACAGCCATGCCGCTGCCTTTGTCCTACTCGGCGTCGCGCTGGCCTTCATCGTCGGCGCTGTCGTTTTTTTCCTCGGCAAGCCGTCGCTCTCCGGTTTCGGGGTCTGGCTTGCCAGCCTTTGCATGGAATATGCGCTCATGTCGGTCGCCGCGCTCTTCTTCGCTATGGTCGTCGCCAGCGCCTCCGGCGCGGCACTCGCAACGCTCGGCCTCTACGTCCTCGCGCGCCTCATCGGCACGGTGCTCGGCATCGCGGCGGAGGCACCGGCAAATTATTTTTACGCCATGCTCAACAACGCGGTCGAGCTGATCTCCGTCTTCGTGCCGCGGCTTGACCTGATGGGGCAGACGTCCTGGCTCGTTTACGGCGTTGCGGGCTCCGGCGGCATCGGCTTCACGCAGGAAGCGGGCACCTATGCGCATATGATGGTGCATCATTTGGGCCTTCTCGGTTTCATCTCCCTGCAGGGGGTGATTTTTATCATGCTGCTCCTCGCGGCCACAGCCTTCGACTTCCTACGCCGGGAGTTCTGACATGCCGCGCGTCTTCGCCAACGACGGCCAACAGCCCCGCACCGCGGTCAGCCTCTGGCTTGCCTTCGCCGTTAGCATTAACTTCATCATCTGGCTCGGCTCCAGCAGCGTCTTCGCCAAATGGGACGGCGTACCGCCGGCCCCCGCGCGCCGCTCCGCGATCATGATGGGACTTGGCGATTCCGAATTCGCTTATCGCTACGGTGCGCTCGAGCTGCAAAACCTCGGCGATTCCGGCGGCCAGACGACAGCGCTCAAGGATTACGATTATCAAGAGCTCGGCAAATGGTTCTGGCTGCTCGACAGCCTCGATCCCGCCTCCGACCACGTGCCGATGATGGCGGCATACGTCTTCGGCGCGACGCGTGTGCCGAGCGATGTACGTGTCGTTTACGACTATCTCGCGAAAATTGGCGACAACCCCGCTGGGCAGAAATGGCGCTGGCTGGTGCATGCCATTTTTCTTGCGCGCCATCGCCTCTATGATCTCGACCTAGCGCTCGGCCTTGCCTACAAACTTTCCAAAATGCAGCTGACCGACGACCATCTGCCAGACTGGGCGCGGCGAATGCCTGCGCTTGTCCTCGCCGAAAAGGGTGACAAGGAAGACGCGCGCAAGATACTCGAGGATATCCTCGTCAGTTCCGATAAAATTCATCCCAATGAGGTCAATTTCATGAAAGATTACCTCATCCACCAGCTGGGGGTCGACCCGCGCGAGGTGGAGGCCATCGTCGCGCTGCGCGGCAAGCAGTCCGACGACCATACACTGCCCAAGACCAAGCCAGCGCCGATGCCCGAATAAGCCAATTTTTTTGGAGTGGCGGTTTTTAAATGCCTTTTGATTACCAAGCCACCTTTAGTCTCATCGAATGGCTTGCGCTGACGGGCCTTGCGCAAAGCCTGCTGATCCTTGTGTACATTGTTTTCCGTGTCCGCAACTGG
Organism: uncultured Alphaproteobacteria bacterium; assembly: GCA_966211335.1. Taxonomy (GTDB): domain Bacteria; phylum Pseudomonadota; class Alphaproteobacteria; order Micavibrionales; family UBA2020; genus JAPWJZ01. The sequence goes on from CBIHNF010000001.1 coordinate 732,198, forward strand.
CGACAGGCCTCAATCGCGCTTGCCTACTTCACCTTCCTGGCGCTGGCCTTCGGGTTGCAATTCGCGCTGCGGCTTGACGACTATGAAACCAATATCCGTCTTGGCCTCGGTTTTTCGCGCGCCATGGGCGCGCCGCTCTGCTATCTGCTCGTACTACAGGTGTCGCGGCCGCAGACCATGCCGCCTGCGCGTCAGTTCCTGATTTTACTTCTGGTGCCACTCGCTTTCGTTCTTGGCTTCCTCACGGCGCATTTTGAAAAAGTCTGCGATGACGGTGCGCTGCTCTGCACGCGATCCTTTTCGGTTCTTGGCTGGTTCAGCGCTATGGCGGGCGCCTTCTGCATGCTGGCGATCTGGTTCCAGAAAAATATCTTCACTATTCTGTGGGAAGAAAAGGGTGGGAGGGAGCGTTACTGGCTCGTCATGACGCTCATCGTCGCCAACGTGCTGCGCACCGGAGTCAGCCTTCTGACGGCGACGGGCCATGTGGCACGGCCTGATTCGGACGCACTGCAGGTCATGCTCGGCATAGCTTTCGCTTACCTTGTCATGACAACTCTATTTCGCATTTACCCCCTGCCTGTGCAGCTGCACACCTCGTCTCGCGCACGGCTGCTACTGCTGTCCGACGAGGAAAAAGAGATCGCTGAGAAGGTGCGCAAGCTCATGGAGCTCGACAAGGTCTATCACGAGCCTTCTTTCAGCCGCGCGGATCTGGCGCGGGAAGTCGGTACTTCCGAAAATACGCTTTCCCGCGTCATCAACCAAGCCTTTGGCAAAAGTTTCCCCAAATTGCTGAACGAATTCCGTGTGGAAGATGCAAAACGGATGCTGCATAACCCCGCGATTGCGATCAATGTGCTGGCCTTTGAAGTGGGTTTCAATTCGCTCGCTTCCTTCAACCGCGTCTTCCGCGAAGTAACGGGGGAGACGCCTTCCCGCTACCGCAGCCGCCACCAACAGCAGAATACCGGCGCGTAAAGGGCAAGCCACTGTATTCAAATGCGGATATTAAATTAGTCTGCGGCGAAAGAATCATGTTTTGATAATTCTTATTTCGTGTTTTCCCACGGGCAGAGACTCGCGAAAGGGCCGAGAAATTTTTTCCTGAACTGTCGGTCCGCGCACGGTACAAAAACACGTTTTGAGAATTTAAAGCGCTCCCACTGTGTCATCTTGACAATGTTAAGAGCGTACGTACTTCTGCTCATTTATCAGCGTTTTCATTCCCATATGCGCATCGTACCTGCTTATCTTGTCATCCTGAGAAATTAAATGACCGGGTTTAAGGATTCATTTAACTTTTTTGTTGAAAGATAGGATGTAGGTCACCAGACTGAAAATCAGCTTCGTCGCCATCTATGGGGATGTTCCTAATCTCAAGACGGCAATCGGTTTTCGAACGAGGTGACGGGGCTAAAACCGGCAACGGTTTCGTACTTAACCACTAGGACTTAACAACTGGGGAGATATCTCTATGAAATGTATTAAAACCCAAAAAGGCTTCACACTCGTCGAATTGGCGATCGTGATGACCATCATCGGTCTTCTGATCGGTGGTATTCTGAAGGGCCAGGAACTGATGGACAACGCCCGCGTCTCCGCAACGATCGCGCAGACCAAGGGTATTGAAGCCGCCACGACCAGCTTCCGCGACAGCTATAACTCGATGCCGGGCGATATTCCGAACGCCTCCACGCGCGTTCCGTCCTGCAACGCGTCCTGCAACGTTGTTGCGGCCACGGCTGGCGACGGCATCATCGGTACGGTTGCCGGTTTCTCCGCCAACTATAACCCGCAGCTAACCACCGCCCTTGGCGGTACCGTGACGGATGAAACCCAGCTGTTCTGGACCGAACTGCTGCTCGCCAACCTGACGTCGGGCTATACCGATGCGCCGATCCGCGCAACGCCGCCCGCACCGTCGTGGGGCATCACCCAGCCCGCAGCAAAAATCGGCGGCGGCTATTACGTCGGCTACGCCGTCGGCCTGATCGGCCTTAACTCGCCGATGACGGCAGGTTCCGGCCCGTCCGGCACCGTGCTGGTGCTGGCGCAGAGCCCGACCGCAGCTATCACTGGTACGGCTGGTAACAACCCGCTCACCCCGGGTCGTGCTGCCCAGATCGACCGCAAGCTCGATGACGGCAAACCCGGTACCGGCTTCGTCCAGGCTTATGGCGTTGCCACCAAGTGCTGGCAGTCTGCCGCTATCGCAGCCTACGACGAATCCGATACCCAGAAAGATTGCGGCCTGATCCTGCGTATTCAGGGCTAAGCTTTCTACCAAGACAAAAGAAGAGCCCGGTGCGAAAGTGCCGGGCTCTTCCTTTTATTAGAGAGACTAAAACTATTGCAATTCTGCAATCAAAACCTTGTCAACGCGCGTCTTGGTACTATACTGGATAAAGGTACTCTTATCCGCAAAAAATCTCGGGGCAGCGGTCAACGGTTCAGCAAAGGAAATATATGCAACGCACATTTCAAAAAGGCTTCACACTCGTCGAATTGGCGATCGTGATGACCATCATCGGTCTTCTGATCGGTGGTATTCTGAAGGGCCAGGAACTGATGGACAACGCCCGCGTCTCCGCAACGATCGCGCAGACCAAGGGTATTGAAGCCGCCACGACCAGCTTCCGCGACAGCTATAACTCGATGCCGGGCGATATTCCGAACGCCTCCACGCGCGTTCCGTCCTGCAACGCGTCCTGCAACGTTGTTGCGGCCACGGCTGGCGACGGCATCATCGGTACGGTTGCCGGTTTCTCCGCCAACTATAACCCGCAGCTAACCACCGCCCTTGGCGGTACCGTGACGGATGAAACCCAGCTGTTCTGGACCGAACTGCTGCTCGCCAACCTGACGTCGGGCTATACCGATGCGCCGATCCGCGCAACGCCGCCCGCACCGTCGTGGGGCATCACCCAGCCCGCAGCAAAAATCGGCGGCGGCTATTACGTCGGCTACGCCGTCGGCCTGATCGGCCTTAACTCGCCGATGACGGCAGGTTCCGGCCCGTCCGGCACCGTGCTGGTGCTGGCGCAGAGCCCGACCGCAGCTATCACTGGTACGGCTGGTAACAACCCGCTCACCCCGGGTCGTGCTGCCCAGATCGACCGCAAGCTCGATGACGGCAAACCCGGTACCGGCTTCGTCCAGGCTTATGGCGTTGCCACCAAGTGCTGGCAGTCTGCCGCTATCGCAGCCTACGACGAATCCGATACCCAGAAAGATTGCGGCCTGATCCTGCGTATTCAGGGTTAAGCTTTCCACCAAGACAAAAGAAGAGCCCGGTGCGACAGCACCGGGCTTTTTTTATAGACCGAAGAGTGTAAATCAGGGGGAGCAGATGGCGTTGTTGGAGGCGTCGAAACCTGTAATGAACTTCCCTGTGGGGCAGGTGCGCGGGTTATAGAGCGTCGGGGCGAGGGCGGTGACACACTGCAGCGTGCCGCCGACAATGCCCTCCACAAGCCCGCCATTACAGTTCATGCCAAGCCCGCCGAAAATCTGCGGGTCAAAGCATTTGGTTCCGGAGGCATCGCAGACCTTGTCGGCATAGACGTTCTTCGCGCGCACTGTGCCGCGCACATCAAGATCGGCCGTCAGCGTGTTTGTATCCGTGCCAATGCCAACGCGGCCGCCTGTCTTGGTGTAGATAAGGCCCGTGCCCGCACTTGCCATCTTCCATTTGTCGGAGCTTCCTGAAATTTGGAAGATCATGAAGGGGTCGTCGTAATAAAAGGGGAGCGAGGCGGCGTCTGTGTTCAGCGAATAAAGGTTCGTATTGGCTGCACTCTGCGACAACAGGAACATAGAATCGCCGTTGCAGTTTTCCACGTCCCGCCCCGGCGGGGTGCAGGGCGCAACGAGCTTGCCGTTATAGTTGTAAGCGCCCTTGCCATTCTGGCCGGCAGAAAAAATAACGAAGGGAATGGCGTTGACCTGCAGGTTGCCGATTTTGGAGTTGCCGATCGTCCCATCTGCGGCGTTCTTGGAACTGATGGCGATAGCACCTATAAACTCGTTATAGTGCTTGTTGCCGCCCGAGGAGTCGGTGGAGCGCGTCATATATTCGGTAACCGTATAGGGGAGCTGGTTGTTCCAGCCGTCGAGAACGTCGGTATAAGCCGCGCCAAGCGTCACATAAGGCAGCGCGCCGGTTAACAAAGGGTCGGGTGTCGGCGCGGGATTGACGACGGGGCGCGCGCCGTTGATGCGGCAGACCTTGCCCGTACCGAAGCAGCCGAGGGCAGTGGTCGCCGGGCTGCATACCTCTTTGCCGGCGTTAGCGTTATCCGGCGGCAGCGAAGGATCTGCCGGGCAAGGCAGGCGGCCGTTTACGAACAGGAACTGCTGCATTTTGTCAGTCGCAACCTGGAAAGCGGAGTCGTTGACGTTTTTAAGGCGCGCAATGCGGTATTGACGATAGCTTTGCAGGCAGGTGGCAACGGCCAGCGACACAATGCAAAGCAGGATCGCAACCTCTAGAAGCGAGAACCCGGCTTCGGACTTTTTCCTCAGTGCAAGCTTGCGGATCATAATAATGGCTCTCCTGAAATCATACACATAGATGAAGAGAAGGCACGGTCAAGGTAAAGCGCATTGAATGACGCCCGCACTGTTGAACCCGACGGCGTATTTCCCTGCCGGGCAGCTCTGCACGCCGGCAGGCGCGGGCAGCGGCACCAGTCCGCAAATGACTTTAGCTTTTTGCAGGCCGATAACGACGTTGCGATAGCCGGGCGGGGTTAAGGTTTGGGAACAAATGTTGCCGGCCGCAGGATCCGCAATGCTGCTCGGGTTCCAGCAGTTGCCACTGCCTGTATCATCACAGACGCTCGGCTGGGCGATCTGCGTGCCGGCAAGCGTGCCGGCGACGTCAAGTTTGGCCTGGGGGATGTCCACGCCAACGCCGACGCTGCCGCCGTTCACGTTATGAACATCAGGCGTATTCGGATCGGAGGGGTTGGCGATAAAGTCCCACAGCCGCGTCAGCGACCGTTCCGTGTGGCGTACGTAGTCGTCGAAATAGGGCACTTGCGCGCGGATGCCTTGAATGAAGGTGCCGTTCAAGTTGCAGTTCTTGACCTCACTTGTACCGCCAGCAGCGCAGGGAACAGGGATTTTGCCATCCGCGGAATAGGCGCCGGCGTGGTTCTGGCCGTAGCCGATAATTACATAGTGGGTACTGGCGGCGGGGTTGGCCAAATCCTGGCCATTTTCCGTCTGGACGCCGATGGAACCCCAAGCGTTATCGAAGCTCGCCTTGACCGTCAGCGTCTTGGAGACAGCATAGCCGAACTTGTAGCCGTAGGGATCGAGAGAGTCGCTGACGGTAACGTTCTTAATCGCGCCGGACGCACTCGCTTGCAGGGTCTTAAAAGGCACCGAACCCATGTAAACGGGGTCCATCGCCCCCACCTGCGGTGCGAGTGTCTTGCGCGCGCCCGGGAAGGTTGCCAGCGCACAATTCTCAACCCCGGCATTGGCGTCCGTGCTGCGCAGGGTCGGGTCCGCGGGGCAGGGGTAGCGGCCAAAGCCGTTGTAGAAGTCGGATATAGCTGTATCTATCTTTTCCATCGCCTTCAGCGTATCCGCGCGCTTCCCCGACGCGTTGTAAAGGTCATACAGCTTTACACCCGCGACAAGCATCAGGCTTGAAATAACCATCACCATGGCGACTTCAACCAGGGAAAAGCCGCCCCTGCTGCGGATACCTTTATGCACTCTCGTTCCCATCAGCTCTCTCCGGATCATTCGCACGAGCAGGTACCGTACTGGTAGCCGCCACCGCCGGGAAGGGCGGCCGAACAGTTGGCCGTGTCGCTGTAGGTCGAGCAGGTGGTATTGGCTTGGATGGTGCGCGGCAGGGAACCACTGCCGCTGATGCTCTTCATCTTCCAGAAGTACAGGGTGATGAAGCATTCATTGTCATACGTTGTCCAGGCACCCCAAGTGCCGCTGCCGCAGTCATAGTCGCGGCGCTGGTTGTCCGCGCCCGTCATGCCGCTCGGGCACGTGGCGGCACGCGTTTCCGTTGCACCCGCGCAGGTGCAATGGTCACCGCCGGGAATGGTCGCCCAAGCAGACCAGGAACCGCCGCTCCCGCCGCAGGTCCAGACCCGTTGCTGGCTCAGATAGCCTGAAAAAGCGGTGGGGCAGGAGGTGGTGCGGGTCTGCGGCGCCTGCGCGGCGCAGGTGCAGGTATTGGAAGGATATGTCGGCGTACCGAAGTATCCTGATTTCAAATCCGCGTTGCAAAGCCAAGGCGTGACTTTGGTAATAGAGCCCGAGGTATAGGCCGAGCCGCAGGACAGGTATTCCGTTTTCGTATCCGGCACGCAGGTGCAAAGGTTGATGTCGTTGGTATAGCTATCGGTATCCGCGGGGCATGTATGCGTATGATGCCGCGTATGCGTGCCTGTAAAGCCGAAGGAAGGGCAACCCAAGTTTTCATCCGTATCGATGGCGCTGCAGCTGCAAATGCCGCTTTCCCCGATTTTGCCCCACTGCCCATCGCTCTGGCACTGCCAGGTCTGGCCGTAGCTGATGCCCGAAACCGGGGTTGTGCCCACAATGGCACCCGGCAGCGCGCTAGGCAGCGTGAAGGTGTCGGGCACGCAAAGTGCGACCGTTCGCGTCGCGCATTTCAGCACGCTGGAGCAATGAATGGTGCCGTCAGCATTGATCGCGTCCATGATAGAGCCACTCGGGCAGGCGACGTTGACGGCGCTTGCCGTCGTGCAGTCGATGGCGTCATGCGAGAAGCCGACCGCAAAAGGCGGTTTCAGACCGCCGCAATTGTACTTGGGAGAGGCCGGCGACGCGCCCTTGGCGATTTCCGCGTTTGTGATGCAGGCGGTGCCGTCGTTCCGACAGACGTAATCGCCGACGGTGGTCGAAGTGTCGGTTTTGATGGTGCCGCGGGCATCCAGCGTCTGGGTGGGGCTCGACGTCTTGACGCCGATCTTGCCGGTGGATTCAGCATCCACCAGGTCGCGGATGTCATGGCCCGCGGGATCCGCGATGCGCCACAGCGGCGTATCGGACGAGGCGTAGAATTTGATGACATCGTCATAGTGCGTGGCTTCGTTGGTCGCCTTGGTCGTCGAGCTGTAATTGGTGATTTTGAAAATTGCCTTGTTGCCGCCAGCGCAGTTGACGCCGTCCTTGGCGACGGCCGAGCACGGAACGCCGATTTTGCCGAAGTGCGTATAAGCGCCGGCACCGTCTTCGCCGCTGCTCATGATCACGAAGTGAACCTGACCGGAGCCGTTGTCCAGCTTGCGATAATCACCAGAGCCCGCCGTCGTTTCAACGTCGTCGATAACCGAAATGCCACCGCCGTTGCGGGTATAATCCGCGGCCGTGCGGGCCAGGGGCTCCGTCACCGCGTAGCGGATGCGGTTGTTATAGCCGTCATCCGCATAGCTTTCATCCATGCCAAGCGTGCGGAACGGCACGCCACCGACTCGCACACGCTGGAATGTGCCTGCGACCGGGCCCGTAGGCGGGCCGTAAAGCGCCGAGACGCGCATTCTCTTGAAGGTGCCGGAACACGGGTCGCCAAAGTTGGCGTTGGTCGCCGCGAAAGTGGCTGAGTTCAGCCCTAATACAATCCCCTCCACCACGGTTTTACTCGACGTCGAATTGCACGCCCCAACGTTATAAGAGCCGCATATGCCGCTTGGCGTGCCGTAGGAAGCGAAAGTGATGCTCTGAATGACGTTACCCGGCGGTGCTGTCAGCGTAATATTGGTGTTTTCATCGCCTTCCCCGCAAAGAAGGTTCGAGCCCCCTACTGCCGTCTGGCTTTCCTGAATGTAGACACCGCTGCCAGTATGAACGCCGGCTGCATTATAACTGGGCTGGAAGGTGCCGACCGCCTGGCCCGTAGCAGTACAGTCACCGGAAACCCCGAACTCCGGCTTATCGGGCGGAACATCGATGGGGGCGGGGCAGGGGTAATGGCCGTTACGCACGAGGTAATCGTTCAAGGCCTGAACCACCTGGCCGGTATTGGTGGTAGTGGTTATCTGTCTCTGGGTGCGGCTATAAATATTGTACGCCGAAATCAGCGATGCCATCACCAAGCTGAGGACGACGAGAACAATCGCGGTTTCAATCAGCGTATATCCTGCTTGGTGCCATTTACCCGTATTCAAGCGCGCAGGCGAAGTTGAATGCTGCTTAGACGAGCGACCAAAAAGGACCACGGGAATTCTCCACACAACTTGAAACTACCACGCAAAAAGCGAGCAGGCCTCAATACACCAATATTAACTCTACAGAGCAAAGGTAAAGAAGCCCTTAAACCCGAACGGGTCGCTCCATCTCATTGAATTGTATATTCAAAAGAGTATCTCCGCAACGCCTTGCGGAATCGGGTCAGGCGTTCAAAAACCAACCCGAGAGAATCCGGAAATATATTTCCTTAAGCTTTGTCATGTCATCGACGGCAACGCGCTCATCCGTTTTATGCATGGTCTGGCCGACGATGCCGAATTCGACGACAGGGCAGTGGTTGCGGATAAAGCGCGCGTCGGAGGTGCCGCCGGTGGTGCTGAGTTCGGCCTCCCGGCCCGTGACGTCCTTGATGGCCTTTTGCACCATCTCCGAGAGTTTGCCGGGCGGGGTGTAGAAGCTTTCGCCGCCGGTGCGGGTCGTCAGGGAATAGGGAATTTTTTGCGCGTCCAGCGTCTCGCGCAGCTTCTTCTCAAGGCTCGCGCCCGTATAGCTGTCGTTGAAGCGCACGTTGAACACGGCCTTTGCCGCCCGAGGAATGATATTTTCGGCGGTGTTGCCGATGTCGATATTTACAACTTCAAGATTGGACGGCTGGAAATGGGCGGTGCCCTTGTCCAGCTCCAGCCCGTCAATCGCCTGCAGCAGCGTCATCAGCTTCGGGATCGGGTTATCGGCGAGATGCGGATAGGCCACATGGCCCTGTACGCCTTCAACGCTTAAATACCCGGTAAAGGTGCCCCTGCGACCGATTTTCATCATGTCACCCAGCTGCTCGCGCGATGTCGGTTCGCCGACGATACAGAAATCGATTTTTTCCCCGCGCGCGGCCAGCCAGTCCAGCACCTTTTTCGTGCCATTGACGGAGGGGCCTTCTTCATCGCCTGTGATGAGGAAGCTGATGGAGCCTTTGGGGTTCTGCGCCTTGATGTAATCAATCGCGGCGGCGGCGAAGCAGGCGATGGGGCCTTTCATATCGGCCGCGCCGCGCCCGCAGACAAAGCCGTCCTTGATCTCGCCGCCGAAAGGGTCGAAGCTCCAGCTGGCTTCCGCGCCGACCGGCACCACATCCGTATGGCCCGCAAAGCAGATATGCGGCGCGGCTTTCCCCCAGCGGGCATAAAGGTTTTCAACGTCCGGCGTATCGACGTCGGAGAAGGTGAGGCGGTGGCATTCAAAGCCGTTTTCTTCCAGCAGCTTTTGCAGCAGCGTGATCGCGCCGCCCTCGGCCGGCGTCACGCTGGGGCAGCGCAGGAGATCCTGCAGGAGTTTTACAGGATCGGTCATGCGGATTAATCCCTGAGCAATTCGTTGATGCCGGTTTTGGAGCGCGTCTGCGCATCGACGCGTTTCACGATGACGGCGCAGTAAAGCCCCGGGCCGGGGGTGCCGTCCGGCAACGGTTTGCCGGGCGTGGTGCCGGCGACGACGACGGAATAGGCGGGCACGCGGCCCGTGAAAACCTCGCCTGTCGCGCGGTCGATGATTTTGGTGGAAGCGCCAAGGTAGACGCCCATGGACAGCACCGCGCCTTCTTCAATGATAACGCCTTCGGCTACTTCCGAGCGCGCACCGATAAAGCAGTTGTCTTCAATAATGACGGGGTTCGCCTGCAGGGGTTCCAAAACGCCCCCAATGCCGACGCCGCCCGAGATATGGCAGTTCTTGCCAACTTGTGCGCAGGAGCCGATGGTGACCCAGGTGTCGACCATGGTGCCTTCGCCGACATAAGCGCCGACGTTGACGAAGGATGGCATCAGCACCGCTTTCGGGGCAATAAACGCAGAGGGGCGCACGACAGCGCCCGGCACCGCGCGGTAGCCGCCGGCCTTGAAGGCAGCTTCATCCATGCCCTCGAACTTCGAGCCCATTTTGTCGTACCAGGTGGAGCCTGCAACGCCGCCCTTCACAGGCGCGTTATCGTTGAAGCGGAAAGAAAGGAGAATGGCTTTCTTCAGCCACTGGTGCGTGACCCAAGCACCGTCAATTTTTTCCGAGACGCGCAGCGTGCCGGCGCCCAAGAGCGCCATGATATCCTCGACCGTCTTCTTGCCGATCAGCTTCATCTTGTCGGTCAGCTGTTCGCGGCCGTCCCAGACGTTGTTGATGGCGTTTTCAAGATCGGCGTAGTCGGACATGATATGGCGGCCTTTCAGGCAGGTTTTTGGATATTGGCGAGGAACCAGTCGGGCAGTTTTTCCGCCTTCTGGTGGACGTGCGGGTGGTTGAGGTCTTCCGGCGCGACGTTCTTGCCGTGGAACCAGACCGTCGACATGCCGAGCTCATGCGCAGGGCGCAGATTGATTTCAAGGTCCTCGAACATGCAGGCCTTTGCCGGTTCCACGTTGTGGCGCTTCAAAAACGTGTGATAGGTGTCGATCTTCGGTTTCGGCCAGTAAGCGGCGTCTTCAATCGCGAAGATATCTTCGAAATGGTGGCGGATGCCAAGGTGCTGCGTCATTGCTTCCGCAAAGGCCTTTGGCGCATTGGTGAAAACGAAGCGGCGGCCGGGCAGGTGGGCGAGCGATTCTTGCGTCACCTTGCAGGGCGGCACGACGGAGATGTCGATGTCGTGCACATGCTCGAGAAAATGATAGGGGTCGATGCCGTGTTCGGTCATGAGGCCGCGCAGCGTCGTGCCATAGGTTTTGTAGTAGTGCTTGCGCAGGCGCCCTGCTTCTTCGCGCTCCACCTTCAGGTGGTTTTGCACGAAATCGGTCATGCGGTTGCCGACTTCGACGAAGACATGGCTCTCCGCGTCATAGAGCGTGTTGTCGAGGTCAAAGACCCAAGCGTTGGTGCGGGAAAGAAGGCCGGTCATGATGGTGAGCTTAGACAGCCTTTCTGGATTTGAGCGCGGTCGCAAGGGTGCCTTCGTCAAGGTAATCGATCTGGCCGCCGATGGGCACGCCATGCGCCAGCTGCGTGACTTTCACGCCCGTGGCGGCAAGGCAGTCGGCGATGTAATGCGCCGTCGTCTGCCCGTCGATGGTGGCGTTAAGGGCGAGGATGACTTCGCGCGCGCCCCGCGTCTTCACGCGTTCGACAAGATGGGGGATGGACAGGTCTTCAGGGCCGATACCATCCAGCGCCGAAAGCGTGCCGCCAAGGACGTGGTAATAACCCTTAAAGCCGCCCGTCTTCTCAACCGCCCAGAGGTCCGAGACGTCTTCGACGACGCAGAAGACAGCGGTATCGCGCGCAGCGCTAGAGCAGATGGCGCAAGGCTTTTGCGTATCAAGGCTGTGGCATTCGGGGCATTCTTCAATCACTTCGGCCGCGCGGGCAAGCGCCTGCGCCAGCGGCAGCATCAGGCTCTCCCGGCTTTTCAGCAGGTGCAGCGCGGCTCTGCGGCCGGAGCGCGGGCCCATGCCCGGCAGGCGGGCGATGAGCTTCATCAGATGTTCGATTTCGGTCCCGATCATGGGCTTGAGTATAGGCCGCCAAAACGCCTTTTTCCAGAGAATTAGGGGAAAAGAGAAGGCGCGTTAGCCGCCGAAAGCATCACTGAAAATAAAGTCTTTTTCCGCGCCTTGCGCCAGCAGCAGCGGCAGGGTCGCCTCCACCATGGCGGCGGGGCCAGCCATGTAGATATTGAACCCAGTCAGGTCGGGCATATCCGCCGTGACTGCCGCACCGATATACCCGCTGCGCCGCCCGGCGGCTTCGCCATGGGCGATCACGGGAATATAACGGAAGGCGGGCTTGCCAGCGGCAAGGTCATTGAAGAAAGCATCAAGGTAGAGATGCGCCTCATCGCGCACGCCCCAGTAAAGCGTGACACGCACATCGCCGGTTTTATGCGCCAGCTGCGCCTCGATCACGGCTTTCAGCGGCGCAATGCCGACGCCGCCGGCCAGCGCCAGCAGCGGACGTGTGGACGGACGCCAGTAATGGTCGCCAAAAGGCGCTTCAAGCGTGACAGCATCGCCTTTTTTCAAGCTGGTAAAGACGGCATTGGAAAAACCGCGGTGGCTGTTCTTGATGTGGAATTCCAAAACGGGCTGGTGCGGCGCGGAAGCGATAGAAAACGCGCGCGGCTCCAGACCCTCAAGGCTCAAGTGTGCATATTGCCCGGCCAGAAAATCGAGCGCCGCGCCGCCCGGCAGCGCAAGCCGCAGGATGCGCGTATCGGCGGCGATATCCTCGATCGATGCGACGTGGGCGATATGCGTTGAGGCGGCGGGCAAGCGGGCATCCTGCAAGGGTGAAAAAGGGGCTGAAAAATGCTTCGGGCCTGTCTCCCTGAAATGGGGGACGGGCCCGAAAAAGTCAAGAATTAAAGAGATTTAGGCCGGAGCTACCGCATTTTTGGCGGGTTTCGCTTCCTTCGGCACAATGGCGGCCGGCGTTTCTTTCGCAGCAGCGATTGTCACCGCTGGCAGCTTCAAACCGTCATTCGCCTTGTCGGCGGTGCGCAGGAAGCCTTCGATCTCGGCGTATTTTTTCGGCTCTGACGGGGTTGTGTCGTCTTTGCCAAGGGAGGAGCGGATCATGCCGGCCGAGGTTTCATCGACGGCAATCGCGCCGCTCTTGATACCATCACGCAGGGCGGTGATGCCTTTTTGCAGTTCGGGGTCGCCTTTGGCAGCCTCGATCTTCTTGTCGAGGAAGCCTTCGAGACCTTCAAGCGCTTTCGGCGCTTCGGTCTTGGCGGTTTCAGCAGGCGGCGCGTCGGCAGTGGTTTCCTGCTTTGGCGCGTCCTGTTTCGGCGCTTCCGTCTCGGGTTTCTTGTCGGTCGCGGCGAATTTGCTGTTCGACAGGTCAATCGGGCCCTGCTCGGCGGCAGAGGCGCCAACGACCAGCTGGTCAGCGGTCGCCGAACTCTTCTGCGCTTCAAACTGGGCGAGTTTTTCGTAAACGGCGCTACCTTCGGGCGGCGCAAAGTTTGCAACGCCAAGGCCCTGCTTTTTCGCTTCCAGCCACATCATTTCTTTTTGCGCATCGTTACCGTAGACGTTGACCGCTTTCCAGCCGCGCTGGCGGGCTGCCGCCATGACGCCATGGGCGTCGACTTCGTCAAAATTCTTGGAGCGGTTCGGCATGCCGATGAATTCAGCGCCGCCGAGGTTGGCGTGCCATTCAATCGCGTGGTTGTTCTGCAGTTCGAAAACGAGGCCGCCTTTGTGCGGATAAACCTTGCCTTCCGGCCCCAGCGCACGCGCCAGTTCCGCGTCCAGCTGGAAGTCGGGATCCGGCCAGACTTCACGCATTTTTGCGAGGGAGTCGGGGTGCACAGCGAGGTTGGTCGCAAAGCGCGACTGCTGCAGCTGCTCGTTGTCGATCGGCGTATCGGCGGTCGGCGCGGTTTGCTGTTGCGGCTGCGCAGGCTTGTTTGCATTCGCTTCCGCTTCTTTTTTCTTGCGGATTTCCTCTTCCGTTTCGGCAACGGGGGCGGCGGGCGCATCGCCGTCTTTCTTTTCTGCTTTTTCTTCAGCCGGCGGCGCGGTGTTCAGCGGCGCATCGGCCTTTTTCTCTTCCACCGGCGCCGTCGCATTCGCGGCGGGCGGCGTCACGGGGTCGGCTTTCTTTTCTTCCGCGGTCGCGGTGGCGGTCGAGCCTTCGGCCGAGGGTGCGGTCGCCTTCAGGTCGACCGCAGGGGTGACTTCGTCGGCATTGCGGACGCCCTGAACCGGGTCTTCCTTCGCTGAGGTGAATTTCGTGTCGGGAGGGGTCACCGGTGCGTCATTTTTGGCGGTGTCGGCGGGTTGCTTCACATCATCAGCCATTAAAAAACCTCATCCCTTGAACAAAGAGTTAACGTGTTCTTAATCTTTAGTGTTCTTATAAGTATATCCAAGTTTTCGTAATTAGGCAAGAAAACGCGGATTACCCTTTATCTTCAAACACTTCTAGCGATTGTACCGCGGATTTTTTGCTTCCGGATCGTAGTAATGGAAGAGTTCGCTGTCGATATCGATTCCCGTTTGCGCTTCCAGCAGCTCGACTTCCGTCACCTGACCCTGGCCGTCAACGACGCGCCATTTTTTCAGCTGCATCGGCTTCTCGGAAAACCCAAGCGTCAGGGAACCGGCAAGGCCGTCTTTCGCCTCCACGACGGTGAGATACAGCATGCCGTTGTCGCGGCGGAGATCCGAGACGCGCACATCGCCGGACAATTTCAGGTTTTTGCGCAGGAAGAAATCGGCAAGTGATTTGCTGATGGGGGCGGAGGACGCCTGTTTCATCTGGCCGTCGTAATAGTGAATCTGCAGCCCATCGGCCACAATCAGGTCTGTCACCGGCTTGTCGTACTCGAAACGCAACCGGCCGGGGCGCTTCATATAGAAGTCGCCGGTGGTCGATTTGCCGTCATTCGCCGTCTGCAGGAAGCGCGCCTTCATGGTGTGGATGCTGTTCAGGTACTGCTCGACAGCCGCAATCTCCGCTTCACCGGGCTGCGGCGCATCGGGGTTCCCCACATCGGGCGCACTGCGCACGGCTGGTTTTTCTTCCTGCTGCTGTTGCTGGCCCATGATGCTGCCGACCTGCGCGGAAGCAGGCGTTGCGGCGATGGCGGCCAGAAGGGCGGCGAGGGAAAGGAAGGGGCGAAGGCGCATGGTGTTAATATCCTGTCGTTTTAAAAACTAACCTCAACATAGGCTGATCGCGCGAAAAGCCCAGTGAATTTATAGCAATGCGGCAGCAAGGCTCTCTATAGCCTTGCACGTTATATATAGCCAAACCCTGCCGGTTAAATTTTTACAGCGTTAATGGACGTCGTTCAGGGCGACGTTCTGCGCGGCGAATTTGTCGAGCAGGTCGGTCATCTGGCCCACCGAGCGGTCCGCCTTGTCTTTCGCGGTCGAAGCGATGGACACCTGAATCGGGAACTGGCGGATGAGCGTGGTGCCGACGACGCCGACGGTCGCGTATTTGGTGTATTCCATTTCGACGTTGGTGGAATAGCCGACCGAGACCAGCGAATCCGTGCGGTGCGCGCGCTCGTCAAAGTGATAGGCGCTGGGGTCCGCCTGCAGCGAGCGGGCGGTGATTTTATCGTCCAGCTTCACATCGGCCTTCTTGCCGAACAGTTTGTACGACTTGACCATGTTGTCGTGGATGCTGTCGCGGTAGGCCGGCTGCTGCTTGTCGAGGTATTCGGCGAGGGTCGCCTTGGTCCGCGGCTCCTTCGGGGTCAGCCAGCTGATGGTGCCCTGATGCATCAGCATCGCGGAGTTGGGGTCCTCACCGTTGTAGGACGGGCCCTGGTCTTCGCTCGAGGCCAGCTTCTGCAGCTTGCCGACTTCAAGGCAGTCCGCGAAGACGGCGAGCAGGATGCCGCCGCCGGAGGATTTGTTCTGCGCGCGCAGCTGCTTGATAAGCTGGCCTTCCAAGTATTGCGATTCATCGAGGAAGCACATGCCAAGCGGCGCTTCCAGCACGGTCATGCTCTGGCCGAAGGGGATGAACAGGGTGCGGCGCATCTCGTAGATGGGGTCTTGGTATTTCGCTTGCGCCGGCGCGGCGCTCAAAGCGGCCGCAAGGCAGGCGCCGAGGAGGATTTTTTTAAGACCGGAGACGTGCTTGGAATTTTTCATCGATGTACTTTCTTCGAGGTGCCGTTTCAAGTGCCGTAATTATCCACCAGAATTTCGCGCTTGCCCACATGGTTAGCGGTGCTGACGAGGCCTTCCTTCTCCATCCGCTCCACGATACGCGCGGCGCGGTTGTAGCCGATCTGCAGGTGGCGCTGGATGAAGGAGGTGGAAATCTTCCGCTCCCTCAAGACAACCGCGACCGCCTGATCGTAAAGGTCGTCGCCGCTGCCTTCGCCGTCACCGCTGCCGCCGGGAAGGCCGAATCCGCCTTCTTCTTCGTCGCCTTCGGTGACCCCATCAATGTAATTCGGAACGCCCTGACCGCGCAAGAAGCTGACGATCTTCTGCACCTCATCGTCGCCGACAAAGGGCCCATGGACTCTGGTAATACGCCCGCCGGAGGCCATATACAGCATATCACCCTGTCCCAGCAGCTGTTCGGCACCGCCTTCCCCTAATATGGTGCGGCTGTCGATCTTGGAGGTGACCTGGAAGGAGATGCGGGTCGGGAAGTTTGCCTTAATCACGCCCGTGATGACGTCAACGGACGGCCGCTGCGTCGCCATGATGAGGTGAATGCCGGCCGCCCGCGCCATCTGCGCCAGACGCTGGATCGCGTTTTCGACTTCCTTGCCGGCGACCAGCATGAGGTCAGCGAATTCATCGACGACGATGACGATATAGGGCAGGTCGGTCAGCGGGATCGGCTGTTCTTCATACACGGGCTTGCCGGTGTCGGAATCAAAGCCGGTCTGGATCTTGTGCATCAGCACGTCGCCGTTGGCCTTCGCCGTGCGCACGCGCTCGTTAAAGCCGTCGATGTTGCGAACGCCGAGCTTCGACATCGCGCGGTAACGGTCTTCCATCTCCCGCACGGCCCATTTGAGGGCGGTGACAGCCTTATGCGCTTCCGTCACGACGGGGGTGAGCAGATGCGGAATATCATCATAGACCGAAAGCTCCAGCATCTTCGGGTCGATCATGATGAAGCGGCACTGCTCCGGCGACAGTTTGTAGAGCAGCGACAAAATCATCGTGTTCATAGCGACCGATTTGCCCGAGCCCGTGGTCCCCGCGACGAGCAGGTGGGGCATTTTGGCAAGGTCGGCAATCACGGGCTCGCCTGCGATATTTTTGCCAAGCACCAGCGGCAGCTTCGGCGTCGCTTTCTCATAGTCGCGGGAGCCGAGGAGTTCTTTGAGGTAAATCGTCTCGCGCTTCGCGTTCGGCAGTTCAATGCCAATCGCGTTCTTGCCGGGGACGACGGCGATACGCGCCGAAATCGCTGACATCGAGCGGGCGATATCGTCTGACAGCCCGATGACGCGGGAGGTCTTGGTGCCGGGCGCGGGCTCCATTTCATACAGCGTGACGATGGGGCCGGGGCTGACTTTGAGAATGTCACCCTGCACGCCGAAATCGCCCAAGGTGGTCTGCAGCATTTCGGCGTTCTTTTGCAGCGCCGATTCATCAAGGCGCACCAATTGCGCATGCGGGCGGTCCAGCAGCAGGTCGACATGCGGGAACTGCCATTCTTCATCGGCGGCGCGCAAATTCAGCTTTTTCTGCTTGTCTTCCTTTTTGGGCTCGGGCTTGGATTTTTCAAGGCGCGGCGTCACCACGGGCTTGCGGCGCGGCGCGGCGAGGGTTTCATCACCGGCGCTATCATTTACTTCTTCCGGTGCGGTGTCTTCATTCACGCTGAGGCGGATGCGGCGGGGGCGCGGTGCCGCCGCCTCTTCCTCCACCGGCTGACCGGTGTATTTCGCGTGCCAGGCGCGGAAGGTGGAAATGAAGAAGCCGGTTTTTTCCGCCGCGACGCGCGAGACGGCATGCGTCGTGCGAATGCCGGTGCCCCATTCCGCAAGGCTGATGCCCAGCGACATGAGGTAGGAGATAGAGAACATCACCGCCGCCGAAATCGCAACGAACAGGAAAGCCATGGTGCCGAGCCAGCCCTGCAGATGGTTGCCGATGCCGGCGAAAATCAGCGCACCCGCGCTGCCGCCCATGTAGGAACCGATGCCGAGCGAATGCGGGGAAGGGATGCGCGCCAGGGCAATCGCGCCGAACAGCACCGCGAAAATCAGCGCCGGCAGGCGGAAGCCGAAGGAGGGCACGGGTTTGCGCTTAATAATGCGCCAGCCCCAGACGATGAAAGCCGTCGCCAGCAGGTAGGACGCAAAGCCGAGCGTCTGCAGCAGAATATCGGCGCTGTAAGCGCCCGTGCGGCCGAAAATATTATGCACGGTGTCGGAGGAGCCGGCCGTGTTGAAGGACGGGTCTTGCGCATTGTAAGTCGCAAGCGAGAGGAACAGCGCTGCGCCGAAAGCGGCAAAACCGGCGCCGCCCAAGTCTGTCAGGCGGTGGGCGATAAAGCTTTGCATGTAGGCGGGCAGCAATGGCTGCTTGGCGTGACGCGAACGCGAGTTCATTTTGCGCGTGCCGGCGCGTGACAGAATACCCATGAAACCTCCGCCGGTTTAATGCAACCGGCATAACAGCTAAACCCTAGTAACCCAAAAACCAGTCTAGCAAACCGCGGCCCGATTTGGCCATACGAAAGCAGGGCGCGAAGGGGCTTCGCGCGCAGTTTGAATCAATATTTCAGGGTTTCGGGAAGAAGCTTACTTCTTCTTGTTCTCTTCGGCGCCGAGGTCGAGGATGCCGTTCGGGTCTTTCTCAACCAGATCAGCGACTTGATCATAGACCGAGGCGTTGTCGTTCATCTGCTCGCGCAGGGGCTCGTTCTGCGCGCCCACATTGCGGAAGAAGGTCGCGGCATCGCGGAGAAGCTTGGCGGCAAGGTGCGCGTAGGTGGCCATTTCGGTTGCCCTATCAATCGGTTGAGAACTGCATGGAAAAATAGCACGGCTTTTTGATCGCCGCATTGGTTAAATTTATTGCCATAAGTTGTGGTTATTTCCGGAATGCGTGGGAGGGGTAGGTGCCGAGCATGCGGATATCGGCCGCATAGAACTGCAGCTCGTCAATCGCGTGCTGGAAGCCGGTTTCATCGGGGTGGCTTTCAAATTCGCAGTAGAAGAGGGCGGACTGGAATTTATTCCCCTCAAGGTAGCTTTCAAGCTTCAGAATGTTGATGCCATTGGTGGCAAAGCCGCCGAGCGCCTTGTAGAGCGCGGCCGGAATGTTGCGCACCTTGAAGAGGAGGGAGGTGATATAAACCTCGTCCTTTTTCTTCGCCGGCGTCTTGGCGGTTTTAGCGAGCACGATAAAGCGCGTCGTATTGCCGGCTTCATCCTCGATATTTTTTTTGAGAATTTTCAGGCCGTAGAGTTCGGCCGACAGCTCCGATGCAATCGCCGCATGGGTGACGTCTTTTTCCTCGGCGACTTTCACGGCGGAACCTGCGGTATCTTCAAACACCACGGGTTTTAAACCCAGCTCGGCAATAAGTTTCCGGCACTGCGGCAGCGCATGTACATGGCTGTAGACCGTTTTGATGTCGGAAATTTTGGAGCCTGGCACGCCGAGCAGGCAATGATGCACGGGAATAAAATGCTCGCCGACAATCGACAGTTTTGATCGCGGCAGCAGGTGGTGAATATCGGCGACGCGCCCCGCGATGGAGTTGTCGATGGGAATCATCGCGTAATCTGCCTTGCCGGTCTCGACTGCCTTGAACGCATCCGCAAAGGAAGGGCAGGGCAGTGGCTCCAGCTTCGGAAAGGCGGTCAAACACGCCATATGCGAATAAGCGCCGGGGCGGCCCTGAAAGGCGATTTTATCGGTCATCATTTTTGTCCTAGGGTATGGCGCGCGGCTTCAAGGTCTTCCGGTGTGTCGACGCCGAGCGGGACGGTATCGACGACGGCGATATCGATGCGCATGCCGAGTGCCAAAGCGCGTAGCTGCTCCAGCTTTTCGCGTTTTTCGAGGGCGGAAGGCGGTGACGCAACAAATTTTTCCAAGGCTGCGCGTTTATAGGTGTACAGGCCGATGTGGTGCAGCAAAGGTCCGTCGCCCGATGGCGCGGTGGTGCGCGAGAAATACAGCGCGCGGCCTTGCCGTTCATTTTTAGCAAAATCAATTTCGGCAATCGCCTTCACGACGTTGGGGTTGGTTTTTTCCGCGTCCTTCGTGATGATGCAGCCGAGCGTGCCGATATCCGTTGCGGGGTTATCCAGCAGCGCGAAAGCCGTTTTGATCAGCTTCGGATCCAGCGTCGGCAAATCGCCCTGTACGTTGATGACGGCGTCATGTTCGCCTTTCGCATCCAGGGTTTTCAGCGCTGCGAGAATGCGGTCGGAGCCCGAGGGCAAATTCGGGTCCGTCAGCACCGCTTCGCCGCCCGCTTTTTCGACCGCGGCTTTAATTTCCGCTTCCGCGCAGGCAATCACGACGCGGCCGAGTTTGGCCTCTTCCGCGCGGCGCAGCACATGCACAATCATCGGCAGGCCATGGATATCCGCCAGCGGCTTGTTCGGCAGCCGCGTCGACGCCATCCGCGCCGGAATCATGACGATGGGGTTTTTAGGGGACGACATGCTTAAACAACCGTCAGCGTCACAGGCACGTTGTTGCGGGTGGCTTTGGAATAGGGGCAGATTTGATGCGCTTCCTCGACAAGGGCGGTGAGTTTATCTTTATCGGCGCCGGGCAGGCTGACTTTCAGCTCGGCCTTCAGCGCGAAGCTGGTTGCATCTTTATCGAGCGTGACGGCGCAGGTGACGCGCGCGGCCGAACCATCCAGCCCATGTTTTTTTGCCAGCAGCAAAATGGCCGAGCCGAAGCAGGACGACCAGCCGAGGGCGAAGAGCTGTTCAGGGTTATGCCCCTCGCCGGAGCCGCCGATATCCTTCGGCAGCGCCATGGCCAGCGCAAGGCCGCCGTTTTCAAGAACCGCGCGGCCATCGCGGCCGCCTTTGGTGGTTGCCTGGGTGGTGTAAGCCATGATGGAGCTCCTTAAGATATGTTGAGAATGAATTTCAGCGTCATCATTGGGAAATTCGCCGTGCTTGGCAAGGAAAAGCCGCCCGCCCACAATGCGTGGCTCGCCTATCTTGAATTATGAAAACCTGTAAAAAGATTCCAGTTGGCCTCGCTGTTGCGCTGCCGTAAAACAAAGCTGTAAACAGCCGTTTACGTTTGGGTTGCCATAACAGCAAGAAAACAGCCATGCAGTCCGCTTCCTCCTCCGCCTCCACTGATAGTCACGCAGCTGATGGCCATGGCCACGGGCATGATGATTCAAAACTGATGTCCCTCACCGTCGGCGCCATCGGCGTCGTTTACGGCGACGTCGGCACCAGCCCGCTTTACGCGTTTCGCGAGGCGCTGCACTCCATCACCGAAGGCGGCACGGTCGCCATCGGCCAGCCCGAAGTTTTCGGCCTGCTTTCCCTCATCCTTTGGTCGATGACTCTGATCATCACCTTAAAGTACGTCTCTTTCCTTCTCCGCATCGACAACAGAGGCGAGGGCGGCACGCTCGCGCTCATGGCACTTGCGCGCTCGGTCATCTACCGCAACACCATCGGCTTCCTCTTCCTCGGCATGGCGGGCGCGGCGCTGTTCTATGGCGACGCCATTATTACCCCCGCCATCTCCGTCCTCTCTGCCATTGAGGGTGTGGAAGTTGTGGCGCCACACTTCGGCCCTTATATTATCCCGACGACTCTTGTCATCATCCTCGGCCTTTTCACCTTCCAGTCGAAGGGCACGGAAAAAGTATCCACCTTCTTCGGCCCTATCATGGTCTTGTGGTTTGCCGTTCTTGGCATCACAGGCGTGAAGCACCTGATCCAGATGCCGAGCGTGATTTTGTCCGCCAACCCGATTTACGCGATCCAGTTCATGATCACGCATGGCAAGCTCGCCATGGTCGCGGTCGGCTCCGTCTTCCTCTGCGTCACGGGCGCGGAAGCGCTTTATGCCGACCTTGGCCACTTCGGCCGCAAGCCGGTGCAGATGGCATGGCTCTGCTTCATCTTCCCCTGCCTCGCACTGAACTACTTAGGCCAAGGCGCGATGGTCCTGCTCGACCCCTCGACCATGGATAACCCGTTCTTTAAGCTCGTCTCCGACACCTGGCAGATCCCCTTCGTACTGCTGGCGACCTGCGCCACCATCATTGCCAGCCAGGCGGTTATCACCGGCGCGTATTCGCTCACACGTCAGGCGGTTAACCTTGGCCTGCTGCCGCGCATGAAGATTTTGCACACGTCCGAACATTCGGGGCAGGTTTATATGCCGCAGGTGAACTACATCCTGATGGTTGGCGTCATCATCCTCGTCCTGCTGTTCAAAACCTCCACCAACCTTGCCGCCACCTACGGCATTTCGGTCACGGGCGCGATGTGCGTGGACGCCATCATGGGTTTCTTCGTCGTCTGGCAGATCCGCGAATGGTCGCTGTGGAAGACAATTGCTATTTTCGGCACCTTCCTGTTTGTCGACCTCGTCTTCCTCGGCTGTAACCTGATGAAGCTGTTTTCGGGCGGCTGGGTTCCGCTCGCCATGGCCTCGGTCATGATGGCGATCATGACGACCTGGATTCAGGGCACCTTCATCCTCACCTCCCGCGCGCGCAAACGCGAAGTGAAGGTCGACAAGTTCATCGAGGAATATAAAACCCGCCACGGCGACCTGAAGCGCGTCAAGGGCTCCGCCTTCTTCTTCGCGGGCGACCCCAACCATGCGCCGACATCGCTTATGCAGAACATCCGCCACAACAAGGTTCTGCATGAAAAGAACATCATTTTGTCGGTGAAGATCGAGCCGTTCCCGCATGTGGAGCCGGAACACCGCGCGCTGGTCCAGCACCTCAACCATGAATTCAGCGTCGTCGTGCTGCGCTTCGGGTTTAAAGACCATCCGGACGTTCAGGAAGAACTTATCAAGCTTAATCGCAAGGACGGCAACGGCATTCATTTCGACTGGGAAGATACGTCGCTGTTCCTCTCCCGCCGCTCCATCAAGTCACACCCGAAATACGGCCTGCCAGGCTGGCAGGACCTGATTTACATCTGGCTGTCGAAACACGCGGCGGAGCCGACCGACTTCTATAAACTGCCCGTCGGCCGCGTCATCGAAATCGGCCGGCACGTCATTATCTAATGAAGCGCGTTCTTCATATCTCTCGCCGCGCGGCGCGGGTCTGCGCCGGCGTTGCGGTTGCGGGCGCCCTTTATTACTTCGTCTCCAGCGGCTATGAAGACGGCAAGCGGCAGTCGCAGGAACAGCAGCTGCGCGAAACCCCCGTCTATGCGCAGCTGAAAGCGCAAGCGGCCGAACTTGATGAAAACGCCATGACGCTGAAGATTGATGAAGCCATCGGAAATATGAAGGACAAGCAGACCGGCGATGCGATCATCCAGTACCTCGAGGATGACAGCTACGACCACGGCGACGACGCGCGGCTGAAAACCAGCTATTTCGCGCGGCTTGCGGATTTATACATTTCCGAAGCGCGCGGCTTTTCGGCCGAGGCCGATAAGGCGACGGCCTACCGCAAAGGCCTCGGCGCCCTGCTGACGCTGGAAGCGCTGGCAAGGGCGGATGCGCTGCGCTGTAAAGACACCACGGCCTTCAACGGCTTTGCCGAAGATGTGCTGAACCCGCGCTATCTTGCGCTGCAGCCGGGCTTTAAATATGTGGGCGACAGCAATGCCTCCCGCCTCGTCAACGATGCCTTCGCTTTTGAAATGTCGCATAGCCATCGCGCGCCAAACGCCGCCGTCTGCAAGCGCGGCGCGGAAGAAACGCCGCAATATATCGAACCCGATTTGTGGCAGGCCAAGCGCATTGCCCTGCAGGCAGGCCTGCGCGACGCGCTGAACGCGCGCCTCGCGTCTATTTCAAAACGGTAACTTGAAAAAAAAATCAGCGGCCCGGCGGTTTTTGCGTCGCGGGGTTTTGCTGGACCATCTTCGGCGCCTCGAAAGGCTTCACGAACTGCTGCCACTTGTTCTGCAGCGCCGCGATGGCGAGATGGGTGGAGGAAAGATTTTTGGTATCTTTGTCCTGCGCCGAGGCGATAAGACCGACACCCCAGTTGCAATTGCCGAATTTGTCGGTCGCATTCGCGGCCTTGGCGAGCGCCGCCACCGCCTGACCGCGGCCTTGCGGTTTGGATGCCGCCGCTTTCAAAATCGCGTCAACAACGGGTGCCGCCGCCTTGTAGGTGACATGGCCGGAGCGGTCGCTGTTATTGATCTGCACGGATTCCAGCTTGCCCTTGTCGTCATAGGTCATGCGCGCCGGCGCGAAATTGGGATCGCCGAGGCCGAACATAAGGTTCACTTTGCCGTTTTCAACAAGAATGCCGACCGAAGGATTTTTCTGCGAGGAGGACTGCAGCCGCCCAATGCTCTGGATGTGCTTCGAGCCCGCAACGCCGGCCAGATCATCCGCGCCAATGCGTTTTAGGTGTTCGCTGATATCGGAGGTCTGTGGCTGCGGCATATCGGAATCCTTCAAAAAATGCTGATGAGGCAAAGGATAAAGCAAATTCGTTAAGAACGGGTTATTGACATATAAATAGTCATTTACCTTACGTTCTCAAGGCGATGGCGTCCGGCGGAGACGCGATGCGCGCGGCAGGGCGGGCAGTGCTTCGATGCCGAAGGTTTTTGCTGTCTCCGCATCGATGCCGCGCAGCTTTTCGGCGGACTCCAGGCGGAGGGTTTTCAAGGCATCGGTTTCCGTCGGTACGGCACCCTGCGTTGCGAGGAAGTTCATCACTTCCGCCAGCGGCTTGAGGCCCGCGAAATCCGCCTTGAAGAAATTATAGCCTGCGGCGGATTGCAGCAAGGCTGTCGGCGCATCGGCGACCTCTTGCGTATAGGGCACGGCGTGCTCATCGTGCAGATAGCGCATGAAGTCTACCGCCTCTGCACCTGAAACGTTGCGTTCCATCGGAAATCCCCTACCGTAAAAAACCGGCGTCAGCAGCTTGATCATCAGCGAAGCATCGGGCAGCGCACCCGCCTCGATCAGGATTTTCGCAAGGTCAAGGTTGCCGTTCTCGACCGCCATCTGCACGGGCGTGCCGGCGGGGCCTTTGGAGGTGAAATCATAACCATTGTCGATCAGGTAGTGCAGCATGGCGGGATAACCGTCTTCAGCGCCCATGGCAGCCGCACGTTGGCGTCGGCCGCTCGCGACAACCGCATGGACGAAGGAGCGGAGGTTATTCCCCGCCGTTTGCGTTTTGTCGAGCCCTTGCGACTCCAGCCATTTAAAGGCGTCAAGATCGGCGCGGCAGGCGGCGTTGCCGCCGGCGCTATTATCGAATTTTTTTGCGTTCACATCGGGTGCATAGGGGCGCAGGACTTTCAGCGTCTCCAGCGTCGGCCCCTGCGGGTCATGGTCGCCGGCATCGACAAAATGCGAGGCGTCGGGCCGTGCGCCCAGCTCAATCAGGCGGGGGATAAGGTCGTAAACGTTATGCAGCGATGCCTGACGCAGCGTCATATCGCTGTGGATTTTGTCGTTGTCTTTTGCCTGTGCAGCCACGGCTTCGAACAACTCTCGGCGCTGTTCGGGTGTAAAGGGCGCGGCGTTGTTTTTGTGGCCGATCTCTTCATGGCGCGACATCAGCACCCAGTCGAGCGGCAGGAACTTGCCGGGATATTCATCGTAGACATGGGCGGGGTTCATGCCGCTGGTCACGAAGTCCAGCACCTTTTCAAACGGTGCTGATTTGATGATCTCGAGGAAAACAGCCGGGCGGTAGTCGACGGTTTCAATCAACCTCTGCAGCACAGGTGCAGCCTGCGCGGCGGGGATGCGGAAAGATGAATCAAGGTGATTTGCCAGTTTTCCCTCGACGTCTGCCATGGTTGCGGCGGGGCCATTCTGTATCATGGCAAGGCTGATACCGCCGGCTCCGGAATTTTCCTCCGCCTCGACGAAGTAGCCGGCGTCGGTCGCCGATACCTTGAAGTTCATCAGTTGCTTGCCGTCCTGCAGCAGCTGCACCTTCGCGCCCGTGACGTTGAAGTCCCAGACATCGTCAGGAACATCTTCCATGATTTGCTCGGCGCTCAGCTTTAGCGGCACTTTCATTTTTTCCAGCGCGAAGCTGAGCTGGTAGACCTCGTTGACGAAGTTCGCCAGTAGATCTGTCTTTAGCGCTTTCGGCGTCATTCCCGCCCGCTCGGCGTCACGTTCTGGCAACGTGGGTGTAATGGGGTCGGCTTTCACGCCTTCCGCCAGCAATTCTTTGGCCGTATCCGCATCGGGAATACGCGCGGCAATTTTCTCGAACAACGCGGAGAAGACAGTCATTACACACCTGATTTTTTGTTTTTATCGTTTTTGCAGTTTAACATAACTATCACTGCGCGGCGTGGATTGTCAAATGCGATGCAGCCATGGAATGCACAACGCAACAGTGTTGCGCGATGGCTGAAATTGGTTTTTTGGGGGGAAGTGGTGGACACAACAGGGATTGAACCTGTGACCCCTACCATGTCAAGATAGTGCTCTACCGCTGAGCTATGTGTCCGTACCAAGGTGCTATTAGGTAGCATAAGTGCGCGTTTTGCGGCAAGCGATTCTTTAAATCATTGAAATAAAGGCCTTCCCCGCCCTTTTTTGGCTGGAAGTTGCTGCTGATTCCCAAAAGTTTGCCCCCGCCGGGGGGACGGCGGGGGCAGGGGTTACGGAGTGGGGGAAGTGCTCCGTTGGGGTCAATCTATATGTGGTGCCATTTACTGCGCGTGTTGATGGCGCGGCGTGGTTCTGGCGAAATCTGCGTAGATAATTTTGCCGTCGGTATTGCCGGGGCCGAAGCTTGCTTTCTGCGGCAGGCTGCCCTGGCCCATCATGTAGCGGACGCGGCTGACAATCTCCTTCAGGTGGAAGGGACGCGATGTGACAGGTGCCGGCGCATAAGCGGGGGTTGCATGGGTATCCATGGCGACGCCGGCGAAACCGGTCAGGAAAATCACCTGCAGGCCGGGGTTATCCTGCAGCGCTTTCTGCGCGAGGACGAAACCATCGATGCCGGGCATCACGACGTTCACGAGCAGAACGTCATACAAATCTTTGGAAGACACGCGCCAGGCATCCAGGCAATTGTCGACGATCTCGACGCTGTTGCCGGCCTTTTTCAGCGTGGTGTAGAGGTAATCTGCGGTGGTGGTGTTGTGTTCTGCGATCAGGATGCGTGCCATTTGTTCAGTACTCCCCAGTATGTTTTGCGTTCTTAAGGCTTCTTAACCCCAACTAAGTCTTCATCTGTGCGTCGTCGTTATCGTCTTTTTCATCGCCTTTTTCGTCGGCGTCTTATGTTAATAGTAAAACATCTTACGGAAACTAGGTCAAGGGTCTTTATGAACAAAAGGTTAAGGATTGGCGACAGATAATTTCTTGGTCAAGTGTGAAAGGCTTTTATATCAATCACTTGCAGAAACCGGCACAGAGGGCGAAAACTTTACAAATTGTTAAAACTTCGCGCTATGGTTTGGGCACTGGCAAGCCTTCAGGAGTTTTCATGGCCCGTTTATTCACCGCTATGCTGCTGTTTTCGCTGCTGTTTACAGGAGTCGCGCAAGCTGCGGATCCGGCTCCCGTCGCGAACCCACGGCCGTTAACGCTTCAGGAATTTAAGGAAGCGCTGCCGGTGAACGCGGAAGAGCTCGATATGGCGGGTTTCAAGGCGCTACAGGCCAAGGGCGGCGTTGTGGTGCTGGATGTGCGCTCCAAGGAAAGCTTCGCCTACCGCCACCTCAAAGGCTCCGTGAATGCGCCGCTGACGGATCTGACCGAAAAGAACCTGCCGCAGCTGGCGCCCGATAAATCCGCCCCGGTTGTCCTCGCCTGCGATTACAGCTTCATGCCGACGCGCATGGTCGCCATGACCATCCAGGCCTATCCGGTGCTGAAGGCAAGCGGCTACCAGCATATTTACCGCCTCAACCTCTGGAAGGGTGCTGCTAATTCGCAGATGCTGATGGACGCGGCGCAGGAAAAAGAACTCAGCTTTGAGGGCACCGGGGTGCAGAAAAGCACCGCGAAGGAATTGCTCGGCATTCCGCTCACCGACGATACGGCAACGAATGCGCGCTATCCGTTTTTGAAAGACCTTAAATCCGAAAACGACGAGCTCGTTGATAAAAATCAAATCGACTTCACGCTTTATAATTTTTCGACCGCCGATATCGTGGCCGTCAGCCTGCAGCACCATGAGCTATGCAAGAACGGCAGCTGCCCTTTGGCTCTCTTCCGCCGCAGCGGCGTGATTTATGAGAGAATTCCAACAACCGTGGTGGTCAACGGCTCAAAGCTGTTTGAACTCGCCTGCGGTGGTGCCACGGGCATCGTCTTTACCGGTGCCAATGCCGCACATCTCTGGACGTACAACGGCGGCGATTTTAAAGGTAAAGATTTTAAGGATGTGAAGGGTGCTTTGACGCATGTGCGCGATTACAACGCGCCGGAAGACATCCATGATTGCCAATAAAAAAACGGCGCCTGTTAAAGGGCGCCGTTTTTAATTATATCGCGAGGGAAAGATTACTCTTTCTTGTCGTCGTCTTTCTTTTCGTCTTTCGCGTCATCTTTCACAGAGTCGTCCTTGCCGGTCAGGCTATCTTTGTCGTCGGCCTTGGCGTCATCGGGTTTCTTGTCATCGGCGCTATCCTTGGCGGCGCGCACATCAGCGATTTTCTTTTTCAGGTCTTCCTTATCAGGAACGCCCGAGAAAGCGGTTTCGTTGATGACGAAGCTCGGCGTGCCGTTGAAGGACATCTGGCTGGCAAGGGCGCGGTTGCGCTCCAGCTGCATCATGGCGTCGGTGCTATCGACATAGCTGCGGGCCGCCGACAGGTCCAAGTTCACGGCTTTGGCGACTTTCTCGATGTCTTCATCAGTGATGGGGCCTTTATGCTCCATCATCTTCTGGTGGAATTCAAAATACTTGTCCTGACGCTGCGCGGCGAGCGCCCATTTGGCGGCGGTTTCCGACGACGGGGCGAGGATGGGGAAATCCTTGAAGATGATCTTCAGGTTCTTGTCGCCGTCCGACAGCGACTTCAGCGTCGGGAAGACGTCTTTGCAATAGTGGCAGTTGTAATCGAAGAATTCGATGAGCGTCACATCGCCCTTCGGGTTGCCGATGAAGGGGGATTTTTCGTTGTTGAACAATTCATCGTGGTTGACCTTCAGCGCCTGCGCCTGACGGTCGTTGAGGTCTTTTTTCTGGTAGCTCTCGACCGAGTTCAGCACAACGTCGCCATGCGCCATCAGGTAATCATGCACAATCGTCTCGACCTGCTCCTTCGTCAGCGCATCGGCCGCGAAAGAAGCCGTGGAGCCCATCAGCCCCAGCACGATCACGGCGGAGGTTGCGAATTTCTTGAAAGAAGTCTGGAACATAAAGGTCACCCCTGAAAGCTGTTGTATTGTTTTATTAAACCACGAATTATCTTAACAATTTCAACCCACCCGAAACAATCTGGTTGCGGATGCGCCGTTATCAATAGCGGCTACTCACCGTGATCATGTTTATCCTTGTCCTTGCGGGCGCGGATGGCGGCATCAAGGATATCATCGGCGCGAAGCCAACCGGTTGAATTCTTTGGCAAACCCTGCCGCGCCAGCTTGGCTTGGCGGAAGGCGAAATCAAATTTCCCCTGCATCAGGGATTCTTCCGCCAGATGCAGCTGCGCTTCCGGCTGGTTGCCCTGTTTGCCATAGGCAATGGCGAGATAGCGGTGAATCGCGGGCTCTTTCTTTTCCGTCTGAAGGGATGCTTCAAACTGGCGTATGGCTTCGGCGGTATTGGCCTTTTCATTGGTTTTGGATTCCAGCAGCGCATGGCCATAGGCGGTGCGGATAAGGCCGGAGCGCGGGGCGTACTGCGCGGCCTTGGCATAGGCCGCAACGGCGTCATCCACTTTCGCATGCTCGAATAATATCTGGCCCTTCAGCTCGTAGAAGTAGGGATTCTGCGGTTCCGCCTTGATGAGCGGCTCCAGCTGCGCCAGCGCGGCATCGCTCCGGCCCAGGCGATAGGTCGCAACGGCGCGGCCGTATTGCGACGCGATAGATGTGCCCTTATCCGCAAGCGCGCGGTCAGGGAACAGGTAGCCCATCAGTTTCGCTTTCAGCCGCGCGTGCATTTCGACCCAGGCGGGCGGCACATGGGCATCGCTGCCTTTGGCCTGCGCCACCATGTTCTCAAGGAAGTTCACGCGGTCTTGCGTCAGCGGGTGGGTCTGCACATATTCCGACTGCTGCGATTCCGGCAGCAGTTCCTGGTTTTTCAGCTTCTCCATGAAGCTGAGGAAGCCGGTAATCGGCAGGTGGGAATCTTCAAGGAAGCGGACGCCCGCCTGATCGGCCGCCGTCTCCGCCATGCGGTTATGGCGCAGAATGACGCGCGTGCCATAGGTGCCGGCGCCCGAAAGCACGGCCGCCGCGGCGTCCGAGGAGCCGGAGGCGGCAGCGCCCGCAAGGCCCAGCAGGCTCATCAAAATCGTCTGTACCGTCGCATCGCGAATTTCTTCCTTCATGCGGAAGAGGTCGCCGTGCGCGATGTGGCCCGTCTCGTGCGCGACAACGCCGAGGAGTTCTTCGGGATTGGAGGTCTCAAGGATCAGGCCGGAGTAGATGAAAATATTCTGCCCGCCCGCGACAAAGGCGTTGAGGTCATTCTGATCGACCAGCACGAAGCGCACAGCCTCCGGCGACACGCCTGCCTGCTGGAAGATAGGGCGGCAAAAGGTGCGAAGGTCGCTCTCTGTCTCCTCGTCGCGCAGAATCGACATGCCTCCCGCCGCCTCGGCCGATGCGGCAGAGGCGAGGAGGGAGAAAATTAGCGCGGTGATGAAGAGGCAGGTTTTTGTCATGGCTGTTTCGGATGAGGTGCCGAGCGGCGCTGCCCCTTTGCGCTGATCAGCTGGTTATTTATTGACGGCGGTGCCGGCGGTTTTGTAATCGCTCTGGCTCCAGCCATTGTCTTTCCATTTCCAGCCGGTGTAATCGTCGGGCCAGAAGGCGCCGGAGAGTTTCGTCGTGACCATGCCGGTTTTATCCATGCTCGCAAGCTGGAAGTGGAAATCATCCCCCCAGATCACGCCTTCGGAATTGGTTTTCTGGTAGCCGGCCGGTTCACCCTCGACGGCGAGGCGGATATGCGCCTTGCGGAAGCTCAAAGCCTTGAAGTCTTCCATCGGCGTCGTGACAGAAATGGGCAGCCATTCGCTGCCATCAGTCGCGGCAACAGCGGGGCCCTTGTAGCAGACGGGGTCTTTCTTGGCGGTGTCGTAGCAGATTTCAAGGCGCGCCGAATAGCCTTTCAGGCTGCGGGTCTTGATGAATGCCTGCGCGCCGACCGCCATTTGGCACTTGTCGCCGCAGGAGGCGAGCGAAAGCATCGCGCCCTTGTTACCCGAGGTTTCGTTCCAGTCGAACCAGGGCTCTACATTGCCGGCGAAGGGCGGCGTGCCGCGCATGGTGAAAGAACGATCGCCGACCTTGAACACATGTGTATCCGTGCCGGTGAAGCCGTTGACGTAGGGCGTGTAGCCTTCGTTATGCGGCGCGTAGGTGGTGCCGGTCGCGGGCGAGAAATCCGCCAGCATATTGTCCATCTCGCCGCGGTGGCAGCCGGCGGTGGCGAACAGCGCCATCAGCGCGAAAGCGGGAAGGAGGGCTTTTTTCATGTCGTCAACTTTCAAAAGAGATTTCGAGTTGAAGTGCCAGATGGAAAATAGAGTGGGGTTAGTTTAGGAACATGCCTTTTTCGGTGTAGGTGCCGACCATTTTATGCGTGTGCCAGTCAACCAGCTCGATCACGGGGAAATTCTGCTCGAAGATCTGGTTATAGTCGGCGATCAATTTAAGCATGCGGCGCTGGTCGAGATCCGACAGGCCGTAGAAATTGGGGCCGAGTTCCAGCACCGGCAGCGGCGGCTTGCCTTGCTTCATGTATTGGCGCTCGAAATAGCGGTTCTGGTAGAATTTGTTGATGGCGATTTCGGGCGTCCATTGCGCCTGGTTCCACATGGACGGATCCCAGTCCTGGCCCTGCCACTGCTGCGGGTGCTTGTTCTGCGCATCCCAGTTGGAGACGAGCGGCAGGAAGCCGTAATGTTCCGGCTTGATGGTGATGCGTTCCGGCACGTAAATCACGCCGGCGGGCAGGCGGTTGACGGTGCGCATCTCTTCCGTGAAGTGCGGGCTGTTCGGCACATAGTCGCCGTCGTTGTCATTGGGGAAGTGGCCTGCCTGCGCGGTCGAGGCACTGAAAAGCGCCGCAAAACCGATGGCGGTCGAAACCGACAGAAGGCGTTTGAAGGTGATGGACATTATATGACTCCCCGAAAGAACGTGTCGCTACCTTGCTCGAATCTAAACCAAATTTACTATATAATCAAAAGCATAACTTATTATTAAGCGCTCATATGGCATAATGAAACTATCGCTTGGACTCTGTAATCTCCACTCCGCCGTATTTGGGAAAAGCGGCGGTATGTTTCGTGGGTTTTACCGGGGTGCGATTTGGGAACGGGGATAACGTCATGACCGATGCGTTGACGATTGCGATATCCGGCCTGCGCGCGCAGGAAACGCGGCTGAATGCGGCGGCGAGCAATATCGCCAATGTCAGCACCAGTGGCGCGGTCCCAAGCAGCGATCCCGCAGCGCCGGCCTCCACCGTCTACCGTCCGTTGCAAGTGAATCTCACCTCGCTGGAATCGGGCGGCGTTCAGGCCAATGTGACGGCCGATCCCAAGGGCTATACCCTCGCCTATGACCCTTCCTCGAGTTATGCAAATAGCGAGGGGCTTGTTGCGACGCCGAACTTCGATCTTGCCACCGAGGCGGTCAATACCATTGAAAGCAAAGCGCTTTTCAAGGCCAACCTTGCCGTCATCAAAACGCAGGACAAGCTTCTCGGCGAGCTGATCGACTCTATCGCCTGATATTCAGTATCCCGCGCAGGCGTTCATTAGTTTCTATAAACATTCCAGCTTGACTCGTTTTTCCGGAACTCTATAGTCCGGTTCACAGCAAAGCTTTGCCTGCGGCCATACCGAAAGAGGGTGTGGATAAGATTTTGAGAAAACGGCCACATCGTGCCGCACCTCATGCAGGGTTTTGAATGACTGAACCCTAATTTATTTTGTTTGGAGAGTACCCCTTATGGACAACCCCGGTTTCGACCTGCTCAAAGCAGCTTTCAATAAATTCGCCCAGAAACTTGATGGCGACGATATCAGCAACCGCCTGACGCGCAGCGTCGCCGCCGGTGCTGAAGCCGCCGTCAACAAAGCCGTCATCGAATTCCCGAAACCCTTCGTGAAGACGATCGCGCAAGACTTCTACGCCATGGTCACCAGCCAGGAAATCGCCGACGGCGTTTCCCTGACCGTCCGTTCCTTCGACGAAGAAAAAGTGAAAGACGTCCTCGACCAGCTGGTCACCAAGCTGCAAGAGCCGGAAACCTCGCTCAAAGTCGCAAAGCAAATCAAAGACGTGCTGTCCAAAGCATCGACCGATGACCTCGAAGGCTCGATCGAAGCCCTCATCTCCGGCCGTCCGATGGGCGAGCAGATGGTCTTCAAGATGTTCTTCGCGCAGGCTAAACCGATGATCGACGGCATGCGCAACTCTTCGGAAGAAGAAATCGCCGAGCAGATCAAAGACCTCGCAGCGACGATCCCGACCGACGCCATCGCCCAGCAAGTGGCGGCGCTGACGAAAGAAGTCACGCCCGAGCGCGTTTCCAAGCAAGCCCATGACGTCGTCGGCAAACTGCCCTCGGCCAACGCGGTTGCGGAAATCCTGCACGGCGTTGCCGGCCTCGCGTCGGAAAAACTGAAACAGATCAGCAATGCTGCCGACGCGAAAGCGGAAGCGCAAGGCGTTCTCGGCCAGTTCGTGTCCGAAGCGCAAGCGATCGTCTCCGACAAAATCGCCAACGACAACAACAACAAGAAAACCTTCAAAAAAGGCGGCCAGGACTTCTCCCTGTAAGCTTTGACTTGAAGTCATAGAATTCTTCTTTCCGATTTCCCTATTGGAAGAAGAGGTTGGACGGGCAGGAACACCTTTATGGTTTCCTGCCCGTTTTCTTTTGGTGTAGGCTTCGGATGGTTTCAAAGGGGACGCCTGCCATGACCTCCCGCAGCTTCTACAAAAATCTATCCGCAACGCCGCCGAGCGGGCTGGTTGACCGTGCGTCTTACCGCGCCGCGCCGGATGACTGGTATATTTTGGTTGCGGATATCGTCGGCTCGACCAAGGCGATTGCGGCGGGGAAATATAAAGACGTTAATATGGTCTCGGCCTCCGCCATTACGGCGGTCATCAATGCGGCCGATAAATCGGAAATCGCCTATATTTTCGGCGGCGACGGCGCAACCCTCCTCGTGCCGCCGGATGTGCTGCTGGAAGTGGCGCAGGCGCTGCATGGCACAAGGGTTATGGCGCGGGATGCCTTCCAGCTGGAAATGCGCGTCGGCGCGGTGAAGTTGGCAGACCTTGCCGCCAAAGGCGCGCCCGTGCGTGTTGCGAAAACCGAAACCGCACCTGCGATTTATCAGGCGGCCCTTGCAGGGGAGGGCGTGACGCTGGCGGAAAAGCTCATCAAGGATAAAGAACATGGCAGCCGCTACGACATCACGCAATTGTTCAGCTCAGAACAACTGACGGCGAAGGAAGCGAACTTTAACGGCCTTGAATGCCGCTGGCAGCCGCTGCACAGCCGCCACGGTGCCGATGTATCTCTTATCATCGCGGCGCGGGGGACAGATGAAGCCGCAAATGCCGCTCTATATGCGGAGGTGCTGGCAAAGGTTGGCGATATCTGCGGCCATGCGGATGACTGGAAACCCGCCCATGCCGATAACCTAAATGTGAGCGCCACCGCCGGCGGCATCGCCGGGGAAACCCGCGTGCGCACCCATGGCATGGGCAGCTTCGCGCGCCTTAAATATATCGTGAATGTCCGGCTGCTGTGCTGGACAGGCATTCTCTGCCTTGCCACCGGCAAAAAGGCCGGCAACTTCGACGGCGCGAAGTACCGTGACGACACCGCCCGCCATACCGACTTCATCAAGTTTGATAACGCCCTGCGCCTTGTCATGGATGTGACCAGGGAACAGCAGAAAAATTTGACTGCGTATCTTGAAGACCTGCGCAGCGCCGGAAAAATTTTCTATGGTCTCCACGCCGCACCCGCCGCGCTGATGACCTGTTTGGTGTTCGACTACGGCCACGACCACTTCCACTTCGTTGACGGCGCCGACGGTGGCTATGCCTTGGCCGCTCTCCAGCTTAAGAGCCAGATCAGGGAAGCTTCTGACCTGCCAATTTAAAATAGACGCTTTTTACAGTAAGGTATTCTTATGAAGTTAGTTTTAAGAAAATACATACGACAGCTTGCTGTTTTACTGGTTATTTTCATGTTGGCTTTCGGGTTTTATTATAGCCGGCCGCAGAAAATGGGTAGCAATCTTACGACATCCATTAATGGTAGAGAAATAGAGCCATATTTAACGAAGGGCTTTTCAACAGCCAAAGATGACTGGATAGGATTAGGGTACACTAGTGCATTAATTTCAGAGTATTTAAAAATCGCGTACGACGGTGGAAAAATAAGCGCAGATGATTTAGAGGCGTTGGACTTCCAAAACGGAAATCCATTAATCGGCTGGAAGCGGATTAATCAAAATACTCCGGGCGATGAAAGAACAGAATACATTTTCCCAAAAGGTTCATTCGAGGCGGTGAAAATTAAAAGTCAGGTTACGGCTTTTAGTGAAAATGGTGACGGAGAGGTTAAAATAAATCTGCGCCACGTCGCGCCCAACGAAGACGTTCTGTACTTGATTTTAACGAATGTCAGTGAATCTCATTGTCGCCCTAGAATTAGTGGTGAGACTGAGAAAAAATTTACAATCGCCGCTGACAATCATCAAGTTATAGATGAGCCGGGTTATATGTACGGATGTGGAAAAACTTTTGACAATCATAATTACATTTTCTTACCGATAATTTCTAGAATTTATAACAACGATTCTAAATCGTTGGCATTCAAGAAAGAAGGGTATGCCTTTGCCATGAACTGCGCGCTTGGCGTGAGGGAGCCGCCGGTAAACTTTGTAAACAATGTCGATAAGTTTTTGATCGACATTCTTGTTAAAATTTTAAATTTTTAGAGTTTAGATCATGAAATATTACAGCCGAATAACCCTAGCTTCCTTTATTTCTATATTCTTTTTTTCTTACGCTCACGCCGGCCTCCTCGACAACCTGAAAACACGGTTTGATAGCCGCTCAGGGGCGCGGCAGCATGAGAATAGGACGGAGTCCGACAAGGCGGTGGCGGAGCCGCATGCTTCGGTGACGCGGATGAACGGCATCACCGTTGCCTACTGGTTGCCGCCAACGGAAATGCTGCCGGCGCCGCTGGTGATTTTCTCGCATGGTTTCCACGGCTGCAAAACCCAGAGCGCATTTTTGATGGAGGCGCTGGCGGCGCATGGCTATGTCGTCGTCGCGCCGGACCATGAAGACAATTCCTGCGGCACCGGCAACATGAAGCCGCCGGTCGAGGCCTTCCGCAAGGTCGACGGCTGGACGGAGAACACCTATGTCAACCGCGCCGACGATATTAGGTCGGTTTATAAGTCACTGCATGATGACCGTATCTGGTCAAAGCGCATCGACTGGAACAATGTAGGCTTGGCTGGCCATTCGCTCGGCGGTTACACGGTGCTGGGGCTCGGGGGTGCTTGGAAGAAATGGACGATGGCGGGCATCAAATCCATCCTCGCGCTCTCGCCTTATTGCGCGCCCTTTGTCGCCGAAGAAACCTTGAAGAATATTTCGGTGCCGGTCATGTATCAGGGCGGCACGCGTGATCTTGGCATTACGCCTGGCCTGCGGCAGGAACACGGCGCCTTTGACCAGACGCCGCATGGCTATTATGTGGAGCTGGATAGAACCGGCCATTTCGGCTGGACAAACCTCATGACCGAAACGCATGACGAAATTTCCAAATACGCGCTGGCCTTCTTCGACAAGACGCTGAAGGGCGATGATACGCCCATCACCAAAGATGCGGGCGTCGTCACGCTGCGCTCAAAGTAATCAGTCTTTGCGCTTGAAGCCCGGGAAGCGCTTCGGCTCTTCCAAGGGGCCAACGCAGGTCTGCGTTGTCTGGTAGTTGCCGCGGTCGCGCTTACCGTTACCGCCGACATAGCTTTCCGCCTTCGGCGCGCCGAAGGTCGTGATGAGATAGGCGTTGTCGCGATAATCGAACTTCGCGCCCACATCCGGTGTGCAGCCCGCAAAACAGGTCAGCAGGTTCTGGCTGGCGTTCAGCGATTTGATCGGCGCGGTGGGCAGGCCTTCGAGCGTCAAAAGTTTGTTGCCGGAAACGTCGATCGAGCCATTGACGATCACATCGCGGAGATCCGGCAGGCGCGAGAGGCCCATTTTCGACATATTGATATCGCCATCCACCGTGATCTGACCATCGCGGTCTTTTTTGAATTTGACGCCGAGCCATTTCAGCGCGCCTTCGGCATCCTGCGGGATGCGGGTGCGTTGTGTCAGCTCCTGATAGGATTCGCAATTGTCCGGCAGCTTGAACTTGCCGTATTTCTGGCCGTTCAGGTTCTCTTCCGCAAAGCGGTTCACGGCATCGACAAAGCCTGGGTGGTGCAGGCCGATGGGGTTGAAAGTCATGTAAATCGTATCGCTCTTCGGACCGTCGTTATCCATGCGGTGATAGGGCTTGAGGTTGATGCGGCCGAGCGGGTTGTGGATATCGGGGTCGTCTTCCCGCACCAGATAGGCGGCGATGACACCGAGGTCGATTTCAGCGACGCCATAGCGCACGGCGGTCGAGCTTTCGGCACGGCAGCTCTGCCAGCCGCGGGCGTAGGACGCTCTGGCCAGGTCTTCATAGCTGCGCGTCAATACCACGGTGAGTCCGCCGCTGTTGAGGCGGTAGGGGTCTTCCTGATAGGCCTGCAGCAGCGCCGGCTGGTCTTTCAACAGTTTGCCGATTTTAAGGGTGTTCTTGCGATTATCTGTCGCATAGCCGCCGGCATAGTCGGAAATTTTATAGCCCTGTTCCGTCAGATATTTTTCAATATAGGGCAGCACGGGGGAAGAGCTGGAATCCGCGAGCTTAAAGTAGATGCGCTGGTTTTCATTCCAGCTGAATTCCTGCGGCTTGTTTTCATTCGCGGGGGCTTCGGCATTTTCGGGCGTGGGCGGGCTCACGGCCTTGGTGCCGAACATATTGCGGAAGAAGGAAACAACCGGATGCACCGGTTTTTCAATGAAAGGCGCGACGGAGGCGCTGGATTTCGGGTTATCCCTGCGGCGACGCAATTCGCGTTGCAAATCCTGCTCCAGCTCGTCCAGCTTGTACATCATGGAACGGATATCTTGCTTGATTGCCGCTTCGCCTTGCGCAAATTTTTCTTTCAGTTCTTTACCGGTTTTATCGGTGCGCGTACGGGAAAGCGCGATGCAGTATTCGGTCGCCGCGGCACGCAACGTTTCGCTGGCGCCTTCCGGCAATGCCGCATCCACTTTAGCTTTGATCTGCTGCTGATGGCGTTCGTACATTCCCTTCACGGCATCCATCGATGCTTGTGTGAGCTCGCCATGGATAAAGCTGGCGGCCTTGTCAAAGGCGGCGCTGAGTGCGCCTTTGACAAGCGTTTCATCACTCAACGGAGCAAAGGCGGCAGCCTGTTCCTGCGGGGCGAACTCCATTATTCTTTCTCCTTCACGGCAAGGGCGACGGTGCTGTCGGGGGAGGTGTGCTTTAAAATCTCGTCCATTACATTGCGGATCTGCGCAAAGGCGGCATCCAGGCTTTCGGCGTCGCCCTTCAGGGTTTTGTCTTCATCCTTCAGTACCATCTTCCAGGCGACGTCGCCGCTATACAGCATGGAAAGGCCGGACGTGAGGAAATGGTCAATCTGCTCCTGCTTCTGGCGCAGGGGGCCGGGGCGCAAAATTTCCGCGACTTTTTTCATTGTGTTCTTTGTCATGGGCCCGGTCCTTCTCTCCGCTGAATCAGTCGAATGAAAGTGATGGTGAATAATATTATATTTGCCATAAAAATTCAAGGAAATTGAGTATTGGAATACCCCAGCGCGGGGTTTAGCGCGCGAGATCGCGGACATAATAAAAGCCCGCCTTTGGAGGAGCGCGGGCTTTTATATTTTGGAGAAACTGTTGTGGTGCCTAGCGGCGGAAAACCCGCTTCGCAACGGCCGGCACGGTGGCAAGCGCCATCTCGCGGCCAAAGGCGGCTGACTGGAAGGTTTCCTTGAGGGATTCCGCGCCCATCATGGCGCCGGTAATGCCAAGAAGCACAGCGCCGACAGGATTGCCGCCGGTAAGTACGTAGCCCGCAGACGCGCCCATGGCTGCCCCTTTGACACGGTCCATGGAGAAGATATCGTTAAATGCGTCCTGCAAACGGCTCATCGCGTTTATGTCCCTTCCTCTATGCTGTTGTAATTATGAATATAACAATCGCATAAGGAAATGTCAAGGAAGAGTCATAAAATGACAGAATATTATTACATTATGGAAGAAAACGGGTGGTTTTTGATGCTTTCCGCCCGCGCGGCCCGCGGTGGCGCAAGGGAATCGAGATGTAAGGGGAGGGGGAGGAATGGTGCCGACGGAGAGGATTGAACTCCCGACCTTCGGTTTACAAAACCGCTGCACTACCGCTGTGCTACGTCGGCACTAATCTTGGGTGCAGAATACATAAATTTTCCGCGAAAATAACCTCTTTTTTGCATAGCGCTTGAATATTCAGCGCCCACGCCCGCGCCGTTTATCCATTCTCAATAATAATCATATAGCCTTGAAAGACGGGCGGTTGTTTTACGGCATATATATTAATGTCGGGATTGAAACTCTGGCGGCAGGGGCAATATGTGTTAATATATCAGGATGATATTCCGATGATGCCGCTTTTCAGGGGAAAGTTTTAAAGCGTGTCGCAAGCCAAAAGTCCGCATGAAGATTTCATCATGACGTTCACCGTCTGCTTCATCGTGGGCGGTCTTGCCTGGGTCATCTGGCACTTCTTTCACATTCAGCTCACCTGGGCGCTGTCCCGCATCCGCATCGGCGAGCTGTATCTCGACTATTTCCTCTTCGGCGACAAGACGACCTCCGTCACTTCCGTGGGCCCTGAAACCGTTGGCGTCTGGCGCAATTACCTGCCCAAAATGGCCATCCCCGACATCAGCGTCGATGTGCTGAAACGCACGACCGTCGTCGCAGTGCAGCCGCTGCGCGTCGTCTTCCTCGCCTTCATGAGCGTCATGGTCATCGCCATTATTTTCCGCGGCCCCGGCACGCAGTACAAGCGCCGCATGGGGCTTGAAACGCTGCTGAAGGAACAGGCCAAATCCTTCCCCGCTATCCGCCCCTTCATCAAGTTCGATCCGCGCAAACTGCCCTTCCGCGCGCCCGGCCAGCCGGTGCCGGCGCAGCTGCCGCTGTTCTCCGAGCAGTTGTCGCCGGAGGAGTGGATGTCGTACCACGAAATCTCCATCGTTAACGGGCAGATCGATTATAACCGCGCCTACCAGGCCATGGCCGAGCAGCTCGGCCGCCGCTGGCAGGGGCCGGAAAAACTGCCGCTCTATGCCCAAGGCCTCTATGCCGTCTGCGCGCTGAAAATGGTGCGCAAACGCAAAGAGAGCGTCGAGATGATGAACATGCTGTCCGATTCCTGGACCGCGGAAAAAGGCTTCCGCCCGACGGCGAAAGTGAAGTCGAAAATCCGCGCCGTGCTGAAAAACCCGAAGCAGGGCGAGGCCTTGCGCAAGTTCGCGGATATGCACGCCTATGAAACCACCGCCCTTATGCGCTGCTTGCAGCGCGCAAGGGAGGAGGGCGGGGTTCTGGCTCCTGCAGAATTCATCTGGCTGCGCGGCGTCGACCGCACGCTGTGGTATCCGCTCAACAACCTTGGCCGCAAGTCGTACTGCGCCGAAGCCTCCGGCGCCATGGTGCATTACACTAACGAACTTATCGCCGGGCAGAAAATCCCGACGCCGCGCTTTGATGAATCTATCCGCGGCCTCGAAGGCTATATGAAAGGCCCGGCAGGGCGCGCGATACCGGAACTCGACAAATCGGCCGGCGGCCGTAAATACTTCAAGTAAGGAGCTACGCTGATGTTCGCCTTCACAGAGAAAGACGTCGACGCGAAAATCGTCAACAACGCGCTCGTCGTTTCCCTTCTCGGCACCGACCAGCCGCGCGTCTGGCGCGCGGACATGACGGGCCTCAGCTCCGCCACGCTCGATGTGATGGAAGAAAAAGGCAAATATTCGGTCGTCCTGCGCCGCAACGGCGCGGCGCCTGAAAGCATCGTCACCTTCAACGACAAGGACAGCGCCAGCTATGCCCTGCGCACCCTGTCAGACGCGATGCTGAAGGGCGAGGCGCGCGGCGTCATCCAGGGCGGCGGCGGCGTTTTCGGCACGCTGCTGCGCACGCTCGTCGTCGTCGGCATCGTGCTCGGACTTGGCAGCCTTGTCGTCAGCCACCTGTTCACGCCGCCGGCGACCGATGTGTCGACCTCCAGCCGCGTGCCCATTCCGGCGCTTGGCAAATCGTCGGGCTCGAAAGTTGAAAGCGGCAAGCCGGTGCCGGCAGACCAGCTGTTCGGCAAGTAATTTTTTTTGAAGGGTTAAGCGTCACGTGGCGTTAAAGGAGAAATATCAGATCAAAGGCGCGGACCTCCTCCGCGATGCGCGTCCCTGGACGACGCGCATGACCGACGCCGCGCGCGACCCTTCCACCGCCGGCGTCGCTTTTGCCATGGCGGGTATCGGCATTTTCACCGACCCCATGGTGTCGAACTTCGCAGACCTTATCTTCTTCATCTTCTGCATCTATTTTTACTGGCTGATGTCCCGGCCGGTGAAGCTGCCTTTCAAGCTGCCGAAATCTGCCGGTATCAAAGACCCCAACTACAAGCGCCCCGACGGCTCGCTCGGCATTGCCGACGGCATTCTTTATCTTGGCAACGACAGCGACACGCAGGAAGAGATCTGGTTCACCAACTCCGACGCGCGGACGCACTGCCTCTACCTCGGCACGACGGGTTCGGGTAAAACCTTTGGTCTTAAGTCATACGCCGTCAACGCGCTCTGCTGGGCGTCGGGCTTCATCTACATCGACGGTAAAGCGGATACCGATTTGTGGTCGACGCTCTCCGCCATGGCGCGCCGCTTCGGCCGTGACGACGATCTGCTCATCATGAACTACATGACGGGTAACGCGACCGGCCGCGTGCCGTCCAACACCATGAACCCGTTCTCTTCCGGTTCGGCGTCGTACCTTACCAACATGCTCGTCTCGCTGATGCCGGATTCCGAAGGCGACAACGCGATGTGGAAAGACCGCGCCGTCGCGCTCGTCTCCGCCCTTATGCCCTGCCTTGTCTGGAAGCGCGAAAACCAGAACATGCCGCTCTCCATCGGCGTCATTCGTACTTATCTTACCTTCAAGGCGGTCATTAAACTGTCGCGCGACAGCGTCATTCCTGACCTGCTGCGCTCGCCCGTGCGCGGCTACCTGAACGAGCTGCCCGGCTATGTCGACCATGTCTTCGATGACGAGGGCAACGAAAAGCCGATGCCGCCCGATGCCGGCGCCGTTGATACTTCCGTCCCGCGCCAGCAGCACGGTTACCTGTCCATGCAGTTCACGCGCTCCATGCAGTCGCTGGGTGACGACTACGGCTTTATCTTCGACACGCAGGCGGCCGACATCGACATGCTCGACGTGGTCCTCAACCGCCGCATCCTCATCGTCCTCATCCCCGCCCTTGAAAAATCGTCGGATGAAACGGCCAACCTTGGTAAAATCATTTCGTCCACGCTGAAGGGGATGATGGGCGCGACGCTCGGCAACTCGGTCGAGGGCTCGACCGAGACGGCGATCGAGAACAAGCCGACGCGCTCCGAAACCCCCTTCATCGCCATCTTCGACGAGGTCGGTTACTATACGGCGCAGGGTATGGCGGTCATGGCGGCGCAGGCCCGCTCGCTCGGCTTCTCCCTCGTCTTCGCGGGTCAGGATTTACCCGCCCTTGAAAAGCGCGTGAAGGAAGAAGCGCGTTCCATCACGGCGAACTGCAACATCAAATTGTTCGGCAAGCTCGAGGATCCGACCCAGACGAAGGACTTTTTCGAGAAAACCGTTGGTACCGCGCTTGTCACCGAAGTCTCCGGCTTCCAGCGGGGCGGCCAGCAGGGCGGCGGCGGCAGGGGCTATACCGATTCCGCCAACGCCTCCGTCCAGTCGCGCGCACGCGCGTCCTATGACGGCCTTAAAGGTTTCAACGAAGGCCGCGCCGTCGCCGCCTTCGGCAAGAGCGTTGTTGAAATTCAAGTCTATAACTCCGACATCGGCCATGCGAAGGCGATGCGCGTCCACCGCTTCCTGCCCATCCCACCGCCGGCGGAAGAAGCGCTGGAATCCCTCCGCCTCGTCAACGATGTGCTGAAGCGCATCCGCAACCCGAAGTGGAGCGCGGAAGCGCTACAGTCCCCGCCGTCCGCCGATATCGAGGCGCTGGCGCAGGGCTTTGCCGCCGCGAAAAAGGGCGGCGCGAACCTGCTCGAATGCGGCATCAACGGCGTTGCCGCGGTTGCCGAAGCGCATAGCACCATCAAGCCGGAAGACGCTAATGCCGCCGACACGCCGGCTGGCGATTCCACCGTCCGCAAACAGCCCGCTGCCATGGCGGAGGCCGAAAAAGCCGCTGTTGCCGCCGTTGCGAAAGCGACGGGTAATGCAGGCCCGCTCAGCTGGACGGAAGTTATTGGCGGCGCTGCCGCGGCCGAAGCAACGCAGCTGCGCCGCGACCCCCCTGTCACGGAAGCGCCTGCGCAAAAACAACAGGCCGCCGCCGCAGCCGCTGCACCGGCACCGGTTACTTGGGAAGATGTCATCAGTTCCGGCGGCCGTCAGGCGAAGGAATCCGCGGCCTCCGCCGCTTCCGCCGCCCTGCCGCAGCCGATTTCCTGGATGGATGTTATCGGCGGCGCTGCCGCAACGCTCGGCCCCAATGCCGTGCAGGAAATGACGCTTGGCAGCCTCACGGGCATGCCCGACCTTGCCGGCGTCGGCCCCGCCGATGCGACACCGCCGTGGCAGGCAGCAGCGGAAACGCCGGCGGCGCCTGCGGAAAGCCCGCTGAAGGCGCCTGAAGACAATACCGTCAAGTCACCGCTCAGCTGGGCCGATGTTATCGGCGCGGCGACACAAACGGCTGCCAAAGAAGGCGGCGAAGCTGCGGAATAATTTGCGGCATAAAGGAAGCGCATCATGGAAATTTTCAAAAAGCTCGGCATTCTGTTTTTCGTTCCCGGCGTCGTCATGCTGGTATGGGATCTGGTCGAGCAGTTCTTCGTCCACAACCGCTTCATGATCCGCAGCTTCAAGGAATGGGGCAATTTCATTTCCGTGACAGGCTACAGCAAACTGCAGAACGGCATGCATGTCATCTTTCCGTCCGACATCTGCGCCAAAATCGGCGATTATCCCGCGCCACTCGTTTTCATCGTGCCGGGTGTCGTTTTTTACCTGCTCTACCGCATCTTCTTCATGGTCTTCGGCGGCAAGAGCGGCGGCGACGGCGGCTTTGTCTATAAATCGCGCCACTAAGCGACTGATTTTACTCCAGCAAATTTAATTGCCTTGCGGCTTTTGCCGCCGTGGCTAGTATTGCCTTCTTAAATCAACAAGGATGCAATCATGCTCGGCGGTGCTTTCCGGCGCAAGAAGGACGATGACTGGCTCGTGCAGCTCGAGCGCAGCGATCCCAACCGCGCCCTAGTGCAATACGCCGGTGCCGGTAAAACAGCGAAGGTCGAAG
Source organism: uncultured Alphaproteobacteria bacterium (assembly GCA_966211335.1). Classification (GTDB taxonomy): domain Bacteria; phylum Pseudomonadota; class Alphaproteobacteria; order Micavibrionales; family UBA2020; genus JAPWJZ01. The sequence continues at coordinate 776,862 of CBIHNF010000001.1, forward strand.
AATTATTGCAGCAGGGTACTGACCCTGATCTGCTGGTGCTGTTCGATATCACCGTCGATACCGTCGCCGATGCCGCGCTGAACGCCGCCGCCGAAAACGGCCATATCAAAACCGCCGAGGCCCTGCTGAAAGCGGGCGCGAACTTGAACATCAAGGTCGAGAACGATTATACACCCCTGCTCAGCGCCGCGCTGAACGGCAAGGCCGAGATGATCAGCTTCCTCGCCGGTAAAGGCGCAGACCTTGAAGCGCGGGATGATATGTACCAGCGCACCCCGCTGCAGCTCGCCTGCCGCATGGGGCATATCGCCGCCGTGCGCGCGCTGATTGCAGCAGGGGCCGACCGCACTTCGCGCGATGGCGACAATCTCCGCGCGCAGGATATGATCTGCGATCAGGCAGGCTTAGAGCCGCAACAGAAGCTAAATGTCCACAAGACTATTCTTGAGCTGTTTTTTCAGGCCGAGCAGAACGACAAGCGCATCGCCGCCGAAAAAGCCGCCGCGCTAAAGGTGGAACAGGAGGCCTTGAAAAAAGCGCCCGTCCTGCAGCGCGGCATGAATCCGGTCCGCACCGTCCGCTTCAAAGGACCGCAGTAGCTATTTTTCTTCCGTCTGTTCCAGCTGGTACATATGACTCAGCTCCACGACGGCGGCGTCGATGGCGGCGAGGTCTGTGGGCGTCGACAGGCGATGGTCGCCGTCATCCAGATAGGTAATTTTCACATCGCGCGAAGTGAGCCGAGATTTTATCTGCTCTGATTTTTGCCACGGCACCGATTTATCCTTGCGACCGTGGATCAGCCGCACCGGCGCGTGGATATTGATGCGGTCGTGCAATAGCAGGTGCTTGCGTCCGTCGTCAAACAGCTGCTGGGTGAGAGGGTAGGGATCGCCGTAATCGCTGGGGCGGTAGATAAGGCCGGTTTTGGCAAGGTGCCGCCGTTCTTCCTCGCCGAATTCCTGCCAGTAAATATCTTCGGAAAAATCCGGCGCCGGTGCGAGCAGCACAAGACCGCACACACGTTCCGGCCGCGACAGGGCGAGGAGGAGCGCAAGCCAGCCGCCCATGGAGGAGCCGACGATAACCTGTTCGCCCTCCGTCAGCTCGTCCAGCACGAGCTGGCTGTCGCGCAGCCAGGTGGAAATATTCCCCGCGGTGAATTCGCCGCTCGATTTGCCGTGACCTGTGTAATCAAAGCGGATGTAGCTCTGGTGCCGCTCGAAGCAGCGGCCTTCAAGGTAGGTCGCCTTGGTGCCCGTCATATCCGACATAAAGCCGCCCATGAACATGACGCCGGGCAAAGTGGCGGAAGCGCCTTCCGTGCGGTGGAAGGCAATCGTCGTGTCTTTGCGCGGGCTGAAGGTCTGGTGCGTCATGCCGACATGCTAGCGCAAATATCCGCACAAAAAAAGAGCCCGGCGGGTGAACGCCGGGCTGCAAGGCTTAAAGGCAGGTGCTCAAGAAGGAGTGCCAAGTACCATGACAAGTGCCGAGTAAACGTTAGATGACTTCCAGCATTTTCGCGACCAGCGGGTGGCGCACGATGTCGGTGTCTTTCAGATATTCAACCGCGATGCCTTCGACGGTCGCAAGCTTCTTCGCCATGTCGCGCAGGCCCGAAATGCCGTCCAGCAGGTCGCTCTGGTCGGGGTCGCCCGTGATGATCATGGTGGAATTGTGGCCAAGGCGGCTGACGATCATTTTGATTTGCGCGTAGGTGCAGTTCTGCGCCTCGTCTATCACGACATAGGCGTTGTTGAGGGTGCGGCCGCGCATGTAACCGATCGGCGCAATCTCGATCTCGCCGGTGTCGATGCAGTTTTTGAGGCGCTTGATGCCCATGCGGTCATTGAGCGCGTCGTAGAGCGGGCGCAGGTACGGCGCCATCTTGTCCTGCAGGTCGCCCGGCAGGAAGCCGATTTTTTCGCCGGCTTCAACGGCGGGGCGGGAGAGAATGATGCGGTCGACCTTGCCGGCCTCGAAAGCCTCGACGGCGGCGGAGACGGCGAGGTAGGTTTTGCCAGAGCCCGCGGGGCCGATCGCGAAGACAAGGTTGTGATTGTCGATCGCCGTCATCAGCCGTTTCTGGCCTTCCGAGCGGGGACGGACGTTCTTGACGTATTTCTGGTCGCGCTGGCCGCCGATTTTCTCCAGCGGATCCCAAGAGCCGTGATTACTGCCGAAAAGACTGGTGACGCGCTCGGACGAGGGCGCCTTGTTGGCGTTGTACGCGGCGATCTTGGATTTTTTCCCCATGCTTATTTCTTCCCCTTTGTTGTCGTGGATGGTTTCAGCTTCTGCGGTTTCGGTAGTAATGGATGGAAAACTGGCCGGCGTGTTCCGGGCGTAAAAAAACCTCCCAAGGGGAGGCGGCGGAACACTTGACGATGCGGGTGGCGGGGCTGGCGATGATGAGACGCGCGATGTCTTGGGCGCGATACGAAGGGGGTAGGACGTGAAGCCTGATGAGATCCAAAGGAACTCCCCGAAGTTTGAGGTTAATCGAAAATTAACTAAAACTCTTAATTTGAATATACGTCAGACCGAATCACTTGTCATCAAGATTTTGCGGCGGTGCGAAAAATTTCTTCCATTAGTTGTGCCTCGACTCTTTCGGGAAAACAAAAACGCCGCGTGCAAATTTGCGCCGCGGCGTTTTGTAGGAGTAAAAAACGAGTGCTTATTTCTTGTCGCTCTCCGCAACGCTGATCACGCCGCAAATCACGCGGTCGCCGGAATTGCCGGCGGGATCTGTTTTGTAATCATCCTCGCCTGCGTGAATCATGAGGGCAGAACCGTCCGCATCTTTCAATGACGCCAGAGAAATTTCCGGCGTGTAAAACGCGGCCTTTCCGCTGCCATCCGTACCGATCCACATATTCGGCAGGTCGCCGGTATGCGGGCCTTTGGCGCTGAAAAAGCCATGCGTCTGGCCCTCGTCCTTCATATGGCCGCCAGCGTTATTGAAATGTTCGTGATCACTGCAGTTGCCGAAGGCGTGAATATGCACGCCGTGCCAGCCGGGGGCGAGGCCGTTTGCGGAAACTTCAAACACAACGCCCTTCGTCGCTTCGGAAATTTTCACGTTGCCGGCGGCCTTGTTGTCATGGCTCAGCAGCATGATTTCCAGCGGAACGGCATCCGCCTGTTTTTCGGTGACCACCGGTTTATCGGCGGGCTTGTCTTCTGCATAGGCAGAAGGAACAGCGGCAAACAGAAACAGCGCGAGCAGCAAAGATTTTTTAATGACAGGAGATCCTTTGATGAGACGGAAACCGATGCCGCCATTATGGCGGATAGCGGCGGGCAGGCCAAGAAATTAGCGGGGATTATATCCTGCGGCTTTCAACCGACTGGCGCACAGCCTCCGACCCGTGGCGGGCGGCATAATCCACCAGCGCGGGCGTGATCGTCACATGGGTCATCAGCATATCGGCAAGCCGCGCGTCGCGCATATCAATCGCAAAGCGCACCATGGCTTCATTCGGCTTGACGCCGCCATCAAGGCAGGCGCGTGAGAGGTTGTGGTCACGAAAGCCCACGGCCACCTGCAGCATTTCCGCATTGAACTGCGCGCCCTGGCCCGCCAGCAGCACAACGGTTTCATGCTCCCGCCGGTAAAAGGCCTGCAGCATGCTTTCGGACAGGGCGCTGGTGTGAAAGTCATTCGCAATGCGCCCGTTGAAGATGGCGCTGATGGAGGCGACGGAAATGACTTTGCCGAGGAGAGCTTTCATTGGAAGACTCTTTTTTTCTGAGAATAATTCTCAACTATTATTATACATAAATATTAAAAATGATTTTTGAGCGCCTGCGCAGCGAAGAAATAAATTCAAAATTATTCTTTATAATCAGAGCCTTATAAATAATTTTGCCGAGTTTTGTTGACATAACTAAACCCGAGGCCTAACATCTCCCGAATTGAAATTGAAGGAGAGAACGTATGCGCGAGATCGCGGGTGAAAAATACAAACTGGCCGGCATCGGCGTTTATCAAAAAGGCACGCTGGTGGATGTTTTCGCCAAATTCTGCCGCACCGATGAAAACATCGAGCAGATCATCGCGGATGAAAACAAGGCGCAGAAACCCCGCGGTAACGCCAAGGCAAAACCCGGCACTGTCGGCGCGCTGCTCGCCAACCTTCCGCCGCTGCCGCGCATGGCCTCCCTTCCCTCGCTCTCCGTCCAGGATATCGTCGAAGCTGTCGCCGGCAAAAGCGACCTGCAGCGCAGCGAGATGAGCCGCCTGCGCCTGACTGATACTGAAGGCGTCATCAAGGACTTGGGCCCCGAAAAACTGGCGCAAGTCCTCGTCGAAATGGGTGAAGCCCGCAAACAGGTTCTGGAGCAGGGCCAATACACCTTCGTCCCGCTCAAAGCGCCGGCGGCACCGAAGGCGTAACGCTTCAACATATTGTCATTCCGAACGAAGTGAGGAATCTCCCTTCGTGCCGCAAGCCGCGTTCTATTTTATCTCGGCTATTTTTTCTATGCGCGAGGCTTTGCGGTTTTTCGCCTGCAGGTGTTTCAGCAGCGGGTCGAAGCCCTTATCCTTCGACAGCACAAAGCATTCCGCCAGCGGCTCCTTCTCGAAAATTTTGCCGAGCTGGTAGGCGATGAAGAAGTCGAGCGCATTGTTGCCCGCCTTGTCGATATGCTTCCATTCAAGGCGGCTGCCCATCTTCTGCGTCTTCGCCACAAGCTCCAGCGGAATTTTCGTCTGCGCCGCGCCCGTGAAAACGACAACATGAATGCTGCCATCGAGCTTGGCAAAATCAACCGCCTGCACGTTTTCAAAGTCGATGAGCAGATAGCGGTGTTGTTTGGGAGCTTGGGATTTTTCGGGCAACGAATATACCTCCAAATCAATGGATATCGGTAACAGGTTTCCAGTTATGAATTCGGGTCTTAAGTTCGCCTAGTTTTTCAGGAGTGAGTTTAGTAGCCAGTTGTCGACGTAGCACAATGCAGTAGTTATCGCTGACGGGCTTGACATTACAAGATACAGAAAGCCAAAAATAAGCCTCTTGCTTATTTGATGTAAAATTTACACCACCATACCGTCCTTCATTATATGCGATAGCCACCAAAATTTGTGCGCCCGTATCGCCGTGCTGTGCGGTGGTTAAGTAGTAATTAAAATTTTTATATGCAAAAAAGTTCGCCCAAATAATAGGCTGAAATATAGCAATAGCTGCAAGGGTCAGGAAAAATTTATAAAACCTTTTCTTTTGCTCCTTGGAACGATGTTCGCGCCAGAAAATAAGACACCCTAAAAGAAGGGCGGCCAAGAAGCATAGTATGTTCAATAATAAATGAGTTTCGATACTCCACGGGCAGCTACCGGGGCATCTCATATAGTCGATTATCATTGCCATGATTTTGCCAATTAAAAATTATTGCAATTTTTTTTGCCGACTTTCACTAATCAAAGTGGGCAAAACCAAGACAAAAAATAATCTATGCAAAAGCTGATCGGGATCAGAAATTATCCGACAGGTAGCAGGGCGTGCAGCGCATGGGCTGCTGGTTCTCGAATTCGACGAGCATGAGGACGCCGCGCTGGCGGGCGGTGTCGAGGATGGTGGGGCTGACGTCTTCGAAAATCGCGTAATTGGTTTCGGTGCCGGCGATGATGCGGCTTTCCTGGATGGTGAACCAGAAGGGGCCTTCTTCCGCGTTATTATCCAGCGTGTTGTGGCGGTAGAAGAAGAACGCCAGCGCGTTGCGCCCGTTCTTGAAGACTTCGTATTCGGAAACGACTGCGTTATTGGCCTGCGCCATGATATGCCCCGGTTGGAATTAGCTGATTAACGCGGCTCGATGAGCTTGTCGCCGGCGCCGGTGCCTTTCGGCTGGTTGCCCGCGGTCATTTCAATGGTGCGGTTGAGGGCCATGGTGGGGCTGGTCGCGACATAGGCCTGCAGAATGGCCTTGGCGTCTTCGCCATCCTTGCGCCCGACGGCGGTGGTGTTCAACAGGCTGGACATGTTCTAAACACTCCCTCGTAGAATTCTTTTGCTACTTCCATTGTAACGTACAATGTCATTAAACAGCAAAAAAGTTAATTTTGCATTTACATATGGATTGCAAAAAACGTGAATTATCAGACTCGTAAGATTGTTACGAGAGGGGCCTGAAAAAACCCAAAAACAGGGGGATCAGAGCGCGAAGCTGCGCGGCAGCGGCTTGTCTTCCGGCTCCGGCAGGCCGGCGGCCTTGCGCAGCGTCGTCAGTTCCTTCTTCGCTTCCAGCAGCTGCTGGCGCAAAAGGTCGCATTCGTAATCCTTGCGCATGAAGCGCAGCTTCACGAGATAGTCATTCGCCTGTTCCGACGGCACGGCGGAGGCAAAATCAAAACCCTTGTCGACCAGCAGGCGGAACATATCAACATTACCGGCATAGACGGTCGAGCGCAGGGAAGAATTGCTGATGGCGCGTGTGCCAGGTGCCGCCAGCAGCATTTCGGCGAGGCGCACCTGATTTTTATCGACCGCGCGGGTGAGCGGGTCGTTGAGCGCTTCCGGCGGCGCGTCGATGTTCGACTTCAGCAGTTCCTGCAGCTGCGCGGTGTCGCCGTTTTTCACGGCGGCCATCAGGCTCCGGCGGTAGATGGTGACGGCATCATCGGTGCCGCCGAACAGGGTGCGCAGGCTCATGGTGTCAGCTCCTAATCAAATATCTTGGGCGCTTTGATGCGCGGCTTGTTCACGGGCACGCCGTGATTGGCTTCGTATATCTCTTTTTTAATCGCGCGTATTTCGCGCAAGGTTTCCTGCTGCAGCCGCACGGATTCCAGCGGCATAATTTCGGCGATGAATTTCTTCTGGTAGTCCTCGAGGGTTTTGACGAGTGTGGCGATGTCACTCCAGCGGGCTTTCTCCACCTTGTTCTTGAAGGTGTAGCCGGTGCTGTCGCCCCATTCGTTGTATTTCTTCTTGCGCTGGATGGCGGCTTGCTCCGCCTTCAGGTTTTCGACCGCATGGGGGATATCCGCGCCGTTCACGACCAGCTCTTTCATGAACAGGAAGTTACGGGCGGCAGCCGCTTCCTGCAGCGGTTTGCCACCGGCATAATTCACATCGGCTTCCGCCGCGATCGCGCGCTTGAAGACATGGCTGTCGCCGGTGCGGATGGCGCTGAGCAGGTATTCGTTGATACGGGTATGACGCTCCAGTGCCTCAAGTGCATCGTCCGGCGCGGAGGCATCGCCGAAAACGCGGGCAAGGCTGGCGGCATCGGGTGGGGGTGTCGGCATCGGCAATTCCCGCGATAAATGGATTCGTCAGAACAGCCCAAGTCTTACGACAAACGGCGTATTCTGTCAATGCGGGAGAAATTCATCAACGAGTTGATTTGAAAGTCTTTTTCGGGCGGGGAGTGAGCTTGTCGCGGGGCGTCACATGGCGGCGGATATGCTGGATCGCGGAATCCAGCACGTAGCGCGGCGATTTGTCGGCGCGGATGACGCACCACGGCAGGTCGCGCACGGGGCGTTTGGAGGCGCCCTTGAATTGCCGCTGCACGACGCTCGGCGTTGCATCCGAGGCGCTGTCCTTGCGGCGGGCGACGCGGTCATAGAGCGTGCCGAGCGGCGCATGTAGGTAGAGGCCGATAAAATCGGCACCGTTGCGTGACGCCAGTTTTTCCTGCTTGTGGCGCGTGTCATGGTCGAGGAAGGTGCCGGTCACGACAACGCTTTTGCCGGCGCGCAAATGCTTGGCCGCCTGCGCATGCAGGTATGAAATCAGTCTTTCGCGGTTGTGCTTCGCATAGGCTTCCAGCGGCAGCGGCGTTTTGGGATCAACGCCGTGCATCTGCTTGTGCAGCACATCTGAATCGAGGATGACGAGGTCGGGATAGGCTTTGCCAAGGCTCTCGGCCAGCGTCGATTTGCCGCTGCCCGACATGCCGCCAATCGCAATCATACCCTTGCGTGCGGTAAATGGATTGGCTGCGTTCATGGGCGGCGTTGCCCCGCCGGTAAAGACATTCGTGCCATGCTGATAAAGAATTCCCCCGTTATCGGCATTATTATAGCTATTTCCGTAATAAACTGTCAAGAGAATAGCTAGTGTATTGTTATTTAATGACAATTTTTAGCGCCATGGAACTGTCGCGAGGCTTAACGGTAAGCTGCTGCATTGGTTTTCAAAACAAGGAGCAGCCCATGCGCGTAATGGTATTCGTGAAAGCGACGGAAGAGAGCGAAAAGGGCTTCAAGATGACGCCCGAAAATAAAATCCTGCTGGAGGAGATGGGCCGCTATAACGACGAACTTATAAAAGCCGGCATTCTTGTGACCGCAGACGGGTTGAAAGAGTCTGCCGCCGGCAAGCGCGTCGCTTTTGACGGCAAGACCCGCACGGTCAGCGACGGTCCTTTCGAAAACCCGCGCGATCTTGTGGCTGGTTTCTGGCTCTGGGAAGTGAAGGACATGGATGAAGCGGTCGAATGGGTCAAGCGCTGCCCTAACCCCATGCCCGGCCCCAGCATCATCGAAATCCGCCCGCTGCACGGGCCGGAGGATTTTGAGGAGTAAATCCCCAAAAGAAAACCCCGGCGTTACGGGCCGGGGTTTTTATGCTCCAAGGAGATGGAGAATTTTTTAGGCGACTTTAAAGACTTCGTCTTCGAAGGCTTCTTCCCATGAACCTTGGGTCGAGGCTTTAGAATATTCCGTCGCGCGGTTTTCGAAGAAGTTGGTGTGCTCGGCGCCGTTCAGCATCGCGTCCATCCAGGGCAGCGGGTTTTTCTCGATGCCGAAGACGGGGACGAGGCCGAGCTGGGTCAGGCGGCGGTCGCCGATGTAGCGGATGTAATCCTTCACTTCCTGCGCGGTGAGGCCTTCGACTTCGCCCATTTCAAAGGCGAGGTCGATGAAGGCGTCTTCATGGTGGATGATGGTCTTGCAGGCTTCCGTGATGTCGGTGCGGAGCTTTTCCGTCCAGACTTCCGGGTTTTCCTGGATGAAGGTCTTGAACAGTTTGATGACGGAGAGCGTGTGCAGCGTTTCATCGCGCACCGACCAGGTCACGATCTGCCCCATGCCCTTCATTTTATTGAAGCGCGGGAAGTTCATGAGCATGGCGAAGGAGGCGAACAGCTGCAGGCCTTCCGTGAAGCCGCCGAAAACCGCCATGGTCATGGCGATGCTTTCCTTGTCCTTCACGTTGAAGCTCTGCATGTAGTCGAACTTGTCCTTCATTTCCTTGTATTTCATGAAGGCCGAATATTCGACTTCCGGCATGCCGAGAGTGTCGAGCAGGTGGGAATAGGCCGCGATGTGGATCGTCTCGATGTTCGAGAAGGCGCAAAGCATCATCTGCACTTCGGTCGGCTTAAAGACCTGGCTGTAATGCTTCATGTAGCAGTTGTTGACTTCGACGTCAGCCTGCGTGAAGAAGCGGAAGATCTGCGTCAGCAGGTTTTTCTCCGCCGGCGTCAGCTTCTTCTTCCAGTCGCGCACGTCTTCCGCCATCGGCACTTCTTCCGGCAGCCAGTGCACGCGCTGCTGCGTCAGCCAGGCTTCATAGGCCCAGGGATAGTAGAAGGGTTTGTAAACGTGGTTCTCGGTCAGAAGACGCGACATTTTTTTCTCCGGTATTTTTGCTTATTCCCAATTATACTTTGGCATATGTAGGTTGCAGGCGCTCGTCGTGCGGATTGTAATCGGGTCTGTTTTCTAAGAACACCTTGTCCGATATGATTAGATCCTTGATTTCCTCGACTTTAAAAGTTCTCCAAGGTGGATCTTGGTTGGATTTGCTGGCTCCAGCAATTTGGTAACCAATCAAGACAGTCCTGCCATTTTCAAAGACTCCACAAGCATGGGGTTCAACTATTCTGACGCGGTCATCATAAATAAATTGGACTATTTGCCGCTTCTCTATTGCCAGCAATAAAGAAGGTGGCGGAGCTGCCGTGTATACTTTTGTGCTAGGCTTAGCCTTTTTTTTGGTCGGTTTAAAAAACATTAGCTTTTGACCTGAAGTAATACTTGTCCCTTGGGGGACAGGCAGACGCCGCCCGCGCAGGGCTCGATAAGGTCAAGGCGGGAAAGCTTCTCGAGATGCGAGCGGGAAACCGGCTCGCAGCGCTCGGGGTTCGACAAAATTTCAAGCGTGGTCAGTTCAGCTGTGCTCAACATGATTTGTTGCTCCGTGACGTTTCTTTTTAACGTGAAATTATCGGCAATAGATTATTGGCAAGCCCAATTACTGGCAAGCCAGGCATTCGTCGTACTTGTTGCCCGTCTCCGATGACCGCGCGGTGGCGGAGGTCTTCGACTTGCCATCGCCACCATGCGCGTTTTCGGCGCGCTGGATGGATTTGGAGCGGCAGTAGTACAGCGACTTGACGCCGCGCTTCCAGGCCATCCAGTGAATCTGGTGCAGGTCGCGCTTGTGCACGTCTGCCGGCAGGAAGATGTTCAGCGACTGCGCCTGGCACACATAGGGCGTGCGGTCGGCGGCATGTTCGATCAGCCAGCGCTGGTCCAGCTCGAAGGCCGTCTTGAAAACGTCCTTCTCGTCGGCCGAGAGGAAGTCGAGATGCTGGACGGTGCCTTCATTGGTGATGATGGACGACCAGGTCTCTTCGTCGTTCTTGCCCTTCTGCTCCAGCAGCTGCTCGAGGTACTTGTTGCGCACGAAATGCGAACCGGAAAGGGTTTTATGTGTGTAGGCGTTGGCCGTGTTCGGCTCGATGCCCGGCGATGCGCCGCCCGTGATGATCGAGATCGACGCCGTCGGCGCAATCGCGATCTTGTTGGAGAAGCGTTCCATGATGCCGTATTCCTTGGCATCGGGGCAGGGGCCGCGCTCGTGCGCCAGTTTAATGGAGGCCGCGTCGCAATCTTTCTTGATGTGCTTGAACATGCGCTTGTTCCAGACTTTCGCCATCACGGATTCAAGCGGGATCATTTTGGACTGCAGGAAGGAGTGGAAGCCCATGACGCCAAGGCCAATCGAGCGCTCGCGCATGGCGGCGTATTTGGCGCGCATCATGCTGTCCGGCGCACGCGTGATGAAATCGGTCAGCACGTTGTCGAGGAAGCGGGTGCAGTCTTCGATAAAGGTCGGGTGATCTTCCCATTCCTCGAAATTCTCGAGGTTGAGGGAGGAGAGGCAGCAGACCGCGGTGCGTTCCTGGCCGTGATGGTCTTTCCCCGTCGGCAGCGTGATTTCCGAGCAGAGGTTGGACATCTTCACGTTGAGGCCCGCAAGCTTGTGATGCTCGGGGATCGCGCGGTTGACGTGATCGGAGAAGAGCAGGTACGGCTCGCCCGTTTCGATGCGGGCGGTGAGGATGCGGATCCAGAGGGCGCGCGCATTGATGCGCTCCACAACCGAACCGTCTTTCGCCGACAGCAGTGCCCATTCTTCGTCTTTTTCGACAGCGCGCATGAACGCATCGGAAATGACAACGCCATGGTGCAGGTTGAGGGCTTTGCGGTTAGGGTCGCCGCCGGAAGGTTTGCGGAGTTCGACGAACTCTTCAATTTCCGGGTGATGGACGGGCAGGTACACAGCGGCAGAACCGCGGCGCAGCGAACCTTGGGAAATCGCGAGGGTCAGGCTGTCCTGAACGCGGATGAAGGGGATGATGCCGGAGGTCTTGCCGTTGCGGCCGACTTTTTCGCCGATGGAGCGCAGGTTACCCCAGTAGGAGCCGATGCCGCCGCCGCGGGAGGCGAGCCAGACGTTCTCGTTCCAAAGGTCGACGATGCCGGACAGGCTGTCATCGCATTCGTTCAGGAAGCAGGAGATGGGCAGGCCGCGGTCGGTGCCGCCGTTCGAGAGAACGGGGGTTGCGGGCATGAACCAGAGTTTCGAGATATAGTCGTACAGACGCTGCGCATGCGCAGAATCGTCGCTATAGAACATCGCCACGCGGGCGAAGAGGTCCTGGAAGGACTCGCCCGGCAGCAGATAGCGATCCAGAAGGGTGGCTTTGCCGAATTCCGTTAAATTAGCGTCCCGTGCGCGGTCAATCGTGACTTTCGCGCCCTTCGCAACCTGTGCGACATCGAACATCGACTTCTCCCCGTAATACATTTTTTTGTTTTTGTTTTCCGCTTCGACTTTCCGCGCTAAGCCATTCATGTTGAATGAAAAGCACCCGCGAATGATCAGGCTAAGGCACAAGACCTTGGGGCCCGATGAAACAAAGCATACCACATCTTGGTGGGCTGTCTATAAACGGGAGCCGACTAAATTTTCTGCAACAGTCACTTTTTCTCTTGAAAAATAGCGAAGCCCAATAAAAAACCGCGCCGCAGCATCGCAAGTTTTTTTGCGCTGCAATCGGCGGTCAGAGCTTCGCGCATTCTCCTAATAAACATATGGTAAGCGGAGGGCGCAAAATCCAGTTTCAGAGGCGTCTTGAGGTTTGATTTTAGCCTTGCCGTCTTAAAAAACCGTTAAGCGAAAAGGCCGCGCCGCGTCGGCAACCCGCGTGGGTCACAAAGTTTTATTGGCGGATAATTTTTTGGATGATTGTTATGCGTGTGGGCTTATCATACCCCATTTTGCACTTTTTTTACGCATTTTCTGCATTTATTGCACCGCAACACGATAATGAATAACGAAGCCGCCGCTTGTGAGTCTATTCCTTGCGGAACCGGGCTTCCGAGAGACCGGCAATACGATCTCCCCGACATACATGTAAGAAAGTAACTAACAATGCGACCCGATTCCGCGCGCAGCAACCGCTTTGCGCGCAGCCTGACGATTGCCTTTTTGCTGGCCGGCCTTGGCAGTGAAGCCGTCCATACCGAAGAGGTGCATAACCCCCACGGCAACCGCCGCGAACGTATTGAAGAAATGCGCCAGCGCAGCTTTGAAGCCGCGCACAGCCGCCACGCGCAGCGCAATTTCAACGATGGCAACGGCGGGCCTGATCCGCATCCGCTGCTGTCGCAACTGCGCTATGGCCTGCGCCGCCGTGATAAGAAGGGCAGCCAGCCCGCCTGATTGCCGGGGTTTAACCCCGGTATTCTCCGAAAACCCGCGGGCCGTAACCCCGCGGGTTTTTCATTTGGGTGGAAAGATTCGCCAAAACCTTGAAACGAAGTTGCGAGCGGTGAGTAATAATATTACCCGCGCAATAAAATAACCAGCCCTAAAGTTGCCGTAGGAACGAGTGACGCAGCAACTTTCCGTTTATTTTCTGAGCCTTATTGACATTGGTGCGCTGCGGCATGATGTTGTGCGCGAAATCAACGGCGACCCCGCCCAAAAGCAATCAAGCAATAACCGGGGCGCTTCTTTAAACTCAAGGTGTGCACTATGCGTCATAATAACTCTGCTACGGAATGCTTCTTCACCCGCTCGCTGATGGACGTCTTCGTCGTCGCGCTCGCGGCTCCCGAAACCTTCAAAACCCCCGCTGCCCGCAAAGCCTTCCCCCGCGCGAACCCCTTCGCGATCCAGGAAGTCCGTGTCGACATCAACAAGCGCAGCAACGACGGCTGGGACAACCCGCCCATGATGTGCGCGTAACAAGTTTCTTGAACTAAAGCCTTTTACTTGGCCTCTCCAAGCCTTAAACCCCTTTAGCCCTTACCGGCGAAGGGGTTTTTCTTTTGGCGTATATCACAGGAAATCGCAGCCGCTCGAAGTGAACGTCTCAAAGCCGCTGATCTTCCAGGCGATGAGTTTCAACGACGCATCGTATTCCGCGCGTATGCGAACGCCGGGGCTTCCACCCATCGGGAAACACACCCATTTTGACACGGAAAGCCGGTAAATCGCGATTGCGGTGTCTTTTTTCTTAAGCTCGTCTGTAATGACATCAGCTGCGTCGGTTGATGCCCCTTCGCGCAGCACAAGGATGTCGTCGATCTGTTGCTTCGGGGTGCCTGCGGGAAACAGTTTATCAAGCACAAATTTCAATGCCGAATGGCTTTGATAATAGTCAGCCATATGAAAGGTCTCTATCGAGACAGTTTCCGGCGCCGGAACTTTCGGCGTCAGAGCAGACTTGATTGAGGTAAAGCTGAAAAACAGAACAACAGAAAGCGCGCAGGTGAGCAGGAATACATCTCTCAGGGCGCTTTTAAACGAAGGACGCTTTTTTGGTACGACAGACCTAAGCAAGACAATACCGATTGCCAGCGCCGCGCAAGGGATCGCAAAGCTCAGGAATAGAGCGAAAAAAATTGATAAAACGGCCAGAGGTTCTCCCATAAAAAACACTGTAACGGCTCGAGACAGTTTTTGCCCGTGCAATTCCGGCGGCAAATGCGGCAGCTTTATTCATAATACAAGGTATTTTGGTGCAAGGCGTCATTTCCCATGCCCCAACGCTTGCCCATCGGTTTCACGGGCGGTAAAAGAAGGGCAACGGCGGCGGGGACAAGCCTCGACCGAATGAACTCGACCTCAGCGGAAAGATAAAAAATCGTCATGGCCAAACGCAACCGCAAGACAAAAATCGTCGCCACCCTCGGCCCCGCGTCCTCGACGCCGGAGATGGTGCGCAAATTGTTTGATGCGGGCGTCGATATTTTCCGCCTCAACTTCAGCCATGGCGTGCATGAAGACCATGCGAAACGCGTCGAGATGATCCGCGCGCTTGAAAAAGACGTCGGCACACCAATTGGCATTTTCGCCGACCTGCAGGGCCCGAAATTGCGCCTTGGCACCTTTAAAGATGGTTTCATCGACATTGAAAAGGGCATGCGCATCACGCTCGACTCAAACCCCGCGCCCGGCAACCAGCAGCGCATCTTTTTGCCGCACCCTGAAATCATGGAGGTGCTGGTCGAAGGCGCCGATATTCTGCTCGATGACGGCAAGGTGCATCTGCATGTCATTAAAAAAGGCGCCGACTTTGTTGAAACCGAAGTCATCGCCGGCAAGCGCCTGTCTGACCGCAAGGGCGTCAACCTGCCGAACGTGCTGCTGAAAGTTTCCGTCCTCACCGAAAAAGACCGCAGAGACCTTGAGGCCGCTCTCAACATGGGCGTTGAATGGATTGCGCTGTCCTTCGTGCAGCGCCCGGATGACGTCGCCGAAGCCCGCCGCCTTATTAATGGCCGCGCGAAAATTATCGCCAAACTCGAAAAACCCTCCGCCATCGAACACCTGGCGCAGATCGTCGATATGTCGGATGCCATCATGGTCGCGCGCGGCGACCTCGGCGTTGAAATTCCGTCGGAAAAAGTGCCGGCCGTGCAAAAGCGCATCATCCGCGCCTGCCGCCACGCGGGCAAGCCCGTGATCGTGGCAACGCAGATGCTGGAATCCATGATCTCCTCGCCGCGCCCGACGCGGGCCGAAGCCTCCGACGTTGCGACCGCCATTTATGACGCGGCCGATGCCGTGATGCTCTCGGCCGAAACTGCCTCCGGCGAATATCCCATCGAAGCCGTCTCCATCATGGACCGCATCGCGATTGATGTGGAGAAGGATGATCTTTACCGCAAAATCATGGACGCGGAACACCCCGACCCCGATAAAAACTCGTCCGACGCTATTACGGCGGCTGCCTCTGAAGTCGCCTCCACCATTTCGGCGGCGGCGATTGTGAACTACACGACGTCGGGCTCCACGACGCTCCGCACCGCGCGGGAGCGGCCGTCTGTGCCCATCCTCTGCCTCACGGCGCATCTGGAAGTCGCGCGGCGTCTGCAGCTGTCTTACGCCGTCCATGCCGTGCATACCGACGATATCGACAATTTTGCCGATATGGTGAAAAAGGCCGTGCGCTTTGCGCAGGAACATGGCATCGCCGCCAGCGGCCAGCGCGTCGTCATTACCGCCGGCGTTCCCTTCGGCACGCCCGGCTCCACCAACATCCTGCGCGTGGCATGGGTTGAATAACTTTTAACGAAGCATTTTAAAAATCGAATTTTCATCAAGGGGCGAAATATGTCTTTTAAAACCTTTCTTCAGCGTTTTCAGGTCGAATATCTGGTCAATGTATTGAAAGCGGCCTTCAACCGCTTCCCGCTGTCGGTCAGCGTTTGTGCCTTCGGTACCGTGCTTTGCATGCTGATGACGCATGACGTGAAAATTTTCAGCGACGACATGAATGCCCGCATCATGCTGTTTGTTTCCAACAGCGCGGTGCTGTTCACCGCGGCGAAGCTGTTTGCTGAAAGTTCCGGTTTTGATGCGGCGAAGCGTTGGAGCGTGATGGCGGTTTGCGGTGCGGTTGTTGCCGCGTTCGCCTTTATCCCCGATCATTTTTCGGCATCGCACCTGTTCTTCGGCGCGGCGCTCTCCCTCTCGATGCTTTTCGCGCCGTACATTCTGCGCAAAAGCGATGAAGACAGCGTCTGGTATTACAACTACAGCAACGGTATCTCGCTGGTTATTTCGGGCCTTTCAACACTTCTGCTGTGCATCGGCCTCTGCGCCATTGTCGGCAGCATGGATTATCTGTTCGAGCTGCATGTGCCCGGCAAGCTGTACGGCGATATCTGGATTTTCGGCGCCGGTTTCTTCGGCCCGCTGTTGTTCCTCTCCTACCTGCCGCGCCAGTTCGATTTCGCCAAGGAAGAATGCGTCCTGCTGCCCGGCATCTATTTCATCGCCAATTATCTCCTCGTGCCGCTTGTCCTGATCATGACCTGGGTGCTCTACGCCTATTTCGCCAAGATTGTGTACAAATGGGAACTGCCGCGCGGCAACCTTGCCTATATGGTGACGGGCTTTGGCGCGGCCGGCATCATCGCCCGCCTAGCCGTCTTCCCGATGCGCGAGAATGGCACCAAGCTGCTGCAGCAGTTCTACCGCTATTTCTATTACCTGCTGCTGATCCCCGTTGGCCTGCTCGCCTTGGGGCTTTACACGCGCCTGACACAATACGGCATGACGGAGGAACGCTACGCCATTCTGCTGGCGCTTATCTGGCTGGCGGCGCTGTCCGTCTTTTCCTTCATCAAACCGAAGCAGGCGCATATCAAGCATGTGCCCATGCTGCTGTGTGCCCTGTTTCTGCTCGCTTCCTTCGGCCCCTGGGGCGCCGTGCCGGTCTCGACCGCCAGCCAGGTCTCCCGCCTTGAAAACTTCCTGAAAGCGGCGGAGGTGATAAAGGCCGACGGCAGCATCGCCAAAACCACCAAAGAAGTCGCCTTCAACGACCGCAAGGAAATCAGCTCGATTACCGAATACCTGATCTCCCGCGACCGCGAAGCGTCGATCGATAAATATGTCGCGCCTTTCGCCAAAGAAATCGCCCCGACCAAAGAACAGGTAAGCTACAGCGATGCCTGCAAGGAGCGCAGCTTCTTCAACTGCACCGCGCAATATGACCGCGCCGAAAAACTCGTCAATGCCTGGGGCATGAAATGGGTGACGCGCTGGGACAGCGATGAGTCGGACGAATATTATTCCCTGACCACGACCGACAATAACTGGTACGGCGACAAGCTGATGAAGGTTGCGCCCTATGAATATATCGCACGGCTCAATCTCGGCGTTGGCGAAAACCCGTCGGCGCAGCCCTTCTCCCAGCAGGACAAGGACGGCATCAAGCTGAAGTATAAGCTGTCGCCGGATGGTAAGCTGCAGCTGCAGGAAGGGGAGGCAGGACCCCTGCTGGCCTTCGACCTCGCCCCCATTGCGAAAAAATTCTATGACGAGAAAGTCACCAGCGTTCCGGCGGATAAAGCCGCCACCATGGTGCTGACCGCAGAATCGGGCAGCTTCCGGGCACGTCTCGAGATATCGGACATCCGCGGGCGCATGAAAAACGGCGTGCTGGTATTTGAATCCGCCACCATGACGGCCTTCATTTCGCCTTGATTTACGGGCTTTTCGGGCAATTGTACCGCAGGCGGCTTTTCTGATTGACATATACTCTTAACGACTATATGTTATGCTCTTATTGAGAATAACAGAAAAGAGCCCGTCATGATGTTCGCCGCCCTCAAATACGCTGCACCCGCAACGCCTGCCCCCACCAACGACCAGCTAAATGCACTGCTGGCCGCAGCGGGCGTCAGTAAAACGGTGTACAGCTACGTCATGCCGGAGACGGAAGCGGCTTTTTCCAAGCTACTCGACGAAGACAGGGCAGGGTTGCTCGACATGTACCGCGAAGCCTGGACGCAGAAACAGGACGCGATGCACGAAGAATTTTTCGCCAGCTGGAAACAGTGGAGCGCGCCCGTCGTGAAATTCGACGATGCCGATTTCCCCTTCTTCTATACGACCGGCGGCGCAAGCGAGGCCTTGCGTGAAACCATCTATGCCTACGGCCTGCGGGCAAGGGTGGAGGACTTCACCCCCGTCATCCACGTGTTCGAGGGTGATTACGAAGGCTTCGGCGCCTATGCCGCCAGTGCCGGCATTAAAGTTATCGCGCATAACCGCCGCGACTGGCGTGCTGCGGTCCTCCGCATCGGCAAGACGGATCAGGTTTATTTGAGCCAGCCTTCCGCCATCGATGGCAACGTCTGGGCAGATTATCCGGCCTTCGTCGCGCAGCTCTACCGCCAGCAGCCGACGGCGGAGGTAATGCTTGATCTCACTTACGTCGGCTGCGTCGCGCGCAGCTTCACGGTCGATGCGCATTGTCCCAATATCCGCGCCATCTTCTTCTCGCTCAGCAAGCCGATGGGTGTTTATTACCATCGTATCGGCGGGCTGCTGTCCCGCACGGCGTATCCCGGGCTCTTCGGCAACAAATGGTTTAAAAACCTGCTGTCCCTTAAATTCGGCACGCGTCTCCTGCAGACCTACGGCGTGCATGAACTGCCGACGCGCTATGGCGCGCTGGGGCAGGGGCCTGCGATCGCCAAAGCCTCCCGCAATCTCGGCATGGCGCTTGACGCTGCCGATGTCGTCCTGCTTGCCACGGCACCTGCACCGGCGGAGCCCGACCCGCTGCACCGCTACCTGATGCGCGGCGGCAAGGGCGATGAAAAGCTACGCCTCTGCCTGACACCCCTGATCGCCACCATCATCAACCCCGATGTCGATGGCACCGTTCGCGCAAGGGCGCATGAAGTCTTACCTCAAGGAGGCGACAGATGAAAAATATCATCCTGCTGGCGGAAAAAGCCGATATCCACAAACACCTCCGCGCCTATTGGAAGACCCCAGCCTTCAAAAAGTCGCACGACACCGGCGGGCTTGTTTACCGCATCGTTGAAAAATTTGCCGAACTGCCGCGCTTTTTCTACGACATGAGTGATGAATATAAAGAACGGGCGCATTTCAGCCTGTGGTGGTCGGGCATCGGTTACCGCAACTACGAAAAGCCGTCGTGTCATGATCTCTACATGCTGCACGAGCTGGCGCATGGCGCGGATATGATCCATATCGCGGGCCAGCACCCCGATGGTTTCGCCCGCAAGATGCAGGACAATGAACTGCGCGCCAGCATCCAGACAGAAGTCATGGTGTACTTCGACATGCCGGAGCTGCGCGCCATGACTTTCCCCGAAGAAATCTTCGCGGATCGCTTCCTGCGTGACCCGCTGCTGCAAAAACGCTGGCAGGAAGCGCCGGAACGGCTGACGGAAGAGCTATACTACCGCCGCCGCCACGCCATGTTCTGGCCCAAAGAAGGCGACGCGATTGAACAATGGCTGCACGGCTTTACTAAGCAGAACGACGACTGGTTCAATATCTGGCGCGCGCGGTTTGACGAGGTGGAGGTCGCGATGGAAAAACTCATCCGCTTGTCAGCCGAAGGCAAACGCGCCGAAGCGCTCCAAGAACACGTGGAGTGGCTGCAGTCAAAAATGGAAGGCGGGGATGTGCCCTTCCGCGAAGAAGCCGAAGCCTTCGCCGCCATTTACTGGAAAAACCGTAATCCGGTACTGGAAAAGAAAATCGCCGCCTGAATATAATTCTCCATTTAAAAAAGGCCGCCCTTTGAAGGGGCGGCCTTTTTTAAATCCGGTATCGCTTAAGCCCTTTTGTGCAGCCACCAGTTGTTGCTGTTCAGCGAGAAGATGGGCTTGTAGCGGTTAATGTCATCGGCGTTGCGCACATGGGCGTCCTGGTTGTCCAGCACATGGGCCTTGCCGCCTTCATAGACGATGAGGATGGCATGCGGCACGTTTTTGACTTTATCCTGCACGATGGCGATGCGCATCTGGTCGGTCGAGAAGCCGAGGGCGCGCAAGGACGCATATTTCGCAATCGCGAAATCTTCGCAATCGCCGCCGCGGGTCAGGAACTCGATCGGGGTCGCCCAGTAGTCCGACTTGTTGTAGTTGACGTTGTCTTCCACATAGCGGACGGAGTTGATGTATTTGTTGACGGCATCGATCTGCTCGGACGCCGACAAATCTTTCATGCCCTGCAGGTGCGATTTCCAGGCCTGCACGGTGGGCGACAGGCCTTCGGTATGCATCTGGCCTTCAAAGCGCGCCATGACGGCGGTCCATTTCGGGAACATCGACACGCCGCTGCTCTTGATTTCGGAGGTGCCGAACAGGCCGGGGTGGCCGGCTTCCGGCATGGTCGGGCGCAGCGTTGCGCCGGAGAAAGCGGCAGCCAGGCGCACAGAGCCGGAAGAGTCATCGGCACGGGCGACGGAAGGGGTCAGGACCTGCATCATCAGGGCGACGCCGGCGGTCGAGGCTTTAATGCACCATTGTTCAGCCAGCTTGCGATACAGCTGGACGGCGGAGAGGGAACCCTGCTCGAGCAGGACTTTACCGAGGCGGTCGCCGGACTCTTTCTGGCCGATCAGGGCGTTGGAAAGCTGGCCTTCCGTGATGATGCCGGAGGCGACAAGCAGGTCGCCCAGCTTGTGGCTGCGGACCTGGCGGCTGACGGAACGGATGAAACTGGACTGGAGAGGCGACGCGCTGGCCTTGGTTTCGGGCTGGTTCTCGATTTTCACACTCAACATGCGCGCGGTGACCTTTTCTAGGAGACTGGCGGAACCGTCGGCTGCAGCTTTTTGGCTCTATTTAAGTACGGCTGCAGTTTTTCGGTCTGACTGGTTCATTATTATGCAATTTGATTAACAATTGATGAAACTGCGTTAAGATCGGGAACTATTTTTGAATCTTGCCCCGCCTTATGTCATTTGTTATACAGGTTGAGCCCCTTTTTATCCGGAAAGATGATATTTAAATGGTTGAAAATTCAGCGCTTTCCCAAGAACTCGCGCGTTTGCAGGGCTCCACCGTCCTGTGCCTTGGCGATGTCATGCTGGACCGGTTCGTCTACGGGGCGATTGAAAGAATCTCCCCCGAAGCGCCGATTCCCGTTTTGCTGGTCGAGCGGGAAAAAGCCATGCTCGGCGGCGCCGGCAACGTGGTCGCCAATATCGCGGCTTTAGGGGCCAAAGCGGTGCTTATGGCCGTCATCGGCGAGGACATTGCCGGAGATGACATTATAAAGCAGCTGGAGGCCCTTGGCATCGACGCACAGCTCGAGAAGACAGCCAGCCGCTCTACCACCGTCAAATCGCGCTTCGTCTCCGGCGGGCAGCAGATGCTGCGGGTGGACCGCGAAAAAACCACCCCGATCAGCGCGGATATTGAAGATCGCCTGCTGGCGCGTGCCGCCAAAATCATCCCCGCCGTCGGAGCGGTGATTTTGTCCGACTACAAAAAGGGCCTGCTCACCGACCGTCTGGTGACCGGCATTATCGAGATTGCGAAGAAAAACGGCACACCTGTCATCGTCGACCCCAAAGGGCTCGATTTTGCGCGCTACCACGGCGCGAGCGTCATTACGCCGAACCGCAAGGAACTTGAAACCGCGACCGCCATGAAAGCGGGCACGGATGAAGAAGTCCGCGCGGCGGCGATGAAGATCATCACCACCTGTGATATCCCGACTGTCCTCGCCACGCGCAGCCAGGCCGGCATGTCGCTGATTTCCAAAGACGCCGATGCCATTCATATTCCCGCCAATGTGCGCGAGGTGTTTGACGTCTCCGGCGCCGGTGATACCGTGATTGCCGCTTTCGCCGCCGCGCTTGCCGCGCATATCACGCCGCGCAATGCCGCGCTGATTGCGAATATCGCGGCCGGCATCGTCGTCGGCAAGCCGGGCACCGCGGTTGCGCGCCCCGATGAAATTGAAAAAGTCCTCTTCATGGGCTACGCCATGGAAAAACAGGCCTATCACCGCAAGACGAAACTGGTGACGAAGGAAGGCGCAGCAGAGCAGGCGGAACGCTGGCGCGCCAAGGGCTTTAAGGTCGGCTTCACCAATGGCTGCTTCGACCTGCTGCACCCGGGGCATATCTCGACGCTGCGTCAGGCAAAAGCCGCCTGCGATTATCTTGTCGTCGCCATCAACAGCGATGCCTCCGTCCGCGCCCTCAAAGGCCCGACGCGCCCCGTGCAGGATGAAGTTTCCCGTGCGGCGATTTTGTCGGCGCTGGAAATGGTCGATGCCGTTGTTGTCTTCGGTGAAGATACGCCGATGGAACTGCTCAAAGCCATCCGCCCCGATGTGCTCGTCAAAGGCGGCCAGTATAAGCTGGAAGAAGTTGTGGGCTATGAACTCGTGACCTCCTACGGCGGCAAAATCGTGCGCGCTGATATGGAAGAGGGTTTCTCGACCACCAATACCATCAGCAAAATGGCGGTATAACACCGCATGGCAGGGCAAAAACAGGTCCTGCATGTCGATGAACCTGTGCGGCGCATATCGTGTGTTGTGGCTGACAGCCCGCACAGCGGCACCGATTACCCCGATGATTTTGGCTTCGCCTGCGATTTAGCCGAATTGAAAAAGGCGGAAGACACCGGCGTCGACCGGCTGTTCAGCTTTTTCCCGCGCCTCGGTGTGCCGTTCCTGCAGGCGGATTTTCCGCGTGCCTACGTTGACCCCAACCGCAAGGATGTGGTGACGGAGAAATTCAAGGCGGATGAAGAGGGCATTTACACCGGCAGCGGTGCAGGTCTCGTCCGCGAAAAATGCACGCCTCGATCGAGCCAGAAGGTCTATGACCGGAAGTTAAGTTTGAAGGAAGTCTTCAACCGCGTGGCCTCCTGCCACAAACCTTATCACGATAAGCTTGGCGCGCTACTGGATGACGCAGTCGCGCGAACGGGCAGAGCCGTTCATATCAACTGTCATTCCATGCCCTCCACCGTGCAGCGCGGCACAGCGCATAACCCCGTCGATATCGCGATTGGCACCAGCGACGGCAAAACTGCCGCGCCGGAATATGCGGAAAAGCTGCGGGCGCTTTTTGCGGCCAAGGGGTACAACGTCGCCATCGACATGCCCGGCTACCGCGGCGCGGAAATCATCACCCGCCATGGCGATCCAGCGGCAGGCCGCCACTGCCTGCAGCTGGAGGTCAACCGCCGGCTGTATCTGGATGAAGAAACGCTGGTTATGAAGCCTGACGCGCAAAAATTGCAGGCCGACCTTCAGGCGGTGATGGCTGATTTTGTGTCGTGGTGCGATTCAAAGCCGCAACCGAAGCCCGCCGCTGTTATAAAGCCGCGTTAATTATACTTGTCTTTTTTCGGCGCTGTTTCTGGCGCGGGCTCGTCGTGCTGGCCGTTTTTATAGGCGTTGATTTCGGCTTCCAGCTCGTCCAGTTCCTCGCAATCGGCTTCGGCGCAGACCATGCGGATGACCTGCATCTGCTCGATCGCGCGGGCAAGGTCGTTCACGCTGAGATAAATCTCGGCCATATAGCGGTTGGCGCCAAGGTGCTGCGGGTTCACGATCAGCGCTTTTTTGTAATAGCTGGTCGCTTTTTTCACATCGCCGAGCTTGTAATAGGAGTACCCCATATAGGTGAAGGCATCGGCGTTTTCGGGGTGGCGTTTCAAGACACCTTCCAGCACATTCAGCGCCTGTGCGTATTTGCCGGTGGAGATATAATATTCCGCGGTGATCAGGCCTGAATCTTCGCGGAACGGCACAAGGTTCTTTTTGGCAGGCTCATCCGCCGTTTCCTGCGCAATCGCGGGCGCGGTAACGCAAAGTGTAAGGCAGAGAAACAGAATGACCGCGCGCATGATGATAAATCCTGGTTAAAATTAAAACGTGCTTTCAATGCGAAAGCCTTCGATGCCGTCATATTCGGCGGGTTCGCTGTGGGTCTTGTCGACGCGCGCCATGGCGGGGCCGTGGCGGCAGGCGCGGACAAGGTCGTCGACTTTATGGGCGTCGCCATGGATCAGCGCCTCGACCGAGCCGTCGGCGCGGTTGCGCACCCAGCCGTGAAGGCCGCGCTGCAGCGCCTCGCCCTGCAACCAGCGGCGGTAGCTCACCCCCTGCACAAAGCCGTGCACGAAAATACGCACGGTCTGAACCGGATGGTTTTCAGCGGCGGATGTCATGGGAAACCTCCCTTGAATTTATTCGAGGGCCAGCACAAGGCAGCTGCCGCGCAAAACCTTGCAGGCATTGGCGGCGGCGCCGCGGTCAAGCCCGCCAAGACGCGCGCGGTAAATCATGCCGCGGTTGGTCATCAGCGGCACGATGACGTATTTGCTGCGCTCCATGGTCGCCTTCGGCAGTTTCGATGCCGCCTGTTTCAACGCCGTCACGCCCGCCTGATGCGTTGCGAAAGCACCGACCTGCACGGCCCAGGTGCCCGAAACAGAACCGGGGATGGCAGGGGCGATCAGTTCCGGCGCTGTCGCCATGGCCATGCGCACGGGCTGCCCTGCGGCGGGGGCTGTCAAAACAGGGGCAGGGGCAACACGCGCAACGGCGGCGGGCGCAACGCGGGCAGGGGGTGCAACCGCCACACGTACGGGCGCAACAGGCGCACGCGGCGCGGCAATGGCGGGAGCTGCGGGAACGGCAGTTGCTGTACGGGCCGCAATCTGGCCGGGCTTGGCCGCGGGCTGTTGCTGCACAGCTGCTTGCGGCGCGGCGGCCGTCTGGCGCTGCGCTACGGCAGTCATGGCATTGGCGGCCGGCATATCGGCGCTCAAGCCCGCATCGCCTTCTTCAACATCGTCATAGGCATTGTTGTTGACGCCGGCAGCCTCAAGGCTGCCTTGCGTGCGCGCTGCCAGCTGCGTCTGGCTATAGGAAACGATTTTCTGGGCAGCGCCTGCCGCAGCTTTCGGCGCCGTACCCTTCGCAAGCTCCGTGCGGTGCTGGATCAGCGCGGCCACGCGCGGATCGGCGATTTTGGCAAAACCCGCGTCCAGCAGGTCTTCCATCGTCTTGTTGCGCACGGCTGCGGTGCGGCCGCCGAAAATAACGCCGATCAGGCGATGGCCGCCCTGCACGGCGGAAGCTGTGAGGTTATAGCCCGAGGCATAGACATAGCCCGTCTTCATGCCGTCGCAGCCTTCATAGGTCTTCAAAAGCTTGTTGTGGTTCAGCGATGTCACGCCCGCATAGGTAAAGCTGGGCGTGCTGAAGTAGTGGTACTGGCGCGGAAAATCGCGCATCAGCGCCTGCGCCAAAATCGCCATGTCGCGCGCGCTGGAATACTGGTCAGGGTCGTGCAGGCCCGAAGCGTTGACGAAATGGGTGTTCTTCATGCCCAGCTGCTGCGCCTTCAGCGTCATCATGCGCGCAAAGCGCGATTCCGAACCGCCGACGGCTTCGCCAAGAGTCACCGCCGCGTCATTGGCGGAGCGGGTGACGATGCCGAGGATAAGGTCTTCAACGCGGATGGAATAGCCGGCTTCAAGGCCGAGCTTAGAGGGTTCCTGATACTGCGCATTGGCCGACACCGGCACGCGCTGTGATTTCGTCATCTGCCCGCCCTCGATTGCTTCGAAGGCAAGATAGAGCGTCATCATCTTGGTCATGGAGGCGGGGTAGAGGCGCTTGTCGGGATTTTTTTCGCTGAGCACAAAACCCGTCTGCGCATCAATGACGATTTCGGCGAAACGGTCCGGCTGGACAGCGCGCACATGGGCGGTTTTGCGGTGGTGGCGGGCGGCGTCGGCGGGGCCGGCGGCAATGGTCGCCAGCAGCACAGCCGCCAGCAGCATGGCAAAAACGCGTCTGGCGCTGATGTTTGTCATCAATGTCATAAAATCCCCGGTTGTGCCCCTATAAATAATTATGGTCCGGCGGGCACAGTTTGTCTAGCAAGCATTTGAAATAATCTAATCAAATGCGGGGGATATGTGGATAAATCCGGGGCGGGTATCAGACCGGCGGATTAGGTCCGCGCTGGCGGATGATGGACGGCGGCAAAGCCTTGTCCGGCTGCGAGGGCGGCGGCGGCGTATCCGGCGTTTTGAACGGCAGGGTGAACTGCGGTTTAAACAGGCTATCCGGCGTCACCAGCGGCTGGCGCGCCATGATGTCGCGGCCGAAGGTGGAGTTGAAGGACGGCATCAGGTTCGTAGAGGTATCGGTTTTGGTCGTATCCGGCGCGTCTTCCTCCCCCGCTTTCGGCGGCAGGGCGACATAGCGCTGTCCGTTATCGCCGGTCGAGCGGCCGAAGGCGAAGCGCGCATCCGGGTTGCGCATCTTTTCAAAGCCGAAGTCGAGCAGGTGGGTCATGTCTTCCTTGCGCTCGGAAGGCGAGCGCGCGCCGAAGACAACGCCGATCACGCGCTTGCCTTCACGAATGGCGGAGGCGGTGAGGTTATAGCCCGAGGTTGCAATCCAGCCGGTTTTAATGCCGTCCATGCCCGGATATTTGCCGAGCAGGTTGTTGGTATTGCGGTAGGTGGCGCCGTTAAAGGTGAAGGTTTCGGTGTCAAACAGCGGGTAATACTGCGGGAAATCGCGGATCACCGCGCGGGAGAGCAGGGCCAGGTCCTCGACCGTCGTTTTCTGGCGGTCGTCCGGCAAACCATTCGGGTTGACGTAGTGTGTGCCATCCATGCCAAGGGATTTGGCTTTCGCGTTCATCATCCGTGCGAAGTTTTCTTCCGTGCCGCCAATGGCTTCGGCAAAAATAACCGCGGCATCATTGGCGGAATGGCACAGCATGCCTTTCAGCGCGTTTTCAACCGTAATGGTGCGCACGGTCTGCGTCGTCGTCGCGCGGCGGCCTTTGCCAACCGTGCTCATCAGGCCCAGGTTGGTGCGGGGCTGGCTGGCAGCGTTTTCCGAGATATTCAGGCGTTGGTCCATCTTCAGCTTGCCGGATTCAAGCGCTTCAAACACAAGATAGGCTGTCATGACCTTGGTGGTCGAGGCGGGGTGCAGGCGCTGGTCGGCGTCGCGCTCGTACAATACAAGGCCATTGTCGGCATCAACGACGATGGCGGCGTAACGGTTGGGTTTCTGGTCGGCCAGTTGCGTCGTGGTATGGGGCGTGCGGTGCAGTTTTGTGTGGTGGCGGTGCTGCGCGTCGGCCGGCGCAATGGCGGCGACGTTGAAGGCAAGGGCGAGAGCGCCCGCTTTTACCCAATTTCTAACTTTCAACACGAATATCCTTCGCTTTTGAAACTTTATTACGCAAAATGGCAGATAATCCGGCCAATTTATGCAAAGTACAGATTCTTGTAAAGTATTTTTTCGAGGGTACTTTTGCTCAACTGCGTACTATATTTAAAAGGCAGGGGAATTTGCCTGCAGGGACAAAAGATCCGGGGCAAGGGTTTGAAATGAATCGCCAAAAGCTGAACATCCTCATGGGCGACGACGACCGCGACGATGGCCGGCCGGGCCGAACCGACATCGGCCTTCTGACGCGCACGCGCCCCGTCACCAAGAAGCCCTCCATGTACCGGGTGCTTCTGTTAAACGATGACTTCACGCCGATGGATTTCGTTATTCACGTCTTGGAAAGGTTTTTCAGCAAAGATAGGCAGGAAGCGACCGAAATCATGATGCATGTGCACCGCAAGGGTGTCGGCGTCTGCGGCACCTTCACCTATGAAGTTGCGGAAACCAAGGTCAACCTCGTCATGGACTACGCCCGCAAGAACGAACATCCGCTGCAATGCACGATGGAAAAGGAATAAGCGACCGAGGTCGCGTGGAAAAAGATTAAACGGTATCAAGCCGTAACGGAATAAGGGGGAGTTATGCTGTCTAGACAACTCGAACAAACGCTGCACCGGGCGCTGGCCTATGCCAACACGCGCCATCATGAATTTGCAACGCTGGAGCATTTGCTGCTCGCGCTGACCGAAGACCAGGACGCGATTGCCGTCATGCGCGCCTGCGGTGTCGACCTTGACCTGCTGCGTCAGGAGCTGAACCATTACATTGATGCCGAGCTGCAGAACCTTGTGCATCCGGCATCGGAAGAAGCAAAGCCGACCTCCAGCTTCCAGCGTGTGCTGCAGCGCGCGGCCATCCACGTGCAATCTTCCGGCCGCGAAGAAGTGACGGGCGCCAACGTGCTGGTCGCCCTGTTCTCGGAACGTGAAAGCAACGCCGTCTTCTTCCTGCAGGAACAGGAAATGACGCGCTTTGATGCCGTCAACTACATCTCCCACGGCATCGCCAAAGTGCCGGGCTCCGCCGAGCAGCGCACCGTGCACGGTGCCGATGAGGAAATGCAGGAAGAAAACCTGATTAAAAAAGGCCGCGAGGCGCTGGACGCGTATTGCGTCAACCTCAACAACAAGGCCATCAAAGGCAAGATCGACCCGCTGATCGGGCGCGAGGCGGAAGTGGACCGCACCATTCAGGTGCTCTGCCGCCGCTCCAAAAACAACCCGCTTTATGTCGGCGATCCCGGCGTTGGCAAGACCGCGATTGCGGAAGGCCTTGCCCGCCGCATCACCGAAGGCGATGTGCCGGATGTGCTGAAAAACGCCGTGATTTACGCGCTGGACATGGGCTCGCTGCTCGCCGGTACGCGCTACCGCGGCGATTTCGAAGAGCGCATCAAGGCCGTGATTACCGAACTGCAGGCGATTGAAGGCTCGATCCTGTTTATCGATGAAATCCACACCGTGATCGGTGCCGGCGCCACCTCCGGCGGCGCGATGGATGCCTCGAACCTGCTGAAGCCCTCGCTGTCCTCCGGCACGCTGCGCTGCATCGGCTCCACGACCTATAAAGAATACCGCAACCACTTTGAAAAAGACCGCGCGCTTGTGCGCCGCTTCCAGAAGATTGACGTCAATGAACCCTCGCTGGAAGATGCCATTCGTATTCTGAAGGGCTTGAAGCCTTACTACGAAGAACACCACAAAGTCACCTATACGGAAGAAGCCCTGCGTCAGGCGGTGGAACTGTCGGCCCGCTACATCGGCGACCGCAAACTGCCCGACAAGGCGATTGACGTGATTGACGAAGCGGGCGCGGCGCAGATGCTGCTGCCGGAAGACAAGCGCAAGAAAACGATTGGCCTGAAGGAGATTGAGGCAACGGTTGCAAAAATCGCGCGCATCCCGCCAAAAACCATTACCAAGGACGACAAGGAGGCTCTATCGAACCTCGAGCGCGATTTGAAGACCCTTGTCTTCGGGCAGGATGCCGCGATCGAGGCGCTGACCTCCGCCATCAAGCTCTCCCGCGCCGGATTGCGCGAGCCGGAAAAGCCGATTGGCTCCTACCTCTTCTCCGGCCCCACCGGCGTCGGCAAGACGGAAGTCGCAAGGCAGCTGGCGAAAACGCTGGGGCTGGAACTTACGCGCTTCGACATGTCGGAATATATGGAACGCCATTCGGTGTCGCGCCTCATCGGTGCCCCGCCGGGCTATGTCGGCTTTGATCAGGGCGGTTTGTTGACCGATAAAATCGACCAGCATCCGCACTCCATCGTGCTGCTCGATGAAATCGAGAAGGCGCACCCCGACCTCTTCAACATTTTGCTGCAGGTGATGGACTACGGCAAGCTGACCGACAATAACGGCAAGGCTGTCGACTGCCGCAACATCATCCTCATCATGACGACCAACGCCGGCGCGTCGGAGCTTGCCAAAGCCACCATGGGCTTCGAGCGCACGCACCGCGAGGGTGATGATGAAGAGGCGATCAGCCGCACCTTCACGCCCGAATTCCGCAACCGCCTTGATGCGATTGTGTCCTTCAAAGGCCTCAACCCGCAAACCATCGGCCGCGTTGTCGACAAGTTCATCATGCAGCTGGAAGCACAACTCGGCGACCGCGGCGTGACGATCGAGCTGACGGATGAAGCGCGCCAGTGGATCGGCCGCAAGGGCTACGACCCTGCGATGGGCGCAAGGCCGCTCGCCCGCGTTATTCAGGAATACGTCAAGAAACCGCTGGCCGATGAACTGCTGTTCGGCCGCCTTGTCAAGGGTGGCGCGGTGAAGATCGGCGTGTTGGCGGATAAGCTAAATTTTGAATATCCGGCCGCAAAAACGCCGAACCCGAAATCGCCGGAGCCGGAACTCGAGCATGAGCACGTGAAATAATGTCCGAAGTCCTTTCCGACCCCAAGGCGAAGGTCCTCCTCGTCGAGCCGAACATGATCACGCGCAAACTGCTGTGCGGGATTCTGGGCAAAAACAACTATCAGGTCTATGAGGCGACGAATGGCGATGAGGCCGTCGCGCATCTCTCGCGCTTTCCCGATGTCGTTATTCTTGATGTCGAAAATGAAAGCGTCGACCATTTGGGCCTCGTGCGGAAATTGCAGAAAGATCACGCCAAGGTGCCGCTGATTGCGATGCTGGACGCGCTGGATGACCGCGCGGTGGCTCAGAGCAATCTTGGCGTCAGCCGCTTGTCCTTTATCGACAAGCCGGTGAAGCCCGATGCGCTGATTGCCAGCCTCGAGACCTGCCTGCTGGAAGACAGCGAGGCGAAGGCCTTGAGCGCCGTGCCCGTTACGCAGGCCGCGATGGAAATCGACCAGCAGCGCAAAGCCTTTATGCGCCGCGCGATTGATTTGTCGCAGGTCAAGATGGAAGAAAATTGTGGCGGGCCCTTTGGTGCTGTCATCGTCAAGGGCGGCAAAGTCATCGGCGAGGGGTGGAACTGCGTCACCTCCACCAATGACCCGACCGCCCATGCCGAAATGGTTGCCATCCGTAACGCTGCTGCGGCGGTGAAGGACTTCAATCTTGCCGGTTGCGAAATTTATACCAGCTGCGAGCCCTGCCCGATGTGCCTCTCCGCCATCTACTGGGCGCGCATCGACAAGATTTTCTATGCCAATATGCGCGAAGACGCGGAACGCATCGGCTTTGATGACGCTTTTTTATACGCCGAAGTCGCATTGCCCGAAAACAAGCGCAGCCTGCCCAGTTACCGCATGCTGCGGGAGGAAGCGAAAATCGTTTTTGAAAACTGGACCAAGAAACAAGACCGTACGCAATATTAACCCCGCCGTTTATTTTTCAGGGATAGCATCATGACCAAATGGGAAATCCTCGGCGACAGCGCCTTTCCGCTGCTGCGCGCGACCTTTATGCCGGGCGATACGTTGAAGGCTGAATCCGGCGCCATGGTCGCGATGTCAGAGAATATGCGCCTGACGGCAAAGGCTGACGGCGGCATTTTAAAATCCATGGCGCGGCGTTTTTCCGGCGAAAGCTTTTTCATGCAGCGGCTTGAAGCCGAAGGCGGCCCCGGCTGGGCGCTGCTGACCGCCTCAACCCCCGGTGAAATCGCCGCCGTTGACCTCAACGATACGGAACTGACGGTTCAGAAAGGCGGCTTCCTCGCCGCGACGGAAGACATCCAAGTGTCCACCAAGGCGCAAGGCTTGATGAAGGGCATGTTTTCCGGCGAAGGGTTCTTTGTCGTCAAAATCTCCGGTCGCGGCACGGCATTTCTGGCGACTTATGGCTCGATTTACCCGATCAATATTCAGGCGGGCGAAAGCGTCCTCATCGACAACGGCCATCTCGTCGCCTGGGATTCGCATATGAAGTACGACATTACGCGCGGCGCCTCCGGCTGGATTTCCTCTGTCACCTCCGGCGAGGGGCTGGCCTGCCGCTTCTACGGGCCCGGCCGCGTCTATATCCAGACGCGTAATCCGCACCAGCTTGCGATGTGGCTTTACCCCATGCTGCCGATACCCGTGCAAACCTCGCGGTAGGTTTACATAGCGGTATGCTTCCAATTGTAAGACTGACTTTTAGCCACTAGACTAGCTACAGCTGAATTTGAATAGGATTGCCCATATGTCGCGCCTTCTTGTCCCCGTCTTTTTCGCCCTCTGCCTTTCCGTTTCGGTCGCGGCCCTCGCGCAGCGGGCGGCAGCACCAGCCGCGCCGGTCGCAGCGCCGCCCACGGCCGCGCCGATGGATGCCGAACCTTCCCAGCCCTTGAACACCGGTGCAAGGCTCCCTGACCGCGTTGTGCGTCTGATGCGCGCGATCGACCCCATGACCCTCCGCATCGAAGGCGCGTCCATCCGCCTCTGGGGCATCAAGCCGGCATCATCGGCCGAAACGCCGCTGGAACTCAAAGCCCTCGACCTCATGGACAAGCTTATTCAGGAGCAGCAGGTCAACTGCAAGATCATGGGCGGCACGCCGCTTGAAATGATCGGCCGTTGCACGACGCAGGCGGGGCAGGACCTCGCGCTCGAACTGCTGGACAACGGTTATGTCGTGGTCGACCGCCGCCAGACCTACAATTCGGTTTTTGCGACGGCCTATGAAACCTCGCAGGAAGCCGCGCGTGTGAATGCCAAAGGCGTCTGGAACCTCGTCGCCGAGGAAGACAAGAAAGACGAAAACGGCGTGCCGAAATGGCTGAAGCCGCATATGGCGTTTCTTATTCCTATGGCACTCATCTTCGGGCCTTTCGGCGGTCTGCTCGTCGTCTCCCTCATCATGTGGTACTGGCTGAAGCGCATGGCCTATGTGCAGGAGCGCGATGCCGAACAGTCCAGCCGCAAGGAAGCCATGCTCGTCAACCGCGAGCGCCATGTGCTGATTTCCACGCTGGAAGGCGAGCTGACCGAAAACAAGAACAAGGTCGAAGCCTTCCTTGTCATCTACGGCGATATGCTGCGCACCCTGAAAGACAACAACGAAGTGCCGAAGTACCAGCAGTCCGGCGATATCGTGCAGAAGCACCCGTCTTTTGGCCGCGCCGTGTTTGAAGCCAACGTCGGCAAATTGTCGCTGCTGGATATCAAGCTGGCGGGCCAAGTCTCCAAGCTTTATTCGGCCATGCCGAAGGAGCAGGAATACATCAACCTCGAGCCCAACGTGCCGCTGGAAACTGCGATCAAGCTGGTCGAGAAGATTTTGAAGGAAGCCGAAGTGCTGCTGGAGCCGCTTGGCAACCTCATCATCGGGCTGCAGGTTTCGCAGCAGCAGAAGAAATCTTCTTAAAAACCAACACAAACAAAAAAGCCGCCGGAAATTCCGGCGGCTTTTTTCTTGGAGAGATCTGGTTTAAGCGCGGATTTTGGAGGTGACGGCAACCTCGGCCTCGCCGGTCGGTGCGGCTGCGGGCGCATGAGTGCCCGCGTTGTTGCTCACCGGACGTTCGATGAATTGCGCGAGGTCGACGAGGTCGATGAAATGGTCGGCCTGGCGGCGCAGTTCGTCGGCCACCATGGGCGGCTGGCTGCGGATGGTGGAAACCACCGTCACGCGCGTGCCTTTGCGCTGCACCGATTCCAGCAGGCGGCGGAAGTCGCCGTCGCCGGAGAAGAGGATGATGTGGTCGACATGATCGGCCAATTCCATCATGTCGATGGCAAGCTCGATATCCATGTTGCCTTTAATCTTGCGGCGGCCGGAGGCGTCGGTGAATTCCTTGGCGGGCTTGGTTACCATCGTATAGCCGTTGTAATCCAGCCAGTCGATCAGCGGACGGATGGGGGAATATTCCTGCTCTTCCATCAGCGCGGTGTAGTAGAAGGCGCGCACAAGGCGCGAGCGGCCGGAAATCCAGCTGAGGAGGCGTTTGTAATCAATGTCAAATTCAAGGCTTTTGGCAGCGGCGTAAAGATTCGCGCCATCAATGAATACAGCCAGCTTCTCTTCGGAATAGAAGCAGTTGGAAATGAATTGTTCTGAATTATTGCCAGTTTTCAAGGTCTTGTCCCCTGTTGTCGCCCGTGTTGGATACCCGGGTCAATTCTTACGTTGCGCGGCGGTTGATGAGCCCGTCGCGGCCTTAACTGTAGTCAGATTGCCAAAAACCCCTTAGCAGTCTATTAAGGCGGACGGTAGTATTAATGCAGAATGGTTGACATTGTCAAGCTGTTTTATTAAAAATGAAATGGTGCGGCATACACTTGAAGTCAAGGCAGCGGCTCCTTATTTTTGTTGCAAATGCCGCCGCAGCGGATTATAAAAAATGCCGGATTTACAGGGGTTTTGTTGAAATCCCGAATCTCTAAAACAGCAAGGTTCAAAAACAAATGGCTCGCGTCACCGTCGAAGATTGCATCCTGAAAGTTCCCAACCGTTTCGAGCTCGTGCTCGTCGCTTCGCAGCGCGCGCGTGAAATCGGCTCCGGTTCGCCGCTTACCATTGACCGCGACAACGACAAAAACCCCGTGGTTTCCCTGCGCGAAATCGCCGATACCGATATCTCGCTCGACAACCTCCGCGACTCCCTCATCAAGAACCACCAGAAGGTGATCGAGGTCGAGGAAGAGGGCGATGACGTGATCGACGTCATGGAAGGCGAATCCGAATGGGCCGCCGTTGCCAACCAGGCCGCTGAAACCGAAGTTGAAGGCGCCGGCATGCATGAAGCCGAAGCGGACGACAAGGAAGAAGCAGCGGACACCGCCGAAGAAGCCGATGCCGAAGGCGAAGAAGCCCCGGCTGCCGGTTATGGAACGGGCGCAGATGCCCCGGGCGAAGACGACAGCTTCTAAAAAATCTTCAGGCGTTAAAACCTGTTCAAATTAAAAAAGCCGCCTATAATTAAACCCTTAGGCGGTTTTTTTATGCCTGCAGAACTGTACCCGAAGGTTGCAACTTGATCCGTCAATACGAACTTGTCGAAATCATCAAAAGCTACGATCCCGGCATGAACGAGGATCTGGTCAACCGCGCCTACGTCTACGCGATGAAAATGCACGGCTCGCAAAAGCGCGCGTCGGGCGACCCCTATTTCTCCCACCCGCTTGAAGTCGCCGGCATTTTGACCGACATGAAGATGGACACGGCGACCATCTGCACCGCGCTGCTGCATGACACGGTTGAAGATACCGAAGCGACGCTGGAAGACATTGAAAAGCTTTTCGGTGTTGAAGTCGCCAAGCTGGTCGACGGCGTGACGAAGCTCTCCAAAATCGAATTCCAGTCGGCGCAGGAAAAGCAGGCGGAAAACTTCCGCAAGCTTGTGCTTGCCATGTCGGAAGACATCCGCGTGCTGCTGGTAAAACTGTCCGACCGCCTGCACAATATGCGCACGCTGTTCCATATGCCGAAGCCCGAGAAGCGCAAGCGCATCGCGCTCGAGACGATCGAGATTTACGCGCCGCTGGCGGAGCGCATCGGCATCCATAAAATCAAGGAAGAGCTGGAGGATTTATCCTTCGCCGAGATCAATCCCGAAGCGCGCGATAGTATTTCCGCACGCCTCAGCTACCTGCGCGCCGAAGGGGGCGAAGCGGTCGTCGGCCGCATCATCACCGAGCTTGAGAAGAAGCTGAAGGAAGCGGGCCTGGTTGCCGAAGTCTATGGCCGCGAGAAGACAAAGTATTCCATCTGGAAGAAGATGCAGCGCAAGAACATCTCGTTCGAGCAGCTGTCCGACATCATGGCGTTCCGCATTTCCGTCTCCGGCGTGTCCGAATGCTACCATGCGCTTGGCATCATTCACGGCCTTTACCCGACCGTGCCGGGCAGGTTTAAGGATTACATTTCACTGCCGAAGCCCAACGGCTACCGCTCCCTCCACACCACCGTCATCGGCCCCGAAAATCACCGCATCGAAGTGCAGATCCGCACGCCCGAAATGCATGAAGAGGCCGAGCTTGGCGTGGCCGCCCACTGGTCCTACAAGCAGGACGGCAACAGCGAAGGCAAATCCGCCGGCAAGACCGAGGGCCATCAGTTCCGCTGGCTGCGCGAATTGATGGACATTGTGGAACATGCGCAAAAGCCGGAAGAATTCCTCGAGAATACGAAGCTGGAGCTGTATCAGGATCAGGTCTTTTGCTTCACACCGAATGGCGACCTGATTGCCCTGCCGCGCGGCGCAACGCCGGTCGACTTTGCCTATGCCGTCCACTCCGACCTTGGCGACAAGACGGTCGGCGCGAAGGTCAACGGCCGCATCGTGCCGCTCAACACTGCGCTCGGCAACGGCGACCAGGTGGAGATCACCACCTCCAAAAGCCAGACGCCCTCGACCAACTGGGAACGCTTCGTCGTTACCGGCAAGGCGAAATCGCGCATCCGCCGCTTCATCCGCATGCAGCAGCGCGACCAGTACATGGATCTCGGCAAGAAGATGCTGGAGAAAGTGCTGAAGCAGGAAGGCCTCGACTTCAACGAGAAGAATTTCAACAGCGATATCTACCACAAGTTCAATGTGGAGAATTTAGAAGACCTGCTGACGGGCGTCGGCTCCGGCAACGTCTCGGCGCGTGATTTGCTCTACGCGATCCATCCGGAACAAAAACCGAAGGAAGCACCGCCGAGCCCGCAAAGCTTCATGCTGCCGGAAAAGAAAACCCACCAGAAGGGCAAGACACCGCCGATGCCGATCAAGGGGCTCATCCCCGGCATGGCGCTGCATTTCGCCCGCTGCTGCCACCCGCTGCCGGGCGACCGCATCGTCGGCATTGTCACGACGGGCAAGGGCGTAACCATCCACACCATCGACTGCGACACGCTGGAAAGCTTCGCCGACACGCCGGAGCGCTGGCTGGACGTGAGCTGGGAGGAGGGCGAGGATACGCCGGAATCCCATGTCGGCCGCTTGCTTATCACGATTGCGAACGAACCCGGCGCGCTCGGCAACCTTTCTACTGTCATCGCCAAGAACAAGGGCAACATCACCAATCTTAAAATCACCAACCGGTCGGTGGATTTCTGGGACATGATTATCGACGTTTACGTGCGCGATTCCCACCACTTGTCGGACATTATCGCGGCCTTGCGCGCCACCAAGGAAATCGCCACCGTCAACCGCGCGCGCAGCAGGTAGGCGGCGGTCATGTTCCAACGCCGCGCGCCAAGAACCAAGGGCCAGAAATTCCGCGAAGCGATGTGGCCGAGCATGGGCGTGAAGCGCGTCTGGCTGTATTACAAGCACCGTATGGGCCGCCTGCCCGGCACGCCGGAATTCATTGCCCGCGGCATTGCCAATGGCATTGCCATTTCCTTTACGCCCTTCATCGGCTTTCATATCCTCATCGGCATTGCGGTGTCGTGGTTTTCGCGGGCTTCCATGCTGGCCATGGTGCTCGGCAGCCTGATGGGCGGCAATTTCTGGACGCTGCCGCTGATCTGGATCGGCACCTACAAGCTTGGCAACCTTTTCCTCGGCAAGACGCATCGCACCGGCGCCATGCTCGGCAAGGCCATTGAGTCGGAACATTTCAGCTTTCACATGCTGCTCGACAAGCCGATGCAGTTACTATTGCCGATGACTCTCGGCTCCATTCCACTCGCCATCATTTCCTGGATTGTTGCGTACTATATGACGCGCGAAGCCGTGAAGCGCTATAAAGCTGCGCGTCTCTCCCGTATCCAGAAGCGGCAGCCCAAACCATCGGGTGAAATCATCCCATGATTATCGGCATCGGCACCGACATCACCGCCATCCCCCGGATCGCCAAAATCCTTGAAGCGCGCGGCGAGCAATTTGTCAGCCGGTGTTTTTCCGCCGGCGAGCGCGCGAAGGTAGAAGGCTCCGCCAAGGGCAATGCGGCGCTATTGGCCGCCGGCTATGCCAAGCGCTGGGCCGCGAAAGAGGCCTGCGCCAAGGCGCTGGGCCTCGGCATCCGCGACGAAATTTTCCTCAAAGACATCGAAGTTTCCAATGATTCTCAAGGCAAACCGTCACTTAACCTCTCGGGCGGCGCCAAAGACCGTTTGACCGCCATAACGCCAAGGGGTATGACTTCTCATATACACGTCTCCTTGAGCGACGAGGCGGAAACCGCCCTCGCTTTCGTGGTGATCTCCGCAGACTTACATATTTAACCAAGGAATGAGCCGCATGGCCGCCGACACCGAAGATAAAAGCAAAATCGCCGAAGACGCCGCCGCCGCCGACCCGCAGGACGCCGTGGTCTATGCGAAAGCCGTCGACAAAAAAGAAAAAGACGATGCGGTCGAGCTGATCAAGGCCATGGCGATTGCCGCGGTCATCGCCCTCGTCATCCGCTCCTTCCTGTTCGAGCCGTTCAACATTCCGTCCGGTTCCATGTTCCCGACGCTGCTGGTCGGCGACTACCTGTTCGTGCAGAAATGGACCTACGGCTACGGCATGTATTCCTTCCCGATGGATGCCATCCCCTTTAAAGGCCGCCTGGCCGACAAGCCCGTGACCCGTGGCGATGTGGTGGTTTTCCGCCAGCCGAAAAAAGTCGGCATCGATTATATCAAGCGCATCATCGGCCTGCCCGGCGATAAAATTCAGGTGACCAAGGGTCGTCTTTATATCAACGGCACCATGGTCGAGCGCGAACCGCAGGGCACCGAAAGCTTCGAGGACGAAGGCCAGTTCCGCGTCTACACCAAATACCTTGAAACGCTGCCCAACGGCGTCAAGCATTACATCTATGAAATCGGCGACGACCAGCCGCTGGACGACACGCCGGTATATACCGTGCCGGAAAAAATGTACTTCGCCATGGGCGATAACCGCGACGCCTCCCTCGACAGCCGCGTGCAGTCGGAAGTCGGCTTTATTCCGGAAGACAATCTCATCGGCAAGGCCGCTGTCATCTTCTTCTCCGAAGGCGAAATGGCGGATTGTTCGCGTGACGGCATCTTCGGCGCGCTGCGCTCCGTCGGCTGCCGCGTCGTCGAATGGCCGCAGGCGATCCGCTTCAGCCGCATCCTTCGCAACGTTTACAAGCTTTAATGACGATAAGCCCGGATAAAGCAGAAATTTTCGAAGCCCGTATCGGCTATGCCTTCACCAGCCGCGAATTGCTGGACATGGCATTGACCCATGCCTCCGTGCCGAAGTTCAAGTATAACAACGAACGCCTTGAGTTTTTGGGCGACCGCGTCCTCGGCCTTGTCGTGGCGCAGATGCTGTATGAAGTTTTCCCCAAAGAAAAAGAAGGCGATCTTGCAAAACGCCTGACCGGCCTTGTGCAGCAGGCGGCGCTTGTCGCCGTCGCCAATGACCTTGCGCTCGGCACCTTTGTGCGCCTGTCGGCGGGGGAAGAAAAAGCCGGCGGCGTTACCAAGGACGCCATTATCGCGGATGCCATGGAGGCGCTGATCGGTGCCATCTACCTCGACTCCGGTTTTGAACCCGCCAAAAAATTTATCGAAGCGCGGTGGGAAAAGCTTCTTCACGCGCATAAATCGCCGCCGGAAGACCCCAAAACCCGCCTGCAGGAATGGGCGCAGCAACGCGGCCTGCCGCTGCCGGAATATAAACTGCTGAGCCGCACGGGGTCCGACCACCAGCCCGTATTTGAAATTGAAGTGCATGTCGAAGGGCAGGGCACCGCCAAGGCGGTTGCCGCCAGCAAGCGCACCGCAGAAAAAGACGCAGCCGGCAAAATGCTGCTGATGATTGAAGGAACTCCTTAAATGGCCGATGAAAAGAAAAAATCTTCGAAACCGAAAAAGCCGCCCGCCAAGCATAAATGCGGCTTCGTCGGCATCATCGGCGCGCCCAATGCGGGCAAATCGACGCTGATCAACCAGCTTGTCGGCGCAAAAGTTTCTATCGTCAGCCCCAAGGTGCAAACGACACGCGCGCGCGTGATGGGCATTGTGAACAAGGGCAAGACGCAGGTCGTGTTCATCGATACCCCCGGCATTTTCGCGCCGAAGCGCCGGCTTGATAAAGCCATGGTCGCCGCCGCCTGGGCCGGCGCAAAAGACGCCGAAGCCGTGCTGCTGATGATGGACATCGGCAAGGGCAAGATCAACGCGGAAACCCGCGATATTATCGACCGGTTGAAAGAAACCAAACGCACCGTTATCGGCGTCCTCAATAAGGTCGATATGCTGAAGCGCGAGCGTCTGCTGGCGCTCGCCGCAGAAATTCACGCCGAAGGCTGCTTCAGCGACATCTACATGATCTCCGCCCTCAAGGGCGACGGCACGGTGAAACTGCTCGAAGACCTCGCCAAGAAAATGCCGGAAGGCCCCTGGATGTTCGAGGGCGACCAGATTACCGATATGCCCTCCCGCCTGCTCGCCGCCGAAATCACGCGCGAAAAAATCTTCCTGCAGCTGGGGGACGAACTGCCCTATTCCTCCACGGTTGAAACCGAACAGTGGGAAGAGTTTGACAACGGCAGCGTTAAAATTTCGCAGATCATCTACATCATGCGCGACAGCCAGAAGGCGATTGTGCTGGGGGCGAATGGCCAGCGCATCAAGAAAATCGGCGCGGCTTCCCGCAAAGAGCTTGAAGAGATTTTCGAGCGCCGCGTGCACTTGAGCCTCTTCGTCAAAGTCCGCGAAAAATGGGGCGATGACCCGGAACGCTATAAGGACTGGGGCCTCGATTTTAATTCTTGACCCTGGGCCTGCGACTCCTGTATTGTCATAACCCGTAACAAGGGGTTTCAATGGCGGGATTACTGAGGAAAATCAGCAGCATGGCAACGGAATTGATGGGCAAGCCCGTCAACCCCGATGATGGCCTGCGCAATGCTGTAGAGGCGGGCGACCTTGCCGCGGCCCAAAAATACATCCGCCTTGGCGCTGATGTATCGCCGAAATCCGAACCCGGCCGCATGGCGCCGCTCTACCTTGCCGTCATCAAAAATGACCTGCCCATGGTAAATATCCTGCTGACATTGGGTGCCAATGCGGACTGCGGTCTCGCCGGCGATCAGGAAGGCACGGGCCTGACCCAAGCCTGCAAACGCGGCTATGCCGATATTGCAAAAGCCCTGCTGGACCATGACGCCAGCATCAACCTGCGCGAATATTCCCGCACGCCGCTGCACGAAGCGATTAATAACGGCCATGATGTGATTGCACGCGAGCTCATCTCCCGCGGCGCGGATATGACGATCTGCGACCGCAACGGGCATCCGCCGCTGCAAGCGGCCATGGTGAAGGGCAACAAGTCGCTTGTCCTCTCGATGATTGAAAACGGCGTCGATGTCGAAAACGAAAACCAGGCGGGCCTTACCATGCGCGATCTCATTCGCGGCACGGACGGCTGGCAGGCAGCGGTCGAAGCCCTGAAGGTGCGCGATGAAAAGGCCGCCAAGGACAAGCAGGCCCAGCTGGATGCCGTTCAGGACCTTGCAGCAGGCATTGCCAGCATCGCCGTCCTCAAGCGCGATATCGTGCCGATGCGCACGGTGCAGTTCAAACGCGCCTGAAAAACCGGGCTTCTGCGTCAAATCTGCCGTTTATTTTGAGCATTTAGAAGGTATTCACCGCTTCAATTCACGCGAATCGGTGCTATATTCATCTACGAAGACGCCCCTTTTATTATGTAATTTCGGGATTACCCTATGAGCTGGACAGACGAACGCATCGCGCTCCTCAAGAAAATGTGGAAAGAAGGCAAATCCGCCGCGGAGATCGCCAAGATCCTCGCCAAGGGTGTGACCCGCAACGCCGTCATCGGCAAGGCGCACCGCATGGGCCTGTCCGGCCGCCCGTCGCCGATCAAGAAACCCGCCGCTGCGCCGAAAAAAGAGAAAGAGGCTGCGGCGCCTGCGAAAAAAGAATCCGCGCGTGAAGCCGCGCCGGCTGCGCGCAAGGCCACACCCGCGCCTGCCGCAAAGCCGAGCCCGATGCTCGCCCGCGAAGCGGATGAGCTGAAGAAAATCGAAAAAGATGTCGTGCCGCTCGGCGGCGGCGTTTCGCTGCTGGAGCTCACCGAGCGCATGTGCAAATGGCCCATCGGCGACCCCCGCGATGATGACTTCACTTTCTGCGGCCGCGGCATCCGCGTTGGCACGCCCTATTGCCCGGAACATGCGGCCATGGCGTATCAATCGTCCAGCCGTTCGCGTCAGGCGCACCATACCCGTAACAATCCCGCTGCTGCAGCTGCCGCTGCCGCCGTTGTCGTGAATGACGACAAGGACGACGAAATTGAAGTCGAAGTCGAGGACGAGGATGAAGACGACGAAGCCGCGGTGTAAGAACCGGTTTTAAGGGTCGGGATAATTTATGCTGACCTATAAAACCCGCTTTCCCGTCGCTCTTCGTCTCGGCCTTCTGCTCATCAGCCTGTTTCCGCTCTGGGGTGCCTACGACCTGCTGTTCGGCGGCGTGCGCTGGAACAGCTATTTCAACTTTTTCTTCCTGTTCGTGCTGGTGATTGCGCTTGGCGCCTTTTCACTTTTTGCCGGGCTTGCCGCTGCCGCCATTTTCGGCATGGCGCAGAAAATCATCATTGACCCGAAGCAGGGCAAGGTCATCCGCAGCTGGCGCAATTTTTTGCCGCAGCTGCGCCGCGAGGAATATCCGTTTAATTACGTGCGAGATATCGAGGTGCTGACCCATGTCTGGTCAGAAGGGCCGGACAGCTATTCCCTGCGGCTGCACTTAACATCCGGCGAGGATTTTCCGATCGTCGAAATGACCGACCGCAAGCTGGCGCATGCGGAAGCTGCGAAGATACGAGTAGCAGTGGGCTTGCCGGAAGTTAATTAACCGCGCGGACTTCGTTCACTTCCGGAATGAAGTGCTTCAGCAGGTTTTCAATGCCGGACTTTAAGGTCGCCGTCGACGACGGGCAGCCGGCGCAGGCGCCGCGCATGGAAAGAAACACAACGCCTTCCTCGAAAGAATGGAAAACAATGTCGCCGCCATCCTGCGCCACCACGGGGCGGATGCGGCTGTCGAGCAGTTCCTTGATCTGCTTCACGATCTCTGAATCATCCGAGGTGACGGAGGATGACGGCATAGCGGTATGCAGGTGCTCGTCCTTCATCACGGGGGCGCCGCTGGTGAACTGTTCCATGATGACGCCGAGGATAAGCGGCTTCATCGCGGGCCAGCTCATGTCTTCGACCTTTGTCACGGTAATGAAATCGCTGCCGAGAAAGACGGCGGTGACGCCGTGGATGTGGAAGATTTTTTCGGCCAGCGGGGAGACATGCGCCTGTTCCGGCGAGGTGAATTCCGCCGTGCCGCTCAGCATCACTTCGCAGCCGGGCAGAAATTTCAGGCTCTGCGGGTTGGGGGTCTGTTCGGTCTCGATAAACATGTTACGGCACGCCTTTGGTTGTGGAATAGACAAAATGGAGCGCTTGCCCCGGAAAAACAAGGGGGTGGATGGCATGGCAGGCCTGCGCCGCCTCGGCAAAACCCGTCAGAATCAGCTTCAGCTTGCGATTATAGGTGGCAATGTCGCCGATGGCAAAGATGCCGGGAATATTGGTTTCACAGGTCGAGGGGTCGACAGGGATATGGTGCAGGTCAATATTGACGCCCCATTCCGCCACCGGCCCCAGCTGCGGCGTAATGCCGAAGAAGGGCAGCAGCACATCGGCCGCCAGCGCACGTTCCTTGCCGTCAAGGTCGGCGACGATGACTTCTTTCAATTGTCCGCCATCCCCGCGCAGGCCGTGCAGCTGGTAGGGAATGACCATCTCGGCCTTGCCTGTCGCTGCGATTTTCTGCAGCTTGTCGACCATCTCCGGCGCGGCGCGGAATTTGTCGCGGCGGTGGACGACGTAGACTTTTTTGGCAACTTCGGAAAGGGACACCGCCCAGTCCACCGCGCTGTCCCCGCCGCCGGCAATCACGATGGTCTTATCGGCAAAATCTTTCCGCTGCTTGACCATGTAGAAAACGGATTTGCCTTCAAAAGCCGCAAGGTTGTCGAGCGGCGGACGGTTGGGGCCGAAGGCACCGGCACCCGCCGCAATCAAAATCGCCTTGCAGGCAATGGTGTTACCGGTACTGGTGGCCACCTCAAAACCCGTGGGCGTTTTCACAACGTCCTGCGCCTGCTGGTTCAAATGATAAACGGGGCCGAAAGGCTCCGCCTGTTCTTCCAGCCGCGCAATCAGCTCCCCCGCCGCGATGACAGGATAGCCGGGAATGTCGAAAATGGGTTTTTCGGGGTAGAGCGCCGTGCATTGCCCGCCCGCATGTTCGAGGCTGTCGATGACATGGCACTTCATTTTCAGCATGCCGCATTCGAACACGGCGAAAAGCCCCACGGGCCCTGCGCCGATAATCACGACATCTGTTGCAAATTTCGTCTCGGCCATTGGGTTTTGCGCCTGAATGGTTTAAATTTGGTGGCCAAGTCTTACCATGGGAATCGGGTTTATGCCACTCCGCAGCCTGCGCATTGAAAATGAAGAAGATATGCGCGTGCTGGCCGTGCGCCTCGCGCCGCTATTGCAGCGCGGCGACGTGATCACGCTGGAGGGCGACATTGGCGCCGGCAAGACGACTTTCGCCCGCGCCCTCATCAACGCCCTGTCGGATACCGAGACCGAAGTGCCCAGCCCTACCTTTA
The DNA here is from genome assembly GCA_966211335.1 of uncultured Alphaproteobacteria bacterium. GTDB lineage: Bacteria > Pseudomonadota > Alphaproteobacteria > Micavibrionales > UBA2020 > JAPWJZ01. Next base: position 821,153 of record CBIHNF010000001.1, read on the forward strand.
CCTTGGTCCAGACCTATGAGACAAAACCCGAAATCTGGCACTTTGACCTCTACCGGGTGGAGGAAGAATCCGAGATTCTGGAATTAGGCTGGGAAGAGGCGCTCCGGCAGGGTGTTTCCCTCATCGAATGGCCGGAAAGACTGGGTACCCTTTTGCCCAAGGATCGGCTAGAAATAAGCATCGCGTTTTTACCGGATTCTGACAATGCCAGGGCGGTGACTTTCACCCCCTGCGGCAAATGGACAGGCCGCACAACAGGGGATTTTTAATGGCCACGACACCTAAAAAAGCCTTCGTCCTCGCCGCCGGCAAAGGGGAGCGCATGCGCCCCCTGACGGACAACTGCCCGAAACCTTTGCTCTACGTCGGCGGCCGCACCATGCTCGACCGCGCGCTGGATGCGCTGGAAGCGGCGGGCGTCGAAGAAGTCGTCGTCAACACCTGGTACCTCGGCGACATGATCACGGAACATCTCAAAGACCGCACATCGCCCAAAATCACCTTTTCGCATGAAAAAGATTTGCTTGATACCGGCGGCGGCGTGAAGAACGCGCTGCAGTTTTTCGGCGATGAACCTTTTTATGTCCTCAACGCCGATGTCATCTGGACGGATGGCGAAAACGGCTCGACCCTGCTCGACATGGCAAAAAACTGGGACGATGCAAAGATGGACCTGATGCTCCTGCTGCATTCGACCAAAGATTTGCCGGCCTATAACGGCAGCGGCGATTATTACCTGCCCGAAGGCAGCAACAAGCCGGTGTTTAAATCCCGCGCCGAGGAACCTGCGAATGTTATTTTCGCAGGCCCCCGCATCGTCCATCCCCGCCTGTTCAAGGATAGCAAGGATGGCGCGTTTTCGTTTGTGGAGCTGTTCCACAAGGCGGAACGCGAAGGCCGTCTGGCCGGTCACCGCAACGAAGGCGACTGGCACCATGTCGGCACGCCGGAAGCGCTGGAGGCCACCAACCGCATCCTCGCCGCCAAACCCAAAAAACGCGCGCCCTGATATATCGTGAGCGGATTGAAAGAAATCCCCACGGTCGTCACTATTCCCGCAGGGCAAAGCTTTGCGGACAGCCTTGCGCGCGGGCTGCTGGAAAAAGCGGAAAAGTACCCGCTGGCATTAGCCGACAGCATTGTCCTGCTGCCCAGCCGCCGTGCCTGCAGAACCCTGCGCGAAGCCTTCCTGCGCTTGTCCAACGGCAAAGCGCTGCTATTGCCGCAGATGCACCCCATAGGGGATGTGGACGCCGATGAAGTGGCCCTGCTGCTGGCGGGCGAGGAAGATGCGGCGGGCGCGCTTGATATTCCGCCGTCCGTCTCCCCGCTCGGGCGGCAATTGCTGCTCGCCAAAACCATCATGCGCGCCAAAATGGCGCAGAGTTTTGATCAGGCGGTTGCCCTCGCGCTCGACCTTGGCCGCTTCCTCGATGAAGTGCAGACGGAAGGGCTCGACTTTGCCGATCTCGATAAACTGGTGCCGGAAGAATTCGCGCTGCACTGGCAGAAGACGCTGCAATTTTTAAAAATCCTCACCCAATTCTGGCCGGAAATTCTGGCGGAAGAAGGCGTCATAGATGTTGCCGCCCGCCGCAATCTTCTCATCCGCGCGCAGATGCGGGCGTGGGAACGGCACCCGCCGCAAGGCCCCGTCATCGCCGTCGGCTCCACCGGTGCATCGCCCGCCTTGCGTGATTTGCTGGCACTTGCGGGCCGCCTGCCGCAGGGCGTCATCGTCCTCCCCGGCCTCGACCGCGAGATGGATGAGGAAAGCTGGCAGAAAATTGGCGACGACCATCCGCAGCACAGCCTGAAGGCACTGCTGGAACACTTTGGCGTTTTGCGTTCCTCCGTCACCGACTGGGAATTGAAAAAGAAGCCAGCTATCAATTCTGGTCGCGTGCGCCTGCTATCGGAAGCGCTGCGCCCTGCCGAAACGACCGAGCAATGGCGCGCCTTAAAAACAGGCGATATTCCGCCGCAGGCGCTGGATAACCTGACCCGCATCGACTGCGACACGCCGCAGGAAGAAGCGGACGTCATCGCCCTCATCATGCGCGAAGCTTTGGAAGAACCCGGCAAAACGATTGCGCTGATTACCCCGGACCGCCGCCTGGGCCGCCGCGTCTCCCTCTCGCTCCGCCGTTGGGGCATTGATATCGACGATTCCGGCGGCCAGCCGTTGACCGAACTTTCCGTCGGCACCTGGATGATGCTGACCGCCGAAATGGCGGAAGAAAAGCTCGCGCCCGTGACACTGCTGTCCTTCTTCAAGCACCCGATGATGGCGGCGAATATGGCGCCGGAAGAACTGCGTGCGATTGTCTACCAGCTGGATGAACTTGCCTTGCGTGGCCCGCGCCCGTCATCGGGGTTTGATGGTCTCCGTGACAAGTTGCTCTCCCTGCCGGAAGAAAAGCCCTACCGCGCGCAGTTGCTCGGCTGGCTCGAAAAAATCGAAACGCAGATGCGGCCCTATGTCGACCTGATGGCGACGGATGCGCCGGTGCCGTTCAAAACCCTGCTGGAAAAGCATATCCGCACGGCGGAGAATTTAGCCGCGACATTGGAAATGCATGGGGCGCAGCGCCTCTGGCAGGCGGAAGCGGGTGAATCCGCCAGCAATTTCCTCTCGGAACTCTGGGCTTCCGCCCGCGATGTGCCGGATATGACGCCGTCGCATTACGTCTCTCTCATCGGCATGCTGATGAAGGCGGTCACGGTACGCATGAACTACGGCGCGCACCCGCGCGTCAGCATCATGGGGCAGATTGAATCGCGGCTTTATGCCGCCGACATGGTCATTCTCGGCGGCCTCAATGAGGGCACATGGCCGGCCTTGCCGCCGCATGACCCCTGGATGTCGCGGCCGATGCGCAAGAAATTTGGCCTGCCTTCGCCGGAGCGGCTTGTCAGCATTGCCGCGCATGACTTCGTGCAGGCGGCGACCGCGCCGGAAGTCGTTATCACGCGCGCACGTAAAGTGGATGGTACACCCACCGTGCCCGCCCGCTGGCTGCTGCGCCTTGATACTGTTTTGCAGGCGCTCGGCATGGAAATGCCGGAGCGGGCAGGGCAGCAATACCGCCAGTGGCGGAAGGATATGGACACGCCGGCTGAAGTGAAGGCGATCGACCGCCCGCATCCCGCGCCGCCGGTCGAGGCACGCCCGCGGAAACTTTCCGTCACCCAAATCGAAACCTGGATGCGCGATCCGTATCAAATTTATGCTCGCGAAGTGTTGAAGCTGCGCGCGCTCGATGATGTCGATGCCGAAGCCGGCGGGGCGGAGCGCGGCACATTTATCCATGCGGCGCTGGAACGGTTCATCAAGGCCTTCCCCGAGCAATTGCCGCCCGATGCCGTGCAGCAGCTGCTGCATTTCGGCCGCGAAGAAATCATCAAAATGCGCATCCCGCAGGAAGTGGAGGCGTTCTGGTGGCCGCGCTTTCAGCGCATCGCCGATGAATTTGTGCGGGAAGAAAACCAGTGGCGGCAGGAAGCCATGCCCTATCGCACAGAAGTTGCGGGCCGCTACCAGTTTGAAACCGCGACCGGTAAATTTTTGCTGACGGGCAAGGCAGACCGTATTGATAAGTGCAATGACGGCACCTATGCGATCATTGATTATAAATCAGGCTTCGTGCCAAAACCCGTCGATGTGCGTCAGGGCTTGTCCCCGCAATTACCCCTCGAAGCGCTGATGCTGGAACAAAATGCCTTTGACGGCATTTCCGGCAAAGTCTCCGACCTTGTCTACTGGCGCGTCACAGGCAGCGGTCAAAAACCGGTCGAGCGCAAGTCTTTCATCCAGAAAGACATCACCATGGAAGAGATGGTGCAGGCGGCGGGCGAGGGCCTCGTCTCCCTCATCGAAAAATTCGACGACGCCAAGACGCCCTATTTCAGCCAGCCGCGCGCCGAGGCGAAGCCGCAGTTTTCCGACTACGACCACCTCGCCCGCGTCAAGGAATGGGGCATTGCCGGCGATGACGAGGAGGCGGCATGACGAATTTGAGCCGCCAGCAGATCGGGGAACAGGCAAGCGGCCGCCAGTCGGCCGCCGCAGACCCGCGCAAAAGCGTCTGGGTCGGTGCCTCGGCCGGCACCGGCAAAACCAAGGTTTTGATCGACCGCGTGTTGCGCCTGATGCTGCCGCGCAGCGGGGAAGATGCCGCCAGCGCAACGCGGCCCGATAAAATTTTATGCCTCACCTTCACCAAAACCGCCGCTGCGGAAATGTCCAACCGCATCTACAAAAAGCTCGGTGACTGGGCGGTGATGCCGGAAGACAAATTAAAGCTCGAACTGACCGCGCTGAACGGCGTGAAACCGACGGAAGACAGCATCCACGCCGCACGAAGGTTGTTTGCGCGCGTGCTGGATACGCCGGGCGGTCTTAAAATCATGACCATCCATTCCTTCTGCCAGTCGGTGCTGAAACGCTTCCCTATCGAAGCCGGCCTGCCGCCGCATTTTGAATTGATGGACGAGCAAAGCGCCATTGAATACCTCGAGCGCTGCCTGCATGAGATCATCGGCATCGCCAAGCGCGATCCGGATTCTGTGCTGGCACAGGCCTTCGGCCAGCTCGTGCTGCACCTTGACCCTGACTCCATGAAAGACCTTATGGCGAAGATCATGGGCAAGCGCAGCCAGCTCGCCCGGATTTTAAAGGCGCGCGGCGACAAGGAAGGGCAGGCAAAAAAAACCATCCTTGCGGTGTATCAGGCGCTGGGGCTCGACCATCAAGAAACGGAAGAGCGTCTCCTCGCCGGTGCCGCGAAGCTGCACAAGGACGATGAAGCCAATTTACGCCGCGCGCTTGAAGCGCTGCTCGGCGGCGGCAAGACGGATAATGAAAAGGCCCAGCGCATGCAGCCCTGGCTGGAAAATCCGGCGCAGCGGCCGTCGCATTTCCACAGCTATTGCCGCGCCTATTTCACGGGCGCAGGTGACATTTACGCCAAGTTCGGCACAAAGGACGTCGTTGCCGCCTACCCCGACATCACGGCCGTGATGATGCGCGAAGCGGAGCGGCTGGCGGCGGTGAAAGAATCCTTGAAAAGCCTGAAGCTTGCCAAGCTCAACGCCTCCCTGCTCACCGTCGCCGCCGAAATGGTCGGGCGTTACGAGCGGCACAAACGGCAGACGGACCGGCTCGATTTTGATGACCTGATTTTGAAAACCTGCGACCTGCTCGCCGAAAAAGGCATGATCAACTGGGTGCTCTACAAGCTGGACGAAGGTATCGACCATATTTTGGTCGACGAGGCGCAGGATACCAGCCCGCACCAGTGGCGCGTCATCCAGTCCCTCGCGCTCGAATTTTTTGCGGGGCAGGGGTCGCGCGATGATGCGCAGCGCACGCTGTTCGTCGTCGGCGATGAAAAACAATCCATCTTCAGCTTTCAGGGCGCGGACCCGCGCAAGTTTACCGAGATGCAGGACTTCTTCGGCGCGCGCGTGACGGAGGTGCAGGAGGGCTGGGAAATTCTGCTGGAGCATTCCTTCCGCTCGACCGCCGCCGTGCTGGAGGTTGTCGACAGTGTCTTTGCCGATGTGGAAGTGCGCCGCGGCGTCGTGGGGCATATCGAGCGGGAAGTGAACCACCTCGCCTACCGCGAAGGGCAGGCGGGCCTTGTGGAGCTTTGGCCGCTGGTGCAGACCACCACGCCGGAGCCGCCGGAAGCCTGGCATATGCCGGTCGAGATCGAGCCCGGCGAAAACGCGGCCAGCCGCCTTGCGCGTAAAATTGCCCAGACGATTCAGGGCTGGCGCGTCAATGGCGACATACTGCCGTCCAAAAACCGGCCGATCCGCGCCGGCGATGTGCTTATCCTTGTCCAGTCGCGCGGAGCAATTGTCGAATTGCTGATGCGCGCGCTGAAGAAGGAAGGCGTGCCGGTCGCGGGCATCGACCGCATGACGCTGACGGAAGAAATCGCCATCATGGACCTGCTGGCGCTGGCGCAATTCGCTCTGCTGCCGCGGGATGATTTGACCCTCGCGACATTGTTAAAATCCCCCCTCATCGGCATTTCGGAAGACGAGCTGTTCACCTTAAGCTACAACCGCCCCTCATCGCTCTGGCAGTCGCTGCAGCAGCAGCGGCCGGATATTTCATCCTATCTTGCCGCTTGGGTGGCGCGCGCCGGTAAGGCAACCCCGTACGAATTTTTCGCAGCTGCGCTGAACATGCCCTGCCATGCCGATAAGATCAGCGGCCGCCGCGCGTTTTACAGCCGCCTCAGCGATGATATCCACGATGCGCTTGATGAATTCCTCAACGCCGCGCTGCATTACGAACAGTCGCATACGCCAAGCCTGCAAAAGTTTACCGCCTGGTTCATGCACGGCGAAGCGCAGATCAAGCGGGAGCAGGAGCAGCACAAAGTCGATCAGGTGCGCATCATGACGGTGCATGCCTCCAAAGGCCTGCAGGCGCCGATTGTGTTCCTGCCCGATACCGCCAAGAAACTGCATGACCACAACAAAGGCCGCATCCGCCTGCTGTGGCCGGAGAATACCGAGGCGGACGAAGAGGGTGAAATCAACGTTCCCCTCTGGTCGCCGCGCGAGGAGTTTGATGCCGCGCCCTATGCGGAAAAACGCGACGCCGCACGCGCGGGGCAGGAGGAAGAATATCGCCGCCTTCTCTATGTGGCGCTCACGCGCGCGGAAGACAGGCTTTATATCTGCGGCTACCAGAACCGCAAAAGCCCGCCTGCCGATTGCTGGCATGCGCTGGTGACGAAAGGCTTCCCGCAAAATTCCACCCTTGGCGAATTTAAAATCGACGGCGAGGTGATGACGGATAAAGACGGCACTGTCTTCCAGATGCGCAGCTACGGCCATGCGCAGGAAGCGCTCCCTGAAAAATCGGAAGATAAAAAAGCCAAAGCCGATGCGCTGCGCCAGCCGCTGCCCGAATGGGCGCTGGAGCCGCCGATGGAAGAACCGCTGCCGCCGCAACCGCTTGCACCGTCGCGCCCCGGCGAAGATGAACCGGCCGCGAAAGGCCCGCTGGCCGATAATGCCGACTGGCGCTTCCGCCGCGGTATCGTCGTCCACCAGATCCTTGAAATCCTGCCGCGCCTGCCGAAAGCCGAATGGCAGCGCGCGCTCGATGTATATCTTGCCCGCCCCGCGCTGCAGATGCCGGAAGAGGTGCGTGCGCCGCTGGCAAAAGAAATCCTGGCTGTCCTCAACCACCCGCAGTTCGCGCCCATCTTCGGGCCGGAAAGCCGTGCCGAGACGCCGATTGTGGGCCTGGCTTCCGCCACCAAAGCCCTCTCCGGCCAGATGGACCGCATTCTGGTGACGGATCAGGAAGTGCTGATTGTCGATTACAAAACCAACCGCCCGCCGCCGACAAGGGCCGAGGATGTGGCGCCTATATATTTGAAGCAGATGGCCGCTTATCGCGCCGTTATCCATAATATTTATCCCGATAAAACCATCCGCTGCGCCCTGCTGTGGACGGATGGCCCTAGCCTGATGCCGCTTTCCGAAAATCTCCTTGACCCCTTTGCGCCCTAGGTTAAGGTTAATGCCTATTTCAAAACGCCGCCCGGAAAGCCGCTAAAACCATGTCGCAAGCGCCATCACCCCGCCTCCTGTTGAAAGGCCGCCTCGAAGCCTTCTCGGAGCAGGGGTCGGAAGGCACGCACTGGTCTTTTTATGAAGACGGCAAAACGGGTTACGCGGGTCTTCGCCCCCTCGAAAAAGGCGATGTGCTGCGCGTGTTCAACGACGCGGCGCGGACGGAAGAGATTTTGAAAGTCGTTATCGACTTCGAATACGACAGCCACAAAAAGCCGCTCAGGCTCGCGCCCCATATAACGGCGCAATGGCTGGATAAAATAGGCACGGTTCACGGCGTGCAAAAAGGTGTGGATGCCGATGCGTGGGCGGATATGTTCGTGGCTGAAAAGCCGGCGACGCTTGTCCCCCGCAACCCGGACAAATTCAAACCGTAAGGCAAAACGCCAGAAGGACAAGTGACCGCCATGACCTCTTCTTTCATCACCCCCGTGAACGAGCAGAATTTTGAAGACGAAGTGCTTAAATCCGACAAGCTCGTGCTGATCGATTTTTATGCCGACTGGTGCGGCCCCTGCAAAGCCCTCGCCCCCACGCTCGAAAAATTCGCCGAAGACAACAAGGACAAAGTGAAGGTCGTCAAAATCAACGTCGACGAAAGCCCGAACCTTGCGGCTGCCTTCAATATCGAATCGATCCCGACGCTCGTCACCATGCACGGCAACCAGGCGATCTTCGGCATCCGCGGCAACCAGCCGCGCTCCACCCTCGACACGCTGCTGGCGCAGTCTTTACAAGTCGCCGCCGCGAACAATATTAACCCTGGTGCGAAGAACGACGGCACAACCCCGCCGCCGGCAACCCCGCCCAAAGGCCCTTCCGCTTAAATTTAACTCGAACAGGAGAATATCATGGGTGCTCAACAGGTTAACGACAAGGATTTCGAAGCCGAAGTCCTCAAATCCGATGTGCCTGTCCTCGTCGACTTCTGGGCGGAATGGTGCGGCCCCTGCCGCGCCCTCGGCCCCTCGATCGATGCGCTGGCGTCTGAAAAAGGCCAGCAAATCAAGGTCGTGAAGGTGAATATTGACGATAGCCCCAACGCCCCCTCCAAATACGGCGTGCGCTCCATCCCGACGCTGCTCATCTTCAAGGGCGGCCAGGTGGTGGCGCAGACCGTCGGCTCCATGGGCAAGACCGACCTGTTCAAATGGGTCGATACGTCGATTGCTTAAAAGCTGAATAGCCAATGAATACAGCGCCCTGCCCCAAAGCAGGGCGCTTTTCATTTGACGGGGGCGCGCCGGAGCCTGAGAATTGAAGAAGGAAGGAATGACCGATGTTTTCCAAGTTTCTGCACCCGCTGCTGCTGGCCGGTTTTGCGCTGTTCATGATGGCAACGCCCGCGCTCGCCGTTCTCGGCGGCCCCGGCAGCACCATTCCGCACCTGACGCAAGGCGACTTCCTGAACAAAGTCGGCACGGCTGATACGCCCGTGCTCATCCAGTTCGACGCCACCTGGTGCGCCTTCTGCCACAAGATGCAGCCCTTCCTCGATGATCTGCGCGAAAAGCGCAAAGGCCAGCTGACGGTCTACAAGGTTGATGCCGATGACGAGGTGGAGCTGGCGCGGCAATACCAGGTCGTCACGCTGCCGACGCTGATTTTATTTTATCGCGGCAACATCGTCTCCCGCAACGAAGGCTCCATGACCGGCGAACACCTCGATCAATGGGTGCAGGACGCCGAAGACCGCATCAAAGCCGAACCCCGCAAATACGGCATCCCCAAGGTGCAAGAACCCGCACCGTTTTATACGCGCGGGCTTTAAGGCTATTTTCTAACTCTTTGCGGGGAATAATTTTGCTGTTCTTGTGTCGGCTGAATTCCTTATAGGTATATCAATGAAATTACTAACGATCGTTTTTGGTTTTTTAATCTTGTCGACATCGGCCTTTGCCGATCAATTACAAGAAGGTAAGGCTGCGTACCTCCGCAAAGATTACGCGGAGGCCATAAAACAATGGCTGCCGCTGGCAGAGCAAGGCAATGCCGACGCTGAGCTTAATATGGGTACGCTTTACGGCTATGGTTTAGGCGTAAAGCAAGATTATATTACCTCCCTTAAGTGGTTTCAAAAGGCCGCCGATCAGAATGTGGCACGTGGCCAATACGCCGTGTGTGGTGCCTATTATTTGGGTCACGGGGTGACACAGGATTTTGATAAAGCTATTGTTTGGTGTACTAAAGCTGCTGAACAGAAATTCGCTGAGGCTCAATTAATTCTGAGCAGCGTGTACTTTAATGGTAAGGGTGTAAAAAGGAATTGGGCAGAAGGTCTAAAATGGCTGCAGTTGGCGGCTGACCAAGGAAATGCGCCTGCACAGTGGTCACTCGGTTATCTTTATCAAAAAGGCTATGCCGTTAAGCAAAGCGATAGCGAGGCATATTTTTGGTTTATGCTGTCGCTGCGCTCATCTGTTAGCCATTTGACGGAAGAACAGAAAGCTGAAATAGAAAAACGTTTGGAAACATGGAAGGCTAAGCCTAGTTCTCTTACCATTGAATGGGAAGATAAGAAGATTATTCCTCCACCAGAAAGTCAAATTCCAGTATCTAAGTAAATTTGTGCTACATAAAAAAAGCCCCGGGAGTTTTCCGGGGCTTTTTTTATTCTTGTCAGCTTACGCCGGCTGCTTCAGCGGCACCATGATCATGATGATCGAGTTGCCTTCCTGGCGGGCGTCCATTTCGACTTTGCCGATGTCGAGGAGTTCTTCCTTGATGCGGCGGATCAGGGCGTAGCCGAATTCGCGGTGTTCGTTTTCGCGGCCGCGGAACTGGAGGGTGAAGCGGACTTTGTCGCCTTCCTCGAAGAATCTCCGGGCGGAGCGGAGCTTCACCTGAATGTCGTGTTCTTCGATGCCGGGGCGCAGCTTCAATTCTTTCGTCAGAACCACTTTCTGGTTCTTGCGCGCGGCGGCTTCCTTTTTCTGGATTTCGTAGCGGTGCTTGCCGACGTCGCCGATTTTGCAGACGGGCGGTTCGGCGTTGGGGGAAATCTCGATGAGGTCGAGGCCCTGCTGCTCGGCAATCGCAATCGCCTCGCGCACGGTCATCACGCCCATCATTTCGCCTTCGGCGTCGACCACGCGGACTTTTTCAACGCGGATCTGGTGGTTGGTGCGGGGGCCTTCTTCCTTACGCACAGGTCTTTCAAACGTAGCTATGGGGCAATCTCCTGTTATTCATTAAACAATTGCTGGCGATGACTAACGCCGCCGGCGGTTATTCATTCCACCTTTGCAAAGCCTTCAAAATCAAACGCTTTGCGGGGGTGCCGAATCCTCGATGATTTTACGGATTGCCGCGTCAAGTGCAAGCACTTCTTGGTTTTCCGCGCCGAAGTGGCGGATGGCGACCTTGCCTTCCTCCGCTTCCCGCTTGCCGACGACCCAGATCTGGGGAGTTTTCGTAAGACTGTGCTCCCGGATCTTGTAATTGATCTTCTCGTTGCGGGTATCCAGCTTCACCCGAATGCCCTGTTTCTCCATATCGGCCACGACTTTGCGGGCATAATCATCCGCATCGCTCGTAATCGTCGTGACGACGGCCTGCACGGGTGCGAGCCAGAGCGGGAATTTACCGGCGTAATGCTCGATGAGGATGCCGACAAAACGCTCCATGGAGCCCAGAATGGCGCGGTGGAGCATAATCGGGCGGTGGCGCTGGCTGTCTTCGCCGACGTAAGAGGCGTCAAGACGCTCCGGCAGGTTGGGGTCAACCTGCAGCGTGCCGCACTGCCACGTCCGGCCGATGGCGTCGGTCAGGTGGAATTCGACTTTCGGGCCATAGAAGGCGCCTTCGCCCGGCAGTTCCTCGAAAGCAAGGCCGGCTTCATTGAGGGCCTGACGCAGCGCATTCTCCGCCCAGTCCCACAGATCATCGCTGCCGATGCGCTTGTCGGGGCGCAGGGCCAGCTTGACGTTGATTTTCTCGAAGCCGAGGTCTTTGTAGACGCCGAGCTGCAGTTTGAAATAGCTGGCCGCTTCCGCCTGCATCTGTTCCCGCGTGCAGAAGATATGCGCGTCATCTTGCGTGAACTGGCGCACGCGCATGATGCCGTGCATCGCGCCCGAGGGTTCGTTGCGGTGGCAGCAGCCGAATTCCGCCATGCGGATGGGGAGGTCGCGGTAGGACTTCAGGCCCTGGTTGAAAATCTGGACGTGCGCGGGGCAGTTCATCGGCTTCACGCCGAACATTTTTTCATCTGCCTTGTCTTCGACCTTGAACATGTTGTCGCCATACATGTCCCAGTGGCCAGACGCTTTGAAGAGAGAGCTGTCAAACAGCTGCGGCGTTTTGACTTCCTGATAGCCGGCCTTCTGGATGCGCGTACGGATGAAGTTTTCAAGCGCGCGCCAGATGACATAGCCCTTGTCATGCCAGAAGACGGAGCCAACGGCTTCTTCCTGCATGTGGAACAGGTCCATTTCCTTGCCGATCTTGCGGTGGTCGCGCTTTTCGGCTTCTTCCAGCATGTGCAGATGCGCGTCGAGCTCTTTCTGGTCGCGCCAGGCCGTGCCGTAAATCCGCTGCAGCATGGCGTTTTTGCTGTCGCCGCGCCAATAGGCGCCGGCAACTTTCATCAATTTAAAGGCCGTGCCGATATCGCCCGTCGAGGGCAGGTGCGGGCCGCGGCAGAGGTCGTACCACTTGCCCTGCTTGTACACGCTGATCTGTTCCGTCGTCGGCAGGTCGCGGATAATCTCCGCCTTGTATTTCTCGCCGATGCCTTCGAAGTGTTTGATGGCGACATCGCGGTCCCATTCCTCGCGCGTGAATTTTTCGTTGCGCTTGACGATGTCTTTCATCTTCGCTTCGATTTTCACGAGGTCTTCGGGCGTGAAGGGCGTATCGCGCGCGAAGTCGTAGTAGAAGCCGTTTTCAATGGAGGGGCCGATGGTGACCTGCGTGCCGGGGAACAGCTCCTGCACGGCTTCCGCCATAATGTGCGCCGTGTCGTGGCGGATGACGTCAAGCGCATCCGGCGATTTGCGCGTTACGATTTCGATTTTGCCGTCGGCAAACAGCGGGCGGTGCAGGTCGATGACCTCGCCGTTCAGCTTCGCGGCAAGTGCGGCTTTGGCAAGTCCCTCGCCAATCGACTTTGCGACGTCATAGCCGGTCACCGGCACGGGGAAGGTCAAAGCCTTGCCGTCCGGAAGCGTCAGTTGCCGTTGTGCCGTCTGGTTTTGCGATGCCGCCTGCATTGTCGAAGTCCGCTCTATAAGTGGTTAAAATCAAAGTAATAATGTGTTCTGAGGGGGCAATGTTGTCAAGGTGAATCCGGCTATAATGCCGCCCATTGCTGGCTTTGGGCACCTGTAAAGACTGGATTCAAAGCGTTTTTCGGCGTAAAAACGATGCAACTGCTTCAAACCTTCAGGCTTTATCATGATGCGCTCCCGAGACATGACCAGCACCGCCTTCCGCCAGTTTGTTGATGGCGGCCGCCCGCCGGTCATTCTGCAGGTGCTGGCAGGTCTCAATGCCGGCGGCGCGGAGCAGAGCGCGATTGATATCAACGCGGCTATCCTGCGGGCAGGGGGCAAATCCATCGTCGTCACCGCGGGCGGCACGCGCATCCATGAAATCACCAAGCCCGGCGGCATCCACATTATCCTGCCGCTGCAGTCGAAAAACCCGCTCGTCCTCGCGGCCAATTCCGCCAAGCTGCGCAAAATCATCCGCCAATATAACGTCGATGTCGTGCATGCCGCCGGCCGCGCGCCGGCCTGGGTCGCGGCGCGGGCGGTGCAGGGTACAACCGCACGGCTGATCACCAGCTGCCATGCCGCGCATGCGGCGGGCGGCAAAATCGCCCAGTTTTACAACGCGGCGATTGCGAAGGGAGAGCGCGTGATTGCCATCTCCCACTTCCTCGCCGATTACCTTGAAAAGAATTACAAGCTCGACCCCAATATCATCCGCGTCATCCACCGCGGCGTCGCGATCGAGCGTTTCCATCCCAATGCCGTGACGCCGGAGCGGCTGGTCTCCCTCTCCCGCCAGATGCGTATTCCCGATGGCGCGGCGGTGATTTTGCTGCCGGCGCGCGTCTCCCGCAAGCAGGGGCATATGTTCCTGCTTGACGCTATCGAACAGCTGGGCCGCCGTGACGTTTTCTGCCTGTTCGTCGGCGCCGACCTTGGCGATGAAGCCTATTCGAAAGAACTGGAAGCATATATTTCCGCCAAAGGCCTTGGGCCGCAGGTGCGCATCGAGCCGCAGTGCAACGATATGCCGGCGGCATACATGATTGCGACCGTCGTCGCTGTGCCGTCTGTCGAGCCGGAAGGCTTCGGCCGCGTGCCGATCGAGGCGCAGGCCATGGGCCGCCCCTGCATCGCGACCGACCACGGTGGCACGAAAGAAACGGTCGTGCGCGATGAAACCGGCTGGCTGGTGCCGCCGGGCGATGTGACGGCCCTCAAAAACGCGCTGCATGAAGCCCTGACACTGGATGCCCGCGGCAGAGCCATGCTGGCGACCAGAGCCATGAGCCATGTGGCCGAGCATTTCACCAACGACCAGATGTGCCAGGGCACGCTCGACGTTTATGCCGAGCTTCTTGCCGACGCGCGCCGCAACCCAGTGCCGCTTGATGCGCGGGCAGTGGCCGGGTGACTGCCGCCGCCGCGCCTGGAGAGCGCATCCTCGTCATCAAGCTGTCGGCTTTGGGTGATTTCCTGGTCGCCATGGGCGCCATGGCGGCAATCCGCAAGCATCATCCAGCCGCGCATATCACGCTGCTGACAACGCGGCCTTTCCTCGACATCGCGCAGCGCTCCGGCTACTTCAACGAAATCCTCATCGACCGCCGCCCGAAATTTTATGACGTCGCCGGCTGGGTGTCGCTGTTCCGCTTGCTCAACCGTGTGCCTTTTACCCGCGCCTATGACCTGCAGCTGAACGACCGCAGCAATATCTATTACCGCCTGCTGCTGAAAAAGCCGGAATGGTCGGGTTTGATTAAAGAATCGCCGCTGTTCTACAAAAACCCCGACTGGCGGCAGATGCACGCCTTCCAGCGGCACAAGGCCATGATGGCGGAACTCGGCATCGATGCCGCCATTCCTGACCTTTCGTGGATGAAGGCGGATGTTGAATTTTTTAAAGTGAAGCCGCCTTATGTGCTGTTCGTGCCGGGCTCTGCGCCGCGCTGGCCGCAGAAACGCTGGCCGGCGCTGCGCTATGGCGCGCTGGGTTTGAAGCTGATCAAGGAGGGCTACAACGTCGCCGTCCTCGGCACCGCGGCGGAGCAGGAAGTTATTTCCCGCATCGTAAAATCCAGCCCCGGTATCATCGATCTTTCCGGCAAAACCTCCCTCTACGATATCGCGACGCTGGCGCGCGGCGCTGCGGCGGCGGTTGGCAATGACACAGGGCCCACGCACTTGATTTCGATGTCCGGCTGCCCGACGATTGCGATTTTTTCCGGCGTTTCACACCCCGAATTGTCCGCCCCCGTCGGCGCGGATGTGAAAATTATTCAAAGCGACAATCTCGACGATATTTCCGTCGACGATGTTTATAAAAATATGAATTTCAGGAAGACACCGTGACGCAGCATCTGCTCGATGCGCGCGGGCTCATCTGCCCGCTGCCGGTCCTGAAGGCGCGCAAAAAGCTGCTTGCTATGAATCCTGGCGATATTCTTGTCGTCAGCGTGACGGATGCGCAGGCGCCGAAGGATTTCGCGCTGTTCTGCGCCGAAGCGGGGCATAAATTGCTCGGCATTCTCGATAAAAACGACGTCAAAGAAGTCACAGTCGAGCGTGGCATTTAGGGCCGGCTGTCGAAAGGGGTTGAATTTCCGGCCTTCATTAGGTAAAACCAAACCTTCGATTCTCAATTTTCAACAACATTGGAGGTTCTGCATAAATCATGACAACCGTTTCAACGACGTCGAACACACCCGTTTCTTCCCTTGGCCGTATTGACGGCCCCCTTGTCCTCATCGGCTTCGGCTCGATCGGCAGGGGAGTTCTCCCGCTCTTGGAGCGCCATTTCGAGTTCGACCGCAAACGTTTCGTCGTGATTGACCCAGATGACTCCCACCGCAAGCTGCTGGACGACCGCGGTATCCGCTTCATCCAGGCCGGGCTCACTCCTGACAATTACAAAGAGATTTTGACGCCCCTGCTGACCGAAGGCGGCGGCCGCGGCTTCTGCGTCAACCTCACCGTTGATGTGTCATCGCTCGACGTCATGAAGCTTGCCCGCTCGCTGGATAGTTTTTACATCGACACCGTGGTCGAGCCCTGGCTCGGCTTCTATTTCGACGAAACGGTCGATACCGCCGCGCGCTCCAACTACGCGCTGCGCGAAACGGTGCTGGCGGAGCGCCGCAAGAACCCCGGTGGCATCACTTCCGTCTCCTGCTGCGGCGCAAACCCCGGCATGGTGTCATGGTTCGTGAAACAGGCGTTGCTCAACCTCGCGCGCGATTTGAAAATTGACTCGGAAGTGCCGAAGGACCGCGCCGCTTGGGCGAAGCTGATGCAGAAAGTCGGCGTCAAAGGCATCCACATTGCCGAGCGCGATACCCAGCGCGCGAAAAACCCCAAGAAAATGGGCGTTTTCATGAATACCTGGTCGGTCGAAGGTTTTGTGTCCGAAGGCCAGCAGCCGGCGGAACTCGGCTGGGGCAGCCATGAAAAATGGATGCCGTCGAACGCGAAAACCCACACCGGCGGCTGCGAGGCTGCGATTTATATTATGCAGCCCGGCGCCAATACGCGCATCTACAGCTGGTGCCCGACCCCTGGCCCGCAATACGCGCTGCTGGTGACGCATAACGAGGCGATTTCGATCTCCGATTATTTCACCGTCGGCCAAGGCGCCAAGCCCGAATACCGCCCGACCTGCCATTACGCCTATCACCCCTGCAACGACGCGATTTTGTCGCTGGATGAAATGTTCGGCGCCTCCGGCAAGGTGCAGGAAGAATTCCACATCCTCGATGAAACCGAAATTGTTGATGGCGCGGATGAACTGGGCGTACTGCTCTACGGCCATGAAAAGAACGCCTATTGGTTCGGCTCGCAGCTCGGCATCGCGGAGGCGCGCAAACTTGCGCCCTATCAGAACGCGACCGGCCTGCAGGTGACCTCCGCCGTTCTCGCCGGCATGGTCTGGGCGCTCGAAAACCCGAATATGGGGATTGTGGAAGCGGATGAAATGGATTTCGCCCGCTGCATTGAAGTGCAAAAACAGTACCTCGGCCCCGTGAAGGGCTATTACACGGACTGGACGCCGCTGGAAAACCGCTCGAAGCTCTTCCCCGAAGACCTCGACAAGACAGACCCGTGGCAGTTCAGGAACATTCTTTTCCGGCAATAAGGTAGAAGCTTAAAAGCCGGGCGCGCCCTGATGCGGGTTGATGGCGACGGCGGGACGAATTTCGTCCTTCGGCGTCGGCGGCAGCTGCGGACCCATCGGCTTCTTCTCGATGTTGGCGCGATATTTCTCGTCATGCAGCAGCGAACGCTCGCCCTCCAGCTTCAGGTAGGGCTGGTTGGAGATGCCGTCGAGCTTGTCGACCCATGACTCGTCGAGGAATCCCGGCTTCATATTGTTCTGGGCGAAAATCTCGCGCCCCTTTTCAAGGAAGGGGATCATGTCGTTGATGATGGCATGGTTGTAATATTCAAGGCCGCCCTTACGGTCGAACCACGCATCAAAGGCGGCTCTGCGCGCCCGGCCGTCCTCCAGCGCGGCTGGGTCCGCCGTCACCAGCTTTTCGTAAGCGTCGCAGATTTCCTTGTAACCGACATTGCCGGCCTCGTTCCAGGGGCCGGCGTCGCCGGCCTGCTTCAAGCGCCAGCAGATGTCGGTGCAGGTTGCCTGCGCATCCGCCTCGGCCGCGCGGTAGAAGAGGATGCAGTCTTCCTGCGACAGGATGCGGTCAGGGTTGCCGACGCCGCTTAAGTGCTGGTTGAGGTGTTCAACCTCGTGGATCATCGCCTGGATCAGGTTGTCATCCGTCAGGCTCGCCTTCAGGTAGACCTTGGGGTCTTTGTAATAGTACTTGCCGTCCTTGCAGTTCGTGATGATGGCACCGGAGGAGGCCGTGTACATGGGGTTTTCAAGCAACAGTATCTCGACTTTATTGTATTCAATAAAGGTGACGACGGCCTGACCCTCCGGCACCTTGCGGAGCCGGTTCATCAGACCTTCAATTCGGTCCGCGGCAGAGTTATTAAATTCCTCTTTCAACCCGGTAACCATCTTGTTTGTTGCGTAAAACGAGTATAACCGGAATTTTAGAATACAAAAGAGACATTCTGTAACCCGTTGGAGAAGTTATGGAATTGCCTAACTACTTCTTATCGTTGCGAATAATTAACTTTGGCGAAATACGCCCCACAGGCGGGAAGGCCTAATCTTGTAGATAAGCTTCAGTCTTGTGACGATGCGATAACAAACCCCGTTTAGGAGATTTCCATGACCAACACGAAAAAACTTTTCGCAGCTGCAATCGTCGCTGCCCTGCTGAGCACCTCGGCTGCCGCTTTCGCTGCTGACGCAACCGTCACCACCGAAACCAAAACCGAAGCTGCTGCTCCGGCTGCTGACGCTGCTCCGGCAAAAGCTGCAAAAGCCACCAAAGCTGTTGTCAAAAAGCACAAAAAACACAAAAAGCATGCGCATAAAGCCGCTGCAAAAGTTGACGCTGCTGCAAAAGGCGAAGCTGATACGCAAACCTCCGCTGAAGCTCCTGCCGCCGACGCAACCACCGCGCCGACCACCAACAAGTAATTCGTGACGGGGACGCATCTTACGCCCCCTCTCGCTTACACCTAGAGCAAAAGCCGGGATCTTTGTTGTAAAACAAGGGTTCCGGCTTTCGCTATTCGGGGTTATCATGTGGCAGGTTTATACAAAGCGACCCTATAAGGAATCAGCACCCATGCGCCGCGCTCTTTTCGCTATCAGCTTTGTCCTCCTGTTTTCGACCGGCGCTCTTGCCGGCTCGCAGGTGCAGTACACAGTGGACGGCAAGAACGTCGACAGCAGTGTCATCATGAACAACGGCAAGGTCACGGGCTCGATGAACTCGCATTCGTTCTGGCACTTCCGCCGTCTCGGCCGCGTTCAGCAGAAATCGACCGTCTGCATCGGTCAGGTGAAATGCAAGGCCAACCTGCGCATGAGCGCCGGCAAATCCGCCTTCGCAAATCTCAACCAGTAAAAACGTCAGTTCTTTTTCGGCGCTTTCGACAGCACGAAATCGCCCAGCCAAAGCGGCAGGGCGGCGACGATGCGTGACAGCGCATACATCGGCCAGGGGAAGGCGATGCGCGCCTTGTTGCGCTCAAGGCCGCGGCGGATGAACTTTGCCGCCGCTGCCGCATCCATTAAAAACGGCATCGGAAAATTGTTCACATCCGTCAGCGGCGTCTTGATGAAGCCGGGGAAGATGACGCCGAGTTCAACGCCACTCTCTTTCAGCAGCGGGCGCACTGCCTCGCCATAGGCGCGCACCGCCATTTTGCTGACGCTATAAGCGGGCGCGTTCGGCATGCCGCGGAAACCCGCCATCGAACTCATCAGCGCGACTTGGCCTTTTTTTCTGGCGATAAACTTCGGCAGCAAGGGGTTGACGGTGTTGAGGGTGCCGTCAAGGTTGGTCGCCATGATCTCGCGGAACTGCGCGTCGCTCTCCCCGCCGCTCTTGCCTGTGCCGCCGGAAATGCCGGCATTGGCAATCACAAGATCGATCGGTGCGGCGTCATCCCACAGCACCACCTGCTTTTGAAAATCGGCGTCGGTGACGGCGATGGTGCAAAGCTCCACCGCCGCGCCTTTCGCTTTGCATGAACCCGCAATCTCCTGAAGCCGAGCCTGATCGCGGCCGGTGAGTAGGAGGGTGATGCCGGACGCCGCATATTCAAGCGCCAGTGCCTTGCCGATGCCGCTGGAGGCGCCGGTGATTAAAATGCGCGAAGGGTTTTTCATATAATATCCTTTTGTGGCGCTATTGTTTAGGGAAGCCCCACGCGTTATAAAGTGCATAAGATTCTATCAGCCAAAACCTGAAAATGCGAAGGCCGAAGACAGCCTTCTTTAGAAAGACCTGATGCCCCCGCAAACCGCACCCGTCATCGGCAATCCCGACCCCAAGGCCGCCATGAAGCGCCGGGGCCTTATGCTGGTGCTGGCGTCCCCCCCGGGCGGCGGCAAAACCACCATTTCCCGCGCGATTGCGAAGATCGATCCCGAAACGGAAATTTCCGTCTCCGCCACAACGCGCGCGATGCGCCCCGGCGAAGTGCACGGGCAGCATTACTATTTCGTCTCGCCGGATGAGTTCCAGAAAATGGTCGACGAAAAGAACATGCTGGAGCATGCGCTCGTCTACAATAAGCACTACTACGGCACGCCCAAGGCCCCCGTCGACAAGGCGCTGGAAGAAGGCCGTGACGTGCTGTTCGACATCGACTGGCAGGGCAACCGCAGCCTTGCGGCGATTGCGCCGGATGACGTTGTTTCCGTCTTCCTGCTGCCGCCGAGCTGGAAGGAACTCGCCCACCGCCTGCATAACCGCGCTCAGGATTCGGAAGAGGAAATTTCCCGCCGCCTGTCAAAAGCTGCCGATGAAATCGCGCATTACAAAGAATTCCAGTATGTGCTGATCAACAGCGACCTCGATGAAAGCGTCGCCAAAGTCCGCGCCATCATCGCCGCCGAGCGCCAGAAGCGCGAACGCCTGCCGGCGGTGCATGCGTTTGTGGAAACGTTGAAGCCTTAATCCAGAAAATTATTCCTGCAGAATTTTCGCCATGCGGATGAAGCCCGCGATGTCGATCTCTTCCGCGCGTGCGGTTGCGGGAACGCCGGCTGCCGCCAGAAATTCTTCCGGCACGATGCCGCCAAGCGTTTTCAACGACTGGCGCAGCATCTTGCGCCGCTGGCCGAAGGCGGCGGCGGTCAAACGTTCCATGATCTCGATTTTAATATCGTCGGTGCGCGGCTTCGGCGTGATGTGCACGACGCTGGAGGTCACTTTGGGGGCCGGCGTAAAAGCTTCCGGCGGAATGTCAAAGCGGCGCTCGACTGTGCAGAGCCATTGCGTCAGGACGGATAAACGCCCGTAATCTTTCGTGCGTGTTTCGGCCGCAAGGCGCTCCGCCACTTCCTTCTGGAACATCAGCGTGAAGCTCTTGAAGGCATCCAGTTGCTTGAGCCAGCCAATCAGCAGCGTCGTCGCGATATTATATGGCAGGTTGGCGACAATGGCGCGCGGGGCGGGGCAAAGCGTTTCGTAATCAATTTTCAGCGCGTCGTCGGCGTGCAGCACAATGCGCCCTTCTGCCGCATCTACCAGCTCCTGCAGCGCGGCAACGCAGCGGTCGTCGCGCTCGATGGCGTGGATGACGGGTGCTTCCGTCTGCAACAGCCCGCGCGTGAGGCCGCCGGGGCCGGGGCCGACTTCAATGACATTGACGCCCGTCAAATCACCCGCCGCTTTCGCAATGCGGGCGGTAAGGTTGAGGTCGAGGATAAAGTTCTGGCCGAGCGAGCGCTTCGCCAGCAGGCCGTGCCGGTCAATGACGTCGCGCAGCGCGGGAAGCGGCTTCATAGGCGCTTTTCAATATAGGCGGTCGCGCGCAGGTCCTTCAGGTAGCGCTCCTGCAGCTGGTCAAGGCGCTTCATGCCGAGCTGGCTGGCAATCTGCTCCCGTGCGCCATCGGCCTTGGGGTCGATGACGGGGGCGCCAGGGGCTGCCGCTTTGGCGGGGGACGGTGCAGGTTTCGGTGCCGGAACAGGAGCGGGCGCAACAGGCGCAGGCGGCGCGGCAGCAACCTCTGCTTCCGGTGCGGGCGGCGTTTCGCGGCTGCAGACCATCAAGACGGCAATGCCGTTTTCAACACGCAACGGGGCGCTCAACGTTTCAACCGGCAGGTCCTTCACCACCAGCTGCACCGTGCCGGCGAATTCGCCAAGCTTTTTGGTACCAAGATCAACGTTGCCTTCGCTTAAGAAATCTTTCGCTTTTGCTTCCAGCTGGCTGCAGGAGGTGACTTCCGATTTCAGCGCGGCAGCGCGCTTGATTTTCGCATCGACGACGACTGTGGGCTCCGATGCCGCGATGGGAATCAGGATTTGCTCGACATGCAGCGTGTCTTCAGCGGGCGGCTGCGGCGCGGGTTTCGCCGCGACAGGAGCGACAGGCGCCGGTGCTGCAGCGGGTGCAGGTGCAGCGGCCGGAGCGGGGGCTGCAGCAGCCGTTTGCGGCGCTTCGGCGGCGCCGCTGCTGCGGCGGTCGCGCAGGAACAACACGTAATAACCTTTGTCACCGCGCACGGGCGCGCTGATCTGGCCGGGTTCAAGACGCGTCAGCGCCTCGTCCAGCTTCGGCTCCAGCTGGCCCTGCTGCACCCAGCCGATATCGCCGCCCTGGCTTGCGCCGGGGGCCTGGCTCAGCTGCCGCGCAGCCTGGCTGAAGGGCGCGCCGTGGTTAAGGTCAGCCACCAGCTTTTCGGCATCGTGGCGCACCACGTTATCCATGTCCGGCGATTTCACCGGCAGCAAAATTTCGGCGACGTTGTATTCCGTCTTGCCCTTGTTGCTGTTCAGGCGGTTCAGCTCGCTGTCGATTTCGCTTTCGGAAATATTGACCTGCGGGCGCAGCTTGCGGCGGATGACCATGCCCCAGGCGAGCTGCGCACGGATCTGGTCCTGCAGCGTCGAGAATTTGACGCCGGCGGATGTCAACTTCGCCTTGAATTCCTCAGGCTCCAGCTTGTTGTTGCGGGCGATGACGGCGAAGGCGTTATCAAGCTCGGTATCCTCGACCGTAATGCCAAGGGCTTTCGCCTCCTGCATCTGCAGGCGCTCGTCGATGAGGCGGTCCATAACCTGCGCTGCGATTTTCTGGCGCGCTTCCGGCGGCGGGTTGCCGGGTGCGCCGAGCAGGTAAAGACCCATGCGGTTGCGGATATCGGAATAAGTCACGACTTCATCGTTGACCACGGCGGCAATGCCGACCTTGCTGTCGATGGGGGCGGAACCGGTCACGGGCGCCTTGCGCGGCGCGGCCGGTGCGGCGGGCTTGGCATGTGCAGGCGCAGCCGGCGCGTGACGCATGACCGGCGGCGTATAGATCGGCACTTCCTTGAATTTCGGCTTCATGAATTCCATGGCGGGCGCAGCGGTGGGGGCGGCTTCGCTTTCCGGCGCTTCATCGCTGGTCGCATCAGACGGCGCGGTATCCGCCGGAGCTGTTTCTTCCGGCGTCTCCGCCGGCGCAGGTTCGGCTTGCGGCTCTTCCGCGGGTGCGGCGGCGCGGTCCTTCGGCGTGAAATAGTCGATCTTGGCGGCAGCGGCCGGCGTCGAGAGGCCCAGCGCAAGGGCGAAACCGGCGCTCAAAACAAAGCCGGCGGCAAGGGCGGTCGAGGTGTAAAAACGGGACAAGCGGGGAATCCTCTGGTCGTTCAGGACATAAGCGGCAAGCGCCCCAAAATTACACCTTTCGGGGGCCTAATGCACCTTGTTTTTAAGGGGTTTTTGAGGGGGTTAAGCCCTTAAGACGCCAGCTTTTTCTCGCCACCCAGCTTGCCGCCCGGCCAGTACTGGCTCAAATAGGTCGGCAGGATGCTGTCAAGCGAGGTAGGGGCAACGCCGAGAGAGGTTAAGCCCGCGTTGCTAGGCCCTGCGATGCAGTCATATTGCAGGCTGCGCACCTGGTCGAGGGTCAGCGCCGGGGAGGGAAGAATTCCTGCCGCCGCGCCCATGACTTTGGCGATGGGCATCGGCAGGCTGGCGTAGGAAAATTCCTGATGCGTGTATTTCTTCATCACATCCAGCATCTGGCGGAAGGTATAAACCTGCGGCCCCGCCATCTCATAGATCATGCCGTCGTACTGCGCGGTATCGGGTGCGCTGGCGATATGCAGCACTGCTTTGGCGATATCGCCCACATACACGGGCTGGAATTTGGTCTTGCCGCCGCCAATCAGGGGCAGCAGCGGGCTTTTGCGCGCCATGGTCGCAAAGCGGTTGAAGAAATTATCTTCCGGCCCAAAGACGACGGAAGGCCGCAGGATAACGGAATGCGAGAAGGCATGAATGACCGCATCTTCCCCCGCCGCCTTGGTGCGGCTGTAGGCGGAGGTTGAGTCCGCCGAAGCGCCAAGCGCCGACAGGTGGACGAGCAATTGCACATTGGCGAATTTGCAGCTGCGGGCAATGCGCTCCGCCGCCTCTACATGCACGCGCTTGAAGGTGTTGCGGCCGCTCTCGAACAGAACGCCGATCAGGTTGACGGCCATATCTGCGCCGGAAAGCGCAACCGCGACCGACTGGTCGTTATGAATGTCGCAACCGATCGGCACGACCTGGCCGACCGATCCTGCGGGGCGCAGGAAATAGGCACGCTGCGGCACGCGCGTCGCAACGCGGATGGTCGCTCCGGTTTTTGCCAGCTGCCAGATGATATGCCGGCCGAGGAAGCCCGTGCCGCCGAAAACGGTGATGGTTTTTGTTTTAAGGGTCATGGTGCTTACTTCGCCTCGCTGGCCTTGATGACAAAACTGTCGATTACTTTTTTGCGTCCGGCGGAATCAAAGCGGATATCCAGCTTGTCGCCTTCGGTCGTCACCACTGTGCCATATCCGAACTTCTGGTGGAAGACGCGGTCGCCGATGGTGAAGCCGGCTTCTGATTCAATGGTCGAGCTGATGCGGGCCATGGAATTATCCACCAGCTCGGCCCGTTTCGACTGCCAGCCTGCGCCGCCACCGCGGTAGGGGCTGTCAAAACCCTGCGCGGGCTGGTAATTCGACTGGTTCTGGCCGCGGTAGACGCCGGTTTCGACAATCACATCCACATGGTCTTTGGGCAGCTCGTCAATAAAGCGGGACGGCAGGCAGCTTTGCCAGTTGCCGTAAATCTGCCGGTTGGCGGCGAAAAAGATAAAGGCTTTTTTACGGGCGCGGGTGATGCCGACATAGGCAAGGCGGCGCTCTTCCTCAAGCCCCGTGATGCCTGTTTCATCCATGGTGCGCTGGTTGGGGAAGACGCCTTCCTCCCAGCCCGGCAGGAAGACGGCGTTGAATTCAAGGCCCTTTGCCGAATGCAGCGTCATGATCGACACCATATCGCCGCCGTCCTTGTCGTTATTTTCCATGACGAGCGATACGTGCTCAAGGAAGGTGTCGAGGTTCTCAAACTCCTCCAGCGCGCCGACGAATTCTTTGAGGTTCTCGAGGCGGCCCGCCGCCTCCGGCGATTTATCCGCCTGCCACATGGCGGTATAGCCGGATTCGTCCAGCACGATCTGCACAAGGTCGACATGCGACGAATTGCGTAGTTCGCTCCGCCAGCGCTCGAAATCGCGCAGCAGGTTCGTCAGCGTCTGGCGCACCTTGGGCTTGAATTCATCTGTTTCCAGCAATTGCCGCAGCGCCGTGTACATCGGCACCTGTTTGGCGCGGGCGACATTGCTTAAGGTCTGCAGCGTCGCATCGCCGATGCCGCGTTTCGGCGTATTGATGATTCGGGCAAGCGCCAGATCATCATCCGGCTGCACGATGACGCGGAGATAGGCAATTGCATCGCGAATTTCCTGACGCTCATAAAAACGCAAGCCACCAATGACTTTGTACGGAATGCCCGCACGGATAAAGCATTCCTCGAATTCGCGCGTCTGGTAGCTGGCGCGGACAAGGATAGCGACATCGCTGAGCGGCATTTTCTGGCGTTGCAGCCGTTCAATTTCTTCCGCAATCGCCTGTGCTTCCTGCTTGCCGTCCCAGACGCCGCGGAGGATAACTTTTTCACCGGGGTCGTCTGCGCTCCACAGGTTTTTGCCAAGGCGGCTTTTGTTATTGGCAATCACGCCGTTGGCAGCGCTTAAAATATGCTGTGTGGAGCGGTAGTTTTGTTCAAGGCGGATGATTTTCGCGCCGGGGAAGTCCTGCTCGAACTTTAAAATATTGCCAATCTCCGCGCCGCGCCAGCCATAGATGGACTGGTCGTCATCCCCCACGCAGCAGATGTTCTTGTGCTTCTGCGCGAGCAGCCGCAGCCACTGGTACTGCGCGACGTTGGTATCCTGATATTCATCGACGAGGATATATTTGAACTGCCGCTGATAATCTTCCAGCACGGCGACGGAGGCCGGATTTTTGAAAATGGTGATCATGTGCAGCAGCAGGTCGCCGAAATCGCAGGCATTCAGCATCCTCAGCCGGTCCTGGTACTGCGCGTAGAGTTTCGGCAGGCGGCCTTCCGCCATTTCGCCGGCATCGGCCATGGTCAGTTGTGCGGGCGTCTTCGCCTGGTCTTTCCATTTCTGGATGACGCCCATCAGCGCGCGCGGCGTCCATTTCTTGGCATCAATGCCTTCCGCCTCGATCAATTGCTTCAACAGCCGGATCTGGTCGTCATCATCAAGAATGGTGAAATTCGATTTCAGGCCGACAAGTTCCGCATGCCGCCGCAGCATCCGTGCCGCGAGGGAGTGGAAAGTGCCGAGCCACCAGCCCTCCACCGGCGCGCCGTTCAGCAGACCCGACACGCGCCGTTTCATTTCCTGCGCGGCGCGATTGGTGAAGGTGACCGATAGAATCTGGCTGGGATAAGCCTTGCCGCCGGCCAGCAGGTGGCTGAGGCGTGTCGTCAAAACTTTGGTTTTGCCGGTGCCCGCGCCGGCCAGGACGAGCAGGGGGCCGTCCGTTGTTTCCACAGCATCCCGTTGCTCGGGGTTCAAACCGCCGAGATATGAAAAAGACTGTGGATTTTGGGTGACGGGCATCATCATTTTCTGGCGGTCCGGAACCTATGGGGAAGCAAGGCGTTTCTATACCAGATAAGATAGTCTCAATCTGCAAAAAAATAGCCTTCGATTTCAAAACCTTCTTGTGCTGTGCAGCGTGCATCTATACAAAAGTACAGAGGGATTGTCGAACCATCAAAATATCAAGGAGTTAAAGAAAATGTTCGCGCGTATTATCAGTTTATTGGCGGTTGTGATCGTTCTGACGGTGTCGGGTTGCAAACACGACACGAAGACGACCGATGCCGTTAACGGCACCAGCACCACCACGACCCAAGGCGGCGCGACCACCGACACCACGTCGACCACCGGTCAGTATGCTCCGGGTTCGCAAGCGCAGCTCGTCAATGAAATCGGCGACCGCGTTTACTTCGGTTACGACCAGTTTGACCTCACCGCTGAAGCCCGCACGCAGATCGAGCGTCAGGCCCAGTGGCTGAAACAATACGGCAACGTCAACGTCATGGTTGAAGGCCATTGCGACGAGCGCGGCACGCGCGAATACAACCTTGCCCTCGGCGAGAAGCGTGCAACGGCTGTCCGCAACTACCTCGTCGCCAACGGCGTTGCAGCCAACCGCGTCCAGTCCATCAGCTACGGCAAAGAGCGCCCGGCTGTGATGGGTGCGGATGAAACCTCCTGGGCTCAGAACCGCCGCGGCGTTCTGGTCGTCCAGTAAGGAAAAAGGATAACAGCTTCGATGATTTTATCATTCAAAGCTGGCAAAACAGGGCCCCTGCTTCTCGCAGGGGCCCTGCTGCTTTTCTCGGTCGCCCCGGCAAGAGCAGGCTTTGGCCAGAACGCAGATAACTCGCAGATGATGTCGCGCATCAACCAGCTCGAAACGCAGGTGCAGACGCTGTCCCGCTCCGTCTACCGCGGCGGCGGCCAGCCGATCGAAGCGCCGATGCCGATGGGCGATGACAGCGGCATGTCCTCCGGCGGCGCGGCGGGTTTTGATTCCCGCATCTCCGCGATCGAGGAACAGCAGCGCAAAATCACCGGGCAGCTGGAACAGCTTTCCTTTGATGTCCAGCAGATGAAGGAAAAGCTGGAAAAACAGACCGCCGACAACGAAATGCGCTTCAACCAGATGGAGCATGGGGGGTCGACTGGTTCTTCCGTTTCCGGCAGCACCTCGGGTTCCGCAGGTCGTGACCCGTCCCGCGATGATATGTCGACCGGCAGCTATGACGGTGGTTCCCCCACCGCGGACCGTTCGCCGAAAGTCCTCGGCACGCTTACCACCTCCGGCGGCAAGACCAATTCGCCGCAGGCGATGTACGACGATGCCTTCAACGACATCCGCGATGCGAAGTACGACAGCGCCTCCGCCAAATTCCAGACCTTCATGACGCAATACCCGAAGGACCCGCTGGCGGCGAATGCGCAGTACTGGCTCGCCGAAACCTATTACGTCCGTCAGGATTACCGCCAGGCGGCCAAGCTTTTCGCGCAGGATTACCAGCAGTTTCCGCAAGGGGCCAAGGCACCTGCCGCTCTCTTGAAGCTCGGCCTTTCCCTCTCCAAGCTCGGCAAGAAAGACGACGCATGTCTGTCCTTCGCCCAGCTGAAGAAGGAATTCCCCGGCGACCAGACGCCGGAGATAAAACGCGCGGCAACAGAAATGAAGCAGCTTGGCTGCAAGGGCTGATGCGGAGCGCATGACATTGAAGCAAGGACTCCGGCGTCACAACCGGGGTCCTTTTCTTTTGGGGATTGAATGACGGATATTTTTGCAAAATTTTCAGCTGCGCTGGCAGGTTTCAACCTGCCGCAAAATCCGCGCCTCGCCGTAGGCGTGTCGGGCGGTGGCGACAGCATGGCGCTCTGCCTGTTGTTGAAAGAATGGTGCGACAAAAACGGCGGGGAAGTGCTGGCGCTGACCGTCGACCACGGGTTGCGCGCGGAATCCGTAGCGGAAGCAGAGCAGGTCGCCGCCACACTAAAAAGCTTCAATATTCCCCACCAAATCCTGCGCTGGACGGGCGACAAGCCGTCAACGCATTTGCAGGAACGGGCACGGCAAGCGCGCTATGATCTGCTGGTGGATGCGTGCCTTGAAAATAATTTCCCCGTGCTTACCGTCGCACACAACCTTGAAGACCAGATCGAAACATTCTGGATGCGGCTGAAGGACGGCAGCGGGCTCGACGGACTTGCCGGCATGGCGAAAGACCGCGACATCGATGGCATCCGCCTGATCCGCCCTTTGCTCGGCTTCACGCGTGAAGAATTACGCCAATATTGCAGCGACAGAAATTGCGACGTCATTGATGATCCTTCCAACACGAATGAAAAATTCCTCCGTGTCCGCTTGCGGCAGTTTGAAGATATGCTGGCGCAGGAAGGCCTTTCGCCGCAACGCTTGAGCGCCACGCTGCAAAAGCTGGAGGAAGCGCGGGCCGCGCTTGAAACGGTGACAGAGGCCGCGCTGCAGTCTGCGGTGCAACTGAAACCGGAAGGCTATATTGTTTTACAGCTGCCGCTGTTCATGGCGCTGCATGCCGATATCCAGCGCCGCTGCCTGCTGCGCTTGCTGCCCCTTGTCGCGCCGCAGGATTATCCGCCCGGCACGGATGCCGTCGACCAGCTGCGGCAGGGAATTTTAAACCCCGATTTTCGCGGCCGCACTCTTGCGGGGGTGGAGGTTTTTCCATCGCAGGGCGGCATTGTTTTCGCGCGGGAAGCGGCCGCTATGGCACCCCCTATCAACGCAAAAACCGGCGCATTTTGGGATGGCAGATTTATGGTATCCGGCGATATTCCCGAGTCCGTCACCCTCGGTGCTCTGGGTGAAACGGGTCTTGCTTATTTAAGGAAACAGGAAGCAAAAAATACTGCACTTCTGGCGCGGCTGGAGGCGCTGCCGCACCCCGTCCGCCGCGGCCTGCCCACCCTGTTTGTAAATGAAAATCCCGTGGCTGTTCCGCACCTTAGCTGGGTCGCGGCCGATGCGCCGGCGGGCGTCGCCACGGCCCGTCTTCTGCCCGCGCACCCTGCCTTTGGCGGCGCATTCGGGGCGTAAAGATTGTTTAAACCTTCCGTGAGACTATATACTTAAAGGAACAGGCTTTTTTCTAATAAAGGGTGCGAAGTTTAATGCGCGATCAGAACGATAACGACGGCGGCGGTAACAATAATAACCAGCTCGGCCGCAATATCCTCGTCTGGGTGGTGGTGGGGCTTCTCCTCGTCGGCATCTTCAATATGTTCGGCCATGCTGGCACCGGCATCGATCCGCTGCAGACGATTTCCTATAGCGACTTCATGAGCAAGGCGAATGCCGGCACCGTCGCGGAAATCAAGCTGAAGGGCGATGTCATTATCGGCACCACGACCGATAACAAGGAATTCAACGTCGTCGTCCCCGACCATACCGATGTCGTCAGCAAGATCGACAACAAGGGCATTAAAATCACCGCCGTGCCCGACACGGGCGATGCACCCACCTTCTTCACCGTCCTCGTCAACTGGTTCCCGATGCTGCTTTTGATCGGCGTCTGGATTTTCTTCATGCGCCAGATGCAGGGCTCCTCCGGCAAGGCTATGGGCTTTGGCAAGTCGAAGGCGAAGCTGCTGTCGGAAAAGAACGGCCGCGTCCTTTTCTCCGACGTCGCCGGCGTTGATGAAGCGAAGGAAGAATTGCAGGAAGTTGTCGAATTCCTGCGCGACCCGCAAAAATTCCAGCGTCTCGGCGGTAAAATTCCCAAAGGCGTGCTGCTCGTCGGCCCGCCGGGTACGGGTAAAACCCTCATCGCCCGCGCCGTCGCGGGCGAGGCGGGTGTGCCCTTCTTCACCATTTCCGGTTCCGACTTCGTTGAAATGTTCGTCGGCGTCGGCGCAAGCCGCGTCCGCGATATGTTC
Organism: uncultured Alphaproteobacteria bacterium; assembly: GCA_966211335.1. Classification (GTDB taxonomy): domain Bacteria; phylum Pseudomonadota; class Alphaproteobacteria; order Micavibrionales; family UBA2020; genus JAPWJZ01. Next base: position 851,418 of record CBIHNF010000001.1, read on the forward strand.
GAGCAGGGCAAGAAGAACGCGCCCTGCATCATCTTCATCGACGAGATCGACGCCGTCGGCCGCCACCGTGGCTCCGGCATGGGCGGCGGCAACGACGAGCGTGAACAGACTCTCAACCAGCTGCTCGTCGAAATGGACGGCTTTGAAGCCAATGAAGGCGTTATTCTCGTCGCGGCCACCAACCGCCCCGACGTTCTTGACCAAGCACTCCTCCGTCCCGGCCGCTTCGACCGTCAGGTCGTGGTGCCGAACCCGGATGTGAATGGCCGCGAGAAAATTTTGAAAGTCCACATGCGCAAAATCCCCCTCGCGCAGGATGTGGATGCCCGCGTGATTGCGCGCGGCACGCCCGGCTTCTCCGGCGCGGATCTTGCCAACCTCATCAACGAAGCGGCCCTTCTCGCCGCCCGCCGCGGCAAGCGTGTCGTCGGCATGCAGGAAATGGAAGACGCGAAAGATAAAGTGATGATGGGTGCAGAGCGCCGCTCCATGGTCATGTCGGAGGAGGAAAAACGCCTCACCGCCTACCACGAAGCGGGCCACGCGATTGTGGCATTGCATGAACCGGCATCCGACCCCATCCACAAGGCTACCATCATCCCCCGCGGCCGCGCGCTCGGCATGGTCATGCGCCTGCCGGAAGGCGACCGCCTGTCCATGAGCCATGAAAAGCTTTTGGCAGATTTGGCTGTTGCCATGGGCGGCCGCATCGCGGAAGAGCTTATTTTCGGCCCCGCCAAGGTTACGACCGGCGCGTCATCGGACATCAAAATGGCGACCGATATGGCACGTCGCATGGTCACCGAATGGGGCATGAGCGAAGAGCTAGGCCCCATCCACTACGGTACGGAACGCGATGAATTGTTCCAGGGTCATTCCGTGGGCGGCGGCAAAGGCATTTCCGGCACCACCGCCGCGAAGGTTGATGCCGAGATTAAGAAAATCGTCAGCCATGCCTATGATTCCGCCAAGAAAACGCTCATCGACTACCGTCATGAGCTGGAGGCCCTTGCAAAGGCGCTGATCGAATACGAAACGCTGAACGGCGAGGAAATTCCGCGCATCGTCCGCGGCGAGCCGTTAAATCGCATCACCTCCGAGCAGCAGGAAGCGGAGCGCAAGAAGCGCCTCAAATCCGGCTCCGTTCCCGTGGGCGGCGGCGCAGACTTTGGGCCGGAGCCTTCGGGCGCTTAAACTTAAAAGTTTCTTCCCTGAAAAAAACGGTCTCTCGCAAGAGGGGCCGTTTTTTCATGCGCGCTTGACGGGGCGCAACGGCGGCGTTAGCCTTGATAAATTTTGAAAAGGACAAGTCATGAAAAACGTTCTGCTCGCAGCCTTCATCGCTCTCGCCCCCGTTGCCGCATTTGCCGCAGATAAACCTGCCGAAAAAATGCCGGACATGACGCCCTCCACCGCGCCCATCCCCGCCGGCAGCTATACCCTCGACCCCGCGCATGCGAGCCTGATTTTCAGCCTCAACCATCTCGGTTTTTCCAACTATACGCGCCGCTTCAAGAAGTTTGATGCCGCGCTGAATTTTGATCCCCAGCACCCTGAGAAATCGACGGTCATCGCAACGATCGACGTTAAATCCCTCGAGACCGATTACCCCGAGCCGCAAAAGCTCGACTTCAACGCAGAAATCACCGGCAAAAACTGGCTAGATGCCGCGCAATTTCCGCAGATTACCTTTACCTCAACCAAGGTCGAAGTGACGGGCGATAAGACGGCGGTCGTCCATGGCAACCTGATGCTGCACGGCGTGACGAAGCCCGTTGACCTGCAGGCGACCTTCAACGGCGGCTGGGCCGGCATGGCGATGGACCCCAACGCCCGCATCGGCTTTGCGGCGCACGGCACCTTCAAGCGCTCCGACTTCGGACTTCCTATGGGTATTCCCGCGCCCGGCACCACCATGGGCGTTGGCGATGAAATCACCGTGCAGATCGACGCCGAGTTCAAGGGCCCGCCGCTCGCCAAATAATTGATATTGGAATCATTGGTGAATTCGGCTTTTGACATATATTGACCAAGGCCTGTCAATCTCCTATCAATAATAACCGCTTATTTTTGTCCCTAACCTTCGAAGGCTGGCCATGCCGCATGTCTGCGCTGTCCCACGTCTACCGACCCTGCGTCTGCGGGAGGCTGCGCCATGGCGCTGACGAAGAAGGGCCGTATGTTCGCGGCGATCGAGCGCGGGGACATCAAGGCCGTGCGCCGCATGCTGGACAATGGCTATCAGCCCGACTGGGCGAAAATGAGCGGCAAGTCGGCGCTGCTCGTCGCCGTTATCAACAACAAATGCGACATCGCCGAGCTGCTGATCGAGCGGGGCGCCAGCTTCTCCGCTTACTACTACCACTCCGTCCTCGGCGACACGCGGCATGAAACGCTGGTGCATATTGCGGCGGAACTGGGGCACAAGGACATGGTCAAGCTGCTGCTCGATCATGACCGCTACGACCGCGCCATGATCGACAAGCCGGATTCCAACCACAATTCCGCGCTGCATATCGCGGCCTTCAAGGGCCATGCGGAGATTGTGCAGATGCTGCTCGACTACGGCTTCAACGCTGAGATGAAGGGCGGCAACAGCAAACTCGCCATCGGCTATGCGCATCAGGGCAAGCACCAGCAGGTGGTGGATATCCTTACCGCGCGGCAGGCAAAACTGCTGGAAGCCAAAAATGCGCCCAAGCAAATCGAACCTGCGCCTGAGAAGCCAAAGCATGGCGAGTGGAAACTGGTGAACGACCAAGCGGTCGCGCTGCTCTCCACCATGGATGAATTCGGCTATAAAATTACCGATGTATTCAATTTCGCCAGCCGCGAGCGCATCCGCATCGTCAATAACCTCAAGACCCGCGCTGACAACGTGGAAACGACGCCCTTCGACAATCTTGCCGACCGCACGCAGGTGGAGGAGGCGTATAAATTCCTCATCGCCCTCGGCGGCCGCGCAGATGCTGCATCGCTTGGCAATAAAAAGAAACCTAACCTGCCGCCGCCGGCGCAAGGAGGCTGACCATGGCATTCGTCCCCTTCAAGGGCAACCGCATGCGCTATGCGATCGAGAATAACGACATCACCACCGTCAAGGCGCTGCTGGCCAAGGGCGTCAGCCCGAATATCGAGGATGAATTCGGACGCAGCTTTTTGTGGCACGCCGTCGGCAGCGGCAACCGCGACATTACCGATACGCTGATCAACAGCGGCGCGGAAGTGAAGGCGACGGAATACGGCCAAGGCTCGCTGCTGCACCTCGCCGCACGCAAGGGCGCACGCGACATCGCCGAGCGGCTGCTGGAGAAAAACCCCGCGCTGCTGCAGACCAAGAACCGTCAAGGAGAATCCGCCCTGCATGTGGCGGCAGAAAGCGGCTATGAAGAAGTCGTCGTTTTTCTGCTGGAAAAAGGCGCCGATATCAGCCTCAAGAACTTCGACAACCGCACGCCGCTCTACCTCGCGCAGCGCAACAACCATCCCGATATGGTGGCGCTGCTGAAAAGCCGCATGGGCATTTCGGAAGAAAAGCCGGAGCCTGTTGCCGCCAATGGTAACGATACATGGGAAAAACTTTCCGCCGACCGCATCGCGCATGTGCGCGTGGAAGAAAGCATCGGCTATAAAATCACTGAGATTTTCAATTTCGCGGCGCGGGAGCGCACCGCCATTTACCGCAACCTTGAAACCAACGCCGAAACGCTGGATGCGAAAAGCTTTGACGATTTGGGCGACACAAAGCCCGTCAGCGCGGCGTTCGAGGAGCTGAAAAAACGTGGCGGCAGTGCCGATATCGGCAGTATCGAGAAGAAGCCGAAGCTCAGGAATTCAATACCTTAACACGTTATAATTGACATAAAAATTTTGCGCGCCTATCGTCTCCCGATATTTTTCAAGGAGACGATGATGACCGAACCGAAAACGCTGATGTTCAAAGGCGACCATACCGAAACCGGCCCGATTGCCGACAACACGCACATTTACCTGCGCCACGGCAACCTTGTGCTGGAAGGCCCTGTCGGCAACAGCGTTTATATTCAGGTGGAAGGCGATGTGACCTTGAAGGCGGATGCGGGAACCAGCCTGCACCTGATCGCCGTCGGCGCCGTTAAAGCGCAGACCGTGGGCCGCGATGCGGATATCATGGCCTACGGCGGCAAAGCCGAAGTTTATGATCTTGGCGCTAACGGCTGGCTGCGCAGCAAATTCGGCGTCGCCGTGCTGTCGCCCGATGCGAAATGCGGCAACCATAGCGTCGAGATTGGCGATGGTGTCATCAACCTCTACCGCAAGCCCGACCGCGATACGGACGAAGCGCCGAGCGATCCTGACTCCTGCTTCAAGCCCAAGTTCACGCCCGGTACGCCGAAGCACTAATTACGGCTGCGGTTTTTTGCCCGGCAATTTTTTCTGCTTCGGGAACAGCGCGGCAATTTCCGCCGGCATCGGCGGCGGCGTTGCGCCCGTGTTGCGGTCGCCTTCGTCCGATTGCAGCCACTGGTAAGCGGTGGTCGGCAGCGGCGTGGACCCCTTCGGCGTGAAATCGCTCTTCACGCTGTCATCCGTGTTATAAATCAGGATCGTTTTACCGCCAAGGTCACGCGCCTGGGGCACGACGCCGTTGATGCCAAGCGCAGCCTCGATCTGGTTCTGCTCGAAATCGAAATTGCCGCGCAGCACCGCATAATCGGCGAGGTGCGGCGTCAGCGGAATGGCGTCGATGAGAAGTTTCAGGTTGCGGCCTTCGGGCGTATCCTCCCGTGCCACCAGCGTGTATTCGCCGCCGTTTGACGATATGGTGTTGAATGCAGGGTTCGGCAGCAGCGGCACGGTTTTGCCGGCGTTCCACATATTGTTTTTGCCTTCCATGCGAACGGAGAGAAGTATTTCCGTCTTGCCTTCAAGGCTGCCGCCATAGCGGTAGCTGGCACCCGCGCGTAAACTTTCGCCTTCCGGCAGTGATTTCAGCATCTCGGGGAATTGCTGGGTGACGAGCGCGTTGACGACGCCCGTCACGGTTTCAACGGCGGCGCGCCATTCTTTCTCCCGGCGGCGGCAGTCTTCCACCGCGGCAAGGCTTTCGCCTCCTGCAATAAAGCAGAGCTGCGAGCGGCTGCCGGCATAATCAAACTGCTGCTTCAGGCGGTCGTTCTGCGCGGGGTTATAATCCGCCGGCGTCGCAACGCCAATCTTGCGCATGGAGACAATCGGCGCATTGCCGAGCCAGCCGCCCGCGAACAAAAGGTTATCAACAGCAGCGGCTTTCTTGCCAGTTAGCATCTTCCCGTCTTCCGGCGTAAAATATTTGCCGTCATGGCTGACGGGCGCATACATGAAATAGCGCGGCTCTTTTTCCGGCGACGAAAAGATTTGCGGATAGGCAAGATAGGCGCGGGGCAGGGTCTGCTTGCCCTGAAACACCTGCGTTGCGGGGGAGGAAAGTCCAACAGCCGCCAGCAGGGCAGGGTCTTCCTTGGCAAGGCGCTTCACCAGCGCGTCATAAAACTGCGCCCAGCTTTCCTGAATATGATCCATGCGGCCGGTCTGCAGCGGCTGGGTTTTGGCGATGTCTTTTTCCAGCTCCGCAATCAGGCGTTTCGCGGCATCGAGGCTTTTGCCCGTCAGCTCAAACTGCACAGTGCCGTTGTTTTCAATTTTCATGGCGCTCATTCCTTTTGGGTAGATTATGGTTATACGCCGCTCAACGCAGGGGTCAAGCGTTGTAACCAAGCGTCAGCAAAAGTGACCGCTTTCAGGGCTTTAATATCTCATTTATGAAAATATTATACTGCGCACGCGATTGCTAGAGGAGCCGCCATTCGCTAGTTATAGGAAAGCAGAATTTAAACAGGGCATCATGGCAAAGAAACTCTTCGGCACAGACGGCATCCGCGGCAAGGCAAACACCGATCCCATCACGGCGGAAATCGCCATGCAGGTTGCTATGGCGACGGCCGTGCAGCTGCGCCGCGGCAATCACCGCCACCGTGTCGTCATCGGCAAAGATACGCGCCTGTCCGGTTACCTGCTGGAGCCTGCGATGACGGCCGGTTTTATTTCCATGGGCATTGATGTCATGCTGCTCGGCCCCATGCCGACGCCGGCGGTGGCCATGCTGACGCGTTCCTTGCGTGCCGACCTTGGCGTCATGATCTCCGCGTCGCACAACCCCTTCAGCGACAACGGCATTAAACTGTTTGGCGCGGATGGTTATAAATTGTCGGACGATGTCGAAGCTTCCATCGAAAAACTGGTGGGGGAGGATTTGTCTTCCCACCGCTCGACCTCCGCCAGCCTTGGCCGTGCCAGCCGTCTAGATGACGAGCGCGGGCGCTACATTGAAAACGTCAAAAGCACCTTCCCCAAAAACCTGCGCCTTGACGGCCTGAAAATCGTTGTCGACTGCGCACATGGCGCGGCCTATAAAGTCGCCCCGCGCGTGCTGTATGAGCTGGGCGCAGAAGTGATTTCTATCGGCGTCGCGCCAGACGGCACTAACATTAACAAAGATTGCGGCGCCACCGCGCCCGGAGTCATGCAGGAAACTGTGGTGCGCCACGGCGCGCATCTTGGCATTGCCCTCGATGGTGATGCCGACCGCCTTATCATGTGCGACGAACACGGCCATGTGATTGACGGCGACCAGATCATGGCGCTGATTGCCAAATCATGGCATGCCAGCGGCCAGCTGAAGGGCGGGGGTGTGGTGGCTACCGTCATGTCGAACCTCGGTTTCGAGCGTTTTTTGCAGGGGATGAAGTTGCAATTGAAGCGCATGCCTGTCGGCGACCGCTATGTGGTCGACCATATGCGCTCCAACGATTACAACGTGGGCGGCGAACAATCCGGCCATATCATCCTTGGCGATTATTCGACGACCGGCGACGGGCTTATCGCCGCGCTGCAGGTACTGGCGGTGATCCAGCAGCAGCAAAAACCGGCGTCGGAAGTGTTGAAAGTTTTCCCGCCCGTGCCGCAGCTGCTGAAAAACGTGCGCTTCAAAACCGCCATCCCGCTGGATGGAAAAGACTTCACCGATGCCGTGCGCGCCGCCGAAACCCGCCTTGGCAAAACGGGCCGCATCCTGGTGCGCAAGTCCGGCACCGAACCGCTCATCCGCGTCATGGCGGAGGGGGATGATGAATCCTTGGTCAACGCGGTGGTGCAGGATTTGTGTAACGTCGTTGAAACGCTGGATAACGCGAAAGCGGCGGCAAACGCATGAAACCCTGTTTTTTCTCCGCCGATACGGCGCAAGCGCTGGAAGCGCGGCAGAAGCTGATCCGCAGCTTTGGCGATACCCCGATCGAGGAATGCGATGTGATTGTAGCGCTCGGCGGTGACGGTTCCATGCTGCGGGCCCTGCATGAATCGATAAAATACAAAAAGCCCGTCTACGGCATGAACCGCGGCTCCATCGGCTTTCTGCTGAACGAATACCGGGAGCAGGGGATTATCGAACGGCTGAAGGCGGCGCGCACGGTGACGCTCAATCCCCTCCGCATGAAGGTCACCACCATGACCGGCGCGGCGCAGGATGCGCTCGCGGTTAACGAAGTGTCATTGTTGCGTGAAACGCGGCAGGCGGCCAAACTTCGCATCACCATTGATGGCATTGTGCGCCTCGATGAGCTCATCTGTGATGGCATCATCTTTTCAACGCCCGCCGGCTCCACCGCCTATAACCTGTCGGCGCATGGCCCCATCATCCCGCTCGGCGCGGATATTCTGGCCCTCACGCCTATTTCGGCCTTTCGGCCCCGCCGCTGGCGCGGCGCGCTGCTGCCCAGATCCGCCCGACTCAAGCTTTCCATCCTCGAAGCGCGCAACCGGCCCGTTTCAGCGGTCGCTGACTTCACCGAAATCCGCGACGTTGAATCGGTCGAGGTCTGGCAGGACGAAGAGATTGAAATCAAACTCCTTTTCGACCCTGAAATGGACCTCAACGAGCGCATGATCAAGGAGCAGTTCATGCCATAAATCTGTCTTTTACTTGACAGAATTATGCACCCGCTGCTAACCTCTCAACCATCATGGCGAACACGAACAACATCGCTGCTCCTTATTTTAGCTACGCCTATTTTGGCGGATAGCCCCGCCATATCATGTTCTCGAAGGCGCGTTTAGACGCCTTCCCAGCCGAAACCAACTGCAAGTCAATCAGGCGCCCTCAAACAAGGGCCGCCGGCACAGAAAATATTTTAAGGACTAAAAATCATGACGGACGTCGTTAAAGGCAAGAGCAGGCTGATCAACACTGAAAGCGAGGCCTTGAGTCTCTACCAGGTTGCGCCGGAAAAATACCACGGCAAGGTTGGCCTCGAAGTCGAAATGCCGCTCTACAAACCGGGCGCCAGCCGCCCCGCCATCCCGACTGCCGCCGAAATGGTGCAGATGCATGCGAATCTCAAAGCCAAAGGCTATGACGCGCAGCTGGAAGCCTCCGGCGTTCTCGAATACGCAAGCCCGCCCGTGAATGTCGCCGATGCCGCGAAACTTGTCGCGCAGTCGAAACGCGACCTCGTCGCTTTCGAAGATGAAGCAAAACAGCTCGGCTATGCCCGCGCGCCGTTCTGCATTTTGCCGACGACCTCGCTGGAAGACGCGCTTAAAAACAAAGTGCCGCGCGAGCGGCTGGAAACCAGCCTTGCCGTCATCCGCGACGTGCTTTCGGAAGACGTCACGCATATCCCACTGCTCACCACGGGCGTGCAGACCAGCTTCTCCCCCAAAGACAATGATGAAATGTTCCGCATGGCTGTGCGCGGCTATGCCGTGACGCCGCTGCTGATTGCGGCCATGAACAGCTCCGCCGGCTTCTCCTGCAACGATAACGCGCGGAAAGACCATCACCTGCGCGGCAAATACTATGATTTCTACGGCACTTCCGGCGGCATTTCGCCCGCCTTCCTGCAATCGTCCAATGCCGCTGAACTTGTGAAAAACCATATCGCGCAGGTCTTCGATGCGCCGATGTACTTCGCCTATGATGCAGAGGATAAACTCATCCGCTCGACGAAGGATAACGTCCTGACCTTCCGCAAGCTCGCCGCCATGGGCCTCAACACCCAGACGAACTACGAGCTGGCCGAAAGCTTCCTCTACAACGACATCAAAATCTGCAACCTGCGCGATGAGGCGGGTTCGGTTGTTGGCAAGCGCATTGAAGTGCGCGCGGCGGATTCAGGCCTGCACCAGCCGGCCTCCACCCTGCTTCTCACCGCCGCCGTGGTGCCGGATGGCAAAACGGCCGATGCTTTCGATGCGCTGCTGAAAGACTACGGCTTCACCGGCAACCCCAAGCAAGATGCCAGCCTGCTTCAGGCGGCGCGCGAAGCTGCCATCCACCACAACGGCAAATTCATGGACGTGAAATTCGGCACCGGATCTTTACGCGACTTCGCGGCGGATGTAGCAGGCCTTGTCGAAAACCACTACGCCAAAGACCGTGCGGTGGCTCCCGATGTTTCGAAGCTCTGCGACGTGCTGCTCACCGGCGAGTGTGATGCGAAAATCTACGTGCAGAAATTCCCGACGCTGCAGTCGGTCGCGACCGACCTGCAGAAGACGCGGGTGCCTGCGAACCAGACTGGGCCTGCAAACGTCCGTAAGCTCACCAACTAATTGTCATCCTGAACGAAGTGAAGGATCTCCCTTGTCATCGGCAAAGGGAGATTCTTCGCTGCGCTCAGAATGACAAATTAAAGCTGTCAAATCGTAAGCCATTGTAAAATAATGCCAATGTTACGTGCGCATGATTATTATATTGACAGAATCATCTCGGAATGAGATTGTAATACCCATGACGAAAATGGCTGCTCAAGTTTACGCCTCCGCCCATCACGCTGTGTTCCATCACTGGCGCTAAGCCAGTTTTATTTCTAGCAGGCCTGCCTGCCCCCACAAACTAAAGGAATAAAAACCGCTCGTCTCATCAACGGGGTCGAGATGCATATTTAAAAAGGGACATTTACAGCTATGACCGACGTCAACAAATCCAAGACCCAGAAAATCACCAGCTTCGCGGATGCGCTGCCGCTCTACGCGCCGCCCCCCGCCGGTTTCGCCAACAAGATCGGCGTCGAAGTTGAAATGCCCCTGATGAAGCTGACGGCCGGCAAGCCGCAAATCCCAACGACGGAAGATATGGCAGGACTGCAGGCAAAGCTGAAAGGCAAAGGCTTTGATGCGCAGCTGGAGCCCTCGGGCGTCATCGAATACGCATCGCCCCCCTTCAACCTTGGCGATACGCGCAACCTTTTGAACGCCGTAAAACAGGGCGTCGAGATTTTTACCAATGACGCGGCGGATGCCGGCTTTGCCCGCTCCCCCTTCTGTATCGTGCCGACGACGACGAAGCAGGAAGCACTCGGCAACATGGCCGCGCGCGAACGCCTGCAGGCCAGCCTTGCCGCCATGCAGGATATTTTTGACGAAAACACGCTGCGCCTGCCCATGCTCACCTCCAGCATCCAGACCAGCTTCTCCCCCGCCAATGCCGATGACATGTTCAGCATGGCCTATCGTGCCTATGCAATGTCCCCGCTGCTGATGGCGGCGACCAACAGCTCCTCCGGCTTTATCGTCAACGAAGAACAGCGGCTCGATTATCTGCCGCGCGCCAAATACTACCTCGGCTATGGCGATGCCGGCGGCATCTCGCCCGCTTTCCTGAAATCGGAAAACGGCCAGGAATTCATCCAGAACCACATCGAAGCGGTCTTCAAGGCGCCCATGCACTTCGCCTATGACCTCGACGGCGGCATCATCAAGTCGACAAAAGATAATGTCATCACCTTTGAAAAGCTGGTGGCGCAGGGGCTCAACACCCAGTCGAACTATGAACTCGCCGAAACCTTCCTCTATAACGACGTCAAGGTCTGCAACCTGCGTGATGAAACGGGCGCGGTTGTCGGCAAGCGTCTTGAAGTCCGCGGCGCGGACTCCGGCATTGACCAGCCGGCCATGGCGGTTCTGATGACCGCAGCCCTCGTGCCGAATGGCCCGGCGGCGCGCGAATTCGAGCGCGTGCTGCAGGATTACGGTTTCACCGGCAACCCGAAGGCGGATGCGGATCTGTTCCTCGCCTCCCGTGATGCGGTGGTGAACAACGGCGGCAAGTTCATGGATGTGAAATTCGGCACCGGCAGTTTGCGCGATTTCGCGGCCGATGTCGCCAATATCCTCGTCAACGCCTACGAAGGCCAGAAAATGGGCCCCGATATGGCGCGTCTGATGGATGTGCTGCTGACCGGCAATTGCGATGGCAAAATCTTCAAGGCGGCATACCCGACGCTTGACGATGTGAAGGAAGTGCTGAAGAAACCCGGCTCTTCCCCCGCCAACAACAATGCCGCGCCGAAAGCGAAGCAGGGGCTGACGGCTTAACCCTTAATCTGCTTGTAAAATTCCTCGCGCAGGTCCTTGTCGGATTTGTAGGCGCCGAGGAAGCGCGTCGTGACGGTGGTCGCATTGTCCTTGCGCACGCCGCGCATTTTCATGCAGAAATGCTCCGCCTCGATAAATACGGCAATGCCCTTGGGCTTGAGGTATTTTTCAAGCGCGCCGGCAATTTCGGAAGTGAGGCGCTCCTGCGTCTGCATACGGCGGGAATAGACATCCACGAGGCGCGCAATTTTGGAGAGACCAAGGATGCGGCCGTTCGGGATATAGGCGACATGCGCATGGCCGATGAAGGGCGCAAGGTGATGCTCGCAGCGCGATTCCATTTCGATGTTCTTCACCAGCACAGCTTCGCTATAGCCGCCGGTTTCGGCGAAGGTCTTTGACAAGATAGTCGCGGGGTCTTGTGTGTAGCCGGCGAAATATTCATCGAAAGCCTTCACGACGCGGCGCGGCGTTTCCTTCACGCCTTCGCGTTCCGGATTTTCGCCAATCCAGCGGATGAGGGTTTTAACGGCGGCCTCTGCCTCCTCGCGGGAGGGTTTCAGCGCGGTGATGATCTTTTTTGTTTTTTCAGCCATGGTTGAAGTATGCCCTGTTTATGCCCGCCATACAATAAGCGCCGCGGCGGAGCGGTGCGGCGCGAAAATATCGCCAAGCTTGCGGGTTTTATCCGCATCCGGCTTTTGCTTTAATTTAAGAAGTCGCTGCAGGCCGTATTGCAGGCCAAGGTCGCCGGCGGGCCAGACATCCGCGCGGCCAAGGCAGAACATCAGGTAAATCTCTGCGCTCCAGACGCCGATGCCTTTGAGCTCGACAAGCGCCGCCATGGCCTCTTCGTCATTCATACTGGCAAGTGCGGCGGGTTTGAATTTTTTGGTGGTGATCCGCTCGGCCAGATCACGACAATATTTGATTTTCTGGCCGGAGAAACCGCAGGCGCGCAGGTCGTCGTCCGTCAGTTTCAGGAAACGGGCAGGCGTGATCCGCTTTATTTTGGCAATCAGTTTTCCGCGCATCGCATGGGCCGCCGCAACCGATACCTGCTGGCCGAGGATAATGCAGACGAGCCCCTCGAAACCCGCCGGCTGCTGCCGCCAGTCGAGCCTGCCGATGCGCTTGAGCGCTTCCTTGAGGTTCGGATGATTTTTGGTGAGGTATTTGATTCCACGGGCGATTTCCGTTAAATCGGCCAGCGGCTGCGGGCCTTCATTCCAGAAATTGGCGGCCTTTTTTTCTTGTTTTTCGGGCATATTCCGTTATTTCTATAGAAGTTCCAGACTGATTTAGGCCGGTGACGCCAATAGTCAAAGGCAAATAAAAATAACAGGCAAGAGGGCAGCATGACGGCATCATTCAGCGACCGCGAAACAGCATTCGAGAACAAATTCGCCCATGACGAAGAACTGCGCTTCAAGGTGCAGGCGAAAGCGGTCAAACTGTTCGGCCAGTGGGCGGCAGTGCAGCTGAACCTCAAAGGCGCGGAAGCGGATGCCTATGCCCTTGCCGTGCTGGACGCCGACTTTGAAGCCGGCGGCATCAAGGATGTCGTGGCGAAGGTGGAGAAAGACCTGAAAGCCGGCGGTAAGGAATTCACCGCCCACCAGCTGGAAAACGAATACAGCATCCACCTCACCGCCGCGAAAAAGGCGATGATGGAAGGCTAAGCCTTCGCTATTCTTTCAAGAATGATTTCGTCAGCTCGATCGCGTCTTTAAGGCCGATGCGCTGTACCTCGACGCCGTCCGGGAAGGCGGAGGCGAGACGGCTTGGCATCGCGCCATCCATCATCACGAATACGCCTTTGTCGTCTGCCGTGCGGATGAGGCGGCCATAAGCCTGTTTCAGCTTGAAGCGCGTCAGCATGTCATCAAGGCTTTTGCCGAAGTGGTTGCGGCGCGCCTTGTGCAATATCGTCGGGCGCGGCCAGGGCACGCGGTCATAGACGACCAACCTCAGCGAGCGGCCGGGCACGTCAATGCCATCGCGCGTCGCATCGGTGCCTAGCAGGCAGGCGTTTTCTTCCTCGCGGAAAATATCGATCAGCGTGCCGGTATCGAGCGGGTCAACGTGCTGGGCGTACAGGTGCAGCCCTGCCTGTTCCAGCGGTTCCAGTATTTTGCCATGCACGGCGCGCAGGCGCTGGATGGAGGTGAAAATGCCGAGCGCCCCGCCGCCGGAGGCGAGGAACAACGCGCGATAGGCGGCGGCCACTTCGCCGGGGTTATCTTTCTTCACATCGCCAATCACCAGCACGCGGGTTTGCTTGGCGTAATCGAACGGCGATTTGACATGGAAGAGGGTGCCGGTGTCATGCGGCTTCGTCAGCACTTCGAAGCCCGTGCGGGTTTTGGGGCTGGCCCATCCTTCGGCATCGTCCTCAGAAATATCGCGCAGAGTGGCGGAAGTGATGACGACGCCATGGGCATGCGGCTTTAACTGTTCGGCGAAAACTTTGGCGGGGTCGATGTAGTAACGATAGAAGCCGGCATCTGCATCCTGCCCGCCCTCGCGCGCGACTTCCAGCCAGTCGACTGTAGATTCGTCCGGCTTTTCATCCTGCAGGGATTGCAGCATGGCGATCCAGCCGCCGACTTCAAAATGCGCGCGGCGATAGAGGCTGCCTTTGACGAAATGAATGCGCTCCCGCGCCGCGCTGTCCAGCGTTTCGGTTTCATCTTCCAGCTTTTTCTGGAGTCCGTTGATGAGCTGCAGCATCGGCCGCTGCAACCCGCGCAGGCGCAACTGCAGCGCGGCCGCGGTCTCCAGAAAGTTCGGCACCGGCGGCCGCGTTTCGGTTTCCAGCGAATAAGCGCCGCCTTGTTCCTTGTTGCGGGCGTAAACCTGCGCGCGGCAGAGGGTGATGAAACTTTCGCAAGCGCCCTTCGGCACGCCTTCAATCATGCGCTGCCGCCACTGCGGTGCCGGCAGGCATTTGGCGGCTTCCAGCAAATCTTCCAGCTGTTTTTGCGCCTCTTCATCGCCGGCAACCAAATCCTCCAGCCGGCGCTTGATGCCGCGTGCGCGCGTGCGCTGCCCTGTTTCGGTGCCCAGCAGCCAGCGGCGGAGGTCCGCCGTCCAGGTGCCGTTCAGTTGTGCATCAAACGCACTATCGGCGGCTTCAAAAAGATGATGGCCTTCGTCAAAAATATAGCGGCCGGGCAAAACATCATCCGGCCCCGCGCCCGCCGTCTGGTGCATCACCAACGCATGGTTGGCAATCACGATATCGGCGCGCTTTGCCTTGCGGATGCTTTTTTCAATGAAGCATTTGTTGAAGTGCGGGCAGGCGGTGTAAATGCATTCGCCACGGCGGTCGGCGAAGTTATAAATCCGGTTCCAGCCGAGAATGCTGACGAGCCAGCCCGGAAAATCCTTGCCCGCCAGATCGCCATCCGATGTCACCGCCGCCCAGCGCGTCATCAGGCCCAAGGCTGTGGCATTCACGCCGTTGCTGGTCACGCCCGGCGCCTGCGCCGCGTCTTCGAGGTTCAGAAGGCACAAATAATTTTCGCGGCCCTTGCGGGTCACGACCTTGCGGGCTTTCTCGGTCGGGTCGTCGTAGAGCTTGTCGAGCTCTGCATCCACCTGCCGCTGCAGGTTGCGCGTGAAGGTGGACACCCAGACGGGGCCGCCATTTTTTTCCGCCCAGACTGTCGCGGGTGAAAGATAACCGAGCGTCTTGCCGGTACCGGTGCCGGCTTCCGCCAATACTGTATGCGTCGTGTTCTCATCATCACAGGGGGCAAAGGCGGCGGCGAGGGTGCGGGCGTAATCCAGCTGCTCCGGTCGTTCCTCTTTTTTATGGCGATGCAAAAGTTTGGTCAGGCGGTCGTCGGCTTCATCGGCAGCAACGCCCACATGCCCCGCGGCAGGTTCCGGCGCATGCACGGCCCATTCGGGCAGCTTGTCCCAAATCTTCAACGCCGCGCGAATTTCCCCGCGGGCAGGGCGGTCCACGTCGCGGCCCAGCGCCGCCAGAATAACCGGCGTCCAAGGCCAGCCCATGCTTTCGTCATTCGCGCGCGGCACATCGGTGACATTCAGCAGGCCCATAAAGGCGGCAATACCGGCGGGCTGGCTTTTTTCCTCCCGCCCTGCCGCGGTAAAATCCACCAGCAAATGCCGCACGCAGTCGCGCAAGGATGTGCACTGGTCTTCCGGCGTTTGCGGTTCCAAAAGATTCAAGGCCTTGGAAACCCCGCGCGGCGTCGGCACGCAGAAACGGCCGGGGTGGATAAAGGCAAACAGCTCCAGCACGTCATAGCAGGGGAACCGCTCCAGCTTCAGGCGCTGCGCCAGCTGCGGGCCGTTGCACACGATGGGCATATGGCTGGCAATCGTGGCCCGCGCATCCGCATCCGAAATCGGCGCCAATTCGCCATCCAGCGTCAGGCACCACAGCGCATGCCCCGCCAGCGCCAGCACGGGCGCCTTGGGCACAAGCAGGCGGCGGGCCGCAACAGGCGGCGCAGCCGGATTTATCACGGCGTCAGTCATGCTTCACTTAATGTAGGGCAGTTCCCGTTTTGTTTTACCCCATTTATGCCGGAAACCAAAGGTAAAAGCGGCCAGCCGACAGATAACCATTGCTTCCTGTAAATATCTGTAATATCAACGCTTATTCCGTTTTACAGGAGCCATGGTTCAAAAATGCAGATCAAGTGTTTCCCCGTCACGACAGACGATGACCTGCAAAGCTGCTTCGCCATCCGCCGGGAAGTCTTCGTTTCCGAGCAGAATGTGCCCGAAGCCCTCGAAATCGACGGTAAGGACCCCGCCGCCCGCCAGTTCGGCGTGAAAACGGACGGTAAAATAATCGCCACCTGCCGCGTCCGCCTCATGGGCTCCGCCGCCAAAATCGAGCGCGTCGCGGTGTTGAAGGACTATCGCAACAAGGGCGTCGGTCGCGTGCTCATGAAATATCTCTTGCAGGAGCTTGGTAAAGGCGGCGATATTCAGCTCTTCAAGCTCTCGTCGCAGGCGCAGGCCGTGCCATTTTACGAGAAGCTTGGCTTTAAAACCCGCGGCGGAGAGTATTTAGACGCCGGCATCCCGCACTACGATATGGTGCTGGAAAAATAACCTAAGGAACGATCATGACCAAGAACGCACCCGCAGAAGTACAGGCAACCGATTCAAACGCGCTGATCGACGCCAAGATCGAAAACCTGAAGCACCTGCAGGCGCGCGGCGTGAACCCCTTCCCCTACCGCTTCGATGTCACCGCTCATGCGGGCGAGCTGCAGAAGAAATACGCAACCCTCGCCAGCGGCGAAGTGACGGGCGAAAAAGTGTCCGTCGCGGGCCGCGTCATGTCCCACCGCAATTCCGGCATGTTCATCGACCTTCGCGATTCAACCGGCAAGATTCAAATCTTCTCCCACAAGGAACACCTTGATGCGGAGCTGCTGGCGCAGATGGCGTTTTACGACATCGGCGATATCATCGGCGTCACCGGCGTCGTCCGACGCACGCCGCGCGGCGAGCTGACCATCAACACCGAAAAGGTCGAGATGCTGTCGAAATCCATCCGCCCGCTGCCGGAAAAATACCACGGCATTCACGACACCGAAATCAAGTACCGCCAGCGCTACCTCGACCTCATCATGAACGAGGAAAGCCGCGAGACGTTCCGCAAGCGCAGCCAGATCATCGCCTTCATCCGCCAGATTTTGACGGGCGAGCAGTTCATGGAAGTCGAAACGCCCATGCTTCACCCGATCGCGGGCGGCGCGAATGCGAAACCCTTCACGACGCACCACAATGCCCTCGCTATGCGCCTGTTCCTGCGCATTGCGCCGGAGCTGTACCTGAAGCGCCTTGTCATCGGCGGCTTCGAGCGCGTGTTTGAAATCAACCGCTGCTTCCGCAACGAAGGCATTTCGGTCAAGCACAACCCCGAATTCACCTCCGTCGAAATCTACCAGGCCTATGCCGATTACAACGACATGATGGCCTTAACCGAGCGCATCATCGAAGGCGCCGTGAAAGCGACGCACAACGGCGAAACCAAAGTGAAGTTCGGCGAGCGCGAGATTGACTTCAAAGCCCCCTGGACGCGCAAGACCATGGTCGAGCTGGTGCAGGAAAAAACCAAGGTTGATTTCGCCACTATCCCCGATGCCAAAGACGCCGCGAAAAAAGCACAGGAACTCGGCATCCACATCAAGCCGGGCTCCAACTGGGGCGAGGTGGTGGAGCAGATCTTCGCCGAGAAGGTGGAGGAGGAGCTGATCCAGCCCATCCATATCGTCGACCTGCCGAAAGACATTTCGCCGCTCGCCAAAATCCACCGCGGGCAGGACAACCTGACCGAACGCTTTGAAAGCTACGTCAACGGCTGGGAAGTTGCCAACGCCTTCTCCGAGTTGACCGACCCCTTCGACCAGCTGGCAAGATTCAAGGAGCAGATGAAAGCCCGTGACCTCGGCAACGAGGAAGCGCAGATGCTGGACGAAGATTTCGTCGAGGCGCTGGAATACGGCATGCCGCCCACGGGCGGCCTTGGCATCGGCATCGACCGGCTTGTCATGCTGCTGACGGATTCGCAAAGCATCCGCGACGTCATCGCCTTCCCGACGCTGCGCCAGGTTCACAAGGACTAAGCCGCTGTCATGAGCGTCATCAGTTTCTTCAAAGCACTGATTAGACGCCGTGGCAAAGAACAAAGTCCGCGACGTCCGCGGAGCCAAAAGGAAATTCTAATTGCCGCGACATCTGCCGCGGAAATTACTCCCTATTTCGGAAGTCGCAACGGTTATTTGCGCGAAAAGGCGGTACGCCGTGCCGGAAAAATGCTCTGGCCGGAAACGATGCCCTTTTTATTGCAGCGCTTGAACGACTGGGTGCCGCAAGTGGCCGCGGCCGCCGAAGCTGCTGTTCTTGCTTTCCGCGATGCCGATCAATTCGAAGCCCTCGCACGCTGCCTGCCGCAGCTGGATGATCTGCGCCATCGCCGTCGCCGTGACCATGCGGCTTTTGTGGGTGGCATCGAAGACTGGATTGCGGCGCATACAAAATTTCAACCGCTTGCTGCCACGCTGCAGATCGCCGTGCCGAAAATTTCGCGGCGGCTGTTCGCGCTGGCCTCTGCGCATCACACCTTGCCGGAAAGTGACCTCATCCGCCTGGGCCTGCAATCCCGCGACGTGGTGACGGCGAAACTGGCGAGCCAGCGTATTGCACAACTGCCCGCCGCCGAGCAAAAAGAATTCCTGCAAAAAGCGCTCACCGCCAAAGCCGGATGGCTGCGGCTTGCGGCGCTGAAGCTGCTGCCGGCGGACGAGGGGAGGTCGGCCACGCAAAACTTCCTGCTCGACCCCTACGCCCCCTGCCGCGAATGGGCGGAAAAGCATGGCGGTTTCAGCGAAGACGATATCAAGGCCCGCCGCCGCGCCGCGCTGGAGGACCCCTCAACGCCGCCGGCCCGCCGCCTTGTGGCCCTGAAACTGGGCGGGCGGGACGCTTTGGCGCTGCCGTTGCTGCAGCCCTATCTTGACGACCCGCGACCCGCCTTCCGCGCCGCCGCGCTGCTCTCCCTCGCCCGCCTTGCGCCGCAGGATTATGAAAGCCGCGTCAAGGCTGCGCTGACCAGCCCGGTCAACGCCCTGTCCCGCGCCGCTGTCCAGGCCATGCGGGATATGAGCCTGCCGCTCGGCCTTGCCGACTGGCACAGCTTCGCCTTCACCGTCATGAGCGAGAGCGGCGCGCGGCGGTTGCTGTCGCTGGCACGAAGCCGGAACAAATGGGATCACCTCGGCTTCATCCTCGAGCTGTATCCGCATCCGCTGTTTGGCAAGCTGGCGGGGCAGGCGCTGCAGGGCTGGGTGCGTGACTTCAACCGATCCCCCATCCCCATGACGCCGCAGCAGCAGAAGTGGATCGCCGCCGTGCGCCCGCAATATGACGGCGCCTATGTGAAGGGCGACTCGCTCGACTTCTATATAAGGTGAGTCGGAATAGCGCCTCCCGACGGTTCATCGCGCCAAATAACGCATTATGAAAACCAAAGGAACGGAATCCTAAGCCCCTGAGTTTAAAGGCAGCAGCCGGTAAACACGTGTTTGATTGCCCCATAATTATGGGAATCTGTGCGTAATTGCTGGACGTAATAAGGGGGGGATGATACTGATTCACCCGTTTCCTGAGTTAAATACATAATGCCGCCATCGTCGGAATCTGTATTGGCAAACAGGATGAGCGCATTAGAATGAGGCACATCATGACAATCGAAAAGAAAACCATCCGCAGTGACATCCCCGGTCATCACACCATGATGATGAACTCGATCTCCTATGCCGGCACGACGCAGGAAGAATCCCGCCGTCTTGTCATCGGCCGCGAAATTACCCTGAACGGCAACATCGCCGCCTGCGAACACCTCGTCATCGAAGGCACCGTGGAAGCGCAAAGCTTCACCGCCCGCCGCCTCGACATCCTCGAAGCCGGCATCTTCACCGGCAACGCCGAACTGCAGGATGGCGTCATCGCCGGCAAGTTCGACGGCAAGCTGAAAGTCACCGGCCGCCTGACCGTGAAATCGACCGGCCGCATCACCGGCGAAATCGACTACGGCACGCTGGAAGTCGAAGCCGGCGCCCGCATCGAAGGCACCATGCGCCCCTCCGCCATCGCGGTTGACGCTGCCTCCCTCGTGGAAGTGAAGCGCACCAATGACAACCTCGATGCCATCCTCGACACCGCCAGCACCGAAACGGCGGAATCGACGGACGACCGCGCCAAGGTCTTCCGCCGGTCGGTAGGCTACTAATTTTGATCAGGGGTATTCCCCATATGGAAACCGCCGGCGGCCTGAAAATTCAGGTCTCCGGCGGCGATCCTTATGCCTTTGTCTGCAGCCTCGTGGATGCCGCCTTCATGGGCTTCTACCTGCAGGTGCGACGGAATACCAAGCGCATCTCCCGCCTTCTCGTCGCCTTCCTGCCGATGATGCTGCTGCTCGTCGGCTCCTGCAAAACCTCCGAAGTCATTGAAAACATCATCGGCGAGAACCGCGTGGCGCAGTTCCGCGCGGCGCTCTTCCCCGATGAAACGCTGTCCGGCGACGGCATCTATACGCCGGCTTCCGGCGTTGTGGCCCGCGCCCGCGACTATGTGGAGAACGACCCGGCATCGCTGATGCGCCTGACGCAAGCTGAAGTCGGCTATATCTTCGGCAAGCCCACAATGCAACGCCGCGATGCGGATGCCAAAATCTGGCAGTACAAGACCAAGTCCTGCGTCGTCGATTTCTTCTTCTATGATGATAAAGCCATTGGCGGCGACGCGCCGGTGTCTTACGTCGACTTCCGCCTGAAGGCGGACCTCGAGCCCGGCTCCGCCGCGCGCATGGACGGCGTGCCGGAAGGCAGCCAGTCGAAATGCCTCGAGAAAATCGTCGGCCGCGACGGTCTCAGCTTCAATGGTTAAGCCGTCTTCTCTTTAAATTCGCAAAGGCTATAGACGATGCAGTTTTTGCAATCGGGCGACCTTGCCTTGCAGGTATAGCGCCCGTGCAAAATCAGCCAGGTATGCGCATGCAGCATGTATTTGTCCGGCACGACTTTGACGAGCTTATCTTCCACCGCCTCGACCGTCTTGCCGCGGGCAAGGCCGGTGCGGTTGGAAACGCGGAAGATATGCGTATCGACCGCCATGGTCGGCTGCTTGAACCAGACATTCAGCACCACATTCGCCGTCTTGCGCCCGACGCCGGGCAGCTTGACCAGCTGCTCCCGCGTCTCGGGCACCTCGCCGCCATGCTCATCGACAAGGATCTGCGACAGGGCGATGACGTTCTTCGCCTTGCCATTGTAAAGGCCGATGGTTTTGATGTGTTCCTTCAAGCCCGCTTCGCCCAGCTTCAGCATGGCGGCCGGGGTTTTGACTTTCTTGAACAGCGCATTGGTCGCCTTGTTGACGCCAACGTCAGTCGATTGCGCGGACAGCACAACAGCGACGAGCAGCTGGTAGGCGTTGCCGTATTCCAGCTCGCCCTTCGGCTCCGGCGTCTGGCGCGCGAGGCGCGCAAAAAATTCTTCGATCTCGGCGGGTTTCATGCCTTGGTTTTAGAGGGTGACGGCGCGGCAATCAAGTGCGGATAATGCCATCCAGCGCACGGGCACTGCCGCTGTTCGGAAAGACATTGGCGTCAACCTCGTTGCCCGGCAGGCGTAGATGTTCCGTCAGTATCGCCTTCGCCACTTGCCGGAGGTCCGTCGTGGGCTGCAGGTCGCGGTTCTGGTAGAGCTGCGCCTGGCCCAGCCCCGGCCAGCGGGAATAGATTTTGCCACCATTGACCGCGCCCCCGAGCAGGAAAGCGCAGGACGCCGTGCCATGGTCGGTACCGCCGGTGCCGTTCTGCGCCACGGTGCGGCCGAATTCTGTTGCCGCCAGCACCACGGTTTTTTTCCAATGCTCGCCGAGGGATGTTTTAAGCGCGCCAAAACCGGCATCGAGCGCGGCGAAGTTATTGGCCAGAACGCCAGCCTCCGTGCCCTG
The DNA here is from genome assembly GCA_966211335.1 of uncultured Alphaproteobacteria bacterium. Taxonomy (GTDB): domain Bacteria; phylum Pseudomonadota; class Alphaproteobacteria; order Micavibrionales; family UBA2020; genus JAPWJZ01. The sequence goes on from CBIHNF010000001.1 coordinate 873,330, forward strand.
CTGCGCATGGGTGTCCCAGCCGCCCAGCTCGATGGTCGCAATGCGCGGGCCGGCGGGATCGGACAGGATTTTGCCAACGGCCGAAACCGTCGCCTGCATCTGCTCCTTGCCGCGCAAACCGCCGCCATTGCCAATTTTGCCGCCGCCCTTTTTGCCCATGGTCTCGCCATCCAGGGCGCCATCCGCAATGCCATGCACATCCACCGCCTGCACAAGCGCGGTGTGCAGCATGGCGTCATGCTGGTAGAGCCGCTCCAGCGACAAAATCATTGTGTCATCCGGCAAGCCGCGTGCAGATGGCGCCCAGGTCCCGACCGGTGTTGTGCCCTGCAGCGACAGCGGAATGGTCTGGCCGACCGCAAGGCCTAAACTATTCTGGCGGCGGCCGTAAAGGGTCAGCGCGCGGTTGAGCCAGCCGTCATTGAGGCCATGTGGCTGCGTCGCGCCTGATTCAAGAACATTCTGCGCATCAAAATGCGACCGCTCGCGATAGGGGGTTGATACCGCCTGTATCGCCGCCGCCTCGCCGCTGCCGAACATGCCGATAAAATTGACAAAGCTGTTATGCGCGCCAAAAAAATTATCGAGCTTGGTATAGGCCGTGGCCGGCAGGGCAATGCCGTTGCGGGCAGTCGTATAGGCCCGGTCGCCGTAGGGCGGAATAGCGTTGAGTCCGTCCATCGCGCCGCGCAGGATAATAAAGACAAAGCGCTCCTCCACTGGCGCATCGGCGAAGGAAACGCGGATGCCGGAAAACATCGTGGTGGCGGCAACGCAGCCAGCGCCCAGCAGCAGTCTCCGGCGGGAGATTTTAATATCGTCCATGGCTCATCTCCTCTGGAATTCAGGGCTGGCAAAAAGCAAGGTGATCGCATCGGCGGCGCTGCCCGCATGGGCGACCGCGAATTTCGTTTCGGCGGAGGCGACAGGGCCAATCGTCTGCGCCAGCAAAACATTGGGGTCGGTCTCGGTGTAAACGCCGCGGGCGATCAGTTTTGCAAGGTCGATGCGCTGGAGCAAAGCTTCCGCGCCAATCCAGTCCTTGGCCTTGTCGCTCCAGCCCGCCGGCGATCCGGCGGTGAAGGGCACTTGGCCGAGGGTTTTATAAGCGCCAATCAGCTGCTCGTCCCCCGCATCCACATCCGCCGCGCGGATGAGGGAGAGTATATAATCATTCGGCGTCTTTATCTTCGGCAGCGGGTCCAGCCATACCTCTTCCATCGCGAGGATTGTCTTATAGACAACCATCAGGTTGCCGTTGGAGCGCATAAACGCGCTGGCAATTTTGCTGACCACCATGGCGGAAGGCTCATCCGCCACAAAATGCCGCGCCAGCTTGGTCGCGATGAACTTGGCGGTGGAGGGGTGCGTGGCAAAGGTATGCAGTGCCGATAACACTTCACCTTCGCCATTTTCGCGGTAGGTCTGGCCGAGCAGCACCTTATCGCCCGGCTCGTGAATCATGCGGGCGAAGAAAAAGCCGGAGCCATCGCCGCGGTTTTGCGCATCCACCGTCCAGCCGGTCAGCATCTTGGCGAATTCGGTGACATCGGCCTGGCTGTAACCGCCACCAACGCCAAGGGTGTGCAGCTCCATGATCTCACGGGCGAGGTTTTCATTGAGCCCCTTGTCCTGTCTCTGCCCGCCCGGCGAATGCGGGCCGATGGAGCGCACGTTATCCAGATATATCTGCATGGCCGGATGGCGCGTCGAGGCGACGAGCAGGTTTTCAAAACTGCCGAGGATATTGGGGCGAATGGCATCACGCTCGAAAGCCGCGACCAGTGGCATGTCCTGCTGCTTGATGGCGGAGACGGTAAAGTGGTTGCTCCAGAAATGCACAAGCCGCTCGAAGAAGGGTGCGGGGCTGAGCGCCGCGACGCGGGTGCGGATGGCGACTTCGCGGATATAGCCATCGCGCATGCCGCGCACAATTTCCCGCGCCGCCATTTTCGCCTCGGGGTCATTGCTTTCCTTGAAGGCTTTTTTCTCGGCCTTCTTCTTCTGCATCATGTCCCGGTAGTTTTCGACCACGGCCTGCGCGCGCGGCAGTTTATCCATCTCCGCATTGCGGGCGTAGCGGGGGTCCAGCTGCGCCACCAGCCAGCCGATGTAATCGCCGGAGATGCGGTCAAGATCATTGCCTTGGGCACCGAAGCCGAAGCGGTTGGCGGCAATAAAGCTTTCCGGTGTGGCGGCCATAAAGGTTATTCCCGATGTCGGAGATAAAAGGCGAATACCTATTATACGGCCCGCCGGTTAAAACCCTGCGAATGGCGCTATGTGCTTGAAATAGTGCTCAATTACCGCGCATGCGGCTGATGAGCAGCTTGATGCCCTGAAAGCCCGCGCCCGCCATGATGCCCACGCTCGCGCCGGTCGCAACGGTCGAGACGTCGGTGCCGGGGTTGTCTTGCGCAATCATGGTGATGATGCCGAGCCCCGTGCCCCATTTCGCGCCGCGCCAGGCCGTACCCAGCACGCCCAACGTCTTGCCGTTCAGGAAACCCAGGGCCATGCGCAGCGCCTTGATCATCGCGCCAATCATCATCGCCGTTTTTTTCAGGAAGAATGCAAAGGCCATCATCGGCACGCCAAGGGCCATGGCGCCGGCCGGCACGCCGACCCAGAAAGGATGCTGGTTATAATAGAGCGGGCCAAACATGCCGCCCACAATCGCGCCAAAGCAGAACCAGGTGCGCGGATCGCCCGCTTCGGGATGCGACATATCAAAGCCGCGACTGGCGCCGTTGGCATCCAGACGGCGCTGCTCGTCTAGCGCGAGCGAATAGAAATAGGTGAACTTATGGGCGGAATCCTTGAACACATTGTCAAACATAGCAGTCTTCGCTCCAGATCAGAAAATGCGCCCCTTCTTTCAGTCTAGCGCGGGGGCGCATATTTTCCAGCAGTTATTTTCCGGTTATGCCTTTTTAATCAGCCCGTCCAAGGGTTTAACATCGGCACTATTGGCAAAGACATCGCGCTCGATATCCTGCAGCGGCAGGCCTAAATGATCGCGCAGGATGGTTTTGGCGACGCTTCGCAAATCAGTGGTCGGGCGCAGGTCGCGGCCGTCCTGCTGCTGGGTTTTATCAAGCCCCGGCCAGTCGCCATAAATTTTGCCGCCATTCACCGCGCCGCCGAGCAGGAAGGCGCAGGACGCCGTGCCATGGTCGGTGCCGCCGGTGCCGTTCTGCGCGACGGTGCGGCCGAATTCCGTGGCGGCGAGGATAACGGTATTCTTCCAGTGCTCGCCTAAGGATTCTTTCAATCCCGCGAAAGCGGCATTGAGGGAGTCGATGTGGATGGCGAACATGCCATGGTCGGTGCCCTGTTCCGAATGCGTGTCCCAGCCGCATTGCTCGATGGTCGCAATGCGCGGGCCCTTGGGGTCGGCCATGATTTTTCCGACCGCCTGCATGGTGAGACCCATGGTCGCCTTGTTGGGCACCAGTTTAATGTCGTCGCCGCCGGAAAATTTCTGCGGGTCCAGCTTAACGCCGTTCACGGTGTAATCGCGCTTGCCGTCCGGCAGGCCTGTTGCGCCGCCCATGGCGGTTTTGGCAATGCCATGCACATCCACCGCCTCGACAAAGGCGGTGTGGAACAGCATATCGTTCTGGTACAGCTTGTCGTAGGCCAGCAGCATCTGGCTGTCCGGCAGGCCTTGCGCGGAAGGGGCCCAGGTACTGACGGGGTAGGTGCCCTGCAAGGCAAGCGGCACGGCCTGTCCGACGGAGAGCGCAAAACCATCCGGCCGCGCGTGATAAAGCCCCAGTACGCGGTTGAGCCAGCCGTCCTGCAACCGGTTGGGCTGCGCCGCGCCCGATTCCAGCACGTTCTGCGCATCGAAGTGCGAACGGTCCCGATACGGGGTGCTGACTGCATGCACCGCCGCCGCATCGCCGTTTTTGAACATCTCCGCAAAGGCGGAAAGGTTGCGATGCGCCGCAAAAAAATCATTGAGAGGTGTATAGGCGGACGGCGGCAGGTCAATGCCGTTGCGGTTGGCTTTGTAATTTTTATCGCCATAGGGCGGAAGCGCGGACAGCCCGTCCATCGCGCCGCGCAGGATGTAGAAAATAAACCGCTGCTCGATCGGCGCATCGGCGAAGGCGACGCTGATATTCGGCAGCAGCGCCGCGCCCGTCAGCATGCCGGCGGCGGTGAGGAATTTACGGCGCGGGATGATGATGTTTTTCATGCGCTACCTCCGCTGGAATTCGGGGCTGGCGAGTAGCAGTGCCAGGGCTTCCTGCTTGCTTCCGGCTTTTAATACCGCATTACGCGTCGTTTCCGTCGCCACAGGGCCGATGCTGCTTTCCAGCACCGCGGCGGGGTCGAGACCTGTATAGGTCGCAGCGGCGACCGTCTGCGCCAGATCCATGCGCTGCAACAGCGCTTCGGCGCTGATCCAGTCTTTCGCCTTATCGCTCCAGCCGGCGGGGGAGGGGGCGGAGAAAGGCATCTGCTCCAGCGTGTGATAGGCGTTCAGCAGCTTGCCGTCTTCGGATTTCAACCCCGTCAGGCGGATGATGGAGATGATAAATTCATTCGGCGTCTTCACCTTTGGCAGCGGCGACTGCCAGACTTCATCAAGGCCGATCAGGGTTTTGTAGACGGGAATCAATTCGCCCTTCGACAGCGCAAAACTTTGCGCCAGCGCATTCACGGCACTTTCCGGCGGGTTGTCGTTGATAAAGTGGCGGGCGAGTTTTGTGGCAATAAACCGCGCCGTCTTCGGGTGATGCGCCAGCATGTGCAGCGCGGCTAAAGCTTCCTTCTGCCCGTCTTCATGATAGACCTGCCCGAGCAGCGTCTTGTCGCCGGGCTCGTGCATATCGGCCGCGAAATTGAGCACCCAGTTGTCGGCCTCCGCGCCCGTTGATTCAATGCCCCAGCCTGTCAGCATCTTGGCGAATTCGGTGACATCGCCCTGCGTATAGCCGCCGTCGACGCCGAGGGTATGCAGCTCCATGATCTCGCGGGCAAGGTTTTCGTTGAGGCCTTTTTTATATTGGATGCCGTTCGCGGTCTTGGGCCCGACGGACTGGAAGTTATCCAAATATATCTGCATCGCCGGGCTTTTGGTGACGGCCACCAGCATATCCTCGAATGTGCCCATGATATGCGGGCGAATGCAGTCGCGCTCGAAAGTCACGACGAGGGGCACATCCCCCCACTTGCGGGCGGAGACGGTGAAATGGTTGCTCCAGAAATGCACCAGCCGCTCGAACAACGGCGTCTGGCTCTGCGCCGCCACATCCATGCGCACGGCGATTTCCTGCACATAACGGTCGAGCGTTTTTTGCCGCGTCTGCTGCAGCATGTCGATGACATCGGCGTCGTTCTTGGTGTCCTCAACGATGATCGCTTTGTTCTTGAGAATGTCGCGGAACGGCGCAAGTGTTTCGATGGTCTGAGACAAATTGTCGAGACTGGCATTGGCGGCAAGCGCGGCTTCCAGCTGCGCGCTCAGCCAGCCGCGCGGGTCATGGGCGATGGTCGCAATATCATCGCCGCGCGCGCCAAAGCCGAAACGGCTGGCGGCAATAAAGGCGTTGAGGGAGGGGCTAACGGGCAAGACCAGCTTATCCTTTTGACGTACTAATATTTATTATATCCCCCGACAAACAAATAAGAGTTAACGTAAATTATTCGAAAATTTCTGCTACAAAAATAATCTGTCCGCATATGAATACTATTTATGCATAGCATCATAAGTCGCATCTTCCTGCTCTACATCGACCTCATGCCTTGCTTCCATTGCATATTGGAGGTTATATAAAATGAAGCAGAGAATTAATAGCGTAAAGCACGCCGCCAATATCCATTTTTTCTTTTTAGTCATGCAAAATCTCTAATAATTTTAAAGCCCCAACATATCTTTCATGGCGTAGGAGCCCGCCGGTTTGCCTGCCAGCCACATCGCCGCGCGCACGGCGCCCTTGGCAAACAGGCTGCGGTCGGAGGCTTTGTGGCTGAGCTCGATGCGCTCCCCCATCGCGGCGAAGGTCACGGTATGGTCGCCAATCACATCCCCGCCGCGGAAGACGGAAATGCCAATCGACCCCGGCACGCGCGCGCCGATCTGCCCGAAGCGGGCGGGGACGAGGGCATCTTTCAGCGTAACGCCGCGGCCCTTGGCGGCAGCTTCCGCAAGCGCGATGGCGGTGCCGGAAGGAGCGTCCACCTTATGGCGGTGATGCGCTTCGAAAATCTCGATGTCGTATTCTTCGGGCGACAGGCGCTTCGCCGCATCTTCGATGAGGGAGAGAAGAAGATTGACGCCGACACTCATGTTATAGGCCTGCAGCACGGGCGCTTTCTGCGCCGCCACCTGCACCGCCGCGCGTTCCTGTTCCGTAAGGCCTGTAGTGCCGAGCACATAGGCCTTTCCATGCTGGAAGGCGAGGCCCGCATGTTCGACCGTCGTGTCCACATTGGTGAAATCGATCAGCACATCCGAAGCCTGAAAGGCTGCCTGTTTGTCGAGCGTGACGGTGACGCCCGAAGGCTCGAGGCCCACAATGCCGCCCATATCCTTGCCAATCGCCCAGCTTTTATTGTGCTCGACCGATGCGACAAGTTTTGCGCCGGGGAACTGGCCGCTAAAAATTTCGCGTGCGATCATCTGGCCCATGCGGCCCGCGCCGCCGAGAATGCCGATTTTAACGATTTTTGCGGTGGTCATTATTTGGTCGTTCCTTCTTCTTCTGTGACAGGCGTCGAGCAGCTGGCCTTTTCAGGGCCCCAGTTAAATTCCTTATCGATGGAAATGTTGAGCGTATGAATATCGGTCGTCGCCGAAATCTGGCGGTCGATGGTGATGGTCGAGATCACCTGCGCGGTCGCGGCTTCCGGCGTCTGCAGGTTGATGTTGGCGACTAAAATGCCGCCTTTCGCATCGCCGTCATCGACGCTGAAATTATAGGTGTAGCCGGGGGTGGGCACTTCCAGCGTCGCATGCAGGTGCAGCCCCTGGTCATTGCGTACCAACGTGAATTCCGGCGGATCGCAGGTAAAACCATCCGCCTTGTGCATCGGCGGTGGCGCGACAATGGCGAGCGCGGGCGTTGCGGCGACCAGGCAGGCGAAAAGGGGGAGCAGATAACGCATGGGAAGCCTATAAGGGAGGTGGCGGGACAAAGTCTGCCCCGCCATCCTAGCCTAATCTTTCAGGTCTTCCCAGAGGTCCTTCACTTTGGAGAAGAAGCTGGAGGACTGCGGGCTGATTTTATCCTCCGGCGCGTCGCCGGCGAACTGCTGCAGCAATTCCTTCTGCTTCTTGGTGAGGTTGACGGGGGTTTCCGCCTGCACTTCCACGAACATATCGCCGCGGTTGGTGGAGCGGTGGATGCTCATGCCCTTGCCCTTCAGGCGGAACTGCTGGCCGGTCTGGGTGCCAGCGGGAATGTTCACCTTCATGCGCTTGCCGTCAATCGTCGGCACCTCGATATTGCCGCCAAGCGACACCGTGGTAAACGGTACCGGCACGCGGCAGTAAAGGTTCGACGCTTCGCGCTGGAAGAAGCGGTGCGGCTTGATGCTCAGGAATACATAAAGGTCGCCGGGCGGCCCGCCGCGGAGACCCGCTTCGCCCTCGCCGGAAAGGCGCATGCGTGTGCCGTCCTCGACGCCGGGGGGGATCGAAACCTGCAGCGTCTTTTCCTGACGCGTGCGGCCCGCGCCGCCGCAGACATGGCACGGGTTCTTGATAGTCTGACCTGCGCCGCCGCAGGTGGGGCAGGTGCGCTCCACCGTGAAGAAGCCCTGCTGCGCGCGCACGCGGCCTGCGCCCCGGCAGGTATCGCAGGTTTCGGGCTTGCTGCCTTTTTCTGCGCCGGAGCCGTGGCAGGCGGCGCAAGACTGGTAGCTGGCCGCTTTGATCTTGGTGTCCTTGCCGTTGAAGGCGTCTTCAAGGGTGATTTCCATTTCATGGCTGATATCCGCGCCGCGGCGTGCGCCGCCGCCATCCGCCCGCGCGCCGCCGCGCTGCTGGCCACCCATGAAGTCGCCGAACATCTCTTCAAAAATGTCGGAAAAACCGCCGCCGGTGAAGCCCTGAAAGCCGCCCGCAGCGCCCGCGCCTGCGCCGCCCGGGCGCTGGCCCATGCCGCCCTCAAAGGCGCCGTGGCCGAAGCGGTCATAGGCCGCGCGCTTCTGGTCGTCCTTCAGGACGTCATAGGCTTCGTTCACTTCCTTGAATTTCGCTTCAGCATCTTTGTTGCCCTGGTTTTTGTCAGGGTGATACTGCATCGCCAATTTGCGGTAGGCTTTTTTCAGCTCTTCCGCATTGGCTTTTTTCTCGACGCCGAGCGTCTGGTAAAAATCTTTTTTCGCCATGGGTATTCGTTATGCCCCGTTTATGCTGATGCCCCCTTCCGTATAAATCAGCGGAAGGGGGCGTTATCAAAGCATGTCAGTAAATCAGCCGCGTGCGCTTAGTGCGCCGACTTGCCTTTTTTGCCGCCGCCTTCGTCGACTTCGGTGAATTCCGCGTCGACAATTTCAGCGTCGTCTTTGCCGTCGGCTTTCGCCCCACCGTTCGATGGGCCGTCATTGGCCGGGGCGTCACCATTCGGTGCCGCGCCTGCGCCCATGCCGGCTGCCTGTTCCTCGCGGTACAGGTGCTCACCCAGCTTCATGGAGACTTCCTGCAGCGTTTCCGTCTTCTTCTTGATGGCGGCAAGGTCGCTGCCTTCAAGCGCGGTTTTCAGGTCGGCCACAGCGTCTTCAACCAGCTTGCGGTCGTCGGCGGGGATTTTATCGCCGGCGTCTTTGAGCGTTTTTTCGGCGGTATGGACCAGCGATTCACCGCGGTTTTTGACTTCGGCAGACTCGCGGCGTTCCTTGTCGGCGCCCGCATTTTCTTCAGCTTCCTTCACCATGCGCTTGATGTCGGCGTCAGACAGGCCGCCCGAGGCCTGGATGCGGATCTGCTGCTCCTTGCCGGTTGCCTTGTCTTTGGCCGAAACCTGCACAATGCCGTTGGCGTCGATATCGAAGGTGACTTCGATCTGCGGAATGCCGCGCGGCGCCGGCGGAATGCCGACGAGGTCGAACTGGCCGAGGATTTTGTTATCCGCCGCCATTTCACGCTCGCCCTGGAAGACGCGGATGGTGACGGCATTCTGGCTGTCTTCCGCGGTCGAGAAGGTCTGCGATTTTTTCGTCGGGATCGTCGTATTGCGCTCGATAAGGCGCGTGAACACGCCGCCGAGAGTTTCGATGCCAAGCGACAGGGGCGTGACATCGAGCAGGAGGACGTCTTTCACGTCACCCGCCAACACGCCGCCTTGGATCGCCGCGCCATCGGCCACGACTTCATCGGGGTTGACGCCGCGATGCGGTTCCTTGCCGAAGAACTCTTTCACGAGTTCGATGACTTTGGGCATACGCGTCATACCGCCGACGAGGACGACTTCGTCGATGTCGGAGGCTTTGAGGCCGGCGTCTTTCAACGCCGCCTTGCAGGGCTCCATCGTTTTCGCAATCAGGTCGCCGACGAGCTCTTCAAGTTTGGAGCGCTTGAGGTTGACGACAAGGTGTTTCGGGCCGTTCGCATCCGCCGTGATGAAGGGCAGGTTGACTTCGGTCGCAACCGAGCTGGACAGCTCGATCTTGGCCTTCTCCGCCGCTTCTTTCAGGCGCTGCAGGGCGAGCTTGTCTTTGCGCAGATCAATGTTGTTCTCGCGCTTGAACTCGTCTGCCAGGAAATCGATGATGCGGAGGTCAAAGTCCTCGCCGCCGAGGAAGGTGTCCCCATTGGTCGATTTGACTTCAAACACACCGTCGCCGATTTCAAGGACGGAGACGTCAAAGGTACCGCCGCCAAGGTCATAGACCGCGATGGTGCCGGTGTTTTTCTTGTCGAGGCCATAGGCCAGCGCTGCCGCCGTCGGCTCGTTGATGATGCGCAGAACGTCAAGGCCGGCAATTTTACCGGCATCTTTGGTCGCCTGGCGCTGGCTGTCGTTAAAGTAGGCGGGGACGGTGATGACTGCCTTGGTGACTTTTTCGCCAAGGTAGTTCTCAGCCGTTTCCTTCATTTTCTGCAGGACCATGGCGGAGATTTGCGAGGGGGCGAATTTTTCGCCGTCGATCTCGACCCAGGCCGCGCCGCCGTCGCCTTCAATGATCTTGAAGGGGGCTTTGTCGCGCATCTTCTTCACTTCCGGCTCGTTAAAGCGGCGGCCGATAAGGCGCTTGATGGCGTAAAGGGTTTTGTCAGGGTTGGTGACCGCCTGGCGTTTCGCCGGCTGGCCCACAAGGCGCTCGCCCTCTTTCGTGAAGGCGATCATGGAAGGGGTTGTGCGTGCGCCCTCCACGTTTTCAATAATCTTGGCTTTATCACCTTCCATCACTGCGACGCAGGAGTTGGTGGTGCCAAGGTCTATCCCGATGATTTTGCTCATAATTTGTCCTTTCTACGGCAAATATATGGGAAAGCCTTTTTCAGTGAAGCACTTTCCCGGATTCCCAATCTTCAGAACGCCATAAGGTAGTTCTGTCGCCAGAAATTACTACCTCTGGAGCCTAAAGTCGAAGGCTTTTTGTCTCGAAATTTATACGGTGAAAAGGGGCGGCTGGACCACCCGATTTCGCGATTTATTTTTGGAACTTTTTGACGCTTGTCTAAGTTTCCGGCGTGGCCCACAGTTGGGACCGGCAGTAATTTAAATAACTTAAACGAGGGAGATTTCCATGACCAGCCCGCTCTATTCCATCCCGCTCAAAAAGATCGACGGCACGCCCGCGAGCCTTAAAGATTACGCAGGCAAGGTGCTGCTCATCGTCAACGTCGCCTCCAAATGCGGCCTCACGAAACAGTATGAAGGCCTCGAAAAGCTCTACCGCGAAAAGCACGGCGATGGCCTCGAAGTCCTGGGCTTCCCCGCCAATGATTTCGCGCAACAGGAACCCGGCACCAACCAGGAAATCGCCGATTTCTGCAAGCTGACCTACGGCGTCGAATTCCCGATGTTCGAAAAAATCACCGTCAAGGGCGAAGGCCGTCACCCGCTATATAACCAGCTCATCAAGGCACAGCCCCACGCGCAAGGCCCGATTAATTCCGAGCTGAAGAAGAAACTGGAATCCAAAGGCCTCCTCGGCGCCGATACGCAGGACATCATGTGGAACTTCGAAAAATTCCTCGTGAACAAAAACGGCGACGTCATCGGCCGTTTTGCCCCGGACGTGACGCCGGAAGACCCGATGCTGCAGGACGCGATCAAGAAGGCGCTGGCGGCTTAAACCTCCGCGCCAACAAAAAAAGCCCCGGGTTAAACGCTGGGGCTTTTTTTTTATTCTTTATATCGACCTACTTGGCATCCATAAGGCCTAGTATTATTCCACTTATCTATAAGTAATTGTTTATTTACTAGCCACCATTTGTGAATTTTTCTTTGATATTTTAATACCTCTCCAGAACCATCTCTTAATGCACAATCCCTGATAGTGAAATTAGCGCAACTATTTTGATATTTTACTCTAAAGTGCGGAGGAGGGTCTTCATTGGAAAAAATTTCTACCTTTACCGAGCCCCCGACCGTGCCCACAAAATGCCTTATTTCGTATGAGTTATTGGTATCTTCGCCCAGAATAAAAGCGATTTTAAGATCGCTTATTTCTTCTTCAGTCAACTCAACGATGATTTCCTTTTGTTCAGCCATTTTAAACCATCTTGTTAATCAAAATGCAGTCTATAAGGCAGTAAAGGCAATTTTGCCATTATACCCCCGGTTTGCGCGGGTGGATGTTGGGGCCGGGGGTGGGGGTTTTGAGGGCGGTGGCGAGCTCGGTTTTGGCCGTGTCATAGGCGGCTTTGAGGCCCACCGAGTCAAGGTTCTGGAAGACGAGCGGCTCGTCCTTTGCTGCCGCCTGAAGGCTGGCGGCAATTTCCTCGCGGGATGCCGGCAGGTTGCCGGATTTGATGGCAGCGGTGAGGTCCTGCATCATCACGGTGCCAAGCGCGGCGGAGACTTGCGCGAAGTTGGTCGGCAGCGCGGTGTCGGGCTTCGCCGAGAGCATTTCATTGATGACGACTTGCACTTCCGGGCTGTAATCCGTTTCAAAGCGCGAGGCTTCATCCAGCAAATAGGGCGGGGCAAGGGCAATCACGGCCGCCACCATCAGCGCTTCTTTTTCCGCTGCAGGGCGCGCCACGGCATTTTCAATCACCTCCGCAATACGCGACTGAACGTCTTTCAACGGCTCGGGCGTCGTGCTCTCCAGAAACTTGAACAGCCCGTCCTGCTCGTCAAACGCGCGCTGCAGCAGGGGATATTTGGCGGTGAGGTCTTGAGCCATTGTCGTTTCCTTTATGGTTACGCGGCGGGGCCGGTCGTGCCGGTTTTGGGCGCGATGGTTGCCGCGACTGCAACAACAGGTTTGTTGTCATTGCTGAGGGCGTTGCCGAAGTCTTTGCTCAGGCCGTCCTTGGCGTCCGGCGTCGCGGCGGCTTTGGGGACTTCTGCGGCGGGCGGGTTCAGCAGCATCTTCTTCAGCGTCACGTAATCGGTCTTGCCGGTGGGGAGTTTCGGCAGTTCGGCGATGACGTGGATGTCGGGGTTTTTCGGCAGGCCGAGGATGGAGCGGCCGGTTTCCTGCGCCGCTTTTGCCAGCATTTCGCGTTTCAGCAGCGGGTCGGTCGTGAACAGCACAATCGCATCGCCCGTTTCGGGGTCCTGACGCAGCACGGTTGCGTTGCCGACGTCTTTTTTGAGCGACGCCGCATTGGCGATGGTTTCAACCGCGTCGAGCGAGACCATTTCGCCGCCGATCTTGGCGAAGCGTTTGGCGCGGCCGGCCAGTTTTACAAAGCCTTCCGGCGAGACAGTGACGATATCGCCGGTGTCATGCCAGCCGCCCTTCGGCGCATCAATCACGCCGGGGTTGTCGTGCTTCAGGTAGCCGAGCATAACGTTGGGGCCGCGGATGGAGAGTTTATAGGCGTTCTCCATATCCGGCACTTCTTCCATGCGGGTTTCGATGCCGGGCAGGAATTTGCCGACGCTGCCGCGCTTGTGCGCGCCTGGCACGTTCATGGCAACGCCGGGTGCCGCTTCCGACAGGCCATAGGCGTTGTTGACGCGCACGTTGAAGCGGTCGACGTAGGTGTCATAGGTTTCATCCTGCAGACGTTCCGCACCGGCAAAAACCATGCGAAGACCGGAGAAATCCTTGTCGGTCGCGTTGCGGGCGTAGAGGTTCAGGAAGGTGTCGGTGCCGAACATGATCGTCGTGTCGTAGAAGTACACGAGCTTTGGGATATTCTTGCCATCCAGCGGATTGGGGAACTGGAAGCTGCGCACGCCCTTCAGCAGCGGCATGATCATGCCGCCGGACAGACCGAAGGAGTGGAACACCGGCATGCAGTTGAAGATTTTATCGTTCGGTGAAATCGGCGTCACCGCATGCACTTGTGAAATGTTGGCAAGCAGGTTGGTCGAGGACAGCACGACGCCCTTGGGCGGGCCTTCCGAGCCGGAGGTGAAGATGATGGCAGCAGGATCGCCGCCTTTTGCTGCGTCTTTCGGGCGGAAGAAGCCGTAGGAGCGAACCAGTGCCTTGATTTTGGTGCCAAAGCCGATTTTTTCCTTCAGGTCTTCAAGGTAGACGATCTTGCATTTTTCCTTCAGCGCATCGATTTTTTCTTCCAGCTTCGCCAGCTCCACAAACTTGCGGGAGGTGACGATGGTCTGGAGCGAAGCGGTGGTGGTGTAGGACATCATGTCCGTCTTTTCCGCCTTCGCGTTCAGCATCGTCGGCACACGGCCGAAAGCCTGCAGCGCGAAGAAGGAGACGGCGGCGCCTTTGGAGTTCGGCAGCAGGAAGCCGACGTTTTCGCCTTTTTTCGTCTCGCCGGCCAGCTTTTCGCCGAGGGCATAGACGGCAGTCAGCATCTTGCCATAGGCAAGGGGCACGCCGTCCGTATCGTCGAGGATTTCGCGCTTGCGGCCGAAATTGCGGGCGGCGTCATGCAGCGCATCGACCAGTGTGCGGGAAGGGTCAATCGCCTTCACCGGCATTTCCTGGAAGATTTTTTCCAGCTGGTCGTCGCGCATTTTGCGGCGCGCGCGGCCCGTCACGGATTCAGGAATGTTCAGCTTCACCGGCGGCATAATGGTGACCGAGAGTTTCGGGAACAATTTGTGCGGATAGCTTTTCAGGCGCGTCGCGCCCAGCGGCAGGAAGTTGAGGCCGTCCATATAGATGGGGACAATATTCGCATCGGCCGAGTCAGCAACGGTGCCGCTGCCGCCGAAGACCTGCATCAGCGTGCCGGTCGCGGTCAGTTTGCCTTCCGGGAAAATCATGACGGGCTTACCGGCTTTGGCCAGTTTCGTCAGCTCGCGGATGGCTTGCGGGTTGTTGGTGTCCATGGGGTGGAAATCGATGCGCTTGATGAAGAAGCGCATCAGCGGGTTCTTCGTCAGCTTGTTATACATGCCGGTGTCGATGGCGAAGGAGGGCGAAACCGGCAGGGCCGCGCCGAGCAGAAGGCCGTCGATGAAGGACACGTGGTTGGCGATGATGAGGGTCGGTTTGCCGTCAAGGCCGTTGAAATTCTCGGTGCCTTTAATCGTCGCGCCGAAGAAGGTGCGGAAGGTCAGGCGCAGCGCGGCGCGGAAGGCCTTGTCGCCCTGGCGGCCGAGCCATGACTTTTGCGGAACTTTAAAGCCGTCGTCTTTTTCAATTTTCTCGGCTGTGGTTTCTGCTTTGTTTTCGGGGGCGGCAGACGTGATGGAATCAGGCATGGATCAGGAACCCTCTGGTTTGAAAATTTTTTGAATCGGCTTTTTTATGACAGCACGTTTTGCCAAGTATTATGCCTAATGTCAATCAAGGGTTTTCGGAAAATTCTTGTAACATTGTTCCAAAATTACCGCCTTGACCCCTTCCCATAAGGTCTTATAGTGACGCCTTGTTTTCCTGAAGAAAGATTCCCCCATGCTGTCCCCCCGCGACCTCTACGCCCGCGCCAAATTCATCTGCAGCATCAAGACCGGCCGCCTGCTGGATGGCGAGGGGAACGAGCACTGGTTCTTCCACTGGAAGCCCCACCGCGATGAAGCGGAAGGCCCGGCCTTCATTTCCAAAAGCGGCACCAAAAAATGGTACCGCTACGGGGAGCTGCACCGCGACGGCGGCGCCGCCATCGAATGGGCGGACGGCGGCAAGGAATATTACAAGCGCGGCCAGCGCCACCGCGAAGACGGCCCCGCCATCGAGCGCGTCGCCGGCGAAAACGAATACTGGAAAGACGGCAAGGCCTGGCCCGAAGGAAAACCTATCGCCCAGAAAATCGAAGCCAAGAAAAAAGAAGACGAAATCCAGCAGCAGGTGCATCAGGCGACCGTTGTGACCAACAGCAACATGCAGACGTTACAAACCGTCCGCTTCAAAAAGCCGCCACCCCAGCTGAAGCCTTAAACAGAAATAGACCATGACCTCCCCCCTGCCGCCGTGCCCCAAATGCGCATCGACCTATGCCTATGAAGATCAGGGGCTGCTGGTCTGCCCCGAATGCGCGCATGAATGGTCGCAGCAGGCCGCGGCCAGCGCCGATGCGGGCGTGGATGGTGCTTTCATCGTCCGCGATGCCAATGGCACCGTGCTGCAGGATGGCGATACCGTCACACTCATCAAAGACCTCAAGCTGAAAAATTCCTCCGACGTCATCAAGGTCGGCACCAAGGTTCGGAACATCCGCCTTGTCGACAGCGATCATAACATCGACTGCAAAGTCCCCGGCATCGGCCCGATGGGTCTGAAATCGGAATTCGTGAAGAAGGTTGCGGAGTAAACCCTTAAACGTCATCCCTGCGAAAGCAGGGATCTAGGGCGGCTAGCGCATAATCAAATCACCGAGATCATTCCAGCTCGGATTGAATTCATCAATCAGCTCGATTTTCCAATCGCGTTTCCACGCCTTTAATTGTTTTTCTCGCGTGATGGCGGTTTCCGCGTTACCACAATCTTCGTAATACACCAGCTGAGTCAGATTATATTTTGCCGAGAAGCCGTCATAGGTTTTTGCAAGATGCTGCTGAATACGCGCCGGCAGATTGCTCGTAACGCCGACATAAAGGACGCCGTATTTCTTGTTCGTTAAAATGTAGACAAAGAAATTCTTTTCCATGACGAGCAATGACTTTGGTGGCGCTAGATCCCTGCTTTCGCAGGGATGACGGGAAGACCACTATTTCGGCGTACCGGCGCCCGTTTCTAAGTATTTCTTCAGGCTCTCAAGATAGAATTTCCAGCCATCGGAAACGCGGGTGAAGTCTTCGCCATCGTCGCCAAGGCGGCGGTGGGCGAATTTGATGTGGGTTTCGCCCGACAAGTCGAAGGTGATCACGCTGTTGTTCCAGCCGGCCGGTGCATTGGACGCCGTGACCTGCCAGCCGACGTGTTTGTCCTGTACCAGCTTCACCACCTTTATTTTCGTCACCACGCTGCGGTTTTGAAAGCCGAATTCGCCTGTCTGCTTGCCGAGCTGGGCATCGCGCGTCCACCAGCCGCGCACGCCGTCCGTCGTCGTCAGCGCTTCAAAAACCTGGTCGGGGTAGGCTTTGATGGAAATCTCGTGCTCGATATCGGGCATGGCTTATTTCTTCTTTTTGGGTCTGTCGCTCGGCCCCAGCTCCGCCAGCATCTGCAGACGGAGGCGCGCAAGGCCGATGCCGCGCTTGTCGTCTTCAAGCCCGGCATCAATCATCGCCTTGCCGCGGGCTTCGTCTTTTTTGACGCCAATGCCTTCCAGCAAAATCTTTCCGAAAATCACCATGGCTTCGGCGTCATTTGCCGCAGCGGCGCGCTCGAGGTACTTGGCCGCCTGTTTGGGGTCCGTTTCGCCGCCCTCGCCGGTCAGCAGGAAGCGCCCGGCTTCCCGGCAGCCGGGACCATAGCCGGCATCGGCAGACTTTTTATACCAGTGGAAGGCGGCCCTGAAATCGGCCGGCGTTGCGCCGCTGCCGGCTTCTGCGGCTCTACCCATTTCGTACATTGCCTCGCCGTCGCCGGCTTTTGCGGCTGTCTCCAGCCAGTGGAGCGCGCGCTCCCGGCTCTTTTCGTTATGGCGGCCGCCGGTCAGGTAGCGGTGCGCCACATCCACCTGCGCATCCACATCGCCGCTTTCGGCGCGCTTCAGCAGGCAATCGAACTGGAAATTCTCGAGCGCATATTTGCGCTGCAGCCGGTCTTCCGCGGTTTCCGGCATCGGCACCTCGACGCCGTAATTCTGGCGCAGGTATTCGCCGCCGAGGGCGCTGAAGTCTTCATCGAACAGGGCGGCCTGCGCAATATATTCGCGCCCCTTCGGGATATCCTGCGGCGTGCCGTTGCCGTTGTAGAGGCACATGCCGTATTCGCGCATCGCTTCACGCTTGCCGTACAGGAAGGCGCAGTCATGGAAGGCTTTCAGCGCTTTCTTGAATTCCTGACGGTGCTGGTAGACGCGGGCAAGGCCGAACAGCGCGTCATAGTTGCCGGCCTTATGCGCCCGCTCGTACCAGTCAATCGCGCGGTCGATGTCGATGGGGGCGACTTTTTCCTGCAGAATTTCGCCGGTGCGGTAAATATCGGCAAGGCGCTCCATGGCAATCGCATGGCCCTTTTCGGCGGCATTGAAAATCAGCTGCATCGCGGTGTGGCGGTCGCGTGCGACGCCGGCGCCCGTGATATGCGCGGTTGCCAGCGTGTTCATCGCCTCCGCATCGCCGGCGGCGGCGGCGCTTTGCAGCTCCGCCGTTGAAAGGAAGGTCCGTCGCAGTCTGGGCAGGCGGGCCATGCCGGGTGCCTTAAAATAGTTTGCGTTAAATAAATCGGTTCTTAAAAAATAAGCGGGTTTAAATTTCCTGGTCGACCGCCGTGCCGGCACCCGCGACGCCGCCCTTGGCAACGCCAACGCGCGCGGGGCGCAGCAAGCGTTCGTGAATCGTGTAGCCGGGTTCGATCACCTGAATGACCGTGCCGGGGGCTTTGTCCGGCGCGTCGTTTTCAAACAGCACTTCGTGCAGGTTGGGGTCGAACTTCTGGTTCAGCGGCTCCAGCTTTTTAATCTTCTGCGTATCGAAGGCGCGCAGTAATTCGCGCTCCGTCGCTTCAACGCCGACGTAGATGTTCTTCAGCTCGGGGTTCTTCTCCCGCGCCTCGGGCGTGATGGAGTTGAGGGCGCGGCGCAGGTTGTCCGCCACGTTCAGCAAATCTTTCGCGAAGGAGCCGACCGCGAATTTGGCGGTGTCCTGCCGTTCACGCTCGCCGCGGCGGCGCGTGTTCTCGGCCTCGGCCAGCGCCCGCAGCGCCTGGTCCTTCATTTCTGCCAGCTTCTTTTCCAGCTCGGCGATTTTCGCCGCCGCATCGCCGGTGAAGGGCGTCACGTTATCAAGGCTGACGTCGATATCTTCGGGGATGTTGCCCTCGTTGGGCGGGGTGTCATTGGCTTGTGTCATTGTTGTCTTTTGACCCTTGAGTATGCTGGTTGTCTTAAGAGCGACTAACAATGGCGTTTTCCACGGTGTTTTTCAAGGGCAGGCTGTAGCCGCCGGTGAGAAAACCCATACAAAACACCTTTTATATCAATGAAATACGCCTATTCGTTTGACATATTGCAGGACTGCGATATTCTGTCCCCTTGCCCGCGTGCATCCCCCCGCCCAGCATGACCCGCAAGACATCCCGTAAAGTTTTTAATTTTACGCCCGTCACAGCGGCGGCGCGTGACCGTACAGCAGGAGTCTTAAATCATGGAACAACAGCCCGACCTTCACCGCGAACAGCGCGAAACCGTCCTCCAAATTTTCGCCGCCGCCGGCAAAAGCGATTTCAATACCGGTGAATCGCAAGGCATCGCCGCCGCCTTCAACAAGGCCGCCAGCTTTATCGAGAATACGCCCGGCATTGTCGAATACGTCAACTGGAACCGCCAGCGGAACCTGGGGACGGAGACCGATGGCACCAACTTCCGGTCGGATCTTTTAACCGCCGCCCAGCGGTCCGCTAATTTCGATGTGCGGGCACGCGCGGTCGAATGCCTTGGCAATATCAGCACGCGGCACTTTGACTTCGTGTGCAGCCTCTACGACCTTGAGCAAATCTCCCGCATTGCGCTGCTGGGGCCGACGGCGGCGGTGAAGGGCGCGGCGCTGCAGGCCTTCGCCAAAATCGCCACCACCCGCACGTTGCGCGAAACGAACCCCACCGTGCAGCACTTTCAGGTGTACGGCACGCAAGCCTATGATGCGGGCGGCAAGGTTGATTTCAGAAGCGCCGTCTTCCCGCATTACAAGCTGAGCCCCGCCGGCGAGAGCAGATATGATTCATTCTCACGCATCACCTATATCGAGGCGGCGATTGGCCTTGCGGCGCATGTCGCCGGCAAAAGCCCGGATGTGGAGGCACGTCGCCTCGCGGCAGAGACGCTGCGCTTCATCGCGAAGGACCGGCAGGAAGACCGCTTCAGCGACTATCGCGACCCGCGCTCGCTGGTCTTCAACTTTGTGCAGGCGCTGAAGGCCCGGGAAACCGATGCCGTTGTGCTGGGCACCTACAAGAAAATCCTCGAGACCGATCCGCAACTGGCCGAAAAACAACGCGCCAAATCCATCAGCGAGCTGGCGGATACGCTGGGCGGCGGCAGCAAAAAGCCTGGCGCGCACGGGTTTATGCTTTAAGGGGCGCAGCCTTTGCTGCATATGACGAGCGAGCTCATGATAACGATTGCCAGTAAGCTTACGGGCACGTAAATCACAAAGCATAGCATCGTCAGGGGAAGGCCTCCCACAATCGAGCATTTCCGCCAAAGACAGTAAAAGCTTCCTACGAGATATAGGAGCACTTTGAAAAATAAAATTATGGGGTATGAAAAGCCCAAGATGTTTCCCGGGGTGAGGGAAAAAACAATCGGGTAGGCAATCAAGAATGCGGTAGTGGCAGGTCTAACTCCAGACTCGCTAAAAATTTTATTAAAAACTAAAGGCACGATATTGCCGATTTACGACGGCGTCACCGCAACCTTTGCAGGGCGGATGATGCGGCCGTTCAGCTCGTAGCCTTTTTGCGCAACGCCGATCACGGTTTCGGGCTCGACGCCGTCTTTTTCCTGCACGGCAATCGCCTCGTGCTTGTCGGCATCGAAGGGCTCGTTCAGGGGGTTGATTTGCTTGACGCCATATTTGTTGAAGACGGCGGTCAGCTGGCCAAGTGTTTTTTCCATGCCCTGCGCCAGTTTTTCAAACTTGGGGTCTTCGGCGCGCTGCTTTGCGGTGATGGCGGCAAGGCCCAGCTCGAAGGTGTCAACGACCGGGATCAGGTCCTTGATAAATTTTTCGGCGGCGAATTTCTTCTCTTCCTCGATCGAGGCTTCCTTGCGGGCCAGCAGCTGCTTGCCTTCGTCAACGCGGCGGGACAGCGTCAGGTTATCCGCCTGCGAGCGCGCGATGGTGGAGGAAACCTTGGCAACCTGCGCCAGCAGCTCGTCGCGCTCGGCGCGGAGGGATTCAATCGTGTCGACTTTGGCGTTGCCGGCGTCATCCTCATCAAGGTCGCCGAACAGCTCGCTCATTTTCTTGGCATGCGCATCGTCGCCGGCATCTTTGCCGTTTGCGGGCGGCTGGTCAGGGGTGTTCTTGCCAGGGGGCTGTTCATCGGCCATGGACGTGCGACTCCTACAGAAAAATTTAAGATTTTCATATTAATAGAGAAGGGGCTGGATTGAGTCAACAGGGCATTTCACCAGTTTATTCAAAAACTTGGGCTCTGTAGCTTGTCGATGCCGCAGTTACTTCGCTTTCATATACGGGATCATATAGGCAACGCCGACCGCCGCGGCGATGTGCTTGATCGTGTGGCCGCTGACGGTTTCGCCCGTGAGGTGAAAAACCTGCGGATCGAAATGCTCCAGTAGCTTCGCGACGACATACCAGCCGAGCGTCAAGAACAGGTACCGCGTTGCCTTCGGCTCCCGCGCGGGGAACAGCGCAATCATCAGCAAAATCGCAACGATGGGGAAAAACTGCACGAGGGCATAGGGCCGCAGGTCGCCTTGCCCCAGTGCTTCGGTATGGTTCCAGTACCAGACGCTGAACAAGCCGGCGGCAAGGAAGAACGGGAACAGCCGCACGCCCCATGTCTCGCTCACGCGCTCGCGAATGACGATGGAGAAGAGTGACATGAACGCAATGGTCATCGGCAGCCTGTCCCAGACCAGCGTGTGGTTGTCGGGCGCTAGGTGATAGTAACCGGAGCCCAAGGCGACCAGAAACACGCCGATAAACAGCAGCAGCCATAGTTTGAAATCCGCGGCGGAAAGGCCGGCGCGTTTTTGGAAGGTCGCGATAATTCCCCAAACGCCGATAATAGCAAAGGCAAGATTGCCCATCACATCGCCGAAGTTCGGAATGCCCAGCCAGCCGCGCTTATCCGCAAAGTCATGATAGGCAGGGTCCTGCGCGATCGGCGATACTATGAACGCGCCGATAAGACAGGCTGCCGCCACCGCGAACAAAATGCCGAGCCGTGCAGGGCGGGAAAGTGTAAGCATCAATCCAAAATCCGCCCGATCAGCTGCGAGGTGTAGTTCACCACCGGAATGACCTTGCCGTAGTTCAGCCGCGTGGGGCCGATGACGCCGATGGCGCCGACGACTTTGGCTTCGGCGTTTTTGTAGGGCGCGATGATGAGGGAGGCGCCGGAGTGGGAGAACAGCTTGTTCTCCGCCCCGATGAAGATTTTCACGCCGTCGCCGCTGGTGGTTGCCTGCAGCAGCTTCAGCATGGTTTCCTTGGCCTCGAGCGCCTCGAACAGCGTGCGGATACGCTCGAGGTCTTCAAGCGCGGTGACATCTTCCAGCAATTTGGCCTGTCCTTTAATGAACAGGTGCCCGCCGGAGGCTTCCGGCGCGAGGCTGGCAATGCCGGAGGCGACGACCTTGGCGGTCAGCACATCCAGCGTCGTTTTGTCGCGCGCGAGTTCGGCCGTGACAAATTCGGCGGCTTCTTTCAGGGTTTTCTCGGCGATGCGGGAATTGAGGTAGTTGCCGGCGCGCATCAGCTCCGTCGCTGTGACGCTCAGGGGCACTTCGATAATCCGGTTCTCGACCGCGCCATTGGCGGAAACGAGCACGGCAAGCGCGCGCCCCGGTCCCAGCAGCACGAATTCCACCTGCTTGATGGGCGTTTCCGATTTCGGCGCGAAGACGAGCCCCGCGCAGGAGGACAGGCCGGAAAGGAAGGTGCTCGTCTGCTCCAGAATATCGGTCAATGAATTCCCGCGCGTTTGCTCCATGCGCTGCTCGATCCGCTGGCGCTCCGGCGCGGAGAGGTTGTCGAGCTCCAGCAGGCCTTCGACAAAAACGGTGAGGCCCGTCTCTGTCGGCAACCGGCCGGCCGAGGTATGCGGCGAATACAAAAGCCCGCGGTCTTCCAGCTCTGCCATCGCCGAGCGGATGGTGGCGGGGGAAAGCTTCATGCCCAGTTTCTGCGATACCGCCATGGAGCCCACAGGCTCCCCCGTCGCCACATAGGCGTCGACGACGAGTTTCAGGATCTGGCGGGTGCGGTCGTTCAGGTCTTCAATCATGGGGGTAATAGTGGTGTGAAAGCGTTGAAAAAACAACAGATTCAGGCGGGACATTCAGCATTGACATAATGAAATAATTCTCTATAGTCTGGATTCTCCAAACGCGAATAAAACACAGTCTGTTCAACCATATCGAGCAAGCAGAGCCATGGCCCAGAAACCCGATTTTTATGAAGTGTTAGGCGTCGCCAAAACGGCCACCAAGGCCGAGATCAAGACGGCCTATCAGAGAATCGTGATGCGCAACCACCCCGACATGCGCAAGAAGAAGGGCATCGTCACGCCGGAGCAGATCGCGGAAGCGGAAACCATCTTCCAGCTCGCGACCGAGGCCGACGCCGTTCTGTCCGATGACAGCAAGCGCGCAACCTACGACAAGTACGGCCACAAGGGCATCGAGAACCTGGCCGCTGGCAAAAACGCCGGCTCCGGCCAGACTTACGCCGATGTCGCGGGTCCGACGCAGAAACGCACCTATTCCGATGAAGACACCATGTCTTTCTTCGACCGCAAGCGCGACGAGCAGCGCAAGGAAACCAGCGGCACCGCCGACGACGGCCTGACGTCCGAACAGCGCCGGGAACGCGCGCGGCAGGAACGCATGGCGCGCCGTGGCAAGGGCGCTGATACGACGCCCGAACATTTCAACGGCGCTTCCGCCGCCAACGTCTTCCATGACGTCGCTGAAAAAGTCAGCAACGCGACAGAAGCCCTCAAAGGCGGCAATGTTGCCGTGCCGCTCGACGTGCTGGAGCAGTTCCGCGACAACCTTGCGGATTTTGCCAAAGAAATCGACAAGGCGATTGCCAGGGCAAAGCCGGGCAACGGCCCGAAGCGCTAATATTTAGCGCCTCGGCATTTAAACTTAAAAGGATATCTCTATGCGCCCCTCAGGCCGCGCGGCTGACCAGCTTCGCACAATCATTCTCGAACCCGGTTTCTCGGCCCATGCGGAAGGCTCCTGCATGACGCGCTTTGGCAATACCCATGTGCTCTGCACCGCGACGGTGGAAGAGCGCGTGCCCCCCTGGCTGAAGAACAAGGGCAAGGGCTGGGTCACCGCCGAATACGGCATGCTGCCGCGCTCCACCGGCACCCGCACCGACCGCGAAGCCGCGCGCGGCAAGCAGTCAGGCCGCACGCAGGAAATTCAACGCCTCATCGGCCGCGCCCTCCGCGCCGTCGTCAACCTCGAAACGCTTGGCGAAATCCAGATCACGCTTGATTGCGACGTTATCCAGGCCGATGGCGGCACGCGTACTGCGGCGATCACGGGCTCTTACGTCGCCCTCCAGCAGGCCGTCGCGCATCTGCTCAAAATCGGCGCGGTGAAGGCAAACCCGATTATCGATACCGTCGCGGCCGTTTCCTGCGGCCTTTATAAAGGCGAAGCGGTGCTGGACCTCGATTACATCGAAGATTCCAATGCCGAAGCCGATGCCAACTTCGTCATGACCGGCGCCGGCGGCCTTGTGGAAGTGCAGGGCACGGCCGAACACCGCGCTTTCTCGGAAGAGCAGTTCATGCAGCTGATGAAGCTTGCCCGCAAAGGCATTGTTGACTTGTCCCAGTTCCAGAAAATGGCTTTAGGAGGCTGATATGGCTTTTGACAAACTCCGCGCATCTTTGAAAAACGCGTTTGATTACGCCGTCCACGGCGAAAGCTCCGCCAACTTTAAGCGCAAGCCGGAAGTCGCCGATGCGATTGTGGCCGCACAAACCGCGCCGGATGCGGGTTATGCCGAGCGTCTCCGCGATGTTCTCATGCAGGTCAAAACCGCCGACCTCGACACGCTGAAAGACGCGAAAATTTCTATCGTGCTCGACCAGCGCCTTGCCAAGCAGGACCTCGGTTTCCGCGATTACGCGATTTACGCGGCGTTTTATAAACGGGCGGATGGCAACACCGTTTCCCTGCAGGACAGCGGCAAGACCAAGCGCGAAACCGGTTATTTTGACACCACCAGCCTGAACGATGCCAATGCGCTCTCGAAACTGGCGCAATATATCCGCGACGGCGGGCTGAACGGCCGTGAAGAAACGCTCTATGCCTCGCGCTACAGCTATGCCACGCGCGGCGCTGCGGTCACCTTCATGGAATGGCGCCTTCAAGACCGGTTCGATGCGAAAACCGTCGCCAAAAACCCCGCCCTCAAATCTCCGCCCGCCCTTTAAGGAACTGATGATGAAGCCCGCCAAAGACATGAAGCAGACCCTGCGCTACAAGAACATGGTCGCCAACCTGAAAAGCCGCCCGCCTTACGTGAAGGAAGCGGCGCTGATCAAGGAAATCGCCGCCGGCAAGCAGTGGCGCATCGATGCCGTGATCGACGCAATCGAAACCAATCAGGCCGGCTGGAGCCGCATCAACACCACCAACGTGTTCAAGACCGCCGCCATGTTCGGCCGTTTGGCGACGGTGGAACGCCTCTGCGATATTTTCGAATACAAAGTCGGCGGTCGCGGCGAAGGCCCGACGCAAGCGGCCTTCCATGTCGCCAGCCTGCATGGTCATTACAAGGTCGCCGATGCGCTGCATGCCCGCGGCGCGCACCCTGACAATGAAGCCTATGATAAAACCCCGCCCGCTATGTATACCGCGCTGAAAGAAGGCGATATCCGCAAGATTGATTATCTGCTCAACAAGGGCGCCAGCGCGGATTACGCGGTCACCCTCGCCAGCAGCTCGGTCGAGATGAAAGTCATCCGCCACCTCATCGAAAAACGCGGCGGCGGCGTCAGCCTCGCGCTCGAAGGCTTCTGGTCGCCTTTCCTCAACGCCGTCAAGAATGATCGCGAAGACCTTGCCCGTTATTTCGTCGCACAAGGCGCAAAACCGGCCGAGGAAAAAGGCGCCGGCGAAGCGCTCTACACCGCTGTCGGCCGCGGCAATCTCGGCCTTACCGAATATATGCTTGATCTTGGCATCAAAGCGGACCGTCAGACGCTGCATCATGCGATTTTCGAAGGTCATATCCCCGTCGCAAAACTGCTGCTGACCAAGGGCGGCCTTGACCTGAACGAGCCGAAGCAGGAATCGCTTCTCCTCGCCATCATCTCCAAAAGAAATCCGATCGAGGCAGTGAAGTTCTGCATCGATAACGGCGCCAGTGCAGAAAAAGCACTCGCCGCCCTGAATGCCGATGCGGAACTGTACCGCTACGGCCAGCGCGACAAGATGAAAAAATTCCTCGAAGAATACGTCGCGCCAAAGGGCCCGAAACCCGGACAAGGATTTACGCTGTGAGCCAGCCGCAACCCCAATCCCAATCCCGCGCTTTCAGCGGCGACGAACTGGTTGTCGCGACACATAACAACGGCAAGCTGAAAGAGCTGCGCGAATTGTTCGGCGACAAGGTGAAGAAGCTTTCCTCCGCCGCCGACTACGGCCTCGACAGCCCCGCCGAAACGGGCACCACCTTTATCGAGAATGCGCTGATCAAGGCGCAGTATGTCGCGCAGAAAACCGGTAAGCCCGCGATTGCGGATGATTCAGGTTTGTGCGTTGCGGCCCTCGACGGCGCCCCCGGCGTCTATTCCGCCGACTGGGCGGAGGAAGAAGGCAAGCCGCGCGACTTCGGCATGGCGATGAACAAGGTCAACAAGGCGATGGCCGGCAACCCCGATACGGCGGCGCATTTCGTCTCCTGCCTCGTCCTCGCCTGGCCGGATGGCCATTATGAAGCGGTCGAAGGCTATGCGCATGGTAACGTGACCTGGCCGCCGCGCGGCAATAACGGTTTCGGCTACGACCCGATGTTCGTGCCGAAAGGCGATACGCGCAGCTATGGCGAAATGACGGCCGATGAGAAGAACGCGACCAACCACCGCGCCGATGCCTTCAAGAAAATGCTGGCGAAATGCTTCCCCTGAAAGCATCTACCGCCGACCCCGAGCAGCTCAGCATCTACGTCCACTGGCCGTTCTGCAAATTCAAATGCCCCTATTGCGACTTCAACAGCCATGTGCGCGAACGCATCGAGCATAAGGACTGGGCGGGCGCATACCTGAAGGAACTGAAATATTACCGTGACCTCACGGGCCCGCGCCATATCCAGTCGGTCTTCTTCGGTGGCGGCACGCCGTCATTGATGGAACCGGCAACGGTTGCGGCGGTGATTGACTGCATCGACGACCTCTGGGGCCTGCCGCAGGGCGCGGAAGTAACGCTGGAGGCAAACCCCACCTCCGTTGAAACCGGCAAGCTGCAGGGCTTTAAAGCCGCGGGCGTCAACCGCGTCTCGCTCGGTGTGCAGGCGCTCAATGACGCAGACCTTAAAAAACTGGGGCGGCAGCATTCGGCGAAAGAGGCGATTGCGGCGGTCGAACGCGCATCCAAAGTCTTCACGCGTTTTTCTTTCGACCTTATCTACGCGCGCCCTGACCAGACGCCGCAGCTGTGGGAAGCCGAACTCAAGCAGGCGCTCGCCATGGCGGCGGGGCATATGTCGCTCTACCAGCTCACCATCGAGGAAGGCACGCAGTACCATACGCTTCATGCGCGCGGGGAACTGGTGATACCGGATGATGATGCGGGCGCGACGCTGTACGAGATGACGCAAAGCATGACAGAAGCCGCAGGCCTGCCGTCCTACGAAATTTCCAATCATGCCCGCATGGGCGATGAATCGCGGCATAACATGGTCTACTGGCGCTATGGCGATTACGCCGGCGTCGGCCCCGGTGCGCATGGCCGTTTGACGCTGAAAGGCGAAAAATTCGCGACTCGCGCCCACCGCGCGCCGGAGTTATGGATGGAGCGCGTCAACCAGCACGGCCATGGCGCGCACGAGTCGGAAGTGGTTGATAACAAAGCCCGTGGCCGGGAAATGCTGTTGATGGGATTACGGTTAATCGAAGGTGTGCCGCTTGATAAATTCCGCCAGCAGACGGACACTGGTTTTTCAGACTTCGTTAACCCCCAGCGGTTAAAGATGTTGATAGGGGAAGGGCTGATCGACCTGCAGCCGGATGCCGTGGTGGCCACCGCCAAGGGCCGCCAGCGTCTCAATGCCGTTCTTTCCTACCTGCTCGCCGATTCATAAAGGCCAAAAATGCCTGTCGTTTTCGATACCGACGCGAAAGAGTTTTTGAAGAAGCACGGCCAGACGCTGCAACGGCGCGAGGCGGAGCATAACCTCATCCTCTCCCTCTGCCAGATGGCGATCGCCAAGGGCAGGGATTCCAACATCCGCATGGCAACGCTGCTGGATGACGAGGGCTTTGTTTTGGCCGCCGTGCAGACGCCGCCGCATAACATTGTCCTCAGCCATGGCGACGCCAATGCGCTCCAGCCGCTGGTTGATGCCGTGAAGGACGCCGGCTGGACTTTTCCCGGCATCGTGGGGCCGAGTGATGTGTCGGCTTCCTTCCAGACGCTCTGGACGGAAAAGACCGGCGAAGCGCCGATTGAATATATGGACCAGATCATCTATTCCCTCGTGAATGTGCAGATGCCGCCGGCGATTGACGGCCAGCTGCGCTGGGCCAAGCCCGATGAAGCGAAACGCACCGGCAGCTGGATCCGCGCCTTCTCTGCCGATGCTTTGCCGCAGGCGGAACAGATTTCCGACAAGGAAGCGGCCAAACGCGCCGAAGACATGATCAAGGCGCAGCGCCTTGCTGTCTGGGATGTGAAGGGCAAGGCTGTTGCACAGGCCGGCGTTTCCGGCACGGCAGAGGTTGCCCGCATCAGCATGGTCTATACGCCGGTGGAAGAGCGCGGCAACGGCTACGCCTCCGCGGTTGTCGCCAACCTGTCGGCAGAGCAACTGAAAGCCGGCAAAAAAATGTGCTGTCTTTATGCGGATGCGCGCAACCCGGTGTCGAATTCCATCTACCGCAAGATCGGCTATGAATTCGCCGGCCGCTCCAGCCTCTATGTGCTGAGCGTGAAGCCGGAAGTGGCCTGAAGCTTCAAAACCTGATTACTTGAAATCGAACGACTGGCCTTTGTGCGTCGGGGCTGTCGCGGGCTTTGGCGTCGGCGGCAGCGTATCGAGCGCGGTTTTCAAAGCCGCGCCGGTTTCACCGAAGGCGTGCAGCAACGCATTGAATGACAATACAGTCTGCTTTTTCATGGCCGCAATATCATCCGCCCCCACTGGTTGTGGTGCGCCCTTGACGGCGGAGAAAATGGCGCGCAATTCCGGGTCGTCAATCGGCGGCATCGCGCCGAAGGCGCCGGCCGCATCCGTCAGCGACATTTTGGCGCCGATGATTTTCTGGCTGGGCGTGATATCTGCCGTGGCCGCTTCGATCAACCGGCGGGTCAGGAAGACGGCTTCCTCGCGGCCCGAGTCAAACTCGGCAAAATAATCGACGTCTTCATACTTCGGCGGCTTGACGCCAAGGCCGGTCGCAAAGCTGGAGGCGCGTATGCTGGCTTTCGACATTGCGGAGGCAAGCGAACCCGGCTCGCCCCCCGGCGCGCCGTCTTTCAAATGGCGGATGCCGTTCGCCAGCAGCTGCCAGGATTCTTTCTCCGCGCCGTTGCGGGCGGAGGTGGGGGAAATGGAATGCACATCCAGCGCCAGCGTCACCGGCACCGCCGCCATCTTTTCCGCGATGACGCCAAGAATAACGTCAAAGGTCGCATTGCGGTCGCGGCGGTAGAGAGCGTCTTCGGGTGACAGGGACATGGGGATTGAAATCCGTCTATTGCGTGAATTGCCTATTATTTATAGCAAATATTTCTGATTCCGGCAAATATTTAACATAATTATATCAATTTAAGGTCTATTAGGCGCAAAAACAAAAAAGGCGGCCGGTGAGGGCCGCCTTTTTTGTTAACGGGTATAAAGCGTTACGGCGTTGTGGGCTTCGGGTTGTTGGCGCCCGGCGCGGTCATGCCGGGGGCCATATCGCCCGGCGTCATTACGCCCGGCATACCAAGGGGCTGGCCATTCAGCAGGGCCTGGCCCTGCGGCGTCAGCTCGAACTTCAGCTTGCGCACGCTTTTGCCGGTGACGGTTTTCTCCGGCTGCGTATAGACCTGCAGCATGGAGAGCATCGTCGCGTAGCCCGAGAATTTCGGGTTGGCGTTCGGTGCCTGGCTTGCCGCCTGCAGCTTCAGGATCAGCTCGTCAACGCCCGTGAGCGACAGCGTGGTCGAGCCTTGCGCCTTCACAGGAGAGGTCGCATCGGCATGGAACTCGCCCTCCAGCGTCGACTGGATATCGGGCGCGTCGGTATGCGTGTTCTTGATGACAAGGCTGGAGCCTGCCGCCACCAGCGCCTGCGGCAGCGTCTGCATCAGGCTCATGACTTCCATCTGCATTTTATGCTGCGCCTGCAGCTGCGCACCGGCGTTCGGCACAGCCGTCTGCGTTGCGGCGCTGCCGATAACGTCCGAGATCACATCGCCGAATTTGTTGGAGATGGTTTTCATCGGCAGGTTATCGAGGTCGATTTCAAACGCTGCCTGCGTCGGGATAAGGCCGGCGACAACAGGATCCGCGCCCTTGATATCAAGACCGTCAAGCTTCACCTGTGCATGGGTCGAGCCTTTGTCCGCCTGCAGGCCCGTCACTTCAAAGCCCGAGGTGAGGGAGGACAGCGTGGCATCGAAAGGCACGGCAGGGGATGCTTCAACCGCCGGCATGCCGTTGGCGGCAGGCTGCGCGGGGGTCGCTTCACCGTTGAAGTGGATCTTGACGCCGGCAACCTGGAACTTGCTGGTCATGCCGTCAACAAAACCCTGCACGGAGGACAGCATGTTGGCGACAAGCGCGGGGTCGGGCGCGGCCGGTGTGGGGGCCTGGCCGGGGGCGAGGGGGGCTGCGGGTTTCGCATCCATATCCTTGATCGACTGGATGACTTTATCCTGCATGTCCTTGCGGGCCTTCAGGTTCATCTTGTCGGTCGTGGCGGCGGCGACGATGGTGTCGACGCTCATGTCCGCGCCGCCGTGATCGCCGAAGTGCAGCTTCACGTTGGTCGCGGCGAAATTGTTGGGGCCGGACCAGGTGTCATCCGCGTTCTTGGTGAGGTCCATGGTGGTTTTGAGGTCGCCGATCGAGCCGGTGAAATCTTCATTGCCGGCCGACTTCACTTGAATGTTTTTATAATCGCTGTCGATCTTGGTGAAGGTCGCAAGGGCGGGCCACCAGGTGCCGTTGAATTTTTGTTCGCCGATGGAGATGGTCGCGATCGGCTTGTTATCTTCGCCATAGGCGGTCATGGTCTGCGGCAGGGAGAGGGCAGTCGTGTATTCGCCGTTGTCGCCCGGCGTGACGTTGGTGATGATGGTGCCAAGATCAAACTTCAGCCCTTCAACCGCGGTGAAGGCGGCGCCCGGCAGTTTCACTTCATAGTAATCGCCCTTGGCGGTCACTTCGACCGCGCCGGACAGGGTCAGCCCCTGGCCGTTGTGCTTCGCCATATCCATGGGGAAGGACAGGGAATCCTCGACGTTTTTCTTCAGCTCCGCCGCGCCCTGGTCATTGACCGAGGCGGCAAAGGACGAAACGCTGGAGGTCAGGAGCAGGGCGGCCAGAACAGCCGGCGTCATTTTCAAAAACATGGATATCCCTCTAAAAGCTTGAAGTCATTAAACCAAACCGCGACTCCAAAGTTAGAGAGCCCCTTGAAACTATGCAACAAAACTCTTAAATAAAGGTTATTGCCTTAGACATAAAACAGGTTTAAAACCAAGGCCTTGGCAGCTTTCGGGCTTATCCCGAAGCTATTTCAAACCATCCGGAGGACGCGATGAAGAATGCCCTGGCGGCGCTCGCCGTTCTGCTCTGTTTTGCCGCTGTTATGAAACCGGTGCCGGCTGCCGCGCAATACCTCATGACCAAGGACCTTGCCCGCGACTGCCTGTCCGACAAGCGGGAACGCATGTCCGGCTGCATCTATTATATTACCGGCGTCATCGACTACCATTTCCTCATGCAGTCCTTCGGCACGGCCCCGACCATTGACTTTTGCCTGCCGGAAAGCATTTCAAAGGAACAGGCGGCGGTGATCGTGATGGCTTACCTGCGCACCTCGGCGCAGAACGATGAATTTATTGCCGCTGCGACCATTCCCCTTGCCCTCAACAAGGCTTTCCCCTGCAAGGCGGAGGAGCCGAAGCGTAAAAAGAAGAAGAAAACTTGAAGCAGAAGCCTGAAAAAACCGCTGTTGTTGACCATGGCACCCTGCCGATGATGGCGGAAGGCCGCGACTCCCTGCGTATGCGCCCGCTGATCGACAAAAAATTCAAGCTGGTGACCGATTATAAACCCGCCGGCGACCAGCCGACGGCGATCAAGGATTTGCTGGAGGGTATCGAGCGTCACGACA
The DNA here is from genome assembly GCA_966211335.1 of uncultured Alphaproteobacteria bacterium. Classification (GTDB taxonomy): domain Bacteria; phylum Pseudomonadota; class Alphaproteobacteria; order Micavibrionales; family UBA2020; genus JAPWJZ01. The sequence goes on from CBIHNF010000001.1 coordinate 905,211, forward strand.
AGAACCAGGTGCTACTGGGCGTTACAGGCTCCGGCAAGACCTTCACCGCCGCCAAAGTGATTGAAGCCATGCAGCGCCCGACGCTGGTGCTCGCCCCCAACAAAACGCTGGCGGCGCAGCTCTATGGGGAGATGAAAGAATTCTTCCCCGACAACGCGGTCGAATATTTCGTCTCCTACTACGATTATTACCAGCCCGAAGCCTATGTGCCGCGCACCGATACATATATCGAAAAAGACTCAGCGATTAATGAACAGATCGACCGCCTGCGCCACGCCGCAACGCGCGCGCTGTTGGAGCGGCGGGATACCATCGTTGTTGCCTCCGTTTCCTGCATCTATGGTATCGGTGACTTGGAAACCTACCAGCGCATGGTTTTCGACCTCACCGTTGGCGACAGCATCAACCGGCAGGAACTGCTGAAGAAATTTATCGAACTGCAGTACAAGCGCAATGATATCGATTTTTCGCGCGGCTGCTTCCGCGTGCGCGGCGATGTGGTTGAAATCTTCCCCGCTCACTTGGACGATCACGCCTGGCGCATTTCCATGTTCGGCGATGAAATCGAGGCGATTACGGAGATTGACGCGTTGACGGGCGAAAAATCCGACACCTTTGAAACCGTGCGTATCTTCGCCAATAGCCACTATGTAACGCCGAAGCCGACGATGCAGCAGGCAATCAAGCAAATTAAGATCGATTTACATGCGCGGCTGGAAGAATTCAGGAGCCAGGGCAAGCTGCTGGAAGAGCAGCGCCTTGCCCAGCGCACCCAGTTTGACCTTGAAATGCTTGAAGCAACCGGCATGTGCAACGGCATTGAGAACTATTCGCGCTACCTCACCGGCCGCGCCCCCGGCGCCCCCCCGCCCACCTTGTTTGAATACCTGCCGGAAGACGCACTGCTGATTGTGGACGAGAGCCACGCCATGGTGCCGCAGCTGCACGCCATGTACAAAGGCGACCGCGCACGTAAAACCACGCTGTCTGACTACGGCTTCCGCCTGCCCGCCTGCCTTGATAACCGCCCGCTGAAGTTCGAGGAATGGGACGGCCTTCGCCCGCAGACCATGTTCGTCTCCGCAACGCCCGGCGACTGGGAATTGCAGCAGACCGGCGGCGTTTTCGCCGAGCAGGTCGTCCGACCCACCGGCCTTATCGACCCTGAAGTTTTTATCCGCCCCACCGAAAAGCAGGTCGATGACCTGATGGCCGAATGCAAGGGCGTGATTGCCAAGGGCTACCGCGCGCTCGTCACGACGCTGACCAAGAAAATGGCGGAAGACCTCACCGAATACATGACGTCCGCCGGCATCAAGGTGCGCTATATCCACTCCGACGTTGAAACGCTGGAGCGGATCGAGATTATCCGCGACCTGCGCCTTGGCGTGTTTGACGTCCTCGTCGGCATCAACCTGCTGCGTGAAGGTCTCGATATCCCTGAATGCGCGCTGGTTGCCATTCTCGATGCGGATAAAGAGGGTTATTTGCGCTCCCGCACCTCCCTCATCCAGACCATCGGCCGCGCGGCGCGTAACGTCGATGCCAAGGCCGTGCTCTATGCCGATAAAATCACCGGCAGCATGAAGGAAGCCCTCGACGAAACCGCGCGCCGGAGAGAGAAGCAGAAGAAATACAACGCCGAAAACGGCATCACGCCGACGACGGTGAAAAAGAAGATTTCCGACATCCTCAACAGCGTGTTCGAGAAGTCGGACCATGTGACCGTCAATATCGGCAACAAGGATGACGCCTTCCTTGTCGGCCATAACCTGAAAGTCCACCTCAACCATCTCGAGAAAGAGATGAAAAAGGCGGCCGCCAACCTCGAGTTCGAGGAAGCCGCGCGCATCCGCGACGAATTGCGCCGTCTCGAGGCCGCCGAGCTGCAGTTCACCGGCGCCAACACCCTTGCCGATCCGGCGGGCTAATGAGCATCGACTGGGAAGCCCTGCTGGCGGAGGCCAAAACGCCGGAAGACAAGCTGAAATTGCTGGAGGCCATCTTTGCCGAAGCGCAGGAACAGCTGAAGAATCCTGATTTAAGCGCGGATGAGCGCGAAACCCTGCTCGAAATCCTGAGCATGGAAAAAGAGCAGTAATTGCCTTTTCATTTCTGCCGCGCCATAATCGGCGGAGAAAACGAATTGGATTATTCCCATGGCCATTGAGCGTCCCGGTAATAAAAGCTACTCCCCCAAGCAAAAGCAAGAAATGGCCGAGCGCTGGAAACAGCTGGTCGAGCAGTTCGATGCGGAGCTGCGCAAAAAAGGGCTCAGCGACGAGGAGCGGGAAACGCTGCTGCAGGAATTGCTGGCCGATACCAAAAGACACGGATAAAAAAATCCCCGCCGAAGCGGGGATTTTTTTAGCGCTTTAAGCGGCCGGTTTCGGCGGCTCGGGCTTTTTCGGCGTGTCGGTTGCGCCGGGTTGCGGCTTGGCATCCGGCGTGTCTTGCACTTCCTTGGCCTTTTTCAGGAATTCCTGCAGGCGCGTCAGCTCGTCCTGCGAACGGCCGGCGAGCTGGGTGAAGAATTTCGCAACGCCCTTGATGCTGGAGGGTTTTTCGATTTCCGTCATCTCCATCGACAGGATGTCCTGGATTTCGGGATGCGAGAACAGCTTGCGCGTCCAGTCCAGTGTATCTTTGATGCCGGCGGAATATTTGCCGCCGTTGCGCTCTTCCGATTTCGCGACGATTTCTTCGAGAATGGCGATAGTCGACTTGCCCTTGGTTTCAATCTCCAGCTTGGAGGCGACGGCGACGGAAAGGATTTTCACTTCCAGAATGACCGGCAGCACATCATAGCTGGTCATGATCGCGCCTTTGCGGGGGTCGGACAGAATATCTTTCTGCGCGCGCATGGCGGCGCTGAGGTCTTTCGTCAGCAGGTCCGGGTTGTTGGAGTGGAGAATTTTGCCGCCGTGCTGCTTTGCCATTTTCGCAAAGATCATCGCAAGCTTCAGGTTGGGAGGAAGAAAACCCATCGGAGCATCCCTTTCAAAAAGGCCTTATGACGGCCGGAATTTCATGTGTGGAGTCCTTGTTAACATAAGGGTCTGGCGGGGTCAATTCTCTGACTTGGTTAATTTCTATATTTGCATAACAAAATCGTCAAATGTCGCCGTTCAAAAATTAAAAACCAGCGCTTTGAGCGACATAAACAACGCCGGCGCAAAACCAGTGCAGGTCCCCGCTGTACTAATTCTTAATTTTGAATTATGTTTAGACTTAGGGTTTAGAGTTTTGTGAGCTTTGGGAGAGGGGTTCGATGCCGGACAGGCGCCGATCAGCACATCCGCAAACAGATCAGGACACGATGCGTTGCGTCGTAGACGGCAACGGCAATGTCATTTTCCTGAGCCCCGCGCTGGGCTGGGCCCTTGGCCGCTGCACCGCGCCGCTGCTGGGCCGCCCGCTGTCCGCCATGATCAATATCACCGCCTCGCTCGACAGCAAATACGCCGACCTGAATTTGCTCGACCTGCAGTCGGGTTTCTATGAAGTCGCGCTGCTGCGGCAGGAGCGCGACCCACTCGCCGTGCAGGCACGCATTGACCGCGTCGACGGGCCGGAAGGCAAGAAATTCACCGTTATCTGGCTTGATCCCGATGACCGCATGAAGCGCCAGAAAGCCGGCGACTTCAATGAAGCCGCGCGCGAATTCGCCCATTTCATTTCCGAGAACCAGCAGAAGGAAGCGGCGCCCGCGCCCGCGGCCGAAACCAAGCCGGATCTCACGCATATTTCAAAGTCGGATGGGGAGCTGCGCCACTTCCTCAACCTCTCGAACGACCTGCTTGGTGTTTACCGCCGCGATATGTCCTTCGGCCGCGTCAACTTCGCCTTCAACCGCGTGCTCGGCTATACCGACCCGGAACTGAAAACCTTCCCCTTCATCGACCTCGTCCACCCGGAAGAGCGCGACCATGTGCTGCAGCTGATGCAGAAGGTCATTCACGCGCCGATGGACGAAGAAACCCGCATCGATTTTGAATGCCGCGCCCGCTGCAAGGACGGCAGCTTCCGCTGGATCGAATGGATCCACAAGGCAGCAGGCGAGCACATCTATATCGTCGGCCGTGACGTGACCGAGATCAAGCAGCACGAGATCGAGCTGCTGCGCCGCGAAGAGCAATTGTCGGAAGCGCAGAAGATTGGCCGCATGGGCCACTGGTACTGGGAAGCGAACCAGCCGAGCCTTGAATGGTCCGACCAGATTTACGCCATCTTCGGCGTCGAAAAAGACAAATTCAAGCCGACCGTCGACAGCGTGTCGAACATGCTGCTGAAGCGCGATGTCGGCCGCATCTCGAAAATCTTCACGCGCGCCTATGTGCGCAAGCGCGATTACGAGCTGGAATTCTCCGTCCGCCGCCCCAATGGCGGCGTGCGCTATGTGCGCTGCGAAGGCCGCTGCAAGGTGGATGTTAAAACCGGCAAGGTCGAGGCGCTGTTCGGCATTATGCAGGACATTACCGAGCGCACACTGCACGAAAAGCAGCTGCGCGAAGCGAAGGAAGCGGCCGAAAGCGCCTATGCCTCCAAAACCCGCTTCCTTGCGAACATGAGTCACGAGCTGCGCACGCCGCTGAATGCCATCATCGGCTTCTCCGAAATGATCCAGCGCCAGCTGCTCGGCCCCATGGGCAACGCGCGCTACCTTGATTATATCGCCGGCATTCACCAGTCGGGCGAACACCTGCTCGACCTCATCAACGACATCCTCGACATGTCGAAAATCGAGGTCGGCAAATATGAATTGTATGTGGAGGAGCTGAACCTCGGCAAAATCATCCGCCTTGCCATCCACATGGTTGAAGGCCGCGCGCATGAAGCGCAGGTCAAACTCGTCGCGGACGATATTCCGGATGATGTCCACATCATGGCGGACCGCCGCGCGGTGATGCAGATTTTGCTCAACCTGATGTCGAATGCCGTCAAGTTTACCAAGGCCGGCGGCACGGTGGATATCCGCTGCTTCCGCGAGCTCGGCGGCGTTGCCATCGTCGTTGCCGATACCGGCGTCGGCATTCCGAAAGAAAAAATCCACATCGTCACCCTGCCGTTCGAGCAGGTGAGTTCCGAATTCACGCGCAACCATGAAGGCTCCGGCCTTGGCCTTGCCATTACCAAAGACCTGATCGAGCTGCATGGCGGCACCCTCGATATCGACTCAGAAGTCGGCGTCGGTACCATCGTTACCGTGCTGTTGCCGGACAAAGTGCCGGACAGCAAAAACATCAAGCGCGTTGACGCCGTTGAATCCCACACCAAGGCCTTCGAGCCCGCGGAATAGCCCCTGCTGCACCGCAGCAGTATATTCGCGCTTTGCCATTGCGGCTTTCGGCTGTATTATGGGCCTCCCGAACAACATCGACAGAAAGTGAAGTGGCATGCAGCGTCATGGCATTATCGTCAGCCCTGAAGGCGGGCTCGGCGCGACTTTTAATCCCGCCGCCGTGAAGCTCGACGACGGGCGGCATATCCTCCTCGTCCGCTCCGTGCCCAAGGGCTACGAGAAGCTGGGGCCGGTCAACCAGTTCGACAACAATTACACCTCACACATCAGCCAGTGGGAATCATTGAAGCCGGAAGAAGGCTTCAAGCTGGTCAAGGAAAACGCCATTGGCCCCGGCGACAGCTTCGACAAATTCGGCGTGGAAGACCCGCGCATCACCAAAATCGGTGACACCTATTATATTTTCTACACCTCCCTTGCGATTGGTTTGGGTGAAGCCAATGCCGGCGACGGCGTGCGCATCGCCATGGCGAGCACGAAGGATTTTGTCACGTATAAAAAACATGGCGTCATCGGCCCCGACCGCCGCTCCAAGGCGGGTGTGTTGTTTGAATCGGAAGGCAAACTATCCTTCATGTGGAAGGACGAGGCGCATGCCGAGCGCACGATGATGTCCGCCGCGCCTGAAAATTTTGAAGACGCCGCCGCCTGGCAGGAATTCTGGAAGACGCGCGACATTGACGCCGACCAGCTTCTCGGCCCACAGAAGAATTCCCATGAAGGTCTCGGCGTTGAACCCGGCGCGCCGCCGATCGCCATCGAGGAAGGGCTGCTGCTGGCCTATTCCAGCATTTCCTCGGACTTCCACTGGACGATCAGCCTGCTGCTGCTCGACAAGAAAGACCCTTCCGTCATTCTCGCCAAATCAGACCTGCCTTTCCTGACGCCGAGCGAGCCCTATGAAGTGAAGGGCGACGTCAACAACGTCGTTTTCCCCTGCGGCGCGCTGATCGACAAAGACCGCCTCTACGTCTACTACGGCGGCGCCGATACGGTGTGTGCTGTGGCCAGCGAAAGCATGGAAGAAGTGCGCAAATCCCTGAAACCGGTCAAACCGGCGGGGCCGAAGCCCTGACGACTGGCAATCGTCGGCTATAGGTCGAAAGCTATATTATTTCGTGCAGCGCGGGTGAACGGTGCCCGCGCGCCTTTCGTCATCCGCGACTTTTCTTCCAACGTCTTCGATAATTTTTTTCATGTCTTCTTCGATGAATTTCATGACAATGCCCTGAAATTCCCTTTCCTTGTGAATCACTACAGTCAGATCTGCAGGGTACGGAAAGGAGAGGCGGCGGAGAGATTATCAACGCCGGCGGCAGCCTTTTCGGCGTAAGGGAGCAAAGCTTGATTCGCCCGCTGGATACTCGCTGTCGCGAGTTTGCTTATTTCAGTGTATGCACAAGACTCAACTGGGTACCCCGGAGCGATATGCACCACCGGTGAAAAGAAGACGTCGGTATGGATCATTCCAAGCGAAAGACATTTCAATTCGGATCCCGGTATATTCTGGAGGCGAAATGCTACATGAGGGCCGTAATGCACACCGTAGATCACTGAAAATGCGTTAGGCGGTACCGGCGGATTTTTATCCGTCGCCACTTCGGCGATGGTTGCCGGCGAGAATATAAACGCGACATCCGCCTTCGGAATTAAACTTACAGCGGGGCAACTTGTCGTGGCCGCTAGCATAAGCATCTTAATTGCAAACAAACTTTGAGTTGGCCACATTATGGCGGCCTATTGCTTGCAGCTGCGGTAGTCAGGCTTGAATGGATGCTGTTGTAAATAGACATTTTTGCGTTGATCGAACCCCGCCTGCAAAGTCTGGAGAACTTTATACAGCTCAGGCTTGAGTTCATTATACATGTTCTCTTTTTCAACCTGTACACGCATCGAATCGACAGAGTTTGTGGGCGTATAGTTTATGATAGCAGTGGCAAGGAGTTGGCGTGCCTGCGGCGACGTATCGCTGAGACCTGCTGCAGCGGATGAAAGTACAGTGCGGTAATAAGCAATGCTTTTGTTATAGGTGCAGCTTCCGGCAGGAGACTTGGGCGTCACGTAAAAAATCGGCCGCATTGTAATTGACAGGTTCACGCCTGCAACGGAAAGACATGTTGATGCAGTCGTAGAATTTTCGACTGTACGAAAAGCGATAGTAAAATCTTCTACAGACAGCAGCGAGCTCATAGCCGCGTCAGCGGCGGGTGGTTGCCATTGGCCCGCCGGCTGCGGGCCTTGAATGATCTTTGCCGGCACGGTGTTGACGGTAAGGTTTACCGCAGGTGCCTCCGCCGCGGCACAAGCCATAAGAGTTGCCGCGATGTAAGTCTTTGCTAAAAACAAGGGTATCGCGAATGGCATAGCAATCCTTTAAAAAATTAGGCGCTTTTTGCGTCATCCTGCTCAAACGCCAGCAGCGCCGCGGTTTCGTCTTCGATCTCGAGGCAGGCTTGCAGGCCCGAGCGGTAGTCAGGGTAGAGTAAATCCACGCCAAGCTTGGTTTTGATCTTGTCGTTGCGGACGCGCTTGTTGTCTTTGTAGAAGCTGCGCACAATCGGGGCCATTTCGGCTTGGTCGAAGAGCGTCACGGGCGGTGCGTCGATGCCGATGAGGTTGCAGGCGAAGGTGACGACCTCGTTGCTCGGGCTCGGCAGGTCGTCGGCGAGGTTATAGATTTCGCCGGGTTTCGGCTTGTTCATCGCCGCAATCAGCACCTGCACAATATCTTCAACATGAATGCGGTTGAAGACATGGCCCGGCTTGTCGATGCGGCGGGCGGTGCCGGCGCGGACGGAGTCAATCGCACTGCGGCCGGGCCCGTAAATACCGGAGAGGCGGAAAATTTCCAGCGGCAGCCCTTCGTTCACCTGCAGAGACTGCCATTGTTGCTCCGCGCGCACGCGGATGGAGCCGCGGCGGCTGGTGGGCGCAAGGTTGGAGGTCTCGTCAATCCAGGCGCCATCGTGGTTGCCGTAGACGCCGGTCGTTGAAAGGTATCCCACCCATTCAAGGTTCGGCAGTTGCGCCAGGTCCATGCCGTGGTGCTCGGCGACGGGGTCGCCATCCGTGCCCGGCGGGACGGAGAGCAGCACATGCGTCACATCGTGGAAGGTCTGGAACGGGTCGTTGATCTGGTGGTTCTGGTCATACAGCATCGCCTCGATGCCGGCCTGCTTCATGAAGACTTTCTTTTCAGGGTCCGTCGTCGTGCCGGAGATCTTCCAGCCGAAATCTCTCAAACGTTCGGCAAGGAAGCTGGCGGTATAGCCGTAGCCGAAGCAGAACAGCTTTTTGTCGCGGGATAAAGGCTCGATGCTGTGTCTTGTCTCTGCCATGCCCACACCCGCGATAAATCAGAAGTCGAGGTTCTGGTAGTGGCTCGGCGGGGAGAAGCCGGGGATGACGTCATCCAGCAGCGGCTTGAAAGAGGGACGCGACTTTATGCGCGCGTACCAGTCCTTCGCCGCCTTGTGCTCTTCCCACGGCACATCGCCGATATAGTCGATGGCGGAGAGATGCGCGGCGGCCGTGACGTCGGCGAGAGAAATATCTTCACCCGCCAGCCAGCGGCGGCGCTCCGTCAAAAAGCCGATGTAATCGAGGTGGTAGTGGATGTTGGCGTGACCGGCGCGGATGGAGGGGCCGTGCGGCTCCCCCATTTTCAGGAAGCGCTTCATCATTTTTTCGCCGACGAGGTTTTCGGTCACTTCGGAATTGAACTTGTGGTCGAACCAGGCGACAAGGCGGCGGGTTTCGGCGCGCTGCAGCGGGTCGCGGCCCATGAGGTCATTCGTATTGTATACCTCGTTCAAATATTCCGAGATGACCTGGCTGTCGGTCAGAATGGTGCCGTCGGGCTCGATCAGCACGGGTACATCGCCGGCGGGGTTGATGGCGAGGAATTCGGTGCGGCGTTCCCAGACTTTTTCGATCTTCAAATCGAAGTCGAGTTTCTTTTCGGCGAGCGCAATGCGCACTTTCCGCGAAGCAGGATGCAGCCATAGGTGATACAACGTTCTCATTGCGTTGAATCTACTGGACGAATCGCTTCTCTACAAACTTAAAAGCGTTTACGGCGTTTTGGGCGCGGGGCCGGAAGGCGGCGTTGCCAGCATGTCGTTCTTGTTTTCTTCCGCTTTGTCTTCTTTTTGCGGCGCGGGCGCAGGCGCTGCGGCATCCGCAATCGCGGCGAGTTTGATCTCGACGGGCACATCATTTGCAATAACGCTTGGATCCGCCCAGTCGCCCTGACCAATCTGGAATTTCGAGCGGTCGATGGTGATCTTGCCCGCCATGACGGCCTTGTCTTTACCAGAGTCCTTGCCCTTGGTGATTTTTGAAATATCGAGCGTGAAGGGCAGCGTAACCTGCTGCGGCGTGCCCCGAATTGTCAGAGTCGCATCAGCGCTATAGGCATTGTCACCGGTCTTGGTGATTTTATTGGTCTCGAATCGCGCGGTCTGGAACTGAGCGACGTCGAAGAAATCACTGCCGAGCAGGTTCTTGTTGCGGTCGCTGTCTTTCGCGTCGACGGAAAGAATGTCGATGTCGACGGTCACTTTCGATTCATCCAGATGATCGGCGTCGAAATAAATGACAGGCGTGAACTTGGCGAAGCTGCCGTCAAAGGCCGTGCCCATCTGCGTGCCGTGGAAGGTGATGCTGCTTTCCGCCGGAATGAAGTCCCATTTGCGCGTCGCGGGTTCCGCAACGGGCGGCGCCACAATGGCCGCGGGGGCGGCGGGGGTTGCAACCGCTTTTTCGGCCATGGCCTGCAGCGGCAGCAGCGAGAGAAGAAGGGCAGGCAGAAGAAAGCGTTTCATTATTCTTTTCCTTGGTCTTGCTTGGCGGTGCCAAAGGGCAGCATGCGCTGCAGGGTGAGGTCCTTGTCGATGATGAAGTGCTTCAGCGCGCCTGCCGCATGCAGCGCGATGATGCCGATCAGCGTATAGCCGATAATGCCATGCAGGTCAGCCGCCATGCCGCCCCACCACTTCGTCGCAGGGTCTTGCTGGTCAAATGGCTGCGGCAGGGTGAAGAGGCCAAAGAACGGCACGCCGCCGCGCTTGATGGTGGAGAAAACCCAGCCCGTCAACGGCATCGCCAGCATGCAAAAATAAAGCGCGCCATGCGTGATGCGGGCGAGGATTTTTTCCCAAGGCTTGATCGTCACGGTGAATTCGGCAGGGCGCGTGTAAAGGTGCCAGCAGATACGGCAGAAGGCGAGGGCGAAAACCAGCAGTCCCGTCGATTTGTGCAGCGCGAACAGCTGTAGCAGGCTCGCATCCTTCGGCGCGTAATCGGCCATGTAGATGCCGATGCAGAGCAGAGCGAGGATCAGCAGCGCGATTGTCCAATGGAAAAATTTGGTCACGGCGCCATAGCGCTCGGGCGTATTTTTCAAAAGCATGGGGTTCTTCCTTCTCTTCCGAATATATCGCAAGAGAAGCCGTGCTCAAAACGTCAAATTATTACTTTTTGTCGAGCTGGGAGAAGTCCTGGCGGATGCCTTCCACCTGAATCCAGACCTCCACCTCGTCGCCGATGCCCGGCAAACCGAATTTCATGCCGAAATCGGAGCGCTTGATTGTGCCATGGGCGTCGAAGCCGGCGATGTAGTTCTTGTTGTAGGGGTGCGTGCCGGATTTATTGTAGCGCACGTCCAGCGTCACGGGCTTCGTGACGCCGTGGAGGCTTAAGTTTCCGGTAAGCCTGCCCGTCTTGGCCCCGGTCTTTTCGATCTTCAACGACTGGAAACGGATTTCCTTGTAGGTTTTGACATCAAGGAAGGTCTCGCTCTTCATCACGCGCTCCCATTCCGGGCTGCCCATATCGATGCTGGCGGGGTCGATGCTAATGGCGACGGTCGAGCCTTCGACGGCGTTCTGGTCAAAAGTGAAACCACCGGTGAATTTCAGGAAGCGCCCCGAGGGGTGCGAAAAGCCGAGGTGATCGACGCGGAATTCAATCTGCGTATGCGCCGGGTCGAAAATATATTTCTCCGGCCCCTTCGCGATAGCCGCGGTTGAGAACGACAGGCAGGCGAGCAGGGCGAGGAAATATTTCATCGGTATGACTTTTCTGAAAAGGTTTTTCAGGAAGCGGCTTTCTTGGCCTCTCCCTGCTTGGCGGCGAGCAATTTTTCGAGCCAGTGGATGTTGAACTTGCCGGCGCGGAATTCCGGTTCCTGCAAAATGCGCTGGTGCAGGGGGATGTTCGTCAGAATGCCTTCAATCACGGTCTCGCCAAGCGCGCGCTCCATGCGCATCATCGCTTCTTCGCGGGTCTGCGCATGTACAATAAGTTTCGCGACAAGGCTGTCATAGGTCGGTGGCACGGCGTAGCCATCATAAATCGCCGAGTCAACGCGCACGCCAAGGCCGCCCGGCGCGTGGTAGCGCGTGATCTTGCCGGGGGAGGGCATGAAGGTGTCAGGGTGTTCGGCGTTGATGCGGCATTCAAAGGCCCAGCCGTTGAATTTAATGTCTTCCTGCTTGTAGGAAAGGGGCAGGCCTGCCGCCACGCGGATCTGTTCGCGCACGAGGTCGACGCCCGTGATCATCTCGGTAATCGGGTGTTCCACCTGCAGGCGGGTGTTCATTTCCATGAAATAGAATTTGCCGTCTTCAAACAGCATCTCGATGGTGCCGACGCCGCGGTAGCCCATTTTCTTGACGACGCCCGCCGCCAGCTCGCCGGCGAACTTGCGCTGCTCCGGCGTAAGGCCGGGGGAGGGGCATTCCTCGATCACTTTCTGGTGGCGGCGCTGGATAGAGCAGTCGCGCTCGCCAAGGTGAATGGCGTTGCCATGGGTGTCGCCAATCAGCTGGATTTCGATGTGGCGCGGGCCTGTCAGGTATTTCTCCATGTACAGGTCGCCGTTGTTAAAGGCGTTCTTGGCTTCGGTCGAGGCCATGGAATAGGCGGCTTTGAAATCATCTTCGCCATGGGCGACCTTCATGCCCTTGCCGCCGCCGCCGGCAACGGCCTTCAGCAGCACGGGGAAGCCGATCTTTTTGGCAAGTTCGAGGCCTTCTTCGGGGTTCTTCAGGATACCGTCGGAGCCGGGGACGACCGGCAGGCCAAGCGCCTTGACGGTGTCTTTCGCGACTGCCTTGTCGCCCATTTTGGCGATATGGTCGGGGGTCGGGCCGATGAAGGTGAAGCCGTGTTCCTCCACCATGCGCGCGAACTGCTCGTTCTCCGACAAAAAGCCGATGCCGGGGTGAATGGCGTCGGCGCCGGTGATGGTCGCGGCGGACAGGATGGCGGGGATGTTCAGGTAGCTCTGGCGGGACGGCGCGGGGCCGATGCAGACAGATTCATCGGCCATGCGCACGGCCATGCCGTTGGCATCGGCGGTCGAATGCACGACAACGCTGCGGATGCCCATCTCGCGGCAGGCGCGCACAATACGAAGGGCAATCTCGCCGCGGTTGGCGATCAGGATTTTCTTGAACATGATATTCTCCGGCTTTCTATGGAAAGCGATTATTCAATCACCATCAGCGGCTGGCCGAATTCGACCGGCTGCGCGTCATCGATCAGGATGTCGGTGACGGTGCCGCCTTTTTCTGCCTTGATCGGGTTCATGACTTTCATGGCTTCAATGATCAGCAGCGTATCGCCGGCTTTCACTTTCGCGCCCTTGGTCACGAAGCGAGGGGCGGCAGGGTCGGACTGCAGGTAGGCGGTGCCGACCATGGGGGATTTGACGGCGCCGGGGTGGTTTTCCGGCGAAATCGCGGAAACGGAGGCAACCGGCGCGGGGCCGGCAACGGCGGCGGGCGCTTGCGCCATCATCGGCGCGGGCGCATAGGCCTGGACGGCCGGCGCGGCTTTGGTCACGCGCAGGCTCTTGTCGCCTTCGGTGATCTCGATCTCGGTCAGGCCGGTATCATTGAGCAGGGCGGCAAGCTTGTTGATCGCCTCGTGGTCGATAAACATCGGGGGCATCGGGGTGGTCCTCTCTATTTTCTTCGGGGTCGTCGTCATATTGCTTATCCTTCGTCGTCAAGCAGGGCGCGCAGGGCATTCAGCGCCAGTATATAGCCATGCGCGCCGAAACCGCAGATGGTCCCCTTGGCGATCGGCGAGATATACGAATGGTGGCGGAATTCTTCCCGCGCCTGCGGGTTGCTTAAATGAACTTCAATCACCGGCACATCCAGCAATTTAAGCGCGTCATGGATGGCGATGGAGGTATGGGTATAGGCGCCGGCATTGATGACAAGGCCGGAACAGGCGCCGCGCGCCTGCTGGATCATGGTCACCAGCTCGCCTTCAATGTTGGACTGGCGGAATTCGACGCTGAAGCCGATCTCGCCTGCGTATTCCTCGCAGTCGTTGGAAATATCCGCGAGGGTCTGGAATCCATAAACTTCGGGTTCCCGTATGCCAAGCATATTCAGGTTGGGGCCGTTCAATATAAGTATGTTATGGCGCGGGAGAGCCAAGCTGGTTTCTCATACCGTTGTTTCCAAAATAGTACCGGATATAGGCGGCACTTTAGCCGAATTGTTGCAGAGCGGCGAGGATAAATTTATTTACGTAATTACCTGAATTCGCTGAATAAAATGTTTCTGGAAAATCAAAAACCGGAACTTCCGCGGCCTGCTGTTGGTTGTCTTCACAAGGCACAGCTTCAATTATGAAGGACACCCGATCATGAAAAACATCGTCTTTGCTCTGGCCCTCACGGGGTTCATCGGTTTCACGGGCGCGGCAAACGCGCAGGAATATGCGTCCCACATCATCAAGAGCCAGGATCGCGCCATTCTGCGCGAATACATGGCAAGGGAGCAGGACAAGTATTGCGACCGGTCGAATGAAAACACCAAGGTGCGCTCGGTCGAGCCCTGCGCCTCGCTGCCGAGCCGCGTCGTGAGCTATTACCCCGTCGGCCAAGTGCTCCCGCAAAGCAAAATCTATGAAACGCTGCCGCAATATGTGGAAAGCCGCCTGACGCCGGTCGACAGCTCCTCCGCCTATGTTTACACCGGCGATAACGTCTACCTCATCGACGCCATGACGCACCGCGTGCTGGACGTCGTCTCCCTCGCCGCTGAATAACTTCCGCCGAAATTTAAGGCTTTGATCCCGCCACCATCTTGTCATCCGTGACAAGGTGGTGGTGGTTTGCTTCGCGTATCTTCGCGGCCGCCTCGTCATAAAGGAAGGGCAGGAAGGCGAAGCGGCGGCCGGCGGAGACGGGCGTGACTGCATGAAGCAGGGCGCAGGAAAAGACCACGGCGCCGCCCACAGGCGGCTTGAACGTGCGGCTGCCGTACTCGGGGAAGTTCAGCTCCCCGCCCTCGAAATCATTGTTCAGGTTGATGGTCACGGCAAAGCGGCGGTGCGCGGTGCCGGCGGTGGTGTTGTCGCGATGGGCGTTGAAGAAGCCGCGGTTGGCGGAATCGTAGCAGGCGACGATAAACCGCTCGATGCGCGTGACGTGGAAGAAATAAGCTTTGGCAATTTCCGGCACGATGCGGCGGTGGATGCGGGCGCGGAGGTCATTCAGAAGCGCCGGGTCTTCCAGCACAAGGTCGCTGCGGCGTTTGTGGCCGTAGTCGGTGATCGCGACCGTCTTGCCGTCGACATCGCGCATAAAGCCGGATTCAACGCCGCCTCGCGTGTCATACATATTGATCAGCTTCTGGCAGAATTCCGGCTCGAAGACATTCGGCAGCATGATGACGGGGGCCTGCAGCTCTACGCCCGCGACATCGCCGACTGGCGGCAGAGACGTCAGCAAGCTGATCAGCTCTGCTTCCTGCACACCATTTTCGCCGAACGGGATATTTTTGATGACGCGCATGGTGGGGTCGAGCACAAGCCAGAAACGCCGCGCATGCACGCTGCTGCCCACCGCATTACGCGCGATGGAGCCGTACAGCTTGCTCACCCTGCCGTCGAAGTCGAAGAAGTAGCGGATGCCCGGAAGCTCGGTCGTCAGTCGCGTTTCATCGCCGGCATCGACGCTGACGCCGAAGAAGGCGATTTTGCTGTCATCGAACAGCGCGCGGTTACTGCGGATAGCGGCAAGCGCCGCCGCGCCGACGGGGTCGATGCTGGAGCCGAAGAAGCCCAAAACCATATAACGGCCCGCCGCGGTATCAAAACGATAGGAGGGGTTGCAGCAGGCTTTTTGAGCAAACCAGGGCGCAGGGTCACCGGCTGCCAGGCGCACATATTGAAGTTTCTCGGGGGCTGCGGCAGTCGTCATGGCGAGGATCCTGTTGTGAAATCGTCCTTATGCTAAAGCAAAAGGCCGCCTTAAAAAAGGCGGCCTTTTATCTTATCAACGCGAATTCACGCGGTTGCCAAGGGGCAATCAGTCGTTCTTCGGCGCGTCTTTTTTCTTCGTCAGTTTTTCTTCGACTTTGTTGACGAATTTGGTGGTTGCAGCTTCAGCCTGGTCAGCCAGCTTGTCAGCGGCGACGGCAGCTTTGCCGAATGCGGTTGCAGCGGCTTCTTTGCCTTCTTGCAGTTTCTTTTTCCAATCGAATGCCATGGATACTTGTGCTCCTCTATTTGTTGTAACCGGATTTTCTTGCTAACGGTTCTTAACTTGCAGGATTCGACGTATTACGTCAAGCCTATATGGCGGTGCAGCAAAGAAAAACCCGCCCCTTTTCAGGGACGGGTTTTTAAACGCTTGTTCGCTGAAAAGATTAGTTTTTCGGCGTTTTCGCAGCGGTTTTGCGGGGGGCGCGTTTTTTAGCCGGCGCTTTGGCAGCGGGCGCGGGCTGTTCGATTTTCGGCTCTTCTTTCGGCGCGATGTTGAGGGCTTTGCGCGCATTGGCGGCAAATTCCTTGGACGCATCGGAAACCTGATCCGCACGGTCCGCGATTTTCGCGCCGACTTTGGTGATCGCTTCGACAGCCTGGCCGGTCAGCTCGGCTTTTTTCTGCTGGCCGCGGGTCTTGAGGTCAGCGGCGGCTTTCTGCGCATCGACAACAGCCTGGTCGACCGTGACGATGGTGGTGACCAGGGCCTGGGTTGCGAGTTCTTTACCTTGCTGGAAGGCTTCTTTCAGGTTGAATTTCATGGACATGTTCCTCTTGTGCCGTTGGTTGAAATGATTTTTTTATTGGAATTACTCTGGAAATACCAAAGCCGGCCCCTCGAGTCAAACATTATGGCCGCTTATTATTTTCATAATAGAAAAATATTTACAGCAGGGAGTCCATGCCGCGCATCAGGGACGGGTTGGGGTAGTCGACGCGAACGAAATAGAGCCCGTCAGCAGGCGCGGTGGGGCCCGCCTTGGTGCGGTCTTTGGCGTCCAGCACCGCCTTCACGTCATCCGGCTGCCATTTGCCCTCGCCGACAAGGCTGAGGGTGCCGGTGATATTGCGGATCTGGTGGTGGAGGAAGGACCGCGCCTCCGCCCAGAGCTCGATATGCCGCCCCGCGGAAAGCTCCTGCTTCTTTTCGATGAACTCCAGCCTGTCCATTGAACGCAGTGGCGATTTCGCCTGACACTCCGCATCGCGGAAGCTGGAAAAATCATGATGGCCGAGAAGGTGCTTCGCCGCCTTGTTCATGGCGGCAACATCCAGTTCGCGTTGGACATGCCAGACGCGCTTCTGGTGCAGCACATTATCGGCACGCCGCCCCATAAGGATTTTATAGCAGTAGACGCGGTGAATGGCGCCAAAGCGGGCGTGGAATTCCGGCGCTGCACGCTCCGCCTTTACAATCGCGACGGGGTGCGGCCGGAGGTGATAGTTAATGGCGTCGCGCACCGACCGTTCATCTGTCGCCCGTGCCAAATCCACATGCGCGACTTGGCCTACGGCATGCACGCCAGCATCGGTGCGGCCCGCCACATGCAGCTGCGCCTCTTCGCCGCAAAAAGCGGCGATGGCGCGTTCAATCGCTTCCTGTACCGAGGGCGCATTCGTCTGCCGCTGCCAGCCGGCGAAGTTGCTGCCGTCGTATTCGATGGTCAGCTTCCAGCGGCCTTTATGCGTTTCGGGGTTGCGGTTCATCATTGCAGCAGGTCGCCTGCATTCAGGTGGCTGCCATTCATGAAGGACAGTCCGTCCATCGCCTTGCGGTCCTGCGGCTGCACCGTTTGAATTTTCAAGCTGCCCTTGCCGCAGGCGACAATAAAGTGACGGTCGAGAATTTCGCCCGGCTTGCCCTGCACGCCATCGGTTTTTTCAACGGATACTTTCAACACCTTCAGCCGCTGGTCGCCCATCATGCACCAGACGCCGGGCCAGGGGTGCAGCGCGCGCAATTGCCGCTCGATTTCAGGTGCAGCTTTCGTCCAGTCGATGCGGCCGTCGTCTTTGTTGAGCATATCGGCGTAGATCGCGCCTTCTTCAGGCTGCTTTTGCGGCGGGAAGGGTTTGTCGTCGGCAATCGCCGCCAATGTTTGCACAATCAGCTCGCCGCCCTGTTTTGCGAGCGCGTCATGCAGGCTTTGCGATGTCGTATCGGCGGTAATCGGCACTTCGCCTTTAATCAGCACGGGCCCTGTATCCAGCCCCGCTTCCATCTGCATGATGCAGATGCCGCTTTTCTCATCCCCCGCCAAAATCGCGCGCTGGATGGGCGCCGCGCCGCGCCAGCGCGGCAGCAGCGAGCCATGGATGTTGATGCAACCATGTTTTGGCGCGTCGAGAATATCCTGCGGCAAAATCAGCCCGTAGGCGGCGACCACTGCGACATCAAGATTCAAATCTTTAAAGGCCTGCCGCGCTTCGGCATCTTTCTTCAGCGATTTCGGGTGGCGAACGGGAAGCCCAAGTTCTTCTGCGCGTTTTTGCACGGCGCTCGGCTGAAGCTTGTGCCCGCGTCCTGCGGGCCGGGGCGGCTGGCAATACACCGCGACAATGTCATGCCCTGCCGCATGCAGCGCGTTGAGCGCAACGACCGCAAAATCGGGCGTTCCCATGAATGCGATGCGGAGGGCTTTGCCGGACATGTCAGTGGCTTTCTTAAAGAACGTGCTTTTCCGCGATATCTTCGGGATTGTCCTTGATCCATTTTTTCAGCTTACGCAAAACCATGTCGCGCTTCAGCGACGACAGATGGTCGATGAACAACACGCCGTTCAAATGGTCAATTTCATGCTGGATGCAGGTGGCGAGTAAACCGTCGGCCTCAAGCTCCAGCGGCTCGCCATGATAGTCGAAATATTTGACGCGAATTTTTTTCGGCCGCTCCACCTCGGCATATTGCCCCGGCAGGGAGAGGCAGCCTTCTTCATAGGTATTCGGCTCTTCCGAGCTCCAGATGATTTCGGGGTTGACGAAGAAGCGCGGCTTAGTGCGGCGTTTTTTAATAGTCGCGGCATCGGCGGCGGCTTCGTCGTCTTCCTGCGGCTGGTCAACGTCCACAACCATGACGCGTTTCGAAACCAGCACCTGCGGCGCGGCAAGGCCGATGCCGGGGGCGTTGTACATCGTCTCCAGCATGCTATCCATCAGCGCATGCAGCTTGTCGTCGAACTTGTCGACGGGGTCGGCCACGCGCTTCAAAATCGGGTGCGGCGCAATCTGGATGGGCATAATCGCCATGGGCATATTCCTTCTGCCTTTTTAAATAAAAGGGCAGGGCGATGAAGTCAAGAAAATCAGGCTTTTTCGATGGCTTTCGGGGCCTCGTCGCCCTCGTCATCATCCCCGTTGTCGCTTGCCGGCAGCGCCTTGCTGCTCCTGACGCCAAGGTCGCGGAGTTTTTCCGCGGTTTTCAGGATATTGCCGTGGCCGGTGGTGAGCGACTTATGCGCCTCGTCATAGGTTTTCTGTACTTTGCCGAGCTGCCCGCCGATATCTTCCATGCGGCCGACAAAGGTTGCCACTTTATCGACCAGCGTGCCGCCAAGGCGCGCGATTTCCAGCGTTGATTTGTTCTGGCGGTCGATCGTCCAGAGGGATGAAATAGTGCGGAGGGTCGCGAACAGCGTGACGGGGGACACGATAACGATTTTCTTGTTCCAGGCGCTGGAGTGCAGGTCAGCGTCTTTCTGCACGGCGAGGGAATAGGCGCCTTCAATCGGCATGAACATCAGGACAATATCCGGCGTGCCGAGTTTATCATTATCCTGATAGCGGCGCTGTTCCAGACCCGCCACATGCGCGCGGATGGAGTTGGAGAATTCCTTCATCGCCGCATCCCGCTCCGCATCCGTCGCGGCGGCGCAATAACGCTCGTAATGCGTCAGCGATACTTTGGCGTCGATGATGATGTGCTTGTTCTCGGGCAGGTTGACGATAACGTCGGGCTTTATGGCGCGGCCGCTCTCGACGTGCTTGAGGCCCATTTCCGCGCCTTGCGTGTAATAGTCGATATCTTTGCGGAGGCCGGAATCTTCCAGAATTTTTTCCAGCATCACCTCGCCCCAGTTGCCTTGAGCTTTCACATCGCCCTTCAGGGCTTTGGTCAGGCTTTCTGTCTGCGCGGTGATTTCGCGGTTGGCGGAAACGATATTCTGGATCTGCTCCTTCAGCGAAAAGGTTTCCTTCGCCTGCGCGCCGAAGCTGTCGTCCACCTTTTTGTGGAATTCCTGCAGCCGCTCGCGCAAGGGGTTCAGCAATTGGCCCAGGCTTTCGGCGGAATCCATTTTGAACTTGGCGGATTTTTCATCGAAAATTTTATTGGCGAGGTTTTCGAACTGCAGCGTGAATTTTTTTTCCATCGCCTCGAGGTCGGATTTGTTTTTTGCGATCTGCTCGAGGGTGAGGCGGCGCTCGGCCTCAAGCCCTGCGCTCTTCTGCAATTCGTATTGCAGTTTTTTGTCGAGATCGCTGCTGCGCTCACGCTCCTTGTTCAGGTTTTCATTCGCGGCGTCGATCTTCGCCTTGTCGCCGCTGCCCAAAGCCAGCGCGAGGATGATGCCGACAGCCAAACCGCCGGCGCAGCCGATGAGAATAGACATAACGTCAGGAGTGAAGCTTGCCATGACCGAAAACCGAGGATTTGAGGGGATGAATCGCGGAGCGGATTATAGAGGTTGCAGGATTTAAATATAGGGGGTGATTCAAAAAAAAACCGAAACTCTATGACAAAATCGACCCCAATAACAATAGCGAACAGGTGTTCTATCAATTAAATTAGCTAATCGCTGCGGAAGGTGACGTTAAATAACACCAATGCAGCGGCTCAAGACAGAATGTTTCTTATGCAACGCAGAGGGGTCTGCCATGGCTACAGAGTTTACCAAGCATCTCGTCATCGATCTTAAGTCCGGATTCGCCTACGGCATCAAGCTGGACGGCGAGGGCAACTGCAAAGCTGTGCAGCCGCTCAACAGCGCCATCGAATCGCTCGACGGCCGCGTGATTGAAAAATTCGGCCCGCTGCTTTCGGCCGCGAATCCCGAAAAAGCCAACACGCTCCCGTATGGCAAAACCACCTACGCCGTCGAAATGACCGCCAGCGGCAAGGGCGGCGAAGTCTTCACCATCGTCTGGCCGAAGAAGGAAGACGCTGACAAAGGCGTCCTGCCGCATGTCGCCAAAAAAGAAATGCCCGACAATTTAATGGAAGCCGGCATTGCCGCGACGCCAAAAGCGCTCAAAGACGGCAAAGGTGCCGGCGTTGACGATGAAGCGACGCTCAAAAAAGCGCTGTCGAACATCGACGACATGATCGGCCTTGATACCGCTAAGCGCGATATCAAGCAGAATATCGCCGTTGCACGTTTCAACCGCATGAAAACGGAACTGGGTCTCTCGACCAAGCCGATTTCCCGCCACATGGTCTTCACCGGCAACCCCGGTACGGGCAAAACCACCTTCGCCCGCGAAGTCGCCAAGGTTTATCATGCACTCGGTTTCATTGAAAAACCCGTTGTCCATGAAGTGAAACGCGAAGATATGGTCGCGGGCTTCGTCGGCCAGACGGCGCTGAAAACCAAAGAGCAGATTGATAAAGCCAAAGGCGGCATCCTCTTCATCGACGAGGCCTATGCCCTGTCGCGCGAAGCGGGGCCCGGTTCTGACTCGAAGGATTTTGGCCGCGAGGCGATTGATACCCTCGTCGCCGCGATGGAAAACATGCGCGAAGACCTCATCGTCATCGTCGCCGGTTATCCGGAACCGATGAAGAAATTCATCGACGCCAACGAAGGCCTGAAATCGCGCTTCATGACCTACATCAACTTCGATGACTACAATATGCCGCAGCTCGGCCAGATCATGGACTTCATGCTGAAAGAGCGTGGCTATGTGATGACGCCGGAAGCGCGCGAACATTCGATGAAGCTGCTGGAAGACGAACAGTTGCGTGCAAAACAATCCTTCGGCAACGGCCGTACGGTGCGCAACCTTGTCGAGAAAGCGGAGAAAGAACTCGCCTTGCGTCTTGAAACCGAACACAAGCTGGATAAAAACAGCGGTTTGTCGGTCGAGGACCTGAAGCGCGAGCTGACGACGCTCACCATCACCGACCTCAAGAAAGTCACGCTGCAGGGCCTCGGCGCGAAAGCACCCGACCGCCCCATCGGCTTCGACGAGGACTTTGCGCCGACGAAACGCTCCGCCCCCGCCGTCAACGACGACAAGGCAGAGCCGCCCGCCATCCGCAAGGCGGCGAAGGTTTCCTTCAAGCCTTAATTTTTACATAATCAAAGAAAAAGGCGGTTTCCGATGGAAGCCGCCTTTTTCTTTGCGCCTTTGCGCGGTTAATGCGGCCATTTTATGGACAATAGCATTGTCTCGAACCCCCAATATTGCTAAACATGCACACATTATAAGGTACGACGGAAAGGGCATTTTCCATGCAGGACTATCTCGACGATCTCGAATCCAAAAGCATCTATATCATCCGCGAGGCCTATAATCGCATCAAGCCGCTCGGCATGCTGTGGTCGATCGGCAAGGATTCAACCGCGCTGCTTTGGCTCATCCGCAAAGCCTTCTTCGGCCGCGTGCCCTTCCCGATGATCCAGCTGGATACGCAGATGGAGCTGCCTGAAGTCTATGAATTCCGCGACATGCTGATCAAGGAATGGGGCTTCGACTTCCACGCCGAGATGTGCCCGCCGGAAGAGGAGATGGACCAGACCCTGCCGCCGAACACGCGTGCCGCCGCCCGCAAGACCGAAGGCCTCAAAAACCTCATCAATACCTACAAATACAAAGGCATCATCGTCGGCATCCGCCGTGACGAGCAGGCGATGCGCGCGAAAGAGCGTGTTTTCTCTCCCCGCAGCTTCGACGGCAACTGGGATTACAAAGACCAGCCCGCCGAATTCTGGGACCAGTACAAGACCGAATTCCCCGAAGGCACCCATGTGCGCATCCACCCCATCCTGCACTGGCGCGAGATTGATATCTGGCGCTATACGCAGCGCGAGAATATTCCCATCGTGCCGCTGTACCTGTCGCAGAATGGCAAGCGCTATCGCTCCCTCGGCGAAAAGAACATCACGACGCCGATCGTCAGCGATGCCGCCAGCATCCCCGAAATCATTGCCGAGCTGGAAACGACGAAACAGTCGGAACGCGCTGGCCGCACGATGGATTCCGAAACCGAAGACAGCTTCGAGCGCCTGCGCCGCAGCGGATATATGTAAGGATTGAAGCAATGACAACAGATATCAACACCGCGCAAAAACTCGGCGTCGTCATCGTCGGTCACGTCGACCACGGCAAATCCACCCTCATCGGCCGTCTGCTGCACGACACTGGCAGCTTCATGGAAGGCAAGCTGGAAGAGCTGAAAGCCGTCTGCGAGCGCCGCAACGTGCCGTTCGAATGGTCTTTTCTGCTCGACGCCTTCCAGGCGGAACGCGACCAGGCGATCACGATTGACACGACGCAGATCTGGTTCAAGACCGCAAAACGCAACTGCGTCATCATCGACGCGCCGGGCCACCGTGAATTCCTGAAAAACATGATCTCCGGCGCGGCCTTTGCTGACGCCGCGATCCTCGTCGTCGATGCGAAAGAAGGCGTGCGCGAGCAGACCAAGCGCCATGCCTATCTGCTGCACCTCCTCGGCCTTGAACAAATCGTCGTTACCATCAACAAAATGGACATGGTGGATTACAGCCAGGCGCGCTTTGACGAAGTGTCGAAAGAGATTACCGCCTATCTCGCCGGCATCAACGTCAAGCCACATTCGATTATTCCCATGGCCGCGCGCCACGGCGAGAATATCGCCGCCGGCTCGCCCAATATGCCGTGGTACAAAGGCCTCAACCTGCTGCAGACGCTCGACACCTTCGAGCCGATCGCGGCACCGGTCGAGCGTTCGCTGCGCTTCCCCGTGCAGGACGTCTATCGCTGGGATGAAACCCGCATTATCGCAGGCCGCATTGAATCCGGCGTCGTCCGCAAGGGCGATGTGCTGACCTTTTCCCCCTCCAACCGTCAGGCAAAAGTCGTCTCCATCGAAAAATGGGGCTCGACGACCGACATTCTGTCGGCGCAGGCCGGCGAGAGCATCGGCCTTACGCTCGATCAGCCGATTTTCGTCGCGCGCGGCGATATCGCCAGCCATGAGCAAAAAGCCCCCATGCTCGCGAACGTCTTCCGCGCCAATATTTTCTGGCTCGGCAAGAAACCCCTGAAGCTTGGCAACCACTATAAAATCAAGCTGTCGACCTATGAGGCGACGGTGACGGTGCAGAGTATCGACCGCGTCATCAATACCGATGACCTGTCCCGCGCCGAAAAAGACAGCGTCGAGATCAACGAAATGGCGGAAGTGACTTTCCGCAGCCGCGAAGTGCTGGCGCTTGACCCCTATCAGGACAACCTGAAGCTTGGGCGCGTCGTTCTCGTCGAAAACCACGACGTAGTCGGCGGCGGCATCATCGGCCGCGACGGCATCATCGACATGCGCAGCACGCTGCACCAGCATGCCGACAATATTTACACCGTCGACCACCTGCTGACCGCCAATGCGCGCACCGTGCGCAACGGTCATAAGGGTGCGGTTATCTGGCTCACAGGCCTTTCGGGCGCCGGCAAATCAACGCTTGCGATGCGTGTTGAACATGCGCTCTTCTCCCGCGGTATCCAGACTTACGTGCTGGATGGCGACAACGTGCGCCGCGGTCTTTGCAAGGACCTTGGCTTCTCCCACGAAGCGCGCACCGAAAACATCCGCCGCGTCGGCGAAGTCGCCGCGCTGATGGCGGATGCCGGCCTTGTCACTATCACGGCCTTTATCTCCCCCTATATCGCCGACCGCCGCAAGGCGCGCGAGGCGGCGGGCGAAGCCTTCCACGAAATCTACGTGAAGGCGGACCTTGCCACCTGCGAAACGCGCGACCCGAAAGGCCTTTACAAAAAGGCACGCAAGGGCGAGCTGAAGGAATTCACCGGCATTTCGTCGCCCTATGAAGCGCCGGAAGCGCCGGATCTCGTCGTCGATACATCTGCTGTGGGCATCGACCTCTGCGTTGAAAAAATCGTTGAATATATTCTTACCAAAACCGCCAGCCATGCCGGCAATGTCGTCAGCATGCAATCGAGGACCAAATAATGACCGAAAAGCTCATCGACCTTGCCCGCCGGCTGATTCCGGTCGTCCGCGCCGCAGGCGTGATCGAGCTGAAGTATTACAAGGAAGGCGCCGAAGTTATCGACAAGGCCGATGGCTCCCCCGTCACGCTGGCGGATCAGGAAGCGGAAGCGCTGATCGCCGCGCATCTCGCCGAAATCGCGCCCGACATCCCGATGATTGGCGAAGAGGCGGTTGCCGCCGGCACCATCCCCGATATTTCCGGCGGGCGCTTCTGGCTTGTCGACCCGCTGGATGGCACGAAGGAATTCATCACCGGCGGTGGCGATTTCACCGTCAACATCGCGCTCATGGAAAATTTCCAGCCGGTCATGGGCATCATTTATGCGCCAGTATCGGGCGAGCTTTATTTCGGCGCCGAAGGCCAGGCCTTCATGTCCGTCAAGGACGGCGCGGAGCAGCCCATCACCATGCGCGATGCGCCGGCCGCTGGTATTATCGTCGTCGCCTCCAAGCGTCATGGCGACCCGGAGCGCCTGAATGATTTTTTGAAAGCGCATAAGGTTGCGGGGCTTTTCAACCGCTCCAGCTCCCTGAAGTTCTGCGCCCTCGCGGCTGGGCAGGCGGATTTGTATCCGCGTCTCGGCCCTACCTCCGAATGGGACACGGCGGCGGGGGATGCTATCCTCCGCGCGGCGGGTGGCAAGGTCACGCTGCTCGATGGTCAGCCGCTGCCCTATGGCAAGTCAGACAAAAAATTCCTCAACCCTGAATTCATCGCCTGCGCGGCCTGATTTCTTCCCATAGCCCATGGTTACACAAGTGTAACCGTTGCCGAAAAACCCCGTTCAGATAGAAGTTTGAGAACAAAACGCGAATCTTTTTGACACCCGACCGATCGGTTGGGATAGTGAGGCATGTTTAAGTGCCGCAAAAAAGAATCGCCGACCAAAGAACATCTCGTCAAAGCCGCCGCGGCTTTGCTGATGCGCCAAAGCTATGGCGCGGTCAGCGTGGATGACATCGCGGTTGCGGCCGGCGTCAAAAAAGGCACCTTCTATCACCACTTCAGTTCCAAGGCCGATCTCGCGCTCGAAGCATACCAGTATATGTGGGCGGAGGGGCGCAAGGCGCTGGACGCCTGTTTCTCGCCTTCCATCCCTGTCGAGCAGCGCCTTGCGCGCTACGCCGAAGCGACCTACCAGTGGCAGAAGGAAATGCTTGAAAAAGAAGGCAAAATTTACGGTTGCCCCCTCTGCAGCGCGGGCTCCGAAATGAGCGCGCAGGATGACCGCATCCGCCTGCAGATCAAGGAAATTTTTGACGGCCATTGCGCCTATTACGCCTCCGTCCTCCGCGACATGCCGGGGCTTGAGGATTTGTCCAAAGCCGACTGCGAAAGATTGTCGCGCGAGATGTTTTCTTATTCGATGGGCGTCCTATCTAACGCCAAAGTCGCGAACGACCCTGAGGTCATTCGTCGCGACCTGCTGCCCGGCCTCAACCGATTTCTCATCCCCCAACCGTCCGGTCGGGTTAAAGCGAAAGCCTAGAAGCGAAAGAATTATCATGTTTAAAAACGTCCTCATCCTCGCAGCCGCCATTGTGGTGGGTTTCTTCGCAGTTCCCGTCTTCGCCAAAGACGAAGCGCCTGCCGGCCCGCCGCCCGCGATGCCGATCAGCGTCGCCACAACAATGCAGCGCGACGTGACGAAGTGGAATGAATTCTCCGGCCGCCTCCGCGCCGTCGAAGACGTACAGGTGCGCCCGCAGGTTGGCGGACCCATCACCGAAATGCATTTCCATGAAGGCGATCTCGTCAAAAAAGGCGATTTGCTTTTCACCATCGACCAGCGTCCTTTCAAAGCCTCCTACGATCAGGCGAATGCGCTGCTTGCCGCCGCGAAATCCCGCGTCAGCCTGACGGCTGCCGACTTGAAGCGCGCCCGCACGCTGTTTGACCAGAAGGCCTTCTCCCAGCGCGAATTTGACGAGCGCAACAACAGCCAGCGTGAAGCGGCAGCGGCTCTGGCCGGCGCACAGGCGCAGGTTGAAATTGCCAAGCTGAACCTCGAATATTCCGAGATCCGCTCGCCCATCACCGGCCGTGTGGGCCGCCCGGAACTCACCGTCGGCAACCTTGTGGAAGCCGGCGGCAATGCGCCGGTACTCACCACCGTGCAATCCGTCGACCCCGTCTATGCCGATTTTGACATCGACGAGCAAACCTACCTGAAGGCGAAAAAGGCCGTCATTGAAGGCAAGGTTTCTGCGATGCCCGTTTATATGTCCCTCGCCGATGAAACGGATTTCAAGCGGGAAGGGCAGATCCGCTCCTTCGACAACCAGCTCAGCGGCGCTTCCGGCACCCTGCGCGTTCGCGCCGAATTCCCCAATAAAGACGGGTTGCTGACGCCGGGCCTGTTTGCCCGCATCCGCCTTGGCGATGCCGATAAAGTCACGGCAGTCCTTATTAATGACTCTGCCGTCGGCACCGACCAGGACCGCAAGTTCGTCTACACCGTCGATGACAAAGGCAACGTCAACTACCGCCCTGTCACCCTTGGCGAAGTCGACAACGGCCTGCGCATCATCGAAAAAGGCCTCGCGCCCGGTGAAAACATTATTGTGAACGGGTTGATGCGGGTTCACCCCGGCATGCAGGTTGTGCCGCAGATGGTGGACATGCAAACGCTGAAGCCCGCCGGTGCCCCTGCCGATGGTGCAGCCCCTGCAGATGGCGCGGTACCCGCGCCCGATGCCGCGAAGCCTGACGCTGCCGGCCCCGGCGCACCGCCCGCAGATGATAAAGCTGCAGCGCCCGTTGAAGCGCCGAAAGCGGAAGAGCCCAAAATGGACGGCAAGCCCGCAGATGCCGCGCCCGCGACGCCTGACGCCGCACCCGCAACCGATGACAAAGCCGCGCCTGCGGATAAAGAATAAACACGCCGCGCCCCCGCGCCGATTAGTTAAGGACTGCTGCTATGAATCTCTCGAAATTTTTCGTCGACCGGCCGATTTTTGCGGCTGTGCTCTCCATCATGATCCTGATGGCGGGTATCGTCTCTCTGCCGCTGCTGCCGATTTCCGAGTATCCGGAAGTTGCGCCGCCCTCCGTCGTCGTTCGCGCCCAGTACCCCGGCGCCAACCCGAAGGTGATTGCCGAAACCGTGGCAACGCCGCTGGAAGAACAGGTCAACGGCGTCGAAGGCATGCTATACCTGTCCTCGCAATCGACCGCCGACGGCCAGATGGCCCTGACCGTCACCTTCAAGCTCGGCACCGATCCTGACAAAGCGCAGCAACTGGTGCAGAACCGCGTTAGCCAGGCGCTGCCACGCCTGCCGGACATCGTGCGCACGCTTGGCGTCAGCACGGTGAAAAGCTCGCCCAACATCACGCTCGTCGTCCACATCACCTCCCCTGACGGCCGCTATGACACCACGTATCTTCGCAACTTCGCAGCGCTGAACGTGAAAGATAGATTGTCGCGCCTCAAGGGCGTTGGTGAAGTGCTGCTCTTCGGCGGTGGCGATTACGCCATGCGCATCTGGCTCGACCCCAATAAAATCGCGGCGCTGGGCCTGACCGCGACGGACGTCACCAATGCCATCCGCGAGCAGAACGTACAGGTCGCAGGCGGCGTCATCGGCGGCCAGCCCAATGAAGGCGCGAATGCTTTTGAACTTCTCATCAACGCGCAAGGCCGTCTGCAGACCGAAGAACAATTCGGCGACATTATATTGAAGACATCGCAGACGGGCGGCATCACCCGGCTGAAGGACGTCGCAAGGCTTGAACTGGGGGCTAACACCTACGCCATCCGCTCCCTGCTCGATAACAAGCAGGCCGCCGCTATCGCTATTTTCCAGGCGCCGGAATCAAACGCCATCCAGCTGTCCAATGACGCCCGCGCCGCCATGGCGGAGCTACAGAAAACCTTCCCGCAAGGCATCGACTACAGCATCGTCTATGACCCGACCCGCTTCGTGCAAGCTAGTATCGATTCCGTGATTGAAACACTGCTGGAGGCTATTGCCCTCGTCGTTCTCGTCGTCATCGTCTTCCTGCAGACCTGGCGCGCCTCCATTATCCCGCTGCTGGCCGTGCCGGTGTCGGTTATCGGTACCTTTGCCGTCATGCACGCCTTCGGCTTCTCCATCAACAACCTGACGCTGTTCGGCCTTGTCCTCTCCATCGGTATCGTCGTCGACGACGCCATCGTCGTCGTTGAAAACGTTGAGCGAAATATTGAAGAGGGTTTAAAACCCCGCGAAGCCGCCTATAAAGCGATGGAGGAGGTCAGCAGCCCCATCGTCGCCATCTGCCTGACGCTTTGCGCAGTTTTCATTCCGCTCGCCTTTATCAGCGGCCTTACAGGGCAGTTCTACCGCCAGTTTGCGCTGACCATCGCGATTTCGACGGTGATTTCGGCCTTCAACTCCCTCACACTGTCGCCCGCCATGGCGGCGAAACTGCTGCACAGCCACGACGAGCCGGGTGATCGTTTCTCCCGATTCCTCGAGGTCATTCTCGGCTGGTTCTTCCGCGGCTTTAACGCAGGCTTCAAGCAGTTCGGCCGCGGCTACCAATGGGCGCTCGGCAAAGTTTCCCGCCAGAAGACGATTACCTTTATCGTCTATCTTGGCCTGATCGCCGGCGCGGTTTTCCTGTTCAACACCGTGCCCTCAGGCTATGTACCGACGCAGGATAAACAGTACCTTGTCGGCTTCGCGCAGCTGCCGTCGGGTGCCAGCCTTGAGCGCACGGATAAAGTCATCCGCCGTATCAGCGATATCGCCATGAACACGCCGGGCGTCGACCATGCCGTCGCTTTCCCGGGTCTCTCCATCAACGGCTTTGCCGCCAGCTCCTCCGCCGGCGTCGTCTTCTTCAGCCTGAAGCCCTTCGAGGAACGCACGACGCCCGACCTAAACGGTCTCGCGATTGCGGGCAAGATCATGGGCCAGCTGCAGTCGGTCGAGGACGGTTTTATCGGCGTCTTCCCGCCGCCTGCCGTCAACGGTCTTGGCACCATCGGCGGCTTCCGCCTGCAGGTAGAAGATCATGCGGACCTTGGCTATGAAGAGCTGCAGAAGGCCATTCAAGGCATCCAGATGAAGGCCTGGCAGACGCCTGTCCTCGCCAACGTCTTTTCCAGCTTCCAGATCAACGTGCCGCAGCTTTTTGTGGACGTCGACCGCGCGAAAGCGAAACAGCTGGGCGTTTCGGTGACCGATATTTTCGATACGATGCAGGTCTACCTCGGCTCCCTCTACGTCAACGACTTCAACCGCTTCGGCCGCACCTTCCAGGTCATCGCGCAGGCGGATATGCCCTTCCGCGATGAAGCGTCGGATATCGGCCAGTTGAAAACCCGCAATATGGCGGGCGAAATGGTGCCGCTCGGCTCCATGGTCACTGTCCGCCAGAGCTACGGCCCTGATTCCGCCATGCGTTATAACCTGTACCGCACGGCCGAAATCAACGGCGGCCCGGCCCCCGGCATCGCCTCCGACGTCGCCGAAGGCGCGATGATCAAGATCCTCAAGGAAACACTGCCGCAGGGCATGGACTTTGAATGGACGGATTTGAAGTACCAGCAGATTCTTGCCGGTAATACCGCCAAATACATCTTCCCACTTTGCGTGCTGCTCGTCTTCCTCGTGCTGGCGGCGCAGTATGAAAGCCTCATGCTGCCGCTGGCCGTCATCATGATCGTGCCGATCGTTCTGCTCTGCGGCATCTTCGGCGTCTTCATCACCCATGCGGATAACAACATCTTCACCCAGATCGGGCTGATCGTCCTTGTCGGCCTTGCCTGCAAGAACGCGATCCTGATTGTGGAATTCGCGCGCGAGCTTGAATTCCAGGGCAAGTCGGTGCTGGAAGCGGCGCTGATGTCCAGCCGCCTGCGTCTCCGCCCCATTCTCATGACGTCTTTTGCCTTCATCATGGGGGTGACGCCGCTCGTCTTCTCCCATGGCGCGGGCGCAGAAATGCGCCATGCGATTGGCTTGACCGTCTTCTCCGGCATGCTGGGGGTGACTTTCCTCGGCCTGTTCCTGACGCCCGTCTTCTATGTCATCCTGCGCACGATTGCAGGCGGCAAGCTGACCGGCCATCATCACGCTGTCACCCTCGAGGCACCCCATGAAGCCCACTAAAATCATCGCAGCCCTGCTGCTGACGACAATGCTCACCGCCTGCGACCTGTCGCCGGCGCTGCACATGCCAAGCTTCGGCAAACAGGACTCCTTCAAGGAAGCGGCGAATGAACCTGCGCTGTCGCCGGAAGAAGCCGGCAGCTGGAAAGTCGGCCAGCCCTCCGCCGCGCAGCCGCGCGGGGAATGGTGGCATGTCTTTAACGACGCCAAGCTTGATGCGCTTGAAGACGAAGCGCTGAAGAACAACCAGAACCTTGCGGCCATGGTCGCGCGTGTCACGCAGGCCCGCGCCATCGCCCGCGTCGCGGAATCGGCGCTGCTGCCGCAGATCGACAATACAACCTCCGTAACCCGCCAGAAGCTGAACCCTGTCGCCTTCGGCTCCCCGCCCGGCACGGTGTCGCCGCCGCAGACCGTGATCGGCACCACTTTCGGCCTTGGCTATGAGATCGACCTTTTCGGCGGCCTCCGCAACGAGCGCAAGGCGGCGGTGAGCGATGCGCAGGCGGCAGCAGAGCGCCTGGAAAGCACGCGCCTTGCCCTGCAGGCCGATGTTGCCGATATGTATTTCAGCATCGAAGCGCTTGACCGCGAAATCAACATCCTCGAGCGCGGTGTGCAGGTGCGCACCGACAACCTCGATATCCTGCGCAAACGCGTCAACGCCGGCACGATTACCGAGCTTGACCTGTCGACTTCTGTCGTCGACCTTGAAACGACGCGCAGCCAGCTGAACGGTGCGCGCCAGAACCGCGCGGTGATGGAACATGCGCTTGCGGTGCTGCTCGGCAAGACGCCCGCCGAATTCACTTTCGACAAAACGCCGCTGACAGCGCAGATTCCGGTCATCCCGTCGGGCCTGCCCTCGGCACTGCTGGAGCGCCGGCCTGATATTTCGGCCGCGCAGCATGATCTTGCCGCCGCTAACGCCCGCATCGGCGTTGCCAAAGCCGCGTTCTTCCCGCGCCTCTCGCTCACGGGTTCGGGCGGTCTTGAATCCGATACGCTGTCGCATGCGCTGCAATGGTCAAGCCGCAGCTGGGCCATCGGCCCTGTGTTGAGCCTGCCGATCTTCACGGGCGGCCGCAACACCGCCAACCTGAAGCGCAGCAAGGCAGTCTATGAAGAACAAGTCGCCGTCTACCGCGAACAGGTGCTGGAAGCCTTCCGCGATGTGGAAGACAGCCTTGTAACGCTCAAAACGCTTGGTCTGCAGTCGCAATCGCAAATCACGGCCGAAGATGCCGCGAAACAGGCCGAAAAAATTGCCAACCTGCGCTATGACAGCGGCGACCTTGGCTATCTTGAAACCATTTCCGCGCGCCGTGACGCGCTTGAAACGGAGCGCAATGGCGTCATCATCCAGCAGGCAAGGCTTTCCGCCACAATCAAGCTGATCCGCGCCCTTGGCGGCGGCTGGGATGCGCCCTTCGTGCCGCTGCCGGCCGAGGTTGCGACGCCCGCAACTGCAACGCCCGCGGCCGACCCGAATGAATCGGTGCCGCCCGGGATGATGCTGGATGACAAGAAATGAGTACGCCGCTGACGGAAGCCGATGCCGCGATTATCGCCCGCCTTGAAAAGCCCGGTGCGGGCATTCCGCTGGTGCAACGGATTGCCCTGCGGCTGTATTTCAAGCCCTTTGTTGCTGGCAAGGCGGGATGGGAGCAGGATATTGCCGATTTCGCCAAGGCAAATGAAAAAGTTTTTCAGGCCATTGCTGATATAAAGCCCGAAGACCTCGAGCGCCGCGTATTAGTGCCGCCGCAACAGGGGCTGGAGGATAGCTCCCGTTACTGGTCGGCTGCTATGACCCTCGAACATCTAATGATTGTCGGCATGGGCATGCGCAACATCATCGCCGCGCTGTCGCATGGCATTGTGCCGGATTATAAGGCAGATACCGCGAAGGTAAAACCCGCCGGTGCAGGTGAAGCCGCGATTACGGTCGAGGCCTATCGCGATTTCGCCGCCAATGTGATGGCCGATATCGACCGCAGTACGGGCAACCGCGATTCCAAAACAACCTTCGACCATCCCTGGTTCGGTGCCTTCACGGCGCGCCAATGGCACTGGCTGCTGCCGGTGCATACCTTTATCCATTTAAAGCAGTTGCGCGCGATTGTCGAAGGGCTGAAAGCCCCAAAATAAAGCACTTAAAGCGCCTTTAGAAGGCTTGTTGCAATCGCATCCGCCTCGCCGCGCAGTTCCGGTACGGCGGTGGTTTCAAAAAGCTTGCCGAACAGCGGCGCGCCGATCGCGTAAATCTTTCCGTAGGTATCGGTCTTGGCAACGTAATCTCCTGTAGCCGCAACGCCATAGCCGTTTTCATCTGGCTGAAGCAATCCTGTGCCAACAAGTTTATTCAGCAGCGGGTTGCTGTCATAGCGATAATTGACGCCTGTGCAGTGGAAGGCGACGTCAAAGCTTTCGCGCCGCTTACCTACCGTATTGGTAAGGCAGAGAGTAACCTTACCGTTCTGGCTTTCGGCGTTGCTGCAGCGGGCCTTCAAAACTTCAAGCTGTCCGTTCGCTATCGCGGTATCGACCACCGCGCCGATTTCCGGCGCAAAGCGGTGGCGGCGCACGTTCCAGCGGTTGAAATATTTTTCCGCAAGACGTCGCTTGTCGCGGGGGCTGAGATTTTTCCAGATGCGTTGCGTCTGCGGCCGCAAGCCGTCAATGGCGTATTGCCATTCAACCGTGCTGCCGCGTAGAATTTTCAGGAATTGCGAGAAGACCTGCGACAGTGCGGTTTTTTCCGCATCAAAAGGTTCGGCTTTAACGGTTTTATCGGCGTTGAAATCGGCCAGATGCGCGCGCGGCAACAATCCGCTGCCGGAATAGCAGCTGATTTTGCCATTCCAGCCAGACTTCAAAATGCTGATGATGCAGTCGACGGCGGTAAGCCCGCTGCCGATGATCGCCACATGGCCGCCTTTTGGCAGCTGCGTGTAATCGTAATTCCAGGGTTCGGAAATAAGGCCGGGAATATTTTTCTCCGCGCTTGCTTTCAGCGAATTGCCAATCGCCAGCACGATATTCTTTGCCTGTATCGGCCCGTTCGGCGTCTCGATGCTGTAAATGTCGGCGGCCGTGATATGTTCGACTTCGTCCTGAATAAAACTGAAGCGGATGGATTTTTCGGCGGCGAGGCGTTGCGCATTATCCAGCACGTTCTGCAGGTAGCGGGCATAGATCATGCGCGGCATAAAGGCGGCGGGTGCGGTGCCGGGGATGTCATTATCGCGGCACCAGTGGAAAAAATCGCCGGGATGCGCGACAAAAAGCCCCATGCCACCGGCACGCACGTTCAGCAGATGCTCTGGTTTTGTCGTGGAATAGGCTGGGCCGAAGTGGCCGAGCGGATCGCGGGAAATAAGGGCGATAGACAGGGACTTTTCCGCTTTTTGCACAAGGTTGGCAAAGACCGCAATACCCGAAAAACCACCGCCGATGATGGCAATATCGAATGCGCGTGCGGGGGTCATGCTTTGGAAACGATTTTCGCAGGGGCGCCGGCCACGGTTGCGCCAGCAGGCACATTTTCAATCACAACGCTGCCGGCCGCAACCTTCGCGCCTTCGCCGACTTCAATGTTGCCGATGACGGTGGAATTCGCGCCCAGAATGGCGCCTTTGCGGATTTTCGGGTGGCGATCACCGGGCTGCAGGCTCCGTCCGCCCAAGGTCACGCTGTGCCAAAATAAAACATCATCTTCGACAACCGCGGTTTCGCCGATCACGATGCCGGTCGCATGGTCCATCATCACGCCGCGGCCGATGCGGGCGGCGGGGTGAATATCGACGGCGAAGAGGTCGGAAATGCGGTTCTGCAGGAACAGTGCCAGATGCTGGCGGTCCGCGCTCCACAGGTAATGCGCAAGGCGATAGGATTGCAGCGCATGGAAGCCCTTGAAGAACAGGAAGGGCACCACCCAATCGCGCGCGGCGGGATCGTTGTTGGTAATGACGCGGAGGTCCGCCTCGATAATCGCGTCAATATCCGGCACGGCACTGGCGAAATCGGCAAAAATCTGCAGCAGCAGGCCTTCAGGCAGGTGCTTGGTCGCAAGTTTATCGGACAGGTGGCGGCCGGTCGCATCGGAAAGCGATTTGGAGCTGACGATGACTGACTGGAGCAGGGGGCTCAAAGCCGCATCCTGCAGCCCCAGTTTCTCGGCTTCGGCCTTTAAGGATTGCCAGAGCGGTGTGCTGCCGCCGGGTTTCAATGTATGCAATTTGGACATGCCTTATAATAACCATTAAGCGGCTGATGTCACGCCATAATTCGGGCCGCAGCAGGCAGGGCTGGGGCTGTTGCGTTTTGCCCCGATTCCCGATAGCATCACCCCCGAATTACCCGTTTTTAGCGCTATTTTGAAGAAGGCCGTTTATGAAACAGCATGCTCCCGGTGTCCTGCAACTGATTGGCAACACCCCCATGGTTGAAGTCACCCGGATCGATACCGGCCCCTGCCAGCTGTTCCTGAAGCTGGAATCGCAAAACCCCGGCGGCAGCATCAAGGACCGTATCGCCCGCACGATGATCGAGGCGGCGGAAAAAGACGGCAGCCTGAAACCCGGCGGCACGATTGTGGAGGCGACCGCCGGCAACACCGGCCTCGGCCTTGCGCTGATCGGCATCCTCAAGGGCTATAAAATCATTCTCGTCGTGCCGGATAAAATGTCGAAGGAGAAGATTTTCCACTGCAAGGCCCTCGGCGCGGAAGTGCGCGTCACGCGCTCCGACGTCAACAAAGGCCACCCGGAATATTACCAGGATATGGCGCAGCGCATAGCCGATGAAACCGGCGGCTTCTACGTCAACCAGTTCGGCAACCCCGCCAACCCGTTGGCGCATGAAATTTCGACGGCGCCGGAAATCTGGGAGCAGATGCAGCATGATGTCGACGCCATCGTTTGCGGCGTCGGCTCCGGCGGCACCCTCACCGGCATCGGCCGCTTCATGAAGCGCGTCAACCCAAATGTGGAGATGGTGCTGGCGGATCCCGTCGGCTCCATCCTCGCACCGCTCGTCAACACGGGCAAAATGACGACGCCGGGCTCCTGGCTGGTCGAAGGCATCGGCGAAGATTTCGTCCCGGGCATCCTTGATTTGAAACTGACGCAAAAAGCCTATTCGATCACGGATGAAGAAAGCCTTGCCACCGCGCGGCTTTTGCTGAAAAACGAAGGTATTCTAGCGGGCCCATCCTCAGGGACCCTCATCGCCGCCGCGCTTCGCTATTGCCGCGAGCAAAAAGAACCCAAACGCGTTGTCAGTTTCGTCTGCGACCGCGGCGACAAATATCTTTCCAAAACCTTCAGCGATTTCTGGATGACGGAACAGGGCTTTAGCGCGCGCGGCAAGACCGGCACGATCGAAGACCTCATCATCCGCCGCCATGACAGCGGCGATACGGTTGTCGTGCGCGAAAATGACACGCTGCAGACGGCGTACAAACGCATGCGCTTTGCCGACGTCTCCCAGCTGCCCGTGCTGAATGACGATGGCAAGATTATCGGCCTTGTCGATGAGCGCGTGCTGCTGGAAGGGCTGACCCACAATAAATCGATGTCGCTTGAAAGCCCTGTCTCCGCCATCATGCGCGAACCCGCGCAGATGCTGCCGAAGACGACCAGCATTGCCGAAGCCTCCGCCGTCATGCGCCAGCATCCGCTTATTCTGGTGACGGACGGCGATAAATTGCTGGGCCTCATCACCCGCGTCGACATGCTTAACCACGTTTACCTGAAAGGCCAGCAAGGCTGATGTCAAACCTGAAAAAAAACCGCGAATTCTCCACCCGCTGCATCCATGGTGGGCAGGAACATGACCCCACCACCGGCTCCGTCAACGTGCCGATTTACCAGACGTCCACCTACGCGCAACACGCGCCGGGGGAGCATAAAGGCTTCGTATACGCCCGCGGCCATAACCCCACGCGCTATGCCTTCGAGCGCGCGATCGCCGACCTTGAAGACGGCAAAGCGGGTTTCGCCTTCGGCTCCGGCCTCGCCGCCATGTGCGCGGTATTGGACCTGCTGCCGGCAAATGCGCATATGATCGCCTCCGACGACTTGTACGGTGGTAGCTATCGCCTGTTCGAGCGCGTGCGCCGCCCGGCACAAGGATTAGAGGTTTCCTATGTCGACATGACCGACATTGCTAACCTGACGGCTGCGCTGAAGCCGACGACAAAAATGATCTGGATTGAAACGCCGACCAATCCGCTTTTGAAACTGACGGATATGGCCGCCGTTGCCGCCTTTGCGCGCGAACATAAACTGCTGACCGTCGTCGACAATACTTTTGCCACGCCGTGGATTCAGCGGCCGCTCAACCTCGGCGTTGATATCGTCGTGCATTCGGCCACCAAATACCTCGGCGGCCATTCCGACATTATCGGCGGCGTCATCGCGGTTGGCGACAACCAGGACCTCATCGACAAGCTGAAATTCATCCAGAACGCGACCGGCGGCATTTTAGGCCCCTTTGACAGTTTCCTTGCCCTCCGCGGCGTCAAGACGCTGGATGTGCGCATGGAGCGCCACTGCAAAAGCGCCATGCGCATCGCGGAATGGTTGTCGAAGCACCCCAAAATTGAAAAGGTATATTACCCCGGCCTCGCGTCGCACCCGCAGCATGCCCTCGCAAAAAAACAGATGGCGGGTTTCGGCGGCATGATCACGGCGATTGTGAAGGGGGATATTGAAGCTTCCCGCCGCATGCTGTCCGCCTGCAAGGTCTTCACGCTGGCCGAAAGCCTAGGCGGCGTTGAAAGCCTGATCGAGCATCCGGCGATCATGACGCATGCGTCGGTGCCGAAAGACCAGCGCGAGAAGCTGGGCATCAGCGACGGGCTTATCCGCCTCTCCGTCGGCATCGAAAGCGCCGATGACCTGATCGCCGACCTCGACGAAGCTTTAGCGAAAGCATAAGGACAAAGTCATGAGCAAGCTCATCGCCGATATCGGCGGCACCAACGCCCGCTTCGGCATTGTCGACAACGGCAAGATCGATCATATCGAGGTTTTGGGCTGCGCCGATTACCCGAGCCCTGCCGCCGCCGCCAATGCTTACCTGAAAAAGAACGGGCTGAAGCCGGAAGCCGGCGCTTTCGCCGTCGCGACCGCGCTTGACGGGTCGGACAATGTCGCCATGACCAATCATGTCTGGGCTTTTTCCATCAATCAAACCTGCCGCGATATCGGCCTTCAGAAGCTGCAAGTCATCAACGACTTTACCGCGCTGGCCTATGGCATGCCGACACTGACGGCGAATGATTATTTTCAGGTCGGCGGGGGCGCGAAAAAAGCGGGCATGCCGATTTCCATTATCGGTCCCGGCACGGGCCTCGGCGTTGCTGGCATCGTGTTTGATAACGCCAAGCCTGTCGTTGTCACCACCGAAGGCGGCCATGTCACCATGCCGGTGACGGACGCGCGCGAATTTGCGCTGTTCGAATGGCTGAAGAGTAGCAAATACCATCATATTTCGGCGGAACGTGTCATTTCCGGCAAGGGTCTCGTCAATCTTTATCACGCTGTTTGCGCGGTGGATGGTGTCAAAATGGAAGAGAAAACACCGGCAGAAATCACCAATGCCGGCCTCGATGGTTCCTGCAAGGTCTGCGCCGAAGTGCTGGACCTGTTCTGCCACCTGCTGGGCGTTGCCGCGGGCAACCTTGCACTCAGCTATGGCGCAGCGGGCGGCGTCTTCATCGCCGGCGGCATTGTGCCGCGCCTTGGTGATTATTTTGTGAAGTCGCGTTTCCGCGAAAGTTTTCTTGCCAAGGGCCGCTTCCGCAACTATCTCGAGCCTGTGCCGACCTTTGTCGTCACGCATCCGTATCCCGGTCTTGAAGGGCTTAAAAACATCGCCTAAAGCGCTAAATTCAAAGTGCCGGCAACTTGCTCAAGTGATCTTCCGCCCAGATTTTGGCGTAGGTTTCATGGTCAAGGTTCGCGCCAGAAAGAATAATCAGAATTTTTTTGTCGCGGTTGCCTTCCCTCAGCCACTGGTGCGCAGCCGCCATGCCAAGCGCGGCGGTCGGCTCCACCGTCACCTTCAGCAAATGCATCAGCCACTGGCTCCAATATAAAATATCGTTCTCCGAAATTTCATAGAAGCCGTCGAGCTGGTCGATGTAATGGAAAGTGCGGTCCGAAACGCCAAGGGTTCGCGCGCCGTCGGCAATCGTTTTGGGCGCCTCGTTGAAACGGAAAATTTTACCCGTCGCATAGCTGCGGGCGGCGTCATTGGCGATCGCGGGTTCGGCGGCGTAAACTTTTGCTTCGGCGGAAAAAAGGCGCGTCGCAAGGAAGGTGCCGGAAACAAGCCCGCCGCCGCCGCAGGGTGCGAAGACGGCATCAAAAGCGCCGCCTTCCTCTTTTTTCAGGTCTTCCCACGCCTCAAGCGCGGCGGTGCCTTGCCCCGCAATCACATCGTCATGGTCGTAGGGCGGCAGCAGGAAGCAACCTTCCGCATGCGATTTTTCCCGCGCAATATCTTCCGCTTCCTGCCGTGTCTTGGCGATAATAACATCCGCGCCATAGGCCTTTGTCGCCGCGATTTTAACGCGCGACGCGCCGGCGGGAATGATGATCGTGGATTTCAGGTTCAAATAGCGCGCCGCCCAGGCCACTGCCTGCGCATGGTTGCCGGAACTGTAGGCAATTATTTCCTGCGGCAGTTGCTTGCGTTCCTTCAAGCACAGCAGCGTGTTCAGCGCACCGCGCGCCTTGAAAGCGCCGACTTTCTGTGCGCCCTCGTTCTTGAAGTGAATTTCGCAGCCGAGAAAACGATCCAGCAGGCGGGAGCGCAGGACGGGCGTATGGGTAATATGCTCGCCAAGGCGTTTCGCCGCTGCCTCCACCGCGCCCGCCTTCATGCCACTTCTCCAGCCATTTTCAGCACAGATGCGGTCCACAAAAAGGTGCCGTTTTCACT
This sequence comes from uncultured Alphaproteobacteria bacterium, assembly GCA_966211335.1. Taxonomy (GTDB): domain Bacteria; phylum Pseudomonadota; class Alphaproteobacteria; order Micavibrionales; family UBA2020; genus JAPWJZ01. The sequence continues at coordinate 945,076 of CBIHNF010000001.1, forward strand.
GACGTTGATGTTGTAACCGTGCATGACTTTTACTTCGGCGTTGCCCTCCACCATATTATATTTCTCGAACAAGGCGCCTTTATCAGCGAAGACGCGTTTTGCCAGAGTGATAAATTTCTGCGCAAGGCGTTTTGCGTCATCGTCCATGCCCATGCGGCGGAGGCCTTCGATAGCGAAATACTGCAGTGGCGGCCAGCCATAGGGCGCATCCCACTGGCTGCCGCTGGCATCGATGGAGGTCAAAAGGCCGTGCGGCGTTTCGAGTGCAGCGAGAACGCCATCGACCGCGCGTTTCAATTCGGCAGGGTCAAGGTACAGGCCGGCCCAGAGGGCATGGAAGAAGGTGCCAAAAGGCGCGGGGTTGCGGCGCTTCGTGCGGAAATTATAGTCCTGATATTGCCCGCTTGCGGGGTCGAACAGGAATTTGCGGGTGGCTGTTTTGCGGGCGTCCGCCTTCTTCTGCCAGCCAGCGGCTTTACCACTATCGCCCAGAATATCGGCGATATCCGCTATGTCCTTTTCCATTTGGTATAGCAGCGCGTTCAGGCACAGCGGCGCGTGGAAAACGCATTGCAGCCCGCCGTAGCCCCAGTGATTGGTGGGGTCGAGACCGGAGGCGCGCATCGCGCGGTCGGCGCGGTAATACAAAGGTGTGAGCGCATCGGCGGCGCGGTTATAGAACAGCCCCGCCTCATCGGCGCTATCCGGGTTTTTGCGGAAGCGGTCGAGGGCGTGTTCGTAGTGGCCTTCCTCCCCATTTTTTACTTCCGGCGCAATCATGTCGCCTTCGTCCCAGTAGCGGGAGAGGCGACCGCCATCGGCGAGGCGGTCGCCGGTCGTCCAATAGTCGTGATATTTTTCGAGGTCTTCGGCGGCTTTTTTCAGCCAGTCGCGTCCGTCTTTATAAACGCTGTCAGGGTCAAAATTTTTCCACGGCTGCTTCTGCGCGGCCTGCCAGATGTGCAGCACCATGGCCGCAATCAGCGGCGGCTGGGAGCGGGAGAGGTAATAGGTGCGATTGGCGTTCAAAACCTTGCCGTAGTGGCGGATCTGGTAGAGCTGGTTGTCCACCTGTTCCCGCATGATTTTCGGCTCGGCATCGGCATAGGCGAAAACAGGAAAAGCCGTGTCCCAGCCGTACATTTCATTAAATCTGCCGCCCGGCACAAGATAGGCATAGGGCAGGTAGAGCAGCCCATGACCGTCTTCGGATGATGCAAAACGCGCGGCATCCCGTGCCATATCGAATATTTTCAAATGTGCGGGATCAATGCCGCGGGCGATTGCTGCCGCCTTGTCTTCCTCGACGACATAGATAAGCGGCGGCGTGTTGGCCAGCTTCGGGTCGCTGGTATTGACGCCCGGTTTTTCCCGCAACAACAGGCGCGGTGTGGCATCGATAACGCTTTGGTAATCGGCCATCCCGTTACGCTGCCTTGCGGCCAAAGTAGCCGCCGAAAGCCGGCAGCTTCAACGTATCACCGCTTACCTTGAATTCAAGACCGTGGCCATCCAGCGGTTCAAAGCCGTTCAGGGCAATGCTTACCGGCTTGTTGGAAAGATTGAAGGCGCAGAAAAGCTGCTCACCATCCAGCGTGCGGGTGAGGGCGACGACGTCTTCATGCGCCGTTACAAACTTCATGCTGCCGCGCGACAGGGCAGGGTGGTGCTTGCGCCATTGCAGGAAGTGGCGCGTGAAGTTGAGCATGGAATAGGGGTCCTGCTCCTGCGCCGACACAGCAAGCGCATCGTGCGCAGCGGGTATCGGCAGCCAGCCTTCCTTGCCTTTAGTGAAGCCGGAATTCTTTTTGCCTTTCACCCAAGGCATGGGCGTGCGGCAGCCGTCACGGCCCGCGCCGGTGGAGCCGATGCCGGGGTCCTGACGCTTTTCGGGCGGCACTTCCGCTTCCGGCAATCCCAGCTCTTCGCCCTGATAGAGGAAGGAGGAACCCCGCAAGCTTGTGAGCATGGCGACAAACATCTTCGTCTGGCGGAGGTCCGGCTTGTTCTTCGCCGCCCAGCGTGTCGCAACGCGGATGCTGTCGTGGTTCGATAGAGCCCAGCAAGGCCATGAATCATGCTCGGTCGCAAAAAATTCTTCCACTTTCGCGCGCAGGTAGCCGGCCGAATATTTATGCACCAGCAGCGAAAAATCATAGGCCGTATGCAGCATGGTGGGACCGTTGGTATAGCCGATGGTGGTCATGACGGTATTATCGTCGTTCACTTCCGCCACCAGCATGCGGTCTTTGTATTTATCCGTCAGGGCGCGGAACTGCTGCAGGAAGGGGATCATCTCCGGCTGGCTTTTATCATAGGTGTGCCACTGCATGGAATAGGGGTGGATGATGGTTTTGCCATCGGCCTCCGGTACGGGGCGCGGCGGGTTGTCGCGCATCTGTTCGTCGTGGATGCAATGCGGCAGCGCATCCATGCGGAAGCCATCAACGCCGCGGTCAAGCCACCATTTGGCGGTCGCCAGCAGTTCCTTTTGCACGACAGGATTACGCACGTTGAGGTCCGGCTGTTCTTTCAGGAACTGGTGATAGTAATACTGGCCGCGTTGCGGGTCGAACTCCCAGGCCGAGCCGCCGAAAACGGACAGCCAGTTGTTGGGCGGCGAGCCATCCGGCTTCGGGTCCGCCCAGACGTACCAGTCGGCCTTGGAATTCGTCTTGTTTTTACGGCTCTCGATAAACCACTTGTGCTGGTCGGAGGTGTGGTTGAGGACGATGTCGATGATAAGCTTCAGGCCGCGCTTGTGCATCGCTTTGATCATCTTGTCGCAGTCGGCAAGCGTGCCGAAAATAGGGTCGACATTCTTGTAATCAGCGACGTCGTAGCCAAAATCCGCCATGGGCGAAGTGAAGAAGGGCGATAGCCAGACGCCGTCAACGCCCAAGGAGGCGATGTAATCGACTTTCTGCGTGATGCCGTTGAGATCGCCAATGCCGTCGCCATTGCTATCCATGAAGGAGCGCGGGTACACCTGATAAATCACCGCGCCGCGCCACCATTCATGTTTCGCCGCTGTGGTTTTTTTCTGCCCCGTCATGGTTTTCTCCCGCTGCTGCAACGCAGCATGGATGCTGCGCCGCAATATAAATTTTGCAAAGACTTTATAATCTAACGCGTTAGGGTTTGGTAGTTCAAAGCGATTGTTTTATGAGGTATATTCAGTAGTATATTCCAACAAAAAATTAAACAGAGTCATTAAGTTGCCGGGACAGAGAATTTATTACGTGCCGCCCCGACTTGTCGGCTCCATCCAGGATTGGTCCGGGATGGGCAAGCCCGACGGCGCGTCCTGGCTTGTCGATGAAGCGGTCGACCTTAAATACAATGCTATCTGGTTCAGCCCGATGACCACGACAAGCGGCATCGAAAAACCGATTGCGAATAGCGACAAGGTGCTCGGCGGCAGCTATTACGCGACGCGCGACCATTTCAAGCTGGACGCGGACATCACCTGCGGCGATGCCGAAAAAGACCGCGAACATATGCGCCATTTCTGCCAAAAGGCGGAGGAAAAAGGCGTCCGCGTCTATGCCGACCTTGTCTTCAACCACGTCGCCGCCGACCACCCTCTCGTGTTTGAGGAAAACAAGGCGATCGCCGATCTCAAGGCCAAAATTAACGATAAATACGACGTCATTCACAGCGACAGCGGCAAAGTCATCGGCCTCTCGTACAAAGAGGGCGATGAGGAAAAGAAATTCTTCTTCAAATTCCGTCGCACCGAGGAATTAGGCCTTTTGTTCGGCGGGCCGAAGGAAGACCCTTGGACGGATGTGGCGCAGGTCAATTATTCGTCGCCTGAAGCGCGCCGGTATTTCGTGTATGGCGATGAAAACCACAAGGCGCTGTTCAAGCAGGTCATCGACTGGCATATCGACAATGGCTTCAAGAACTTCCGCTGCGATGCCGCCTACCTGATCCCGCCGGAAAGCTGGAGCGAGCTGATCGGCTATGCGCATAAGCAGACGAAAGACCCGGTGTTCCTCGCGGAAACCCTTTGCCTCGACCAGAACAAGGTTCAGCGCCTCTCGAAAGCAAAAATCACTGATGCGGAAGGCAAAGAACGCCCGGCCTTCGACCTTGGTATGCTCGGCTTCTACTGGTGGAACTTCAAGGATGACTGGCTACCGAAGGATGAAAACGCCCGCGTACAGCGCATGTCGCGCTACGGCGGCGCCGGCTCGCCGGATACGCATGATACCGAGTCAACCCTTGCCGGCTCGCTGGAAGCGCCATTTAAAAAACTGTTCAATGACGCTGCTAAATCGCAAGCCGCCACGGCGCAAATTTCCGTGCGCAATTATGCCATCTCCGCGCTGTGCTGCAATTCCCATTACACGCAGATGGGCTATGAATATTGCAATACTAAGCAGAACCATGTCTTTAAAGGACAGGTCACGCCCGCCGACCGCGTCGGTGCAAAACTGAAAGCAATGAACACGCCGCTCGACATCCGCGACCAGATCCGCGCCATCAACAAGCTGAAGGAAGACATGCATGTTGAAAACTGCCGCGCCGATTTCAAGGAATATGCTTCCATCGAAGGCTCGTCGCTGCTGAAAATCCGTGTTGAATTTGTTGATGTCGACACCAACCAGAAAAAAGCCGATATCGTCCTCATCATGAATGAAAAGCCGGAAGCGGGGCCGGTCGCCCTCAACGGCAAAACGCCGGAAGACTTGGGCGTTACAGGCCTCGACCTGCTGGCAGCAAGGCCCTTCGCCTATGCGAAACCCGCGATTGACGATGTGCTGATCTACCACACGCCCGTCAACAAACAGCCAGCGCCAACCGCCAGCGCCGTGTCATCCCGCAAAGCCGCCAACGGGCCGAAGGTTTAACGTTAAGCCGCTTTTTTCAGGTAGGCGTCGAGTTTTTCCGTCAGCGCCGCCTTGCCGTTTTTATCGAGGAAACTTGCCTCAATGCTGTTACGCGTGATTTTGGCAAGGTCCTGATGGCTGAGCTTCAGCGCATCGGCAACGGCCGTAAAATTCTCGTTCATATAGCCGCCGAAATAGGCGGGATCGTCTGAATTGATCGTCGCTCTAAGGCCAAGGTCGAGCATTTTCTTCAAGGGATGATCGTGGATATCCTTGATGACGCAAAGCTTGAGGTTTGACAGCGGGCAGACGGTGAGCGGCATTTTCTCCGCCACCAGACGGTCGACAAGCTTTTTGTCCTCCAGTGACCGGTTGCCATGGTCGATACGGTTGACCTTCAGTTGGTCAAGTGCCTCCCAGACGTATTCGGGCGGGCCTTCTTCCCCAGCATGGGCGACAATCAGGAAGCCGTTTTCACGCGCTTCGGCAAACACGCGCTCGAATTTCTTAGGCGGATGGCCGTTTTCGGAACTGTCAAGGCCGACGCCGAGGATGCGGTGCTTATAGGGCAGCGCCTCGTGCAGGGTTGTGAAAGCGTCATCTTCGCTCAAATGGCGCAGGAAGCACATGATGAGGAAGGAGGAGATGCCGAGTTGCTTACGCCCGTCGTCAAGCGCGCGGGTAATGCCATCCAGCACTGTCGCAAATTTGATGCCGCGGGAGGTATGTCCCTGCGGGTCAAAGAAAATCTCCGTATGCATGACATTCTGCTTTGCGATGCGCTGCAGATAGGCCCAGGTCAGGTCATAAAAGTCCTGTTCCGTCAGCAGCACGTTCATGCCTTGGTAGTAAATATCCAGGAAGTCCTGCAGATTGGAAAAGTCGTAAGCCGCGCGCACTTCTTCGACCGTCCTGAAGGGGATATTCATCTTGTTGCGCTGGGCAAGCGCGAACATTAGCTCGGGCTCGAGGCTGCCCTCGATATGCAGGTGAAGCTCGACCTTCGGCAGGCCCTCGATGAAGCTGTTCATGGCTTTAAAATCCCTTGTCTTGAACCATTTAAATCAGGAAAACAGCGTAACATTTCGCATGACTTGTGCCTATAAAAACAGTATCGTCTTGTTATCATTTGTTTTTAGGAAAACAGCATTCCGGGAACGACCTTGGCCGATACGATCCGCTTTATCCTGAACGGCGTCCCGCACGAGGTGGCCCAGCTGCCGCCGACCACCACGCTGCTGCAATATTTGCGCGAATACATCCACCTGACTGGCACGAAAGAAGGCTGCGCCGAGGGCGATTGCGGCGCCTGCACCGTTGCCGTCGGCCGTCTTGTCAATGGCAAGGTCGACCATGTTAGCCTCAACGCCTGTATCGCTTTTTTGCCGACGCTGGATGGCCGCGAAGTGGTGACGGTCGAGGCGCTGAAATCCAAATCGGGCGAGTTGAACGCAGTGCAGGATGCCATGGTGAAATGCCACGGCTCGCAATGCGGTTTCTGCACCCCGGGCTTTGTTATGGCGCTGTCGACCATGGTGAATAATATTTCCGATGCGGGCGCGGAGGATATTCACGATGCGATTTCCGGCAACCTCTGCCGCTGCACCGGCTACCGCCCCATCATTGACGCCGCGCGCATGGCGAACAAAACTGAAAATCGCGCGCTGCCGTCGGACGCGAAGGCGCTTGCCGCCCTTCAGCGCAAGGCAATGCTGAGCTACGAGACGGAGGGTGGAAAATTCTTTGCCCCGCGCACGGTGGAAGATTTCGCCTTCATCCTCTCCGTCTACCCGCAGGCGACTATTCTGGCGGGCGGCACGGATGTGGGCCTTTGGGTTACCAAAATGCACATGGATTTGCCGGTGATGATTTACACCGGCAACATCGACGCCTTGCGGCAGATCAAGACGGGCAATGGCGGCCTTGAGATTGGCGCGGCAGTGACCTATCAGGAAGCCTTTACGGCACTGTCCTCGGTGGATGCCAGCATGAAAGAATTGTTATCGCGCTTTGCCTCGCTCCACATTCGCAATGCGGGCACCATCGGCGGCAATATTGCCAACGGCTCCCCCATCGGCGACGGTCCGCCTGCGCTGATCGCGCTGGGCGCGACACTGACCCTCCGGTCCAAGGCCGGCGTGCGCACCATGCCGCTGGAAAATTTCTTCCTCGAATACCGCAAGCAGGACTGGAAGCCCGGGGAATTCGTTGAAAAAATATTCGTGCCTGCCAAGCCGGATACAGTTCATTACCGCGTTTACAAAGTATCAAAGCGTTTTGACCTTGATATCGCCGCTGTCTGCGGCGGCTTTGCGGTGGATGTGAAAGACGGCATCGTCACGGAAGCCCGCATCGCCTTTGGCGGCATGGCAGGCACGCCAAAGCGCGCCGCTAGAACCGAAGCTGCGCTTAAAGGGCAGCCGTGGAGTGGCGCCACGGTCGAAGCCGCCGCGAAAATGCTGGATGATGATTATACGCCGATGACGGATATGCGTGCCTCTGCCAAATATCGCAGAGACGTGGCACGCAGCCTGCTGCAACGTTTCTTCATTGAAACGACAGCGCCGGATGTGGCAACAAGGATTTACAGCCATGCAGGATAAGGCGGAAGCGGTCATTAATCCCGCGCCCGCCGATGGCGGCATGGGCAAGGCGAAAGCGCATGACAGCGCAAAATTGCATGTCTCCGGCGAAGCGACCTATACGGATGATCTGCTGGAGCCGCGCGGCTGCCTGCACGGCTACCTGCTGCAAAGCCCGCATGCGCATGCAAAAATAAAAAAAATCGATATTTCTGCCTGCCACATCAAAGGCGTTCACGCCGTGATGCTGGCGAAGGATATTCCGGGATTAAATGACGCCGCGCCCGTCTATGGCGGCGACCCGATTTTTGCCGATGGCGTGGTGCTGTACAACGGCCAGTCGGTTCTGGGTGTTGCGGCGGAAACCAGGGCGATTGCACGAAAAGCTGCGCATCTGGCCGTGATCGAATATGAAGAGCTGCCGGCGATATTGGATGTGCATGCCGCGATAGAGGCGAATAAATTCGTCGGCGATACCTATGTGATGGCGCAGGGCGATAGCGCCGCCGCGCTCACGCGAGCAAAGCACCGCATCAGCGGTTCGCTGGATATTGGCGGGCAGGACCATTTCTATCTCGAAGGCCAGATCGCCATGGCGACGCCGCTTGAAAACGGGGAAATGCATTGCTGGTCGTCGACGCAGCATCCGTCTGAAGTGCAGCACTTGATTGCAAAGTGCTTGGGCATTCATGATCACCTTGTGACCGTGGAAGTGCGCCGCATGGGCGGAGCTTTCGGCGGCAAGGAAAGTCAGGCCTCCATCATCGCCTGTGCCGCCGCCCTGCTGGCGCGAAAATCCGGCCGTCCCGTGAAGCTGCGTCTCGACCGTGATGACGATATGCTGCTGACCGGCAAACGGCACGATTTCAATATCCGCTACGATGTCGGCTTCAACGACGACGGGTTGATTGACGGCATTGAATTCACGCAGGCCGCCAATTGCGGCATGAGCCCTGATTTATCGAATGCGATTGCCGACCGCGCAATGTTTCACGCCGATAATTGCTATTTTCTCAAAGATGCAAAAGTCACCAGCTACCGCTGTTTTACCAATAAAGTATCGAACACCGCTTTTCGTGGTTTCGGCGGGCCGCAGGGCATGCTGGCGATGGAATATGTGATCGATGATATTGCCCGCACACTTGGCAAAGACCCGCTCGAAATCCGCAAGGTCAATTTCTATGACGCCAAGGGCAAGCTTGGCGACCGCTGCATGACGCATTACGGCATGACGGTCGAAGATAATATCATCGGCGATATTCTGGCCGAAATCGAGCAGACGGGCGAATACCTCGCACGTGTCAAGGCGGTGAAGGAATTCAACGCTGGCAGCCCCATCCTCAAAAAAGGCATCGCGCTGACGCCGGTGAAATTCGGCATCAGTTTCACGCTCACTATGCTCAATCAGGCGGGTGCGCTGGTGCATGTGTATAAGGACGGCACCGTGCAGGCCAACCACGGCGGTACTGAAATGGGGCAGGGGCTGCACACAAAAATCTGCCAGGTGGTGGCGGATGTCTTCCAGATTGATCTGGATAAAGTGCGCATCACCGCGACTAATACCTCCAAGGTTCCGAATACTTCAGCCACCGCAGCCTCCAGCGGCGCGGATTTGAACGGCAAGGCGGCGGAAGCGGCAGCGCTTGCCATCCGCGCGCGGCTTATTGATTTCGCGGCTTCCTATTTCGACTGTAACGCGGATGATGTGCGCTTTGCGAATAACAGCGTTTATATCCGCGACCAGGTTCACACCTTTCAGGAAATCGTCGCGCTTGCTTATTATAACCGCATTTCGCTGTCCTCCACCGGTTTCTACAAAACGCCGAAAATCAACTGGGACCGCGTTGCCGCCAAAGGCCGACCGTTTTATTATTTCGCTTATGGCGCCGCCATTTCGGAAGTCATCGTCGATACGCTGACGGGCGAATACAAAGTCATGCGCGCCGACCTGCTGCACGACGCTGGCAAATCGCTCAACCCCGCCATCGATATCGGGCAGGTGGAGGGCGGTTTTGTCCAGGGCATGGGCTGGCTCACCTCCGAAGAATTGTGGTGGAACCCGAAAGGGCAGCTCAAAACCCATGCGCCCAGTACCTATAAAATCCCGACCGGCCGCGATATTCCGCCGGATTTCCGCACGAAGCTGTTTGACGCCGTTAACCCGGAAGAAACCATTTACCGCTCGAAAGCCGTGGGGGAGCCGCCGTTGATGCTGGCGATTTCCGTTTTCCTCGCCCTGCGCGATGCGGCCGCGGCGGCAGGCACCGGCAAAATTCCGCCGCTGCAGGCACCCGCGACGCCGGAGAATGTGCTGAAAGCCATTCAGGCGGTGCGCGCATGAGCGGCATGCCGCACGACTGGCTGCCCGTGCTGACGCGCCTGACCGACAAGGGCGAGCCTTGTGTGCTGATCACGGTGATGGAAGCCAAGGGCTCCACCCCGCGCGAGGCCGGCGTTAAAATGCTGGTCACAGCAATAGAACAGTTCGGCACCATCGGCGGCGGCAACCTTGAGTTTCAGGCGATAGAGGCGGCGCGAGAGCTGTTGAAAAGCGCGTCAGGCCCCGCGGTCAAAGATTATCCTCTGGGGCCGAAACTCGCGCAATGCTGCGGCGGCGCGGTGACGGTCTTCCTTGAACCCTTTGTGCCGACCGGAAAAACGCTTTATCTTTTCGGTGCAGGGCATGTCGGCCGCGAAGTCGTGACTGTGCTCTCCAACCTCGGCATCCAGATAAAATGGGTGGACGAGCGCGCGGCTGAATTTCCCGCCGATATTCCGCGCGGCGTTGAGAAGATTGTCACGTCTGCACCTCTGGCTGAACTGCGCGAGATGAAGCCCGGCGCTTTCATCGCCGTCATGACGCATAGCCATGATCTGGATTACGATCTTGTCCTGCAAAGTTTTAAAAGGGGCGGCTTTGCCTATTTAGGCCTTATCGGCTCCGCCACCAAACGGGCGAAGTTTGAAAAGCGGCTGCTGGGCGATGGCATTACAAAAGAGCAGCTGGCGCAGCTGCGCTGCCCCATCGGCATCGGCGGCACGGGCAAACACCCGCGGGAAATTGCGATTTCGATCGCGGCGGAGTTGCTCACCCTCGGCATTACACGCGGCAGCCATGAGGCAGCGGCATGAAGAAGCCGGTATATATGGACTACCATTCGACGACGCCCTGCGAGGCTGAAGTGATTGCGGCGATGACGCCCTATTTCACGCCGGAGCATTTTGGCAATCCAGGTGCCAAATCCCATGCGGCGGGTCGCAAAGCTGCGTCTGTGATGCAGCACGCGCGAGAACAGGTGGCGGCTTTGGTCAATGCGGTGCCGGAGGGTATTACCTTTACCAGCGGTGCCACGGAATCAAACAACCTCGCTCTGCTCGGTCTTGCCGCCGCCGCGCCAGAAAGCCGTCGCGAAATCGTTATCAGCGCCATCGAGCATGACTGCGTCGCCAAAACCGCGGCGAAGCTGGCAAAGCAGGGTTTTACGATTAAAACAGTGGCGGTCACGCATGACGGCTTTGCCATGGCCGAACAGCTGGCAGCAGCGGTCACGGAGAAGACGCTTGTCGTTTCCCTCATTGCTGCCAGTCATGAAATCGGCACCATCCAGCCCTTGAAGGCTGCCGCCGATATTGCCCATGCGAAGGGCGCGCTGCTGCATTCCGACGCGACGCAGGCGGTCGGTAAAATCCCGCTCGATGTCGAGGCTCTCGGCATTGACCTTCTCAGCTTCTCCGCACATAAGTTTTACGGCCCCGCCGGCATCGGTGCGCTCTATGTGCGCGTCAAAACGCCTGTTGCGATCGCGCCGGTTTTCTTCGGCGGCGCGCAGCAGGCACTCCGCCCCGGCACGGTACCGCTGCCGCTGGTTGTCGGTTTCGGAGAAGCCTGCCGTATTGCCGCTCTAAAAATGCAGGGGGAAGCCCCGCGCGTCCGCGCGCTTGTCGACATGCTGCTCGAAAGACTGACAGCGCTGAATATCGGCGCTGCCGTCAATGGCAGCCGTGACAATTGCCTGCCCGGTCTTCTCAACCTGCGTTTTGCGGAGCTGGATGCACAAGACCTGATGCTGGAGCTGCAGGATGACCTGTGCCTTTCCACCGGCGCCGCCTGCGCTTCCGCCGCGCGCAAACCTTCCGCCGTGCTGAAAGCCATTGGCCTTTCGGACGAGGAGGTTGCCGGTAGCCTGCGCTTCTCCCTCGGCCGCGCGACGACCAAAGAGGAAATTATTTTTGCGGCCGAAAAAATCGGTCTGGCCGCAACCCGCCTTGCCCGAAAGGCCGCCTGAAGGATGATGAGATGAACGATACGCCAGCCGACCTCCCCGTCAACGAGGAATTTGTTATTGAAGAGCCTGTCGACGCCTCTGACAAGAAGCCGGAGATGAGCTGCTGCGCCCATGGCGAGGGGGAGGGCGAAAAACCTGCAGCCCCAATTCCCGCAGGCAAACCCAATGGCTATTATATCTGTCCCATGTGCGAAGGTGTACGCCAGATCGGCCCCGGCAGCTGCCCCAAATGCGGCATGGCCCTGGTGCCCGAGATTGTCACGGCGGAAGACGCCCCCAACCCTGAATTCGATGACATGATGAACCGCTTTTGGGCGGCGGTGCTGCTGACCATTCCCGTCTTCGGCCTTGAGATGGGCCGCCATATGTTTGATATCCACCAGTGGATTTCGGCGACCTTTGCGCTGCGCTTCCAGCTGCTGTTCGCAACGCCGGTGGTTCTCTGGGCGGGGCTGCCGTTTTTCCGTCGCGGGTTTGACAGTTTCCGCACCGGCAACCTCAATATGTTTACGCTTATCGCCATGGGCACGGGCGTTGCCTATATTTACAGCCTCGTCGCCGCGCTGGCCCCGGGCCTTTTCCCCGAAGCATTTCGCCAGAAAGACGGCACCGTGCCGGTTTATTTTGAGGCGGCGTCGGCCATCATCGCCCTTGTCCTGCTGGGGCAGGTGCTGGAGCTAAAGGCGCGCGAAAAAACCGGCGATGCCATTCGCGCGCTTTTGAATCTGGTCCCCAAAGCCGCACGCCGCGTCACGGCGGGCGGCGATGACGAGGAAGTCGCCATAGAGCATATCACGGCGGGCGATACGCTGCGCCTTCGCCCCGGCGAGCGCATTCCCGTGGATGGCATCCTCCTGCAGGGTGACAGTTATGTGGATGAATCCATGGTGACGGGGGAGGCAACGCCGGTGCTGAAATCCCAAGGCGCAACCGTGACCGGCGGCACGCTCAACCAGCGCGGCAGCTTTACGATGAAGGCCGAAAAGGTCGGCGCGGATACCATGCTGGCGCATATCGTGCAGCTGGTGGCGGAAGCGCAGCGCAGCCGCGCGCCCATTCAGGGGCTTGCAGATCAAGTGGCAGGCTGGTTCGTGCCAGCGGTCATCACGGCGGCCGGCATCAGCTTTATCTTCTGGTTTATGCTGGGGCCGGTACCGGCACTTTCATACGCTGTTATTTGCGCGGTGTCGGTGCTGATTATTGCCTGCCCCTGCGCGCTGGGGCTTGCAACGCCGATGTCGGTAACCGTCGGCATCGGGCGCGGCGCATCCGCCGGCATCCTCATCCGCCATGCGGCGGCGCTTGAAAACCTCGGCAAGGCGGACACGCTGCTGGTTGATAAAACCGGCACGCTGACGGAAGGGCATCCGGCGGTCACGGCCGTCATACCGACCGAAGGTTTCAACGACCGCCAGCTGCTGGGCCTTGCCGCTGCGCTTGAAAAAGCCAGCGAGCATCCGCTTGCCAAAGCCGTGCTGACGGCGGCGACTGCCCGCGGTATCGAGGCTGAAACGGCCGACGAATTCGAGGCCGTGAGCGGCAAGGGCGTGACCGGGCATATCGCCGGCAGCGTCAACCAGATCGTCGCGCTCGGTAACGCGGCGCATATGCAGGATTTGTTCGTCGACGTCGCCGCGCTTAGCGACCGCGCGACGTTTTTACAATCGGCCGGCTCGACCGTGTTCTACGTCGGCGTCGGCGGGCGTCTTGCCGGGCTGATCGCCGTGGCGGACCCCATTAAGGCCTCCTCCGAAAAGGCCATCGCCGCGCTGAAGGCCGAAGGGCTTGATATCATCATGGTGACGGGCGACAACCAGAAAACGGCGGATGCTGTGGCGGCAACGCTGGGCATCGGCAAGGTGATTGCGGGGCTTCTGCCGCAGGATAAAATCCGCATCGTGACCGAATTGCAGGCGAAGGGTAAAATTGTTGCACTTGCCGGCGACGGCATCAACGATGCACCGGCGCTGGCCAAGGCGGATGCCGGCATCGCCATGGGCGCGGGGGCAGATGTGGCGCTGAACAGTGCCGGCATCGTCCTCGTGAAGGGCGACCTCAACGGTATTTTAAGGGCGCGGCATCTCTCCCGCGCGGTCATGGGGAATATCCGCCAGAACCTGTTCTTTGCCTTCGTCTATAACGTACTCGGCATACCTGTCGCGGGAGGGATTCTGTATCCCTTCTTCGGGACTTTGCTCAATCCAATGATGGCGGCGGCGGCGATGTCGCTCAGCTCCCTTTGCGTGATTGGCAATGCGCTGCGGCTGAAAGCGGTTAAAATCTAGCCATAAATCAAATTATAGAAAATGCTTATGGAATAAGGCAAGATTATTGCGCCGTTAGTCATTGTTTTTTAAGCATCAGCACCTAAAATCGTTACATAACAATATAAAGTAGTCATAACGCAAAAAAGGATTCCGCGATGTCGAAACCCGCAGCAGATCTTTCCGCCAACCCACTCGTCAATGGCCCGAAGCTGCCCTATGGCGCACCGCCGCTCGATGTCATCAAGCCCGAGCATTATTTGCCCGCGGTCGAATTCTATATCGCCGAGGCCCGCCAGCAGGTGGAAGACATCAAGAACAACCGCGCGCCCGCGAACTTTAAAAACACCATCGAGGCGCTTGAGCTTTCCGGCCATAACTTCAACCGCGTGACGACCATCTTCGGCAACGTCATCGGCAACAACGGCAACGATGAATTGCGCGGCCTTGAAAAGCAGATCGACCTGCTCGCCGTCCAGTTCGGCAGCGACGTGATGATGGATGCGAAGCTCTTCTCCCGCATCAAAGAAGTCTACGACCAGCGCGACAGCCTGTCCCTGCAGCCCGAGCAAAAAATGCTGCTGACCGAAACCTACAAAAATTTCGTCCGCTCGGGCGCGCTGCTGGATGACGCGCAGAAGCTGGAGCTTCGCGCCGTCAATGAAAAGCTCTCCGACCTCGGCACCAACTTCCGCAACAACGTGCTGCTGGCGACGTCCGAATACGAAAAGGTCATCGACAACGAAGCTGATCTCAAAGGCCTGCCGGACCGCGTGAAAGCGCAGTACAAGGAAGCGGCCGAGGAAAAGGGCCTGACCGGCAAATGGCTGATCAAGCTGTCGCCGCCGCCCGTCGATATCGCCGAATATTCCGAGAACCGCGCCCTGCGGGAAGAAATCTACCGTGCGCGCGGCAACGTGGCCTTCGGCGGCAAGTACGACAACCGCCCCGTCGTCCTCGATATCGTCGAGCAGCGCGAGAAGAAAGCGAAGCTGCTGGGCTTTGATACCTATGCAGGCTTCGTCCTCGACAACCGCATGGCGAAAACGCCGGAAACCGTCAACGAATTCCTGCAAAAGAACGAGGAAGTGTACCGTCCCGCCGCCGCAGAGTTCCTGAAAAAAGTGCAGGACTATGCGAAGAAGACCGACGGCCTCACCGACCTGCAGCCCTGGGACCTCGCCATCTATTCCCGCAAGCTGAAGGAAGAAACCTTCAGCATGAACCTTGAAGAACTGCGCCCCTATTTCAACCTCGAAAACGTCATGGATGGCCTTCGCAAGCACGCGGAGAAGCTGTTCAACATCGAGATGACGGAAACGAAAGACAAATACCCCGTCTATCACCCGGATGTGAAGGTTTACGAGATCAAGGACAAAGCCTCCGGCGAGATGATCGGCCTGTTCTACGGCGATTATTACGCCCGCGCCGGCGCCAAGAACAACGGCGCCTGGATGAACACCTTCCGCAACCGCGGCCTGAACGAGCAGGGCGAAAACGAATTCTCCATCGTCACCAACACCTGCAACTTCCCGAAACCGACGAAAGACAACCCGACGCTGCTGTCGCTGGATGAAGTACGTACCGTCTTCCACGAATTCGGCCACGGCCTCCACGCGCTGCTGGCGAAAGGCGATTACGGTTCCTTGACCGGCACCAACGTGAAGTGGGACTTTGTGGAACTGCCCTCGCAGCTGCAAGAGAACTGGGCGCAGCAGAAGGAAGTGCTGGATACCTTCGCCCGTCACCCCAAAACCGGCCTGCCGCTCGACCCCGCGACGATCCAGAAAATCCACGACATGGAGAACTTTGACTCGGCCTATTCGGGCCTCCGCCAGACTTTCCTTGGCAAGCTCGACATGAAATGGCATTCGACGAAACGCGAAGATATCCAGTCCGTCGAAAAGCTGGAAGACGGCATCGTTTCCAGCACCTGGCTGTTCCCGCGCGTGGCCGGCACGCAATCGACCTCCTTCGGCCACCTGTTCTCCGGTGGTTACGCGGCTGGTTACTACAGCTACAAGTGGGCGGAAGCGCTGGAAGCCGACGTCTTCGGCGAGTTCCAGAAGAAAGGCCTCTACGACAAGGACAGCGCCGAGCGCCTCCGCAATACCATCTACAGCCAGGGCGGCACGACCGATCCGGAAGCGCTGTTCGTCTCCATGATGGGCCGCAAGCTGGACCCCGACGCGCTGTTCCGCCGTGAGGGCCTGCTGGAAGACAAAAAGCCCGTCAACAACAACGCGCCGAAACCGCCGAATGCACATAAGGCGGGCTAAAGGCTTAACCTAAGTTTTGAAAAATAGTGGCGGATTAATCCGTCGCGCGGCAGCAGCAGTCTTCTTCTTTTTGGAGGAGGCTGCTGTCGCTTTTTGGCACCATGGAAAGCTTCACGGAAGAAACGGGGCGGCGCACGGCGGTGACGCGGGTGTTTGCAGTTTGTTGCGGGGCGACTGTGCGCGCTGGGAGGGAGTTCGTCATGATGTCCTGCCTTTCCGTTCTTCTTCGTCAAAATTGGCGACCGGGAAAGTGTAGGCCAGAACGGCAGGCCAAGTCACAGCGTTTAGCCCTTATTTTATTGCGTTTTTGTGACGCGGCGCAGCAAGCGAAAGCCGTTAATTCCTGTTCAAAAATGACAAAATAAAATCTTTCGTCGGTTTGTCGGCCAGCGCCGGCACATGGCCCGCCCCGGGGCAGATGTGGATTTCCGCGTTTGGTTTCAACGCTTTCAGGCCGGAAATTTCGGCAGGAGTGCAGAGGTCGGAAACGCTGCCGGCGACAAGCGCGATGGGGCAGGTGAGCATTAACAACCCCGGCGTCAGGTCGACATCAGCTTTGAGGTCAGTCAGCGCGCGGCGTGCGAGCAGCGGATCAAAATGGAATTGGAAGGTTTCGGGGCCTGTCTGCCGCAACTGATAGCGGGCGTAATGGCCCCAGACTTCCTCCGGCACATCGCCCAGCGGCAGGTTAACGCGCAGCGCCGCTTCGTACTGTTGCGGGTCGCGGAAGGTCGGCAGGTTTTCGCTCACATAGCCAAGGATGCGGTCAAGGCCTGCGCGGTTTGGCTTCGGCGTAATATCCACCAGCGTCAGCGTCCGCATGACACCGCCGCGGCCGAGCATGGCGAGGTAAAGCGCAATCAGCCCGCCCATCGAGGTGCCAATCCAGTGCACGTTTTCCAGCTTCATCTGCTGCAAAAAAGCCGTAAAAACCTCGCCATAGACATCAACGCCGTAATTGGCGGGATTGGCGAAACGGCTGCTGCCGCCGCGCCCCGGCGCATCGGCCGCGATGACGGCATAGCCCGCGTCCTGAAGTGATTCTGCGATAAAGTCGAAATCATGGCTCTGGCGCGTCAGCCCGTGCAGGCAGAAAACCGTGCCTTTATAAGAATTTTTCGGCCGCCACAGCTGATAGAAAATGCTGACTTTTTCACCGCCGAAAACACCGTCCAGCAAAAGCGTATTTTCAACATAGCCCTGTTGCACTGCGTCAGTCGTCATGGGTTTGCTTTTCCTTGGCTATTCGGCGGCGATTTGAAACATCCGTTCATCAGGTTTCCGGAACCTGACGCCGATTAATGTATTGGATAGAGCGTGAACTATGAACAAGAAACGCGGCCCCAAAACACTGATAACCCTATGTATTATGGAATTCAACTTCAGGAGTCTTTAATACATATGTCAGATAATAGGGGTGTCACCAGAAGGTTGAGGAAATGTTAACGCGGCTGGCCATTGCTGTAATCTGTCTAACCCCTGCGCTTTTCCCGCAGCATGCCGAAGCGTTTGAGACATCCTCCCAGTCCATGCCGACCATCGTCATTCATCCGGCGCCGAAGCCGCAACCGGCACCCCAGTTTCAGGCACCCGCACCCGCAGCAACGGCTGGTGCGTACCACATCACCCAACGGACCTCGCTTTTCATTGATGGCCAGCCTGTCGCCAGCCGCACGATGGAAGGGACGGCGGTCGTTTCCGCCCTCTCCGGCAGCAGCTTCGGCCATCCGGTTGCGGGTACGCCGGGCAGCGTCGGTGCCGTTGTGAAGCATCAGGCAACAGACAATCTCAGCTTCATGGGCAGCTATAACTTCTCCCCTCCCAGCAGCTTCGGCGCCGGCCAGTATGACACCGGCTATCGGCATGACACATTCGCGCCGCAGACCTATGGCTCCAGCTACTCGCTCGGCCTTGGCGCAGAATGGCAACAGACAGATCACCTTTCTTTCCGTACCGGCGTGCAGTACGACAATACGCCCGCCTTCAGCCCGCAGGCCCTGCAGAACGACCGCGCTGGAAAAAGCTATCTTGCCCAGTTGGGCGCCCGCCTGAACCTTGGCAACGATACGTCCCTTGATGTCGCGGCGTCGCATATCTTCTTCAAGGACGGGATGATGGGCATCAGCAAAAGCCTCACCGACGACCCCAACAACGACGCGCAGCTTCAGCTGAAGGGAAAAACTTTCTCCCACGACAACGTCATTAAAGTACAGGTTCACTGGAAGTTTAAATGACTCCATCCATCCGGCTCCTCAATTTCTACCGGAATATCAGGGGCCGCTATGACCTGATGCTCTTTCTCTGCAAGTGGGACCCTGACTACCGCAAAGACCTCATCATTACCGTCCTCGCCTTCGTCCTGTTCGGCTATTCCATTTGCACCTGGAACACGGTTCTCGACATTGTGGCGATGACGATCGAAGGCTGCATCATCCTCGTCCAGCTGGGCGGTGAAATGTCTATCTTGCCGGCGGATTACAGACCCTCCCACGGTGGCGTCACCTATTCCGCCCAACCCTCGACCCATATCGCCTATGACGAGCTGAGCTTCCTGATGTCAGCCGTCTACCCCGCGAAGGTCGAACAACAGCTTGGTTTTGACAACCCCATTCGCGGCCATGGCTTCTGCAAGGAAAGCCCGCTTGTCAGCAGCCTTGTCGACGATACGCTGATGCTGCGGCCTTCCATCAGTTTCAAGGTGGAGGAGGGGGAGACGAACCACATCCGCTCCCGTCACCAGCTGCGGTATATCGCCATCCGCGTCGCCAATAAAAAGCAGCATACGACCAATGGCGTCAAACTCGCCTTTCACGACATGGCAGACGCGCTGATGGGCGAACGGCCTGTCACGGTGCGCAAGTCCACCTATTTCGACGCGCTGCTGACGGCGGAGGCTTTCCGCTCCCGCATCTTCCGCAATAACATCAAGGGCGAGAAAGAAGTCTATACAGACCTCACCACCTACTTTCCGGTGGTGGAGGAAGATATTGACGGGCGCGAGGGCGTGCGCTTCAAGCCAGACTTCTACAAGGAAGTGTCGGGCCACATCGGCATCACCACGCTACTGGTGACGGAAAACCGCCGCGTCGTCATGCTTTATCAGGGGGGCAACAAAGCCATCGGATCGCATACTGTCAGCCTTGGCGGTTCCGGCTCCATGAGTTATTCAGACCTTGATCTTGCAGGCTCCGCCAATGATCTGCGCGAAGCGCTCGCCTACGGCATGGCGCGGGAGTTGTGCGAAGAAACCGGCATGGAAAAATTTTTCTCCGAGGTCCGCCGCAACACCATGGTGACCGGCTTCTTCCGTTGGATCGACCGCTGCGGCAAGCCCGAATTCGTCGGCATCACGCGGGCGGAAGATGTGCCGTTCTCCAAGGACCGCAAGATCGACGGCGACGAAGTTGTGAAATACGATGAAATTCCGGTCACCCTGAATACCCTCACAGATTTCCACCGAGTGCTGGCCTGGCTGCGGGACAACCATATCAACGTCTCGCTCTCCTCCCTCATGGCGCTGCACCGCCTCGCTGTCATCGCCACCTATTCCACGGTCGGCGCAACGGACGAGCAGCGGGAGCTGCACCAGCGTCTTTCCGAGTTCCTTTTCGGCTCCTTGGCCTATCTTGACAAAACGGTCGCCAAACCCTATGCTCTGGAAAATAAAAAGCACCTGGAAGGGGCTTTATTATGAAGGGTGTAATATGGCACGCGACCAAGGCGTCCTCGTCATTTTCGATCTTGTCTCCACGCTGACCGACGCCGCGCCGCGCTATGTGCAGGCTTTCGCCGAAGTGCTGGAAAAATACGGCGTTGCCGCCCCGGCACCCGACGACGTGACCGCGATGCTGGGCAACAAAAATTTAAGCGAAATCACCGACCATTTTGCAGGCCCCCTGCCGCCGGACGATAAAAAGCAATTCATGGCCGACTGCAACACAACCTGCGATGTGCTGCTGGCGCGCCCGGGCTGGAAAGAACATCTCTACCCCCATGTGCGCGAAGCGGTGGAAACCATGAAGCTGCGCGGCTTGACGCTTGGCATCTACACCGGCACGCGCGAAGATGCGTTGGCGGCGCAGCTGGCCTATCACAAGCTCGACACGCTGTTTGACCCGCGCTACTTGCGCGGCAAGGATAATATCCGCGATGCCGGCCGGAAGAACGACGCGCTCAAGGCAGAACAGCTGGTGTCGATTGTCAACCGGTTCTCCAGCGACCATGGCGGCAACCGCCCGGTTATCGTGATCGGCGATTCAAGCGCCGATGCGGCGGCGGCAGCTTCCCTCGGTCTTTATTTTGTCGGCTTCGCGGCGGATGACAAAAAATTCGCCCGTCTGAGAGAGGCCGGCGTCAAGACCATAATCCGCGATTTCGGCGATTTGCCGGATTTGATCGACCGCCTGCAGCGCCCGCCAGCGAATGATATCGCCCCGAAGCCGGGCCTGCAGCGCAAACCCACGCCTTAAAAGCCTTCCCTGAAAAGCCTTCATTGGTTGCTTTTAGAACCCCCTGCTTTAAACTGGTGGGGCCGAACAATTTTGGACGATGAGATGAAACTGTTTTTAAAGCGCCTCTGGTCGCTCAGCAAGCCATACTTCACGTCCGAAGACCGTTTCTGGGCGTGGGGCCTGTTGTTTGTCATCATCTCCTTGAACCTCAGCAACGTTTACCTGAGTGTCCTGTTCAACAGCTGGCGGAGCGATTTCTTCGACTCCTTCCAGACCCGCGACAAGGTAGCTTTTGATGCGGCGCTGCTGCGCTTTGCTTACCTCGCCTTCGGCTTTATGGTGATGGGTGTTTACAGCTCTTACCTCAACCAGATGCTGCAAATTCGCTGGCGGCGCTGGATGACGGTAAACTTTATCAGCCGCTGGCTGGCGAATGGCACCTTTTACCGCCTGCAGCTCGCCGGTAACCCGGCCGACAACCCCGACCAGCGGGTGGCAGAGGATATCGGCAAGTTCATCCAGCTGACGCTGAACCTGTCGCTCGGCCTGCTCAGCTCGACGGTATCGCTGCTGACCTTCCTGCATATTCTCTGGGGCCTGTCAGGTCTGTTATCCGTGCCGTTGAGTGATGGAAATTCGATCACGATTCATGGCTACCTTGTCTGGGTCGCGCTGGTGTATTCCATTGCGGGTACGCTGATGACGATGAAGGTCGGCCGGCCCTTGGTCGACCTCGGTTTCCACCAGCAGCGTGTGGAGGCGGATTTCCGCTTCAACCTCATACGCGTACGTGAAAACGCCGAAAGCATTGCGTTCTATAAAGGGGAGCAGGAAGAGCAGCAGGGATTGTTTGCACGCTTTTCTTACGTCTTTGACAATTTCCGCCAGATCATGAAACGGCAGAAGACGCTGTCGTGGTTCACCTCCGGCTACGGGCAGATCGCCGTGATCTTCCCTTATGTTGTCGTCGCGCCACGTTTTTTCAGCGGCCAGATCATGCTGGGTGCGCTGATGCAGACGGCGGAAGCGTTTGACCGTGTGCGCGGTTCGCTCTCGTTTATTGTCGACTCCTATTCGGACATCGCCCTGTGGCGCGCGGTGATCCAGCGTCTGACCGGCTTCCTTGACAGCCTGACGGCGGCGGAAAATTTGGAAAGCGGCGTCAGCCTCACGCGGGCCAGCGATCTTTCCGTCACCCATCTCGAGGTCGCGCTGCCGGACGGCCAGCCGCTGCTGCGTGATTTTTCGCTGCAGTCGGCGAAACAGTCTGCCATTCTCGTGCAGGGACCTTCGGGTAGCGGTAAGTCGACGTTGCTGCGGGTCCTGGCGGGCCTCTGGCCTTTCGCGCACGGCGGCGTCACCTTGCCGGAAGGTAAAGTTCTGTTCCTGCCACAAAAACCGTACCTACCGCTCGGCTCCCTCCGCGATGCGCTGCTGTATCCGGGGCGTGCAACTCTGCCGGATGCGGAACTGAAGGCGGAAATGGAAACCTGCCAGATCGGCCACCTCGCCGCGCGGCTGGACGAAAGCGCGCCTTGGTCGCATATCCTGTCCTTGGGCGAGCAGCAGCGCATCGCTTTCCTGCGCGCGATGATCGTGAAACCGGATGTTATTTTCCTCGATGAAGCGACCTCCGCCCTCGACGAAGCGTCGGAGAGTTACTTCTACAAAATGCTGCGTGAAAGGCTCCCCCGCGCCACGGTTTTGAGCGTCGGCCATCGCAACACCCTGCGCGAATATCACGACCGCGAAATCACCCTTCGCAAGGCCGCAGCCTAGGACGTCCACATTTCTTTGGTCGGCCACTGCCAGGCGTGGCGGAAAAATTCCGACAGCTTTGCGACGTTCAGCGGCTTCCTCAAAACCCCGTCCGCCCGCAAATCAAGCGCGCGGCGGATAGTTTCGTAGTTCAGGTCGCCGGACAGGACGACAACGGGAATTTCTTCAAGGAAAGCGTCAGTCTTTAATTTCTCCAGAACCTTATACCCGTCCATCCGCGGCATGTTGAGGTCGACAATAATGATTGTCGGCGTCATGCACATAACGGAGCGATCTTCAAACCCCTGTTCCCGCATATAGCGGATGAGGTCTTCACCATTGGCAAAGCATTTCACCTCATCGACCTTGCTGCAGGCCTCCAGCTGGCGCTGACTGAACAACCGGTCGTCCATTTCGTCCTCTACCAGAAAGACCCGGCAACTGTAGTCTTCCCCCGCGAAGAGCGGAGGTGGCGTAACGTCCAGATTGACCTTGTTTTCATCGTGTTGCATGACTTCATCCTTCCTTGCGCTTCGGCTGCCGGTTTTTTTTCACGTTTCTAGTTCGGGCTGTCCCGCAAGGGGCGGGACTCCCTGCCATTGAGTAATTCTATAAAATCGCCGCGTTTAAGCGGCTTGGGCATAAAGCCGCGCGCGCCGCGGGACAGCGCCTTCTCTATTTCCCCGGTATCCTCGCTCGCGGAAATGATGAGCACGGGAATATCTGCGTAATCCGCGTTTGCATGCAGCAAATCCAGTGTCGGCGAGCCGTCCCTATCGGTCATGTCGAGATCCAGCAATATCAGCCATGGTTTTTGCGCGTCGTCGCGGTAATCACGCAGGTAAGCGAAAAGACCCGCGCCGCTGTGGAAAGTGATGACCGGCATCTCGCCGAACAAAAATTTCAACTGGCGGCGCAGCATCCATTGGTCGTCGATGCTGTCATCGACAAGCGCTATCGGCCGTCTCGTTATTTTCCATGGTGTGGTGGCGGAAGCTGCCGGCGGCTTCTCATCAAATCCA
Source organism: uncultured Alphaproteobacteria bacterium (assembly GCA_966211335.1). Classification (GTDB taxonomy): domain Bacteria; phylum Pseudomonadota; class Alphaproteobacteria; order Micavibrionales; family UBA2020; genus JAPWJZ01. Next base: position 968,556 of record CBIHNF010000001.1, read on the forward strand.
TCTGCTCCGCGCATTTGCTCAAAATCATTTCCGCCGGCTGGTTCAAAATCAACGGCGTTGAAAACCGCTAAAAAATATATAGACCGCGTGAATCACAATATAAGTCTAAGCCTGTGCTGATTAACAGGTGGTGAATTTTTCCCCGTAACCGCTTCAAACTATTCTAAAATTCTCGCGAATATTTTTGGAACCGTTTCGATTGCGTGATGTTGGGGCAAATGGACGCCAAGGGGGTATTCGATGCAGAAAAGTGAATATCCGCCCATGACAGGAGAGAAAAATCCATCTCCGCCGCCGCTATCGCCCGCAGATATGGCGCGCGCCTATGAAGAATTGAAAGATTTTACGCATACCGCCTCGCATGATCTGAAGGCGCCTTTGCGACATATTGTTTCCTACTGTGAAATCTTGCGCGATGAATTTGGCGACCGTATGGGGCCTGAAGGTCTCGGGTATACCCTGCGGCTGATCGTGAACGCGCAGCGGCTACAGAGACTGGTGGATGATCTGCTTGCCTATTCGCTGGTGACGGACTCGTTAGAAGAAATGCGCTATGTAGATTTCGATTCTGTCACGCATGAGGTGCTGGAAACGCTCGAGGAGTCGGTCAGCGAGGCCGGTGCTGTCGTCTCCGTCGAAGGCATGCCGCGCATTTTGGCTTATCCCGTGCGTGTGCGGCAGCTTTTGCAAAACCTTATTTCCAACGCCATCAAGTACCGCCGTGCGGAAACACCACAAATAATAGTGCGGTGCGAGGAGGCGGGGAGCGACCATAAATTTTCCGTCGCCGACAACGGCCTCGGCATTGAGCCCGATTATCTTGAAATGATTTTTGACGCTTTCAAGCGCCTGCACTCCCGGGATGACATTGAAGGTTCAGGCCTCGGCCTTTGCATCTGCCGGAAGATCGTCGCAATGCATAAGGGGCGAATTTGGGTAGAATCCACCCCCGGCAAGGGTTCGACATTTTATTTCACGATTCCCAAAGGCGCAGCCGTATAGCGTTGTTTGCCGCACTGCAACATAAGGTTGCGTTTGGAAGCTGGGTGCAAAGCGTGCTAAGCTCGCGCCATCATGAAAAAAATCTTTAGCAAGCTCGCGCGGAAACCCGCAGCGCCGCCACCGCCACCGTATCAGTTGACGGCGGCAGACGAGCAGTTGCTGGATAAAGTGCAGCGCGAGACCTTGAAATATTTCTGGGATTTCGGCCATCCGGTGAGCGGCATGGCGCGAGAGCGCAGCAACGTGGTGCCGGAATTCGGTTACGATCTCAACTGCGTGACGACAGGCGGCACCGGTTTTGGCGTCATGGCGATGATCGCAGGCGTCGAACGCGGCTGGATCAAGCGCGACGAATTCATCGACCGGCTGTCGACCATCGTCGACTTCCTCGACAAAACGGATAAATTCCACGGCGCCTTTCCGCACTTCCTGAACGGCAACACCGGCAAGACCATTCCTTTTTCGCCGAAGGACGATGGCGGCGATCTGGTCGAAACCTCTTTCCTCATTATGGGTCTGCTATCCGCGCGCGAATATCTTGCCAAAGACGCGAACAACATCAAAGCCGCCGCCACTTCTGCCAAGATTACTCAATTGTGGGAAGGCGTCGAGTGGGATTGGTACACCAAGGGCACAAAAGACCTGTACTGGCACTGGAGCCCCAACCACAATTTTGACATGAACCTGCCAATCAAGGGCTGGAACGAATGCCTTGTCACCCATGTGCTGGCAGCGTCATCCCCGACGCATCCCGTCTCCGCCGATGTGTACAAGAAAAGCTGGACGAAGGGCGCGGAGTTTAAAAATGGCACCGCCTATGGCGGCATCTATAAAAACGGCAAGCCCGAGAATACGATTGAACTGCCGCTGGGTCCCGCGCTTGGTGGGCCGTTGTTTTTCACCCATTACTCCTTCATGGGCCTGAACCCGAAACAGCTGCAGGACCGTCATGCTGATTATTTCGAGCAGAACCGCAACCATGCGCTGCTGAACCGCGCGCATTGCATCAATAACCCGCTGGGCTATAAGGGCTACGGGCCCGATTGCTGGGGCTTGACCGCCTGCGACAGCCATGAAATTTACAACGCGCATTCCCCCGCCAACGACCGCGGCGTGATTGCGCCGACGGCGGCGCTCGCCTCTATGCCTTATACACCAAAAGAGTCGATGGATGCCTTGCGTCACTTCGATAGCTTCGAGGGTAGCAGGCTGTGGGGGAAATATGGCCTTGTCGATTCCTTCAGCGAAAGCAACAACTGGACGGCGAAAAGCCACCTCGCTATCGACCAGGGGCCGATTGTGGTGATGATCGAAAATCACCGCTCCGGCTTGCTCTGGGATTTGTGCATGGGCATGCCGGAGATTTCCAGCGGCCTTAAGAAGCTCGGCTTTACCGCCCAGCAAAAAGCTGCGCCCGTTGCCGCGCCAAAACCGCCGAAACCTTAAAACTTATTTGCTTTCCGCGTGGACGAAGGTGGAAATATCCTCCAGCAGGGGAATTTTGCCGCGGAAGCCGTTCAGCAGTGACAGGATCATCGCCTGGTGCCGCGCGTCGGGGTAAATAATGGTCTGCACCGGGCTGCCCGCGGCTTTCAGTTTCGCCGCGAAGTTGCGCGTGTTCTTCGGGTACACCTCGGTGTCGTTTTCCCCATGCACCAGCAGCATCGGCGGCATGCCGGCGGCGGCATAGGTGATGGGCTGGGTCGCCTCATCTTTCTCGGTGCTGAAAATATCGATGATGTCCTTGTCGGTGAAAGGCAGGAAATCATAGGGCCCTGAAATGCCGATGACGCCGCGAATCCAACTGCGCTCGCCGCCTGCCGCCGTCAGAAATTTTGGATGCACCGCGACCATGGCGGCATCATAGGCGCCAGCGGAATGACCCGCGAGAAACAGCTTATCCGGGTTCCCGCCGAATTCCCGTGCATGCGCATGCAGCCAGACAAAGGCGGCCGCGCTATCCTCAACAAAGACGGGGTATTTGACAGCGGGATAGACGCGGTAGTCGGCAATGGCGGTCACACAGCCTTTGGAGCTCAAGGCCTGCCCGACGAATTTATAGAGCGATTTTTCGCCGCCCTCCCATCTGCCGCCATAGAAGAACAAAATGGTGCAGCCGTCGGCAGCCGGATGGTCGGGCGTGTAAATATCCATCTTCTGGCGCGGGCCCGTGCCATAGGCGATGTCGCGGCTGATCTTGTACCCCTCGTCACTCACAATTTTATTGAGGATACTCTGGCCGGAACAGGCGGCGATGGTCGCAAGCATGGCAACGGCAATCGTTGCAATGAAGATTTTTTGTAAGCGCGCCATGATGTTCCAGTCATTAAAGGGGGTGGGCTTGGGGCCAGTCTAAAAGACTGTCTCCGCCAAAGCAACTCAGGCGGTAAAAGTTCCCTTTAAGCCGGTACCATTGTGGTGCGGGTGGGGCCGTTGCTTGTCATCATGAAATCGGGCGTGATGGAAGACTGCAGGCGCGCCAGCAGACCGCTTGCCGTTGTTTCCCCCGTTTTACCATCCTCGATATAGCAAACGCGCTCTTCCAGATGGTCTAGGCAGGTAACCACAAGGCCTTTGCGGAGGGTAATGCTGTTTTTGCCATCGGCAAAGTCATCGGTGATGGATTTTTGCAGCTGCCCGATATCCAGATGCGAAAATCGCAGCGATCCCTGATAGGGATTGGTGAGATTGGTTTTATCCTCGATCCGGGGGGATGGCGGGGCAGACAGCTCATGCGCCAGCGGCCCCGCACCATGGCGCGTTAAATAGGCGCGGGTTATATAGGCGACATCAAGGCTGTCGATACCGCCGTCAACGGCCAGGGCCAGCGCATTGCGAAGGCCGGTGTGCGACCGCGTCACATGCGGGAAAAAGCCGCGTGCCTGATCGAGCAGCAGCCCTTGCGCACCTTCAAAAACAATCTGCGCTTTTGTCGTACTGAGAAAATCAGAGGCTGCGCGGTGGCTCGATTGCAGGAAGAAGGCGGTATCTTCCATGAACTTTTGCAACACGCCCGCCGCCTGCAGGCGTTCCTGCCATTGCGCGGGGATGGTTGTAATGCCAAGGGCGGCAAGGCGGCGCGGCACCCAGTCGCGGCGGATGATTTCCAGCCGCTGCCGCAGGGCAGGGGCGTCGGCAAGGTCGCCATAGCTTGTGGCGAAAGTGGGCTCAAGGCAGCGCTCCAGCGTTTCGCCAAAACCCATGCCGCAGCTGCCGTGGCGGGTTTTGCCGCGGGCTTCTTCGGCGATCTGGTTGATCATCATGTCGTAAGGCGTGGTGACGGGGGCCGCAGCATCGACATGGACGACGGGCTGGACGGATTTTTGCAGCAGCAGCGTGTGTTCTTTCGTGAACAGCAGCGGGTTGCAGACGAAAAAACGGCTGAGCAGCGTTGGCGCGCCACAAAAAGCGCCGCTGCCAAAGTGGCTGAAGATATGGCGCCTGCCGTCCGGCGTTGTCACGGTGTGCCCCGCCTGCGCGCCGCCGTTGAAGCGCACAACCAGCGCATCCGCGCCATGTGCGGCTGCGAAGTAGTCGGTGGTCAGACCCTTGCCTTCATCGCCGTAATTGGCGCCGATGACGACTTTTGCGTGTTTCATGGCTTTTCCTGAATGTGCCGCCGCATATAAGCAAATACCGCGCGCTCTTTCAAGCGCGCGGTATTTGGTGGCACTGCTGTCCCGTTACTCAGGTTTCAGTTTAAACTTCACCGGTTTCGGGCGATGCACAAGATGGTTGTTGTTGGCGGCCTTCACGTTCTTGATGGCTTCCGTGACCGTCTTTGCCGTGTCACCCTGCCAGCTGGCGATGACCGCGGCAGGGTCCTTGCCGCCATGCACTTCCATGACGGAGACGAGGACTTCCGACAGCTTGGTATAGTCCTTCAGGGAAATGATGCGCTCCGGCGGCAGCACCTTGTTCCAGCTGTCATAGACTTCTTTTTTATGGCTGCGTGCATGGTTGCCCTGCTCGACGACGACGTGATAGACGTCGTATTTCGTGGAGACCATGGTCAGCAGGTCCTTGCTGCTCAGGTTCGCCGGTACATCGTCGCCAATGAACTTCTTGATCTGTTCCTTGGTCAGCTCTGGCGGGCATTCTTCATCGCCGAAGGTGAAGATGATGCCTTTGCGTCCGTGCTTGGTCGCGTCAATCTCCGTTTTCTTCGCGGCGAAATACCAGGGCAGGTTATAGCTTTCAAAGCTGTTATTGCCGCCGCCGCCTTCAAGGTAGATATTCTTCAGCTGCTCGGCGATGCGGATATCCGCCTCGAACTGCGAGGCCTGCAGCGGCGCGCGGTCGCAATGGGCATCGCCCACGCCCATCACCATGATATGCGGGTCCGAGACGGGCTTGCGGTCGAGGATCTGCTCGACAAGCGTGCCGAGCCCTTCGCGTGCCATTCTCTCCGCAATCACGCCCATGGAGCCTGTGACGTCGAGGGCGAGGATGATCGGGGTTGAGTTCGGGTTCTCCGTCGAATCGCGCGATTCGCGCAGCTGGATGGCGCGGGGGTCCATTTCGGGGCGCATGGCGGAGGCGTTGAAAATTTCGCGGGTCGATTTGCCGCGGGTATGCGTGGTTGTGTAATTATCCCAGTCTTTCGTGTCCCATCTGCCGTGTCCCATATCGCAAGTGCTCCTTCGTTTTGTGCAACGCCGGTTTGTCCGGCGCCCTGATTGTTGATGGCGCTTATTATGCTCAGAATTAGTCTTTTTATTCTCTGATGGAGCATAAACTATACTCTCATAGAGCATAAGTCAATTTCTGTTTTAGCGGTGGGCGCGCCCACCCCTTTGAGAATATGAAAAATGGCGCCAGCTTCTTTTCCGCCGGTAATTGCGGTAAAACCAGCCATGGAATTCAGGAAGGACATCAACGGCCTCAGGTCCTATGCCGTGATCGCGGTCGTGCTCTACCACTTCGGGCTCGGCGGCGGTTTTGCGGGGCTGCCGGGAGGGTTTGCCGGCGTTGATGTGTTCTTCGTCATTTCCGGCTTCCTGATGACGGGGATTATTGTCACCCGTCTCAATGGGGGCTCCTTTTCGCTCGCGGATTTTTATTTAAGCCGGGCCCGCCGCATCCTGCCGGCACTGCTGGCGCTCTGCCTTGCGCTGCTCGTCTTCGGCTATTTCTGGCTGATCCCCAGCGATTACGCGATGCTCGGCAAGCATGCGGCGGCGTCCGCGGGCTTCGTGTCAAACATTGTGTATCTGGGGGAGGAAGGGTATTTCGACGCCCCCTCACACGATAAGTGGATGCTGCATACCTGGTCGCTCTCGGTTGAATGGCAGTTCTATCTTGTCTACCCGCTGTTGCTGATGACGGTAAGCCGCCTAAAGGTACCGCGCAAATTTGCCGGCCTGATGCTGGCCTTGGGTGTGCTGACCTTCGCAAGTTCGGTCTGGCTCACGGAGACAAGTTCATCATTCGCCTTTTACATGCTGCCGGCGCGGACATGGGAGTTCATGGCGGGCGGTCTTGTTTTTCTGGCGGGCCGGCGGTTTTCGGGCAGCGCAAAGCTTGAATGGGCTGGATTTGCGCTTATTTTCGCGTCTTTTTGCCTGTTCAACAGCGATTCGCCCTGGCCGGGTTATGCGGCGGCAGTGCCGATCCTCGGCGCGGCGCTTGTCCTTCTCGCGGGGCGTGAGAATTCATCGTTGACGGGCAATGCCGGGGCGCAGGCGCTCGGCACATGGTCTTACTCGATCTATCTTTGGCATTGGCCGGTCGTTGTCGCGCTCGGATATTTCGGTTTTACAGGCGCGGGCTATGCCGCTTTTGGCGTTATGCTGTCATTGCTGCTGGGTGCCGCTTCCTATGTCTTTGTCGAAACGCCGACACGTAAAAAGATGGCCCGATTGAAATCGCGTCAAGCATGGGGCGTTATCGCAGGCGTGCTGGGCTTTGTCGTCCTGCTCGGCACCGGCGTTGTGATGGCGGATGGCATCAATGCCCGCGTATCGCCGCAAATTCTCGCCATCGACCGCGCGACGGATAGCCGCGCTGAGGGCAAGGACGGCTGCGGTTTTGACGCCGCCACCAAAAAGCTCACCCCCTGCCGCGTCGGCAAAGGTTCCGGCCCGCGCTTCGCGCTGTGGGGCGACAGCCACGCCGGTGCACTGGTGAAAGCCATGGAAGATGCCGCCGGCGGCAGCGGCGACCTTTACAGCTATAGCTGCCCCGTCATCTTCAACGCGACCGGCCGCAGCAAAAAGCGCGGCCATGGCTGCACATCCTTCCACGACGGCGTGATGGCGGCGATAAAATCCCTGCCGAAAGACGAGCCGCTTGTCGTCGCCAGCCGCTATTCCTTCTACCTTCTGGGGCCGAACGACGGCACGAAACGCCTGACCGGTCTTGACTACGATGATCCACCCGCGAAAGGGGAAAGCCCGGAGGATGTTTTTGCCGCGCGGCTGACGGATTCGCTCTGCATGGTGCAGGGGGTGCATCCGCTTTATGCCGTCAAGCCCGTGCCGGAAATCGGCATGGATGTACCCAAAACGGCGGCGCGCCGGTTGATGGCGGGGCGGGAAATGCCGGATATTGCGGTGACGCTGGAAGCATACCGCGCACGCAATGCGGTGGCCTTGCGCGCGCTCGAGGACGCCAAACGCAAATGCGGCGTGCGCCTGCTCGACCCCGTGCCCTACCTCTGTAAAAATGGCCGCTGCAGCGGCATGAAAAACGGCCTGCCGCTCTATTTTGACGACAACCACCTCAACGACAACGGCAATGCTGTTTTGGTTCCCATGCTGGCACCTGTTTTTAACGCGGAAAAACCGCGATAAAACGTGGTTTTTACAGGTGTTTTCATGCTAAATAAGCGAAGGCAACTTCAAGCGCTTTACGGCAGGCATGCAACGATTCCGCGCCATCATTCTTCTGGTCCTGTTCTGCGGCATGGCATGCGGCCTTTCCGGCTGCCTTGACGACAGCCTGCGCGCGTTCTTTTTCAAGCCGGATTATACGCTCAGCGGCCTCGACAATAACACCGCGCTGAAAAAGGAAATGCAGATTTTCCTCGGCAATCGCCTTGCCGACATCAAGAAGCCAAAAGTGAAAGCGGAACAGGCGGAAGCTGCTGCCTATCAGGCCGATCTCGTTAAAACCGATCTTGCCGACCAGATGAAGGCGAAGGGCTATTACGATTCAAACGTCGTGTTTCATCCGGGTAAAAAGCCCTGGTCCGGCGACTATTCGATTAATTCCGGCGCGGTCTATAAAATCGCATCCGTCACGCTGCGCCCTTCGGCGGAGCAAAAATTTTATGCGCAAGTTGCGGTGCTGAAAGGGCAGGTGCTGGATGCGGCAGTCGTCCTCACCGCCGAGGCGGAACTGGTAAAGGCGGTGCAGAAGGACAGCTGCGCCTTCACGCTGGAAGTCACGCATGAAGTAACGCTTGATGCGCGCGCAAAAACGGCGGATATCGTCTTCAGCATCAATGCCGGCGGCAAGGCGGCCTTTGGCCCAGCAGAATTCCGCAATCCGGGCCGGACAAAACTTTCGTACCTAGAAAAGACTGTGCCGTGGAAAGAAGGGGATTGTTTCCGCCGCGAGAAAATCGACGAGACGCGCGCGGCCCTTTTCCAGACGGGCATTTTCTCCCGCGTCGATCTTGTCCTGCCGCAGCAGCTTCCCGCAGATGGCCGCGTGCCGGTTGTTTTTGCGTTGAAGGAACGCGCGCCGCGCAGCATCAGCTTCGGCGTCAGCTATTATACGGACGAAGGTCCCGGCGTGACGGCGGGCTGGAAGCACCGCAATTTCTTCGGCGCCGGCGAAACCGTGGACGCGGAGGCGAAAGTATCCTCGCTGATCCAGAGCCTGAACGCCAAATTTACCTCCCCTTATTTCCTGCGGCATGACCAGAGTCTTTCTTTCACCGCCGACCTCAGCCATGAGGACAGCGATGCCTATAACGAAACTGGGCTGTCAACCGGCGTTTCCATCAAGCGCGATTTTTCGAAACGGCTGTCCGGCACAACCGGCCTGACGCTCGAATACAGCAAGATCGACGATAAAACGCTGCTGACAACCGATACCTTCACCCTGCTGTCGTTGCCGCAATCGGTCAAGTTCGACAGCCGTGACAATGTGCTGGATGCAACGCGCGGCTGGCTGCTGGAAGGTTCGGCCGAACCTTTTATAGACGTCACCGGCACCAGCCCTGCTTTCTGGAAGACGGTGGGTTCTGCCAAAACCTATCTGGCGTTAAGCAAAACATATACCCTCGCGGGCCGCGTCAAGGCAGGCAGCATTCTGGGCCCGTCGACCGCCAGCATTCCGGCGACGAAACGTTTTTACGCAGGCGGCGGCGGCTCCGTGCGCGGCTTCGGCTATCAGGAAGTGGGGCCGGTCGCGGCCGGCAAGCCGAGCGGCGGTCGATCCCTCGCGGAAGCGTCCGGCGAATTGCGTTTTCGCATGACGGATACTTTGGGCGCAGTCGCCTTTGTCGATGCGGGCAGCGTGAGTGAAACTGTGGTGCCTGATTTCAGCAACCTTTCCATCGGTGCCGGCGCGGGCCTGCGCTACTACACCAGCTTCGGGCCCTTGCGGTTTGACGTCGGCGTGCCGCTCAACAACCGCAACAAAACATCCTCAAGCTACCAGCTGTATATCAGCATCGGGCAGGCATTCTGATGGAGGATGTCCACAAAAATTCCCGCCTGCGCCGTATCGCAAAAGCTGCGGGCTTTACCTTCTCGACGCTATTCGCGCTGGCGTTGCTGTTACAGTTCATCCTTTGGGGCGGCTTCCACTGGCTGAATGGCGGCGACGGACAAGGCTGGCTGTTACGCCAGCTGGACAGCGCCATGGCGGGCAGTGGCTATTCCGCGAAGCTGAATGGCCTGCATATGTCCGTCTTCGGCACGCTGACGGCCGATGAATGGCAGCTTTCCGATGCCGCAGGACCGCTTGCGGAGGGTAAGGGTTTGCGCCTGCATGTCTCCCTTGCCTCAGCGCTGCATAAGACACTGGCGCTGCGGCTTTACGCATCGGCCGCCAGCGTTTTGCGCCTGCCGGAAAGTGGCGATGCGCCTGCGCCTGCGTCAGGACCTTTTTCGCTTCCCGAATTTTACTTTCACCGTATCGCGCTTGAATCGCTCCGCATCGATGCGCTTACCATTGATAAAGAAGTGGCGGGTCGTGCGCTCGTTCTAACGCCGGACCTGAAGGGTGACGTCGCAGTGACGGCCTCCGGCGCAACCTTCAACCTGTCTGGTGGTGTCACCTCTACTGATAAGTCGGATTCCGCGGCGCTCTTCCTGCCGCGGGAAATCACCGCGCGCGGCGGCTTTGATGCTTCTGCGCAGCAGCTGACGCTTCAGGGTTTGACGATGGATGCGCCAGCCTACAGCCTCGCGGCAAAAGGTACGTCGGGACTTGGACAGCGGCAGGCAGTCGAGCTCACCGCCACGGTCAAAAATCCTGATCTTGCCGCGGTGACAGGGGCGTCACTGGCGGGGACTGGTCAAGCGACGCTGGACATTTCCGGCACGGTGGCCGCACCACAAGCGAAAATTTCCGGCCTTCTTCAGCATCTGGTCATCAAGGGCGAGAATTATCCGGACGTGACGCTGGTCATGGAGGCGGAAAATATATTCGCCAAACCGGCTGGAAAATTTCAATTGTCCGGAAAGGGCAATTCACCGGCACTGCTGGACGGCAAATTTTTGATCAACGGGTCGGAACTTGCATTGAACCAGCTGAAGGGTATCGCCGTCGATTCCAGTCTATCCGGTGATTTCAGCTATAATATGGACACTGGTATTGCAACGGGTGCGGCCAACATATCGGCCAACCTTGCCGCCTATCAGAAATTGCTCGGCATCCCCATCGGCGGCAGGCTCAAAGTATCTGCCACCTTCTCCGGCGAAAACGGTCTGCAGTCTTGCGTGTTGGAGGCGCATGGCGCGAATCTTTCCTATCAGCAGCTGCATTTGGGGAAGGGTAATGTCAAACTTGCGCTTGCCGATGTCTGGCAGCGCTGGCCGGATGACGTCCGGCTTCACCTTGAAAATTTAGCGGCGGGTGAATTTGCGCTTCCCGTCACAAAAATCACGCTTGAAAAATCTTCACCGGCGCAATACCGGCTGACGGCGGATGGTGCCGCAGACTATCGCGGCCGCGTAAAGTTTGCCGGCAGCGCGAATATTGCCGGCAGCAGCTGGGCAGATGCAGCGGCCGACAATATCAAGCTCAACCTGAAACCTTTGAAAGGCACGGCCCTTCTGACCGGCCGGGCAAGCATGAAAGATGCCGATCTTTCTCTCGCCTTAAATGGCGTTGCGCTGGCACAATTGCCCGCGAACCTTGGCAAGGTTTCGACCAACGGCACGATTAAGCTGCAAGGATCTTACGCCGCCCCAGAACTGACGGGCGAGTTGCAGAGTACTGTTCCAAGCCCGGCCTTAAGCATCGTTACAACGTCTTCCTACCGTAATGGCGCATTCAAGCTTGATGCGAACGGCCGCGGCAGGGGCATCGACCAACTGGAAGCGCATGTGACAGCGCCCCTTCAACTCTCGCTCGTGCCATGGAAGCTGTCATCACCGGAAAAAAACGGCATGGCCGGCAAACTTGCCCTGCGCGGGGATGCCGGTAAGTTGTCGCCGCTCTTTCTCGATCCCGCGCAAAGCCTGCAAGGCCGGATCAATGCACAACTTGCGCTCTCGGGCGGCTTTGCAAGTCCGGTCGTGACCGGGCCCATCAGCCTTGCTGCAGGGAAGTTTACGGCACGGAACCTCGGCGTCGCACTGCAGGATATTTCCGTCAATGCGGCCATCGGACGCGATACAATCACCGTCACTTCCGCCTCCGCGACCGATGGCCGCAAGGGAAGCGTCAAGGCCGCCGGCACCGCGTCGCGCAACGGTGGGGCTGCGAAAATAGATATTACCGTGCGGAATATGGATGTTTCACGCTTTAACGAAAATGTTGCGGGCCGCCTTTCCGCCGCGCTGAATTTGACGGGCGGCGGCGGCGGTTATGTGCTGAAAGGCAAGGTGACGCCAGACGATCTGGCAATCACAATCCCGGAGAGGTTCCGCAGTGATATCCCGAAGCTGAATATCGTGACGCGTCACGGGAAGAAGCCGGCGGTTGGCGCGGCTGGCGGCAGTGCGCTAGCGCTCAATGTCACCCTCGATGCACCGGACCGCGTCATGGTGCGTGGCTGGGGGCTGGATGCGGAATTCGGCGGCAAGCTGGATATCAGCGGCACGGCCGCAGCGCCGCAGGTCAATGGCCAGCTACAAAGCCGCCGCGGCAGATACGAAGAATTTGGCAAGCGCTTTACGATCAGCCGTGCCATCCTCCAGTTCAACGGGCCCGTGCCGCCGTCTCCCTTCCTTGACGTACTGGCGGAGACGAAGGCGGAAGATATTACGGGGCAGGTGACGCTGACGGGGCCCGTTTCGAAACCTGTCATCGCTTTCACCTCCGTCCCGGCGCTGCCGCAGGATGAGGTGCTGTCGCGCATCCTGTTTGGGAAGGGCATGGAAAAAATCAGCCCCTTCCAGGCGATCCAGCTGGCGCGCACGCTGCAGCGCTTCTCCGGCAAGGGTAGCGGGCCGGACCCCTTGGGCGCCTTGCGCGGCGCGACCGGGCTTGATGATATTGACGTCGAAAACAGCGCCGAGGGCGGCACTACGGTCGGCGCCGGAAAATACATCACCGATAAAGTGTATCTCGAGGTCGGCTCCGGCACCGGCAAGAAGAGCGGTGCTGCCAAGGTGCAGGTCGAGCTGACGCCGAAGGTGAAACTGGAAAGCAAGATCGGTCAGGATTCGCAGGCCGGCGCCGGCGTCACTTGGGGCTGGGATTACTAGCTATTTCATGGGCTTTCGCGCCTGCTTGCAGGGGGTGCCCCTGTCTGCTAAATTACCCTCCATCCCATATTTGAATTAAATTTGAACAGGTTCGCGACGCCATGTCTTCCGCCCTGAAAGATAATTTCCCGAGCGATAATTTTTCCTCCATGCCCTCGCTGTCGCAAATCTCCGAATTCTGCGACGCCGCCAAGGAAAACCGGATCGAGGTCGTGACGCGCCTGCTTGATGAATTCGGTGTGACCATCATCAACAGCCGCGACAGCATCGATGCGCGGGCGATCACCTGGGCCGCTTGGGCAGGCAATATCGAGATGGTTGATCTTCTCATCACCCGCGGCGCGGCCATTGACGCTCCCGGCACCTATGCCCGCACGGCCCTCGGCTGGGCGGTGGATATGGGGCGCAAAGACGTCGTCGAGCTACTGCTGGCGCGCGGCGCAAGCCCCGACGTGAAAGACGAAAACGGCGATTCCCCGCTGGATCTTGCCCGTAAACATCCCGCAAACGGCCTTGCCGATATCATCGAAAAATTCGCCGCGCAGAAAATCCTTGCCGCGCAGCAGGCGGAAGAAGAACGCGTGCGCGATGCCGCCGCCGGAAATCTTGATAAACTGCGCCGCGCACACCAGTCGAAACCGGGCGCGTGGAAACTGCCGCCGAAGCCCAAAAATTAAAATCCTTTACGCCGTTTTCTGCAGACGCGCTGGCGCATAGGCGGTGGCGAGAGCCCTTGCCACATGTTCCACATCTTCCATCGCCAGTGTCTGGTGGATGCCAACGAAGAAGGACTGCGCCGCCATTTTTTCCGCATTCGGCGTGCCATCGCTGGGCAGGTTGGAATAGGCAGGCTGGCGCGTCATGCTGCCGCCCATCAGGCTGCGGCACTCAATGCCCTGTTTTGCGAAGAGGTCGGCGGCTTCGGCGCTGGTTCCTGTTTTGAGGGTCAGCGGGAAGACGAACGGGCTGCCGTTCTGCCGGTCGCGCGGGTACACGGTGACCTTCGGTGATGTTTCAAGCGCGGCGAAAAGCAGGTCATAGCGGGCCTTGCGCCCCGCCTCAATCTCGTCCCATCTCGCCAGCTGGAAGCGGCCGAAGCAGGCGTTGAGTTCGCTCATCTCCACGTTCACGCCGGTGCGGACATAGCTGAAGTTGTGTGAAAAGCCTTTCGGCGCTGTGCAGCTGGCGGGGTCGATGTGGCAGCTGCAGGCGCGGCCCCAGTGCGATACGGAATCCGCCAACCGGTAGAGTTCCTCCGACGCGGCAAGAACAGCGCCGCCGCCAAAGCTGGAGAGGTGATGCGGGTGGTAGAACGACCATGTCGTCATATCGCCCAGCTGGTGCAGCGGCGTACCGTCTTCGCCGCGCAGATCCATCGTTTCGCAGGCGTCCTGCAGCACGAGCGCGCCATAGCGGCGGGCGAGGGGCATCAACCGCTTCATATCGGCCGGAAAGCCGAGGAAATGCGTAATACAAAGCAGTGTCGCCGGGCGTTCAGCCAGCGCTTTTTCAACGGCCAAGGGGCAGATGTTGAAGCCGCCCGCTTCGGTATCGACAAGGCGGATATTAAAGCCCGCGAGCTGCAGCGACGACAGGGTCGTCGGGAAGGTGAAAGCGGCGGCAATGGCTTCCAGCGGCCGTCCTTCGCTTTTCAATTTTTCCGCAAGACACAGCGCCGCCACAAGGTTGGCGGAGGAGCCGGAATTGACGAGCGTGATGCGTGGCGCCGAAAACCGCGCGCCGAGTTCCGATGCAAACAGCGACAGGTTTTGGCGGGACCCGCCGGTATTGTCTTCAAGGTAGGCGCCGAAGCCTTTGGTGCTGACGCGGCCCGTGCAGGGATAACGAAATGTGCTCATGCTTGTTCCTTCATACGCTTGGTGGCCGCAGTTTCGGCCGTGATGAACTGTTCGACGAACCGGATCGCTTCCGGCGTATAAAACAGCGCGCGGATCTGCGGCATATTGCCAAAATGCCCTTCGGCGACGCCATAGCCGCCCGGAATTTCCTTCAGCCAGCCGCGCTTTACCGCCAGTGCAAGGGCTGGCCCATACATGCTGTCAAGGCTGGTGCCGAAGCGTTTTTCAAAACGCGCCGCATTAATGGTGCCGAAATTCAAAGACAGCAGTACCTGCTTCGCCATCAGCTCCGCTACAGGCAGGCGGTAACAATCACCGACGGGCATGGCCTCGCCGTCACCAATCGCTTGCATGAAGGCATTGGCGCTATAGGGCGCAAACCACCAGGTATCGCCCACCTGGCTGGAGGCGTAATTTCCCGCACCAAGGTAGGGTGTATGGTCGAAAAGCCTGCCCTCGAAATAGGGCGAGGTGCCTGTCTCCCCCGCGTGGCGCGAAAAATTGACGGAGCCGTAGCTGGCATGGAATCCGGCCTTTTCCAGCATGGCGTATGACGCATCGTAAAGCCTGCCGTAAATTTCCGGCGTCGGTTTGTCGGGCGTGCGCTTGGTCATGGCGCGGCCCTTGCCACGGTAAAGGCAGTCGTAGGTCGTGATGGAATCGATATTGAGGTCGAGGATGGCGTCAATCTCCCGCCGCCAGTCGTCTTCCGTCTGGCCCGGCATGGCGAAAATGAGGTCGATATTGATGCGGCGGAAACCGGCGTGGCGCAGGTTTAATATCGCGCGGCGCGTCATATTTTCCTGCGCGCCGCGGTTGACGGCCGCAAGTGTTGCGGCATTGCTGCTCTGCACGCCCATAGAAATGCGGCTGATGCCGCCTTGTGCCAGCACCTGCATCCGTTCCGGATGGTTGGCGGCAATGTGCGGCGTCGTCTCTATCGACAGCGGATGGTCAACGCTGGTGCGCCGCCGCCAGGGTTTCAGCGCATCTACAATTTGCTGCAGCTGTTCAGGCTGGAGCAGGGTCGGCGTGCCGCCGCCTATATCGATGCCCGGTACCCGCACATCTTCCGGCAGGAAGGCGTCAATGCGCGCAAGCTGCGTACAGAGGGCATTGGTATAATTCTGGTGGATCTCCGCCGCCGTGCGCACATCGACCGCGAAGTTGCAGAAATAACATTTCGCCTCGCAGAAGGGCACATGCAGATAGAGCAGCATCTCTCGCGTGGCCTTTGCGCCCTGCCAATCCGGCGTGCCGCGAAAACGGCTCTGGAAGTATTCGCGCCGTGGCGGGTACTGCAGGGTAAAGTCCAGCGGGTACTTTTCGGCGAGTTGTATAGCGCGGGCGGCATCCATGGCAGATTCTCTATTCTTAGCGGATGGAACGAATACATAACTTCTTATACTCTGATAGAGTATATAAATATACTCATATAGAGCATTATGCAATCGAATTATTGGAGCCGCTAACGCCCTGTATTTACGTAAGAAAGTGGTAAAGATGATGCCAGCCCCGCCGGTTTCAGTTTAGAATTAAAGCCTGAAATGGGAGAGGGAGGCGGCATTTTGAAAATCCTTATCGCGGAAAACAATACCGAGCTGCTGAAGCTTCTCAGCCACCTGATGGAACGCGAAGGCTTTATCACGCTCACCGCCACCAGCGGCGGCGCCGCCTTAAAGATTTACCGCGAGCAGAAGCCCGATATCGTCTGCCTTGATGTGCTGATGGAGGATATGTCCGGCTATGACGTCTGCCGCGACATTCGCCGTAACGACAAAGTCACGCCGGTTATATTCATTACGTCGAAATCCGGTGCGGCGGCAGAGCGGGACGGCAAGGAAGCGGGCGGCGATGAATATATCGTCAAGCCCTTCGACCTTGCGGAGGTGAAGCGCATGATGCGCGGCTTCGCCCGCCAGACGCTCGCCAAGGCCGTACCGGAAGCCATCGACAAGCATTATGATTTTGACGGCATTATCGTCTACCCCAACAAACTGAAAGCAACGCGCGACGAAGACGAAATTGACGTCAGCCTTTTGGAAACCATGCTGCTGGACTTCTTCTACCAGCACCGCGGGGAAGATATGACGGTGGATGCGCTGCATCAGGCCCTGTTCCGCCCCTACGCCTCGGTCGCGGACCGCCGCACGGTTGATGTGCATGTTCAGCAGCTGATCAAGAAGCTGGAAACAGACCCCGCCGTGCCGCGCTTTATCAAGCCCCTTGCCGGCGGCGGCTACCGCTTTGGTTAAGCGCGCATGAAAAAGGATCTTCTGGTCATTTACGCCCGCAACCAGAGCGGGCCGCTGGTGAACCAGATCATCGCCATCGCGGGCTTCCTCATCGTGAAATACAAGCTCTACGGCCTGCCGCAGGCCCCGACCGATGCGATGAAAGATGCCGGCATTTTGCTGTTCTGCATGGTCATGATGCTGCGCCTGCGCGACCTCTACCGCAAAATCGTGGCGAACACCGCGCTGAAGGAAGACGATGTTCCGGGACTGCTGAGCGAAATACGCTTCACCAAAATCCTCTACCTGCTGCCATGGCTCTACCTTTTATTCTCGCCGCTGCAGAGCGCTTTTTTGTATGACCACCTGCTCGGCTATGGCTTCGTTTTCGCGGTAACGGCCGTCTATGCCTCATCCTCTGCGCCGATGCTTTCCATGTTGCTTTTTGACATCGGGCTTTTGGCAGCGGTCGCTCTCGGCGTTACTTTCGTCAACCGTGATGTGCAGGAAACCAGTTACCTTGGCGCGGGGGTTCTGCTATTCGCCATTTTTGCTTTTGCCATCGGCAATAAAATCCGCCTCTCCACCATGCAGCTGGTGGACAGCCGGCAGAAAGCGGCTTTAAGCGCGAAGAAGGCGGATGATGCCAACCGCGCCAAATCCAGCTTCCTTGCCCTCATGAGCCATGAAATCCGCACGCCGATGACCGGCATTTTTGGCATGATCGATTTTCTGAAGGAGACGGAGCTGACGGCCGAGCAGATGGAATTCGTCTCCACCATCCGCGAATGTTCCAAAACGCTGCTCAACACGCTGAATGATATTCTCGACGTTTCCAAGATCGAATCCGGCAAGCTGGCCATCAGCCGCATCAACTATGACTTCCAGGCGACGATAAAAAACTCGGTGCGCGTCCTTCACCAGCTGGCCGAAGACAAAGGGCTGAAGCTGGAAGCGGTGATGGCGGAATCGCTGCCCGTCATGGTCTATGGCGACCCGCACCGCACGCAGCAGGTCATCCTGAACCTGCTCAATAACGCCGTGAAATTCACCGAAAAAGGCAGCGTGACGCTTAAGGCGTCCTACCTTTCCGGCACAGCACCGAAGCTGCGGGTGGAGGTAACCGACACCGGTATCGGCATGAGTCCTGCGGGCCTTGCCAAGCTGTTCGGCGCTTTTTCGCAGGCGGATGCTTCCATTTCCCGCAAGTACGGCGGCTCCGGCCTCGGCCTTTCCATCACCAAAAGCCTCGTCGAATTGATGTCCGGCAAGATTGGCGTTACGAGTGAAGAAGGCAAGGGCAGCACCTTTTGGTTTGAATTGCCCTTCTTCCCGCCGGTCGCAGGCGCCAATGACAGCTTCGAGGCTGCAAATGCCGAAGCGGAAGTCGAATTGCCGCCCTTGCGCATTCTGGTGGCCGAGGACAACGCCATCAACCAGGATATTATCCTGAAACTGCTGGAGCGTAAGAGCCATACCGTTATTCTGGCCGGCAACGGAGAGGATGCGCTGAAGCTGGTCAAGGCTGAAAGCTTCGACCTCATCCTCATGGACGTCAATATGCCGAAAAAAAACGGCCTCGAAACGACGCGCGAAATCCGCGCCATGGGCAAAAAATACCGCAAGATCCCCATCATCGCGCTGACCGCGAATATCATGGAAGATTTCGTCAAGAAATACCATGAAGCCGGCATGGTGGATTATATCGCCAAGCCCTTCGCACCGAAAAAGCTTTATGCCACCATCGCGCATCACATGAAAGGCGCCGTCGAAAACACCGAGCGGGAGCGCGGACCTTCGATGAAAGCGCCCGATGTGAAGCCGATGAAAGAGGCGCTTGATGCCATCGCCGCCGAAATGGATGCAGGATATTTGCGCGAAACCGTCGCCAGCACCTCCGGCGAGCTCAAGCGGCTTTTTTCAATCATCGAGAAAAAGATTCGCAAAGGTGAATTCCCGGGGCTTGGCGATGCCGCGCATGACATGAAAAGCGTCAGCGGCATGATTGGTCTGCAAAAAACCTGCAAAACTGCCTTCCTGATCGAGGAGGCCTGCGCAAAGAACCAGACTTTCGCGCTGAAGGAGCGGCTGGCCGAGCTCGACAAAGCCCTCGATGCGGAATTGAAGGAAGTCGCGGCCCTCATCAAACAATATTGATTTTTCGGGCATAACAGGCCATAAACAAGGCATCCAAAGCCGGCGGTAATTTGTTTTCGTATTTTGAGGGCGACATGGAATTTGACTGGCAGCACAGCCTTTCCCGCGAATATTTCCGCGAATTTCAGGGCCGTTGCGTTATCGTCGCTGGCGGCGCGGCCGGCATCGGCGCTGCGCTGGTTGAGGCGCTCCACTGGCTCGGCGCGAAAGTCGCCATCCTCGACAAAAGCCTTGACCTCACCCTCTCGCTAGCAGCGGATCTGCGCGGCCGCACTGACGCGAGCTTCGAACGTCACCCGCCGCTCGGCATCACGGCAGACCTGACAGATGAGAAATCGCGCAAGTCCGCGATTGCCGAAGTTTGCGAGAAGCTGGGACCGCCGCTCGCTTTTATCAGTACGCTCGGCTACGACAGCCGCGTCGGTCTTGATGACCTTGACCAGGCGCAGGCGGAAATGCTCATGCGCATCAATTTCATCGCGCCCTTCTTTGCGGCGCGCGACGTCATGCAGGCCATGCGGCAGGGCGGCGGCGGTGCGATTTGCCTCTTCACCTCCCGCCACGGGTCGGAAATTTTCGAGCCGGATATGACTGGCTATGGCGCGGCCAAGGCGGCGCTCGACAGCGGTATCCGCCGCCTCGCCGTGCGCGCGGGGGAGGGCAATACGCCCGATAATATCATTCGCGTTTTCGGTTTCTGTCCGGGCTGGGTACAATCGGAAGCGCAGAAAGCGCGTTTCACGAAGCAGAACTTTATCGATGCCGCGCAGGAACAGCTGGTGCCGCTGGGCATGCAGCCGGAAGATATCGTGCCCTCGGTCATCTTCGCTTTGTCCCGCCATGCTCAGCTGATTTCCGGCACGACACTGCGTGTTGACGCAGGCGAAGGGCAGATAAAATCAAGCGCCGTCATCAGCGGCAGCAGAAAGGGCGCAACATGAAAGCACAACTGGTATCCTCATCGCTCCCCGTTTGCCACCTTGGCGAAGGACCGCATTGGGATGCGCGGGGAAAGGAACTCTACTGGTGCGATATTCTTGGTCGCAAAATTCATCGCTTCGATCCCGCGGCTAGCACTCATGCGGAATGCGCAACCCCCGGCATGCCAGGTTTCGCGCTGCTCGACGGAACCGGGCAGGTTGTAACAGGCCTCACCGACGGTATTTACCGCCTTGATTTTTCAAATACGAGCGCGCAGTGCCTTGTACGCCCGCAGTATGCGCATGTCGATAACCGCTTCAACGACGGAAAATGCGACCGCGCGGGCCGCCTCTGGGGCGGCACGATGAATCATGTGAACCATAAAATTTCGACTGGCGCGCTCTATCGGCTTGATGAGCGGGGGCTGTCGGAACAGGCGAATGGCATCGGCATTTCTAACGGCCTCGGCTGGAGCCCTGACAACAAAATTATGTATTACACGGACACGCCGAAGCGCACGATCTGGCAGTATGATTATGATATCGGTACAGGCGAAGCCGCCAACCGCCGCATCTTCCGCGAATTCAAGGATACGGGGCGGCCGGATGGCCTCTGCGTTGACTCACAAGGCCGCGTGCTGACGGCGCAATGGCCGGGCTGGGGTATTGAAATTTATACGCCGGATGGCGTGCCCGATGGTCGCATCGACCTTCCGGTGCCTCAAGTATCGTCCTGCGCTTTCGGTGGCGATGATTTGAAAACGCTCTACATCACGACGGCGCGGGAGTTGAACCCTGCACAGCTTGAAGAAGCGCCGCTGTCAGGCAGCCTGTTTGTGATCGAGATGGACGTCCCTGGCATCGCCGAAACGCCGTTTAGGGGCTAGCCATGGAAATTTATCTCGATTGGGGCAGTTCAAACTTCCGCGCCTTTCTGGTAAAGGACGGCGCCGTTATCGCGCGCAAGCAGGCGGCGGGCGGCGGTACTTTAAAAAACTTCAGCGGTACAACCCCGGAAACGCGCAGCATAGAATACAGCGCGTTTTTTATGGAGCAGCTGGGCGACTGGCTGGCGACGCATGGTAACGCGCCCATATACATCTGCGGCGCTGTCGGCGGGCGCGAAGGTTGGGTAGAAACGGCCTATTCCGTCACGCCCGCGGGGTTTGATGAGGTCAGGCGCAACCTGCACAAGGTGCAGCCGGAAAAGCTGCATGGCGCTATGGGGCGTGATGTCTATATCGCCTCCGGCTGCACAACCGCGATGGCGGATGGACGGCATGACGTCATCCGCAGCGAGGAGGTTAAAAGCCTTGGCGCGGCGAAACACCTGAAAATGCAGGATGCACTGCTCTGCATTCCTGGCACGCATTGCAAATGGGTTGAAATTCTAGGCGGAAAAATTATTGGCTTTGAAAGCGCCATGACCGGCGAAATTTATAACCTGATGAGCGAGCGCGGGGCGATTGCAGCAATTTTCAAATCCGCCAAAGTGCCGGAGGTGCCCGATATGACGTCATTTGACGCCGGGCTGGCGCTGGCCGCGCGGGGGTTTGATTTCCTCACCGATGTCTGGCAGGTGCGGTCACAACAGCTGCGTAGCCCCAATCCGCCCGCCGATTTACCGTCTTATTTTTCCGGCCTTCTGATCGGACATGAATTGCGGCAGATGGAGAAATTTTACAGCCGCCGGCCGGCTGTGCTGCTGGCAGATGCCGGCCACAAGCGCGATTTTTATCTGCGCGCCTTTGAAAGCCTGAACTGGCCCATCGCCGCCGTGGTGGATAGCGAGATTGCTGTCCTGACGGGACTTGGCGCGCTTAAGTAGCGGCTTCCGCTTTTTTGAGTGCCGCTGTCAGGGCTGCCGCGCGTTTACCCACTTCTTCGGGGCTGACGCCTTTCTTATACAGCTGCGATCCAACACCGAAGGCGTGGGAGCCTGCGGCGTTGAAATCAGCGATACTATCGACGGAAATACCGCCAGTCGGAATAACCTTGGCATCTTTCGGCAGCACGCTTTTCAGCGCCTTGACGTAGGAAGGGCCGAGGGAGTCGGCCGGGAAAAGCTTCAGGTAACGCACGCCGAGTTTATAGGCATGAAAAGCCTCCGTCGCGGTATAGACGCCGGGCATCACAACCATGCCAAGACTCATCGCCTTTTTCACGACGTCTTCATCCGTATTCGGCGCAACAATCAGGTTGCCGCCGACATCCTTCACGCGCTGCACATCATCGGCCGTCAAAACGGTGCCGGCGCCGATCAGTGCCGTATCGCCAAAGCGCGCGGCGAGAAGGCGAATGCTGTCGAAAGGCTCTGGCGAATTAAGCGGCACTTCAAGGCAACGCCAGCCGGCATTGAAAATCGCTTCGCCTTGCGCAACGGCTTCATCGGGCGTCAATCCGCGCAGGATGGCGATGAGGCGGCTTTGGGTGAAATATTTTTCCGGCATGGCGTTTCCTTTAATGTTGCGGGCGCATACGTTGGCGGGTGCGGAGGGCAATAACATCGCGCTGCAATTCCGGCCGGTCGAATAATTTCATATAAGCGCCGACGTTCGCCTGATGCACACCCATCTTGGGGTCTGCCCAGATCACGCCCCAGGGGCTGTGGATCGGCGTCGGTTTGATGTCCAGTTTTGCGCGGCGCGCGTCCAATTCCACGGCGTCGACTTCCATGTTCAGCTGGCCGCCTGCAACGTCCAGCGTCACCCAGTCTCCCGTTTTGACGAGGGCAAGCGGGCCGCCTGCCGCCGCTTCCGGTGACACATGCAGCACATGGCAGCCATAGGCCGTGCCGCTCATGCGCGCATCGGAAACCGTGACCATGGCCTTGATGCCTTGCGCGAGCAGGTAGCCCGGCGGCCGCACGTTACCGACTTCCGGCATGCCGGGGTAGCCCAGCGGGCCGCAGTTGCGCAGGATCAGCACGTTATCGGCTGTCACGCCTTCCGCGCGATCGTCGATGCGCTTGTGATATTCCTCGATGCTGTCGTAGACAACGGCTTTGCCGCGATGCTGCAGCAATTTTTTGTCCGCAACGGCAGAGACTTTAATCACCGCGCCATCCGGGCAGAGGTTGCCATGCAAAATCACAATGCCGCCGTCATTCAGCAGTGGCTCCTTCACCGTCTTGATAATGTTGGTGTCGGTATAAGGGTCGCGCGCTTTCAATTCTTCTTTCAGCGTCTTGCCGGTGCACCAGCCGCTGTTGCCATCGACAAGTCCTGCGGCTTCCAGTTCTCGCAATACGGCGGGCAGGCCGCCGGCGCGGAAATACTCTTCCATCAGATAAGCGCCAGAGGGCTTGACGTTGACCAGCAGCGGCACTTTCGAGCCGAATTCCTGCCAGTCGTCGATGGTGAATTTAATGCCTGCCATATTGGCAATTGCCAGCAGGTGGACGACCGCGTTGGTGGAGCCGCCAATGGCTGCATTGGCCGCAACGGCGTTGAGGAAGGACTGGCGATTGACGAATGTGCTGGGCCGGCGGTCTGCCAGCACCATTTCAACAGCTTCGGCACCGGCGCGGTAGCTGTAATGCGCCCGCTCCGCCATGGGGGAGGGAATCGCCGAGGCGCCAAATAGCGTCAGGCCAAGCGCTTCCGCCATGCTGTTGAGTGTCGAGGCGGTGCCCATGCTCATGCAATGGCCGGCGGAGGGTTGCGCGGCACAGGAGCGTGTCATCAGCTCGTCTTCCGTGATTTTACCGGCAGCCAGCAACTCGCGGTTTTTCCACAGGTGAACGCCGGAGGCCGATTGTTCGCCATGGTAGTAACCGTTCAGCATGGGGCCCGCCGAGGCGACGATGGTCGGCAGGTCGACCAGCAACGTTGCCATGAGGCCTGCGGGAACCGTCTTGTCGCAGCCCGTCAGCAGCACAACGCCGTCGATGGGATTGGCAATCAGCGTTTCGATGAGCGAGAGCGCTGTCAGGTTGCGCATGTACATGGAGGTCGGGCGCGTTAGCGGCTCGCCCAGAGGCGGGGAAATGTCAAAGCGGAGGGGGATACCGCCAGCTGCACGCACGCCTTCCGCGACACGATCACCAAGGTGCTGGTCATGCATCGCCTGGCAGGGGTTGAGGTCACCGCCGAATTTGGCGACGGCGATGCAGGGGCGGCGGCCGCTTTCCGTGCGGTGTGCCAGCGGATGGCCGCTGGTACCGCAGAGTTCCTCCATGGTAAATTTGGAATTGACCATTTTGCCGGTATGGTGCGCGCGCACATCAACGGCCGCGGCCTGGCCAAACCAATAGTCACTACGCAGGAAAGCTTTTTTCTCGGTCATCGGGATGTACGCCTTTTCGCCTAGGGTCAATGCGGGGTTAAATTACTATATATCGCCGGCAGATAAAAGCGCTTAACCGCGGATCTGGCCGTCGCCGCGGATGAGCCATTTGTAGCTCGTCAGCGCTTCAAGCGCCATCGGGCCGCGGGCATGGAGCTTTTGCGTGCTGATGCCGATTTCAGCGCCCATGCCGAATTCCCCGCCGTCCGTAAAGGCGGTGGAGGCGTTGACATAGACGGCGGCGGCATCGACCGCGGCAAGGAAAGTTTCAGCGGCAGCTTTGTCTTCCGTCACAATCGCCTCGCTATGGCCGGAGGAATACTGCGCGATATGCGCCAGCGCATCGTCGAGCGACGTTACGGTCTTGATCGACATTTTATAATCAAGGTATTCGCGACCGAAGTCTTCCGTCTGCGCGGTATGCAGCAGCGCAGCGGGATAATGCGCCACAAGCGCGGCGTGGCTTTGGGCATCCGCAAAAATGCCGACGTTTGATTGCGCCAGCGGCTCGACCAGCGCGGGTAAATCTTTCAACCGGCTTTGATGAACCAGCAGCGTATCAAGCGCGTTGCAGACGCTGACGCGGCGCGTCTTGGAGTTGTTTATAATCTCGCGCGCTTTTTTGATATCCGCAGTCGCGTCAACATACACATGCACAACACCCGCGCCGGTTTCAATCACCGGCACTTTCGCGGTCTGGCGCACATAATCGATCAGCGCCTGGCTGCCGCGCGGAATGCAGACGTCGATAAGCCCGACGGCATTCAGCATTTCGGCAGTCGCTTCGCGGTCGATGGGGAGCAGCGTCGCGGCGGCAGGATCAATGCCGTGTTCTTTCAAAGCACCTGCAATCAGGCGGGACAGGGCGCGGTTGCTGAACTGGGCCTCTTTGCCGCCTTTCAGCACCGCGGCATTGCCGGAGCGGAAGCAGAGGGAAAAAACATCCACCGTCACATTGGGACGCGCTTCATATATAACGCCAACACAGCCAAGCGGAACGGCGATGCGCTGCAAATGCAAGCCATTCGGCAAGGTTTTATCGGACTGAACAGCGCCGAGCGGGCAGGGGAGACCTGCGACTTTCTCGACATCGGCAGCGATGGCGTTAATGCGGGATTTGGAGAGCAATAGCCTGTCATAGCGCGGGTCATCCGCCCGCATGGCGGCAAGATCCTTGGCATTGGCGGCGATAATATCATCTGCATTATCGCGCAAGGCCTTTGCCAGAGTTTTTAGCACCGCGATGCGTCTCTCATCCGGCATCAGCGCGAGTGTCCGGCTGGCGGCTTTAGCGTTTTGAAGAAGTGTGATGACATCTTCCATGCTATTGGCCCGCCTTGATGTGCAGATGGTCGTAATGGATAAACTCGGGCTTGCCCTTGACGCCAAGGTTGTCGCGCAGCTTGTCGGCACCATAGCGGGCGATGCCCATGCCGATGATGCTGCCGTCGGGCGCGGCGATATCGACAAGGTCGCCCTTTTCAAAGGTGCCCGTAAAGCTCTTGATGCCGACCGGTAGGATGCTGAGCGCGCGGCGGCCTTCGCGGATAATCTCGTTCAACTGCGCGTTGATGCGGATAACGCCGCTTTTGCGGCCTTCCGAATAGGCGATCCATTTTTTCAGGCTGGATTTCTTTTTCAGCGGTAAAATGATGGTGCCCGGCGGATTGCTGCCGAGAACGGCAAGGATAACGTCTTTTACCTTCATACCAGCGATATGCGTGGTGACGCCAAGGTCGGAAAGTTTGCGGGCGGTGCCAAGCTTGGTCGCCATGCCGCCACGGCCTTGCGCGGTCTTGGCTGCGAAGGCTTCCGGCCATTTGTCTTTTGCGGGGTCGATGCGGGTGATGAGTTTGGATGCCGCGTCATCCGGGTGGCCGTCGTAAACGCCGTTGACGCTGGTCAGAATAATCAGCTTGTCCGCATTCACCTGCGCCGCGATCAGCCCTGCAAGCTCGTCATTGTCGGTGAACATCAGCTCTTCAATCGCGACGCTGTCGTTTTCGTTGATGATCGGGATGATGTTGGGGCGGCTGGTGATTTCGCCCAACAGCCGCGCGATGTTGAGGTAGTGCTGGCGGGTGTGGAAATCCTGCTTGGTCAGCAACAGCTGCGCGGTGGCGAAGCCGTGCGGGCGGAAGAGTTTTGCATAGGCGGCCATCAGTTCCGGCTGGCCCATGGCGGCGAGCACCTGCTTTTCGCCGGTGGTGCTGCCAAATTCAAGCCCGAGCCCTTTACGCGCGACCCTGCGGCCGGAGCCGACCGCGCCAGAGCTGACGAGGATGACATGGTGACCCTCGTTCTGCAGCGTCACGATCTGGCGGACGAGCGAAGCCATCGCCGGTTTCAGCAGCGTGCCATCCGCAGCGAGAATGGCCTGCGTGCCGACTTTGATGACGATTTTCATGAAGAGTACCCTGCCGAGAAAGCCTGTTGGTGTTCTCTTTTAGCAGAAAAAACCGCGTTCTGCCAAGTTTCTACGGGCGTTATTTGGGCAGCAGTGTATAGGCGGGAACGACCTCGACGGGGTTATATGATTGCTTGGCATGGCGGAGGCCCGGCAGGCCCATATCTTCCTCGCGGTTGATGAGGGGGGTGCCGTGGGCCGCAATCATTTTCGCCGTTTCCTGGTTGATAACCTGATAGAGCCCTTTGTAATCATCCAGCGCCTTTTCAAACAACACCACAGACGTATCGGGTGTCAGCTGGTCGAAAACGGCGAAGGCGACGGGCTTGCCTTCGCTCCGCAGCAGCGTGCCGTCCAGCTCCAACGCGGCAAAATTCTCGAGCGCCGCATACATCGCGGGCTTTTCGTTGCCCCAGTTGTGTGTCTGGTCAAGGCTATCGAGGATGGCAAGACAGTCGGCGGCATTCGCGCCGGTGAGGGCTTCCGCCGTCCATTCATACAGCGCGCGCGCCTGTGCGATCTGGTTACGCTTTTTCGCATAAGCTTTACCGGCGAGGGTCGCGAGGCTTTCCGTGCTGTAGACGTAGTTGGCAAGGCCGGGGTCATTCTCGACAGTAAACTTGGCGACGAAGTCTTTGTGCGCTTCCATGAATTCCGGCGTCACGCCGAAAATCTTCATTGGCTGCGGCGACATTTTAATCTGATGCAGGAAGCTCGCTTGCGCATCCGCGCCAAACGTGCCGAGCGGCTGCAGGAAGTGGCGGCCGGTTTCGCCTTCCGGCGTGCAGGTGATGAAGACCGTACCGTCTTCGGCGGAAGACCATTCGTAACTATAGACAGCGTTCCAGGAAAAGAGCTCGGCAAAGGTATAGCCTGCGACGCGCTGTGGGTATTGCTGCGCCAGTTTTTCAAACACCGGCTTGCAGTCCATGGACAGCTTGCGATAACGGGGGGCGGCAAAAGGTTCCGCAAGACAGGGGCCAGCGATTTTTTCGGCGGTACAGAGGGATTTCATGGTGTGTACAACATCAGTTGGAAGCCTTTTTTGTCCTTAAATGACAACTTGCGGTAGAAGGGATAGGTTCCCGGTTCGGCGACAAGGCCGATCCAGACCAGTTTTTTCTTGAGGCAATAGGCGGTGAGGAATTCGATAATGCCCTTGCCAATGCCAAGCCCGCGGTATGTGGGCAGCACGGTCACATCCTGAATATAACCGTCGCTGCAGCCGTCGGATATGACGCGGCCCATGCCGATGATTTTACCTTTGGCATTTCTGGCAACGGCGAAAGCGAAGCTGTTTTTAACGAGTTTGGGCAGAATGCGGCGCTCATGCGCAGATTCAGTCCACCAGCCGCTGGCCTTGTATAAGGCCACCAGCTCACGCGCCGGTGCGGCGGTGACGAGGTTGTAAGTGACAGCTTCAGCGCGGGCCGTTTTTTTCATGATGCCGGACAGATGTGCAGGCGGTTCAAAACAGGTTTTAAGCGACATCCATTAAGTTAGGCCTCTCGAAACATATTTCCAATAGTAAATATGTCAATAATATCAAGCGCTTGGCCCTTTCCGTCCGCCGCGTTTGGCCCTCAGGGGGATGAAAGCGGCCGTCGTGGCGGCAACATGCGCTTCGATCATGTCCAGCATCTGGCCATATTCGCTGTCGTGGCCGAATTTTTCGACCAGCTTGCGGGCGTGGTCGAGGACGCTGCCTTGATGGCGCTCTTCCGTGACCGAGCCGCTGCCATGCCATTTCTCCATATAGTCGAATTCGCGCAAGACATCGAAACCGTTTTCCAGCAGCAGCTTGACGCCTTCCGGCCTGCGGAGATCAAGACAGTGGTGGAAAGCAGTGCGGCCATTGGCGGCGGTGCCATGCGGATCTGCGCCGGCCTTCAGCACCGCCTCTGCGATACGGAAGGCGCTGTAGCGGATGGCGTAATAAATCAGGCTGTCGCCCTGCTGCACGCCGTTCATGCTTTTGTCGCCGCGCATATTGGGGTCTGCGCCGCGGTCCAGCAGCATTTTGGCGATGGCAAAACGGTTGTCGTCCTCCACATTCGCGAGTTCGAATAGCGGATGGTTGCCTGAGTAACCGGGGCCGAGGCGCTGGGCATCGCCGCCGCGCTCGATGAGCAGCCGCACCATGGCGGGATCGTGCGAATTAATCGCCGCATGCAGTGGCGTTTCGTTGCCGGCATCATTCAGGTTGACGAACCCGCCGGCGTTTATCAAGCGGGCCACGAGCGCGTAAGCCCCTTTGCGCCCTGCAGCGAGGTGGAGAGGCGACGATTGTTTTTTGCTAACCTGCCGGTTGATCAACTCACCGTCACAATCAGCCAGAACGCGGGCGCCAACAGCGAAGGCGCCATTCAGCGCCGCCCAGTGCAGCGTCGTATACCCGTCTTTGGGCCCGGCAACCGTTACATCAGCGCCAAAATCTTTGAGAGTGTCGAACAGCCAGCCGTTGTTGTAAATCGCGGCCCAGTGGATGGGGGCTTTTCCATCCGGCGCGATTTGATTGGGGTCTGCGCCGGCTTCCAGCAGCGCCAGCTTGTAACTGCTATGCGCGCTCTGGTAGCTGACGGCGTAAGACAATAGCGGCGTATCTTTCTTCGGGCCGACCAACTGGTTCGGGTCGGGGAAGACAACCTCGGGGTCGGCGCCTTTTTCCAGCAGCATTTTTTCTACCGCCGGCCAGTGCAGCGCCCGTGCCGCCGCGAGGGGCGTGAGACCGAAACGATCGGCCTTGCCGGGGCTGGCGCCTTCCTCCAGCATCGCCTGTACGATGCGGGCGTCCTTTCCCTGCAGCACGGTGACCAGCAGGCGCGTGGCACCTGTTGTCTCGTCGATAATTTCGTCGGGATTGCGGGCGGCCGGGTCGCGGTAGGCACCGTAGCGCGCCAACTGCGCCGCCATATAGGGCCAGCCGCGCTGCACGGCAGCTTCCATGGGCGTGACACCGCTGTCATTCGGCTTGTTCACATCGGCGCCATTGGCCAGCAGCTTGAAAATTTCGTGGAAGCTGTGCGCTTTCTTGACGTAGTAGGTCAAAGCGGTTTCAGATTCGATATCCCGCACAACACCATATCGGCTCTTATCGTAGGGCGCGGGGCCGTTCGGGTCATAGCCGAGCACGGGCGGCTTTGCGCCAAAATCCAGCAGTAATTCGGCCGTGTCGTAATCCGCCTTTTCCATGGCGATATCCATGGCGGTGCGGCCCTTCACGTCGGTCGCATCAGGGTTGGCACCCGCGCGCAGTATTTTATAAATCGTCGTCGCAGACTCCTGCGCTTCCACCGCTTCATGAAGTGAGGGGATGCTGGTTTCTGCAGCAAAAGTTTCTTTGAGTTTTTTGGTCAAAATCGAACCTATGAATATGTCAACAATCCGAGAAACTATAGGGCGGCGCTGGAGTCGAAATCAACCGTTTTATGGTATTTGATAAAAGGATTTGGTATTAAGAAGCGTTCTCATTCGCAAAAAGATTATCATACTTAATTATTTGATTTAAAACGAATTATTTAAATCTACGCCCTTAGTAAGCGACACATTTTAAGAGATATTTAATTCCATAATAATAAGATAAAGCTATACAAGAATTCCGGCGCAAATGGAATTCAGCGGGTCAGGGCATAGCACAAGACCGAGGACGCAAAAACCACCGCAAAGCCGGCAAAAACGTAAAACTCACGGCATTCAATGCCGAAGACTATCGCCGCCCCCAGAGCGGCGATTTTCTTTTGGCGATATGACTTCCTAGCGGAATTTCAGGCCCGCATCGCGGAAGGCATTTTCGGCGATATGGTGGGAGCCTTCTTTGGTGTAGTGCAAATGGTCTTTATCCCGCTCCGGCACGCGGCCTTCGACTTTTGAATAGACGATCTTGTTTTTCTTGGCTGCAAGCTCGATTGCCGCATTGACCTTCTGCATCGTTTCGGTCCAGCTTTCAACGAAGCCGGGCTTGCCCCAGAGCTTCATATTGCCGGTATAGGGCCCGGTGGGTGCCTGCATGCCGATGATAATGGGCGTTGCGCCCTGTGCCTGCACGCGTTGCGCCTGCGCGATCACCAAATCCGCATAGCGGGTGATCGCCTTGTTGCCGCTACCCATCAGCGGGCCGACATCGTTGGTGCCGATACTCATGAGCACGACGGCGCCGGCAGGGATATGATCGAGCGGGTTTGAATGGTTGGCGATGAGAAGGCCGGAGCCATCCTTGCCAAGGTTTGTGACCCGCGCAAAATCCTGCGATACGCTGCGGCCAATGGCATTGCCGATTGAATCGCCCCAGGTGACGACCTCGGCCGGGCGCTGGCCTTCCGCCAGAACATCCTTCTGCTTCGCTTGGTCCGCCAGCTGCCCGTCCGCCACCGGCACGTTGACGCCGATGGACAGCGTCAGCGCCAGCAGGGTGCGGGCGGCGGCACGGTAAAACGCGGTATGTAGGGCAGAATTCGGCATGCCTTCTATTTTACGGCAAGCTTTGACATAAGGCAAAGAAACTATTGGCGAAGGTTGCCTGCCGCTATAAGCGTCTTTGTCAAAAATGTGGCGGCTGCGGCTATTTTTCCTTATTGTTCAAGCCATAAAAGCCCCTGCCAGAAACGGATAGCTATGACCTCCACCCGCGCCCAGCTTCTCACCGATGCCCTCAAAAACCGCATCCTCATCCTCGACGGTGCCATGGGCACGATGATTCAGGGTTACCGGCTGAATGAAGCGGAATACCGCGGCGATCGGTTCAAGGACTGGAAAAGCGACCTGAAAGGGAATAACGACCTTCTCGTGCTGACAAAGCCAGCCGTGATTGCCGAAATCCATCAAGCCTATCTCGACGCCGGCGCGGATATCATCCAGACCAATACCTTCAACGCCACGCGCATCGCCATGAGCGATTACGGCATGGAGGAAACGAGCTTCGAGATCAACAAGGCGGCAGCAACCTTGGCGCGGTCGCTGGCCGATAAAGCGTCGACGCCCGCAAAACCGCGCTTTGTCGCGGGGTCGCTCGGTCCCACCAACCGCACCGCCTCCATCTCGCCGGAAGTCAACAATCCCGGCGCGCGCAATGTGACCTTCGACCAGCTGGTCGATGCGTATTACGAATCCATCGACGGCCTGGTGCAGGGCGGGGCGGATATCCTGCTCGTTGAAACTATTTTCGATACGCTGAATGCCAAGGCGGCGATTTTCGCGGCGGAAAAATACTTCGACGATAAAAATTTCCGCATGCCCTTCATGCTGTCGGGTACCATCACCGATGCCTCGGGCCGCACGCTATCCGGCCAGACGACGGAAGCCTTCTGGAATTCTGTCTCGCACGCCCAGCCCCTCGCCATCGGCCTCAATTGCGCGCTGGGACCGAAAGAGCTACGGCAGTATGTGGAAACGCTGTCCAATATCGCGAACACAAATGTCCTCGTCTATCCCAACGCCGGTCTGCCGAACGCCTTCGGCGGCTACGATGAAACGCCCGAAGAAATGGTGCAGGAGATGCGCGAATGGGCGTCCTCCGGCTTCATCAACATCATGGGCGGCTGCTGCGGCACAACGCCCGCGCATATCCGCGCCATGGCAAAATCGGTCGAGGGCATCAAGCCGCGCGTTATTCCCGTCATCCCCAAGGCATGCCGTCTTTCCGGCCTCGAGCCCTTTACGATTGACGACAATTCGCTGTTCGTGAACGTCGGCGAGCGTACCAACGTTACGGGTTCCGCGAAATTCAGGAAGCTGATCAAGGACGAAAAATACGACGAGGCCTTGAGCGTTGCGCGGGAGCAGGTGGAAAACGGCGCACAAATCATCGACATCAACATGGACGAAGGGCTGATTGATTCCAAATTCGCCATGCAGCACTTCATGAACCTGATCGCCGGCGAGCCCGATATCGCCCGCGTGCCGATCATGATTGACTCTTCCAAATGGGAAGTCATCGAGGCGGGGCTGAAGTGCGCTCAAGGCAAATGCATCGTCAACTCCATTTCAATGAAGGAGGGCGAAGAGGCCTTTATCCAGCAGGCGAAGCTTGTGCGCCGCTACGGTGCCGCTGTCGTCGTCATGGCTTTCGATGAAACGGGGCAGGCGGATACGATTGCACGCAAGGTGGATATCTGCACCCGCGCCTATAAAATCCTCACCGAAAAAGTCGGCTTCCCAGCGGAAGACATTATTTTCGACCCCAATATTTTCGCGGTCGCGACGGGGATTGAAGAGCACAACAATTACGGCGTCGACTTCATCGAAGCGACGCGCACGATTAAAAATACGCTGCCGCATGCGCTGGTGAGCGGCGGGGTTTCCAACGTCTCCTTTTCCCTCCGCGGCAACAACATGGTGCGGGAGGCGATCCACTCCGTCTTCCTCTATCACGCGACGCGCGCCGGCATGGACATGGGCATCGTCAACGCGGGCGCGCTGGTGATCTATGACGACATCCCCGCCGAGCTGCGCGACGGCATCGAAGACGTTATTTTGAACCGCAGGCCCGAGGGCACGGAAAACCTGCTGGCGCTGGCCGAAAAATACCGCGATTCCGGCAAGGCGCTGGAGAAAGAAACGCTGGAATGGCGCGGCTGGCCGGTCGACAAGCGGTTGGAACATGCGCTCGTCAAAGGCATCACCGATTTCATCGAGGCGGATACGGAGGAAGCGCGGGCACGCTCCAAACGATCCCTTGATGTTATCGAAGGCCCTTTGATGGCGGGCATGAACGTGGTCGGCGACCTGTTTGGTGCGGGCAAAATGTTCCTGCCGCAGGTCGTCAAATCCGCCCGCGTCATGAAACGCTCCGTCGCTTATCTGCTGCCGTATATGGAAGCGGAAAAAGATACCTCCGTCAAAAGCGCTGGCAAAATTTTGATGGCGACGGTGAAGGGCGACGTACACGACATCGGCAAGAACATCGTCGGCATTGTCTTCCAGTGCAATGGTTATGAAGTCATCGACCTTGGCGTCATGGTGCCGGCGGAGAAAATCCTGCAGACCGCGCGCGCCGAGAAAGTGGATATCATCGGCCTGTCCGGCCTTATCACCCCGTCGCTCGAGGAAATGGCCCATGTCGCCTCGGAAATGCAGCGACAGGGCTTCACGCTTCCGCTGTTGATCGGCGGAGCCACAACATCGGAAATCCATACGGCCGTGAAAATCGCGCCGCATTACAAGCATCCGGTGGTTTATGTGCCGGATGCGTCACGCGCTGTCGGCGTTGTCAGTAACCTGTTGAGCGATACGCTGCGCCCGCCCTATCTCGCGGAGGTGGAGAAGCGCTATGAACTCGCGCGCGAACGCTTTGCGCAAAAATCACAGACAAAGAAGCTCATACCGCTGGCCGAGGCGCGCGCCAACGCCTTCAAGCCCGACTGGTCAAACTATACGCCGCCGAAGCCGCTGCAGCCGGGCGTGACGGTGCTGGACAATATCACCTACGAAATGCTTCGCCCCTACATTGACTGGTCGCCCTTCTTTTACACCTGGGGGCTGATGGCGAAATACCCGAAGATTTTCGAAGATGAAATCGTCGGGGAAGAAGCGAAAAAGCTGTTTAAAGACGCGCAAGAGATGATTGAGGCGTTTATCAAAGACAAGCGCCTGAAGCCCCGCGGCGTCGTCGGCCTGTTCCCGGCGGCTTCGGAGGGCGAGGATATCATTGTCTATACCGATGAGACGCGCAAAACAGAGCTGCAGCGTATCTATGGCCTTCGCCAGCAGATCAAGCGCAACGAGGGTAAGGCGAACTTCGGTCTTGCCGACTTTATCGCGCCGGTGGATGGCAAGCCTGACTATATCGGCACCTTCGCGGTCACTTCCGGTGACGGGCTGGAGACTGTCATCAAGGAATACGAAGCAAATCACGATACCTACGGCGCGATGATGGCAAAGGCCATCGCCGACCGTTTCGCGGAAGCTTTCGCGGAATATCTGCACCAGCAAGTGCGCGTCAAATATTGGGGCTATGCGCCGGATGAAAAACTGGATAACGAGGGGCTGCTGAAGGAAGAATACCGCGGCATCCGCCCCGCACCGGGTTACCCCGCCAACCCCGACCACACGCAGAAAATAACGCTGTGGGAATTGCTGGACGCCGAGAAAAACACCGGCATTATTCTGACCGAAAGCCTTGCCATGTGGCCGGCGTCATCGGTCAGCGGATTCTATTTCTCGCATCCCGACAGCTATTACCTCAGCATTAACCTGATCGGCAAAGACCAGCTGGAAGATTACGCGCAGCGCAAAGGCATCGCGGTCAGCGAAGCCGCGCGCTGGCTTGCGCCTATTCTGGATTGATTAACCTGCGGCTTTCGGCGGTGCGGGTTTTTTGACGTCGGGTTTCTTCGCGGTATTGTCCTGCGCGACCTCCGGCTTGTTTTCCACGCCATAGGCGCGGTCAAGCACGGGGCGGATGCCGGGAACGACGTTCTTGAAGACCTGCGCGGC
Source organism: uncultured Alphaproteobacteria bacterium (assembly GCA_966211335.1). Taxonomy (GTDB): domain Bacteria; phylum Pseudomonadota; class Alphaproteobacteria; order Micavibrionales; family UBA2020; genus JAPWJZ01. Next base: position 1,003,686 of record CBIHNF010000001.1, read on the forward strand.
AAGAGCCGAGGTGAACTTGTAGTCCTTCGCTTCCGCGCCCATCACATAGGCCGTGACGCACCCGTAGAAACGGTCATCAATGCCATACACAAAAGTCGCGGTGCGGCTTTTCGCATCGGATGATTTCAGCGCGCCGCCGGCCGAGAAGGTTTGCAGGCGGTTGTCGCCGGTGCCGGTCTTGCCGCCGACGGGCAGGATGCGCCCGTCCGACAGTTTGACGGATTCAAACGCACGGTGCGCGGTGCCTTCATTGACGACGCCCTGCATTTCGCGGCGGACGAGGGCGGTCAGCTCTGCCGGCAGAACGCGGTGACCTTCCGGCTGTTTGGCGTCAAAGTGCAGCTCATAGGGCGTGTTTTCACCGAAGGTAATGTCGCGGAACTTGATGCTCTTCTTGTAAATGCCGTCGTTCTGCATGATGCCGGAGAATTCGGCGAGCGCAAACGGCGTATCACCTGATGCGCCCAGCGCCGAAGCGTAGGACGGCACCATGGCGCCAAAGGGATAACCTTTGGCGGCCCAGGTGTCGTGAATGTAACCGAAAGCTTCTTTTTCCAGCATGGTCTGGATGCGGATATTCTGGCCGTGCATTTTATGCGGGTTGAGCAGCCACTTGTAAACTTCCGTGCGCACGTCTTTCGACTGCGCGACAGTTTCATCCCAGGTCGCGGCAGGGGTCGCAATCGCGTTCTGCGCCATCCACAGCTGCAGCGGGTGGATATGCGTCAGGTAGCCGCGGTCGTTCAGGTTGAACTTGTCCTTGCCGTAGGCGTCATACTGCTTGTGGAAATCATCGCCGGGTTTCGCGGTCGGGCAATTCTTTTCGATGAAGGCCGCGAATTTTTCGTACGGCGCATCGGGGAAGAGGGAGCGGTAAACAACCGCCAGCTGCACCGGGCTGTGGTGCGATGTTTTGGCGGCCAAGAGGTCCGCCAGCTCTTCCGGTGACTTACCCTTTTGCTCCTTCCAGAACTTCCACATAAAGCCTTGGCCTTCGGCATCGGCGAATTTCGTCAGGTATTCGATGCGTTTCGGGTCGTTGGGGTCGTCATAAATGCTGCCGTCCACATGCATCTTCTCGCCTTGGGTGTAATACACAAGGTCGCGCATGATGCGGATGAAGCTCAGGTTGACGGAATGGTGGAAGGCATCCTTCACGGTGTAGTTCTGGAAGTCTTCCTTGCGCTCGAAGTTTTCAAAGCGGTGCATGCCGCCACCGGTGAAGAAAGCTTCACCCGGGCTGCCGGAATAGGTGCGGTTGAGCGACGCTTCCAGCATCGCGTTCAGCGATTTGTCGGTCGCGGGGTCGGTCAGGTAATCAATCGCCCAGCGCGTGATATGGTCGTTGGCGTTGACATGATGGGCTTTCAGCTCCTCGACCGGCGTGTCTTTATATTTTTCGCGGAGGTCCGAGACCGCTTCAAGGTAGGACACCAGCGTGCGGAGTTTCGCGGTGGAGCCAAGCTCCAGCTTGGTGCCTTCGTTCAGGTTCAGCGGGCCGTTGAAGTTGTCGGCCTGCACGCGCAGGACGTTGCCGGTCGGCGTTTTCTCGTAAAGCGTGAAGGAATAAATGACGTTGCCTGCTTGTTCCGGCTTCAGCAGCTGGAAGCCGGTCAGGCCCGCCGCGACGGCGTTATCCGTATCGGCAAGGCTGCGGAGCGTTGCGGAAACGGCCTTGTCGGCGGTGACGTCAACGGTCGTCCGCGCGGTCAGGTCAAGGCGCGTCAGGTCATACATATTCTTCATGCCCATGGTTTCGAGCAGGTCGATGCGCAGTGCCTGCGCCGATTTTTGCACCATCGGCCCGCTGTGCGCGGCGGCGGCGATGGGCGTTGCATATTCCACGCGCTCCGATAGCACCAGTTGTGCCAAGCGCGGCGAGATGATTTTCGCCTCGACCATCAGCGGCAGGAATTTATCAATGCGGTCTTCCAGCTCGTGCCGGTCCTTCAGCAGGTAGGCGGAGGGTTTTTTGACGGCCATGACAAGGCTCAAAGACTCGCGGTAAACGCGGGCGAGGTCTTTCATCTCGGTATCATTCAGTTCCGATTCCGGGCGGCGCATCAGCTTGTTGGCGTCTTCAAAGCGCGTGCCGAACCAGAGCGAAATGCCGTCGGCATAGCCGTTCACTTCGCCAAAGCCGGGGTAGGAGGACAGCGGCATGGAATTGAGGTAATCCAGCACAATGCGGCGGCGGCCTTCAACCGATTTGCCGTCGGTATCATAGGCGCGCACGGAAGCGGTCAGCATCTGCGACAGCTTGTCCTTACCGGTGGAGGTGATGCCTTCCGGCGAGTGGCGGAATTTCTCGATCTGCGTCGCGAGGGTCGACCCGCCGCCCTGATCGCCGTGGATGCCGATTTTCTTCAGCCCATAGCCCATCAGCGCGCCGGTGAAGCGCGGCCATTCGATGGCGGGGTTCCAGGTCTTGCCGTTTTCGTCCATCAGGTGGCGGTTTTCGACGAACAGCAGGCTGTTGACGAGCAGCGGCGGGATGGAGTCAAAATTCGCATAGGCGTCGCGCGGATAGCTGGCGGAATAAAGCGTGCGGTTATTGTCATCCGAAATGCGCAGGCCCGCTTGCGCCTTTTCATTATATATGGGGAACAGCTGCACAGGGCCAACCTTGCGGTCTGTCCAGACCGTTTCGGCCTTCAGCGCGTAGCCCTGTTCCTGCAGGCGTTTGCGGAATTCGAGGGTGCGGGTGTAGCCCAGGCGCTCGTCATAGGGGCCGGCGGCGGGGGCGGCGACAGAGTCGCTGGAATGTTTTTGTTCGCTGAAGGTCTTGCCATCCGCGATGCTGGAGAAGAGTTTCGACTGGAAGTAGGAGGTCTTGATCTCGAAGGTGGCGGCGCCGCCGACCAGAACACCGCTGGCGCCAAGCACATACACCCATTTGGGCAGGCGGCGATACCACTCGGCGTGTTTTATGCCGTCGGGTTTTTTGTCGTTGCCGGCGTTATCGTTGTTCGTGTTGTCGGTACCAGGTGTATCTGCACTAATTTTTTTCGCTCCGCTGATTTCGGGTCCGTTTTTTCCGTCTTCTGTAGCCATGACTACAGTACTCCCATGCCGGTGTTGTATTTTATGTGAAATGAACTATAGCAAAGCCTTGCCAATATGCAATCGAAAAAGAGAATACGGTTAAGGCTTTGGCTATACTGCATTTTATGACCTTTATACGGCGGCATTTGAGCCTCCGCGAGTCTCGTTTTCAAGCCCGTTCAACAATGCCTTTATCAGCGACTCATATTGCTGTGGCTGGTTATAGGCCTGCGTGGAAAGCCGGAAAATGCGGCGGCTATCCTTTGAATAGGGGCCGAGCTGCGTCACGAAGTTATCGCACTGGCGCAAATCATGGCGGAGGGCCGCGGCATCGCCCGCCGGCAGCAGCACGGTTGCCATTTGCCCCAGCATATCGTCCGGCGCGAAGGGCTTCAGGTTCAAGGCATCCAGCAGCTGGCCATAGGCATGGCGCAGCAAGCGGCGGTTATCGGCAATCAATCCCGTCAATCCATCCGCATGCAGTTTGGAGAGCGTGTCGAAAGCGACCGCGGGCGTAAACCACGGCGTCACATCGCGCGATCCCTGCCAGGCGAAGCATTTCTGGAAGGTAGATAGGGCAGGGTTCATGTCATTCGCACCGTGGCTGGTGACCAGCGGGCGGATCACGTGCTGGAAATCCGGCCGCACATACAGGAACGCCGCTCCCAAAGCACCGCAGAGCCATTTGTGGCCGTTGCCCTTATAGAAAGCCGCGCCCAGCTTATCGAGGCTGATATCCACATGCGCCGGCGCATGCGCGCCATCCACCAGCGTTTCAATATTCCGCGCACGTAAGGCCGCAACAATATCGGCAATCGGGAAGATCAGCGCCGTTTCGCTGGTGATATGGTCGATGAGGGCAAATCGCGTTTTCGGGCTTGCCGCATTTACAACAGCATCAATCACCTGCTGTTTGTCGTCGATGGGGAAGGGGATGCGGGCGATCGTCACGACCGCGCCGGTGAGCGCCGCGATTTCCCGCGCGATATTGTTGCAGGCGTTATAGCCGTGGCTGGTCAGCAGAATTTCATCGCCGGGGCGGAAGAATTTTTGCAGGGCGAGCGATTTCATGACGGTGTTAACGCCGCCCGTCGCGTTATCGACAAGCACGATATTATCTGCGGATGTGCCGGTAAAACCCGCCCAGAATTCACGCGCTGCGACAACGCGTTTGGGCGTTTCATACTGGAAATAATCCACCGGCGACTGGCGCAGCGCCGTCTGCTGGGCACAGTGGAATTCCTGCACGGCTTTCGGGCAGGCACCGTAGGAGCCGTGGTTCATATAATCAATGCCGCCGAAATCCCAAAGGGCGGCGGCGCCCGCGCGGTCAAAGCTGGGGGTATAGGTCATGGCTATTTACCCGTGCTGATCTGGTGATCGATACGCTGCAGCCGCTGGCGCATAGGTTTGTTTACAAAGGCCAGCAATTGCCGCGCCATATCCTCTTCCGACCGGAAGGTGAGATAGGCGGCGTCCTTTGGCGCAAGCCCCGCCTTCAGCATATCGCCCAGACCCTTTAGGTCTTGCGTTGCGGCGCGGTTGAAGACAGCGGCCAGCGCCTCCCGCCGTATATCCAGCTTGCCTGTCATTTGCCGCGTTTCCTTCAGCACATTCAGGTAAGGCTGCGTTTTTTCGACATCGTAATCCGCGCCGTGCAGGCACTGGAATGCCAGAAAGGCATCCTGCCAGTCAAACGGCGCTGCGGGGGAACCCGATTTTTTCTCCGCCAATCGCTGCGCGAAATAATTCTGGAAGGCGAAAGCATCCCCTTCGGCCACGCGCGTGAACACGGTTTGCAATTTCGCGTTCAACCCAAGGCTGCGCGCCGGCGGAAAAACCTGGTACTGCCACAAATGCCGCAGTTCATGCGCGAGGGTCACCGCCAGCTTCGCCGTCGGCATCTCGGGGTTGAGGTCGATCGCATAGCGCACTTTGCTCTTAAAGCGCGAATGGCCTTTGCCATCCGGCACGATATCGGTGTTGAGGAAGCGGATTTGTCCGGCGCGGTGCTGCGGGATTGCTGGGTTGAAGCCAATGTCGCAGCCCAGCCGCTCGGCGAGCGCCAACAGCGCGCGGCCTTCCGCCACCATAGCAACATCACCCCGCACGCGTTCGAGGCGGCGGGCGTCGTTCCAGCTTTTCAGGCGGTCGAGCAGCGACATAGCGGCACTAACATGTTAATTTGAGGCGCAAAGTTAACATAAGCCAAAACGCTGTCAACGGCCTATATTCTGCTATAAAGTCGGTCGAATTAAGATTCGCGGAGTTTTTTAGGATGCTGCTCAGAATAGTCGTGATGGTTTTGACGTTTATTCCAAGCGCCCTTTTGGTGGCTATCGGCATTCGTAATGATGGCGTTAACTCCATCCAACTGTTCTTGATCCCGCTGTTATCATCATTTTTACTTGCGTGCTTTTATCATCAACGCCTGTCCCGAGGCATCCTCCTTCTATACTGGGCCGTCCAGACTCTGTTCGCCATTTTCCTGTTATTTGCACTGCTAGGCGTGGTTCGGGACGGAACGGCGGATGCGGGAGCGATGGCTATGCTCGGCTGGTGCGTGTCGGCAAATGCTACCGGCATTTATCTTGCGTATATCAGCCAGAAAAAGTATCGCCTTGCCGATAGCGCTGAAAGGCGGGAAGCAGAAGGCGTGACGGCGTCATTTACCCAATCTTCCGAGGGCTTGATGTATATGCGTCGTGCGCAGAGAGTTGCGCGCCTGCAAGCCGTCATTGCAGTTATATTGTGCTCCCTTGGGTACAATGCTGTCCGGCAGCTTGAACACCTTCAACAGCACCCCGAGGTAAAATCGGCGCTGATCGGGGAGACGGCGGTCATTGCTGCTCTTGCCGCCACTCATTTCTTGGCAAAGACGCTTCTTGAGCGCTGGAAAAAGATGAGCCTGCTGCTCGTGGCCGGCCTGACCGGCGAGGAAGCGCGCGAAAAAATGCAACTGCGGGGCGATGCTCTCGTTGCCGCTGTCGAGTCAGGGAAGGCCGCGCTTTACAGCCACAATCCGGCTCAGGCGAATATCTGGCGGGATAAAGTCATCGGGCTGCTGCAGGACAAATACAAAATCACTCCGTGGGCCGCGGCACGCGAAATGGCCGATAACGGCGCCGTCGCCTTTGACGCATTTTGCGGAGTCAAAGCGGAAAAACGCGCCAATGACATTTGCAAACGTCTGGCAAAGACCCACCGGAATGACCCCGCAGTATTTGTGAGCATCGCCGCGGAAGCCGCGAGACCTGCGAGCCTTTAACATAACGTATTGTCAATTGACAGGTTTCGCCGCTTGTAGAGGTGCAAAATTCATTGGCGCGGGGCCGTTTTATGCTAAAAATATGGGTCATTTTTCCGGCACGGAACATAAAGGTCTAGAACATGCATAAATATCGCTCCCACACCTGCGGCCAGCTGCGCGGCACCGATGCCGGCAAAGAAGTCAAAATCTCCGGCTGGGTGCACCGCAAGCGCGACCATGGCGGTCTGCTGTTCGTCGACCTGCGCGACCATTACGGCTTGACTCAATGCGTTATCAACTCCGACAACGCGGTGTTTGCCGAGTTTGAAAAAATCCGCCTTGAAAACGTCATCATGATCACGGGCGAAGTGGTGACGCGCATGGCCGGCACCGCGAACAAGGACCTGCCGACCGGCGAAATTGAAGTGAAGGTCAAAACCTTCGAGCTCCTGTCCTCCCCCGTCACCGACATGCTGCCGCTGCAAGTCAATTCGGAAGAAAACTACGGTGAAGAAGTGCGCTTGCGCTACCGCTTCCTTGACCTGCGCCGCGAGACGATCCACAAGAACATCATGCTGCGCTCCGACGTTATCTATTCCATGCGCCGCCGCATGGTGGAGCAGGGCTTCCGCGAATTCCAGACGCCGATTTTGACGGCATCGAGCCCCGAAGGCGCGCGCGACTTCCTCGTCCCGTCCCGCCTGCACCCCGGCAAATTCTATGCGCTGCCGCAGGCACCGCAGCAGTTCAAGCAGCTGCTCATGATGTCGGGCTTCGACCGCTACTTCCAGATCGCGCCCTGCTTCCGCGATGAAGACGCGCGCGCCGACCGCACGGCTGGCGAGTTCTACCAGCTCGACATGGAAATGTCGTTTGTGGAGCAGGAAGACGTCTTCACCGTCATGGAAAAAGTCATCGGCGGCGTGTTCGAGGAATTTGCCGATTTCACCGGCGTGAAGCAGAAAGTCTCCCCCGCGCCGTGGATCCGCATTCGCTACGATGAATCCATGCTGAAATACGGTAACGACAAGCCGGACCTTCGCAACCCGCTGATCATCACCGATGTATCGTCGGTCTTTGCGCGCGCTGACGTTGAATTCAAGGCGTTCAAAGGCGTGATCGAAAAAGGCGGCGTCGTCCGCGCCATCCGCGCGCCGAAAGTGTCTGACCGTCCGCGCAGCTTCTTCGACAAGCTGAACGCCTGGGCGCAGGGTGAAGGTGCGGCCGGTCTTGGCTATGTCACGCTGGAAGGTGCGGAAGGCAAGGGACCAATCGCCAAATTCCTGCCCGCCGGCGCGATGGACGAGCTGAAAAAAATTACCGGTGCGGAAAGCGGCGATGCCGTGTTCTTCGCGGCGGATGTGGCCGAGAAGGCTGCGCACCTCGCCGGCAAGGCGCGCACCAAGATTGCCGAAGAACTCGATATCATCGAAAAAGATACCTACAAATTCTGCTGGGTCATCGACTACCCGATGTTCGAGCTGAACGACAAGACGAACAAGATCGACTTCTCCCACAACCCCTTCTCCATGCCGCAAGGCGGGCTGAAGGCGCTGCAAACGGAAGAGCCGTTGAAAATCAAGGCGACACAGTATGACTGCGTTGCCAACGGTCTTGAACTTTGCTCAGGCGGCATCCGCAACCACATGCCGGAAGCGATGGAGAAAGCGTTTGAAATCGCAGGCTACCCCAAAGGTGCCGTGCAGGAGAAATTCGGCGGCATGTACAATGCCTTCAAGCTCGGCGCACCGCCGCACGGCGGCTGCGCGTTTGGCATCGACCGCATCATCATGATGCTGGCGAAAGAGCCCAACATCCGCGAAGTCATCGCCTTCCCCATGAACCAGCAGGCCGAAGACCTGATGATGGGCGCGCCGTCACCGGCGGAGCCGCATCAGCTGAAAGACGTCTCGATCAAGCTCGACCTGCCGAAAGCAGCCATCAAGGCCGCCAGCTGATTATACTGCACTGCAAAAAAATCCCCGCTGTCGTCAGCGGGGATTTTTTTGTGCCTGATTTGACCTTTGTCATTCCCTGCGCCATATTGCTCTGCACAGAATAACACCGGAGAATTTGCGATGGCCTATGCCGAAGGTTACATCAACCATAACTATTACGTCGCAACGCTGGGCGCGGATAAAACTTATCCCGCACTTCAGGGCGCGCTGGAGGTTGATGTCTGTGTCGTGGGCGGCGGTCTGGCGGGGCTCAACACGGCCTTGGGGCTTGTCGAGCGCGGCAAAAAGGTCGCGCTGCTGGAAGCAAAGCGCATCGGTTGGGGCGCGTCCGGCCGCAACGCAGGCTTTGTCGCCAAGGGCTATGCAGCGGATGATACGTCCATCCTAAAACGCCTTGGGCCCGAACATGCGAAAAAACTGGTGACGCTGACGCAGAACGCGCGCGGTCTTATCCGCGACCGTATCGCCAAGTTTAATATCGATTGCGGCCCCGTCATCGATGGTGTCGTCACCGTCTCGTGGCGCGATAACCCCGAAGACCTGAAAGCGTACGTGGAGCAGAGCAACAAGCTGTTCAACCAGGGCTTCGAATTTATGCCGCGCGAAAAGGTGCGGGAGATTTGCAAGACGGACAAGTATTACGATGCCGTTTTCTCCCCGCGCGATTTCCAGTTCCACCCCCTGCGTTATGTGCACGGCATCGCCGCCGCCATTGCGCAAAAGGGCGGGCAGATTTTTGAAAACAGCGCCGCGACGGAAATTACAAAGGACGGCAAGGGCTGGCGCGCCAAAACCGCGGCGGGCGTGGTGCGTTGCGAACATGTGGTGATGTGCCTTGCGACCTTCGCTAGCGGCCTCAATGCGCGCCTTGCCAATGCGAGTTTCCCCGTGCAGACTTATATTTCTGTGACAAAGCCGATGTCGGATGAGGATTTGCAAAACTCCATCAACACCCGCTATGCCATTTCCGACATGCGCTTCTGCAGCGATTATTACCGGCGGCTGGATGGCAACCGCGTGCTCTGGGGCGGCCGTGTCGCCCTCGGCAGCAAGCCGCGCGATGTCGCCGCCATGATGCTGCAGGATATGTACAAGGTGTACCCGCAGCTCACCGGAAAAGTGGAATCGGAATTTTCCTGGGCGGGGGACCTTGCCTATGCGCCGCATAAAATGCCGCAGCTGGGACAGATCGAGCCCGGCTACTGGTACAATACCGGCTTTGGGGGCCATGGCCTTTCGCCCACCACCGTCGGCGGCGAGATGATCGCGAGCGCGATTGCGGAAGGCGACACCCGCTATCAGGATTTCTCCCCCTACGGCATCGGTTTTGCCGGCGGCAAAATGGGGCAGTATGTGGCGCAGATGGTGTACTGGTGGTGGCGGGCGCGCGATTATATCAGTGTTGCCTGAAGCCACTGATAATACAGGCGTTTTCGTTTTCCTAAATGAATTGACATAAAGGTCTAAAAGCTTTTAAAGTGCGGCTTCCCGTTTCATTCCGCATTTATAGAGGCTGCCTGCCATGTCCCTCAAAGAACAGTTCAATAAATTCCGCGCGTTCCAGCGCCAGCACCTCACGCTGCAGGAAACCAAAAACGCCAAGCTGCTGGAAGCGGTGAAGGCAAACAATCTGCCCGGCGTCGAGCAATTGATTAAAGAAGGCGCCAAGGTTGAAGTGACCAGATCCTTCGGCGGCGAAAGCACGCTTGGCGTCGCCGTTGAAAACGGGTTTAAAGATATTGCCCGCGTGCTGCTGGCCGCCGGTGCCAATCCCAATCAGGAAATCAATTACCACTACACGACCCCCTTCCTGCTCGCCGCCAAAAAAGGCGATCTGGAGCTGGTGGAAATGCTGCTGGATGCCAAGGCGAATATCAACACGGTCGGGGAGCGCGGCAATTCGGCGCTGAATATCGCAGCCTCCACCTCCAACAAACCGCTCGTCGACCTGCTTCTGGCCCGCGGCGCGAAGGTGGATGTGTTCAACCGTGACGGCTGGTCGGCGCTGTTCTACACCGCCGCCACCGGCAACACCGATATCGCCGAGGTGCTGCTGCAAAAAGGCGCGCGCACCGACCGCCGCGACTGCAATGACGACAACGTGCTGGATGTTTCCGCTGCGCGCGACAAAGGCGCGGTGCATAACCTTATCCAGGCGCATATCGACGCCGCCGTGCCACAATGGCAGAAGCTGGATGACGACCGCATCGCCCATGTCAGCATCATGCGCAACCTTGGCTACCGCCTGACCGAAATTTTCAACCTGAAGACCGAGCAATACACGACGATTTCGCACAACTATGAAACCGGTGCCGACAGCACGCTCGTTCGCGCGATTGACGCCGTGCAAGACAAAAAAGCGCTGGAAGAAGCGAAAGCGAAACTCGGCGTAAAACCGCAGGCCTTGGGCGCGTAACATGAAAAAAGCCTTCGCAGCGAAAGCCAAAAAACAAGCGCCGGAATTCCAGTTCTTCGTCGATATGGACGGCGTCTTGTCGGACTTTGACGGCCATGCGAAGGCGGAAGGCAAATTCACGGCGGATGGCAAGACGCTGTGGGATGCGCTCGACCTGAAATGGTGGAAGACCATGCCGGCCTATAAAGGTGCGCGCGAATTCTTCAAAGGGCTCAAAAAGCTCGGCCCCGTGCGCCAGCTGACGGCACCTATTTTGAATGCCGATTGTTTCCGCGGCAAGGCGGAATGGACGATCAACTTCCGCCCCGGTGCTGGCCGTTTCGCGCTGCTCGACCTCATCATCTGCCGCGCGGCGGATAAAAACCTGCTGGCGCGCCCGAACCACATCCTGGTGGATGACCGGCAGAAAAATATCGACGAATGGGTGCATGCCGGCGGCATCGGCATCCTGCATACGGGCGATTTCGCCGATACGCGCCGCCGCATCGATGAAGCGATGGCCGCCTACCGCGCCAATCCGCCGGCGGAAATGGTGACAAAACCCTCGTCCGACAAGGCGGAAATTTTCATCGGGCCCAACAATGTGCTGGCGGACTTTATCAGCCACGCCAAGGCGCATGATAAATTCACTGCTGACGGCAAGACCAAATGGGAAGAACTGGACACCAAGTGGTGGGAATCCATGCCGGCCTTCCCCGGCGCGAAGGCGTTTTTCGAAGCGGTCAAGAAACTGGGCGCAACGCGCTTCCTCACCGGTCCCGTGCCGCTGGCCGACGGCTTTGAAGGCGATGCCAAATGGTCCATGGCCTTCCGGCCGGAGTCCGGCAAATACGCGCTGCTCGACCTCATCGTCTGCCGCTCGAAAGATAAAAGCCTGCTGGCCCGCCCCAACCATATCCTTATCGATGACCGCCAGAAAAACATTGATGACTGGGTGAAGGCAGGGGGCATCGGGATCCTGCATACGGGCGATTTTGCAGTCACGCTGCAGCGGCTGCAGGCGGAAGTGGCTAAAATAAACGCGTCTTTTCAGCGAAAGCCTGACGCCAGCCCAAAGCCCTGAAACCGTGCGCGTAAGCGTTTAGTCGCTGGAACCATGAGGTTCCGGTAGATGTTGGCTGGCCGGATCATAAAAATTCCGAGGAGCCACGGCCATGAAATCTGTTCATATCATCCCCCTGACCGCAACAGCGCTCATTGCGGCGGCCATCATCGTGATTTCGGCTTCTGCTTTCGCGGCGGACGTCGGTGCCAGCGGCACCGGCACTGCCGGCGGTACGGTTTTCAGCGGCTCGGCCGGCGTCCGCTCCAACGCGACGACGCAGACGACCGCCCGCGCGACCGCCTCCACCAATGCGTCCCGCAATTCGGTCGTTGGCGGTCAGGCGCTGGGCACCAGCGTGCTGGATGGCAATACCCGCGCCCTCGGCCGCGGTACGCTTGATAATACGATAACTGGAACTGTGAACGGCCAGCCCGACGGTTCGCAAGGCTCAACCCGCGCCGCCCTCGGCCCCATGAACGGTACGACGGACAGCAACGTCGGCATCGGCACCGGCGGCAGCACGCTGCCGGGCGATACCGCGGCCACGGTCCGCGGCCCGCGCACGGCGGATGAAGTGCAGATGCTGACTAACCTCAACTTCGGCAATTCCGACAGCAACCACGATAACCGCCTTAACCCCAGCGAGTTTACGGCGGCGGGTCTGTCGCCGACGCTGTTCAGTTCCGTCGATACAAACCACGACGGCTTTGTCAGCGACGCGGAACTCCGCGCCTCCGGCTCCGTACGCTAAAATCCGACTTAACAAAAAAGCCCCGCAATAAATGCGGGGCTTTTTTTGTTGGGTGCGGGGCATCAGCTTTCGCGCCGCAGTTTCTTCTCTTCATGTAGAGCGCGGCTGGCGAGGTTGTAAACGCCGTTGAAGTCGGAGCCCGGAAAGACAGGCGCGACGCCAAAGCTGGCGGCGATATGCAGGCGTTCCGATTTCCATTCCAGCCGAATCTCGTTCAGCATGCGGCGGATTTCATTGACGCGCACCACCGCCCGCTCGGGGTCGGTCTGGGTGAGGAGGATGGCGAATTCATCCCCGCGCAGCCGCGCCGCGCCATCGACAAGGCGGATGGATTTGACAAGGTTGTCGGCGATGAACTTGAGGCAGGCGTCACCCGCCTGATGGCCGTGATGATCGTTCAAGGGGCCGAAACGGTCGAGATCCACAATCACGAAGAGCGCGCCCGGCGAATTGCCGCGGCGGATATGGGCGAGTTCATAGTCGAAAAATTTCTCGAAACCGCGGACGTTCATGAGACCCGTCAGGTCATCGGTGGAGGCGACAGCCTCCAGCTGGTTCAGGCGCGCTTCCTGTTCGGCGAATTTGGCAGCCAGCTCGGCGAACTTGCCTTGCATCTCTTCCAGCGTCGTCGCCGGCTGCGGCGGAAGATTTGTCTTCTTGGGCAAGATGATATTCCCTGAATAGGCGTCTTATTGCGGTTGCTCTTCTCATTCTAACATATAAATGTAGGCCGCCAAAATCGGGGGTCAAAATTTACATAACCTTATGTTTTGGTTGTTTTTAAACCTATATTGTTTACAGTGGAAGCTCTTTGGAAAGGTATCCCCTTATGCGCCTGTCGCCGCGCTCTGCCAGCCTGTTTTTGACCTGCGCCCTCGTCGCCGGCTTCATCGCGCATGCGACGCTGTCGCCGGCCGCAGCGCCTGTCGCCAAGGCCGCAGGGCTGCCGGAAGCCGCAAAAAAGCAGACAAGCGTCGCGCTGCACAAGGCGCTCTATGATTTCAAGATGGTCTCGGTTGAATCGGGCGCGGGCATCACCGGCATTGCCGGCAAGATGTATTACGAGCAGGACGACAACTGCGACGCCTGGACGACCGATCACCGCTTCCGCGTCGAATACCAGTACCCGGAACGCAAGCCGGTCGAAAACACCAGCCACTACGTCGCTTTCGAGGCGAAAGACGGCAGCCAGTTCTATTACACCTCCGACCGCGAGGAAGATGGCGCGACGACGGAGCAGCTGCGCGGCAGCGTTGATATCGCGAAAGATGGCACGGCCAAGGCGGATTATTCCCGGCCCGATGCGCTGTCCTTCGATCTGCCCAAAGGCTATTATCTGCCCACCCAGCACACCAATGAAATCATCCGCCGCGCCGAAGCCGGCGACAAGTTCTTCAACGCTGTGCTGTTTGACGGCACAGATGCCGAAGGCCCCGTCGAGATCAACACCTTTATCGGAAAAAAGCTGACGGCGCAGGAAATCAAGGACATTGAAGGCGACGGCAAGCGCATTGACGCGACGCTGCTGTCCCCCAACGCCTGGCATGTGCGCATGGCCGTCTTTCCCCTGAATGCGAAAACCGAAATGGCCCCGAGCTATGAGATGGATGTCATTCTGCACGACAACGGCGTCGTCAGTTATTCGCTGGTGGATTACAAAAGCTTCAAGGTGCAGCAAAAACTGCTCGCGCTCGACAAGCTGCCGCCGAAGCCCTGCAAGTAATGCTGAACGCCTAGCGCCGTCATTTTAAACAGCCGCCAGCTGTTAACACTTAATTAACTTTTGCACCGCTATAGTGCTTATATTATTAGGATTAAGATATGAAAAAAAAGGTGATGATCGTCGAGGATAACGAGCTCAATATGAAGCTCTTCGACGACCTGCTCGGCGCACATGGCTACGATACCATCAAGACCCGCGACGGCACGAAAGTGCTGGACCTCGCGCGCGAGAATAAACCCGACCTTATTGTGATGGACATCCAGCTGCCGGAAGTCTCCGGCCTCGATGTCACGAAGTGGCTGAAGGCCGATGCGGAGCTGCGCTCCATTCCCGTCATCGCCGTCACCGCCTTCGCCATGAAGGGCGACGAAGAAAAAATCAGGGAAGGGGGCTGCGAGGATTATGTATCCAAACCCATTTCCATCGTCGATTTCATGAAAGTGGTCGAGAAATACCTCAAGGAATAACGCCTTTTGGCGGAAACATCCGGCATCGTATAACACCTTGGCAGTTAAGGCTTTTCTTAAGTTAAGTCTTCGTTTAACATTTGCCTTTAGGGTAGTAGTGAGGCGCTCTGCCTCCCGATCAAGGATAAGACCAATTCAATGACCGCCAGAGTCCTCGTCGTCGACGACATTTTGCCGAACGTCAAACTGCTCGAAGCCAAACTGAGCGGCGAGTATTTCGACGTGCTGACGGCAACGTCGGGCGCCGAAGGCATCCAGAAGGCGGAAACGATGTCGCCAGACATCATCCTGCTCGACGTCATGATGCCGGGCATGGACGGTTTTGAAACCTGCCAGCGCCTGAAGGCAAATCCCGCAACCGCGCATATTCCCGTTGTCATGGTAACAGCGCTGACCGATGCGACGGACCGCGTGCGCGGCCTTGAATCTGGCGCCGATGATTTTCTGTCGAAGCCCGTCAACGATATTGCGCTCATGGCGCGCGTCCGCTCCCTCGTCCGCCTCAAGATGACGGTTGATGAATGGCGCATCCGTGAAAACACTGCCAACCAGTTCGGCTTTGCCGGTAACCGCGGCACCTTCCTGACCGAGCCGTCCGAAAAAGCCCGCGTCATGGTGATCGAGGATAAGGCGTTTGAATCCGAAAAATTCATCGAAACCTTAAAGCGCGACGAAGACACCGTTATGGCCGTCCGCACCGGTGAGCAGGCAATTGCGCTGGCGCAGCAGAATGAATTCGACATCATCACCGTCTCACTGAACCTTGCAGCGGAAGACGGCCTTCGCCTGTGTTCCCACCTCCGCTCCAACGAGCGCACGCGCGCAGTTCCCATCCTGATGGTGGGGGAGGAAGGGGATATGAAACGCATCGCCCAAGGCCTCGAAATCGGCGCGCATGACTATATCCTGCGCCCCGTGGACCGCAACGAGCTGTTGGCCCGCGTCCGCACCCAGATCCGCCGCAAGCGTTATCAGGACCGCCTCCGCAGCAACTATGAAACCTCGCTGTCTCTCGCGCTCACCGACAGCCTGACAGGCCTTTTCAACCGCCGTTATCTCATGGTGCACCTTGAAAAGCTCATCAAGAAAAATGCCGAAAGCCAGAAGGCGCTCTGCGTCCTCATGCTCGACATCGACCATTTCAAGAAAATCAACGACACGCACGGCCACGCCGTTGGCGACGAAGTCTTGAAAACTTTTGCCGAGCGCGTCCTTGCGCGTCTTCGCAGCTTTGACCTTGTGGCCCGTCTGGGCGGTGAGGAATTCGTCGTCATCCTGCCCGACATCAGCCTTGATATGGCGCAGCAGGTGGCAGAACGCCTGCGTGCCGGCATCGCCAAGGATGCCTTCATCACCTCCAGCCCGCATGGCCCGGTGCCCGTCACCGTGTCTATCGGTGCTGCGATGATCGAGGGCGAGGACATTAAAGTTGAAGAAGCCCTGCGCCGCGCCGATGACGAGCTGTACCGCGCCAAAGAAGGCGGCCGCAACCGCACCTATTTCGCAGGTCACGGCCTCATCAACCTCTCCGCCCCGCCCGCTGAAGCGCCGGCCGGTGAAGCGGTGCAGGACACGATCAAGAAAATCATCTGATACCGCTGCCAGTGGAGCAAGAAAAAAGGCGGCTGAAATTCAGCCGCCTTTTTTAATTCATATCGAAGCCGATAATTACTTCATCTTGCCTTCGGTGTAGATCACGTGGAGTTTTTTCACGGGATCGTATTTCTTGATTTTCAGTTTCTCGGTTGTGTTGCGCGAGTTTTTGCTGGTGAAATAGCAATGGCCGGTGCCGGCAGAGCTTTCCAGTTTCACGGTCGAGCGGGGGCCTTTTTTTGCCATGTTGTCCTGCCTTAAATTTTAAAAACGTTGCGGGGCGGAATCACTCGCCTCTCGCGTGGGAATCCTGTTCAGGAGGGTGAAAATAGCCGTTCGTTCCGTAAAGTCAAGATAAAAGGCTACAACGCGGCGCTAGGGCTTGAAATTGCACGGAATATCGAAGCATTAAGCCAAAATTTACCCAGCCGCCCCTATACTATATTACATAAAGACAAAAATTCCTTTTTCGGCAGAAAGGTACTCTATAGATGTCCAAATTTTTCGCAGGCATGGGTGATGGCGACAGTCATGGGCAACGCCGCCAGGCGGACTGGGAATATTCCGGCGGCGTGCAGTCGCCCCTCCTCAACCAGCCCTCGCCGATTGAAAAGCAGCTCGCTGCCGCGGGCATGAACCCGAAAGAGATCAAGGAAACCTCCGACGCCATCGTCAGGCAGATGCAGAAGATGCGCGACCAGCCGCTGGAAGCGCAGCAGAAAATGGTCAAGATGTTCATGGGCAGCGTCGGCAACCCGCAGGCGATTGAAAACATCACCAAGCTTGCGAAGGGCGAGCCCATCACCGTCAAGCCGGTGGAGAACAAGGTCAAGCCGCAGGTCATGCGGATGTAGATTTAAAAGAATTCAAAGAAAGCCGCCCTTTAAAACGGGCGGCTTTTTTATATGCGCAGGAAGGTATTGAGGATGCGGTTCATCGGGTTCATGAAGCGCACCGGGCTTTCCGTCAAAACCAGGCAAACGCAGCCTTCATCTTCCGCAACCGGCTTATGCTCGATACGCGCATCGTTGATGACGATGATATCACCCTTCACATAGCGGCCGATGCCGTCGGTATAACTGCCGTGCAACACAAGCGTCACTTCCGCGCCGATATGACGGTGCGCCGGCGTTTCCTGCTTCGGTGCCAGCTTCATGATGCGGAGGCGCTTCGGCTCCGGCTTCGGCTCCAGCATATGGAGTTCGATGATCGTGGTGTTGGAGGCGGCTCTCGACCAGTCGCTCATGCGGTGGCCGCAGACGGAGGAAATCATGGCGAAGACGACATCGGGGATGTTGAGGCCTTCCGGCGCCGGCAGTTTCTGCTCCGGCACATGCGTCACGGCTTCGCGCGCCTCCGCCTTTTTCTGCTCGATCTTGCGCATGATGGAGGACAGGCAGCTGGCGGAAACCTGCGCCGGGTCTTCCGCGCACATCATTTTCGCGCCCATGGCTTCAAAGCGGGAAACCTTGCGGCGCGCTTCGGAATTCAGCGCGACGGCGGCCGCAACGAGGAGGGATTCTTCCTGGCACAGGCGGCCTGCGGCATAGTTCATCAGCAGCATATCGACGGGGGAGAGCGGGTTCATGCGTCCCCTCCATCGTTCTTTTTCGCATGCGCCATCATGGCGGCGCGGAGCTTGTCCATGGCAAGGCGCAGGCGCGACTTCACGGTGCCGAGTGGCAGTTTCTTTTCCTCCGCAATCGCGACGTGCGATTTATCGTCAAAGAAGGCCATGCGCACCAGCTCCGCCTGTTCGGGCGGCAGGTTCTCGATGGCGTCGGTCAGCTGCGTCACATCATCCGTATCCGCATAGGGCTTTTCGGCTTCGGGCGCGGCAGTATTCTCATACGCTTCTTCGTCGGTGTTGATCTCGACGTATTTTTCCTTGCGGAGCGCATCGATGCGCTTGTTGCGGGCGATGGTGAAAATCCAGGTGCTGGCGGCGGATTTGGTCGGGTTGTAGCTGCCGGCCTTTTCCCAGATGGTGACGAAGCTGTTCTGCACAATCTCTTCCGCCGCGCTTTCCGATGCGCCCTGCTTGAGCATGTAGGATTTCACGCGCGGGGCGAAATAATGGAACAGCTCCGCAAAGGCGGCTTCATCTTGGCTTGCGCCGACCTTCTGCAGCAGCGCCGCATGCTCCGCGCCAAGGCCGACAGGGGCATTGGCGGCGAGGGGCAGGTTTTTTTGCGGATTATTCAAGAGCATAGGCTTTTTTAGACGCAACGAGACGCCGAAAGCAAGGCTTTCGGGGGCGGGGACGGGGGTATATGCCCCTGTATGGTTCGCGGCTGCCATCATGTCGTTTATACGCTTTTCCCTTGGCTTTGGATCATAACCGCTCTAACCTGTTCTAAAGTTTATGTTTTTTTACCGGAGCCGTTTATGTCCCGCCTTTTCCCCGCCGCTCTTCTGACGCTGCTGAGCTTTGCCACTCCCGCGCTGGCTGAAACCGATGCCAAGCCGCTTGGCACCTTCGGCAAATGGGAAGCCGCCTACTTCATGGATAACGGTCATAAGGTCTGCTACATGGCAACGCAGCTCGATACCGAAAAGACGGTCGCCAAAACCAAGGTTAAGGGCCGCGACCCCGCCTATCTCTTCATCACTCACTGGCCGGCAGATAATGAAAAGAACGCGGTCACGGTGAACGCCGGCTATTCCTTCAAAGCGGGCTCCAAAGCCGCGGTCGAAGTGAACGGCAAGAAGTTCGATATGGCGACAGGCTCCAAAGCCGGCGCGGCATCGAGCGGCGATGCGGATGAGCAGCTGGCCTGGATGCAGGAACAGAAACAGGAAGATGACCTCGCCGCCGAAATCCAAAAAGGCAGCAGCTTCAAAATCGAAGGCACCTCCAAGCGCGGCAACGTGATTACCGATACCTACAGCCTTGACGGCAGCAGCGATGCCTATGCCGCCATCAGCAAGGAATGCGGGTACTAATCGCTTTTCTTCACGCGCAATAAAAAAGGCCGGATGTTTCCATCCGGCCTTTTTTGCATTGCTGCTGTCGAAAGTTAGTTCACGACAGACCAGGTGCCATCGCCATTCTGGCAGGCGCGGCCGACAGCCGTTTGAGCCTGACCATCGATGAAGATGGACTGTTTGTATTCGCGGCAGACGCCACCGGTCGAGGCGTTGCGGCCTTCGCGGATCGGGGTGACGGTACCATGGTGGCCGGACTGCGGGTTGTTCCAGCTGATGGTGTCGTTAAGCGGCGCGGCGTAAGCGCGTTCGACAGCCTGTTCGTGGTACATGCGGTCAGCCTGGTCAAGCGATTTGCCGATCGAGGAGCCGACAAAGGCGCCGAGCAGAGCGCCGGCGCCCGTCGTCCAAAGACGGCCGCGGCCTTTACCCATGGATGCACCGGCGAGACCGCCGAGCACGCCACCGCCGACCGTACCTACGGTCTGCTTGTTGCCCATGCCCCAGGCATTGTCTTCGCCGTTCTGTGCGCAAGCGCCGAGCGACAGCGACAGCATAACTGCCAAAATCATCAATTTCGTTTTCATCTATTACAGCCTTTCTTTAAGGAAACTCTATGTAACCGCGTTAAAGGGCAAAGCCCTTCAAGGGAATTGTCAGGAGTGATATTCCACTTTATATAACGTTCTATCAGAAGTTTAGTTCGCCGCAACACAAAGATAATTAATGTTGCCGCCATGTATAACGGATCAAAAATGGAAATCCTGCGCGGTACCGAGCCGATTGATTTATTTCAACAATGGCTGAAAGAGGCGGCAAAATCGGAACCGAATGACCCGGAAGCCGTCGCGCTTGCGACCGTTTCGGCGGATGGCCAGCCTTCCGTCCGCATGGTGCTGATGAAGGGGGCGGATGATGAGGGTTTCCGTTTCTATACCAATATGGAAAGCCGCAAGGGCGGCGAGCTTGCCGCCAACCCCAAGGCCGCCATGGTCTTCCACTGGAAGTCGCTGCTGCGGCAGGTGCGCGTCGAGGGCGTGGTGAAAGAACTGCCGGCTTATGTCACGGATGCCTACTTCCATACCCGCCATCCGTTATCGCGCCTGGGCGCCTGGGCCAGCCGCCAGTCGCAGCCGCTGGAAAGCCGTGCCGAGCTGGAAGCGCGGGTACGCGAAGTCGCCGAAAAATTCAAAGGCCAGGATGTGCCTTGCCCGCCGTTCTGGAAGGGCTATATTTTGCATCCGGCGAAAATCGAATTCTGGCAGCAGGGCGAAGGCCGTCTGCACGACCGTTTCGTTTTCGCCAAGCAAGCGGGTGAATGGGTGCCGACGCGCCTCAACCCCTAAGACGACTTTACAAAGCCTGCTGCCATTGCAGGGGCTCATTTTACCGCCGCGCATACATGCGGGCGCTTAAAGAAGGAGAACGACCATGACCCAAGAACGCGAGTTTCAAACCGAAGTCAGCCGGCTGCTGGATATCGTTGCCAATGCGCTCTACACGGAAAAAGAGATTTTCCTGCGGGAGCTGATCTCCAACGCCTCCGACGCCTGCGACAGGCTGCGGTACGAGGCGATTGCGAAGCCGGAGCTGATCAAAGGGGACACCGAATTTAAAATCCGCGTCAGCTTTGATGCGGATGCGCGCATCGTCACCGTGTCCGACAATGGGATCGGCATGACGGAAGAAGAGCTGATCAAGAACCTCGGCACCATCGCCCATTCCGGAACACGCGAATTGCTCAAAAACATGGGCGCGTCGAAGGAAAAAGGCGTCAACCTCATCGGCCAGTTCGGCGTCGGGTTTTATTCCGTCTTCATGGTCGCCGATAAAGTCGACGTCATCAGCCGCAAGGCGAGCGCGGAGAAGGCGCATGTCTGGAGCAGTGACGGCAAAGGCAAATACACAATTGATGAAGCGCTGAAGGATACGCGCGGCACCGAAATTAAAATGCACATCAAGGATGAAGCTTCGGAATTTCTGCTGGAAGAGCGCCTCAAGCATATCATCAAGAAATATTCCGACCATATCAGCTTCCCCATTGTGATGGGCGACGGCGCGAAAGCCGTGACGGTAAACGCCGCCTCCGCCCTCTGGATGCGACCGAAAGCGGATGTGACGGCGGATCAATACCGCGATTTCTACCGCAGCGTGTCCGGCGGCATGCAGATGGACGAGCCCTGGATGACGCTGCACTGGCGCGCCGAAGGGAATTTTGAATACAACAACCTGCTTTTCATCCCCTCCATGAAGCCGTTCGACTTGTACGACCCGCGCCGCCCGCATGGCGTGAAGCTCTACGTGAAGCGCGTTTTCATCACCGACGGTGTTGAGAACCTTATTCCCCCATTCCTGCGCTTCGTGAAGGGCGTGGTGGATTCCGAAGACCTGCCGCTGAACATCTCCCGCGAGATGCTGCAGGCGAACCCGGTGGTCGGCAAAATGAATTCCGCCATCACGCGCAAGATTTTGTCGGAACTGGAGGAAAAGGCGAAGGAAGACCTTAAATCCTTCACCGATTTCTGGACGCTGTTCGGCCCCGTGGTGAAGGAAGGTCTTTATGACGCCCATGCGCACCGCGAACAGCTGTGCCGCGTGGCGCGGTTCTACTCATCGGCAGGTGAAGACCTTGTGTCGTTTGACCAGTACATCGAGCGCATGAAGGAAGGTCAGGACCAGATTTATTACCTCTCTGCGCCGACATTGGAAGCCGCGCGCAACTCCCCGCAGCTGGAAGCCTTCCGCGCCAAGGGCGTTGAAGTCTTGTTCATGACGGATACGATTGATGAATTCTGGATTCCGATGCAGCAGGACTACAAGCAGAAGAAGCTGAAATCCATCACCAAGGGCGCAACCGACCTTGGCAAAATCAAGTCCGACAAGAAAGACGACCAGCCGGCGGAAGAGGGCGGCAAGGAGCGGACGGACAAGCTGCTCGCGCGCCTCAAAGACATCCTGAAAGATGAAATCAAGGATGTAACTGTCTCGGAACGCCTCGTGGACAGTCCCGTCTGCCTCGTCGCCCCCGAAACCGAGATGGATATTCACATGCAGCGCATGCTGAAGAAAACGCAAGGCTATGACGGCGCGGCGCAGCATGTGCTTGAAATCAACGACCATCATCCGGTCATTCGCCAGCTGAAGTCGCTTGTTGCGAACGATTCTCAGGAAAATCTTGTGCGGGAGACGGCTTTCCTGCTGCTCGACGAGGCGCGGATTGTGGAAGGCGAGCCCTTAAAGAACCCCGCCGAATTCGTCCGCCGCCTCAATCACGCGATCGAGAAGGGGCTGCTGGTCAGCTAAAGCCTGGCGCCTGTTACTTCGGGTCGCGCTTGATGACTTTGAGGTCTTTGAGGTTGATGGCGGGCGTGGCCGGCTTCGGTTGTTCCTTGACGAAGCTGACGGCATTGTCCGTCTTGTCGATGAACTTCAAAATGAACGGCTCGTGCATGACGGCGAGCATGGAATTGAAGCTTTCCTGCTTCCATTTCACAACCATTGCGCCGTTCGCTTCTTCGACGCCGGTGACGGACAGTTCGGACGGGGCGGAGCGCTGGCCGGTGAAAATGCCGACGGCCATTTTGCCCTTCGGCAGTTTCGGCGCTTTCGGCGCGGGGTAGGTGTTGCTGAAGGTCGTGTCCCACAGCTGCTTCCATTCACTTTGAGTCTTCGCAACAACGGTTGCGGGGCTGTGCACACCGCAATGGCCGCCTTTCCATTCACCGGCGGCGTTGGAAAAATCTTTCTTGGCGGATTTCGGCGAGGTCATAACAGCGGCTCCTGAAAAATACAAAATGGAATAGGCCGCGACCTTAATTAGGCGGCGTTATTTTGTAAATAGGGCAAATGGCATTGCGAACATGCGATAAAGAAAGGGCGGCTTCCTATTGAAAGGAAACCGCCCCCTTTTATGCAGGAGCAACAGGCGCCAAGAAACCCCTAACCGGCGCCGCTGTCCGAGACCGTCGCCCCGAACATGTCCTCCTCGTACATATCAATCTCGTCTTCCGTGAAACCGAAGTGGTGGCCGATTTCCTGAAGGATGACGCGGTTAATCAGCCGCGTCAGGTCTTCGCCTGTTTCCGCCCAGGCATCAATCACCGGGCGGCGGTAGATAAAAATAACGTCCTGCCGTTTTGTATTGGTCGACAGGCGGCCGACCGCGGCGGGGCTGGAGCTCTGGTAGCAGCCCAGCAAATCGAATGGCGTTTCCAGTTCCAACTCCTGCTCGATGAAGGCGTCGGGGAAATCTTCCACCTGGACCTTCAGCTTGCTGGTGTATTTTTCAAGACCTTGCGGAAGCGCATCAAGAATGGTCTCGGCGATTTCCGCAATTTCCTCGATCGACGGCGGGACAGTGAATCCTGCGAATATTGACTTCGTATCCAACGGACCTAAACCCCTTAAGGCTGTGGACGCCATTCATCATGTTCAGCTAATGTTACCCTCACTCTACCGAATCGGGGGAATCCTGTCCATGGCTAACTTGAACAAGAGTCAAGATATCGAATCGTTCCTGCGCAAAAATAAAGGCTGGGGGAATGTGAAGGGGCGGAAGGCGATTTCCAAATCCTACACCTTCAAAGATTTTAACGCCTGCTTCGGTTTCATGACGCGCGTCGCCCTGCTGGCGGAGCAAATGAACCACCATCCCGAATGGTCGAATGTCTACAATAAGCTAGAGGTGCAGCTGACGACGCATGACGCCGGCGGCGTCACTGAAAAAGACCTCGCCATGGCCAAGGCGATGGACTCCTTTTTCGCCAAGCTTTAACGTAACCTCGGAAATTTTAGTTCCTTAGAACGCAATAAATATAGTCTTTTTAAGGCTTTCCCGCCTTCGCTATGCTTGTGGTAGAATAGAACGTCAACGCAACAGAGCTTGTGGATAACTGACCCATGAATGGGCCGTCCGATATTTCGCCGAAGATACTCCCGAACATCGTCGTCCCGACAGGGGAAAACGCAGGAGCGGCGCAACCGCAACTCGTCGTCAATCCGCTCGAAGCAAAATTCCTCAACCGTGAAATTTCCTGGCTGCGTTTTAACGGCCGCGTACTGGCCGAAGCGCGCAATACCCTGAACCCGCTGTTCGAGCGCCTGCGTTTCCTCTCCATCTCCGCCGCCAACCTTGAAGAATTTTTTATGGTGCGCGTCGCGGGCCTGTCCGACCAGATTGCCCGCGGCGTGCCGGCGCTCAGCGAAGACGGCCAGACCGCCAGCCAGCAGATCGGCCCCGTGCTGAAACTTGCCCGCAAGATGATGGATGACCAGCAGGAATGCTGGCACGACCTGACCGAAAGCCTCGCCAAGGAAAACATCAAGCTGGTCGAAGCGAATGACCTGACGCCCATGGAGCGTAAATGGGTCGAGACGTATTTCCTCGCCAATATCTTCCCGACGCTGACGCCGATCGCGATTGACCCGGCGCATCCGTTCCCCTTCCTGCCGAACCGCAGCCTGACCGCGATCTACACGCTGGAAGACGCGAATGAAGCGCAGCGCATGACGGCGCTGATCCTGCTGCCGGCGAAACTGCCGCGCTTTATCCGCATTTCCGGCCATTCGTCGCGCATCATCGCGCTGGAAGATGTGCTGGATATTTTCCTGCCGAGCTTCTTCCCCGGCTATCATGCCGTTGAATCCGGCTTCTTCCAGATTTTGCGTGATTCAGAGCTGGCGATTTCAGAAGACGCTGAAGATTTGATGAGCCACTACGAAAAAGCGCTGAAGTCGCGCAAACGCGGCAGCGTCATCGGCCTTATCCTCAACCGCCATATGCCCACGGAGCTGCGGAAGTTCCTCACCTCCAGTCTCAAAACGCTGAACCGCAACGTCTTCCAGGTGGACGGCAAGGTGGGCTTGACCGACATCAACGAAATTTACGCCATCGAGCGGCCGGACCTGAAATTCAAGCCCTATACCGCCCGCTACCCGGAACGCATCGCCGACCACAACAATGATATGTTCGCGGCCATCCTCGCCAAGGACCTCATCATCCACCACCCGTATGAATCTTACGACGTTGTGATGCAGTTCATCCGTCAGGCGGCCTCGGATGAAAACGTGATTTCGATTAAACAAACCTTGTATCGCACCAGCGCCAATTCGCCGGTGGTGAAGGCGCTGATCGAGGCGGCTGAAGCCGGCAAATCGGTTACTGCCGTCGTTGAGCTGCGTGCGCGGTTTGACGAGGAAGCGAATATCAAGCTTGCCCGCGATCTCGAGCGTGCTGGCGTGCAGGTGATTTACGGCATCATCAACCTCAAAACCCACGCCAAGGTCATGCTGGTAACGCGGAAAGAGGCGGATGGTCTGCGCAGCTATGCGCATTTCGGCACCGGCAACTACAACCCCGTGACGTCGAAAGTTTATACCGACCTGTCGCTCTTTACCTGCGATCCCGGCCTCTGCCAGGATGCGGCAAGGCTGTTCAACTACCTCACCGGCTATGCGAAGCCCGAAACCTTCAGCAACCTCATCATGGCGCCGATTGATATGCGCCACCGCCTGCTCGACCTTATCGAGAACGAGGCGAAGCAAGCCGAAGCCGGCAAGCCCGCCGCCATCTGGGCGAAAATGAACTCGCTGGTGGATGCGGAAATTACCGAAGCGCTTTATGCCGCCTCGCAAAAGGGCGTCGAGATTGATTTGGTCGTGCGCGGCATCTGCTGCCTGAAGCCCGGTGTACCGGGCCTCTCCGATAAAATCACCGTCAAAAGCATCGTCGGCCGCTTCCTTGAGCATTCCCGCATTTTCTGCTTTGCCAACGGCGCCGAACTGCCGCATGCCGGTGCGCGCGTCTTTATCGCCTCCGCCGACTGGATGACCCGCAACCTCGACACCCGCGTCGAGGTCATGGTGGAGTTGAAAAACCCGACCGTGCAGGAACAGGTGCTGGAGCAGATCATGACCGCCAACCTGCTGGACGACACGCAGAGCTGGGACCTGCAGCCGGACGGCAATTATAAGCGCTGCAAGGCCAGCGGCAAAATCCTGCCGGCGCAGGAATACTTCATGAAGTTCCCGAGCTATTCGGGGAGAGGCAGCGCCGAGCATAACCCCCGCTTTGCGGAAGCCAAAAAATCAAAACGCTACAACCCGCATACCGACCGGAAGCCGCGCAAATCCGCCGCCGACAAACAGGCGGAAAAACTGGCGGCGGACAAGGCCGCGGCTGAAAAGCCCAAAGCAGGCTGAGTTGACCGCGAAACGTTTGCCCAAAATCCCGCCCTTTCCGCGCAAGCCCGGCGATGTGTCAAAAACACTGCAGGCCGGCGTGCCCGTGCAACTGTCGCATCATCAAGGCGAGCGGAAATATCAGGAAGACCGTTACGTCGTTGCCTCCGGCCTGAAAGTCGATCCCAAGCGCAGCCGCAGTTTTTTATCACGCATGTTCACCAAGGCCGCGCGCATGACGGACGGCAATGGCGAAGGATCGACGGGCACGGCGCTGCTGCTGCATAAAGATCTCACATTAAATGCCGCCTTTCTCGGCGACAGTCCCATCGTCCTGTTTATCCACGACCCCAAAACCGGCGAGGCGACGGCAACGCAGATTACACGCAACCACCATGCCAATGTCCCGCATGAAACAAAAATGATCGAGCGCAAGGGGGGCTTCGTCGCGCCGAACGGCAGGGCAGGCGGGCGGTTGATGCTTTCCCGCGCCTTTGGCGATGCCGGTATCCTCGGTATTTCGCAAAGCCCGGAATTCGTCGCGTCAAATTTGAAAAAGCATATCGACCTCGGGCGCGAGGTGTATGTCTGCCTGTCGTCTGACGGCCTTTTCGATACGCTGTCGCCGCAGGATTACCTCCAGCCATTCAAGGATGCGCTGAAGGCGGGGCATGAAGACCGCCTTGCGGAAGTTTTCGCGAGCTTCGCCCACCACATGGGCAGTCAGGACAATGTCACCGCGCTTGTCGTCAAGGTGCCGCCGGTGCTGGACGAGACTCTCTTCATGGCCATCGCTGACGGTCATGGCGGCGATAAAACCTCGGAGAAAGCCATCCGCGTGTTCGAGCGTTATGTGGCGGACAACAAGGCCGCGCCGTAATATCCGAAGATCAGCGATGCTGCAGGCCGACCTGCATGACATCCGTCCGCCCCGTGCGGAAGCCCGCGATGCAGGACGCGAGATAGAAGCGCCACATACGGATGAACCGCTCGTCGTAGCCGAGGGCCAGCACTTCCGCCCGCTTAGCGTCGAAAGTATTCAGCCATCTCTCCAGCGTTTCGGCGTAATCCTGACCGAAGGTGAAGCGGTCTGTCACTTCGAGGCCGGCGGCGCTGGCGGCGGCGGTGAAACGGGACGGGCTGGGCAGCATGCCGCCCGGGAAAATATATTTGCGGATAAAGTCGCTGCTGTCGCGGTAACGTGCAAAGCGGTCGTCCGCGATGGTGATGGTCTGCACAACCGCCTTGCCGCCTTTCGACAAAAGCTTGGCCACTTTGTCGAAATAAACCGGCCAGTATTTTTCCCCCACCGCCTCGAACATCTCGATGGACACAATGTGATCGTAGCTGCCTTCCTGATGGCGATAATCTTCCAGTGCGATATTCACATTCCTGTCGCCTCTGGCATCGGCATATTCCTTCTGGCGGGCCGAAAGGGTAATACCCTTGATAGTATAGTCGCCTTTCTGCACGGCGCGCGCGGCAAAGCCGCCCCAGCCGCAGCCGATCTCCAGCAGCCGGCCGGAAGACGCGCCGAGATTGCCGATGATGCGGTCGTATTTCGCATCCTGCGCCGCTTCAAGGCTCAAGCCCGGCTGGTTGAACAAGGCCGAGGAATAAGTCATCGAGGGGTCAAGCCACAAGCGATAGAAGTCATTGCCAAGGTCGTAATGCGCCGCGATATTGCGGCGGCTGCCGCTTAAGGTATTCAGCTGCAGCAGCTGGCCGAACCGCGCGAGCGTGCGGGCGGGGAAACTGCCAAAAATCAGCGCATCGACGGATTTTTCATTCGCCATGGCCAGCGACAAAAGATCCTGCAGGTTGGCGGTATCCCACAGGCCGTCCTTATAATCCTCCGCAAAGCCGATATCTCCATGCACGGCAAGGCGGCTGATGACGCGCCAGTCGCGCAGCGACAGGGCGGCGGAAGGGCCGGGGCGACGGCCCTTGAAAACGCGCATTTTGCCGTCCGGCATGAACAGCTCGATCTTGCCGAACTCGAGATGATCAAGTTTTTTCAAAAAAGTATCGCGTACTGTGGCGGCAAACATGGGCAAGCGCTCCGTCTTAAAGGGAAGAATTCATCTTTAAGGCTATGCGCCGCGCGCTAACGGCAGTCTGGCAGGAAGATTACATTTTTGTCAGAAACGGAAAGGCCAAGTCTTTACAAGGTGATTTTGACGCGGAGGCCGGGATTATTGTCCTCGAGATCGATGTTACCGTCATGCAGGCTGATGACCGCGGCGACAAGGCTGAGGCCAAGGCCGCTGCCGGGGGTGCTGCGGCTGTCGTCCCCCCGGTAGAAGCGGGTGAAGACCTTGTCCCTTTCGGCGGCAGGAATGCCGGGGCCGTTATCCGCAAAAATGCACTGTGCGTGCCCGTCGATGTGACGAATGGACATATCTATCCTGCCGCCGCGCGGGCTGAACTTGATGGCGTTATCGAGCAGGTTGGCGAAGGCCTGAAACAGCAGGTCTTTATCGCCGTGCAGAGAAATATCCTCGATCTCGGCGGCAAGGGCTATTTCCTTTTCTTCCGCGAGCGGTTCGTAAAGCTCCATCACGTCGCGCAGCAACGTCGAGAGGGAAACGGTGGTAAAATTGTTTTTCGCCCTTGCCGTCTCCAACCGTGAAATGCGCAGCAGCGCGCTGAAGGTCGCCAGAAGGCTGTCCGCTTCGCGGATCAGCTGGGCGGTTTTCTCTGCCGTTTCAGGATTGTCCTTTTGCAGCGTATCGAGGTTGTTGCGAAGGCGCGTCAGCGGCGTCCGGAGGTCATGGGCGATATTGTCCGACACGCGCTGCACGCCTTCCACCAGTGTTTCGATGCGGGATAAAAGCCCGTTCACGACAGAGGAGGCATAGCTCAAATCATCCCAGCCAGAGCCGACATCGATGCGCTGCGACAGGCTGCCCGTCTCGATGATGTTCTGCGCCGTCAGCGCGATGCGGTTGGTGCGGTTGACGACAAAGGTGCTGATCAGAAAGCTGCTTAAAATGACCAGCAGCATCAGAACAATGGCAACGGCGGTCAGCACGAGCATCAAGTTGCCGACGGCGACAAAATCCGTGATATCGACCGCCGCCAGCAACAGGCCGCCATTTTTCAGCCGCTGTGCCTTGCCGACAAAACGGTTGCCATGGGTTTCAAAAACCAGCGTGGTGCTGCCGGCACCGGTGATGCCCGCGGGCAGCGCGGCAAGATTGCCGCCGGTCTTATGGCCGGCGGCATCGGTCAGGTAATAGGCGCGCTTCGGCGCGGGCGCGTTGATTTCGCGCGTAAGGGCCGCCGGCTCCATCGCCAGCAGGTAATGCATTTCGCTGTTGATGACTTCTTCCGTGCCGCCGATGAAATTATCGCGTGTGAAGAAATAACCGAAATAGCCGAGCACCAGCACCCCCGCGCCGAGCAGCAGCGTGAAGACCAGCGCCATTTTAAAGCTGGAGCTCTGGCGGTATGTGCGGGCTTCAGTCTTCAATGATGTAACCCGCGCCGCGCACGGTCTTGATCAGCGGGCTTTCCGCATTCTGGTCTATTTTGCGACGCAGACGGCTGATATGGACGTCGATGACGTTGGTCTGCGGGTCAAAATGGTAATCCCAGACGTTTTCCAGCAGCATCGTGCGCGTCACGACTTGTCCTTTATGGCGCATCAGGTATTCAAGCAGCCGGTATTCGCGCGACTGGATGTCGATATGCCTGCCGCCGCGCAATGCGCGCCGCGATAGCAAATCGAGTTCCAGATCGCCAGCCGTCAGCTTTGTCTCGGTCACTTTCTGGCCGCCGGCGCGTTTCGCCAAAATTTCAAGCCGCGCCATCAGCTCTTCAAAGGCGAAAGGTTTTACGAGATAATCATCCCCGCCCGATTTAAGCCCCTTGACCCTGTCGTCCACTTCGCCGAGGGCGCTTAAAATAATTGCCGGCGTATCATTTTCCGCGCCGCGCAGGGTTTTGATCAGCGCAAGGCCGTCCAGCTCCGGCAGCATGCGGTCGACAATCAGGACGTCATACTTCTCCGTCATCGCCAGAAACAGCCCGTCCTTGCCGTTATCCGCATGGTCGCTGCCATGGCCTTTTTCTTTCAGGCCTGCGCGGATATAATCGGCGACGTTCCTGTCATCCTCGATGATCAGCAGTTTCATCGGTTATTTCGGCGCGAGGCGTACGGCACCGTCAAGGCGGATGGTTTCGCCGTTGATCATGGCATTTTCCATCACATGCATCGCGAGTTTCGCGAATTCTTCCGGCTTGCCGAGGCGTTTGGGGAACAGGGTCGTAGCGACAAGGCTGTCCTGCACTTCCTGCGGCATGGAGAGCAGCATCGGCGTGCCGATGAGGCCGGGGGCGATGGTGACAACGCGGATGCCGAAGCGCGCCAGCTCCCGCGCGGCGGGCAGGGTCATGCCGACAACGCCGCCTTTGGATGCGGAGTAGGCAGCCTGGCCGATCTGGCCTTCATAGGCGGCAACCGACGCAGTGTTGATGATCACGCCGCGCTCGCCTGTGTCGTTCACGGGCTCCAGCGTCGACATGGCCGACGCTGCAAGGCGCAGCATATTGAAGGTGCCGATCAGGTTGACGTTGATGATCTTGCTGAAGAAGCCAAGGTCATGCGGCCCTTCCTTGCCCACAATGCGGGCGGCGGGGGCGATGCCGGCGCAGTTCATGAGGACGCGCAAGGGGCCATTCGCCGCAATCGCGCCGTCAATAGCCGCTTTCGCAGAAGCTTCATTGGACACATCGCATTCAAAGGCGACGCCGCCGATTTCCTTCGCCACCGCATCGGCATTCGCTTTGTTTAGGTCAAGCACGGCGACCTTTGCGCCGGCCTTCGCCAGATGCCGCGCGGTTTCCGCGCCCATGCCAGAGCCGCCGCCGGTAACGATGATCGAAAGGCCTTTGATGTCCATGATGTGTGCTTCCTTCTGTTTGAAGGCTGCAGTTTATAATTGCCCTTACTGCAAAGCAATTCCCGACCTGTTGACATAAAAACATGCCGGTGCTAACTTTTTCGGGAAATCAGACTGTGAAAGCCAACAGATGTCCCTGCCGAAGAAACTCAAATTCGTCGAAGCGTTTAATAGCGTGCAGGGCTTTCGCAGCCTGCTAATGCAGTCGGGCTACGAAAAAATCGACGATGACCGGGTGCTGGAGCGCTATTTCGCGCCCGTGATGTATGAACTGTACTCCAATAACGCCAAGTCTTTCGCCGTGACCACGACTTTGTTTGACTTCAAGGCTTTTCAGGCGACCGTCACAACGCAGCAAGTGGACATGCAGCTGAAGCCACTGACGGAGCCCGCCTCCGCCATCGTGCCCTTCAGCGCGTTCGAGAACAAAATGGCGATCGAAGATGCGCATCAGGCGCTGACCGAGCTCGGAGGCACACCCTGTTCCATTGAAGACATTCTCGACCGCACGCTGGCGACGAAGCGCGGTATTACGCCCCTGAAGCCGCCCAGCTTCGGCCCCAAAAAGACGCCGTAAAACAAGGCGGCATCGGGTTATAAAGTTACTCTATTTGACATTTTCCGCTTATTTTATTATAATTCCTCTGTGTTCAAAAAACAGGGAATCATTGTCATGACAAAGGCGAAGTCGACACCGAAATCGGACGCTGGCAAAGACTTTGCCAAGGCAGCCCCTGCCGCCGCGAATGGCAACACGCCGGATCCCAACACCGCGCCCGCGCCCGGCAACGGCCCCTTCGGTTTTGAAATGATCGATGCCATGACCGTGCTGGAGCGCAAGCCGCTTCCCGTCATGTACAGCGAGAAGCAGGAAAATGACGTTTTAGCCGTCATGATCAACGTTTACGACTTCAAGAACCTCGAGCTGACGACCTACGTGCAGCAGGTTCACCTTGACGGCACGGCAAGCCCGCCGCCGAATGTGTTCATGCGCCCGTTCCGTGAACTCGCCAGCGGCTACGGCATTGCCGAAGCGCGCGCGAAGCTGGAGCAGCTGGGTGGCAGCCCGCCGCCGCTCCGCGCTATTCCGGGCTTTGGTGGGGGCGGTGGCAAACCCGCCAAATCGCCGACCTTCCCCGAACTCGGCTCGTAAAAATAATCCCTGCATTCTGACGGGTTATCAGCCTGAAAACGCATGGTTATTTGCCTGCGCAATTAAGTTGCCATAAATCCCTTTGACGGTTTTTGGGGGTCGGGGCATATCTTGCCTCGTCACATCAAAAGCGGGACTCACCAGAAAGGGAATCACCCAGATGAATCGCATCAAATCGCTCGCCCTCACCTTTACGCTTGCCGCAGCAAGCCTCGTCGGCCTCAACAACCGCGCGGAAGCGCAGACCGTGCCGATCAACCCCGGCGAGCCTCTCTACGGACAAACCTATAACGCCACTTCCTACGTCAGCCAGGACGCCATCAACGATGTCGCCTACAACGTCGGCGTGCAGGAGCCCTTCTACCGCGCAAGGCTCGGCTATACCTCCGCCATCGCCCAGAACGGCGAGAATATCGGCCTCGAGTTTGAATTGAAGGGCGGACAGGCGACAGTCATTCGCGCTTTCAACCTTAACAACACCTATTCCGCCAATTCATTTGAACGCGCCCGCGCTGGCGCTGCGGCGGTGGAAGATAACCTTGCGCTCAACACCCGCGTCTACGTGCAGACCTACCCCAGCTTCATCATTTGCGAACCCGTCCGCCCCATCCTCGGCATCGGCTGGCTGCTGCGCCCGCATGGCTGGGTCGATCCCTTCTATCGCGACCATGGCCGCAACTGGGATTTCGACCACCACCGCCCGCATCCGCTGCCGCTCTTCCCGCCGCCGCATCGGGATTTGGGGCGCTTTGAAGACCACCGCCGCTGGGAACAGCCGCGCGATGACCATCGCCACTGGGAGCAGCCGCGCAATGATAACCGCTGGGACAACAATCGCGGCAACGATCATGGCCGTGATGACCGTGGTCACAACGACCGTGGCGGCCAGCAACAGCAGCACCGCGGTCCGCGCCGTTAACAGCGGCTAAGGCCTGATTTTGTTAAGATTTGAAAATAGCGCAGCAATGCGCTATTTTCTGTTGCAGAGGACTTTTATAAGTCTCCGTAGCTCAGCTGGATAGAGCAAGCGTTTCCTAAACGCTAGGTCGGATGTTCGAATCATCTCGGAGACGCCAACTTCTTACGGCTTCGGCTTATCAGCCGTCATGAAAACATCATAGCGCGTGTTTTTGCCGAGTATCTGGTGCGAGGGCGGGCGAATGCCCGGCATCAGTTCCGCGCGGAGCGGCCATTTCAAAACGGTGCGTTTTTTTGCTGAGGCCAGGGCGGCCAGCATTAATTCCGTCTGGTCCGCATCAACACCGACAATATCCCGCAAAATGCGCATCTCTTTTTTGACCAGGGCGGTATTGCCGCGCGGCGGATGCATGGGGTCGACCAGCA
Source organism: uncultured Alphaproteobacteria bacterium (assembly GCA_966211335.1). Classification (GTDB taxonomy): domain Bacteria; phylum Pseudomonadota; class Alphaproteobacteria; order Micavibrionales; family UBA2020; genus JAPWJZ01. The sequence goes on from CBIHNF010000001.1 coordinate 1,037,445, forward strand.
CAACATCCGGCGCAAGGCCGGGCAGCAGGGCTTTTGAATCGCCGAGGATTAAAGTCATGCGCTCAATCGTCTGGGCATATTCCCCGCCTTCCGCTGCGGCGCGCGCCATGGCCTCCGCCAGTTGCGCGTGAATAGTTTCCGAGCGCTCAATCAGCGTCACCTGCGCGCCCATCGAGGCCATCAGGAAAGCGTCGCGGCCAAGGCCGGCGGTTGCATCCACGACATTTGGTATCACGCCTTTTGCGAAGCCGACTGCCTTCAGCAGTGCCTGGTTCCTGCCTTCCCGCGCGCGAAAACGGTGGCCGACGGCGCCGCCGACGAAGTCGATCTTGAGGTTGCTCTCGCTATCTGTCTTCGTGCCGGACATTACCAAATCTCAAAACGGGCAGGGAACGGTGTAAAGCACATCTTCTCCGTTCGGATGCGTAAATCCCAGTTCTTCCGCATGCAGCATCAGGCGCGGCGCCGCTGCAAGCGCATCGCCTTCCGCATAAAAAACATCGCCTAAAATAGGGTGGCCCATCGCTTTCATATGCACGCGCAGTTGATGCGTGCGGCCTGTCAGGGGCACAAGGTGCAGCCGTGTCGACGACGGCGTGAGGCGTTCCACAACCTTCCATTGCGTCTGCGATGGCTTGCCGTTTTCAAGGTCGACGCGATGGCGCGGTTTTTTGGCGGGGTCGAGCGCCAGCGGCAGGTCGACAAGTCCTTCGTCATCCTGCACATGGCCAAAGACAATCGCCGTGTATAATTTTTTCGTCAGCCGCTTTTCAAACTGCGTACCGATGATGGAATGGGATTTTTTATTCAGCGCCATCAGCACGAGGCCGGATGTATCCTTGTCCAGCCGGTTCACCGGGAACGCTTGCGGGAATTCCGCGCGCACGCGCGTGACAAGGCTGTCGAACAGCGCGGGGTCACGCCCCGGGACGGATAAAAGTCCGCTTGGCTTGTTCAGCACCAGAATATCGTCATCGCGGTGCACGATAGACAGGGGTTCAAGCGGCGGCCTATAATAAAGATCTGGCGAGGTCACAAGCATAAAATTTCATAACATGCTTAAGCGCGGAAAACCATAAACATATGCACAAGCTGCTTTTTCTTTTCATCCTTCTTCTGTTTCCAACGATGGCAAAGGCGGATATTGCGGTCACGCGCAGCATTCATTACGGCCAGAATGCGGCGCAGATTGTGGATGTCTACCAGCCTGATATGTGCCGCGAAGCCTTATGCCCCGTCGTCCTCTGGGTGCATGGCGGCGGCTGGCGGCATGGCGATATGCAGGGCGCAGCGGCGAACGGGCTGCTGACGACATGGGCCAATCAGGGGATCGTCATGGTCGGCGTCAATTACCGCCTGTCGCCTGCCTACAAACATCCGGCGCATGTGGAAGATGTCGCTTCCGCTATTGCCTGGGCGCATAACAATATCGCGAAATTCGGCGGCGATGCGTCGCGCCTTTCGCTGCTCGGCCATTCGGCGGGGGCGCATCTGGTGGCGCTGGTCGCAACCAACCCGCGCTTTCTGGCGGCACATCACCTGACGCCATCAGGCGCGCTTGCCAACGTATTCCCCATCGATACCGCAAGTTTTGACCTGACGCAGCCATCAATGTTTGTACAGAGCATGGTGGAGCAGGCCTTCGGCACTGATGTGGATGTGCTGCATGACGCCTCGCCCATCTGGAACGTGACGGACAACGGCAGCTACCCGCCCTTTATTATGGCCGCGACGAAAGTGCGGCAGGACGCGGTGGATACCAGCAGGACGTTGAAAAAAGAGCTGAAAGCCGCAGGCGGCAGCGCGGAGCTGCTGATTGTCGACCACCCGGGTTTGAGTCAGCTGCAGGCGCATGGTGCCATCGCCAAGGATCTGCAGGACCTCAACGCTGTGATGGCGCAGCGGCTTCTGGCGCGCGTGTTGCAACAGCAATAAGAAATCTAGTGCGCGTTCTTTTGCTGCCACATTATTTCATCTGCAATTACTGCATCCAGATAGCCCAGCTGTTCCGGCGGTAGTCCAGCGACTTCGGCAGCGTGGCGGAAATCCTTCATTCGGTCGATGCTTCCACCCCAACGCGGCGAGAGCGTCAGCATATATTTGAATCTGGCGATAAAATTCCTGGGGTTCGACTGAATTGCTTTTGAAAGCATATCTTCCGCTGTTGCTGCATCGCCCGTTAGACGCGCTAGGGCAATGATATCCGTGTAAGTAAGCAAGGGATCGGTTGCGAGAGTGAGCGCGAGGTTATGATCATCCATCGCCAATTTTACCAACCTCTCCATATCCGCTATTTGCTGAGGCGCTGTTTGGCCGATGTAATTTCCGCCCCGCATCGTAAAGGCAACAGAGCGGTAATATATTCCCCTCGCTTCGCGCGCCGCGTATGACTTGGGGTATGCGGCGATCCAAGCGTCCAGCTGTCTTCCGACGGAAGGTTTATCGGTATAAAATCCACGGAAAAGATGCAAAAGGTGTACATCATCAATTTTGCCGCTTTCAAAGTCTTGTTGTACTCGATTCAGTTCCTGGTCAAGTTGCACGAAAGCTCCCTGCTGCAACAGTAAAAGATATTTGCTCTGGTCCGCCGCTTCCTCTGCGGTAACGGCAGGCGGGTCGACTATGAAAGTCGCCATCGCGGGATGAATAAAGATCGAGATGAAAATGAATGATAAAACTGCTAAGTAAAGCCGAATGTTTGATAAAAATAACGACACGATATTTCACCCTTGTTCAGGATATAGTACGCCAAAAAAGGTAAGATTATCCTAACGGCGCCATGAAAAAAAGGCCGCCCTTTGACAGGCGGCCTTTTTGAGGAACATCGGCAGGAATTACTTGCCCTGTTTCTTTTCGCGCTTCGCTGCTTTTTTCTCGGCAGCGGATTTCAGCGGCTTTTTCTTGGTTTCTTTTTTCTGATCTTGTGACTTGCCCATAAGGGTTTCTCCTGTTGATTTCAAACCGGCGCGTTATCGCGCCTGACAGCCATTAAACCACGCGGCATAGTTTTGAGAAAATAAAATCGTAAATCACCACGGCTGATTTATACTCGTCGTCCAGAAGACAGGAGAGAGCGATGACGATTACCTTTGAAGATTTCATGAAGGTCGGCCTTCACTTCGGCACCATCACGCGGGCCGAGGTATTCAAGGAAGCGCGCAAACCCGCGTACAAGTTATGGATCGACTTCGGCGCGGAGATTGGCCTCCTGCACTCTTCTTCCCAAATCACCGTCAAGTACCAGCCGGAAAACCTTGTCGGCAAACAGGTGCTCTGCGTCGTCAACTTCCCGCCAAAGCAGGTGGGTCCGTTTATCTCTCAGGTGCTGACGACAGGGGTTGACGATGTGGATGGAAATACGGTGCTGGTGGTTGCCGAAGGGCCGGTGAAGAACGGCGCGCGCTTGCTGTAACGCCTTGATTTTATTGACGATAAAATTGCGCAGGTTTTTGGGCGGCTGTTTCGTGTAAAAAAGTAAACGGAGTTTGGGCAGGAATTCGTTCTCGAACGTTTGAATTCTAACGACCCCCGAAAGTACAAGGTGAATGTCATGAAAAAGCTTCTTCTCTCCCTCGCCGCTCTCGGCATGCTGGTTGCCAGCACGGCCGCGCAGGCGCATAGCCGTGAATACTACGAAAACAAATACTACCAGGAACACGGCGCCTATTACCCCGCGCCGGATTACAATCGCTACGGCCGCCCGCCCAATTACTATCCGGCCAGCTGCTATTACGTGCATGAAGACTCACTCGGCCACCATACCTGGCGCGTGCGCCCGGCCTGCAGCCAGCCGCAGCCGCGTTACTATGCCCCCTATGTTCCGCCGCGCCCGAGCTATTATGATTACCAGTACCGCGACTACCGCGGCCCGCGCGTGCAGCTGAATTTGTATAACGATTAAGCTGAAGTGATAAAAAAAGCCGCTTCCGAAAGGGAGCGGCTTTTTTTATTGAAACGGTGCGGGCGGCCCTGCGTCGCCGTGTCGCTCCAGTTCCTGCAGCAGGCTCATCAGGCTGTAGGTCGGCGCATAGCCGAGAAGATCTGCGGCGGGGGCGTTATCAAGGCGGCGCGGCGGCTTGTCGGTTTCGAGCCCGTGTTTCGCCGCCAGCTCGCGGTACGCGGCATAGTATTTATCGAAGCTTTTGTCGGTAAAGGCGGCAAGGTCTTCCGCCGTATATTCGTAAGCACCGTCAATATCAACGGCAGGTGCGGGCGCTGGCAGCGGGGCGGGGTCGGCAAGTCGGGCGATGGCTTTCAACACCGCCTGTTCGACATCGTCGATATGCACCGCGCCACGCATAAACCAGTGCGCCCAGTCGATATAGCTGCTGTACACGCTGCGATTCCACGGCGGAATAAAGGCGCGCGGGCGCAGAATGATGATGCGCATGCCGTGGCGGTGAGTATAGGCTTGGCACATTTCCTCGTTCAAAATTTTCGTATGGCCATAAACGCCATAGCGGTCGCGGATGCTGGTGGAGGAGATGAAGACAAAATTTTTCACGCCCGCCACCGCCGCCGCCTCCAGCACGTTGAAGGTGCCGGTGACGTTCAGGTCGTGGAACTCCGCGGGCGACTTGGTTTTCTGGCCTTCGTGAATGCCGTGCCAGGCGGCGATATGCATGACGCAATCCGTGCCGGGCATGGCCTTGGCAAGCGTGTTCCTGTCCATGATCGAGGCATGGATGAAGTCAGCCCCCGAAACCTTCGGCGGCAGCATGTCGATGTTCGCGACGGTATCGCCGCGGGCGATGAGGTCGGCGGTTAAAAGGCTGCCAAGGTCGCCGGATCCGCCGGTCAGGAAAATACGCATAAGCCCATTATAAACCTGTAATTTCAGGGCGGGAAGGGGGTTTTGACTCTGGCCCTGCCGCATGCGATTATGAGCCAGCAAACAGACACCAAACCGCTGCCGCGAAAGTCATCCCTTGTCAGACAGATTATCCGATTCACCCCATATCGCGCATGAGCGGCCGGCCCCTAAGCCGTATAGCCGCTTCCTGCAGCAAACCCTGCTGGATGACGAGCGCATCGTCAGCCGCGCGGAATTTCACTGGGTCTACACGTTCCGCGCCTTCCTCGTCGCTGTGCTGTGGATTGCTGTCGGCATCGCCATCCAGTTCGGGCTGCACAAGCTCGCAGCCTCCAGCCACGACAATAGTATTGCGCGGTATGAGCTGATCCCGCCGCTGTTCGGCCTTGTCGTCGGCGGTTTTTCCTTCCTCGCCAAAATGATTTATAAATGGACGACGGAAATCGTCCTGACGGACAAGCGCTTCTTGTATAAATCAGGCGTCTTTTCCATTCTCGTCTATAAAATGAACGTGCGGGAAATCAATTACTGCAACATCATGCAGTCGCTGCTCGGCAACTGGCTGGATTACGGCCATGTCTACATCATCACCTATACGCTCGATGATAAAAATATCTTCCTGCCCAACATCGCGGGGCCGCATACCTTCAGCACCGCCATCGAACAAGTCAAGAAAGCGGAATTCTAGATGCTGCCGGAAAATCTTAAAAAATGGGAAAGCATTTTCAGCGCCAAAGCGGCAGAGCTGTTCCCCTCCAGCGACCCGTCACATGATGTGCTGCATATCCGCCGCGTCGTTGCCGCCGCGCTTAAATTAGCGGTGGAGGAGGGCGCAGACCTCAACATCGTGCTGCCGGCCGCCTATTTCCATGATTTCGTGAACGTGCCGAAGAACGATCCGCGCCGCAGCATGGCGTCGCGCCTGTCAGGCGATGCGGCGGTGGAATATCTGGCAAGCATCGGCTATCCCGCGCAATATCTGGAAGCCATCCGCCATGCGATTGCCGCGCACAGCTTTTCCGCCGGCATCACCCCCGAAACGATCGAGGCGAAAGTGGTGCAGGACGCCGATCGGCTCGACAGCCTGGGCGCCATCGGCATCGCCCGCTGCTTCAGCACCAATGCCATCATGGGCAAGCCCTACTACAAGGAAGGCGATGTGCTGGCAGAAGGCCGCGAGGCGGATGACCGCCATTATGCCGTCGACCATTTCTACGTCAAATTGTTCAAGGTCGCCGAGATGCTGCAGACCAAATCTGCCCGTGCCGAAGGCGCCAAGCGCGCTGCCGTCATGCGTGATTATTTGCAGCAGCTGAAAGCGGAAGCGGCGTAAATCATGAAGCGCGGTATCATCGTCGCCCTTGTCCTGTCGGCGCTTATCATCGGCTACACCGCCTGGCAGGAATTCGGGCCCGCGCACAGCATTACAGTCAATCCGGGCCCTGTGATCGTGCCCGGCAGTTTCGTGCAGGGGGAGCTGGCGACCACACTGCGCAGTGCCGCCGAAGCCGCCATGAGCTTTGATGAAAATGACGGGAAAAGCCTCCTTTCCAGCCAGAAATATTTCACGGCTCCCGCCTGGGATTCCTACATGGACGACCTGCAGCACGCGGGCCTCATCACCGACCACGGCGTGCCCATCCGCACGCAGACGTTCAAAGTGACGCAAGGCCCTATCTACGGCGCGCATACGCGCAAGGACTACACCGTCGTCTTCACCGGCAAGCAGATGCTAGGCACCGTCAGCGGCGACCTGTCGTGCGAAATGACGGTGGATGGCGAAGAGGGTGAGTTGCCCAAATCTGTCATCATCACCCATTTCACCTGCGGCGCGGTCCCGCCCTGATGGCCGCCGCCCCTGTTTCTGTTTTAACGCGCATTATTGCCGCGCTGTTTATCATCGGCCTCCTCGGCGTTTTTTACCTGACGCTCGGTGGCAAGCCCGTGCCGCACCAGACGCCGGCCGAATTTTCCACCGCCTACCGCGCCGAAATGCTGGCCGCCAGCGCCGCGCTTGACGATCCGAAGGCGCAGTTGCCGCAGAAAGATGAACTCCTGTTTCGCCGCGTGACGGCCACGGTCATGGATATGTCGATCGGCGATGTCTCCAGCCTCAAAGACGGCCGCGTCTTCTTCAGCCCCGAAGGCTGGCATGCCTTTATCGACGGGCTGCAATGGTCGAAATACATCGACCTCAACGATTCCCCCGACGTCGATATCGAATTCGCCATCACCAAAGGTCCCGCGCGCTTTGCCGCCGCGATTGATGACAAGTACAAGGACTACCCGCACTATGTCGCGCGCGCCGATATGACCGCGACCAAACTTGGCGAAACCAAGCCGCATAAAATGACGGTGAAATGCATCTTCCTCCTCGAAAAACAGGCGGGCAATCAGACGGCTTTGCCAAAGCAAATCCTGATCGAGAATATCAGCTGTAAATAAAGCTTAAGGTTTCCGCGGCCGCGGCTTCGGCTTGGGGCGGGAGGAGTCGGGGGCCATGGGCTGGTATTTGCCGACTTCTTCTTTCATCGGCTCGAGGCCTGCATCTTTAAAAATGTAGACGAGTTCTGAGGCAAGGCGCTCGGCGCGCTCTTTCGTCGATACGCGAGCGAGGTGCAGGTTTTTGGAGAGCTCCCCTTCAAACTCCGGCTTTTCCTTGCCCATACCGGCGTAATAGCTTTTCAGCAGGCGATGCAGCTCGGCGGTTTTTAAGGGGCTTGTGACATCGACATCGTCTTTGGAGCCGGAGACGAAGAAGAGCACTTCCCATTTGCCGGGCGCGGTATCGTCTGGTGCCTGTTCGATGCTGAAAATGCTGTAATAGGCGGTGCCGGCGACCGCCTGGTCGAACTGGGCGGCGTTCTTGCTTTTCGGTTTATCCTGCGGCATGGCCACGATCCCCGTTTTTAAAAAGCGAATATGAAATATGGCAGAAGTATGCGCCCCCGAATCTGCGCATGACAAGGGGGTGCGTGAAAAAAGAAAACGAATGAAATCAGTTTGCTGCGCTGCGGTGTTACCAGATTTCAGGATGCCAGATAGGCGGCACGCAGCTTTTTGACGGTGGTGATAAAGGCCTTTTGTTTGGCCGCGCTTGCACCGAATTCCAGCGGCACATCCTGCCAGCTGCCGTGCTTTGCGATTTTCACATCCGCCCAGCGTTTGCCGTCTTTCTCGTGGAAATGCAGAAAACCGTCGCCGCCAATGTAGAATATGCCGGGCTTTTTCTCCGTCAGGCGGGGCAGGGCGCGCAGCTGTTCGAGCACTTTTGCAATATCGGCCAGTTTTTCCGGTGGGCAGTGACCCATGGTCAATCCTCGGGGTGCTTGATTATAAATAACGTTAATTCTATATATCGACGGCGACAGGTACAAACAAAAGGCTTCAAAACATGAAACGGTTTCTCCGCTTTGCGCTGCTCATCCTCCTCGGTTTCGCCATCGGCGGCGGCGCGGCCTATGTCTCGCAGTGGCGAAAGTACCGCACCCTCCAGCAGCCGGATTCCCCTTCGCTCACGAAGCCCTATGAAGTGACGCAAGGCACCGACGGGCGCCTGAAGGTGAAGAAAGACCCCGTCCAGGAAGCCATCAACGCCGCGAAAGAGGGCAAAGACCCTGTTGCGGCGGAAAACAAGGCGGTTGCGCATAACAACGACACGACGGAAACACATGCGCCGAAGGCGGACGAGACGCCCGCCGCCACAACGCAAGGCGTTGAAGGCATCCTTGGTGCAAAACCCATCAAGCTGGCGCATTCCGAACCCGGCATCGGCATGTATGTGCCCGGCACCTTCAGCTTAAAGGATACCGAAGGCCGCGAGGTGACCGAGAAGTCGTGGCCAGGCAAATACCTGCTGGTCTTCTTCGGCTTCACCCACTGCCCGGATATCTGCCCCGTCACCCTCGACAAAATGACGCAGACCCTTAAAAAGCTCGGCGACCTTGCCGACAAGGCGCAGCCGCTGTTCATCACCGTTGACCCAGAGCGCGACACCGGCGATGTCATGAAAGCCTATCTCGCGAATTATGATAAATCTATCGTTGGCCTCACCGGCACGGTCGATCAGATCAAAGCGGCCGAAGATTCCTTCAAGGTCTATGCCGCCAAGGCCGCCGGCGACGGAGAGAACTATTCGGTTGATCACTCGGCGTTTATTTACCTCATGTCGCCCCACAACCGGTTGGAGGAAGTGCTGCGCATTGAGCAGGGCACCGATGCCGTGGTCGAGAAAATCCGCCCCTATCTGGATGGTACGCATAAAGAAAGCGTTCTGACGCCGTAATACGTAAAAGAGACACGCGGAAGCGCGCCTTTTTCGCGGCTAGGGCAGGGATTGGAGTTGCATAGAATCTTTGCTTCATGCTAAATCGTGCGCGAAAAGAGTGCTTATGCACCACCTTATATATTGAACGGGGGAAACCTTTGGCCGGTCAGTCAGGAAACCAGGATATCGCAAGACGCTACGCGACCGCCTTCTTCGCGCTCGCGGCGGAAAGCAACCAGATTGACTTCATCGCTAAGGACCTCGACACCGTCGAAGCGATCCTCAATTCCGGCGGCGATATCGACAATTTCCTCAACAACGCAACCTTGCGCCGCGAAGACCAGATGCGTGCGCTTGCCGATATCGCCAAGGCCTACAAGCTGTCCGACCTCACCGCCAAGTTCCTCGGCACCGTCGCGCTGAAGCGCCGCCTGCCGGCTCTCCGCGCGATCGTCTATGCCGTCAAATCGCTCATCGCCGACAGCCGCAACGAAATCACCGCCGATGTCACCGCCGCGCAGGCGCTCGACCAGGAACAGATCCGCGAGATCGAAGTCTCGCTGCAAAAAATTCTCGGCAAGACCGTCAAGGTCAACCTTTCGGTTGATCCCTCCATCACCGGCGGGCTGATCATCAAGGTCGGCTCGCGCCTCATCGACTCTTCCGTCAAGACGAAACTGGAGCGCCTGCACAGGGCTCTCAAAAACACCAACGAATTATCCGACAAAGCCAAAATGAAAGAGGTAGCTTAACGCCATGGAAATCAGAGCAGCTGAAATTTCCTCCATCCTGAAAAACCAGATCGCCAAGTTCGGCGCCGAGGCAGACGTTGCCGAAGTGGGTCAGGTTGTCTCCGTCGGTGACGGCGTCGCCCGCGTCTACGGCCTTGATAAAGTGAAGGCCGGCGAGATGGTTGAATTCTCGAACGGCGTGAAGGGCATGGCCCTCAACCTCGAAACCGACAACGTCGGCGTGGTCATCTTCGGCGACGACCGCGACATTAAGGAAGGCGACACCGTGCGCCAGACCGGCGAGATCGTCTCCGTGCCCGTCGGCAAGGAACTGCTCGGCCGCGTCGTCGACGCGCTCGGCAACCCGATCGACGGCAAAGGCCCGCTGAAGTCGAAAGAAATCCGCCGCGTGGACGTGAAAGCGCCCGGCATTATCGCCCGCAAATCGGTTTCCGAACCGATGCAGACCGGCCTGAAAGCCATCGACGCCCTCGTGCCGATCGGCCGCGGCCAGCGCGAACTCATCATCGGCGACCGCCAGACCGGCAAGACCGCTATCGCCCTCGACACCATCCTGAACCAGAAAGAAATCAACAAGGGTACCGACGAGAAGAAAAAGCTGTACTGCGTCTACGTCGCCGTCGGCCAGAAACGCTCGACCGTCGCCCAGCTCGTGAAAACGCTGGAAGAAAACGGCGCGATGGAATATTCCGTCGTCGTCGCCTCCACCGCCTCTGAACCCGCGCCGCTGCAATACCTTGCGCCCTACACCGGCTGCACCATCGGCGAATATTTCCGCGACAACGGCATGCACGCCCTGATCGTGTACGATGACCTTTCCAAACAGGCCGTCGCGTATCGCCAGATGTCCCTGCTGCTGCGCCGCCCGCCGGGCCGCGAAGCTTATCCCGGCGACGTGTTCTATCTACACTCGCGCCTGCTGGAACGTGCTTCGAAACTCAACGACGACCTGGGTTCAGGCTCGCTGACCGCGCTGCCCGTCATTGAAACGCAGGCCGGCGACGTTTCCGCCTACATCCCGACCAACGTGATTTCGATTACCGACGGCCAGATCTTCCTTGAAACGGGCCTCTTCTACAAAGGCGTCCGCCCCGCGATCTCCGTCGGCCTTTCCGTCTCCCGCGTCGGTTCCGCCGCGCAGACGAAAGCGATGAAACAGGTTGCCGGCACGATCAAGCTCGACCTCGCCCAGTACCGCGAGATGGAAGCCTTCGCGCAGTTCTCCTCCGACCTCGACGCCTCGACGCAAAAACTCCTCGCCCGCGGCGCGCGCCTGACCGAACTCCTGAAGCAGCCGCAATACTCGCCGCTGTCGATGGAAGAGCAGGTCTGCGTCCTCTTCGCTGGCGTGAACGGCTACCTCGACTCCGTCGCGGTGAAGGACATCGGATCCTACGAAGCGCAGCTGCTGAACGGCCTGCGCGGCGCGGGTTCCTCTCTCCTCGCCTCCATCCGCACCGAGCAGAAAATCTCTGACGAGACGAAAGCCGCGCTGCAGAAATTCCTGTCCGATTTCGGCACGACCTTCGTTGCCAAGAAAGCGGCTTAAGGTTTAAAGAAAGGCGAAATGACGGATGCCAAGCCTTAAGGAATACCGGAACCGGATCGCGAGCGTGAAATCCACGCGCAAGATCACTTCGGCCATGAAAATGGTCGCGGCGTCGAAATTGCGCCGCGCCCAGCAACAGGCCGAAGCCAGCCAGCCCTATGCGAAACGCATGGCGGCTATGCTGTCGCGCCTGACCGCGAACATCACGATCACGGACACCTCGACGATCCTGCTGCGCGGCACGGGGAAAGATGACGTGCAACTGCTCGTCGTCGTCACCTCCGACCGCGGCCTTGCCGGCGGCTTCAACGCCTTCGTCACGCGCCTTGCCCGCCAGAAAATCCGCGAACTGACCGAAGCCGGCAAGACGGTGAAAATCATCACCGTCGGCCGCAAGGGCAAAGACTCGCTCCGCCGCGATCACGCCGATAAAATCGTGCAGTCGTTCGAGGGCCTTGGCCGCAAGCGCCTGTCCTTCTCGGAAGTGACGCAAGTGTCGGACCTTATCCTCGGCATGATGGCGCAGCAGCATTTTGACGTCTGCACGGTCATCTACAACCAGTTCCGCTCGGTCATTAAACAAGAGCCGACCAGCCAGCAGCTGGTGCCTTTCGAAAAGCCGCTGATGTCGGTGGAAGAAGAGCAGGGCCCGAAAGCGCTCTACGAATTCGAGCCGTCCGAAGAAGAAATCCTTGAAAGCCTTCTGCCGCGCAACCTGTCCATCCAGCTCTACCGCGCGCTGCTCGACAGCGCCGCAGGGGAGCAGGCGGCCCGCATGACCGCCATGGAAAACGCGACCAAGAACGCCGGCGAGATGATTTCCAAGCTCACGCTGCGCTACAACCGCGCGCGCCAGGCCTACATCACCAAAGAACTCATCGAGATCATTTCCGGCGCAGAAGCCGTATAAAGTTTGAAAGAATAAGGAGAAATCACCATGGTTAAAGTCGCAGCAAATAACGGCAACAAGGGCAAAGTGACGCAAGTTCTCGGCGCCGTCGTCGACGTGCAGTTCGACGGCACGCTTCCCGCCATTCTGTCGGCGCTGACCCTCGACAATGACGGCAAGCAGCTCGTCCTCGAAGTCGCGCAGCACCTTGGCGAAAACACTGTCCGCACCATCGCCATGGACTCGACCGAAGGTCTCGTCCGCGGCCAGGCCGTGACCGATACCGGCCGCCCGATCCAGGTTCCGGTCGGCCCCGAAACGCTCGGCCGCATCATCAACGTCATCGGTGAGCCGATTGACGAGCGCGGCCCTGTGAATGCGAAACAGACGCTCCCCATCCACCGTTCTGCCCCCGAATTCATCGACCAGGCGACCGAAACCCAAATGCTCGTCACGGGCATCAAGGTCGTCGACCTGCTCGCCCCCTATGCCAAAGGCGGCAAAATCGGCCTCTTCGGCGGCGCAGGCGTCGGCAAGACCGTCACCATCATGGAACTCATCAACAACGTCGCCATGAAGCACGGTGGCGTTTCTGTCTTCGCCGGCGTGGGCGAGCGTACCCGCGAAGGGAATGACCTCTACCACGAAATGATCGACTCCGGCGTTATCAAGCTGGACGGCCCCGGCTCCAAAGTGGCGCTCGTCTACGGCCAGATGAACGAGCCGCCCGGCGCGCGTGCCCGCGTTGCCCTGACCGGTCTGACCGCCGCTGAATACTTCCGCGACCAGGAAGGCCAGGACGTTCTGTTCTTCGTCGACAACATCTTCCGCTTTACGCAGGCGGGCGCAGAAGTCTCGGCACTGCTCGGCCGTATTCCTTCTGCAGTCGGCTACCAGCCGACGCTCGCCACCGACATGGGCGCGCTGCAGGAACGCATTACCTCCACCAACAAGGGCTCCATCACCTCCGTCCAGGCCATCTACGTTCCGGCCGACGACCTGACGGATCCGGCTCCCGCAACCTCCTTCGCCCACCTGGACGCGACGACCGTTCTGTCCCGCTCCATCGCGGAAATGGCGATCTTCCCGGCTGTCGACCCGCTCGACTCCACCTCGCGCATTCTCGACCCCCGCGTCATCGGCGAGGAGCACTACGCCGTCGCCCGCTCGGTGCAGAAAACGCTGCAAAGCTACAAGGCGCTGCAGGACATCATCGCGATCCTCGGCATGGACGAGCTGTCTGAAGAAGACCGTCTCACCGTTGCCCGCGCCCGCAAAATCCAGCGCTTCCTGTCCCAGCCCTTCCACGTGGCCGAGGTCTTCACGGGTACCCCCGGCGTCTTCGTTTCGCTGGAAGACACCATTAAGGGCTTCAAAGGCATCGTCAACGGTGACTACGATCACCTGCCGGAGAACGCCTTCTACATGGTCGGCACCATCGAGGAAGCCGTTGAAAAAGGTAAGAAACTGGCCCAGAAAGCCGCCGCGTAATCTGATTGCCGGTAAGTTACGGGAACTAAACGGGCCCTTCGCCTGTTAACAGCCCAGTCGCCGGCAAAAACGAGAAAAGCAACCAGGAGAAATACCATGGCTGAAGCCGCCGTTCCGACCACCGCCCAGACCTTCCAGTTCGAGCTCGTCTCGCCGGAAAGAATCCTCGTCTCCGAACAGATGAAGATGGTCGTGGTGCCGGGCGAAGCAGGGGACTTCGGCGTGCTCGCGCATCACTCCCCGTTGCTGTCCTCCATCCGTCCCGGCGTTGTCACGCTGTTCACGCCCGAAGGCGGCACGCGCCGTATCTTCGTCGCCGGCGGTTTTGCCGACGTCAACCCGACGCTCTGCTCGGTCTTGGCCGAAGAAGCCGTCAACGTCGATGAACTCGACCGCGGCCAGCTGGAATCGGAGCTGAAAAACCTTGAAGACGATCTCGGCTTCAACAAGGCCGACCCCATGAAGACCATCGTCCTGCAGCACCAGATCGACATCACCCGCGCCAAAATTCAGGCGACGGCGTAAACCTTCGCTTCAAAATTAAAAAATCCCGTCCTCAACCGGCGGGATTTTTTTATGGGGTTTATTTCAGGGGCTGTGGCTTGTTGAAGCGCACGGTGCGCAGCGGCTTGACAGCTCTTGCGATGGATACATCCACCTTGTCCATCGCCTTCCACTTCAGAATGTCTTCTTTCTGATCCTGCAGCTCCAAGCGGTGCTTTAATGCATCCGCATGGGTGCCGGGCGGGTCGTCGAAGGTCGCGCTGGCATCCGAGGATACGATGTCGAAACTGCGCGGCAGCAGCTGCGCGAAATCATCCATTTCCTTCTTCAAGCCGGTCATGATGACGACGATATTGCTGCCGGCATGCGCCTTTGTCAGCTCCTCGATCAGGATACGTTTTTCAAACATCGCCTTGTCCGGGTCTTGGATGATCAGCACGCCGTTTTTCGCGCGCTCGAAAGCCTCCTCGACATCGGAGGCGACGGGGTCGATGTTGAAATCAAGGAAGGCAGCGCCGCGGTTCTGGACAAAACCTTCATCCTCCAGCATCGCGGCATAGGCTTGCGCCTGTGCGACCTTGCCGCTGCCGGGCCCGCCCGTGATGATGCGCCAGAGACCGGGTTTGATGACATCCGGCTCCCGCCCCAGCATCTTCGCAAGGTCGCGCATTTCAGTAGCATGAGCTTTCAGATGTTCCTGCAGGTTCATGAAGGCACCTTCGGCGCAAAACGCACGGTTTTGAGGGGTTTCATGGATCGCTTGAGTTTGAAGGCCTCGCCCTTCGACGTGCGCAGTTCTTCCATCATCTTCTCATACCGCTCGGCCTCCCGCCGCACGGACAGGCTGGGGCGCGGCTGGCGGGGGTTCTTTTGCCTTTCCGCGTCGAAAGCCGCCCGCTCCGCCGCTGAAAACGTCTTTTCCAGCGTGACGAGGGAAGGGAAGCGCCGCGCCAAGCCGGGGTCTTCGTTCAGCGCCTTTTTCAGCGCATCTTCATCCCCAAGAACAATAACCGTGGCTTTCTCCGTCGCGGCGACAATCGTGCCGACGAGGGCGCGGAATTCCTGACGCCGCGCCACGCTATCGCTCAGCTCATCGAAAATGATGACGCTTCCCTCTAAGACGCCATTGATGACTTTGCCCATGTCAGAGACCGGAAGGCTTATACAGTCGATGATATAAGGCGTAGGGTTTTTGATCAGCGCCACATCATGCATTTGCGCCACGTATTCATGCGCCTGCACTGTTTTGCCGGAGGCTGCGGGACCCGCGATCATCTGGTTCAGCCCGCCGGCGGGTTTGTTCTTGCTGCCGAAGAAGCGGCGGAGACTGGCGGACTGTTCCGCCCGCTCCAGCGCCTTGTCGAACTCTGGGTGCAATGTCGTCATGGCTGCACCTTGGGACGGAAGCGCACGGTCTTCACTGGCTTGATGGCGATAGGAAGGCTGACATCTACCTTGTCCATTTGCCGCCATGCCTCACAGAGGCTGCGACGGGCCATGACAGCGCGGCGCGCTTCTTCCGCTTTAATCTTGGCATTGGTGCGTTTGTCTTCCAGCGCATTGAACTGATCCATCTCGCGCGAAAAGGACGTTTCAAAGAGCAGCGGTTTTGGCAGCAGGGCAAATAAATCGGGGTGATGCTCCTTCATATCCTGCAACGCGCTTTCAGGACCGGTGAGGACGAGGATGCAGTTTGCGTTCTTCACCGCATCAATGAGCAGGTCGCTCATGGCGCGGTCGCGGGGAAACTTGTCGAATTCATCAATCGCCAGCACTTTTCCTTTGGCAGTATCGACGATGCGCTTCAGGTCTGCGCGTGTCGTGAAATTGGCGCAGCAGACAATGTCGAGTGCGGCGTCGTCCACCAGCCCCGCGCCATAGAGCGCAATGGCGTAGGCACCGGCCTGAACCGTTTTGCCGGTCATCGGACCGCCGGTAAATACCTGCAGCAGGGAAGGCGCATAGGTCTGGCCTTTGAATTGCAACTCTGCGGCCTCGGCGACAAGGGCGGCCAGTTCCGGCCGCAGGAACGTGTTATCACTCATCTGCCGCCCTCCTTGCGCGCGAAGCGCACCGTTTTGACGGGCTTCACGGCGGAGGTGATAGCGACATCCACCTTCTTCATCGCCTGCCAGACTTCGGCGGATTGGCGGCGCATATCTTCATCGGCGAGGGCCTCGGGCGACAGGGCGGCGCGGCGCGCCTCTTCCGCCTGTTCTTTGTGATAGGCGTCAATCTCGGCGGTTGTCAGCTTCTTCGTGGTGACAGCGGTGCCGAAGTGGCGCAGCAGCCCCGGCTCGAACTGCGTCATTTTGGCAAGGCCCGCCGTTTCCCCGGAAAGAATGACGACGCACGCGCGGTCGAGCAGCGCGACTTTCAGCGGCGCGATGGGATCATAGCCGTGGTACTCGCGGCTCAGCAGATGCGCATTGTCGAGCAGCAGCACGCCGCCCGTTGCAGCATCCAGCATATCCAGAAAGGCCTGCTGGCCTTGACCTAAGGCGCAGTCAAAAACTTGGGTCTTGTTTTTTGCGGCAAGGCCCTGCGCCTCCAGCTCGGCTGCGTAATTTTTCGCCAGCGTCGACTTGCCGGAAAGGGAAGGGCCTTCGATAATCTGGTGCAGCTGTGTTACCGCATCAAGCGCGAGGCCGGCGGCAATTCCCTGCCGCGCGTTCTGCGCACGCAGGATCGCATCGGAAAATTCATGGCGGAGTGTCATGCGCGGTGCTGGCCCTGAAGTGGTAAAAGCTGTGACTTTATATGCCGCCATAATAACATAATACAGACAAAAAAAGGCTTAAAGCATAACGCTTTAAGCCTTTTTATCATTTCTTATAATAAAAACAGCTATTTAGCTGGGCATGCTCGGGAACTCCTCGGCCAGCGTCGGCGGCTGGTCGATGTTCAGGTCTTCGAGCGCCTCGCCAGAGGTCGCCATTTCGCGGCAGGCAATGGCGCAGGCCCGGCAGGCATCTGCGCAGCGCTGCATGGTGCTGTCGGGGCTGGTGTCTTTCGGCTGCAGGCTCTCGCAAGAATCCGCGCAGGCATCGGCCACATTGGCCGCGGCGGCGCAAACGGAGTTATGCAGTGGCGAGCCACGGGTCATGAAATCGGCTGCGGCCTGACACATATCCATGCAGTCCAGCATCGACTGCACATGCGCTTGCCCCACGTGACGGCCGCCCTTGGGCAGGCAATGCTCGATCAGCGTTTTCTGCACAATATGCCGCGCATCCCAGCAGAGGCGAATGCATTCTTCCATATTGGCATGTGCCTGCACGGTCATTTCATGAAGCGATTGCGTGCCGATCTCGTTGTTTTGCATGATTTTTTCCTTGTCTTCTTTTCTGTTACCACGTCAACGCCACGGCACTTGTATCGGTTCCTGTAAACGGGGTGTAACGGTGGCGGGGGTTTCCAGTTTCAGGGAAAGGGTCTATATAAAGAAAGCCGTTCAACATGACGTAAAGGAACCTTTCCATGTCGCAAGCCGCCGCAAAAATCATCGATGCTGTCTCGGCGCTGAAGCTGAAGGACTCAAGCCTGTTCCGCCAGCTCGCCTATGTCGACGGGCAGTGGACGGCAGCGGAAGGCGGCCGCATTCTGGAGGTCAACAACCCCGCGACGCAGGAAATCCTCGGCACCGTGCCCAACATGGGCGGCGCCGAAACAAAAAAGGCGATTGAAGCCGCGCATCGCGCACTGGAGGGCTGGCGCGGCATGCTCGCCGCCGACCGCGCGAAAATTTTGAAGAAATGGGCGGACCTGCAGAACGACAACATGGAAGATCTCTGCAAAATTCTGACGGCGGAGCAGGGCAAGCCCCTCGCGCAGGCCAAAGCCGAAATTCAGAGCGGCATGGCCTATATTGAATGGATGGCGGAAGAAGGCCGCCGTGTATATGGCGATATCATCCCGACACATAACAAGACGCACCGCCTTGTCACGCTGAAACAGGCGGTCGGCGTCTGCGTCATGATCACGCCGTGGAACTTCCCGTCCTCCATGATTTCGCGCAAAGCCGCGCCCGCACTCGCCGCCGGCTGCACGGTAGTCATCAAGCCGTCGGAAATGACGCCGTTCTCGGCCCTTGCGCTGGCGGAACTGGCGGAACGCGCGGGCATCCCGAAAGGCGTTTTGAACATCGTGATTGGCGAAGCGCAGCCGATTGGCAAGGAAATGACGGAAAGCCCGATTGTGCGCAAGCTCAGCTTCACGGGCTCCACCGCGATCGGCAAAATGCTTATGGCGCAATGCGCGCCGACGGTGAAGAAAATCTCGCTGGAGCTCGGCGGTAACGCACCCTTCATTATTTTCGACGACGCGAATATCGACGATGCTGTGGCGGGGGCGATTGCCTCCAAATTCCGCAACAGCGGTCAGACCTGTGTTTGCGCCAACCGCATCTTCGTGCAGGAGGGCATCTATGATGCTTTCGCTGCGAAATTCAAGGAAGCGGTCGAGAAGATGAAGACCGGCAACGGCCTGGACGAAGGCATTGACCTTGGCCCCCTGATCAACATGAAGGGTCTGGAGAAGGTGGAGCAGCATCTGGCCGACGCAACGGCGAAGGGTGGCAAGGTCTTGACCGGCGGCAAACGCCATAAGCTTGGTGCCAGCTTCTTCGAGCCGACCGTGATTACGCAAGCAACGCCGGAGATGAAATTCTTCAAGGAAGAAACTTTCGGGCCGCTCGCGCCGCTGTTCCGCTTCAAGACGGATGACGATGCGATACGTCTGGCGAATGATACGGAATACGGTCTTGCCGCCTTCGTCTACACCAACAACCACGCGCGCGTCTGGCGCATCTCGGAAGCCTTGGAATACGGCATGGTTGGCGTCAATAGTGTGGCTATCGTCGCGGCGCAGGCACCCTTCGGTGGCTGGAAGCAATCCGGCATGGGCACGGAAGGATCGAAATACGGCATCGAGGATTATCTCGAAATCAAACTCGTCAGCATGGGCGGCCTTTAAGCCTAGCATCACCCCAAAAATAAAAAGGCCCGGATTTAAATCCGGGCCTTTCTTATCTGAACACTAATCAATCTTGGGTGCTTATGTGTGTAAGTGAAGATCAAGCAGTGTCGAGGAAACTTGGATAGTGCCTTATTTGATTATGCAATCGTTTATCTCAAAAAGTCATTAAGGGGTCAAGAAAAAATATTGCCATAAATAAGAAGCATTCTCACTCGCATCGCAGAAGGCCTGTTTTCCCGCACGAAATTTTTTGTTGAGAATAACTCGCATGTAAAAATTTTTTTCATCAACAACCTTCCTAAAAAAAGTTAAAGTGGAATTGGGGATATTTGGGGATTTTAAAAGCATGGTAGCGGAACTCGACCCGGCAGGAGCCGAGGGGCCGGATTACTCCGGACAGACCGCGCCGAAAGGCGGCGGCTTCGCCTCCATTGCGACCAATACCACGCAGACCGCCGACGGCCGCATCATGGTCGGCCAGGACATTGAAATTTATCCCGACAAGCCGCTGCCCGATTTCGCCAGCGTGGAAACACAAGCCTTCGCCGCGCGCGACCGGCGCATCACGGGCGAACAGTTCGCCATGCTCTGCCGCAATTCCCGCGTGCCCGCCGTTACCTCCATCGGCTCCTACCGAAATTTAAAAAATCCCAACGTGATGAAGCTGATCCAGGCCGGCATCATCGACTGGAAGCCGGAAGGGCGCCAGCGCCTCGCGCTGATTTTTGAAAAGCCGCAGGGCCGCAAACTGATGCCCGACATCAACGGCCGCCCCTTGCGCATCCCCGAAGAACATATCGTGCAGGCGATGATTTTGCCGGCGCTGCAGGTGCTGCAGGAGTTCCGCACACTGGACATCGTGCACGGCGCGATGAGCCTTGATAACATCTACCTCTTCGGCGGGGAGGGAATGGAGCAGGTGATGCTAGGCGAATGCCTGTCCTCCGCCGCCTTCTTCCGCCTGCATCCTGTGTACGAGACGATCGAGCGCGGCATGGCGCAGCCTTCTGGCCGCGGCATCGGTTCCGCGAAGGACGATCTTTACGCCCTTGGTATCTGCGTTGCCATGGTGCTGCGCGGCGTCAACCTGATGGCCGGCAAGACAACCAGCCAGATCATCGCGGCGAAAATGGAGCAGGGGTCCTTCACCTTCGCATCTGGCGGGGAGCGCATGGGCGCGGTGTCCGATTTCCTGCGCGGCGTCCTGAACGATGACGAAGGCCAGCGCTGGGACCTTGATGAAACCCTGCGCTGGGCGGAAGGCCGCCGCGTTGCCACAAAGCAGCAATTCGTCGCGCTTCGCGCCGCGCGGCCCTTCGTTTTCCGTGATGAAAAATACTGGGACCTGCGCTCCGTCGCCATGGCGTTTTCCCAGCATGTGCATGAGGCTGCGCTGGCGCTGGAGAAAGATCACTTCGCGCTCTGGATCAAACGCAACTTTGAAAACAAGATTTTATCGACCCGCCTTGAAAAAGTGTGGGAGCGTGAAAAAGGCTCCAGCAAGGAGCGGCTGATCGCCGCCGTCTGCATGGCGCTCGACCCGATGGCGCCGGTGCGCTACCGCGGGCTGTCCATCTTCCCTTCAGGCTTCGGCGTCGCCCTCGGCGAAGTCATGTCGCGGCAGGAAGACGTGCAGGCGCATGCGGAAATGATTGCGACGCAGATGTTCACCAACTGGCTGAACCAGCATTTCGAGGAAGCGGGGGAGGACACCAGCGGCCTTGTCTCGCTGTTCGAGAAATGCCGCAACTTCCTTGTGCAGAAAATGCCCGTCTACGGTATCGAGCGGGTGCTCTATATGCTGAACAAGGAAGTCACCTGCATGAGCCCCGTGCTGCTCAACCATGTGGTGCTCGGTCCCGGCAGCCTTTTGCTGGCGCTGGAAGACATTTCGCGTCAGGGCAGCCGGCCGGAACATATTCTCGACCGCCACATGATGGCGTTTATTTCCGTGCGGGAACCCAAGATGATCGACCCGCATCTGGGCCATGTCATTTCCCGCGACCGCGGCCACCAGCTGGTCGGCATCACGCGCACCCTTGCCGCCATTCAGCGGCGGTTTTCGACGGGGCCAGTTCCGGGCGTCGGCAACTGGCTGATCGCCATGCTCGCCCCCGCGATCGAGCGCTTCAACGACCGTGACCTGCGCGCCGAAGTGCAAAAGCGCATGACCAAGCTGGAAAATAGCGGCAACCTTGCCGCCATCCTCGAGCTGATTGACAACGGCAACCTCGTGCAGGATGACATGCAGCGCTATGTGCTGGCGCGCCGCGAATTCACGGGTCTGATGCGGGAGCGCGTCGCGATTGAAACCCAGCTGCAGCGCCGCAAAACCTTTGGCAAGGCGGCGGGGCGGCAGATCGCCATGCTGGCCTCCGTCTCTTTAGGCTCCCTCTGCATCCTTGGTTACTTAATCCTTCGTTTCTCCGGAGCGCATCCATGAGTGCCGCTGAAAAACCCGCCAAGCGCAAAATCCCCTTCAGCGTCAAGTTCGCCATCTTCTGCGTGCTGGTGACGGGCGCGCTGTTCTTCCCGACCACCGTATTGTTCTGCGGCTGCATGGTGCCGACCTTCGTTGCCGTCATCGTCGACCCGCATCCCGCCAAGACGGCCTGGGTCACGGTGGGCTGCATGAACTTTGCCGGCACGGTGCCCGCCTGGTTCATGCTGTGGTCGAACGGGCAAAAAATTGATGAAGCTTTTATGATTTTGACTCAAGCCAGCACCCTCATCCTTGCCTATGGCGGCGCGGCAGTGGGCTGGATCATCTACAATAATGTGACCCCCCTCGTCAGCGGCCTCATGATCGCGCGCAATGAGAAGCGATTGAAAGACATAGAGAAAAGGCAAAAGGAGCTGATGCGCAAATGGGGCGATGACGTCAGCATGGGCGCGTGACGGCGCCACAACTGCCGAAACTTTTACACAAATTTTAAACGATTGAATTTGCTAGGCTTTATCGGGAATATTAAGGCGGATTTAATAACCGCGGGTTATACTTTAAAGGTTGGGGCAAATACTTTGTCCCGGCTTTCCGTGGAATCAGGGGCACAGATTTTCAAATGTTGAAGCGTATCAACCGCTGGCTGAAGAGAAAGGACGAGGGCGTCGTTGCGATTGAATTCGCCATGGTCGCTCTGCCTATGTTCACTCTTATCTTCGGCATCATCGAAAGTTCCCTGTATTTTGCGGCGGGCTCGGTGCTGGAGGGTGGCTCCGTCCAGGCGGCGCGCATGATCCGCACGGGTCAGGTGCAAGAATCATCAAACCCCGAAGACACCTTCAAGACCCAGCTGTGCGACGACGTGAGCGTTTTCCTCGACTGCGCCAAGCTGCAGTACGAAGTCATCCATATTTCCGGCGACACCTTCCTGAACGCCTCCGCCTCCGCGCCGCAATTCGATGCGCAGGGCAACCTGATCCCGCATCCCTTCGACCCCGGCGTGAAGGACAGCGTGGTCATCGTGCGCTCCTATTATAAATGGGAATTTTATACACCTTACATCGGCTCCCTCATGACCGGCAGCTTGTCGAAGAACTGGGCTGGCCACATGAGCACCGTCGTTATTAAATCCGAACCTTATACGCCGTAACATGAAAAAAATGCTCAAAACATTCAAATTCTGGTGCAAAGACGACGGCGCGACCGCCGCGATCGAGGCGGGGCTGCTGTTCCCGATTCTCGTGGCGCTGCTCTGCGGCACCATGGATACCGGATTTGGCCTCATCACCAGCCAGAAGGTCATCAATGCGACCCAGATGGTCAGCGACCTGATGACTCGCGGCACGCAAGTGACATCGACCGATATCAGCGACGCGATCGTCGCAGGGCAAATGGCGATGGCGCCCTACAGCACGACCACCTACGGCATCGATATCGTTGGCATCCAGTTCGTCGGCGCGACGCTGGTGCCGACGGAGCGCTGGCGTCAGACGCAGAATATGTCCGCAAACATGACAGTCCTCGCCAAGAGCGCCGGCATGGGTGCGCAGGATGAAGGCGTCGTTGCGGTGACCGTTCAATACACCTACACGCCTTTGTTTTCCGGCTACTTCACGGGGCCGATGATCATGAGGGAAGAATCCTACGCCCGCGGCCGTAAAGGCCTTTTTGTGGCAAAAGTTTAACGTTTGATAGGAGCCTGACATGGACACGAAATTCGGTCGCTTGATGATGGCACTGCAGGGCAGGAGCGCCTTCAAAAAATGGAGCCTTTCGACCTCCGCGTCGGTTGCGCTCATTTTCGCTTTCGCGCTGCCGGCCTTCTTTGCTGGCGCCGGCATGGCGGTCGACCTTGCGCAGGCCTATAACGTCAAGGCGCGCCTCTCCTCCGCCCTCGACAAGGCGGCCCTTGCCGCCGGCTCCTCCGAAGGTTCCGAAGCCGAATTGGAAGCCCGCATCAACAAGTTTTTCCAGGCGAACTACCCGGCGCAGGCCCTCGGCGTGCCCTCCGCCCTTGAAATCCATCTTGAAAACGGCGTGGTGGAGGTTTCCGCGACGGCCCGCGTGCCCACCACCTTCATGGCGATCATGGGGCAGGATTACATTGACGTTTCCGCCGACACAACTGTGAAGCGCGAAGTCGCAGGGATGGAGCTTGTCCTTGTGATGGATAACACCGGCTCCATGCTCGACCCCGCCGGCGGCGGGATCAGCAAAATCGACGCTGCGAAACAGGCGGCGACGACACTGGTGAACACGCTTTACGGCGCATCCTCGAACGTGCCGGTATTGTGGACGGGCGTCGTGCCTTTCTCGCAGGCCGTCAACGTCGGCCCTGCGCATGCCAACTGGACGGCCAGCACGGCCTTTGACTGGGGCACAACGTCCTGGGCAGGCTGCGTGGAAGCGCGGGAGCCTAGCAACCGCGATATCACCGATGATCCGCCCTATGTCGTGACCTCAGGCGATACAAATACTGCGCTCTTCCCCAAATATTATTCGGCGTGCGGCGTCACCAGCGGCAACAACTGGTGGTACACCAACGGCACGGATGCCGCTACGAACGGAACTTTTGGTAGCACCTCCAACTGGACCACGAACTCCGGCTGGAGCATCACGGGCGGCCAGGCGGTGAAAACCGGCACCAACAACACCACCATCACGGAAAGCGCGACCTTAAGCACCAGCAAATATTATGATGTGACCTATACCGTTGTGACACGCACTGCCGGCTCCATAAAGGTCAGCATCGGCGGCACCGCCGGCACGGCGCGCAGCGCAGCTGGTACCTATACTGACACCATCAAGCCCGGCTCCAGCTCCGGCGGTATCGTGTTCACCTCCACCGGCTTTACCGGCAAGATTGATAACGTTTCTGTGCTGCCGCGCAATGACTGCACGACCGGCGGTACGGTGCATTACCAGTCGCCGCTGGATAACACCTACGGCCCCAACACCTATTGCGCGCAGCCGCTGCTGGGCATGACCAACAATCCGACGGATGTGCTGAACGCTATTAACTCGATGCAGGCGGCCGGCAGTACCATGATTGACCTTGGCATGGCCTGGGGCTGGCGCATGCTGTCGCCGCGCTGGCGCAGCGCCTGGGGCGGCGTCATGAACAGCAATAACCTGCCGCTCGACTACAACACGCCGACGATGAACAAAGTGGTCATCCTGATGACGGACGGTGACAACAACTTTGGCGGCAGCAACTATACGGCCTACGGCCCGCTGTCTGCCGGCCGCATCGGCACCACCAACACGACGACGGCGAATACGACGCTGAACACCCGTACCACCGCGGTCTGCAACTCGCTGAAGTCGCATAACGTGATCGTCTACACGATCGCGCTCGGTGCCGACCTCAACGCCACCAGTCTTGCAATGCTGAAGGGCTGTGCGAGCAAGTCGAGCAACTTCTTCCAGTCGCCGACCACTAACTCGCTGCAGGCGGCCTTCCAGGCGATTGCGGCGCAGCTGAACTCGCTGCACATCACCAACTAGGCGACGTCAAACATCCCTTTAAAAAGCCGGGCCCTCAAAAGCCCGGCTTTTTTTATGGGGTTTGAATGCATTCAATTTTAGATGAATTGCGATATATCAAATTTTAGGCAAATATTCGCGGCCAAGACTACAGATTTTATCTTCAGTACTTGCAAGTTAACTTGAATTCGGTTGTCATTAAGACATCCTTTACCGACTCTGGTGTATTCTGGAGTTATAGGGATATGGGTTCCAAACAAACATCCAAAAATGGAGGGTACTATGATTAAGAAGTTTCTGAAGAGCGATGCTGGTGCAACGGCCATTGAATACGGTCTGATCGCTGCCGGTGTATCGGTTGCCATCGCAGTCATCGTCTTTACGCTCGGCTCGACCATCGCTGCCAAGTTCAGTGACGTCAATACCAAGATGGGCGGCTAATATACGGCTGGCCTGCAAAAAGAGAGCCCGCTCCGCAAGGGGCGGGCCTTTTTGTTAAAGGGGCTCCCAAAGCATCGGGTAAAATCATGTTGAGAAAATTTTTGCCGAATAAGGCCGGGGCAACGGCCATAGAATACAGCCTTATCGCCGCCGGCGTCTCTGTCGCCATTGCTGCGATTGTCTTAACGCTCGGCTCGACACTGGTTGTCAAGTTCACCAGCTTCGTGAATGCATTTAACAACTAGTCGCGCTATGAAAATTCGGCTGACTTGCCTTTGCCTCAAAGGCTCTCGTTCTTTAATCCTCCGTTAAAGCGCCGCCCCCTATAATGGGTACTGCCGCCATTCTTTCCCGCGGCTTCAACAACGGATAAAAACCCGCCATGCTCGTCGTCCTGCTTCTCGGTGTCGTCTTCATCACGACCATTCTTGCCTGCCTGTCCGATATCCAGACGCTGCGCATCCCCAACCTTTATTCGGTGGTCGTGATCGCGGCTTTCGCCATCGCCTTCCTCGTATCGCCGGAAAGTTTCGGCAGCTGGAAGGAGCACTTGGGCGCTTTCGCCATCATTCTTATCATCACCTATATTATGTTTATGGTCGGGATGATGGGCGGGGGGGATTCCAAATTCGGCTCCGCGCTGGCGCTCTGGGTCGGCGTTCATGGCCTCCTGTCTTTCGTCTTCTGGATGGGCCTCATGGGCGGCATCCTTGGCG
Organism: uncultured Alphaproteobacteria bacterium; assembly: GCA_966211335.1. GTDB lineage: Bacteria > Pseudomonadota > Alphaproteobacteria > Micavibrionales > UBA2020 > JAPWJZ01. Next base: position 1,063,773 of record CBIHNF010000001.1, read on the forward strand.
GCATATCGCTTTATTTTAAAAAGAAGAAGCCGGTGCAAAACCCGAAGGAGGGCAGCTGGATCGCGCAGGTGCAATCCGGTCGCAACGCGGTTCCTTATGGAATTGCCATCAGCTTCGGTGCCTGGGCGGGACTGTGGCAGACAGGACTCATAATTCAACAATTAGATGAGCTTTATAAAATAATTCATTAAGAACGCTCAACTTTTTTCTGGACAGAAATGCAACTTCGGGTCAAGAATGGAGTTGGGTTTATAGACTGACTTGGGGAATAGCATGAATAGAAGCGTATTGTTGATCATGGGGGGCGCACTGCTGGTGGCGATTGTCGTCGCAATGCTGGTGCAGGCAAAACTCGGCAGCAAATCACATGACGCCGGCCCTTCAAGCCAGATCCTCGTCGCGAACAAGCGCCTCGTCACGGGCGCGCAACTGCAGCCGGAAGATGTGCGCTGGCAGGACTGGCCCGAAGCTTCCATCTTTGCCGGCATGATCCAGAAGAAAGATTACCCCGACGACAAGCAGCCGGAAGTTTTCAACACGCCGCTGCGCCGCACGCTCGAGAGCGGGGAGCCGATCACGACGCAAGCGCTTATCGCTGACTCGAAGGGCAACAACAGCTTCCTCGCCGCCTCCATCACACCCGGCATGCGCGCCGTCGCTTTACCGATCACGCTTGAAACCTCGGCCGGCGGCTTCGTCCTGCCGGGCGACCATGTGGACATCGTCCTCGCCTATTCCGCCCAGATCCCGTCCGACGCGCAGGCCTATGCCGACCAGGTTGTGAGCCGTTTTGCGAGCCAGACTATTCTGTCAAACGTCAAAATCCTCGCCGTCGACCAGACCTACAAGAACGAAGCCGGCGACGCGAGCGGCGAGGGCAAGGCCTCCATCAAGAACGTGACGCTTGAAGTCACGAAAGAGGGCGCCGAAGTTTTGGCGCTCGCGCACCAGATGGGTGAACTCTCCCTCTCGCTCCGCCGCATTGGCGAGGCCGACACAGCAACCTCCATCGTGACGCCGCTGACGACGGATTCCACGACCCTCGAAGTGCTGCAAAAGCTGAACAAGATTATGCAACAGACCAAATCCAGCTCGACCGTGCGCGTCTATAGCGGCTCGAGCATCCAGAACGTTCCCGTCCGTAACCTCGGCACGGCGAAATAAGAAAGGTAGCGTCACATGACACGCAATCGTTTTAACATCCGGAACATGCTGGGGGCCTTTGCCCTCATCGCAGCGCTCGGTTTCTCGTTGGTCGCGGAAGGGGCCTCGGCTGGCATGTCGAGGACCGTCGTGTTGACAACCGGCAAGGCCGAAACGGTGATGCTGCCAAAATCGGCTGCAGACGTTCTTGTCGCCAATCCCGCGATTGCGGATGTCGGCTCGCTCCGCGCTGACAGGCTCTACGTGGTCGGCAAGCAGGTGGGCGATACCAACGTCCTCGCCTTTGACGATGCCGGCAACCAGCTGGCGGATATCGCCGTCCATGTGCGCGTCGATGAAGCCACACTCCGTAACTCGATCCGCGAATTCTTCCCGAAAGAGGCGCTGGAAGTGCGCACCGTCAACGATCAGGTTATCCTGAAAGGCCGCGTCTCCAACCCCGCGGTCGCAAACCAGGTGCGCGACCTTGCCGGCCGTTTCATTAAAACGTCGGGCCAGAGCCTTATCGACCTTATGACCGTCGAGGGTGAGCAGCAGGTGATGCTGAAAGTAAAAGTCATCGAAGCTCGCCGCGAAGTCCTGCGCGAATTCGGCATTGATACAACGATTAACGGCGTCAAGCTTGGCGACGCCGGTACCGCCGGCTTTAACGGCACGGCTGGTGTGGGCCTTGCGTCGCTGACGCCCTTCGGTACGGGCACGGTCGCACTCGCCAATGGCGGTATGTCGCTCGCCTCAAATATTTCCGGGCTTGAGCGTGACGGCCTTGTTAACACTCTTGCAGAACCTACACTGACGGCGATTTCGGGCGAAACTGCGGGCTTCCTTGCCGGTGGCGAATTCCCGGTGCCCACGGGCCGCGACAACCAGGGTAACGTGACTATCGAATTCAAGCAGTTCGGCGTGTCACTCAACTTCATCCCGACAGTTCTCTCGTCCGACCGCATCTCCCTGCAGCTGACGTCCGAGGTTTCGGAGAAGTCGGATCAGGACAGCGTGACACTCGTCAACACGATCATCCCGGGCCTGACTGTCCGCCGCGCGCAGACGACCGTGCAAATGGGCTCCGGTGGTACGCTCATGATCGCGGGCTTGCTGAAATCCCGCACCGTGGATGCGGTCAACGGCTTCCCGGGCCTGAAAAGCCTGCCGATCATCGGCGAGCTGTTCAAGTCTAAGTCTTTCCAGCGCGGCGAGTCCGAGCTCGTCTTCGTCGTGACGCCTTATATTGTCGAGCCTTATGCGCAAGCGCAGGCGGACCGTGTCGCGGCCGATCCTTCCGGCCCGCATGCCTTGATGCCGATGTCGGCGCCATTGCCGCCGCGCAGCCCGCTCGCGGTGCCGACGGCGACGACGACCAATCCTGCCTCTGCGCCTGAAACGCGCTTCGGCCGTGTTCGCTCCATCAACAACATCGACCCGCCGCCGCGCAGCGTGCGCGAGCATCAGGGCGCCGATGCCGGGGCAACTATTCCGCAGGATGCAGCGCCGAAACTCGCTGCCATCTCCGCCGGTCGCCAGAAGACAGGTGTCAATGCGGCAGAGGAGCTGACGGCGGACGTTGTCGCAGCGGCGCCAGTGGAAACGGTCAGTGCCGCGCCGCTTGGCAACAGCCCCGCACCCGTGGTCCAGCTGGCCGGCCGCCCGAAGCCGATTTTGCGCACGACGCCGCAAATCGCCTCGAAACCGGTGAAAGCGCCGCTTAAAACGGCGGTTTACCCAATAAAAGTGCCAGCCGTCTCGGTTGCCGCCTCAACGCCTGCTAACGCACCGGTCGCGCTCGCAGCGCCGGAAGCCAAGCCGGGGCAGGGGCCGCTGACCACCAGCTTTGCCGACGGTCTCAAAAAAGTTTATGGCAACCGCGCGCCTACACTGGGCGCGGGGGCATCTTACGGCTATATTGTAGATTAAAGGGGAATCAAGATGCGCCTTTCCAAAATGACGGCAGTCTGCAGCGTGGCCATGGCGACCCTGCTTCTTGCCGCCTGCGATGTGACGACGCCGACGCAAGTCAAGAGCGCGCAGATGCAGGTCGTCGACGCTATGAAGACGGAAGAGATGGCGGCTGGCAATCCTGACCCCACGCGCGTCAACGTCGTCGCTGATGATTACCTGCGCAACGGCCGCGGCATCATCCGCGTCGTTGTTCCCTATGCCAACGGCAGCACCGCTGGTAAGGTGCTGGCAGCGCGTCAGGGTAATGCCTATAAGGCGGCCTTCGCCCAGCGCGGCGTCAAAGTCACCGATATCAACCTCACCGCCGTCCCGCCGGAAGATACGCATGCCATCGTGGTCTCCTACATGTCGACCCAAGCCCGCCCGCCCGCCGATTGCGCGCATATGACGGGCTATGACGGCGGCGGTACAATTCAGGAAGTCGAAAAATACCGCCTGGGCTGCGAAATGAAAACGGCGATGAGCCAGATGATTGCGCATCCCGACGACCTCATGGGCAACGCAGGCACGCCGGATGACAATTCACGCCGCCAGGGCGCTGTGACCGAGCACTGGAGCTCCGGCAAGACCAACGAGCCCTTGAGCGGCCTCAATGCCAGCACGACGGGCACGACCACCGTGACCGGCGGCGGCGTCAGCGCCGGCACCAAGAACCCCAGCAATGGCGGCGGGGGCTAAGGAAAGAACAGGATGAGCCAGGATATCACGACGACGCTGCTGCCATCCTCCAGGGTCGATTTCTTCGTACTGGATGAAGGCACTGCCCGCACCGCGCAATCGCTGGCGGCGGACTGGCGTTTTGCGCGCGTGGGCGTACAGGTTTATGGCGCTGGCATTGAATCCGCGATTGCCACCTACAGCCAGCAGCCGTCGCCGGAAGTGCTGATCGTCGAAACCAACGATATATCCGAAAATTTTATCGCCCAGCTCGGGCAGCTTGCCGGCGTCTGCGCGGAGAATACCGACGCCGTCGTCGTTGGCCCCATGAACGACGTGCATTTGTATCGCAGCCTTGTCGGCATGGGCGTGCGCGATTATCTGGTCCGCCCGGTCGGGCAGGAAGACCTGATTAAAGTCGTCGCCAAAGCGCTGATCGACAAGCGCGGCCTTTCGGGCGCGAAACTTGTGACCGTGCTCGGCGCGAAGGGCGGCGTTGGCGCGACCGCCATTTCGCAAGCGCTGGGCTGGATCGTCGCCGAAAACCTGAAACAGAAAACACTGCTGATGGATGCGGCGGGTTCCGCCGGCAGCGTCGGCATCGCCTTCGGCCTCGAGCCCATGTCGCCGCTGGCGGAAGCCGTGCGCATCGGCAACGCCGGTTCCGAAGACGATATGAAACGTATTTTGCAAACGGCGACGGAGCAGCTCTCCCTGCTCGTCTGCGGCGGGGAGCCGCTGCTGACCGATATGCCGGATGCCGACAGTTTTGAAGGCCTCGTCAACCGCGTCATGCAGAAATATCCGGTCGTCGTCGTTGACCTCTCCGGTGCCTCCGCGGCAGTGCGCAAGCGCATGATTGCCCGCGCGGCGCATAACGTGATTGTCACCACAGGCCTGCTGCCGGCGCTGCGCAACACGCGCACGCTGCTGAATGAAATAAAGCACTTGCGCGGTTCCTTGAAGGAAACGCAAGTCGTCCTCAACATGCATGGCGCGGCCCCCGGCGAAGAAATTTCCGTGAAGGATATCGGCGCGGCGCTGGAAATTGAACTGGCGGCCACCATCCCCTATGCCCCCAAATTGTTCGGCGGCGCGGAAGCGGCGGGCAAGCCCCTTGGCCAGAACCGCGCGGCGGACAGTATTTTGAAAGCGCTGATGCCGATTGCCGAAACGGCGTCCGGCACGGTTGCGAAAGATGCGCCGGAAACGAAAAAAGACGGCGGCGGCGGATCGCTTGGCTTCCTGAAATCCCTTGGCAAGAAGAAATAGGAGTCTGGCATGTTCGGCAAGCGCACAGACTCAAACACACCCGCAACGCCGGGCGCGAAAACCACGCCGCCGTTGATGGAGCCGGCAAAACCGCTGGCCCCGCCGCCGGTTGCGCCGCCGCCTGTCGCCGCGCCACCCGTCGCAGCCCCTCCGGTCGCGGCACCTCCCGTTGCCGCACCGCCGCCGGTATTGGCGGCACCGCCCGTTTCTGCGCCGCCGGTTGCGGCACCTGCACCCGCGGCTCCGCCGCCCGTATTAGCCGCACCTCCCGTGAGCGCACCGCCTGTTTCTGCACCTCCCGTTTCTGCGCCTCCTGTCGCAGCGCCGCCGCCCGTTGTCGCGGCACCCGCAGCACCGCCCCCCGTCATGGCGCCGCCGCCTTTTATGGCCCCGCCGCCGGTAGCCGGAATTCCGTCCAACGCCGTGCCGCCAATGAACCCGCCGAATACGGTCGGGAACGTGCCTGCCCCCGCGAGTGGCATGCCGCCACCGCCGCCGGTTTCCGCGACGCCCGCGCCCGCCGCCGCGAAACCCGCAACACCGCCGCCGGCGGCTGCCGCCGCCGCTCCCGCTGTCGTCGCCAACCCGCGTATGGACCGCGCGCGCAAACGCATCTGGACGGATCTGCGCGACGGTATCGATCTTAAATCCCTGTCCCGCATGGATGCGGAAGCGGCGCGTGCTGAAATTTTGTCCGCCGTGCAGGAAATCGGCCAGTTCCGCGGCCTTGACGTTACACCGGCCGAGCTGACGCAGATTGCCAAAGAGGCCGCCGACGATATGCTCGGCTTCGGCCCGCTGGAAGAGCTGCTGGCGATGGAAGGCATCGCCGATATCATGATCAACGGCCCGAAGACGATTTACATCGAGATGAAGGGCAAGATCCAGCGCGCCGGCATTGAATTCCGCGATAACCAGCACCTTCTCACCATCTGCCAGCGTATCGTCGGCGTCATCGGCCGCCGCGTTGACGAAAGCTCCCCCATCTGCGACGCGCGTCTGCCGGACGGCTCCCGCGTCAACGTCATCATTCCGCCGCTCGCGATTGACGGCTGCACGATGACCATCCGTAAATTTGCGAAAGAAAAGCTGACCCTCGACAAGCTGGTCGACTTCAAGGCCATGACGCCCAACTGCGCCGAGATGATTAAAATCGTCGGCGCCTGCCGCGCCAACGTGCTGGTCTCTGGCGGTACCGGTTCCGGCAAGACGACCATGCTGAACTGCCTCACCCGCTACATGAACCAGGGCGAACGCGTAATTACCTGCGAGGACGCGGCCGAGCTTCAGCTGCAGCAGCCGCACGTCGTGCGCCTTGAAACCCGCCCGCCCAACCTTGAGGGCGTCGGCGAAGTCACCATGCGCGACCTTGTGAAGAACTGCCTGCGTATGCGCCCCGACCGCATCATCGTCGGCGAGGTGCGGGGGCCCGAAGCCTTCGACCTTCTGCAGGCCATGAACACGGGCCACGACGGCTCCATGGGCACGGTGCACGCCAACAACCCGCGTGAGGGGCTGACGCGCCTGGAGAACATGATCGCCATGGGCGGCCTCAACCTGCCATCTTCCGCCGTGCGGGAGCAGATTGCCTCCGCCGTCAACGTCATCATTCAGGTGCAGCGCCTGCGCGACGGGTCGCGCAAAGTCACGCATATCACCGAAATCACCGGCATGGAGGGCGAAGTCGTCACCATGCAGGACCTGTTCCGCTTTGAATACGAAGGTGAGGACGAATTTGGCCGCATCATCGGCAAGCAGAAATCTTCCGGCCTCCGCCCGATTTTGTTCGAGCGCGCGCGGCAATATGGCCTCGAGAAAAAACTGCTCGACGTCATGTCGGAGGCTTATAGCTAGATGAACTGGCTGCCCGCCATCATTGCCATGATCGTCGTGCTCGGCGTCGCCGGCGTCTTCGCGCGCGGCATTTCCGCCAAGCAGAAGGTGCGGGCGCGCACGCTTTCCGTCATCACCCGTTCCTCCGGCCCGTCTTCCAAGGAAGAAGGTAAGGACAAGCAGATCGCACGACAGCGCGCCGATATCGCGCGAAAGTTGAAAGACGCCGGCAAGGAAGAAGAAAAGAAGAAGGATAAAGTATCAATCCGCGAATTGATGCAGCAGGCGGGCATTGATGCGCCGGTGTCCCGCTTCTGGATCGGTTCCGCCATTTTCGCCATTGTCACCTGGTGCCTTTTGAACCTGATCACCTCCTGGCCCATGATCGCGATTATTTTTGCGACTTTCACCGCCTTCCTCGGCGTGCCGCGCATGTTCCTGAAACGCAAAGCGGCCGCGCGCCAGAAAAAATTCCTGACAGAAATGCCCGATGCACTTGATGCCTGCGTGCGTCTTTTGCAATCCGGCATGCCGATGACCGAAGCCATCGCCATGGTCAGCCGTGAATATACAGGCCCCTTGCGCGAAGAAATGCTGCGCATCTACGACAATCAGAAAATCGGCATTCCGCTGGGTCAGGCCGCTTACGAGACGGCAAAGCGCATTCCGCTGACGGAAGTGCATATGTTCGCAACCGCGCTGCAGATCCAGAGCGAAACCGGTTCTTCCTTGAGCGAGGTTTTAAGCAACCTATCCAACGTTATTCGCGCGCGCTTCCGCCTCAAGCGCAAAATCCAGGCGCTGTCGTCGGAAGCGAAGGCTTCCGCCTCTATCATCGGCTCGCTGCCGGTGCTTGTTGGTCTTGGCCTTTACCTTGTGAACGGCAAGTACATGGACCCCTTGTTCCATTCCTTCAAGGGCCATATCGTGCTGGGCTGCTGCCTTGCGTGGATGATGTGCGGCGTCCTCGTCATGCGCCAGATGATTAACTTCCGTATTTGAGGTAAGCCATGGATTTTCTTTCACACCTCAATTACAGCTTAGTCATCGTCCTCCTCTCGGCTGCGGCGGCTGCGGCGACCTTTATCGCCTTTGCCATTCCGCTGCTGAACCGCAAGGAAAAGAAGGAGCGCTATAAGGAAGTTATCGAGAAAAAGCGCCGTGCGCTGTTCGAACAGGCGCGGGAGCAGGTCAACAAGCCCCAGCATGTAAAACAGGAAGCGACCGCCGCGCAGTCCATCGCCGCCGCTTATAAACTGCAGCGCCTTGCGGGTGACGCCAGCGCCTCGGCCAAGGCGTTGCTATTGCGCGCCGGCATCCGCGACCCCATGGCGCCCCTCATCTACCTCATCGCCCGCATCGTCTTGCCGCTACTCTTCATGGGGCTAACCATGCTGGTGCTGGCGTCATCCGACAAGGAAATCAGCGACGGCGTGAAGGGCCTTTCCGCGCTCGGCTCCGCTCTTATCGGGTTTTTCCTGCCGTATCTGCTCATGAAGAACAAGGCGGACAACCGCCAGTTTGAAATTTCGCTCGCCTTCCCCGACAGCCTCGACATGATGCTGATCTGCGTGCAGGGCGGGATTGGTATTGAAGCCGCCATCAACCGCATTGCGGATACCATTTCCGGCCATTCGGAGGCGCTGGCCGAAGAACTCGGCTTCCTCTGCGCGGAGCTTGGCATGCTGAACGACCGCAAGGGTGCCTTCCAAGGTTTTGCCGCGCGTGTGGGTTCCGGCCCCGCACGCTCCTTCGCGACCGCCATGATGCAGGCGGAGCAGTATGGTACGTCCATTTCAAAAGCCTTGCGCGTCCTCGCCGATGAAACGCGCCAGACACGCATGGCAACGGCCGAACAAAAAGCCATGTCCCTGCCGCCGAAGCTGACCGTGCCGATGATTTTATTCTTCCTGCCCGTGCTCTTCGTCATCATTCTGGGCCCTGCCTTTCTCCGCGGCTTCTCGACGGCGCATTAATTTTCAGCGCGCCTCAAACAAAAAGGCCGGGATTTTTTCCCGGCCTTTTTGTTTGATGTTGTCGCTTCTTACTTCGGCGGGTTGCAGACGGTCACCGTCTTGCAGTCCTGCTTTTTCACGGCCTTGTGATGGTGTGTCACTTTTTTGACGACCTTCTTGTGGACGGTCACGACTTTTGCCTTCGTCACGACACTGTCGCGCAGGTGGGAGATGATGTCGATGTTGCGGGCGATTTCCGGCTTGTCGGGTGCCATGACTAGGGCCTTGCGGAGGATGCTTAAAGCTTCATCGAACTTGCCCTGGCTCGCGAGGCTGAGCGCGAGGTTGTTCATGACGGAGGTCGGGTTGCCCTGCCAGCCGTCGAGCGCCATGCGGAACATCTTCTCGGCTTCGGCATGGTTGCCCTGCGCATCCAGTGCAACGCCCATCAGGTTATAGGTATCGGTTTCCTCCGGCTTCAGTTTCGGCACGTTCATCGCGCCGTTCAGCACGGTTTCCGCCTTGTCGAAATGGCCAAGGGCGATATCGTCGGAGGCAATCTCGTTGAGCACGGCGCCGTCAGCATCGCCCTTGGGCGTGCCATCGTCATGCAGGGCGAAGGGCCCGAGGATTTTAAGCGCGCCTTCCGGCTTGCCTGCCTTGCGCAGCAGCGTCGCGTAGCGCAGGGCGGAGGGCACGGAATGGCGGTGCATCTTGAAATCGCGCTGCGCCAGAACCAGCGCGTCATTCAGGTCGCCAGCCGAAATAGCATCGTCGGTTGCAATTGCGGTGCGGCTTTCGCGCAGGTGCTGCTGGCCATTCATGCTGTCGACCGCATCCCCGATAACTGGCGCTTTGTTGAGGTGCGTACAGCCGGACAGAAGGGCCATACCGCAGACGAGGGCGATGACGGGGGCACTGATACGTTTTGTCGAAGCCATGATATTGTCTATCCTTCAATCGGCTGGGAGCCAGCGCGGAAATCAGCGCGGGGGCGCGGTCGTCACGTTCGGCGCGACGCCGGCGGCGGGATCATTGGTCAGGTGGGTGGAAATAGGGTTGGCGTTCTGCTGCAAGTCGTTGCCGTCCGTCACGTTGGGGGCGGAGCCGACGACCTCGGGGGCAGGGGTAGTGCCGCCTTCGGGCTGCACGGGCATGACTTCGTAGCAGCCATCCGGGCAGTAGAAATAGGCGGAAGGCTGGCAGCTGGAATCATTGCCGCACATGCGGCGGATGCGGACGTATTTTGCCTTGTTCGCGCCGGTGCCGATTGCGGAGACGATGACGGTCTTGGTCACAATCGTCTCGCCCTTTGCGTTGATCACGGTGAAGGAGGTCGCGCCCGGTGTCCGCGGCATGACGACGAGGAGACGGGGGGAATCGAGGACGATCTGAGCATAAGCAGGATTTGCTACGATGACGCTGGCGGCGTCCTGGTCGAGGGTGATAATTTTCGTCTGGTCGGGGGTGATGCGAACGATGCCGTCATCCACCGCATCGGCCTTCGCGGGCGCGGCGGCCGGGGAATCGACCGTAGACTCGGACCCGTTCTGTACGAGCCGCGTCAGGGTTGCCGTGCTATCCGCCAATGCGGGCGCGGACATCAATAAAGACAAGGCGATAACAGAAATCGGCCAATATTTGGTCATGTGGTAGTACCCCTTAAAACCATCGTTCCCCTGAACCATAGTGACCCGAAGGCAAATTAAAGTAAAGCAAATAGCCCCTTGGAATCGCTTGGCTTTTTTTAATTATGGAATATTATTATCGTTATGGTATATAATGAGGCTCGTCCATCTTTTTGCTTTCAATTCAGGAGCTCTTCAATTATTCAGTTAGGCCTTTAATGGGCTTGATGCGCAAAGTTGACATAATATTTGACTCTGCGCGGCTGAATCTGTATAACCCTAACCTAACCAGCATTAGTTTTGGAAATTTGGCACTAGAAGGCTACCCGATAAAATATATAGGCAAGCGGCCGGCAATTGCCTGAACTTTCGGAGCCTTACAACAGTTAGAGCGTGAACGAACACAGGGGATTTTTCGAAATGACAACCACCGACCAACAAAACGGCGCGCATCACCATAATGAAATCAATGTAGAAGCCGGTGAAAAGACAATCGTCACCATGACGGCAGGGCAGGGCCTCGTCCTCTCCTCCAACGCGGTTGAAGTGCAAGGCATGACAATGGATAAAACGGGCGCGCTGGTCGTCCAGTTTTCCGATGGCGCCTCCGTCACCGTCAAGAATTTTGCCGACATGGCAACCTGCTCCGAAGGCTGCTCGCTGACGCTCCCCTCCGGCCAGCAAATGTCGATGGCAGACCTCTACCACACGCTCGCGCCCCAAGGCGAAGAGCAGGTCGCCGACAATTCCGCCACCGCACAGGTGAAAGAAAGCTTCGCAGCCCTGCAGACCGACAAAGTCGCAAGCGGCGCGGACGTCCACCTGATCGGCAAGCCGAACGCTGGTGAAAACCTCGTCGTCAAGCTGCAGCCGGGTGATGCGTACAAATTCGGCTTCGAAATGACCGAACCTGCTTCGGTAAAAGACAACCACGGCGAACTCGTCATCTCCTTCAAAAATGGCGGCGAGATCATCATCCCGAACTATGACTCCGTCAAAGACGCCTCGATGCCCGACTTCGTCATGAAAGACGGCACCAAGCTTGCTGTCACGGATTTCAGCGACGTTCTTTCCACCGCAGCCCAGCTGAACGCAGTCGAACCTGCGGCCGGCGGCAACAACGGCGGCGGCGCATCTGGTGGCGGCTTCGGTTTCAACTCCATCCTGACAACGACGCCCCTCGATGGCATCAACTACATCGGTCCTATCGACCCGACGCAGCTGCAATACCGCGCTGACTTCCGCGAGCCGAAACCCATCATCGAGCAGGAACCCCTGCTGGCGCCGACGATTTCGGCCGTGAATATCTTTGTTAAAGAAGACAGCACTGCTGCGAACCCGAGCGTGCCCTTCAATGCCGGCAACGCTGGTACCGTCACTAATACGCTGAATGTCACTGCAGACATGACCCACCCCCATGCGGGCGACGTCATGACCGTGACCATCGCTGGTATCCCTGCCGGCTGGACGGTTGACACCTCCCATTCGGGCGGCACCTATGATGCAGCCACCGGCATCTGGACGCTCACCCTTGCGCCTGGCGTATCACACTTCGCCGGCGGCCCCGATGTCTATCCGCCCGCCAACAGCGATGCCGACCTCGGCACCTTGAGCGTCAGCGCGACGGTTGACCGTGGCGGCGTGACAACCTCCGCGACGACGACCGAAACGGTAAATACGGACGCTGTTGTTGACCCCGTCACCGTTCATGGCACGCCGACCTCCGGCGACGAAGGTCATTCCATCCCCGTCACCATCACGATCGGCGCCAGCGCTGATACCGACGGTTCCGAACACGTGACCCAAATCATCGTCACCCTCGTCAACCATGGCGGCGGCGCTTCCGATGCGACGCTTAACCACGGCGTCAACCTTGGCAACGGCGTATGGTCGCTGACGCCTGCTGACCTTGCCGGCCTTACCATCAACGGCGGCGCGCATTATCACGGCCAGATCGACATCAACGTTGCCGTCACCGAAACCGAAACCAACCTCAGCGGCAGCGAGCTTGAGCTGGGCGACAATTCGGCAACCACGACTGACAACTTCTCTGTCGTCATCAACAACACCATCGACAAGCCGGTTTTGACGGTTCAGGACTTTTCGATTAAAGAAGACACCTCGGTGGATCTGCACGCGGACGCAACACTCCCGAATGCAGGCCCTAACGACCATCTCGTGATCACCATCAGCGGTTTCCCGGCGAATTGCACCGTATCCGAAACAGATAATAATGGCCACCTGGGCCATTACGACTCGGGCACTGGCACCTGGACGGTAACCCTCGCTCCTGGCGAAGAATTCCATGGCGGCCCAACAGTCACCCCCGCAGCTGACAGTGACGTGGACTTGACAGGCCTCGTGGTCACAGCGACAGCGGTGGATTCGACAGATGCTTCTGTCACTTCCTCCAGCTCTGGCACCGAAAATATCTTCGTTGACGCCGTGATCGATGCGCCGACCATCAATTCCACCGATGCAGCTGGTAATGAAAACACGCCGATCGCGCTCAATATCTCGGTTTCCGCCGGCGGCGACCATACCGATGGTTCCGAAGTGCTTTCGCCCATCACTATCAGTGGCGTGCCGGCTGGCGCGACGCTGAACCACGGTGTGCATAATCCCGACGGCACCTGGACGCTTAGCCAAGGCGACCTCACGGGCCTCACCATCACCCCGCCGAACCATTTCGACGGTCAGATCACCCTGACAGCGTCGGTGACCGATACCGAAACCAACCTGTCTGGCAGCGAGACCGACACTTCCGACAACTCGGCAACCGTCTCGACAACCATTCACGTCACCGTCAACGACACTATCGACCCGCCGACGCTGCATACACCGGACGTCTGGGTGAAGGAAGACCATTCGGTCGGCCTCGACATCCATGCGACACTCAACAACCCGGGCCCGAACGATCACCTCACCATCACTGTCACCGGCATCACGCCGGGCTGGGGTGTTGACACCTCCGTTTCCGGCGGCACATATGACACCGCAACCGGCACCTGGACGATCACACTGCCGAACGGTTCCGATTTCAACGGCGGCCCGACGCTCACCCCGCCGGCTGACAGCGACATTGACCTGACCGGTCTCACCGTCACCGCGACGACCTCTGACGGCACGACCAGCTCGACCGTCACGACGCATGAAAACATCTTCGTCGACGCCGTCATCGATGCGCCGACCATTACGTCGCCTGACGCTTCCGGTAACGAAGACACGGCTATTCCGCTCACGATCAACGTCTCCTCCGGCGGCGACCATGACGGCTCCGAAGTCCTCTCGCCCATCACTATCACCGGCGTTCCTGCCGGCGCGACCTTAAACCACGGCACGCAAAATCCGGATGGTTCCTGGACGCTCAGCCAAGGCGACCTGACCGGCCTTACCATCACCCCGCCGCATAACTACAGCGGCAACTTCACGCTGTCCGTCTCCGTCACCGACACCGAGACGAACTTGTCCGGTGCTGAAAACGACACGACTGACAACTCCGCAACGGCCACGACGCCGCTGCATGTACACGTTGAAGCGGTGGCCGATACGCCGACGCTCACCGTCCGCGATGAGTGGGTCAAGGAAGATAGCTCCGTCAAACTGCACATCGATGCAAACCTGACCGATACCGATGGCTCTGAAAAACTCACCATCACCGTGACCGGCATCGCGGCTGGCTGGGGCGTCGATACCTCGACCTCCGGCGGTACCTACAATCCGGCAACCGGCACCTGGACGATCACGCTGGCGCCCGGCGCGAACTTCAGCGGCGGCCCGACTCTGACCCCGCCCGCCAACAGCGACGCGGATCTGACCGGCCTGCACGTCACCGCAACCTCGACCGAAATCTCCAACGGCAGCTCGGCGTCGACCGGCGGCACGATCAACGTCTTCACCGACGCTGTGGTTGACCCGATCACCGTCACGGCTTCCGCGCCGTCCGGCCACAATAACAGCGATATTCCGCTGACCATCACCATCGGCGCTTCCGCCGACCATGACGGTTCGGAAGGCGTGACGAAAATCCTCATCTCCGGCGTTCCTGCTGGCGCATCCCTGAACCATGGCCACAACAACGGCGATGGCACCTGGACCCTGACGCAAGGCGACCTGACCGGCCTGACCTATCACGCGGCTTCCACCTCCTCCGGCACCGTCCACCTGACAGTGTCTGTGACGGAACAGGAAACCAACCTCTCCGGTGCCGAGAATGACCTTTCGGACAACACCTATGTTGTCACGACCGGCCTTAACATCGGCGTCACCTGCGACCCGAACCCGCCGACACTCTGCGTCAACGACGTCTGGGTGAAGGAAGATCATTCGGTCCAGCTGAACGTTCAGGCTGCGCTGGATCATCCGCAATCGGCCGGTGAACACCTTGTCATTACCATCACGGGCTTCCAGCCCGGCTGGACGGTCAACACGACCACCTCCGGCGGCACATATGATGCGGCAACCGGCACCTGGAGCATCTCGCTCGCGCCGGGCGCAAGCTTCAACGGCGGCCCGACGGTCACCCCGCCCGCAAACTCCGACATCGACCTGACCGGTCTGCATGTCACTGCAGTTGCAACGGATGGTACGTACTCTGCCACCACCAACGGCACCGAAAACGTTTTCGTCGACGCGGTTGTCGATGCGATCACGGTGTCGGCTTCCGCCGCTTCGGGCCACAACAACACCGACATCCCGCTGAACATCACGATCGGCGCGTCTGCCGACCATGACGGTTCCGAGGGTGTCACCAAAATCGTCATCTCCGGCGTTCCGGCTGGCGCATCCCTGAACCACGGCGTGCACAACGCCGATGGTACGTGGACGCTGACCCCGGCTGACCTGACCGGTCTTACCTATCATGCCTCGTCCACTTCTTCGGGTAACGTGCAGCTGACTGTTGCCGTGACCGAACAGGAAACGAACCTGCATGGTCTGGAAAATGACCTTTCCGACAACACCTACGTCGCGACGACGAAAGTGAACATCGGCGTCACCTGCGACCCGAACCCGCCGACACTCTGCGTCAACGACGTCTGGGTGAAGGAAGATCATTCGGTTCAGCTGAACGTTCAGGCTGCTCTCGATCATCCGCAATCGGCTTCCGAACACCTTGTCGTCACCATCACCGGCTTCCAACCCGGCTGGACGGTGGATACCTCGGCGTCGGGCGGCACTTATAATGCTGCAACCGGTACCTGGTCCATCACCCTGCCGAACGGCGCGGCCTTCAATGGCGGCCCGACGGTGACCCCGCCCGCAAACTCCGACATCGACCTGACCGGTCTGCATGTGACGGCTGTTGCAACGGATGGCACCTATTCGGCGACCACCAACGGCACCGAAAACGTCTTCGTCGACGCGGTTGTCGATGCGATCACGGTCTCGGCATCTGCTGCCGGCGGCCACACGCATACCGACATCCCGCTGACCATCACGATCGGCGCCTCTGCCGACCATGACGGTTCCGAAGGCGTCACGAAAGTGCTCATCTCCGGCGTTCCGACCGGCGCTTCGCTCAACCATGGCCACAACAATGGCGATGGCACCTGGACGCTGACGACGGCTGACCTCACCGGCCTGACGTTCCACCCGGCTGACAATTCCGCCAGCAACGTCCAGCTGACGGTTTCCGTAACCGAACAGGAAACGAACCTGCACGGTCTCGAGAATGACCTGACCGACAACACCTATGTCGCCACGACGAAAGTGAACATCGGCATCACCTGCGATCCGAACCCGCCGACACTTTGCGTCAACGACGTCTGGGTGAAGGAAGACCATTCGGTGAAGCTGGACGTCCAGGCAACCCTGAACGTGCCGACCCCGAACGAACACCTCGTCGTCACCATCACGGGCTTCCAGCCCGGCTGGACGGTGGATACCTCGGCTTCCGGCGGCACCTATAATGCTGCAACCGGCACTTGGTCGATCACCCTGCCGAACGGCGTCAACTTCAGCGGCGGCCCGACCGTTTCGCCCCCCGGCGACAGCGATATCGACCTGACCGGCCTGCATGTCACCGCAACGCAGACGGACGGCACGTATTCGTCCTCGACGAACGGCCTCGAAAACGTCTTCGTGGACGCGGTTGTCGATCCGATCACGGTCTCCGCGCATGACACAACCGGCAAGGAAGGCACGCCCATCGCGCTCTTCATCACCGTTGGCGCCAGCCACGATACGGACGGTTCCGAGACGGTGACGAAAGTCCTCATCTCCGGCGTTCCGACCGGCGGCACGCTGAACCACGGCACGCTGCAGGCGAACGGCGACTGGCTGCTGACGAAAGCAGACCTGACCGGCCTCACTATGACCCCGCCGTCCACCTACATGGGCAACGTTGACCTGACCATCAAAGTCACGGAACAGGAAAACCACCTCGGCGGCTCCGAGAACGACTACACCGACAACACCTATGTCGCGACAACGCATCTCGGCGTTGACGTTTATTGCGATCCGCATCCGCCCACGCTCTGCGTCTTCGACGTTTGGGTGAAGGAAGATAAATCCGTCGCGCTGAACGTGCAGGCAACCTTGGATCATCCGCATCCGGGCGAGCACCTTGTTGTCACCATCACGGGCTTCCAGCCGGGTTGGGGCGTCGATACGACGACCTCCGGCGGCACCTATGATGCGGCGACCGGCACCTGGTCGATCACGCTGCCGAACGGCGTAAACTTCAACGGCGGTCCGACCGTCTATCCGCCGCATGACAGCGATGTCGATATGACGAACCTGCATGTCGTCGCAACGGCGACCGACGGCACGTCTTCGGCCTCCACGATCGGCGTTGAAAACGTCTTCGTCGACGCGGTTGTCGATGCACCGGTGCTGACCGTTCCTGCGAACGTCAACTATCTCTGGATCATCAACCAGTCGAACCCGTCGCCGATCGCCGTGGAATCCCACGTGACCGACACGGACGGCTCGGAAAAAGTGACCAAGATCGTCATCAACCTCGACAACCCGTTCAGCAACCCGTCGGGCGGTTACTACAACCTGCATGACGCCGGCGTCTACCTGAACAAGGGCACCGAAACGGCGCCCGGCATCTGGACGATCAACGTCAACGCAGGCGACACCTCGACGGCACTCAACGGCCTCGCGCTGATGACCTCGACCAGCCAGGACTACTACTGGGCGCTGCACAACGGCCCGCACAGCGGCAACATCACTGTCCAGTCGTATGTGTCCGAAGCCAACCTGCACGGCCTCGAAAACGACTACAGCGACAACAACGCGGTGGTGACGCAGAACATCTGCTACACCTTCTCGGTCTCGCCGCTGATGCTTGACCTGAACGGCGACGGCTTCAACCTCGTCGACCAGTCGGCCGGTATCCGCTTCGACATGACCAATGACGGCCTGACGGACGCGACCTCGTGGGTTGGCGCCAACGACGGCCTGCTGGCGATTGATGCGAACCACGACGGCGTCATCAACAACCAGTCCGAACTGTTCGGCGACAACGCGAATTCGCCTGATGGCTTCGCGAACCTTGCCGGCTACGACAGCAACCATGACGGCGTCATCAACGCATCCGACGCCGCCTTCAAGGATCTGCTGGTCTGGCAGGATAGCAACCAGAACGGCGTTTCCGATGCCGGCGAGCTGCACTCGCTGTCCGATGTCGGTGTCACTTCGATCAGCCTGTCGACGACTTCCGTCAACCAGGTCATCGGCGACAGCGCCATCACGACGGTCTCGACTGTTACTTACGCCGACGGCCACACGGGCCAGGCGGGTGACGCTTGGTTCAACGTCGCTGACGCTGCCGATCACACCGGCGCCGTCAACGTCGGCACCGCCGAGAACGATGTCATCTACGGCACCGCGAAAAACGACACGATGTCGGGCGGCGACGGCCACAACTACCTCTTCGGTGGCGACGGCGATGACATTCTGGTCGCAAATGGCGGCGTCAACGAACTGACCGGCGGCCATGGCGGGGACACCTTCCTCATCCATGCCGGCCATGATGTCGACACCATCAAGGACTTCAACATTGCGGAAGGCGACAAGCTGGACATCTCTGATGTTCTGACAAACTTCGATCCGCTCACGAGCTCTTTGCATAACTTCGTAAATGTGGTGCAAAGCGGCAACAATAGCCTGGTCCAAATTGACCAGACGGGAACTGGACATGCGTTCCAGACTGTTGTCGTCCTCGAGGGTGTTCACATCGATATCGACGCCTTGACAAACCACGGCAATTTGATTGCCTAAGTAAAAGTAATGATGTAATCATGTGGGGCTGCAGCGGCATTCTGCAGCCCCATTTTTTTGTATAAAACTCGAATTCCTCAAGGGACTGAACGATGAACAAGTTTGCGAAATTCTGCACCGTCTCCATGCTCTGCTTCACAATGTCGACAGCGGTTTATGCCGCGAACGGCGAAGATGGTGACTTGTCCCTGACTGACGCCGTGAGCAAGGGCGTCCTGAAGAGCCCCGAATACGCGGTTGTTGCCAACAACACGCTCGCCACGAAAGAAGAGCTCGCGCAGGCGAAATCGCTTTGGGCGCCGAGTGTCGACTTTCTCGGCCAAACCGGTTGGGAGCGCACCAACTCTCCCTTCATCGATCGCAACAACCTGTGGCGCAACTCCGCGTCCCTGTCCCTGACGCAGCTGCTGTTCGACGGCTACGGCACGCAAAGCGAAATCAAGCGCCAGAAATACCGTGTTGAATCCGCTGCCAACCGCACCGGCGAAGTCGCCGAATTCGTCGGCCTCGATATCGTGCAGGCATACCTTGAAGTCCTGCGCCAGCGCGACCTGCTCGCGATTGCGCGCGCGAACGTTGAAGACCACAACAAAATCCTCGGCACCATCCAGACCGGCGCGAATGCCGGCACCGTGACCGAAGGCGACGTGAGCCAGGCGGATGCGCGTCTCGCGCTCGCCCGCGCGACGGTGTCCTCGACCGAAGAAGCGCTGCGCAACGCAGAATCCCTCTTCATCCAGAAAGTCGGCGATACGCCCGGCGACATGGCCTTCCCCTCGATCCCGCGCGACAAGCTGCCGGCCACGGTGGACGATGCCGTCCGCGAAGCCGTGACGCAAAGCCCGACGCTCGCCGTGTTTGAATCCGACGTGAAAGTCGCCAAGGCCGAATTTGAAGGCTCGGGTTCTACGCTTTATCCGCGCGTTGAAATCCAGGCGAACGCCTCCCTCGGCCACGACCTCGATGGTATCGAAGGCCATGACGACCGCGAATCCGTTCTCGGCGTCATGCGCTGGAACCTGTACCGCGGCGGCGCCGATCAGGAACGCCAGCGCGAGTTCATGTACCGCCACGCGCAAACGAAAGAGCGCCGCGCCCAAGCTGCACGTCAGGTCGAAAAAGACATGCGTGACACCTGGGCTGGCATGATCTCCTCCTCGGAGCGTGCAGCGCAGTTCCTCGGCCAGGCTGCCGCGAACGAGAAAGTCGTCAACGTCTATCTCGACCAGTTCAGCCTCGACCGCCGCACCCTGCTCGACGTGCTTGACTCGCAGAACGAACTTTTCGTTTCGCGCTCCTCGCACATCAACGCGCTCTATACCGAAATGTTCGCTGTCTACCGCGTGCTGGCCCTCAAGGGCGAGCTGCTCGGCAGCATGGGCATTCCGCGTCCGCGCGAGAGCAAGTTCGTCGTCGCGAAATAATTTAACCGTGACGGTTCGCTAGACGGGGCAGCATCTTTCAACCGGCAGCAACCTTAGCGTGGATTACTCGTGTCTGATGACGGTCAAAAAGTAACAGTCAACGTCAATCAAGCCGGCCAGCAAGGGCAGGGCGGCCAAGGTCAAGGCGGCTCCGGCGGTACAGGTTCATCCTGGCCGCTTGAAGCCGAGCGCGTGTCGCTTGACGATCCGCTCATGGAATGCCTTGCCATCATCGCCGCCGAAAACGGCCGCCGCACCACGGCTGCCGCGCTTTCCGCCGGCCTTCCCATCCACGGCAAGCAAATGGCATCTCCCGCCGCCTTCGTGCGCGCGGCAGATCGCATCAGCATGACGGCGCGCATGGTGCGTCGTCCGTTGAAAGACCTGGCCGAAAGCCCCAACCTGCCGGCGATCCTCGTTCTTAAAAATAACCACGCCTGCATCCTGCGCGGCCGCAATAAAAACGGCATTGAATGCGTCTTCCCGGAAACACCGGATGCGCCGGTGACGCTGTCGCTAACGGAGCTGCAGTCCCGCTATAATGACTACGCTTTCTTCGTGCGCGCGCGTGCCTTGAATGACGGCCGCAGCGGACCCATCACCATCGATACCGATGCCAGCTGGTTCTGGGGCGCGATCTGGCGCAACAAGAATATTTACTACGAAGTCATGCTCGCGGCCGTGATGATCAACATCCTTGCCATCGCCAGCCCGCTGTTCACCATGAACGTCTACGACCGCGTGGTACCCAACGCAGCTTTCCCGACACTCTGGTTCCTCGCCGGCGGCGTTATCGTGGCTTACCTTTTCGATTTCACCTTAAAGAACCTGCGCTCCCATTTCGTCGACACGGCTGGCCGCAAGGCGGATAACGTCATCTCGGCGCGCATTTTCGAACAGATGCTGGCGATGAAAATGGCGGCGCGCCCGCCGTCCGTCGGCGTCCATGCCTCGAACCTCAAAGAGTTTGAAACCCTCCGCGACTTCTTCACTTCGGCCACCATTGTCGCCGTCATCGACTTCCCTTTCATTATCTTCTTCATCGCGCTGATTTTCCTCATCGCCGGGCCTGTCGCCATTATCCCCTTATGCCTTGTCCCGCTGGTCATGGGCGTCGGCATCATGCTGCAGCGTCCGCTCGATCGCACGATCAAGGAAAGCATGCGCGAAGGCGCGCATAAATCCGGCCTGATTTTCGAAACGCTGTCCGGTCTTGAAACCATTAAAGTGCAGGCCGCCGAAGGCCATATCCAGCGCAAGTGGGAAGAGGCGACGGAGCAATCTTCCCGCACCGCCGTCAAGGCGCGTTCCGTTTCCAGCTTCGGCGTCAACTTCGCTGTCTTTGCCGCCAATATGTGCTCCGTCTTCATGGTCATCTACGGCACCTACCTGATTGCCGACAAGCAGATCACCATGGGTGCGCTCATCGCCTCCGTCCTTCTCTCCGGCCGCGCCATGGCACCGCTTGCCTCCGTCGCCGGTATCCTCACCAAATACAGCCAGTCCAAGGAATCTCTCGAGCGCCTTAACGAGCTGATGCGCGCGCCCGTCGAGCGTCCTCTCGGGCAGGTCTTCATTTCGATGCCCGTCATGGCCGGCAAGATTGATTTCCGCGATGTGGAATTCCGCTACCCGAACCAGAAAACACCGGCGCTGCGCAATATCAACTTCACCGTTGGCGCGGGCGAACACGTCGGCATCATCGGTGCCGTCGGCTCCGGCAAGACGACCATCGAGCGCCTGATCCTGAACCTCTACCAGCCATCCGGCGGCTCCGTGCAGGTTGACGGCGTCGATGTGCGCCAGCTGGATCCTGCCGACCTCCGCCGCAACATCGGCGTCGTGCAGCAAACGCCCTACCTGTTCTTCGGCTCGGTGCGCGAAAACATTACCCTCGGCCATGAATCGGTGCCGGATTCTGCTGTGCTGCGCGCCGCTGAAATGGCCGGCGTCATGGACTTCCTGCGCGATTCCGAAGCCGGCCTTGATACGCAGGTCGGTGAGCGCGGCGACAACCTTTCCGGAGGCCAGCGTCAGGCGATCGCCATTGCGCGCGCGCTTCTCTACGATCCGCCCATCCTGCTGCTCGATGAACCGACCGCGTCGATTGATCCGGGCTCGGAACGCCGCTTGTACACGCACCTGAAACAGATGATCCGTGGCAAGACGATTTTGCTGGTCACACACAAAAGCGCCGTTCTCGGCCTCGTCGATAAACTGATTTTGATGGACCGCGGCCGCATCGTTGCCGCCGGCCCGCGTGATGAAGTCATCCAGAAACTTCAGGCCGGCGCTTACCGCGCTGCCGGCGCCGGAGGGGCTCCCAATGAGTGACGATAGCAACAAGCCCATCGAGGGCAGCGACCCGAACGCCGATAAAATCGCCAAGGAAAACCCGGCACCCGGCGCGCTGCAGACACCGCCGCAGGAACGCAAAGCACAGGCCCCGAAAACCGGCGGCGTCAAGCCCGGCACTTCCGGCAAGAAACTCGACATGAACGAGTTCGATCTGCGCAAGCTGGACCTCACCCGCAAATACGACGATGATTTTTCTCCCGCCGACGGCGTGCCGTGGCGCGACCACCTGCTGCTCTATACCATTTCCGGCCTGCTGCTCGTCTTCCTTGTGTGGGCAAACGTCGCGACGCTCGATGAAGTTTCGCGTGGCGACGGCCGCGTGATCCCGTCCTCCGAAGTGCAGGCGATCCAGAACCTTGAAGGCGGCATCCTCGAACAGATTTATGTGGAAGAGGGCGCAGAAGTCAAAGTCGGCCAGGTTATTCTGCGCATGCGCAACATTCAGGCGAAATCCGACTTCGACGCATCGACGCAAAAATACCTCGGCCTCGTGGCGACCATCACGCGCCTGCAGGCCGAAAGCCAGGGAACACCGCTCGTATTCTCCGACGAGCTCAAAACCGGCGTGCCTGAATCCGTGCGCGCCGAGCAGAACGCCTATGATGCCAACCGCCATCAGGTGGACAACCAGTCAACCGTCTTCCGCGACCAGCTGAGCCAGAAGGAACAGGAAGTCAACGAACTGCAGCGCCGCATCTCCGACACCCAGAGCGTCCTCAGCCTCGCCAATGACGAACGCAACATGATCGAGCCGATGGTTGCCAAGGGCGCGGCTAATAAAAAAGAATTGCTGGAAGTGAAGCAGCGCATCGCCTCGCAGACCGCCGAATTGAACGGTCTGCGCCTTGCCCTGCCGCGCTCGCAATCGGCGGTCAAGGAAGTGAAGAGCCGCCTTGATTCCCTCGGCTCCGATTTCCGCGCGCAGGCGCAGAAGGAACTCGCCGAAAAAACCATCGAGATGAACACGATCAAGCAGACGCTTGGTGCCTATAAAGACAAAAGCGAGCGTACCGAAATCAAGTCGCCCGTCCACGGCACCGTCAAGGACCTGAAGGTCACGACCGTCGGCGGCGTTGTGAAGCCTGGCGAAACCATCATGGAAATCGTGCCGCTGGAAGACGAGCTGATCGTCGAGGCGCGCATCAAGCCATCCGACATCGCCTTCATCCATACCGGCCAGAAAGCCATCGTCCGTTTGACGGCCTTCGACTTCGGCATCTACGGATCGCTTGAGGGTAAAGTGACGGAAGTCAGCCCGGACAGTATCACCAACGACAAGGGTGAAAGCTTCTACCGGGTTCGCGTGAAGACGGATGAAACGCAGGTGAAGCGCGCGGGCAAAACGCTGGATGTGATGCCGGGTATGCAGGCGACCGTGGATATCGTGACAGGCGAGAAAACCGTCATGAAATACATCCTCAAGCCCTTCACCAAAGCGGCGCAGACGGCGCTTCGGGAAAGATAATTTCCGACGCATAAAGCTTAATACCCAACCATTGACTGGTTATGTAAATTTAGCTATACTTCCTGCATCCGTTTCGCAGGGAGCGCACCCGTATGGAATTCAAAGAAGAAAATTTCGCCATCTACCAGCTACTGGTGAAAGCCAATATGCCTGGGTTCGACCAGATGAAGGCCGACTTCGCTGCCGCGAAGAATGGCGGCGATGAGGAGAAATACCAGTTCGCCATGGGCATTTACACCGTTGCCGCCGCGCCCGGCCTCGAGAAGGCACTGCCGGCCCTGACCGATGCCATCAGGGCCGCAACGCTGGAGCAGGCCTTCCTGATTTTTGAAGACACAGGCCGCCGCGATCACGCCGGCGGGGCGCTGATGTCAGCCTGGTGCAAAGCCAACGGCATCGGCTGCATCCTTGACCGCGGCGCTGCCAAGACATGGCTGGATAAGGCGGAAGATTTGGCGGGCGCGTCGGACTTCAGCCGCCAGCTGCGTCAGCAGATTTCGACCGTCAAAATCGCCTTCCTGCAGAAAGCGCCGAAAAATCCATAACGAGTTTGTTGCATCGCAGCATACGAATCATTATCATCGTCTCCCGTGTTCATTTTTTAACGCGGGAGATTCTTGCCATGGTTGGAGCTGATATTGCCTGGATGACAATGGCCACGGCCCTTGTCCTGCTCATGACCCCCGGCGTCGCTTTCTTTTACGGAGGCATGGTCAGCCAGCGTAACGCGGTTTCCACCAAGTTCCAGAGCTATGTGTCCATCGGCATCGTTGGGCTGCTCTGGGCGATTTGCGGTTACAGCCTTGTCTTCTCTGGCGACAATTTCGGTCTTATCGGCGATTTGAAATACTTCATGCTCGGCGGCGTCGGGACGGAGCCGAACCCCGCCTATGGCCCCACCATTCCGCATACTCTTTTCATGCTGTTTCAGGCGACCTTCGCCATTATCACGCCGGCGCTCATCACCGGCGCAGTGGCGGAGCGCATCCGTTTTAAGGCTTGGCTGGTCATCATGGCGCTGTGGTCGCTGCTGGTCTATGTACCGGTGGCGCATTGGGTCTGGGGCCCCGGCGGCTGGATCGCCAAGATGGGCGGGCTTGATTTCGCCGGCGGCCTCGTCGTCCACATGACGTCGGGTTATGCAGCCCTTGTCGCCGCGCTCACCGTCGGCCCGCGCGTCAATTTCAAACCGTCGGAAAACAACGGCTTCTCCGCGCCGATGGTGCTGCTCGGCACCGCGCTGCTGTGGTTCGGCTGGTTCGGTTTTAACGCGGGCTCCGCCCTCTCGGCCGGTGCGCTTACCGCACTTGCCGCTGGTACGACCTTCTTCGCCGCCGCGACGGCCATGACGGTCTGGATGCTCTGCGACTGGTACGTACATGGTCGCCCCACCGCGGTTGGCGCAGCGGTCGGCGCTGTCGCAGGACTCGTTGCGATTACGCCTGCCGCGGGCTATGTGACGCTGCAAGCCTCTATCATTATCGGCGCAATCACGGCGGTTGCCTGCAATACGGCGGTGCGGATTGTGAAACACCGCCTGAAGACGGACGACACGGTTGACGTCTTCGCCTGCCATGGCGTTGGCGGCACCATCGGCACTATTTTAACGGCTGTTTTCGCGACCAAGACCGTCAACGCTGCCGGGGCGGATGGCATACTGGCGGGCAGCTGGGATTTGCTACGCGCGAACCTGACCGGTGCCGCTGCCGTTGTCGCCTATACGATGGTCATGACCTATATCGTGCTGAAAGTCGTCAGCATATTCATGGATATCCGCGTGACGCCGGAAGACGAAGAGGCCGGTCTTGATGCCAGCCAGCACGGCGAAAAGGCGTTTATTTTTTAAGCGCAGAGGCACCGCGCTTTTTGCGGCGAAAATTCGCCAGTAGCTGAATGATGACAGGCGCTGCAATGAGCAGCGCGATGTCGCCCGCCAGCGGTGCGGCATGCCACTGGAAGGGGCAATAGCCCACCATGCAATGGCCGCCTTCCGTCGCAAAGGGCATCGGAAAGCCATAGAGGATGGAGCCGTCATATGACGGCGCGTTGCGCGTCGACCAGGTTGTGTACCCCCAGCATCCGATCAGCAGAAGAAGTGTCGTTATCGCGGGCGCGTAGCGTTTGAGCATAATTTAAAGCGCTTTCGCCAGCTCCGGCAGGGCCACGAACAAATCCTGCACGAGGCCGTAGTCCGCGACCTGGAAGATCGGCGCTTCGGCGTCTTTATTAATGGCGACGATGACTTTTGAATCTTTCATGCCCGCGAGGTGCTGGATCGCGCCGGAAATGCCGACGGCGATGTAGAGATCCGGCGCGACAACCTTGCCGGTCTGGCCGACCTGGTAGTCGTTCGGCACGAAGCCTGCGTCCACAGCCGCGCGGGAAGCGCCGACGGCGGCGCCGAGTTTATCGGCAACGGCATCAATCAATTTGAAATTCTCGCCATTACCCATGCCGCGCCCGCCGGAAACAACGATGCGCGCGGCGGTGAGTTCGGGGCGTTCAGATTTCGTCAGCTGCTGGGACACGAAAGTCGTGAGACCTGTATCGCCGGCACCGCCAATTTTCTCGACGGGGGCGCTGCCGCCAGTGGCGGGGGCAGGGTCAAAAGCGGTGATGCGCACCGTCATGACCTTGATTTTGTCTTTCGACTGCACGGTCGCAAAGGCGTTGCCGGCGTATATGGGGCGCGTGAAGGTATCGGCGCTCACAACGGCACTGATGTCGGTCAGCGGCTGCACATCCAGCAGCGCGCCAACGCGCGGCAGCATGTTTTTGCCGCCGGTTGTCGCGGGGGCAAGAATATGCGTGTAGCTTGCGCCGACTTTTGCGACGAGTGCGGCAGTATTTTCCGCCAGCTGGTGGCTGTAGGCGGCGTCATCCGCCAGTAGCACTTTCTTGACACCGGTTATTTTGGCGGCGGCATCGGCAACGGCAGCGCAGCCTTGCCCTGCGACCAGAATATCAACGTCGCCCAGCAGCAAAGCCGCCGTCATGGCGTTCAGCGTTGCGGGCTTCAAAACTTGATTGTCGTGTTCGGCGATAAGAAGGACGGCCATGATCAGATCACCTTTGCTTCGTTTTTCAACTTGCTGACAAGTTCAGCAACGTCTTTCACTTTAATACCGGCTTTGCGCGTGGCGGGCTCCGTCACCTTCAGAACGGTCAAGCGCGGCGCGACATCGACGCCAAGGTCGGCGGGCGTCATGGTGGCGAGCGGCTTTTGCTTCGCCTTCATGATGTTGGGGAGGGAAGCGTAGCGCGGCTCGTTCAACCGCAGGTCAGTCGTGATGATGCCGGGGATTTTAAGCGCCAGGGTTTCAAGGCCGCCGTCAATTTCGCGGGTGACGTTCAGGCTATCCGCCGTCTTTTCAATTTTAGAAGCAAAGGTTGCCTGGCCCCAGCCGAGCAGGGCGGAGAGCATCTGGCCCGTCTGGTTGTTGTCGCCGTCAATCGACTGCTTGCCGAGGATGACAAGCTCCGGCGTTTCCTTCTTCACAAGCGCCTGCAGGATTTTCGCAACGCCCAGCGGCTCGACGTTTTCGGCCGTGACAAGAATGGCGCGGTCCGCTCCCATGGCAAGCGCCGTGCGCAGCGTTTCCTGCGCCTGCGCGGGGCCGACGGAGACGACGATGATTTCGGTGACGACGCCTTTTTCTTTGAGCCGCACCGCTTCCTCGACCGCGATTTCGCAGAAGGGGTTCATGGACATCTTGACGTTCGCAAGCTCGACGCCGGTATGGTCGCTTTTAACGCGAACCTTGACGTTGTAGTCGACGACGCGCTTGACGGGCACAAGAATTTTCATATCAATCTCCGGAAACATATCCAAAATAATCAGGGCTCCAAGTCTATATCAGACGAGGAGCCCTGTGAATACTTTAGAAAAAAGCAGTGTTATTTCTGCTCGGTAGGTGCCGCATCTTTCACGGCGCCGTTATCTGCGCCGCCGTCAGCGGGCTTTGCCGGTTTGTCGGCATCGGCCGCAACCTGCATTTTAATGATTTTGTCGGGGTTTGCCGGCGGCTCGCCGCGGGTGATTTTATCGACGTATTCCATGCCGGAGGTCACTTCGCCCCAGACGGTGTATTGGCCGTCAAGGCTGCCGCCATCCGCGAACATGATGAAGAACTGGCTGTCCGCGCTGTTGGGGTCAGACGCGCGTGCCATGCCCACCGTGCCGCGTGCAAAGTGCGTCGGGGTGAATTCGGCGTTGATATTCTGGCCGGAGCCGCTGGTGCCGGTGCCGGTGGGGTCGCCCGTCTGCGCCATGAAGCCCTCGATCACGCGGTGGAAGACGAGGCCGTCATAAAAGCCCTTGCGGGTCAGTTCCTTGATGCGCGCGACGTGGTTCGGCGCGAGGTCCGGGCGCAGCTTGATGATGACTTTGCCGTCTTTCAAGGTCAGGTAAATCGTGTTTTCCGGGTCCATGGCCTCGGCCTTGGCGACGGAAATGCCGAGGCAGAAGACCATCAGCAGGGAGAGCAGAAGCTGTTTCATTAAATTTTCCTTTTCGAGGTTGGTGAATGCTTAGGAAGCGAGAGAGAATTTGATGATCTTGTCGGGCGTTTTCGGCGGCTCGCCTTTGGCGACCTTGTCGACATGCTCCATGCCTTCCGTTACCTGGCCCCATACGGTGTATTCGCCGTCAAGGTGCGGCGTTTCGCCGAAGGTGATGAAGAACTGGGTGTCGCCGCTGTTGGGGTCCATGGCGCGCGCCATGCCGAGGGTTCCGCGCTTGAAGGGCGTATCGGTGAATTCTGCCGGCAGTTTCTTGCCGGAGCCGCCAAAGCCGGTGCCTTCGGGGCAGCCCGTCTGCGCCATAAAGCCGGGGATGACGCGGTGGAATTTCAGGCCGTCGTAGTAGCCCTGCTTGATCAGCTCCTTGATGCGCGCGACGTGCTTGGGCGCGAGATCCGGGCGCAGCTCGATCGTGACTTTGCCGTCTTTCAGCTCAAGGTAGGCGGTATTTTCTTTGTCAGCCATAGTTCCTCCATAAAATTGTCGCTTATGCTGAACGAGCTTGCGCCGATAATCAAGCGTCTTCGGGCATATTTGCCTTAGAAGTATTCGGGGTAATCCTTTTCAGCGCGCGCCTTCAGCTGCGTCATTTTCTGCACGGTGTTGAGGTCGGGCTTCAGGCGCGCCGCGTTTTCCCAGGCGGTCCAGGCGAAAAGCCCGTCGCCGCCGTCGAAATTCGCATCGCCAAGGTCGGCATAGGCGGTCGCAAGCCAGGGGTTGACCGTCACCGCATTGGAATCCATGAGGATGCTGAGCGCGAAGCGCGCTTCATCCGGATGCGCGCCGATGGCGGGGTTGGTGAGTTCGGAGCGGATATTGCGGGCGCGGTAGAGGTCGATAAAATAGCCATAATCCGGCGCACGTTTTTTGGCCGCTTTCAAGGTGTCGTCGGCGCCGGAAATATCTTCCTTCGTCGTCTGTGTGTGACTGACGGCGAGGAGGACTTTTTGCGTATCGATATCATTGGTCGCGCGCAGCACGGTATCAGTCAACGCTTTTTGTGTATCGCTCTCCGCTTTCGGCAACGCCGCCACCATTTCGGACAGCGCCAGCGTGGCGCGCAGCGTATCGCCCTGCGCGACGAAGGCCTTAATCTTGTCGGCATAGTTCAGCGCCGTCGGGCCCGGTTGCAGGCTAGTGGCGAAGGACGCATTCACATCGGCGTCATCGCTATAGGCGAGGGTGTAATCAGCAGGCGCCTTCGGCATTTCTGCCGCAGGTGATGCGCCATTAAAAACCCAGGACGAATTAATTTCCTTACCCATGTGGTCTTTGATCGTGTAATCCAGCGTCGCAAAAACCTTGCCGCCGTCGTTCATCGCCGTTTCGGCAACGGGATGCAGCAGCGGCGCATACATCAGAAAATGGGCATAGGTTTTTTTCAAGTCTTCTGGCACAGCTGTATCCGACAGCGTGAAAGCGGCAAGCGCGCCATAGGACGATGACAGCGTTGTTTTATTGCCGTTCGTCTCGCTCTTCACAATATCGCTGGTCGAAGTGTCGCCGTTCGACGCATAGAGCGTATCCAAGTCGATATGGATGCTGTTGACGTCGAGCGTATAGCCCTGCGGTGTGACGATGAATTTGCCGGACTTGGTCATGTTCTCGAAGTTGAAGGCCCTGCCGCCCATGAAATCTTTCTGGTTGTGCCGGTACAGCGGTACGGCCTGCAGCGGGCGCGAGAAATAGATTTTCTTGGCATGGTTGATCTGCAGCAGGCGCTTGGCAGCAAAGTCGTAAATATCCTCCGTATCGCCGTGGCGTACATCCAGCACCGTCGGCTGCAGGGTGACTGTATAATCGTTGGCCGCTTCAGAATGGGCGGTGACGAACTGGAAATTTTTGCCCGGCAGCTGGTATTTGGCGGGGGAGTTGGTGGTGATTTTTTGCGTTTCGTGGAATTTCAGCACAAGCCCTTCGGCCAGCGCCGGCAGCGGGCGCGCCAGCAGGAGAAGGCTGAAAAACATCAATCCGGTTTTCTTCATGGAGTCGCCTTGCATATATCCTGTCATATCCATCGTATCATGGGGATATAACTATCTGTTAAATAAGTTCAAACCGGTTTTCTTCAAGGTTGATTTTGCAAAATCCGCGCTTGCAGCGCAAGCCCCGCCGCGATACCTTCTTTTTCAAGGAGAAATAAGGCCTTATGGACATTGTTTTCTTGGTTTTATATTACGCGCTCTCCGCCTATTTCTGGCTGATTATCGCAACCGTGGTGGTGAGCTGGCTCGTCGTCTTCGACGTCCTCAATACGCGCAACAAATGGGTGTGGAAGGGCTGCGACCTTCTCAACCGCGCCACCAACCCGCTAGTGCTGCGTCTGCGCAAGGTTATTCCCCCCCTAGGCGGCGTCGATATCACGCCCATGGTGATTATTTTCGGCATTATCGGCCTGCAAAAGCTGCTGCAGCAGCTCATGTTCCAGTATCACGGAGGATAGGATGACCATGGCGCACAAGAAACCCGCCCGCGAAAACGCAGCGCTGATCGACGGCAAGGCGATCGCCAAAAACCTCCGCCAGTCTATCAAGCGCCATGTGGAAGTCCTCATCAGCGATCATAAAATTCTGCCCGGCCTCGCCGTTGTATTGGTGGGGGATGATCCGGCCAGCGCTATCTACGTCAATAACAAGGAAAAGGCAGCGAAAGAAACGGGGATGCGCAGCTTCGTGCACCGCCTGCCGAAAAATACCTCGCAAGATGAAGTGCTCAAGCTCATCCAGCAGCTGAATGACGACAAAAAAGTGAACGGCATTCTGGTGCAGATGCCACTGCCGAAACAAATCGACAGCGCGACAGTGTTGAAAACAATCGATCCCGCGAAAGACGTCGACGGGCTTCATATTGAAAACATGGGCCGCTTGATGGCGGATATGCCGGGCCTCGTGCCGTGCACGCCGATGGGCTGCATCATCCTCATCAAATCTATCGAGAAGAATTTAAGCGGGCTTCACGCCGTCGTCATCGGCCGCTCGCATCTGGTCGGTAAGCCCGTCGCGCAATTGCTGCTGCGCGAAAACTGCACCGTCACCACCTGCCATTCCCGCACGCCGAATATCGCCCATATCGCGCGGGAGGCGGATATTCTCGTCGTGGCGGTAGGTAAAGCAAATCTTGTGAAAAAAGACTGGGTGAAGCCCGGCGCCATCGTCATCGATGTTGGTATTAACCGTATGGCTGACGGCAAGATCACAGGCGATGTCGATTTCGACGATGTGTCCAAAGTCGCAGGGCACATTACCCCCGTCCCCGGTGGCGCAGGCCCCATGACCATCGCCTGCCTCCTCGGCAACACCGTCGCCGCCGCCTGCCGCCAGAACGAACTGACAGTGCCGCATATCGGCTAGGCTTACTGACCCTGCGCCACCGTAAAGCCGCGGACGCCGTCAAAGCTGTAGAGATTTTCCGTCTTGATGAAATCAAGGCCTGCCTTTGAGATGCTTTGCAGCAGGTGGATGATCTGTTCGTGCGTGACCGGCGCGGTATCGTTGCTCGCGGTGAAGCGGCAGCGCCAGTGGTCGCCCATTTCAGCCTTGGCTTTCGCATCCGGCCAGACGAGAAGACCGCGGCTGTCGATGCTGGAGAGTTTCAGGGAGTTGCTCAAGGACTGCAGCGATGCCGCCAGCACATCCACCGCGCCCTTGTCGCGCCAATGCAGGAAAATATCGACACCTTCGAGTTTCTTGTTCGCGGCGACCGGCATTTTGATGTCCGGCATTTTTAAGGGTTTGCCATCCGCCGCGCCGAAGGTGACGGGCTTGAAGTGATGCGGCTTCTGGCCAAGACGCGCCAGCACAGCCTCGCCGAATTCTTTCGTATTCGCGCGTTTCGTGCTGACCTGCGGGTTGAAGATATCGCCGGTATGGATGCCGTCTTCAATCGTTTTCAGCCAGGCGTTCTGAATGTCTTCGGCAACTTTGCCCTGACCCAGATGCTGCAGCATCATGACCGCGGCATTGAGCAGACCTGACGGGTTGGCAATGCCTTTGCCGGCAATATCGGGCGCGGAGCCATGCACCGCTTCAAACATCGCGCCATGCTGGCCGATGTTGGAGGAACCGCAAAGACCGACCGAGCCGGAAACTTCCGCCGCAATGTCGGAAATAATGTCGCCATAAAGGTTTTCCGTGACGACGACGTCGAAAATATGCGGAGAGGCCGCGATTTTGGCGGCGCCAATGTCCACAATCATATGGTTGGTTTCAATCTCCGGGTATTCTTTTGCAACGCGGTCGAAGGTTTTGTGGAACAACCCGTCCGTCATCTTCATGATATTGTCTTTGGAAATGCAGGTGACTTTTTTGCGGTGGTTGACGCGCGCGTATTCAAAGGCGTAACGCGCAATGCGCTCCGACCCTGTCGATGAAATCAGCTTCAGGCATTGCACCACATTGTCGGTCTGCTGGTGCTCGATGCCTGCGTATAAATCTTCCTCGTTTTCCCGCACGATGACCATGTTCATCGTCGGTTGCGTTGTGCGCACATAGGGGTGGTAGGAAACGCAGGGGCGCACGTTGGCGAAGAGCGCCATGGATTTGCGCACCGTGACGTTGAGGCTTTTAAAGCCGCCGCCCTGCGGCGTCGTGATCGGCGCTTTGAAAAAACATTTGGTGCGGTTCAAAGATTCCCAGGATGATTCCTCAATCCCTGACATCACGCCGCGCTTGTAAACTTTTTCGCCAATCTCGATCGTTTCAATGTCCAGCTGCGCGCCGGCGGCTTCCAGAATTTTCAAGGTCGCATCCATGATTTCGGGGCCGATGCCGTCGCCATGCGCGACGGTGATGGGGGATTTTTTGCTCATGGGGCTTTCCTATTGTCATAAGGCGCGGAAGCGGCGGGAGGTTGCTTTGGCGCAGCGGTTTTGTTGGAAATTATTGTGGCTTAAATCCGGCGTTTTGCAATAGACTTGGCGCCATATTTCATCCGAGGTTTTGAAATGCTCCCGCAGGAAATTATCCGCCAGAAACGCGACGGCCATAAACTGGCCGAGGGCGATATCAAGCAATTCATCAACGGCATCCCGACCAAGCAGGTATCTGAAGGTCAGATCGCGGCCTTCTGCATGGCCGTGCTGCTGAAGGGCATGCAGATGGACGAGCGTGTGGCGCTCACCCTCGCCATGGCACGCTCCGGCACCGTCATGAACTGGAAATCGGAAAATCTGCCGGGGCCTATTCTCGACAAACATTCAACCGGCGGCATCGGCGATAAAGTTTCGCTCATGCTGGCACCCATCGTCGCGGCGCTCGGCGGTTTCGTGCCCATGCTGTCCGGCCGCGGCCTTGGCCATACCGGCGGCACGCTGGATAAGATGGATGCAATTCCGGGATATCAGAGCCAGCCCGATGTCGCGCTGTTCCGCAAAACGGTGCGCAGCGCCGGCTGTGCCATCATTGGCGCCACGCCCGACCTCGCGCCTGCTGACCGCGCCATGTATGCCGTGCGCGACGTGACCGGCACGGTTGAATCTCTCGATCTCATTACCGCCTCTATCCTCTCCAAAAAACTCGCGGCGGGGCTCGACGGCCTCGTGATGGATGTGAAATTCGGCACAGGCGCTTTCATGCAGAAATATGATGATGCGAAGGCGCTGGCCGAAAGCATTGTCTCCGTTGCCAATGGTGCGGGGCTGCCAACTGTTGGCCTGCTCACCGACATGAACCAAGTGCTGGGCCGTACCGCCGGTAATGCGCTGGAAGTCATCGAAGCGATTGATTACCTGAAGGGCGTGAATATCGACCCGCGTCTGCATGAGGTGAACGTGTCGCTCACCGCTGAACTGCTGGTTCTCGGCAAGCTGACGAAAGATATTGCCGATGCGCGTGCCAAAATCGAAACTGTCATAAAAAACGGCAAAGCGGCGGAGCATTTCGCCCGTATGGTGAAAGACCTCGGTGGTCCTGCTGATTTGATGGACAAGCCTGCGCAGTACCTGCAGGCCGCGCCCGTGGTGAAAGATTACTTCCCCGCCAAGCCCGCACGCGTGACGGCCATTGACGCCCGCGCCATCGGCATCGGCATCGTCGAAATGGGCGGTGGCCGTGCGCGTCCGACCGATACCATCGACCACTCTGTTGGCCTTACCAATGTGGCGCAAATTGGCGAGGAAGCCGGGCAGGGCGGCAAGCCGCTTGCGACCATCCACGCCCGCGATGAAGCCAGCTGGCAGCAGATGGCCAAAACGCTGGATACGGCCATGACATTATCCGCAAATGCGTCTAAGCAGGGCGATCTTATCCGCCTCCGGATTGCGGCATGAAAAAGCTGGATGCCAAAACGCTGAAAAAGCTGACTGCGATTGCGATGAAGGCGCGGGATAACGCCTATTGCCCTTATTCCGACCATCCCGTTGGTGTCGCGATTGTTTCCGGCAGCGGTAAGGTTTATGCGGGTGCGAATGTCGAAATTGCACATTACAAAGGCGTCTGCGGCGAGGCTTCCGCCATTTCCGCCATGGTGACGGCGGGGGACCGCGGCATCAAAACAGTCGTCGTCGTTGGGCCCGCCGTGCAATACCTGTGTACGCCCTGCGGCGACT
The DNA here is from genome assembly GCA_966211335.1 of uncultured Alphaproteobacteria bacterium. Taxonomy (GTDB): domain Bacteria; phylum Pseudomonadota; class Alphaproteobacteria; order Micavibrionales; family UBA2020; genus JAPWJZ01. The sequence continues at coordinate 1,098,779 of CBIHNF010000001.1, forward strand.
GCCGCCAGCGTATCCGCGAATTCGCCGAGAAGGACACGGTCGTCTATTCCATGTGGAAAGACGGCAGCCTTGGCGAAATCCATAAATTCTCCGACCTGCTGCCCCATTCCTTCGGGCCCGAGAATGTGGCCGAAGTCGGCCACGGCCCCAAAAAGACCAAACCGGCGAAGAAGACAAAATAAAATGACGTTACTACAGGCCAAGGCCGATGCCCCGCTGCTCACACCGCCAAAGGTGATGGACGCGCAGCGGCGCAACACGCTGGTGGCCATGATGCTGACGGCCGTTGCCTATGCCTATTTCAACATCGGCGATGCAGCGCTGAAAATGCTGACCCTGCGGGGTTTCCACTTTTCGCAGATTATCGTCACCAACTGCTGCGTTATCATCGCCTGCATGGCGACGTCCGGCTGGCTGCGCGAAGGGCGCAAGGCGTTCAAAATGCGCAATCCCGTCGGCGTGATGGCGCGCGCAGGGCTTTCCATCTGCGTCTCGCTGCTCAACACCGCCGCCATGCCGCATATTACGCTGACGCGGTTTTATACGCTGGTCTTTACATCGCCGTTCTGGGTCGCGCTGCTAGCGGCGTTGTTTCTGCGGGAGAAGCTGGAGAAGAAGAAAATCGCGGTCATCATCGCGGGCTTTGCTGTCATCATGGGCATCTATCCGCCGGGTAGTGGACTGCTGGACCAGTATTCCCTGTTCGTGCTGATTGGCGCATTCCTGTATTCCTGCTCCATGGTCATCATGCGGTATCTTGGGCCCAAAGAAAGCCGCACGATGATCATCATCATGGGCTCTCTCACCAGCATTTGCATATCAGCGCCCTATCTGCCGTCGCATTTCATCATGCCGACACCCTATGAATGGGGTTTGTTCGGGATGATGGGGCTTCTTGGCGCCATCAGCGTCAACTGCATCGCCTATGCCTTCCAGAACGCGCCGTCGGCTGCGGTCGTCGCGCCGTTCCACTACACGCAGATCGTCTGGGGCGCGCTGCTCGGCTACTTTATTTTTGGAGAGATACCTCAGTTGCGCACAATCGTCGGCGCTGTTTTGATTGTGGGGCTTGGGCTCTATCTGGTGCTCAGCGAGACGCGCGGCAAAAAGCCAGCGCTGGCGGCGGCGGAAAACAGCGAAAGCGGCGTTATTTCTTAAATGTTAAGTGCGGCCTTCGGCGTCGAGACGCTGAATGGTTTTCCAGGCTTCCCGCATATATTCCCAGCCCGACCAGACGGTGAGCACAGTCGCGATAAGGAAGATAGTTTTGCCAATCGCCATGCAGTGCGGCACCACGGCATCGCCGTAGTCGCCCGCAATCAAGAAGCCGATCGACAGCATCTGCAGCGTCAGCTTCCATTTGCCCATCCACGAGATATGGACAATGACGTTATATAGCGCCATGAACTCGCGCACGCCCGCAATCAGGATCTCGCGGTTGAAAATGATGATGGCGGGTAAAATCCAGATCTGGTCAAGCCGCTGGAAGGCGACAAGGCACATGATGGCGCAGCCGACGAGCATCTTGTCGGTCGAGGAATCGAGGAACTTGCCGAGCAGCGTCGTCTGCCCCAGCGCCCGGGCGATTTTGCCGTCAAGAAAGTCGGAAAGGCCAGCCAGCGCAAAAAGCACGCAGTTCGTCCAGGCCGGCCACGACACATGGTCGCCCTGCCAGCTGCGGTCCAGATAGAAAAGCACGACCATGACAGGCATGTACAGGACGCGGAAATAGCAAAGCAGGTTCGGGATGCTGTAAACGCCTTTCGGGTACTGCAACTTGGGAAACTGCATTTAATCCTCTTTCTCGTGAAAGAAACCGTAAATCCGCTCGGCCACGGCCTTGCTGATGCCGGCCACCTTTTGTAAATCAGCAACCCCTGCCTCCGCAACTGCTTTCGCCGAGCCGAAATGGATCAGCAGCGCCTTCTTGCGCTTGCCGCCGATGCCGGGCACCTGATCGAGCGGGTTTTGCGAGATGGCTTTGGAGCGTTTGGCGCGGTGCGTGGTTATGGCGAATCGATGCACTTCATCGCGGATGCGCTGCAGGTAATAAAGAACAGGGTCGCCGGGCTCGAGCATGAACGGCTCGCGTCCCGCCATGAAAAACCGCTCACGCCCCGCGTTGCGGTCGGGCCCTTTGGCGATGCCGACTACGGTTACGCCCGTGACGCCCAGTTCCTGCATCACCTGCAGAACGGAGCTCAGCTGGCCCTGACCGCCGTCGATGAACATGATATCGGGCCAGTTGGCGGTGTTGCCCTCCGCCTCCTCTTTCATCAGCGACTTGAAACGTCGCGTCAGCATCTCCCGCATCATGCCGTAATCGTCGCCGGCGGGGTGGTCTTCCCTCATGTTGAATTTGCGGTAAGAATTTTTCTGAAAGCCTTCCGTCGTCGCCACAACCATGGCGCCTACGGCATGGCTGCCGGAGATATGGCTGTTATCGTAAACCTCAAGCCGCTCGGGCGTATCTTCCAAACCGAACATGTCGGCCAGTTTCTCAAAAATCAATTCTGCAGAAGATTCTGCCACCATGCGCCGCGCCAGCGCCTCTTTGGCATTCTTCTGCGCCATGCGGATCATTTCTTTGCGCGGGCCGCGTACGGGAATGAAGATTTCTACCTTGTGGTTCATGCGTGTGCGGAGGGCATCCTCGATAATCGCGCGGTCTGTCACGGCCTGATTAACGACGATCTCCTTCGGCGCGGGGCGGGATGAATAAAACTGCGCGATAAAAGCAGAAAGGATATCTTCCGGCTTTTCGTCCTTTTCATGGCGCGGGAAGTAGGAGCGGTTGCCGAAGTTCTGGCCGTCGCGGAAAAAGAAAACCTGCACGCAGGACTGGCCGCGATCCTGATAGATGACATGGAAATCGCAATCGCCGATGCCCTCGACGTTGATAACCTGATGCTGTTGGATCTGCGTCAGTACGCGGATGCGGTCGCGGAAGAAGGCGGCGGTTTCATAGTCCATCGCCTCGCTCGCCTTCTGCATTTCGGCGGCGAAAGCCTCCTGAATGCCGCGGCTTTTACCCTTCAAAAACTGCCGCGCCATATCCACCTGCGCCAGATACTGCTCCCGCGTCACGCGCTGGACGCAAGGCGCCGTGCAGCGCTTGATGTGATATTGCAGGCAGGGGCGGGTGCGCAGGGCAAAGACGTTATCGGAACAATTCCGTAGCTGAAAGCCGCGCTGCAACACGGCCAGCGTTTCGTTAACGGCAAAGCCAGAGGCGAAGGGGCCGAAATATTCCGCGTTGCCTTCTTTCGCGCCGCGATGTTTTGCGACCTGCGGGTAATCATGCTCGGTGATCTGGATGTAGGGGAATGATTTATCGTCGCGCAGCAGAATGTTATAGCGCGGCTTCAGCTTTTTAATCAGGTTCGCTTCCAGCAGCAGCGCTTCCGCTTCCGTATGTGTCGTCACGAATTCCATTGTCGCGGTGAGGGCAATCATGCGCTGGATGCGCAGGCTGTTTTTTTGCGGCTGCGTGTAATTGGTGACGCGCTTTTTAAGATGCTTAGCCTTGCCGACGTACAGCACGTCGCCGCTGGCGCTGATCATCCGGTAAACGCCCGGCATGCCCGGCAGCGTTTTTACAAACTCCGAGATGACTTCATGGCCTTTTTTAATGACAGGGGCTTCGCTCATAACTCCTTCAATATAGTGGAGTTTTGGCTGAATGACAGCCTTCAAGGCATCTGCGTCATTGACCCGCGGCCCGGCAAAATTGTATAAACTAACCCATTGATTCTACTTGCTTGACCTACAGATGGCCCTGTGGCGGAATTGGTAGACGCACGCGACTTAAAATCGCGAGCCCTCACGGGCGTGCCGGTTCGATTCCGGCCAGGGCCACCACCATCCTCTCGAACAGAGTTCATCATGCCCAAAAAGAAAATCACCCTCCTGCCGCGCAAAGCGGGGCTCTATCTGGCCGATGCGGGACACAAGGGGCGCGGCGTGTTTTGCACGAAGCCGATCCGCAAGGGCGAGACGCTGGAGATCACGCCGGTCGTGCTGCTGAACGAGGCGGAGACGGATAGCGCGGATAAAGGCATCCTCAACGACTACACCTTTATCGTCGGGAAGATTTCCGAGAAGCAGAAAAAATCGCGCGGCATTAAAGATACCGAGAATGCCAGTGCCGTACTCTTTGGTCTCATGACCTTCTGCAACCACGACGAACATCCGAATGCGGAGATTGTCTGGGAGGAGCAGGGCGGCACACTCTATTATTTCCTTATCGCGACGCGCGCGATACCGAAGCATACCGAAATCTGCACGAGCTATGGGGATACATGGTTCGAGGAGCGGAAGATGAGTGGCATTACAAAGGCCTGAAATATCTTACTTCAGCAGAATCAATCTGTGGGTTGATACGAGCGTTCGCTGGTACCGCGCGGGCCCTGAATACAAAAGTAACCATTTGTTGACGAAGGCAAGTGAAGAAATATTCGCTCAGCGAAATCAATCCCTTACAGGGGGTGAAGTCTAAAACTATCGGCAAATTTGCCTAAAATTCGGCCCAAAATTAACTTTTGGGCAATACACTTGAATGATGAACCGGCAAGTTCACCCGAAGATTGAAACCATGAAAAGCACCTGCGGCAAGGCTCTTGCCCTTGTCGCCCTCAGTTTGCTCCTCGCCCATACCGGTAACGCCTTTGCGAACCCGGCCGGCGGCACCGTGACCTCCGGCTCCGCGAGCATTTCATCGGCCGGCAGCACCGTCACGATCAACCAGACGACGGGCAGAGCCACGATTGACTGGAGCAGCTTCGATATCGCCAAGGGGGAGACGACCACCTTCGTCCAGCCCGGCAGCAATTCCATGACCCTCAACCGCATCGGCAGCGCGGACCCGTCGCAGATTTTCGGCACGCTGTCGTCGAATGGCAAAATCTACCTCGTCAACCTCAACGGCTTTATTTTCGGCAAGGGCTCGACCGTCAACGTCGGCGGCATTCTGGCCACCACAGCCGATATCGCGAATGCCGACTTCATGGCAGGACGCATGAACTTCAACAAGGCCGGCAACGCCAATGCCGCCATTATTAATGACGGCACCATCAGCGCGCGGGATGCAGGACTTGTCGGCTTCGTCGCGCCGACGGTTGCCAACTCCGGCATCATCACGGCGCGCCTTGGCCGCGTCAACCTTGCCTCCGGCGATACGATGACGATGGATATGTATGGCGACAACCTTGTTTCCGTCGCCGTCTCCAACGAAAATGCGGCGCATATCGTCGCCAACTCCGGCCTTATCCATGCGGATGGCGGGCAGATTGCGCTCACCGCCGCCGCCGGCCGCAATATCGCCAATGGAGTCATTTCGAATTCCGGCATGCTGCAGGCCAATTCCATCGGCAAAAAGAACGGCAAGATCGTGCTCTACGCCGAAGGCGCCAATGCCGTCGCCGGCAACGTGACAACGGATAAAGGCAGGAAAGCCGGCCAGAGCGGCATTTACATGACCGGCGTTGCCGATGCCAGCGGCACCGGCACCGGCGAAACCGGCGGCACTGTCGCGCTACTGGCCGATAACGTGGCGCTGGATGGCGACGCGGTCGTTGCGGCATCCGGCACCAGTGGCGGCGGTGATATCCGCATCGGCGGTGATTATCTCGGCGGCGGCGATACGCCGGCCGCCTGGAACACCTATGTCGGCGACGGCGTCAGCATCTATAACGACGCGCTGAAAAACGGCAACGGCGGCCGCACGATCGTCTGGAGCGACAACGACACCTTCTACTACGGCAGCATTTACGGCCGCGGCGGCACGCAAAGCGGCGACGGCGGTTTCACCGAAACCTCCGGCCACGGCTATCTCGATGCGCAGGGCTATGTGGACCTCACCGCGGTGAACGGCAACAAAGGCCTCTATTTCCTCGACCCCACCAATATTTCAATCTACGGCAACGTCGATCCGTCTTACGTCTCGACCGACGGCAGCATCAGCCTTGCGAGCAGCCTGAAGCTCTGGCTCGATGCATCGGATACCTCGAAAGTCCAATTGACCTATAACTCCACGGGCGCGACCGCCACTGGCAGCATCGGCGGCACAACGCTCACCGTCAGCTCCGCCGCGGGGCTTGTCGTTGGCGCGCGCATCCGCCTCACCGCGGCGGGCGCGGTCGCCACGGTCGATACGGTCGGTGCCGATACCTATACGATCACCAATATTTCCGGCACCACCGTCACGGTTGCTGCGCCGCTCACCGCCACCTATACGGCGCAGGGGCTCTATCAGGGCTATGTCTCCCAGCTGCTGGATAAATCCGGCCGCGGCAATACCATGACGGCGACGACACCGGGACAAATGCCTGTCTGGATCAGCAACGGGCAGAATGGCCTGGGCGTCGCCAGCTTCGACGGCGTCGACGACCAGATGACCGCCAATGGCGCGGATTTTGCCTTCACGGGCCTGCAGAATTTCAGCGTCATCGGCTCCGCCACCTCCATGGGCGGCGACGGCATCACCAGCCCCTTCATCGGCAACCGCGACCAGAGCGGTGGCCAGTTCAGCTGGATGATCCGCGCACTGACCGCCAACGTGCATCTGCATGGCTCCGCCCAGTATCTCACCGGCCAGACCTTCACCGTGGGGCAGAGCAATATCCTGTCGACCGTCACCTCCGGCACCACCTCGCTGTCGTCGAACCTCTATATCGGCGGCAACCTTGTGCAGACGACGAACAACTGGACCTACTACGGCACACCCGCCTCCAAAATTTATCTCGGCAATATGTACGACGGCGTCAGCAAGTACAAATATCAGGACATGACGATCTATAACGCCGCCCTCTCCAACGACGCGCGCGCGCTGATGGAGCAATATCAGGCCGCCAAATGGAACATTGCGCTCAACGCCCCCGGCACGGGCGCGACCGAAGGCGCCAAGGCGACCAGCGCCACCGGCTATTCCGTCTTCTCGACCCGTTACCTTGAAAAACTCAGCCAGACGGCCGATGTGTCGCTGCAGGCCAGTAACAACATCACGCTCGATTTGAAGGGCGACACCCTTAACTTCGCCACCGCCGGCCGCAGCCTGACGCTGAATGCCGGTGCCGCCATCACCGCCAATAGCACCGGCACCATTGCCACCAACGGCGGCAATATCTCCATGACTTCCGGCACCGCGATGGATGTCTCCAAAGTCGCGCTGAATGCGGGCGGCGCAGGAACCGTGACGCTGAACGCTGGCGGTGCGCTCACCGCGGGCAGCATTTCCGGCCGCACAGTTTCTGCAAAAAGCGGTAGCGGCACTGACCTGACTATCGCGACGGGCTCCACCATTTCGGGTTCCGCCACCGGCACTGCGGTGCAGCTGGTTTCCGGCCGAAACTTCATCAACAATGCGGGCGCATCCGCGCTCTCGGCACCCTCGGGTCGCTGGCTGGTCTATAGCACCAATCCTGCCAGCGATACGCTGGGCGGTTTGACGAGCACTTTCCGCCGCTATTCCTGCACCACCGTTTCCTGCCCCAGCTTCCCGGCTGCCGGCAACGGCCTCATGTACAGCTACACGCCGGTGCTGACCGCAACGCCGCAATCGGTGGGGATTACCTATGGCGACGCAAAACCGAATATGACCGGCTATGCCTATAACCTCTCGGGCTATCTGACCGGTGATGCCACTGCGGATAGCGTGACCGGCAGCCTGACCGGCACCACGCCTTACGCGCAATACAGCCCCGTCAATACCTATGGCATCAATTACGCCAGCGGCAGCCTGGCCTCCGCCATGGGCTATGGTTTCAGCTATGCGAATAACGCCAGCGCTATTTCGGTTGGTGCCAAGGCGCTGAACGTCACCGCCAACGACCAGACGAAGCAGTATGGTGACACGCGCAGCTTTGCAGGCACCGAATTCTCGACCTCCGGCCTGGTCGGCTCCGACAGCGTCAGCCTCGTCACCCTCGCCAGCACCGGCGCGGCAGGCACCGCCACCGTCGCCGGCGGCCCTTACGCCATCACGGCCTCGAATGCCACCGGCTCGGGTTTGAGCAACTACACGATCAGCTATGTGAACGGCCAGTTGGCCGTAACGCCGAAATCGCTGACTGTGACCGCAAGCGGCCAGACCAAGCAATATGGCGATACCTTTACCTTCGGCGGCACGGAATATTCGACCTCCGGCCTCGTCAACGGTGATGCCGTGACTTCCGCAACTCTTGCCAGCGCGGGCGCAGCAGCCACCGCTACAGTCTCCGGCGCACCGTATTCCATCACTGCTTCCAACGCTTTCGGTACAGGCCTCTCCAACTACACCATCAGCTATGTGAATGGCCAGCTTGCCGTGACACCGAAAGCGCTGACCGTGACCGCCACCGGCCAGACGAAGCAATACGGCGACACCTTCACCTTCGGCGGTACCGAATATTCAACCTCCGGTCTCGTGAATGGCGATACAGTTACTTCGGCAACGCTTGCTAGCGCAGGCGCGGTGAATACGGCCACCGTCTCCGGCGCACCGTATTCCATCACCGCCTCCAATGCTGTCGGTACAGGCCTTGGCAACTACACCATCAGCTACGTCAACGGCCAGCTCGCCGTGACGCCCAAAGCTTTGACGGTCACGGCTAGCGGCCAGACCAAACAATACGGCGACACATTCACCTTCGGCGGCACAGAATTCTCCACCTCCGGCCTCGTTAATGGCGACACGGTGACGTCCGCCACCCTCGCCAGCGCGGGTTCCGCGGCAACGGCGACTGTTTCCGGTGCGCCCTACGCGGTCACGGCATCAAACGCCGCCGGCACGGGCTTGAGCAACTATACGATCAGCTACGTCAACGGCCAGCTTGCCGTGACGCCGAAAGCGCTGACGGTGACCGCGACGGGCGGATCGAAGCGTTACGGCGATACTTTAACCTATACCGGCAGCGAATTTACCACCTCCGGCCTCGTCAATGGCGATACCGTCACCTCCGCCACGATCGCGAGCGCGGGCGCGGCGGGCACGGCGGTGGTCGCGGGCGGCCCCTATGCGGTGACGGCCTCCAACGCCAGCGGCTCTGGCCTTTCCAACTACAGCATCCACTATGTCAACGGCCAGCTGTCGGTGACGCCGCGCGACCTGAAAATTTTCGTCAACAACCTAACGAAGGACTTCGGCACGCCGACGGTGTTTGCGGGCACGGAGTTCCACACCCATGGCCTGCGCAATGGCGATACGGTGACGGGTGTTACGCTGTCAAGCGCGGGCGCGCCCTTCAACGCCGCTGTCGGCACCTTCTCGATTGATGCTTCCAATGCGACGGGCAGCGGGCTTGGCAACTACGTCATCCATTACGTCTCGGGGCAGCTGACCGTGTCGCCTTCGGCCGCTTCCGACTCGCTGAACGACGTGGAGAACATGGTTCATATCAACTCGGGCGAACCCTCGCCCGGGGCCGACTATCTGCTGGTTGAATTCACCCAGCCGCTCGCGGAAATACTCGGCATGACCGAGAATGAACGCACCATTTATTCCAACCAGAGCGACTATTAAGCCAGCGCCGTCACGACGACCAGCACCAGCGCCGCAATCGTGCCGGCGGTGAGACGCAGCAAAATCACGCGGTCGCGGCTGCGCACTTCATTGAATTCGCCCGCCTGCACGCGGCCCGATTGCACCACCAGCTGCATCAATGTCGCGATGATGAAGAAGTACGACAGCAGGTAGATTTTATCGGTCAGCAGCAGGTAATCGACATCCGGCAGGGAGCTTGCGGAGGTGAGCTGCAGCGCGACGAGGGTGAGGAGGGCGGTGATGGCAACGCCGAGCCGGCCTTCGATATAGACGGGATGGACGAGGAAGATGAGGCCCGTGCAGAACAGCACAAGCGCGATGGGCAGAAAAATCTTGATGCTGCTGGCAAGCCAGGGCCTTGTCACGGGCACGGAAAATTCGGCGCGGGAATAGCTGGATTGTTCCTTCTGGCTGATGTCGCCGAAGCGGGTCGGGTAGTCGGAAGTGCCGATATTCAGCGCCGCCTCGCCGAGGTTGAAGCCGGGCAGATAGATCTTACCGTTCATGGTCACGGGCGCGTCATCGACCGTATCGGGCACATAGACTAGTTCATTCTTGTCGTGCAGGCTGTCTTCGACCATCACGCTTAATTTTTGCTGGTCGAAGGGGTATTGCTGCAGCGGGAACTTGGTGCTGAATTCGCCCTGATCGCGCAAAATCATGTAGAGCGACCCGTCCGGCATTTTCTGCGGCTTGTCGTAGAGGGCGGTGCGCACATGGCTTGCGGGGTCAAAGGCATTCATGAATTCGGCCGTGGCTGCGGGGTTCAGTTTCTCGTCCCGCCAGCGGAACCAGACGTAAAAATCCATGCGGTAGCTGTGGTTGCGCATGTTGATTTCCTGAATGTCATTGACATGCACCCCTACAAACACCTTATCGGCAAAAATCTTATCCGCCTCCGCCCGCGCCGGAGCATTCACGAATAGCAAGGAGAGCAGGGCGAGGGCGGCGAGGAAGTGTTTCATTATTTGTCTCCGACGGGATGATTGACCGCGCCGATAAAAATGATGGCGTTGGTTTTGATATCCTGCAGCGCAAAGACAAACGAGCGATCGAAGCGGAGATGGACGGGGTCGGGCTCGTGCATCATCGCCATGGCGCGCATGGTGGTGGTGGTCACGGCCGCGGCTTCGCTGCCGTCTTCATCCGTTTTGAAAACGACGTCGTGGGAGACGCGGCTGATGAAGAGTTTTCCACCCTTCACATTTGCCATGGGCGAAAAATCCGCCGTGCTGCCGAAGGCGGAGGTGATGCCCATGTCTTTCAGGGCAGGGATGAGGTCGTGCTTTTGCTTGATGTCGATGTGCGGCAGGTCGATGCTGCCTTTGACCTCGGAATAATTGCCGGCATTGGTCCAGGGCGCATCTGCTGTTTGTTTTGCCAGCCAGTCGCGGACGGAAACGGATTTGTCTTTCGGCTTCATCAGCAAAATGCGCATGGTGGGGTGGTCACCCGCGCCGTAATCCAGCGTCGCGCCAATGGCATCGGCGCCATCAAAGTAATTGAATTTATCTTCGCCGTTGAAATCCTTGTGCATCATCGGCACATCTGAAGCCTTGCCGCCGTCGGCGGTGAAGGGCGCTTGTTTCGTCAGCGCCTTGTCAAACTTCGCGGTCCAGCTGCCCTTGAAATACAGCGCGGAGGAAAGGACGATGGCGTCCTGATTGTCGAGCTGGTCGATCACCTTGTCGATCAGGCCCTTGGTATTGGCCGAGGCCCAGCTGTTGATTTTATCCACCGTGGCGGTGTCAGTAAAATCTTCCGCCGAAATTTTGGCGGCGAAAACGCCCTCCGCGGTTTTGGCGAAATCAGGTTTCAGCGTCGCCGTATTCTTGTTGACCCAGACGCTGTTGGCGGTGAGCAGCTCGACGCTGCCTTTGTTCGCGGCCAGCATTTTGGCGTTGCTGTCCATGAGGGCGGAGGCTTCTTCCTCAAAACTCGCGGCATCGGGCCCGAAGAGGGCTTTGCCGAATTCGGCTTGAGTGTCGCCCGCAGCGCCACTGCCGACCAGCGCCATGGCAGAAAGCGCGTTGTAGGGGGAGATGACAAAGTTGCCCCCTTTATCATCCTGATGCGCCATGCCCGCTTTCGCCATGGTGAAGGTTACGCGGTTGATATTGGCGCTGCCGTCCTGCGGCGGAATGAGCACCTTGGCGGAGGCGAGCGTGCTGCACAGCAAAACAGCGGCGAGGGGCAAAAGGGCAAAACGAATACGCATGTCGGGAAATTCTCCACATAAAAACGGCCGGCTGTATTTTCACACAACCGGCCGCCTTTAGGCAAATTCCCGTTTAGGGCGAGAAATATTGCGGTAATTAGTGCTTCAGGTCTTCTTTCGCGTCATGCGCGGCGTCCTGGATTTTGTCGGCCGGGCTGCGGTCTTCCAGCTGGCGGGCGGCTTTGTCGACGCCATTCGGCAGTTCGTTTACGGCATCGCCGATTTTCTGGCCGACCGTTTTATGTTCGGGGGTGGTGAGGACGAAATAGCCCAGGATCGCGACGAGAAGGGCGACGATGACGACCATCAGTGTCTTGTTATTGCTGGTGGTAACTGTAGCCATGATTTTTAACCTTTTTTCGGAGTTGTACTTTGTTCGTACAAGCCAACGCAGGAAGGCGGCAAAAGGTTCCTCACTGCGGCTCTTCCCCCGCCGCCCGTATCAGCGCGGCGACTTTGCTGGCGACGACCTCCAGCTCCGCTTCATCACTGGCGCGGAGGGTCAGGCTGAGGCTGGGGGTCTGCATCATATGCGGGTAGCTGCCGATATCGACGGCGGGGTGTTCTTTTTGAATCGCGCCCAGCTCCGCCGCAATATCGCCTTCCTTCTGGTTGCAGCGCAGGGTGCGGCTGATCACGGGCTTGCCGGTTTCCAGCTTCGTTTCCACATCCTCGAACATGCCTTGCATGATTTTCGGCACGCCCGCCATGACGAAGACGTTTTCCATGTAGAAACCGGGCGGCCCTGCGACGGGATTTTTAATCAGCCCGCAGCCTTCCGGCATGGTCGCCATGCGGAGGCGCGCCGCGTTCATTTCCACGCCGCGCGCCTTGTAATTTTCCAGCATTTCCTGCTTCACGTCTTCGCGGACCACATGCGCCACGCCAAAGGCTTTCGAGACGCATTCGGCGGTAATATCGTCATGCGTTGGGCCAATGCCGCCGGTCGTGAAAACGTACTTATATTGTCGGCGCAGGGCGTTCAGCGTCTCTATAATCTGGGCTTCCACATCGCGCACAATGCGCACTTCCGCAAGCTCGATCCCGCGGCTCGCAAGGCGTTTGGCGATAAAGGCGATATTGGCGTCCTGTGTGGACCCTGAGAGAATTTCATTGCCGATCACAAGGATGGCGGCGTTAAGGGCGTTCGGCATGTCAAATCTCTCCTGAAACGGGCGTTTGCGGTGCCGTAGAATGCCATATTTCGCTTGTTTTTGCGCCTGTTTGGGGCCATTTTACCATCCATATGAGGATAAAATGAACCTTGATTTAACATATAGCGATGATGATTATGGCGATGAGGATGATATTATCATCCATAAAGCCCCTGACTTTGACGGCATGCGCAAGGCCGGCCGCCTTGCCGCCGAATGCCTCGATTTCATCACGCCCCATGTGCAGCCCGGCGTCACGACCGAAAAGCTGAACCAGCTGTGCCATGATTTTATCCTCGACCATAAAGCCATTCCCGCGCCGCTGAACTACAAGGGCTTTCCCAAATCCATCTGCACCTCCATCAACCATGTTGTCTGCCACGGCATCCCGGGCGACAAGCAGCTGGAAGACGGCGATATCCTGAACATCGACGTCACCGTCATTCTGGACGGCTGGTATGGCGACACCAGCCGCATGTATTACGCCGGCGATAAAATCGCCACCAAGGCGAAACTGCTGGTGGATGCCACCTATGACGCCATGATGCTCGGCATCGAGGCCGTCAAGCCCGGCGCGCATCTTGGCGATATTGGTGCGGCGATCCAAACCTATGCGGAAGGCAAGCGCTTCTCCGTCGTGCGCGACTTCTGCGGCCATGGTCTTGGCAAGGTCTTCCACATGGCGCCTTCCGTGCTGCATTACGGCCGCAAGGGTTCCGGCCCCGAATTGAAACCCGGCATGTTCTTCACCATCGAACCGATGATCAACGCCGGCGATTACAAGACGAAAATCCTGAACGACGGCTGGACGGCCGTGACGAAGGACCGCAGCCTGTCGGCGCAGTTTGAACATTCCCTCGCCGTCACCGACAAAGGTTTCGAGATTTTCACACTCTCCCCCAAAGGCTATACGAAGCCGCCCTATGCCTAAGGCCGCGGAAAAAAAGCCCGATATTGATACGAACCTGAATGCGGGCCACCGCGACCGCCTGCGCGCACGCTTCGTCAAATCCGGCGTCGGCGCCTTTGAAACTTATGAACTGCTGGAACTGCTGCTGTTTGCGGCCATTCCGCGCAAAGATGTGAAGCCGCTGGCGAAGCAGCTGCTCGCCCGCTTCGGCGGCATCGGCGGCGTCATGGGCGCGGATTTGAAGGATCTCGCCGAAATCAAAGGCCTGTCGGAAAATTCGGCCGTGCTGCTCAAAACCATTCATGCCCTGACGCAGCGCATGCTTATTGAGGAAATTGAAAAGAAGCCGGTCCTCAGCAGCTGGCAGAAATTGATTGATTACTGCCATGTCGCCATGGCGCATGAAAAGCAGGAACATTTCCGCCTGCTGTTTTTAAACCGCCGCAACCAGCTGATTGCCGATGAAGTGAAGCAGACCGGCACGGTCGACCATGTGCCCGTCTACCCGCGCGAGGTTATTAAACGCGCGCTGGATTTGGGCGCCACCGCCATCATCCTCGTCCACAACCACCCGAGCGGCGACCCGACCCCTTCCGACGGTGACATTGAAATGACGCAAGAGATTATCAAGGCCGCCAAAGCCATGGATATTGTCGTGCACGACCACATTATTATTGGCAAAAACGGCTATACCAGCTTCAAGGCCATGGGCCTGCTTGCCTTTACGGCTTGATAAGTGATTGATTTAAATGCTATTTAATTAACCCAAGGGTTGCCTTACCCCCATCGTCTTATTTGCAGGATATTAGAAGCAGAGCATGGCCCAGCCGGATGACGAGGAGCTGATCTCGAAAGCGCAGGGCGGTGACCGCCGCGCTTTTGCGGCGCTGCTGGAAAGGCATTACGGGCTCATGTTCAAAACCGCCTGGCAATGGTGCGGCAACCGCGAAGATGCGGAGGATATCGCGCAGGACGCCTCCATCAAGCTTGCGAACAATATTGCCAGCTTCATGTATGAATCGGCCTTCACCACCTGGCTCTACCGCCTCACCATCAATGCCGCCAAGGATTACTACAAGGCCAAGAACCGCCGCAACACCCGCGAAAAGCCGATGTTTGAAGACGCCGTGTTTATCTCGGAAGATTTAACGCCGGAAGAAAAACTCAGCCATAAAGACACGCTGAAGGCAATCGAGGCCTTGCCGGAAAGCCTGAAAGAGACAGTTATATTAGTGTGCTGGCAGGGGCTGACGCATAAAGAAGCCGCCGAAATTCTGGAGTGTGAGGAAGGCACCATTTCCTGGCGCATTCACGAAGCGCGCAAGAAAATCGCCGTGCAGCTGGAGCTGGAGAAAAAGGGTAAGCGCCATGGATGAGCAGCAGCTCAATAAAATGCTGAACGCCGTGAAGGCGCCGGCCCCCGATGATTCCAAGCGAAAACAGGCGCTTGAGATGGCCATGGCCGCTTTTGACAAAAATTCTGCCGAAGACACCCAAGGTTCCGATGACCTAGCGCGTCTGACTGACATGAGTTCAAAAAACAATGTCAGGAGATTTACCATGAACAAGCCCCGTTACGCCGGCCCCATGGGTGCCGTCGCCCTTTGCGCGCTGGTTGCTGTGTTAGGAACACCTTTCTTTATTGGAGAGGTGGGCAGCATCATGGGTAAGGCTGATGTCAAAAATAAGAGCACTGTAAGCTTCAGTATGGATAACTCGCAGCTCAAAGGGACGCCAGTAGAAGGCCGGTATTCAAATTCCATCAACAAAGAGAACAAGCAGAACGCCAAGAATGCCGTGAAGAGCGGTTCTAGCGCGATGCCGATTATTCTCGCCCCGTCGCAGGAAGACAAACTGGCCGTGCCGCCTGCGCCGGCCGCGGCCCAAAACGATGGGCTGCAGGAGTGGCGCTCCAAGGCCGAAGCACGCCGTATGCAGGTTGAAGAGGCTGCGCCGCCCGCTGCGGATGCCGGTGGCCTTGCCTCGCCTGCAGAGAAAACCGTTGGTGCGACGGGCGGTAAAGGCTATGCCGAACCCGCAAAAGCGAAAGAAGTCTATATGGCGCAAAATGCGCCTGCCGCACGCCCCCGCGCCATGCCCGAGACGGATTTCAAAAAAGACAGCAGCCGCAGAAGCGATATGGAGATGGATAAAGTCGCGCCCGCTGCCCCGCCTTTGCCGCGCCCGGAACCGCCAGTTGGCCAAATTGCTGCAACTCCTGCAGAACCAGAACAGCCCAATCTAGGTGTTGATCCATTTGTCTCGCCCGCGCCGAATGTTGCTTCCGAGCCTGTTTATGATGAATTTGAGGCCTTCCGTGCGAAGCTTCCTGGTAATCATCATCAGGCGCAGAACACCGACGCCTTCCCTGATTTTGTCGACAACGGCATCACCACGACCTCCGCGGATCCTGTCTCGACCTTCTCGATTGACGTCGATACCTCATCCTACAGCTTCGTGCGGAAACTGATCAATCAGGGCACGCTGCCGCCGAAGGGCGCGGTGAGATTAGAGGAAATGATCAACTATTTCCCCTACGACTACGCGCTGCCCGCCAAAAACGAAGACCCGTTCAAGCCGACGGTCGCGGTCTATACCGCGCCGTGGAATCCGGAACACAAACTCCTCCACATCGGCATCAAGGGCTATGACCTGAGCGAAAAGCCGAAGTCGAACCTCGTCTTCCTCATCGACACCTCGGGCTCGATGAACGAGCCGGATAAACTGCCGCTGCTGGTCAGCTCCTTCAAGCTGATGCTCGACAGCCTGAAGGCGGATGACACCGTCTCCATCGTCACCTACGCCGGTAACGCGGGCGTCGCCCTGCCGCCGACGAAGGCTTCCGATAAATCGAAAATCGTCGATGTGCTGAACCGCTTGCAGTCGGGCGGCTCGACGGCGGGCGCGGAAGGCATCCGCACCGCCTATGACCTCGCGGCGCAGAACTTTGTGAAGGAAGGCAACAACCGCGTTATCCTCGCGACGGATGGCGACTTTAACGTCGGCATTTCCTCCACCGACGACCTGAAAGACTTTATCGCCAAAAAGCGCGGGCAGGGGATTTTCCTCTCGGTCTTGGGCTTTGGCGACGGCAACTATCAGGATGCGACCATGCAGGCGCTGGCGCAAAACGGCAACGGCAACGCCGCCTATATCGACAACCTGAACGAAGCGCGTAAAGTGCTGGTCGATGAAGCGGGCTCGACCCTTTTCACCATCGCCAAAGACGTGAAAATCCAGGTCGAATTCAATCCCGCGACCGTGCAGGAATACCGCCTGATCGGCTACGAGACGCGCCACCTCAACCGCGAAGACTTCAACAACGATAAAATCGATGCAGGTGAAGTCGGCGCGGGCCATGCGGTGACGGCGATCTATGAAATCACCCCCGCCGGCGCAACCCCCGTCAACGACCCGCTGCGCTACAACGCCAAGGAAACGGCGCTGGAGAAAGCAGCGGTGGCAGATGATAAGCACGGCAACGAATACGCCTTCCTCAAAATCCGCTACAAAAAGCCGGATAGCGACGTGAGCACGCGGATGACACGCCCGATCACGCCGGAGGACGACAAGAAGTTCGACGCGCTGCCGGATGACCTCCGCTTCGCCGCCGCCGTTGCGGGCTTCGGCCAGGTGCTGCGCGACAGCAAATACACCAACACGCTGACCTATGACCAGGTGATCGAGATGGCGAATGGCGCCAAGGGCAAGGACGAAATGGGCTATCGCTCCGAATTCGTCAACCTCGCCCGCCTCGCCAAATCGGAAAGCGGCACCGCCAAACCGGAGCCCGTGGAAGCCGCACCGCGCCGGTAGGAAAGACAAAAAATAAATGCTAGGCTTGGAGCCGGACGGGGAACAATGCCCCGTCCGGTTTCACGTTTTTAGGGGGGCAATATGGCTGAAACGGTAAGATGGCAGGATAAGCTGAAAGGCGCCTTCGACCTCACCTTCCTCTTCGGCCGCGGCATTCTGCCTTTTGAAAAAGACCCGTCCAAAAAGGCCGGGCTGCAATCCCTCTGGATACCCATCCTGCTTTTGCCGCTCAGCTTTATCGCGGAATATTTCTGGCCGGGCGAGGGGCTGGAAAAACAAACGCTGCAGACCCGATACCTGATCATTGCCGAAGGCGCGGTGTTGAATTTCGCCGGCGGCCTCGCCCTCCTTTGGGTCGCAACGCGCGCCTTTGACCGCCGCGACCGCTTCTGGATTACCTTTCAGGCCGGCAACTGGACAAGCATTCCGCTGACGATATTGTCGCTCCCGCTGCTGCTGCTGGCGGTCGAACAATGGTATCCGCGCGCGCAGATGGACCACGTATTCAATATCGTCACCTATTACGGCTTTGTCGTCGGCGCCTGCGTGTACTTTCGTGGCCTTAAAATCTGGTGGGGATTTGGCGGCTTTCTTGCCTCCGTCGCCATTTTCATCGGCCAGAACATCCAGAACCTGTTGTTCTGGGTGAACGGCGTGCCTATCAAGTGGTGGTAGTACGCCGCGGCACCATCACGATGGTTTGCGACTCCAGCACCTTTTTGCCGTCCTGATTGAGCGTCGTGTTCCGGCAGCGCATCACGCCCTGCGCGGGGTTTTTCTCCGACGGGCGCAGCTCCAGGATTTCGCCTTCAAGGCGCAGTGTGTCACCGGGCTTCACAGGGCGCAGCCAGTTCATTTTCTCGACGCTGCGGCCCAACATGCCGCCCTTCATTTTCGGGCTCGCCTCGATAATCAGCCGCATGGTCAAGGCCGCGGTATGCCAGCCGCTGGCGATCAACCCGCCGAAGGGCGAGTCTTTCGCGGCGGCAGGGTCGATGTGGAAAAACTGCGGGTCGAACTTTTCGGCAAAGGCAATCACCTCGGCTTCCGTCACCGCAATCGGCCCCGCGCCAAAGGTCTGGCCCACCGCCAAGTCTTCCATATAGAAAAATTCATCTGTTTTCATGCCTGCAGCATATAGGCGGCAGTGGCGGAATTTCCAGCAAAAGAATTCGGCGTCGTTATGGCAACAAACCTTGAGAAATCTGCCAACCGGCATGATTCCTTTGCTAACGTAATCAAAAGTTTAAGGAGCAAGACCATGCCGACCTATAAAGCCCCGTTGGATGATATGCGCTTCGTGCTGAACGAGGTGCTGCAGGTTGAAAGCCTGAAGGAAATTCGCGACTTTGAATCGGTCGATGCCGCGACCATCAACCAGTTTCTGGAAGAAACCGCGCGGCTGGCCGAAAACGTCTTGTTCCCGCTCAACATCACCGGCGACCATGAAGGCTGCCACCACGACCGCGACGCCAAAACGGTAACGACGCCGAAGGGTTTCAAGGAAGCCTACAAACAGTTCTGCGAGGCGGGCCTGCCGGGCTTCGCCTGCGACCCCAAATACGGCGGGCTCGGCATGCCTGTGGTCGTCAACACCGCGCTGTCGGAAATGTTCTGCTCCGCCAACCTTGCTTTCGGTATGTACCCGGGTCTGTCGCACGGCGCGTATAATGCGCTGCATACCTATGGCACCGATGCGCAGAAAGACCAGTTCCTGCCCAAACTCGTTTCTGGCGAATGGTCCGGCACCATGTGCCTGACCGAACCGCAATGCGGCACCGACCTTGGCCTGATTAAAACGAAAGCCGTGAAGCAGGCGGACGGCAGCTATGCCATCACCGGCACGAAAATTTTCATCTCCGCCGGCGAGCATGACCTGACCTCCAACATCCTGCACCTTGTGCTGGCAAAAATTGACGACCCGACAACGCCCGCAGGCGTCAAAGGCATCAGCCTTTTCATCGTACCGAAATTCCTGCCGACGGCGGATAACCAGCCCGGCGCCCGCAACCCCGCGTTCTGCGGCCGCATCGAAGAGAAAATGGGCATCCATGCCAACTCCACCTGCGAGATCAACCTAGAAGGCGCCACCGGCTGGCTGATTGGCGAGGCGCATAAAGGCATGCGCGCCATGTTCGTGATGATGAACGAAGCGCGGCTGGGCGTGGGCCTGCAGGGCCTTGGCCTTTCGGAAGTGGCCTATCAAAACGGCCTCGCCTATGCGCTTGACCGCAAGCAGGGCCAGCCGATTGACCAGAAGCCGAGCGATGAAAACCTTGGCAAATCCGCTGTCGCGATTATCACCCACCCCGATGTGCGCCGCGAACTGCTGACCGTGAAGGCGCAGGCGGAAGCGGGCCGCATGCTGGCCTATTGGGTTTCCATGCAGCTGGACCACTACCAGAAACACAGCGATGAAAAAGTGCGCAACAAGGCAAAACGCCTGGTCGACCTGCTCATCCCCGTCATGAAGGCGCATTTCACCGACAACGCGGTCGATAATACCAACTCCGCGATGCAGGTGTTTGGCGGCCACGGGTACATCAAGGAACACGGCGTCGAGCAATATAACCGCGACGCGCGCATCACACGGCTTTATGAAGGCACCAACGGCATTCAGGCGCTGGACCTTATCGGCCGCAAGTTGATGAAGGAAAATCTCCTCGGCACCTACCTTGACGAAGTGGGCAAGGATTTGCTGGACGGATTGAAATCCGGCGTCTCGCCGCGCCTTATCTGGCGCCTGGCGCATAACGCCTGGTTCCGCGTGTGGAAACATACCTTCAAGCTGCGCACGCGCGCCGCCTGGGCCATGCTGATGGGCAACTTCGGTTTCAAGAACATGATCGGCGGCGTGATGGTCGATGCGGGCGCGATGGCGACCGATTACCTGAAGCTGCTCAGCTATGTCGTCATGGCGCATATGTGGCTGAAAATGGAAATCACCGCGCGTCATCGCTTGAATGAAAAGCCGGAAGGCGCGGCTTTCTATGAAACCAAAATCAAGACCGCGCGTTTCTACTTCGACCGCATCCTGCCCATGGCGCGCGCCCATTCCCGCGCGATTGGCCGCGGCAGCCGCTCCATGATGGCGATCGCGCCGGAAAACTTTGCGCACGGCCAGACCACCATCGGCGAAAAAACCTGGGTGCGCCCTGTCGCCGAGAAAAAAGCCTGAGACATTTGAACGGATAAACGCCATGAAAAAATTCTGCATCTTCCTGCTGGTTCTGGCGCTGCTCATCGGCGGCGCAATATTTGCGCTGACGCAGTATATTTCGGTCGATGAAGTGCAAAAACGCGTCATCACCGCCGTGAAAGAAAAGACGGGACGTGACCTTGCCTTCACCAGCATGCGCTTCGGCCTTGTGCCCAACATCGGTCTGCGGTTGAAAGATGTCACGCTGACCAACCCCGGCTGGGCCGCCGACAAAACCATGATCACGCTGGGTGAATTGAACCTCGGCCTTGCCTTGAAGCCTTTGTTCAGCAAGCAGATTGAAGTGACGCGCTTCGTGCTCGACCATCCTGTCATCCATCTGGAAGTGTCGGCGGATGGCAAGAAAAGCTGGGAATTTTCGGCACTGAAGGCCAAGGAACAACCGGCGGAAAAAGCCGGCAAGGCGCCCGAAGCCAATATCACCAAGGACCTCGGCTTTAAATTCAGCCAGTTTGAAATCAAGAAGGGCACGCTGACCTTCGTTGACCGCCAGAAGGGCACCAATGTCTCTTTAAACGAAATTGACGCCGTGGTGAAATACCCGGATCTCGCCAGCGCGCTGCAGGTGGATGGCACTGTCATTTACCACGACAAGCGCGTGAATGTTTTCGCCAGCCTTGATGCGCCGATTGATTTCCTCAACGGCAAACCCTCCCCCGGCAACCTGAACGTTAAAACATCGGACTTTGACACCAAGCTGGAAGGCCGCCTTGCCACCACCGGCACCATGCTGAACGGCAAGATTGATACGAATGTGTCATCGCTTTCCAACACCGTCGGCTGGCTGAAGGGCGCGAAGCCGCAAGCAATGCCATTTGAAAAAGTTTCTTTTGCCTCTGCCGCGCAGGCGACAGGCGCGGGCCTCACGCTAAACGGCGCCTCCCTGACGCTGGATGAAGTGCAGGCGAAGGGCAATGTCTACCTTGGCTATGGCGGCGCGAAGCCGCTGCTAAAGGCGAAAGTTTCCGTCAACAAGCTGAATCTCGACCGCTTCACCGGCCATGCCGAAGAAGCACGTGCAGGGGAAGCGGCCGTGAAGAAAGCCGCGCCGCAGGAAGGCTGGGACAATACGCCCATCGACTTCAGCGGCTTGAAGACGCTGGATGCGGATATGACGCTGCAGACGCAAGGTTTCTCCCTCCGCGGTGCGGATGTCGGGCCCAGCACATTGTCCGTGCAACTGGCGGATGGCAGCCTGCATGCAAAATCATCGGAAGCAACGCTGTTCGGCGGCGCCTTTTCATCGGATGTGACCGTCATCGCGGCGGCAACGCCCGCGCTCGCTTTTAAATTCAATATGAAAGATGTGCAGACGAAACCGCTGCTAACCACCTTCGCCGATTTCAAAAAGATGAGCGGCACGGTGGACGCCTCGGTCGATGTCTCGGCCAATGGCAAAAGCCAGAAGGCGATCGTTGAATCGCTGGCAGGCTCCGGCGCTGTGACCTTCCACAACGGTACGCTCGAAGGCATCGACCTTGTGAATATCGCGCAGGCGATTGAATCGCGCCTTGGTGAAATGGGCATCGGCAATGGCAAGACGGAATTCGTCGACCTTGGCGGCACCTTTACCATCAAGACCGGCATCGCCCATAACGAAGACCTGAAAATGCGCGGGCCGCTGGTGCAGGCGACGGGTTCGGGTGACGTCAACCTGCCACTGAAACGCGTCGACTACCGCGTCATGCCGCTGCTGACGGCATCTGCCAAAACCGAAGGCGCCAAAGGCGTTGTGGTGCCGGTGGATATCCGCGGGCCGTTCAATAACATCAAGGTGAAGCCGGATTACAAGGGTGCCATTCAGGGCATCCTCGACCATCCGGAGGACGCGAAAGCCGCGATTAAAAACGTGCGCGAAAAGGGCAAGACGATCTTGCAGGATCTCCGCAAGGATCCCAAGAACGCGCTTGGCAATTTGCTCGGCGGCGGCTTGTTCGGCAAGAAGCAGGCAACGCCGGAAGTGGCGCCTGAAAATGCGCCGATAGATAGTCCGCCCGCTGAAACCGCGCCGGAACAAACGCCTTCTGGCCCAGTAACCACACCGTAATCGTCTTGAAACTGAAGATCAAACAGATACCGGATACGCTTTTCGACAAGGTCTTCTCGGCCGGGCTGCAGCCGCGCACGCTGGTGGGCAAATTCTTCATCCGCCTCCTGCGCCTCTGCATCGCCGTGACTCGCGATATGGGGGAGGGGCGGTATAACGAGCGCGCCGCCAGCCTTGCCTATACGACGCTATTATCCTTCGCGCCGCTGCTGGCGATTACCTTCTCCGTCATGAAGGGCTTTGGCGCGAATGACCAGCTGCGGCCCTTCCTGCAAAAATTCCTCGAGCCCCTCGGCGCGCAAAGCGCTGAGATTGCCGACAAGCTGTCCGGCTTCGTCGAAAATATTTCCGTCGGCGTCCTCGGCGCGCTTGGCGTTGCACTGCTGATCTACGGCGTGATTTCGATGATGCAGAAGATCGAGGAAGCGTTCAACGATATCTGGCGCGTGCCGGATGCGCGGTCCTTCCTGCACCGCTTGCGCGATTATCTGGCCGTGCTGCTGATCGGCCCTTTGTTCCTGTTCCTTTCCGTCGCCATGACCGCCATGGTGCGCCATGCCGATATCGCCTACCGCTGGCTGAACATCGATATCGTCAATTCGTCGATGGAAAAAGTTTTCAGCCTTGTGCCCTACTTGCTGTTCATGTTGGCCTTCGCCGCGCTTTATATGTTCATGCCGAACACGAAGGTGAAATGGATGCCGGCGCTCGCCGCCGGATTCCTGACCGGGCTTATCTGGAAGATTCTGGGTCTGTTGTTCGGTATCTTTGTCGCGAGTTCCGCGAGCTATGCCGCCATCTATTCCGCCTTCGCCGCCATCGTGCTTCTGATGATATGGGTTTACATGGGCTGGCTCACCGTGCTGGCGGGGGCTGCCATTGCCTATTATATCCAGAACCCGTCGAACCAGTCGCTGTCCCGCCGCATCCGCAACGTCAGCCTGCGGGTAAAGGAAAAACTGGCGCTGCAGATCTGCGGGGAGATTGGCCATGCTTTTTACAAGGCGGGCCACGGCCTCACCCTCGCGCAGCTGGCCCTGCGCCTTGGCGTTCCCGCGATGATTGTCTTTGACGTCGTCGAGGATCTCGCCACCGAAAAAATCCTCATCGCGGCGGGGGACGAGGCGCATTACATTCCCGCCGTGCCGTTTGATGCGACC
Organism: uncultured Alphaproteobacteria bacterium; assembly: GCA_966211335.1. GTDB lineage: Bacteria > Pseudomonadota > Alphaproteobacteria > Micavibrionales > UBA2020 > JAPWJZ01. The sequence continues at coordinate 1,122,821 of CBIHNF010000001.1, forward strand.
AGCGCTGCCGAATTGATCGGCCGCATCCGCGCCGCCGATGAAATCGGGATGCTGCAGCTGGTGCGCATCAAGGGCTTTCCCGGTGTCGAAAACGCGGTGGAATTATCGAACAAGGCGCTGCAGCAATCGCTCGGCGGCATCACATTAAAACAACTGGCATTAGGGAGCGAAGAGAAGTGATACCCCGTTTTACCCGCAAGGACATGGCCGACATCTGGGAACCCGAAAACCGCTTCCGCCTCTGGCTCGAAGTCGAGCTCGCCGCCTGCGAAGCGCAGGCGCAACTCGGCGTCATTCCGAAAGACGCCCCCGCCAAAATCCGCAAGAAGGCAAATTTCAACGTCGCCCGCATCGATGAGATCGAGCGCGAGGTGAAGCATGATGTTATCGCCTTCCTCACCTCCGTCGCCGAATATGTCGGCAAGGAATCGCGCTTTATCCACGTCGGCATGACATCGAGCGATGTGATTGACACCGCTTTCGCGCTGCAGCTGGGCCAGGCCTCCGATATCATCATTGCCGGGCTTGATAAACTTCTCGCCGCCCTCAAAAAACGTGCGCAGGAGCATAAAAACACGCTCTGCATCGGCCGCAGCCACGGCATCCATGCGGAGCCGACCAGCTTTGGCCTGAAGCTCGCGGGGCATTACGCCGCCTTCCACCGTTGCAAACAGCGCATGATCGCCGCCAAGGCGGAAGTCTCCACCTGCGCTATTTCCGGCGCCGTCGGCACCTTCGCCACCATCGACCCGCGCGTCGAGGCTTATGTGGCGAAGAAGCTGGGCCTCAAAGCCGAAACCGTGTCAACGCAGATCATCCCGCGCGACCGCCATGCGGCCTTCTTCTCCGCACTCGGCGTCGTCGCTTCCTGCATCGAAAACCTCGCAACCGAAATCCGCCACCTGCAGCGCACCGAGGTGCGGGAGGTCGAGGAATTCTTCAGCCCCGGGCAGAAGGGTTCCTCCGCCATGCCGCACAAACGCAACCCTGTGCTGTCGGAAAACCTCACCGGCCTCTCGCGCCTCATTCGCTCTTCCGTCATTCCCGCGCTTGAAAACGTCACGACATGGCACGAGCGCGATATTTCCCACTCCTCCGTCGAGCGTGTCATCGCGCCCGATACCACCATCCTCATGGATTTCGCACTCAACCGCCTGACCGGCGTCATCGATAAATTGCTCATCTACCCCGACCGCATGATGAAGAATCTGGAGAGCATGAAGGGCCTCGTCTTCTCGCAGGCAACGCTGCTGGCGCTGGCCGACAGCGGCATGAGCCGGGAAGATGCCTACCGCGTCGTACAGGGCAACGCCATGCAGGTCTGGGAGGGTAAGGGCGATTTCAAATCGCTGCTCGCCGCCGACCCCGTGGTCAAAAAGGCGCTGAAGCCCGCCGCGCTCGACAAGGTTTTCGATTACAGCCGCTACACCAAACACACCGGCAAAATCGTCGACCGCGCGCTAAAGGCGGCCTGAACTGGCTGAAAAATAACGGCAATTCGGCAATCTGTCGCTGTTTACATATTATTCATGTAATTCGGCGATAATATGCCATACGTTTTTAAATCCGCGAACACCTTATATAAGGGCGCGGCGATCGGGCAAACGAGGGCAGTTTCATGAAATCCATTTTTGGCGGCACAGATAACAGCAACGAGAATGCCAAGCCCGAAAAGCCTGAAATGACAGCCGCTGACTGGATCATCGCCCAGCAGATGGACCCGAAAACCGAAGCCGCGACGCTGGCGACGCTGAAAGCGCCGGAGATGGACGCCGATAAGGGCCCGACCGCCGCCGACTGGATACGCGCCCAAGGCATGGATGCCGAGACGGAGCGCAGCATGCTGGCAATTTTGCAGCGTGACACCGGCCCCGCCGCCGCCGCCGATGCCTGGATGCAGGGGCAGGTGATGGGCGAGATTAAAACGAACACCAGCGGCGGTGCCACCGCCGCCGACTGGATACGCGCGCAAGGCATGGACCCCGCGGTCGAACAGCACATGATGGAAACAATCTACGGCAAGGCGGGGCCGAAGGAAACGCCGGCCGTCGAAAGTCCTTCAGGAACGTCGAAGGGCGCTTTTGTGAAGGGTCTCATCCAGAAGGCCTTCAACTTCGGTTCCGCGAAAAAAGACGGTGCCGCACCCGCCGTGGTGGCGACAGCAAAATCCACCGCCACCGTAACCGCTTCCAGCCCCAAGCAAAAAACCCCCGGCGCCTGACATTTCCCGTTGTTTTTTAAGCTGCGATAGGCCGCCCGCGCGTGCTAGAATTTGCGTATGATTTCATGGCAGGATACAGGCATTATTCTTTCCGTCCGCCCGCATGGCGAGAATGGCGGCGTCGTCTCGCTGCTGACGGAAAATCACGGCCGCGCCGCGGGCTATGTTTATGGCGCCACCAGCCAGAAGACGCGCGGCACGCTGGAGATTGGCAATGTCGTTTCCGCCAGCTGGCAGGCCAAATCATCCGACCAGCTGGGTACCTATTCCTTCGAGCTTGAAAAAAGCTATGCCGCCGATGTGCTGGATGAATCAATCAAGCTGACCGCGCTGCAATCCGCCTGCGCGCTTGCCGACCGCACGCTGCCGGAGCATGAAAAGCACCCTGCCGTCTATCAGGGCATGCGCGCGCTGCTGGATGCCTTCTCCTCCGACCTCTGGGCCATCAGCTATATATATTGGGAGATAGGGTTGCTGCGCGAACTGGGCTTCGGCCTTGACCTTTCCAAATGCGCCGCGACGGGGGTGAACGATAAACTCATTTACGTCAGCCCCAAATCGGGCGCCGCGGTCTCGGAATCGGCGGGGGAGCCGTACAAGCATCTCATGCTTGCCCTGCCGCCGTTTTTGCGCGGCGAGGCGCGGTTTGACCCGGAAGATATCCTCGATGGGCTCAAGCTGACCGGCCACTTTTTACTGAATCGCGTCTTCGCCCTTGCCAATGCCAACCTGCCGGAGCCGAGGCTGCGGCTTGAGGAAAAATTTGCGAAATTGGCAATAAAACCAGCAGAATCAGCCTAATTTCGCCATTTTTAACGCTGGAATGGCGTGCAAAAATGCGCTAAAACAGCTGCCATGGCCAAGAAACCCCCTTCAAACGTCGTCGCGCTCGAAATCCGTGACAAGAACCTCGGTGATATTGTTTCCGAGAAGTACCTGTCCTATGCGCTGTCCACCATCATGTCCCGTTCGCTGCCGGATGCGCGCGACGGGCTGAAGCCGGTGCACCGCCGCGTGCTTTACGCCATGTCGCAGCTGAACCTCAGCCCCGGCAGCCAGCCGAAAAAATCCGCCAAGGTCGTCGGCGACGTCATGGGTAGCTACCACCCGCACGGCGACAGCTCCATCTACGACGCCCTCGTGCGCTTGGCGCAGGATTTCTCCGTGCGCTATCCGCTGGTCGACGGCCAGGGCAACTTCGGCAACATCGACGGCGACAACCCCGCCGCCATGCGCTACACGGAATCCCGCCTCACCGCCGTGGCGCAGCTGCTGCTGGAAGGTATTGACGAGGACGCGGTTGATTTCCGCCCGAACTATGACGGTTCCTTGAAAGAACCCTCTGTCCTGCCGTCGAACTTCCCGAACCTGCTGGCCAATGGCTCTTCCGGCATCGCGGTCGGCATGGCCACCAACATTCCGCCCCATAACGTCGCAGAACTCTGCGAGGCGATGGAGCTGATGATCGACACGCCGGAATGCGAAGTCAAAGACCTGCTGAAATTCGTCAAGGGCCCCGATTTCCCGACTGGCGGCATTCTGGTGGAAGACAAAGCCAGCATCCGCCAGACGTACGAAACCGGCCGCGGCTCCCTGCGCCTCCGCGCTGTCTGGGATGTCGAGAAGCTGAAGAATGACAAGTGGCAGATCGTCGTCACCCAAATTCCCTACCAAGTGCAGAAATCGCGCCTGATCGAGAAAATGGCGGAGCTGATCACGACCAAGAAGCTGCCCTTCCTCGATGACGTCGTTGACGAGTCGGCGGAAGACGTGCGCGTCGTGTTGACGCCGAAGAACTTCTCCATGGAGCCGGAACTGCTCATGGCGCAGCTCTTCAAGTTTACCGATCTTGAAACCCGCTTCTCCCTCAACATGAACGTGCTCGACAAAGGCGTTTCGCCGCGCGTCATGAACCTGAAGGAAGTGCTGCAGTGTTTCATCGACCACCGGCAGGACGTGCTGGTGCGCCGCTCCAAATACCGCCTTGCGCATATCGAGCATCGCCTTGAATTGCTGGCAGGCTTCCTGATTGCCTATCTGAACATCGACGAAGTCATCCACATCATCCGCACGGAAGATGAGCCGAAACCCGTGATGATGAAGAAGTTCAAGCTTTCCGACATCCAGACGGAAGCGATTTTGAACATGCGCCTGCGCTCCTTGCGCAAGCTCGAGGAAATCGAGATCAAGCGCGAGAACAAGGAGCTGCGCGAGGAAAAAGAAGACCTCGAAAAACTCATCGGCTCCAAGGCGCGCCAGATGACCGCGATCAAGAAGCAGATCAAGCATCTCGGCGAAATGTTCGGCCAGAATACCAAGCTCGGCAAGCGCCGCACCGTTATCGGCAAGGCACCGGTGGATACCGATGTGCCGCTGGAAGCGCTGATCGAGAAAGAACCCATCACCGTCATCTGCTCCGACAAGGGCTGGATCCGCGCGATGAAGGGGCACCTCGAGCAGGATAAAATTGAATCCGTCACCTATAAGGAAGGCGACAGCGCCAAATTCGCGCTGCATGCCGAAACGACAGACAAGCTGGTCATCTTCGGCACCAACGGCAAGTTCTATACCATCGGCTGCGACAAGCTGCCGCCGGGCAGGGGCTTTGGCGAACCGGTGCGCCTGATGATCGACCTGCAGAACGAAGCCGATATCGTGACCATCATGAAGCACGACCCCGAGCGCAAATTGCTTGTCGCGGCGGATGACGGCCGCGGCTTTATCGTGCCGGAAAAAGAAATTCTCTCCCAAACCAAGAACGGCAAGCAGTGCCTGCAGGTGAAGGAATCCGTCGAAGCGCGCGTCTGCACGCCTGTGACGGGTGACAGTGTCGCCGTCATTGGCGAAAACCGCAAGCTTCTCATTTTCCCGCTGGAGCAAGTGCCGGAAATGACCAAGGGCGTCGGCGTTATCCTGCAGCGCTACAAGGACGGTGGTCTGTCGGATGCGAAGACCTTCAAGCTGAAGGAAGGCCTCACCTTCTACAGCGCGGGCAAGGAACGCACGGAGACGAACCTCAAAGCCTGGCGCGGCGAACGCGCGCAGGCGGGCGTGCTGCCGCCGAACGGCTTCCCCAAATCGAAGAAATTCAACGGCGTTTAAGCGCGATTGAACCATTTCACGGCTTCGGGCGTTTGGTATAGAGCGTCAACAGGAGAATGTGCATGGAAAAACAGCTCAATATCGTCACCGCCGATGGCACCTGCCATGCGCAGCTCTACACCCCGGAAGGCGAGGGTTCCTGGCCCGGTGTCATTCACCTGACCGATATCGGCGGCATCCGCGCCTCGCACATCGAGATGGCAAAACGCCTCGCAGCGGAAGGCTATGCCGTGCTGCTGCCGAACGTCTTCTTCCGCAACGGCGAGCCGCCGGTCATAGACTTCCCCATCAAGCCCGATAATGCAGCGCAGATGAAGCGCATGCAGGAGCTGCGCGACGCGCTGCCGCCGGAGACCATGGCGAAAGACGTACGCCACTATGCTGAATTCCTGCAGGCACAGAAGGAAGTCGGCGCGGGGCGCATCGGCGTCGTCGGCTATTGCATCACGGGATCGATGGCGATTTTGGGCGCGGCCGCAGCGCCCGATGAAATTGGCGCCGCCGCCTCCTTCCATGGCACGGGGCTTTATAAAGAAGACGGCACAGGCGCGCATAGCTACCTGAACCGCGTGAAAGCCCAGCTGCATATCGGCTATGCGACGGACGACAGCCATATGCCGCCGGAACTGACGAAGAAATTCGATGAAGCTCTGGCCGCTTGGGGCGGCACCTATGAGAGCAAAACCTACACCGGAAAACACGGCTGGTGCGTGCTGGATGCGCCTGCGTTTAATAAGGAAGAGGCGGATAAAGCCTTCGCTGCGCTCCTCAAACTCTTCAAGGATTCGCTCTGGCGTTAAAGAATTCTGGCTTAGAATCTTTGCCGGAATCAATGCTGCGAAAAACTCATAACATTGTGTAATAACAAATACTTATAAAGTATTTGTGGACACTATTTTTCGATTGCTTTAAAAGTTCATCCTCTTCCGAAGTAAAGCTCCGTAACAAGTGATATTTCGGCAGAGGGACTAACAGGGTGTGTGTAATGGATTTCAAGCAGACATGTCTGCCCGATCGGCAGATTTTCCGCGACGCATTCGCGGCGGGCTGGGCAATGTATATTGCCCGGTTCGCCGGCACCGCCATCGCCACCGAGCAGTATCTTCGCGGTCCAGTAGCCATGGCCCGACTGATATTCGAGCACGGCGGCGAGGAGCGGCAGATTGCGGCAGCGGCATGTCTTGCCGGTCCAGCTCTCTTCTCCGAGCATCCTGCTGACTGGCTGAACGATAGGCTCGTGAAATTTTCCCGCGAAGTGCGCGGCGTCTCTTCGGCGCCTGCGGCTGAACTCGGCGGGAAAATTTCCGGGCTGTCGGATGACGCAAGGCTGCTGCTGCAGGCCTCTGCCATCTCCCTGCTCGAAGCGCTCGCCGCCGAGAAGACCGAAACCGCAATCGAACTCATGAAAAATTACGCTGAAGCCCTCGAGCTTTACTCCGCCGCGCGCGGCCGCAACGACCGCTACAAGCTCGACACCCGCTTTGAAATCGCCGCCATGAAGGTCACGACCGTCATGGAAAACCAGCCGCACATCTGGGCGAAACCGCTGCCGGTCTCGCCGCGCGTTAAAGTCTGATTTTTATCCTTCGGTAAATTCCGCCCAGCGCTCGCCCACGAAAAGTTCGAGCGGCTGGTATTTGGCTTTATAAGCCATCTTCTCCGAACCCTTCACCCAGAAGCCGAGGTAGACGTAGGGCTTGCCGATGGAGGCGGTATGCTCGCAGAGCTTTAAAATCATGTATGTGCCAAGGCTGCGCTTGTCATCGCGATGGTCGAAGAAGCTGTAGACGGCGGAGGTGCCGTCCGGCATTTCGTCCATCAGCATCACGCCTTTGACAATCTCTCCCTGACGCACGACGAAGAATTTGGTGTCATCCGGGAATTCCTCCATCATCGCGGTGAAATCGCCGTAGGACATTTCCGTCATGCCGCCCTCGCCGTGGCGGCTGTGTATATAGTCGGCGAAGAGTTCGTAGAGCGGCATCGTCGCCTTGGCAGGCTCGATGCTGAACGAGAGGTCCGCATTCTTTTTCAGCACGCGGCGGAAGCTGTCGCCCAATTTAAAATCCTTGAGCCGGATGCGCGCCGACTGGCAGGCGCTGCAGGCAGGGCAGCGCTGGCGGTAGAACATGTTCTGGCTGCGGCGAAAGCCACGCTCCAGCAATAGCGGCGCAAGTCCGCCGATAGATTTGTCGAGAACTGTGCAGGCCTTCTGCTCCAGCTGACCCGGCAGGTAGGGGCAGGGGCCGGGCGGCAACAGGAACAGCTGCAATGCGTCGCGTCTTGCCACGTCAAAACATCCTTTAGGGGAAGTAAATCACGCCTTCTTCCTGCTTCTTCGGCTCAGGCGGCGCCGGCTTGGCAGGTTTCACCACGGCAGGCTTCGCCGGCGTCTTGTTGCCATTCAGCGCGCGCGGGCCGGAGGTGAGCGATTGCTTCATGAGAATAATGCTGATGCGGCGGTTCCGGGCGTTGTTGGGGTCGTTCGGCACCAGCAGTTCCTGGTCCGCTTTGCCCTGCACACTGTCGACGTTGGCGGGCTTCACGCCATCCGCCAGCATCAGGCGGCGGGAGGTGAGGGCGCGGTCGGACGATAGCTCCCAGTTGCCGTAGGAAATATCTTTGCCGTAGACGCGGGAGTCAGTATGGCCGCGGATGGATGTTTTATTGGGCAGATCCTTGATGACGGATGACACCAGCGCCAGCAGTTTTTCCGCGGCGGGCAGGGGCTTGGCGCTCCCCACCTCAAACATCGGGTTGCCTTCCTGGTCGACGATCTGGATGCGGAGGCCCTCCGGCGTCTGGTCGACGAGGAGGTTTTGCGCCAGCGCCTTCAGTTCCGGCTGGTCCTGCATGGCCTGCTGGATCTGCTCGGCCGTCAGGTCGAATTGTTTCGCGTCGGCCTTGTCCATGGCCTCGATCTCTTTTTCCTCGTCGGTCGTCTGCTTGTTGGTGCCGTTATCGCCGTCTTCGCGGCCAACACCTTCGGCAGGCTCTCGCTGCTGCGCCATCACGGGCGTCTTGGTGCTGGTCATCGCGCCATCAGGCGACATGGTGGTGCCGCCCATGACGCCGCCGGAGCCGGAGGTGGAGGTTGCAATGCGCGGGTCGGCAGGGGCGAAGTAGGCGGAGATCATGGCCTTTTGCTCGTCCGTCGTGACGTTGAGAAGCCACAGCAGCAGGAAGAACGCCATCATGGCGGTCACGAAGTCGGCGTAGGCGACTTTCCAGGCGCCGCCGTGGTGGCCGCCGGCCACTTTCTTGACCTTCTTGATGATGATAATCGGGGCCTGTTCGTCGCTGCGTTTGGCCATGGCCTACATACCCCTTAGGCCGTCACGTTCTGCGTCGCTTCTTCCACTTCAAGGAAGGTCGGCTGCGTATCGTGCATCAAAATCTTGCGGCCGAATTCAATGGCGACTTGCGGCGCCGCGCCCTGCAGGAAGGCGAGGACGGAGGTTTTCATGCAGAGGAAATATTTCAGCTCATTGTCGTTGCGCTCCTTAATGGCGGAGGCGATCGGCGCGATAAAGCCGTAAGACATCCAGACGCCAAGGAAAGTCCCCACCAGCGCGCCGCCGATCAGGTGGCCGAGGACTTCCGGCGGCTCGGTGATGGAGCCCATGGTATGGATAACGCCAAGAACGGCGGCGACGATCCCGAGGGCGGGCATGCCGTCCGCCATCGTCTGCACAGCGTGGGATATATGGTTGCGCTCCCCCGTCTGCGTTTCAATCTCCTGGTCCATCAGCGCTTCAATCTCATGCGGCTTTTCAGCGCCAAGGGAAATAAGGCGTAGGTAGTCGCAGAGGAAGGTCACGGCCGCATGGTTGGCGTGGAAGTTCGGGAATTTTTTGAAAATCTCGCTCTCTTCCGGATTCTCGATGTGCTGCTCCAGCGCCAGCCAGCCTTTGCTGCGCGCGGTCTTGAACACGAGGTAGAGCATGGAGAGCAGCTCAACATATTCGGGTTTGTTGAAGACTTCTTTTTTATAGATGTTCTTGATCTCGGTCATCGTCTGCTTCAGCACGTGAGGCGAGTTGGCGGTGACGAAGGCGGCGCAGGCAGAACCGAAAATGATGATGAATTCAAACGGCTGCCACAAAACAGCCAAATGCCCCTTGTTGGCCCAGTAGCCCCCAAGGGTAAAGACGATAACGAGAATGTTTCCGATTAGCTTAAACATTTCATCCTGAAATCCGTAAGTGCGGCCGGTCTTCTGCCAGTCGTTCAAATACAGTATGACCGAAGGTGGGTTAATTATCTATTGACGCAATATTCTGGAAATTAACCTTTTTATGGCACTATTTTTGGAAGCAAGCATTAGATGGGTGCCGGCTGAGAAGGATATAATATTATGGATACCCAGAAACCTGACCAGACACCCGCCGGCAACGACCCTATTATTGTCAAAAACCGCCCTGCTGATGGGCTGATGGAACGCGAATTGACGGTGTGCGGCAGCAGGACCACCCTGCGGCTGGAACCCGCCATCTGGGCCTCGCTCGAAGATATGGCCGGCGCTGATGAACATGCGATCGACGATCTCTGCACCGCCATCAGCATGTCGCGCCCGACAGAAGGCAACCTCAGCAACTCCATCCGCCAGTTCGTCCTCGGCTTCAACCGCCGCAGCCCGAACCTGACGGTTGTGCATAGCCGTCATTCTTAAGTCGAAAATATCGACCCTAACAGCCGGTCAATTAGCCGGTTGGTGACGCCTGTCTGATCCGCATGTGGATTAAACTCCGCAATTTCAAGCGCGCGGAATTTTTCGTGGCGGCCGACCGATTTTAAAATCGGCAGCACTTCTGCGGCGCGCATGCCGTCGTCTTCTGTCGTGCCGACGCCGGGGGCATCGGCGGGGTGGAAGCCGTCAAGATCAATGGTAAGGCCGAAAGCGGCGGTGCCGTCCAGAGCGCGGGCAAGGGCTTCGTCATAGCAGGCTTTGAAGCCACGCTTTTGCACTTCATCCAGGAAGAAAACGCGGATGCCGTGTTTTTTCACAAAGGCTGCCTCTCCAGGCTCGAAGCTGTGCGGGCCGATGATGCTGATGTTTTTTGCCGCAATTTTCGGCGCGTTGCCGCCAAGGCTGCGGAACTCGTTTTTGCCGTAGCCCAGCAGCGCGGTCACGGGCTGCCCGTGCCACCAGCCGCCCCATTTGCCTTCGTGCGAGGTTTCGTAGGTGTGGGCGTCAAGATGCGCATCCATCCAGATGAGGCCGAATTTCAGATTGCTTTTCGTGGCCGAGACCGCGCCTGACCAGGTGCCGATGGCGGAGGAATGATCGCCGCCGATGACGACGGGAATATTGCCGTTTGCAATTGCGCTGCTGACGGTATTGCACAGGCGGCGCACGGCCTCCAGCGTCAGCGGCAGCGTCGCTTCCTTCGTGGTCAGCTGTTCATGATTGCCGAGGAACTTGAGGCCCAGCGGACCGCGCCACTTGGTTTTGATGCCGGCGGCATCGAGGGTATGGATCAGGCGCGGCGCGTTGACCTTATGCGGCCCGTCTTCGCAGCCGAAGTTGCGGCAGCCCCAGCCGCTGTCAAAGCCGATGATTTCGACGGTCAGCGTTTCGGCGGCGGCTTTTTGCTCTGTCATGTTATGTAATCGATTGTTGCGGATGCCTTAAGATGGCCGTTTGGCGATATAAAGTCAAAGCTTAAGGGGGCTGGCGCAAAGCCGTGGCAAAGCCCAGCAATATCATGGCATAATCGCTGAAATTATTCTTTTGCGCGCCGGGGTTTCTCCCATGCTTTTGCTTTGTGCCTATTACTGTATTCCGGCGTTTAAATTCCTGTATTTCGCCGCAGGCCCGCTGATTTTCCTGTGCGCCATGTTCGCGCTGAAGCGCGGCACGCGCAACCAGCGCCGCGGCCTGCGCCTTGCCGCTTTCATCATGATGTTCTTCGGCAGCCTGAAGTTTTTCATCATCGACGTGCCGATGATCAAGGTCGATATCCGCGAATACGCCTGCGGGCTGTATAAGATGCCCTTCCTCGACTGCGGGCTTGATACCTCGCAGTCACTGAAGATCATCCAGTTCGCCTCGCTCATTGCCTTCGCAATCGTCAGCGTCATCCTTATGCACTATTACAAAGTCTGCATGCCGGACAGCAAGCCGAAGGATACGACGCCGCAACAGGTGCATCTGCGCTTCTACGCCAACCTTGCCTTCAACTCTATTTTATTCCTCGTCGCGTGGCAGCTTGCGCCCTGGGTGGGTTATCTCACGGTCGGCTGCATCCCGAAAATTTTTGAAAGCCTGAAGTGGCAGGAAATTGCCATTGCCAACCTCGTGCTGCTTGTCATCGGCTTCTGGAAGCTGGAGAGCTGCGTCTGGCAATATAAAGTCTCGGAAAAAGAGCGCATGAAGCACATGCAGAGCAACTGGACGCCGAAGGACACGCTCTGGACCTCCGTCTTCATGTATATCCTGACGATGGGCCTCGGCTATGCCTCGCATGACATCATGACGCGCAGTCATACGGTTGGCTACAGCTGCACCAAGGGCGAGGCGCGCCGAAGCAACGAGGAAAACAACACCATCGATACCGGCAACTACCAGATCCAGCAGTACCAGTAGCCGTTATTATTTCTTCAACAGGTTCGCGATATCGCAGGCGGCATAGGTCAATACGCCGTCGCAGCCCGCACGCTTGAACGACAGCATCATTTCCATGACCGCCTTGTCGTAGTCGAGCCAGCCGTTCTGCGCCGCCGCCCGCAGCATGGCATATTCTCCGCTGACGTTATAGGCGAAGGTCGGCATGCGGAATTCATCTTTTACGCGGCGAATGACGTCAAGATAAGGTAGGCCCGGCTTCACCATGACCATATCGGCGCCTTCTTCAATATCAAGCGCCACTTCGTGAATGGCTTCGTCGGTATTGGCAGGATCCATCTGGTAGGTTTTCTTGTCGCCTTTGAGATAGCCGCCGGAATTCACCGCATCGCGGAAGGGGCCGTAGAAGGCGGAGGCATATTTTGCGGCATAGGCCATGATGCCGGTGTTGATGAAGCCCGCATCATCCAGCGCATCGCGGATCGCGCCGATGCGTCCGTCCATCATGTCGGAGGGCGCGACAATATCAACGCCCGCTTCCGCCTGCACCAGCGCCTGCTGGCACAGCACTTCCACCGTCGCATCGTTCATGACATAGCCATTCGCATCCACAAGCCCGTCATGGCCGTGGCTGGTGTAGGGATCAAGCGCGACGTCGCATATAATACCGATATGCGGCACGGCGTCTTTGATGGCGCGGATGGTGCGGCAGATGAGGTTGTTCTTTTCCCAAGCCTCGCGGCCGTCGACGGATTTTTTATCCGCCGCGACAACGGGGAAGAGGGCGATGGCCGGCACGCCAAGCGCCGCCGCTTTTTCAACTTCCTTCAGTAGCAGATCGAGCGACCAGCGCGAAACGCCCGGCATTGATTTAATGTCATCCTGGATTTTATTTCCTTCCAGCACAAAGACCGGCCAGATGAGGTCATTCACGCTGACTGCGTTTTCCGCGACGAGGCGGCGCGTCCAGTCATTGGCTCGGTTGCGGCGCATGCGCGTACGGGACGGGCGGGCCTTGGCATCGGCGGGGACATCATGCCGGGCGAGGAGGGCGGATACTTTTTTCATAATGCATAATCCTTTTGATAAGGGTTTATACACCATAATCCGGAAGCGCTGAAAGCAGATTTTGCCGCGGCTTGATGAAAGCTAATCAGGGCTTTTCAGCGCCAGCGCTTTGCGCTCCGCCAACATCTTTTTGGCGTGTTTATAGCCGATTTTGCCGGTTTTGATGCCGGCATCCAGCATCATGTCCTGGATAATGCCCGTGACGACGATCTGGCCGGTGAAAAACCCGCCAATCGCACCGACACCAAGGCCGAAGAGCGCGGCAAGCGACGCCCACCAGCCGTTAAAGCCGAAATGCGCCGCGCACCAATAGGCGCCAATGCCGCCGGCGAAGAAGCCGACAACGGTGAGGGCCGCATACCAGATGACCGCCTGCACCGCCAGCTTCGCGCCCATGCGGGCGTAATCTGCAGCTTTCAGCTTGATTGTGGCGTGGTCGATTTTCATGGGTGCGATTTCCGCTTTCCGTTTGTTGGATATATTACTACACTTTGCGACCTGATTCATGAACATGGGTTTTATTAGATGTCCGACACCGCTGAAATCCTCTTTTCCGTCAAAGGCAAGATCGGCGTCATCACGCTGAACCGGCCGCAGGCGCTGAACGCGCTGACGCTCGAGATGATCAAGGCGATGGATGCGCAGCTGATTGCCTGGGCGGATGATAAAAACATCGCGGCGGTCGTCATCATGGGCTCCGGCGAGCGCGCCTTCTGCTCCGGCGGCGATGTGAAGGCGGTGGCGCTGGAAGCCCGCGCGGTGAACGAGGGCAAGGCCGATGGCTCCCTCGCGCGCGAATTTTTCCGTGCGGAATACACGCTCAACCACCGCATCTTCACTTACCCCAAACCCTATATCGCGCTTGTGAATGGCATCTGCATGGGCGGCGGTAAGGGCGTTTCGGCGCATGGCTCCCACCGCGTTGTCACGGAAAACACGCTCTTCGCCATGCCAGAAACGAATATCGGTTTCTTCCCTGATGTGGGCGGCGGCTACTTCCTGCCGCGCTGCCCGGGCAAGACGGGCGAATATCTCGCCCTCACCTCGAAGCGCATCAAGGCGATTGATACAATCTATATCGGCTTCGGCACGCACTTTGTGCCCGCCGCAAAAATTTCCGCGCTGCTCGAGGCTTTCGCGAAGATCGACTGGGACAACCGCGAGAAGCCCGGAGACCAGATCACCGAAGTCATCGACCACCATTGCACCGAGCCGCCCGGCGAGTCCGAGATAGCGCCGAACCGCGAGCGCATCGACCATTGCTTCGACCCCGCCACGGTCGAGGGCATTGTGGCCGAGCTGCAGAAAGACAAATCCGCCTTCGCGCAGGAAACGCTGGCCGCCCTTTACGCCATGTCGCCGACCAGCCTCAAAATCGCGCTGCACCAGATACGCCTTGGCGGTCAGCTGAGCTTTGCGGAAGTCATGACTATGGAATATCGCTTGAGCCAGCGCATCGTCAAAAACCACGATTTCTATGAAGGCATTAGAGCCGCGCTGATCGACAAGGACCGCCAGCCCAAGTGGAAACCCGCCCGCCTCTCGGAAGTGCCGATGCGCGAAATCGAGACCTATTTCTCGCCGCTGCCGGGGCACGAGCTGACATTTTAAAACAGTATTGGCACAAGCTATTGATATGCCCTAGAATAGTTCTACCTGCTTTCTCAGGGAGAATGTTTTGACCTCGCCGTATTACGAATCCATCACGCTGATCGAACGCCTGCACCGCCAGTTTCTGGATGTGCTGAAGGTGGAGTTGGAACGCGCCAATATCCTCGACATTAACAACGTCCAGAGCATGATCCTCCACAACATCGGCACGGATGAGCTGACGGTGGGTGAATTGACGGTGCGCGGCTATTACCTCGGCTCCAACGTCTCGTATAACGTCAAGAAAATGGTCGAAAACGGCTATCTGGTGCAGGAACGCTCCATCCACGACAAACGCTCTGTCCGCGTTAAACTGTCGGACAAGGGCCGCAAGCTGAACGAGGGCATCACGCGCCTTTATAAAAAACATGAAGAGCGCCTTGCCACCTCCGGCCTTGCCAATACGCGCATCGAAAGCATGAACCACGTGCTGCGCGATCTCGAGACCTTCTGGGCCGAGCAAATGGCGGCTGGCGGCCTCACGCTCGCGACTTAAATCCTGAAACCTTAAAAAAGGCAACGAATGAAGATTAAGCGGTCTTCGATTGGAAAAGTGCTGCTTGTTTTAATTGCGCTGGTCGTTGCAGGGGGCGGTGTTTATTTTCATTATAGAAATGACGTTTGCTACGGTTCTAATCTCTATTACTCGCCGAAAGTGTTGGAAGACATGGGGGGGATAAAAGTCATTCCTCCGACCATTCGCACAGTATTTGGGGAGGATTGGGATTTCTTTAATCGATTAGGATTAAAGATAGAAGCAATGGTTCTTCTTGATTGCTACAAAATCGAAAATCTTACGCATTTGAAGTTCGATTTTCCGACGTCATCCAGTTCGGGCTTAAAGCAGACAAATGAATATTTCGATTTAAAAAATCCCTATCGAATGGAGCTCTACGAAGGGAAATACCTCGTAAATGCAGAAAATAGAAAGAAGCTCCTTACCGAAGATTCAAAGATAATATTCCTGTGGCGTCGCGATACGTCGCCCATAAAAAAATGGCCGAGCGGCTGGCCGTATCCGGAGGGCAGTACGCTTGATACTTTGTATGCCGTCATCACAAATCTAAAGCCCGGGGTTTGTGAGAGTTCGATCTCTGCAGATGTCGAAAAAGTACACATCAAGGGACCTCTTAATTTGACCCCGAGCGGAAACGGGAAAATTATACGCGAAGAAGCCAGCTACCCGATCTACGCAGAGTTTTGTGTTTACAGTCAGGCAGAAAACGCTTGGTTTTATTTCAACCATATTGTTGCCAAAGCTAAAAAACCAGGACATGCAAACTGGGAATTTTAGGCTTCGGCAGCGCGAAACCCGGATTTTTTCTGAGAATCGTTATCAACAGTAACGCCGGCATGTGACAAGAGTGTTATGTCATTGCTTATAATGTTACCGAGAAACTGATTTTAGTGCATTTACGTTTCATCTGACGGGTGCTAAGTTTTTCCCTATCAAAATTTAATGACTTCAAAATTCCGTTACGGGGAGAAGCGCAATGGCATACAGCTATGGCAAGAAGAAGAGTTTTGGCGACAAAGCGAAAGGCGCGCTGCGCCGCGTGTTCATGATCGCCGCCATCGGTGGCGCGGCCATCGGCGGTCCTGCCTATTACAACTACGGCACGATCCACGAACAGGAAGTCAAAATCAAGGACGTCAAAAACGACTGGGTCGAATGGGATTCGAAAGCCGGCGAAGCGATTTACGATCATAAAATCGTGACCGACAAGGGCATGGTTCTCCGCAACGAAAATTCCAAGCTGCACCTGAAGTTCAATTCCGCCGATATGCAGGACAACTTCGAAGCCGGCAAAACCTACCGCATCAAATACTACGGCGCCCGCATCGACATTCCCTTCCTGCACACCTTCCCCAACGTGCTGACCGCGACGGAAGTGACGCCGGAAGAAATCGCCGAACGCGCCAAGGCCGCCGCCGCGGCGAAAGCCGCGCAAGCGAAAGCCGCCGGCCAGCAGCAACAGCAGAATGGCCAGCAGCAGGCGACCGCGCCGCAGCCCGGCGTTGTCACGCCCGCGCCGCAGGCGGCGCTCAGCGGCACCATGATCACCTTTGAAACCGTCTCCGGCGGCCAGAAGATCGAAATCACCGCGCCCATCGAAGCCGCCAGCAAAATCACCATCAACAAAGTGACCCCGCTGGTCCCGACAGCACCGAAGCCGGGCTCGTAATTCTTCAATTACTGCTATTAAAAAAGCCGCCCCTGAATAGGGCGGCTTTTTTTATGTCGCTCTAGAAAATAGCTTGACATAATATTTAGATTTGTTAGAGTGGTTCCCAAGCAATGCACTCCTACGGATCGCCGATTTCCGCTTGTTTCGCGGCCTCCGGTATAACGTGCAACCTGCAAAAACAGCCACGAATAGATTTTGTTCATGGCTGTTTTGCATCTGCCCACCTTCCTTCCCTACAGGCAATGCGCTGTCCTTGAACGACGTTTTCGTGAAACGCGTTGAGGGCTTTTGCGCATGCGGGTTTATTCCCCTCGCGCACGCCCTTTTAAAATTGTGCATTCGAGTGAGGAAAAAAATGAAGCCAGCCGCCAGAAAACCGCAGGAATACCAGCAGCTCCACGTCTTTTTTAACGATGTATCGCGCAAAACCCGCGCCGAAAAAATGGCCGATGCCATGGGTCTCGAAGCGCATTGCTACTTCACCTTTGTAGATTTCCTCGCGCCCACCAAAATCCTGCCGGAGGTGAACGAATGGATGCATCGCAACCTGCCGCCGGGGGAGAAGGGCAGCCCCGCACTGATCGATTTCCTGCGGGAAAAAGGCGCCCTGCTGCATTCGGAATCCGGCCCTGCCTACAGCGTGACGTCGCATCGCGTCCGGGCAGATAAGGAAAAAATCCTTCAGGAAGAATACTGGCTGAAGGGCCAGCGCGTCTCCGCCAGCGCTGTCGTCTCGCGTGTGAATCATCTCAACCCCGGAAATAAAATGACGTTCTAGCCGCCACTTTTTTAAACGCAGGGGTTGAACAGGACCGCCTTTCTGCCGCATGATATCTCATCGGCAAAAAGGTATCAGATGACGGATAAGCCTGACCATATCGCCGGCAATTTTTTAACAGCTGTGCTGGAAAATATCACGGACGGCATCATCGCCTGCGATGCCAGCGGCACGCTCACGCTTGTCAACGCGGCCGCCAAGACAATGCTGGGGCTGCCGGGCTATATCCGCCCCAAGCATGCGCTGCCGGCGAGCGAATGGCCGAAACGCTTTGGCCTGTACAACACGTCGACCGGCGCGCTGCTGTCGCCGGAGGAAATTCCGCTGGTGCGCGCGCTGCGCGACGGCGTTATCCGCCATGCGCAAATCTCCATCGTCGCCGACGGCCGGACGCGCGAGGTGATTGTCAACGGGCAGGCGCTGTTCGACAACGACGGCAATAAAATCGGCGCTGTCATCACGCTCACCAACATCAGCGACGTGAAGCAGAAAGAACGCGACCTTTCCCAATCGCGCTCCAATCTCCGCACCATTATCGACGCCGTTGCCGACCCCATTTTCGTGAAAGACCGCGAGCACCGCTGGGTGGAGGGCAACCGCGCCTTCTGGGACCTGCTCGGCGGGGAGGCGCAGGTCCTCGGCAAGACGGACTATGACCTGTTCCCGAAGGAACAGGCCGACGCCTTCTGGGCGGGGGACGAACGGGTTTTCGCCGGTGAGCGGTTCGAAGGCGAGGAAAAACTCCGCCAGCCCGACGGCACGGAGCTCACCATCGCCACCAAGAAAGTACAGATCGATTTTGGCGATGGCGTGCAGGGGCTCGTCGGCGTCATCCGTGATGTGACGGCGCAGCGACGAATGGAAGAAGAGCTGCGCATTCACCGTGACCACCTGCAGGAACTGGTGACGGAACAGACGCGCGACCTGCTGGATGCGAAGGTAAAGGCGGAAGCCGCCAACCTTGCGAAAACCGAATTCCTCGCCAATATCAGCCATGAAATCCGCACGCCGATGAACGCCATCATCGGTCTCTCCAACATCCTGTCCATGAGCGCGCCGCTGACCGAAAAGCAAAAGCAATATGTGGGCACGCTGCGCAGCAGCTCGGAAAGCCTGCTCGGCCTGCTGGACGACCTGCTGGATATTTCGCGCATTGAATCAGGCGCCTTCCAGCTCGACCCCGTCGCTTTCGAGCCCTTTGCCTTGGTCGCCGATATCGCGAAGCTTTTCGCGGGCAGGCTGATTTCAAAGCCCGTCTCGCTGATATTCCATGGCGACGGCATGGACGGCCGCGCCTATGTCGGGGATGCGGCGCGCATCCGCCAGGTGGTCTCCAACCTCTGCAGCAACGCGATCAAATTTACCGAAAAAGGGCAGGTCACTATCACCCTGTCGGCGAAAGCGTTGGACGCTGGTAACGACACGGTCGTCATCTCCATTGCCGATACCGGCATCGGCATTGCCAAAGACCAGCAGGAAAAGATTTTCGAAAAATTCGTGCAGGCGGATTCATCTGTCAGCCGCAGGTTCGGCGGCAGTGGCATCGGCTTGTCCATCGTGCGTACGCTCGTGGGGCGCATGGGCGGCAGCATCGGCATTGAATCTGAGCTTGGCAAAGGCTCCGTCTTTACGCTCGAAATACCGCTGCCGCGCAGCGCCTCCACAGGCCCAGTACAGATGATAGAGGCGGGGGAACAGCAAAAGCCCCGCGCGCACCAGCGCCTGCTGGTTGCGGAAGATTCCAGCCCCAACCTCCTGGTGCTCACGACGCTGCTCGACGAATGGGGCTATGACTATGACGTCGCCATCAACGGGGCGGAGGCGGTGGCCCATGCGCTGGAGAACGATTATTTCGCCATCCTCATGGATGTGCAGATGCCGGGGCTTGATGGCAAGGAAGCGACGCGCCGCATCCGCGCTGCCGAAAAAGAAATGGGCAGCTCGCGCACCGCCATCATCGCCATGACCGCTCACGCCCTGCCGGAAGACCGCCGCCAGTGTCTTGAAGCCGGCATGGACAATTATTTAAGCAAGCCCTTCAACCCCGCCAGCCTGAAAGCGATACTGGCGGGACTTGCGCCCTAGGTCGTGAGGCGACTTAAGTAAACGCCGCAATCCCCGTGATCGCACGGCCTAAAATCAGCGCGTGAATGTCATGCGTGCCTTCGTAGGTGTTGACGGCTTCGAGGTTCATGACGTGGCGGATGACGTGGTATTCGTCGGAAACGCCGTTGCCGCCGAGCATGTCGCGGGCGACCCTTGCGATATCCAGCGACTTGCCGCAGTTGTTGCGCTTCATCAGCGAAATGGCTTCCGGCGCGGCGCGGCCTTCATCTTTCAGGCGGCCAAGGCGCAATGCGCCCTGCAGGCCAAGGGTGATTTCCGTCTGCATATCGGCCAGCTTTTTCTGCACCAGCTGGTTTGCGGCGAGCGGGCGGTTGAAGACGATGCGGTCGAGCGTGTACTGCCGCGCCTGATGCCAGCAGAATTCGGCCGCGCCAATCGCGCCCCAGGCAATGCCGTAGCGCGCGTTGTTAAGGCAGGAGAAGGGGCCGGTGAGGCCTTTCACTTCGGGGAATTTATTTTCTTCCGGCACGAAGACATCATCCATTACAATCTCGCCGGTGATGGAGGCGCGGAGGGAGAATTTGCCTTCGATTTTGGGCGCGGACAGACCCTTCATGCCTTTTTCCAGCACGAAGCCGCGAATGTCGCCTGCGTCATCCTTCGCCCAGACGACAAAAACGTCGGCGATGGGGGAATTGGTGATCCACATTTTCGCGCCCTTGAGGCTGTAGCCGCCATCAACTTTTTTGGCGCGCGTTTTCATGGAGGAGGGGTCGGAACCGCCGTCGGGTTCGGTCAGGCCAAAGCAGCCGACCCATTCGCCAGTCGCAAGTTTCGGCAGGTATTTCTGTTTCTGTGCTTCGGTGCCGAACGCGTAGATCGGGTACATCACCAGCGACGACTGGACGGAGAGGGCGGAGCGGTAGCCGCTGTCCACACGCTCGACCTCCCGCGCGATCAACCCGTATGAAACGTAATTGATGCCGGCGCAGCCATAGCCGTGCAGCGTCGAGCCAAGGAGGCCCAGCGCCCCCATCTCGTTCATGATCTCGCGGTGGAAATGCTCGTGGCGGTTTGCCTCCAGCACGCGGGGCATCAGCTTGTCCTGCGCGTAGTCGCGGGCGGAATCGCGGATCATGCGCTCTTCATCCGAAAGCTGTTCGTCCAGCAGCAGGGCGTCATCCCATTTGAACGTCGGTTTCAGTTTCGCCTTGTCCAGTTTCGGGGTGTTGTTTTCCATGGTGACTTTCGCGGTTGCCTGTGCTGTCATCGGGATGCTCCTTGGCCGCATCCTCCCCGCAAAAATGCAGGGAAACGGCGGCTGATGAAGTGTTTTAGAATGGGGAAAATATGGCAGAAAAGCTGGAGGGACGCGAGGTCATTTTTGAATTCCGCCAGCTCGGCAACGTCATGCGCGTGAGTGCGATGGATACGCTGACCATGACCGAAGTCATCGTCCAGTGCCCGCCCTCAGCCGGCGAGGCCGCGTTCAAAAAAAGCGCCCTCGCGCGGCTGGAAATGGTTTTGCGCAAAAAAGGACTGATTGCGGAATAACGGTTACCATAACTATATTTTCCAGTATATATTTCTGGCGGCGCACTACTATATCTGGTATTACAGCAGCAGTTTTAACCTTATATAGGGTTTAACATCTTGGCTGACGCTGCAAAGACTATTGCACTTGCTTCCGACCACGCCGGTTTTGCGCTGAAAACCCTTGTCATCGACCATCTCAAAAAAGCGGGACATACCGTCATCGACCTCGGGCCCTTCAACGAGGACCGTGTCGATTACCCGGATTTCGGCTTTGCGCTGGCGGAAGCCTTAAAGGCCGGCAAGGCACCCATCGGTATCGGCATCTGCGGCAGCGGCATCGGCATTAACATTGCGCTGAACCGGTACGGCAATATCCGCGCCGCGCTGTGCCATGATGCGACGTCTTCGCGCCTTGCGCGCCTGCACAATGACGCGAATGTGTTGTGCCTTGGCGCGCGCCTACTGGGCATTGAAGTCGCCACGGAATGCGTTGATGTGTTTTTGAAAACGGCATTTGAAGGCGGCCGCCACGCGGGCCGCGTTGAGAAGCTCGGAACGCGCGGCGTTTGCTGAAAATTAAATAAAAGGGTGTAGTCATGACGAATGCGATGAAGAAAGAGGCGGTAATGGAACAGAACGGTTTCTTCGAGGCAGAACTGCAGGCAGCGGATCCCGCGGTTTATGACGCCATCCGTCAGGAGCTGAAACGCCAGCAGGAATATGTGGAGCTGATCGCTTCCGAGAACATCGTCTCCCGCGCCGTACTGCAGGCGCAGGGCTCCGTGCTCACCAACAAATATGCCGAAGGCTATCCCGGCAAGCGCTACTACGGCGGCTGCGAATTCGTCGATGTGACGGAACAGCTGGCCATCGACCGCGTCTGCAAATTGTTCGACGCCAAATTCGCCAACGTGCAGCCTCATTCCGGCGCGCAGGCGAACCAGGCAGTCATGATGGCCCTCGTCAGCCCCGGCGATACCATCCTCGGCCAGTCGCTTGCTTCCGGCGGTCACCTGACGCATGGCGCGAAGCCGAACATGTCCGGCAAATGGTTCAACGCCGTCCAGTATAATGTGCGCAAAGACGACGGCCTGATTGATTACGAGGAACTTGAAACTCTCGCCCGCGAACACCAGCCGAAACTCATCATCGCCGGCGCCTCCGCCTATCCGCGCGTGATCGATTTCGCGCGCTTCCGCAAAATCGCCGATGAAGTCGGCGCGTTCTTCATGGTCGATATGGCGCATTACGCGGGGCTCATCGCCGCGGGACTTTACCCCAACCCCGTGCCGCATGCGCACGTGGTGACCTCCACGACCCATAAAACCCTGCGCGGACCGCGCGGCGGCATTATCCTCACCAACAGCGAAGACATCATCAAGAAAATCAACTCGGCCGTTTTCCCGGGGCTGCAGGGCGGCCCGCTCGAGCATGTAATTGCGGCCAAAGCCGTTGCCTTTGGCGAAGCGCTGCAGCCGTCCTTCAAGGTTTACGCCCAAGCGGTGCTCGATAACGCGCGCATGCTGGCCACGACGCTGAAAAATGGCGGGCTTGATATCGTCTCCGGCGGCACCGACTGCCACCTGATCCTCGTCGACCTGCGCCCGAAAGGTTTGACGGGTAAAGACGCCGAATTGTCGCTGGAACATGCACGCATGACCTGCAACAAGAACGCCATTCCGTTCGACCCGCAAAAACCCATGGTCACCTCCGGCATCCGCGTCGGCAGCCCGGCTGCGACCACGCGCGGTTTTGGCAAACCGCAGTTCGAGCTGATCGGCGAATACATGGTGACGGTGCTGGACGGCCTTGCCGCCAATGGTGCCGGCAACAATGGCGCGATCGAGCAGGCGGTTGCGGCAGAAGTGCTGAAACTCTGCCAGCAATTCCCCATCTACGCGTCGGAATAAGGAGCGAACAACATGCGCTGCCCCTTCTGCGCCAACACCGATACGCAAGTCAAAGACAGCCGCCCGACGGAAGACGATGCCGCCATCCGCCGCCGGAGAGAATGCCCCGGCTGCTCCGCCCGCTTCACGACCTTCGAGCGTGTGCAGCTGCGCGAAATCATCGTCAGCAAGGCTGACGGCCGGCGGGAGCCTTTCGACCGCGAGAAGCTGACCCGCTCCATGCGCCTTGCCTTGCAAAAGCGCCCCGTGAATATCGAGGCGGTCGACCGCACCGTGAATGACATCGTTCGCCAGCTGGAACAATCCGGCGATTCCGATGTCACGACCAAACAAATCGGCGAGCGCGCCATGGCGGCGTTGTCACAGATCGACCCTGTCGCCTATGTGCGCTATGCTTCCGTCTACAAAGATTTCCGCGAAGTGAAGGACTATAACGCCTTCCTCGCCGATCTCGAAAACGTCTGCAAGAAAGTTGGATAAGGCCTATGGATAAAATCAAGTTCACCAAACAGGCCCCCAAAGCGCCCGAAAAGCGCGAAGCCAAGAAGACGGACGGCTCCCCCAAAGCGCGCAAAACTTCCGCCCGCCTTGCGGCCGTGCAAATCCTCTATCAAATGCGCCTGAATAATCAGGACGCCAAATCAGCAGTGCGCGAATTCATCAGCCACCGCTCCGGCTTCAACCTCGACGGCGACGTGCTGGTGCCGGCGGATGAAGAACTGCTGGAGCGCATCGTCATGGGCGTGTCCGAGCGCTGGTCGGATATCGACGGCATGGTTGCCGCCGCCCTTGCCGCCGGCAAAAAAGGCGAAGTCGAAACCCTGCTGGAAAGCATTCTGCGCGCGGGCGCTTGGGAATTGCTCGCCAACGGCGAAGTTGATACCGGCATTATCATCCACGACTACCTCAACGTCACCGCCGCCTTCTATGAGGGGCCGGAGCCGAAGCTGGTCAATGCCGTGCTGGATAAAATCGCTAAAACCGTCCGCGGATAAGTA
This sequence comes from uncultured Alphaproteobacteria bacterium, assembly GCA_966211335.1. Classification (GTDB taxonomy): domain Bacteria; phylum Pseudomonadota; class Alphaproteobacteria; order Micavibrionales; family UBA2020; genus JAPWJZ01. Next base: position 1,146,908 of record CBIHNF010000001.1, read on the forward strand.
TCTGCTTTACAGTTACTGGCAGTCCTGCGGCGTGATGGACAGCGTGTCGATCACCGTGCCGCCGTCATCGTGGAAGATGATGGAGACAGTGCCGTTGGCCTGGAAGATCAGCTGGTAATCCTGGCTCTTGCAGCCGTTCTGCTTCAGGTCGTCGCGCAGAGTCGTCGTCAGCATCTTGATGTCCTTACCCTGCGCGTTTAAGGTCACGTTATAAATGACCGTGTTTTTGTCGTTGGTGATGCTGTCGATGCGCAGCGTTTCATCGATGCGTACAGGCGGGTTCATGCTCCGGCGCAGGTTCATGGCGAGGTATTCGGCGGGGTACTTCGGCCCCATCGACACCGTGTAATAGGCGGAGCCGCCCCACAACAGGATGAACACGGACAGGACGATGATGGAAACCTTCTTGCGCAGGAATTTCGGATAGAGCGGCGCGCCCGCGCCTGCCGCCATCAGGTACAGGCCGACGGCGATAGTGATGCAAGGTCCGATGTAATGTTCCATGATGCTGCCCTTTTCTAGCTGCTATGAATTCTAAGGCTATTCCCGACCCTTGCCAAGGGCAAAGCCGACGGCGGCGCGCTCCGCGCTGCGATGGCCGTAGGACCGGATAGCGTCGGCGAAGGCGTTTTCAAGGTCTTCTTCGTAAATCAGCACAAGGTCTTCCCTTGTCGTGTCTTTCTTCTTTGCGAGGCGGATGGCCATGTATTTCACGCTATCCTCGAAAAGGTTGCGCACGAAGCGGCCGTTGGAAAAGTTGCGGGTAAAGCTCTCCGTCGCCTCCAGCATCATTTCGGCGAGGCGTTCCTTGGTGGCCTTGTTAAGCTTGTATTTCTGTGAGCGGCAGAGGCGCAGGTAAATCTGCACCAGGTCCGGCCCCTCGTAATCGGGGAAGGAAATGACTTCCGTAAAGCGCGATTTGAGGCCGGGGTTTGACTCTAAAAATTCGATCATCTCCTTCGGATAGCCCGCCGCGATGACGACAAGGTCGTGGCGCAAATCTTCCATGAATTTCACCAGCGTCGCAATCGCACTGCCGGAGAAGGAGGAATTATCCCCGCCCGCGTTCAGCATCGAATAGGCTTCATCGATAAACAAAATGCCGCCAAGCGCCTGCTGGATTTTGCGGTGGACTTTTATCGGCGTCTGGCCGACGTATTCGCCGATGAGTTCTCCTTCGGAGACCTCCACCACATGCCCGCGCGACAGGTAGCCGACTTTTTTCAGCATGCGGCCGAGGATGCGGGCGACAGTCGTTTTGCCGGTGCCGGGGTTGCCGAGGAAAACGATGTGGAGGGCAGGCTGCGAGACGGGCAGGCCCGCCGCGCGGCGTTTTTCAAACAGTTGTGTGCGGCTGGTGATATCCGATACCGCTTTCTTGACACCGTCCAGCCCCACCATGTTGCGGAGTTCCTTGAACGGGTCGGCGGCAATCGCCTCGTCTTCCTCATGCACGCGGGTGGCGGAGCCGGAGCTACCATATACATCGGCGCGCGCCTGTTCATCCTGCGCATGGGCGGCTTTTTTCACCCAGAGCAGTGACAACGGCCGGTTCTGGCGGAACAGGTAGCTGTCCGGGTCGCCGAGATGCGTGCCGATCGCATAGAGCGCCCAGCCTTCCTTGCGGCGCGCGGCCTTCAGCAGGTCTTTTTGTTCCTGTTTTAAATCAGGATGCAGGCGTTTCTTGCGCTCCCGCTTCGCGAGGCGGCGCAGGGCCCAGAGATTACCGCGCAGCGCGCGGTTCATGAGGAAGCGTTCGGAATTAAAATACCAGAGCGCAAGACCGAGCAGCGTGAAGGCGAGAAGAACTTCCGCAATAAACAGTGGCTGCGGGTGCAGCACGGCGTTTTCAAGTTTTAAAAAATAGAACCACACCCAGGCCGTATAGGGTTCGAAGTCGACGTCTTCAAGGAGCCCGAGGTTAGGACGCAAGACGCTTCAATCCTCCCGCCAGATCTTCTTTGAGGTCCTCGACGTCTTCGAGGCCGATGTGGAGGCGCAGGGAGAAGCCGGTCTCCGTCCATTTTTCCGCCGTGCGGATGGGCTGCGGCTGTTCGGGGAAGAGGAGGGATTCAAACCCGCCCCAGCTGAAGCCGAGCCGGAAGATGGACATGCCGTCCAGCATCGCCGCAATCTTCTGCTTGTTGGTTTCATGCAGGATAATGCCGAAGGTGCCCGAGGAGCCCGAGTAATACTTCTTCCAGTTTTCATGCCCGGGGCAGGAGGGAAAGGCGGGGTGCAGCAGTTTTTTCACCTGCGGCTGTTTTTGCAGCCAGTCGGCAATCTCCAGCGCCGATTTCTGGTGATGCGGCAGGCGCACATGCAGGGTGCGGAGACCGCGCGTGCCAAGGTACAGTTCTTCCGATCCGCCGCAGAGCCCCAGCATCAGCGCCGCGCGTTTCACGGCGGGCCAGGATTCTTCATTGGTGGAAACGACGCCGAGCATGACATCCGAATGGCCGGAGATATATTTTGTCGCCGCCATGACGGAGACATCAATGCCAAGGTCGAGCGGCTTCAGGAACAGCGGCGTGCCCCAGCTGTTGTCCATCGCGGTCTTGATGCCGGCGGCCTTTGCGGCCTTGGTAATCGCGCCGATATCCTGCACTTCAAAGGTGAGGGAGCCGGGGGCTTCCATGAAAACCAGTTTCGTATTGGGGCGGAAGTGCTTCGCAATCTCACCGCCGATCATGGGCGGGTAATATTCGACATCGACGCCGAATTTGCGCAGGATTTCTTCGCAGGTTTTGCGGCCGGGGCCGTAGCAGTTGTCCGGCATCAGCACATGGTCGCCCGTCTTGGTGAAGGCGACGAGCGCCGTCAAAATGGCGGCAAGGCCGGAGCAGGTCGAAACGCTGCGGTAAGCGCCTTCAATTTCGGCAATCGCTTCCTCGAACGCCGCGGTCGTCGGTGTGCCGGCACGGCCGTAGGAGAAGGGCACATTCGGCACTTTCTCGAATTCCGCATAGGTGCGGAAGACGATGGTCGACATGCGGTGCGGCGGCACGTTGACCGCGCCATGGTATTCCGAAGGTTTGGAGCCGGTATGCGTGAGTATCGTGTTTTGTTTTTTCGCCATGGTCTTGTCCTTTAAGGCTTGCTGCCTTTGACGCGCGGCAGCGCTGGGTTGCCGCCCCATTCTGTCCAGCTGCCGCCGTAAATCGCGGCATCTTTATGCCCAAGTTCGAACAGCCCGAGCGCAACGACGCAGGCGGTGACGCCGCTGCCGCAGGAAATGGCGACGGGTTTCGCGGTATTGACCGCGCCGAGTTCCGCCTTCAAACCCTCCGCCGTTTTCAGGCGGCCGGTTGCGGGGTCGATAAGGTTCTGGAAGGGTGTGTTGACAGCGCCGGGAATATGCCCTGCTTCAACGCCGGGGCGTGGCTCCGGCGCTTCGCCGCTGTAGCGTTTCGCATCGCGCGCATCCAGCACGGTAAAATCACTGGCCGTGAGGTTGCGCAAGATATCAGTGGTTTGCTTGTGCAGTTCGGGGCGGAAGGTGGTGGTAAAGTGGCCCATCGCCGCCGGCACTTCCGTTTTCATTTGCAGCGGCAGCCCTGCGCGGACCCAGGCGGGCAAGCCGCCATCCAGCACCTGCACGTTGTCGTGACCGAAAATGCGGAACATCCACCACACGCGGGAGGCCGCCATGGCCATGCCCATGCGGTCGTAGACGACGACATGATCGCTGCTCGAAATGCCAAGGGCCGCAACCTTCGCCGCAAACAATTCCGGCGCGGGCAGCGTATGCGCAAAAGGCGCATCGGGGTCGGCGACATCATCAATATCAAAATCAACGGCATTGCCGATGCGGGCGTTGCTGGGCGGCAGGCCATAGCTCGCGTCGATCAGCTTGACGGTGTTCAGCTGCGGCAGCAGGTCTTCAGGGGAGATAAGCGCGCTCATGCGGCGAGCCATTTCTTGCGCAGGCGTTCGCGGTTGCGGGCGAACCAGTGCAGGCCCATGGCGGTTGTGACGTTGGTGATAAGCCCGTCATCCAGCATTTTCATCACATGCTTCACGGGCAGCAGGTGGGTTTTAATCTCTTCGCCCTCATGCAAATGGCCGTAAATGCCGGCTTCAGCTTTTTCTATGCGGCCGATGAACATGTGGTATTCCTCCGCCATGCAGCCGGGGCTGGAATAGACCTTGCCGAAATACTCAAGGTCGACAACTTCGCAGCCGGTTTCTTCAAAGGCCTCGCGGAGCGCGGCTTCCTCCACCGTCTCGCCCTCATCGACGGCGCCGGCGGCGGTTTCAAACAGGAAGGGGTCTTCCGCGCCGGCGAGGTAGGCGCCAAGGCGGAACTGCTGGTTCAGCAGCAGCTCGTCCGTTTCGGGGATATACATCATGACGGAGGCGATTTTTTTGCCGAACCAGATTTCCCGCTCCATTTCTTCCGACCAGCCGCCATGCTTCAGGCTGCGCGGCACAACGCGGAAGACTTCCAGCTTGTGGTAGCCGTCAAAGGCGACCTCGCGCGAAATGGTTTTCATGATGGGGTTCGCAGCGGCGGTTTTGGTCTCGGCCATAAGATTTTTTCCTAGTGTTTATATGTACTTGGCAGATTACGCCCTACGCCCCTTTTGTTCAAGGCGAGATGTCAGGGCCATGCTGCGGCACGGCATTCAATAGTTTGAATTTTTTCAGGTGGTTAAATGCCGCCCCCTCGGTTACGATTTTGGCGGCGGCTATTTTAGACAAGGGTTTGAATTCAATTATGACTATGCGCGACATCTTCGTCTTCGGCGACAGCATCACCTATGGCGAATGGGATGCGAAAGGCGGCTGGGTGCAGCGCCTGCGTGCGACCTTTGATGAAGCCTATGTCAACGGCAAGGGCGAGAAGACGCGCGTCTATAACCTTGGCATCACCGGTAATACCTCGGCAGATGTGCTCAAGCGCATGGAGGCGGAAATCAAGCCGCGCTTCAACAAGGATGCGGAGACCTTCATCCTCCTCGCCGTCGGCATGAACGACGCGCATATGAAGATGCCGGAGGATAAACCCTATTCAACGCCGGAGGAATTTTCCCGCACCCTCGGCCAGCTGGTGGGCATCGCGCGGAATTACACGCGCAAAATCGCGCTGCTCGGCCTCAACCCTATCGAGCAGCACAAGACCAATCCGCTGCCGTGGAATGCGGCCAAGGCCTATCGCATCGACCGCGTGAAAATCTTCAACGGCGTCATCGAAAAAATGGCGGCGGAATCCGAACTCTACTTCGTCGATACCTGGAAAGACTGGACGCTGATCAACTACAAGCCGCTGCTGTTCGACGGCCTCCATCCCAACAACGAAGGCCACCGCCGCATCGCGGGCCGCGTTGAAACTTTCTTTGCGCTGAAAAGCTTATAATTCGTTCAAGGCTTCGGCTTGAAGCGCACCACGCCGCCTTCGGGCTTGCGGTAGGGCTTCATCAGGTGGTGCTTGTCGGCGCGGATGACGCGCGGGGTCGATGTGTCTTTTTCCGCAAAAATGCGGTCGCCCGGCTGCGCAATCATGAAGCTGGAGCCCGAATAAAGCTGGGTCGGCTCTTTTACGGTCATGTAATTAAACGGCCCGCGCAATTCGCGGTAGATGCCGGGGAATTCCGTCGCATCCATGCGCTCCTTGCTGCCGGGGTCCATATAATTTCCGCTGAAACGCTTTTGATCATCGGGGCTGTTCGCGACGGTGCCGGACAGAATGTCTTCCCGCGTCAGGGCCGCCAGCGCTTTCGGGTCTGCGCCTGAAACGGTGATAACATCCTGGCCGAGGTTTGAGCATTCAAGGTTCACGCGCTTGCCGTTCACGGCATCGTAGCTCCAGATATATTTTTCGTCCTTTTCCAGCCGTTCGATGCGGTAAAACTGCTCGAAGACGAACTGCCCGTCATTGGTCATGTCAGCGACGCTGAATTTCGGGTGGCTGGTAAAAGGCATCTCGGGGCGGCCGGGGTAGATGAGCTCGTCGACGACAAGTTTGTCATCCTGCCGCATATAGGCGAAGAGCTGCCCTGTTTCATGCAGATAGACGGTGCTGATCTTGGCGGCTCCTTCATCGTCGATACCGGCTGCGGCCAGGGCAATTTCGGCGGGTGTTGTCGGCGGACGCGGCGGGAAAACCCGTGCGAGGCTGCGGCGCACCTCCTGATAACTCGTGGCCGTGCCGTCGGAGGTAAAGTTCTTGACGGCGTCCGGCTTGGTCAGTTCCTGCTCTAGCGTGGTCAGAATCGTGTCGAACTGCTCTTTTGTAAGGGGGGAGATGGGGTCGCGCAGCTCATCCTCGCTGCGGGGCGCTTTATAGTCCACGACGTCAAACCTGCGCGCTTTGCAGGCGTCCGCCATGTACGCATCCGCGCCCGGCAGGGCGGAGATCCAGTACATGGCGGCGTAGAAAAGCTGCGCGTCGTTATAAGGCATCGTTCCTTGTTACCATTTCACGGTGTAGGCGAGGTTGCAGCCCGGCGGGATGGAAACCTGGTAGCCGTTCGACCGGAGGTGGTTCATCAGAGGTTCTTTCGTGTCTTCATAAGTGGGGACGCGGCATTCGCGCTTGCCTTGCGCGGCGGCGGCCTTGATGGAAGCTTCGGCGCTGTCGATGATGCGCTGGGCATGCTGGTTGAATACGGTCTTGCGGGCGTCGTCTGCGGAAAAAGCCATGGTGAATTACTCCTGCTGGATTGAACAAAAAATCATTCTTGCTTGTTTTGCAGGTCGTGCGGGAAAGACGGTCGGGAAACATTTAAAACCGGCGTCCTGGTGCTGTGCACTCGGCATGGGTTAGATACTATCCCGAGTCTCAAGTTATGTCAAATCTAGGTCCGGCATCTTTAATACATATGTATGAATATAATAAGCATGAATACTTTTTTTTGCAGGGTGGCTTTGCTTGGCACGTATAATGAATGTAGGGCGTTAGCATGCGTCCTTCCGCATGTCCTTGCGGCGAGTCCTTCTCCATGAAAGAAAAATATGGCAAACCCTGTCAAAAAGCCCCGTATCCCGAAGCCGGTCAAAGTTCTGGCCGTTCTGGCCGTGATCATCGGTCTCGGCTATGGCGGTTACAGCGCTTACCAGAAACATGCCGCCGCGGCGGAGGCCGAAAGCCGCACGACCGTGGTGACGGTGGAGAAGGGGGATATCGAGGAGCTGGTCACGGCGCAAGGCAAGCTCGAGCCCAAGGAGTATGTCGACGTCGGCGTGCAGGTCTCCGGCCAGATCAAAAAACTTTATGTGCAGCTCGGCGACATCGTGAAGAAGGGCGACCCGATTGCCGATATCGACCCCGAGGTTTACGAATCCCGCGTCACCGGCGACCAGGCGAAAATCAGAACCTTAAAGGCGCAGATCGCCCAGCAGGCGGCGCAGGTGAAACTGGCGGAGCTGCAGTTCGAGCGGAACAAGAAACTCAAAGTTACCAATGCCATCAGCCAGGATGCTTACGAGCAGGCTGAAACCGCGCTGCAGGTGGCGAAGGCGGAAGCGGACTCCCTGCAGGCGCAGCTGGACGAAGGTCAGTCAACGCTTGAGGGCGATCAGGCAAACCTTGGATATACCAAGATATTCGCGCCGATGGATGGCACGGTTATCGTCGGCGATATCAAGGAAGGCCAGACCCTCAACGCCGCGCAATCCGCCCCCACAATCGTGCGTCTTGCCGACCTTGATATGATGACGGTACGCGCGCAGGTGGCGGAAGCCGACGTCATGAAATTGAAGACAGGCGGCGAAGTTTACTTCACCACACTTGGCAATACACAGCGCAAATGGACCGCCACCGTGCGCCAGATTTTGCCGACGCCGGAGATTGTGAACGAGGTCGTTTTGTACGACGTTCTAGTGGATGTGAAGAATGAAGACCGCCAGCTAATGAGCGGAATGAGCACGCAAATGTTCTTCATTATCGGCAAGGCGACAGATGTGCCGCTGGTGCCGGTAGCAGCCCTCGGCAAGCATCTTGCCAAGCAGGACAAAGATGGCGCCATGGCCTATCGCATCAAGACCGGCAGCGCGGGGGACAATGCCGAAAAAACCATCCTCGTCGGCCTCATGGACCGCACCATGGCGGAAGTAAAGGAAGGTTTGGCGGCAGGGGATAAGGTCATACTGGAAGCGCCTGCTTCCTCTGGCGATCCCGCAGCGGGCGTGCCCAAGAAAATGCGCAACATGGGGCCGCGCTTGTAGTTCAAGAAACATCTATCTGATATTAAAAGATAAAATGAAAATAATTGGATTTTTCTTCCCTGCTTACTATATGGTGATATAATATAAGTATGCTTATAATATTGAGGGACGAGAATCAGGTGATCAACAATGAATAAAGACCAGAATGGCCCCGAGAATATCGGCTTTATGATTCAGGACGTCGCCCGCCTGATGCGGCGCGAATATAACCGCCGCGTGCAGGTGACCGGCATGACGCAAGCGCAGTGGCGCGCGATCATGGTGTTGTGGCGCAACCCCGGCATCAGCCAGGCGCGGCTTGCGGATATTTTGGAAATGCAGCCGATCAGCGTGGCGCGTCTTCTCGACCGCATGCAGGGCCAGAGTCTGGTGGAACGCCAGCCCGACCCGACCGACCGGCGCGCCGTGCGCCTTTATCTTTCTGACAAAGCAGAACCCCTGCGCCAGCGCCTTTGCGCCTATGGCGCCGAAACACGCGCGCATGTGCTCGAAGGCATCAGCGCCAAGGAACAGGAAACACTTATGAATATACTCGACCGCATGCGCGCCAATATGGCGGAAACCGAAGAAGCCCCCCTTGCCGCTGCAGAAGGGGAGGAGTAACCGCCATGACCGACAACCAGAAACAGCAAACCCGCAAAATCCTCCTCATCGGCGGCCCGCTGCTCGTCATCCTCGTGACCTGCGGCTTCTATATATTCAGCGGCCGCTACATCTCGACCGACAATTCATATGTCAAAGCCAACAAGGTAATGGTCTCGCCGGAAATCTCGGGCGTCATCCTGCCGGTGACGGTGGGCGACAACCAGCCGGTGCACAAGGGCGACGTGCTCTTCAGCATCGACCCCGCGCAGTTCAAGATTGAAGTCGACCGCGCCGCCGCCAACCTTGGCGCCGTGGTGACGCAGATTGACGATCTGAAAGCGCAGGCCCGCCAGAAGCAGGAAGAGCTCAAAATCGCCCAGAGCGATGCCGATTACGCCCTGCTGGAATATAACCGCCAGACAGGCCCCACGATGAAGGAAGCCGTCTCCCAGCAAAGCCGTGAAGACGCGGCGCATGCGCGTGACGTGACCCTCACCAAGGTCGCGCAGCTGCAACAGGAGCTGAACAGCATCCTCGCCCAGCTTGGCGGCAATGCCGATGTCGCGCCGGAGAACCATCCGCTCTATAAATCCGCCAAGGCCGCGCTGGATATGGCAGGCCTCAACCTCGCCCGCACCACCGTGCGCGCGCCGGTGGATGGCACCACGGGCGAGATGCCGAAAACGGGCGATTATGCCCATGCCGGCGTGCCGTCGTTGAGCGTCGTGGAAGACGGTGACGTCTGGATTGAAGCCAACTTTAAAGAGACCGAGCTGACCCGCATGCGCGAAGGCCAGACGGTTGAGATTGATGTGGATACTTATCCTGACCATAAATGGCAGGGCAAGGTCGTCAGCATCAGCCCCGCGACGGGTGCCGAATTCTCGGTTCTCCCTGCGCAGAACGCGACCGGCAACTGGGTGAAGGTGGTGCAGCGCATCGCAGTCCGCATCGCGCCTGACCGCCAGCAGGGCGATCCGCCGCTCCGCACCGGCATGTCCGCCAATGTGACGGTGGATACCGGCTCCTACCCGCACCTCAGCCGCAGCAAGGTGGCCGACAATCAATGACCATCGCAACGGTACCTGCACAGCCCGAGCTGAAGACGGAGGAAGCCCCTTTAAATAAAGGCTTCATCACGATCTCCATCATGCTCGCGACAATTATGCAGGCGCTGGACACCACTATCGCAAACGTCGCCCTGCCGCATATGCAGGGCGAATTGTCGGCAACGCAGGACCAGATCTCCTGGGTTTTGACGTCCTACATCATCGCCGCCGCCGTCATGACGGCGCCGACGGGGGTATTGGCGGCAAAGCTCGGCCGCAAGCGACTGTTCCTTGGCAGCGTCATCGGCTTCACCGTTTCCTCCATGCTTTGCGGCATTGCGCAGTCGCTGCCGGAGATGGTCTTGTTCCGCCTGCTGCAGGGCGTGTTTGGCGCAGGTCTTGTGCCGCTTAGTCAGGCAATCCTGCTCGATATCAACCCGCCCAAAGACCACGGCAAAGCCATGGCGATGTGGGGCGTTGGCGTTATGCTGGGACCCATTCTCGGCCCGACCATCGGCGGCTGGCTCACCGAGTCATACAACTGGCGCTGGGTCTTCTTCATCAACCTGCCCATCGGCATCATGGCGGCGCTCGGCATCATCGCCTTCCTGCCGGAAACGGTGGTGGATAAAGCGCGCAAGTTCGACATTCTCGGCTTTACCCTTCTCAGCCTGTTCTTGTGTGGTGTGCAGCTGATGCTCGACCGCGGACAGTCGAAGGACTGGTTCTCCGAACCCGAAATTGTTATCGAAGGCCTTGTCGCCTTCTGCTCCTTCTATATGTTCATCACGCATATCCTGACGGCGAAAAAGCCCTTCATCGACCCCGCGATGTTCAAGGACCGCAATTACAGCTTCTGCCTGATCTTCATCTTCATCATCGGCATCATCCTGCTCTCGACCATGGCGCTGCTGCCGCCGTACCTTGAGAACCTGATGGGTTACCCGGTCGCGACGACGGGTATTGTGCTGGCGCCGCGCGGCATCGGCACCATGGTGGCGATGATGCTGGTCGGCCGGCTGCTCGGCAAAATCGACGTGCGCATCATCATCCTCGGCGGCCTGCTCATGACCGCCTATTCGCTCTACCAGATGAGCCTCTTTAACCTTGATATCTCGCAAGCCATGCTGACGCGCACGGGCCTGCTGCAGGGCTTTGGTATGGGCTTTGTGTTCGTTCCGCTGTCGACCATCGCTTACGCGACGCTACCCAAACACTTCCGCAACGATGCGACCGCGATTTTCAGTCTTGTTCGTAACATCGGCAGCAGTATCGGCATCTCCATCATGATGACGTTGCTGGCGCGCTTTATTCAGACCAACCACCTCGAGCTTGGCGGCCGCCTGTCGCCCATGGGCTCCAGCCGCGCGATGCTGGATGTTATTCCGCAGACCGCCATCAACGTCTATTCTACGCAAGGCCTCGCGGTTCTCGACGGTATCGTCAACCAGCAGGCCGCGACGATCGCTTATCTCAACGACTTCCGCATCATGATGTTCGTCGTGCTGGCGGCCGTGCCGCTGCTGCCCTTGCTCAAAGTCGTCAAACGCCAGAAGGCGCCGGTCGATCTTGCCGCGGCGATGGAGTAGGCAACATGGAACCTCTCCTCCATCTCGATAATATCTGCCGCTACTATGAAAGTGGCGACACCACCGTCAAGGCGCTGGACGGCGTCACGCTTTCCATATGGCCCGGCGATTTTGTCGCCATCATGGGCCAGTCGGGCTCCGGCAAATCTACGCTTATGAACATCCTCGGCTGCCTCGACCGCCCGTCGTCCGGCGTTTACCGCGTGACGGGTCAGGAGGCTGAAAATTTAGGGCCAGATGAACTCGCCGCCCTCCGCCGCCAGACCTTCGGCTTTATCTTTCAGCGCTACAATCTGCTGGCAACCGCAACCGCGCAGGAGAACGTCGAAATCCCCGGCGTCTATGACGGCATGACGAAGGGCGAGCGGCAGGATCGCTCCGGCGAGCTGCTCGGCAGCCTTGGCCTTGGCAGCCGCATGGACCATTTACCCTCCGAACTTTCTGGCGGCCAGCAGCAGCGCGTGGCGATTGCCCGCGCGCTCATGAACAACCCGCCCGTCATATTGGCGGATGAACCCACCGGCGCGCTCGACAGCCAGAGCGGGCAGGAAGTCATGGCGCTGCTGAAGAAATTACACAGCGAAGGCCGCACGATTATCCTGATTACACACGACGAAAAAGTCGCCAATAACGCCGAGCGCATCATCCGCATCCACGACGGCAAGATTGACGGCGATACAAGGCCGGAAGCGCCAGCGCAGGCGGCGCCCGTACAGGCGGCACGGCTGAACCGCACTCCGAAAATCCTGACCGAAATTGCGGAATCTTTTAAAACTGCGGCGGGGGCCCTGCGTGTCAACGTATTCCGCACCATGCTCACGCTGCTCGGCATCATCATCGGCGTTGCCGCCGTCGTCACCATGATGGCGATCGGTGACGGCTCCAAACAAAAAGTCCTCGACCAGATCAGCTCTATGGGCACCAACCTCATCATGGTGCAGCCGGGTATGGCGGGCTTCCGCGGCGGCGGCGATATCGTCACGCTGACGCCGGATGATGCCGCCGCGCTCTCAACCCTGCCGAACGTCGATGAAGTCATGTCGGAACGTAGAGGCCGCCAGACGCTTCGCGCCGGCAATATTGACTATGCGACCTCTGTTTCCGGCGTTGACCCTTCCATGCCCGCCGTGCGCAACTGGCCGCTCGCGCGCGGCAACTTCTTCACCGACCGCGATATGAAGGGCAATGCCTCCGTCGCTGTCATCGGCCAGACGGTTGTGAATACGCTCTTCCCGAACGGCGATGATCCCCTTGGCAAATATATCCTCGTCCACAACATTCCGTTCCAAGTCATCGGCATCCTTGCAGCCAAGGGCTCCATGCCCTGGGGCGGCGACCAGGACGATGCGGTTTTTGTGCCGCTGACGACGGGGCTTGTGCGCCTGTTCGGCCAGAGTTACGTCAACAGCATCAACATCAAGGTCGAAAGCATGGATGACATGGATGCGACGCAGGGTGCGGTGACGCAGACCTTGATCGCGCGCCACCGGACGGAAGACTTCCACGTCCTCAACTCCGCCTCCTTTATCGAAATGGCGACGACGGCGCAGAACACCCTCACCATTCTTCTCGGCGCGGTAGCGGCCATTTCCCTTCTCGTCGGCGGCATCGGCGTTATGAACATCATGCTGGTCAGCGTGACCGAAAGGACACGCGAGATCGGCATTCGCATGGCGACCGGCGCGCGCATGCGAGATATCATGCTACAGTTTAATATCGAGGCGGCGGTGGTCTGCGTGATCGGCGGTCTGCTTGGCCTTGCCATCGGTTTTGCGGCGGGCTGGGGCGCGTCGCTCTTCGATGTCGGCGTCCGTTTCGCGCCCATGCCCTCCATCCTCGCCTTTACCTCGGCGGTTTTGACGGGGCTGTTGTTCGGCTACCTGCCGGCGCGCAAGGCCGCAAGGCTTGATCCCGTTGTCGCACTATCGTCGGAATAAGAATTCGGTACTTTATATTGGAGTTGAATAAGATGAAAAAGACACTCACCGCGCTGCTGATCGTTTTAACTATGTCAGGCTGCTCGCTGATCCCGCAGTTTAAAAAGCCGGAAACCGCAGTGCCGGAAACCTGGAAGCACGGCGCGCCCGGCGCGGCCCTCCACATCAACGCCGACTGGTGGCGCAACTTCAATAGCGAAGAGCTGAACGGGTTGATGACCGAGGCGCTGGATAACAACCTCGACCTCGCAGCCTCTATGGCGCGGGTCAACCAGTCGCGCGCATCAGCGCGTATCGCTGGTGCATCGCTGCTGCCCTCGGTCGATGCCACCGCCTCGACCGGCGCGGACCGCTTCCAGCCCACCGGCAGCGGCAGCAACCGTTTCACCAGCAACAGCAGCCTTGGCGTTGCGGTCGGCTATGAGCTGGATATTTTCGGCGCTAACCGCGCGGCGGTGACGGCGGCGGAAGCCGGTGTGCGCGGCAGCCAGTACAGCTATGATGCGCTCGGCCTTGTCGTCATGGGCGATGTGGCGGATGGTTATTTCTCCCTGCTCGATCTGCGCGAACGCGTGGCCCTCGCCCAGAAAAACATCAACATCTTCCGCGAAATTTTGAAAATCGCGCAGGCGCGCTATGATGCGGGCTCTGTGTCGCTGCTCGATGTCTCGCAGCAGAAATCGGCCTTGGCCACGGCGCAGGCGAGCCTTGCAACCCTGCAGCAGCAGGAGGACGTGGCGGAAAACGCGCTTGCCATCCTGCTCGGCAAGGCACCGCAGGACCTTGGCCTGAAAAACCGGTCCCTTACCGGCATGAAAGTGCCGGTGGTGCCGGTGTCGCAGCCCGCAGAAGTGCTGGAGCAGCGCCCCGACATCAAGGCGTCTGAAGAAGCCCTTATCGCCGCCAACGCCGATATCGGCGCGGCGCGCGCGGCATTCTTCCCGACCATTAACCTTTCGGCGGGCGCAGGCTTTGCCTTTGACCCCATCATCAATCCGGCGTCGACGACCTTCTCCGTCGCGGCATCGCTACTCGCGCCCATCTTCCACGGCGGCGCGCTGCAGGGCGGTGTTGACCTTGCCACGGCGCGGCAGGTGGAACTGGCGCAGAACTACCGCGCAACCGTGCTGAACTCCCTGAAGGAAGTGAATGACTCCCTCACCGCGGTGCAGACGGCGAAAAAACGCCACGCCGCGCTCGGCGAAGCGGTGACGCAAGCCCGCAAGAGCTATGAATTGTCACGCGGGCTTTATGAAGCCGGCTCCAGCGATTACCAGACCATGCTGGATGCGCAGCGCACGCTGATTGCGGCGGAAGACGCCTACGCCTCCGTGCGCCTTGAAACGCTGGAAGCTGCTATCAACCTGTACAAATCGCTCGGCGGCGGCTGGGTGGATACGGTGAAACAGGCTGCGCCCGCGAAGAAGAAGGTTTAACCTTCCTCGGCATAGGTGATGCTGCGGGTCGAGAGTGACGCCAGATAATCCTTGAGGCCAATAATGCCCATGCAGGGATAGGCGCCGGCTGGCGGCTTTGCGGCGGACGCCAGTTTCTGCGCGCAGATAACGGCGGGCATGCAGGGCACATAGGCGCCGTCATTGTTTTCTGCCAGCAAATAAAATGTTAGCGCCTTGGCATTGCCGTCATGGCCTAAGCCCGACAGCTTCATGAAGAAACCGCTTTGGCCGCTGCTGAACCTGTCAAACGGCGCGGCAATTTTCAGCAGCAGCGGTGCATAGCTTTCAACACTTTTAAGAATGCCGAAACGCGCGAGGAATGCGGCGAAGCTTAAACCCGCCTGCATCCAGCCGAATTCAAGCCCCGCGCCGAAGCGCAGGTTTTTGAGCGACGGGTAATGCTTTGGAAACAGCGCTAGGTCCGGCACGTCGCAGTTGCTGAGGGCGCGAAAGCCTAAAGTCGGGAAGTTGTGAAAGCGTACATCCTGCCAGCCATAGACTTCCCCTGCCACGCCGTCCTTCAGCGACGGCATTTTCCGTCCCGCATAACTCAACACGCCCCGCGCCGCCGCGAGTCCCAGGTTTTGCGCCTTGGCGGTGCTGATGCCATAGTCGGCCGTATCGATCACTTTAAACGCCGGCAGGTAATGGTCGATCACGGCCGCGGAAAGGCAGGGGACGGAGCTGGCACCGGTGATGACGGAAACATTCGCGGCTATGGCCGCGGCATTCAGCCGTTCGATACCCGACACAAAATCGCGCCCGTCGGCGAGGTCGATGTAATGGCTACCGGCCTTGATGCAGGCTTCCGCGACTTCATATCCTTGTCCTTGATAGGGGCCGGAGGTGTGAATGGTGATGTCGGGCTTCAGCTGCGCCAGCACTTCGGGCAAATTTTTGGTGATATCGAGCGTATGGAACAGCGGCAGGTTGGGGGAGCTTTGCAGCTCCCGTGCCAGCGCCGCGCATTTTTCTTCCGAGCGTCCGGCGATAAGCACCTTGATATTTTTATCCGCCGCGAGGGCACGCGTGATGCGCCCGCCGAAGTTGCCGTAAGCTCCGATGATCAGGACCCTTGCGACCACTTACTTCTGCACGCTTTCCCAGATCTTCTGGTAGAGCTTGTTGACATTGGGCGGGCAGGCCATGGAAACCACGGGTTTCGCTGTGTCGGGAATGTTCAGCTCCGGCGCGGCTTTGAGGTCAGCTGACAGCGCATCCGATGATTTTGCCTGCGACGGCGGCATGCCGGTGAAGGCGGAATAGGTCGCCTGCACATCGGGGCGCAGCACGAAGGCGATAAATTTTTTCGCGGCATCCAGATTTTTGGCGCTGACGGGGATGGCCAGGTTATCCGTCCAGACCTCGATACCTTCGGAAGGATAAACGTACTTAATCGCCGGGTTCTGCTGGCGGGCCTTGAAGGAGTCGCCGCTCCAGGCCATTTGCACCGCGACTTCATTGGCGGCAAGATGCTCGGTGTATCCGGTCGAGCCATAGACCTTCACAAAGGGCTTCTGCGCCTTCAGCATGCCTTGAATTTCCTTCAACGTATCCGGCGTTGAATCGCAATAGGGCTTGCCGACTTTGAGGGAGGCGACATCCATCAGCGTGCCGACATCATCCAGCACGCCGATATTTTTTTTCGCATCCGCCGGACGGTCGAAGAACTGTTTCCAGCTGGTGATGTTTTCATCGGTCAGCTTGGTGTTCACGGCAATGCCGGTGGTGCCGTAGAAAAGGGGCAGCACGTAGGTATTGTCTTTATCGTATTCGGGGTGAGTCACGACCTTCGCCATGCTGTCGCCAAACTTGCGGGTATCATCCGGCAGCGGCTGCAGCAGTTTTTCGGCGACGAGGCGGGGGACGTAGTTGCCAGACGGGACGACGACGTCATAGGCCGCGCCGCTTTTCAGCTTCGCCAGCAGCACATCGTTGGAGGAATAAATATCCGCCACCACCTTGATGCCGGTTTCTTTTTCGAACTGCTTGAACAGATCGTCATCCGCATAGGTGTCCCAGGTGAAAAGGTACAGCTTCGGCGCGTCTTCCGCATGTGCCACGGGGGCAAAGAGGGAGAGGAAGGCTGCAAGGGCGAGGATTTTGAAAGCGCGCATGTTACACCGTCTTTTTTCTGTTCAGCAGGTAAGAGCTTAGCACAATTAAAATAGAAAACATCAGGAGGAGGGAGGAAATAGCGTTGATTTCCGGCGTAATCGCCTTCCGGACCTTGGCAAAGATATAAACCGGCAGCGTCGCCGCGCCCGGCGGGGCGACGAAGTGCGTGATAATGACGTCATCGAGCGAGGTGATAAAGGCCAGCATGGCGCCCGAGACAATGCCCGGCACCATCAGCGGCAAGGTTACATAGCGGAAGGCCTGCCACGGGCTGGCGTAAAGGTCAGCTGCGGCCTCGAACAGCTGCGGCGGTATGGTTTCAATCCGCGCGCGGATGGGGGAATAGGCGAAGGGGATGCAGAAAACGATATGCGCGATCAGCACGTTAAAAATGCCGAGCTTCAACCCGATGATGCTGAAGAACGACATCGTCGCAATGGCAATGACGATTTCGGGGATGAGAAGCGGCAGCGTCATCAGCCACAGCGTTGTATGGCGCGCGGTGTTCGGCAGCAGGTCACGCCGCCGCATGGCCAGCGCGACCATCAACGCGATGGCGGTCGAAAAAATCATCGCCCCGCCGCAGACGATAAGGGAATTGAGCGCGGCGTCTTTGAGGGCATCATCCTGAAAGGCCTGTTTGTACCAATCAAGGGTCAGCCCCGACCATTCGGTGACGATGGGGCTGGCATTGAAGGAAAACACCAGCACAACGGCAATCGGCGCATAAAGAAAGGCGAGCGCGAACCATGAGATGGGCGCGGCGCCGGTCATTTTCGCTGAAGCGACTTCCGCCATTACACCAGCTCCTCTAATCCGCGGCCGCGCTTGGCCATGAAGATCAGGCTCAGCATAACAATAATCATGAGCGCGACCGAAATGGCGGAGCCAAACGGCCAGTTGCTGGAAAAGCCGAACTGCTGCTCGATGAGGTTGCCGAGCATCAGGTTCTGCCCGCCGCCCAAAAGGTCGGAGGTGAGGAAAGAGCCGATCGAGGGCACGAAGACGAGCACGCAGCCGGAAATAATGCCGGGCCGCGCCAGCGGCAGAATAACGTGACGCAGCGTTTGCCAGCGGCTGGCGTAAAGGTCGGACGCCGCTTCCGCAAGCCGCCAGTCCATGCGCTCGAGGTTCGAGAAGATCGGCAGCACCATAAAGGGCAGGTAGCTGTAGAGGAGGCCGATCGCGATGGCGGAATTGTTGTAGAGCAAATCGAGGCGATGATCGCCATCAATCACGCCAAGGCCGATGAGCGCGCGGTTGAGCAGCCCGTCGCTGCGCAAAATCAGCATCCAGGCATAGGTGCGGATGAGCAGGTTGGTCCAGAAGGGGATGGTGACCAGCATGATCCAGAGGTTGCGGCGCTCCGGCGCCCGCGTCGCCATATGATAGGCCATGGGGAAACCAATAAGCAGGCAGAGGAAGGTGCAGAGCGCGGCGAGGCCCACCGAGCGCGCGAAAATCTGCAGGTAGCCGCTGTCAAACACCAGCTTGTCGTCAAGGTCGCGGCTGTAGAGGATTTGCGTATAGCCCTCCAGCGAAAAAGCCGGCAGCACGCCGCCGTTATCGCCCGCTTTCAGGAAGGAATAGACAACAATCAGCAGCAGCGGCAACACGAAACCCGCTGTCATCAGCGTGAGGAAGGGCAGGGTGAGCGCGAGGGGCTTTTTCTCTAGCTGCTGCATCGGATCAGCCGGTCGGCGGGAATGTCGAAGGTGACGGTGTCGCCGGTTTTCACGTCATGCGGCTCGTCATCCGCCACCACAATGTTTTCGCCGCTGGACAGGCGCACATAGTAATGCGTGACTGCGCCGCGATAGGTGATGGCTTCGAGCGTGCCGGAAACCGTGCCTTTGCCGCTGGTGAAATTGGCGTCTTCCGGCCGGAAGCCGATATCGCCGCCGGAAAGCCCCAGCGCCGCCGCCGACACGAAATTGCAGATGCCAATAAAGCCGGCGACAAAGCGCGTCGCCGGCTGGTCGTATATCTCCTGCGGGTTGCCGACCTGCACAATTTTGCCCTTGTCCATCACAGCGATGCGGTCGGACATCGACAATGCTTCGTCCTGGTCGTGCGTCACGAAGATAAAGGTGATGCCGGTATCTTTCTGCAGGCGCTTCAGCTCCAGCTGCATTTCCTTGCGCAGTTTATAATCGAGCGCGGAGAGGGATTCATCGAGCAGCAGAATTTTCGGATGGTTGACGAGGGCGCGGGCGAGGGCCACGCGCTGCTGCTGCCCGCCGGATAGCTGTGCGGGTTTGCGCTGCGCCATGGCTTCGAGGCGGACAAGCTTCAGGGCATCGGCCACCGCCGCTGCAATCTCGTCCTTCGGTCGGCCGCGCATCTCGAGGCCGAAGCCGATATTGGCGGCGACGGTCATATGCGGGAAGAGGGCGTAGCTTTGGAAAACGGTATTGACCGGGCGTTTTGCGGGCGGCAGCGCCGCGATATCCTGCCCGTCCAGCAGCATATGGCCGCCGCTCGGCAGTTCGAGGCCTGCAATCATGCGAAGCAGGGTCGTCTTGCCGCAGCCAGAGGGGCCGAGCAGGGTAAAAAACTCGTTCGGGCGGATGCTGACCGTCACGTCATCGACAGCGCGCACGTCGCCTGACGGGTGCGGGAAAACCTTGCTGACGGATTTAATATCGAGGCCGGAGGACATAATTTTTCTCATATCATGGGCGGGCAGGGGCAGCCACACTATTTTGATGAAGATGTGTGTATAATCCAAGGCCGGACTGTTAGCATTGGGCATGAATCGGGAGTTTCACAATATGAAAATGGTCCAGGTCGAGAACCTCAACTTCGAGTACCCGGAAAAACGGGTGCTGCATGATGTGTCCTTCGATATAGACCAGGGCAGCGTGACCGCGCTCGTCGGCCCCAACGGCGCCGGCAAGACGACCCTGCTGCGCTGCATGGTCGCGCTTGAAAAAGTGCAGAGCGGCAAGATCACCATCGGCGGGCTTGATGTTTCCGACCATCCGCGCGATGTGCACCACATGACCGGTTACCTCTCCGACTTTTTTGGGCTGTACGAAGGCCTGTCGCTGCGCCAGTGCCTCACCTACATGGCCTGGTGCCAGAACGTTGCGGCGCTCGATGTCAACAAACAGGTGATCGATGTTGCGGCGGAAGTCGGCATCGACCATATCCTCGACCAGAAGGCGCAGACCCTGTCGCGCGGCTATCGCCAGCGCCTCGGCGTCGGCCTTGCGCTGATTCATGACCCGCGCCTGCTGATATTGGACGAACCATCGTCGGGTATGGACCCTGATGCGCGCATTGCCCTGTCCCGCATGATCCGCCGGCTGCACAAGAACGGCAAAACCATTATTGTCTCCTCGCACATTTTGAACGAGCTGGAAGATTACTGCACGGACATGCTGGTGATTAAAGACGGCCGCGTGGCGGAGCAGGTGAAGCTGCAGGAATACGCCAAGACGGCGACTCGCACGCTGGATATCGGCATCACCAACGTCGGCACCGCGCAGATGGATTTCCTCATCAAGCAGCCGAAGCTGCGCGTCCTCTCGACCGAAGGCGATATCGTGAAATGCGAATTCACCGGCAATACCGCCGAACAGCAACAGCTGCTGGAGGCTCTGATCAAGGCGAATGTGCCGGTCTATACCTTCAGCGGCACGGTGCATACGCTGTCCGATGCCTATATGGATCTCACGGCGGGAAAGGCCTGACCCCATGAAATATATTCTGACGCCTGAATTCCACCGCAACGTCTGGCTGAAATTCTCCGCCTTCCGCATGGCGGTGGCGCCGGTGTTTCTGCTGCTGCTCACCGTCACGGCGATCAACCTGACGAGCGAGGCGAGCAGCTATATCCTTATCTACAGCCTTGTCAGCATCTACATCGTGGTCACGGTGCTCTGGGGCTGTTACGAGGCGGCATCGGCGATACAGGAGGAGCTGCGCACCAATACCTGGGATTTCCAGCGCATGTCGTCCATCACGCCGGCGCAACTTATCATCGGCAAGTTTCTCGGCTGCACATCCTACGTCTGGTACTTCGGCTTGCTGACCTTGGGCATTTTCGTCTACATCTTCGGCTTCTATACGCCGCCGACGCCTGTGGGCGCGTTCCAGCCGTTGACGCAAACGGCGAATATGCACGACCTGTTTTTCGCCTGCCTTTATCTGCTGTTCGCAGGCCTGATCGGCCAGTCGCTCAGCTTCCTCGTCTCCCTCATCTCCATGACGGCCTTTGCGGGCCGCACCGGCAAATACCGCCAGCCGCGCCCCGGCAACGCCTTTATCGTCGGCGTCATCGCGGCCTATATGGTCTTCAGCAATATTGCGGCGGAAGTTTCCCGCGACCTGTCGGAAAAATTCGGCCTGTCGCATAACTACACGGTCTCCGTCTTTGAAAAGCACCCGGTTTACCAGTGGTACCAGTGGAGCGTGAGCGCGGAGGTGTTTATTACCGCGAGCCTTAGCTTCTTCCTGTTCTGGTTCCTGTTCGGCAGCTACCGCATCGCGCGGTCGGAGCTGATGTATGGCACGACGCCCCTCGGCTGGGCGGGCTTTATGGGCACGCTGCTGGTGTACTGCATCGGCTTGACGGATGTACAGGCAGGATCATTCCCGACGGAACTGCTCGGCATTTTCGCGCTCATGACCTTCCTCACCTATGCCGTCATGGTGTTCGAGGCGGCGGATACGCGCAAATACGCGCGTTTCATCATGTACCTCAAGCAAGGCCGCCTGATGGAGGCTTTCGAAAACACGCATAAATGGGTCGTCTCCGTTCCCTTCATGCTTATCGTTTATGCCTATACGCTCTCCCAAGTGCCCGAACAGGGCGTTCTTGGCAGCGTCGCGACGGGCGGGCTGATGCTGTCGATGATGATGTTCGCGCTGCGCGACGCTTTCGTCGTCCACGCCGTTTTCCGCACGGGCGAAGGGCGCAACGCCGCCTTTAAAATCGTGTCCTACTATGTCATGGTCTATCTGCTGCTGCCGACGTTGCATTTCTCCACCGCCACCATCAAGGTGCAGGTCTGGTTCTGGCTGCGCAATATGATGCGCTCCGGCATTGCCGGCGATGTGCCGGAAATCGTCAAGACGGCCGCCTATTATTTCCCGACGCCCTTCAGCGATTACACGTTGAACGTGCTGCCGGCGTCGCTCGAGGCTTTGGTTACGGGCGGGCTGCTGTTTGCGCTCATCCGCTGGCAGAATTTACGAAACAACCGCTCCTCCCTCGAAAAACCAGCAGTTTGAGGGGGATAGGCGGGATTAAGCTTTTCTTATTGTCTTATATTATATAGTAATACGTCAGAGGTGCTTTTGTATGTCCGCAGCTAATATTCCCGAACTCCGCGTGCTGGTCGTCGACGACAATCTTGTCGTCCGCAAGCTCATTGAAGTTCAGTTGACCAACCTTGGCTTCACGGGCGTCGATGTCGCCTCCAACAGCCAGGAAGCGCAGGACAAGATCGCGGCGTCGAATTACGACATCGTTTTCCTCGACTGGAACATGCCCGGCAAAAGCGGCTATGCCCTCATGCAGGAATACCGGGAAGACCGCAAATACGATCACATCGCCTTCGTCATGGTCACCGCCGAAAGCCAGGAGCGCTATGTGCGCGAGGCGGTGAAGGCGGGCGCAACGCTTTATATCACCAAGCCGATCTCTCCCGTCACCTTCAAGGAGAAGGTGGAGAAGGTCGTCGCCTGGATCAACACAAACCGTGCGACCAAGACGGGCTAAACCATGAAAAAGAATATCGCCGACGAGCGCACGCAGATTTCCGACCTCGTCAGCGCAACAGTGGTAGATACCTTCACCAGCATGTTCGGCCAGTCGGTGACGGCCGAGGCACTGGCCCGCCAGATGTCGGGCGAACCCGCGAAAAGCGTTTTCTCCTCCGTCAAATTGCACCATGGCAAAACCCACGTTGAATTCTGCTTCCGGTTTGATTTTGACCTGCTGCTGCAGGCAGCGGCGCTGATTTTCAGCAAGGACTACCTTGCCAGCAACCCCGTGCATGAAGACCTCGCCTGCGAGATTGCCAACATTGTTTGCAGCAAGGTCAAGGCGTACCTGAACGACCGCGGCTATGACACGGAAATGGGCTTCCCCTATATCCCCGCGCCAGACCAGAATCCGCTGATGCGCCAGAAAGACGCCGTGCACATGCACTTCTATTACAACACCAGCGAGGCCGAGCGCGGCGTCGGCGTCGTTGTAAACTTCTTTGAAGAAGGCACGGCGCGTTAAGCACTGCCTCGCCCTTTTTTACGGCATTCCTCCAAAATTATTTTTGACGCGAATTGTATGCAGGCTCCGCATGTCTGCGCATTGAAGTTTCAGCAACAAATTCCGGCGCCTGAATACGCTGGCATGTCGCGCGTGGCGATCGATTTAAAGCGCTGAAAATATTAACTTTATCTCCATCGTTTTGCTGAAAGCTAGGAGGTGAACCGCTGCCCTTGCGGCGCCCTGACACCTTTTAATGATCGCGATTTGGATGACATCCAGCCTGTTGCCCCGCCTTGCCGAGACTGCTGCCTGCGCCCCGGGCGGCGCCGGCTATGCCTGGTTTGTGGCGGCGGCCTGCCTTTGCGCCGTGACGCTGGGTGCTGCCGCTTTCATGCTGCACATGAAAAGGCAGCAAAGCGCCGCTTTGTCCCGCGATCTCGATATCAGCCGCGACGACGCGGCCGAGCAGGCGGCGCTGCTGCAGGTCTTCTTCAAAAATGCGCCCGTCTCGCTCGCCATGTTCGATAAGGACGTCAATTACATCGCCTATAGCGATAAATGGCTGCAGGATTCAGGCCTTGGCGACGTTAACATCATCGGCCGCAACCATTACGAGGTCTTCCCGGACTACCTGCGCGACAACCCCGATGCCCGCATCACCGGCCAGCGCATCATGAACGGTGAAAGGGTGGTGCAGGACAAGCTGCGCGTGACGCGCGCCGACGGCGGCTGGGATTACATCCGCTTCGAGGCGCTGCCTTGGCGCAACCTGAAAGGCGAGGTCGCCGGCATGATTAGCTACCGCGAGGTCATCACCTCCCGCCTGAAGATCGAGGAAGAGCTGCGCCGTTACGCGCGAGAGGTGGAACAATTCGCCTATATCGCCTCCCATGACCTTAAAGCGCCGCTCCGTGGCATCGACAACCTCGCCAAATGGATCGCCGAGGATATGGAGAAGGTGATGACGCCGGAGGTGAAGGAAAGCTTCGCCCTGCTCCGCGCACGCGTTGCACGCCTTGAAACGCTGCTCGACGATATTCTGCGCTATTCCCGCGCGGGGCACGTGGTGGAAGAAGCGCGCACGATTGATACCTTCGAGCTCATCAGCACCATCACGCGGCTCAACCCCTGGGGCGAGAAATTCGAAATTAAATGCGAAGGGCTAATGCCTGTTGTCGTATCGCCGCGCACACCGCTCGAGCAGATTTTCACCAACCTCATCACCAATGCCATCAAGCACCACGACAAAAAAAGCGGTACGGTCACCATCAAGGCGATACCCTTCCGCAATCATGTCGAATTCATTGTGCAGGATGACGGCCCCGGCATCCCGCCTGAATTTCACGAGCGCGTCTTCGGCCTGTTCCAAACCTTGAAGCCCCGCGACAAGGTGGAGGGCAGCGGTCTTGGCATGTCCATCATCAAAAAGCTTATCGAATGGCAGGACGGCCGCGTCTGGGTTGAATCCGACGGCAAGCGCGGCACCGCGATACATTTTGAATGGCCCCGAACACCGGCAAAAGAAAAGGAAAAACATGCTGGATAAAAAGGACCGGAAAGTGACCATCCTCGTTGTCGATGACGACCAGGTGGATGTAATGGCGGTGCGCCGTGCCTTGCGGGAGGGCGGCATCGGCGATGATCTTGTCGTCGCCAGCGACGGGATAGAGGGGCTGCAAAAGCTGCGCGATGGCGTATCTGTGCCAAAGCCCTATCTTGTGCTGCTCGACATCAACATGCCGCGCATGAATGGCCTTGAATTCCTCGAGGAAGCGCGAAAAGACCCTGCGACCCGCGATGCCGTCGTATTTGTGCTCACCACATCCAAAACCGATGAGGACAAGGAGCGCGCCTACGAGCACAATATCGCGGGCTATATCGTGAAAGCCGGCAGCGCCGCCGAATATATCAATACTGCCAGCCTTATCGAGCATTACTCGAGAATAGTGGACCTGCCATGACAGGGGCCGTCGGCATCGCCAATATCCTCGTCGTGGATGATGACGCCGCCGACCGGATGGCGATACGGCGCTATATTTCCCGCCCGCACCTCAGCGTCAAACTGGAAGAAGCCGCAACGGGGGAGGAAGGGGCAGCCCTGCTGGCCACGAAAAAATTCGACTGCCTGTTCCTTGATTACCGCCTGCCGGATATGGATGGTATCTCCTTCCTGAAGCGCTTCTACGACCTTGATACCGACCTCATGCCCTGTCCCGTCGTCATGCTGACAGGGCAGGGCAGCGAAGGGGTGATGACGGATGCGCTGCGCTGGGGCGCGCATGACTATATCATCAAGGACAATATCTCCGCCGATACCATCAACATCGCGCTCCTCAAGGCGCGGGAGATTTTTGATCTCCGCCGCTCCCGCCGCCAGACGGATGAAAAGCTGCGCCATGCGCAGAAGATGGATGCGGTAGGGCAGCTCACCTCCGGCATTGCGCATGACTTCAACAATTTGCTCACCGTCATTCTCGGCAACACACACCTTATGCTGCGGCGGCTGCCGAATATCGGGGTCGAGGCGGAGGAGAAGCTCGGGTCCAAAGTGCAGGCGATCGAAACCGCCGCGCGCAAGGGCGCCGACCTTGTGCGACATCTGATGGTATTCACCCGGCAGCGCGAACTGAAGGAAGTCGTCTTCGACCCCAACCGCTGCATTGCCGATACGCTGCTGCTGCTGAAGCGTACGCTTGGCGAAGCCATCGAAGTACAGGAACATTTGGCCGTGGGCATCGGCCATATCCGCGTCGATACCGGGCTGTTTGAAAACGCCGTCATCAATATCGCCGTCAATGCGCGTGATGCCATGAAGGGCTGCGGCCGCCTCGACATCCGCACCGAAAACGTCGCTCTCACCGCGGACGACCTGATCGCCTATCCGGAAATGACGCCCAACAATTACGTTCTCATCGCCATTTCCGACACCGGCGAGGGCATGCCGGAAAGCGTACGCCAGCGTATCTTCGAGCCATTCTTCACGACAAAACCGGCGGGAGAGGGCACCGGCCTTGGCCTTTCCATGGTTTACGGCTTTATCCGCCAGTCTGGCGGGCACATTCAGGTCGACAGCACGCCCGGTGCGGGCACGACCTTCCGCATCTACCTGCCGCGCGCGGCAGACAACCAGACAGCAGCAAAGGAGGCTACACATGGATAGCAAATCAACCATCATGGTCGTCGATGATGACGATCAGGTGCGGACGACGCTCTGCGAGAATCTTGAGGAATGCGGCTTTGAAGTTTTGCAGGCGCGCGACGGGCAGGAGGCTATGAATCATCTGGAGGGCGGGCACCGCCCGCAGGTCGTCATCACCGACCTCATCATGCCGCGGAAAGAGGGGCTGGAGGTCATCATGGATATCCGGCGGCTGCACCCCGGCATCCGTCTCGTCGCCATGTCGGGCGGCGGGCGCAGCAAGGCCGCCGATTTTCTGCAGATGGCAACGCGCCTTGGCGCCGATGCGATCATGCCGAAGCCAGTCGACATCGCCGATCTTGAAAAAACCGTGCGCGATTTAATGGCGCAGGAGGCGGGGGTTTAGCTTTTCAGGTTTTCAATCTTCCCGATGCCGAGCAGCCGCAGCAAAATATTGCGTCCGCCCTTGGCGACGCGGTAGGTGACATTGCCGACGCGGCGGGAGCGGAATAACAGCCGCTCCGCGATATTGGGCTTGATGTGCTTATGCAGGGCGCGCACGGCATCGGCCCCGTAATGAATTTCCCCGCCATCCACGCGCACGACCATGCCTTCATCAATGTCGAGGCCTTGCGCCGTCACTGCCTCCAGCAGCTTGCCCTTCTCCCGCGCATCTACCAGCAGCAGTTCCGTTTTATCATCCGCCGGTTTAAGCGTCGTGCAATAGGAGGTGCAGACGGGGCACTGGCCATCGTAAAGGACTTCAACGCGTTTCTTACCCTTGGCCACGGCACTCTCCTTTATTTAACCAAATAGCTAATTACCTATTATTGGCCCCATTTCGCTATGGCGTCAAGGCGGCAACGGTATTCGGTTGATTTTATGCGCCTATTTAGCGCCCAAGCTTTGGCCGTCTTGCATCGTCTTATATTGGAAGATAGGGTGAATCATGGAAAGACAACCGCATCGCCGCCTGCCGCCTTTTCCCCGCCTTGGCGGGCGCCTGCATATTTTTCCGGCGTTCATTCCCATGGTGGAATTGCTGCCTTGGCTGCTGACAGCCGTGGGCGCGCTTGCGGGTGCCAGCCAGATCGCCTTCTGGCGCAAGCACCGCCGCCGCATCTCCGCTATTGCGCTTGCCTGCTTCGTCGCCGCTGGCGGCATCTATGGCTGGGGCTACCTGCACCGCCCAACGGTTGAAGAAGGCACAAGGCTGATTGCTGCCGCAGACCTGCCCGCCGTGCGCGGCTATGCCCCCTTGCAACCGTCAGGTGCAGATCCGCTGTATGACAGTTTCAGCCGGCTATGGTCGGTCAGGACGAAAGACGAGCCGCTGTCCGGCCCCGTTTTTGTGGGCGACCGCATTTTATTCGGCACTTATGAAGGCCGTATCGAAGCGCGGGCGCGGAAGGGCGGCGCGCTGCTTTGGGCCATGACCAAGCATGAACCCGTGTTCACCAACCCCGTCACGGCCGACGGCAAAACGGCATTTATCGGCGAAGGCTTGCACACCGCGCCCGCCGCCGCGATGACGGCTTTTGATATCGCGACCGGTAAGTCGCTCTGGGGCCGCCAGTTCCGCAGCCATCTGGAATCCGCCGTCACGCTGGACGCCGCGCATAACCGCCTTTGGACCTGCGCAGGGTCACAAGGCATCTGGTCGCTCGATACGCGCAACGGCGATGTGCTTTGGCACAATCCTGTCGGCCATATTGATGCGACGCCGCTGCTGCTGGACGGCCGCCTCTATGCCTCCGCCCAGCCGGACGAAGCGAGAGTCGGCGCGGAAGTTTTTGCGCTCGATGCCGACAGCGGCAAGGCTATCTGGAAGCTGGCACTGCCCGGCAACACCATGGGCTCCCCGCAGGAAGGCCCTGCGAATACGCTTTTGCTGACGACTGCTATCGGTCAGGTGGGGCCGCAAGTCGCGACGGACCGCGGCTGGTCGCATGCGGTGGATAAAGCGGGCAAGCTGCTCTGGACAGTGGCGCTGCCCGGCCTGCCGCTGCCGGAAGCCGCCGTGTTGAAAGATAAAGGCCTTGTCATCCATACGCTGAAGACGGGGGAAATTGTGGCACTGCACACGCAAGACGGCAGCGTTGCCTGGCATGTCACGCTCGGCAAGGAATTCGATGCACCCGCGACGTTGCGGGCGGATACCGTGCCGCCGCTGCTCGCTGCCATGACGGTCGAGGGCACCGTCAGCCTGATGAATGCGGAGGACGGCACGGAAATTCGCCGCCTCAATATGGGGCAGGGCGGCTATGTACCGCCGGCCTTCAATGGTGATATCCTCTACCTCACAACGCCGCACGGTATCGCGGCCTATGGCGGCGTGCATCTTCTCACCCGCGGACCGAAGTGATACATGTCGACCCTCTGGCTCAAATTCCCTGATGATGCCTCGCTCCCCGCACATTTCACGACGGAGGAGCAGGAAGCCTTCAGCGATATCTACGATAGCGCAGACGATAATTCGGTCTGGAATCGTGCGGCAGCGCTGCTCGGCTTTTCACCCGCCACTGTGCCCATGCTGCGCTGGCACAAGGGGCTGCCGTACATCAACTGGTCGCGGCTGGTGCATATGGTCAGCTGCGGCTGGATCGGCGTTTACCCGCCTACCGCCGGTGGTTACGCCTATCAGCCGATTAACAATTTTATGAAACTGCCCAAGCTGCTCTCCAGCCAGTGGAAGACGGAGCGGTATATTGCAAACACCCTTGCAGCGCCGCTCCCCGATACGCGCGACGGCAAACTGGTGGAAAGCACCGCGCTGGGGCTTGCGCTGCAGGCGATATTGCTGCGCCTGCCCGCCCATACGCCGCAGGATTTGGCAAACTGGCTTGCCACACCTGCCGCCGCTCCCGTTACCGTGCGCAAAACGGTGGCGCAGGTGCAGGCCATCCAGAAGCGTCGCACACAGCTTTCTCCGGCCTGGGAAGAATTGTTCCCGCAGCGCAGCGATGCGCATGCGCCCAAAAACGCGCCGGAATTTTTCTGGGATGAACCGCCGGTGGACGCGCCTGTGGCGGAAGCCATCGTCGCAGATACCTCCGCTCTGCAATGGCAGGGACTGCCGGTCTGCCCCGGCGGCGTCACGGGCGCGGCGATTTTGCTGCGCTCCACCGCCGCCAGCCTGACCGCGCTTGACCCTGCGGAATTCCCCATCCTCGTCTTCCCGCGCGCGCGGCCGGAAACCGTCGAACTGTTCGAACATGCCTCCGGCCTCTTGTTCGCGGAAGGCGGTGCGCTCTCACATGCCTGTACGGTCGCGCGGGAGCAGGGGATTCCTTGCGTCACGGGCCTCGGCCCCGATTTCCTCGCCGCGCTTGAAAGCCGCCTAAAGAACGGCAAGGTCTGGCTGACGCTGGATGGCGCAACCGGCCTTGTGAAGCTGGTTTTATCTGCATAATTTTCCGCTCTATGTAAATCGGCCTGCGCTTTTGCCTGCCCGTGTTTCATGCTAAAACCATGCAACGCAAAATCAGAGGGGGCCAGCGGCCATGAAACTCGACCTCAACGGCAGGCGCGCGCTTGTCTGTGGCGCCAGCAAGGGCATCGGCCTTGCGGCAGCGCAGGAGCTTGCGAGCCTTGGCGCTTCCGTCATCCTCATGGCGCGCGGCGAGGACGGGTTGAAGGCAGCGCTCGCCACCCTCAAAACAGGCGCTGGCCAGAAGCATGATTACATTGTCGCCAACTTCCTCGACTTCCGTGAAGTCGGCGCGGCGGTGCAGAAATATATTGATACGACCGGTGCCATCCATATCCTCGTCAACAACGGCGGCGGCCCGCCGCCGGGGCCTGCGCTGGCCGCTTCCGTCAACGACTTTGCCACAATTTTCGCACAGCATTTGATGATGGCGCAGGTGCTGGTGCAGGCGCTGGTGCCGGGCATGAAGGCGGCGCAATATGGCCGCATCGTCAACGTGATCTCGACTTCCGTGAAGCAGCCCATCAAAGGCCTAGGCATTTCCAACACCATCCGCGGCGCGGTCGCCAGCTGGGCGAAGACGCTGGCGGGGGAGCTTGGCGGCTTTGGCATCACCGTCAATAACGTGCTGCCCGGCGCGACCGATACCGGCCGCATGCAGGAAATCATCGCCGCCAAAGTGAAGAAAACCGGCAAAAGCGAAGCGGAGGTGATGGCAGAAGAAATCGCCGTCATTCCTGCCGGGCGTTTTGCAAAGCCGGAGGAAACCGGCGCGGCCATCGCCTTCCTCGCCAGCCCCGCCGCCGCCTATATCAACGGCATCAACCTGCCGGTCGATGGTGGCCGGACCTTGAGCCTTTAAATGGCAGCCCGCATCCAGATCCGCAACTTCATCGGCGGGCAGATGCTGGAGCCTGTCTCGAAAACCTATTTCGATAGCGAAAACCCTGCAACGGCGGAAATTTTCGCCGATGTGCCGGATTCCGACAGCGCCGACCTTGACCATGCCGTCGCCGCCGCTGAAAAGGCCTTCCCCGAATGGCGCGATATGGGTGCAGACAAGCGCTGCGAAATCATCACGAAGCTTGCCGACCTTATCGAGCGCGATATGGCGCAATTCGTCGAAGCCGAAAGCCGTGACAACGGCAAGCCGCAATCACTCTGCGCCATGGTGGATATTCCGCGTGCGATCGCCAACCTGCGCTTCTTCGGCGAAGCCGGCAAACAGCTGCGGGGAGAGGAATTTCCCTCCGATAAATCCTTTAGCTATACGCTCCGCCAGCCTTTCGGCATTGTCTCCATCATCTCGCCGTGGAACCTGCCGCTGCTGCTGTTTACCTGGAAGCTTGCACCGGCCCTTGCCAGCGGCAACTGCGTGATTGCGAAGCCGAGTGAAGTCACGCCGCTCTCCGCCTTTATGCTGGCGGGACTTTGCAATGAAGCGGGTTTTCCGGTGGGAGTCGTGAATATCCTCCACGGCAAGGGCCCAAAGATCGGCGCAGCGATTACGGCGCATGCGAAAATACCTGCCATTTCCTTCACCGGCGGCACCGCGACGGGGCGGGAGATTTACACGGGCGGGGCCAAACGCCTCAAAAAAATCTCCCTCGAACTCGGCGGCAAGAACCCGACTATTGTTTTTGATGATGCTAATTTTGATTTGGCCGTGACCGGTGCCAAAATGGCGGGCTTCACCAATCAGGGTCAGATCTGCCTCTGCGGTTCGCGCATTCTTGTGCAGCAGAGTATTTTCGAGAAATTCAAAACCGCTTTCGTGCGCGAGGTGCAGGCGTTGACGCTTGGCGACCCTGAGCATATCGACACCATCCTCGGCGCCATGGTCTCCAAGCCGCACATGGAAAAAGTGCTCGGCTATATCGACCTTGCCGAGAAAGAAGGCGGTAAAATTCTGACCGGCGGCAACCGCCGCATCATTCCCGGCCGCTGTGCCAATGGCTATTTCATTGAACCGACGGTGATTGAAGGCCTTGCCGAAACCTGCCGCACCAATCAGGAAGAAATCTTCGGCCCCATCGTCACGCTGATACCCTTCACTGATGAAGCCGAGGCCATCCATATCGCCAATAGCACCGAATACGGCCTTGCCGCCTCTATCTGGACGGAAGACAAAGCCCGCGCCGCGCGCGTCGCTGAAAAAATCGACAGCGGCATCGTCTGGCTGAACTGCTGGAATATGCGCGACCTGCGCACGCCCTTCGGCGGCATGAAGAATTCCGGTGTGGGTCGCGAAGGGGGCCTGCGCGCACTCGAATTTTTCACGGAAGAAAAAACAATCTGCCGCCCCGCGGCCTGAAAAGGAGAAAACAAATGACACAAGCAGCAGGACATATTTCCGACAAAGCGCCCGAACCGGTTGGCGCCTATCCACATTCGCGCCGCGTCGGCAATTTGTTGTTCCTCTCGGGCGTCGGCCCACGCAAGAAGGGTAGCAAGGATATTCCCGGCGTGACGCTGGATGCTGACCGCAATATCACCGCCTACGACATTGAAACCCAGTGCCACAGCGTTTTTGAAAACGTGAAGAACATTCTTGAATCCTCCGGCGCGTCTTGGGACGACCTTGTCGATGTCACCGTCTACCTCACCAATATGAAAGCTGATTTCAAGACGTACAACCGCCTCTGGGCCGAATACTTCGGCAAAAACCCGCCCTGCCGTACGACGGTGGAGGTGACGGCGCTGCCGACGCCCATCGCCATCGAGCTGAAATGCATCGCTGTGATGAAGGATTAACCTATGCGCGCCCCGTTCAATTTCAAAAAATGGATCGATGATAACCGCCATGACCTCAAGCCGCCCGTCGGCAACAAGCAGGTTTTTGAAGACAGCGATTTCATCATCATGGCGGTCGGCGGCCCCAACAGCCGCAAGGATTACCACGATGATCCGGGCGAAGAGTTTTTCTTCCAGATCGAGGGAGACATGACCCTTCGCATCATGGAAAACGGCAAGCCCCGCGACATCGACATTCGCGAAGGCGACATGTTTTTGCTGTCTGCCCATGTGCCGCATTCGCCGCAGCGCAAAGCCAATACCGTCGGTCTTGTCGTGGAGCGCAAGCGCGACAGCGCGGAACTCGACGGCTTCCAGTGGTATTGCGACGAGTGCCATACCAAACTGCATGAAGAATATCTGCCGCTGCAGAATATCGTGAAAGACCTGCCGCCGCTGTTCGACCGTTTCTGGAACAATGAAGATGCGCGGAAATGCAAAGCCTGCGGCCATGTTATGCCGCTGCGCGAAAACCGCAAGAAGGCCGATTGATGGAACGCTGGGATGTCCATACCCATACCACCCTATCGCCGGACACGTTTTCGGCGCTGGAAAAATTCCGCCATTACGCCGATTTCATCCGCGTGCGCAAACATGCAACCAAGCCCTGCTGCGCGGAATTAGTAAATGCCAAGGGCGAAGTGCAGCGCATTATCGAGGATAATTCCTATGATGGCGCGGCGCGGATTGCTGACTGCGACAAATACGGCGTCACGCTGCAGGTACTGTCCCCCACGCCGATGATGCTGCCGGATTACGTCGACAATGAAGCCGATGCGCTCGCCATCTGCCAGATTTTGAATGATGATAATGCGGCGACGGTGAAGAAATTCCCGGGCCGCTTCCTGGCGCTTGGCGCGCTGCCCATGCAGTTCACCGATGCCGCGATACGGGAGATGGAGCGCATTAAGGCCGCGCACCGCATCAACGGCATCGAAATCAATACCAACATCAATGGCATTGAACTGGATGATGTGAAGCTTTTTCCTGTGTTTGAGGCAGCGGAAGAACTGGGCATGGCCGTCTTCATCCACCCCTGGGGCGGCTTTATGCAGCCGACAGAAGCGCGGTTGCAAAAGCGCATGAACGCCAACCGCAACTGGCGGCCCTGGCTCATCGGCATGGCGATGGAAACCGCGCTGGCCTTTGATTCCATGCGCTGCGGCGGCGTGCACGAAAGGCTGCCGAAACTCCGTTGCCTCTACGCCCATGGCGGCGGCGCGACCGGCGCGCTGCTTGGCCGTCTTGAACACGGCGCCTATTGCCGGCCGGATTTATTTGCGCAGCAATCGCAGCTGAATCCCTATGACACCATCAAAAAATGCGGCGTCTATGTCGATACGCTGGTGCACAATGAATCCGTGCTGAAAATGCTGATCGAGAAATTCGGCGTTGAGCGCATCGCCATGGGCTCCGACTATCCCTATCCGCTGGGTGAGATTGACCCGTTCGATGCCGCCACAGGCCTCGACCCCAAAGGCAATAAGTGCCCCTATAAAACCGCCAAGGGCATTTATCCCGGCCATATTGTCGATCATTTGTCACTTGCCGAGACAGACAAGGCGCGGATTTTTGCGGGTACGGCAAAAGAATGGCTGGGCGTGGCATGAGCAGCATCGCGCTGACGTATAAAGGGCGGCAGGCCGATCTCGCCAACCCCATCGATATCTCCATCGCGGTCACCGGTGCGGCATCACAGCTGAAGGCCTTTGGCAGCGATGGCGCGGAAGTTGCACCTTATCGCGCCGGCAGTTTTGTCGGTGATGTCGCGCAAGGCGGCAGTTGCAATTGCGCCATGTATCATTTTAGCCCGCATCTTCACGGCACCCATACCGAAGGCGTGGGGCATATCACGGCGCAGAAATTTCCTGTGCATCAGCTGCTCAAAAGCGGGTTGATGCCTTGCGTGTTGGTGACGGTAAGCCCCGTTGCTGATAATGGCGATATGGTCATTGCTAAAAATTCCCTGCCGGACGCGAATGATTTTTTGACGGCCTTGATTGTGCGCACAAAACCCAACGATGGCGGGAAAGTGACGCGTGACTATGCGCATCGGCCGGCCGCCTATTTCACTGCGGAGGCGATGCTGCATATCGTTTCACTTGGCGTGCAGCACTTGCTCTGCGATTTGCCCTCCGTCGACAAGTCGGATGATGGTGGCCGGCTGGAAGCGCATCGTATTTTCTGGGGCGTTGCTGCCGGTGAAACGAAAGTCACCAGGCCTTCACACAAAACAATCACCGAGCTGGTCTATGTGCCGGATGAAATGCAAGACGGTAATTATTTCCTCGACCTGCAGCTGGCGGCCTTCGACGGCGATGCCGCGCCCAGCCGTCCCGTTTTATACAAGGTGCTGCCATGACATTTTCAACCGGCGCGGATGCCGCCAAAAAACTTGATGCGGAAGATAAGCTTGCGCCCTTCCGCCAACAATTCCACATTCCGAAAGCGCCGGATGGCGGGGAGAGTATTTACCTTTGCGGCAATTCGCTGGGCTTGCAGCCCGTCACGGTCGAGGCCGAGCTGATGCAGGAACTGGCCGACTGGAAAACTCTCGGTGTCGAAGGCCACTTCCACGCCAAAAACCCCTGGCTGCCGGCGCATGAGGAAGTCTCCGCGCTTGCGGCGGAACTCGTTGGTGCAAAGAAATCCGAAGTCGTCATGATGAACGGCCTTACGGGCAACCTGCACCTGATGATGGTGTCTTTTTATCGCCCCACGAAGACGCGCTATAAAATCCTCATCGAGAATACGCCGTTTCCGTCTGACCGCTATGCGGTGGACTCGCAGGCGCGCTTCCATGGCTTTGATCCCGCCGAGGCGATCATCGAGCTGCAGCCGCGCGCGGGCGAAATTACCCTGCGTCAGGAAGATATTGAAAACGCCATCAAAAAGCAGGGCCATGAAATCGCGCTGATCCTGATCGGCGGCGTACATTATTATACGGGCCAGTTCTTTGACCTTGCGGCGATTACCAAGTCGGGGCATGCGGCTGGCTGCATTGTCGGCTTTGACCTTGCCCATGCCGTCGGCAACGTCGAATTGCAGCTGCACGACTGGGGCGTGGATTTTGCCTGCTGGTGCAGCTATAAATATATCAACTCCGGCCCCGGCGCCGTGGCGGGCTGCTTTGTGCATGAACGCCATGCTAACAGTTTTGACCTGCCGCGGTTTGCCGGCTGGTGGGGGCATGATAAATCGACGCGCTTTAAAATGGGCCCGCATTTCCAGCCCATGGCCGGGACGGAAGGCTGGCAGCTTTCCAACCCGCCGATCCTCGCGCTGGCGGCCTGCCGCGCGTCCTTGAAAATATTCGCCGCCGCCGGCATGAAGAATTTACGCGCCAAGAGCGAGACATTAACCGCCTACCTCGAATTCCTCCTCACGCAGGATAGAATTCCGGGGCTTAAAATCATTACGCCGGATAACGTTGCGCAGCGCGGTTGCCAGCTGTCGCTCACCCTTGAAAACGGGCGCAAAATTTTTGAAGGCCTGACAAAGGCCGGCGTCATCTGCGATTGGCGGGAGCCCGACTGCATCCGCATCGCGCCGGTACCGCTTTACAATTCATTCACCGATGTCTACCGCTTTGACCAGGCCTTGCGCCGCGTTGCAGGTGCGTTATGACGGATGTCATTGATATTGTCGGCGGCGGTTTGACCGGGCCCTTGATGGCGCTCTATCTGGCGCGCAAAAATTTTACCGTGCGCCTGCATGAACGCCGCGGCGATATGCGCAAGGCCAGCGCGGATGAAGGCCGCTCCATCAATCTCGCCCTCTCCGCGCGCGGCATCAAAGCGCTTGAGGAAGTGGGGCTGAAGGAACAGGTCTTTAAAATCTGCATCCCCATGACGGGCCGCATGGTGCATGACCTTGCCGGCAATACCGTGCTGCAGCCCTACGGGCAGAAAGACAGCGAAGTCATTTATGCCGTCTCGCGCGGCCAGCTCAACCGTCTGCTGCTGGATGCGGCGGAGCGGGCGGGCGTTTCCATCGCCTTCAACCGGCGCTGCAGCGCCTATGACATCGAGAAAAATATTCTCCATTTCGAGGAGGAGCGTCAGGTGGAAGCCGGCATTGTGATCGGGGCGGATGGGGCAGGCTCCGCCGTGCGCAAGGCGCTCATGGCGCGCAACCCTACCTTTGCCTTCAGCAATGAAACGCTGGATTACAGCTACAAAGAACTTGAAATTCCGCCCGCGCCCAATAGCGGCTTTCAACTGGAGCGGACGGCGCTGCACATCTGGCCGCACAAGAATTTCATGATGATCGCGCTGCCGAATACCGAAGGTAGCTTTACCTGTACGCTGTTCTACAAAACACACGGCGAGGAAAGCTTCGACCAGCTGATAGATGAAAAATCGGTGATGGATTTTTTCATCGACCGCTTCCCCGACGCCGTGCCGCTGATGCCGCGGCTGCTGGAAGATTTTTTTGCTAATCCCACCGGTGCGCTCAATACTGTTAAATGCGCACCATGGCATGAAGGCGGCAGGGCGGTCATTCTGGGCGATGCCGCCCATGCCATCGTGCCCTTCTTCGCGCAGGGCATGAACAGCGGGTTCGAGGATTGTTCTTTCCTCAACAGTCTTGTCAGCGCCGGTAAAAACGACTGGGAAAAAATCTTCGCCGCCTTCACGGCGGGCCGCAAGCCGAATGCCGATGCGATTGCCGATATGGCCGTCGAAAATTTCATCGAGATGCGCGACCTTGTGACCGACCCGCATTTTATATTGAAGAAGAAAGTCGGCTTCGCGCTTGAAAAGCGCTGGCCGGATAAATTCATCCCGCGCTATTCCATGGTCGTCTTCCGCGCCGATATTCCCTATGCGGAGGCGAAAGCGCGCGGCATGGCGCAGGATAAAATCCTTGAAACCCTCTGCGCAGGTATTTCCTCGGTGGAGGAGTTAAACTGGGAGCTGGCCGAAAAACTGCTCAATGAGGTGCCGGCAAGGAAAACCGCATGAAATTCATTGTCGCCCTGTTGCTGCTGCTGACGATATCCACCCCCGCACTTGCCGCCGATCATACGGCAGAGGTGCTGGACCGCAAATATACGGTTTATGTGCCGGATGCTTTGGAAGGGCAGGAAAATTTGCCTGTCGTCCTGCTGCTGCATGGTGGCGGCGGTAATGCGGCGCAGATGCGGCAGATGACGGGGTTTGATGCCGTGGCCGATCGCCATAAATTTATTGCGGTTTACCCGGAAGGCACCGGCATCAACCTGCTCGGCAAGAAAATCCTCACCTGGAATGCGGGACTGTGCTGCGGCGCTTCGGTCAAAAAGAACGTTGATGACACCGGATTTTTGGCGGCGGTGATAGACGATGTCGTCAAAACCTATCATGCCGATGCGCATCGCGTCTATGCGACCGGCCATTCCAACGGCGGCATGATGAGCTACCGGCTTGCCTGCGAGGTGCCGGAAAAGCTGGCAGCCATCGCGCCCAATGCCAGCACGAATGTTTTTTCGCCCTGCAACCCTGCGCGCCACGTGCCGGTGCTGGATATCCACGGCACCGCAGACCCTTGCGTGCCCTATAACGGCGGGGAAAGCTGCGGCGGCTGTTTTTCAAAAATTCTTGGCGACCATTTCCACCTTTCCGGTGATCACTGGCCCTGCGGCTCCACACCGGAAGGGGTGAAGGCGGAAGCGAAGGCCGCCGGCTGCGGTTTGGAAACTGAAACGGTTTTCCAGCGCGGTTCGGTTACCTGCATCCGCTATAACTGCCCGGTGGGCAGCGGCGTAGGGCTGTGCTCGATAGCCGGCGCGGGTCACCGCTGGGCGGGTTCGACCGATATCGGCGGCGCGGGCTGCGCCAAAGACCCTGATCGCAAAATGTGCACCCGCTACGGCGATATCACCGGCCCCCTCAACAGCGACGTCGATGCGGGCGAACTGGCCTGGATCTTTTTTAAGGACTTTAAAATTCCATGATGGATAAATTTATCGACGATCTCATGTCGCGCATGACGCTGGATGAAAAAATCGGCCAGCTGAATTTGGTGCAGCGTGATACCGATGGCGATGTACAGACCGGTGCGACCGTCACCGCCAATGCGGCCGATAAAATCCGCGCTGGCAAGGTCGGCGGCATTTTCGGCCTCTTCGGCGTCGACCTCGTGCGGCAGGCGCAGAAGATTGCGGTGGAACAATCGCGCCTTGGCATTCCGCTGCTGTTCGGGCTTGACGTTATTCACGGCCACCGCACCATTTTCCCGCTGCCGATCGCCTTGGCCTCCAGCTGGGACATGGCGCTGATTGAAAAAACCGCGCGCGCCGCCGCCGTCGAAGCAACGGCGGAGGGGCTGAACTGGGTATTCTCCCCCATGGTTGATATTGCGCGTGATCCACGCTGGGGCCGTGTGGCGGAAGGCGCGGGCGAAGACCCGTATCTGGGCGCTGCCGTGGCGAAGGCGATGGTGCAGGGCTATCAGGATGGCGATATGTCGCGCGCAGACACGGTAATGGCCTGCGTCAAGCACCTCGCCCTCTATGGCGCGGCAGAAGCGGGGCGTGATTACAATACCGTCGATATGAGCCGCCTCCGTATGTTCGAAAGCTATTTCCCGCCCTATAAGGCCGGGATTGATGCCGGCGCCGGCAGCGTGATGACCAGCTTTAACGAGGTTGACGGCATTCCCGCCACCGGCAACCGCTGGCTGCTGACCGATGTGCTGCGGCAGGACTGGGGCTTTAACGGTATGGTGGTGTCCGACTACACGAGCGTGAATGAAATGTCGGACCATGGCATGGGCGATCTGAAAACAGTTTCCGCCCTCGCGCTTAAAGCCGGCACCGATATGGATATGGTGGGGGAGGGGTATCTCACCACGCTGCAGCAATCGCTTGATGAAGGCGCAGTGGTGACGGCGGATATCGATGCCGCCTGCCGCCGCATTCTGGAGGCGAAATATAAACTTGGCCTGTTCGACGATCCGTTCCGCCGGCTGGATGACAGCCGCGCATCGCAAATCCTCAGTGATGGTCACCGCAGGCTGGCGCGTCATGCGGCGGCGCAATCCTGCGTCCTGCTCAAAAATGCGAATGATGTTCTGCCGTTGAAACCTGCCGCCACCATCGCGCTTGTCGGCCCGCTGGCGGACAGCCGCCGCAATATGCTCGGCATGTGGAGCGTCGCGGGCGACTGGGAAAAGGCCGTCACGCTGGCGGAAGGTATGAAAAACGCGGGAGGGGACAATGTTGTGCTGAACTATGCCCGCGGCGCCAATATCGCCAGCGACCCGCTGCTGGTGAAAAAAATAAATGTCTTCGCGGAAGAGGTGGATATCGACCCCCGCAATATGGCCGAGTTGATTGTCGAGGCGGTGGCGGCAGCCGAAGGCGCGGATGTTATTGTCGCCGCTGTCGGGGAGTCGCAAAACATGTCCGGTGAGGCCTCCAGCCGTGCGGATATTGGCTTGCCTGCGGAACAACAGGCGTTGATCCGCGCGCTCAAAGCCACCGGCAAGCCGCTGGTGCTGGTGATTTTCAGCGGCCGTCCGCTGGTGCTGGAGTGGGAAAACAGCGTCGCCGACGCCATGCTGTTTGTCTGGTGCGGCGGTACGGAAGGCGGCAACGGCATTGCCGATGTGCTGTTCGGCCATGAAAACCCGGCGGGAAAATTGACCATGACCTTCCCGCATCACGCAGGGCAGATACCGCTGTACTATAACCACAAGCGCACCGGCCGTCCTTACGCGGGTAAGTATGAGGAAGGCGGGGATGCGGCGACGAAGTTCAAATCGCGCTATCTCGATATCCCCAATGAAGCGCTGTTCCCCTTTGGCTACGGCCTGTCTTACACGCGGTTTGCCTATAGTGCCGTCACGCTGGACCGGACGGAATTGAAGGGCGATGTCACGCTCAAAGCCTCCGTCACGCTGACGAATACCGGCACGAGGGCCGGCGCGGAGGTGGTTCAGTTGTATATCACCGATCCCGTCGCCTCCGTCACCCGCGCCATTCGTGACCTCAAGGGCTTCCAGAAGATCACGCTCAACCCCGGCGAAAGCCGCGAAGTGGTGTTCAACATCACCGTCGATGACCTGAAATTCTTCGATTCCGCGCTGCAATATATATGGGAGCCGGGGGAGTTCATCATCCAGATCGGCGCCCATTCGGCGGCGTTGCAGTCGGCCACCGTGCAGTGGCGCAAGTAGCGGATTGACTCTTCACCGCTTTAATGCGGAAATGGCTGAACTCAAAACCAGCATGGAAGGAACAATCCACATGACCGCGCAACCGCCGAAGAGCGTCGCTGATTCCCTGAAAGAGCAAATGGGCATTCCGCTGATCGTTGCGCCGATGTTCCTGATTTCCAACCCCAAGCTGGCGCTGGCCGCCTGCAAAGAAGGCGCCGTCGGCAGCTTCCCCGCGCTCAACCAGAAAACGGCGCAGGGTTTTGAAGACTGGCTGGTCGAAATGGAAACCGGCCTTGCCGATTTGAAGAAGAATAACCCCAACGACAAAATTGCCCCTTATGCCGTCAACCTGATTGTGCATAAGTCAAACCCGCGCCTGCAGGAAGACCTCGACCTGATCGTCAAGCACAAGGTGCCGATCGTTATCACCTCGCTCGGTGCGGTCGCGGACCTCGTCGAAAAAGTCCACAGCTATGGCGGCATTGTGCTGCATGACGTGACAAACATCGAACATGCCAAGAAAGCGATTGCGGCGGGTGTTGACGGCGTGATTGCCGTGTCGGCCGGCGCAGGCGGCCATGCCGGCACCATGAACCCCATGGCGCTGGTGCGCGAAATCCGTGATTTTTATGACGGCGTTGTCGTCCTCGCGGGCGGCCTTACCACCGGCAAGGACATACTTGCTGCCGAAGTCCTCGGTGCGGATTTTGCCTATATGGGCACGCGCTTTATCTGCACGACGGAATCGGCTGCGCCGCCCGAATACAAGCAGATGATCATCGATGCGAAGGCGACCGACATCATCTACACCTCCGCCGTCAGCGGCGTGCCCGCCAACTTCCTGAAGCCCAGCCTTGAAAAAGCCGGCTTCGACCCCGAAGTGCTGAAGAAGGAAGGCGCAACCGCGCCGAAGCTGAAGCCGATTTTGAACGAGGCCGCCGCCTGGAAGACCATCTGGTCGGCAGGGCAGGGCGCGGTGAATATCAACGATACGCCAAGCGTCTCGACCCTTATCACGCGTCTGAAAACCGAACATGCGGAAGCGGAAGATAAAGTTGTCGCCCGCCGCAAGCCTGCCGCGCCGAAGCCGTAATATTAGGCCGTAATATTTAGAACGTAATATTTTCCAGGCGAACGGTTGCCGGAAGCGCGGCATCGGCCTATACTGGCATTATGTCTTCCGAAGCTCCCGCATCCGCGCTCCAGATCCTGCGCAAAACCTATGGCTATGACGCCTTCCGCGACAAGCAGGCTGCCGTCATTGACCATGTTGCGGCGGGCGGCAGTGCCTTTGTGCTGATGCCGACGGGCGGCGGCAAGTCGCTTTGCTACCAGATCCCCTCCCTGCTGCGCCCCGGCGTCGGCATCATCGTCTCCCCGCTGATCGCGCTCATGCAAGACCAAGTCGAGGCCTTGAAGCAGCTCGGCATTAGAGCCGCCGCCATCAATTCCGCCATGCCGCTCGACCAGATCCGCGAGACGGAACGCGCCATTCAGAACGGTGATATCGACATGGTCTATGTCGCGCCGGAGCGGTTGCTGATGGATGATTTCTTGCGCCTGCTCGACGGCGCGCATATCGCCCTGTTTGCGATTGACGAGGCGCATTGCGTTTCCCAATGGGGGCATGATTTTAGGCCGCATTACGCCCAGCTTTCCATGCTGGCGGAGCGCTACCCGCATGTGCCGCGCCTTGCGCTCACCGCCACCGCCGATGCGCCGACGCGCCGCGATATCATCAACTGCCTCAGCCTAGCGGATGGCGAAAGCTTTATCTCCGGCTTTGACCGCCCGAATATTCATTACACCATCGCCATCAAGGACGCCGGCCGCCAGCAGGTGCTGAATTTCATCAAGGAGGAGTTCAAGGATGAAAGCGGCATCGTCTATTGCCTGTCCCGCAACGGGGTGGAGGAAATGGCGGAATGGCTGAACGGGCAGGGGCTCAAGGCGCTGCCCTACCACGCAGGGCTTGATGCGCAGTTACGCGCCAAAAACCAGCAGCGCTTCCTGCGCGAAGATAAAATCATCATGGTCGCGACGATTGCCTTCGGCATGGGCATCGATAAGCCGGATGTGCGCTTTGTCGCGCATATGAACATTCCCAAGAATATCGAAGCCTATTACCAGGAAACCGGTCGCGCAGGGCGGGACGGGCTGCCCGCAAAGGCCTTTATGGTCTACGGGCTGCAGGATGCCGCGATGCAGCGCAATTTCATCGAGGTGTCAAACGCACCAGAGTCGCAAAAGCGCATCGAGCATGCCAAGCTGAACGCGCTTTTGGGCCTTTGCGAAGCGGCGCACTGCCGCCGGCAGATCATCCTTGAATACTTCGGCGACAAGGGAAAGCCTTGCGGCAACTGCGATACCTGCCTGAACCCGCCGGAAACCTTTGACGGCACTATCCCCGCGCAAAAGGCGCTGTCGGCGGTGTACCGCACCGGCCAGCGCTTCGGTGTCAGCTATCTCATAGACGTGCTGATGGGCAAGGCTGATGCGCGGATAAAGCAATTCCAGCACGACCAGCTCGGCGTTTTTGGCATCGGCAAGGATATCTCAAAACCGGAATGGCAGAGCATTTACCGCCAGCTCGTCGCACTGAACCTCGTCGGCATCGATACGGCGGAGCATGGCGGCTTGCGCCTGACGCAAGCCGGCCAGGCCTTCCTGAAAGACAAGAAAACCCTGCAATTGCACGGGTTTGAGGGCAAAAAGAAGCGCGTCAAGACATCGCTTCAGCGCGCCGCCGAAGAGTTTTACGAGCAGGAGGGGGATGCCGCGCTTTTCGCCGCACTCAAAGCCGCCCGCATGGAGCTGGCGAAAGCCCAGAACGTGCCGCCCTACGTCATTTTCCACGACAAGACCTTGCGCGAAATGGCTATTTTCAAGCCCGACAGCGCGACGGCCCTGCTCGACATAAACGGCATGGGCGAGAAAAAGGCAGAACGATACGGCCGCACCTTCCTCGACGTCATCCGCCGCCACAAAAGCGCCGCGTAATATTCTTTTGCATAACCCGAGTCGCGCGGGGGCCCAGGGCCAAAAATTAATCCTTTTTTCGCCCCCGCCTTGCTATCCTGAATAGACTGACCATTTTGAACCTGTCGATATTCATTCAGCGAGGATTTTCCATGGGCACATTTACCGGTACCGGCGGCGCGGACGTTGTTATTGGCGGGCCCAATGCGGACACACTGGAAGGCTTCGAAGGTAATGACTGGCTGCAGGCGCTCGGCGGCAATGACACCCTGATCGGAGACGGCGGGCGGGATGCACTGTGGGGTGGCAGCGGCTTCAACGTTATGTATGGCGGCGACCAGAGTGATACTTACGTCGTCTACGGCTCGGAATTACTGATCGAGGATTCCACGCCGACTTCCGGGAGTGCCGACCGTATTTTGTCGTACGTCGATTTCGATATGTCGGCCGACGGCCAGAATATCGAAGTTATCCGCCTTGTCGCCCATGCCGCGACCAGCGCTATTGGCAACGATCTCGACAACACCATGGAAGGAAATGACGCCGTCAATACCCTGACAGGCGGCCTTGGCAACGATACCTATATTATCCACGGTTTCGAGGATGTCCTGGTAGAAGGCGCGGCGGAAGGCACACATGACGCGCTTGAATCAACCGTTACCGTCAGCCTCGCGGGCTACACCAATATCGAGGACATCGTCCTCGACGGCAAGGCTGCTATCAACGCGACCGGCGATGCCGGTGACAACGTGCTCGATGGCCACAACAACACGGCCAAAAATATCCTCACCGGCGGCTTTGGCAACGATACCTATGTCATAGACAAGCTCGACACCATCGTCGAAAACGCCGGCGGCGGCACTGACACAGTCAAGGTCGATTTCAGCTACAGCCTTGCCACCCATGCGACACTCGAAAATATCACTCTTACCGGCACCGTCGCGCTGAACGCAACCGGCAATACCGGCGTCAACGTCCTCACCGGCAATGATGGCGCCAATACTCTTGATGGCGCGACAGGCGCCGACACGATGATCGGCGGCAAGGGTAGTGACACCTACATCGTAGACAATTCCAGCGACCTCATCACCGAAGTCTTGGGCGAGGGAACGGATACCGTCAAGTCCAGCGTGTCCTTTGACCTGGGCGTCAGTGGCAT
The DNA here is from genome assembly GCA_966211335.1 of uncultured Alphaproteobacteria bacterium. Lineage (GTDB taxonomy): Bacteria > Pseudomonadota > Alphaproteobacteria > Micavibrionales > UBA2020 > JAPWJZ01. Next base: position 1,191,680 of record CBIHNF010000001.1, read on the forward strand.
CAACGTCGAAAAACTCATCCTGACCGGCACCGGCAACATTAACGGCACCGGCAACGCGATCGATAACTCCTTCTCCGGCACCTCCGGCACCAACATTCTCAGCGGAGCCGGCGGCAACGACACCCTCAGCGGCCTTGCCGGCAACGACACGCTTGACGGCGGCATCGGTAACGACACGCTTGACGGCGGCACGGGTACCGACAGCTTTATTGGCGGCGCGGGCGACGATACCTTCATCATCGATAACTCCGTCGAAAACGTGACCGAGCTGCTGACAGAGGGAACCGACACCATTCGGTCGACCGCCAGCTACGACATGAGCTTGCATGCCGCCAACGTCGAAAAGCTGGTGCTGCTTGGCGTCAGCGTCATCGGCATCGGCAACAGCTTCGACAACCAGATCACCGGCAGTAATGCCAGCAACACTCTTTCCGGCGGCGACGGCAACGACACCGTGGACGGCGGCATCGGCAACGATCTCGTCAACGGAGACAACGGTAACGATACCCTGACAGGCGCCGGCGGTAACGACGTGCTGAATGGCGGCTCGGGTGACGATTCCCTCATCGGCGGGCTCGGCAATGACACGCTTTTCGGCGGCATCGGCAACGACACGCTCGACAGCGGCATTGAAAAAGACACCATGATCGGCGGCACCGGCAACGATACCTATCTCGTCCGTGACGGCTCGACCCTTCTCGTCGAGAATGCCGGCGAGGGCACCGATACCGTTAATGCTTATACCAGCTACACTCTTGCCGCCAATATCGAGAACATGCTCTGGGTCGGCGGCGCCGGAACGGGCACTGGCAACAGCCTCGTCAACATCATGACCGGTAACGGCGGCAACAATAACCTGCTCGGCATGGCGGGGAATGACACGCTGACCGGCTTTGGCGGCAATGACACGCTGGACGGCGGCGCGGGTGCCGACACCATGATCGGCGGCACCGGCAACGACACCTTCGTCGTCGATGACGTTGCCAACGATACCATCACCGAAAACGCGGGCGAAGGCACCGACACGGTGCAGACCGGCCTTTCGTATTCTCTTGCGACCCATCCGGATCTTGAGAACATCACCCTCACCGGCGCGCTGAACGTGGATGCGACAGGCAACGCCGCCGTCAACGTGCTGACCGGCAATGGCGCCACCAATACGCTCAACGGCGACATCGGCGACGATACACTGAACGGCGGTGGCGGCAACGACGTGTTGAACGGAGGCGCTGACAAAGATACGCTGGATGGCGGCGACGGCGTCGATACGCTGCAGGGCGGCCTTGGCGACGACACTTATATCGTCGACACATCGACGGATTCCATCGGCGAGGCTTTGAACGAGGGCACGGATCTCGTCAAGACCTCTGTCGACTTCACCCTTGGCACCAACGTTGAAAACCTGACGCTGACGGGGATCGCAAAAATCGGCAACGGCAATGCGCTTGCGAACACTATTACCGGCAACAGCGGGGTCAATACCCTCGCGGGCGGTGACGGCAACGACACATACATCATCGATTCCAGGGATATCGTGATCGAGGGCGGCGGCATAGGCAGCGGCATCGATACGGTCAATATCAATTTTGCCGGCTATGTCCTTGGCGCGAATATAGAGAATATCACGCTGACAGGCGCGCTTGCGCTGAATGCAACGGGCAGCAGCGCCGTCAATATCCTGACCGGCAACGACGCCGACAACACGCTTGACGGCAGTACCGGCGCCGATACGCTGATAGGCGCTAACGGCAACGATATCTTCATCGTCGACAATGCGGGCGACGTCGTGACTGAACTCGCGGGTCAGGGCACCGATACCATCATTTCCTCGATCGACTTCGATCTTGGCCTTAATGGCGTAGAAGTGGAAAACCTCACCCTGTCAGGGGCTGCGCTGATCGGCAAGGGCAGCGCAGTAGACAACGTGCTGACAGGCGATGATCTCGTCAACACGCTGACAGGCCTTGGCGGCAACGACATGCTGGACGGCGGCCTTGGTGCGGACAGCCTCATCGGCGGCACGGGTAACGATGTTTATATCGTCGACAACGCGGGCGACCTTGTGACCGAAGTCAGCGGCGAAGGCATCGACACCATTAATTCATCCGTCACCTACAACATGCTGGCCAATGCGGCGGAGGTTGAAAACCTGGTCCTGACCGGGGGCGGTGCCATCAATGCGACCGGCAATACGCTCGACAACACGATGACCGGCAACAGCGGCGCCAACCTGATCGACGGCGGCACCGGCAACGATGTGCTGAACGGCGGCGGCGGCGACGATACGCTGGTTGGCGGCATCGGCAATGATACGCTCGACGGCGGCACCGGTAACAACACGCTGTTCGGCGGCGTTGGCGACGATACATATGTCGTCGCTTCAACGACCAACATCATCACCGAAAACCTTGGTGAAGGCACAGACGTCGTCAAGGCGAGCATTAATTACACGCTTGGCGCGAACATTGAAAACCTGACGCTGACCGGCAGCGCGATCAGTGGCGTCGGCAACAGCCTTTCCAACCTCATCACCGGCAACGGCGGCAATAACACGCTCGACGGCGGCATTGGAGGTGTGGACACACTCGCGGGGGGCGCGGGCAACGACAGCTACATCATCAACGCTGCAAGCGATATCATTACCGAAGGTATTGGCGCCGGCACTGATACGGCCTTCTCTGCCGTAACCTATACCATCGGCACCAATGTTGAAAATCTCACCCTCACGGGGACGTCCGCCATCGACGGTACTGGTAACACCGGCGACAATACGCTGACCGGCAACAGCGCCGCCAACGTTCTTTCCGGCGGCGACGGCAATGACACCTACATCATCGACAATCTCGACACCGTGGTCGAAGCCGCGGGACAGGGCACCAAGGACACCGTCCTCGCCGGCTTCAGCTATACCCTGACGGCCGAGGTCGAGAACCTGATGCTGACCGGCACGGCCGCAATCAATGGCACCGGCAACGCGCTCGACAACACTATTACGGGCAACAGCGGTATCAATACGCTGACAGGCGGCGACGGCAACGACGTTTACGTCATAGATGTCAAAGACACTATTTTCGATTCGCTCGGCACCGACACCATTAAAATCGGCGCGACCTACAGCCTCGCGGCGCACGCCGGCTTCGGCGTTGAGAACCTGACGCTCACCGGCACCGGCCTGTTCAACGCGATCGGCGACAATGGCGTTAACGTGCTGACGGGAAACGATGCGAAGAACACTCTGGACGGCCTTCTTGGTGCCGACACTCTCATCGGCGGCCTCGGCGACGATACGTACCTTGTGCATGACGCGACGACATCCATCACCGAAGTCGGCGGGCAGGGGACGGACACCGTCATATCCGATGTTACCTTCACCCTCGCGCCGAATATCGAGAACCTGACGCTGATCGACAAAATCGCCGGCGTTCACGCGGCGATTGACGGGACCGGCAACGGCCTCGCCAATATCATCAAGGGCACGGCCGGCGATAACATCCTCAACGGCGGCCTCGGCGCTGACACTATGGACGGCGGCGCGGGTAACGACACTTATTACGTCGATAATGCATCCGATGTAATCAAGGACACCAGCGGTCTTGAGAATGTACATACCACGCTCTCGGTCTATACGCTCGGCACCGGCCTAGAAAACCTGTTCCTCGACGGCGGAGCCGTGCATATCGGCACGGGTAATACGGCCGCTAACTCGATCACCGGCGGTGACGGGAATGACACGATAGACGGCGGAACCGGTGCCGACCACATGATGGGCGGTAAGGGCGACGATATTTATTTCGTCGACGTCGCGGGCGACGTTGTGTTTGAGGCCAGCGGCGAGGGGCAGGATACAATCAAGTCGAAAATCAGCTTCGACCTGTCAACGACGCCGGATGTCGAAAACCTGACCCTTACCGGCACTAGCGGCAATGGCACAGGCAACGATCTTGACAACATCATTACCGGCAATAGTGGTGCCAATACACTTATTGGCGGCATTGGCGACGACACGCTGATTGGCGGCGGCGGCAGGGATGTTCTCGACGGCGGCGCGGGCCGCGACACTTTCGAGTTTGACCAGGACACTGCTTATAAGGGCATCGTAACCATTCACCATTACGACGTTTTGGGTGGGGATACTTTCTTCTTTAACGGGCTCCTGAACCTTGATCCTCTGCTCGAGGTGGATGATGATTACCGTGAAATCCGCACGACGGCGGATCCGAACATCAGTACGCTCTGGGTTGACCAGGATGGTACGGGATCCCAATACCACTTCGTGCAGATAGCCATACTCGATATCAACTAGGGCTTAGACATACGGATTGCCCGGGACATACTGCCCTGCGTTGATCTGCGCCATGATGGGCAGGAAGGGGTCTTCGGGGGTTGCGAAATCCTGCCAGGTCCCATCATCGCTGCCGAGGAGCGCCGAGATGGGCGCGTGGTGGCGGGGGTCTGCCTTATCGGGGCTTTCGCCCATAGCGGGTTTGCTGAGGGCGAGGATCAGCGACACGGCCATCGAAACGGCGGGGGATGATTTGACGGGGGGTTGCGGCTTTTGCATCGGATACCTCTCGAAAACGGCGTGGTCTATCCGTTCAACGGCCCGAGGCAGCATCCGTTCCTTGCGGTTTTAAAAAATCAGCCGAGTTTCTTGCGCGCGGCGGCGGCGAGGTCTTTTTTGACGCGGGCGAAGGTGCCATCCCAGTCGCCGGGGGTGGGCTGGCGGATGAGGCGCATTGAGCTGTACCAGGGGCTGTCCTCCCGCTCCGTCAGGTACAGCCAGTAGGGATAATAAGGCAGCAGGTTCCAGACCGGGCAGCCAACGGAGCCCGCGAGATGCGCAACCGCGCTATCCGTCATGATGACAAGGTCAAGTTCCTTCAAAATCGCCGCCGTATCGGCAAAGTCCTTCACCGTCGGCGCAAGCTCGGGGATGAGGCCCGCGCCGCCGCAGGCGGCCAGTTCCGGCTCGCAAGGGCCCTTTTGCAGGCTGAACAATTGCACGCCGGGAATTTCGGCAAGCTCGAGGAAGCGTTTTGCTTCCACCGCGCGCTTGCGGTTGCGGGCGAAGGTGACGCTGCCCGACCAGATGATGCCGACCTTGAAGCGGCCTTTGCCGACTGCTAAGCGGCGCGCCGCTTCCGGCTGCAGCGGCGGGATGAGTAGGGCGGGCGGGGGGGGGATATTCTCCAGCGTCGTGTTGAAGACGCCCGGCAGGCTCATGAGCGGAATATAATAGTCAAAGCCGTCGGTCACCGCGCCGGGTTCTGCCAGCGCATCAAGGCCCGGAATTTTCGAGAAGAGGCGGTGCAGCGGCGGCTTGCATTCCAAAATCACGCGGCCGCCGGCTTTTTGAATCAGCGGAATATAACGCGCCGCCAGAATGGTATCGCCAAAGCCCTGTTCTTCGTGGATCAGCAGCGTCTTGCCGGCAAGCGGCTCGCCATGCCAGCGCTGCGCGTTGAAGCTGCGCTGCGGCAGCGTACCCTGCTGCCAGCGCACTTCATATTCCTTCCAGCCCTGCTCGAAATTGCCGAGGTGGAGGGTGGACATGCAGCGCTCCCACAAAAGCTTCGGGTCGCCGGGGGCGATTTTTTCTGCCGCCTCGAACTGCTCGATCGATTTTTCGAACTGGTGATATTCGCGGAGGGCAATCGCGTAGTTTTTGCGGAAGTTATAGCTGCCGGGGTCCAGCCGCACCGCTTCCGCATGCGCGGCGAGAGATTCCTCCGCGCGGTCGAGATCGACGAGGGTGTTGCCAAGGTTCGACCAGGTGGAGGCCGCCTTGGGGTTGAGCTCCAGCGCGCGGGAATAGCAGGCGGCAGAGGCCTCGAAGTTATCAAGGCGGCGCATGGCAAGGCCAAGGTTCGTCCAGCTGCCGGAATCGCGCGGGTTGGTTTCAAGGATCTGGCGATAAATCGCCGCGCCTTCCACAACCTTGCCCTGCTCCATCAGCCGGTTGGCCTGCAGGAAGAGCGGGGAGGGCTGTTGCGGTTTTGCGGGGCCAGTCTTGTTCATCGCCGGATGTGCCATGGTTTTCTCGTTTTAACTGTCTGTCGCCAGCATAGCCGCCCGCCAAAAGTCAGGCAATCGGGGTTTTAACGTCAGGGCTTCGGGTTTTTAAAAGGAGGCGATATCTGCGGCGCGAGCAGCGCTTTTAATATCGCGATAAAAGCCTCGTGGTTTGCCGTGCGGTGGTCGGGCGGTTCTTTCGCCAGCAGGTCTGCGGCGGGGAGTTTGCTTTCAATCAGAATTGCCGTGCAGCCGGCGTTCCGCGCCGCGCGGATGTCGGTCATGCTGTCGCCGATAAACCAGACATCGGGGCCGGGTTCGATGCCGCTGCCTTTGAGGGCGTGGCGCACAGCTTCGGCATCCGGCTTGTCCTTTGCGGCATCGCCCGCGCCGACAAGGGCGGAGAAGTATTTATCAAACCCCAAGTGCGCTGCTTCCTGCCGCAGAATAGTGCCGCGTTTGGCGCTGACGACGGCAAGGTAAATGCCGTTGTCCTTTAGGAATTGCAGCACCTCTTCGGCCTGTTCATGCGTCTTCAGCAGGTTCTTGATGCCGGCTTCATAGGCCTTGATGTACACCCTGTCCGCCTCCGCCCAGCGGTCCTCGCCGAACAATTGCGTGAACAGCACACGGGCAGGCGGGCCAACGTTCTGGCGCATTTCCGCTTCCGACCATTCGGCATGGCCCATGTGCTTCAGCGTCGCGTTGATGGCGGCGGTCACGACACCCCAGGTGTCGACCAGCGTGTCATCCCAGTCAAATATAATGGCGCGGGGTTTCTGCATGGCGGCTTTCATCATCGGTTGCAGCGTCAGGCGGATTTAAAAGCAAAAGCGCGGGCGGTGCAAGCAAGGCATCAGGTCATTTAATTGCTGTGAGGGGGATTTTCCCTTGCCATTAAATGCAGAATCGCGATAGGTTTTATACTTCTTTACAATATTTTACGGAATCTTGCTGATGGCTCGGCGCTCCCTGCGCGACATTTTCAATGGTCGAAGCCTTCGCCGCGCGCTGGCGGTGACGGTGGGTACCACCGCGCTTTTCGCCTCACCCTTCCTGGCGGGCCCTTCGGCGCGGCATGATACGGTCGCGGCGACCGTGGCGGTAACCGCCCCCGCTGACCCGTGCCCGCCGGAAAAGCCGGTGCCGGACGTGCCCTATGAAGACCAGCTGTTCAGCCTGAATGACCCGGCGCAGACGCAAAGCCTGCGGGCGCTGCCCGCGGAAGGCCGCATCCAGTATTACCTCGACCAGTCCTGCTTCACGGCCGACAAGATCGACAGCAATAGTAACCCGCGCGATAACTGGCTGGTGACGGCGCTGAAAGATTTGCGGCAGGCAGGTAACATGGGCGGCCCGCTGCTCGCCATGGCGGCGAATGACAAAATCCACATTTGCTCCATGCCGCATCTGCCGGCGGGCACCGGCGCGCAATATTTGCCGGCGCACCAGCTGGTTGTCGCGCGCCCCAATGCCTCCATCCTTGGCGAAACGCTGGATCTTGCGCATGAATTCACCCATCGCGCGCAGGATGCGCAGGGCGTCATGACCTATTACTACCGCTGGGATATCCAGTCCCGCGTTACGCGCAACCTTGTCGATGAAGCCGCGCCCATCGCCTTGGAATTCGCCGTCGCCTATGAGCGCAAATATGCGGGGGATGAGCGCTATGTCGCTTATTTAAAGCAGCACGATGCCGTGACAGCCTATACCGACCCCGCCAACCACAAGGCGTTTGAAGATGCCTATATCGCCAGCACCGATGCCGGCGCAGCTCCGGCGGATGCCTTGCGTGCCGGTGCGCATGCGGTGTTCGAGCGCGTTTTCAACAGCCTGAACTGGCGCAACTTCTACCTCAATTCCGAGCTGAACAGTTACATCGACGATATCGCCAGCGGCAAATTTGCGCCCGGCGACACCATCCAGCACAACGCCTTCGCACCGGCGGATATCGCGAAAGCTGGCAAAATCGGCGCGCTGCCGAGCTGGACGGAAGGGGCGACGGTGCCCAGCTATGAAACGCTGCTCAGCCACGACCGCAAAATGGCATGGGCCTATGAGGCGGCCGACCTTGCCCGCACGCGCATCGTGCTCGGCGAAAATGATCCCGCTGTCAGCGCCATGCGGGCGCAGGCTATTCTGGGCGGCAACCCCTACCTTGGCCTTGATATGGCCGCCGTCTCCAAACGCGCGGCGCAGGTGCGTTTTGCCGGCGCGCTTATCATGACCTATTCGGTCATGGACCAGATGCTGACGGAGCCGACTCAGGCCCCGAAGAACAGCTGCCCCGTCACGCCGCCCGCCGCACCCAAGATCGCCGGCAGCCTGCGCCGCGCCGGCTGATTTTCCAGAGAATGATTTTGTATTCCGTAATGTGCCGTCCCGGCATCCACAGGCACGCGTTTAGTTTCCCGAAAGCGAAGGGGTGCTTAACGAAGCAGTTCCGGTTTAGTTCACGCGGCACTGCAAAAAAATGTCGCTTTAACTTTGGCGATTTTCGCCATAAAGTCTTCCACAAGATTTATGACGGCCAGTGAACCCTCCACGGGGATTGTGGTTCTTTCGCAGGCGTTCTGAAGGATAAGTCGGCCCCGGCCGGCCGGTAATTTTTTTTTAGTTTCAAACGGAGAACAACACACAATGGCTTCCATCAACGGCACCCCTGCAGTCGACACCCTCACCGGCACCACCGGCAACGACATTATCAACGGTCTCGCCAGTGCCGACACGATGTCGGGCGGCCTTGGCAACGATACCTACATCGTCGACAACACCAGCGACACCATCATTGAAAACTTCGGCGAAGGTACAGACCTCGTTCGCTCCTCGGTCAGCTACACGCTGAGCAACAACGTCGAGAACATCCTTCTCACCGGCGCGCTCGCGATCAACGCCACCGGCAACGCCCTCAACAACACGCTCACCGGCAACGGCGCAGCGAACGTCCTCGACGGCGGCCTCGGCGCAGACACCATGAACGGCGGCGCGGGCAACGACACCTATTACGTCGACAACGCTTCTGACTTCATCGTGGATGCCTCCGGCACCGCCGATACCGTCTTCTCCTCCGTTTCCTACACCGCGCACACCGGCATCGAGCGCGTGACGCTCACTGGCGGCAGCAACATTGATGCGACCGGCAACACGGCGGTCAACATCCTGACCGGCAACAGCGGCGACAACACGCTGAATGGCCTCGCAGGGGCGGACACCATGGTCGGCGGCCTCGGCAATGACACTTACATCATCGACAACGCGGGAGACAAAGTCACCGAAAACGGCGGCGAAGGCAACGACACCATCGTGTCCTCGGTTTCCTATAACCTTGCTAACGCGCTCAACGTCGAAAACGTTGTCCTTACCGGCACCGGTAACTTCACGCTGACCGGCGACAACGGCGACAACGTGCTGACCGGCAACTCCGGCAACAACACGCTGACCGGCCTCGGCGGCAACGACACGCTGGATGGCGGCCTCGGCAATGACAAAATGCTCGGCGGCACCGGCAACGACACCTACATCGTCGACCAGTCCGGCGACACCGTCACGGAAGCACCGGGCGAAGGCACCGATAGCGTCTTCTCCTCTGTTTCCTTCACCCTCGGCGCGAACATTGAAAACCTGACGCTCGTAGGCGGCAGCAACATCAACGCGACCGGCAACGCCGACGTCAACATTCTGACCGGCAACACCGGTAACAACACCCTCGACGGCCAGGCCGGCGCGGACACCATGATCGGCGGCCAGGGCGACGACAGCTACATCGTCGACAACGCCTCCGACACCGTGACCGAGAATTTCGGCGAAGGTGCCGATACGGTTTATTCCAGCATCACCCATGTGCTTGAAGCAAACGTCGAGAACCTGACCCTCACCGGCACCGCCAACATCGCGGCGCAGGGCAACAACCTTGACAACATCCTCACCGGCAACAGCGGCACCAACGTGCTTGATGCCGGTATCGGCGACGATACGCTGGATGGCAGCGCAGGCGCTGACGTCATGCTCGGCGGCCAGGGTAACGATACTTACTTCGTCGACAACGCGGGCGACACCGTGACCGAAGGCGCTGCAGAAGGCACAGATACCGTTAACGCATCTGTCAGCTTCATCCTCGGCGCGAACGTCGAAAACCTCAACCTTACCGGCACCGGTAATATCAATGCGACCGGCAATGGCGACGATAACATTCTTACCGGCAATACCGGCAACAACACGCTCGATGGCGGCATTGGCGCGGACAGCATGGCCGGCGGCGCTGGCGACGATACCTACCTTATCGACAACGCTGGCGACAGCGTCAGCGAGTCTCCTGGATCCGGCAATGACACGGTTATTTCCAGCCTTGATCATGTCCTCGAAGCCAACGTTGAGAATCTGATCCTCACCGGCTCCGCCCTTATCGGCACCGGTAACAACGACGCCAACAACATCGTCGGCACCTCGGGCAACAACACGCTCGACGGCCAGGGCGGCGCGGACGTGCTGACTGGCGGCGACGGCAATGACCTTTATATTGTCGATACTGCCAACGACGTCATCATCGAAACCTCGACCGGCGGCACCGACAGCGTGCAGTCGTCGGTTTCCTACACCCTCGCCGCGAACGTCGAGAACCTGACGCTGACCGGCTCTGCCAACATCAACGGCTTCGGTAACGCTTCCGTCAACACCCTCACCGGCAACTCCGGCGACAACACGCTGGATGGTAAAGCCGGCGCCGACACCATGATCGGCGGCACGGGCAACGACACCTACGTCATCGACAACGCATCCGACGTCGTGACCGAAAACGCCAGCGAAGGCACGGACACCGTCATTGCGGCGCAGAACATGGACTACACGCTTGGCGCCAACTTCGAAAACCTGCAGGTTTCTGCGGGCTTCATCGGCACCGTCGTCGGCACCGGCAACGGCGTTGACAACATCATCACCGGCACGGGCGGTTTCTCCGCGCGCGTCACGCTACAGGGCTTGGGCGGCGATGATACGTTGGTCGGCAGCACCGACCAGGGCGTTATGACGCTCGACGGCGGCACCGGCGCTGACACAATGGACGGCAGCGCCGCCGACTTTGCCGACGTCTTCTTCGTCGTTGATAACGCAGGCGATACCGTTATCGCCAGCGACAACAGCAACTACAATACGGTACTTGCGAGCGTTACCTATGTTGCCTCTGCCAACGTCGATGCCATCACCCTGCAGGGCAGCGGCAACATCGATGCCACCGGCAACAACCTCGACAACTTCCTTACCGGCAACAGCGGAAACAATACCCTGGATGGTGGCGCGGGCGCCGACACCATGTTTGGCGGCGGTGGCAATGACACATTCGTCGTTGATAACGTCAACGATGTAGTGACTGCAGGCGCAGGCACGCAAGATACCATTTTGGCCAGCGTTTCGGTTGCCCTCGGTGTTAATAACGCCGGCGTCGAAAACATCACGCTGACCGGCACCGGCAACATCAACGCGACCGGAGACGGCAACGCCAACATCCTCACCGGCAACGCGGGCAACAATACGCTCGACGGCCAGGGTGGTGCGGATACGATGATTGGTAACGGCGGCACCGACACCTTCATCGTCGACAATTCCGGCGACATCGTCACCGGCGGTGCTGACATCGACCTCATCAAGTCGAGCGTTTCGATCGTCCTTGGCGTCAACAACAGCGCCGTTGAGAACGTGACCCTCACCGGCTCCGCGAATATCGACGCGACCGGTGACTCCGGCGCCAACCACCTGACCGGCAACTCGGGCAACAACACGCTCGACGGCGGTCTGGGCAGCGACGTCCTCATCGGCGGCGCGGGCAACGACACCTTCATCATGCGCGATGTCGACCAGTCGGCCAGCGAAAACCTGAACGAGGGCACCGATACCGTCATCACCTATACGGCGGCATTCAACACCCTTGGCGCCAACATCGAAAACCTTGTCCTGATGGGCACGCTTTATGATGGCTACGGCAACGAGCTGAACAACACGATCACCGGCAACGCGTCCGACAACTATCTCGACGGCATGGGCGGCACGGACAGCCTTATCGGCGGCACGGGCAATGACTTCTACGTCGTCGATACCTCGTCCGATGTGGTCGTTGAAAACGCGGCCGAAGGCACCGATACCGTCATCGCGAATGCGACCAGCTACTCGCTGGGCGCCAACGTTGAAAACCTCAGCCTCACCGGCGGCACCGGCAACGATTCCTACGTCGCTTCCGGCAATGGTCTCGATAACGTCATCACGGTCGTGGGCAATGCGGGTAACTACAGCATTATCGGCGGCGCCGGTAACGACACCCTGTACAACAACACGACGGGCTCCTCTGTCGACCTGCAGGGCGGCACGGGTAACGACACGATGGATGCCAGCGCCGAAGGCACGGCGGCCAGGACCAACTTCTTCGTTGACTCGACAAGCGATGTGACGACCGGCGGTGCGGGTCTTGACACCACCTTCTCCACCGTCACCTTCACGGCCGGCACCAACATTGAAAACCTGACCCTCACCGGTTCTTCCAACATCGACGGCACCGGCAACGCGCTTGCCAACGTCATCACCGGCAACTCAGGCAATAACACGCTCGATGGTCTCGCTGGCGCAGACACCATGATCGGCGGCGGCGGCACTGACGTTTACTTCGTCGACAACGCCGGCGACACCGTCATCGGCGGCTCGGGCCTCGATACTGTCCACACCACCGTTTCCTACACGCTGACGGACGCCAGCCTTGAAAACCTCGTGCTTGACGGTTCGGGCAACATCAACGGCACCGGTAACAGCATCGTCAACACCCTCACCGGCAACTCGGGCAACAACACGCTCGACGGTATGGGCGGCGCGGACACCATGATCGGCAACGGCGGCACCGACTTCTACGTCGTTGACAGCACCGGCGACAACGTCATCGGCGGCGCCGGCACCGATACCGTGCTCTCCAGCATCACCCTCAGCCTCGGTAGCGGCAACTTCCTCAACGTCGAGAACCTGACGCTGACGGGCACGGCCAACATCAGCGGCACGGGCGATGGCGGCGACAACGTCATCACCGGCAACGTCGGCAATAACATCCTTGACGGTGGCGCGGGCACCGATACGCTCATCGGCGGCCTTGGCAACGATACCTACATCAACAACGGCACGACGACGATCATCGAGAACGCGGGCGAGGGCTACGACACCGTCAACTCCGCGACCACCTATACCCTCACCGCGAACGTCGAAGATCTGACGCTTACGGGCTCGTCCAACGTCGACGGCACAGGTAACGGCGATGTCAACGTCATCACCGGCAACTCGGGCAACAACACGCTGGATGGCGCGGCTGGCGCGGATACGCTTTCCGGCGGCACGGGCAACGACACCTACCTCGTCGACAACACCGGCGATGTCGTGACCGAAGGCTCCGGCGCGGGCACCGACACCGTTATCTCCTCCGCCAGCTTCACCCTCGGCAATAACGTTGAAAACCTCACCATCACCAGCGTCAGCTTCGGCGCGACATTGGTGGGTACCGGTAACGGGCTTGATAACACGCTCAACACCACTGCCGGTTTTGCAAACGTCACCCTTATCGGCGGGTCGGGCAACGATACGCTGACCGACAATTCCGTCCTCTCAAACGTCACGCTTGACGGCGGCGTCGGCAACGACACGATGGACGGCAGCGGCAACATAGCCGGCAGCACCACTTATGTCGTCGACGCCGTCGGCGACACGGTGATCGGCAACGCATCGAACACCGACACGGTCATCTCGTCGATCAGCTATACCCTCGGCGCGAACCTTGAAAACCTGACGCTCACCGGCTCTGCTAACCTCACCGGCACCGGTAACGGCCTCGACAACATCATCATCGGCAACAACGGTAACAACTCCCTCGACGGTCTCGTCGGCGCGGACACGATGTCGGGCGGCCTCGGCAACGATACCTACTTCGTCGACAACAGCGGCGACGTCGTGACCGAGCTTGCAGGCCAGGGTACCGATACCGTCATCACCAGCCTTACCAGCTACGCGCTGACGTCAGATGTTGAAAACCTCACCATCACCGCAAATACGGACTCCGTGGCTGTGGGTAACGCGGGCTCCAACGTCCTCACCACCGGCAATGGCAACGACATCCTCGATGGCCAGGCGGGTGCAGACGCGATGAGCGGCGGCCTCGGCAACGACACCTACTATGTCGACAACGCCGGTGACAGCGTCTTTGAAGGCATTTCTGCCGGTACCGACGTCGTCATCGCTTCCGTCAGCTACGCGCTGTCGGCGAACGTTGAAAACCTCATCCTCGCCTCCGGCGCGGGCAACATCAACGGCACCGGCAATGCCGACGTCAACAACATCACCGGCAACGAGGGCAACAACACCCTCGACGGCGGTCTTGGCGGCGACACGATGGCCGGCGGCACGGGCAACGACACCTACATCGTCGACAGCCCCTCGGACGTCATCACCGAAAACGCTGGCGAGGGCACCGACACAGTTGTGGCGGCCTTCTCCTACGCTCTCGCGACCGACTTCGAGAACCTGACCCTCAGCGGCACGTCGGACATCAACGCGACCGGTAACGCGGTCGTCAACATCCTCACCGGCAACTCAGGCAACAACACGCTCGATGGCGGCCTTGGTGCGGATACGATGATCGGCGGCGCCGGCAACGACACCTACCTCGTCGACAACGCGGGCGATGTCGTGACCGAAAACGCGGGCGGCGGCACCGATACTGTGTTTGCAGCGGACAACTATATCCTTGGCGCCAATGTCGAGAACCTCGTGCTCACGGGCACTGGCGATATTTTCGGCGCGGGTAACGCGTCCGTCAACGTCATCACCGGCAACTCGGGCAATAACCTGCTCGATGGCCAGGGCGGCGCAGATACCATGATCGGCGGCACCGGCAACGACACGTACTTCGTCGACAATGCCGGCGACAACGTTGTCGAAAACTTTGGTGAAGGTACCGATGAGGTCGATTCCTCCATCACCTACACCCTCGGCGCCAACGTCGAAAACCTGTTCCTCACCGGCACCGCTGCCATCAACGGCACCGGCAACGGCGATGACAACACGCTTGCCGGCAACAGCGGTAAAAACGTGCTGACCGGCCTTGGCGGCAACGATACGCTGGATGGCGGTATCGGCGCGGATACCATGGTCGGCGGTCTTGGCGATGACACCTACTACGTCGACAACACCGGCGACAAAGTTACCGAAGTCGCGGGTCTCGGCTCCGGCACAGACACCATCTATGCCAATGCCACCTACACGCTGCTCGCCAACGTCGAAAACCTCCACCTCCTCGGCACCGGCAACTTCAATGCCACCGGCAACGGCGATGCCAACCTGCTGTACGGCAACTCCGGCAACAACACTCTTGACGGTAAAGTCGGCGCGGACAGCATGTACGGCGGCCTCGGCAACGACGTCTATGTGGTCGATAACGCCTTTGACGGCGTCTTCGAAAACCCGGGCGAGGGCACCGATACGGTTCTTTCCTCCGTCACCTACACCATCGGTGCGGATGTCGAGAACCTGACGCTGACCGGCTCCGCAGCCATCAACGGCTTCGGTAACGCGCTCGACAACACCCTCACCGGCAACGCGGGCGCTAACTCCCTCGATGGCGGCACGGGTGCGGATCACATGAACGGCGGCGCCGGCAACGACACCTACTACGTCGACAACGCAGGCGATGTCATCACCGACACCACCGGCACCGACACCGTGCATTCGACCATCTCCTACACGCTGGGTTCGACGCTCGATAACCTGACGCTGGACGGCATCGGCAATATTGATGGCTTCGGCAACGCGCTGAAGAACATCATGTTCGGCAACTCTGGCGACAACACGCTGGATGGCGCGGCTGGCAACGACACCATCGACGGCGGCGTCGGCAACGACCACCTGATCGGCGGTCTCGGCAATGACGTCATCCTCGGCGGCCTCGACAATGACATCCTCGAGGGTGGGCTTGGCGCGGATACGCTGACCGGCGGCACGGGTAGCGATACCTTCGTCTTCCACGCAAACGAAGCGCTGGCAGCTGCCAACGCCGACAAGATCACCGACTTCCAGGTCGGTCCTGGCGGCGACGTGCTGAACGTGGCGGATGTACTGGCAGGCCACGGCTACGCCGGCGGCTCGCTCGCTGATTACATCCACATCTCCGCAACCGGTGTCGTCTCGATTGACGCCAACGGTACGGTCGGCGGTGCGCACTTCATCAACATCGCCACCTCCTCGGCGCTCATCGGCCACACGGCAGATGACCTGCTGGCGACCGGCAACATCGTCGCGATGTAAGCTGGACGGGCATAAAAAGACAAAAGGCGGGGCCAACACCCCGCCTTTTTCTTTGGCTTTGGGAACTTCCTGCCGCCTCAATCCTTGGAAAGCGGGAATTCAAAAAAAGCAGGAGCCAGCGCCATGAGCCATACATTGAAAGACAAAGTCGCCATCATCACCGGCGGGGGCACCGGCATCGGCGAAGCGATCTGCCATAAATTCGCGAGGCTCGGCGCGAAGCTCGTCGTCGCAGGCCTGCCGACAGACCCCGTCGATGATGTCGTCATGAAGCTGACCTCCCTCGGCGCGGAAGCTGTTGCCTATAAAGGCGATATCTCGATCACTGCCAATGCGGAAGACTGCGTGCGCACGGCGGTTGCGACCTTCAAGAAAGTCGACGTGCTGGTGAACAATGCCGGTGTCTTCCTCGCCGTTGCGCCGGTGGAAAAATACCCGGTCGAAACTTTCATGGACACAATGCGCGGCAATTGCGCCACCGCCTTCCTCATGACGCATTTCGCCATGCCTTACCTGCAGGCCTCGAAGGGCGTCGTGCTGTTCACGGGCTCGGAATCGGGCATCATGGGGCTTGGCCACAACGCTGTCTATGGCGGCACTAAAGCTTGGCTGCATGGCTTTATGAAGGGCATCGCGGTCGAACAGGCGATGCATGGCGTGCGCGCCAATTGCGTCTGCCCCGGCCCCATCGACACCGCCTGGACGCATAAGGAAACCGGTCCCATGAGCGGGGAGATGGAAAAATCCCTCGTCTCCGGCACCGTCCTCGGCCGTCGCGGCACGCCGGAGGAAGTTGCCAATATCTTCGCCTTCCTCGCGTCCGATGAAGCAAGCTATGTCACCGGCGCGCTGTGGTCGGTTGATGGCGGCACGACGATCGCCAAAGGCCCCGTCGGCGACCAGGTGCCGCGCGAGCTGCGCGACGAGCCGGCGGGCGAGCTGGTGCTCGACCATTCCAAGGACGGCCTCAAGAACAAGGCGCCGATTAATTTGATGTAAGGCTATCTGGCGTTTTGCTATGCTGACGCCATGAAAATCTGGGTCGATGCCGATGCCTGCCCCAAGGTCATCAAGGAAATCATTTACCGCGTGACGGAGCGCACGGGGATCGATACCGTGCTGGTCGCCAACCAGTGGTTCCGTTTCCCGCAGATGCCCTCTTTAGGCTTTATTCAGGTGGAGCAGGGGCCTGATATTGCCGATGATAAAATCGCCCAGATGTGCGAAGCGGGCGATGTCGTGGTGACGGCGGATATCCCGCTCGCCGCCCGCGTCGTGGAGAAAAAAGCCCATGCGGTTGATCCGCGCGGCCGGTTGCATACAGCCGAAAACATCCGCCAGACGTTAGGCATGCGCGACTTCATGGATAGTTTGCGCGGCAGCGGCATCCAGACTGGCGGTCCGCCCACCATCAGTCAGCGCGAACGCACGGATTTCGCCAACTGCCTCGACCAGATCATCGCAAAAGCGAAGCGCTGATTACTGCAGGCCCGATAGCGTCATGCCCTGCGGATAGCTGACCGTCCAGCCAAGGTTGACGTCCTTCTTTTCCTTGGGTTGCATGGTGAAGCTCCACAGCAAAAGCCCCTTGATATTGGCGGCGTCGGCCGTGTAACCCGCCGTCGTTTTGTCCTTCAGAATATCGATGCGGACTTTTTCGTTGCGCGGTACGGGGGTGGATTCCTTGACGACGATATCGACAGGGTCTTTATGCAGGCTCTGGATTTCGGTGACGAAGTTGCGCTCCAGTACCGTGTCCTTGGCGATCACGCCATTTTCGTGGCTTTCGTCCTTCAAGGTCTTGCGTTTCACGGCGACCTGATCGTCGATGCCGAAATAAAGCCCGTATTCCTCGCCCGGGCGCACGAGCGGGATATTCGACTGGCCCACAAAGGCGCCGTCGCGGAACAGGCTGACCTTGCCGGGCAGGGCAGGGGATTCGCCCTTCAGCTTGCACTTCGCCACAAGATAGGCATCCGTACTCATCTGCGGCTTGATGTGGATTTCGCGCTTGCTCTCCGTATCAAAGGTGCCGACCATCAGCTTGGTTTCCGACCCATCCGAGGGCACGATTGCAGGCCCCGCGATTTTATATTCGCTGACAAAACCGCCGGTATTGATCTGCGCCGCGACGAATTGCGCCGCCTGCGGAGGGGGCGGCGGGGATTCCGGTGCAGCGCTTTCCATCGCCAGGGAATCTATCATATTGCTCATCGTTGAAGAGGACTGAACTTCATTTCTGCTCATGGTTTTAAAATTCATCGCTCCCGCGCCGCCGCTCACAGGTGCATAGCTGCGTGAGTCATACGCATCCACCCACATCGGCTGAATATCCGGCAGGCTTGCACCGCGCTGCGGCTGGGCGGTGGAAAGGGTGAGGTCAACGCCCGTCCAGTCCTCGCCCGTCGTCTGGCGCACGGTGCCGTATTGCACGAGATCCAGTTTGCCGGCGCCTTCGCTGCTCAGGCGGGCGTCATAGGTCGGCTCCCAGGTTGCATTCGGCACCTGATAGCTGAGTTCCAGCGTCAGCGTCGTGGCTTTGTCGGATTCGAGTGGCACCATGACGGCGAAGGTTGCACGTTGGCCACCATTGCGTAGCTGCACCAGTTCACGGTGCGCTTTATCAATATCGGCATTCAAGTTGCGCTGGCGGATATCCTGCTGCGCATGTTCCTTCTGCCCCGCCAGTACACCGGCGGCAATCGTGTCGGCTGCGCCGGCCCACTCTTCCGGCTTCAGCTTGACTTCGGCGATGTCCTCATTGGCCCGCAGTTGCGCCTGCGCGCCAAGCGATGTGAGGAAGGCCAGCTTCGCATCCGTCGCTGCGCGTTCGGCATTGATCAGCGTCGCCTGATCCGTCAGCTCCTCAATTTTTTTGTCCAGCTCTTCCGCGCGCGGGGAGGCGAGGCTGGTTGAGGCAACGGTCTTGCTGGCGACAGCGCCGAACTTCACGGTCGCGCGGGCTGAGCCTTCGGCGCGAAGGGAATCTGACAGCAGCGTCGGCGGCAGGCTCTTGAAGGCGACGGTATGTGCGCCCGCCGGAATCTCGACGGTCGCGACGCGGGTGATCTTGGCGCGGTTATTGTAGACGGTGACGGATTTAATCTCGCTCTCGGCGATAATCATTTTGGCGAAGGCATCTTCCGGCGCTTTCGCTTCCGCCGCGGGCGGCGACAATTCCTGCGCGCGCAACGGGGCGTGAATGCCGACAACCGTGGAAAGGATAAGACCGCCGAGAATAAGCTTCTTCATAATCTGCCCCGATAAGAAATGTTTCAAAAAAATCACCCTTCATTTATAACAAGAGTGTATTGACCTTTAAAGTTATTATCCCCGAAAGGCCCGCCGTTATGGATCGTTTCCTCCGCTATGCCGCCTGCGCCGCCAATGTGCTGCTGGTTGTTTCCGCCTTTGTGCTGATGATGAAATCCTACAGCAGCCGCGACATGCTGTTTTCCGGCCTTGTCATGGTGCCGGGCATTCTCTCCCTCCTCGCGCTCGGACAGGGGCCGGATATTGAAGAGCGCAAGCTCCGCCGCCAGGTTGCTAAAGCCCGCCTTGCCCGCGAATTGCGCGATTTGACCGGTGCTTGAAAACGCCTGTAAATACAGGCTTTAACGCCGCTATTTCCGGTTTCAATTGACATATGGCGGTGCGGGTTTAAAATCGGCGCATCATTCATTGCATAGGTTTTGAACCGCCGTGAAACCCCTCCGCGATTATTTCAGACGCAAGCCCGCCGAACCGCAAACCGACGATGCGGCGGAAAAGAAAAGCCTGCTCGACCTGCAGGCGATGAAAGACCGCTTGCGGGACACCATCCGCTCGAAAAAGCGCAGCCGCACGGAAACGGCGCTGCTGGTTGTGACGGGCGCCGGCATTGCCGCGGTGGGCGTCGCGGCCGATATGGCTTTCCTTGGCGGCGTTGGCACGGTCACGGTCATCAGCTGCCTCTACAGCGATTTGCGCAACGCGCAGCACATCAAGAAAATCAGCAACGAACTTGGCAAAATCGACGAGAAGATTGACGCGCTGAATAGCCAGAGCCAGCCGCTGCCCGATTACGCGCCCGCGCTCTCCGCCGTCAAAAGCAGCATCGAGGAATTCCAGGCCTCCGCCAAAAAAGTGCCGCCGGAAGTCGCCGACGAGCTGGCGAAACTGCAGCGTCAGGTGACAGCGCTGCAGGGCAAAATCAGCAGCCCGCCGCAGCCTTAGCCATGAAACCCGTCACCCTCTACGGCATCAAGAACTGCGATACCATGAAGAAGGCTTTCGCCTGGTTCGAGGCGCATAAAATCCCCTACACCTTCCACGACTATAAAAAGGACGGCGCCGACGAAAAGGTGCTGAAGGCCGCCATCGCCAAGCTCGGCTGGGAATCGGTCATCAACCGAAAGGGCACCACCTGGCGCGCCCTGCCGGAAAAACAGCGGGAGGGGATGGATGAGGCAGGGGCGATCAAGGCCGCGCTCGCCAACCCGTCCCTTATCAAGCGGCCTCTGGTGGTTTCCGGCGCGATAATCCTCGCGGGATATGATGAAAAGGCCTATGCTGGCTTGAAATAACCCAAGGATATCAACTGATGGCCGATGACCCCTATGTCGTGCGCGTGATCTATAAAAACGAGCGCGTCGAGATCCACGAGTATAAAAACAAGCAAAAAGCCCTGCACGGCCGCGACAAATTCCGCGCCATGGAGACGGTGCAGTCCGCCAAAATCATCAGCGGCGAGGCCGAAGACTGACGTGTTCTGGAAATATTTACGCAATAAAATTAGAGATTGCGTTATTTTTCTGGAATATCTAAACTGTGAGTCGTTCGATTATAAGTTTCCTTCCTGCGCGCCAATAAAGGCTTCTACGTAAGGCATCGTTTTTTCGGATAGGTCGCTTTCGCAATGGTTGCGGAGCCGCCGTGCACGAAAGTGCTTTTCTTAAAGGAGGCCTCAATGGCTCAAGGTACAGTTAAATGGTTCAACCCCACCAAGGGTTTCGGTTTCATCCAGCCTGAAGACGGCAACAGCGATGTGTTCGTGCACATCTCCGCTGTCGAACAAGCTGGTCTGCGCAGCCTGAACGAAGGTCAAAAAGTGACCTACGACATCGCGACCGAAAAAGGCCGCTCGTCGGCTGTGAACCTGAAAGCTGCTTAAGCTTTCTTGTTCTGCAAGATAAAAAAACCCCGGCGTTATGCGCCGGGGTTTTTCTTTTGTCTCGTGTCCGCGCTTACTTCGGCGCCGCGCGTTTCGGTTTTGCAGTGGCGTTGTCATTGGCCTTTGTCTCGGGGACTGTGATGCCGGCGTCGCGCAGCAGCGCATCAGGCTTGGCGTCATGGCCGCGGAAATCGCGGTAGAGCGTTGCAGGGTCGCCGCCGGAGCCACGGCGGTACATGGCATCCAGCTTCTCCGCCCAGGCTTTGTCGTAGGGTGCTTTTTCAAACGGCTCGAAACCATCGGCCGCATGCAGCTGGGCGATGAGGTAATTGACGTAGCCCGCCGCATAGCCCGAATGCGCGTCGGAGAACAAATGCCCGAAGCGCGCGAGCGGGTAGGGGCGGATGTGCTCGGCATAGGGGCTGTCCAGCTCGACCGATTTTTCCAGCGCCTTGTCGCCCTTATAATCCTTCGGGTTCATGGTGTGGAATTCAAGGTCACGTAAGGAATTCTGCACCATCTTCAGCATCTCCCGCGCCTCGAAATGCGCTTTGGAGGCAATGAGCGCATCAATCATCTCATCCGGCGCGGGCTTCCCGGTATCAACATGCAGCGCGTAGGTCTGGAGATTTTCCTTCAGCACCGCGCGGCGCTCATTGATGGTGGAATGGATTTCAACGAAGTCCATCGGCGCCGCCGTGCCCTGCAGTGACGCATGTTTGACGTTGGTGCCAAGCAGCCCCTGCAGGCTGTGGCCCATTTCATGGTAGATGGTGATGTATTGGGAGAGGCCGACAAGCGCCGGCTGGCCTTCCGGCGGCTTCGAGATGTTCATGTTAAGGCCGATGACCATGGGGTGGCCGTCTTCCTTCGGCTGGAAAGTGCTCATCCAGGCGCCGCCGCTCTTCGTGCCGGGGCGGGCGAACATGTCGACATGCAGAATGCCGACTTCCGCGCCGGTTTTGGCATCCACCACGTCATAGGTGCGCACATCGGGGTGCATGGTGGGGTAGGTGCCGTTTTCCTTGAATTCGAGGCCGAACAAATGCCCGGCTTCCGCAAACAGCCCCGCCATCACGTTTTCAAGCTCTAGGTATTTGGAGAAACCGTTGGCATCAAACTTGTAGAGCGCATCCCGCTGCTGCATCGCCCAGCAGGACACATCCCAGGGCTCCAGCTTCGCGGGGCCGCCTTTGGAGGCGGAGAAAAGTTCAAGCGCGCGCATATCCGATTCAAACTTCGGCAGCGCTTTTTCGGCGACATCGGTGAGCAGGTCACGCACGCCCTGCAAATCCGTCTGCATCGCGCGGGCGCGGGAGAAGGCGGCGTAATGGTCATAGCCCAGCAGTTTGGCGTAATCGTCACGCAGTTGCTGCATTTCCGCAATCACGGGGCGGTTGTCATAGGGCTCTTCCGTGCCAAGGGCATTGAGGGCGAAGAAGATTTTTTTACGGAAGTTTGAATTTTCCGCGCGCTCCAGCAGCTCATCCACCATCAGCCGCTCCGGCGTCACGAGCCAGCCGGCTTTATGCCCGTTCTGTTTGGCGTTCTCGGCAAAGCCTTCAATCTCGGCGGCGGAAAGGCCGGCGAGTTCGGCAGGGTCGGTAATCAGCACGGCCTGCTGTTTCGGCGCGGCCTGGCTGTTGTTCTTGAATTTCTGCGCGAGGGAGATGAGCTTTTCGTCAATCTCGCGGATACGCTTTTGCCCTGCGGCATCCAGCAGCGCGCCGCTGTCTTCAAAATAATTATGCAGGTGCTTCAGCACGGCCTTGTCATCGGCATCCATGGTTTTCGCAGCCGGTGAATCATAGACCGCGCGGAAGCGGGCGCCGAGGTCGGCATCCTGAAATACGGTTTTGGAGAGCGCTGACATGCGGATGCTGGCCTTTTCCTCGATCGCGCCAATCTCCTCCGTATAGGCGTTGGCACTCACGTTGCCGAGCACGCGCAGCACATCATTGGCGCGGTCGAACAGCTTGTCGAGCGGCAGCACGGTGTTCTCGAAGGTCGGCGGGGTCTTGTCAGTCTTCAGACGCAGCATTTCGGCCTGTACGCCTTCAATCGCCTTGTCGAGCGCGGGCAGGTAATGGCCCGGCTTGATCTGGTCATAGGCCGGCACGGCGGCGCGGTTGAAAAACGGGTTTTGCGGGGTGTTTTCCATGGCGGGATTCCTTCAAATGCTGGCGTCATAAATCCGGTGAAGCCTGATTATAGGACACAATTATTAAGAAGACTCGGCAAATTTGACGCTATGTAAAATTGGAGGGAACAAAAATTAACCCTATCCCGTTATATTAGGCTAAAACAGCGGTCAACGCGCTGAGAAACCTAAAGAAAAATAGAAAAGAGAAACCGGCATGGCGATTAAAAAGGGCATCATCCTTGCGGCAGGCAAAGCAACCCGCCTGCACCCCACCAGCCTTCCCTTCGGCAAGCAGCTGATGGCTGTCTTCGACAAGCCGATGATCTATTACCCGCTGGCGACCTTGATGGCGGCCGGCATCCGCGAAGTACTCATCATCGTCACGCCGCGCGACCGCGCGCTGTTTGAAGCGCTGCTGGGCGACGGCAGCCAGTACGGCATTCAAATCTCCTACGCCGAACAGCACAAGCAGGACGGCATTGCCGGCGCCTTCGTGATTGGCGAGGAATTCGTCGGCGATGACACCGTCTGCCTGATCCTTGGCGACAACTTCTTCTATGGGCCGGGTTTTGACGATATCCTGCGCAAGGCGGTTGCCGACAATACCGATGGCGCGACGATTTTCTGTGTGCATGTGGATGAACCCTCCGCCTATGGCGTCGCTGTGCTGGAAAACGCCAACAAAGTGACCAAGCTGGTCGAAAAGCCGAAGGAGCTGATTTCCAACTGGTGCGTGACCGGCCTTTATTTCTACGACAACAAGGCTGTTGAAACTGCCAAAACCCTGAAGCCTTCTGCGCGCGGGGAACTGGAGATTACCGACCTCAACATCAAGTACCTGGAACAAGGCAAGCTGAAGGCCGTGACGCTCGGCTCCGAATACCACTGGTTCGACCTTGGCACCCACCGCAATATCCATGACGCGTCCGAATTCATCCGCGACTGGGAAGACCGCCACGGCCATAAAATCGGCTGCCTTGACGAAGTTGCCTACAAATCGGGCTTCATCACCAGGGAACAGCTGATGGATAACGCTGCCAAAATCGGCAATCCGCTCTATTCCGCCTATCTCCGCGCGCTGGCCGCCTGACTCGCTTTTACAGCGTGAATCGGCCATACTTCCCCCCTCTCTCCACAACGGGAAACCCATAGACGATGCCGGACGATATCATAAAGAATTTCACTGCGGCCGCGAAGCGCCTGCGCTTCCAGCATCTGAACCGCGTGCATTCCCGCCTGCGCAATATTGTCGCCACTATGGCCACGCCCAATCCCTGGACCGACCGGGATGATGTCTTGAAATCGGAACTGCTGAGTGCGGAGCAGATGGGCCAGTACGGCCGCACGCTTGCCGAAAAACACCAGCTCTCCAGCCGCCATTCGCCCGACCGCCTGCTGGCCCGCCTTGCCGATAACGGCGCTGTCATCACCAAAGCCTATCAGCAGCTTGTCGAGCGCGTTGAAAAACAGCAGCTGGTGACCCCCGCCGGCGAATGGATGCTCGACAACTACTATTTGATCGAAGAGCAGATCGAGATTGCCAAACGCCACCTGCCGCGCGGCTACAGCCGCGGGCTGCCGCGCCTGCTCAAAGGCCCGTCGGATTCCCTGCCGCGCGTCTATGACATCGCGCTTGAAATCATTTCCCACAGCGATGCGCGCCTGAATGCGGAAATGCTGGTGCTGTTCATCTCCAACTACCAAAAAGTCGCCGCGCTCAAAATGGGCGAGCTGTGGGCCGTGCCCATCATGCTGCGCCTTGCGCTGATTGAAAACCTGCGCCGCGTTTCCGTGCGCCTGTCGCGCGGCAGCACCGCCCGCAGCCTTGCCGCCTATTGGGCGAAGCAGATGGTGACAACGGCGGAGGCGGACCCGACCGGCCTTATCCTCGTCGTTGCCGATATGGCGCGGTCGAACCCGCAGCTGGATGGCGCCTTTGTGGCCGAGCTTGTGCGGTTGCTGCAGGGGCAGGGGCCGGCGCTGGCACTGCCGCTGACATGGGTGGAGCAACGCCTTGCCCAGCTCGGCTCCACGACCGAGCATATGATTTACAACGAAACCCGCCAGCAGGCGTCTGACCAGGTTTCGATCAGCAACAGCATCGGCTCGCTCCGCTTCCTCAACAAAATGGACTGGCGCGAATTCGTCGAGAGCATGAGCCTTGTCGACCAGGTGCTGCAGGGCGACCCCGCCGGCATGTACGGCGCGATGGATTTCACGACGCGCGACCTTTACCGCCACAGCATCGAAAAAATCGCCAAGCATTCCAAGTTGTCGGAAGAAGACGTTGCCCGTCAGGCCATTTCCTTTGCGGAGGAAGACGCGCCCGCCGATGCGCTCGACACCGCGCAGCGCCGCCGCCACGTCGGCTATTACCTGATTGACAAGGGCCTGCCGCGGCTTGAAGAATTCGCGCAGATGGATTTGCCCTTCATGGACAAGCTGCGGAGAGCCGGCGGCCGCCAGCCGCTCGCGGTCTATCTTGGCACCATCGGCCTTATCACCTTCGTCACCAGCGCCTTCCTGATGTCGCGCGCGCTGCAGGCGGATATGCCCGTCATCTTCTACCCCGTCATGGCGGTTGCGATTGTTTTCGGCAGCAGCCATCTCGGCTCCGGCCTTGTCAACTGGCTGGCGACCATGCTGGCGGTGCCGAACCCGCTGCCGCGCCTCGATTTCTCCGAAGGCGTGCCGGAGGATTACAAAACCATCGTCGCCGTGCCGACGATGATTTCGAATGAAGCCGCGGTCGACAGCCTGATTGAAGGCCTCGAAGTACGCTTCCTCGCCAACCGCGGGGCAGGGGTGCAATATGCGCTGCTGACCGACTTCCCCGATGCCGCGACGGAAACGCTGCCGAAAGACCAGCCGCTGCTGGATTACGCGCAGCGCCAGATTGAAATGCTGAACCGTAAATATGCGGGTGCCGACCGTGATATTTTTTTCCTCTTCCACCGCCCGCGCCTCTGGAACGCGCAGGAAAAAACCTGGATGGCCTACGAGCGGAAACGCGGCAAGCTGGGCGCGCTGAACGAATTCCTGCGCAACGGCGATACTACGCCCTTCCTGCGCACCGCCGGCATGATCAATGACCTCAAGGGCACGCGCTACGTCATTACCCTCGATACCGATACGCAGCTGCCGCGCGATGCGGCGCACCAGTTCGTCGGCGTCATGGCGCATCCGCTCAACCGCGCGCATTACGATGAAAAGCTGGGCCGCGTGACCGCCGGTTACGGCCTCATCCAGCCGCGCGTCGCCGTCTCGCTGCCCGGTACCGATGCCTCCATCTACGCGCGCCTCTGCGGTGGCGAGCCGGGGATTGACCCTTACACCCGCGCTGTTTCGGACGTGTATCAGGACGCCTTCGGCGAAGGCTCCTTCGTCGGCAAGGGCATTTACGAGGTCGAAGCCTTCGAGCGCGGCCTCAAAGACCGCTTCCCCGAAAACCGCATCCTCAGCCATGACCTCATCGAAGGTTGCTATGTGCGCAGCGGCTTGCTGTCGGACGTGCAGCTCTATGAAGAATACCCGTCGCGCTACAGCGCCGATGTCGCGCGCCGCCACCGCTGGACGCGCGGCGACTGGCAGATCGCGCGCTGGATGCTGCCGAGCGTGACGGATGGCACCGGCAAAACAGTGCCGAACCCGCTCTCCTCCCTTTCCCGCTGGAAAATTTTTGATAACCTGCGCCGCAGCGTCGTGCCGCTGGCCGTCATGCTGATGCTGACCATCGGCTGGATTTATTCGGCAACGCCCGCTTTCTGGAGCTTTGCGGCCCTTGCCATCTTCATGCTGCCGTCCTTGGGCGCCTGCATGCTTGATTTCTCCCGCAAGGCGAGCGATGTAAACTGGAAGCAGCATATCGCCGCTGTCACAGATTCTTCCATCCGCCACCTTGGCAACGCGGGCCTCGTGCTGCTGTGCCTGCCCTATGAAGCCTATTACCAGACGGATGCGATCATCCGCGCGCTCTGGCGCATGATGGTGGCAAAACGCCGCCTGCTGGAATGGAACCCCTCCAGCAACACCAACAAGCGCGGCGACGGCGATATGCTTTCCGCCTACCGCATGATGTGGGTGGCGCCGGCCTTTGCCGTGGCGCTTGGCATCATCCTGTCGAAGACCGCCTTCGGTGCCATGACGGCGGCATCGCCGTTTATCTGGCTCTGGGCGCTGTTCCCCGCCGCAATGTGGGATATGAGCCGCCCGGTGCAGCCGCGCCCCGCGCGCCTGACGCTCACCCAGCGCGAATACCTCGGCCGCCTCAGCCGCAAAATCTGGGCCTTCTTTGAAACCTTCGTCGGCCCCGACGACAACTGGCTGCCCCCTGACAACATGCAGGAAAACCCGGTGCAGATCGTGGCGCACCGCACATCCCCCACCAACATGGGCATGGCGCTGCTGGCGAACCTGACGGCGCATGACTTTGGCTATATCACCGGCGGCACCGTCATTACCCGCGTCGAAATGACCCTCCGCACCATGCAGCGGCTGGAGCGGTATCAGGGCCACTTCTATAACTGGTACGACACACAGACGTTAAGAACCCTGCATCCGCTTTATATCTCGACCGTCGACAGCGGCAACCTTGCCGGGCATCTGCTTACGCTCGGGCCCGGCCTTGCCGAGCTGATCGACCAGCCGATCATCAGCGCCAAGGTGTTCGAAGGCTTCCGCGATACGCTCAATCTTATTTATGCCGCCGCCGAAGCGCTGGCGCCGCAATCGCTGGAAACGCTGCGCCGCCGCGTGGGTGCCATTGCGCAAACGGGCGAGACGCTGCCGGAAATGCGCATGCGCATCGAGCTCTGGCGCGATGCCGCCGAGGCTTTCAAGAAAGATGTCGAAAATATCAGCGATGCGGAAGTCAACCGCTGGGCCGATGCGCTGCTGGCGCAGGCGGATGATATGCTGAATGAACTGCGTCTTTTGACCCCCTGGGCCTTCCGCAGCCTTGACCCCGCAACGGGGGAGCTGACCCACCGCCTTGCGCCCGTTCCCACCCTGCGCGACCTTGCCCGGGTGGATGCCGCGCTGTCCCCCCTCGTGCCCGACGGCGACGAGCTGAAGGCTGAATTGCCGAGAGCCTCGGTCCGCGCGCTCGAGCGTATCTCCGGCATCAAGGAACTGGAGATGATTTCCGCCGAAATGGCGCGTATGGAATACGGCTTCCTCTATGACGAGCAGAGCCATCTCTTTACCGTCGGCTACAACGTGTCCGACCACCGCCGCGATCCCGGCTTCTACGATCTGCTGGCATCGGAAGCGCGCCTTGCTGCCTTCGTCGCGATCGCGCAGGGGCAGATTCCGCAGGAAAGCTGGTTCGCCCTTGGCCGCCAGCTGACCGGCACCAGCAGCGACCCGAGCCTTGTGTCCTGGAGCGGCTCGATGTTTGAATACCTCATGCCGCTGCTGGTCATGCCGACCTTTGACAAGACGCTGCTTGACCAGACCTATAAGGCCGCCGTGCGCCGCCATATCGAATACGGCGAGCAGCGCAATGTGCCTTGGGGCTTTTCGGAGTCCGGCTACCATGTCTTCGATGCGCAGCTGAACTACCAGTACAAGGCCTTCGGCGTGCCGGACCTTGGCATCAAGCGCGGGCTTGCCAATGACCTTGTCATCGCGCCTTATGCGACGGTCATGGCACTCATGGTACTGCCGGAAGAATCCGCCGCCAACCTGCAGCGCCTCGCGGCGGAGGGTTTTGAAGGCCGCTATGGCTTGTTCGAGGCGGTCGATTACACAACCGCCCACCTGCAGCGCGGCAAGGACCGCGCCATCATCCGCTCCTTCATGGCGCACCATCAGGGCATGAGCTTCCTGTCTTTAAGCTATTTCCTGCACGGCCAGCCGATGCAGCGCCGGTTCGAGGCGAACCCGCAGTTCCAGGCGACGCTGCTGCTGCTGCACGAAAAAATTCCCAAAACCACAATGTTCTATTCGAAATCGGCGGAACACCAGTTCACCTCCGCCAGCCTGTCCAATGCGCCGGATATGCCGATGCGCGTGCTGCGCAGCACGAATACGCCGGTGCCGGAGGTGCAGCTGCTCTCTAACGGCCGCTACCATGTCATGGTCACCAACGCAGGCGGCAGCTACAGCCGCTGGAACGACCTCGCCGTCACGCGCTGGCATGAAGACGGCACCCGCGACAGCTGGGGCAGCTTCTGCTACATCCGCGACATCGGCACGGGCGACATCTGGTCGGCCGCCTATCAGCCGACACAGAAAAAATCCAAAGACTACGAAGTCATCTTCTCCGAAGGCCGCGCCGAATTCCGCCGCAATGACGGCGACTTTGAAATGCATACCGAAATCGTCGTCTCGCCGGAGGATGATATCGAACTGCGCCGCTGCCGCATCAAAAACCGCTCCAAAAAGCGCCGCACGATCGAAGTGACCAGCTACGCCGAAGTCGTGCTGGCCCCCGCAGCCGCCGACAACGCGCACCCCGCTTTCTCGAAACTTTTTGTGCAGACGGAAATTCTGAAGCGCCGCCGCAGCATCATCTGCACCCGCCGCGCGCGCTCCGCCGGTGAAAAGCCGCCTTATATGTTCCAGCAGGTCGTGGCGCATGGCGGCGATATCGGCCAGATTTCCTATGAAACCGACCGCATGAAGTTCATCGGCCGCGGCCGCACCACGCTGAACCCCGAGGCGATTGAAGATTCCATGCCGCTGTCGGGCAGCCAGGGCTCTGTCCTCGACCCCGTTGTCGCCATCCGCTACCAGATCACGCTGGATGCCGAGGAAACCGTCATCCTCGACACCATCATGGGCGCGGCCGAAACGCGCGCCGGCTGCATCAGCCTCATCGATAAATATAAAGACCAGCACCTTGCCGACCGCGTGTTTGAACTC
This sequence comes from uncultured Alphaproteobacteria bacterium, assembly GCA_966211335.1. GTDB lineage: Bacteria > Pseudomonadota > Alphaproteobacteria > Micavibrionales > UBA2020 > JAPWJZ01. The sequence goes on from CBIHNF010000001.1 coordinate 1,222,168, forward strand.
GCCTGGACGCACAGCCAGGTGCTGCTGCGCCAGATCAACGCGAGCGAGGGGGATGCACAGCTTTACGCCCGTCTTGCCAATTCCATCATTCACCCCAACATGGCGCTGCGGGCCGATGCCTCCGTCCTCGTCAAGAACCGGCGCGGCCAGTCCGGCCTCTGGAGCTATGCGATTTCGGGCGACTTCCCCATCGTGCTGCTGCAGGTGCGGGACGGGCAGAATATCGACCTCGTCCGCCAGCTGGTGCAGGCGCATGCCTACTGGCGGCTCAAGGGCCTTGCCGTTGACCTTGTCATCTGGAACGAAGATCAGGCGGGCTACCGACAGGTGCTGCAGGAACAGATCATGGGGCTTATTTCCGCCGGAATCGAGGCGCATGTCGTCGACCGTCCGGGCGGCATTTTTGTGCGCGCCAGCGACCAGATATCGATTGAAGACCGTGTGCTTATTGAATCCGTCGCGCGCGTCATCCTCAGCGATACCAATGGCAGTCTTGCCGAACAGGTCAGCCGCACTGCTGTGAAAGACGTCAGCCTGCCGCACTTCGTGCCGAGCCAGGCGCCGCGCAACACAGCGGAAATCGCCCCGCCGCTGAAAATGCCGGAATTGCAATTGTTCAACGGCACCGGCGGCTTCGCCAAGAATGGCCGCGAATACGTCATCATGTCGGGCGGTGACAAAGTGCCGCCGCTGCCGTGGTGTAACGTCATTGCCAACCCCAACTTCGGCTCCGTCGTCTCGGAAGCCGGCTCCGGCTATACCTGGAGCGAGAACGCGCATGAATTCCGCCTGACGCCCTGGGCGAATGACCCGGTGTCGGACGGCGGCGGCGAGGCTTTCTACATCCGCGATGAAGCGACCGGCCAGTTCTGGTCGCCGTGCCCCTTCCCGGTGCGCGGGTCGGAACCCTATATCACGCGCCACGGCTTTGGCTATTCCACCTTCGAGCATGTGGAAAACGGCATCCATACGCAGATGACGATGTATGTGGCGATCGACGCGCCGATCAAGTTTTTCGCCCTTAAAATCCGCAATGAATCTGGCCGTTCCCGCCAGCTGGCCGCGACGGGCTATGTGGAATGGGTGATGGGCGACCTGCGCGGCAAGACCGCCATGCATGTGGTGACGGAAGTCGACCCCATGACCGGCGCGCTGTTCGCCCGCAACGCCTATAACACTGAATTTGCAGAACGTATTTCCTTCTTCGACGTCGATGATGAAACCCGCACCATCACCGGCGACCGCCGCGAATTCATCGGCCGCAACAAGTCCTTAAAGCATCCGGCCGCGATGGATCATTTCCGCCTCTCCGGCCGCGTCGGCGCGGGGCTTGACCCCTGCGGCGCGATTCAGGTGCCCTTCACGCTGGCCGACGGGGAGGAGCGCGAGATTATCTTCCGCCTGGGCGTCGCCGGCCGCCAGAACAGCGACAGCCAGAGCCTTGTGCGCCGCTTTGCGGAGGCGAGCAGCCTCATCCGCCGCTTCCGCGGTTCGGGCGCGGCCCGCATTGCGCTCGAGGCCGTCCATCGCTATTGGAACGACATGCTGGGCGCGGTGCAGGTGCAAACGCCGGACCCCGCCATCAATATCCTCGCCAACGGCTGGCTCATGTACCAGACACTGGCCTGCCGCCTCTGGGCGCGGTCCGGCTTCTACCAGTCGGGCGGGGCCTTCGGCTTCCGCGACCAGCTGCAGGATGCCATGTCGCTGCTCTATTCCAAGCCGGACCAGCTGCGCGCGCAGCTGCTGCTGCATGCGGCGCACCAGTTTACCGACGGCGACGTGCAGCACTGGTGGCATCCGCCTGCCGACCGCGGCGTGCGCACCAAATGCTCCGACGATTACCTCTGGCTGCCGCTGGCCGCCTGCCGCTATGTGCTGGCGACGGGCGATACCGGCGTATTGGCGGAGGAAATCCATTTCCTCGAAGGCCGCCAGCTGAATGCGGAGGAAGATTCCTACTACGACATGCCGCAGCATTCGCACGACCGCGCGACGCTGTACCAGCATTGCGTCCGCGCCATCGAGCGCGGCTTGAGGTTTGGCGAACATGGCCTGCCGCTGATTGGCTCCTGCGACTGGAACGACGGCATGGACAAGGTCGGCGCGCATGGCAAGGGCGAGAGCGTCTGGCTCGGCTTCTTCCTCTATGATGTATTGCAGCGCTTTGCGGTGCTGGCGGAGCGGCAGAATGACAGCGCCTTCGCCGAACGCTGCCGCGCCGAGGCCAAGACCCTGCAGGAAAATATCGAGAAAAACGCCTGGGACGGCGACTGGTACCGCCGCGCGTACTTTGACGACGGGACGCCGCTCGGCTCCGCCAGCAACGAGGAATGCCAGATCGACTCCCTGTCGCAAAGCTGGTCGGTGCTTTCTGGCGCGGGCGACCCTGCGCGCGCCGCGCTTGGCATGGCGGCGGTCGATGCGCGGCTTGTGAAGCGGGAGGCGGGGCTTATCCAGCTGCTCGACCCGCCGTTTAACAAGTCGAGCCAGAATCCCGGTTATATCCGCGGCTATGTGCCGGGCGTGCGCGAAAACGGCGGGCAATATACCCATGCCGCAATCTGGACCGCCATGGCGTTTGCAAAAATGGGCAACCATGACCGCGCGTACGAGCTGCTGCAGATGATCAACCCTCTCAACCACGCTCGCACGGCGGAAGAGGTGAATGTCTACAAGGTCGAGCCTTACGTGGTGACGGCGGACGTTTACGCTGTGGCCCCGCACGTCGGCCGCGGCGGCTGGTCGTGGTATACCGGCTCCTCCGGCTGGATGTACCGGCTGATTGTTGAATCGCTGCTCGGCCTTTCGATTGAAGTGGACAGGCTGCATTTTGCGCCCTGCCTGCCGAAGGGCTGGACAGGCTTCAACATCGACTACCGCTTCCGCGCCACCGTCTACAGCATTCATGTGACGGTCGGCGGCAAGGCGCAGCTGACCCTGGATGGCGTGGCGCATGAAGGCAGCAGCATTCCGCTGGTCGATGACCAGAAGCCGCATACTGTTGAACTCAACCTCGGTTAAAGGCTTTGGGGGCAGCCCTTAAGGGCAATCCGGCAGGGCGAGCAGGGCGGCAGGCAGGCTGGCGTCCGTCGCGGCTTTCACGTACTTGCGGCCGTCCTTCATGGTGGCGATGGTGATGGCAACGTCCTCGCCATCCGCCTTCAGGTAAAATTCCCACAAGCCGTCGAGGATGCCGGTAATGACTTCGGCCTCGGCCAGCGCCCAGGGTTTGGCATGGGGGTCGATCCCGCCGAGAGTGGTGATCTGCCGGCCGGATTTTTTGCTGCAGCGTATCAGGAAGCGTGCTGTCATTTGTTCCATCCCTTTTCAGCCATTTTACAGGCAATCGTCGCCCCGGTTCCATTGAAAATACGTCATTTTGCCGCCGTCCGCCGGTGAACCATTTTCCTGCGTCGCTGTTAGCGTCTCATAGAACAATGAAAAAAGAGGAAAAATCCCATGCTGGCTCCGCGCACCCTTCTTCCGACCCTCGCTCTCGCCGCCCTTGGCTGGATGCTCTATTCCGACTCGCGCGCCCGCAATGCCGTGAAAGTCACCGGCGGGGCGAACTCCGAACTCGTCAATAACGCCGAAGATTCGATCGAGGAAGCCTCGATGGACAGCTTCCCGGCGAGCGACCCGCCCGGCTGGACGCGCGTCACCGCCAACCCGCAGTAACGACAAACACCACCGGCAACCGACCGGCAACCCGACAGAGAATAGCCATGTCTGCAAAACAGCCCCGTTCCCTGAAAAGCTCTGCCCTCGCCGAGCAGCTTTGCGCCGCCTATGAACAGGAGCGCCAGTCGCTGGAAGCGATCCATGACGCGCGCCTGAGGTGGCCCGGCGTTGCCGCTTTCTGGAGCCGGCTGAACAAGGAATTCGTCGAAACGAAGCAGCAGCTGCGCATCCTTGAAAACGCGCTGAAGCTGCATGGCGGCATGGCGGGTATCATTGCGGCGGCACCGGCGGAGGAGGGGGAAACTCTTTCCGGCATGACGGCGCGGCATATGTCGCTTTATTCGGCGCTCCGCATCACGGCGCTGCAGCACTTCGATGAGGCTATTCTGGATTTGTGCGACATGCGCCTTGCGCAAAAGACGCTGTTTGCGGAATGGATTGCGGAATCGCTGCCCGAAGCCGGATATATGCCCGCAACCGCGGCCACAGGCAACGCCGCCTCCCTGCACTAATCAATCTCTGCACGCATCAAATCGTTACGCGCCGGGTTTGGGCGCTGCCGGTTTTGCCGCTGGTTTCGCCTGCGCTTGAAGCTCAGGCGGAACGGGCTTTTTTGCGGTCATCGATTTGATGAATTCCACTTCTTTTGCGATGTAGGGCGTGCCGTCGCCGCGCAGCACTTCATGGAACCAGAGTTTCGGCTCTTCGGTATAGCGATTTGACCATGAATCCCAAGGGATATGCGTCTGGGCACGGCCCTGCACGAAGCCCCAGTTGAAAAGGCCGATGTTGAGTTCTTTCGCAACCGGCATGATCGCTTCAAAGGTGCTGCCCGTCGCGCGCGCCATATATTCGGTGCAGATCAGCGGGCGGTCGTTTTCGGCAAGATATTTTGCCTTGCGGGCAAAATCATCCGCCGGCGCATAGTTGTGGAACGTAATGATATCGGAATTTTTCAGCTGCACGCGCTGCACGTTGTTATCGAGCTTTTCATCCTTGTCCCATTCGCCGATCCAGACGCCGCTGGTCAGCGGCTGCGACGGGCTCACGCTGCGTGCCCATTTGAAGGTATCTTCCAGCAGCGGCGCGACGAGGTCCCATTTATTCGCGGGTTCCTTGGTGCCATAGCTGCTGCCGTTCATGTTGTCCGGCTCGTTCCACACATCCCAGGCGAGGACGCGGGAGTCGTTGGCAAAGGCGCCGACAACGCCCTTCACGTAAGATTCAAGGCGCGGGCGCTGCGTGGCATCCTGCAGTGCGGCGGCACCGGGGCCTTGCACCCAGCCAGCGTTGTGCACGCCGGCGGTGGGTTCGCGCTGCGGGCCGGTATGCGGCTCCGGATCCCACACGGAATCGAACAGCACGAACATCGGCTTGATGCCATGCTTATCGGCGACCGTTAAAAACTGCTCGATGCGGGCCTTGTAGCCTTCGGGGTCCTGATCCCACACCAGGTCATGCAGGAAGACGCGCATCGTGTTCATGCCAAGGCCCTTTGCCCAGCCGAGCTCCTTGTCGATCTCCTGAATGTTAAAGGTATCTTCCTGCCACATTTCAATCTGGTTGCTGGCGCTGGCGGGCACGTAATTCGCGCCGACAAGCCAGTCCTGTTTCGCGTACCAGTCGTTCGCGGCGGTGGTGCTCCAGCGGCCGTCAACGGGGGCGGTGCCGGGAAGGGGGGAATCAGCCATGGGAGCCTCATATATGAAAATTCGTGATGCGAGGAGGCCAGATTACCAGCGTTCTTTTTTTTTGGCAAGTTGCGCGGAAAGGCGCGAATTTATTTCATTCGCCATGAAAACGAATGACGCAGCGCAACATTTTTAAAACCGGAACGTTAAACGCGGGTGCGCGATTGGTGGCGAATGGCCGATGTACCCCCGACAGCGAAACCCATTTTGAGCCGTGAGGAACGGCGCGAAAAACGCGCGGCAAAGCGTGAAAAGCAGCGGGCCGCCAATGGGCTGCGCGCCGCCAAAATGCACAAGGCGCGGTTGGAACATCCGCTGTCTGGCGCGTCTCCTGCGCCGCCCACCATCAACGTTGGCTGCTCCGGCTGGTTTTACTGGCATTGGAAGGGCGGGTTCTATCCCGCCGCCTTGCCGACGAGGGATTGGTTTTCCCACTATGCCAAAAGCTTTCATACGGTCGAGCTGAATGCATCCTTCTATTCCTGGCCGACACTCGCCAATGTGGCTGGCTGGCTGAAACAGGCGGGGCGGCGACAGATGATTTATACCGTCAAGGTCTGCGAGCTGATCACCCATGTGAAAAAATTCAGCGGTACGAAAAAGCTGGTCGAGGATTTCGCCTATATCGCCGATTTGCTGGATGCGCGCATGGGCTGCTTCCTCTACCAGTTGCCGCCAAGCTTTACCTATACGCCGGCACGCCTGCGCAGAATCGTCAGCCAGCTGGATAAGTCACGCCGCAACGTCGTGGAGTTCCGGCACAAAAGCTGGTGGAACGAGGACGTCTACAAAGCCTTCCGGAGAGCGGGCATTATATTCTGCGCCACCAGCGGGCCGAGGCTGCCGGACGAGCTGGTAAAAACAGCGGATGATATTTACATCCGCTTTCATGGGGTTAAAAACTGGTACCGCCACAACTATACGGATGACGAACTGGATAACTGGGTTGAGCGCATCAAGGCCGCCAAGCCCAAACGCGTCTGGGCTTATTTCAACAACGATTTCGGCGGCAATGCGGTACGCAATGCGGCGGTCTTTGAAAAGAAACTGGGAAAAATATTCAAGCAAAAGAAAACCCCGCAAAAGCGTTAGCTTTTACGGGGTTTTCGGTATCTAAAGCCTTTTGAAAAAAGCTTCGGTGTCTCTTAGGAAAGAGCAGCCGATTTCAGTTTTTTCAGGGGGCGGATTTTGACGCGGACGGAAGCGGGCTTCGCAGCTGCTTTCATCATTTCGCCGGTGGCGGGGTTGCGGATCAGCGTGCCGGCCTTGCGGGCGGGAACTTTGCGCAGGGTGACTTTCATCAGGCCGGGCAGAATGAACATGCCGACGCCTTTCGGATGAACGGAACCCAGCATGGTGCTTTCCAGCGTGGTGAGAACCGACGCTGCTTGCTTGCGGGACAGGCCGTTTTGCTCGGCGAGGAGGCTCACGAGGCCGGATTTCGTCAGCGATTGCTTGACGGGCTGGAGCGGCATGTCTTTTGCTGCTGCTTTCTTCGTGGACGCGGATTTTTTCTTCAATGCCATTTGCTTTGACTTCTCTTGATGTTGTGAACGGTTTGGTATTCTCGTGCAGTTTATGTTTTTTTTTCGGCGTTGCATAGGGCTTTGATTTTCATTTGGTGCGGGAAAAGCTTGCATTTTCTTATGTAATCATAATAATTGCGCGCGCGCCCGTTTTTGCATTTCTTCAAAAAAGTCACAAAAACCCAATGAATCACGGTGTTTTCAGCAACATGACCACGGAGGCCGCGCTGCCAAAAGACGCTATTCTGCTCCTCACCGCCTTCGCGCCTTTCGACGGCGCTGCAAAAAATGCATCGATGATTATGCTCGAAAAGCTGAAAAACACAGGGTTTGAAGGCAAAGTTGCCTTCCTCGGTCCGATTCCCGTGACCTTTAAAGATGCCTTTCCCGCGGTCGAGTCTGTGCTAAAAACCAGTCCGCATATTAAAGGTGTGATCGCCCTCGGGCAGGCGGAGGGGCGGAATTGCATCAGCCTCGAGCGTGTTGCCGTCAACCGTATCGAGGCGCGCATTCCTGATAATGCGGGCATCACGCCGCCTGCGGGGCCGATAGATGCGGCGGCAGCGCCGGAGCTGTGGACAACATTTCCCTGGCATCAGGCACCGTCGTCGCCCCAATGGCAATGCTCCCATTCTGCAGGAACTTATGTCTGCAACACCCTCATGTTCCAGCTTTTAATCTGGGCGAAAGATGAGGGCAAATGGGCGGGTTTTATCCATGTACCGCTGCTGGCATCGCAAACGCCGAAGGCAGCGGGCACGCCGCAGGTGGATGACGATGCGGCGGCCGCAGCTTTGACCCAAATCATCCGCTTTTCGCTCGACTCGATGACGGCGGAAGGCCCGCCCACAAACCCCGAAATACCGCCCGGCGTTTGATTTCCGAAGCTGCGAACCACGGGTAATATTGCTGCGCGGGGTATAAAACCCTGTTCTTTTAATATCCTTTTCCGTCAACTATCGCGCTGGCCATTGCCTTGTGCCCCCGCCCCGTGACATGATTAATCAGCAGCTTAACCGACCTCGAAGGGGGTGGCGCATGGACAACCGGGCAGACGCACTTTTAAGGCCGGACGACCATGTGCACAACAACCTGCAGCACCAGCTGGGCGCGCAATGGTCAACCCTGCATCCCAATATCCAGCAACGCTTCGCGTGCGAACCGCTCCCCGGTGAGACCATTACCTATGACGGCGTCATGCATGTCATCCGCCGCTCCCGCATGGGCTGGCTGTTTGCGGTGCTGACCCGCGTCATCGGCAACCCGCTGACGCCGCTGGCGGGGGCAGAAGTGCCGATGGAAGTCGCACTCTCGAAACATCCCAAATCCGGCGTCAGCTGGCAGCGCACCTATTTTTACCCCGAGCGTAAACCCTATGTCGTCACCTCCGTCAAGCGGGAGAGCAAGAAGGGCGAGATGCTGGAATGCGTCGGCGGCGGCTTCGGCATGAAACTCGCGGTCACCGCGCGCGACGGCGAGCTGCATTTTGAAAGCTACCGCTACTTCTGGGAGACTTTCGGCCTGCAGGTGCCGCTGCCGCACTGGCTGTCCCCCGGCAAGACCCATGTCATCCACAGAGACCTCGGGGGTGGCCACTTCCAGTTCACCATCTCCATGGTCCACCGCCAGCTCGGCGAAACTTTTTTCCAGCAGGGGACATTCAAGCGCAAGGAGGGATAGGTCATGCAGCTGATACTCTGGCTACTTGCCATTCAGGGCGTCATGGGCGCTTTCGACCTTGTCTACCATCATGAAATGACGGAAAAGCTGACGTGGAACCCCAAGGCCGCGGCCGAGATGTGGCTGCATGGGGTGCGCAACGGGCTTTATGCGGTGGTGTTCTTCTCCCTCGGCTTTCTTGAATGGCATGGCCTGTATGCCTATGCCTTCGCCGCCATCCTCGTGCTGGAAGTCACCATCACCCTTTGCGATTTCGTGATCGAGGACAGGACTCGCAAACTGCCGGCGACCGAACGCGTGACGCATACGCTGCTGGCGCTTAACTACGGCGCGGTTCTGGGGCTTTTTATGCTGCAGTTCCCCTCCTGGGCGGCGGCGCCATCCGGCTTCGCGCCGGTTTATTACGGCTTCCTGTCCTGGGTGATGGGGCTTTATGCAGTGGGCGTGTTCATCTGGTTCTTCCGCGATTACTTACGGTCCTACCGGTTGAAAAAAATGGCAGCGGCGCAGAAAGACATTCCTGCTGATGCCGGCCTTGGCGGGTTACGCGTCCTCGTCACCGGCGGCAGCGGCTTTATCGGCCGTGCTCTCTGCCGCTCCCTCATCGCTTCCGGCTGCAGGATCGCCGTGCTGACGCGCGATAGCGCGAAGGCGGCAGCGCAGATTGGCGGCCGCGTCGAATTCATTCCCGCGCTGGAGGATTTAAGGGATGATGATGCTTTCGACATTATCATCAACCTTGCGGGCGAACCTATCGCGCAGCGCTGGACGCGCAAGGCGATGCAGCGCATGCGGGATAGCCGGCTCGATACGACAAAACAACTGGTCGAGTTCTTTGCCCGCGCCCGCACGAAGCCGCAGCTTTTCATCAGCGGTTCCGCCATCGGCTGGTACGGCACGCATGAGGGGATGGAATTCGAAGAATCCTCCCCGCCGTCCGCCGCGGGCGGCGTCTTTGCCCGCGAGCTCTGCCGTGACTGGGAACAGGAGGCGGCCGCGGCCGAGACCTTCGGCATCCGCACCGTCCTGCTCCGCACCGGCGTTGTGCTGGAAAAGGACGGCGGCACGTTGTCTGAATTGCTGTTCCCGTTCGATTTCCTGATCGGCGGGCGTCTTGGCCACGGTCGGCAATGGTTCTCCTGGATTCACCGGGATGATCTTGTCCGCCTTGTGCTGCATATCATGAAAGACAATTCTATCCGCGGGCCTGTCAACGCCACCGCGCCGGCACCCGTGCGGAATGCGGAATTCGCGGCGGCGCTTGGGCGTGCCATGAAACGTCCCGCGCTCTTGCCGCTGCCGGCGTTCGTGCTGCGCGCCGTCTTTGCCGGCATGGCGGAGGAGGTGATGCTGGACGGGCAAAAAGTGCTGCCGCAAAAAGCGCTGGATGCGGGTTTCCGCTTCAACCACCCGACGCTGGCGTCGGCGCTGGGCGATATTTTTGCCGTCTAGCCATCGAGTTCCACACCGCGCAAAAAATAATTTTTCACCGCGGGTGCCACTGTCAGGCGTTGGCGCTTGGAACAGGGGATATCATGGCAGCAAAATCCGGCAAGAAAACCAGCAAAACCGTTAAGACCAGGGCGATCGAGGAGGAGCGGCGGCGGCTGCTGACCGAGCGGCGCAACCTGAAAATGGCGCGCTCCGCCCATGCCTATGTGCGCGGCAGCACGGAAAAATTCTATGAATGGCTGGAAAGCGGGGAGGGGAAATCCCTGCCCGAGGGCCCCGCCGTTTGGATCTGCGGCGACTGCCACCACGGCAACCTCGGACCCATCGCCAACAAGGCGGGCAAGATTGACGTGCAGATACGCGACCTTGACCAGACGGTGATTGGCAACCCCGCGCATGACCTCATCCGCCTCAGCCTCTCCCTCGCCTCCGCCGCGCGCAGTTCGGACCTGCCGGGCGTGATGACGGCGCGGATGATCGAGGAAATTATGCTCGGCTATGAAGCCGCTTTCCTCGCGACCAATGAAGGCGAGGAAATCGAAATCCCCAAACCCTCTTCGGTACAGGCGGCGCTGGATGAAGCGACGAAGCGGTCGTGGCGTCACCTTGCCAAGGAACGCATCGAGGACCCGAGCCCCGCGATCCCGATTGGCAAGAAATACTGGAAAATCACCAAGGCGGAACGCCGCGCGATTGATGACCTCTTCGCGCAGGAAGATGTGCGCAAGCTGGTGACGTCGCTCAAGAGCCGCGATGACAACGCGAAAATCGAGGTTTTGGACGCGGCTTATTGGCGCAAGGGCTGCAGCTCTCTCGGGTTGCTCCGCTATGCCGTCGTCGTTGGCATACGCACCAAGGGCAAAAAAGGCCGGCTGGAATATTGCCTGATCGATATCAAGGAAGCGGCGAAAGCCGTGGCCCCGCGCGACCCCAAGGCCGATATGCCGCGCGATAATGCCGAGCGCGTGAAGACCGGCGCCTTGAACCTTGCGCCTGCGCTCGGCCGCCGCATGGTCGCGGCACGGCTGCTGGAGAAGCCTGTGTTTATTCGCGAGCTGATGCCGCAGGACCTGAAAATCGACATCGAGCACCTGACAGCGGAGGAGGCCGTGAAGGCCGCGCGGTATTACGCCGCCGTGATTGGCGAGGCACATGCGCGGCAGATGACGCTGGAGCAGCGCACGGCATGGAACGCGCAATTGCAGAAACACCGTAGCAAGTCGCTGGACGCGCCTTCATGGCTATGGTCGAGCGTCGTCTCCCTGCTCGTCATGCATGAACCCGCCTACCTTGAACACTGCCGCAAATACGCCATGAACATTCCCATTGCGCGGCAGGTGGAAGAAGACCTCGATTAATATTGATTAGGGCTGCGGCGGCTTGGGGCCGGATTTTTTCTGCGCGGTCAGTTTCGCCTGCCACTGGATGAGATTGTCCAGAGCCTCGTCGCGGTCAAAGCTGTTGCCATTTACCCAGTCGACCGCCTGCATTGCCCGCGTGATTTCGGCATGGGTCGAAAAGACTTTCATCGCGAGCGGATTGCCCTCGATCGGTTTTTCGCAGAGGAAGGCAAGGCCGAGCGGCGGCACCGGCACGAATTCCGGCTTCTTCTTCGCCCAGTCGTAACCGTCTTCAAAGTTGTGCTGGCAGGCCCAGATTTCGACGGCGTTCACGAAGGCCTCCGCCACTTTCGGGCCATGCGGCTTGCCGGCGGCGTGAAGGGCGTTGTAAATATCCTCCAGCTCCTGCACGCGCGACGGGCGGATGGCGCCAAACTCCCCCTTGCGGTGGACAAGTTCAATCACGCCCACCCAGTCGCCCACTTCCCTGACGATGGGGGTCAGCAGCTGCCAGCTTTTGACTTCAATGATGGCATCCACAATCGGCGCGATGGGAACGGAATTTCCCTTGGGCGGGAAGACATCATCCTTCACCGCATCCCAATTCGCGCCGGATAAAATCTTGCGCCGCGCGCGGTTGATTGCCGCGCCCTGCCGGTCGCCGAAAATCTCGCGCAATTTCTTGCCGAAGGACATGGCTGTTCTCCTGTCAATGACTGACAGGCATCATACAAGGATTGCCGGATAAAGAAAACCCCGTGGCTTTACTGCGAAAAATCCATGCCGCTGACCCCGGAATCGGAAATAGACCCGGCATCGAAAGTGTCCGTGCCGGTATCCACCGTCGTATCCATCGTGTCATGGGTATCAAAGCTGTCATGGGTGTCGAGGTCGGGCGTGGTATCGAAGTCGGGCGTGTCATGGCCGAAATCGTGGTCTTGCGAATCTACATCCGGCGTATGGTCTGGCGTGTCGTGCGTATCGCCCAGACCGTCCTGCGCCGCATGGTCGAAGGCGTCGTGCAGGCCGTGATGGTCATCGCTGCCCATCGTTTCAAGTGCATGCACATGGTCGTGGCTGTCGTCGCTGTAGAGCAGCATGGCGCCCACCAGCAGGAACGGCAGCAGGGAAGAGGATGTGTCATCCTGCCGGTAGCCGGCATCTTCCTGCGCACGCTGGGCGTATTGGATGCCGTACTGCAGCGCGTCGCGGTCGGCGCCCTGCTGCGCAATGCCGATGCGCTGGCCTCTGGCGCGCAGCTTGCCGAGCGTTTGCTGCGCTTTCTGCTCGTCCATATCAAACGTCCAGCCATAGCCGTTCAGGGTTTTGATGGAAAGTTTCTGCCGGTCCTCGTCGTAGGAGCCATAGCCGATGCGGTTGAGGTTCATGACCGTGCCCTCTATCTCGAGGAATTCGCGGCGCTTCTTGAAGGCCTGCAGCGTGTTGGCGGCTTCATCCGCCTGCATGTCGAAGTTCCAGCCATAGCCGTTCAGGGTTTTCACGGCCAGCTTTTGCTTATCCGCATCATAATGGGCGTAGCCTACTTGCATCACGTTGACGGCACTGTTCTGGATGCGCTGGTAATTGGGCTTTGCGGTGAACAGCCCCAAGGCTTCTTCCGCCTTGGCGGCATCCAAGTCAAAATTCCAGCCGTAGCCGTTCAGCGTTTTCACCGCCAGTTGCTGCTTTGTAGCATCATAGCTGCCATAACCGACCTGGTTGGTATTGATGACGGTGTTTTCGATGCGCACGTAATTCGGCCGTTCGGTTATTTTCTGCATCACCGCTTCGGCTTTGGTACCGTCCATGTCAAAATTCCAGCCGTAGCCGTTCAGTGTTTTCACCGCCAGCTGCTGCCTCGCCGCATCAAAACTGCCATAGCCAACTTGATTGAGGTTGATAGCGGTATTCTCGATGCGGAAGTAATTCGGTTTTTCTAGCAGCTGTTCAAGCACGCGTTCCGCTTTCGCGGCATCCATGTCAAACGTCCAGCCGTATCCGTTGAGGGTTTTGACGGCGAGCTGCTGTTTGGTCGCATCAAAGCTGCCATAGCCGACCTGGTTGAGGTTGATGGCCGCGCCTTCGATGCGGGCATAGCCCGGGCGCGCCGCCAGCTGCTCCAGCACTTCTTCGGCCTTTTCCTTGTTCATGGTAAAGGTCCAGCCATAGCCGTTCAGCGTCTTTATTTTCAACTGCTGCTTGTCGGCATCAAAGCTGCCGTAGCCGACATGGTTGACGTTAATGGCGGCGTCATCGATCCTCATGAAGTTGCGGCGCGCTTCCATGGACTCGAGGGTATAGCGTGCGTCTTCCTCGCCCATGGGGAAATTCCAGCCGTAGCCATTCAGCGTTTTAACGGCCAGCTGCTTTTTTTCGGCATTGTACTGGCCGTAGCCGACCTGGTTCATGTTGACGGCGCTATCCGGGAAGGGCGCGTACTGGCCGGCAAACCCGACCGCATATTTCCTGAACCGCTCCGCCTGCGCCTCGTCCTGCAATCCATCCACCGCTTTGCGAAGGGCAATCAGCGCAAGGTGGTCATCGCCAAGGCCGGTCATGACCTGACCCACCAGCCGCGCTTCTTCAACAGGGTTTTGTGTCTTGATGGCGGCGACAGCCGACAACAGATCCGTATAGCCCGCAACCGGCAGCGCAAAAAGCGCCGCCTTGACGGCAGGTGATACAGGCGCGCTCCGGTCGGCACGCAGCGCCTTCCTCAGCGCGGAAGCATCGCCGCCTTCAATGGCGGCCGTAATGCCTTCATAGAATTTCTTCGCGGCCAGCATCTTGGCCCAGCCCTTCTCGCCGGTCGCATCATAATCGGCCCGAGCCTTCTCCAGCTCCGATGCAACGCTGTTCTGCACGGTGTCGCCGGTGTTTTTCAGGCGGGTCAGGAAATTCATTTTGTCGGACCGCGCGGCGCCGCGGAACCATGCCACCAGCGTCTGCCCGAAGGTGGGGCGCTGCTTCATCGTCTGCGCGACGCGCTGCGCAAAATCCCGTGCGTCTTCTGCCTTGATCGCGGGCGCCGTGGTGCGGGCGCGGAATTCGGTATCGGCGCGGTCCAGCGGCTTGCCTTTGGCAACGGCGTCGTAGACCAGCGTTGTGATGTTATCGCTGTCGCGATACCACGCCGCCAGATTGCGGTCCTGCGCGCGCGTCTCCTGAATTGTTCTGATCTGCGGGGCGAGGGTGCGGTCGATCAAATTTTTCAGCGCATCAATGCGGTCATCGACCTTATGGGCGGGAATATTCTCGAACTCGGTCGTGAAAGGCATGTGGCTGGACCTTATATATGAATGGCGGGTATAGTTACCATATTATAAGGGGGTGATTTTGTCAATTTGGCGGCGAAATTGCTGAATGAAAGCAGGGTCTTAAACACAGCACCGCTGCCGACAAACAGGCCGCTGAAAACGATGTGTCATTGACGGGAAAGGGAGAATGGCTCCTTGGGTAGGATTCGAACCTACGACCAAGCGATTAACAGTCGCTTGCTCTACCACTGAGCTACCAAGGAATAGCCTTCTCAAGACCTAGATGTGTAATGGATTGGGGAGGGGAATACCAGCTTTTTTTTAGGGGAATTGGCGATTTGCGGCGGGGGTTGCCTTGGCGCGGCGGTTATAGTATGAAAATGCATAGTATTCATAATATAGGTTAAAAAAATGAGCGACTTCAAGGCACCTGACGCATCCCCCGCAACGCCGGCATCCGTGCAAACGGCCGAGATCATCGATGTGCTGATCAACCGGCGCTCCGGCACGGTGCTGAACCTTGGCGAGGATGTGGTGCGGCAGGGGCTCGAATCCGCGCTTGGAAACCGCCTTGGCACGCTCCGTTTTATCGAGGGCGCGGAGATTAAAGATAGCGTGCGCTCGTGGACGCAGAACAACGCCGGCGGCAAGCGCGGGCTGATCCTCGGCGGCGGGGATGGCTCGGTGCTCACCGCAGCGGCGGAATTTTTGGGGCGTGATGATATTACGCTCGGCGTGCTGCCGCTCGGCACGCACAACCTGTTTGCGCGCCAGCTTGGCTTCGCGGCGGATTTCCGGCAGGCGGCGGCGCAGTATAAGGATGTCGAGGCGACCAAGGTTGATGTCGGCAATGTGAACGGCAAAAATTTCCTCGTCGGCCTCATGATCGACAAGAACAGCGTCGATTTTTATGCTGCGCGGGAAGAGCTGCGCGACGGCAAGCGTTTTGCGGCGCTCTCCAAAATCTTCGGCCTCGCGCATAACGTTGTCTGGGGCCGCAAGGCAAAGCTGACGGTCGACGGGCAGGAACAGGCGGGGAAAATTTTCATCGTCACCAACAACCAGCTGGCGCCGCGCGACAACGGCCGCACGCTGCCGCTGCCCGCCAACTTCAAGCCGATTGTGGAGAATATCCTCAACAAAGGCAGCCAGGATGACGGCAAGCTCGCCTTCTACGCCTTTCAGGGCGGCCCCGGCAACCTTGCGGCGATTTTGACAAAAATCTGGGACGGCAGCTGGACGAAGGCGAAATCCGTGACGGTTAAAACCGCGCCGGAGCTCGTCATCCAGCCGGGCAAAAAATCCACCGCCGCGCTGCCCATCATCCTCGACGGCGAAGTCACAACCACAAGCTCCCCGCTGCACGTGAAGCTGCTGCCGAAGGGCCTGAAGGTTTATCGTCCGAAGTAAGGTTTAACGCGCGGGCGCGGCTGCAGCGGGGGCGGCGGTTTTTGCGGCGCATTTGAAGCCGCTGGTTTTGGTGCCGTCGGGGGCGGTGGTCATCACGCGCTCGCACATTGTCGGCTCGCGGGATTTGTCGATCGCGAATTTCATTTGCTCGACCGAGGTGCCCTGGTCTTCCTTCAGCATGCGGTCCATGAAGTCGCGGACTTTGGCGTTGCTCTGCTCGTAGAGGGACACAGCGAGGTTATACATGTTCATGTCGGGCGTGCCGTCCTTGCGCTTCATGGCGGCAATGGCGGTTGCGGCTCTTGCGGTTGCGCATTCTTCGCTGAATTTGTCGTCGCGGTTGTTAACGCTGAGCAGCGGCGCGTTGAGCGAGAAGCCGGAGCGCTGCACACAGTCTTGCGTGCCGGTGTAGTTCATCGTCGCGCAGCCGCCAAGGCTCGCCGCGCCGAAAATAACCACCAGTCCTTTAACCAATTTTGTCGTCATGTCGATCTCCCCTTTTGAAGGACGGCGCGCCCGCCCCAAGCAGGCGCGCCGTTTATTTCAAGCCAAAGTTACTTCGCGCAGCCGCAATCCGGCTTCTTCGCCGGGGCGGGTTTGCGTTTCTGTTGCGTCGCAACGACGGTGCGGACGGTCTCTTTCGTTTCCACAACCGGGAAGAGGTTGAGCGTCACGTTGCCGTTGGCGGGCGCTTGTTGTACCGGCTGGGCCGGTGCAACGGGGGCAGCTTCGCGGCGCTTGAAGGATTTGGCGCCGAAGATGTTCATGACCGAATCCGGTTGCGCGTCACCGTTCTGCTCGATGTAGGTGTTGATGCGCTCGACAGCTGCGTCCATCGCGGGTTTCGCGTATTTCGGCAGGGCTTTCACGAGCATTTCGATCGCGAAGGTTTCCTTGTTGATGTCGCCGTCAGCGCGGTTCCACACTTCAAAAGCGGATTTCACGGCTGCGCACTGCTCGACGTATTCGGTGCGCTGGTTGCCGCCGCCGATGCCGATGCCGGTGTTGCCGAAGAAGTTGACCGCACCGCTCCAGCCGAGGACGGCAAGGCAGTTGTCAACCGAGCCCGACAGGTTCGGCGCGTTGGTGCCGACGAAGGAGCGGAAGCTGTTGACGGTCGATTGCTGCGGGGCAACGTTGATCGGGCCGGTAGCGGCGGTGTTGGCGTTGGTGCTGGTGACGGGGCCGGTTGAGGCGGTATTGGCATTGGTGTTCGTGCCGGTCACGGTGTTGGTGCTGGTGTTCGTACCAGTCACCGTGTTGGTGTTCGTGCCGGTGACGGTGCCGTTGACGGAGCCGTTGACAGCCGATGCGCCGGCGTTAGACGTTGCAATGCCGGTGCCGACGCCAACACCGATGCCGGTGCCGTTCGCGGTCTGCTGCTGGCCCTGGCCCTGGTTCTGGCCTTGACCTTGAATTTGTCCCTGGCCTTGGTTTTGGCCCTGGTTTTGGCCCTGGCCCATGTTGATGGGCTGCGGAGCGGGCGTGGGCGTCGGGGTCGGAGCGGGCGTGTGGTTGCAGGGGCCGCTCGAGCAGCCGTTGTGCACGGGATCATTCGCGGTGCCGGTGCCTTCCGCGTAAGCCGCGCCGCCGGACAGGACGAGTGCAGTGGACAGTGCCAGTGTTTTGAAAAGTTTCTTCATTATGTAGACCCTCGATTTTTTGTGGCGCAGGACTCGGGATGGAGTGAAGCGCGCCGTTTTTTAAAGTTGGGCGAAGTTATACCCGCGAGTGAAATATGTCAACGAAAGAATTCCATAATTTTAATTGCTTATTTCAAGAAGAACGATTATCTTCCCGTTTGCAATGTATTCAGGTGGAAAATGTCAACAATTTCAATGCCGCAACAAATGATACCCCAAACCCCGGACGACGAGTCGGATGTTGCAGCGCGTCAAAAACGCAAGCGGCTGCTGAGTTTCATCTTCAATAAAGTCGCAGACTCCGTCGGCCGTGCCGCGGTCACCAATACGCTGAAAATCGCCGCCATCTCCGCCGTTGCTGGTATCGGTGCGTCGAGCTTTGTCACCATCGGCACGGCGGCGGCGGCCTCGGCTGCGGGCTCCGCCCTCTATGTCTATGCCAAGGAAACCGCGCTGGAATGGCGCCAGGCAAAACGTGAAGAGCGCAGCATGCGCTGGTGGGATGCAGATCGTTCCCGCAAAGTCAAAATCGCCCTGCTGACCGGCGCTGCCGGCGGTGCCTTCGGTGCGTGGGTTGCCGGCACGGATACCTTCAAGGCCGGCGCGGAAGTCGTGAAAGAATACGGCGGCAAAATCTTCGGCTTCTTCATCGGCTCCGCCCATGCTGCAACGCTGCCGGCAGATGCACTGGTGCCTGCGGCGGCACTGACGCCGTCCCTTTCCATCGAACATGCGGTGCCGATTGTTTCCGCCGATAAGCCGGTCACCACGCTCGGCCGCCTCTGGGGCATGGCGATGAAATCGAACGACGCGCATGGCAAGTTTATGGCGACGCTGCTGAAGGCCGATCCTGACAACATGAATTCCGTCTCCCCGCAGTTCCTCAAAGACCGCGCGCATGAAGTGCTGCGCCTGAAAGACATTCCGTGGCAGGACCGCCTGAACATGGCGCATGAGCTGGCGGAAGAAGCGAAAAACCGTGGCAACCATCAGGCCGTGCAATTCCTCAAAGACCTCGCGAAGCTGGAACATGTGAAGCCGCAATTCAATGCAGCACATGTTGTCCACGCCGCAGCGCCGGTGCAGGCCGTGACGGAAGTCATCGCGCCGCCGCCCGAAGCGCTGGAAGCAATCGCGCCGATCGATGTGTCGTCGCTGAAAGTCGTGCCGGTCGAAATCGCTGATCTGCCGCCGATTGCCGCCATTGCGCCGGTCACGCCGGTCTTTGCGGAAGCCGCCACCTGCACCCTCGCAGCGCCCGATGACCTCGGCGCGCGCGGCGTTGCCTGCGTCGTCAACAAGGCGGTCATGCAGCCCGGCGATTACATCGGTTTCGTGGCAGCGGAAGATGCGGGCCTGAAAGCCGTGACGCCGCTGGTTGCGGGCTCCAGCAGCCTTCCGACCGAAACCTTCCTGCATGAGCGTATCGTGGCGGATGGCGTTTCCAAGGTCGAAGCCCTGCGCGGCGCGGCTAAAGCCATCGCCGCGACGCCGATTAGGTAGGCTAACCCGCTGATTACAAGGCGTTAATTTTTAATGAACTAAATACCCTCCGGTGCATTGGAAAGGCAGGCAAACGATACTGTCTGCCGTTCATTTTCAACCATCAGGAGATACCCCATGGCCAACCAGGACAACCATTACAAGCAGAACAAAGCGCAGGTACAAAACCAGGTCCGTTCGCTGAAAGACCACGCGACGAGCGAACTGAACAACGTGCGCGACGATGCCGCCAAATGGGCCGGCAACCTGCAGGATAAAGCTGCCGACTATGCTGAAACCGCGAAAGAATATGCGGGCCAGGCCGGCAAGCAGCTGGATGTTTCCAAGAAAATGCTGAGCCGCAAGGTCAGCAACGACCCCTTGAGCGCGCTGCTCGTCGCGGGTGTTGCCGGCCTCGTGCTTGGCATGTTCCTGAAGAAGTAAGGATTGCCAATGACTGATATTTTAATCAGTCAGGGCATGCAAACGACGCGGGCGGCTCTGTCGCCCGCGTCGTCGCTTGCCGCCAAAAAGCGTGCGCGTGAAAAGCGCATGTACCAGACGGCCGAAGGCCTGAAGGACGAAGACGAATTCGGTGACATGCTGATCAACGCACTCACCAGCTACCGCCCGATCGAGGCGGCGGCGCAGGTCGCCGAAACCGACCAGCCGCTCAAGCCGAAGGCGGAAGTCACCGCGCTCTCCGCCGGCGGCCTTGTGCAGAACGGCTATATCGCCAATTATTTCCAGTAAATTTTAACGGCTTCAACCGTTGACGATCAGCCACTCACGATGAGATTGTGCGATGCGACAAGTGCGTCCTCATCCGTCAATCCGGTGACGCCTGCGATGACCGCGACCTGCTGCCATCCATATGCCGTACCCGCGCCATCCACATCGACGCTGAGGATGCTGTTGGTGCCGCTATCCTCGATCTTCACGAAGTCGCCAAGGTTGTCGATGCCCTGGTGATAGCCGGACAGGATGTCGTGGATGTCGATCGCGTCATGGTCGCCGGTGTTGAAGTCGCTGATAGTATGCGTGCCGGTGAAGGCGGTCGCCGCCTTGAACAAGAAGGTGTCGTTGTCCGCCCCGCCGATCAGCCTATCGTTGCCGCCAGCGCCATCCAGCGTATCGGCGCCAGCCCCGCCATCCAGCGTATTCGCGCCGCTGTTGCCGGTGAGAATATTGTCCAGCGCGTTGCCGGTCGCGCGGTTGGACAGCGTGCCGGTGAGGGTAAGGTTTTCAATGTTGTCGCGCGTCGCCAGTGAGAGGGTAACGGCGGAAAAGATTGTGTCGTTGCCTTCGCCCGCGTTCTCGATGGTCGCGACGCTGGCAGTATCGACGTAATAGGTATCATCGCCTGTACCGCCGATGAATGTATCTGCGCCGCCGAAACCCATGAAGGTATCGTTGCCGCCAAAACCGGTCAGGATGTTCTTGCCAGTGCTGCCTTGAAAGAAGTTGTCAAGATCGTTGCCCCAGCCGTTGACCGCGCCGCCGCCATAGACATTGAGAATAAGGTTTTCGACGTTATCGGGCAGGGTGTAGGAAATAATGCTGATCACGTTGTCGATGCCTTCGCCCTGGTTTTCAACAATGGTGTCGCCGGTGTTGTAAATGGTGAAGGTGTCGTTGCCAAGGCCGCCGTACATGATTTCCGTGCCATAGCCGGCGGAGATAATATCATCGCCGTCGCCGGCGAAAATGGTCGTGGTGGCGCCGGAAGCGGTTGCATAGATGACGTCATTGCCGGCATCGCCATAGAGCGTATCCATGCCGCCGGTGCCGGCGTCCAGCGTGTCATCGCCCGCGCCGCCGTGAATGATATTGGTGCCGCTGTTGCCGGTGATGGTGTTGGAGTCAGCATTGCCGGTGGCGTCGATATTCGCCGTGCCGGTCAGGATCACAATCTCCACGTTGTCGGGCACCATGGAAATGCTGACGCTGGACTGCAGCGTATCATTGCCGCCGCCCGCATTTTCGAAAATCACGTCGCCCGCGCTGTCCATCACATAGACATCGTTGCCAAAGCCACCGATCATGGTGTCGTTGCCGATGCCCCCATTGAGGGTGTTGTTGCCGCCATTTCCGGTGAGGATATTGTCGAGCGCGTTGCCGGTCGCGTTGAAGTTGCCGGTGCCGGTGAGGGTGAGGTTTTCAACGTTGGCGTAATTGGCGAGCGAGAAGGTGAGGGAGGCGAGAATGGTGTCATTGCCTTCGCCCGCATTCTCGGTAATCACGTCGGCTGCCGCCGCCATGATATAGGTGTCATCGCCCAGGCCGCCGATCAGCGTATCGGTGCCGCCGCCGCCATCCAGCGTGTCATTGCCGCCTAGGCCGCTGAGGACGTTGGCGCTGGCGCTGCCCGTGAGGGCGTTATCAAGCGCGTTGCCGGTGCCGGCGACCGCGCCGGAGGTGATGATCAAATTCTCGACGTTATCGGACAGCGTATAGGCGACCGTGGCGCGCACGGTATCTATGCCTTCGTTGAAATATTCGATGATGGTGTCGTTGACATTGTCGACGTAATAAACGTCGTTGCCCGTGCTGCCGTACATGGTATCCGCGCCGGCCCTGCCGTCCAGCGTGGAATTGCCGCTGCCGCCGGTCAGCGTATCGACCCCCGTCGTCCCTGTCTGCGTATCGTCACTCATGTCTGCCCCCTGACGAGATTGGATAAATTGGATTTTCGGTACTATAGCTGCCTGACGAACAACGCCATGAACACCCGTTTGGTTCACCGCGGCGCGAAAAATTTTGAAAATCGTGTTTATTAAAATAAAAGAACCCGCCTTTTTTAAGGGCGGGGTCTTTTTTGATCACTTACACACACAGAATAATCTCTATATCGCGGCCGTTTGTCCGCTGATGCCTGACGGTACCATTGGAGGCGTAAATTTTACGTTAACCGCGGCCATAATATTCAGGGTCAAGGCGGTAGCGCTGCTTGGTGTATAAATCCATGCAGGCCTCGACGACGGAAGCATCAAATTTAATGGCGCTGGCGCGCAGCAGCTCATCGAGGGCTTCGTTCACTTCCATCGCTTTCCGCCAGGGGCGGTCGGAGGTCATCGATTCCATGACATCGGCGACGGCAATAATTTGCGATTCCATAAGAATTTCATTGCCGCGCAGGCCTTGCGGATAGCCCGAACCATCCAGCCGCTCGTGGTGCTGCAAAACCATCTTGGCGACGGGCCAGGGGAAGTCGATACCGGCCAATATGTCATGCCCGTGCTGCGAATGCTGGCGCACGATGGCGAATTCTTCACCGGTCAGCCTGCCGGGCTTGGAAAGGATGCCGTGCGGGACGCGCAGGAAACCGCAATCGTGCAACGTCGCCGCGATGCGGATGCCTTCTATCGTGTCTTCATCGACCCGCATGATCTGGGCGATGGTGCGGGCGATCTGGGAGGCGTTCTGTTGGTGGCCCTTGATATTGGCTTCGCGGAAGCCGACTTCATCCGCCAGCACGTTCAGGGCCTGGTGGAGCGCGTGGAATGTATCTGTATCGGACATAGTTGCCGTTATCCTTCTGTCACCATTCTATTCAGCCATGAAAAACTTACTGAATGATTAACGATGTCAGGGACTAACACGCGTTCAAAATGCCCGCAGGCGGGCCTTTCGTGGAGTTTTCGCTCTATTCCGCCTGGCCGTGGCAGTATTTATATTTTTTACCGCTGCCGCAGGGGCAGGCCGCGTTGCGGGGAGTCGCCGCCCAGGTGGCGGGATCGTCCTGCTTGAAGACCGTCGCGACCGCCAGCTTCGTCGGTGTCGTGTCCTGCATCGGGCGGGAGCTATCGGGGCCCCGCGTCTGCAGCGATTGCGGCGGGCGCGATTTCGGCAGCGGCGGCGGGGTCGTATCCGCATGCAGCTCGATGAGGCAGAGGGCCGCGGTCACTTTTTCGCGCAAGAGGTCCAGCATCTGCTGGAACATGGCGAAGGCTTCCGTCTTGTATTCGTTCAAGGGATCGCGCTGGCCGAAGGCGCGCAGCACGATACCCTGACGCAGGTAGTCGAGGTTGAGGAGGTGTTCTTTCCACGTCTGGTCGAGCAGCTGGAGAAGGATGCTCTTCTCGATCTGGCGCATGACGGGCGGCGAGACGACGGATTCCTTGGCCATGACTTTTTCATCGGCAAGCTTGATGAGGCGCTCGGCGATGACCGTGTCATCAATGCCTTCTTCCTTCGCCCAGTCTTCCGCCGGCACATGCAGGCCGAGGACGCGGGCGGCTTCGGTCTTGATGAAGCCCATGTCCCACTGCTCGGAATAGCTGCCGCGCGGAATGGCGAAGCTGACCATGCCGTTGACGACTTCATGGCGCATGTCGGTCACGACTTCGGACACATCGCCCGCGCTCATGATCTCGCGGCGCTGTTCGTAGATGACCTTGCGCTGGTCGTTCATGACGTTGTCGAATTTCAGGAGGTTTTTGCGCACTTCAAAGTGCTGCGCCTCGACCTTTTTCTGCGCGCGTTCGATGGCCGTGTTGATCCAGGGATGGATGATGGGCTGGCCGGGCTTCAGGCCCATGCGCTGCAGGAACATATCCATCTTTTCCGAACCAAAGATGCGCATCAGGTCGTCTTCGAGGGAGATGAAGAATTTGGATCCGCCGGGGTCGCCCTGACGGCCGGAGCGGCCGCGCAGCTGGTTGTCGATGCGGCGGGATTCATGCCGTTCGGATCCGAGGACGAAAAGGCCGCCCGCCTGCTTCACGATAGCGGCGGCTTCCGCGACTTCTTCCTCGATCTTGGCGGTCATGCGCTTGCGCTGCTCGTCCGTCGCATCGGCGGGGATTTCCTGCGACAAGCGCATCTCGACGTTGCCGCCGAGTTTAATGTCGGTACCGCGGCCGGCCATGTTGGTGGCGATCGTGACGGTGCCGGGGCGGCCGGCCTGCGCGATAATATAGGCTTCCTGTTCGTGGTAATTTGCGTTCAGCACGTTGTGCTTGATGTTGAGCTTCTTGAGGCGCTTGGACAGCAGCTCCGACTTCTCAATCGAGGTCGTGCCGACGAGCACGGGCTGTTCGCGGTCCTGGCATTGCTCGATGAGCTTCACGATGGCGGCGTATTTTTCCTCCGCCGTGCGGTAAATCTCGTCGTGGTTGTCGATGCGGACCATCGGGTTGTTGGTCGGCAATTCCACAACGCGCAGGTTGTAGATGCCTTCAAACTCTTCCTTCTCCGTAATGGCGGTACCGGTCATGCCGGCCAGTTTCGGGTACATGCGGAAGTAGTTCTGGAAGGTGATCGAGGCAAGGGTCTGGTTCTCGTTCTGGATCTTGACGTTTTCCTTGGCTTCCAGCGCCTGGTGCAGGCCTTCGGAGAATCTACGGCCTTCCATCATGCGGCCGGTGAATTCGTCGATGATGATGACAGCGTCATCCTTCACGATGTAATCGACATCGCGGTTGAACAGTTTGTGGGCGCGCAATGCCTGGTTGACGTGGTGGACGAGACTGATGTTATGCGCGTCATACAGGGAACCATCCTTCATGATGCCGAGCTCCATGAGGATTTCTTCCGCATGCAGGTTGCCGGCATCCGTCAGCACGATGGTCTTGTGCTTGAGGTCGATGTCGTAATCGGCGGGGATGAGCTTCGGGATCACGGCATCGACGCTGCGGTAAGCATCGGCGGAATCTTGCGTCGCGCCCGAGATGATCAGCGGCGTCCGCGCTTCGTCGATGAGGATCGAGTCCACTTCGTCGACGATCGCGTAGTTGAAGGGGCGCTGCACCATTTCTTCCAGGCGGAACTTCATGTTGTCGCGCAGGTAGTCAAAGCCGTATTCGTTGTTGGTGCCATAGGTGATGTCGCAGGCGTAGGACGCACGGCGCATATCATCCGTCAGGTTGGTCAAAATAAAGCCGACGCTCATACCGAGCATCTTGTAAATCGGGCTCATCCAGTTCGCGTCGCGCTGGGCGAGGTAGTCGTTGACGGTCACGGCATGCACGCCCTTGCCCTCGATGGCATTCAGGTAGATGGCGAGCGTGGCGGTGAGGGTCTTGCCTTCGCCGGTGCGCATTTCGGGAATGAAGCCCTGGTGCAGGGCGATGCCGCCCATCAGCTGCACGTCAAAGTGGCGCTGCCCCAGCACGCGGCGGGAAACTTCGCGCACGGTCGCAAAAGCTTCCGGCAGAATATCGTCCAGCGTCTTGCCCCCGGCGACGAGCGCCTTGAACTTCGCGGTCTGCCCCGACAGCTCGGCATCCGACATCGCCATGATGGTCGGCTCCAGCGCATTGATCTGCTCGACGCTGCGGCGATACCCCTTCAGGATGCGGTCGTTCTGGGTGCCGAAAATCTTATGCGCGAGGGACGTGAACATCGGGTGTAAATCTCTTCTTTTTGGGGCTATTTCTGAACCAACTGACATATAAAGCAGATTGGCATGAAGTCAATCAACGGTTTTCCCCGAATACAGGGGGAAAAGCCTTGCTAAACCGGCTTATTCTGCCTTAAATGCAACTCGAAAACGCCAGCGGGAAGGCGGCGGGCCGGGCGGGGGCAGGCGCTATCCTTATGGAATGATGGAAAATACCGGTATTAAACTTTTAGGAGAATATGGAATGTCACTTCGAGCCACTCTGTCCGGCTTTGCTGCCGTTGCGCTGGTCGCCCTTGCGGTCGTCTCGCAGCCCGTCCAGCCCGCCTTCGCCAATGACGATGCCGTCGTCGCGAAGGTCAATGGCGACAACATCTACAAAAAAGACGTCCTCGCCGCCGTGCAGCAGCTGAAAGTGCCCGCCGCCGACGTCGACAAGGCCTTCCCCATGGTGCTCGACCAGGTCATCAACGAAAAACTGATCGATGAATCCGCCGCCGGCATGAACATCGAGCAGACGGAAGACTACAAAACGCGCCTCGAGGCGCTGAAGGCCCAGCTGCAAAAGCAGATGTACTTTGAAAAAATCCTCAAAGGCAAAGTGACCGATGCGACGGTGAAGGCCGAATACAACAAGTTCAAGGAAGCCAACAAAGGCAAGATTGAAGTGCATGCCCGCCACATCCTCGTCCCCACGAAGGAAGAAGCCGACAAGGTGATCAAGGACCTCGACGGCGGCGCCAAGTTTGAAGACCTCGCTAGAGAGCGTTCCTCCGGCCCTGCCGCGCAAAAAGGCGGCGACCTCGGCGGCTTCATGGTGAAGGAAGAATTCATCGACCCCGCCATGGGCGAAGCCGTGATCAAGCTGAAGCCCGGCACCTATTCCAAAACACCGGTGAAGAGCCAGTTCGGCTGGCACGTCTTCAAGGTCGATGAAAAGCGCGAGCGCAAAGTGCCCGAGCTGACCGGCGATGTTGATATGGCCATCCGCAACAAGCAGTCGCAGGAAGCGCTGCAGGAAGTGGTAAAGGGCCTGCGCGCCAAGGCGAAGATTGAAATGATGGACTCCAACGGCAAAGCCGCCCCCAAAACCGGCGACGCCGCCAAAGAACTCGAAGAAAAAGAAGCCGCGAAGAAGGACGATAAATCCGACGACAAGGCGGATGACGGGAAGAAAGAGTAATCTCTTTCTGATTATAAATTGAAAAGGGCGGCCTTAATGGCCGCCCTTTTTTTTATGCCCAACTGTGCGCGCTTGGCGGTGATTAAAATTAGAAATTAAGTCGTTGAGGGAAGGACGCTAATCTATTCACAGTATTAGAGACAGCTGCATTACCCTAGTGTGGGCGAATGAATTACTAGCAATGTGAGGCAACAAAAAATCCTTTTTTTGCCCGAACAGAAAATGCGACTAAGTTATAGTTCCGGCCGAGATTTTATTTCTTCGTAGATTTTTTGAAATTCCTCGCCGCGACTTAGTACTTCAGGATTTCTAGAAATTTTCGCGGCGGAAAAAGCGTGATCGCAAATCTTTATGAGGCAAGAGCGTGCAAGATTTTCACGCTTTTCCGGAGTTTTTATCATCGTCATGGAGACTTCAGAAACTGATTTTATTCTTAATAAGCTATCCCGGATCCTATATACCTCTATCCTCTCGTCGGCAGTCAAATGTGCAAGCGGGTCGTTAAACTGAAATTCCTCCGGAACTAGTAGAAGTCGATCGAGCAAGAATTTGCACTCAATTGGCTTTTTACCGGATGCTAATGCGGCTAGTTCGAAGACAGCAACTGAGAAGGCTTCGCAAGAATGCCGGAATTGCGACAGACGTGTTTGTGCTGCAAGGCGCTGCGCAAGATAGGGGGTAGTGAGTGCTGTCAGAGCCGCGCCCACCGCCATTACACCCGTCCAGAACGATTGGAACCGGTAAAAGATAGTGTCGTTACGGCCTAGATATTCTAGAACTCCATCAAAATCGATAACAATAAATAGGACAAAGCTAAACGCGATTGCAAAACAAGCGTCCGTAAAAGCGTTTCGTATGCTGCTCATCTCTTTGCCCTCTCTCTTATGGAGAGTTAACGATGACATTTTGACTCTAAAATGTCGAGTTAAGTATTAATGAATTTGGGCGACACCGTCAGCAAATGATTCTTTAGCAACACATATAATGTATGCTCCATTAATAGCGCATTAAATTCAAATCTATGTCTGAGAGAAAGACTACGCGGGAAAAAAGCGCGGACATGAAATGCCGCTATTACCGGCTGGCGCTATAGTCCGGAAGCGAAGGCCAGAAAGCCTTTTTTTGCCCCTGCAAGTATTGCAATCGCGGAGAGATAAGAGCGCAACGCAATCATCCGGCTGGATGATTGATTACTTTCATACCAATAGAGTTTACCCCCGCGGCAGCCGTATCGTAAAAGTCGTACCGTTTTTTTCCGTCGAGGTGACGGTGATTTTGCCGTCGTGGGCGGCGACGATTTCTTTGGTGATGTAGAGGCCGAGGCCGAGGTTGGTGGTTTCGCCGGTCATGTTCACCACATTGCCATCCGTCACGCGGACGAGGGAGTCGAAAATACTTTCCAGCTTGTCCTCGGGGATCAGGGGGCCGAGGTTCTGGACGGTGATGGTGATTTCTTTTTCCTCGCCCCTGATGCCGACATGGATCGGCTCGTTCTTGAAGCCGTATTGGATGGCATTGCCGAGCAGGTTGGAGAAGACCTGCGCGATGCGCGCCTTGTCCCACTGGCCTTCGGTGTTGCCGGTGACGGTCAGCTCGAAACTGCGGGTCGGGTGCATAGATCGCATTTCCTCCACCAGCTGGCGGCCGATAAAGCCGATGTCTGCGCTGGCCTTGATGACGGGCAGGCCGGAGCCGAGGCGCACGCTGGTGATATCGAGCAGGTGGGAAATAATCTCCTCGATGCGGCTGCCGCTTTCGGTGATCTGCTGCACCAGCGCCGTCTGCCGCTCCTTCAGGGGGCCGATGCGCGGGATGAGGTTGGCGGACATTAATATAGCGCCGAGCGGATTGCGGATATCGTGGCTGAGAATGCCGAGGAAGAGGTTGCGTGAAATATCGAGGTTCTTGGCGTAGTAGTGGATGGATTCAACCATCTGCTGGTCGATCGCCTCGTTGAAGCGGATGAGGTCGTTCACACCCTCGTTGTCGCTCTCGCGTTTCGAGACGCGCCAGAGCTTGATGACGCTGGCACGCAGCGCCCGATATTCCGACACCATCTGGTCGAGGTTGAAGCCGCCGGCAAGGCGCAGGACGGCATGGGTTTCGGCGGCGCTCGGCTCCCGCGCTATATTTTGCTTGCCCTCGCCGTGCGATTTATCCACCTGCTCGCCCTTGGTCTGCGCACTGCGCATATCCGTGACGGTGAAGGCGAGGATATCCTGAATATGGTTGCGCAGCGCCAGCGGCGTCATGCTGCCGAAGGCGGGGATCAGGCTGCGGGCGAAATTTTCCCACTCGTCAATAATGGCGGGCGAATTATTGTGGATGAAATTGGCTAATGACACGATGTCTCCTGACGTCGGGATTGAAAAAGCAGCGATGAAAAATGATTTTTATAAGACCAACGGGGGCGGGACTTTTTCCGGCCGGGTTGCGGTCGCCCCTTATACTTATCATGGTATGGCGCGGCGGGTGAGTCATATCGAAACAATCGTCATGGCATTACCTGCCGTTACCGCCAAACGGCGGGACGCTCGTGCGCGCTTTGTTTACAATAGGAGGAGCGATATGTGTGTCGCCGGTTACCCCGGCGTCACAGTGATGTAGAAGGCTGCATGGATGGCAGACAGGAGCAGAATAGCGATAGGGCATGCACCCGCGGCTCTAGGTTTCGCCGCCTGGTTTTTGCGCCTATTTTGGCGGCGGAATTAACCGGTAAAGGCATGGCGGGACAGGGTAAAAAAGGCAGTTGAGAGCGATTCTCATTTACCGGCGGCGGAAAAAAATGGCGCAACAAAATTTCTGCCAGTCGACAGGAAATTTCGTAACGGCAGTCACGCGCTTTGGCGCGTTGACTGTTTCCGGAAATGCGGCTATTGAATCTGTCATGAGCATTTTAAACATATTCAATCGCGCCGAAGGCACGCGCGAACTCGTGCTGGACACGGAGTCGACGGGCCTGTTCCTCTCCGACGGGCATCGCCTCGTGGAGGTTGCGCTTGTCGAGATGGTCAACAAGAAGCCGACCGGCCGCGAGTTCCATGTCACCATCAACCCCGACCGCGACATCCCGCTGGAGGTCGTGAAGATCCATGGTATTTCGAACGAGAAGGTCAAGGACAAGCCGAAGTTTTCCGAAATCGCGAAAGAGCTGCGCGAGTTCATCGGCGACGATCAGGTCATCATCACCTGCCGCACGACCAACGGCTACACGCTCGACATCGCGCTGCTGAACTTTGAAATGCAGAAAGCCGGCCAGAAGGAAATTCCGGAAACCCAGTGGACGAACGTCCGCCGCTGGTCGGAAGCCATGTTCGGGGACAAGCAGGCGACGCTCGATAAAGTGCTGGATCGTTACTCCGTCAGCCGCAAGGAGCGGGATGATAACGGCCACGGCGCGCTGCTGGATGCCCGCCTGCTGGCGGAAATCTATCCGCGCCTGTCGAAGGACTATGATGCGCATAAAGCCGCCACCGTCACGGCGGAAGCAAAAGCGCAGAACAAGCCGCCACAGCCCTGATATGTCGAATTGTTTTGATAACGCTCCGGACGCATCCCTCGCTCCGGTGAAGACTGTCTATGTCGTCGCCGTGGCGCTCGTCGACCGCGACGGCCGCGTCCTCCTCGCACAGCGCCCCGCCGGCAAAAAACTCGCCGGACTCTGGGAATTTCCGGGCGGCAAGGTGGAGCAGGGCGAACAACCGGAAGAAGCCTTGTGCCGCGAACTTCACGAGGAATTAGGCATAGATACCAAGTCATCCTGCCTAGCGCCCTTAACCTTTGCCTCCCACCGCTATGATGATTTCCACCTCTTCATGCCGGTTTTCGTTTGCCGTGTCTGGAAAGGTGTGGTGCAATCGAAAGAAGGGCAAGCCTTTGCATGGGTTTACCCCAAAGACTTCGATAAATACCCGATGCCGCCCGCCGATATTCCGCTCATCCCCATCCTTCGCGAACTGCTTTAGAATGTATTCAAAAGCCATTGATCTACGCGAGTTTTACGATTCTCTGCAGGGCCGCGTGGTGCAGCGCCTTCTGCGGCAGCATATCCGCGCCTTCTGGCCCGGCGTTGCGGGGCTCCGCGTCTTGGGGCTTGGCTATGCAGTGCCGTTTTTGAAACCCTTCCTCGGCGAGGCCGAGCGTGTCGCGGCGCTCATGCCCGGCCACCAGGGTGCCGTCTACTGGCCGGCGAGGGAGAAGGGCGATGAACGCGGCCTTGTCGCGATGTGCGAGGAAGACGAGCTGCCGATCGAAACCAATTCCATAGATCGCCTCCTCGTCGTGCATGGGCTCGAAGGTCTCGACAGTCTCGACGCCGTGTTACGTGAAAGCTGGCGCGTGCTGTCAGGGCAGGGGCGCATCCTGCTTCTGGTACCCAACCGCACCGGCGTCTGGGCGCGCGTTGACTCAACGCCCTTCGGCCATGGCACACCCTACTCATTAGGGCAAATCCGCCAGATTTTGAAAGACTATCAGTTCGTTCCCGAAAGGGACGAGCGCGCGCTCTTCGTGCCGCCCTCGACCTCCCGCCTGCTGCTCACCACGGCGGGGGCTTGGGAGAGCATCGGCTACCGCTTCTTCAACGCGTTCGGCGGCGTCAATCTGGTCGAGGCGACCAAGCAAGTCTACGCCGGCACCCTCGTCGGCGCCGCCACCGCCCAAACCGCCGCCGTGCGCCGGCGCATGGCGACCACGCCGCTGGGGCGTAATTGTAAATAGCTGTTTATGCGAATAGCGGGTTCTGCTTGCGCCGCCGCCCTTGCTCCCATAAAAATTGCTAAGCCGATTTTTAGAGGAGCCGTCGCCATGAACTTTGTCGAAACCCCGCAGCTGATCACCTGGCCGGAAACGCATTATGTGTTTGTCGAAAAAATCGGCCAGTTTCAGGACACAGCCATGGCCGCCTGGCAGGAACTGCATGCCAAGCTGCCGCAGGTGAAGGTGCAGCCGAAGACTTTCCTGAGCCTCTACAACCCCGAGTTGGAGATCTATCGTGCCGGCGCGGTGTTTGACACCAAGCCCGCCAGCCTGCCGCCGGGCCTTCAATATGAATTTTTCAAAGGCGGCAGCTACAAGCAGTTCACGCTGACAGGCTCCTACGAGAACCTGCCGGAAGCCTGTGGCAGCGTCTTTGAATGGCTGGAGGAAAACGAGATCGAGCTGCGGGACGATTTCTGCCTCGAACATTACACCAACGACCCGAAGACAACGCCTGAAGAGGCGCTGGTGACCAATATCCTTATGCCGGTCAAAAATATTCCGGCCAGCGCCAAACCGTTCAAAGCATAGGTGCCATCATGACCCAGCCGCAACCCAAACCCGGTATTCTCGATATTAAACCGTATATCGGCGGCGAGGGGCGCATGGAAGGGATTGCGCATCCGGTGCGGCTCGCCTCCAACGAAAACGCGCTCGGCTGCAGCCCGAAGGCGATGGCGGCGTATCAGAAGGCGGGTGCGGATTTGCAGCGCTACCCGGATGGCGCGGCAGCTGATCTCCGCGCGGCGATTGGCGCTAAATACAATATGGCGCCGGAAAAAATTATCTGCGGTTCGGGCTCGGAAGAGCTTATCTCGCTCCTGGTGCGCGCCTATGCGGGCGTGGGGGATGAAGTGCTCTACAGCCAGTACGGCTTCCTCATGTATCCGCTCTGCGCCAAAGCCATGGGCGCAACGCCTGTTGCCGCGCCGGAAGTGAACTTCCGCACCGATGTCGAAGCGCTGCTGAAGGCGGTCACGCCAAAGACGAAGATGCTGCTGCTGGCAAACCCCAACAATCCGACCGGCAGCTACCTCAACCGCGACGAGATGAAATACCTCTGCGAGAAACTGCCATCGAACGTACTGCTGCTGCTCGACAGCGCCTATGCCGAATTCGTGCAGGAAAAAGACTACGATGACGGCCGCAGTCTGGTCGATGCGCATCCCAATGCCGTTATGCTGCGCACGTTCTCGAAAATTTACGGGCTTGCCGCGCTGCGCCTTGGCTGGGGCTATTGCTCCCCCGATGTCGCCGGCGTCGTCAACCGCGTACGCGGCGCCTTCAATGTCAACGCCCCGGCGCAGGCGGCTGGCATTGCCGCGCTGTCGGACATTGATTTCCTGCAACGCACGATTGAGATGACGGCAACGGGACGGAAGTACCTCTTCGAGCAGCTTGGCACTTTGGGCGTGAAAACATGGCCTTCCGTCGGCAATTTCATTCTCTGCGAATTTGGGGAGAAGTCGGAGCAAATACGACTTGGCCTCAAAGACAAGGGGGTTTTCATCCGCCAGATGGGGGCGTATAATCTGCCTCACCACCTGCGCATCACTGTGGGCACGGCAGACGATAACGCGCGCCTTATCGACCAGCTGAAACTGGTTTTGAAACAGTAACGACCGGGAGTTTTTAAATGTCTTCCAAGTCTTCCTTCCAGAAATCCATCATCATCGCAGCCCTTGCCGCGCTGGTTGTCGGCGGCGGCATTGCCGTCGTCTACAAGAAGAAGCACGACGCGGTCGTTGAAAAGCACGAACAGCAGGTGATGGCGGTGCAAAGCGGCAAGGAAGTCATCATCGGCGTCGACCATGAAGGCGAGCCCGTTACCGCACCCGCATCTCTCCCCCGCGCGCGGACGGAGGCGCGCCCTGTCAACGTGATCGGCACCTATACCGGCGCCGCACCCGTCACGCGCGAGAATTACATTTCCTCCGGCACGACGCAGATGCTGACCGGCAACCTGCGCCTGTTGCAGCAAAGCATTACCGCCGCGTTGCAGACGAAGCAGATCACGCTGGCGGACCTTGAAAAGCTCTCCTTCGGCGGCGTCGATCCCAAAGTTGACCCCAACTTCGCCGTGTTCAACCCGCAAGGCAAAATCCGCTTCAAGCCCATGATCAACCAGTGGATCGACCAGAAGCTGCGCGACCAGCTGACGACGCAAGCCGGCATGCCGCTGATCTTCAACCTCCGCCGCTTGACGGATGCCAGCCGCACGACGACCGATATCCTCTATGCGATTTTGCCGAACCCGGTGCCGCAGGTCTGCATCGATACCAAGCAGGTGCTGGCCGTCAACGCCGCCTTCAAGCTGGAAGTGGATAACCAGACTATTGTGACGGACGACCCGGGCGTGATGCCGGTTTTGAGATCGCCGGCCTGCCTGCAGACGCCGGACAAAAAGGTGTTCATGTTCTACCCGTTGCGCGCGCGCGTCTGGCGCGCCGGCGGCCGTCAGTGGGGTAGCTTTTAATCAGCTCATGCTGCCGAGGGCAGGGCCGCCGGCGGCGACCACCAGACGGTCGCTTTCGGCTTCAAGGCTCTGCTCCACCTGCGCGATGACTTTCAGCGGCGGCTGCCCCGCCGGAATCGCGGGCATGAATTCAAACACGACAACCCCCGGCTTTTTAAAGAAGGCATTGCGGCCCCAAAAGACGCCGGTGTTGAGCGCCAGCGGCACGATAGGCACGCCAAGGTCCTTATAAATTTTCGCGATGCCGGACTTATACGGCTTCACCGCACCGGGCTTTACGCGCGTCCCTTGCGGGAAGATGGCGATGGAGCGGCCGTTTGCGAGAGCATTTTTACAGCCCGCCGTCATGGCGCGCATCGACTCCATACCGTCGCCACGGTTGATGGCGACAAGACCCATGGCCTTCGGGTAAAAGCCCCAGATCGGCAGGCGAGTGAGTTCCTTCTTGAGAATGATAACGGGGTAGCGGAATTCCTTCG
This sequence comes from uncultured Alphaproteobacteria bacterium, assembly GCA_966211335.1. Taxonomy (GTDB): domain Bacteria; phylum Pseudomonadota; class Alphaproteobacteria; order Micavibrionales; family UBA2020; genus JAPWJZ01. The sequence goes on from CBIHNF010000001.1 coordinate 1,256,572, forward strand.
TGAAGGGGATCAGCAGCGTTTCCATGGCCGACTGGTGCTTGGCGGCGATGATATAGGGCGTGTCCGTCGGCAGGTTTTCAAGGCCGCGGAATTCGAACTTCAGTCCCATGACATGCCGCATGATCCAGCGCATGTAGCCGCCATAGAAATGGCTGATGACTTCCGTGCATTTATTCGGCGGCAGGGCGAGCGCCCAGAGCAACGCAATGCTCCAGAACAGGGAGCCGAAGACGTACAGAATATTGAAGAGGATGGAGCGCAGGGCGTTCATGTTTAACCTTCTTATGAGAGCGCGGCCCAGACGACCGTGACGAGGTATTTTGTGTATTCCCGCAAAATCACGCCGCGGAAAGCGGAATCGCGCCACCAGTTGTTCATCTCGACGCCTTCCGGCTTTACCGGCCAGGGCGTGATGTTGAGGTCGGGTGATAACGTGTGAAAGTCCAGCAGCGCGCGGCGCATGTGGTAATTGGCCGTGACAAGGAAGAGGGAGGTGTAGCCTTCCTTCCGCAGCCAGGCGATGGTTTCCTTGGCATTGCCTATCGTATCATCCGCCTCGAAGCCCAGCACGACGCAGCAGTCGAGGTCGGATTCATCTTCCTTCTTCCATTGGTCGAAAAGTTCCCGCACCTCGACGCCGCGGGCGACGCCGGAAATAAACAGCTTCTTGCCCATGCCATTGTCCAAGAGGTCGAAGCCGGTTTTCAGGCGGTTGGTGCCGCCCGTCAGCACGACAATGGCTTCGGCCGGCTTGGCGTTTGGCGGCGCGATATCGATGATGCTGCGCGTGAACCAGTGCAGCCCGCCCAGCCAAAGCGCCGCGAGCAGGACAAACAGGAGCCACAGGCGGGCAGGTTTGCTAAGGGTTTGCATGATATCTGCTTAAGGCAGCCTTGCCAGTTCGCGCATCACCGTGCGCTGCGCCGTAAAATGCGCGATTAGCGATCCTGCAAACACGGGGGCAATGACAATGCCGGCCCAGTACAGCGGCATGATGCGGATATGGGGGAAGATGGCGGTGTCAATCGTATGCGTCATATAGCTGATGCCGGCGATGGTCAGCACCATGCAGATCACGCCCAAGGTTGCGCCCTTCAGCGAACCCTTCAGCGTGTGGTGGCGGAACTGCCGGGCGATATATTCATCCGACGCGCCAACAAGATGCAGCGTTTCCACTTCCTGCGCATGAATGGCCAGCTTCGCACGCACGATGCCGGAGATGGAGGCGGAGGTGAGAAGAATAATAACGCCCGTCAACAACAGCACAAACAGTCGCGCGGTCGCAATCAGCGTGCGTACATCATCCAGCGTGTCGGTATGGCTATCGATGACTGCGGCGGGGGCAAGGGCCTTGATATCCGTTTCCAGCTTGGCGACATCGGCATTCGGCGCCAGCTTGATGTCGATAATGGCGGGGAGGGGTAGGTCTTTCGGCATGTCATCGCCAAGCCAGGGCCTGATGAGGGCGGAAATTTCTTCGCGTGACAAGGCGGTGCCTTCTTTCACCGCAGGGTGTTGCTTGGTCAGCGCCAGCACTTTCTTAACGCTTTCTTCAAACGTTTTTTGCGAGGCGGCGGCGGCTTTTTGATCCTGTTCGAACGGCGGGCGGATTTCGACAGTCAGGCTGCCGGAAAGGCCTGTTACCCAGTTTTGCGTGACGGTATTGAGCCCAAGATTGACCGCGAGCGACAGCGTCACGAAGAAGACGAGAAGACCGGTCACCCAGGAAACAAGCTGTGCACCCGCGCCGTCATCAAGCCCGATGTCGTAGCGGTATTTCGGCGGCAGGACTTTTTTAGCTTCCGTTGTCATGTCAGGCCGCCTTCGCTTTCTTGGAGGGCAGCACCGCGAGGGTGCCGTTATCCAGCTTCAGTTGCGGATGGTCGAAATGGTTGACGATCTCGGCATCATGCGTTGCGATGAGGACTGTGGTGCCGTGGCGGTGCAGTTCCTCGAAAAGGTACAATATCCGAGTGCCGATTTCATGGTCGATGTTGCCGGTCGGTTCATCCGCCACCAACAGTTTCGGGCGGTTGATGACGGCTCTGGCAATCGCGATGCGCTGCTGTTCGCCGCCGGAAAGCGTCGGCGGGCGTTTTTCCATTTTGTCGCCAAGACCGACCCAGCCGAGCAGTTCCGTCACGTTCTTTCGGATGTCTTTGTCCGACGCGCCGGCGGTGCGGAGCGGCAGGGCGACGTTGTCGAAGGCGGAAAGGTGGGAGAGCAGGCGGAAATCCTGGAAGACGATGCCGATCTGCCGGCGCACTTCCGGCATCTCCTTGCGCGGCAGTGTCGCAAGATCCTTGCCGAACATGTTGATGAGCCCGCGCGTCGGCTTCTGGCCGAGGTAGAGGAGTTTGAGGAGCGAGGTCTTGCCCGCGCCGGATGCGCCCGTGAGGAAGTGGAACGAGCCCTTCTCCAGCTCGAACGACAGGTCGTGCAATACTTCTGGTCCGGTGGAGTAGCGGAGGCCGACGTTCGAGAATGTTACCAATGCCATTTGCGCTGACCGGTTTGGAGGGGCGGAAGTCACGTTCTTAGACATAACGTGACGGTTTCGCGGCATCCATATCTGTTCATTTATTAATGATTTATATGCTATTCTGAAATCAATGTATATGCCACTTTTATTTGGCATTATGTTGTTGAAAAACAGGAATTAAAGCCGCTATGCAGCTGACCTGCGCCGACTGCCAGACGACCTACCGGCTGAACCCGCGCCTGCTGGGCGACAAGGGACGTATCGTGCGCTGCGCGCAGTGCAATAATACCTGGCGGCAAAAGCCCCTCAGCCCCGAAGAAATCGAGAACGACCCGGATGCCGCGCCGCTGCCGGACCCCGCAGACAATGTCTTCATGGTCGAGGATGTGCAGTCGCCGGAGAAGCCGATCAGCGACGAATGGAACGTCGAAGAGCCGGAAGTTGCGGAGGTTGAGGAGCCGATCAGTTTCAAGCCGCTTGTGAAGGGCCAGTTCTTCACCGAAGATGGCGTCGAAATTCCGCAAGGGCTGAAACCCGGCGCGCGGCCGGATTTCGCCATCCCCGTTATGACGCACCGCCCCTTCGGCATGGAAGCTGGGCAGTTCGGCATGGCGACATTCCTGCTGCTGACCTTCGCGACGCTGGTGATTGTTTTTGCCGCTAAGCACCCAATTCTACGCGCAGCTCCTGTCATGGCGTCCTTCTATCGGGCCATCGGCTTTACTGTGACCGCGCCGGGGGAGGGCTTTACCCTTGCCGATATGACCGCTGAAAACCGCATCGACGGCCTCAAGCACAGCATTGTGCTGAACGCCAAGCTTGCCAACATTACAGCCGATGAAATGGCCTATCCCGCCATGGGCATCGAGGTGCGGGGCGCATATGGCGCGGTGCTGCGCAGCTGGGATTTCGCGCCGAATGCCGATAAAAAAATCGCCGGCGGTGAAACCATTCCCGTGATGCTTCAGTTTGACGATGCGCCGGACGACGGCAAGACCGTCGCCCTCAGCGTCATCGATAAGTAATTTAAAGGAAACGCATATGACAGCCTCCGGAAAAGACGACGCGGACGAACCGAAATGGGTCTTGGTGGCGGATGACGAACCTTCCGTCCGCCAGTTCGTCGAACGCGCGCTGAATTACGCAGGCTATGCCGTGACCGTGGTGCCGGACGGCAACGCGGCGCTGGAGGCCATCGCCAAGCGCAAATATGACCTGCTGCTGACCGACATCGTGATGCCGGACCTCGATGGCATCGCCCTCGCGCTGAAAGTCGCGAAGGATTACCCCGATACCAAAATTCTGATGATGTCCGGCTATGCCAACCAGCGGCAGCGCGCCCATAACCTTGATTTCCTCGCGCATGAGGTCATCAGCAAGCCTTTCTCGCTGGAAGAAATTACCAAGCGCATCGGCGCGGCGCTAGCCTAATCTAAAATCAATTGAACTGGTCGAGGAGGCGGTCGATGTATTCGCGCTCTTCTTTCGGGCGTGAGAAATCGTTGGAGCGGCTGCGAAGTTCCTCGATAATTTCCTGCACGCGCCGGCGTTCTTTTTCGTCAGGGATTTTGACGTAGTCGCTGCCGGGCTTGCCGCGACCGTTGGGTTTTCCCTGTCCGCGGCCGAGAGGGTCATAGCCTTCACCAAAGCCCTTATCTGCGCCCTCCGGCATAAAGCCGAAGTTCAGCATCGTCGCCGACAGGCTGTCTGCCATGGCCTTGACCGATTTATCCATGCCCTGCTGCAGCTGGTCGAGCGCTTCGCGCTGCATCGGCACCGCATTTTTCAGGTCGTTGCCGTTCAGGTTGTTGACGGCGCCTTTCATGGCTTGGTCTGATTTGGCAAAGTTATCGGGAAGCTGGGGCATGCCTTCGCCCATCTTGCGCATGATATCGCCGAGCTTGTCGCGAATGCCGCCCTGTTCCGCCGCGCTGTCTTTCGGCGAGCGGATCGGCGGCATGGCGGGTTCGGGCTTGCCGTCACCGCCCTGCGCCTGCTGCTTTTGCGGGTTCTGGCCGTAGTCGTTGTTTTTGTGCAGGGACTGTTGCTGCGCCTGCGCGTCATTGGGTGTCGGGTCCGGCATGCCGCCATTGCCGCCCGGAATCTTCATCGCGTTTTGCGGCGGCTGGTTGCCGCTCTCACCCGGAATGGGCACGGGCATGTTCTGCTGGCCTTTGCCGCTACCCTGACCCGGTTGCAATTGCGGCCGGCCTTGGCTCATGCCGCTGCCTTGTCCTTGCTGGCTGTCACCCTGCTGGCCGCCCGGCGTCTGGCCAGGCTGCTGCCCTTGGCTTTGGCCGGATTGCTGACCGTTCGGCACCTGCTGCTGTCCGCTGTTGCCCTGCTGCCCGCCGGCTTGCTGGCCTTGTTGCTTTTGTCCCTGCTGGTCACCCTGTTTGCCGTCATCGCTGCCGGGCTGGGGTTGCTGGTCCTGCTGTTGACCTTGTTGCTGGCCTTTATCGCCCTGATCGCCCTTGTCGCCGCCCTGCTGCTGCTGTTCCTGCTTCTGGCCGCCTTGGTCGCCGCTGTCTTTTTTATCGTCCTTCTGCTCGCCGGACTGCTTGTCGTCTTTTTTCTGGTCGTTTTTTTTGTCGTCCTGCTTCTTCTCATCCTGCTTTTTATCGTCAGACTTCTTCTCGTCTTGTTTTTTCTCGTCGGGCTTTTTTTCCTCGGGCTTCTTGTCTTCCGGTTTTTGCGCGTTTTCGTCCGGCAGCTGCTGGTCTTTCGGCTGCAGCTTGTTGGTCTTGTCGTTCAGCTGCTGCTGGCGCTGGATAAGTTTTTGCAGGTCTTCTAGCGCCTGCATGGATTCCTTCTGCCCCTTCTGCATCTGGTCCATCTTGCGCATGTCCATGTTGTCGATGGAATTTTTCATGTACTCGGCCATGCGTTCCATCTGCTCGCGCTCGGAGCCCTGGTCCATGGCCTGCAGCTGGTCCATCAGCTTCTGCATATCGACCTGCTGCATGATCTTATTGGCAAGCTCCGGCGACATCTGGGGCTGGTTCTTGCCCTCCATCATGCGCTGCTGCATTTCATTGGCGAGGTTTTTGACGTATTCTCGCATCTTCTGGTTGACGTTATCGCGCAGCTGCTGGAGCTGTTCCTTGCTCGTCGTCTTGTCCTTCAGGCCGTCGGAAAGTTTCTGCAGGGCATCCGACAGTTCACGGCCAGCGAGAGACACGCCGCCGTCTTCGACGCGTACGGCCAAATCCCAGAGGAAGGGGATAAGCGAGGCGACGGCTTCAGTCTTCCCGTCGTAAACAAGACGCTTCACGGCAACATCGAGGCCGAGGAAGGTGATGCGATCCCATTTATAATTGTCCGGGTGGCTGGCAATATCCGCAAGCTCTGTAATCACCAGTTTCTGCGTTACTTTGTCGCTATACCAGATCAGCTTTTTGCGCGCGGCAATGATGCGCTGCGCGACCGGGTTGGTAAAGGCGCGCTCCGGTAGCACAATCTGTTTCACTTCCGAAACCGATTCATGGCCTGCGTCATCGCTGGCGGTCAGCGTCAGCAGTACAGGCGACCCTGCCCAGGGATGGGAAGTGAGGTCGGTCGTGTAGTCCATTTCCTTGTCGGGGCTATCCGGCACTGGCACGTCAAAATCGACAGTTTTGGTGCCAAAAACTTTCAGCAGCTCCGGCGTGGGCGCGATCGTGCCGCTGACGGACTTGATACGGTAATCGTCCTTCGCCATGTAGGTGATTTTAAGCTTGCTGCGTTTTGTGGTTTCCGTCTTTAAAACGACAATGCCGGGGGCGAGGTCGTTGGTGACCGTGACGGGCCAGTTGCCCAACTGGCGGAAGTACCATTGCGTAATCTTTAGTTCGCCGGATTTGGTAATCGGCATTTCAAGGGTGAAGTTCTTCGGCTGGCTTTGGGTGAAGGCATGCTCCACGCCGTCATAGACCAGTTTCGGCGGGCGGCTGTAGCCGGCAAGGCGCACTTTCAGAATGCTATTTTCCGGCACGGTGATCGCGCCTTTTTCAGGGGTGGCGCCCAGCTGGGTCGTTGCGAGGAAAACAGGGTTCTGGTGCGTGTAGTCCGGCGGCGTGATCCAGGCGTCCAGCGCGACGGGGCCAAGCGTAAACCATGACTTCACATCCGGCGTCAGCGCTTGATGAATGCGGAAGGGCGCCTCATGGCGCGCGACGCCAAGGCCGATGAAGAGCAGGGCGAGCGTCGCAAAGCGGATGTAATAGGGGTCGCGCGCGCCGACATTCGGGCGCGGGCGGGAAATTTTCAAGCGGATGCCAAGTTTACGCAGACGTTCCTGATAGCGGTTCCACAACTGCATGGTTTCAACGCTTTGGCCTTTAACGGGTGTATCTTTCATCGCCTCCAGCGGGCGGTGGCGAAGGTCGCTTTCTTTTTCAATCGCGCGGCGCACATCGCCCGTGCGCGGCAGGGTGAAGCGCGTGCCGAAGCGGCCTGCGGCTACAAAGGCCGCGACGAAAAGCAGCAGCAGCGCGGCATGGCCAGCGTTGCTGAACATGTCGAAGAATTTCAGGCACGCCAATCCTAGAAAGGTGAAGAGGACGGAAAGTGCCGGCCAAAAGCTGCGCCACAGGCGCTCCGCCAGCAGGGAGATAAAGCTCCAGAAAAAGACCCAGTTAAATGTCAGGCCTTCCAGACTCATTTAAAGCCACCCGGGGATAATATCCTGCTTCACAAGGTCGTCTACCGTCTGCTTCTTACGGGCGAGGGCGAATTTATTGCCCTTCACCATGACTTCCGATGCCAGCGGCCGCGTATTGTAGTTGGACGACATGACCGCGCCGTAAGCCCCCGCCGTCATGATGGCGACAAGGTCGCCGGCTTTCAGCTCGGGTAGCGTTTCATTGGTCAGGAATGTATCGCCGGTTTCGCAGACGGGGCCGACGACGTCATAGAGCCGTTTTTTACCGCCGGGCTTATAGGGCAGCACGGCGTGATAGGCGTCGTACAGCGACGGGCGCATCAGGTCGTTCATCGCGGCGTCGAGGATGAGGAACTGCTTGTCGTCGCCTTTTTTCACGTTGACAACGCGGGAGAGGAGGATGCCGGCATCGCCAACAATGGAGCGGCCGGGCTCCAGCACGATATGCACGCCAAGCGGGGAAATCACATCGCGGATCATCAGCGCGTAGAGATACAAATCAGGCGGTGTTTCGTCCTTATAGGTAATGCCAAGGCCGCCGCCAAGATCGACGCGGGTAATGTCATGCCCCTGCTTGCGTAATTTCAGCACAAGCTCGGCCACGCGAATATAGGCTTTGCGGAACGGCGCAAGGCTCGTCAGTTGCGAGCCAATGTGGACGGCGACCCCGGAAGCCTTGATGCCTTTCATCTTTTTCGCGCGGGCATAAAGGGCGGGCGCTTTATCGATGTCGATGCCGAATTTATTCTCTTTTTTGCCGGTGGTGATCTTGGCATGGGTCTTCGCATCGACGTTGGGGTTGATGCGGATAGAAACCGTGACTGTCTTTTTCAAGCGCTGCGCAATGCGGGAGATGAGTTCCAGCTCCGGCTCGGACTCGACGTTGATCTGGAAAATATTGCGTTTGATCGCTTCGGTGAGTTCGGCTTCCGACTTGCCGACGCCGGAGTAAACGATTTTGCCGGGCGACACGCCGGCAGCCAGCGCGCGGGCAAGTTCGCCGCCGGAAACAATATCCGCGCCGGCGCCCAGGTTTTTGAGCAGGCTCAAAACGGCAAGATTGCTGTTCGCCTTGCAGGCGTAGCAGAGGGAGAAGTTTTTCTCCGACATCACGCTTTTCAGCGCGTCATGGTAAGCGCTGAAATTTTCGGTCAGCCTTTTCGCGCTGTAGCAATAGGCAGGGGTGCCGACTTTGTCAGCGATGGCTGCAAGGTCCACGTCTTCCATGAAGAGGCGGCCGGTTTTGTAATGAAGTGGGATCATCTGCGGATATACCGTTGGGGGTCAGGGTCGTTGGCGGGATCGGGGTAGGTATGCGGGAAATAGTCCTTATCGACCGAATCCGGCGGGTCGACCGCAGAAGGCTTCACGCCGCAACCCGACAGGCTTGCGGCCGACAAAAAGACGGCTAAATAAAACGACAGGAAAACTATTCTCATTTCACACCCATTCTTAACTATTATATAGTCCGGTTTCTAATTTGGAGTTAATGAATCATGCGCACAAAAGCCCAAATTTACCTCTGGACGGTGGCGCTTGCCGCTTTGCTGGCCTATGGCGCGGTCGGGCTATTTGTTAAGGAAAATCAAACCGGAGAATCTGCCACCGCCGAAAAGCTGGCACCCGTGGTTTTCTACGATGAAAAAAACCGTGAAACGACGCTGGATGATTTCAAGGGCAGGGTGGTGCTGGTTAACCTCTGGGCCACCTGGTGCCCGCCCTGCGTGGCTGAACTTCCGTCCCTCGATCGTCTGCAGGAAAAGATGAAAGGACAGAAATTTATCGTTGTCCCCATATCAGTCGAAACCGACCGCAAAAAGGTCGCGAGTTTTATGAAGCTGCACGGCGCCCTTAACCTTGGTGCCTATGTTGACCGCGTGCATGATATCCAGAGCAACTGGATTTACCAAGGCATCCCGACCAGCTACCTGCTGGATGCGAAAGGCAACCTGATCGAGACCATCCCCATGCCAGCGGAATGGGACAAGGGCAGAATGCTGGATAAAATTCAAAGCGCAGTTGCGGCACAAAAATAAAAAGAGCATAGGTGCGTCCCCAGGGGGGAGAACATACCTATGCTCTTTCTTTATCTCCGCCGCGGGGTTGCGGCGGATAAAACACCTTACGGCAGCAAACCTTCTTTCGTCAGCACGCCTTTGGCATGCGGGCTGGTGAGGTTGATGTCGCGGATATAGTCAACATCCATGCCGCGTTCTTCCAGCAACTCGGCTTTACGCGCTTCCAGCTTGCGGCCAAGACGGTCGAGGTCAAGGTTGGTGGCGCGGACTTTCGGGAACATTTCTTCCTGTTCCTCACGGATATGGTGGTTGGTGGCTTCGCCGAGGACGATGAATTTCGCATCGAAAAGCTCATCGCCGGCTTCCATGCCAGCCAGCTGTTCGATCAGGTCGTTGCAGCCATCATGCTCTACTTTCGCTTCATCCATGATTTCGTGATCGTTGATAAGTTTCGCGACGGCAGGATAAAAAATCTCTTCCTCAATCTGCGCGTGAATAGAAAGTTCGGCGCAGGCTTCGCGCACGATTTCGTTTTTGCGCTCAAGATTATTATCGTCATCTTCAACCAGCTGCTGGAATTCCTTGAACAGCTTTTGCACCTTCTTGTGATCCTGCGTCAGGAGTTCAATGGCATCGACCTTGCCGGTGAGGCGCTCTTTCAGCGTGGGGGTATGGAGAGGGGGGCGTTGCTTTTTCATGGGGCAGCCTCTGGAAGTTGTTGGCGCGGATTGGTGTTCTGCAATCCCCAACGCGCCCTTATCCCGCTTCGTTCCGCCATGCCGCCAGCCGCAACATAAGATTTTTAGTATCGCCTTGAATTAAAATGGTTTTAAGGCGACTGGTCACGCCTTTCAGGAGACTGACGTGTGCTTTTGGAAGGTTCAGTTCATCGGCGATAAAGCTTAACAATTCCTTATTCGCTTTGCCGTCTTCAGGGACAGAGCGGACCGAGATTTTAAAGGCGGTTTCGCCATCGCCGATATCCATGATGCCTTGAAGGCCCGCTTTTTTGGCGCCGGGCGTCAGGCGCACATTTATCGTAACGCCGTCACTGTGCGCCCGGAAAGGCATCTGTCGTGCGCTTGATTTTAATGCGTGCAGGGGAAACGCCGGAAGTGGGATCGACAAAGTAAATATAATCGCCGTCAGGCGTTGCGACGTAGAGCGCAATACCATCTTTCCAGGCGGAAATATGCTCGACATGGCTTAAGTTCGGCAGCTGCAATTCGGAGGGTGCTGCGGTAACAGGCTGTTTTGCCGTTATTTTTGTGGATGTTTTGGTGACAAGGCCATAGACCAGCAGGCCCATGCCCAAAGCCAGCAGCACCGTCATGGTGGCGACAAGAGTTTTCAATCCGCGCATTGGCATTGTCCCTTTAATTATGCGATAAGCTATATCATGGAAACCTTTACCGTCAAAGCATCCGACAGCGACAAGGGCCTGCGCCTCGACAAGGTGCTGGCAACCCATGCGCCAGATTATTCGCGCTCCCGCCTCCAGCAGCTGATCGAGGGCGGTAACCTGCTGCTGAACGGCGAGAAATTTGATAACAGCGCGTATAAAGTGAAACCAGGTGATGTTTTTGAAATCACCGTGCCGCCGTCTGTCGAGGCCATACCGAAGCCGCAAAAGATTGATTTGGAAATTGTTTACGAAGACAAGGACGTCGTCGTCATCAATAAGGCGCCCGGCATGGTCGTGCATCCCGGCGCCGGCAATCATGACGGCACGCTCGTCAATGCGCTGCTTGCCTATTGCGGCGATGAACTTTCCGGCATCGGCGGTGTCAAGCGCCCCGGCATCGTGCATCGGCTGGATAAAGAAACATCCGGGCTTCTTATCGTCGCGAAAAACGATGCCGCGCATAAAGGGCTGACGGAGCAGTTATCGTCGCGCAAACTGAAGCGTATTTATCAGGCTGTCGTCTGGGGCAATATGTCGCCCGTTTCAGGCCGCATTGAAACACAACTGGCGCGCAGCCGCGAAGACCGCCAGAAAATCGCCGTCGTGCTGGAGGGCGGGCGTGAAGCGATCACCGATTACGAAATGCTGGAGGCCTATGGCCTCTACGCCTCACTCGTGCAATGCCGCTTGCAGACCGGCCGTACGCACCAGATTCGCGTGCATATGGCGCATATCAAGCATTGGCTCGTCGGCGACCCGACCTATGGCAAGCACGCCATCCCGCGCTTCGTGAAGTTGCATAAAGTGCCGGAAAAAACGGCAGAAGCCATGATGCGCTTCCCGCGTCAGGCACTGCATGCGGCGCAGCTTGAATTTATCCATCCGATCAGCGAAAATAAGATATCGCTGAAAGCGGAGCTGCCGGAAGATATGAAAAATCTCCTCAAGCTGCTGCGAAAATCATAAGGATCAAAGAAATGCAGGCAGGCACCGATCGCGCGCATATGAACAAAGGGCAGGAAGTCGACCTGCTCGAGGTTGATCCTCAGCTGCACAAGCTTTTTGTGGGCCTCGGCTGGGAAGCGCCGGCGGAAACCGGCGGCAACCCCGTCGACATCGATGCCTCCGCCTTCATCCTCAACCGCGATAACCGTGTCCGCCGCGATACCGATTTCGTTTTCTACAACAACCTTGAAGCCGACCAGGGCTCCGTCAAGCACAAGGGTGACAACACCACCGGCGAAAAAACCGACGGTGCCCACGACAACGAAATCATCGAGATCAACATGGAGGACATGCCCTTCGACGTTGACAAGATTTCCTTCGCCGTCACGATCCACAACGCGGAAGACCGCCAGCAGAACTTCGGTCTCATCAAGGGTGCCTATATCCGCATCGTCAACCTGCTGACGGGCATTGAAATCGCCCGCTACGACCTGACGGAAGACGCCTCCACCGACAACGCCATGATCTTCGGCGAAATGGTGCGCGAGGGGCTTGGCTGGAAATTCAAGGCCATCGGTCAGGGCTCCAAGGGCGGCCTCTACCAGATTGCCCGCGATTTCGGCGTCAACGTCGCTCCGATGTAATTTAACCCCTTGGTTTTCTAAATCTTTTTGAGGTTTGACAAGCCGGGTTTTCGGTCTATTTTACGGCTACCTCCTCCATCGGAAAGGTGACCGGCCATGACCATCAAGAAATCGGCATCCCCCAAGAAAACGGCAAAAAAAGCGCCTGCCAAAAAGGCACAGAATTTTGATGTGATCATCATCGGCGCGGGGCCCGCGGGCCTCGCTTTCGCCACGATGGTTTCAGGCACCGGCCTTAAAGTCGCCATCATCGAAAAGCAGCCGGAAGCGGCGCTGGCCGATCCCGCCTATGACGGCCGCGAAATCGCGCTGACGCATCTGTCGCAGAAAATCATGGAGGACGCCGGCCTCTGGAGCGGCATTCCCATGCGCGATGTGTCGCTGATCCGCGATGCGAAGGTTCTGAACGGCGACAGCGACACCGCCTTTGCCAAGGCGAAACCGCTGCATTTCAACCATGTGGAGACAGGCCGCGACAACCTGGGTTTCATGGTGTCCAACCATCTGATCCGCACCGCCGCTTATGAAGCCGCCAAAAGCTGCAAAAACGTGACTTTCCTCACCGGCGTTGAAGTCACCTCCGTCGATACCACTGCGCAGCGGGCAAGGGCCGTCCTCTCCAATGGCATCACGCTGGAAGCGCCGCTGCTGGTGGCGGCGGACAGCCGCTTTTCAAAATCGCGCGGCGAGATGGGCATTGATGCCGCGATGCATGATTTCAACCGTTTGTGCATTGTCACGCGCATGAACCACGAGCGCGCGCATGACGAAACCGCCTATGAATGCTTCTTCTATGACCGCACCCTGGCCGTGCTGCCGCTCAACCGCCGCCATGTTTCCGTCGTCGTCACGGCCGGTAACGAAGACGGCAAAAAAATCCTTTCGCAGTCGCCGGAGGAATTTGCCCGCGATATTGAAAAACGTATCGGCAAGCGGCTGGGAAAAATGCAGCTGACCGAAAAACTGCACGCTTATCCGCTGGTCGGCGTCTATGCCAAAAGCTTTTACAGCCGCCGCTTCGTGCTGCTTGGCGATGCTGCCGTCGGCATGCACCCTGTCACCGCGCATGGCTTCAATTTCGGCCTTCGCGGCGCGAAAGTGCTGACATCCGAAATCCAGAAAGCGCTGGAACTGGGGCTTGATATTGGCGCCGGTGAGGTGCTGGAAAAATACGAACGCCGCCACCGCGCCGCCACACGCGCGATGTACCTTGGCACCAATGCGCTGGTGGGGCTTTATACCCGCAGCTCGCCGGTCGCCAAAGTCGCCCGCGAATTGCTGCTGCGCCTCGGCGGCGCGCTGCCGCCCGCGCGCAAAGCCATCATGCGCCAGCTCACCGAGCTCGACGCAATTCAGGCGCTGTCTTAAAAAATTATTCTTTCGCCTTCGTCACCGCTGCCGGCGTCTGGTTCATGTCGATGTTCCAGCCGAAGAGGCGGAATTCCGCGTGCCAGACTTCCGTATAGTGCGGGTCGATGTCCTGTTTGCTGAAGACGGTGATACGGTGGGCGGAGTTGCCCTTCGCCAGCGTGCTCGTCCAGGCATGCTTAATGGCGACGCCCGGCAAAATATAGCCGTAGCGGGGGGAGATATTGCAGGTCTTGTTGCGCTCCGTGCCCGCCTGAATCTCATGCGTGTCGTTTTCTTTTTCACGCAGGAAGCGGATATAGGCGGCAGGCGCGCCGGCTTGCGTCAGGCGGTATAAATGCGGCCCTGCGTCTTCCACCATGCTGCCCGGCGGGAAATGCCAAGACTGCTCGAAGTAATGCGCATCCTGCCCCTGCATCTGGTCGATGACAATCAGCGTCGAGGTTTTTTTCAGCCAGACGAGGACGCGACGGTGCGTCACGGCAATGCGCTCGTAACTGTCATGCTGGGCGTCGAGGACGATGAATTCCTTTTCATCAAGCGCTTCGGTATGCCCGGGCTTCAGCTGGTAATTCCAGTGGAAACGGCCGAGCGGCTCCGACTGGTTCAGCATATCAACTGCGACAGTGTTATGCGCAAAGGTGGAGCGCAGCGCGTTGCGGAAGCCGTTGTCGCCGGCAAAGCGGTAGGTACCGGCATCAGCCAGCACGGGGCGACCGTCGAAGAACAGCAGGATACTCAAGAGGTCGGCGTGGTTGTGGCCGGACTCCGGCGCAGGGTCCGGGTTGTTTTTGAAAAGAACAAAATCCTTATCGCGGCGAATGATGTTGATGCAGCTTTCATGGAAAGAGGCGAGGGCAGGGAAGTCTTCCGGGTAGGAGGCCAGCAGGCGGTAATCCTCCCCGCCTTTTTCACCGAGCAGCAGATGGGCATAGAGCGGCCAGGTACTTTGCGAGGCCGCCTTGAAATCGGGGCGCTCGTATAGGACGGCCATGGTGGCGGCAATACCCTCTATGCGGTCCTCGGTTGAAAGCTCCAGCGGCATCAGCACGCCGCCGTCATTGTCGTTGATGTTCGGCAGTTCGCCGTCCGGCTGACGCGACAAGCGCAGGACATTCACCATGGATTGCAGCAGCGCATAGGCCTTGGCGGGCATGGGGCGCTTCTGGCGGCGCATTTCGCTGAACAGCAGCAACAGGCATTCCACCGCCAGCAGGTGATAGCCGAAGGACGCTTCGAAGTGCATGCCGTCCGGATAGATCTGGTCATCCAGCGTCGACCACAGGCTGGCAAGCCCACGCTTGATCCACTTTTCGCTGTCGGCCCACTGCGGGTTGCACAAGGCAAGCCATGCAAGGGTTGAGGCCTCGACGATCAGCCGGTGGTTGCGGTGGCCGCCTTCCGCATAGGAAAGGTATTCGGCAAGGTGGCGCGCATGCGCCAGCAGGTTGCGATGAAGACGGCTTTGCGTTGCCATGTCATAGCCGTCGTTGCCGCGCAGCAGGCGGCTTGCAAACAGCCAAGCTGTCGCGCGGATGCCTATGTCGATGCCGTGCAAATAATTGATGCCCATCTCAGGCTTGTTCTGGTCGCACCAGCTGTTGAGCAGGGCGCAAAAGGCGCGCGCGTATTTCGCGTCACCCGTCTGAACGGCGGCAAGGGCGAGCGTGACGAGAGAGCGGTGACGGTTCAATTCGCGGCACGGGCGGGTGTCGACATTTTCCGGCAGCTCCAAAGCGATTTTCGCCCAGCCCACCGTGCCATCGCCAAAGCCGCAGTGCCAGTCGATGGCGCCGGCAAATTTAAAATCAGTATCCAGCAGCGGGAAGTGCCGCAGGCAGGCTTCCTCTGCCGCGTCTTTCACGCCCGCGGGGATCAGCTTTTTCGGCACGGATTTCCACGGCAGACCGGCGTCGTTCTGGTGCTCCAGAAAATCTGCCATGGTATCGAAAGCGCCGGGGAGGAGGGCTTTCAGGAAGTCATTTTCCGAAGGCTCGGCGGCCGGCAGTTTCGTGAAGGCACCGACGGCGTTCGCCGCAACCGACATAAGCCTATTGCCCGCGGAAGGTTCTTCCCCGGCCAGCAGGTCATTATATAAAGACTGAAAACTGTTCATCCTGCGCCAGAGTATGCCGCAAAATCCCCCTCGGGGGAAATATTTTGCTGCGCTGCTTCGCCCACAAAAACCTGCAAAAACAGCTTGCATGGCGGGCCATAAAAGATTATTAATTATGGCAATAATTTAAGGGTGCGCCAGCCTTGACAAAAGAGGTGCCCGCACCCATTTTCAACTCGCGCAAAGCACCATCTTCAAGAAAGGTATTACTTCCATGCTGACAATCGGCCAGAAATTTCCCCAATTCAAACTCACCGGCGTCGTTTCCTCCGAACAGAAAACGGCCTTCAAAGACATCACCAACGAAACGTACAAGGGCAAATGGCTCGTCGTTTTCGCCTGGCCGAAAGACTTCACCTTTGTCTGCCCGACCGAAATTTCGGCCTTCGGCAAAATGAACAAGGATTTCGCGGACCGCGATGCGCAGGTTCTCGGCATGTCGACCGACAACGAGTTCGTTCACCTCGCCTGGCGCCAGAACCACAAAGACCTGAACGCCCTGCCGTTCCCCATGCTGTCCGACATCAAGCGCGACCTTTCCACCGCGCTCGGCATCATCAATGAAGAAGCGGGCGTCTGCAACCGCGCGACCTTCATCGTCGATCCTAACGGTGTCATCCGCCATGTGTCGGTCAACGACCTGAACGTCGGCCGCAATGTGAACGAAGTCCTGCGCGTCCTCGATGCGCTGCAGACCGACGAGCTGTGCCAGTGCAACTGGACCAAGGGCGACGAAACACTGACCAAAAAAGCGGCGTAACTTTTACGCTGATAAATTGAAAAAGCCCGGGGTGTTGCCCCGGGCTTTTTTTATATTTTTTCGCTGCAACGCAGCATGATTTCCGTTTATGGCAACATGAATACGCGATAAATAGCGCGCAATTTAACCCTTTTCACACGTCCGGCGGCGTATGATAGTGAAGCATTCAACGCCACCCGAAAGCATAAGGTTTCATCATGGCCAAGCAGCCGCAAAAAGACCGCCTCATCGAAAACGCTCTCATCGCATCGCGCGAAGGTAGGAAGGCGCTCAGCCGCGAAAACCAGCTGCTGCATGAATTCCTCGGCGCGTTTTACCAGCAGGTGCCAGCCGATGATTTGTCGGGCTGGAAGGCGGAGGATCTTTCCCGCGTCGCCGCCGCCATGTGCGAGATGGGGGCGGAGCGCAAAGCCGGGCAGTTGAAAGTCCGCGTTTTCAATCCGGAACAGAAACGCGACGGCTGGCACATCCCGCATACGGTCGTGCAGATCGTCAACGATGACATGCCCTTTATCATCGACACCATTTCATCCGAAATGAATACGCACGGCTTCAATATCGACGTTCTTTTTCACCCGATCCTCAGCGTGAAGCGCGACGGACAGAAGCTGACGGGCGTACAGCCGGGCCGCGTGGCGGATGCCGCGCTGGTCGAAAGCTTCGTCTACATCCAGTTGGAGCAGATGCTGACGACGGATGCCTGCCGCAAGCTTGAAGCCTCCCTGCAAAGCACGCTCGCCGATGTGCGCGCCGCGACCAATGACTGGCGGAAAATGCTGGTGAAGATTGACGATGTGGCGCAATTTGGCGCCGGTTTTGCCAAGGCGTATGACAAGGACGACCTCAAGGAGGGGCAAGACTTCCTCAGCTACGTGAAAAACAATAACTTCACGCTGCTCGGCTATCGTGAATACAAATTCAGTGGCACCGGCGACAAAGCGTCGTCCGCCGCCGTTACCGGCTCTGACCTGGGCGTCCTTAAAAATGACGTGAAACTCAACTTCGGCGTTGGAACAGCTTCGCCGGAAATCGAAGCGCTGCGCATCGCGCGCTGGCCCGTGATGATTTCGAAGCTGGTGGATACCTACTCCACCGTTCACCGCCGCGTGCCGATGGATGCCATCAGCGTAAAAATCATTGACGCCGACGGCAAGTTCGCCGGCATGCATCTTTTTGTCGGGTTGTTCACCTCCAGCACCTATTCCTGCCGCACCAGCGAAATACCCATGGTGCGCCAGAAAGTGGCGGAGACGGTTGAACGCGCAGGCTTTATCCGCGGCACGCATGACTACAAGGCGCTCGAACACATCCTCGAAAAAATGCCCCGCGATGAGCTGTTTCAGGTGACGTCGGAAGAACTGTCCGGCCTTGCGCTTGGCATCCTGCGTCTGCAGGTCAAGCAGCGTGTCGCGCTCTTTACGCATATGGATCCCATGGGGCAGCATATGTCCTGCCTTATCTATGTCCCGCGGGAGCGCTACAACACCAGCTTCCGCCAGCAGGCCGCCCGCATCCTTGAAGCAGGGCTGCAGGGCAAGGTCACAAACTATTTTACGACGCTGGATGACAGTCTTCTCGCTCGCGTACTATTCACCGTGCGCGTTGAAAACCGTGCGAATAATTTTAACCACGCCGCCATCGAAGCTCAGCTGATTGACCTGTCGAAAGAATGGGACGAAAGACTTAAAAAAGTTCTCGTCGACGTCTACGGCAAAATCAAGGGTGCGGAACTCGTGGCCATTTATGGCCGTGCCTTTACGACGGCCTACCATGAGTCCATGTTTATCGGCAACACGGTGCACGACATCCGCCATCTTGAAACGATGGTTCACAATGATGTCAAAAACGACATTCGTGTCGAGTTTTATAAATTGCACAATGCTGCGCCGGGTGAATTCCGCCTGAAGGTTTACCATGAATCGGTGCCTGTGCCGCTGTCGGACATTCTGCCGGTGCTCGACAACATGGGGTTCCGCTCCATGTCGGAAATGCCCTATGAAGTCCGGCCGCAAGGCTTTGACACCGTCATCTGGATCCACGATTTCCAGCTGAAGGGCGCGCAGGATGTTGACATCGAAAAAGTCAAAGAAAACCTCGAGGAAACTTTCCTCCAGGTCTGGCGCGGCCGCGCGGAAAACGACGGGCTGAACAAGCTCGTTCTCCGCGCCAATCTCAACTGGCGCGAAGTGATGATGCTGCGCACCTACAGCGGTTACATGCGCCAGGCGCGTCTGCCGTATAGCCTTGTCTATGTGGAGCAGGTATTGAGTACCTATCCGCATATCGCCCGCGAACTCGTCGAAATGTTCAAGGTGTTGCATGACCCGAAAGCCGCCGCAAAATCGGCGGAAAAAGGCCGCCTTGCCGCCGAAAAAATTATCGAGATGCTGCAGCAGGTGCAAAAGCTTGACCATGACCGCATCCTGCGCAGCTTCAAGACGCTGATCGAAAAAACCCTGCGCACCAGCTACTTCCAGACGGACAGCCTCGGCCAGCCGAAAAACCTGCTGGCGCTGAAGCTTGACAGCAAAAATATCGCCGAGCTGCCCCTGCCGCGCCCGCATGTGGAAATCTACGTGTATTCCACGCGCGTCGAGGCTATTCACCTCCGCGGCGGGGAAATCGCCCGGGGCGGCATCCGCTGGTCGGATCGCCTTGAAGATTACCGCACCGAAGTCCTCAGCCTGATGAAATCGCAGCAGGTCAAGAACACCGTTATCGTGCCGGTCGGTGCCAAGGGCGGCTTCGTCGTCAAGCAGCCGCCGCAGACAGGCGGGCGCGAGGCGTATCAGAACGAAGGCATCGAATGCTATAAAATTTTCGTGCAGGCCATGCTCGACCTCACCGACAACAACGTGAAGGGCAAGATCGTCCGGCCGAAAGACGTCGTCTGCCATGACGGTGTTGATCCCTACCTTGTCGTGGCGGCAGATAAGGGCACGGCGACTTTCTCCAACATCGCCAACGCGCTTTCCGTGGCGCACGGCTTCTGGCTCGGCGATGCTTTCGCCTCCGGCGGCTCGACAGGCTATGACCACAAGGAAATCGCCATCACCGCCCGCGGCGGCTGGGAATCAGTCAAGCGGCACTTCCGTGAGATGGGCAAGGATATCCAGAAGGAGCCCTTCACCCTCGTCGGCGTCGGCGATATGGCGGGTGACGTCTTTGGCAACGCCATGCTGCTTTCGAAACAGATGAAGCTCATCGGCGCCTTTAACCACGTGCATATCTTCTGCGACCCGAACCCTGATATCGCCGCCAGCTTTGCAGAGCGGGCGCGCATGTTCAAGGCGCGCCTCGGCTGGGACGGCTACGACAAGTCGAAGATTTCGACGGGTGGCGGCGTGTTCGAACGCTCGGCGAAGACGATTAAAGTGTCGCCGCAAATGAAAAAGGCCTTCGAGATTGATGCCGACAGCGTGACGCCGGATGAACTTATCCGCGCCATCCTGAAAGCTCAGGTCGAACTGCTGTGGTTTGGCGGCATCGGCACCTTTATCAAGTCCTCCCGCCAGAGCAATGCCGAAGCGGATGACAAGACCAACGACAACCTGCGCATCGACGGCCGTGAAATCCGCGCCAAGGTGGTGGGCGAGGGGGCTAACCTTGGCACCACGCAGCTCTCACGTGTCGAATACGCCCGCAATGGCGGCCGCATCAATACCGATTTTATTGATAACTCCGGCGGCGTTGACTGTTCTGACCACGAAGTCAACATCAAGATCCTGCTCAGCGATGTGATGGCGAAGGGCAAACTGACCCTCGAGCAGCGCAACAAGCTGATGAAGGACATGACCGACGAAGTCTCCGAGCTGGTGCTGAAGGACAACTATCAGCAAACGCAAAGCCTTTCGCTGCAGGAATATCTCGCGCCGGGCCACCTTGGCCTGCATGCGGATCTGATCCGCTCGCTCGAAAAATCGGGGCTTATCAAGCGGAGCCTGGAAGGCCTGCCGGATGACGAGGCGCTCAACCGCCTCTCCAAAGAGCGCGCAGGACTTACACGGCCGGAGCTCTGCATCCTGACGTCCTATGCTAAAATCGATATCTATAACGAAATCCTGAAATCGACCATCCCTGATGACCCGATGATGGAAACGCAGCTGTTTGATTACTTCCCGAAAGCGCTGCATAAGTACGCGGCGGAAATTAAAACCCACAAGCTGCGCCGTGAAATTATCGCAACACAGATCGTGAATATCCTCGTCAACCGCATGGGCCCTGTCTTCGTGCAGTCGCGCATGTCCAAAACCGGCGCGCCGGCGGCGGAGGTGATCAAGGCGTTCATGATTGTCGTCGCGGCCTATGGCCTGCCAGAACTCTGGAAGGCGATCGAGGTGCTCGACAACAAGGTGCCTGCACAGGTGCAGATTTCCGCGCTCAACGAAGTCTTCCAGGTCGCAAAGCGTACCATCACCTGGTACCTGCGCTTCGGCGGCAATAACCTCAACGTCGCCGCCGAGATCGAGGACTTCAAACCCGGCATCGACCTGCTCAAGAAGTCAATCGCCACCATGGCGCCGCAGGATGTGAAGAACGGCGTGATCGAGGCGGAACAATCGCTTACCAAGGCCGGCATGCCGGAACCTCTGGCGGCGGAAATTTCCACCATCAAGCTGCTGGCGGTCGCGAGCGACATCATCAGCCTCACCCGCAAAACCAATGGCGATATCAAGTCGATTGCTTCCGCCTACTTTAATGTCGGCGAGCGTCTTGGCCTTGACTGGCTGCGGCGTCAGGTGGCGGCAATCTTGCCTGCCAATTCCTGGCAGGCGCGTGTCATGGGCGGGCTGACGGATGATTTCTACATCCACCAGGCGGCGCTCACCGCGGCGCTCATCGGCACCGTCAAGAAGGGCGGCAAGCTCGACAAGGCGCTGCTGGATGGCTGGTTCACGGTCAACCGCGACCGCACCGAGAAAATCATGCAACTGGTGAACGAGCTGAAAACGCAGCCGAAGGTTGATTTGGAAATGCTTGTCCTCGTCAGCCAGCGTATCGGCCAGCTGGTGCATCAGGCGAAGTAAAGTGAGCTGTTAAAAAGCCCGCCGGTAAAACGGCGGGCTTTTTTTATTCTTCTTTTACGTACTGTTTCGCCAGCAAGCTATAGACGACGGGCACGACGAAGAGGGTGAAAAAGGTGCCTATCGTCATGCCGCCAATGATGACCCAGCCGATCTGCTGGCGGCTTTCCGCGCCCGCGCCGCCCGCCAGGGCGAGCGGCAGCGCGCCCAGGACCATGGCGCCCGTGGTCATGAGAATGGGGCGGAGGCGCAGCGCGGCGGATTTCTTGACCGCTTCCATTTTCGGCAGCCCTTCAATCTCCTGCTGCTGGTTGGCGAATTCAACAATCAGAATGCCGTGCTTGGTGATCAGGCCGATAAGGGTGACAAGGCCGATTTCGGAATAGATATTCAGCGTGCCGCCCGTCAGGTACAGCGCCAGCAAGGCGCCTGCGATGGACAGCGGCACCGACAGCATGATGATGAAGGGCGTGACAAAGCTTTCAAACTGCGCCGAAAGTACGAGGAAGATAAAGGCGAGGGCGAGAGCGAAGGTCGTCGCAATGCTGGAGCTGGAGCTTAAAAATTCACGCGATTCACCGTTGTAGTCGATGATGAAACCGGGCGGCAAAACTGCATGCGCACGGTCAACGACATGCTGCAGCACCTCGCCCAGTGAATAGCCGGGCGCAACGCTTGCCGAAAGTTCCGCCGCGCGCAGCTGGTTGAAGTGGTTAAGGGCGGTGGGCGCGACAGTCTCCGTCACATCCAGCAGGTTGTTCAATTTCACCATGTCGCCCTTGTTGGTGCGCACGTAAATATCCGTCAGGTCCTGCGGCTTGGTGCGTTCGGCGTCCGTCATTTGTACGATAACATCATATTGCTCGCCGCGGTCTTTGTAGCGCGTGACCTGACGGCCGCCGAGCATGGTTTCGAGCGTGCGGCCGACAACGTCAACATCCGCATCTACCGCCGCGGTCTTGTCGCGGTCAAGGTGGACGGTCAGCTGCGGCTTGTTCATTTTAAGGTCGGTATCAACGTTGGCGATACCGGGATAATCCGCAAGGTCTTGAACAAGCTTCTGCATCACGGGATCAAGCTCGGCATAGGTGCCGCTGGTGAGAATATCCACCTGAATGGGCTTCGAGCGCGCGCTGGCGCCAAGCGACGGGGGGTTGATGGGGAAGGCGGAAACGCCGGCGGTGGCCGCGACGATTTTGGGGGCGAGTTCCTTGACGATATCCTGCTGCTTGCGCTTCCGGTTTTCCCAAGGCGTCATACGGCCGAAGGCGATGCCCTGGCTGACGGTGGGGGAGCCGGCGACGACGAAGGTTTTGTCGACCTCGGGATATTGCTTGAAGATCGGCTCCAGCGCGCGCATCCATTTTTCGGTATAGCCGATGGTCGAGCCTTCGGGTGCGGTGACGTTGACGACGATATTGCCGCGGTCTTCGATGGGGGCGAGCTCCGATTTCAGCTGCGTCAGCAGCAGGATGTTTGCCGCCGCAACCGCTAGGCCGATAACGATAATGCCCAGGCGCCAGCCAAGGGCAAGCCCCAGCAGCCGCTGATAGCCGGCGGATATCTTGTCAAAAAATGCCTCGATGATGTTGAAGAGGCGGCCGTGCGAGGTTTCATGCTTCAAAATGCGCGAGGCCAGCATAGGCGTGAGCGTGAGGGCGATAAAGCCTGAAATCAAAACTGCGCCGGCAAGGGTGAGCGCAAATTCAACAAACAGCTTGCCGGTCTTGCCTTGCGTAAACGCCATTGGCGCATAGACGGCGGCAAGGGTGATTGTCATGGCGATCACCGCAAAGCCGATCTCCGTGCCGCCTTGTATTGCGGCGGCGCGCGGTTTCTTGCCTTCCTCGATATGGCGGAAGATGTTTTCCAGGACGACGATGGCATCGTCAACGACGAGGCCGATGGCGAGGACGAAAGCGAGCAGCGTCAGAGTATTGATCGTGTAATTGAGGATGTACATGATAAAGAACACGCCGATCATCGAAATGGGGATTGTCAGCAAAGGGATCAGCGTCGAGCGCACCGAGCGCAGGAAGAAGAAGATAACCAGTAGGACAAGGACGATCGCTTCGAAGATTGTTTCATACACCGCCTTGATGGAACGGTCGATAAAGACGGAGGTATCGTTGGCAATGGAAATCTTCATGCCCTCCGGCAGGCTGCGGGTGATATCCGGCAGCATTTTCTGGATGGCTTTGGAAACCTCAAGAGGGTTGGCAGTCGACTGCTTGATGATGCCGAGGGCCACGGCGTTTTCACCGTTGAAGCGCACAACGCGGCGCTCGTCTTCCGGCGCGACCTGCGCAAAGCCGACGTCATGCAGGCGCAGGAAGGTTGCACCATCGCGCTTTAAAATCAGGTTGTCGAACTGTTCGGGGGTGCGCAGGTCGGTTTCCGAGAGGACGGTAAATTCGCGCTGGTTACTTTCAATGCGGCCCGCGGGAATTTCAACGTTCTGGCTGCGAAGGGCGGTTTCAATATCGGCGGGCGTCAGCTTGGCAGCGGCAAGTTTCTGCGGGTCAAGCCAGACGCGCATCGACTGGCGGCGTTCACCGAGAATAACTGCCTGCGCCACGCCGTTGACGTTTTGCAGCCGGTCTTTCACGTAGCGGTCAGCGTAATCGGTAATTTCCATCGCGGAAGCGCGGTCGCTGGTGAAGGCGAGGTAGATGATAGGCTGGGCGTCAGCCTCGACCTTCGCAATCACGGGGTCGTCGACTTCATCGGGCAGGCTTTTGCGCACGCGGGCCGCGCGGTCGCGCACATCGTTCGCGGCGTCATCGGAATCGCGGGAAATTTTAAAGCGGAGCGTAATCTGGCTTTGCTCTTGGCGGCTGATAGAGGACATGACCTCGATCCCCTCGATCCCGGCGAGGGATTCTTCGAGGATTTTTGTCACCTGCGTTTCCATGATCTCGGCGCTGGCACCAAGATAGGTCGTGGAAATGGTGACGACGGGCTCGTCGATGTTCGGGTATTCGCGGATGGCAAGGCGCGTCATGGCGACGAGACCGAGCAGGATAAGGAAGAGGTTCAGGACAGTCGCGAAAACGGGACGGCGGACGGAAAGTTCGGGAAGAAACATGTTATTTCCCCGCCGGCGCGTTGCTGTCGGCAGGTGCCGCGGTTTTCGGCGCTGGTGTTGCCGTTGGGTCTACCTGCGGCTCTACATCGGCGGGAATGTCCTTGGTCTTGGCGACTTCCTTGACCGGCGCGCCGTCTTTCAGCTTCAAAAGACCTGCGGTAATGACGCGATCGCCGGCTTTGACGCCGTCGGTTGCTTCGACAAAGCCTGTCTGACGGATACCAAGGCTGATTTTGCGGTAGCTGGCCTTGCCATTGTCATACAGAAAGACATAGCTGTCATCGCCCTGCGGCACGATGGCTTCTTCCGGCACCATAACGACATTGTCTCGCGCAGTGGTCACAACATCGATGCGCGCATACATGCCGGGGCGCAGACGCATATCCGGGTTCGGAATATTCGCCTTTACCGTGAAGTTCCGGTTCTCCACATTGATGCGGGGGTCGATGGCGTAAATCGTGCCCTTGAATTTCTCGCCGGGGAACGCATCCACGCTAAAGGTAATTTCCTGATCCGGATGAATGGCTGCATAATTTTTCTCTGGCACGGAGAATTCAATTTTCAACGGATTGAGGGAAACGACGGAGGTGAGCATCTTGCCCACTTCCGCATAATCGCCCGGGCTGAAGTCGCGCAGACCTGCGATGCCGTCAAAGGGCGCCTTGATGCTGGTTTTTTCCAGCTGGATGCGCGCGTTATCGGCCGCGGCTTGCGCCGACTGCATATCGGCGCGGGAAGTATCCCACTGCTGCGTCGCGATGAAGCCCGTTTTCTTCAGCTTGTCTTCACGCTGGAAAATCGCGCTGGCGACGCCAAGGGCGGCATTGGCCTTGGCAAGTTCTGTCTCGATAAGGCTGGAATCCATTTTCACCAGTACATCGCCGGCTTTTACAGCTTGGCCTTCCGAAAACTGGATGGAGTCAATTTGGCCCGCGATTTCGGGATGGATCTCTGCTGACTCGCCAGCCAGGAGGGAGCCGACAGCGGAGATGGAGCTCATGACGCGCCGCGTCTCTAGCGTGACGACTTCAACGGCCTGCGGGCCCTTCGGCGGTTGTGTCACGTCCGTCTTGTGCTTATGCCAGAAGTAGGCGCCACCGCCGACGGCGAGCAGCGCGACAAGGGCAAGGGCGAGGATGGCGGGGCGTTTCATTTTAAGGTCTCCGGTCGAAAATTCGGAAGTCATGTTTTCACGAAAAAGCTAGCATGAACCTGCGGTCGATACGAATATTTTCATATCTGTAAATATGGATATGGGAATGGCTTTCGCCGCCATGGCCGCATTGCCCCCTGCAAATATCGCGCCTAGTATGTGACTGGTAAAAAGTTCCTTTCATACATGCGTTTTATTTTTTAGAAAGTTCATCGCTTGGCTCCCGTCAAACCCACGCTCAACATCGTCAAAGGACAACCCCCCATGGATTCCGGCATCGCCAAAAAACTCGTACTGCTCGTCGTTATTCTGCTGATCGGCGCTTACTTCTTCGCCTCCACCGTCATCGTGGTTGATGCAGGCCATACAGGCGTCAAGAAAACCCTCGGCAAGGTTGCGGAGGAGGCTTATCCGCCTGGCCTCTATATCGTCGTGCCAATGATTTCGAGCATTACCCAAATCGACAACCGCGTGCAGAAATATGAATCCGATACCGCCGTTTACACCAAGGACGTGCAGCAGGCGGATGTGAAATACGCCATCAACTACGCGCTCGATCCGTCATCCACCGTCAAGATTTACACGACCGTCGGGTCAGAATGGGCGAACAAGCTTATCCCGCAGGTCATCACGTCCTCGATGAAGAACGTGATCGGCCAGTGGGCAGCAATGGATTTGATTTCCAACCGCCTGAAAGCCCAGCTGGATATCGAGACGATGATTTCGGAGAACCTGAAGGAACACGGCATCACCGTGACGGGCTTCTCCCTCACCAACATCGATTTCCAGACCCAGTTCGAACAGGCGGTGGAAGCGAAGGTCGTCGCGGTGCAGAGCGCCGAGATGGCCAAGAACCAGACCGTGCAGATTGAGGAGCAGGCAAAGCAGCGCGTCATTTCCGCCAAGGCAGATGCCGAGGCGATGATGATCAAGACCGACGCGCTGACGAAGAACCAGTCGCTGATCATGTATGAAGCGGTTCAGAAGTGGAACGGCGAACTGCCGAAAATCATTACCTCCGGCGGTGGCAGCCTGCTGAACATTCCGGAAGGCCTGCTGAAAGAGAAGTAATCAGCGTTTCTTCAAGTCAATTGCTATTGGCGGCCGTTGCAAAAACAGGGGCCGCCAATTTCTTTTGCGCGGCAAGCCGTTCTTCCACTTTATCAAAGATGTCCTGCGGCAGCGCCTGCTGCAGCGCGACGAGGCGGTCGATGATTTCCGCCTCCGTCTGCCGCGCGGTATCGAAGGCGGGGCGCAGTTTCATGTCCTGGAGAGCCGATGTATTGTTGGTGCTGAGACCAACCGTCGCGACGTCAACCGTATTACCCTGCTTGTCGTGCACCAGCTTCAGTCCGGGCTCGGAAAATTCATAGGCTTTGAGACCGGCGTCATACTTACCGCTTTCCAGCACCTCGACCCGCGCGGTCTCGGCCTCGACGGATTTGATAATCCGGCGCACGGTGTCGGACGTAGATTCCTGGCTTGCCTGCTGGAAAGCACCAGCGATATTCATGATGCGCACCTGTGCCTGATGCAACCGGCATAAATCAGCGCGCGTGCCCCGCACCAGCTGGCTGGCGAAATTGCGTTCGGTGATGATTTCTTTGCGTGTGCGCAAGGACTGGGAAAACTCCAAAGCGAACATGCCGACGCCCGCGACGGCAAGCCCCGCCGCAACCCATGCCATCGCATCCATTGAAACAATCGCGATGGCAGAAGCCCAGAGGAGGCGGGTGCCGAAGGAGCGCGACGTATCGATCATCGTCGAGCCGAAAGCGGTCTCCGTCGTTTCGGGCATGTTTTTGCGGGGGCTGGTGAACAGCGACCAGAAGGTGGTGGGGTCGCTGCGGTAGTTGCCTTCCGTCAGGACCTGCTGGAACTTGTCGTAGGCATCGCGGATTTTCTCGAGCAAAGCCGGCACCGGAAATTGTGAAAGGGTAAGGCCACTTTAGCCGATTTTACCGAAATCGGCAAGTTTATGACAATCTTTTGGAATCCCAGCCTTATTTAGCGGCTTTCCGCCGCATGGAGAAAGTTTCCGGTCAGGAGAAAGCTGCGTGTCTGGCGAATAACGGATGCATTCTCCGGCATGAATGTGTGCGTGACGGGCAAAATCAGCCGGTCTTTCATGCCGGCCAGCGCAGTGCTCTTCACAGAAACCTTGCCGTCGTCGGCACCCGGAATAATTGCGGAGGAGGCTGGGTCGATGCTGCGCGTGCCGGCGATAACGCCGAGGTCGTAATCAACAGGCCCGAAGGCCGCGCCAGCGTTCCATGTCGTCGTTAGTTCCTGTCCCGCCGCGCCGCCAAAGCGCTTATACAGTTTTGCGTCTTTCAGCAGGTCAGCGACCTCGCTGCCGTGGTTTGGCGTGCCTAACAGGACCATCCGCCCCATATGCTGCGGCGGGTAGGCTGTGACATAGGCGCGTGCGATAAGGCCGCCCATCGAATGACCGACGAAACTGACAGGCTTGTTTTTATCTTTCACGAAACTGTCAATCTGCGGCCAGATCAGTTCGACAAGATTGCGAATGTCATAGGAGCGGGAGGGATAATCGAGGTTCAGCACAATAAAGCCGTGTGCTGTAAAATCCCGCTGCATTCTCGCCATGATATGCGGTGACCGGCTATGCCCGTGAAGGAGTATGACATAGCCATGATCAGCAGCGAGGGCTGGCGTAGCCAGTAGCATCAGGGAAAATAAGAAGGCGATAAGTTTCAAGCCAGCGTTTCCGCAACCAGGTTCTGGAAGTAGGCGAGGCCGTTCTCGTGGCGCGGGGAAAGTTCGCCGGTGCGGTAAACGCCGGCGGCAAGGTTGCGCTGCACGATCTCGCAGATGTCGATATCTTCCTGTGTCACAAGGAAGCTGAGATCGATGGCTTTCTGGTTTTCAACCGCCGCCGCATCGGAAATATCGCGGAACAGGTAACAGTAGCGCAGTTCCGATGTATCAGGGCCCGTCGGCATGACAATTTCAAGGTTCATGCCGTTTTTGTAAATGTTCAGGGCGACGTTCGGCCACAGCCAGACCCAGACACCATTGTTGACGGCGTCTTTCGCCCGGTCGGCCTTGAGGCCGGTTTCGTGGCGTGCGATGCGCTTGCCGGGAATGACCTTGTAGGTCGCGAAGTCCACATCCTTGTTCAACTCCGGGTGAATGGCGGGAATGTGGTAGCCCTCCATGTAATTCTCGATGTAGGTCTTCCAGTTGCACTTCATCGGGTGGACAGCCATGCTGAAAAACTTGTAGTCCGCAAGGCCAAGGCCGGTCAGTGCGGCCGGCAGGTCGCCAAGGCTTGTCTCGAAATCCGGCGCCTTGTCGGCCATGCAAATGAAGACAAGCCCGTCGCGGCTTTGCACATGCACGGGAAATAATGATGTGCGCTGGCACAAATCAGCCTCATCCCCGCCGAAGCCGGGCGTCTTGCAGAGGTGACCATCCGTATCATAAACCCAGCCATGGTACATGCAGCGCAGCACTGCGGTTGTGCCGTGGCCTTCCTTCAGCACCATGGAGGCACGGTGGCGGCAGACGTTGTGGAAGGATTTCAGTGCGCCGTCCTTGCCGCGTATGACAAATACCGGCCGCCCCGCAACGGTATAGGCGACATAGCTGCCCGGTGTTTTCAACAACGCTTCGTGGCAGAACAGCATCCAGTCCTTAAAGAAAAGTTTCTGCTGTTCAGCCGCATAAATCGAGGGGTCATGATAGTAGCTGGCGGGAAGAGTGACGGCATTTGCCATGGAAACGGGGGCGAGGGGCATGGCGGAGGTTTTGCTCATCGGTTGGCATCCTTCTCGAAGCATCGCGAATTTTATGTTCCCGCAGTCTAGTGACAAACGTGTTCGGGTCAACAGTCCCCCGCTTTGGAAAGCAGATACTTGCCAAAGGCTATTATTTTCTTTCCAAAGGGGTGATTTTTGGAAAATGGGTGCCATTTTAACCTTTTGGGTATTACGCTGGGTCATTCGGCGTTATAATTAAGAACACTGCAGGTATAGGGTTCCATGACAGACACTTCAAAGACACCGGCAATATCCAGCAAAAAAGAAAAATCCTACGCCATCACCGTGAGGGCGCTGGAAAAAATCGACCAGGTCGGCCTGCCTTCCAGTCCGCAGTTCTATGAGCTGTGGTATCGCTATTTCGATGGCGACCCCGAAATCGTCCGCGCCATCAACACCCACCAGGGCCCGCTGGATGAAGCGGCCTGCCAGAAAATTTACGCACGCTTTGTCGCCGCCGGCCAGAATGATGGCGCGGTGCGCAAAGTCAGCGACCAGGTGCAGACCTCTATCGTCGAGCTGGTCGGCATGCTGAAAAGCGCGACCTCCGCAACGCAGCAATATAACGACTCCCTCGGCGGCGTTTCCGAAAGCCTTGAAAAGGCGGGCAGCATCGAGGATCTCGGCAGCGTGATTTCCGACATCGTGCAGGAAACCCGCAAGATGCTCACGAAGAACCACGAGCTGGAAGAGCACCTTGCAAGCTCCGCGACCAAAGTGACAGAGCTCAAGCAGTATCTCGAGACGGTCAAGAAGGAAGCCAGCACCGACAGCCTTACCGGCATCGCCAACCGCAAGGCTTTTGACAAGAGGCTGATGGATTCCATCGAAGAAAGCATCACGGGCAAACAGCCGATGGTGCTCATGATGATCGATATCGACTTCTTCAAAAAGTTTAACGACACCTACGGCCATCCGGCGGGCGACCAGATACTGCGCCTTGTCGCGCGGACGCTGCTCAGCAACGTTAAAGGCCAGGATATGGCCGCGCGTTACGGCGGGGAAGAATTCGCGATTATCCTTCCGGCAACACCGTTGTCGGCGGGTCTGCGTGTAGCTGAAGTGCTGCGCAAGGCTGTCGAGAGCAAGGAAGTCACCAATAAGGTCAGCAACGAGCGTCTCGGCAGCATTTCGATTTCCGTCGGCGTTGCCGAATATGTTGTCGGAGAAAGCTCTGAAGACCTGATTACACGCGCGGATACCGCGCTGTATGAAGCCAAGCGCACGGGGCGCAACAAAGTCTGCAAAGCAGGATGAAACACATGAACCGCTACAAGCTGTCTCTTCTCGCTCTTGCGTTGTGCCTGATGCTGCTGCCGCATACGGCGCGCGCCGCTGTGCAGACGCTGGATTTTTCTGTGATGCGCAAGGGCGGGGAAATCGGCACGCATAGCCTGCAGATCAACCGCAATGGCGATAAAACCCTTGTCACCATCAAGACCCGCGTGACGGTGAAATTCCTCTTCGCAACGGTATATTCCTTTACGTTCGACGGCACGGAGAGCTGGGAAAAAGGCAAGCTGGTCGCCTTGAGCAATACCAGCAACGACAATGGCGAAAAACATAACGTGTCCGTCAAAAAAGTGGATGGCAAACTCATGCTGACCACGGATGGCAAAACCTCCGAACTGCCGGATGATATCCTGCCCTCGAGCTGGTGGAACAAGTCGCTGGTTAGGGAAAGCGAATTGCTTGACATCATCAAGGGTCGCGTTGCCAAGGTGACGATCAAGAAGGGTGCCAGCGAAGATCTAGACGTTCTCGGCAAGGCGATGTCGACCGATATGTACCTTGTTTACGGCGACCTAACCCGCGAGGTCTGGTATGCAAAAGATGGCACGATGGTAAAGCAGTCTTTCTATAAAAAAGGCGAGCAGATCGAATATATCCGGAAATGATGCTGCGTCGCAGCACAACAAGATAGCACCACTCGCCCGAATTTATCCTGAACACCTGTGCGTATAGCGAAAACACCCTTAACAGCAGGTAAGGTTGCGCTACAATGACGTCAGAACTTCCACGCAAGGTTTTGTCAGGAGATTACGGTTCATGCAACTTTCCAAGAAACTAGGCTTCGTCGTTATCGCAGCATTGTTGGGCACATCCACGGCTGCGCAGGCCGGCGGCTTCTACATTCAGGAACAAAGCGTTTCAGGGCAGGGCTCCGCCTTTGCCGGCGCGCAGGCCGAGGCGCGCGATGCCTCCGTTCTCTTCAACAACCCCGCGCTGATGACCGAGCTGAAAGGCGCGCAGATCACCATCGGCACCAGTGTGCTGATCCCAAGCTCAAAGTTTCAGAATAACGGATCCACCACGACGTTTCCGGCAACTGTGCCGCTGACCGGCGGCGACGATTCAAACCCCTTCAACGCAACACCGGTGCCGAATATTTATGCCGTGACGCCGCTGGCCGATGACCGCTACTGGCTTGGCATTTCTGTGACGGCCCCGTTTGGTCTTGCCAACGACTACGGCACGACCTGGGTCGGCCGCTATGACTCGACGAAGACACGCCTGCAGACGATTGACATCTCGCCGCAGCTGGCCGTGAAAGTGAACAACAAGCTGTCCATCTCCGGCGGCCCTGATTTCCAACGCGCCAGTGGCACGCTGGAAGCCGCCATTCCGACGGGCATCCCGGGTTCGCCGGCGACGGATGCGCACTCGCGCCTCACGGGCTCCAGCTGGACGGTCGGCTTCAACGCAGGCCTGCTTTACAAGTTCAATGATGCGACACAAGCCGGCGTGCATTACCGCTCCGGCATGACGCAGAGCCTCGATGGCGCGCTCGCCATCACCGGCCTGCCGGTGCCCTCGCCGGTTCATGCCACGGCCGACCTCAAGCTGCCGGATATCGTCGAGCTCGGCGTATCACACAAGCTGGACAGCCAGTGGACGCTGCTCGGCAGCGCCAACTGGTACAACTGGAGCAAATTCCAGGGCCTCACCGTTGTCGCCCCGCCGTTCCCGGCGAACACGACGCAGTTCCACTATAAAGATAGCTTCTCGCTTGCGGCCGGTGCTTCCTACCAGTATTCGGACGCTTGGACTTTCCGCGGCGGCCTGCAGTTCGACAAGACGCCGACGCAGACGAACTTCCGCTCCTCCCGCGCGCCGGACAGCAATCGTTTCTGGGTGTCGCTTGGCACCAGCTATAACATCAACCCGCACTTCAGCATCGATGGCGCGGCAACACACATCTTCATGCCTGACAGCGATGTCAATGTGACGGATACCGCCGCAACCGGCATCGTGACCAACCTTAAGGGCACGACCAAGAACAGCGTCGACATCCTGTCGCTCGCCGGCACCTATCACTTCTAAGCATTTGATTTGAAGAAACCGGCGCCTTTTTAAAGGGCGCCGGTTTTTTATGCCGCGGTTGCCGCCGCCGGCTTTTTCCGGCAGGCGCAGAGCAAGGCGAGGCCGAGGGCGCAAATGAGCCCGCCCGCGATGAAGGGGCTGCCCGGGAAGTCAATAACGGCATGCGGCCCTGTGAAAAGGGAAAAGAGGGCGGTGTAAAAAATCGGCCCGATGATCTCGGTAAGGGAGCTGATGGAAACAAGCCCGCCCTGCAGTTCGCCCTGTTCAGACTCGCTGGCTTCCTTCGAGATCAGCGATTGAAGGGCGGAGCCGGTAACGAAAGATGTCGCGCTAACGACGCTGAACAGATAAATCATCCAGCTTTGTGTGGCGAGGCCAAACAGGCAAAAGCTTATGCTGGCGATGGTGATGCCGAAAACGACAGCCCCGCGCTCCCCCAGTTTTGAAACGATACGGCCTGTCATGACGCCCTGCATAAAAATCATCAGGACGCCAAAGAAGGCGAGGGAGAGGCCGACATCGAAAACGCTCCAGTGGAATTTATACTGGGTGTAAAGCGTCCAGATGCTGGGGTAGACCTGTCCTGCGAGAAAATAGAGGCCGTAGACGGATATCAGCAGCGGCGAGAGGCGGAAGGACTTCACCATGGATTTGAGCGGGTGGAAATCGCGAAGGTTAATCGCCCGCCGTTTTTCGGGCGGCAGGGATTCCGGCATGATAAAAATGCCGAACAGGAAGTTGATGACACAGAACAGCGCCGCTGCAAGGAAGGGGGCTGTCGGGCCGAAGTGCGCGCCGAGGAGGCCGCCGACAGCGGGGGCGATAATAAAGCCAAGGCCGAAGGCTGCACCAAGCTTGCCGTAATAGGCCGCGCGCTGGACTTCGGTTGAAATATCGCTGATATAGGAGTTGGCGACAGCGATGTTGGCGCCGGTAAGCCCCGAGATGATGCGGCCCACGAAAAGCAGCAGCAGCGACGGCGCGTAAGCCATGAACAGGTAATCCACCGCCGAAAAAGCGAGGGAAACCAGCAGCACGGGCCGGCGCCCGTATTTGTCCGACAGCGCGCCCAGTACGGGGGAGGCAATAAACTGGCAGGCGGCATAGGCCGCGATGAAAAACCCGTAGTAAAGGTTGACGGCCGCAGGGCTCGCCTCGAACCGCCTCACGACATCCGGCAGGTTGGGAATGATAAAGCCAAGCCCGAACGAATCAAGGCAGGCGGTCAGGAGGATAAAATGGAGCGTGGGTTTCAGTTTCATGCGGCGATAATGCCCCTGCAAAGGCGCGGGGCGCAAGACCAAAATCAGGCAGGCTTCAGCGTTATCCTGAAATGCGCGCCTTTTTCCGACCGGATATGCTCGATTTCCCCGCCGTGCGCGCGCAGCAGCGACCGGGTAATGACAAGGCCAAGCCCCGTGCCGCCTGTTTCGCGCCTTGTGGTGAAGAAGGGGGTGAAAAGCTTCGCCGCATTATTTTCAGAGATGCCAGGCCCATTGTCGCTGATATCAATCGTAATCGCGCTGCCTTGGGTGGCTGTAACCGCAATTTTATTTGCGCCCTGTTGCAGGCTGTTATCGACAAGGTTGAGCATTGCGGTTTCAAGGATGTCACCGCCAATCGCTGCGGGTAGAACTTCTGCCGGCAAAGAGAGTGTAATGTTCTGCGGGTATTTTTTTATCAACGCCACAAGCAGCGCTGCCGCATCGCAGTGCTCCGTACCGGGCTGCATAACGTCCGCACGCGCCAATTCGAGCAGCCGCGACACGAGTTTTTTCAAACGGTCGGTATCTTTCGAAATATTTTCGAGGAAACGCGCGCGCTGGTCGCGGCTCATGTCCTCCGGGTGGTCGTTCAGCAGTTCGATTGCGCCTTGAATGGCGGTCAGCGGCGTCTTGAATTCATGTGCCAGATGCATGGCAAAGCTGCGGATATATTCAGACCGCGCGTCGATCGTCAGCGACATTTTTTCAAAGCTGTCGACGAGGGACGCCAGTTCCTCGATGGGCGGGGAGGGAAGTTTCTGCCTGTCGCGGTCACCGGCCGCCAGCTGCAGGGCAGCGCGTTTCAGGTCACGCAAGGGGCGGCCGATGGTCGCGCTTAAAATCCACGCAATCAGGCCGGTCATGAAAAGAATGAACAGGCCGGCGAGAAAGACGCTTTCGCGCTCCTCATACAGCGCCTTCAGGATATTGCGGGGAGAGCGGGAGAGGTAGGCCACGCCAATCACCCTGTCATCCTGCACAATGGGGAGGGCGATAAAAACGCGCACATCCGTGCCGCGGCTGAGGCTGGCGAGAGGAGGGCGGGGATCATGCGTAACGCGCTGGCGCAAAACACTGGCGTATTCGCCTCGCAGTGCGTGTTGTACTTCGATGGCGCCCGCAAGCGACATGCCGATTTCGCTGGTGCCCGCTATGACGACGCCTTGCGGGTTTAAAATCCGCATGCTGGCAAGCGTGCTGAGCTTTGCGTCCTGCATAACAGGGAGCAGGCGGTTACCGGTGTCAATCTCAAAGGGTTTCGCGGGGGTTAGCGGCTTTTCCGCGTCGCCGCGCGGCGCCAGAATATCCGCAGTGCGCAAATCCAATAGGGGCGGGAAGGGTTTGAATTTTTCCTCAGCGTCGCGCGGCATCGGGCCGATCAGGTTGCCATAGCCTTTCGGCGGATCCAGCCGATCTTTATACATGGCGGAAATAAAGACGCCTTGGGCGATCAATTCCGATTCCGTCTGGCGGACGAGTTCGTTTTCGTAGATGCGGAAGAAGTAGCCGCCGCTGAGCGGCAGCAGCAGGACGAAAAGCAGAATGCCCGCAAAAACGGTGTGTAGGCGGAAGCCCGCCTTCAATTTTTGCACTATTTGCATGGGCCCAGCTTGTAGCCGATGCCGTGATTGGTAACGATGACCTCGCCACTCACAAAAGTTGCGAATTTACCGCGAATGCGGCGGATGTGGCTGTCAATCGTGCGGTCACTCACCGTGATATTGGCGTCATAGGCATGGTTCATCAGCTCGTCGCGCGTGAAGACTTTTTCGGGGTGGCGGAACAGCGCCAGCAGCAGGGCGAATTCCGTCGCGGTCAGTGGTACGGTGTTATCGCCGCAACGGGCGGTATAGCTGGCCGTATCCATTGTCAGGCTGCCTTGTGTCAGCTTGTGGCTGGCGTTCGGCACCTGTCCGCCGGTCTTGCGCTTCAAAATCGCGTTGACGCGGGCGATCAGCTCCCGCGGGCTGAAGGGCTTGGTGACATAGTCGTCGCCGCCCAGCTCAAGCCCCAAAATTTTGTCGATTTCCTCATCGCGGGAGGAGAGGAATAAAATGGGCGTATCGCTCTTCTTGCGGATCTGGCGGCAAACCTCAAGCCCGTCAAGCTCCGGCATCGAAATATCGAGGATGATAAGGTCCGGCGCGCTTGCCGTGAAAATCTTCAAGGCTTCCATGCCGTCGCCGGCCTGCAGGGCGCGCATGCCCGCCTTTTCAAGCGCGAAGACGACAACTTCCCGGATATGGAGGTCGTCGTCGACGACCAGAATCTGCTTTACCATGGGGCTTTCCTTCTTGACCCGTAATCTATTCAAAATCGCCTGCCGGGTCAAATCAAGGATGCGTCCTCAATTCCGTCTCTTTAAGCCGCCAATAGCGTAAAAGTGTCCATGCTTGCCAGTGGTTGTTAAAGGTCTTGGCGAGATCTGCGTCGAGTTCGTCAGCCGCAAAACCAGCAGTGGGAAGCGGCGACAACGTCACGGCGGGATTTCGCTGAATTAACCCGCCTGCATCATATTTCACATTTTCCTGAAACCAATGCAGGGCCGGAGCGGCTTGCCAGCCAAGGCTTTTTAGATAAGACACATCAAGGCCGGGTCCGTCCCCTGTCATCTCCCGGCAGTGGCGCACGTTATAATCCGCGATGAAACCAGAAAAATTCATGAAGCAGCAAGCGTAGACAACCGCCGCGAGGGCAAGCATATTCGCGTTGATAAGCCAGAGGTTGCTGCGGTTCCACGCCACGCGCACGACCAGCGTCATGAGACCGAAAGCGACCAGACCCATCCAGATGAGGGCCGCCACCCGCAGCGATGTCAGTGAATAGGCTGCGACGTAATGCAGTGTACGGTCAATCGCGGAAACGACGAGGAAAATATTCTGCGCAATCCAGACGTAAACCAATTGGCGGGAAAGCCGTGATTGGTACTTGCCGCCGCCGTTACCGAAGGTGATGAGAACATAAACGCCCGCCAGCAGCGCCGTCGCAATCAGCGGATAGGCGCCGGCATGCGCGTATTCAGCATAGCTGACGCCTTCCGGCAGCGATTTCTGCTGCCATAGGTACCAGATGTCGGACGCGTTCTGCAGCGCGAAAAGAACGTTGAAGACGATAAGCGAGAGGGCGATAGAGTTACGGTTGACGAAAGCCTCGATATTGATATCGGCGCGCTGCCCAAGCTGTTTTGCCATCGGAAACCGCGGCCGCAGAAGTGCCCAGATGACCGTTCCGCACGACAGCCAGAAGAGCCAGCGCCAGAGGGAAAGAAGTTTCGCCACCCGTGACCAGTCAAATTTTTCTAGCGCCTGCATTAATACGGGGTTTGCCTCGGCGAACAGCCAGCAGAATAGAATGCTGAGCATGACGGGAACTGCGACATGGCCGATGCGCCGTGCGCTGCCGCGGTCTTGCGCCGCATAACGCTTCTTTAAGATTGCATTGATCTTGAATAAATTGTGGTTCCAGATTTTCGCCGTCGCGAGCGAAAATGCGATGACATCTTTCAACCACAGCGGTGCCGAGGGAAGACTATGGCGCTTTTCCATGACGATGAGCGTGACGAGCAAAAGACAAAAGCTGATGATATTCAGCGTTCCCGGTTCTAAAACCATATCTATGGCAAGCGTCGCGCCCATGAGGGCCGCGGCCCTGCCCGCAAGCGTCTTTACACACTGTGGTTGCGATAGAAGAACGGCAGCCAGCATGGTCAGGGCAAAAAGACCGCTGCCCCAGCCATCGGGCTCCTCGTAAAAAAGAATATCGGCAAGCGTGATAAGGGACAGCGCCGCCAGCATTTTGGCACGCAGATGATAAAATATCCGCGTCATAGCTGTGACCGGAGGCGGCGCTGCACGCTCCAGCTGATGAGATACAGGAAGGCGTGGAAATCGGCTTTAAGGTGTGATTTGTGTTTCATTCCCCAAGCATGCACACGAAATATGCCGTCCTGATGGCGGGTTTCAGGCTTAATCGTGGCTTTTTTGTGCAGAAATCAGGCGGGAAAGGCTTTCAGCGCCATTTGCGCCGTCCGCATCAGGTCGTTGCGGCTGGCGCCGCTATTGCTTTGCACCGACATGCCTTGCATCAATGTCGCATAAAAGGCGGCAAGATCGGCGGCATTTGAGCCCTTCGGGATATCCCCCTCGGCAATCCCGCGCTCAAAACGCTCCCGCAACATGTTTTCTGTGCCGTGGCGCCGCGCAGCGAGTTCGCGACGCATGGGTTCCGCCTCATCGCCGCCACTCATGGCCTGCACAAGCAGGCAGCCGCGCGGTGTTTTCGGGCAGGCTGTCGCTTCTGCAATCGAAAACAGTAGCTTTTCGAGACCTTCGCGCGCTGTCGGTGCGGAAAGCAGGGCATTCATGCGGGCGGCTGATTTTTCGGTGTAGCGGTCAAGCGCCTTGCGGAACAGCTCCTCCTTATTGCCGAACGCGGCATAAAGACTCGGGCGGTTGATGCCCATCGCGGCGGTCAGGTCGGGAAGGGATGCGCCCTCGTAGCCTTTTTGCCAAAACACATCCAGTGCGCGATCCAGCGCAACAACAGTGTCAAACTCCCTCGGTCGGCCCATGGCCATGGCGCATCTCCTCATATAGCCTATGACTTAATAATAAGACTAATCGATATAAAAATCCACAGTTTTAAATAGTTAGTTCATAGTTGTGTACTTGAAGAAGAAATATACATTTATCTAAAATTTTGAAAATAAACGGTAAATTCTGATTTTGAATAAATTAATACCAATCGGTATAGAAATCTATTGACCAGCAATGATTCGTCATCATATATTTACTTGTCGGTACAGAACAAGCCGAGCAACATTTAACCGGAGTAGATCTTATGACCCAGCAACTGAAAAACAAAATCGCCCTCGTCACCGGCGGCTCGCGTGGCATTGGCGCGGCGATTGTTCGCCGTTTGGCGGCAAATGGCGCAACTGTTGCCTTTACCTATGTCAGCGCGAAAGATAAAGCGGAGGCGCTGGTGAACGAGGTGAAAGCGGCGGGTGGTATTGCTGTTGCAATCCATGCCGACAGCGCGGATAAAAAATCGGTCAGTGCCGCGGTCGCGGAAGTAATCAAAAAGCACGGCCGCCTTGATATCCTCGTTAATAACGCGGGCGTGTTCGTTACCGGCGGTGTCGGTGATGCGGCGAATGATGAAGCTGCGCTTGATCGGCAGTTTGCAGTGAACGTGGGTGGCGTGATTGCGGCGATTGAAACGGCCGCGAAAAGCATGACTGCTGGCGGTCGCATTGTGACGATCGGCTCTATCGTCGGCGACCACACGCCTTTTGCGGGACTTGCGCAATATTCGGCATCCAAGGCGGCGGTGGCGGCCTATACCCGCGGCGCATCGCGTGATTTTGGCGCGCGCGGCATCACCATCAATACCGTCCAGCCCGGCCCCATCAACACCGATATGAACCCCGAAAACGGCGAGATGGCGGAGGCGATGAAAGCCGGCATTCCGCTTGGGCGCTACGGTACGGCTGACGAAGTTGCGGCGGCTGTCGCCTTCCTCGCCTCGCCGGACGCCTCCTATATCACCGGCACAACCCTCAATGTCGACGGCGGCATCAGCGCCTGAGCAAAACCACACATCATACGGAGACGACCATGTTTGACAAATTTTTCGATAAACTGAATGCTTTCGAGGCCTTTCACCGCGATAGCCTCATCGAAATCCGCAAGTTCATGCGGCATGAAGACAGCAAGGCAGAAGTGATGGTCGCAGGACGGCCCTATGCCCTGCACGACTGGAGCATGGGCGGAGTCCTGTTCGCAACGCCGAACAACGACTGGAACATAGGCGGTGTTTATTACGACGCCCATCCGGTTCCGGAGCTGAAGGCGAACGATACGCTGAAGCTTGCCCTGCGCTTCCACACCCTTAGCGAAACAATCGAAGTCCCGTTGGAAGCGACGATTGTCCGCATCGGCAGCCGCGGGACGGTCGCGAAGTTCAACAACC
This sequence comes from uncultured Alphaproteobacteria bacterium, assembly GCA_966211335.1. Taxonomy (GTDB): domain Bacteria; phylum Pseudomonadota; class Alphaproteobacteria; order Micavibrionales; family UBA2020; genus JAPWJZ01. Next base: position 1,296,564 of record CBIHNF010000001.1, read on the forward strand.
TTTCCCAAAGCGCCCGCCGCCGGCTGCAGCGCGTGCTCGACTTGCGCAATGCCGAGGAGTTCCTGCAATCGCAGGCACCGCAAAGCATGGCGGCGTGAATCCGCAGCGTTGGTGCATAATGTTTCAATTGCGCGGGTGAAAAGTTAATTTTTGTTCGCGACCACTGCAATCCTAAAATAGCTGCGCGGGGTAAATTCTATCTGCTTCAAAACACGGTGTTTTTTAAACGGTTTAAATTTTTTTCTTTACGCCGTAGCTGAGAAGGGTACATTAGCCTTCTCAAGCAAACATCGCAGGGGATAGAAGTTTTGGACAATAACGCCACCGCATTTGACCATGTGATCGAAGACCTGAAAGCCGGCAACGCAAGGTTTCTTGCCGGCCAGTCGATACAGTCGTCGGAGTCATCACTTGCCAAGCTGAAGGAATTCGGCAAGCACGGGCAGCTGCCAAAGGCCATCGTGCTTTGCTGCTCCGACTCGCGCGCGCCGGTCGAGATGATTTTTGACCAGGATATCGGCGACCTTTTCGTCATCCGCGTCGCCGGAAATATCGTCGCACCCTCGCTGGTGGGCAGCGTTGAATTCGCGGCCAGCATGTTCGGCACCAATCTGGTGCTTGTCATGGGCCACACCCGCTGCGGCGCGATCAAGGCGACGCTTGACCATATTTCCGGCGCGGCCATTTCATCGGAAAACATCCATGACATCGTCAGCCGCATCCGCCCGCATATCTTCCCCATCACCCAACTGGCGGGGGTTTCCACAGAAGACAAAATGGTCCGTGCTGTCGAGGCAAACGTGCGTGCTTCCGTCAGCCAATTATCGCATTCCAGCCGCCTTATCGAAGGGCTGGTCGCCAAAGGCGATATTAAAATCTGCGGCGCGGTGCTCGACCTCGAAACCGGCCGCGTTGATTTTATCGAAGTGTAAGCGTGACGAATGAAAAAGCGCCGCCGGATTTTTCTCCGGCGGCGCTATTCATTTGGAGGCCAATTCTTAGCGCGAGCGACGTGCGCGCAAGATATTATCATCGTTGATCGAGCTGGTGCCGAGCGGCAGCGTATCTTCCGACGTTGCGCCAGTGCTGGACGACAGTGATCCGGATCCAGTTGTGCCGGGGAGGCCGCTAGACCGCGTCATGGCGCTACCGGTGGAGCTGGATAGGCCTAACCCGCTCAAAGTATCCGACGCGGTCAGGCTGACGGGCCCATTGGGCGTTGCCGCGCCCGGGATTGAGCTGTTCACGCCAAGCGTGCCACCGGTGCTGCCCAGAGGGGAATTTGCGGCGGCTGAAGCGTTGCCGCTAAATTCACTGGTCGAGGCACCGTTTAGGTCTGCGGGTGTTCCATTCGCGGTAGATGCGCCAGCGCGTGTCGAAACGCCGGTACGTCTGCTTTCGGTGCCTGCTGCCGTGCGGCCGGAGGCAGCCGAAGAACTTCCGCTCATACCTGCCGTGGAACCGGAGGATGCCGCGGCACCACCGCCTGAGCCGCCGCCGCCACCGCCACCAGCAGCCATAGCTGAGGCGCTTACAAGAAGGGCAGCAGAAAGTGCAAGGGAAAGTACTTTATTGAAATTCATGACGTGCTCCTATTGACTGTTCCACAAATCAACAAGCCGGTCGCGGAGTGGTTCCAGTAAGAGCTATTTTTTCGTGCGGGTGGGGTACCCGTAGCCGAAGTCATGCTTTAAATAACGGGCGCAGGTTTCGTTAAAAAAAGCCTCGTCCGCCGGCGGGAAATAGTCGGTAAGGGGCTTTTTGGGGGCCGTGCGGACAACGGTTGTCGAGACTTCCGGGTTGGGCTTTTCTGCCATTTTCTCGCGGCTGTTGGCGGCGACGGCTTCGGTCAAGAGGTCGTCCGTTACCTTATTAACACCGAAAAAGTCACAGACGTTTTTCAACGCGCCTTTGCCATCGGCTTTCATGTCTTCATAGCGCAGAGCCATCACTTTGCCGTGATTATTCTCCAGCACATCGCCCCATTCATTCATGAAGCGGATGCGCGACCAGATATCGCTATAGAAGGTTTTCTGCGCCACATCGCCGCGCAGGTAGGTCGAGAAATCGCAATTATAATCGCCCTTGAATCGCTCGTAGTGAGAGACGAGGGATTCTTTCAGCTCTCGCACCAGCACGAGATAGCGGGGGAAGTGAAGGCCGGGAATGGCGAGCGTCAGCGCATGCGGGTAGCCGTGCGAGTGGACAATCTGCGGGATCTGCTTGTATTTGGGCGGCGACTTGGTGTGGCCGACGACGCTGTCATCCTGAATGTGCTCGAGCGCTGGCAGGTTGTAGAGGCGGATAAGCACCGTCGACAGCATGTTCTTGATCCAGTGGCTACCGGACTGCTGCATGGAGACGATATGGCCGTCGAAGTTGCGGTGCGCCAGAAGGCTCGCATTGGTCCAGCGGCGGTTGAGCGTGTAAAGTCTGAAAATCCTGTCCGTGCGGTTCAAGGCCGTGTGCTTTCCAATGTCGATTTTGTCAGAATTGGAATTTAGCGACATTTGGCGGTCTTGGAAAGGCTGCATATTTCCTGTCAAATCATTGTTTTTTGGGAACCGGAACATCCTTGCAATAGTGCTTTACCTGCACCCAGTCATCCTTGGTCATGACGGGTTTGGCGTCTTTGTTGTCGAATTCCGCGGCCATTTCGGCGCGGGAGGTGCTGGAGGGGTGGTCGGAGATGAACTGGCTGGCAATGCCGCCGTCTTCCAGCCGCTCGAAGAATTTGCGAAAGCCGCTGTTATCCACATGCGCGGCCTGCAGGCGGGCAAGGCCGTCATGGTCGGCTTCGGCTTCCTGCGCCCGGGAGAAGTTGGCGCGCATGAGGAAGTCGGCCGTTTCCGCGCTAGAATCCGCATCGCCGCCAAAGACCATGCTGAGGCCTTGGCTGGTCAGCAGGCGGACGAGGATCACCTCCATGATATGGCGGTGGCGCACGTGTTCAATCTCATGTGCCAGCACGCCCGCCGCTTCATCCGCCGATTGCGCTTGTGTCAGGAAGCCGGTGTTGATATAGAGCTTGCCGCCAAGGCTTGCGAAGGCGTTGATGGCAGGGTCGCGCACGACTTTGACGTCGATCGAGAATTCGGCATCCCCCGGCTGCACGGGATAGATGCGGCGAATGAGTTTATCTAGCAGCTTGTCCGCGCCGGGGTTGGCGGTGCAGGCCTGCAACGGCAGGTTGAAGGCATCTCTTTCCGCCATTTTTTTTTCCCAGCTCCAGGGAATAGCATGGGCGAGGGGCGTAATGCCGAGCGCGAAGCCTGCCGCAAGAAGGCAACCGCAGGCGAGCCACAGTAGACCCTTTAGTTTTGAAGCCTTGTCGCTATGTTCCGCGGCTTCGGTCATGGGTGATGCTTCGTGTAGGCAATGAAGGCGTAGAAAATAATCAGGATGACAAAGCCGATGATCCTCATCGGCCCTGCCTGCGAGCGCCTTGCGTTGCTGGCGGTCGCGAGCGCAGCCACGGTATCGCCGCGCGCGGCTTCCACAAAGGTTTCGCGGTCCTGGATAATCGCCTGCGCCGGCAGGATCGGCTGTTTGGTCGTGAGGCCCGGCACGCGTTTTACCGCCGTGCCGATCGCCATGATTTCAACCAGCCCGCCGCCCATGTCGTAGACGCGGGTTTTAACGCCAATGACTTCATCTGCGTTGCATTTGGTCGCTGCGGTCTGCAACCGCTCGAAGGCTTTTTCGCGCGCCTCATAGAGCAATTCGCTCAAGGTATTCACCTCGCCGCCGGCAAGGCTTTTCACGAAGGAGCCGATGCCGGAGGCGAGGCCCAGCGAATAGACGGAAACGCCCATGACAAGCGTGATCGGCATATAGCCGATGTTAACCATGTTCCACAACTCTTCATTGGTCATGTCGGACGTCACGGGGTCGTGGTTGTAATTCGCCAGCGACGGGTGCGAGGCGGCGGTGCCGAGCATCAGCATCTCCTGCGCGCCAAGGAGCGGCATGATGGAGGTCTGGATGCCGATGACGGCATTGGCGCCGACTTCACGCGCCGCGTCCTTGATGCGCGAGAGGGCAAGGTGGCGGGTGCGGTCGAAAATTTCGGTATACTGCGGCACTTCGCCGCGCTTCAAGCCGCGAAAGGCCCCCGCGATATTGCCGCCGACGCCGATGGAATAGGCAACGTTGCCGCTGACGAAACTTTTCGGCGTGAAGCCTGAATCAATCTGGCAGTACAGCTGCTGCGCATCGGCGAAGGAGGAAAAGCTCATGGCGCCGGCGGTGTTGTTCGGGTCGTTGACGGTGGAGCCGAAGGCGAGGAATTCAATATTGCTGCCGTGATTGATGAGGTCGAAGGTGACGCCGGCAAGGCCGACGCCGCCGTAATGCGCCGCTTCCTTCATCATGCGGTCATAGGCGTTTTTGCGGCCGTCGTAGACAAGCTTGGTGATCTCCGTCACTTCGCCGCCCGCTAGGTTGGAGAGGCCGGCGCCAATGCCGCGCCCGACGCCGAGCGAGAGGACGTTGTTGCCAAGGCACAGCTGCCCCGGCCGGTAGCCGAGTTTTTCAAGGCAGAAAATTTCGTTGCCGGAGAAGCCGGTAATCTTGCCGTGATCTTTAATGGGCACTTTGGAAATTCCTTTGCTGAAAAATGCGGAGGCGCACTCGCATTGTTTAGCATGGAACAAATAACAAGCTGTTAAAGGGCGCGTTTCAGTAACGCTGGAAAAAAAAGGAGTGAGAAGTGCGACTCGTTCTTAATTGGCAATAAATACGGTATTGAATCAATTAATTAGACGTATTTTTAGCCTTTAAAAAGGACTATTTCTAAAACAGCTTCCGCGGCATCCCATCTCCCACCGTCGTTTTCTTCCTGGGCTATTTTACAGTATTTCTGGCGGTCACGGCGATAAAATTACCTGCCGCGCGCAGTCTCTGTTTGCGACGCAGTTACAGGCTCGTCCGGCGCGGCGGCGGCGAGGGCTTTGCGGTCGCCTTCGATGAAAAGGCCGAGGGGCTGCAGCCGCTCGATACGGTCGCAGATGATCTTGATCATGGCGAGGATGGGGACGGACAATATCGCGCCCGCAAGTCCCCACATCCAGTACCAGAAAATCAGCGAGAGGATGACCAGCACGGGGTTGAGCGTAAAGCGCCGCGCCAGCAGGTGCGGCGTGATAAAGGTGCTTTCAATGATATGCACGACAAGGTAGAGCGCGGCCGGCAGCGCGGCATTCCATGATTCCGAGGTGCCCATGAGACCGACAAAGACAAACAGCGCCGCCGCGAAAAAGGGCCCCGCAATCGGCACGTAGTTGAGAATAAAGGCGGCCGCCGCCCAGAGCATGGGGTCGCCAACGTCGAGATACCACATGATGAAGAAGGTGGCGAGGCCGACAATCGCGTTCATGATGGTAATGGTCATGAGGTAAATGGAAATATCCTGCTCGATCTGCTTGAAAATTTCCACCGCCTGCCGCTTGTTGCGGAATTTCGGCAGCGATTCAACGATGCGGCGCAAAAACGTATCGCCGGACGACAGCATGAAGAACAGCAGCAGTACGATGGTGAACAGGTTGCTGGCAAGGCTCTGCGTCGTGATCATGATCTTGTCGACAAGGCGGGAGCCCGGCATGACGACGGTCGTCGTGGCCTTCGGCCCCGTGCCCTTGGTCAGGTCTTCCGCCTGCGCCAGCATTTTCTGCGTATCGGCGACAGGCTTGCTGAGGAAGTGCAGCTTGGCCTTTATCTCGGGCAGGTTGTCCGGAATCTGCTGCGCCCAGTTGGCGGCGGGGCCGGCAAGGGCGGAGCCCATGACCCAGAGCGCGCCGACCAGCAGCGCGATAATCAGCAGCGCCGCCAGCCGCCGCGGGATGGGGAAATTACCCAGCAGGCGCAGGAAGGGCTGCAGCACCAGCTTCAGGAAGATGGCGATGACGATAGGGATGAACAGCGTATCGGCAATCTTGAGCGCCGAAAAGAGCAGGATGATGAAAATGCCGCCTAGGAAAAAGGTGCGAATGGGAATGATGGGCGCATCATCTGCCTCGATAACGCTATCGTTTAAATTCTCGGTTGCCGGTTCAGTCATGAAAGCCTTGATAAATATCAATTTGCATAATTTTCAAACGCTGGTTTGCGTCAATATGACCTAACCCGCGCGCGGGCTTATCGTTCCATATGGGGGCATAGTGATTGTTATGGCCGCCAAAGAACTTATATTAGGAAAGAAGCAGGAGCCGCCCGAAAGCCATGAGCCTTATTGACCTCACCATTCCCCCGCGCCTTGCCGATGTCGGCGGTGCAACAGTGCGGCGGTTGCTGCCCTATGTGAAGCGCCGTATGGTGGGGCCGTTTATTTTCCTCGACCATATGGGCCCCGCGCATTTTGAAGCCGGGCAGGGCATGGAAGTGCTGCCGCATCCGCATATCGGCCTCTCCACCGTGACCTATTTGTTTGAAGGCGAGATTACCCACCGCGACAGCATAGGCTCCGAACAGCGCATCACCCCCGGCGCGCTGAACTGGATGACGGCAGGCCGCGGCATTACCCATTCGGAACGGACGGATGCGCAGGAGCGCGCGCACAGCCACAACGCGCACGGGCTGCAAAGCTGGGTCGCGCTGCCGAAAGAATGTGAAGACATGGCGCCGGAATTCCACCACCACGCGGCGGAAGACCTGCCTGCCTTCCGGCAGGGCGATGCCGCGGTGACGCTGGTCGCTGGTCGCGCCTTCGGCTATGAATCCCCCGCCAAAATCTACAGCCCGCTGTTTTATGCCGATGTGAAATTGAAGGCGGGCGGCAGCATCGACCTGCCGGCGGATTATGCCGAGCGCGCGTTGTATCTCGTCAGCGGCGCGCTGAATATTGGCGGCACGGATGTTGCGGCGTTGAGCCTGCCGGTGTTCGGCAAGGGCGAGACGGTGAAGGTGACAGCGGCGAATGACAGCCACTTTATGCTGCTCGGCGGCGAACCCTTTGGCGAGCCGCGCTACATCGACTGGAATTTCGTGGCCACTTCGAAAGAACGTCTGCAGCAGGCGAAAGAAGACTGGCGCCATGGCCGCTTCCCTAAAATTCCCGGCGACGATGCCGAATTTATTCCGCTGCCGGCCTATCCCTGATGCACTCTATGACAGGATCTCAAGTTATGAAGCGTGTTTTCTTTCTGGGGCTTATTCTCGCGGCGGTGGCGGCGGGTTATTTGTGGCACAACCGGCCGCTCAGCGTCAGCGTTGTGAAGCCGCAGCGGCAGGAAGCCATTCAGGCTGTCTATGCCACCGGCACGGTCGAGCCCTCCGTCATGTTCCCCATCGCGCCGCGCATGGCAGGCAAGCTGATGTCGCTGCAGGCGGATGAAGGCCAGCGCGTCGTCAAAGGGCAGGTGCTGGCGCAGCTGGAGGATACAGATCTTCAGAAAATGCTGGAGCAGCAAAAGGCCAAGCTCGACCAAGCGGAGAAAGATTACACCCGCAAGGCAATGCTGCTGAAGACCAACGCCGTCTCGCCGGATGCGGTGGAGCAGGCGCTGTCGGTGCGCGATGCCTCCCGTGCGGCCGTGGAACAGATCAATGCGCAGATCGGCTATATGCAGCTGACAGCGCCGGCGGATGGCGAGTTGCTCCGCCGTGATGGCGAAGTTGGGCAGCTCATCCCCGTCAACCAGCCGGTGTTCTATATGTCGTGCTGCGCCCCCTTGCGCATTGCGGCGGATGTGGATGAGGAAGACATCTCGCTTGTCCAGCCGGGGCTGGAGGTTGTCATCAGCGCCGATGCGTTCCCCGGCAAGGTCTATCACGGCAAGGTGCAAAGCATCACGCCGAAGGGCGACCCTGTCGCCCGCAGCTTCCGCACCCGCATCGGCCTTGATGGCGATACCGACCTCATGATCGGCATGACGGCGGAAACGAACATTATCATCTCCAAAAAACAAAACGCCCTCATGCTGCCCGTCGCGGCGGTGAAGGACGGCAACGTCTGGCTGGTCGGCGCGGGCGGCAGCATCACCGAAAAACCCGTCAAAACTGGCATCAAGACCATCAAGGCGATCGAGGTCACGGAAGGCCTTGCCGATGATGACACAGTAGTCGCCGACGTCAGCCAGCCGCAGCCCGAAGGCCGCCGCATCCGCCCGCAGCTGGACAGCTGGCAGGCGAAACAGGAATAACCATGCGCCTTCTCGCCTTTATCGCCATGAAACACCTGCTCGCACGCAAAAGGCAGAGCCTTGTCTCGCTGCTCGGCATCGTCATCGGCGTCGCCTTTTTCCTCACCATCTCCTCCCTCATGCAGGGGTCGGAGAAAGATTTTATGAAACGCCTTGTCGATAATTCGCCGCATATCACGGTGTCGGACGAATTCCGCACCCCGCGTCGCCAGCCGCTGGAGGTGCTGTACCCCGACGGCGTCATCGAGCTGCGCCATGTGACGCCGGAAACCGAAACCCGCGGCATTCGCGGTTTCCGCCAGATGCTTGACCAGCTGCAGGCAACGCCGGGCCTTCGCGCCTCCGGCGTGTTGACGGCGCAGGCCATTCTCAGCTACGCGGGGCGCGATATCAGCCTCACCCTCAATGGCATGGTACCGTCCGAAATCCGCGATATTACGACGATTGACGACCATATCACCCAAGGCTCGGTCGATGACCTTATCGCCAACCGCGACGGCATCATCATCGGCGACGGAACCTTGAAAAAAAATGCGCTCCGCATGGGTGACAACATCAACCTTGCCGCCTCGACGGGGCAGGTGCGGAGCTTTAAAATCGTCGGCGTCTTCCGCACCGGCCGCACCGAATATGACGAAACCGTCGCCTTCGTCGACATCAAGCGCGTGCAGGCCATGACCGACCGCAGCAACCGCGCCAATTCCATCATCATCAAGCTCGACAACCCGAATGACGCGCTCGCCTTCGCCAAATCGCTGGAAGCCCGCATCGGTTATAAATCCGTCTCCTGGCAGGAAGCATCTGAAGACCTGCTCTCGACGCTGGTCGTGCGCAACGTCATCATGTATTCCGTCGTCAGCGCCGTCCTGATCGTCGCGGCCTTCGGCATTTACAACATTATCTCGACAGTCGTCATGGAAAAGCAGCGCGATATCGCGATTCTAAAATCGATGGGTTTCGAGGCGAAGGATATCCAGAAAATCTTCCTCGTACAGGGGGCGATCCTCGGGGTTGCGGGCCTTGTGCTGGGGTTGCCGCTCGGCTGCGTCATGATGACGGTGCTGGGGCAGGTCAAACTGCGCCCACCGGGAGTCAGCGAGATGGTCTATATCCCGCTCGACTGGAGCCTGCCGCAATTCGTGCTGGCCGGCAGCTTTGCCTTCCTCTCCGCGCTGTTTGCCAGCTATTTGCCGGCGCGCAAGGGCGCGGCCGTCATGCCCGTCGATATTTTAAGGGGCAGCTAACCCATGCTGCTGGATGCAAAACATCTGACGCGCACGCTGCAGGGCGACATTCCCGTCACGCTCGTGAAGGATGCGGATGTCAGCGTCAACCTCGGCGAATTCGTCGCCATCACGGGGCCGTCGGGCTCCGGCAAATCCTCGCTGCTCTACATCCTCGGCCTGCTTGACCGGCCGACCTCCGGCACCGTGACGATTGACGGGCAGGATACCTCGAAACTCGGCGAAGATGCCCTCGCACGTTTCCGCCTCGAAAAAATGGGCTTTATCTTCCAGTTCCACTTTTTGCTGGCGGAATTCACCGCGCTTGAAAACGTCATGCTGCCCATGCGCCGCCTCGGCAAACTTTCCGACCGCGACATTCGTGATCGCGCGCGGCAGTTGTTGCGTGATTTAGGCCTCGAAGAACAGGCCGATAAACTGCCAAAGCAAATGTCCGGCGGGCAGGCGCAGCGCGTTGCCATCGCAAGGGCGCTGTCCAACCGCCCGCGGCTGATACTGGCGGACGAGCCGACCGGAAACCTTGACACCGTTTCAAGCCACAATGTGCAGACCATTTTGAAGGAACTTGCCGCAACCGGCGACTGCTCCGTCGTCGCCGTGACGCATGACACCTCCTTCGCCGATTTCGCCGACCGCCGTATCCATATTGTGGACGGCGTGATCACCGACAATAAATTGCAGCCTCAAGCTGCACCTTAACGCCCTTTATAATCGGCGTAATTCGCCTCGATGTTGAATTCGGCGGCGTAGCTGCTCATGTAGTAGGAGAGGTAGTAGAAGTGGAAATCATCGCTCCACAAAATCTGCTGCGGTTTCCGCGCGGGGTCGGAGTTATCCATCATGTTTTCATCATTCACCGTGCCCTGCGCCACCGCGCGGCCATCGACCAGCACAGTATAGGTGCAGGTAAATTTGACCTTCTGGTCGTTCTGGGAGTCGAGCTCCGCCTTCAGCGCCATGTCGATATGCGCCTTCTTTTCCTGCGGCTGGCCTTGCGCGTCATAGGTCGTGTAGGTTTCGTCGGTGGATTCCGTCAGCGTATTCGGGCCTTCTTTGGAATATTCGATGCGGCGGGTCATGCCCGGCAGTTCGTCACGCTGGAATTTCACCTGCAGCAGGTTTTTGCCGGGCTTGATATCCAGCGGCGCGAAAAAACGCACGATCTGGCTTGAGTCCACATTGATCAGGTAGTGGCCTTTCTTCAGCGGCGTCAGCACGGGGCGGATGTGCTGCCCCGGTTCCCCGCCGACGAGGAAAGGAGAGCCATCGGGGAAGCGCGCTTCATCTGCCTGATAATCGACAACGCTGATCTCGGGCGTGCTATTGGCGAACTGGATGCCGAAATAAGTGCCCACGCCCGCCAGCAGGATGAGGCCGAGCGCCGCGCCCGCCATGCGTTTTGCGGGCATGCCACTGGCGACAAGGGCGCCTGCAGGCGCCTGCGGCTTTGTCAGTTTCGGGTTATAGGGTTCGTAAATCTCGACCGCCTCGGGAATGCCTTTTAAGGCGTAACGCCCGTGCTTTTCCCAGCCGATGGGCGTTGCGGATTTTTCATTCAGCCAGCCGCGCGCGGAATCGTAGACGGAATAGGTGACGAGCACCTGCCCGCCATCGGCCAGCGCCTCCACCCGTGCCGCGCGGTTGACGTGGCGGCCAAAGACATCGGCATTGACGTCATCTTCTGTCGTCACCTGCCCTGAATGCAGGCCCATGCGGACGCTGATATTTTCAAGCTCCGGATGCGCCTTATTGAAGGCGGCAATTTTCTCCTGCACCTCGAGCGCGCGGGCAACGGCCGTGGAGGGTTCCGAAAAAACCGCCATCACGGAATCGCCGATATGCTTGATGACCCGTCCGCCGCCGCCCGCCTCGATGACGGGCACGACCACCGCGTCATGGTGGCGGCGCAGCTGGTTGGAATAGGCTTCGCCATGTTCTTCGGTAATGGCGGTGAACCCCTTGATGTCCGTAAACAGGATGGTCAGCACCGCGGTGCTTTTCTGGCGGCGGAACTGGTCGATAACCTGCATCTCGCCGGCGGTCAGTGGAACCTGTTTATCGGGGGCGTTGCTGTTTTCCATGTCGGGTCCTTGAATGCTGCGGCTTGCCGCCCGCGTGATATTAGGGTTAGCATAGGACAGCTGAAAGCCAGTTTAAAGCCCGAATAAAAAAGCGACCGATCATGAAAAAGCCTGTTAAAAAGAAAGTCCCTGCGAAAAAGCGCGCGTTGTCGCCGGCGCGCCATATTGATAACCGCATCAAGGAACTCGCCGATTGGCGGGGCAAGATGCTGGCGCATATCAGGAAAATCATCCTTGGCGCGGCGGCGGGTATTACCGAGGAATGGAACGGGCGCGGCGTGCCGGTGTGGTAAAAAAACGGCATTATCTGTACCGGCGAAACCTATAAGGAAGTGGTCAAAATGACCTTCGCCAAGGGCGCTGCATTGAAAGACCCCTCCGGCCTTTTCAACGCCAGCCTTGAGGGCAACCAGCGCCGCGCGATAGACCTGAAGGAAGGCGACAAAATCAACGCCCGCGCGCTGGCTGCGCTGGTGCGGGAAGCCATTGCGCTGAACAGCGCGAAACGCAAGAAATCCTGAACGCTAAACCCTACTTATCTTCTACAAGCCGATAGCCGATGCCGGGTTCGGTGAAGATATAGGTTGGCTTCAAGGGGTTGTCGCCGAGCTTCTGGCGCAGGCGCTGAATGTAGATGCGCAGATAATGGTCGTTTTCGTCCGAATTGCGGCCCCAGACCTCGCGCAGCATTTCGCTATGCGTCACAACCTGCCCGGCCTTTTTCGCCAGCAGGGAGAGAAGGTCGTATTCCGTCGGCGTCAGTTTCAGCTCGTCGTCGCGCAATTTTGCCTTGCGGCGGGCAAGGTCGATGGTGAGGTCGCCGTAGGTATAGGCGGTTTCCTGCATCTGTTCGCGGCGGCTGCTGTGGCGCAGCGCCACTTTGATGCGGGCGAGCAATTCCTGCAGGCCGAAGGGTTTGGTCAGGTAATCATCCGCACCGGCTTCTAGCGCTTCTACTTTCTCCGCCTCCTGATCGCGGGCTGAGAGGACGATGACAGGCAGGCGGCTCCAGCTGCGCAACTCGCGCAGCAAAGCCTTGCCGTCCATATCCGGCAGGCCAAGGTCGAGCACGATAACATCGGGCGGATGCGATTTGATAATCTTTATCGCTTCGGCGCCCGCCTTGGTTGCCTCCACCCGGTAGCCTGCGGCGGCAAGGGAGGTTTCGATGAAGCGGCGGATTTCCGGTTCATCCTCGACAATCACGATATACGGCTTGTCAGGCATCGGCGGTCTCCAGCGTGGAAAGGGTGAGGTTGGGCGGCAGCTCCACCACAAAGCGCGCGCCGCCATCCGCCTTGTTGGCGGCATAAATGCGGCCGTGGTGGGCCAGCACAATCGACTGGCAGATGGCAAGGCCAAGGCCCGCGCCTTTCGCATGGCTGCGGCCGTAGGAGACAAACTTGTTGAAAATCTCGCGCTCCTGTCCTTGCGGAATGCCGGGGCCGTTATCTGCCACCGTAATGCAAAGGCTGTTTTCCCGCATATAGGCGCTGAGGTCGATCTTCGTACCCACGGCCGTGTGGCGCGCCGCATTCTCCAGCAGGTTCTGCACCAGCTGGCTGATGAGCAAGCCGTCCATGCGGACGAAAGGCAAGTTGTCCTCCACCTTCAGCACTAGCGCGTGATTGCCGAGGGAGGCGCTGGCAGCCGAAATGCCGGAGCCGATGATTTCCGCCGGCGCATAGGCCCGCATGTTCAGGCGCACGCCCTGGCTTTCCATGCGCGTCACATCCAGCAGGTTGGTGACCAGCCTGTTCAGCCGCATCGATTCATGGCGGATGGAGAGCAGCAGCGGCTCATCCGGCAGTTTCTGCCCCAGCGTTTCCGCCGCGCCGGAAATGGCGGCAAGCGGTGTGCGGAGATCATGCGAGACGGAACTCAGTAAAATGCTGCGCACTTTTTCCCGCTCCGCCGTCAGCTTTGCGTCCTGCGCCGCTTCGCCGGCCGCAATACGCTCGATCGCGGCGCCGAGCAGGCCGACGCCGGTTTCTACAGTGCGCATCTGGTCTTCTGGCAATTGCGCTTTGTCATCAAGCACAAGATAGCCGATGGTTCTGGCCGCGGCGGTAAGGGGGAAGGAAGGGCGGGTAACACTTGTGTGGGGGGTATCGCCAAAGATAATGCGGCCCGTGCACCCAAGCTCAGTTTGGAGGCAGTGCAGAAATGAATCCGCCATCTCCTGCTGCGAAGATATTGCCGACAGGCGGCGGGTGAGTTCGTAGAGGAACAGCGCATGTTTCTCGCGCCGGCCGGAAATAATCAGCTGCTCCCGCAGCCGTGCTGCGAAGGTCGAGATGACAAGGCTCGCGAAGAACATGACGACAAAGGTCAGCCAGTAGGAAGAATTATAGACGTTGAAGCTGTAGAGCGGTTCGATAAAGAAATAATTCAGCAGGCTGACCGCAAGGCAGGAATAAAAAATCGCGGGGCCGCGGCCGAACCAGCCGGCGGCCGTGACGGCGCCGACGAGGTAGAGCATGATGACATCCGTCTCGCCGATGGAGGGGCGCAAGGCCAGCCCCGCCAGCGTGATGGCGCCGGCGACGAAGAGGGAGTAGAAATACCTGAAGAGTTCTGATTGCCGGGCCATCTGCTTGCATCGGTAAAGGAGGACGCCGCCATTATAGGTCGTGGCGGTCTTGCCGTACAGAGGTGGATATGGCCGTGAAATCAGCGTCATATCATTACATGGCGTCCAATCTCGATGACTCTGCCGACGGGTAGTTTGTAGAAATCCGTGGGTTCCGCGGCATGCTTGCTCATCCAGATATAGATAAAGTCCTGCCAGGCGGGCAGGCCGTATTTCGGGTTGCCCTTCAGCGCGCGACGGGAGAGGAACAGTGACGTTTCATCCCATTCAAAGCGGATGCCGGTCGAGGGATCGGCGCGAAGGCGCATCAGCTCCTCCCGCACATCCGGCGTTTCCTGAAAGCCGAAGCGCAGCAGCACGGTGCTGAAGTTATCGGACAGGCGGTTGACGATGGCGCGGTTTTCCGCCGCCACATAGGGCACCGGCTCCACCCGTACGGTCAATATGATGTTCTTTTCATGGATGACATTGTTGTGGCGGATATTCTGCAGCAGCGCCGCCGGTGTGCGATCAGGATCGGCCGCGAAGAAGAAGGCGGTGCCATGCGTCTTGCGCAGGCGCGGGAAACGGCTTTGCATTTCAGGAATGAAATGCTCCAGCTTGATTTCGCGCTTGCGGGCGCGACTGTTAATGATGAAGCTGCCTTTGATCCAGGTCCACATCACCAGCATGATGGTGGTGGCAAGGGCCAGCGGCATCCAGCCGCCTTCAAAAATCTTCAGCATGTTGGAGGCGAGGAAGATGCTGTCGACCAGCAGGAAGGGCCCGACCAGCAGGGCCGCCGCCCACATCGGCCAGCCCCAGATTTCCCATACGATGAAGAAGGTCATGATGGCCGTCAGCACCATGGTGCCGGTGACGCTGATGCCATAGGCCGCCGCCATCGCGCTTGAGGACTTGAACAGCAGGACGAGGATGATGACGCCGACCATGAGCAGCCAGTTCACCTGCGGCAGGTAAATCTGCCCCGAATGCGCGGCGGAAGTATGGCGGATTTCCATGCGCGGCACGAGGCCGAGGTTGATCGCCTGACGCGTCAGCGAATAGGCGCCGGTGATCACGGCCTGGCTCGCGATGATGGTCGCAAGCGTGCAAAGGCCAACCAGCGGATACATCCAAAAATCGCCGACCATTTTGAAGAAGGGGTTGTCGATGGTGGACGGGTCATGCATGACAAGCGCGCCCTGCCCAAGGTAATTGACCGCAAGGCAGGGGAAGACATACCACAGCCATGCCGCCTGAATGGGACGGCGGCCGAAGTGGCCAAGGTCGGCATAGAGCGCCTCCGCCCCCGTCACGGCGAGGAAGATGGAGCCGAGAACGATGAAGGACAGGCTGCCATGCGCAAACAGGAATTTCACCGCATAATAGGGGCTCAGCGCCTGCATAATTTGCGGGAAGGCGGTAATATGTTGCACGCCGGTCACCGCCAGCACGGCAAACCACACAAGGGTAATCGGGCCGAACAGGCTGGAAACTTTATCGGTGCCCTTCGACTGGAAATAAAACAGCGCGACGATGATGGCGAGGGTGATGTGTACAATGTAGGGCTTGAAGGCCGGCGTTGCCACCTCCAGCCCCTCGACGGCGGAGAGGACGGAGAGGGCAGGGGTGAGAATGCCGTCGCCATAAAACAGCGCCGCGCCCGCCATGCCGATAAAGAGGAATATCGTGGTGTTGCGGTAGAGAATGCTGCGCACCAGCGCCATGAGGGCGAGCGTGCCGCCCTCCCCATGGTTATCGACCTTCAGCAGGATGCAGACGTATTTGACCGTGCAGATAATCGTGAGCGACCACAGGATGAGCGAGATGATGCCGAGCACATCCGGCAGCGCATAACCGCCGACGCCATCGCCGAGCGCGTGCAGCGATTCACGGAAAGCATAGATCGGGCTGGTGCCGATATCGCCATAGACAACCCCGATCGCGCCGATGGTCAGCTTCCACAAATGGCTGTCGTGGCGGTCTTCCGCTGCGGCATGATTATTTTCGGCGATGGCTTCCACGGTTTATTTTCTCCTGCGTTTATACAATTGATTATCCGCGCCCGCAGGCAGGGAAGCGCGTAAATAAACTGTAAAAAACAAGATTTTGGTTTGATATCAATCCCTTGAATTGAAGTGGATCAGGCAAAAAAATAGCCGCAACCGATTGGAAACCGGTTACGGCTATTTCTGATCGTTATCCTCGAAAGATTAGCTGGCGAGATCGAAGCGGTCGAGGTTCATGACCTTTGCCCAGGCTTTGGCGAAGTCATGCACGAACTTCTCTTTCGCATCCGCGGCGGCGTAAACTTCCGCCAGCGCGCGCAGCTGTGAGTTGGAGCCGAAGACGAGGTCGGCACGGGTGCCTGTCCATTTGACCGCGCCGGTCTTGCGGTCGCGGCCTTCGTAAATGGTAGCATCGGTTTTAGAGGCTTCCCAGCCGGTGTTCATGTCGAGCAGGTTGATGAAGAAGTCGTTGCTCAATACGCCCGGTTTTTGCGTGAAGACGCCGTGCTTGACGCCGCCGGCATTGATGCCGAGGACGCGGAGGCCACCGACGAGAACGGTGAGTTCCGGCCCGCTGAGCGTCAGCAACTGCGCGCGGTCAACGAGCGCTTCTTCCGGCTGCATGAACTGTGGGCCGCGCAGATAATTGCGGAAGCCGTCCGCCACGGGTTCCAGCACCGCGAAGGATTCAACATCCGTCTGCTCTGCCGTTGCATCCATGCGGCCGGGGGTGAAGGGGACGGTCACAGTCACGCCCGCATCCTTCGCCGCCTTTTCAATCGCCGCAGTGCCTGCGAGGACGATGAGGTCCGCCAGCGATACCGGCTTGCCGAAGGATTTGGCGATGCCTTCCAGCGTGTCCAGCACCCTGCCAAGCTCGGCCGTGTTGTTCACTTCCCAGTATTTTTGCGGCGCAAGGCGGATGCGCGCGCCATTGGCGCCGCCGCGCTTGTCTGAATTGCGGTAGGTGGAGGCGGAAGCCCAGGCGGCACCCACCAGCTGCGATACGCTGAGCCCGCTGCCGAGGATTTTTTCCTTCAGCGTCGCAATATCCTTGTCATCCACCAGCGGGTGGTTGACGGCGGGTATGACGTCCTGCCAGATGAGTTTTTCTTTCGGCACCAGGGGCCCGAGATAGCGGGCGAGGGGGCCCATGTCGCGGTGCGTCAGCTTGAACCATGCGCGCGCAAAAGCATCGGCAAACTGGTCGGGGTGTTCAAGGAACCGGCGGGATATTTTTTCATACGCGGGGTCAAAGCGCAGCGCAAGATCGGAAGTCAGCATGGTCGGCACATGCTTTTTCGAAGGATCATGCGCATCGGGAATATCGGCAGGTGCGTTCTTTGCCTGCCATTGTTTTGCGCCAGCGGGGCTCTTCGTCAACTCCCATTCAAACTTGAAGAGGTTTTCAAAGTAATGGTTGCTCCATTTCGTCGGCGTCTGGCTCCAGGTCACTTCGGGGCCGCCGGTGATGGCATCGGCGCCATGGCCTTTGCCATGCTTGCTGATCCAGCCGAGGCCCTGGCGTTCAATCGCCTCGCCTTCCGGCTCAGGGCCGAGGAGGGAGGGGTCGCCCGCGCCGTGCGTCTTGCCGAAGGTGTGGCCGCCCGCGATCAGCGCCACGGTTTCTTCATCGTTCATCGCCATGCGGGCGAAGGTGGAGCGAATGTCGCGCGCGGAAGCCAGCGGATCAGGATTGCCGTTGGGGCCTTCGGGGTTGACGTAGATAAGGCCCATCTGCACGGCGCCGAGCGGATTTTGCAGCTCGCGCTCGCCGCTGTAGCGTTCATCGCCGAGCCATGTGCCTTCGGGACCCCAGTAAAGCTCTTCCGGTTCCCACTGGTCGGCACGGCCGCCGGCGAAGCCGAAGGTTTTGAAGCCCATGGATTCAAGCGCGACGTTGCCGGCGAGGACGAGTAAATCCGCCCATGAAATTTTACGGCCGTATTTCTGCTTGATGGGCCAGAGCAGGCGGCGCGCCTTGTCAAGGTTGGCGTTATCCGGCCAGCTGTTGAGCGGGGCGAAGCGCTGCTGCCCGCCGCCCGCGCCGCCGCGGCCGTCCGTCGTGCGGTAGGTTCCGGCGCTGTGCCAGGCAAGGCGGATGAAGAGGCCGCCGTAATGGCCGAAGTCGGCGGGCCACCAGTCCTGCGAATCCGACATCAGTTTTTCAAGGTCCTTGATGACGGCGTTGAGGTCGAGCGTTTTGAATTCCTTCGCGTAATCAAAATCGCGGCCCATGGGGTCGGATTTCGGGGCATGCTGGTTGAGGACGCGGATATCCAGCTGCTTCGGCCACCAGTCGCGGTTGGATTTGGGCATGGATTTGCCGTGCATGACGGGGCATTTTGCTTCGCTCATTTTATTTCCTCTTCTTGGCAGGTTTTTTGGCGGTTATTTTGGGTTGGCAGTCGGGGCAGATGCCCCAGAAAACGACTTCGGCTTCATCGACCGTGAAGCCCATGGCTTCGGCAGGCGAGAGGCAGGGTGCGGCGCCCGCCTTGCAATGCACATCCATCGTGGCATGGCACTGTCGGCAGACGAGGTGGTGGTGATTGTCCTTGTGGTCAATTTCATAGCGGGCGGAATGACCCATGGGCTGGATCGTGCGCAGGATGCCCTTTTCGGTCAGCGCATGCAGGTTGTCATACACCGCCTGCTTCGACAGCGCGCCGGAAATTCTCTGTGCGTGCCGGAAAATTGTATCCGCATCCGAATGCGAATGCTTCTCCACCGCAAGCAGAACCGCCTTCCGCGCGGCGGTCACGCTGAGGTCATGCTGGCGCAATAATTCTTCGACGTCGATTTCCATGAAAGATGGATAAACCAAAATTTGGGATTAGTCAAAATTAATTTATCGGGCTTTATTTACATAGTTTGCGGATGGATTTTGCCCATAGGCTATGTCACTCTGAATGCCGGATGATTTGAAAGGAATGCAAGAAATATGGATGCCCAACTATTGCAGCAGCTGACCGTCGCGCTCGACTGGCTCGGGACATTCGTTTTCGCGCTCAGCGGCGGGCTGCTGGCGGTGCAGAAGAAGTTTGACCTGTTCGGCGTGCTGTTCCTGTCTTTCGTCGTCGCGGTCGCGGGTGGCATTATGCGCGACCTGCTGATCGGCGCGGTGCCGCCGGTTGCCATTAATGAAATTCATTACTTCCTTATTGCCATCGCCGGGGGGCTCATCACCTTTTACGCCTATCCCAAGGTCGCTTCGCTCAAACAGCAGATGCTGCTGCTAGATGCGATCGGCCTTGGTCTTTTTGCGGTGCTCGGCGCGCAGAAGGCGATCGAGCATAATATCAACCCGCTCATGGCGGCGGTGCTGGGCATGATTACCGGCATCGGCGGCGGCATGCTGCGCGATGTGCTGGCTGGGGAGGTGCCGTCGGTACTGAAAAGCGATATATACGCGGTCGCGGCGCTGGCGGCGGGCGCGATAGTCGCGGGTGGGTACGCGCTCGCGGTGCCGGAGCCGTATCCGCTGCTTCTGGGTGCTGGCGTCTGCATCTTCCTCCGCCTTATGGCCCTGTACCGCGGCTGGCGCGCGCCCGTGTCGCGCTGGACGGAAAACGGCCGGTAATTAGCGACAAGAACTCCTAAGTGACCTGACCTACGGAACCTCGCGCGACCTCGGGCGTTGAGCTTTGTGTAGTTGCATTTCAATCAAGAGGACCGATCATGAAAAAGAAAACCGCGAAAAAAGCCGCGCCCAAAAAATCAGCGACAGGGGCAGGCAACGGTAAATTTACGAAAAAGTATGACGGCAAATCCGTCGATGCGTTAGACCTTTTGAAGGCCGACCACACGCATGTGAAAGCCATCTTCAAGAAATACCAGACCCTTGTCGACAACGGCGGCAGCAAGCGCGAGAAAATGGCGCTGGTGAAGGATGCCTGCAACGCCCTCGCCGTGCATGCCCAGATTGAAGAGGAAATCTTCTATCCCGCGCTGCAGGGCGCGGCGGAGAACAGCGAGCTTGCCGAAGCTTTTGTCGAGCACGACTGCGCGAAAGACCTCATCGGCCAGCTGGAACAGATGAGCGACGACCAGGCGATTTTCGATGCGAAATTCGTCGTCCTCGGCGAACAGGTGAAGCACCATATTGACGAGGAAGAGGAAGAGCTTTTCTCCAAAGCCCGCAAGGCGAAGCTGGACCTTCAGGCGCTCGGCATGCAGATGCTGGCCCGCAAGGAAGAGCTGGAGCGCGAGCCGTCCTTCCCCGACCGCCCCATTCCGCGCGAAGAAGCCCCTGCCTACGTGCAGTAAAAAGCTCAAAAACATGAAAAGGCCTCCGGAAACGGGGGCCTTTTTTTGTGGCGTGGCGGGATTTGACAGCTTGGGTCTGCCGCGTTATGGTTAGCGCATCTGAAAAGAACGGGAGCGCGATCATGGACGAAACGAAACCCAAGGGCGGCGTATACGCCGGCACGTTTGATCCCGTGACGCTCGGCCACCTTGATATCATCATGCAGGCGGGGCGTGTGGTGCCGCGCCTCATTATCCTCGTCGCCGTCAATGCCGGCAAGAACCCCGTCTTCACCGATGACGAGCGCGTCGAGATGCTGCGCCATGAAATCGACACACTCATCAAGCCGGCCCTCGCGAAGGAAGGCATCACCTGCGACATCACGGTGGAAAAATTCTCAGGCCTCACCGCCGCCTTCATGGAGGCGCATAACGCGCCCTTCTACATCCGCGGCCTGCGCCCCGGCACCGATTTCGACAACGAATACCCGATCGCCATGGCCGGGCGGAAGGAATACCCGCAGTTCCAGCCGCTGTTCTTCGTGGCGTCTGACGCGAACCTCAACTTCGTCTCCTCCAGCGTCGCCCGCGAACTCGCCAAACTCGGCGGCAAAAGCCTCTCCGCCCACGTCACGCCAAATGTGGCCGAGAAACTGAAGAAGCGGTTGCGGCCGGAGGGTTGAATAAAAAAGCCCCCGAATTCGGGGGCTTTTTTATGGCGGACAGGGCGAGATTCGAACTCGCGATAGATTTGCACCTATTCTAGTTTTCGAGACTAGCGCCTTCAACCGCTCGGCCACCTGTCCTTCTCGAGAAGGGGCAATGTATCAGAAAGTGCCGATTCCGAAAAGTTTTTGTTTTTCGCTGGTTTTTCAAGGGGCAAGCCGCTATGCCGCGTAATTTCCAAGGATTTTTCGGGGCGTGGCGTCTAAACTTATATCGCGGGCAATGACAGGAGTTTTCGCATGACATTCAGGCAGGTAATGGCGGGCATGTGCCTTGTGGCTTTGGGGCTTTTGCTGACGGCGGAGGCGAAGGCCTGCCGCTATGAGGCTGTGCCGCTGCATGAATCCGCCGCGGGGGCGGCGAAGGTCTTCGTCGGCACGGTCGAGACAGTCGAAGTGGGGCTGGTCATCATCAAAGTTGAAAACGGCATCAAGAACGCCAAGGCGGGGGAGGAGGTGACGACCGACCTGCTGCAGGACAAAAGCAGCTGCGCCATCCGCTTCCAGCCGGGGCAGCGCTGGCTTTACCTTGGGCCGCACCACGAAAGCGGCTCGCTGATGTTGCAGGATGAATACGGCCGCGATAATGCGCCGGCGGTGGAGGCTGCGGTCAAGGAATTCGGCGCCGATGTCCTGACAGGCGGGGAGCGGGTGGAGGGCACAGCCGCCGACACCTGCGCGCCCTGGGATGGCGCGGCCTTCGGCGTGCAGCTGGGCGGGCTTGGCGCGACGGTCTATGTCTCGCGCAATGCGCTGGTGCAGGCGCTGTCAACAGGCGGCGTTGCCAGCTATCCGGCGGATGACAAGGGCGAAATGGGCCATGCCAATATCGTGCAGTGTCCGCTGGCCGATCCGAAGCAGGCCACGAACCTGCCGTGCCAGGCAAAACAGGGCACCGTCAGCTTCAGCCATATGGACGCGGAGGGCGTGACCGGCAATATCGACATCAACGACGGGGAGCACCATTCCCTCATTGTTTTCAAAGCGAAAATGCTGGAAAACCGCGCCATTTGCGGCTGACGGGGAACAAAACGCGGCGGTAATCGTAGGTCGCGTCAGGAGCAAAAAAATGGAAAACAATAACAACAACAGCACAGAAGATACGCCGAAAGGCGGTTTTTATACCGTGAACCTTGCCGTTAACGGCAGGGCTATTCCCTATATCGTTTTCGCCACCTCCGACTTTCAGGCGGCGAAAAAGGTGAAGGAAGAAACCGGATATGCCGCCAAACAGGAAGAGGTTGAAGGCCCCTACCTGCGCCATCCTTTTTAAGGCAGGTTAGTTTCAGCCATAAAAAAATCCTGCAGCCGCAAGGCGCAGGATTTTTTTTGTCTGTTATAAGGCGCTTATTTTTGCGTTGCCAGCCACTTGATGACGGCCGCGCGCTCTTCCGGCTTTTTCAGGCCAGCGAAGGTCATCTTGGTGCCTTCGATCGCTTTCTTCGGGCTCCAGAGGAATTTGTTCAGCGCGTCGTAATCCCACTTCTCGCCTTTATGGGCTTTCATGCCGTCGGAATAGGCGTAGTCGTCTTTATGCGCGTGGATATTGCCGACGATGCCGTAAAGGTTGGGGCCGACGCGGTTGGGGCCGCCCTGGCTGAAGTCGTGGCAGGAGGCGCAGACTTTGGAAATTTTTTCGCCAAGGGCGAGGTCGGCTTTATCGACGTCAATCGGCTCGGGGCCGGTCGCGGCGGCAGGGGCACCGGCGGCGCCTGCATCTTCCGTCACGGCGATCTCATAGGCGTTCTTCTCCAGCGGTTCCGAATGATAGGCCTGGTGCGCCACGAACCAGCACAGCATGGCGATGATGCCGGCGGAAAGAACCGCTGCGAAGATTTTATTGAACTCCATGTTCATGGATAAGTCGTCCTTTGTTGTTTTTTATTTTTATTGGTCTTTTTCTTGGGCTTGAATTTAAACCGTTTTGCGCTCGGAATCCACCAGTTTGCGTTCCGCGATGATCGGCTCCACGGGCTGGATGTCGATATCCCAGGGGAAGTAAATCCAGGTGTCCTGGCTGACCCAGGTTACATAAGTGTCGACCAGCGGCTCGCCGGCGGGTTTTGCGTAGACGGTGGCAAGATGCGCCTGCGGCAGCATTTTGCGGATAAGCTTGGCGGTGTTGCCGCTGTCGACGAGGTCGTCGATGACGAGCCAGCCGGCGCCGTCGCCGACGAGGGCTTTGTCGATGTTCTTCAAAATTTTCAGCTCGCGCTGGTTTTTATCGTCGTAGCTGGAAATGCCGATGGTCTCGACGACTTTAATATCCAGCTCGCGGGCGACGATGCCGGCGGGGATCAGGCCGCCGCGGGTGATGCCGATGATGCCTTTCCAGCTGTCGCTTTTTTCCACAAGGCGCCAGGCAAGGGCCTTGCAGTCGCGGTGGAACTGGTCCCAGGAGACAAGGAAGCGTTTGGGGGCGGGTGAATCGGCCAAGGGAAACTCCTGTTTTTGAACAGCCTATATATACAGCAGGTAGCAAGGGCAAGAAAAGACTTGGAATGCGTTTTAGAAATAACACTATAGGGGCAGCGGGTGGCTTTGTTATAAACGTTCAAGGGCGATGGCTGCGCCCTGCTTTGACCCCACCGGCGAGATGAATATTATGACTATTGAAGCCTGGCTTCTGCCCTCCATCCTCGCGCTGCTGATCTGGGGCGTGACCGCCTTTTTGCCCAAGCTGGCGCTGCGCACCCTCTCGCCGCTGCATACCATCGTTTACAATTCGTTCTTTTTTTTGGCGACCGCCATCGGCGTGCAGTTTATTTTCGGCGCGCCGGAATTGAACCTGCACGGCGCGCTTTTCGCCATGGGCACGGGCGCCTGCGGCGCTTTCGGCCAGCTGCTCTACCTGATCGCGCTGAAGCGCGGGCCGCTGACCTATGTCTCGATGATTTCATCGCTCTATCCGCTCATCGCCACCTCTCTCGCCTTCGTCGTGCTGCACGAACCGATGGGCCTCCGCCAGTGCCTTGGCGTCGCGCTTGGCATTTCCGCTATTGTTCTTCTTGTGGTGTCGCATGACAAACGCGCCTGAACTCATCCCCGAAAAGGTCGAGGAATATGTGGAGAAGCATTGGCTGCTGCCGACTTTGGGCGCGCTGCTGGTCTGGGGTTTCTGGGCCTTCCTGCCGAAACTCGCCATGCGCACGCTGGAGCCGCACAGCGTCATCATGTATGAATCCTTCGGCAACCTCATCATCACGCTGCCCATTCTCATCCAGCAGAAATTCAAGCTGCAGGTGCACAAGCGCAGCATCTTCATCGTCGCCTCCACCAGCTTCCTCACCGTCTTCGCCATCCTGTCGTATTTCTACGCGCTGCGGCAGGGGCCGGTCGCTATCATCGTCACGCTGACGGCCATGTACCCCGTCATCGCCCTGATCCTCGCGGGCGTGGTGCTGAAGGAGCGGCTGAATAAAATCCAGTATGTCGCGGTGGTGCTTGCCATGGCCTCCATCCTTCTTCTTGCTTGGCCGAATTAAGGCTGCCGCCATGATTGAAACCGTCTGGTTCATGGGCAAGGAAATCACCGAGACCGAGCGCGTGCTGCTCGAAAAGGTGTTCAAGGAAAAAATTGACGACCTTGAACTGTGCAAGGCGATTTTGACGGTTTCGATGCAGCCGGAATACGTGCTGGAGCGCGGCGCTTTCGCGCGGGCGTTAAAGCACGGCTACTGCGGCTATCAGGACGGGGCGCGGGCGGCGGTTGACCTTATCCGCATGATGCGCAAAAAGCTCGGCTACCGATTCCGCTTCACGCATTGGGTGGCAGGGTTGTTCGACCGCTGGGTTTAAGCGGCTTCGTGCAGGTCCCAGTGCGGCGCCCAGTCGGGGTTGATGAGGCGGCCGCCGGGATGGGCGAGGGCGTGGATTTTGCGCATATCTTCCACATCCAGCGCGAAATCGAAGATATCGAAGTTGCTGCGCATGTGCTGCTCGCTCGCCGCTTTCGGAATGGCGGTGACGCCGTCCTGCTGCACCAGCCAGCGCAGGCACACCTGCCCGACGCTGCGGCCGTATTTATGCGCGATGGTTTCAAGCGCCTGTTCGTGGTTGATCTTGCCGCGGGCGAGCGGCGAATAGGCGGTCAGGAACATGCCTTTCGAGCGCAGGTAATCCAGCACCGGTGCCTGCGACAGGAAGGGGTGGTATTCCACCTGGTTGGTCGCGAGCGGCGTGCCGACGGTTTCAACACATTCCTTCATCTGCGCGACCGTGAAGTTGGAAACGCCGATCAATTTGGCGCGGCCTTCCTTCTGCACTTTTTTAAGCCCCGACATCTGATCGGCAAAAGGCACTTCCTTGACCGGCCAATGGATCAGCAGCAGGTCGACATAATCGGTGTGCAGTTTCTTCAATGATACATCGAGGGAGCGCTGGAGCGCGCCGTCGCGCACGTTCGACATCCAGATTTTGGTGGTCAGAAAAATATCGGCGCGCTTGACGGAGCTTGCCTTGATGCCGCTGCCGACCTGTTCTTCATTCTCGTAAATCTGTGCGGTGTCGATATGGCGATAGCCAATCTCCAGCGCCTTGGCGACGCCGTTTTCACATTCCTTGTCGCGCAGCTGCCAGGTGCCATAACCGAGGGCGGGGATTTTAGTGCCGTTGAAATCGACGTGGATCATGGTAAGTCGCTCCTAAATTAATGTGCATCCGCCCAGTTCATGCCCCAGCCGGCCTCCACCAGCAACGGCACACCAATACCCTTGCCGGCGCTTTCCATCAAACGGCGCACAAGGGTTTCGGTTTCCTGCTTCTGGTCGACGGGCACTTCAAACAGTAGTTCGTCATGCACCTGCAGCAGCATGCGGGCGCCAAGCTTGGCGTCTTTCAGCGCGGGTCGCAGGGCGATCATGGCGCGTTTCATGATATCGGCGGCAGTGCCCTGCAGCGGCGCGTTGATGGCGGCGCGTTCGGCGCCCGCGCGCACCATGGCGTTTTTGTCATGGATGCCGCGGATAAAGCACTTGCGGCCGTAGAAAGTCTTCACATAGCCGTGCTGATGCGCATAGGCCTTGGCGTCATCCATATATTTCTTCAGCTCCGGAAAGCGCGCCATATAGGCCTTGATATAGGCAGAAGCCTCCGACGACGGAATGCCCAGCTGCTTGGCAAGGCCAAACCCCGAAATACCGTATATAATGCCGAAGTTGATGGCTTTGGCGTTGCGGCGGATATCCGGCGTCATCTGGTCGAGCGGCACCCCGAAGACCTGGCTGGCGGTCGCGGCGTGAATGTCGATGCCGTCATGGAAGGCCTGTTTCAGCGCCTTGATATCGGCCAGTTCCGCGGCGAGGCGCAGCTCCACCTGCGAATAGTCGACGGAGAGGAATTCGTAACCTTCCGCCGGCACAAAGGCATTGCGGATTTTTTTGCCGTTTTCCGACTTGATCGGAATGTTCTGCAGGTTCGGGTCGGAAGACGACAGGCGGCCTGTGTTGGTGCCGACGAGGGAATAGGAAGTATGCACACGGCCCGTCTTGCCGTGAATGCATTCCGGCAGCGCGTCGGCATAGGTGCTCTTCAGTTTGGAGAGGCCGCGCCATTCCAGAATTTTGATGACGGTCTCATTGCCCTGTTCGGCCAGTTCTTCCAGCGCATAGGCGCTGGTTGACCAGCTGCCGTTCTTCGTCTTGGTGCCGCCTGGCAGCCCCATCGATCCGAACAGCACATCACCGATCTGTTTTGGCGAACCGATGTTGAAGCTGTAGCCGCTGGTCTTGTGAATGTCGGTTTCCAGCGCCGCAATCTGCGTCGCGAATTCGTTCGACATTTTGCGGAGGATCTCGGTATCGACGCGCACGCCGGTGAATTCCATTTCCGCGACCACGGGCACAAGGGCGCGCTCCATGGTTTCATAGACCGTCGTCATTTCCTCTTTCGGCAGGCGCGGCTTGAGAATTTTATGCAGGCGCAGCGTAATATCCGCATCTTCCGCGGCATAGGCCAAGGCCTTGTCCAGCGGCACGAGGTCGAAAGTGATCTGCGATTTGCCGCTGCCGCAGACGTCTTCAAATTTAATCGTGTGATAGCCGAGCATCAATTCCGCCAGCTCGTCCATGCCGTGGCCGTGCTGCGAGCCGTCAAGCGCATAGGACAGCACCAGCGTGTCGTCCACCGGTGCGACGTTGATGTTATAATGCATGAACATCTGCATGTCGTATTTCGCGTTATGTGCGATTTTAAGGACAGAGTCATCTTCCAGCAGCGGCTTCAGCATTTCCATCGCGCGGGAGACTGGAATCTGGCGGAGTGCGGGCGTTGCCACTTTTTCCGCCATGCTGAAATCAAAGCTTTCCGCATAGCCGGAGGGGTCGCGGTGCTGCAGCGGGATATAGCAGCCATTGCCGGGCGCGGTCGAGAGCGAGATGCCGACCAGCGTCGCGCGGCAGGGCGTCAGGTGCGTCGTTTCGGTATCGAAGGCGACGTAGCCGGTTTGATAAGCGCGGTCGATCCAGCGCTGCAGGTCTTTTTCATCCTGTATCAGCTCATAGGTCGCCGTGGCCGGCACAACAGGCGCGGCAGCATCCGTATTCGCGGGCGCGGGCAGGGGGCGCACGACGGGCGTGACCTCGCCGCCGAACTTCTTCTCCATGCGCGTGACGATGCTCTTGAATCCCTGCAGCTGCAGGAAGTTGATGAGCTTCGATTTATCGGGATGGACGATTTTAAGGTCATCCACAGGCGTTGCCACATTCACGAAAGCGTCCAGCTGCACAAGGCGCTTGGAAATACGCGCAGCTTCTGCGTTGTTCACCAGCGTTTCGCGGCGCTTCTCCTGCTTGATCTCACCGGCGCGGGCCAGCAGCGTTTCAAGGTCGCCGTATTCGGTAATCAGCTGCGCTGCGGTTTTAACGCCGATGCCCGGCACGCCCGGCACGTTGTCCGTGCTATCGCCCGCCAACGCCTGCACATCGACGACACGGTCGGGCTTGACGCCGAACTTTTCAAACACTTCTTCCTCGCCCATGTATTTTGATTTCATGGGGTCATACATGCGCACGCCGGGGCGGATGAGCTGCATAAGGTCTTTATCGGAGGAGACGACCGTTACATGCTGGCCGCGCTCATTCGCAAGGCGGGCGTAAGTCGCAATCAAATCGTCGGCCTCGAAGCCCTCCATCTCCACCGCGGGGATGGAGAAAGCCTCCGTCGCCTCGCGGATGATGGCGAACTGGGGCTTCAGGTCATCGGGCGGCTCTTCGCGGTGGGCTTTGTATTCGGGGTAAATGTCATTGCGGAAGTTTTTGCGCTTGGCGTCGAAGATAACCGCGATGCCGGGCACGTCCATATCGGTGATGAGTTTCACCAGCATATTGGTGAAGCCGAGCACGGCGTTGACGGGCGTGCCGTCCGGCCGGTTCAGCGGCGGCAGCGCGTGGTAGGCGCGGAAGATAAAGCCGGAGCCGTCGACAAGAAATAGCTCGTTATCACGGTCTTTTTCATCCATGGGAGCCGCCCGTTTCATTGCATAGGTGCTGATCATAGGCAGACAATGCCTGAATATGGCATTCAAAGTCCAGCGTCATCCGCCCGCGTGTCTATCGTTGACATAATTTAAGTTTCGGGTGTAAATTTTCAAGGCATTTCAGAGGGCAAATACTATGCACGGCATCAGAGCAGACGACCCCGGCAACACGATTAACTGGGGCAAAACCTCCGAAGATTATTCCAGATACCGCAACGGCCAGCCGGACAGCTTCTTTGAAAGAATGCGCGCCCTGGGCGTCGGGCTGCGGGAGCAGTTATTGCTCGACCTTGGCACCGGCACCGGCGCGCTGGCACGGCGCTATGCCCAGCGCGGCGCAATTGTTTCCGGCATCGACCCGTCGGAAGAGCAGATCGAGGCCGCGAAGAAAATGGCGGCGGCCGAGCGCGTCAGCGTCGACTTTCAGGTCGGCCGCGCCGAAAGCCTGCCGTATGACAGCCATTATTTTGACGTCGTCACCGCCAACCAGTGCTGGCTCTATTTCGATGCCGAGCAGGCCATCCGGCAGGTGAAATGGGTGCTGAAGGAAGAGGGAGGCTTGCTCGTCACCAGCCATTGCAGCTGGCTGCCGCTGGTCGACCCTGTCGCCCGCGCGACGGAAGAATTGATTTTGCAGCACAACCCCAACTGGACAGCCGCCGGCTGGTCCGGCGATGTGCCGCCGATGCCGGCATGGGCCGAAGGGCATTTCCGCCTGCGCGGCATGTTCTATTATGATGAAAAAATCCCCTTCACCTGGGAAAGCTGGCGCGGCCGCATCCGGGCCTGCCGCGGCGTCGGCGCGGCTATGGATGCCGAACAGGTCGAGGCCTTCGACCATGCGCATGACAAGCTGCTGAAGGAAACGGTGGGGGAGCAGTTCTCCGTCCTGCACCGCATTGACGCCCATCTGCTGGAACCGCTTTAATATTTACATAATGTTTATGTCTATTCAGGGTTGACCGCGCCGGTCTCTCACGTTATTGAAACACGATCCTAAATTTTACAGATAGCGGAGAGACGAGCCGTGACAGCTTTCCTGAAACCGGGCCTTGGCGCCTTTGCGCGTATTTTCGCGCGCGCGACCGATGCCGAACCGGAACTCACCGTGCCGCCTGAAAAATCCGCCAACCCGGAAAAATCCGGCGCGCCGCCCTGCCACAATGACGGCCGCGAATATCCGGCGCCTTGCGACCACTGGTAAAACAATGCGCGCCGAATATTCCTTTTTCCGCTGCGAAGGCAAGTCGCTCACCCTCCTGGAGGTGATGATGGAAGCGCGTGCGGAACTGGAAGACCTCAAAATGAAAATGGCGAAACGCTTTGACGCCACCAGCATCATGGGCGGCTGGGATGACAAGCAGCAGCGCTTCCGCCTCATCGCCTTCGTTTTCGAGCCGCCCGCCGACTGCCCCGCAGACTGGGACGTCAACAACCGGCAGATGGCGAATGACGGCAAGACGCGCGTCGCCACGTTTGCGTCGCCCGCTGGCGGCAGCAAGGATTACTTCACAACGCTTGCCTACCTTGGCCTTATGGAGCGCGCGGCGAAAAACGCGCGGCTCGAGCATGTCTTCAAGACCGGCGAGATGGCGATGAAATCGCTGCCCGCCGGCAACTACAGCAATTCATTTGTGCAATTCCACACCCTTCGGGACGTCGCCTTTCCGAAGCCTGAGGGAAATTTAAAGGACGGACGTTTCATGACCTATTCGAATTCCGCGACCAACGGCAGCGACCCGCTCTGCCATATGAACATCGGCGGCGACTGGTATGTGCGCGTGCCTAATATCGCCGGCACGGAAGACCCGCAGTTTACGCCGCCCGATGCCGTGCGCATGGATTATCAGGATATGATCCGCCTCGATAACGGCGAGAAACTCGACCGTTTCAACCAGCTGCGCGCGTCCAGCTTCGGCAGGCCTCTTCCCTAAAACGGCAGCGCGACTTTATCAGCGACGCCAAGGCACCACAGAATGGTGAGCGCGATGCCGTTGGCGGCAAGATACATGCGCAGCAGGATGGATCGTTCCCGGAAGATGGCAGCATAGCAGATGCCAAGGCCCACCAGCACAAACGGCAGCAGCCAGTTAAAGCCGATGTCGGGGAAGTAGCGGCGCAGGGCATCCGTCATGATGTATGTCATGACCAGCGCGATGGATGACAGCAGCGCCGGCGTCGTGAAGGGGCCAAGGGCGCTGCTATAAGGCTCGAGCAGCACGGTCGCCAGCAGGTTCATGGTCATGATGACGAGGATGCCCAGCATCCAAAAGCCGGGGTTGCCCCAGCTGAAGGTCCACTGCAGCAGCACGATGGACGCCAGCAGCGCAGGCGCGGCAATGACAAGGCTGACCATGAAGGGGCCAAGCCGTGCCATTCTGTCGAAGTTGTCGTCGTCGTGATCTGGCGTTCTTGCCGTTTGATAGTTCATACCCCGAATCCAGTCTGCAATCATGGTTGTCCGATGATCCCATGCTAGCAAAGGCGGTTAAACGAAGGCCTAATTAAGCGAAGCATTTCAATGAAATTTACATGAAATTTTAGGGAATTTTTAAGTAAGCCGTCCCACCGCACAACAAAAAGCCCGCGCCTGCTTTTTCAAGGCGCGGGCTTTTTGTTGTTGATATTTGCTTACTTGCCGGTGCGGATCAGCTCGTACAAGGCGACAGCGGCGGCGTTCGAGACGTTGAGGCTGGCGATGGGGCCGGAGGTCGGCAGTTTCGCCAGTTCATCGCAATTCTCGGACACAAGGCGGCGGAGGCCTTCGCCCTCGGCGCCCAGCACCAGCGCGACTTTGCCGGAGAGGTTCAGCTCGGCGATCGAGCGTTTGCCGCGCTCGTCAAGGCCGATGCAGAAGAAGCCGGCTTCTTTGAGCTGCTCGAGCGCGCGAGACAGGTTGGTTTCGCGGATGACGGGGCAGTGCTCGACCGCGCCCGATGCCGATTTCGCCAGCGTGCCGGTGATTTCCGGCGCATGCAGTTTCTGGACGATGATGGCGCTGGCGCCAAAGGCGACAGCCGTGCGGATGATGGCGCCGACGTTATGCGGATCCGTCACCTGGTCAAGGACGAGGATCTTGGCGTTATCGCCTACAGCATTCAGCACATCCGGCAGGAACATTTCTTCCAGCGGCTGCACGTCCAGCAATACGCCCTGGTGGACCGCGTCGCGCGGCAGCAGGCGTTCGAGGTCGAAACCGTCGACGATCTGAGGCTGCGGCACTTTCAGGCCTTCGCCCTGCGCTGCTTCATAAGCCTCGCGGATGTTTTCAAAGCCCGCATCCGTCACCAGCAGGCGCTGGATCAGGCGTTTCGGGTTCTGCAGCGCTTCTTTCACGGCATGAATGCCGTAGAGGAAGGCGGAGGAGGGGGCGCCGAAGCTGGCGCGTTCCGACTTCAGGCGGTTCCGCGTATCGGCCGATTTTTCGCGCATCTCGAATTCGGCCACATCTGTGCCGGCATCATCGAAAGTCGCATTCGCGCGCGGGCGGAAGGCGGGCTTTTTGCCTTCGCTCGGGTCGCGGCGATAGGTTTTCTGGGTGTCGAAACGGCTCGGGCGCGGACGTTCTTCACGCTCGCCTTCGCGTTTCTTGAAGGGACGGTCGGAGCCGCCACGCGGAGCCGCGTCACGATCACCGAACTCGCGCTTTTTGAAGGGGCGGTCGCCGCCCTCACGCTTTTCAAAGGGACGATCACCGCGGGGGCGGTCACCAAACTCGCGCTTCTGGAACGGACGGTCGCCAGACGGACGGTCACCACGGGGACGATCACCGAACTCGCGTTTCTGGAACGGGCGGTCGCCAGACGGACGATCGCTACGGGGACGGTCACCAAACTCGCGCTTCTGGTACGGGCGGTCGCCCGCCGGTTTATAAGGACGATCCCCAGCGGGTCTGTAAGGGCGGTCACCGGACGGACGATCGCCGAATTCACGTTTTTTATAGGGACGGTCGCCGCCAGAAGGACGATCACCGAACTCGCGTTTTTTGTAAGGGCGGTCGCCGCCTGCAGGACGGTCACCAAACTCGCGCTTTTTGTAGGGACGGTCGCCGCCCGACGGACGATCGCCGAACTCGCGCTTCTTATAAGGACGGTCGCTGCCACCACTGCGGGGCGCGCCTCTATCTCCCTCGAATCGCTTGCCAAAGCCCCCGCCACCGCCGCCACCGGGCGGACGGCCGCGGCCTTTGCCGCCACCGCCGAAGGATCTGGAATTTTTCTGGAATTTACCGCCGTTATCTGACATATTTTTCATTCTTTCGTTGACAATCGCGGCCAAGTTACCTTAATTATGCTGCGAACGAAAGCTTTTCTTGAAAAACATATGTTTATCAAGACAACGCGCGTGCAGTGGAGGGGTGGCCGAGTGGTCAATGGCAGCAGACTGTAAATCTGCCCTCTTACGAGTTCGAAGGTTCAAATCCTTCCCCCTCCACCACTTTCTTCTCAACTTTTTTGTGATTCCATAGACAGCAGTGAATATCTGCCCTGTTGGGCGCTTTGCAGACTGTGAGCTACGCGCATTCATTGCTCGTGCATAGGACGACAAGTTCCGCCACGAATGTGGCTATAGAACCGGGTTCGAGAGGTCACGCCACTCTG
Source organism: uncultured Alphaproteobacteria bacterium (assembly GCA_966211335.1). Lineage (GTDB taxonomy): Bacteria > Pseudomonadota > Alphaproteobacteria > Micavibrionales > UBA2020 > JAPWJZ01. Next base: position 1,329,659 of record CBIHNF010000001.1, read on the forward strand.
TAATGCCCTGCCAACTATGCTTTGACGTTGAGGACTATACTCGCTCAGAACGGTGTATATGCTTCCCGAGAAATGCAAAAACCGCTCCGGACACAGCCGGAGCGGTTTTTTGCAATTTTAACCAGACGAAGATTTACTTCCGCTCTTTGGTGTCGCGGTCAGACGCCATCTTGGACTGGTTTGCGTCCTTAGTGCCAGACGTTTTGCCTGAAGCTTGTTGGCCGCTTTGCCCTTCGCGTCTGTTGTTTTGGGAGTCTTTGTTACCGCCGGATTGTTGAGTATTCGTCATAGCAATCTCCTTAGGTTCATTAACTGGAGAATGATTTCTCCGGTCAGCCCAACTGCAGAAAGAGAAAAAAGTTTTCTCATTTTTGCAAACAAAATTCCGCGTTATGTCATATGTGATCGGAACTGCGGTTGAGACAATTGATTAGGGTCAGACGCCGTGGAGAACTATGAACACCCACTTGTCACGAGGTGGCGTTTTCTGAGGGCACTAAAGCGATATCGCTCCCAAGGGGACGGAAAGAAATCGCCGCGCCGACAATACCAACGATGGGGAACTCATCATGATTTGTTGAATTAGCAAGGCGCGCTTAACTCAATTGCAAAGGAAAAAATCAATGAAGGCTCTTTGCTGGCATGGCCATGGGGATGTACGCATCGACAACGTCCCAGATCCAAAAATCCAACATCCCCGTGATGTCGTTCTCAAAGTCACCGCCTGCGCCATATGCGGCTCCGACCTACATTTGTTGGATGGGTACATGCCGACGATGGAGTCAGGCGATATCCTCGGCCACGAATTCATGGGTATCGTGGAAGAGGTAGGCAAGGAAGTAACCAACCTCAAAAAAGGTGATCGCGTCGTAGTGCCTTTTAATATTGCCTGCGGTGATTGCTTCTTCTGCAAAAAGGGACTTTTCTCCGCCTGTGACGGGTCAAACCCCAACAAGGAGCCCGGAGAAAAAATGATGGGTCACGCTCCGTCAGGCTTGTTTGGATACTCTCATATGACGGGCGGATTTTCGGGCGGGCAGGCGGAATACGTTCGCGTGCCGTTTGCCGATGTTGGTCCCGTCAAGGTGTCCGAAGCACTGACAGACGAGCAAGCGCTTTTCCTATCCGATATCTTCCCGACCGGTTATATGGCGGCGGAAAACGCAGAAATAGAACCTGGCGATACCGTGGCAATCTGGGGCTGCGGACCGGTCGGCCAATTCACCATCAAATGCGCATGGATGTTCAATCCGAAACGGGTCATTGCTATTGATAACGTGCCAGAGCGCCTGGAAATGGCGGCTCGCGAAGGCAAGGCGGAAGTCATCAACTTCGAGAAGGAAGATGTTTACGAACGCCTTCAGGAAATGACCGGCGGTCGCGGGCCGGACCGCTGCATTGACGCCGTTGGGGCGGAAGCGTCAGGCCATGGCGGCTTTGATGCCGCCGTAGACCGGGTAAAAGCTGCCGTTCTGCTGACGACGGATCGTGCGCATGCCTTGCGGCAAGCTATTTTCTGCTGCCGCAAAGCAGGCACATTGTCTGTGCCGGGGGTCTATGTCGGGTTCCCTGACAAGCTGCCGTTTGGCGCCCTCATGAACAAGGGAATTACCGTCAAAACCGGGCAGACTCACACTCATCGATACATGAAAAAGCTCATGGCGAAAATCGAAGCGGGTGAGATCGATCCATCTTTCGTCATCACGCATAAGATCGGCCTGGACGCCGTGCCGGACGCCTACAAAACATTCAAGAATAAAGAAGATGGCTGTGTGAAGGTATTTATCCGCCCCTAACCTCAAGGAGAATCACAATGTCAGACAACAAAGCTAAACGTGGCGAGCCTGACCGCTCTCTCATCAATCTTTCCGAGCCGTACGAAGTCTCCTACTGGACGAAAGCGCTCGGCTTGTCGGAGCAACGGTTAAAAGAGGTTGTTGCCCGCGTGGGTAACTCCGCTGACAAGGTCAGAGAACACCTGAAGAAATAGACGTGGAGGCGTCACCGATGAAAAGGCCCCGGGAGATCGTCCGGGGCCTTTTATACAGAAGCTATTGGCGCATTAATGCCGCTTCTTGAAAGCGCGCATGCCCTTCCGTATCGCCTTGACGGCCTTCTTTGGCCCCTCGATGCCAAGTATTTTGAACGTTTTCCCGTGCTGCTTGTTGTAGCATTTGAAAAACTCTTCCACCTGCTCCAGGGTTTCTGGATCGATGTCGCCCGACTTTAGTATGTGGTCGCCGGTACGGCCCTTCAGGCTTACGGCCAGCAAACGGTCATTCCGAACTGCTTCGTTTTTTTCGGTTTGTTGCGCGCTCATGATCCCCACGATTCTGCAGTTGACGATGCAACCGGGGTGCGCAGGCGCATCCATAAAAACCATTACATCCAGCGGGTCGCCATCTTCGCCAAGGGTGGACGGGATGAACCCGAAGTCGAAGGGAAACATCATCCCTTCTGGCAGAACACCCGCGAGTTCGAACAGTCCTGATTCCGGGTCCAGATCGAACTTGTTACGCGAGTTCTTTGGCGTTTCAATAATCACCCTTAACTCCATCGTCTTCTCATCCAGACGGGGGGATAAAAATAGCGCGTGTCCGTGTTTCATCGAGCATCTCTTTGACTTGAAGGGTTGGCTTTGTACAACAACATATAGGAGAGGACAGCCATGCCACCGATGGTCACCAGATTGATCGCGAAAGTCTCCAAACGCTCAACGACCGTTGCCTCGCTTGGGAAACCGAGGATAAGGCTGAGGCCAAACCATACAGGATAGATGCCAAATTGCACTGCGGCTGCCACACCGATAAGGAAACGTCGTCCCGCATCATCGGCGGCGGAAAGGCCGGCTGTAATGCCAATCACTGATGAAATCAGGAAACTGGCAAGCGGTGATTTAAAGTCGCTAAAGAGAATGGGCCCTCCCTGCGCCTTGGCAACAATTATTCCCGCGCCGACTGATATGAGGATGCTTGCAACCAATGCCTTGGCCGCATGGAGGCCGAGAGCTTTGTCTTTCTTCCACAGGGAAAAAGTACCGGCAAGAACGGGCGGCAGGAAAGGCAGAATAAGCGCCGCTATCACGATCGAAATCGGACTGTTGCAGATCATCCCATTCGCCAGCAATATACTCCCCGATGCGGTCCGCGCGAGGTAGCTCGGCGTGACATGGCAGAGCTGCCACAAGTCTTGCGCCATATCCTGATAGGGTTCAATCATCGGGCAGGTTGTCTCCTTAACGCTTTCGCTATCAAGAAGGGCACGTAACTCTCTCGCGGTTATCGATGTGTCTTTGCTCCTTCCAACCGGGGAATCAATGATCGCATCCATAAAAAGTCTCGCCTTGAGGGTTGACGTTTCGACACTCAAGCTGGCCATCGGCTCGTCCGGACCGTGTAGGTAAACCTCGGTAAGCGCCACGCGCTGGATACCTGCAGCACGAGCAATGCGCACGACGTCCTTCGCATTATCCCTTGGGGTTGTCACTCGGATTTCATGCATGAATTTTTTCCATGGGACGAAAGCATTTATCTATCGGAGCTCCGGGATATACGTGGTATATACCCGATAGCAGATGACGAAACGGAGAGTACCGCGAGGCACTCTCCATTCCGGCCAAAGAAAGAGTATTGAGTTATTCGGCTGCGGCCGACAAAGCTTCTTCGTTCACAAACGCGTCAGCAAGCTTTGTGAGGTTCTCGTCGGTATTGCTTTCCTGCTTCAGCGTTTGATCCAGCAATTTAACTGCATCCGGATAGCCGAGAAGTTCGGCCCAGCGTTTCAGCGTGCCATAGCGGGAAATCTCATAATGCTCAATCGCCTGAGCGGCTGCGAGAAGTCCTGCATCGAGAGCAGGAGAGCCTTCGTACTCTTCCATGATTTCATCGCCTTCAGCCAAAATGCCTTCAATGGCATCGCACTTTTTGGCTTGGGCTTTCTGGCCGATGATCTCGAAAATTTGTTCCAGGCGTTCAATCTGTCCTTCTGTTTCATCCTTATGTTTTAGGAAAGCGGCAGAAAGCTTTTCTTCATTCGCAGCCTTAGCCATTTTTGGAAGGGTCTTGAAGATCTTTTTCTCAGCGTAATAGACATCCTTAAGGGTGTCGTAAAATAGGGTGTCGAGGGTTTTCTTATTCATAGGAGCCTCACATATTGGTTTGGCCGGCGTTCACAAACGCGGCTAGGCCTTTTTAGTTCGCATACGGGGATGAAAAATCAGCGAGCCTTGGTGTTTTAAAAGCTGACTATGTTGCCTTCATACCTTATCCGGTGACCGGAACAAATCTCCCAGATTCTCGGTTGAAAACCATACAAACAGCCGTCTTATTGTCTGTTAGCCCCTTGCGCTTGGAGCGCATCCCGTTGAATTGCCGGAGTGACAAGTCGTATGAGCAAAACTTGGTCTATTATTGCCCATGGGGGCGCGAAAGCCATTTCGCGAGACGCAGAAGAAGCGCATCGCCGCGGCATAGCCGCGGCTCTCGCCGTCGGGGCGGAAATCCTCAAACAAGAAGGCACCGCACTTTCTGCCGTTGTGCAGACGGTCCGCGCTCTGGAAAATGATCGAACTTTCAATGCCGCCAAAGGCGCTGCCCGCAGGAACAACGGAGACGTGGAAATGGATGCGTCACTCATGTGCGGAAGAAGCCTCGATATCGGAGCCGTCGCCGGCATCCGCGACGTCGAAAGCCCGATTTTGGTCGCGGCGCAGGTTCTCTCGGATAAGCCTATTTTGATGGTGGGGCCCTATGCCACCGACTATGCTCGCAAGAAGGGATTTGCATTTTATAAACAGAATTCTATTGATTGCGACAGCGAAGATGCTCACGACACGGTTGGATGCGTCGCGCGTGATTTAGAAGGCAACTATGCCGTGGGGGTTTCCACGGGCGGCCTCGCAGGGTCCGACTGCGGACGGGTTGGGGATGCAGCGCTTCCCGGTTGCGGCTTCTATGCGGATAACACGCGCGGCGGAAGCTGCGTCTCAGGCGAAGGTGAGACGATCGCCCGCATCATGCTCACGGGCGAAGTTATGAATGGGTTACGCACTCTCCCCGCAGAAGAGGCTATCGCGCGGAGCCTCGAGTTTCTAAAGCGGGTCAATGGTGAAGCGGGCTGCATCCTGCTTGACGCACAAGGCCGTCCGGCGTGGAATCACAACAGTAAGGACTTTGTGGTGGCTTACCAAACGGAAAGCGATTTTTTACCCCATGTCTTCCTTCGAAAAAGCGAGGAAGCGAGATGAAGAAAAACGCCGCCAAATCGAAGGGTACTCTTGTCATCATTGGAGGTCATGAGGATAAAGAGGGAGATTGCACCGTCCTGCAGAAGATTTCAGAAATGGTCGGGAAAGGAAAATTGGTTATAGCCACGGTAGCCTCTGAGGATCCGGGCCGTTACTTTGCAGCTTACAAAAAAGCGTTCGCAAAACTTGGAAATGCGCAACTCAGAGAAATTTACTTCCAGAACCGGTCCGAGGCTTTGGATCCCAAGCGTTCCGCACTCATGGCCGGCGCGAAGGGCGTGTTCTTTTCAGGTGGCGATCAGCTTCGGATTTCCAGCCAGATGAGCGATACACCTTTTGAAAGGGCTGTGAGAAAGATTTTCGACGGAGGCGGCGTTATTGCGGGAACCTCGGCAGGTGCCTCGGTCATGGCAGAAACTATGCTGGTGCGGGGTCACGAAGAAGAATCCTATAAACTCGGAGACTTACGTATGGCGCCGGGACTTGGGCTCATCGAGGATGTCATTATAGACCAGCATTTTGCGGAAAGGGGGCGTATCGGGCGTCTCCTAGGCGCAGTCGCTTTCAATCCGCGCATATTGGGAGTAGGAATCGACGAGGACACGGCCATAATCGTGAAGGATCGACAGTTTGAGGTTATCGGTAAAGGGGCGGTTTATGTCGTCGACGGCGCTTCCGTTACTTATTCCAACATTGCCGAAGGCGAAACGCAGGATACGCTATCTTTGTCGGATGTGAAGCTTCACGTCTTAAGTGCAGGGGACCAGTTCAACCTTGCCCACCGACGACCTACCAAACGTAATGCGAACGTAAGTTGAACCTAGAAAGCTCCAAGCCCGCAGGTGGGAGAAATGTCTGACTAGGTACCCGTTTTTAGCGAACATTAGAGAATGGATACCGCTCTTGTCGTGAAGAGCGCAGTTTTTTTATCAGGGCGATAGTTTCGTTTTTCTAACTGTCAGCGTGTTGTTTTTTTTCCATTCAGGTTGCACTTGAGTAGGTTCTTTTGCAGGGACAGATATGGAGGCTGCATGTCCAACCTGATCCAGGCCCGTGTAGTGCGCCACCGCCCCCAAAATAGGCAATGCCGCAAGAACACTAGCGTAAAAATAGATGAACCTTGTGTAACCTTGATCAGCGGCGCGACTTTGTGCGACAGCTTTTTCAAAGACGTCTGCCAGGCCTTTATCGCCGTATCCTTCATATTGGATGCTCATAGTTTGACCTCCGGTGAATTTGAATGGAACGCGTGTATGCATGTCGCAGAACTGACGGGCGCTTTGCGCTTACTTCGTTGCCTTATTATCGTCCTCATCCACACTGCTTCACGGTCTGCGTTGTGAGAGGCGCAGTGCGGGCTTTGGGCGATGAAATGAATTTGAATTGATTTTTTGAGGGCGCGCTTCACAGGTACACTCCAAACAAGGCTTACTTTTGTTTTGGGAGTGTGGGCTAGGCGACCAGATGAGAAACGGAACGTAAAATCATCGGGTCCAATAAGCACTCTACCTAACATCTACTCTAGAATGAAATCATATATATGGCAAATTATAGTTATTAGATTGCTGATATTACTATAAAAAATTTTCGTTGTAACCGATGACCTTGGACTTCTCCCAATTATTTGAGCGGCTCGCGATATTTTAAAGCTTTCGCAAGATAAGGGCCTGTAACGCCTTTTGGGTTACCGGCAATATCCTTCGAACGGCCTGCAGCGACAATCTTCCCGCCGTTGTCCCCAGCCCCTGGGCCCATATCCAACACCCAGTCGCATTGTGCGACGGTGCGCATATCGTGCTCAACGACAATCACGGTGTTGCCACCATCCACCAAACGGTTGAGTTGGATAAGCAGACGGTCGATATCGCGGGGATGAAGACCCGTTGTCGGCTCGTCAAGTACGTAGAGGTTTTTGCCTCTCTGGCTTCGCTGTAACTCGGTGGCGAGTTTTATTCGTTGCGCTTCTCCGCCGGACAATTCTGTCGCGGGCTGGCCGAGCTTCAAATATCCCAAACCCATGTCCAGTAATACCTGAAGGGGTCTTAAAATCGCCGCCTCGTCCTGGAAGAGGCGGGACGCCTCCGTGACGGTCAAGTCAAGGACATCCGCGATGGATTTTCCTTTCCATTTCACTGTCAGAGTTTTTTCGTTATACCTCGCGCCTTTGCAGGTAGGACAGGGTGCATAGACGCTTGGCATGAAAAGCAGTTCGACGCTGACAGATCCGGCGCCTTCGCACGTGGGGCACTGCCCTTTCGCGACGTTAAATGAGAATTGACCCGCGTCAAAGCGGCGTTTACGCGCTTCCGGGGTTGCTGCAAAGAGCCGTCTTACCTGATCAAAAAGGCTCGTATAAGTTGCGAGGTTCGATCGCGGTGTACGTCCTATCGGCCTTTGGTCCACTTCGACGACACGCGATATGTTTTTAAAATCACCACCGAGCTTCCCCGACGTCTCTTCTCGCGGCTGTTCTTGAAGACTCTCTTCGTCTTCATTTTCGTCACTGTCCATCTCAAGATGTACTTTGAATAAATCAATCAAAGCCTGGCTTACAAGGCTGGACTTCCCCAATCCTGAGACACCTGTAACGGCAGTAAAGCATTGAAGCGGAAAGGCGGCATTCACCGCCCGTAGATTGTTGCGGGAAACGTTCTCCAGCTTTATCCAGCCTTGAGGAGGGCGATTTTTACTTGAAGGGGAAGGAATTTGATCGAATAAGTACCTGGCTGTCTGTGACGCGGCGATATCCGCCAAGCCGGGGGGCGGGCCGCTATAAATTATCCGGCCTCCCTCAACGCCGGCTTCGGGTCCCACGTCCACCAGCCAATCGGCCTTGCGCATCATTTCGGTATCGTGTTCAACGACAAAGAGGGAGTTACCCGAACGTTTAAGCTTTGCAAGCGCCTCGAACAGCGCTTCGCCGTCGGCGGGGTGCAAGCCTGCCGTTGGCTCATCCAACACATAAATAACACCGAAAAGGTTCGAGGCCAGCTGGGTGGCCAGCCGAAGACGCTGCAACTCTCCGGGGGAGCAGCTGGGGGTCGACCTGTCGAGTGACAAATAGCCGAGCCCCAAGTCATTTAAGGCTGTCAGCCTTTCCAGCAACTCTCCGCAGAGGCGTTGCGCCGCCAGTCTTTTTTCTGCGGAGAGATTATCTGTACGCCGGACATTGGGCGCGCCGGCGTGGGATGCGCCGCCCGCCTTGACGCGCTTCTTCTGCGCCGCAAGGGATGTGCTGCGAGAAAGGGCGCTTCCGGGTTGTTCCGGTGAATGGAAATGTCCCGCCGCGACGGGCGTCACGACGGCTATCAATTGTGAGAGCGGCAGCCGGGATATATCCGCGACATCGTACCCTGAGAATTTAACGGAGAGAGCTTCAGGCTTAAGACGCTTGCCACGGCAACATGGACAGTCGTCGGCAATCATAAATTGGAGAACGCGTTTTCTCATCTGCGCGCTTTGCGTATTGGCGAGAGTGTATTCTAAATTTCTTTTCGCGCTGCTGAACGTGCCCTGGTAGCTGGGCTCCATTTTCTGGCGGCGGGCACGGCGTGTCTCGGCGGGAGTGAAGCCTGCGTAAACGGGCACGACCGGCTGCTCGTCTGTAAAGAGAATCCAGTCCCGGTCCTTTTTGGGAAGGTCTTTCCAAGGGGTATCGACATCATAACCGAGTGACACAAGAATATCCCGTAAGTTCTGCCCGCCCCAGGCTGTGGGCCATGCGGCAATGGCCCTTTCTCGGATGGTGAGAGAGGGATCGGGTACCATGGAGTTTTCGGTCATCGTGTATTTTCGCCCGATGCCATGACATTCGGGGCATGCGCCCTGCGGTGTATTCGGGGAGAAATCTTCCGCGTAGAGCATTGCCTGCCGTGGTGGATAACTTCCAGCCCGCGAGTATAGCATGCGCAGCAGGTTTGAAATTCCCGTTAGGCTGCCCACGGAGGACCGCGCGCTGGGCGTGCCTCTTTGCTGCTGAAGGGCGACGGCCGGCGGCAATCCCTCGATGGAATCGACGTCAGGAACACCCACTTGGTCAATCAGGCGTCTGGCATAGGGTGAAACGGAATCAAAGTATCTACGCTGAGCCTCCGCATAGAGGGTGCTAAAGGCCAGAGAGGATTTGCCGGAGCCGGAAACGCCGGTGAATACGACGAGGCAATCTCGTGGGATTCTCACTGAAACATCTTTCAGGTTATGCTCTCGTGCGCCGCGCACGGTGACATATCCGTTATTGTCTTCAGGATGATCTGGCACGGCTTACTCTTCAGATGCTGGTTGATACTAAGGCAAAATAATTCCAACCAACGTTGGGCGGCGCTAAAAATTCCAAAATCCGCAAGCCTGCCGGTTCAGCCCCCAAGTGAATGCCGCTTCCACTGAGCAAATCATGTATTTGCTACCGAAAAAACTGAACAGTATTCAAGTTACTAGAATCAGCGGCAAGCCGAGAATAATACAACGTAGTCCGGCTTTCGCGAGGTTACTCGCGCTGCGACGTCAGCATTGTCCCTCGTCCGTATTATTATTGGGATGGCTGAACCGGCGCGGCATCGGCGAGATTTGGCATGGAATCCGCGGCGCCTGAGCCTGCATCCTCGAGAATGCCTTCATCTGCCAGTGCCGCAAGCTTTTCATCGGTGGCCGCCTCCTCATCGAGTGTCAGCTCCAAAAGATCGGCAGCATCGGTAAACCCGAGTTCCGCCGCCATATCGACGAGGGATGTATAGCCGGCGATTTCAAGGTGCTCCACTTTTTGCGCGTCGGAAAGCAATGCGAAGTCAAGTAACGGCCCCGCGGGCGTTGCCTTCATCATGACATCGCTTTCGCGGATCAGCGCTTGGGTGACCGTGCACAGAATTTGCTCCAGCTTCAACCCGTGGGTCGCAGCGGCCTGCTCGATACGCTGGATTTGGCCCTTCGTCTCCTCGAGGTGATTGAGGAAGGCAGTCTTCAACGCGGGATCTGTCGCGGCGGCCGCCATTTTGGGTAGGGCGACGGTGATTTGTTTTTCGGCGTCATACATTGTTCCCAGCTTTTGCAGGAACAGGTCTTCGATGTTCTTGATCGTCATGGCAGCCTCCAAATTAAGGTTAAGTGATGCGAGGTGTCACCAAAGTGCTTTCATCGTGCAAATCCTCTGAATGAGTAACTCTTGCCGGCACTAATGAAGATATCCGGGGTGGGTTCCGAACGAAAAGCCGGAAGGCTCTCATTTAATTTTTAAGACAATCGGCGTGTGATCGGAGGGTTTGTCGGCCGCGCGCGGATTTTTATCGATGGTGCAACTGACAAGTTTTTTTTCGAGCAGGCTGGAAACGAGGAAGTGATCAATGCGGATGCCGTTATTCTTACGGAAATGATCGCGGAAGTATTCCCAAAAGGTATAATGCCCGCCTTCTGCATGAAAACGGCGGAAAGCGTCAATGTAACCGGTGTTGAGAAGTTCCTGGTATTTTTGCTTCGCCTCCGGCTGGAAGAGCGCGTCATTGCGCCAATACTTAGGATCGAAGCAGTCAAGGTCGGTGGGAATCACATTGAAATCGCCGCCGACAATAGCGGGGTCGCCCGCCTTTTGAAGCGCGGCAAGGCGCTTTTTCAGCCTTCTCATCCAGGAAATTTTATACGCGAATTTCTCGCTCCCTATGGGATTTCCGTTGGGGAGATAGATATTGATGAGGCGAAGGCCATTGATATCCGTTTCAAGGTAGCGCGCGTGGCTGTCCTTGGCGTCACCCTTTAATGTCTCGGATACGACTCCGATTGGATAGCGGGAAACCGTGGCCACGCCGTTATAAGCCTTCTGGGCGACAAAAGCGGATTGGTAACCTGCGTTTCTGAAGGCTTCAGCGGGAAAGTCGAGACCTTTTAGCTCCTGCAGCATCAAAACGTCTATTTTGTTCTTGCTGAGCCAGTCCAGCACCTGCGGCAGTCGCGACTTGATCGAATTGACGTTCCAGGAAGCAATGATCATGATCTCTTCGTCCCTCTTGAATGCTTTTCCTCACAAAGGTCCTCGTTGATGGCGAAGCCGGCGACGGCCCCGCTCGCGGCTGCCGTAATAAGCAGGTTCTGCGCGGTTACCCGGTCGCCCGCGGCATAAACGCCTCTGACGCTGGTGCGGCCTTTGGCGTCGACGGCAATCTGGCTGCGCTCCTCCGTCAGCCTGCAACCGAGCTGGAGAGCTAACGGATCTGCCTGCGTGGGCTCGGAATGGTAGAACAGCGCGTTGCACTCAACGGCCGTGCCGTCTTCAAGCCCAACGCGCCGTAATTGCCCGTTTTCCCCTTCGAGAGCGGAAATCGGCCCCGGCACAATTTCAATTTTGAGCTCAGCAAGGTAGGCGCGTTGTTCTTTAGACGGCGCTTCTTCGCCATTGAGGAAAATCGTCACCTGACGGCACCAGTTTTCCAGCAGCAGTGCGAATTCGTAAGCTTTGCTGCCGGTGCCGAGGATACCGATGCGACCTTGACGTACTTCCCAGCCATCGCAGTAGGGGCAGGAAAAGACGCTTTTACCCCAAAAGTCTTTCATGCCCTTAAGCGCGGGCATATCGTCTGTCACTCCTGTGGCGAGGATAAGCCGCCGGCACGTCACGAGTTCCCCGGTCGAAAGGGCGATGTCAAAATTCTCACCCGCCTGCAGGACATGTTCAGCCTTCGCGGTGATAAAGCTTACGTCATAAGGCACGAGCTGCTGGCGGGCTATGGTAAGGAGGGAATGCGGCGGTGTTGCATCGCGGGTGAGAAAGCCATAGGCCAGTTCTGCCCGGCGGTTACGGGGCTGGCCCACATCGACTACAATCACCTTTTTGCAGGAACGCCCGAGTATGAGCGCGGCGTTTAACCCTGCGGGCCCGCCCCCGATGATTGCCACATCCGCGTTATGTTGCTGCGCCATTTTTTTTCCGCCTCAATAGCTTTTAACGCACGGGGATGGAATTTAGTTCTTGGCTGCTGCGTTGTGAACCTATGAAGAAACAAGAAGATTCGGACAGGATATGCGGGCTACCGCCGCTGATCGGAAAGTCGGCCCGGGTTTTGATCCTGGGCTCTATCCCCGGCAAGGCTTCCTTACAGGCGGGGGAATATTACGCGCACCCGCGCAACGTGTTCTGGCCTATTATGGGGGCGCTTTTCGATGCTGGGCGGGAAAAGCCGTATTGGCAGCGGGTGGAATGCCTGCTGGAGCATGGCATTGCCGTCTGGAATATCTATGATAGCTGTCTCAGGAGCGGTAGCCTCGACGCCGATATCCGCGAGGCAACACATACGGCATTGGAAGAAATCCTGGAGGTACATCCCATCACTACTGTCGCGCTCAATGGCCAGGGGTTACAATCCCTCGTAAGGCGCCACCCTGCCTTCCGACATCGCAGTGTTGATATTCTCGTGCTACCTTCGACAAGCCCGGCTTTTGCGTCGCTCGATTTTGCACAGAAGCTTTCCGCCTGGCGAGTGCTCAAAAGCCGGCTTTAAAGAATTTGTTCCATCTTGCATTGTTTGGGGGATTTGTCCGGTCGGAAACGCATTAATTTGGTGCCGTGCCGGAAGCGTTCATCGGTGACATGGTCAAAGCTGACCTCCACGACAATTTCAGGGCGAAGAGGTTGCCATTCGGCGGACCGTTCCGTGCTCCAGCGGCTGGGACCTCCCGGCGATTTCCCCGTGAAGCCGGGGGCATCTATCAGCTTCTCCAGCCGCTTTGTCAGATCTTTTTTATCGGCCTTGGCGATGGCGGAAGTAAATCCGACATGGTTCAATAAACCTTTATCGTCGTAGAGGCCAAGGAGGAGGGAGCCCACCTCTCGCGAATTCGTGCCATAACGAAACCCGCCCACGACGCAGTCCGCCGTGCGAATAGGCTTGAATTTCTTCATGATACGTTCGCCGGGAATGTAAGTATCCGCGCCATTCTTGGCCACAATGCCGTCGACACGCCATTGGGGCGATTTGAGCCAAGCCTTGGTCTGCGCAATCGACGGGGCCTGCGGCGATAACAGGAGGCGTGGGAAGCCTTTGCAGTATTGAGCATGAAAGCCCTCCAAAGCCGTTCGGCGCCGGGAGAAAGGCTCGTCAATCATCTCAAGGCCACTGGCATCCTCGAGTATGTCGAAAACGACGAAACTCGCAGGCTGCGCTGCCGCCAGCCTCTGTATGCGGCTGGCTGCAGGGTGAAGCCGCATTTGCAGGTCGGAGAAAGAATAGGATTTCTTCCCCATCACCAGCAATTCACCGTCAATCACGAAATTTTTTGCCTTAATTCCTTTGAGCATCTGGACGACGTCCGGAAAATAGCGATCGAGGGACTTGCCAGATTTCGACTGCAGGGAGATTTTCTCTCCGCGCTTAAAGGCAAGGCAGCGGAAGCCGTCCCATTTCGGCTCGTAACGCCATTCCTTGCCGACCGGCAGCGACGGAACAAGCAGCGCTTCCATTGGCTCAAGCGTTTTTTTGATGCTCATTTTTCCACCGTCTGTTTACCGGCTTCGGGCAGCCGTTGTCGGGGAGGAGCCTTAGGCAATTTTCTTTTTCTTGTGCGCGTAATCGTCGCCTGCATGTCGAAATCACCGCCACCTTTCAGGTTTTTCAACTCGCGCCATTCCAGCGGTATGGCCACCGGCGCGCCAGGGCGGGCGCGCAGTGAATAGGCCGCTATGGCGGTCGCCGTGTAATCGTTTCGGAAATAATCGATGAAGATTTTGCCGGCGCGCTTGGCCTTGGTCATCGTGGCTATATAAAGGTCTGGCTTGTTCCGCACCATTTCCTGCGCCTGCTGCGCCGCCCAAGCCTTGACTTCCGCCCAGGAATATTTCGGCGCAAGAGGCACAATGACATGAAGCCCCTTGCCACCTGTGCATTTTAATTGACTGTCGAGCCCCTTCTTTTTTAGGCGCCGTCGCAGCTCAAGTGCCGCCGCCTTTACCTTGTTGAAAGGAACGGCAGGATCCGGATCGAAATCGAAAATCATGCGGTCGGGTGTGTGGATTTTGGTGACGCTTGCGCCCCAGGGGTGGATTTCTATGACGCCCATCTGGATCATTTCCATGATCCCGCGCGCATCTTTGACGAAAATATATTTGTAACGGCTGCCTTTATAAACCCAGTCGAACGGGTGCACATCAGGGCCGAGCCCGAAGCCGACATTCCGCTGGAAAAAGCATTGCACTTTTGTGCCGCTCGGGCATCGCAGCAGGCTAATCGGCCGGTCTTTTATCTCAGCAAGCAGGAAAGGCGCGATCTCGGCGTAATAGCGGGCGATATCGACTTTGGTGATTTTGCCTTGATCAAAAATGACGCGGTCGGGATGGGTTATCGTGATGCCATGCAGGACGAGAGCGGCCTTATTTGAAGCGGGCACTTTCTTTCCTGTGGAAACGGATGTTTTTTTTTGGGGCATGGCAAGTCCTGGTTAACAACACTGCCAACGAAAACCTGCGATTTAGGTTCAATTTCGGGAACGGGAGCCTTAGGAAGGTGTTTGGAGTTATTACTCCAAGAGGTTTCAATGCCCTCCACCGTCATCAAGCATTTTCGTTATGACCCCGGCGATGCCCGGCTCACCATCGATTTCACGAGCGGGGCAACTTATGAATATGCGGGGGTACCCCTGACGGTTTATACCCGCTTTCAGAAGGCTTTTTCCAAGGGCGCGTTTTTTTCCAAATATATCCGCGATCGTTATAAATTCAGGAAAGTCCTCCCGGTTTAACAGGCGCGGCTAAGTAAAGGCAGCGAGGTGGGCAGCACGCCGAGGCAAAGCTGGCAGATCCGGATCTTCCCCATATTCCGCGCTGATATTAATGTGCAGCAGATGTTTTGAGCGGCTCTGCACCTTAAAATCCCTGCCGCCTGCGTATTTCCTGGCGCAGCGTGGGGACGGGTTTTGTTTGGTCTATCAAACCGCGCCTTGTTCTCATTGTGCCCTGTTAATTTTTTTTCGTATAGGTTCACTGTATCCGATTTTTAAGAAAATCTTTCTAAGCCAAGCATTTGCGTTTTTTAAATTTGTGCCGTGTCACTTAATTAACGGAGTTATTAGCTCAACAATAAGGATGTTGGGGGTTTTCGGAGGCAACTGCATGCACCACCATTTTTTTTACAGTTCCCAGTCACCCGTAGACACAACCACGAAACCGGCCTTCGCGGGGTTTTGCGCATCAGATCGTCAGCGTGCCGCCGATCTTAAACAAGAGCCTATGTAAAAACTGCCGCCAGCCCCGCTCGCGGTCATTCAGGCAGGCGTCGGCGGCGGTCTTGATGGCGGCGGCTTGCGTTGGATAGGCGTGAATGACCTGCGTCAGTGCCGACAGCCCGATGCAGGCCTGCATGGCGAGCGAAATTTCGTTGATCATTTCGCCGGCATGCCGCGCGACAATGGTTGCGCCCATAATGCGGTCGGTCCCCTCCAGCACCTGTATCTTCACAAAGCCCTCGTCCTCGCCATCGGTGATCGCGCGGTCCACATCCGGCATCAGGACGGTGTAGGTTTTCAGCGGAATGCCAAGCGCGTTGGCTTCATCAACATAAAGTCCGATATGTGCGATTTCGGGGTCCGTATAGGTGCACCAGGGAATATGGCGGCGGCTCAAGGCGCAGCGGCCAAAGAACAGCGCGTTGCGCACCGCCATCTCGGCAGAAGCCTCGGCCATATGGGTGAATTTATACGCAAGACAGGCGTCACCCGCGGCATAGACATGCTTGTTGGTGGTGCGCAGAAAATCATCGACCTTGATGCCTTTGTCCGCGTCATACGCGACGTTGGCGGCTTCAAGGTTAAGACCTTCCACATTCGGCGCGCGGCCGGTGCCAATCAGCACTTCATCAATGCTGACGGAGAAACTGTAGCCGTTGCTGAGCAGCTCGACCTGCTTTTTGCCGTCGGCCATGCGCGCGGCGGTGGCGACGGTATTGAGGTGAATTTCGACGCCATCCCGCGCGAGGGAGTCTGACAGCAGCTGCGCCGCATCCCGTTCTTCCATCGGCAAAAATTTCGGCTCCGAATGGACGAGAATGACTTTGGAGCCGAGCCGGCAGAAGGCCTGCGCCAGCTCGCAGCCCAGGGGGCCGCCGCCGATAACCATCAGGCGTTCGGGTAGCCGTTCAAGGTTAAAAATCGTTTCGTTGGAATGATAGCCGATTTCCTCAAGTCCCGGAATTTCCGGCGCGCGGGCGCGGCTGCCGGTAACGATCAGAGCTTTTTTGAAGGCAAGCGTACGGTCGCCCACCCGCAGCTGCCTTGGCCCCGCAAAGGTTGCGGTGCCGAAAATAACATCGATACCGTCGGCCTCCAGTGCCTCGGCCGTTTCATTTCGTGAGATGCGCTTCTTTATGTCGCGCATGCGCTGCATGGTTTCGGCAAAGCCATCTGCCATTGGGGGGGCCTCGGCGGCGCCGAGGGCATAGGCATCGCGGATATCGGCATAGAGCCTGCCGGTGCGGAGGATAGATTTGGAGGGTATGCTGCCGCTATGCAGCGAAATGCCGCCGAGCCTGTCGCGCTCGATCAGCGCCACCCGGGCGCCGTTGAAGGCGGCGCGGCGCGCGGCGCTGATACCGGCAGGGCCACCGCCGATGATGCAAAGATCGTATTTTTTTTCGGCCGTCACGCCAGCCACCCCTTGCCAAAGCCGCCGTTTTTGAGACCGGCCCGAAGCGGTGCCGATTTCTTTATCAGATCCCAGATCATGCCTGTGCGGAAATTCTCGATCATCAGCACAATCAGCCCCTGGTCGAGGCCGGAGTGGTAATCGGCGACCCAGCCTTCAGGGCCGGAGCCGCCGCGCGTCGGGTTATAAGCGCTCGGGAAACGGCCGTTTTTGACGAGGTTCGGATAGGTTGCGAGCGTCTGGTTAAGGCAGGACATTGCAGCCTCCGGCGAGAAGGGCAGGGAGGCGAGGCTGGCCCAGGGTGCAATTGTGCCGTCATCCGGCCCGTAGGGAACGCCGCGCGCGGCATAGCCGAAGAAATACTGCTCCCGCCGCTCGACGCGTACCGGCGGCCCGTCCGGGCCGTCACAGGCGGTGAAGCCCCAGAGGTCGCAGGCATAGCCCTTAAATCCTTTCGGGTTCCGCCGCGCATATTCGCGCTGGACGGCGATGGCAGCCTGCGTGTTCTGGAAGTAATCGGAATTTTTCTGATCGAAAAATGAATCGCGAATGCCGCGAAAATCGATCCAGGCATGGGAAAACAGGTGGATGAACAGCGGGCCGGCATAGAGGTAATCCATCCCGTAAATATTTTCCCACTGATAGGTATCGCGCCAGTTTTTATAAATTTCCTTGCCGAGCGGCATCGTCGGCGCGCCCAAGGCCAGCGCATAGAGAATGATGGCTTCGCTATAGCCTTCCCAGCTGTAATGCAGGAAGCCGCTGCCCGGCAGCCAGCCTTGCGAGATGGTGGGCATGCCGCCGCGCGCCCATTCCCAATCCATGCGCGCATATAAAAAGTCAGCAAGTTTGCGGATCTCCGCTTCGCTCGCGTTCTCGCCATCGAAGAATACGGCGGCGGTTAAAATGCCGGCCAGCAGCAGGGCGGTATCGATGAGGGACAGCTCGCAGTTCCAGGTGCGCAGGCCCGTTTTCATGTCGAGGAAATGGTAATAGAAGCCTTTGTATCCGGTCGTGACTTCCTCCGGCCCCTGCGCGCTGTTCGCGAAGAAGCGCAGCGTGAGCAAGGTCCTATCGATGGCGTCCTGCCTTGTCATCCAGCCGCGGCTGACGCCGACCGGATAGGATGACAGCGCGAAGCCGACCACTGCAATGCTGCAGGGGGACCAGCTGCGTGAGGTATCGGCGACGAGGCCAAGGTCATTGCCCTGTTCCAGAAAATAAAGGAATGCCTGCTTCTGCAGGTGGTCCAGCTGCGCTTCGTCGTGAAGGGCGTTTTGCTGCACGTTATCCGGCATGGCTAGGTGAACACCACAAGAGCGACAGACTGCGGCGGCAAGGTCAGCTGCAGGAAAACACTACCTTCTTGTATGTCGAGTGGTTGTGGCGTCCAGACAAGTTGCGAGGCCGCATCGAGTGCCGCGACCTGCGCCCGGGACGGGTACTCCGGCGCGCCCATTTTCAGCCATTCGGTTTTGGCGTTGGCACGCACGCTGTCAATAATCGCAACGCTGGCACTTCTATAGGGAAGGTTTTTGAGCGTGATGGAGGTTAATTCTTCTTCGATCGCATGCCGCGGCAGGGCGGAATTGACAAGCAGCATCTGCGCCGAACGATCGTTCCGCGTCAGCCAGGCATCCACCGTCGTGTGTTCCCCCGTCATCGCCACACGTTCCGTGCCGAGCATATGCATCAATTGATAGGCGCGGTAGGCGGGCTTCGCGATATTGTGGATATTCAGAAGGCCGAAGCCGCCGTGGAAGGGAACGGAAGGAAAATAATTTTCCTCGAAGATGTCTGAAAACGTCCAGTAGCTGTAGGCATTGACGATGCCCTGCTGCTCCAGCACGTTTTTCGCGATATAGGCGGCGGCGTAGGATTCATCATGCAGCGCATCGCGCGGGTTTGATGAGGTCGACCATTCGGTGTAGTAGAGGGGCAGGTCGCCTGCCTCCTGCTTCGCCCGCAGCGTTTGCTCCCGCAGCACGCTGCGGCGGCTCAATGACAGTTGCGTTTCGGTGTCATCGCCCGGCATGCCGAAAGCGTCGGTGGGGTAATGATGCGTCGAGATAAAGTCGAGCGGCACCTTCTTTTCGGCGCAGAACTGCCGGAAGGCGGGGATCCAGGCGTTAGAGGCGGTGGCGGGGCCGCCGACCTGCAGATCGGCGTCGACATCCTTGATCGCGCGCGCGGTGCCGGCATAGAAATTGAAATAGTCTTCTTGAGTGCCGGTCCAGAAGGCGCGGAGGTTTGGCTCGTTCCAGACTTCGAAAAACCAGCTGCGCACTTCCGCCGCCCCGTAGCGGTCCACCCAATGGCGCACGAGTTTTGAAATCAGCGCGTTCCATTTATTCTGGTCGTTCGGCGGGCAGATGCGGCCGCGATAGTGAAATACGATTTCATCGTTCGACGCCAGCATCCAGGGCATAAAGCTGAGTTCGACAAAAGGCTTCATGCCGATGGAGAGGAGAAAATCAAAAATCTGGTCGGCATTGTGGAACGAATAGAGCGGCTGGTTATTTTGCTCGACCAGCGTGCCCATGTCGTCGGAAAGGATGCCATGAAAGCGCACATAGCGGCAGCCGATTTCTTTTCGGGCGCGGGCCAGCTGCATCTGCCAGTCGGCGCGCAAGGCGAGCGTCGCATGGCCGCTGCCTATCGTATGTTCCCAGAAATGCGGGAAAGGCGTCGGCGCGCTGGAGAAATCGGAGATGAAGGAAGCCGGCATTTTGTACGTCCCGTTTAATGTCAACCCTGCCCGGGATTGACCACATTATATATGACGTGCAATGGCTTTATCTATAGACTTACAATCGAAATATTTTCAAAAACCACGGGAACAAAGGCGACAAACGCATGAAACAGTCACTTGGAGCGCTTCTTGAAGGGCAAGTCGCCATTGTCACCGGCGCGTCATCCGGCATTGGTCATGCGATTGCCGTTGCGATGGCTGCATCCGGCGCAACGGTTTGCGTCAATTACATCGGCAGTGACACGGCCGCCAAGGCTGTCGTTGCCGAAATCGAGGCGGCGGGCGGCAGCGCCTTCGCGGTTGCGGGGGATGTATCGAAAGAAGCGGAAGTCGAGACCATGCTTGCAACCGTTGTTGCGCGATGCGGCCGGCTGGATATTCTGGTTGCCAACGCGGGCATTCAGCGGGACGCGCCGTTCCTCGACATGAAAATCGAGGATTGGAACGCGGCCCTCGCCGTCGACCTCACCGGACTTTTCCTTTGCGCCCGCGGCGCGGCGCGGCAGTTCATGAAACAGCCCTTGGCTGACAGCCAGACGACAGCGCGCGGAAAAATTCTCTGCATCAGCTCCGTGCATGAAATTATCCCCTGGGCGGGGCATGTGAATTACGCGGCGGCGAAAGGCGGCGTCCATTCCTTCATGCGATCCATCGCGCAGGAGACGGCCGACATGCGCATCCGCGTCAACGCCATCGCCCCCGGCGCGATACAGACAGAAATCAACCGCAGTGTCTGGTCGGATGCGGAAAAAAACAAGGAGCTGATGAAGCTTATTCCTTATGGCCGCATCGGCAAACCGGAAGAGATCGCTAATGCCGCGGTTTTCCTCTGCTCCGATTTCGCCGATTATATCACCGGCGCGACGCTGTTTGTCGACGGTGGCATGACGCTGTATCCCGGCTTCAAGGGTAACGGCTGATTATTTCAGCCGCGCTGCAATGATATCAGCCACGCGCAACGCGTTGGCGATGATAGTGAGGGTCGGGTTGACAGCGCCGATCGAGGGGAAGAAGCTGGCGTCGGCGACGTAAAGATTATCCAGCTCATGCGCCTTGCAATGGATATCCAGCATGGAGGTTGCAGGGTCGGTGCCAAAGCGCGCCGTGCCGGCCTGATGGGCGGTGCCGCTGACAGGGATGTCCTTGCCAAGATATAATTTGCGTTCCATCAGCACCGGATGCGTATCGGCATGGCTCAGCAGCTGTTTTAGCTTCTCGCGCAGGCGGTGGTGGGCTTCCATGTTATTCTCGGTGACGTCGAGCACGACTTTGCCGTCCTGGTAGTAAATGCGGTTTTCCGGACGCGGAAGGTCTTCTGACGACAGCCAGAAATCCATCGAATGGGATGCCATCTCCTCGAAAGGCATGTCGGGAAACCATTCGAGCCATTCCGGCAGTGCTTCGCCCTTGATCTGGGCGGCATGACTGCTGGCGCACATTTGAATAAGGCCGAGCGGATATTCCCAGTCGTCAGCCTTGAAATAAAAGTCGCTTAACGCGAGCGTTTTTTGAAACACTGTATCGTTACGCTGCAGCGACAGCGCCATGAGCACGGACTGGTTGTGCCGCATGTAATTGCGGCCCAGCTGGCCCGAGCCATTGGCAAGTCCGTTCGGGTGCCTGTCATTTGCGGAGCGGAACAACAGCAGCGACGTCGACAGCGCGCCGCAGGCAGCGACGATAATATCCCCGGTATATTCCTCAGCCACACCGTTCCGCTCGACATGCACGGCCTTCACGCTGCGGCCGGCAGTATCAGTCGAAAGGCTTTTCACATAGGCGTTAGTGAGCAGGGTGACGTTGGGGTAGGCGGCCAGCGCCGGATCGACGCAGATGACCTGCGCATCCGCCTTCGCATTTAGCATGCAGGGAAAACCATCGAAAGCATCGCAGCGGATGCAGGGGCTGGTCGGCAGCACCTTGCCGTCCTTTTCATCGAGGAGGATGCCGAGCGGCAGGTGAAAGGGACGGTACCCTTGCGTGGTCAAGCTATCATTAAGTTGCTGGATGCGCGGCTCGTGCGAGACGGGCGGGTATGGGAAGGGCGCATCCGTTGCAGGTTCGTTGGGGTCTTCCCCGCGCTGACCATGGACATGAAACAGCTTTTCGGCTTCAAGGTAGTAGGGCGCAAAATCCGCGTATTTCAGCGGCCAGGCGGGGGAGATGCCGTCTTTATGCTGTATTTCCTCAAAGTCACGCTCCCGCAGGCGCAGCAGCGCAGCGCCATAGACTTTTGAATTGCCACCAACGAAATAATGCAGCCCCGGATGAAACGCTTCGCCGGAGGTGCCATACCAGGTTTCGTTGGCCTGATACGCGCCGTCGACAAAAACCGTCTTGGAATCCCAGTTCGCGCGGGAGCGGGGCAGGTAATCCCCCCGCTCCAGAAGCAGGATGCGCTTGCCCGTCGCCCCGAGGCGCTGGGCCACAGAAGCACCACCGGGACCGCTGCCGATAACAATGACATCGTAATGATTTGACATGAGTAGACAGTATCAGGGCGTATTGAGCCAATCAACGACACTCACCACGTCACAGAATGTGACTTCGAAATCAAAATTTTTGCCATAACAGAGAGAAGGGGTTTTTTGATGGATGTCGAGTGTTTATTTGAAATTACGCGCTTCGGGGATGACATCTTTTACATCTTTGGCGAAGGAGAGCAGGGGGAAATCGTCAGGGCGGGCAAGGGTGGAAAGCCAGCCGTTGGCGCTTTGGAATTTCTTTGCGACCACGTGAATAACCTCGCCTTCTTTTTCAAGAACGCCTTCGGCGATTAAAAACCGTGCGGAAAGAATTTCCTTCCGGAATTTTTCGAATACATTTTTAAAGACAACCATATTGGAAACCCCGGTTTCATCTTCCAGCGTGATAAAGACGACGTTGCCCTCGCCGGGCCGCTGCCGTACGAGGACAAGGCCCGCGACCTTTACGAGCTTGCCGGCCGGCAGCAAGGACAGGTCTGAGGCCCTGACGGCTTTGATGCCGCGCAGCCTGTCCCGTAGTAGGCGCACGGGATGGTTTTTGAGGGAGAGGGATGTCGCGGCATAATCATGGATGACCTGCTCGCCATCCGTCATGCGTGGCAGAGAAACGGCAGGTTCTGCGATGGTTTCGGCGGGCGTGCCGGCCAAAAGCGCGGCATCCTGTTCCGCCAGCGCCGTGACGGCCCAGAATGCCTCCCGCCGCGAAAGCCCGAGGGAGCCGAAACCATCTGCCTGTGCCAGCAGCTCTAGCGAACCGCGTGTGAGGCCTGCCCGGTGTTTTAATGAAAAAGCATCGCGATAACCGTCTGCCCGCGCGCTGACAATATTCTCGGCATCTTGTTTTGCAAATCCCTTGATAAGGCGGAAGCCTAGGCGTAGGGCATGGTGCTTGCCGCTTTTTTCTTCGAGCTGGTGATCCCAGGTTGAATAATTGATATCGACAGGCATTACCGTAACCCCGTGGTTTTGGGCATCGATAATGATTTGTGCCGGTTCATAAAAACCCATCGGCAGGCTGTTAAGTAGGCCGCAGGCGAAGGCGTCGGGGTAGTGGCACTTCAACCATGCGGAAACATACACCAGTTGCGCGAAGCTGGCGGCATGACTTTCGGGGAAGCCGTAGCTGCCAAAGCCTTCCAGCTGCTTGAAAACGCGCTCGGCGAAATCGGCGGGATAGCCATTCGCGACCATGCCGCCGACGAGTTTTTCCTGAAAGTGATTGATGGTACCGACGGCCTTGAAGGTCGCCATGGAGCGGCGCAGCCTGTCTGCGTCGGCGGGCGTGAATTTAGCGGCAACGATGGCGATTTTCATCGCCTGTTCCTGGAACAGCGGGACACCAAGCGTTTTTTCAAGGATCTGCTGCAATTCGGGGGAGGGATAATTGACTTCTTCCAGCTTCTGCCGGCGCCGGAGATAGGGGTGCACCATATCGCCCTGAATGGGTCCCGGACGCACAATGGCGACTTCAATAACAAGATCGTAAAAAGTTCGCGGGCGCAGCCTTGGCAGCATGGTCATCTGCGCCCGGCTTTCAATCTGGAAGACGCCGATGGTGTCTGCCTTGCAGATCATATCATAGGTGGCGGGGTCTTCCTGCGGGATGGTCGCTATGTCGAAATCGTGACCATAGTTATTCCGGAGAAGATTGAACGTCTTCTTGAGGCAGGTGAGCATGCCAAGGCTCAAGCAATCGACTTTCATGAAGCCGAGAGCGTCGATATCGTCCTTGTTCCATTCGATGTGCGTGCGCTCTGCCATGGCGCCATTCATGATCGGGCAGAGGTCGGATAATTTATGCTTCGTGATGACGAAGCCGCCGACGTGCTGGGACAAGTGACGCGGGAAGCCCATCAGCTGCGCTGCAAGCGCAAGAGTTTTGGCAAGATGGGGGTCTTGAGCGTGCTGCGCTTGCTGCGCGATATTATCACTTTCAAACCATTCCGTGAAGCGCCAGGCGGATTTGGAGAGCTGGTTGATGGTATCAACCGAAAGCCCCATCGCTTTCCCAACATCGCGTATCGCGCCTTTCTGTCGGTACTGGTTGACCGTCGCGACAATACCCGCGCGGTCGCGGCCGTATTTCTGGTAGATATACTGCATGACTTCTTCGCGCCGCTCATGCTCGAAATCGACGTCGATGTCCGGTGGCTCGTTGCGCGCGTCTGAAACGAAGCGCTCGAATAGAAGGTCAATTTTTGTGGGGTCGACCGCCGTAATGCCAAGGCAATAGCAGACGGCCGAATTGGCGGCCGAGCCGCGACCCTGGCAGAGAATTTCCTTCGACTTGGCAAAGCGCACCGCGTCATAAACGGTCAGGAAGTAGGGCGCATAGGATAATTTTTCGATGAAGGACAGTTCGTGCTTCAGAACATCGCTCACCTTGGGCGGTATGCCGCTGGGGTATCTCATCGCCGCGCCTTCCCATGTCAGTGCAACCAGCTCCTCCTGTGCGCTGCGGCCGGGGGTAACGATTTCGTCAGGATATTCGTAGCGCAATTCATCCAGTGAAAAACGGCAGACGTCGGCAATTTCGCCGGTGCGGCGGAAGGCGTCTGGATACGCCTCGAAAAGTCTGGCCATTTCATCAACGCTTTTCAGGTGCCGTTCGGCATTAGCGAAAAGCCGGTAGCCGGCTTGCGTAATGCTGCATTTTTCTCGGATGCAGGTGACAATATCCTGCAGTTCACGCCTTGACGGGTGATGATAATGCACGTCATTTGTGGCGACAGTCTTGATGGCGCAGACCCTCGCGATATCCGATAGCTCGGCGAACCGTTTTATATCATCGCCGCGATAATAATTTGTCAGGGCAATATAAAGATCGCGGCCAAAGACACTGCGATACTCTTTTAAGTTATCGGAAAAACCGGCGGGAATAATTTCCGGCGATACGGCGATAAATGTCAATTGCGCGGCGTGATCGTATACGTCTTGCTTGTATAAAATGCAGGCGCCTTTTTCGGCGCGGAGATTTCCTTTCGTCAACAGCTGGCAAAGATTTGCGTAACCCGCACGGCTTTTGGGGTATGCGAGCAGCGGCGGCCCATCAGTAATTTCAAGGCGACAGCCGATGATAAGGCGCATGTCGTTTTCTTTTGCCGTCACATGCGCGCGTACGATGCCGGCAAGGGTATTGCGGTCGGTAATCGCCATTGCCTTGTAATCGTAGGCGTAGGCCTGCCGCAGCAATTCGTCAGGGTGGGACGCGCCGCGTAAAAAGCTGAAATTGCTAGTCACCTGCAGTTCGGTATAGGACATGACCGTTATCCGAAGAAGCCATGCAGATACCAGCGGGAGGGGTTGTCCTGCGCGTAATGGCCAAGGCGGTAAATCCAGTATCGCTGTCCCGCCTCATCCTCCAGCCGATAGTAATCACGCAGCTCGCTTTTCTGCCGCCACCATTCCGCCTCGATGCGCTCCGGTCCCTCGGCATGGCGAATGCGATGCATTTTCCCTTTGTAGCGGAACATCATGGGCGGGTAATCCGGCACCGGTGCCACGACATCAATCGGTGCGGGGCGTGGCAAAAACATAACCGGCCTTGGGCGATCCTGCGGCCATGCTCCCGGCGTCGGGCTTTGCAAAGGTGACGATTTTACAACGCAACGCTCCGGCAAATGGCTTTGCCGCGGGGCGAGCCGGTATACGGTATTTGGCCCCAGCCGCTGGCTGATCCTGTCGACAAGCTCCGGCAGTTGCGCCGCAATTTCTTGTGTGTTGCCCAAACCGTCAAAGCAATCCTGCGCGCCGCCGATGGCGTCAACCGAAGGGGTGGACAGCACAAAGCTTTCCGCGCCAAAGCCGATGTTCATTTTGAGGATTTTTTCCTCGAACAACTTGAAAAGGTGCTTCGGGTTTTTGGAAGGGGCGCTGGTGCCGATGTCGACAGTTTCAACGCGGCCATCAAACAGAAAGGCCTGAAACCGCGCGTGCCGCACACCACCGCCGCTTTCGTTCAGCTGAGAGCACATTTGCTCCAGCAGCTTTTTGAGAACGACGATAACACCTTCCAGCACCATGACGCCTTCCGGCGTCTGAGCCCGCGTTTCCAATACGGGCGGGGAGCGGAAAGGGGTGAGGGCTTCGGCCGTTTTGCCCAATGACTGATCGAGGCGCAACAGCACCTCGGGCCCGAGGCGGCGGGATAAAGGACCGCGCGGCAGGTTGTATAGATCGCCAACCCGGCGAAGGCCGAGGCTGATAAGTCGCATGACCGTATCTACATCCAGCCGCAATGCCTCGATGGGCAGGTGGGACAGTCGCTGCGGCAGTTGTCCTCTCGCAGCAATGGGACCTGTTGCCGCATGGCGGGCAATAGCCCAGGCGCCTCCCGGCGTATCGGCCAAGGCCACCCGCACGGCATAGCCCAGCTGCCGGAAGATGCGGTTGATATCTTCCAGCAGGGGCTTTTCACCGCCAAACAAATGAATGCCGCCGGTCATGTCGAGCCACAGGCCTTCCGCAGGATCGATGGTGACAAGGGGCGTGTAACGGCAGCACCATTCCGCCATGGCCGTGAGAATGTTTTTCGGCCGCGCCGCATCATAGGTCATCGCCATCAATTGCGGGGCGATGGCGCGCGCATCCGCCAGCGGCATGGTTTTAAAAGCACCGGCTTTTTCCGCCGCTGCGTTGACAGCGGCGATCACGACCTTGCCATTTTCGGCGCGGGTCAGGACGAGCGGCTGATCTTTCAAGGCTGGCGACCGGCGCGCCATCCAGTCCGTTACCAGATATTGAAACCAGATGTAAACATACCGCTGCTGCATTTTTTATGCCCGCAAAGAAAAAGGCAGAATATCGCCGGAAGTTTTTTCCAGTTGACGGACTTCCTGTGCAAGGGGCGCCACAAGAGACAGCTTGTGATCATGATATTCCATCATCCAGTTGCCGGGCTTGCCGCCACGGGCTTTCAAAAGTTCTACCTGCCAGCGCGTATGGCCAAGGCCTGGCAATTTTCCCGGCACACTCGGTGCGTGCTTTATCTGCCAGCGTGTCACGCAGGAAGACGTGCCCGGCTCCCGGCAGAGGGGGCGGAGCAACAAACCGAACGCGCCGCTTTCTTCCGCCGCAAGCTGCAGGCGGCGCGTTGCGGTCAAATCGGCCAGCGCGCATTCGCCGGTAACGGCGGAAATGCCCTTGCAGCGCAGCGATTCCTCCATGACCCAAAGCGCATCGGCATCTTTTTGCGGACGGGCAAAAATAATGCGCTGCGGATCAACGCCGAACAGCGCAAACCCCGGCGCATAATGCACGGGATCGCGCCCGACCCAGACGATGGTGCCGTGTGGTGGCAGGCGCGAAAGCAGGGTGAGTGTAAAGGCAATGGTCGCCGCAGCATCCTCGTAGTCTGCGCTTATAAATTCGTGGATAGACCCGCATGAAAGCGCGCTGCCGGGCAGGCTGTCACCAAGGCAAACGCCAAGGTGTAAAGGCTGCGGTTGCTTGGTTGCTTTGAATCCTTCGAGCCTGCGTATCTTTTGACGCAGTGTTTCTATCGTTTCAGCTGAATCGAAATAAGAGATCATTGTTCACTTTATGTTCTAAATTCTTCTATATGTTCTATATATGTTCTTTTTAAAAGTCAAAAATATTATTAAATATCGTTTGAAAACAGGTCACTACGCATTTTTAAGGGGAGAGTTTTTGGTTAAAACTTTCCCCCAGCCATTCGCTTTCCCAGGTTCCAGACATTGCAGAGACACCAGCAAAAAGCTCGCCATCCGCGGGTTTTTTGCTCATCAATTCCCCAAGGCACGTTCAGACATTTCGCGAAATAATTGATATCGGCCAATTATCTCTCGCGATGCGTTCGCCAGTGTGCTGGTCATTTGATAAACAGCCTAACCACTGAGGGGGAGGGAACAAATGTGGTGACTCTGGACAGGTTGGGGGGGGCATTTCAAGTCTTAGAAATAAATTGAAACAATTCGCAAATAATCGCGAAATCCCGAACCGCTAGATTGGATTTAGACTGAAGCATCGAGGGGGATGATTGGGGCGTTTCGTTCAAGTCTACTTTTTGTATTCATTCGTACTTTAACGGGGGACCGGCATGGAAAATACAATTGAAGCAGCCATTAAAATCATGAAATCCGAGGCGACCGCGCGGCGCAAAAAAAAGGTGCTCATCATCGAAGACGATACGCTCACGCGCATCACCATGTGCAAGGTGTTCAGCAAGCTGGGCTACGAGCCGCTGGAGGCCTGCAACGGGTTTTTCGGGCTGAAGCAGTTCAAAAGCCAAAACCCGGATCTTGTGATCACGGACCTATTAATGCCCGACAAAGAGGGGCTTTCGACGATATCGGAAATACGCAGCCTCAACCGTAACGTGCCCATCGTCGCGATGACGGGCGGGGGCACCACACATAATATGGGCTTCCTTTCCATCGCGCGAGAAATTGGCGCGAATTACACAATCGGGAAGCCTTTCCGCCCGGAAGATATTTTGCAGCTGGTAAAAAATCTTACGCAGGCAGAGGAGGCGGCTATTGCGAAGTGAACAGGCGGTGAAGCAGGGCGGCCTTGCGTCGTTTTTCATCGGGTTGTTCTCGCTGGGAAAGCGCCGTCCCGCTCCCGTGCCTGCCGCGCCCAAGCCGAAGGGCATGGTGGGCGATATGGAAGGCTATACGCCCGCCCAGCAGCAGGAGCTTGAATACCTCTGCGCCCAGCTTTTCAAAAAGAAATCGCTGGTGACGACCGGCAAGCTGCAGCTGATCGGGCTCGAAAAAGTGCGCCGCCAGCTGGGTCCGCGCTGGGAGGGGCAGAAGGCCTTCGTCTACAAGGTCGCGAAGGATGTCATCAACGAACATATAAGAGACGGGGATATTTATGTGCGCATGAAGGATGATACCTACCTCATCATCTTTAGCGACTCGACTGTCGAGCAGGGCAACGCGACCGCAGCGGCAATTGCCGAGGAAATACGGGTGCGTCTCTTCGCGTCGCCTGATGCGGCCCTGCAGTCCGTGACCATCCGCAAATGCGTGGTCGAAACGAGGACGCGCGATTTCAGCACGATGCCCTTTACCCGCGCGCTGGATTATCTGGCCTCGCGCCGGAATTGTTCGGCGGAGACATCCGCGCGGCCTGAAAATAAATTCCCGAACGCGAGTGCTGAACCGGCGCCCGCGGATGCGCTGATCAAAATCCAGATACGCTATATACCGCTGTGGGACCATAAAAAAAACGCCATCACCTCCTACTACTGCAGCCCGCTTGCAGGAGAAGTTTTTCCGCCCGGCGCGCCGGGCGATATGGCGGTCCTGCACAAGGTGCAGCAGGAAACCGCGCGCATGGTATCGGACGGGCGAAAATTTTTTATCGTCTGCCCCGTGCGCCATGAAACGCTTTACAAGCAGGAGAGCTGTGCCGCCTACCTGCGGAAGTGCGATTCCATGACGGAGGAGCAGCGCAAAATGCTGGTGCTGGTCGTGACGGATGTGCACGAAAAGTGGAAAAAGGCCAACGGCTACTGGTTTGCGCCGGAAATGAAAAAGCGCTGCCAGCACCTGCTACTGGAGCCGTCACCCGGTGACAGCTTTGATTTCGGAGGCCTTGTCCGCATGGGCTTTGATGCCGTGGGTCTCCGCATCGAGAAAAGCGGGCGCAGCGAAAAGGAACTCATGGACAGGCTGCTGATCCTGCGCGCTAAGGGGCAGGCCGCAAGCATCTCCAAAGCTTTCGTGCTGGGGCTTGATACCTTGAGCATGACGACCTTCGCCGTCTGCAACGGCTTTGACCTTGTGGGCGGCGCTGCGGTGCATGAGCCCGTATCATTTCCGGATGGCATTCATCGCTATCGCTACCAGGATATTATTTCCTGAATTGAAACGGGGGAGACATTTGAAAAATAGTATTTCATCTACCGGCGTTCAAATATCTGTACCTTCAGTCGTTGACCTTGACTATCTGGCGCTTTTTA
Source organism: uncultured Alphaproteobacteria bacterium (assembly GCA_966211335.1). Lineage (GTDB taxonomy): Bacteria > Pseudomonadota > Alphaproteobacteria > Micavibrionales > UBA2020 > JAPWJZ01. The sequence goes on from CBIHNF010000001.1 coordinate 1,359,680, forward strand.
CCGAAGGAGATAGGGTCCTTGAGACGCAAATGGTGAACGCATTCCTGATTTCCGCGGAAGAAACGACGGGCACTTTACGGAGTCTTTGTACTGTCCGGGACTTATACGAGGCGTGGAAAAAGGCCGCACATAAGCTTGCGGGCTCCGCCGGCCAGATCGGGGCGCAACGGCTGGCAATAGCCTGCCAGGCGGCCGAGGCTGCGCCTAACCCCGGGCCCGAGCAAAAACAAAAAATGATGGAGGATATTGATTGTCATTTACAGGAATTTCGGCAATTCTTCACAAACAGGAACCTTATATAATAAGAAACGAACGAGGAGACTCAATGGCAGGAACGGAAGCTGTCAGCAAGAAGAAGGTACTGGTGATTGAAGACGACTCTTTCGTCCGCCAGTACCTGTGCCATGTTTTCAGCAGCATGGATTTTGAAACCATCGAGGCGGCGAACGGGGAGATTGGCGTCGAGCTGTTCAAATCATCGCCGCCCGACATTATCGTGACCGACATTAACATGCCCGGCAAAAACGGCTTTCAGGCCATTGCCGAAATCCGGCAGGTGAACCCGCATGTCAAGATCATCGCTATTTCCGGCGGCGGCTACACCGACAAGGTCGACAATCTGGATGAGGCGAAAAAGCTTGGCGCCGACTGGGTGCTGAAGAAGCCCTTCCTGCCCGCCGACATCCAGAAAATTGTGAAAGAGTGCTAGCAGCGGGGAACCGCTTCTACACCGCGCGCCGCAAAGGATCAGTCTTGCGACATTTCGGTGTCGCAGGCCAGCATGTAGCCGATGTTCCGGATGGTCTTGATGATGTCTGCATCCTGCGCCGCGGGGCCCAGTTTTTTGCGTATACGGGTAATCTGGATGTCGATGACGCGGTCGCTGATATTGGGGTTGTCCGCCCGCACAGCATCGAGAATCTGGGCGCGGCTCATGGCACGGTGGGGCGCTTTTGCCAGCACCTCCAGCAGCTGAAATTCCATTGTCGTCAGGCCGCAGGATTTTCCGGCGGCGTCAAAAACATCGAATTTACCCGTGTCGAGCGTAAATCCACCGAAGCGGATTTTGACGGGCTTTGCCGATTTCGTTTCTTCTTTCGCCTGCGTATTTACATGCCGCCGTACAGAGGCTTTCACGCGCGCGGCAAGCTCGTGCATGTCGAAGGGCTTCGAGAGGTAATCATCCGCGCCCATCTCGAGGCCGACGACCTTGTCGACCGTCGCGCCCCTGCCGCTGATAACGATAATCGGCGCGTCGCTCAACTTGCGGATATCCGCCATCAGCGCAAGGCCGTCACCGTCCGGCAGTTGCAGGTCAAGCAAGATGGTATCGGCTTTTCGCGCCCGCAAATGGTGCCGCGCCTGCATGCCGTCGCCGGCTGTCAGCACCTCATAGCCGTTCTGCGCCAGCGCATGCTCGACCAGCTGGCGGATGTCGGCATCATCATCGACAAGAAGGATTACGGATTTATTCATCGCCTGACATCTGCGTAAAGCCTTCAGAATCACATTATGTTAATTAAATGAGGGCGTGTATAAAGCAACTAAGATTTATAGGCACTAGGAAACCACAGGACTGCGTTCTATACAATATAACAACTTATTTTGTTGCGCGCTGCCCAAGGCAATTTTATCCATATAATTTGAGCATGTCGTCATGACAAAACCGTCAGGAAGTTTTTTAAAGGCGCCTGAAAGCGGCGGGACGCGGACAGCGTCCCAGCGCGAAGCCGAATACCTGCGCCTTGTCGAAGCGCAGGCGGTTGCCGAGGTCGGCAGCTGGGCGACGGACCTTTCAACCGGTATCGTCACCTGGTCGGAAGAAACCTACCGCATCTTCGGCGTCAGCACCGACAGCTTCCAGCCAACGCATGACGCCTTCATCGCGCTTGTCCACCCCGAAGACAGGCAGGCCGTGAATGATGCCTTCGTCAATTCGGCGAATTCAGACCAATCCCAGGTTTTCGAGCATCGTATCAACCATCCCGATGGCAGCGTGAAGTTCATCGAGGAGCGCTGGAAGGTTTTCCACGATGATACCGGCACTGCCTCGCGTGCTGTCGGCAGCTGCAGGGATATTACAGCCCAGAAAATAAATCAGCAGGAAGTCACCCGCCTGACGCGGCTTTATTCCGCGCTCAGCCATGTCAACAAAGCCATCGTGCGCATGCCGCTGCGGGACGAGTTATTCCGCAAAGTGTGCGAAGCGCTCGTCGAGCATGGAAAATTTAAAATGTCCTGGGTTGGGTGGCATGACGAAGCGACGGAAATGATCGTACCGGTCGCCTCTGTCGGAGACCATGGAAACTATCTTCAGAACATAAAAATTTCGACAGCTGAGGTTCCGGAAGGCATGGGGCCGGCTGGCATAAGCTTCCGCACCGGCAAATCTTTTGTCAGCAACAATGCAGCGAGCGATCCTGCCATGCAGCCATGGCGGGATAAATTCCTTGCGCTGGGTTACCGGTCTGTCGCGGCGCTTTGTCTGCGCCGCCAAGGCAAGGCCTGCGGTACTCTGGCCGTATTCTCCGACCGGGAAGAATTTTTTCACGACAAAGAAGTGGCACTGCTGGAGGAAGTGGCGAATGACATTTCCTTCGCGCTGGATAACCTTTTGCGGGAAGACGCGCGCAAAAAGGCGGAGCAGGACCTGCGGCGCGAGCTGGATTTTTCCGATGCCGTCATCCGCAGCGTACCAGGCGTTCTATACCTTTATGATGAAACGGGTCATTTCATGCGCTGGAACGAAAATTTCAGCCGCGTGACAGGTTACACGGAAGTCGAAATTCTGCGCATGTCGCCGCTCGATTTTATAGGGCAGGGAGATAAATCGGCAGTTGAAGCGGAAATCCGAGAAGTTTTTGAAGAAGGATCTTCCTCTGTCGCCGCCGATCTGGTGCATAAAGACGGCCGGCAAATGCCTTATTATTTCACCGGCACGCGCACGACGATTGAAGGGGAGGTCTGCCTCGTCGGCGTCGGTATCGACCTTACCGAGCGCAAACGCGCCGAAGCGGCACAGCGGAAAATGGAGCAGAACTACCGCACGCTTTTTGAATATGCGCCGGAAGGCATCGTCATTTGCGACAGCAAAGGCCATTACCTCGACGCCAATCCCAGCATGTGCCGCATGCTGGGCTATACGCGCGAGGAAATGATCGGCAAGCATTCGACCGAAATCGTCTCCCCGGCCGAAGCCCCGTTGGTCGGTGGCGCGATCGAGCAGATCATAGAATCTGCGGAGCATCGCCGCGAATGGCAGTTCCTGCGCAAGGACGGCAGCATATTCCCCGGCGAAGTTTTCGCAACCCAGATGCCCGACGGCTCGCTCATCGGCATGATCCGCGACCTGACGGACCGCAACCGCGCCGACAAGGAGCGGGAAAATTACATGCGGGCCGAGGCGGCGGACCGCGTGAAATCCGCGTTCCTCGCAACGATGTCGCACGAGCTGCGCACCCCGCTCAATTCCATCATCGGCTTCACCGGCATTATCCTGCAACGGCTGCCGGGCCCCTTGAATGACGAGCAGGCCAAGCAGCTGGAAATGGTGCGTGGCAGCGCGCGGCATCTATTAGCGCTCATCAGCGACGTTCTGGATCTGTCAAAAATCGAGGCAGGGCAGCTCTCCGTCCACCCCGCGCCCTTCGATGTCTCTGCGGCACTAACCAGGGCCATCGAAAGCCTGCGTCCCATGGCGGAAAAAAAAGGACTAAATCTTGAGGCGGTAATCCCGGATGGCCTCGGCCAGATTGTCAGCGATGAACATCGCTTCATGCAAATCCTGCTCAACCTTCTCAGCAATGCCATCAAGTTTACCGATAACGGTCAGGCAATGCTAACCGCCAAGATTATTCCTGATTTTGTGGCCATACAGGGCGGCGCCCCGCAGCCTGCCTTGCGCGTTCGCGTTTCAGACACGGGTATCGGCATTAAGGCGGAGGAACTGCTCCTGCTGTTCCAGCCCTTCCGTCAGCTGGACGAGCGTCTGGCGCGCCGCCACGAAGGCACCGGCCTTGGCCTTTCCATCTGCATGAAGCTGGCGGAGCTTCTGGGCGGCACCATTCGCGCCGACAGTGTCTTCGGCCAGGGCAGCACCTTCACCCTCACATTGCCCCTGAAGGCACCCGCATGACGGAACGAAACAAGATACTCATTATCGAGGACAATGCGCAGAACCTGTATCTGGCAACCTACCTGCTCGAGCATCACGGATATATCGTCAGTGCCGCCAGCACAGGGCCCGCGGGCCTCGCGCAGGCGTCGGAGGTAAGGCCGGATATTATTTTGCTGGATATCCAACTGCCCGGCATGGACGGCCACGAGGTAGCGCGAAGGCTGAAGGCGGATCCGGTGATGAAGTCGGTGCCGGTCATCGCCGTCACCTCTTTTGCGCTCGCCGGCGATCGCGAAAAATCTCTTGACGCCGGCATTGAAGGCTATATCGAGAAACCTATAAACCCCGACACCTTTGCCGATGAAATCAGAAATTTCATCGCGGAATACACGAAGGAATGAAAACCATGAAGCGCGTGCTCATCGTTGATGACGAAACACAGAATGCCTATATGCTGCGCAAGCTGTTTGAAGGGCATGGCTATGCGGTTGATGAAGCGCAGCATGGCGCCGAGGCGCTCGTGAAAGCGCGGCAGAACCCGCCGAACCTCATCATTTCCGACCTGCTCATGCCGGTGATGGATGGCTATACGCTGCTCAGCGAATGGCGCGCGGACGAGCGGTTGAAACGCCTTCCCTTCATCGTCTACACCGCGACATACACCGAGCCGAAGGACGAACAACTGGCGCTCTCTCTCGGCGCTGACGCCTTTATCCTCAAGCCTGCCGACCCGGAATTCCTTGTCGCGCGCAGCGAGGAAGTGCTGAGGAGCATTTCCGGCGGAAAAATTCCCTCCGAAGCGCGCCAGCAGCTGGAAGAGAAAACGCTTCTCAAGGAATATAACGAAGTTCTCGTGCGCAAACTGGAAAAGCGCAACCGCGAGCTGGAAGAAACAAACCGCAAGCTTATGCAGACCATCGACGATCGCGCCAAAATCCAGGATGCGCTTTCCCGTTCTTCCGACATGCTGAATGGATTGCTGGACGAAACGCCGGACGCCGTCTTCGTCAAAGACCGCCAAGGGAAATACCTTCTTATCAATCGGGCGACCGAAAGGTTTATTGGCCGAAAGGCAGAAGAAGTCCTCGGTAAGGATGACTCCGAACTTTTCCCCGATGGCGACGGCGAAGTGTTGATGAATATTGACAGGGAAGTCATGGAAAGCGGTAAAAAAACTACCGCGATGGAGACGCTGCAGTGCCCGCAAGGCCTTGTCACCTTTATGGCGCATAAGGCGCCTTACCGCGACGCCGCCGGAAAGGTTATCGGCATCACCGGTATTTCGCGTGACATCACGCAAATCCAGAATGCGATGTCGGAACTTGAATTACGCAACCGCGCGATGGAAGCGCTGACTCAAGGCGTACTGATCGCAGACCCCCGCCAGCCCGACAGCCCGATTATTTACGCCAGCCCCAGCTTCGAGCGCATGACGGGCTATAAGGCCTCCGAAGTTATTGGCCTTAACTGCCGTTTCATGCAGGGCAAGGATACCGATCCCGCCGCCGTTGCAAAGCTCGCTCAGGCGATTAACAACAGGCAAAGTTGCACGATCGAGCTGATTAACTACAAAAAAGACGGCACGCCATTCTGGAATGAATTGTCCATGTCACCGGTTTTTGACATTGCTGGAGTATTGACGCATTTCATCGGCGTGCAGACGGATGTGACGGAGCGCCGCCGGCTGGAAGAACAATTCCGCCAGTCACAGAAGATGGAGGCCATCGGCCATCTGGCCAGCGGCATCGCGCATGACTTTAACAATATCCTGACGGTCATTAACGGCTACTCGCAGCTATTGCTCGGCTCGCCGCAGATCGACGCCTCTTCCAAGAAATTCATCCAGATCATCAAGGACGCCGGCGAGCGTTCAGCCGCGCTGACGACCAAGCTGCTCGCCTTCGGCCGCAAGCAGATCATGTCGGCGCATATCATCGACATCAATGAATCCCTGCGCAACATGGAAGATATGCTGAAACGCGTCATCGGTGAAAATGTCTCCCTCGCGACCTCTTATGGCGGCGGTACCGACCATGTCTTTGCAGACCCATCGCAGCTTGATCAGGTGATCCTCAATCTCTGCGTCAATGCGCGCGATGCCATGCCCGACGGCGGCAAAATCACCATCGAGACGACGAACCGCACCTTTGACGACAGCTACATCAAAATTCACCCCTATGCCAAGCCCGGCCATTACGTCATGCTTTCCGTCAGCGATACTGGCATCGGCATGACCGAAGAAGTGCGCGAACATATATTCGAGCCGTTTTTCACGACAAAAGACCAAAGCAAGGGCACCGGCCTCGGGCTTTCCGTTGTCTACGGCGTCGTGAAGCAAAGCGGCGGATTTATCGAGGTTTACAGCGAGCCGGGTCACGGCACCAGTTTCAAAATTTACTTCCCCAGCGCGGAGGGCACACCGGCGGCCGCCAAAATAACGGATGACTCCTCCCAGCTGCCGCGCGGCACGGAGACGGTATTGCTGGTCGAGGATGAGGACGTCTTGCGCGAGCTGACGCGGCACATCCTCTCCAGCTGCGGCTACACGGTTCTTCTGGCGGCCAATGGCGAGGAAGCCCTGTCGATCTTTGACAAAAATAAGGAAAAGATAGCCCTGTTGCTGACCGACGTCGTCATGCCGGGAATGGGGGGGCGTAAACTGTCCGAACAAATCACCGCCGCCAGCCCAAAAATCAAGACGATTTATATGTCCGGCTATACCGATGACGCCGTCGTGCGCCACGGCATCCTGCACGACAAAGTCAGCTTCCTGCAAAAACCTTTCCTCCCCCTAGACCTTGCCCGTAAGGTTTACGAGGTTCTGCATTCAAACGGTTGAGACGGAGCATGTAAAGTAAGAGGCCGCTTCTCTTTGCGATGGCGGCGCTGCTGCCTTGTCACAAAGCTGCGCTTTGAAATTCAATTTCCGTTTATTTGGGGCGTTTGGTGTCCAGCTGTTGTATGAGCAGTTGTAATTCCTTCATGTTGATCGGCTTCGTCAGGTGATGGCTGAAGCCGGCTTCTTTTGAGCGCAGTAGGTGTTCCTTTTGGCCCCATCCGGTCTGGGCGATAAAAACGGCGTCGCGAAATGCGGCTTCGCTGCGCATCTTGCGGCAAAGGTCGTAGCCGTTCATGCCGGGCAGACCAATGTCTAGCAACACGACCTGCGGCTTGAAAGTCCGGCCCGTCACCAGCGCGGTCTGGCCGTCATGGGCAAGGCATACGTCATGGCCGAACATTTCCATGCCCCAGGCGAGCGTCTTTCCGGAAGCTTCGTTATCATCGACGACGAGAATGCGGAAACGGTCTGCTTTTTCCTTTGCGGGGGCATCGGCCTTGGCCTGCTGCGTCTCGCCGGCGAAGACCGGCAGTGTGACGATGAAAGCGCTGCCCGCGCCGTTGCCCTTGCTTTTTGCCTTCACGCTGCCGCCGTGCATCTCGCACAGTTCTTTCACCAGCTTGAGGCCGATTCCAAGCCCGCCGTGGGCGCGCTCGATCGAGGTGTCGACTTGCGTGAACATGTCGAAAATCTTCACCAGCATAGAGGCGGGGATGCCGATGCCGGAATCGGCGATGGTGACGGAGACATGGCCGCCCTCGACTTCAGCGGTCAGCCTGATCGTCCCCTTCGGCGGCGTGTATTTGGCGGCGTTGTTGAGGATATTGCTGAAGACCTGCGAGAGCCGCGTGATATCGCCCTTGAGGCAGACTTCGTTTTTCGGCAGTTTTACGGTCAGCGTATGCCCTGCGCCCTCTATTAGCGGACGGCTGGTTTCGACCGCGCTGTCGATGACGGCGGTCAGCGTCACGCGTTCCTTCTTCAGCTCGATCTTGCCGCGCGTGATGCGAGAAATATCCAGAAGGTCGTCGACGAGGCGGTTCATGTGCTCCACCTGCCGCTGCATAACATCCGTCACCTGGCTCACCGTCTTGTCAGCGGCATGCGTCATGCGCAATATCTGCAGCGCGTTGCCGATGGGGGCGAGAGGGTTGCGCAGCTCATGTGCCAGGGTCGCAAGAAATTCGTCCTTCCGCAAATCGGCTTCCTGTATGCGCTCGATCAGCATGGCGTTTTCAAGCGCGACGCTGGCGCGGTTGGCAAGGATGTTCGCAAGTGTCATATCGGCAGGGTGGTAATTTCCGGCCGCCTCCCGCGCGAAAATTAGCGCACCGCGCGGCTTGTTTTGAATGGCGAGCGGCACAGCCAGCACATGCCGCAGGCGCGACCACCCGCTCGGGAAGGGGAGCTTGTCGCCGGCATCGAAGGCTGGTACATCGTGCAACACCCGGCTCTGTCCTGTTGAAAAGACGCCGGACACCAGCTCCTCCAGCCAGGGCAGGGCTTTGAGCGGGCTGAAGGTGCCGCTGCCATGGTCGCGGTCTTGCGTTGCCCATTCCATGCGGCCGTTGGCACCGTCGTCATCCGACAGCCAGATAAAACTGGCATCCGCCAGATAGGGGATTGGCAGATGGACGACGGCGGAGAGCATGTCTTCCGGGCTGCGGGAGAGGGCAAGTGCCTCCGTCACCGTGGCCAGGAATTCAGACCGGCGTGCTGAATCCTCTGCGGCAGAGCGCCGCGCGCTTTCCTCCGCCCGTTTTGCCGCCTGCTGGCGCATCTGCGAGAGCTCGATAAAGACCCGCACCTTGGCGGTGAGGACGGCCGGCACAACCGGAGTCGGCAGATAGTCGACGGCACCCGAGGCATAGCCTTGCGCCGCGTGCATTTCATCGGTGAAGGCGGTGAGGAAAATAATCGGCGTTCTGGCAGAGCGTTTGCGGCCGCGGATGAAGGAGGCGGTTTCAAAACCGTCCATGCCCGGCATGTTCACATCAAGCAGGATGACGGCGAATTCGTGCTGCAGCACCTGCTTCAGGGCCTCCTCGCCGGAGCGTGCGAAATAGAGGTTCTGACCCAGTTCGTCGAGGATGGTGCGGTAAACGAGGTGTTTTTCCGGCAGGTCGTCGACGATCAGGATATTGACCGCGTCGGCGCCGGCATAGCCCGGTTCCTGTTCAGCGAATTTTAATGCTTCTGCCTGTTCCATGGTTTCTATCAGCGCCGCAGCCAAGCTTTGAGCACGCCGATCATCTGCTCGATGTCGACGGGCTTGGAGAGGTAATCCCAGGCGCCGGCCTCAATGCACTTCTCGCGGTCGCCCTTCATCGCCTTGGCGGTCACGGCGACGATGGGGAGGTTTTTGAGGGCAGATATTTTGCGGATCTCGCGGATGGTTTCCATACCGTCCATCTCCGGCATCATGATGTCCATGAGCACGATGTCGATTTTGGGATTAGCTTTGAGGATGTTGATCGCCTCGCGCCCGCTGTCGGCGGAGAAAATCACCATATTGTGCTCCTCCAGCACCGAGGTCAGCGCGAAGATGTTGCGGGCGTCGTCGTCGACCACCAGCACCTGCTTGTTGGTGAGCAGGTCCGGCGTGTCGTAGATGTCGAGGACTTTTTTCTTCTGCGCGGTCGGCAGGGCCGCAATATCAAGATGCAGCGCGCGGGTCAGGGAATCCAGCAGCTGCACCGGCGTTTTTGCCTGGTAGACGATGGCCATGCGGTCGAGGTGGCTGGCAACGCCGTCGCTGTCGGCATCGCCGTAGAGGATGACGGAAAGCTTCTGGAAGGAGCTGTCGTCGCGGTCGGGCGACCCGTCCAGCACCGCGTCCAGCTCGCCGGAGGCGGGGTCCGCGATCAGGCAGGCGTTGGGTGCTTTCTTCAGCAGGCGGCGGGCGGTCTTGACGTCTTTCGCCTCGCGGATGTCGATGTCTTCCGCATCGATTTCTGCAACAAGGCGCGCACGCTTTTTCGCGTCCGGCTCGAAGACAATCACAGGCGGCTTCGTCGTGTCGATGAACACGTTCAGGCTGCGCATCAGCTTGTCGAGCACATCACGGCTCTGGATCGGCTTTTCGACGAAGGCGAGGGCGCCGGCATCGAAGGCCTTGGTGCGGGAATCGTCGGTCGAAATGATGCAGACGGGCAGGTGGCGGCTGCCGATGTCCTTCTTGATGCGCTCGAGTACGCGCCAGCCCTGCATGTCGCCGAGATGGATATCGAGCAGCACGACGTCAGGCTTGTAGTCGTGGATCAGCGCAAGCGCCGCGGCGCCAAGCGAGGTCACGATACCCTTGAAGCCGTTTTCGCGCGCTGTGTCGAGCAGGAATTTGGCAAAGCCGAGGTCATTTTCAACGACCAGCACGATGCGGTCGCCGGCCTGGATATAATCGCGGTCGTCGCCGACTTCGTTGACGAGCTGCGCGACTTCAATATCGGTATGACGCGGCGGCTGGTCTTCGTTGCTTGGATTGTTCTGTTTCTGCATCTCCAGCCTGCCGACGGTGGCTTCACCCGCTGCCGCCTTGCGGTTGCGGGAGAAGGCGTAATCGACCGGCAGGTAGAGCGTAAAGGTGGAACCGCGCCCCGGCGTCGAGGACAGGCGGATTTCGCCGCCGAGCAGACGCGAAAGCTCCCGCGAGATGGCAAGGCCGAGGCCGGTGCCGCCGTATTTACGGCTGGTGGAACCGTCCGCCTGCTGGAAGGCCTCGAAAATAATCGCCTGTTTGTCGGAGGCGATGCCGATGCCGGTGTCGGCGACGGAGAAGGCGAGCACCCCTGACGCGCGGTTCAGGTCTTCGTTGTCGACGCTCCAGCCCGACTGCACGGGCTCGACGGTCAGCGTCACGCGGCCATGGTGGGTGAATTTGAAGGCGTTGGAGAGGAGGTTCTTGATGATCTGCTGCAGGCGCTTGGCGTCTGTGAGCATGGACTTCGGCAGGCGCTGGTCGAAGCGCAGCAGGAAGTCTACGCTCTTGGATTCCGCGACGTGCTTGAAGGTCCGGAGGACATAAGAATTAAGGTCCTCAAGACGCAGTTCCGAGCTTTCCACCATAACCGTGCCGGACTCGATTTTGGAAAGATCGAGAATGTCGTTGATGAGCATGAGCAGATCGTTGCCCGAGCTGTGGATGATCTTGGCGAAGTCCGTCTGCTTGGGCGACAGGTTGCCGTCCGGGTTCTTGGTGAGCTGGTCGGAAAGGATAAGCAGGGAGTTGAGAGGCGTGCGCAATTCGTGCGACATGTTGGCAAGGAATTCGGATTTGTATTTGGAGGTGAGGGCGAGCTGTTTTGCCTTGTCCTCGACTTCCTGACGGGCCTGCTCCACCTCGAAGTTCTTGCGCTCCACCTCTTGGTTCTGCTGGGCGAGCAAGCGGGCTTTTTCCTGCAGTTCCTCGTTGGTCTGCTCCAGCTGTTCCTGCCGGCTCTGCAACTGCTGGGCGAGAGACTGCGACTGCGTCAGCAGGCCTTCCGTCCGCATGTTGGCCTCGATCGTGTGCAAGACGATGCCGATGGATTCCGTCAGCTGGTCGAGCAGCGCTTGGTGGGAGGGGTTGAAGCCCTCGAAAGACGCAAGTTCCAGCACGCCCTTGACCTGGCCTTCAAAGATGAGCGGCAGTACGAGGACGGAACGCGGCGGCGCTTCGCCAAGGCCGGAGGCGATGCGGATATAATCGGGCGGGATATCAAGAATGATTTTGGCTTTTTCCAGCGCGCACTGGCCGATGACGCCCTTGCCGAGCGGGATTTTACGGCCGATCTGGTCCTGGCCTTCTGAGGCGTAGCTGGCGAGCAGGGTGAGTTCGGGCATATTGTCGTTGCCGACGCTTAACACGTGGAATTCGGCGTGCTGGGCATCGACCACGGGGCAAAGCTCCGACAGCACCATGCGGCCGACAGCAGTCATGTCGCGCTGGCCCTGCAGCATGCGGGAGAATTTGGCGAGGTTGGTTTTCAGCCAGTCCTGCTCGGTGTTTTTCTGCGTTGTGTCGCGCAGGTTGCGGATCATCTCGTTGATGGTGTCTTTAAGCGATGCCACCTCGCCCTGCGCCTCCACGTTAATGGAGCGGGTCAGGTCGCCCTTGGTCACGGCCGTGGCAACGTCGGCGATGGCGCGCACCTGGCCTGTCAGGTTGGCGGCCAGCTGGTTCACGTTCTCCGTCAGACCCTTCCAGGTGCCGGACGCGCCGGGGACCTTTGCCTGACCGCCGAGCTGCCCTTCAACGCCGACCTCGCGGGCGACGGTTGTCACCTGGTCTGCGAAGGTCGCCAGCGTATCGATCATGCTGTTAATGGTATCGGCCAGCGCGGCAATTTCGCCCTTGGCCTCGACGATGAGTTTGCGTTGCAGTTCGCCGTTTGCGACGGAGGTCACGACCTTGGCGATGCCGCGAACCTGCGAAGTCAGGTTGTTCGCCATCATGTTCACGGAGTCGGTCAGGTCCTTCCAGGTCCCCGATACGCCCTCGACGCGGGCCTGACCGCCGAGCTTGCCTTCGGTACCCACCTCTTTCGCGACACGGGTCACCTCGGCGGCGAAGGAGTTAAGCTGGTCGACCATGGTGTTGACGGTGTTTTTCAGCTCGAGAATCTCGCCCTTCACGTCGACGGTGATTTTCTTCGACAAGTCGCCCGCCGCGACGGCCTTGGTCACGTCAGCGATGTTCCGCACCTGACCGGTCAGGTTACCGGCCATCATGTTCACGGAATCGGTCAAGTCTTTCCAGGTACCGGCGACACCCTTCACATCGGCCTGACCGCCGAGCATGCCTTCCGTGCCGACCTCGCGCGCGACGCGGGTCACTTCCGCCGCGAAGGAGCGCAGCTGGTCGACCATGGTGTTGAGGGTGTTTTTAAGTTCAAGGATTTCCCCTGCGACGTCGACGGTGATCTTGCGTGACAAGTCGCCCGATGCAATGGCAGTTGCGACTTCTGCAATGTTTCGCACCTGACCGGTCAGGTTGCCTGCCATGGAGTTGACGGAGTCAGTCAGGTTTTTCCACGTACCGCCGACGCCCGGCACGTCCGCCTGACCGCCGAGCTTACCTTCCGAACCCACCTCGCGGGCGACGCGTGTCACCTCCGATGCGAAGGAGGATAGCTGGTCGACCATGGTGTTGATGGTGTCTTTCAGCTCGAGAATTTCCCCTGCGACGTCGACGGTGATTTTGCGCGACAAGTCGCCGGAAGCGATAGCGGTTGCGACCTCCGCGATGTTACGCACCTGACCGGTCAGGTTGCCGGCCATCATGTTCACGTTATCGGTAAGGTCCTTCCAGGTACCGGCAACGCCCGGCACGTCTGCCTGACCGCCCAGCTTTCCTTCCGATCCCACCTCGCGGGCGACGCGGGTCACCTCCGATGCGAAGGAAGACAGCTGGTCGACCATGGTGTTGACGGTGTTTTTAAGCTCGAGAATTTCCCCTGCGACGTCGACGGTAATTTTGCGCGACAAGTCGCCGGAGGCAATAGCGGTTGCGACCTCGGCAATGTTACGCACCTGACCCGTGAGGTTACCAGCCATGGAGTTGACGGAGTCGGTCAGGTCTTTCCAGGTACCGCCGACGCCCGGCACGTCCGCCTGACCGCCCAGTTTACCTTCCGAACCCACTTCGCGGGCGACACGCGTCACCTCCGAAGCGAAGGAACCCAGCTGGTCGACCATGGTGTTGACGGTGTTCTTCAGTTCTAGAATCTCGCCCTTCACGTCGACGGTAATTTTCTTGGAAAGGTCGCCTTTGGCGACGGCGGTCGTCACATCGGCGATGTTGCGGACCTGCGCTGTCAGGTTTGAGGCCATGAAGTTGACGGAGTCGGTCAGGTCTTTCCACGTACCGGCAACGCCCTTCACCTCGGCCTGCCCGCCCAGTTTACCTTCCGTACCCACCTCGCGGGCGACGCGGGTCACTTCGGCGGCGAAGGAGTTGAGCTGGTCGACCATGGTGTTGACGGTGTTTTTCAGTTCAAGAATTTCGCCCTTCACGTCGACCGTAATTTTGCGCGACAAGTCGCCGTTGGCGACGGCGGTCGTCACCTGCGCGATGTTACGCACCTGACCGGTCAGGTTACCGGCCATGGAGTTCACGGAGTCGGTCAAGTCTTTCCAGGTGCCGGAAACGCCCTCCACGCGGGCCTGACCGCCGAGTTTGCCTTCCGTACCCACCTCGCGCGCGACGCGCGTCACCTCCGATGCGAAGGAGCGCAGCTGGTCGACCATGGTGTTGATGGTGTTTTTCAAGTCGAGAATTTCGCCTTTGACGTCGACGGTGACTTTTTTCGACAAGTCGCCGTTGGCGACGGCGGTCGACACTTCCGCAATGTTTCGCACCTGACCGGTCAGGTTACCGGCCATCATGTTCACGGAGTCAGTAAGGTCTTTCCAGGTGCCGGCAACGCCCTTGACGCGCGCCTGACCGCCGAGTTTACCTTCCGTACCCACTTCCCGCGCGACGCGGGTCACTTCGGAGGCGAAGGAGGCGAGCTGGGCCACCATGGTGTTAATGGTATGCGCGGTGCGCAGGAATTCCCCCTGCAGCGGCCGGCTGTCAATTTCCAGCGCCATCATCTGAGACAAATCGCCTTGGGCAACCGCGCCGATGACGCGGGCGGTCTCCGACGTCGGGTGGACAAGGTCGTCGATGAGATCGTTTACTGACTGAACGGATTCCGCCCAGAGGCCGCCGACATAGCCGACGGAAAGGCGCTGCGAAATGCGGCCTTCCTTGCCGACGCCGCGGCTGAGCAGGCGCAGCTCGTTCGCCATGCGCTCGTTCATCTCGGAAATCTGGTTGAAGGCGTCGGCAACCTTGCCAGCAACGCCGGTCCATTCATGCGGCAGCCGCACACCCGCCTGTCCTTTTGAATGCGCAATCAGGGCATTCAGCAAGGCGCTTATGTCAATTCCAGCGGAAGCGGTATCATCGGGCAGAGACTGCATCGCGCCGGTGTTAGACATGGCTTAAATACCTCCTGAAGGAAATCGCGAAATGGAAAAAAAAGGGGTGGTGCTGTCAACAGCTAGGCCCGGCACTCCTCATACTTTTAAAAAATTAGCCGCTTTAGTAAATGTGAAAAGAAAGAGTCCGCGGCAAAATATTTTTCGTTTTCAGTCGGAAAAAAAGGGAACTTTTTTTAGCACTCGCCCTTCCTTAGGAAAGGACTGCGGCAGCCTATGAACGCACTTTATGTTTATTTGATCAGGCGGTCGGAAAATCGCCGTATTTGCCCGTTATCATCACCAGCTGGCGTGACCCGACAAGGGAGAATAGCTTCCTGAGCTTATCGTCCCGGAAAGGAATCCCCGCCTGCGCGGCTTTCAGTTGGGCGAGAACGTCGGCGGTGACGGGGCAGATGCTGTGCGGCTGCCAGGGTGCGGCATGACCCGGGTCAAGCTGGGCGAGGTAAAGCGGGCAGGCCGGCAGTTCAGACTCGATATGGTTTAGCAGCATTTCCTTCAGCAACGCACGCAGAGGCGCAAAACCGCCTGCGTCCTGAAACAGCGTATCAAGGTTCGGGAAGGATGACTTGAAACGCACAGGGCCTTTGTGCGTGCGCAGCCATTGCGAAAATTTGCAGTCGACCGCCTCCATAACCTCCAGCGCCTGCAGGGCGCGGGCCAGTTTTACATCGGCAGAGAGTGCAGGGGCATGCAATACATTCTGCCATGGCGTGAACTGCTGCGGATCGTCAATCGCCTTGGCGGTCAGGGCGAGCAGTTCCTGCGGGGATTTTCGTGCATATGAAACATAGGCGGCCTGCTTCAGTCGGTCGCGCCCAAAATAATAGGAACTGTTGCGGATGATAAGCGTAACCGGCGCCTCTGCCAGCAAGGCGGAGAACAGCAGGTAGGCACGGCGCTGCTCGATATGCCAGTTATTATCTGTCCACGAAAAGCCGGTGCCGAGTTCGTCGCGCTGCGGGTCTGATTTTGGCAGCGTTTCATCGCGCAGGTCGGTGGGGCGGACATGGCGCATAAAACCGGCGCGCTCGATAAGCGAGGGACTGCCGGCAAAGCCGAGTGTCGTGAAGCGCTTGGCGGGAAAAGAAAAACCGGTATGGCCGATGCGGCTGGTGATATCTGCCAGCGTTGATATCTGCGCGTCATCCAGCGTGGCTGTCTTATCGCCGAAGATAGCCTTGGTCATGTCACGTTTTTGCGTCGCGTCGAGGCCTTTCGTGCCTAGCAGCGCAAATGCTTCCGGCAGCCAATCCGTCCGGTTGGGAGAAGAGGCGGTGACGATTTTGTGCGCGGCACCGGCGTCGTTATCGACAAGGATGCGCGGCGTGACGATGCTGACTGCCTTCAATGCGGCGGCATCTCCGGTCACGGCCTTCAGCGCGGTCTCGATATCGCTGCCGGCATAAACCGTTTTGGTCGGCGTCGGGCGGTAGGGGACTTTTTCGCGGAAGGCGTTGTTCTCCCGCTCCTCGATATAAAAATTGCGCACGGCCGACAGCACGTCCGGGTCTAGATTTTCAAGGGAGGCCGCATCCATGTCGCCCTGCTGGACCATGATGTAATGATCGAGCGCGTCAAGGTGGTTCGCCTGCACCTCGAACCTGCCGCAATCGCAATCCACCTCGCGGCTTTTGCGGAGGGCGATATCGGGCACCTTTAGCTGCGCGCAGATATCGAGGATTTGCGTTTTATAGAGATGCTCGATGGGCTGCAAGCTGGGCGCGCGGGACAGGAGGGTATAGGTGCCAAGCACCGCTTCCGTACGGTTGCGCGTGCCCGCCACCAGCCGGTATTTGCCAAGCATGCCGTGGTTGAGTTCGGTGTCGCTGACGGCGCGGCTGAAGATGTTTCCCCAGCGCTTGTTGTCGTCGCTGAATTCAATGCTGTCGTCCAGCACATAGCTGGCTGCCGACGCGGTTTCATTCAACCAAGGCATGATGTCTCGCGCAAACCAGTTCTTGTCGCCTGCCGCATCACAGGAAATGCTGCCATCCGCCGCCTTTTTCAGTGTGCCGGGATGAACAAAGTTCACCGCCATAACCGCTTCCGGTCTACCCAGGTCACGGTACGCGGCATAGGCCGCGAGGAAAACGACAAGGGAATCTGTGCCGCTGACGCCGACGATGATGCCGGGCATGCGGTCCTTCACCGCGCGGTTGCGGATCCAGCGTGCGACGCGCTGGAAGGTTTCATCCGGGTTAATTTTGCGCGGTTGTTCCATGAAGCCGTTTACTTTTCTGCGATTGAACGAGTTTTAACAGATTGAAGCGAAGTTAAAAGTAAAAATAAATGCTCAGTTTCCTGCTCGCCTGCTTGATTCTTACCATTAATCATCCGCCACACGCAGGAAGCCAACCGTCGCTTCCTCGCCGTCGAGGCTGCAAGCAGGCGGATGCTATTGGGCTGGAACACGGCCTTTACCTTTGAGGTCCTCTCGCAGCTCTACCGTAAGGAAGGCCATTCGATTGGCTGCCGATAAGCTGCGGCCTGATTTTAGCCGTGAATGTTGATGTCTGGGGTGTGCGTGTCATTGCCGCCTGCCTTAATGCGGCGGCGCGCGTCGGCGGCAAGTTTTTCGTACTGGTCGCGGATGCGGCACAGCTCGGCTTCTGAGAGTTCTTCGAGGTCCAGCAGCTCCGTATGCGCCCCTTCCGTCACGCGGATGACTTCATCCAGTTTCAGCTGCACGGCGTACATATCGCGGTTCTGGGTGTTCTGGATGAGGAACACCATGAGGAAGGTGACGATGGTTGTGCCCGTGTTGATGACCAGCTGCCAGTTATTTGAAAAGTCAAAAACCGGCCCCAGCACGGCCCAGAGAATGACCGAACCTGCCGCGATCAGGAAGGCTGCCGGTTTGCCGCTCCAGCGGGAAACGGTGGAAGCCGCTTTGCTAAAGGCGCTTTGCGCGGTTTGCGCGCCGATATCCTTTTTATCATCCATCTTGTTTTATGCCTTTTACCGGTTAATGCCTGATACAAACGCCGGAAAACGGTTTTGGTTTCGGCGCCAGACACCTGAAAAGGCATTTGCGCGCGGCAGGACAGCGGCTAGAATAGCGCTTATGCCGTTTAGGCCCGTCTTTTAAAGAAAACCGATGCCGCTGAATATCATCGAAAAACTCGCCAAAACCCTTAAAACGCCGCGGCAGGTGCAGAAATACCTGCGCCGCCTGCCGTATAACCGGGAGAAAAAGGGCGAAACGCTGGCCTCCGCCGAAGCCTCCCTGCGCCGGGGGCGGCTGCATTGCTTTGAGGCAGCCTTTGCTGCCGCCGCCATTCTGGAGCATCACGGCTATCCGCCCCTCGTCATGAGTTTGGAGAGCCGCGATAATCTTGATCATGTGATTTACGTTTTTCAGAACGACGGTCTTTGGGGCTCGGTCGCGCTGTCGCGGGACGACGGGCTGCATGGAAGGCCGGCGCAATACCGCTCATGGCGCGATCTTGCCTGGAGCTATTACGATCCATACGTCGATAAATCCGGCAAGATCACCGGCTATCAGGTGGCGCATCTGGATGATACGGGGGCCGACTGGCGCTTCAGTAAGCGCAACGTCTGGCAGGCCGAAAAATACCTTATCAAGCTGAAGCACAAAAAACTGAAATCATCCACCGCGCGCTATAAAAAGCTGCTGGCAGACTACCACGCCCGCGGCGCCATGCCGCGCCAGAAGCACTGGTGGTAAAACCAGTTACTTCGGTTTTGCGGCTTTCGGCGGCTTTTTCTGGTTATCCTGCTCCGCCGCTTTATTCGCCAGCTGCGCTTTATAGTCCAGCTGGTTTATAGGGCCAATGGCGCTTTCAACAAAGGCCGTCGTATCCGCATATTCCTGAATGACCTTCTTGGTCGGCTTGCCGCCGCCGTGCCCTGCATCTCGGTCGACGCGGAGGAGCGATACCGTGCCGGGTGCCGATTGCGCCTGCAGCAGCGCTGCCATTTTATAGGCATGCAGCGGCGGCACGCGGTTGTCATGATCGCCGGTCTTGAACAGGTGCGGCGGGAACTTGGTGCCCGGCTTCACGTTGTGATAGGGCGAATATTCGCGGATCGCCTCGAAATCCTGCTTGATCTCAGGGTCGCCGTATTCGGGAATGGCCTGGCCGCCGCGGGTTTTATGCAGGCGGACAATGTCGGTCACCGGCACGGCGCTGATCACCGCTCCGAAGAGTTCAGGGCGTTTCGTCATCACAGTCGCGGTCAGCAGACCGCCGGCGCTGCCACCCTCGATGACGAGGCGCGGGGAGCTGGTGTAATTATCCTTGATCAGCTGTTCCGCGCAGGCGATGAAATCATCGAAGACGTTTTTCTTGTTCAGCTGACGGCCGTTGTCGTACCACGACGCGCCGAATTCGCCGCCGCCGCGGATATTGGTCTGCACGTAAATGCCGCCCTTGCGCACCCAGTCCAGCGTCGTGAAACTAAAGCCGGGGCCAAGGGAGGAGTTGGACGCGCCATAGCCATAGAGCTTCAGCGCCGCGGTGCCGTCCAGCACCGTTTCCTTGGCGCGGATAACGGTCATGGGGATTTTGGTGCCGTCTTTCGACGTCGTCCATTTGCGCTCGACGATGCAGCCGGAGAGGTCGTATTTGCTGTCGCTCTTTTTGACGAAGGTCAGTTCGTTCTTGGCGATGTCGTAGCTATAGGTGTCGCCGGGCGTCGTGAAGCTGGAAATCTTCATCGTCAAAACGGTGTCTTCCGGATTGACGCGGGCGAAACCTGCTACGCTCTGGGGCGGCAGCGGCACATCGTGCAGGTGTTTGCCCGCAACGTCGAAAACGCTGATCTGGTCGGCGGTGTCGTGGTTGTAAAAGCCAAACAGTTTTCCCTGATGGTACATCACATGCGTCAGCCGGTCGTTCGCGTGTTCGGGAATGACATCCTGCCATTTTTCCGGCGCGGGGTCGGCAAGGTTGAAGCGCACAAGTCGGCCGCGGGAGGCGTCCTTGCTGGTCAGGGCGAGGATTTCCCCATTGCCCAGCTCGGCAATCGGCTCCAGCTGGTACTGGCCTGAATCCTGCAGCGTCTTGAACGGCTCGTCGCTGCCGCGCGGGCGGTAGTGAAGGCCGTTGTTGCGGTCAAAGCCGAGGCCGGTCGTCACCCAGTCGTAAATTGCGGTGCTGCGCAGGCGGAACGGCTCCGCCCAGGGGGCATCGCCTTTTTTCTCGAAGACCAGCGTGTCGTTTTCAACAGGCTCGCCAAGCGTATGGTGCAGCGCCTTGCGACCCCAGGCGCCGGGAGTGACGGGGTAGGTGTACTGGAAGCCCTTGTTGCTGTCCTTGTCCCACAGCACATCGCAGAAGCGGCAGCCGTCGATGACATCGGGCAGGTCTTTGCCGCTTTCAACATCGCGGATGCGCATGACCTGCATGTCGCTGCCCGCCTGCGAGACGAGATAGGCGACAAGCTTGCCATCCGGGCTGGGGTAGGTGCCGGAGAGGGAGGCGGTGCCGTCTTTCGACAGCGTATTGGGGTCAAACAGCGTGCGCGGTTCGCCATCCACGCTGTCGCGCACCTGATAGACCGGCTGCGGCGCAAGACCGTCCTGCAGCGTGCTGAAATATTTGTCGCCGTAGCGGCCGGGAAGGCTGGAGCGCGCGTAGTTCATGGCGTCTTCCATGAAGGCGGCGGTTTTGTCGATGGTTTCCTTCTGGGCGGAAATGTAATTGGCGAATGTCGCGTTCTGCGCATCGACCCAAGCCGTCGTCTCCGGCGCATCGAGATTTTCGAGCGGGCGGAAGGGATCGGAAATTTTATAGCCGTGTTTTTCTTCGACAACCGTATTGTCGATCGGCGGGTTCAGCGCCTTTTTCTTTTTGGCCTCGGAAATGGTGTAGACAAGCGGTGCCGGCGCGTTGGGGGAGGCTTTGTTCTTGGCCATGGTGAAATCACCCTTCGCCTTCTTGGAGTTTTTCATGCTGGACCTGCTGCAAAATGGATGATTGTTGTATTTTCCTTAATACATTATTTTGCGCAGGGAAACAACCATAAAATGTGGCTGTTTTCACAAATGATATCAGTGGCTTCATAAAGCCTATTTGCGGCGTGCCGCCATGTGCTGCAGGTAAGCGATAATCAGGTCGATTTCGCGGTCGCTTAAAGCATCGGCTTTGAAGCCCGGCATCTGCATATTCGGCCAGTGGCGGATGCTGGCGGGATCGCGGATATATTTCTTCAAGGCATCCGGCTGGAAATACTCGGTCGGGCTCAAGGGGCGGTTAAGATCGGGACCGACCTCGGCGCTGCCGGCACCGTTCAGCTTGTGGCAGGACATGCATTGGGTGGCAAACAGGGCCTGCCCTGCGCGAATGGGGGAGTCTGCGGGCAGGGCGTCATCGACCGCCAGTTCCTTCCAGCGTTTTGCCGGCGAGTCCGCCGTGCGTAATTCAACCACCATGAACGGCCATTGCTCGCTGCGGACGCCGGAGGCGGCGGGGTTCTGCCAGATAATATAGAACGGGCCGGCGCTGGCCTTCTTACCGGGCAGAAGAGGCCAGGGCGCATCCGGCGGCTCGATGGCGAGGAAGGGCTTCGCAGTGTCTTTCTTCGTTTGCAGCAACAGGTCCAAGGGTAGCTGCGCGACAAAACCATCCGTCGCCACGGCTTCCACCACCGAACCCGGTGCGACATGAATATCTTTCAGCAAGGCAGCCAGCGGAACGGCGCGGTAGTGCATGGTTTTGTTGTAGGAACCGTCGTTCTCAATCGTTACCTCCACAGCATCGGCCCGCTTCAGCAACGCGGCTGCCGCCAGCTTTTGCACCTGCGTGCCATTGCGGATGGTGAGCGTATGATCGCCCGCAGCCATGGCGTGAAGGGGAAGAAGAAGCAGGAGGATGAGGGCGAAAAGGTATTTCATGGTAACGCTACGGATTGAGGGGTTTAAGCTTCGCCTACTATACGTTCCGCATCGGGTTTGTCCACTGGCTGCTGGGCGGCGGCGCGTTTTTCGTTAATCAGCAGCAGCAGTTCGGCCGCCGCCTGCGCGTCGCAAAGGGCGCGGTGGTGGCTTTTCAGCGATACCCCGTATTCGCGGCAGATGGCGGCAAGGCCGTAGGAGCCGTGGCCGGGGTAATGCCGCCGCATGCCGGTGCAGGTGCAGATTTTCGGGTAGCGGAAATCAAGCTCCAGCCGCTTGTATTCCTCGGCAATAAAACCGTAATCGAAATTAACGTTATGCGCGGCGAATATCGCGCCCTGCATGAAATTTTTGAAGTCAGCGGCGATGTCTTCAAATTTTGGCGCGTCGGCCACCATCTCGTCGGAAATGCCGGTGAGCTCGGTGATGAAATAGGGAATGCGGCGGCCGGGGTTGATGAGGCTCTGCCATTCGCCAATCACCTTGCCGCCTTGAATTTTTACCGCGCCGATTTCCGTCACGCGCTCCGATGCCGCCCTGCCGCCGGTCGTTTCAACGTCGACGACGACGAAGACCTGCTCCGGGTCAAAGCGATAGGCGACGCGCGTAATGCCGACATCAAAGCCCGCCTGCTGCATCTGGCGGATGCGGGTGAGCTGGTGGCGCTGGATCTGGTCGCCTTCTGCCTTGATCTCGATAAACTTGATGACCTTGTCCTTCAGCAGGACAAGGTCGGGGAATCCGTCCGAAGTCGCTTCGAAATTCGCGGCCATTTTTTCGATCATCACGGCAAGAGCTGCGGCGGGCATGGTGGCAAGTATATCGTCCAGAAATGCGGCAAGGTCGCTCGTCCAGTAGAAGAGCCCGTTCGGCTTGCTGTGGTGCGCTGCAATTTTAGCGGCGATGATCTCCCGTGCCGCGCCGGCCTGCAACTGCGGCAGCAGCGCCGCGATTTCGCGCGCGAACAGGTCAGGAAAGCGGTTTTGCCTTAAGGAGGACGGGTAATGCTCGAAGGGGCTCGAGATAGAGGCCGCAGTTTCAAACAGCTCCTCCCAGAAAAAAAGGGCGAACAGCGTGACCCAAAGGCCGTTTTCTGTATGATGCGCCTGCCAGCCGTCGCGCAGGAAATAATCCACCGCGCCCTGCTCGGGTGATCCGCGGTAAATATCGTCAACGGCGATTTCCGCGGCGCCACGGAGCAGCCGCGTATGCGCGCCGATGCGGCTTTTGCCGTATTTGCGGGCATAAAAATCTTCGGCAAAGACATGCTCTTCGTCATTGGCAGGGTCGGCCAGCATATTTTCCAGCAGCGCCTGCGCTTCCTCATGGCGGCCGGCGGCGTAGATCAGCCGCAGGTAACGCTCCCGGCAGTCGCCGGAATCGCCGAGGGCATAAATATCAATTGCCTGCGCCATTTCCTTGCGCCGCTCGAAGTACTGGCCAAGGGAAAGAAGGGCATTGTCGCGCAATCGGCGCACAAAGGTCGTCTGCGCCGGCGGGAAATCTTTTGCGGTCGCGGCAAAACCTTCCATTTGGGCTGGGGTTGCTAGGCGGAGACCGGCAGAGAGTTTTTTATAGAAGAAAGAACTTTGAGCTTCCGCCGCGTCGCGGAAACGAGCGGCGTAATCCGCCTTCTCATGCGCGCGGATAACGCCAAGGTCGCGCAGGGCAAAGCCCGTCAGGTTTTGCTGCATCTTGCCAAAATAAAGGTAGAGCAGATAGGCGACTTCATCCTGAAAGCAGGGGCGGATAAAAATATTCTTCCCGCCGGTGAAGATGTCAAAAGTCTTCGCTTCCATCACAGCGGCGGCGAGACGCTTCTTGTCCCAGCTTGGCTTCACGCTATCGCCCGCAAGATCCAGCAGCGCGGGTTTGGAGAGGGAGAGAAGGCAGGCAAAATAATCATCCGCCGTCGCGTAGCGCGCGAAACCTTGGCGCAGCAGCAGCTCCATCACATCCGCAATCGCGTCAATCTCTGCGTATTGAAGGTTGCGGGTGCTGAAGACATCCGTCTTGCGGTTGACCATGCGGATATAAAGGCATTGCGCCGGCATGGGCAGGGCGTTAAAGCGGCGCAGGAGGTCGTGCTCGCCCTCGCGCAGGCAATGGTGATAGACGGTCGATGAAAAGCCGAGCATTTCGGTGAAATGCGCGTGGTAATAGAAGGTATCCAGCTCGGCAGCGTAGGCCATTTTACCCCAAATTCTATAGTTCTATGTTTGTTCTATTCTTCCGGAAAAGTCAAGCGCGTATTCGTTGCCGCGGCACGGGTATTCCGGCTAGGTTACGGCGATGAATTCACTTCTCGAAACCCTCCGCCAGGAAACGAAGACCCAGCATGAGGCTTTGCACGTGCACCCCTTGCTGGCGCCGCTGACCAGCAATGACATTACGCTGCCGGAATATGTTTCGGCGCTGCAGGCCTTTCACCATGCCTACAAGCTCATGGAGGCGCAGCAGCGCGCGGTGGTTCCCGGCCTGCCGGATGCGCCGACGCTTGAATGGCTCGGCCATGATTTGCAGCAGCAGGGTGCCGCGCCGCGGGTGCTGCGCGATGTGCCCTATCCCGCCGCCGATACGCCGTCAAAACGCCTTGGCTATTTGTATGTGAAGCAGGGATCAACCCTTGGCGGACAAGTGATTTCGCGCAACCTTGAACGCCGTCTTGGCCTTGCCAAGGGTACGGACAACATGTTCTTCGCGGGCTACGGCGACAAGACGGGACAACAGTGGAAGGCGTTTCTTCTCGCCAGCGTCAAGCTTGAGGGCATCAATGTCGACGAAGCGGCGGCGCAGGCGGTTGCCTCTTTCGACGCCATCGGGCTCAGCTGCGACGCCGTGCTGCAGCAAATCCGCACGAGCTGATTATTTCGCCCGTTTGCGCGAATAAATGCCGGCGAGAACATCGGAAAAATGGCTGCGGACAAGGTCGTTGCAGCTGCAGGCGAGCGATTTAAGCTTGCGCTGGTCGCGGATCACCATTTTCCCACGCGCGGTTTCCATTGCCCCTGCGGCTTTCAGGCCACCCATGACGCGGCCGACATAGCTGCGGCCGACGCCGAGCAGGCTGGCCAGATGATCTTGCGTTAGCGGCATAACGTTATCGCCCGTGCGTTCATGCGCAGCGGTGATCCACTTGGCGGCGCGCTGCTCCACGGTATGGGTCGCATTGCAGGCAACCGACTGGAACATCTGGGCCAGCAGGCAGTCGGAATAACGGGCGAAGAAGTGGTGCAAGGTGACGGATTTTTCCTTAGCGCGCTCTAAGTCGGCGCAGGCGATGCGGAGGGCGGGACCTGCAAACTGCACAACAGTCTGGCAATAGGCGGGCAAGTGGCCGTGGCTGACAATGCCGCCGGCCGCGCCTTCACGGCCGATGATGACGGCTTCGACGCCGCGCGCATCTTCAAGGAAGACCATGAAGGAAATCAGCGTCGGGCCACAGGGGAAATAGGCGTATTCCACGGAATCGCCGGGCTCGCACAGGACCTGGTTTTTCTCGAGGTTCAGAACCTTTAGAGAGGGGGCCAAAAGGGCGAAATCGTCCTTTTTCAGCGTTGCCAGAAGGTCGCTGCCGCATTCTTCCACGTCTGATAAAATACCCGTTGATACATTCTTGTGTTTCACGACACGCACCATTGATTTGTGTGCATTTGTGCACATACATCCTGCCGGAGTGGCGGTATAAGAATCAAATACCATTAATTGCAAAATACCGGCAAGAGCTTTAAGGTCCCCCATCAAAATATCCAGCCCAAAAGTACCCGGTATGCTTATCCAGCGCGACGAACTCTCCGAACAGGAATTGAAAGAAGCGCTGGATGAATGCGCACGGGAGCCCATCCACATTCCCGGCGCCGTGCAGCCGCATGGCGTGATGATCGTCCTTGCCGCCGACAATACCGTCCAGCAGGTCAGCGCGAATATTGACAAGTTGCTGGGCGTTGCCGCGCCCGACTGCCTCGGCCGCAACCTTTCGGAGATTCTCGAGCCCGTTTATGTCGATGCCTTACTCAAGGTTAAAACCGAGGGCGCGCTGCAGCCCGTTCAATCGACCGTCGTAAGAAAAAACGGGCGCGAATTCGATGCGATCGCGCACCAGAGCGGCGCATCGCTGATCGTCGAGCTGGAAGAAATTCAGGAAAGCGCGCCGCGCGCCGAAAAACTTTACGACACGCTGCGCAATTTCGCCATCGGTATGCATAAAGCGAAAGGCTTCACCGATATTTTCGAGCATGTCGTCGCGGGCATACGGGAGGTTTCGGGCTTCGACCGCGTGAAGCTTTATCGCTTTGATGAAGACTGGCACGGCGAAGTGGTCGCCGAAAGCCGGGCGGACTTTATGCCGAGCTACAAGGGGCTGCATTTTCCGGCTTCCGATATTCCGGAGCAGGCGCGGAAATTGTACATGAAAAGTTATTTGCGCCTGATTGCCAGCACGACCTATAAGCCGGTGCCGCTGGTACCGCCCTTGAACCCCGCGACCAAGGCGCCGCTGGACATGAGCCTTTCGGTGCTGCGCAGCGTGTCGCCCGTGCATATTCAATATCTCGAAAACATCAACGTGCGCGCCTCCATGTCCGTCTCCATCATCCAGAACGGGCACCTGTGGGGGTTGATCGCCTGCCACCACAACGCGCCGCTGCATGTGCCCTACCAGGTGCGCAACATTTGCGAAATTATGGGGCATATCTTTTCGGCACAGCTCTCGACAATGGAGGATTTCTCCAAGCGCGAGGATCAGGACCGCCGCGATGCGCTGGTGCGCAAGCTTTCTGTCGCGCTGGACAGCAACCCGCGCATCGACAGGCTGATGGCGCATTCACACGCGCTGGCGCGGGAAGCCTTAAGCGCCGACGGCCTTGCCGTCAAAACCTTCGTGCATGTGCTTCAGTATGGCGATGTGCCGCCGCAGGATGTGCTGGGGGCGCTGATGGACTGGTTGAAGCAAAAGGGCGATGACGAGATTTTTTATACCGATGACGCGCAAAAGCACTTTCCCGACGTGCCGGTGCTGCAATCGCTGCGCGGCGGCATTTTGGCGGTGCCCATCAGCCGCCGCAGCCATGACTATATCGTCTGGTTCCGCAACGCCATCGTCAAGGAAGTATCCTGGGCCGGCAACCCCGAGAAATCGGCGGAGGAAACCAAGGCCGGCTACCGCCTGACGCCGCGCAGCTCCTTCGAGCTCTGGAAGCAGGAAGTGCGTCACCGCAGCGCGGTATGGTCCGACGGCGACGTCAAGACCGCACGCGCTGTTGCCGCCGTTTTGCTGGAAAGCGAAAAACTCAACGCCGAGCAGGCGAATGTGGCGAAGACCGAGTTCCTTGCCAATATGAGCCATGAAATCCGGACGCCGATGAACGTCATCATCGGCCTGTCGCGCATTCTGGCGGAAAGCCGTCCGCTGACGGAGCGGCAGAAGCAGTTCGTCAAAACGCTGCAGATCAGCGCCGATGGCCTGCTTATCCTCATCAATGACCTGCTCGACATTTCCAAGATCGAAAGCCGCAGCCTGGAGCTGGAGGAAATTCCCTTCAGCCTTAACAAGCTGCTGCAGGAAGTCATCAGCATGATGTCGGTCAAGGCGGTGGAAAAAGGAATCCTGTTCACGCTGAAGGAAGCCTCCGGTTCAGGGAAGGTCTACGTCGGCGACCCCGGCCGCATGCGGCAGATCATTCTAAACCTTTGCAGCAATGCGCTTAAATTCACAGAAAAGGGCAGCATTGACCTGACGGTTCATGCCGAGGCATCGGGCGACCCGGATATTGAAAAAGTCTGCATCACAATCCGCGACACCGGCATCGGCATCGCGCCTGACAAGCTTGACCTGATCTTCCACAAATTTGTGCAGGCGGATGCGGCGGTATCCCGCAAATACGGCGGCACCGGCCTTGGCCTTGCCATTACAAAAATGCTCGCGGAAGCCATGGGCGGCGAGGTCAATGTCACCAGCCGCGAAGGTGAGGGTTCCGAATTCGTCGTCTGCGTCTTCCTGAAAGTGGCCTCGCAGGGGAAGGCGGAAACGCCGGCGTCACCTGTCATGGAGCGCCCCTGGATGGCGGAGCGGCCGCTTGTGCTGCTGGTGGAGGATTACGAGCCGAACATTCTGGTCGCCAGCACGTTTCTCGAGAATGGCGGCTTTGACTGCCACGTGGCGCGCAGCGGCATCGAGGCCGTCGAGCGCGTCAAGGCAGGACACTATTTTGCGGTGCTGATGGATGTGCAGATGCCCGGCCTCAGCGGCCTCGAGGCAACACAAATGATACGCGAACATGAGCAGAAGAATAATCTTCGGCGTATTCCCATCATCGGCATGACGGCGCATGCGCTTGCGGGTGACCGCGAACGCTGCCTTGCAGCCGGCATGGATGAATACCTCTCCAAGCCCGTCAGCGGCGCGGCGCTGGAAGGCAAGCTCGAGCTTTTCAAGAAAGCACGGCAATAAAAAAGCCCGTGCGGGGCAGCACGGGCTTTTTCAGGCTATAAAGTTCTGCTTAGACGATGCGGTTAGACAGCAGCGCATGCGCGACGACGCCGATCGCGAAGGCACAAGCGATGCTCTGCATCGGCTTTTCCTTGAAGCATTCATTCATCGAGCTGATGCGGTCATCAACCGATTTGTAGGCGACGTCTTTCAGGTTGCCGGGCGCGGCGGCGATGTGTTCTTTCAGCGACGACAGGTCCTTTTTGAGCGACGCAAGGTCGGCTGAGATATTGGCGAGCGATTCCGGTTTGTTGTCCATGGTGAAATCCTTTGTTAATTGGCGTAATTCAGTTTAGCCAACGCCTGAAAGGCGTTCCTGTTCCACCTGCTTAGGGTTGGGCGTTGCCGCCGGAGGCGCCATAAATTTGGCCGGTCGCATAACTTGCACCGGGGTCTGCCAGCTGAACGTAAATGGAGGCCAGCTCGGCCGGCTGGCCCGGGCGGCCCAGCGGCGCATCCTTGCCGAATTGCTGCAGCTTTTCAGGAGTGGCCCCGCCGCTGACCTGAAGCGGTGTCCAGATCGGCCCGGGTGCGACGCCATTGACACGGATTCCTTTCGGGGCGAATTGCTGCGCCAGCGATTTTACGAAGCTCATCGTCGCGGCCTTCGTCTGCGCGTAATCGTAAAGCTCCGGTGAGGGATCGTAAGCTTGAACCGAGGCGGTGGCAATAATTGCTGCGCCTGCGGGCAGGTGCGGCAACGCCGCCTTGATCAGCCAGAAAGGCGCATAGATATTGGTTTTCATCGTCGCATCGAAGGCTTCTGTCGTGATATCCAAAATTGATTTCTGGGTCTGTTGGCGCGCGGCGTTGCTGACGAGAATATCGAGGCCGCCGAGGGCTGAAACCGCATCTTCCACCAACTTGCCGCAGAATTTTTCATCCATCAGGTCGCCAGGCAGGGCGACACCCTTTCTTCCTTCGGCTTTGATCAAGGCGATGACTTCCTGCGCGTCCTCTTCTTCGGTCGGGTAATAGTTGATGACGACATCGGCGCCCTCCCGCGCATAGGCGATGGCGGCGGCACGGCCCATGCCGGAATCTCCGCCCGTGATCAGCGCCTTGCGCCCCGCCAACCGGCCAGAACCCTTATAGCTTTTTTCTCCGTGGTCGGGTTTCGGGTCCATTTTGCTGGCAAGGCCCGGCCAAGGTTGCGATTGGTGGGGGAAGGGCGGCTTCGGGTGTTTGTCTGACGGATGCTCGAGCGTCATGGAATATTCTCCGGACTAATATATATTGTGGGCTGGTCACCTAACTGTTTAGAACCTGCGTAAGTTCTCGACAAAAGCGGGCCAAAAAACGTTTTTTATCGCGGACGCTTCTAAATATGACAATCCACATCATCAAGCTTTCTGTTGGCTCCGAAAGCTTCAAGGACTTGGGCGACTGGCAGAAACAGTGGCTGAAGGAGCAGAAGGCCCGCGGCAAGAAAAAGCCCGAGCTGATTCATGTGACGCGCCATATGCCCAAACGCGCGGAAGAGGTGCTGGATGGCGGCTCGATATACTGGGTCGTCAACGGCTGGATCGTCGGCCGCCAGAAACTGCTGGAACTGCGGCCGATGAAAAAGAACGGCGTGCCGCACTGCGGCCTCGTCTACGACAAAAAACTTATTCCCGTTCGCTGGCAGCAGCGTCGCGCCTTTCAGGGCTGGCGCTACCTCGACCCCAAAGATGCGCCCCCCGACCGCGACGTCGGCGAGGTCGACGACGACCTGCCGCTGGAGCTGCGGCAGGAATTGATGGCACTGGGGCTGCTGTAAAAACTATCCGACCTTCAGCCAGTCAATCGGCGTGCAGCCGTGCTGCTGCAGGTACTCGTTCGCCTTTTTGAAATGCCCGCAGCCGAGGAAGCCGCGGTGCGCGGAGAGGGGAGAAGGGTGCGGGGCTTCGAGGATGAGGTGTTTACTGCGGTCGATGAAGGCGCCCTTCTTCTGCGCATAGCTGCCCCAGAGCAGGAAGACAATATTTTCGCGCTGGTCGTTGAGGGCGCGGATGGCGGCATCGGTGAATTCCTCCCAACCGCGTTTCTGGTGGCTGCCGGCCTTGGCGGCCTCCACCGTCAGCGTCGCGTTCAGCAACAGTACGCCCTGTTTTGCCCAGGGGCTGAGGTCGCCGGCCTTCGGCATTTTTTCGCCGTATTCGGCCTCCAATTCCTTGTAGATATTTTTCAGGCTGGGCGGCAGCGCAATGCCGTTGCGGACGGAGAAAGACAACCCGTGCGCCTGATGCGGCCCGTGGTAAGGGTCCTGCCCGAGAATGACCACGGAGACTTTGTCAAACGGCGTGACGGACAGCGCGTTGAAAATATCATGGGCGGCGGGATAAATTTCCGCACCGGAGGCCTGTGCGTGATGCAAGTGCTTTTCCAGCTGCTGTATATAGGGTTTGCCGAATTCGGCGCCAATCGCCCTCTGCCAGCCGGCCTCTATCCTTGATGTATCGAAAACTGTCATGACACCAGCTTTTGCCATGAAGCGCGGCGAAAGGCGATTTGATTTTGTTTAAATTTTTGGGTTGCCTGTCCCGTTACCGACCTGTATAGGATTAGGGGAAATATTACGCAACCGGAAGACATCATGAAAAAGAAAACCGCCGTCGCCAAAAGCCGCAAGCCCGTCATGAAACAGCAGCCGCAGCCGAACATGGCTCCCGCCGTCGCGGTGAAGGAATTGCGCACGGTGCGGGATTTCATCCGTTATGCCGTCAGCCGCTTTAACCGCGCCGACCTTTTTTTCGGCCATGGCACCTTCAATGCGTTTGACGAAGCTGTTTTCCTCGTCCTCGAAGGCCTCCGCCTTCCGGTCGAACAGCTGGAGCCTTATTACGATGCCGCTCTGCTGCCGGACGAGCGCAAACGCCTCGCCGCGCTGATCGACGCCCGCATCAAGACGCGCAAGCCCACGGCCTATCTGGTGAACAAAACCTACCTGAAGGGTTATCCGTTCTATGTCGATGAACGCGTCATTGTGCCGCGCTCCTACATCGCCGACCTGCTGTTTGCCGATGTGACGGGTGGGGAGAATGGCGAGTTTGCGCTGATCGAGGATCCTGAATCCATTACGTCGGTACTCGATCTCTGCACAGGTTCCGGCTGCCTTGCCATTATCGCCTCCTACCTGTTCCCGAATGCGACGGTGGATGCCGTTGACCTGTCGAAAGACGCGGTGGCGGTTGCCAACATTAACGTCGCCAACTGCCTGCACAACGACCGCATCACGGTCTTTCAGGGTGACCTGTTTGCGCCGCTGAAGGGGCGCAAATATGACTTCATCATCACCAACCCGCCCTATGTTGACGCCGGTGACATGCAAGGTATGCCGCCCGAGTATTACCACGAACCGCAAATGGCGCTGGAAGCGGGTGATGACGGCCTTGATATCGTCCACCGTATCCTGAATGAAGCGCCGCAATACCTGAATGACGGCGGCCAGATTATCTGCGAAATCGGCTATGGCCGCCCCGCGCTGGAAGAGGCGCGGCCGGATATCGACCTCCTCTGGCTCGACACCGAAAACAGCGAAGGCGAGGTTTTCTGGGTGACGAAAGAGCAGTTGACGGCTTGACGTTGCCAAATCCCCCAAATGCCCCTAGAATCGGGGCAAGGGAGACACCGGCTATATGAACAAGCTAGACCTGACGCCTGAAGACCACGAACTCGTAAAGGCCGCCTGCGACTGGATCGTAAAGCCGGTGCTGCAGATTTACGGCGAAAAAGCCCCGGCCCTCGTCGGCGCGGCGCTACGCCTCGATAACGGGCGCATCATTACCGCGAATAACCTCACCGTCGATGTCGGTAGCATTTCAATGTGTGCGGAGCCCTTTGCCATTGCGGAAGCAAACCGCGAGCCCGAGCGCAAAATCACCACCATCGTCGCCGTCTACCATGAATTCAGCAAGCACCCGAAGGTCATTCCGCCCTGCGGCCGCTGCCGCGAAGTGATTACGGATTTTGCATCCTCCGGTTTCGTCATCCTTCGCGATCCGGGCACGGCGGAGCTGTACAAAGTCCGCGCGTCTGACCTGCTGCCGCTCAAATATGGCGACTACTGGCTGGACGGTAAGCTGGTTTAATTTCAATTAGTGCTTCGGCAATTGCCCGAGCCGCTTCAGAAGCGGCGTCATTGTCATGCCCTGCACGAAAATGGAGAAGGCGACGACGCAGAAGGCGACGGTAATAATATCATCGCGCTGCGGCATGTTTTCCGGCAGGCCGATGGCAAGGGCGAGGGCCAGCGCGCCGCGGAGCCCGCCCCAGAACAGCACATGCTGGTGTTTCATATCGATGCGCAACTTTGATTTGGCAAAAAAGGCAGCGACGGGATAGATCGCAACTGCGCGGCCGAGCGTGACCAGCGCAATCGCGGCAAGGGCGCTGAACAGCACCGGCATCACCGCCTGCCGCGCCTCGTGCATACCGATCAGGATGAAGATGAGGGAGTTGGCGACAAAGGCCGCGTATTCCCAAAGGCCAGCGAGGGCAGGGCGGGGCTTGTCGGCGAACTGGCCGAGTTCCGTGCTGTTGCCCAGCAGCACGCCGGCGCTCATCGTCGCCAGAACACCGGACATATGGAAGTGCTCGGCCAGAAAGAACGAGCCGTAGGCCGCGACCATTGTGAGCGTGATTTCAACAAGATGGTCTTCCGTGCGGCCTGCCAGCTTTTTCAAGCCATATCCGACAACAAGGCCGGCTGCGATACCGCCGAAGGATGTCAGCAGGAACATCCACAGCATTGCTGGAAGCGAAACAGCCCCGCCAGCGGCTACCAGCAGGGCAATCATAAAGACCACGGCCGCGGTGCCGTCGTTCATGAGGCTTTCCGCCTCGACCAGCAGGCGCAAGCGGCCATGAACGCCGGCTTCCTTGAACGTCGCGATGACGGAGACGGGATCGGTCGCCGCAATCAGCGCGCCGAAAACAAGACAGGGGCCCCATTCCCAATCGGCGGCATAATGCATGCCGAGAGCGGTGACGGCAGCGGAAAGCAACAGGCCGACCGTCGCAAAGGCACTGATGACGGGCAGGTCGGTTTTCAGTTCTTTCCATGGAATATAAAACGCGGCCTCGAAAATCAGCGGGGGCAGCAGGGTATAAAACACCAGTTCCTTCGTCAGTGGAATGTCGAGTGGCAGGGGCAGAAAGGCAAGGCCGATTCCGGCGGCGACCAGCCCCGCAATATAAGGAATGCGCAAGCGCCGCGCGACCATGGCGACAATCGCGGCGACGAGAAGCAGAAATTCCAATTGTTTTAGAACAGTATCCATACCGGCCAGTATAGACTGGGCTTTTTAAAAGTTAAACCAGCGCTTTTTGGCGCTTGCCGCCTTGTCGACCTTGGTTTTGAAAGCCGCGGCATCCGCGCCATCGACGCCGGGCGGGGCCGAGAGCAGTTCCAGCGGTGCCAGCAGGCGGTCGCGGGCGAGAGCATTGGCCATGCCGTACTTCACGATGCGCGCGAAGGAGGACAGGTTTTCATCTTCCGTCACATAGCGCGGCAGTTCGTGATAGCTTTTGACGGGAAACCAGTTCGGCACCAAACCGTTGAATTTTTCGCGGAAGGTCTGGCCGTCTTTTTTCTTCTTCACCTCGAAGTTCTGTTTGTTGACGGTGGCGGAGATGCGCAGGCTGCGGTCCGATAGCTTGTCGATGCGCAGCTTGTGCGTCGCCCAGGAGAACATGGCGCGCAGCGGCTCCCACAGCCGGTTTTTCCAGCGCACAAGGACGTCGTTATTCGCTTCAAGGTAGAGCGTCGTGAAACGGTCCTTCTCCTGCTTCGGGCGCGACATGACGCCTGCGGAAATCAGCACGACTTCATGTAGCGCAGCTTTGGCGTCCTTGTCCGAAAATCCGACCTGCTTCATTAACAGCAGCGATGCGTTGTAGCACTCCTGCGCGGTGATCGTACCGGCGCTGTAGCCGAACAGTGTCACATTGCGCAGGTTTTGCCGCGCCACGTCCAGCGGCAGCGGTTTGCCGCTGACCTTGCCACTTGCATCCTCCGCGAAGCCTTCCGCCACCAGCGGCATGATGACGGCTTTCGCGAGGTCAAAGCCATTGTGCGAGGCGCGGCGGGAGGGCAGGCCGTCATAAGCGGCGAGGTTGAAAATTTCCTTGAGGCCTGCGTGCGACCACGCATAAACGTTTGTGCCGCTGGTGTCGCCGGGCGCTTTGTCGACAAGCTCTTCCATAGTCTTCAGCGCGCCGGAAATATATTCGGGCGTGTCGTCATAGGTAAAAAAACCGGTAAGAAAAATGACGGTGGGCGCGTTGATTTTAAGCGCGGAAAGGTCTACCGCCTGCAGGCGGGGCTGGTCTTGGTCGTCGCGCGATCGCTGCCAGAGTTTTCCCATATGGTGCGAATTCTAGCAGTGGCGGCAAAGCCGGTCAATCCGGCGGCGGGCATAAGAAAAGCCGCGGCGCGCATTTTGCTGCACCTCGGCTTTTCCGCTTGTGACGCCGAACCCGTTTAAAGGTTACTTGTCGTTGGTGTCATCCGTATTGGCAGAGTTGTCCATCGGCTTGTCGACTTCCATCTCGTTCTTGTCGGATTCATTCTTGTCGGCTTTGAGCGGGTTGGAAGACTTCATCGTCTTGCCAGATTTGCTGGCGTGATGCGCCGCCCATTCTTTGTGTTCTTTCATCTTCTTGGCTTCCATCTCGGCTTTCGAGATTTTACCGTCGTTGTTGGCATCGGTTTCAGCGAACATCTTGTCGTTGAAGGCTGCGGATTCTTCCTTGGTGATGAAGCCGTCGTTGTTGGTATCGACTTTGCTGAACCAATGGTCCGCCATGCCTTTTGCTTTCGCATCTGACATATGGCCATGGGCGAGGGCCGGCGTTGCCATGCAGGCAACGAGTGCCGCCGTGAGGATGAGTTTCTTCATTGTCATATCCTTAATTATTAATTCTCCCCGCAGAACCTTCCGCCGGGCCTAACGTCAGTACGCTTCACGTTGGATTTCCGTTCCGTGCTATGGCAAGGTCAGTGAAATAATTGCCGTTATGAAAATATGTGACAGCGCCAAAAGCTTGTGTTATGCTGGCCGCATGAAAAACCTGAGCGCCACATATTATACCACCGTTTACAGCCCCGCCCGGGGTTATTGAGGCTGCCTGCCTTCCGCCTGACGCTTCACCATCGTTTTTCACCGCCTGCCTTTGGATAAACCGCCATGACCGCCACCCCACGCCCCGCCGATATCCTCGCGTTCTTCGACCGCACCTCCGACCAGTTTTTCTCGAAGGACGAGTTCAAGGCGAAACTGAAATCCGGCAAGAAGCTGCGCATCAAGTACGGCGTCGATGTGACCGCGCCGACGCTGCATATCGGCCATGCGGTCAACCTCTGGCTCATGCGCTACATGCAGGACTGCGGGCACAAAGTAATTTTCGTCATCGGCGATTTCACGACGCGCATCGGCGACCCTGACGGCCGCGGCGAAACACGCCCTGTCATCCCGCGCGAGGATATCGAGCGCAACGCGAAGCATTTCATCGACCAGGCAAAAATGGTGCTGCGTTTTGACGACCCCGAGCTGATCGAGGTACGCCGCAATTCCGAATGGCTGGATAAAATGGCGCTGCAGGATTTCATGAACCTGCTGGCCATGGTGACGCACGCGCGGCTTGTGTCGCGCGATATGTTCCAGAAGCGCATCGAAAGCCACAAAGACATCCATATGCACGAGATCATCTACCCGATCCTGCAGGGCTACGATTCCGTCGAAATACAGGCGGATATGACGATCATCGGCTCCGACCAGCTGTTCAATGAAATGATGGGCCGCTTCTTCCAGGAACGTATGGGGCAGAAGCAGCAGACCATTATCACGACCAAAATCACCCCCGGCACCGACGGCAAGGGCAAGCAGTCGAAAAGCGTCGGCAACTACATTGGCCTTGGCCATTCCGCGCGCGATAAGTTCGGCCGCGTCATGAGCATTCCCGACGATTTGATCGAGCAATACTTCATCGTCTACACCGATCTGCCGATGACGGAGATTGCCGAGATGAAGCATCTCATCGCCACAAAGCCACGCGATGCGAAGGTGAAACTTGCGAGCGCGATTGTCTCGCGCTACCACGGCAAGTCCGTTGGCGCTTTTGAAACCGAATGGTTTGAAAAGACGATTTCGCGCGGGCAGATCCCCGACGATATCCCGACGCTCCCCATCATCAACGCGCGCATGGAAACGCTGTCGCTTGTGGCATTGACCCGCCCCGGCAAGAGCAAGAGCGACACACGGAGGCTGATCGCACAGGGCGGCGTCGAGCTGAACGGTGACAAGCTGCTGCGGCCGGAAGAAATGCTGCTGCTGCAGACCGGCGACATTTTAAAGGTCGGCAAGCGCAGCTGGTACCGTATTGAAATCCTGCGCCTCAACGTCATGGAAACCGAACGCCTGTGGTTCGAGCCCTTGGAGCTGAAGGACATCGACCTCATCCGCGAATACATGCCGGAATGGGAGATCGTCAAATACCTCGGCAAGATGCAGGCGCCCAAGAAAGTGGCGGCGGCCGTGGTGACAGAAGTATTTAAAAAAGTCATCCTGCAGCCGGAGCCGAAAGACGAATGGCTGTGGAAGATCAAAGCGAAGAAGGAGCCTGAGAAAATCGTCGGCGTCGGCCACCTGCGTCGCGATGTGGCGGAAGGCAACCAGAACGTCTGGCTGACGCCGGAAGCGCGCGGGCAGGGCTTTGCCAAGGAAGCCAGTGCGGCCATCAACCACTTTGCCTTCACGCAGGCAGGGTTCCAGCAGATCGTCTTCAAGGAAGCCTTCGCCCATGCCGCGCCGCCGCGCGATGTGGAGGCGCTGCGCGGCCAGTTCGGCAAGCTTGACGCCAATCCTGCCGCCGGTGCCAAGACGGACAGCTGGAGCGTCACGCGCGAAGCCTGGCAGAAAATGCAGGCATTGCCGGTGACGCCGCTGGTGCTGCCGGGCCAGCCCGCCATTCTCGGCGCGCCGTTGTTGCCGGGGCAAGTTCCCGGTATGCCGCTGCTCCCCGGTCAGGTTCCGGGCATGCCGCTGATACCGGGCCAGATACCGGGTCAATCGCTGCTGCCGGGGCAATTGCCCGGGCAGGTTTTGATGCCGGGACAGATTCCAGGCCAGCCGCTTCTGCCGGGTCAAGTGCCCGGACAGATGCTCATGCCGGGACAGCTCCCGGGTCAGCCGTTGCTTCCGGGACAGGTGCCGGGGCAGATGTTGATGCCTGGACAGATACCTGGTGCGCCGTTGTTACCGGGTCAGATACCCGGCCAACCTTTACTCCCGGGCCAAGTACCGGGGCAAATGCTGATGCCGGGGCAGGTACCGGGTCAGCCTCTGATGCCCGGCCAAATTCCGGGCATGCCCTTGCTGCCGGGGCAAGTGCCCGGCCAGCCGCTGCCGCCAACGCCTGCAGCCGCGCTGCCAACGATTGAACTGCACAGCCTGACGGGCATACCACCGCTGCAGCCCGTGACGCTGCCTGCATCGCTGCAGCCAGCAGCGGGGCAACCCGCAGCCGCGCAACAGGTCACGGCTCAGCCCACACCCGCTCAGCCCATCGGCCCGCAGCCACCGACGCCGAAGCCCAAAGGAAAAACATAAGCGCGGGGTCTTTATATTTGACAGAATAAGCGCGAATCCCGTACAGTCTTTTCTCCCGCCACAAGCGAAGAGAAGGAATTGAACATGCGACGTCACAGGAGCCCCTGCCGCTAGTCCCGCGTCGCCCGACTGTTGTTCAATTCCTTTCGCAAAGCCACCACGCCATGATCCTTGAAACTCCCCGCCTTGTGCTGCGGCCGCTTGAACAAAGCGATGCGAAGGATATTCAAAAGCATTTTCCGCATTGGGATATTGTGAAGTACCTGTCGAAAAACGTGGTGCGCTGGCCGTATCCCGATGACGGCGCTGAAAAGTTTTTGAAGAACATTGCGCTGCCGCTGGCCGAAAAAGGCGATGACTGGTTCTGGGGCATCACGCGCAAGGAAAAACCGAATGAAGTCATTGGCGTCATCCACCTGCGCCGTAACGAGGCATCGGGCAACCGCGGCCTCTGGATCGCGCAGGAATTTCAGGGCGCGGGTTACATGAAGGAAGCGCTGGAGGCGGTGAACGACACGGCTTTCAATCTGCTGGGCTTCGAACGCCTTGTCATCAAGAACGCGGCGGATAATGAAGCCTCCCGCCAGCTGAAATTCAAGACCGGCGCGGAAATACTGGAAACGCGCCCCGCCAGCCATTACATCGGCGGGTCCGACACGCAGGAAATCTGGCAGTTGACGCCGGAAAAGTGGAACGCGTTCAAGCTTTCCCGCGCCTTCGCGCAAAAGGCGGCGCGGCTTGTTTATTGCGTGCAGGAAGCCTTCCAGTGGAAGCGCGGCACTCCCGCGCCCAAAGCCGCCTTCACCGCCGTGGCGAAGCCCTGCGCCGCGCCCGCACCCTTTGCCGGCTTCTCCGCCGCTTTGCTGGGTGGCAGGGCGCCGAAACCCGCATTTTAAGCCGGTTTTCGTCCGAAATGGCCGGATTTGGAACTAAATGCCCCGTTTTTCGCTTTGTCGATTAATACGAGGAGCAAAACCATGCAGATCATCCCCGGCAATTTCAACCAGGTCCGCAAAGCCCCGCCACCCCCCTTCGATGACGCCGACGGCCAGATCGTCGCCCTGTCCTGGTATCAGGACTGCAGCGAAAAGATGCTGATGTGCCAGTACTGTAACGAAACCTGGCTCGACATCGTCCCCGTCACTATGCCCGCCCACCAGCTGGAATGCGAGGCCTGCCTGCAGAAGGGCCATGTGACGGATTTCATCCCCCGTCGCCTGCGCTGAAAAGCCACTTTCTGGCGCGCAAGTTGACACTTTGCCGCCGGAGGGGCTATGGTGCCCCATCAGACCGTGACGCGGGTGTAGCTCAACGGTAGAGTTCCAGCCTTCCAAGCTGGCTGTGCGGGTTCGATTCCCGTCACCCGCTCCATTCCTGCCTTCCGAAGTCTTCCGATAACTTCCGAAGATGTCTTAAAAGTGTTTGAAAAATCAGCATTTACTTAGTTTTTTATGTCTTGTAAGATTCAGTAGCTTCCGACCGCATGCAAGATTTTTGGGGGTATAATTTGGGGGTATGTGGAAGTATGGGGGTATCTCATGAAGCTGAATGACAGAAAATGCAAGAACGCTAAACCTGAAAAGAAACCTTACAAAGTGTCGGATGGCGGGGGTCTCTATCTGTTAGTAACTCCAGATGGCTCAAAATATTGGCGGCAGAAGTATCGCTATTTCGACAAAGAGAAACTTTTGGCCTTTGGCGTATATCCTCTCGTTTCATTAGCAGACGCTAGAGAAAAACGGGAAACAGCGAAGAAGCAACTTATCTCAGGGAACGACCCATCTTCCGTTAAAAGATCTGATAGACGTCAGGCAATGCAGGCGGCTGCCAACACATTTCGTGCTGTCGCTCTTGAATGGCATGAAAATCAGAATGGTAAATGGACGCCCAAGCACTCTGCAAACGTCATGCGTCGGCTGGAAATTGATATATTTCCCCACGTTGGCAGTCGCCCGATTGCTGAAATCGATCCGCCGGAACTGTTGAACAGTGTCTTGAGGAAGATTGAAAAGCGAGACGCTTTAGATGTAGTTGCCAGAGTGAAGCAAATTTGCGGTCAGATTTTTCGCTACGGTGTGGCTACTGGAAAATGTAGTCGAGACCCTACGTCCGATTTGAAGGGCGCTTTAAAAACAGGCAAGACGAAGCATTTTGCCAGTATCGACGTCAAGGAGCTGCCGGAGTTCTTAGAGGCTCTTGATAGGAATGATGCAAGGTTGTTTGCGCGGACACGCCGCGCAATACGCTTGCTGATGCTGACTTTTACCCGCACTACCGAACTTATCCACGCGAAATGGGATGAGTTTGATTTGGATGAGGGGATGTGGCAAATTCCTGCGGAACGCATGAAGATGGGCAAGCCCCATTTGGTGCCACTTTCGACACAGGTTATCGCTCTTTTACAGGAACAAAAGGAAGAGACGGGGCATATCAACACAAGCTGGGTATTCCCCAGCCAAGTGAGCCCTCAGGATCCCATGAGCAACAACACCATTCTTTTTGGTATTGGGCGCATGGGCTACAAAGGCCGAATGACAGGCCACGGATTTCGAGCCCTTGCTATGAGCACGATTAAAGAAAAACTAGGCTACCGTCATGAAGTGGTTGATCGGCAACTGGCTCATGCGCCGCGAAGCAAAGTGGACAGGGCCTATGACCGGGCTCAATTTTTAGATGACCGCAAGAGAATGATGCAACAATGGTCGGACTTTGTTGGCAAACTAGCCACGCCGTCAAAAGTCAGCTCTATAAAGAAGGCGGCTTAACGTGGCAGCCATCGAACATTGGCGTTTATGCGACGAGTTGACCGTGGAGCAGGCTGCCCTGCTTATGCTCAATATTGCTCCAGACAGTAAAGATTCTTGGCATCTTACGAGGGATTTTCGTGAAGGGCGTCCTGACGGCTACTTAGCGTATTATACCGCGCTCACTAACGCGGTGGAGGCAAAGACCATAAAGGCGAAAATTGTCCTCGGAGAAGAGCGCAGGAAAACTCTCGATATGGATGGATGTGAAGCGTACGAAACATTCCAAACAGGAAAGCCTGACTGGGACCAGAGCAAAATCCTTGTTTCCAGCTTAAAAGACTGGCTGCGCACGCGTGGCGTACGCACGGGTTTTTTCTTTCCCCAAGCAACGAACGATATTCCTGATTACTTGAATCCCGATCATCCCCACTATGCGCCAAAGCTGGCCGCAGCGGTGGGAGCTTGGGAGGCTGTGAACGCGGATGAAAGCCTGCTGCGAAATAAATCGCCTAAGCAAGCCATTACCGCATGGCTTAACGAGCAAGGTAAGCGTTACGGCTTGTTTGATGACGTGGATAAGCCGATTGAAGACGGAATAGAGCAAGTGGCCAAGGTCGCAAACTGGAAGCCGAGTGGTGGTGCGCCTAAAACTCAGGGAAACACCATCAAATAAATTGGAAAGAAAAAATAGGTACTTATCCTACCACCCATTACCGTTTTACCGGCGGTAGGTTACCACTTTTTAAGTGGGTTTGTTTTCTTTACCTGCGACATATTCACAGGCTATCGGATGGCATAGGTTTTCCTCATTGTTCAACGGACAAGGAGTGAAACTTATGGACATGGAAACTGCAAAATCCAAGGAGCGCATTTTGCGCCTGCGTCAGACGCTGGAACGCACGGGCCTCAGTCGCAGCACACTTTACGAGAAAATCAGTGCAGGAACATTTCCTGCTCCCGTGAATCTCGGCGTACGCAGCGTCGGCTGGTTGGAGAGTGAGGTGGACGAGTGGATCGCCGCCTGCGTCAAAAACCGCCGTCAATCCTGACAGCCGGGCGGGATTGACGGATGCCACTCCGAAGAAAAATGACGGCCTCGGGGCGCAGCAAGGGCTTATTCATCATGCTTAGACACGACATGATGGATAGTCCGGCGTGGCTGGCGCTTTCCCCAACGGCGCGGTGCGTATGGCTCGAAGTTATGCGACGCTTCAACGGGATGAATAACGGTAGCATTCCGCTTTCATGTCGCGACGTCTCGCGGCGGCTCGGTATATCGAAAGATACCGCTGTCAAAGCCTTTAACGCTCTCATGACCGCGGGTTTTATCCGTGTTGGAAAAAGCTCTTCTTTTGATCTTAAAACCAAAACTTCAAGGCTGTGGATTCTAACCCACGAGAGCCATAATGGAAGATCCCCGACCGCCGACTGGCGCAGGTGGCCAGACAAAAACCACGGTACGGACCCAAGGACACCACAGTCCGATAGCGAGGACGGCGACTTAGTTACGGAATAAAAATTGCCCTTCATGGTACGACTAGAGGGACTGATATTAACCTATTCGGGTTTTGACGGTCCGGCCTCAGGGACATTCTATATATGCCACCTGCTTTTGGCTTTGATGCTCCGCGTAGCGCGTAGCCCCCACGCAAAGCGCAGCGCGGAGCGGAGCAGCGAAGACGAAAGCACGGCTCATGTCCGGCTTTTTGAGAGATTTTGGGATCAGTATATTCAGTCTCTTACGGGCAGAGAGCGGTTAACAGGTGGGTGAGGCGAATTACTACCTTTTGGACCGGCATCCGGAGCGTGTGAGCATAATACCATTGGGCGGGGTTAAAAGCATTCCATCACCAGCTTTAAGTGCCCGCATCCTTTGGTCCTTAGCCCTTCGTACAGCCCCTTTTCGCCTGCTGGGCCCCCATGGGAAGGCTGGGCAGGTTGAAGCACCCGCCAAAGGGCTAATACGACCGTATTCAGCACCCCGGCAGCTGCTGCGATAGACAATGGGCAAAGTTGCAGGTCGGAGGCAATGAAAAGAAGAAAAACCCTAAGTTGTTCAATTCATTTATCGGCATCGGCGTCCTATAGTATCCGGCAGCATTTACGCGGCAACCCGATTCTGTTTATGGATATATAGCCATGTCAAAACTCACCCTCGCACAACTCGAAACCCACCTCTGGGGCGCGGCAGACATCCTGCGCGGGGCAATCGACAGCAGTGACTACAAACACTACATCTTCGGCCTGCTGTTCTATAAACGCCTTTGCGATGTGTGGGATGAGGAATACGAAGAACGCCTGAAAAAATATAAAAACGAAAAAATGGCGGCAGATCCCGACGAACACCGCTTCGACATCCCCAAGGGCAATTTTTGGAAGGACATCCGCAAACACACTACCGACATCGGCGCACGGCTGAACTCGGCATTTCAGGCCATCGAAGACGCCAACATTCGCCTGAAAGACATTTTTCAGGATGTGGATTTCAACAACAAACAGCGATTTCCGGATGAAATGCTGGAAAAGCTGCTCCGCCATTTTGAGAAATTCAGCCTACGCCGGGCAGATGTTGATCCCGACATGCTGGGCGCGGCCTATGAATACCTGATCGCCAAGTTCGCCGACGATGCAGGCAAAAAGGGCGGGGAGTTCTATACCCCCAAAATGGTCGTGCGCCTTATCGTTGAATGTCTCGAACCGCAAGAGCAGATGTCCGTTTATGACCCCACCTGCGGGTCCGGCGGTATGCTGCTGGAGGCGGTGCATTATCTGGAACGTAAAAAGAAAAACCCGAAAACGCTCAATCTATATGGTCAGGAAAAGAACCTGAATACCTGGGCGATCTGCAAGATGAACCTCTTTTTACATGACAACGATGATGCCCAGATTTTGCGCGGGGATACATTGATTGACCCGCAGCACCTGACAAAGGGCGCAGCGAAAGGCTTGCTGACGTTTGACCGCGTGCTGGCAAACCCGCCCTTTTCCCTCAAATCATGGGGGCACGAAGTTTGGAGCAAGGGCGACAAGTTCGGGCGCGATAAATACGGCTGCCCGCCGCCCAGCTATGGCGATCTAGCCTTCGTCCAGCATATGGTGGCGTCTTTGAAAAAAGAAGGGATGCTGGGCGTCGTCTTGCCGCACGGTATTTTGTTCCGTGGCGGGGCCGAGGGTAAAATCCGCGAAGGCCTGTTAAAGGATGACCTGATCGAAGCCGTCATCGGTCTTGCGCCAAACCTATTCTATGGCACGGGTATCCCGGCCTGCATCC
The DNA here is from genome assembly GCA_966211335.1 of uncultured Alphaproteobacteria bacterium. Taxonomy (GTDB): domain Bacteria; phylum Pseudomonadota; class Alphaproteobacteria; order Micavibrionales; family UBA2020; genus JAPWJZ01. The sequence continues at coordinate 1,403,558 of CBIHNF010000001.1, forward strand.
TCGTCATCAACAAAAACAAGCCAGCCAAGCATAAAGGTAAAGTGCTGTTCATCAATGGCGCGAAGGAGTTCAAGGAAGGTTCAAACCAGAACAGCCTGACCGAAGATAACGTCAAGAACTTGGCCAAAGCCTTCCATGACTATAAAGATGTGGATCGTTTCAGCCGCGCCGTCAGTACCAAAGAAATCGAAGAAAACGATTTCAACCTCAATATTCCGCGCTATGTGCCCGATCTGGATATAGAGGCCGAGGTTGATGTGACTGCGGAGCTAATAATCCTAAGTGACCTCCGCAAACAGCGCGACAAGGCTGAAAGTGAGATGTTCAAGCATCTCAAGGAGCTGGGTTATGGCGGTTGAGGGGTGGGGAGAAGTTAGTCTATCTGCCGTTGCCACGGGGATTACCAAAGGGACAACTCCAACAACTTTTGGATATGATTACCAACTAGAAGGCATCAACTTTTTTCGCGTTGAGAACATTACTCTTGATGGGAAACTCTCTTTGACGGATTTAAAATATATAGATGACATGGCGCATAATGCGCTTCTCAGGTCTCAGCTTCAAAATGGTGATATACTCATTTCAATCGCTGGGGCATTAGGTAGGTCGGCAATTGTGCGTGAGGATCACCTACCGGCAAATATAAATCAAGCGATTGCGATCGTTAGGTTGTCCGACACTAGCGTGGATCACGACTTTATCAGGCACGCCATTTCAGGCCCCATGGTGCAAGCGCAAATTAAAAATGTTCAAGCGGGCCTCGCGCAAAGCAACCTTAATCTACAGCAAGTGGGTGAATTAAAAATAGATATACCTCCGCTACTCGAGCAAAAAAAGATCGTAGAAATATTGGGAAGTGTGGACGAGGCGATTGCGAGGACCGAAGCCGTCATTTCCCAAACCCAAAAGGTAAAACAAGGCCTCCTCCAAACCCTCCTCACCAAAGGCATCGGCCATACCAAATTCAAACAAACCGAAATTGGAGAAATTCCTATATGCTGGAGTGTTGTAAAAATTTCTGATATTGCGATAATTAATAAACACAGCCTGCCTTCCAGTACAGCGCCAGATTTTAAAATCAAATATTTGGACATTGCGGGTATTCCGGAAGCAGGAAGAATAGAAAAGTGCTCGGACATCACCTATGGTGCTGCACCGAGCCGAGCCAGAAGGATTGTTAAGAGCGGTGATATTTTGGTTAGCACTGTTCGACCGTATCTACGAGCATTTGCGTATATTGAAGAAGCTCCAGACAATCTCATTGCGTCTACAGGCTACGCCGTCATCACCACTGGTAAAAAAGCGTCAGCGAGATTTTTATATCAAATTATACTTAGCAATAGATTTCTTGCTTATCTCACGAGCAAGATGAAGGGCTCAAACTACCCAGCCGTTACCGCGGGTGATGTGGGAGCGGCGCTCATAGCTCTTCCGCCGCAAGCTGAACAGGAATCAATTGCTGAAATATTGAATAATTTTGATTTATCCCATGCAAAAGACAAGCTTATTTTAAAGCATTTGCGCGAGTTGAAATCTGGTCTGATGTCCGACCTTCTCTCGGGCAGAGTTCGAGTAAAAATGGATAATAACAACTGTAATCTACCTGTAATAATTAATTTTCTAATTCGCCAACAATTCTAATCAGGTTAAATATGAGTAATGTTTTAACGCTGCCGCAAAGTCCTCAAGCCGCAGCTCCGAAAATCGATGTGCCGGATGTGATCCCGCAGGTAGCTCCCCACGCGATGCCACCAGAAATTGGCGCAAGGGAGGTCGTTCATAAAGTTATTGTATCGCTCGATAGTTCCTGGATCGATTTTATTTCTGATCCTAATAAAAAAAAGATTGTCGATTTATTGACTGAAATAAATCCTAAAGTCTCCGGAAATTGGCTTGATACGCATCAGGTGTTTGCTACGGGCTTATGTGCTATAACAACAGCACTAATAGCTTTCGCGGGCGTTTGGTTGACTACACGAACCCAGCGAATAATTGAAGGCGATAGATATGATAAAGCACAAGCTGAGAAACGGGCAGTTTGCGCGAAGAAAAAAAGTTTTCTAGTTTTTGATATCATTCAGGCTTTCGGCGAAGTGGATAAATTTGTCAATCAGATCGCGCAGCATCTAACGTATGTCGATGAGGGGGACGCGCCTGACGAGTATTATGTTTTTCGAAGTGACCTAACACTTGCAGAGCAAAGCGATCTTTATTTTAAAAATATATATGATGCACTAGAGCGAATATCGATAAAAAAGTCGGCTTATCCCATTCAGGAAAATGAGATCCAATATTTAAGCGACGAGGAACTGGAGTTGTTGAACGACTTGGATTTCCGCATCAAGTCCCTTCAAACGAGATCACGAGAAATTCAGGCTATTTGTAAAAAACTATTGATTTCTTGGGTTCCGGAAGGCTTACCGGACACTGATTTTCAAAGATTTGTACAGGACGATGCCCAAAAACTTGTTCAGAATGAAATTAAGCTTTTGATCTCGGAAACGAAAAGAATGGTTCATTTTACTGTTAAGTTTGCAAAAATATTCGCCTCGGCAATAGGTAGTAAATATGAAGCAGATATTAAGGCGAAGCGGCGCAAAAAAGCCCCGGATGGTCAATGATGAGCGGTGAATGGTTATTCTCAGAGAAGCCCGTACTGGATTACCTTCAGTCCATCGGCTATTCCTATCTGCAACCTGATATGCACCAGCAGAACCGTGATGCTGAAAACCATGTAATTTTCAAACCCATTCTGATAGCTGCGCTCAAGCGCATCAACAAGATCTCCGGTCGTGATGCGGAGGCTGTTTATCAGGAGTTGCTGGGTCAGTCGAACAACGAAGAGTGGACCATGATCCTGCGCGGCAATTACAGCCGCATGGTAGAAGGGCATGATACCAACCAGACAATTCGCCTGATCGACTTTCTGAATCCTGCCAATAATACCTTTACCGTCACGAACCAATTGAGCGTCAAATCCGAAAAGCCGCGACGGACGGATGTAGTGGTTTATCTCAATGGTATTCCCGTTGTGATGATCGAGGCAAAATCACCGCTTAACTGGAAAAACAAGACGGGCGAGGCCTTTGAGCAGGTTAAACAGTATGAGCGCGATATTCAGCGCCTGTTTTACACCAACCAGTTCAATATCATCACTGACGGCACGAACTGTCTTTACGGCGCGACCGGAAGCCCCGCCAAGTTCTTCGGTGCATGGAAAGATCCGTGGCCGCGCAAGGCAGGCGATTTCAAAAACACGCTGGAGCACGGCCTGTGGAGTCTGCTTGAACCCTCTCGGCTGCTCGACCTGATTGCCCACTTTATCGTGTTTGAGCGCGAAGACGGCAAAATCATTAAGAAAATTTGCCGCTATCACCAGTTCCGTGCGGTCAACAAGTTGGTGGAGCGTGTCGCCGAAGGTAAAAAGAAGCGCGGACTTGTCTGGCATACGCAAGGGTCGGGAAAATCCCTGACCATGGTTTACACCGCCCTCAAGCTGAAAAAGCACCAAACAGTTGACGCCCCGACGCTTTCTAACCCCAATATCATGGTTCTGACCGACCGCGTCGATCTGGATACCCAGATCTCCGGCACCTTTGTTGCCTGTGGCCTGCCAAACCCCGAACACACAGCCTCGGTCAATGACCTCAAAAAGCTGCTGACCCAGCGCGGCGACGGCCTGATGGCGCTTTCGACAATCTTCAAGTTCCAGGGATCAAAAACGCCTATTGCCAACAGCGCAAACTGGATTGTGCTGGTCGATGAATGTCACCGGACGCAGGAAAAAGACCTCGGCGCATATCTCCGCGCCACGCTGCCAGATGCAACATTCTTTGGCTTCACAGGTACGCCTATTAAAAAGACTGATAAAGACACCTATGCCAACTTTGGCGTGGAGGGCGAGGGGTATCTGGATAAATACGGCATCGATGATGCCGTGGCCGATGGCGCAACCGTTCCCATCCATTATACAGGCCGCAAAGCTGATTGGCATATTGACACCGCAAAGGTCGATATTCTATTCGACCAGTGGTTTGCCGAACTGCCGGAGGAGAAGCTGGCCGAATTGAAGAAAAAGGGCGTTACGCTGGCCCATCTGGTTAAGCATCCCTCGCGTATCGACCTTATCGCCTACGACATCTGGACGCATTACAAGGCCTATGCGAAGCCCGACGGCTTTAAAGCCCAGGTCGTCGCCTATGACCGCGAAGCCGTCATCCTCTACAAACGCGCCCTGAACAAGGTAATCGCCGAGGATCTGGTAAAACATCAGAGAATGTCTCCCGAAGAAGCTGCCAAAGAGGCAGAAAAGTATTCGACGTGCGTTTATTCGCAGGCTCAGGAAGACGGCAAGCCGAATGAAGACACTTACGTTGCCGATGTGCGCGAAGATCTGGAACGCTACTACCTCGATAAAGCCGCCGAGATCGATGCCAAGTCTGCCTTCAAAGTCAAAGGCCAGCCGCCATATTTCCTAATCGTGTGCGATAAGCTGCTTACCGGCTTTGATGCGCCTGCCGAAAACGTCATGTACCTCGACAAGCCACTCAAGGAACATAACCTGTTGCAAGCCATCGCCCGTACTAACCGCGTGGATACGGCAGAAAAACGCAACGGCCTGATCGTTGATTACATTGGGGTCTCCAAAAATCTTGAGGAAGCCCTCGACAGCTACCGCGAAGAAGATGTCAAAAACGCCATGCGCCCTATTGACGACCTTCTTTCAGCCCTCCGCGCCGCCCATGCCGAAGTTATGGCTCTGGTCAAAGGGTTTAAGGGTAGGGGTGGCGGCTATAAAGCTGAAATCGACGCCTATCTCAAATCCATCACCGGGCAAAAAGATGCTTGGTATCTATTCCGCAGTAAAGCGCGGGAGTTTATCGCTGCTTATGAAGCCTTGAGCCCGGAACCCTCGGTTCTCGATTTCCTGCCCGACCTGAAATGGGTGGATATGTGCCTGAGATACGGCGCGCAGGTCATGGAGCAGAAAGAAAGCCTCGATCACTTTGAATACAGCCGTAAAATCCGCGACATGCTGGATGAGCATGTCGTTGCCACCGGGTTAAGCACCACCATCAAGCTGCGCCACATCACCGACCCCGATTTCTGGAAAGACTTCGAACTCGGCAAGAAGACCGCTGAGGAATTGCAGACAGCCGCGATCCGCAAGACCACGGAGCTTCGTAAAGTTACGTCCGAGCGTATCGACAAAAACCCGCTCCGCTATTCGAAATTCTCCGAAAAGCTGATGGAGATCATCAAACGGCTGCAAAGCGCCCAAGCCAACCTCGCCGAAGAACTTAAAAACCTCGAAGAACTTGCCAAAGAGATCGATGCCGAGGACAAGGCACATGAAGGCTCCGGCCTGACGGCAGAGGCCTATGGCATCTACAAAATCCTGACCGAGTTGAGCAAAGAGGCAAATGACAACCTGCTCCAGACGCTGGCTGAGGAGATCAACCGCCTGTATTCCAGCGACCAGTCGGCTCCAAGGCTTTGGCAGGACCGCGACCAGCTCAAGCGCGGTTTGCGCCAGCAGGTGCGTGAAAAACTGTACGATGCAGGCATCGAGAACCTTAAATCAATCGCCGAGCAAGTCGAAGAGTTTGCTCTCAAACACCACGCAAAGGTCTAAACATGCCCGTTTACACCATTGGAAAGACCAACATTAAGTACAAGATCGAGCGTCGCGACGACATTAAACGCCGCTATATTCAGGTCACTCCATCGCAAGTTCTCGTAACCGTGCGTATCGAGGATTCCCCAGTCGAAATCCACGGCTTTCTCAAAAGAAAAGAACGCTGGCTGTTTGATAGCACGCAAAGCATTAAAGAGGCTGTGGCTAAGCGGCATACCGTTCATCAATTCACCTCCGGCGTTAAAATTCCCTACCGTGGCCGACGGGTTGCCTTAAAGGTTACGCGTAAGAAGACGCCCGCCGTCGAAATTGAATACCGTAATGGCCTGCATGTCATGGTTCCCGACTACGTGAAGCCGAGTGAACAGGATGCCGTTATTGAGGATGCACTAAGGCTATGGTTTAAAAAACAGGCCCGCCAAGATGTCGAGGCCTTTGTCAGACGGTACTCCGAAAAGTATGGCCTATATCCCAAGGGCAGCCGAGTTAAAAGCCAGAAGCATATGTGGGGATCGTGCGGCAAGGACGGGGTTATAAACATTAATTGGCTTCTTATTTTTGCTCCTAAGGCAGTAATGGAATACGCCGTGGTGCATGAACTATGTCACCTCCGGTATAGAACTCACGATGCGTCTTTCTGGCGCTTCTTAAGGGCGATGCTTCCAGCCTATGAGAAGTCTAGGATTTGGCTTGAGAGGAATGAGCAATTACTAGGCTATGAATTGTGTAAGTAAATATGTCGATTGAACGTAAAGGTTGGTCTAGATCAAGGCCGCTACGTGTCGCCTTCCTGATACAGGATGGTGAACACGCAAGTCTTGCATTAGATGGCATTTTCGCAGATTGCTATAATCGTTGGGGAGGGCGTTTCAGCTTAATTGTCCCGTGTACGGAAGGGCGCATTATCTCTAGCTATTGGCGATGGCTCGAGGCTTATGACCCTGACATAGTTTATTCCTATGTACCGTTGAGTAGAGAAGACGTTCTTGAAGTACATGAAAAATTATCTCCAGCGGAATATATATTTCACGAGATCGGGCGTGAACCGCGCCTCGATGTGTTTGGTTTCAAGCCGAAGTATGGTTTTGCGCCACTATCATCTCTATCCATTATTTTTAGGCTTGCGCGCTATACGCCTGTAACAGAAGGTAGGCGAATAAAAATCTTAGATGTTTGGCCGTCGGAAACATCTTCATCTTTTTTTACAGACAATTTTGGCGTCTATTATCATTGCCGAGGTGGTAACGTGTATCCGTCAGATGCAACATCGGCGGCAAATATACTCACGATTATTGCGCCTGAAATTCAGGCGGATCGTCAAAGAGGGGTGCCACGCGATTTAGATGCAGTGCCAAATGAAAAAGCGGCTTTTGTTGAGTTAACAGAGCGACGCGCAATTAGCATGTCTCTGGCATCAGTCCTCTTTGCGCCCAAGCTAGATGTTAGGGTTCATGGCTGGAGCGAATCTTTTAACCTTGTTGTGGGTGATAGTTTCGCGGATCGTGTGCTGCACTGGAACGCGAGACTATTACTTCCGGGCTGGCTGGACACAGACATCCATTGTTTGCGAGTCAGTTTCGCTCAGTTACAAGATACGGATTTTCTCGGAGTGCTTGGTGATTTCTTAAAGCGTCGCAATAGAGTAAATAGCGGAACGGGGGGACAAACCCAGATTACAATCAGGTCTATGTCCCTTAGCTTGGAACAACTCAACGAAGCGCAGGTCTTGATTTCCTCAACAAAGCCTTGGAGTGTTGTTGCTTCTGAGGTTATCGCTAACTTGGAGGATATTGTCCCCCCTACTAGGGAGCTGGAGACGGCCAGAGACCTTAACCGTCTTGGTCCTGGACTGTTCCCACGACCAGATTGGATACGTTTTACATGGTCAGCTCCAGCTGCACGACCAGCTGCCAACGTTCCAGAACATCTTGCTGATGCGCCTCAGCGTCAAGACTTTGCTAGCGGCTACTGGCTTACTGAGTTTATTCTCGAGCATAGCGGCCCCCGCCCAAGATTTATGGAAGAAAATAGGTGGGTGCTGCCGCGACGTTGGAGAATGGCGGGGGCGTTTAATGTAACGCGTGTTGAAAGGCCGCAGCATGTCACCCTGCCGCCGACACGCAGAAGTAGGGATGGCAACATTGCAGTAGTTGTGAATGTTGAGTATCCGGTCGAGAAAATTAGTGTACCAACATCTTACGAAGCAATACGTTACGCTCTGGTTGCCGATGGCGCATGGGCCGAAGAGGCTGCTGAACATGGAGAGATACAACCCCCATCCAAAACTGCTTGGATGGAGCCTTCAAATGAGGCCCGCTACTTGGAGGGTGTCTTGGGTATGAGCGGTGGCCTCCAACGGGCAAGTCAATTTTTTCTACACCCTTTTCTTTTAGATTTTTTTGCAAGACTAGGTGGTACTCCCAATATCTCAGAAGAAAAGATAGTGCCCACGGTTAATCGGCTGAGGAAAAAAGCACAGCTGGAATCGCCTTTTGATCTAAAAAACGAACGTGAAAGACAAACACTTGCGCGTCTAATCGTAAAAGCAGCTAATACACTTAAAAGCCCCCTCGATTTTATTGGATATACCGATCTTAAAACCGACTGGAAAGCCTACAGAGCGCGATACTGGGCAGCTAATCCTCAACTAGACACGCCAGATCCGGACATTGATTGGGACAGGCGCGAGGAAAAGTCTCTGGAAGATTGCTTGATAGAGATGCGTGGGCGTCTAATGGTATTTCAAGGGCACCAATGGACATGCCAAAAATGCCATCATAAAAACTGGGTCGATCTTTCCGCGCTTTCTACGGAACTTTCTTGCGAAGTTTGTAAAAGGAAAGAGCAAACGCCAGTCGATATTCGATGGTTGTTTCGTCCCAATCAGTTCTTGATTGAGAGTTTGCGTGATCACAGTGCACTTTCCTTGGTGTGGGTGCTGACGGCACTGTGTACGAGGTCTCGTCGATCTTTTGTTTTTGCTGAACCTAGCTGGTTCGGCTATGACCATGATAAGAGTACGCCTGATTCCGAGGGCGATTTGCTTGCTGTCGTAGACGGAGAAGCGGTTTTGTGTGAAGTTAAGTCATCATGGGCTAGTCTTCGGCTTTCTGACGTTGAAAAATTTGTATCTCTTGCAAAGAGGCTGCGGCCTGATGTCGCGCTGCTGGCAGTAATGGAAGGAGGTGCTGGGCCTACTGCTGAGTTAGACGCGGCACGTGAGAAGCTATCTTCGGCCGGTATCAAGTTCGAGCTACTGACGCTGGACACATTTAGATTGGAAGATGAGCCTGACTTCCGATTCTATCAAGAGTAGCGGACAGCCTTCGGAGGACGAAAAGTGCCGTTTCCCTATTTACCCGCAAAAGATCAGGATGAGGCTTTTTTTGCCATTACTGATCCTTTTGGATTACGCACCGCCATTATTCCTCTATTTACGACTGATGACACTGCTAATGAAATCGTCGGGATAGGAACAGCTTTTAGAGTGGATCCATTTGGCACATGCCTCACGGCTTATCATGTATTGGAGAGCCGGGAAACACGTAATTTTTATAATGAAGCGCAGCTTGGAAAAGTATTTGGTATGTTTAGTCTGGGGCTGGTGTTTGGTCAACCGCCGATTCCTCGTGATTGCTTTGTCTCCGTGCGAGAAGCTGCCACGTTTCGTGCGGAAAGAAAAAGCCCGCTTATGCACAAACCAGCGGAGGCTGCAAACATATTTGATTGTGCAAAGTTGATATTTGACCCTCAAAATCCGCGAGTGCAGAAGCATCGAGATTTTTTACCGTTACAGGTTTACGGCGGGATGGCCCCGGAGGTAGGGGAGCGTGTAATGGCTATTGGTTACCCGGGTGTAATGAATGTGCGACATGTGCCTGAAAGTAATGTAGTCCATTTCACTGAGGGCTTGTATGGCGCGATAGGCATTATCACCGAGATACTGCCTCGCGGTCGTAATTCGACGAGGCCATGGCCCACTTTTGTTGTATCCTCTAAGTGGCCTAGCGGCATTAGCGGAGGCCCAATTTTTAATGAAGCTGGGAATGTTATCGGTATAGTTAGTTCAAGCCTTCACAATGCGAACGTCGATGAATTGACGGAAGGCTATTCATTTTGGTTCAGGCCTTTGTATGAAATGCAGCTTTTTTTACCCGGCATCAATCTTCACAACGCGGGTTGGTTGCGTGTCTGGGCTGTAAGAGAGAAAAGTTCCCAAGAGATTTTCGATATCTTCCCTGAGAAAGGGCAAGCGGAATCAATCAAAGAAAGATTGGGTTCAGAATTTGAGATTATTTTTATAAGTAACAAGTTTGGGACTGATGACTATGTAATCGAAAACCGCATAAGGTAGGCAATACAAGCTAGGTGATTTCATATTTCAAACTGCTTTAGCCTAAACATTGCGAAGTTTACCAAGACCAATACAACCATAGATCAAAGCGAATGAACATTCGCGAAGAAAACCGCCAGATAATAGCCCTTTGGGGTATATTTGGGGGTATGGCGGTCCTACACATCGGGACATTTAACGCTAGATCAAGGCACTAAAAGTTAAATGTGATTCCCGTCACCGCTCCAAATTTTTTGAGCCTTCTCGCCGGTAAAATTATCTAATAAATGCAGCCAACTGGTTGCTTTCTTTTGACATAACCGAAAGGTTGTTTCATATTGTTCGGCAAGCCGAGTGCTTGTCTTGAACAGAATGGTTTTGCGTTTCTCATCTGTTTGCTTTTCGCTCTCCCAAAACGCAATGCAAAGCCGCCGAAAGGCATTTTCTGAAGGGAGAGACACCATGAAACTCAATCGTACATTTACTATCGCGGCAGCAGTTCTGGCGACGGCCTCCGCCGGTTTTCTGGCGACAGCCGGCAGCCTTGGCGACGAGTTGCTGGTGGCAGATGCGGGCGTGAATACTGACAGCTGCGTTGCCGTTGTACATGAAAAAGGCATCGTCGGATTTTACGACTTCAACGCGCGCACGGTTGATACCTCGACCGGCCTGCACGTGCGCTTTTCGCAACTGGCGAGTGGCAACGCGGATTTTACGCAGAAGCTTTACGACAGCCGTCTGTCCGGCGCTAAATGCCCGAAGCCGTTTCCGAAGCCCGCCGGCGCATAAAGCTTAAGCAGTAAACCGTCCGCGCTGCTCCCGCAATTTCACGACTTTGCCGAGGTGATCTTTGAGGACGTCGGCGGTGAAGGGCTTGACGATATAGGCATTGGCGCCGGCTTCATGGCTTCGTGGATGTAACGTCGCCGGACTCGCCCGAGACAATGACGAAAGCCACACTATCAAACGCGCGGTCGGCGCGGTATTGCTCCCGGAGGGCGCCGCCGCCCTTGCCCTGTATGCTCCATTATGCCGTGACGGGGGTATAGCTCAACGGTAGACTGTTCAGCCTTCCAGCTGGCTATGCGGCTTCGATTCCCGTCAACCGCTCCAATTTCCCAACATATCTGCTGAAATGTGCCCTGCGGCGGCCATATTGTGCTGGTCCGGCTTTTGCGGTAGCTTTACCCCATACAAATTATATTTCAAAAACAAGCGAGTGAACAATGTCTCATGTCATTCAGCTGCCCGAACATCATCCGTCGCTTGGCGAAAAGCTGAAGCGCGTTCTGGATGGTGATTTTGCGGAAGCCCGCGATGCAGCGCGCGCCTTTATCTCTCGTCCCGTTATGGCGCCCGTCGCCGCCGATATTCCAAAAGAAACCTACCGCGAAAAAACCCTCGGCTGGATCAGGGATATGATTGCCGAAGGCTTTACGCGATTGCCCTATGACCCCGCCGTCGGCGGCGCGGGCGAGCGGCAGAAATACATGAACGTCGTCGAGATTATCGCGCATCAGGACATGAGCCTTGCGGTCAAGCAGGGGGTGCAGTTCGGCCTGTTCGGCATGAGCGTCGAAAGCCTCGGCACCGAAAAGCACCATCAGGCGTACCTGCCCGACATCATGTCCGGCAAATTGCTGGGCGGTTTTGCGATGACGGAGATGGCGGGCGGCTCGGATGTTCAGGGCATTTCGACGGAAGCGGTTTACGATCACGCGACACGCAGTTTCGTGCTGACAACGCCGAATGACGGCGCGCGTAAGGCCTATATCGGCAACGCCGCCAAGCATGGCGAGGCGATGGTCGTTTTTGCACAGCTGAAGATGAGCGCCGATGCGGAATCTTTGGGCGTTCACGCGTTCATCGTGCCCGTGCGCGAGAAGGCGGGCAATACCAAGCCTGGCGTCACCATTGAAGACTGCGGCCATAAAGTTGGCCTTAACGGCATTGATAACGGCTATCTTGCGTTTGATAACGTGAGGGTGCCGTATGACTCTATGCTCGATCGCTTTGCCCAGATTGATGATGCGGGCGAGTACAAGAGCGCCATCGAAAAAAAATCGCAGCGCTTCTTCAAAATGATCGGCACGCTTGTGACCGGTCGCATCTTTGTATCCATGGTGTCGTTAAGCGGGGCCAAAAATGCGCTTGCAGCCGCCGTCGGTAATGCTGAAGATCGCAGGGTTTTTGGCGAAACGCTGCTCGATAAACAGGCAACGCAGACGCGCTTGTTGCCGCACCTCGCCAATGCCTATGCCATGCATTTCATGACGCGCCACCTGATGAATGAATACCAGAACGGCAATCCGCATCTTGAGACCATGGCGGCCGCGGTCAAGGCCAAGTCATCCGATGCTGCGATCGCCACGGTGGATGAAGCCCGCCAGCTTGCCGGCGGCGCCGGCTATATGTCGAAGGAACGCTATGGCGCGTTGCGTAACGATATGGACGTTTTCCGCACCTTTGAGGGCGACAATACCGTGCTGCGCCTGCTGGTCGCCAAGAACCAGTTGACGCGACTGTCGCGCAAATTCTCGACCGTTTCAGGAGCGCAGCGGTTGACGCGGTTTGCGGCGCTGAAGCTGAAGGGCATATTTGCCCACTTCGGCACCGAGCGCAGCAATACCGACCACAAGCATTTCCTTGACCCCGAATACCAGAACCGGATTTTCGAGGCGCGGGAACGCGCGATGATTTACAGCCTGAGCGCCAAGCTGCTGAAAATCACCAAGGCGGAAAACGCCGGCGTCGCCGCGAACAAATGCCAGAACGATATGATTGCCTATGCCGATGCCTATGCCGAACGGCTGATGATGCAAAAGTTCATCAAGGCCGTCGCGGCGGAAAAGGACCCGGAAGTTTCTGCCTTGCTGAAAAATGTCTGCGACCTGTTCGCCGTGCATACCATGCGCCAAAACGGCCTGTGGTATGTGGAGAACGGGTTGATGAAACCGCAGACCACAACCGTGCTGCGCCGGCTGGAGCGCGACCTGACCGAAAAAATCCGCCCGCATGCCAAGGTGCTGGTGGAGGCCTTCGGCATTCCGCCGTCACTTCTGACAGGTCCGCAGATGGCTGTCGTTCCGCCCATTCCCAAGAACAGGCCAAACCCGTAACTCTATGAAATACAAAGGCCTAACCATCTATATTTGACAGAATAATAGACGAGCGTTAGTGTGTCAGCGTAAGTATTGCAGCCTTTCAGGCTTCACAGGAGATTTACGATGGCTCTTTCGGCGACGTCTCTATATTCGACATTTATGGTTGCGGCAGCTTTTGGTGTGTGCGGCGCGACGCTAGAGGCGCGGTCAGTGGCACCCGATCTGATTGAAAAAGCGGGATACACAGAAGCGAAGCTGGACTGGGGTACCGCGCCGTCTGCCTGCGAGATGGGTGATATCATGGGGGCGAAATTCAGCGCCAAAGATCGCAATCAAAAGACAGTCGATGGAACAATTTGCATCAGCATGCGCGGCAAGAGCCGTATTGTCCTCACGCCTTAAGTTAACCGGCTGTTCCGAAACGCCCGCGCTGCTCCAGCCATTTCACGACTTTGCCGAGGTGGTCTTTGAGAACGTCGGCGGTGAAGGGCTTGACGATATAGGCGCTGGCGCCGGCTTTCATGGCTTCATGAATATACCGGTCGCCGGACTCGCCGGAGACGATGACGAAAGCCACATTATCAAACGCGCGATCGGCACGGTATTGCTCCATGAGCGCGACGCCGCTTTTGCCCTGCATGCGCCAGTCGAGGAAGACGGCATCGTATTTCTTGGCGGCGATTTTTTCTTCCGCTTCCGTCGCGCTGGAGGCGGTGTCGACATTCGTCACGCCAAGGCCGGTCAGCATGGCCAGCACCATCTTCACGGCGACGCGGCTGTCGTCTACGAAAAGGAAACTCAAACTCTGCAGCCTGTCGTCCGTGGTCATGTCGTTCCGCCTTTGGCAAATCTGTCGTTTAAAATTGGTTCATTTTAGTCTGCGGCACAGCCGCTTGGCAACAAGAGCTGTCAAAACCCCGTTTATGCCGCGGTTTCAACGCGGTTGCGGCCGTTTTTCTTGGCTTTGGCCAGCTGGTCTTCTGCTTCCTTCATCATCGTCTCCAGCGTTTCCTTCGAATTGGGGCAGAGGCCGAAGCTCGCGGTGATTTTGATGGGCTTGCCGTTATAGCTGAAATCCTCCGCCGCGATGGAGAGGCGCAATTTATCGAAAACCTGCCGGAGCGAGCTTTCCGCAAGGTTGACGGCGAGGATGGCGAACTGCTGGCCGCGGTAGCGCGCCACAATGTCCGTCTGGCGGCATTGCTTTCGCAAAAGTTCCGCCACGCGCTTGAGCACGGCGTCGCCGGCTTCATGTCCGTATAGCTCGTTCACCTGCTTGAAGCCGTCGATATCCAGCACAGCGGCGGTGAGGCGCAGCTGCTCCCGCTTCGTGCTGGCGAAAAGCCCCGCACCGGCGTCGAAGAAAAAACGGCGGTTGTGGATACCGGTCAGCGTGTCGCGGATGCCGACGTCTTTCAAATTCCGCACCAGCTCCAGCATGCGCAGGTTTTGCGAAACGCGGCAGAAAAATTCCTCCGGCAGGAAGGGCTTGCGCAAAAAGTCGTTCGCGCCGAACTTGATGAACTGCACGGACAGCGCGCCGCGGCTGACGCCGGAGGCGATGCCGATGATCGCAAGCTGCTCGCGGTCATGTTTCTTGCGGATTTCCTGCACCAGCTCCACGCCGTTCATATCGGGCATGTAATAATCGGTAATCACCATGCGGATATCGGGCGCAGTGGCAAGAATATCCAGCGCCTGCCGCGCCGATGACGCCTCGATCACCTGGCACTGGTAGCCTTGCAGCATGCCGCGTACATGCAGGCGGCTGGCATTGGAATCATCCACCAGCAGCACCTTCGTCTCGCGGTTCCTGTGCACGCGCTCGACGATATCCATGAGGTAGCCGAGGGAGGAGGGGGTATCCTTGACGACGTAATCAATCACGTTCCAGTCGAGGATCATCTTGCGCATATCTTCCGAGAAGAAGCCCGTGAAGACGATGCAGGGAATGCGCTTCTGCATCAGGTATTCGGCGGCTTCGCCTTCGCGGCTGTCCGGCAGCAAAATATCGACAAGGGCGAGGTGGAAAACATCATGCGGTGCCTCCAAAAGCGCACGCGCCTCTGCCAGCGTTTCGACCGTCACGACCTCGGCGCCAATGCGCTCGATGATGGCTTTCTTGACGATGCGGGAGAAAAATCTGGAATCATCGACGACAAGGATGCGCGTGGTGGCCTGCGGCTGCTTTTCTGCGTCCATGGCTTGAAACCTCTTCCGGTGAGCCTGTCGTTGAACAAGGCTAACGGAATTCCCCAATTAAATCCAGCACATCGCAGGCGCCCGGGGCAGGGTGCGGTTTTCATAACCGCTTGGGAAATCGTAAAGGAATTGATGATACGATGATATGGGATGGCGGGTGTTCAGCCCGCTTCGCATTGCCGCACCAGATTTGGGAAATATGGACGATATCATCGCCGAATTCCTGACCGAAACGAATGAAGGGCTGCTCGAGCTCGACAATGCGCTTGTGCAGCTGGAGCGCACCCCGGATGACGCCGAACTGCTGGCAAAAATTTTCCGTGTCTTTCACACCATCAAGGGTAGCTGCGGCTTTCTGGGCCTCGACCGCCTCGGCCGCATTTCACACCGCGTGGAGGATGCGCTGGGCCTTGTGCGCGAAAACCGCGCTGCCATTACGCCGGCCTTCGTGACCCTGCTCCTCTCCGCCGTCGACCGGATCCGCAACGTGACGACAGCCCTTGCCAAGACAGGGCAGGAACCGGCGGGTGTCGACAGCGACATCATCGAAGCGCTTGATAAGTTACAGGGCGCGGCCGTGCCCGCGGTGCCAAAGCGGCTGGAGCCCCTTGCGGCCGAAGTACCGCCGGAGCCTGAAAAACCCTCCGCCGCCGGAGATTTTTCCTCCGCCGCGGAGCGCAGCGAAACGCGCAGCCAGCCCGAAGCCGTCATCGACACCAGTCACCAGACCCTGCGCGTCAGCGTCGACCTGCTGGAGGAGATGATGACGGTCGTATCGGAACTCGTCCTCACGCGCAACCAGCTGCTGCAGGTGGCGCGGGTGTCGAAAGACGCAAGCTTTTCTCCGCCGCTGCAGCGCCTGAACCATGTGGTGACGGATATCCAGGAAAAGGTCATGAAGACGCGCATGCAGCCGATCGGCAACGCCTGGTCGGTGCTGCCGCGTATCGTGCGCGACGTCGGCGCGGAGCTTGGCAAGAAGATCGAGCTGGAGATGCGCGGGCAGGACACGGAGCTCGACCGCCAGGTGCTCGAGATGATCAAGGATCCCTTGATGCACATGGTGCGCAACGCCGCCGACCATGGCATTGAAAGCGCGGAGGAGCGTGTGGCCGCAGGCAAGCCCGATACAGGCCATATCCGCCTCAACGCCTATCACCAAGGCGGCCATATCATCATTGAAATTGCGGATGACGGCAAAGGCCTGTCGCTGCAGAAAATCAAGGGCCGCGCGCTGCAGACGGGTCTGGTCACGCAAGACCAGCTGGCAAAACTGTCGCCGCAGCAGGTGCAGCAGTTTATTTTCCGCCCGGGTTTTTCAACTTCGGACGGCGTCACCTCCGTTTCCGGCCGCGGCGTCGGCATGGATGTGGTGCGCACCAATATCCAGCGAATCGGCGGCACCATCGAAATGACCTCGGTCGAGGGGCGTGGCACGACCTTCCTGATCAATATCCCGCTCACCCTCGCCATCGTCTCCGCCCTCATCGTAGAGGTTTCAGGCTCCCGCTTCGCCTTCCCGCAGCTCGCAGTATCGGAGCTTGTCATGGTCGGCGGCAATGGCGGCGCGCGCATTGAAATGGTGAATGATGCCGCTGTCCTGCGCCTTCGCGATACGCTACTCCCGCTCGTCTTCCTTGGCGACTTCATGAAGGTATGGGATATGGGCAAGCCTGCCCATATTGATGACGGCGTGCATTATGTGGTGGTGACGAAAAGCCACGGCGTCGAATTCGGCCTTGTGGTTGACCTTGTGCTGGACATGGAGGAAATCGTCGTCAAGCCCGTCGCACGCAATTTGAAAAACGTACAGATTTTCAGTGGCAATACCATTTTAGGCGACGGCAGTGTCATCATGATCATTGACCCGTCCGGCCTTCTACAGGCCGCCAATCTGCGGGAGGAGGCGCCGCAGCAGGTGCCGGAAGAAAAAACGCTGCTCACGACATCCGCGCAGGAAAACCTGTTGCTGCTCTTCAAGGCGGGTGACAAGACGCTGAAGGCGGCACCGCTCAAAAAAGTGTCGCGCTTGCGCAAAATCTCCACGGCAGAAATCGAGCTTTCCAACGGCAGGCCGGTGCTCCAGCATCTCGGCATGCTGATGCCGGTATTCAATTACGACGACGCGCCGACGGCGCGGGACGATGCGTTTTTGATTGTTTTCGAGCACGAGGGCCAGAACGCAGGGCTCATCGCCGACCAGGTACTGGATATCGCGCGCTATCAGGGTTCGCTTGCCGAATACAGCAACGGCAAGCTGCTTGACACCATTATCCTCAACCAGCAGTCGACCGATGTCGTTAACCTCGGCTGGTATATGGCGGAGGACCGCCATTGAGCCCCAAACCGAAGCGCCAGCTTGCCGATGAAAAGGTCCTCACCGTGTATCTTGGCGGCGACGCCTTCGGCATCCCCATCGCGCAGATACAAAGCGTGCTGGAAAGCCTGCCGCTGACCCACGTACCCTTGGCACCCGCCGCAGTGAAGGGCGTCATGAATTTACGCGGCCGTATTGTCACGGCTATTGATCTGCGCGCACGGCTCAACCAGCTGGACCGCGGATCGACGGGCATGATGCAGGCGACTATGAGTGTCGTCATCGAAGAAAACGGCGACCTTTATAGCCTTCTCGTCGATCGCGTCGGCGATGTTTTGACGATCCCCGCCGCCAGCATAGACGAGCCGCCGGTCACTATGAGCGCTGCCTGGCGCGAGGTGACCGCGGGCGTTTTCCGCCTGCAGGATAAAATCATGGTCATTCTCATGCCCTCCGCACTGTTGCGGGCCGGTGACGAATGACAGCGTCTGTTACGGAGAATGAAATGAAAGACTGCATGATTGTCGATGATTCAAGCGTCATCCGCAAGCTGGTGCGCGGCATCCTCGAGCCGCTGAAATTCAACTGCACCGACGCCGAAAACGGCAAAATCGCCCTCGACAGCTGCCTGCAGAAAATGCCGGAGCTCATTATGCTGGACTGGAATATGCCCGTCATGGACGGCATGGAGTTCCTGCACAAGCTCCGCGCCGCGCCGGGCGGCGACAAGCCGGTGATTATTTTCTGCACCACCGACGGCAGCAAAGAGCGCATCGAGGCTGCCATGGGCGCAGGTGCAACGGACTTCATCATGAAGCCGTTTGACGAGGAAACCGTCATCGGCAAGCTCAGCCACAACGGCATTCTTAAGTCCTGACAATTTAAAGGCAATAAATTTTTTATGCGACATGCGGTGGCCGAAAAGAAGAAGATCAAGGTTCTCATCGTCGATGATTCCAAAGTCACGCGCGCGGTGATTGCGAAAATTTTGCGCGAAGCCTCGCCCCTTATCGCCATCGCCGGCTATGCGGAGGACGGCAGCAGTGCGCTCAAGGCCCTCGATGTCTGCGACCCCGATGTCATCATCCTCGACCTCGCGATGCCGAGCATGGATGGTTTTACCGCGCTGCCGCTAATATTAAGCAAGAAGCCCCGCGCGCGGGTCATCATCTGTTCCTCCCTTTCCTCGCCGGGGGCGGAAATTTCGGTGCGTGCGCTGGCGCTGGGCGCGACTGATTGCATTCCGAAGCCGCTCGGCTCCAAAAACTCCCGCGCACTCGCCGATTTTGAAGTGGCGCTGAAGCAGGCGGTGCTGGGACTTTACGACGCCCCCGCCGCGCCCGTGCCTGAAAAAGCCAGTTCGAAGCCGCTGCCGCTGCAGGGTTTCCGCCCCAAAATCATCGCCATCGGCAGCTCGACCGGCGGCCCGAACGCGCTGATGGCGCTGTTGAAAGATATGGGGCCGGTGCCGGTGCCGGTCGTCATTACCCAGCATATGATCGATAAATTTACCGCCATTCTTGCACGGCAGATAAAGACCGAAACGGGTTTCGACTGCGTCGAGGTCGCGGAAGATATGGTGCTGGAAGCCGGCAAAATATATATCGCTGCGGGCGGCAGCCATATGCTGCTGCAGGGCAGTACCCGCCGCACCAATATTCACCTTGATGACGGGCCGCCGGAAAATTTCTGCAAGCCCGCCGTGGATGTGATGCTGCGGAGCGCCACCCTTGTTTATGGCGCCGATGTCATGGCGGTGATTTTGACCGGCATGGGGCGCGACGGATTGCGCGGCTGCGACACGGTCTTCCGCGCCGGCGGCAGGATCATCGTGCAGGACCAGGAATCCTCCATCGTCTGGGGCATGCCGGGCAGCGTCGCCAGCGCAGGTCTTGCCAGCTCCGTGCTGCCGGTCTCCGGTCTCGCCCGCGTGATCCGGGATTCCTTCAAGGACCTGCCGCCCAAAGGTGACGCATGAACAGCGGCGATTTCCAGTTTTATCAAAAGCTACTGCAAGATGAATCCGGTCTCTGGCTGACGCAGGACAAGGATTATCTCGTGATCACGCGGCTGGAGCCGGTCGCAAAAAGCCTTGGCCGCAGCTTCGCCGAGATGACGGCGCAGCTGCGCCTCGGTGATGACGTGAAGCTGAAAAACCAGGTCGTGCAGGCCATGGCGACGCATGAAACGTCGTTCTTCCGCGACATGAAGCCTTTCACGCAGCTAAAAGAAAATATTTTACCCGCGCTTTTGAAACGCAACGTCGCAACACGCAGCATCCGCATCTGGTCGGCGGCCTGCTCGACGGGGCAGGAGCCTTATTCCATCGCCATGGTCGGGCGGGAGTTTATGGAGCGGAACCCCGGTTGGACCGTGCAGGTGACGGCAAGCGACTTTGCCGGCGACGTGCTGGCGCAGGGGGCCGAAGGCGTTTATTCGCATTTCGACATCCAGCGCGGGCTTTCCATGAAACTGATGCTGGAAAATTTCACGCAAGGGGAGGCCGGCTGGCGCGTGAAGGATGAGCTGCGAAGGCTGGTCCGCTTCACTACCTTCAACCTTCTGCAGCCGATGGAAGGCATGGGCCGTTTTGATGTCATCTTCTGCCGCAATGTGCTTATTTATTTTGATACTGATACGAAGCGGAATGTCCTCGATCGGCTGGCGGCGCAGCTGCAGCCGCAGGGGTATCTACTGCTGGGCGCTTGTGAGTCCGTGATGGGCCTCGGCTCCCGCCTGCGGTCCGACGGCGATATGCCCGGCGTCCATGTCGCGGCCTCACCGCAACCGGTGAAGGAGTTGTGCAAATGAATTTTCCAGCAATGAAATCTGGCGAAAGGTGTTTTCCCCATGGCAAGTAAAATTCCTTATTTACGCGCGTTAATTGTGGACGATAGCAACATTTCCCGCAGCCGCATGTTTGAACTGTGCAAGAAGGCGGGCTTCAAGCATCTCGATCAGGTCGAAAACGCTGCCGATGCAGCAGAGAAAATGGATGCGCTGAAATACGATATTGTATTCCTCGACTGGACGATGCCCGGTAAAAGCGGCATTTCGCTGATGGAAGAATGGCGGGAAGACAGGCGCTATGACGACGTTGCCATCATCGTCTGCTCCATGCAGTCCGACCCGCGCATGGTCAACGGGGCGCTGAAGGCGGGGGCGATAAGCTATATCGTGAAGCCGGTGACGGAAGAAACGCTGAACGAGCACTTGAGTAAAGCGCTCGCCTGGCTCGACCGCCGCCAGCAGTTCAAGGAAGATAATACTTAAGCAGACCTCACGTTCCCGAGGAACTTCAGAACTTCTGAGCGCAGCACATCCGCCAGCTGCAGCAGCTTTTTGGATTCTTCCACCATGGCTGTTGACGCCTCGCCAGTCACTTCGGCCGCCTTCATCACGGCGGTGATGTTGCGGGAAACATCGGCGGTGCCATGCGCCGCTTCATTCACGTTACGCATGATTTCATTGGTGGAAGCGTCCTGCTCCACCACGGCGGAGCTGATGGTGGTCTGGATAAGGTTGCAGCGCTCGATGATCTTGGTGATGCTTTCAATCGCCAGCACGGCGGCTTGCGTCGATTGCTGCATTTCCGAGATCTGGCTGCTGATGTCGCCGGTGGCTTTGGCCGTCTGGCTGGCAAGGTTTTTGACTTCCGCCGCGACGACAGCGAAGCCTTTGCCTGCTTCACCCGCACGGGCGGCCTCGATGGTGGCGTTGAGGGCGAGAAGGTTGGTCTGCGCCGCAATGTCGTTGATGAGGTTGACGACATCGCCGATCTTCTGCGCGGCTTTGGAGAGTGCCTTCATGCGGTCGTTGGTCTGGCGCGCTTCGGTGGAAATATCGTCGAAAATCGCGGTCGCCTCCTGCACCAGTTTCGAGATTTGCGAAATGGAGATGGCAAGGTCGCTGGCGGAGCTGGTCACGGTCTGCACGTTGGCGGAGGCTTCAAATGCGCCCGAGGAAACGGAGGTCGCCTGACGCGATGTTTCTTCCGCCGTGGTCGAGAGGTTGCCGGCAGAATTGGTGAGGTTGCCGGAGGCGGAAGCAACGGAGTCCACGTATTTCAACACGTTCTTCTCGAAGCTTTCGGAGAGGGAGAGGAGGAGGGAGCGGCGGTCTTCCTCCGCCTGCTGCCGGAGAGCGGCAAGCCCCTGCACCTGATCGAGGTTTTGCGCAATCGCCTTCTGCATACCGGCAAGCGCGCCGAGGAGCTGGGCGAATTCGGCAAGGCCCTTGACGGAAATTTCATTGTCCAGCTTGCCGCTGGCAATTTTCTCGGCAATCGAAACGGAATAGCGCAGGCGCGGAATGGTGGCGCGGATCATGGCGATGCTGAGCAGCACGGCAAGCAGGATAGCGCCGAGCAGGATCGCGCCCATGGCGCTCTTGGTCTGCTTGATTTTCGCGGCGGCGGTGTCGATTGAATCAATGCGGTCTGCCTGATAAGCGCCGACGAGCCGCTCGAGGTCTTTGTCAATCGCGGCGGCGGCAGGCTTCAGGTCCGGCGCTTTCGGCAGCGCGGTGAGTTTTTCCTGTATGCCTTCGATAAGCGGCGTTTCCTTGCCGTCGACCGCCCATTCCTTGGCCTGGTCGAGGATGGCGGTGATGGAGGTCAGCTTGTCGCTCGACTCTTCATCCGTCAGCGTCGCGCCCGCGCCCTGGTGCGATAGCATCAGGCTTTTGAAGGCCAGCTGCGCCGCGCTTGAAAAATGCACGCCTTCAAAGTTGCGGTCATAAAGGGAAATCACGGTTTCCGTCGTTTTCGTCTGCTCGTTGATAAGGTCAAAGCCGACGCCGCCCAAAATCACCATGAAGGTGACGGCGTAGAAAATGATGACGTTACGGAAGGAGAGACGCATGTTGAAAAGTACCTTTATGTTGCCGTATTAGCGAATATTGGCGAGTGATAGCAGCTTCGAGCTGATGGAGATGCCGGGCGCGCGCACGGCGGAAAGGTCAATCCAGATGCCGACCTTGCCGTCTTCCAGCTTGAATTCCACCATGCCGCCGGAATCCGCAAAGCCCGATATATCGCTCATGGTTAGCACGGGTGCGCCCTTCAGCGGTTTTAAAATCGCCTGCAAATTCGCGCGTTCCGAGCCAGAGACGAAGAGCAGGTTGCAGGAGGAAAGGTCGCCTTCCGTTCCTGCGAAGTGCTTGACGGTAATGCGCTCGTCATTGACCTTGCGGCTTTTGATGGGGTCGAGATTTGCGCCGAAGGGATCCTGTCCCACAATGCAGACCGTGAAGCTGTCTTTTACTGCTGCGGAGGGGAAGGTGGTGAGCTGCGTGAAATTGTAGATATAGGCGGAAATAAGCGTGAACTTGCTGTCGACGCTTTGCGCCGACGCCTCCGGCGTCATACCGCCCCAGAGCGCGGCTGCAAGCATGATGGCCAGCAGGTAATGGAAGCGCTTCAATATCATAATCCCATTACAACTTTAACCGCGGCTGCCGTCAACGGCATTGTCGCCAAAACCGCGTATCAGGACGGGCGAATTTTCAGAAATACGCCGCGGCCATTTACCCTTTGCACAAGGGGCAGGGGGTTGGACTATACTGAGGGTGAAACGAGGCTGCCTTTGATGTTGCGCTACCACGTCATTCCGTTCTGCCTTGCCGGCTGCGTTGCCGGTGCCGTGGCTTTGGCGCCTACCGCCGCGCGGGCGGAAACGCTGTCGGCCGCGCAGCTGATGGACATGCCGCTCGAAAAGCTTGTCAACGTTGAAATTGAAGTCACCTCCGCCTCCAAATATGCCGAGAAATCGAGTGAGGCGCCTTCCGCCGTCGAGATCATCAGCGCCGAGGATATCCATACCTATGGCTACCGGACGCTGGCCGACGCCTTGAACGGGCTGCACGGCATTTACAAAAGCGGTGACCGCAATTACACCACGCTTGGCATCCGCGGCTATAACAACACCGCCAACCCGAACGAGCGGTTGCTGATCATGATCGACGGTCACCGCATGAACGAAAACGTGTATGACTCCGCCTATTCCGGCGAGGAGTTCATGCTCGACATGAATCTTGTCGACCATATCGAGTTTATTCCAGGCCCCGGTTCCTCCATCTACGGCGCGAATGCCATGACGGGTACCATCAACGTGGTTTCAAAAAAGGGCGGCGATATCGGCGGGCTCGAGGTTGAAACCGCGGCCGGCAGTCAGCGCACGGACAGGCTGCGCACGACCTTCGGACGCACGTTGCCGAACGGCGCGGATATCATCGTCTCCGCCTCAGGGTATAACAGCGCCGGCGCGCGCGACCTTTACTATCCGGAATATGACGATCCGCTAACCAACAACGGCATCGCCCATAACATGGATACGGAGCAGGCGAGGCACCTGTTCGCCAAGCTGAATTACCAAGATTTCACTTTCGAGGGCGGCTATGTCAACCGCACGAAGCAGGTGCCGACCGGCGCCTTCAGCGTGCGCTTCAACGACCCGCGCTATGAAACGACGGATACCGAAGGCTTTGGCGAAATCCGCTACGACCATGCCTTTAACGACAAGACGCATCTGGAGCTGAAGGGGTTTTACCAGGGCTATAACTACCACGGCCACTTCCCCTACGATGATATTTTCGGCGGCCAGTATGTCGACCACGACGGTTTCGGCGGCAGATGGGCGGGGGGCGAGGCGACGCTGGTGACCACCGCCTTCAAGCATCATAAAATCGTCGTCGGCACTGAATTCCAGTATGACGCCAGCCAGCATCTGGAGAATTACGACGTTTTCGGCGTGAACGAGAAAACACATAACCAAGGCATGCGCAGCGGCGTTTACGCACAGGATGCCTGGCAGGTGTTTGATAAAGTGACGCTGAACGCAGGCCTGCGCCTCGACCAGAACCATATGATTGACACCGTGCAGCTGAACCCGCGGATTGGCGTTATCTGGGCGCCGCAGCCGACGACGGTCGTGAAGCTGCTCTACGGCTCCGCCTTCCGTGCGCCCAACGCCTTCGAGCGGCAATTCTCCGCCTTCGGCGTCGTGCCCAACGCCGACAATACGGAAGAGCATATCAAGAACTACGAGGCGATTGTCGAATGGAAGCCGATGGTGGGGGTGAAAATCACCGGCTCCGCCTTCGCCAACCATTTCACCGATGTGCTCTTCCAGGATGCCAATAGCGCCAGCCCCACCTTCGGCCAGTTCGTCAACTTCGGCCAGTACCGCTCGCACGGCTTCGACATCGGCGCCGAAAAGAAATGGGGCAACGGCCGCGAGATCAAGTTCTCCTTCAACCACACCATCAACGCCGACCTCACAAACGGCAACGCGGTCAACTTTGACTCGCCGAAAAACGTCTTCCGTCTCAACTATGCGGAACCTCTGTTTGACGGCAAGGCGAAGCTGGGTCTTGAAAATATCTACGTCGGCGAACGCTATACGTATTACTTCGACCATGCGCATCCCTACGATGTCGTGAACGCGGTCATCAGCTCTAAACAGTTCTTCTTCGGCTCCGATATCACGCTTGGCATCTATAACCTGTTTGATGCCGAAGTGGATTATGTGGGCGGTCTCCAGACCATTCAGGACGTCATCCCGGCCGATGGTACGACTTTCCTGCTCACCATCCGCAAAACCTTCTAAATGCCTGCAGCAAAACGAATTGGTGCCAGAGCACCGCATATTATCTTGACATAATAGTAAAGATTATGTTAATATTTTGAAATAAACGCAAATCAGCCAATAGTTTCAACGCGCTGCAAAAGAGGGAATAACAGATGTCTCTTACCGATTTATTTCAAACGAAAAGCCAAAAACAATCGAAAGAACTCGTCGAAGCCTTGAGCAATCCTGTCGGCCTTGCCGAAACGGTTGCGAAGATGCTGGAAACTTTTGACCAGAAACTGGTCGACTATACTAAGTCGAAAAAAGACCTTGCTCCCGCCGTCAAAGACAACCTGGATATCCTCGACAAAACCAACGCCGCCCTGCAAAAGCTGCAGAAGGGCGACGGTTCAACGTTCGAGTCCGACGTGAAGGCCGTTTTGTCCTACCGTACCTATAATGCCAATAACAGCACCTTCGGCTTTGCCGATGCGGCGGCGCATTTCCTGACCGAGAAGCGCGATACCAACGGCCGCTGCTTTGCGCCGCAACAGGCGGACGGCATTGCCGCTTTCGCAACGCACCTTGAGGAATACAGCCGTTACATCGGCTCCGGCAACGCGGGCTACAGCAATATGGTGCAGGCGCTGACCAAATATTCGCAGGCGGCAAAAGCCTATGATAGCTTTGGCCAGACCGCGAAGGGCGACGAACAGGCGAAAAAGCTTGAGGCCTGCGCGGCGCGCCAAGGCCACCGCCTGTCGGAATCCGGCCAAGCCTGGGTTGATGCACGCTTCAAAAAACCGACGGCGGGCGCGGCGACCTACGGCTAGGCCTCGACGAGTTTTGCGACATTCGCGAGTGTATCGGCTTCCTGCGCTGGTTTATCCCAGCGGATGCGGTTGATGCGCGGGAAGCGCAGCGCAATGCCGGAGCGGTGGCGCGGACTGTTATGCGCGGAATCGAAGGCGACTTCAAAAACCAGCTCCTTGCGCACTTCGCGCACGGGGCCGAAGCGCTCGATCGTGTTATTGCGCACCCATTTGTCGAGCTGCGCCAGTTCTTCATCGGTAAAGCCGAAGTAGGCTTTGCCGACCGGTACAATCTCGTTCTCCTTCCAGACGCCGAAGGTGTAGTCGGAATAGAAGGACGATCGCTTGCCATGCCCACGCTGCGCATACATTAAAATCGCGTCAATCAGCCGCGGGTCCCGCTTCCATTTGTACCAGAGTCCCTTGGGGCGGCCTTGTTGGTAAATGCTGTCTTTGCGCTTGAGCATCAGGCCTTCATGCCCCTGTTCCGCCGCGCCGCGAATGCGCTCCGCCCCCAATTCCTCCCAGCTTGAATATTTCAGGACGGGTGAAATATCCAACCGCGGATTTGGGTTTTTCGCCAGCCACTGTTCCAGCCGCGCACGACGCTCGGTCAGCGGCAGGTGGCGAATATCCTCGTCGCCATCAAACAGCATGTCGTAAAGCCGCACGAAGGCCGGATAATCGCTTTGAATTTTCGCGCTGGTGGTTTTGCGGTTCAGGCGCTGCTGGAGAGCATTGAAGGTCATCGGCTCGAAATTATTTCCTGCCAGCAATTCGCCGTCCAGCACGGCGCTGCCGTTCAGTGTTTTAATCAGGTCCGGAAAGCTGTGCGCGATATTGTCCCCGGTGCGGGAGAACATGGTTTTTTCCGTGCCGAGACCCAGCTGCACGCGAATGCCGTCCCACTTCCATTCTGCCTGCCAGTCGGCAGGGTTCATCTCGGCAAAGTCTTTTTCCTCGTCAATCGGGTGCGCCAGCATCAACGGGTGGAAAACGCGATGGCGGTGAATTTCGGGGGCAGGGGCTTTACCATCCAGCCACTGGAATAGGTCGAGATAGGGCGCTTCAAGGCCATGCCAGACTCGTTCGATCTCCTCAAGTGTCTTGCTGCCGAATTCCGCCAGCGCTGTTTTGGCAAGCCGCGCCGAAACGCCGATGCGCAGGTTGCCGGTTGCCAGTTTCACAATCGCCCAGCGCTCTGTCGGCGTCGCGGAGGACAGATGCGCGGCGATGACTCCCGGCAGTTTGGCGGCGGGCAGGGTTTGCAATTCTTCAATCAGGCCGGACAATGTGGGTAGTTCCTTGCTGTCATGCTCCGGCCAGATCAGCCCAATCGTTTCCGCAAGGTCGCCGACATAGTCATAGGACATTTCAAACAGAACAGGATCAACCTTTTCCAGCACCACATCCTTCAGCAGCTTCGCCTTGACGTTGCGGAAGGAAAGGTCGCCGACCAGCAGCGCCAGCGCGTAACCGCGGTCAGGATCCGGCGTTTCCTTCAGGTAGCGGATGATATAGGCGAGCTTCTGGTTGCGGGAGGGCGTCAGCAGCAGCGCGTCAAGGAAGGCGGCAAAGGCTTTCATTCCGCTTCTTCCTCTTCTTCGCGGCCCTGCAGGTGCAGGGGGGCGGCTTTGAGGCCTTGGGTCTGGCACCAGTGTACCAGCGCGTCTTCCCGCCCGTGCGTCACCCATATTTCACCGGCGCCAGTGTCCTTAATAGTCGCCGTCAACTCGTTCCAGTCGGCATGGTCGGAAATGACCAGCGGGAGTTCAATGCCGCGCTGCCGCGCGCGCTGCTTCACCGTCATCCAGCCGGACGCCATGCCGAGGATAGGTTCGGTGAGCCTTCGCGACCAGACTTCCTGCAGCGTTGAGGGCGGTGCCAGCACAAGGCAGCCTTTCAGCGCGTCTTTCGGCAGGCCAGTCGCTTTACGGAGTTCGCCAAGGTCAATGCCGCGCGACTGGTAGTAATCGCACATTTTGACCAAGCTGCCGTGCATGTAGATGGGCGCGTCATAGCCCGCTTCGCGCACCAGCGAGATGAGGCGCTGCGCCTTGCCGAGGGCGTAAACGGCGACAAGGTGGCTCTGCTCCGGAAAGCGGCGCAGGGATGCGACCAGCTTTTGCGCCTCCGTCAGCGGATCAGGGTGCTGGAAAACCGGCAGGCCAAAGGTCGCCTCCGTCACGAAAATATCGCAAGGGATGGGCGTGAAGGCGGGAATGGATTTGTCCGGAAAGCGTTTGTAGTCACCGGAAACGCAAATCCGCTGCTGCGCGGTTTCCAGCAATATCTGCGCCGAGCCCAGAATATGCCCTGCGGGATGAAAACTGACAGAAACGGAGCCCAGTTGAACCTTTTCCCCGTAATCGACAGGCTGCCAGTTCTTCGCCGCATCCTCGCCATAGCGCAGCTTCATCAGGCCAATGGTGTCATGCGTCGCCAGCACATGGTTGTGGCCGCTGCGCGCATGGTCACCATGGGCATGGGTGATCAAGGCCTTATCGACCGGAAAAGGGGGGTCGATATAGGCGCCCAACGGCTCTATATATAGGTCATGTCGCAGCAGCCTCATATCCATGAAGTGGTTCCCTTACCCTTGAAAAACAAGGGGATGAAGGCGCAAAAACCCCGCACCGGCAAGGCCATGGCCGCGCTCCAGCCGCTGACCCAGTGGCTGACGGACAGGGGGTGGAACTGGTTCCCTCACCAGCTGGAAACGCTGGCGGCGGCCGGCGCGGGAAAAGACGTTATTTTGTGTGCGCCCACGGGTGCCGGCAAGACGCTGGCAGGCTTCCTGCCCAGTTTTGCCAGCCTGCTTGAAAACCCGGCGCGGCAAGGGCTGCATACGCTTTACATCTCGCCGCTCAAAGCCTTGACGGTTGACGTCCACCGCAACATCGGCCGCCCGATTGAGGAATTGAAATTACCCATCACTTTCGAAACCCGCACCGGCGATACGCCCGCATCAAAACGCGCGCGGCAGAAAGTGAAGCCGCCCGACATGCTGATGACGACGCCGGAATCCTTGGCGTTGCTGATCTCCTACGACAATGCGGCTGATTATTTCAAGAACCTGAAGTTTGTCATTATCGACGAACTGCATGCGCTGATGTCCTCAAAGCGGGGCGATCTTCTCTCGCTTGGTATCGCAAGATTGAAGCGCCTTGCGCCGCAAGCGGTATTCATCGGCCTGTCAGCGACCATTCCCGATCCCGAGCTTGCGAAAGACTGGCTCTGTCGCCCGGGTGCCGTGATCGTCACAGCGCCGGCGCGGGTTCAGCCGGACATCAAAATCCTCAAATCAGAAAACCGTATCCCCTGGGCGGGTCATATGGCGCTCTACGCCATGCCAGAGATATACGCCGAGCTTTGCCAAAGCCGTATGAGCATCGTCTTCGTCAATACGCGGGCGCAGGCGGAGCTGATCTTTCAGAATCTCTGGCGCATTAATGACAAGAATCTCAAAATCGGTCTTCACCACGGCTCGCTCGATATCAACCTCCGCCGCAAGGTGGAGGAAAGTATGGCCAAGGGCCAGCTGGATTGCGTCGTCGCCACATCCTCCCTCGACCTCGGTATCGACTGGGCGGAGGTTGACCTGGTGGTGCAGATCGGCGCGCCGAAGGGCGTCAGCCGACTATTGCAGCGTATCGGCCGCTCCAACCACCGCTTGAATGCCCCCAGCCGCGCGCTTCTCGTGCCGACCAACCGTTTCGAATGCGTTGAATGTCAGGCGGCGGTGGAGGCGATTGCAGATAAGGAACTTGACGGCACCGCGGTGCGTACCGGCGGGCTTGATGTGCTGGCGCAGCATATGTTCGGCACCGCCTGCAGCGCGCCGTTTTATCCGGAAGATTTGTATCACGAAGTGATAACGGCATGGCCGTATCGCGATCTTTCCCGCACCGATTTTGAAAAAGTTCTCGCTTTCACCATTGATGGCGGTTATGTGCTGAAAGCCTATGAACGCTTCAAGCGGCTGGATGTGGATGCCGAAGGCCGTTACAAGCTGGCAGAACCGAAGCTCTCCCGTCAGTACCGCATGAACATCGGCACAATCGTCGAAGCGCCGATGCTGAAAGTGCAATGCGGCCGCCGCAAGCTGGGGCAGATCGAGGAATTTTTCATCAATCACCTGACGCCGGGCGATACATTTTTGTTCGCAGGGGAGGTGTTCCAGTTCGACGGTCTTCGTGACATGACGGTAATTGTCACGCGCACCAAGGCCGATGCGCCAAAAATTCCCAGCTATGACGGCGGCAAACTGCCGCTGACGACGCATCTGTCGGAACGGGTGCGCCAGTTCCTCGAACAGCCGGGCGATTGGAAAGACCTGCCGCCGCTGGTGGGCCTATGGCTTGAGTTGCAGGAACAACGCTCCCTGCTGCCATCGCGCGAGCGCCTGCTGGTTGAATGTTTTTCACGCTCCGGCAAGTTTTACACGGTGCTTTATCCCTTTGCGGGGCGCAACGCGCACCAAACGCTCGGCTTCCTCCTCATGCGCCGCATGGCACGGCGGGGAGACCGGCCGCTGGGATTTGTGGCGACCGACTATGCCCTTGCCATCTGGTCGCTGCGCCCGCCGGATGATTTTAATACGCTGCTTTCCGTCGATCTGATGGGTGAGGAGCTGCACGAATGGCTGGAAGATACGCCGCTGTTGAAGCGCACCTTCCGCGAAGCCGCTGTCGTCGCCGGCATCGTGGAACGCCGCCACCCCGGCCAACAGAAAAACGGGCGGCAGATGACGTTCAGTTCCGATCTTATTTACGATGTGCTGTACAAGCATGAGCGTGACCATATTTTGCTGCGCGCCGCACGGCAGGACGCCATGGGCGGCATGATCGATACTGCGCGGCTTGGCGATATGCTGCTGGATATGCAAGGGAAGATCACCGTGCAAAGGCTTGACCGCGTCTCGCCGCTCGCGATCCCCATGATCCTTGAAATTGCAAAAGAAGGCGTGTCGCGCAAGGAAGCCGGCGAATATTACCTTGAAGACCTTGAACAGTCTTTAATTGCTGAAGCCGGGTTTGAACCGTGAAGATTGTCATCAACGGCGAAGACATCATCCTTCACCCCTCCGGCATCGCTATCATGGCGCGCGCGCGCCTCGCGATTGTCTCCGACCTGCACCTTGAAAAAGGCTCCCACTTCGCGCGGCGCGGATTCTTCCTGCCGCCCTATGACAGCGACGAAACGCTGCTGCGACTGATCGCCGTGCTGGGGGAGGAGAATATTTCCCGCCTGCTTATCCTTGGCGATTGCTTTCATGACGACAAGGGCTATCACCGTCTGCAGCCGCGTGCGCGTGCACTGTTCGCGAGCCTTCTCAGCTTCAATCCCATTTGGATCCGCGGCAACCATGATGGCGATTTCGTGCCCCCCGGCTTTACCGCGCATGATGAATATGCGGAAGGCGGCGTTGTCTTCCGCCACATCAACAACGGCGAGGATATCAGTGGCCACTACCACCCGAAGGCTGAAATCGAGCACAAGGGCGGCTATGTCATGCGTCCCTGTTTCGTGGAGGATGGCAAAAGGCTGATATTGCCGGCCTTCGGTGCTTATACGGGCGGGCTTTCCCTCTCCAGCCCCGTCATCCGCAACCTCTTTCCCGGCGCGTTCCGCTTCCATACGACCGGGCGGAAAATCTACAGCTTTGACGCACTCGAATGATTTTCCAAAACCGCAGCGCGCCGGAACTTTTTATGGCCTGCGCTGTTAGAGCCCTGATATGATCCATGCGGGATTATAAAGGCGTCAGGATAAATGGAATTCATCGAAAACCGGCAGGGAGACAGCGCACTGGCCCTTAAAGGGGACTGGGTCGTTTCCAATAGCGCCGGTATCGAAAAAGACGCCAGCAAGTTCAAGAACAGCAATGGCCCTGTAACAGTCGATTTTAGCGGCATCAAAAATCTCGACACCGCCGGCGCATGGCTGATCCAGAAATATTTTCCCAAGGCGGAATTCACGGGCATCTCGGCGCGGCAAAAGGCGCTGATGGATTTCGTGCCGGATGAGCAGCCGCAGAAGCCGAAAAAAGAACAACGTCCTTTCTTCGTCCGCTTCTTCGACCATATCGGTCATGCCACGGTCTGGATGGCCGATTTCCTTAGCGGTATTTTCATCTTTATGGGCGAGGTTTACACCCGCCTGTTTCGTAATTTTTTCCAGCCCAGCCACTTCCGCCCCACCGCCATCACGCGGCATATGTATGAAACGGGCGTGCTGGCGCTGCCCATTATTTCACTGCTCGCCTTTGGTATCAGTATGGTTATTTCCTATCAGGGCGCCAACCAGCTGCAGAAATTCGGCGCGGATATTTACACTATTGACCTCACGGTCGTGTCTCTGCTGCGCGAAATGGCCGTCCTCGTCACTGCCATCATGGTAGCCGGCCGCTCCGGCTCCGCTTTCGCCGCCGAGATCGGCGTTATGAAGATGCGGGGCGAGGTGGATGCCCTGCGCACCATGGGCATGGACCCGATAGAAGTACTCGTTGTGCCGCGGCTGATTGCGCTGATGCTGACGCTTCCGGCGCTCGCCTTCGTTGCCGATATCGTCGGCCTTGCCGGCGGCAGTTTCATGGCCGTCATGCAGCTGAAGCTGAGCATGGGCCAGTACATCGACCGCGTGCAGTCCATGGCGACGCCGACGATGTTCTTTATCGGCATGATCAAGGCACCGGTTTTCGCGCTGCTCATCACCGCCGTCTGCACCTATCAGGGCATGAGCGCCAAGGGCTCCGCCGAGGATGTCGGCAAGCTGACGACACTTGCGGTGGTGCAGTCCATCTTCCTCGTCATCATGGCGGATGCGTTGTTCTCCATTATTTTCGCCAAGGTCGGGCTATGACCGAAGCGCTCAAAAAATCCGAACCGCAGGTCGCCGAAGGCGGAAACGCTATCGAGGTGAAAGACGTCGTCAATAAATTTGGCGAACAGCTGGTGCACGATCACGTCAATCTGACACTCAAAAAGGGTGAAATTCTCGGCCTTGTCGGCGGTTCGGGCTCGGGCAAATCGGTTTTATTGCGCACCATGCTCGGCCTGCACAAGCCGAACGCAGGCCAGGTTCTAGTCGGCGGCCGCGACGTCACGACGATGAGTGAAGCCGAAAAGAAGGACATGGCGAAAACCTGGGGTGTTGCCTTTCAGGAGGGCGCGCTTTTCTCCGGCCTGTCGGTCATCGACAATATCGGGCTCCCCTTGCGGGAACATACGAGCCTTTCGCAAAAGGATATCGATAGCCTTGCATTGTTCAAGCTCGGCATTGTCGGGCTGAAGCCGGAAGCTGCGACCAAGGCGCCGTCGGAACTGTCGGGCGGTATGGTGCGCCGTGCAGGTCTTGCCCGCGCCTTGGCGCTGGACCCTTCTATCCTGTTCCTTGATGAGCCGACCAGCGGACTCGACCCCATCGCCGCCGCGCAATTTGACGAACTTATTCTTGAATTGCGGCGCGTGCTGGAACTCAGTGTCCTCATCATCACCCATGACCTCGATACACTCGTCAAGGTCTGCGACCGTATCGCCATGCTGGTGAAAAAGAAAGTCATCGTCGGCACGCTGGAAGAAATGATGGCGAACGAAACGCCGGAAGTGAAGGAATATTTCCGCGGCCCCCGCATGCGTGCGGTCGAACAGGAGCCGAAAGAAAACAATGACAAAAAAGCCGAACCCGTGAAAGAGACAGAGGCGCAAGCATAATGGAAAAATCAGCACCCTATTTTATCGTCGGGTTATTTATGACGGTGGTGGTCTTCGCCTTCGTCGGCTTCCTCATCTGGCTGGCAGGGCCGAATGACAAAAAGAATTTCAAGTTCTATACCGTCGAATTCCACGATTCTGTCGCAGGACTGGAGGGCGGATCGGAAGTGCAATACCTCGGCGTCAAGGTCGGCAAGGTCATGAAGATCCGCCTGTCGCCAACGGATACGACGCTCATCTCAGTCGATATTGGCGTCGACAAGAAAACACCGGTAAAGGCGCATACGAAAGTCGCGCTTGAATCGCAAGGCATCACCGGCCTTGTGCGGCTAGAGCTGACGACTGCTATGGACGATCATGACGAACCGCCAAAACCAGACGACGCACAATACCCTGTGCTGCAAGGGCAGGGCTCGAAACTTTACAAAGCGCTCGACGACATCCCTGACATTACGGCGCAGGTGTCGGAAATCACCAAGAAGCTGAACGCCGCGCTGGATGATAAGACCATGGCATCGCTGCAGCAAACGGCCGCCAACGTCGCGCATATGTCGCAGGACCTCAATGGCTTACTAAGCCCCGCCAATATCGCGAGCACATCGCAAATTCTCAACAACCTCTCCATTTCATCGGCGCAGGTGCCGCAGATGGTTGATCACCTGCGCAAAACTGCCGACCAGATGGATGCGGCAGCCAGCAGCCTCAATGGCGTCATCAACCGCAACAAGGGTAACATCGACCGCTTCGCTTCAGATGGATTAACGCAGTTTTCCTCGGCGACGCGTGAAGTCAAAGGCACAGCCGCCAGCGTACGTCATTTGGCGGACAAGCTGACGCAGAACCCGAGCCAGGTCATTTATCAGCCGAAATCAACCGGCGTGGAGATTCCGAAATGAAAAAACTTATTGTTCTTGCCCTCGCGTTTAGCCTCGCCGGCTGCTCCGCCCTGAAATCTGCTGCGCCGCCGCCGACAACCTATGCACTGCATGCGACTGCGGCGGAAGCTGCAGAACCGTCAATGGCGCGGCCAGTCATGCTGCTGCCCGAACCCGAAGTGCCCGCGGGTTTCGATACAGATCGTATCGCGCTTTATATGGACGGCGGCCGCCGCATGGATTTTTATGCCGGTGCACAATGGCCCGACCATCTGGCAAAAGTGCTGCAGGGCGTATTGCTGCAAACGGCAGCTGCAGAAACTTCATTTGCGGCCGTTTCGCCAGATACTCCGGCCAAGGCGAGCTACCGCCTGCAGGTGCGCGCGCTGGATTTTGAACCCGTTTATGCTGCCGGCCCCGCGACTTCGCCAGACCTGAAGGTCACGCTTAATTTCCGGCTATTGTCGCTGGATACGGACAAGATCATCATGGATATGACCTATCCTGAAACGGCTACGGCCAGCGCCAATACGCAGTCGGCCGTTGTCTCGGGGCTGGAGGCCTTGCTGCAGCAGGCGGTGTCGAAGGGCTATGCGGATGTTGCGGATGCGCTACCGAAACACAAAAAACGCTAGGATAGCTTCGGCAGTCGCTGCATCAGCTTGTAGCGTTCATCTGCGCCCGGCTTCAATTTTTTGAGGCGGGCGAGGGTGTTTTCCAGCGTGAATTCATGCGCGGATTTCAGTTTTTTCAATTCCGCCCATTGCAACGGAACGGCCACCGGGGCGCCCGGCCTCGCGCGGACGGCATAATCGGCAATCGCGCTGGCGGTGTAGTTGTTGCGGAAGTAATCGATGAATATTTTGCCGTGGCGTTTCGCCTTGCTCATTGTGGCGATATAAGCTTCCGGCACATCGCCCACCATCTGGTGCGACAGTTTTTCCGAGAAGGCGCGCACATCTTCCCAGCTGTCCTTGCCCGCCAATGGCACGGTCACATGTAGACCCTTGCCGCCGGTGCATTTAACGAAGCTTTCAAGACCCAGCTTCTTCAGCCTTTTACGCAAGTCCAGCGCACCCAGCTTTACGGCGTCGAATGGAACAGCCTCGTCGGGGTCCAGATCAAAAACCATGTAATCGGGATGCTTGATGTTATCAACCGACGAACCCCAAGGGTGGATTTCAATGACGCCCATCTGCGCAAGAAAGACGATGCCTTTGGCATCCTCTACATACAGGTACTCATGGTCTTTGCCGCCATGCTCCAGCGGGAAAGGCTTGATATGCTTTTTCATGTGGTCGTCGGGGTTGCGCTGGAAAAAGCACTGCTTTCCCGCGCCGCCGGGGCAGCGGAGCAGAGAGATGGGGTGCTTCTTCATCTGCGCCAGCATAAAAGGCGCTGCAGCGGCATAATACTCGGCAAGCTCAATTTTTGTGACGTGTTCGGGTACAAAGACTTCGCGCTCCGGGTGAGTAATAGTCACGCCGAGTACCTCGGCATAGGTGCTGTTTTTCGTTGTTGCTCCTGCAGCTTTATGCGCCACTGGCTTTTTTGTAGCCTTTTCGGCTTTCACGGCTTGTTTGACGGGCATCGGCTTTTCCTTTTTGACCTCATCGGGCTGTTTATCCATCCGCAATCCTTCGAACGACGGGTGGCGCAAGCCGCCCTTGTTGGTCCATTCGGTAAAGCTCACTTCGCAAAGATATTTCGGCTTCACCCAGATGGCATCGCGCATCGCGTCGCGCGGCGTATCCATCGGCGGATGATCGCCGGCAATCGGTTTCAGCATTTTCAGCATCTGCTCTGCCATTTTATAGTCGAATCCAGTGCCGACTTTGCTGGCGTACGTCAGCTTTCCGCGTTCCATATAACCGATGTGCAGCGCACCAAGCGCGCGGTTTCCCCGCCGCGGCGGTGTGTAGCCGACAATCACAAATTCCTGCCGCTTGATGCATTTTGACTTCAGCCACGATTTGCTGCGGCCGGGCTCATAGGCGGCATTGCGGTCCTTGGAAATCAGCCCTTCGAGGCCGAGCTTGCAGGCTTTGGAAAGAACCGCTTCACCTTTCGATAAGTGATCGCTGTAGTGGATAGCGCTACGGTTCGGTAATTTTGCCAGCAACGCTTTCAATTTTTCCTTTCGCAGGTAAAGCGGTTCGCTGGAGATATCCGCGCCGTTCAGGTGGAGAAGGTCAAACAGGTATATTTCAATTGCGGAAGTATCTCCCCCGTCGCCAAGCGCTGCCTGCAGGGACTGAAAGTTGGAGCGTCCTTGCGCATCGAGAATGACAGCTTCACCGTCAAAAACCGCTTCGGTAACACCTAAAGCCTCAAGCGCTTTGACGATGCCGGGGAATTTATCTGTCCATTCCTTGCCGTTGCGGGAGATCAGCTTTGCTTCGCCGTTGGAGACGAAGCAAAGCATACGATAGCCGTCAAATTTAATCTCATGCAGCCAGTCGTCGCCAGCCGGAGTCGTTGTCACGAGGGTCGCAAGCTGGACATCCGGGTACTTGCGCCGCAGGCTTGCTATGCCTGCGGCTTTTTCCTTGCCAGCTTTTTTGCGGCGGCCTTGCCGGCCAGCGCCCTTTTCTTTGCCGGTTTTTTCGAAACGATCACCGCAGCGGGAATTTTCTTTTTCACCTTCTTCTCCTCTATTGCCTTGCCGCGCCAGACCGTGGTGCCTTCGGCAATTTCTTCCATCTTGCGGCCTGTCTTGATGGAGGTTGAATTTTTATCGAGAAATTTTTCAGCGGTCGCGCCCGTCTTGGCAAATTCATCCTTCTCTTTAATCAGCAGCCAGGCTTCCTGCTTTTCGCCGTCGCGAGGCTTCATGCGGACGAGGGCGTAATGACCTTTAACACGCTCCCCATGCATGATGAATTTCATGTGGCCCTCTTTGAGGCCTTTATGTGGGTCGGTCACGGGCTCCCATGTGCCTCGATCCCAGAGCATGACCGTGCCGCCGCCATATTCGCCCTTTGGAATCGTGCCTTCAAAGTCGCCGTAATCCAGCGGGTGATCCTCGACATGTATCGCAAGCCTGCGGTCGGAGGTGGAAATGCTGGGGCCTTTGGTGACTGCCCAGCTTTTTAACACGCCATCGAGTTCGAGACGGAAATCGTAGTGCAGGCGCGTGGCTTCATGCTTCTGGATGCAGAAGCTCCAGCCCTGCTTTTTGCCGTTGATTTTCTTCGGCGCGGGCTCGGAGGTGACATTGAAGTCGCGTTTTTCGCGGTAACGGGTCAGGCTGTCCATGGCTTATCCTGCTTTGCGTTTTTTCTTTATGGGTTTGGCGGTTGATTTCTTTGAAGCCTTTTTGGGCGGCTTCCGTGCGCTGTCCTCACCCAGGCTGCGTTTCAGCGCGTCCATGATGTTGATGACTTTGCCGGGTTCGCGCGCTGGCGCTTTCAGCTTCGGCTTGCGGTCGTGCAGCTTGGCATTTACGATTTCAAGCAATCCTTCCTGATAACTGTCTTTGAAGGAAGCGGGATCGAAGGCACCCGATTTTTTCTTGATCAGTTCTTCGGCAAGCTCGACCTGCTCTTTGCTGACTTTTTTGGCATCGGGGATATCGTCGAAATATTCGCTCTGCTTGCGGATTTCGCGGTTGTAGCGCAGCGTTTCCAAAATCATGCCTTTGCCGCAAGGCTTGATGGCGGCGATGCGTTCGCGCTGCGCCATAGTAATTTGGCCAAGAGCGACTTTTTTTGAGGCACGCAGTGCGTCGCGGATGGTAATGAAGGCTTCTTGCGCGACTTTTCCTTCCGGCGCCATAAAATAAGGCCGGTCGAAATAAATGGGGTCGATATCGTCGAGGTCGGCAAACTGGACCAGATCGATCGTATGTTCGCTCTGTGCCTGCAGCGCCTTCAGCTCATCATCCTCAATCGGTACATACTGGCCTTTTTCATACTCGTAACCTTTGACGATATCTTTAGGCGGTACGACCTTCTGGTCGTCAGTGATGTTCTGGTAGTGGATGCGCTCCCCGGTGCTGCGGCGGATTTTATGCAGCATGATTTTTTCGGCATCGGTGATGGCGGGGTAGAGGCGTACGGGGAAAGTGATGAGGGAGAGCCTGACATGCCCGTCCCAATATGCGCGTCCTGCCATGAAATCCTCCTGCTGAAATTCGCCACTAGGACGAACGGCGGGGAGGGGGCAGCGGTTCCCAAAATCAGGGGACGGGCGGCTTGCCCTGTAAATCCATGGGATAGGGCTTTATTTCCGGATGGCTGTTCAAGAGCGCAAGAATAAGCTCCGACTTGGCATCATTCAGCTCGACTTCAATCACCCGGATGTTCTCGAATGCAGTTTTAACACGCGCCTCACCCTTAAACGGGGAGCCGTCGATCATACGGCCGAGCTCCCGCGCCACGCGCTTCGTCTGGTCGGCGGCGTTCTTCAGCATCGCGCCGCGCCAGGCATTCACCAGCTTCAACCGCTCCAGCGCCGGCAGGTCTTCCGGCAGGCGCGGCGGTGTGACGTGGTTCTTGTCCGGCGTCACTTTCAGAAGATAGCTGGTGCGGTTTTCCATTAACGGGTGAGGGCCGCCGGCATGGGCTTCAGCGCGCCTTCGATGCGGGCGCGATAGGCCGCCTGCTGCGCAATGCTGTGCGCGTCGTTGGAGGGCGGGTTGATCAGCTCCAGCGGCGCGGGCGTGGTGGTGCCGTCATTGCGCGACACGGCGTTGACGAGGGCATAGAGCGCGATGCGCGCGAACTGGTTCGAGTTGTCATCCGTCGTAATGTAATGCGGCAGTTCATGATAGCTGCGGCGCAGCGTCCATTTCGGGTACAGCGGCTCGAAGGCCTTCTTGATGGTATTGCCATCTGTATCTGTCTTTACTTCCACCAGGTCCGGTTTGACCGAGGTGGAAATGAAAATAGAAGTGTCGGACAGCGGGCGCACGGAAAGGTCGCGGTCATGCTTCAGCCAGCCGTAGCGGCCGAAAACGGTGCGAAGCGCGGTCCCCATGGTGCCCCAGATCCAGTTTTTCGCACGCATGATGCGGTCGTTGCTGGCGACAAGGTAGAGCGTCTTGAAACGGTTGGTTTCCTTCGACGGGCGCGAAATGCTGCCGACGGAGACGAGGACAACTTCATTCAAGGCCTTGCGCGCGTTCTTTTCGTCATAGCCCACATCCTGCATCATCTTCAGCGTGGCGTTGAAGGTTTCCTGCGCCACAACGCTGCCAGCGCTGTAGCCGAACAGGGTGATGTTGCGGAGGTTCTTCTGCGCCTGTTCCAGCGGCAGTGGTGTGCCGGAGGCTTTATTCTCTGTATCGCGGCTAAAGTTATCGCAGACCAGCGGCATCAGGATGCTGGCGCCGATGTCATAGCCGGCGTCCGACGAGCGCTTCGACGGGTTCATATTGTACAGCGCAAGGTTGAACAGGTTTTTCAAACTGGTGTGCGACCATGCGTAAATTTTAGGGGTAACGCCTTCCGGCGTGCGGTCCTTCAGCAATTCTTCCATGCGCTTGATGCCGCCTGCCACATAGTCGGGGCGGTTGTTATTGGTGAGGAAGCCGGAAAGATAGATAAGGGTAGGGCCCGAAATTTTAACGCTATCCAGCGCCACTTCGTTCAGCTGCGATTTGCCATCGTCGGTAACGGTACGGTCCCAGAGTTTGCCCAAGATTTTCTTCCTATCAGCGGTTTTTGAAAACAATCCGGCATTGATAGCGAAGAAAAAATTATATGTCAAACCCTAGCGGGCGGGTCATTGATATCTTTGGGTTTTAAATTTCACGCGCTGTACGCACAGAACGCAAAAATGTTCCCTTGCTGTTCAAATACTTCTTTGAATCAAAACAGCTTTCTGGCGCGTTAGGGAATTAACCGGTCCTTAACAGCAGCAGCGTTAAGATTGGTTGAAGCCGGGGGAGGCTCCTTCCGACCGGCATAAAAGTAGACAGTGTCGAGGTTTTGTCAAATGACCGTCCGTCCCCTGCTTTTCGGAATGATGTTCGCGCTGGCGCTTGCCGCCACGCCTCTGGCCGCCAAAGCCGAAGATAACGCCGTTGTCGGTGCCGTCATTAATTACACCGTCAAAAAGCATGAATCGCTTTATGACATTGCCCGCAAATTCGATATCGGCATCGGCGAGCTGCGCGCCAGCAACCCGGGCGTCAACCCCTGGACGCCGAAACCCGGCACCGAATTGAAAGTCGGCACCATGCACCTCGTGCCGAAGCGCGTGAAGGAGGGCATCGTCGTCAACCTCTCCGCCCTGCGCCTCTACTATTATAATGGCGACAAGGTCATGACCTTTCCCATCGCCGCCGGCCGTGAAGGCTGGGAAACGCCGACGGCCGTGACGCAAATCATGGCGAAGCGCAAAAACCCCATCTGGACGCCGACCGCGAATATCCGCGCCGAAAACCCTGACCTGCCGGATACTATTCCTGCGGGCCCCGATAACCCGCTTGGCCAATACGCCATGAACCTCGGCGTCGGCAGCATCATGATCCATGGCACGACCAGCCCTGCCTCTATCGGCCGCCGTGCAAGCCATGGCTGCATCCGCATGTATCCGGAAGACATTGAATCGCTCTATCAGGCGGTGCCGAAGGGCACGCAGGTTGTGATTGATAAATACCCCTTCCAGCTCGGCT
This sequence comes from uncultured Alphaproteobacteria bacterium, assembly GCA_966211335.1. Lineage (GTDB taxonomy): Bacteria > Pseudomonadota > Alphaproteobacteria > Micavibrionales > UBA2020 > JAPWJZ01. Next base: position 1,444,744 of record CBIHNF010000001.1, read on the forward strand.
GGCATGGCAAGACCATTTACCTCGAAGTCGCGCCGAAAATCTCGACCGTGGCGGAGCTGAAAAAACCCGCGCCGCGCCTTGATGCCAAAGTCTACCGCGAGATCGAAGCCCAGATTGACAAGGGCGCGCTGGTTGACTGGTCCGCCGTCGAAGAAGCTTTCCACCGCGCGGATGGTATTCCCGTCGCCATCGGTACCGGCGACCCCGCACCGGAAGAGCGTGAAGCCTCCGCCGGCCATACGCCGCGGGCAAGCGCTGTTAACTAAGTTAATTCTCTCCAGAAAAAGCCCCGGGTTAAAAGCCGGGGCTTTTTTGTTTGAACCCTCTCCTTTGGGAGAGGGCAGGGTGAGGGTACTTCTCAAGCAGTGCTATGCCGATCGAAGTACCCTCACCTTCCCGTGAAGGCGCGGGCCCCTTCCTCTCCCAGAGGAGAGAGGAAAGAGGTGTTTTCGATAACCCTTGACCGACCCCGAATCCCCGTGCTACAACCACGGCCATGATGTCGATGACCTTCATTACGGCCGCTCTGGCCTCCCTGTCTCTCTTCGCGGCGCCGCTCTTCTGGCGTTAAGCCTGTCATTGCGCGCGTGACGGGCTTTGCCCCGTCCTTAAACAAAACATCCTTAAAGATAAAAACAGAACTTCAGCCGGAGCCATCATCATGTCCCGCGTCTATCATTCCGCCGACAAAAACCACTTTTTTACCGACCGCCTTGAAATTGAAAACCACCTGCTGGCCAAAGTCGCCTCCAACGCCGGCGGCAAGATCGGCACCGAGCTTGAATTATTCGTGACCACGCCGGAAGGCCTGCCCATCACCTTCGACCAGGTGGAAATGGTGCTGGAGCATTTCGCGGCGCAGTTCCCGCAAACCAAGCACGCCTTCGAGAAAGGCCGCATTGTGGCCCTCGATATTCCGGGGCTTGGCGATGTCAGCCTCGAGCCGGGCGGGCAGGTGGAGCTTTCGACCAAGCCGTGCAAAGATCTGGCCGAGCTTGAGCAGATGAACCGCGACATGCGCGGCGCGCTGGAAAAGACGGCTGCCTTCTTCGACCTGCGTGTGCAGGGCAGGGGCCATACGCCGAGTTTCCTTGATGCGGATGATATGCCGCGCTCCCGCTTCGCCGCCTACTGCGGCTATCTGCGCGGGGCGCACGGGCAGAAGGCCGATGACCTCATCGACACCATGAAGTCCTGCTGCGGTTTGCAGGTGAACTTCGATCCCATGGGCGAGCAGTTTCACGAGATTTACCGCGCCCTCATGCTGGTCGATGTCGCGCAGTCCTTGAGCCAGCGCACCACCCGCCAGCAGCGGCTGCATGAAACCTACGCCAAGCTGGTGCCCGACCAGATGACGCCGGTGTTCGATGCACTGTCGGCCACCGACAACGAAAGCCTGATCGGCCATGTGACCGACCGCCTGCTGAAGCTGAAAATCCCCTTCGTGCCGGACGCAAGCGCAGCGGAAGGCTTTGTCGCGACCGAGAAGCTGTTCGGTAAAACGCCGACCGTTGGCGAATTGCTGGCGGCGGGCCGTCTCACGACCGAAATTCTGGATAATGCCCTGACCCTGCAGCTGACAATGCCCAACCTGCGCCGCCATGGCGTGGTCGAAACAAGGGCACCGGACAGCCCTGACGGTATCGCCGCCTTGATGGCCACCGCCGCCCTCTACAACCGCTTCGCCTATGACCCAGCGGCGCGGAAGGGGCTGCTGGATGCCTTTGCGGATGTCGACCCCGCGGCCCTGAAAGCGGCCTTCCTGAACCGCTTTGACGATGCGCCCGCGACACTGCTTGACCGCGACCTTGGCAACGGCCGCAAGGTTGTCGACCTTATCGCGGCAGTGCAGGGGGCGGAGGCAAAGCCGAAAGCTGCCCTGAAGCTCAAGCAGCAACGGCCCGCATTCTAAAAATTGTCATTCTGAGCGCAGCGAAGAATCCCGCCTTTGTGCCGCAAACAAGGGAGATCCTTCGCTGCGCTCAGGATGACAGGGATTTAAAAGGGATGGGATTTGCTGTTCATGCTGCATCGCAACTCTAAAACCTCACTCATGACCTGCCTGAACATTGCAGGAAAACCACTTGTTTTGTCGGGCAGATTGCCTGCATAATGTGTTTAACGGGGAATGCGCCGTTCTGGCGCAACCTGATTACACAAAATCCACCATTCACCAGTGAAAGAGGACATGATGGCAGCATCCCAGCGCGAACCCAATTCCGATAAATCCTATATCGTTCAGTGTTCCGCTGAGACTTTCGAGCATGCCACTTACCTTTCGGCCGTCCATTCCGACGTGCTTTCCTTCAACGAGCAAAAACACAGCCTGCGCCTGCGCCGCGTCAGCCCGCTTCTGCGCACGCAGTTCGAAAAACTGGGTGCGGAAGTGATGCCCTATGCCGGCTGCGCCAGCGCCGTGCCTGTGTCCTGCCAGATTTAAGGCGATATACCCCCGATGCCACTGCCGCAGTTTTCCGAAATCGAGCAAGAGCTCAAGATCAAGCTCTCGCTGCGCGACCTCGAGCATGTCTTTCAGGTCATGACGCGCAAGCCGCGCGTGCGCAATTCCGTGCAGCATAAGTTCCTGCCGCGCGCCTATTACGACACCAAGGATCTGCAGCTTTACCGTAATTCCATTTCTCTGCGCGTCCAGTATAAGCCCGGCAAGCAGGGCAAGCTGGGCAGCTATGAACAGACGCTGAAATACGACCTCGGCATGCTGCCCATGGCCTTCGGCGTGCTGTTCCGCAAGGAGATTAAAGACACGCTGCCGGATCCAGCGCCCAATCTCTCCCGCTTCAAGGGTGCGGAGGCTGCTAAAATGATAAAGCCCTTCAAATCCAAACGCTTCATCCATATTTTTACGGCATCGATTGAACGTCGTTCCTTCGATGTAAAAATCGGCAGCGGCAAAAAGCGCGGCACGGTCGAGATCGCCTTTGACGTCGGCGTCGTCATGCTGCCCGATACCGGCAAGTACTACGCCTTCTATGAAATTGAAATCGAACACAAAGGTGGCAACCCTGCCGCCATCGAGACGCTGCAGAAGAAAATCATGCGCATGGCGCGTTCGGCCAAAGTCCAGCCGCTCTCCAAAGCGCAGCAGGGCAGCCGTCTCTACCAAAAATCCGCCCGCTACAAAAATGCCCATAAATAACAAGCGGCTGCAGATCTCTCTTCTGCTGGTGCTTGCGGTTGTTGCGCTGTGGTCGGCGATGAAGCCGCATGACTATTTCACCTGGTGCCTTGAGGTGTTTCCCATCGCGATTGCGCTGCCCATTCTTGTTGTTTCACATGAAAAATTACCGCTAACCTCTTTGATTTATTGTTTAATATGCGTCCATGCCATTGTGTTGCTCGTCGGCGGACACTACACCTATGCGGAAGTACCAATCGGCGACTGGGCAAAGGAGACCTTCCACCTGTCTCGCAATCACTATGACCGCTTCGGCCATTTTATGCAGGGCTTCGTGCCGGCCATGATAGGTCGGGAGCTTCTGCTGCGTACCTCGCCGCTTAAGTCTGGAAAATGGCTGGTCGTCATTCTGCTGCTGTCCTGCCTTGGTATCAGTGCCATCTATGAACTGATTGAATGGATTACGGCGGTCACCACGGGCGATAGCGCCGACGCCTTCCTGGGAACACAAGGCGACGTCTGGGACACGCAGGAGGATATGGCAACTGCGCTGATCGGCGCTGCTACGGCCCTGATCACCCTGTCCCGCTATCACGACCGCCAGCTGGCCAAAGCCGGTTTTTCAAAACAAACGTAATTCTTTACCCTGTTCTTTTGCAGCTAAATCGTCAAAGATAAGGGCTATAAGATAAACTGAACGGGGATATGCCTTGAATAAATTCGCCTGCCTTTTCCTGCTGTCGCTGGTCGCCCTGCCGGGTGCCGCCTCCGCCGCCACGACTTTTGCCGATACGCTTGCGGCGACAGCTGCCGGTAAAACGACCGCCGTGGCGCCCGCCGCCAACCTGCCGCAGGGCAAAGACGCAGACTACCTCGCGCTGGTCGCCAAGGCGCAGGCGACCCCGAACAATATCGACTGGGAAGCCATCCGCGCCGCCTATGTGCAAACCTCATATTACGACCCCTACGGCGGCGCGCAGGCCATCTGGTACACGCTGCAGCGGGCAGGGCAGCGCCTTGCCTCCGAGAATACGCCGGAGGCGCTGGCCAATTATAACGAGCTTCAGGCCCGCCACTTTGCCCATTACCGCGCCCACCTGCAGGCCGTCGACCTTTACGACAAAACGCGCCTGCAGCATGTCGACCGCGAAGCCCATTTTGCCGAATTGAAGGGCATCCTCAATTCCATCCTCGCCACCGGCGACGGCAAAACGGAGACGACCGCCTATCGCGTCATTGACCCTGCCGAGGAGCTCATGATCATCAAGGCGCTGCACCTGCGCCCCGAGGGGCAGGATTTCCGCCAGAGGGAAGGCCATTTCTGGGATGTGCAGCGGTATGTGAACCCCCTGAACAACCAGAAGGGCGAGATGTTCTTTAACGTCGACGCCATTCTGATGGCGCCGCCCAAAGCAAAACTTCCCATTACGCCTTGATTCTCAAGGAAATCGCTGTTTTACGAAGGGTGGGCGCTGTTTTGCCGCCATTTTTTGCTTTGCAAGGTGCGGGACTTCAGCTATAAAACTGTCATCGTATCCCCCTAAATCATTAATCTCTCCAATCCGGTCCGCCGGAAACGAGGGGTCTTAGGGGAAAAACGGCGCATAGGAGCGTGGCTCAATTGGTAGAGCATCGGTCTCCAAAACCGAGGGTTGGGGGTTCGAGTCCCTCCGCTCCTGCCAGCCGCCAGAAACTTCTGGCTGCTGAACACTTAAAACCGAACCGGAAGAGCAGATGACAAATATCGTCGAATTCGCCGAACAGGTCCAACAGGAAACCCGCAAGGTCACCTGGCCGACGCGCAAGGAAGTTGTCACGACGACCATCGTCGTCTTCTTCGTCGTCTTCATCATGTCGATGATCTTGCTGTTTTCCGACTTCGTCATTTCCCACGTCGTCGAGTTCATCCTGACGCTCGGCGCAAATTCAACACCGCCGACTGGCAAATAATTTAACGCAAAGAATACAAAATCATGGCAAAGCGCTGGTACGTCCTCCACGTCTACTCCGGTTTCGAGAAGAAAGTCTCTTCATCGATCATGGAAACCGCCAAGAAGCGCGGCCTCGACCAGTATATCGAGGAAGTCATGGTTCCGACCGAAGAGGTCATGGAAGTGCGCCGTGGCCAGAAGGTCAACGCCGAACGCAAATTCTTCCCCGGCTACGTCCTCGTCAAAATGGAAATGAACGACGACGCCTGGCACCTTGTCAAAAACACCCCGAAAGTCACCGGCTTCCTCGGCGCCAACGGCACCAAGCCGCAGCCGATCACGGAAGGCGAGGCCCAGCGCCTGCTGAAACAGGTTGTCGAAGGCGCAGAACGTCCGCGTCCCTCCGTCAGCTACGACATCGGCGAGCAGGTCAAGGTCTGCGATGGCCCCTTCAACTCCTTCAACGGCGTTGTCGAGGAAATCGACGAGCAGAAATCCCGTCTCAAAGTCCTCGTTTCCATCTTCGGCCGTTCGACGCCGGTGGAACTGGATTTCAGCCAGGTCGAGAAAGTCTAACTTTCCTCCTACTTCCAAAGGCACGCTGCCATGCTCTGCCTTTTTATCCTCTTCGTGATTGCCGCCAGCCTTATGGCGGAGCACTTCGGTCATGCCTTGCCGGAAAACGCCGTCTGCGCGTTGATTATCGCGGCGCTGCTGGTTGAAATTGCACGCCAGCTGATCAACGCGCGCAAAAAACGTAAAGTCCAGAAAGCTGTCGACGCTGCTGTCCGCAAGGAACAGACAAAATCCCTGGCCATGACCTCCGCCGAAAAACTTCTGCTGCGCGGCGTGCTAAACCTTGCCAAGCGTCCCGTCCATACCATCATGACGTCGCGGCAGGATGTCGAATTCATCGACGTTCGCAAGGACCCCGCGCAGCTTTTCGAAGATGTCAAAAGTTTCGAGCGCTCCCACCTGATCGTCATCGACGGCGATGCGGATAATGTGTTGGGTGTGCTCCGCAAAGACGAATACCTGCTCGCCTGCCTCAACGGCGGCGATTACACGGTGCAGAAATCAATGCTGCTGGAGCCGCTCTATGTGGCGCATACGCTGGCGGTGCTGGAGCTGCTGGAAGTGTTCAAGAAATATCCGGCGCCGCTCGCCATCGTAAAGGACGAAGCGGGCGGGCTTGATGGCGTCGTCACGCACCTTGATGTTCTGGAAGCGATTACCGGCGAATTCCCCGACCGGCACGAACCCTATGCCAGCACCTTCCGCGAAAATGCGGATGGCTCGCTGACCGTTGATGCATCTGTCTCCATCTACGAACTCCGCAACCGGCTGATGATTGACTATGAGCCCGACGGCAAATTCGGCACGCTCGCAGGTCTCGTGCTGCATGAAATGAAGCATTTCCCCGCCGTCGGCCAAAAGCTCGAATGGCGCGGCTGGCTGCTCGAAATCCGCCAGATGGAAGGCCGCCGCGTCTCGCAGATCCGCATGAGCAAGGTCAAGAAGCCCGATACGCCACCTACGAAAAACTAAGCCTTACTTCTCGCCGTCTTTTTTCTCGGGCTGCGGTTTAGCAGGCGGGGCTTTTGGGGCTTGGCGGATGGTGGCCGGCATGCCCGAGGGGCGCGGAGCGGGCGAGGGGGACGGAGGAGCAGGTGTGAAAGCCATGATGCAAATTCCTTCATAAAAATTCAGTTCAAGAAATTCAGTCCAAGAAATTCGGCGCGATAAATTCAGCAAAGAAAAAGCCCGGCAACTGCATGGCAGCTGCCGGGCTTTTTAATCGAAAAAAGCTTAAGCAGCGTCTTTCAGGTTCGCAGCAGCGTTTTTGCCGCGCTCCATGACGATGTCAAAAGAAACTTTTTGACCTTCGTTCAGGCCGCGCATGCCAGCTTGTTCGACAGCGCTCATGTGAACGAAAACGTCCGCATTGCCGTTGTCGGGCTGGATAAAGCCGAAGCCTTTAGCAGCGTTGAACCATTTAACTGTACCTTGAGCCATATTGGCCTCCATTTAGAAAACGCACATATTCGTGCATAGGCCGCAGCGCAACAACTGCCTGTGGCCTGATCCGAAATAGCGATGTCTTGGGGGAAAGCCTTACGGCGTGCAAACAAGCAGAACTTGAAATCGAATAAACCCACTATGCGCGTCATATCGGCGGATAGCAAGGTAATTCCGTAAAATATAATCCCCGCTGGCGTTTCTTCCGTGTTATGGTGACGGCGATACCGTTTTCCGGACAAGGCTATATGACTGCCCGCCGCTCGCGATGAGAGGCTGCCGCCGCCTGTTCCCTCTAACAGCAGAAAGAACAGCCATGGCCCTCAAACCCCGCAGCAAGCGCGACCGCGACACCAGCATCGACGGCGCCATCCCGCCCGAAACCATTGCCGATATCGGCCGGGCCATCTACGGCCCCATCTGGCAGGGGGCGCTGGCGAAGGCCTTGAAGGTGCAAGAACAAACCGTGCGGCGCTGGACGAATGACGGCGCGCCGGCTGAAATTGCCGTGCCTATGCGCCTGCTGCTCGCTGAGCGGGAAGCCGATGTGCAGCGCGTCCTTGGCGTCATCGACGCGCTGATACCTGCTGAAGATTGATTTTTGTCCCTTTGACCGCGCAGCATTCGCGCGGCAAGATGGAGGCTCAATCCCGCCAGCCGGAGTCAATGCCGCCATGCTGCCCCTTTTCCACGGATCTTTCACCATCACCAAACAATGGGCCGCCGCGCCTGAAAAAGTTTTTGACTATTGGGCCGATCCTGCGCTGAAGGCGCAGTGGTTCTCGGGCCCCCCGGGCCTGTGGTCTGAATTGAAACGTAGCATGGATTTCCGCCGCGGCGGGGAGGACGTGCTGGAAGGGCGCTTCAACATGGGCGGTCTCGTGTCCCTCTATGAAGCGCGCTATCATTTCATCGCGCCGCCCTCGCGGCTCGTCTACAGCTACGATATGCACCTCAACGGTGCGCCGCATTCATCTTCCCTTGCCAGCATCGCTTACGAGGCGGACGGGCAGGGGACGAAGGTGACCTATACTGAGCAGATCGTTTTCCTCGACGGCCTCGACAATACACTCTCCCGCCGCGGCGGCACCGAATGGCAGCTCATGCGCATCGAAGGCCTTCTGGCGGCGACCTCGTAAGCAAAGCCTTATAAACAATGACTTATCTGCGTACCATTGTATTAATCGAAGGTTAAGGCATTTTCGGTATTATTCATGCTATGACCGAACGGCCGCCGCACGCCAATATCACCACGAAGTTTTCCGGGGATAAGGAGAACGCCTCCAAGTTCGCCGTCGATCATGGCTTTGAAAAGACGTTCGACCTGAAAAACGTCCCCGCCGACAATGGGTTTGAAAAGACTCTCGACCTCAAGAATTTTCCTGTGCTGCCGTCCGAGAAAATCACCGTCGTCGATATTTCGACGGAGACGAAAAAGAGCGATGCTTTCGATTACGGCTGGTGTACGACAGACCACAAGTCCGGCAAGCAAATCCGCAGGGAGTTCCGCACCGCCGACTATATCAACGACGAGCCCTATGCGAGCCGCGTTCATGCCATGCTGGAACAGCTGGGCCTGCCCCAGCCCGCAACGGAGCAAGTCTTCCGCGGCACGCACCATGACCTTCTGTTCCTCAACAACCACGGCGTGGTTGTGCGCATCGGCCCGACCGATGTCGAGGACCTTATGAACCCTGGCATCCTGCAGCCACTCGGCTGGCTGGAGGACAAGGATACGCCCATCAAGGGCAGCCTGCCGCTGACCGTCGCCATCTACCCCGGCATCGAATTGATGGAGCAGTATGACTCGCTGCCGCCCGACAAAAAGCCGCCGCTCGTCGGCCGCCTTAGCGAATTGCTGCGCGTGACCAATCAGGGTTCCGGCGACAGCGCCACACAAGGCAATACAGGTGTCATCCGCATCATCGATTCCAGCGGTAAGGAAGTCGCGGTGCAGATGCTGGTCGACGCCGACAATGAATTCAACGGCTCTTCCCACGCGATCGCCACCCGCCGGTCCACGACGCTGAAAGCGCATGCAGCGACATCGCCCACGGAAGCGCCAAACAAGGGCGAGCTGATGTTCAATACGCTGCGCGATGTGTTCAATGCGGCGAAGAACGTGCATTACTGGGAACGCGCGCTCGAAGCCCACCAGCCCCTGCGCGTCCTGTTTGGCGAGGCTTTTCAGGGCGTCGAACCCGTGACCGGCAAGCCGGACGAAGCCAAGCGCAAAGCCTTCTGGGACAAATGCGCCAGCGTGACGAATAATCCGCAGCCGACGACCATGGCAACGTGGAAATCCGAGAAAGCACCAGATGGCGGGCTGACCTTCACGCGGGAGGAAATCCCCGTGCCGAACCTTGTGCTCTACCGTCCGTGGACGGGCCTTTCCGCCGATCAGGTCGTTGCCCCCATCCAGCAGACGCCGGAGCTGAAGGCCGCCGTGCAGCGCGCGCATACGGAGCAGATGAACAAAGTGAGTCTTGCCGAAACCGTCGTGGACGCCGCAAAGTTGGCCGGCGTCAAAGGTGTGGTCGCCTTCGGCAAGCGCGTCATCAAGGGCCTTGTCGGCTAGACAGCGGCGATTTTGATTTTAAACATTCAGGGGTTTCAGGCGGAGAGCCAGCTTTTGCAGGGCGTTCTTCGGCTCGTCGACGTGCGGCGCGTCGGGGTTCTGCTCTACAGCCTTTGCCGCACCAATGTCGCGGCCGCGGGCTTTCTTTTCAATGGCGGCAAAAACTTTCTCCCACTTTTCCGTTTTGAAGTCGACGGAATGGGGGAGCTCCGTGCCATCTTCCTGCCGGGCCTTCGCGGTGAGAAGAATGCGCGCGGCGTAATAGAAGGCAAGGCCGGAGCGCTCGCCTTTTAAAACAACATTTGCCAGCTTGTCGGCATTCTCGCGGCGCATGTCGTCCAGCGTGTAAGCGTCGCGGCGCAAGGCGACAGCCATGCTCGTGAATGCGCTGGCATCACCTGTGAGGGAGAATGTTTCCGCATGTTTCGCGGCGATCGCTGCCGTCTCTTTCGGCGTCAGTTTCAAAAAATCGGTCTGCTTAGGGTTGATGATAATCGCATCGAGCGTCATGGACGTAATATGTGTGACATCGGCATTCAGCCAGCCGAGCATATCGCGGCCGTCGGCGATTTTCTTGGCGTCGAGGGGGGTAAGGAAGTTCGACTGCATGCCGCGCAGAATGGCAAAGGCGTCGGCGCCATGTTCGGCGCGGTTTGTCGGGCTGTCCGCCTTGGGGACGACGATATGTCCGAGTTCATGCTCGAAGGTGTATTTCAGGTGCTTGGCGGTGTCGAGACCGGCACTGGCGATCTGCTCCACATCGGCCAGATGGGTGCGGCTGCCATAGGCCAGCATCATGCCTTTGCCGTCGGTCGTGAACCAGACCGTCGGCATCGCGCTCTTGGTCAGGAAATCGGGGTTTTCATCGCGGCGATTGGACAGCTCCCGTTTGGCGGTATCCGACAGGCTGTCTTCAAAGGCCTGCATCTGCGCCTCGACATCCGGCGCATCGAGGTTGATGAAGGTGATATTTTTCGTCTGTTCGGGGAAGTCGGCGCGCGCATCGGCGGCCGCTTTGTCAAAGTCAAAGCGGAGCGGGGGAGTGTTGGTGGCTGCCGTGGCTTCGGGCGTCATCGTCTCCGCTTAAGTCTTGATTTGCTTTGGATATAGTTATATTACGGCAAAACAATTAGTTTTGGGTAAAATCTTTCATGCTCGCCTTGGCCGACGGCTTTTTGGACCTTTTACACATCGCCGTCATCGTGTTCAACCTGACCGGCTGGATCTGGCCGAAAACCCGTGTTGCCCACCGCTGCCTTGTGGCGCTTACGACGTTTTTCTGGCTCGTGGTAGGCCCGATGGTGCATTCGCTCGGCTATTGCCCGCTGACGCAGTTGCAGTATGCGGTAAAATATGCGCGTGGAATCAAGGACATGCCGAATTCGTATATTGATTACCTGCTGCAAAAGGTGGGCATCCACCTTGACCCGCAGCTGATCGATGTCATGACGGGGGTTACCTTTGCCTCGGCGCTTGTCGTGACGCTCGTCGTCTGGCGGCGGGAACGGCGTTATGCGAAGGCGGTAAAACCATAATCGGGCGGCGGCGCTTGTGGAAAACTGGCCGTTTTTTCTTGCATTGCAGCGAAATAGCAGTATATTTGCGTCGCTTGATGATTCTTTTATCAGAAATCATCGGCGAAAGCTGTGGGAGGCTTTCCGTCGAAAGACCAGGCGGAGCCGTACCACAAACCCTTAAATTTCAAGGAGATTATAATGGCAAAGAAGATTACGGGCTATATCAAGCTCGTCGTTCCGGCCGGCAAGGCCAACCCGTCGCCGCCCATCGGCCCCGCTCTCGGCCAGGCTGGCGTGAACATCATGGAATTCTGCAAAGGCTTTAACGCGCAGACCCAAGGCATGGAACCCGGCATGCCGATTCCCTGCGTCATCACCGTTTATGCTGACCGCTCTTTCAGCTTCATCATGAAGACGCCGCCGGCGTCCTACTACCTGATCAAGGCTGCCAACCTGCCCAAAGGCTCGGGCACGGCCGGCAAGGACAAGATCGGCAAAGTCACGATGACGCAAGTCCGCGAAATCGCGACCGCGAAACTGAAAGACATGAATGCCGCCAACGTCGACAGCGCTGCGAAATCCATCGCAGGCACCGCACGTTCGATGGGCATCGAAGTGGTGGAGGGCTAATTATCATGGCTACGAAGAAAAAAGACGCCGCCGCCAAAGGCGAAAAATCGGCCTTCACGAAACGCCTGCGCGACACCCGCAAGGCGCAAGACAAGACCAAAATTTGGACGCTTGAAGAAGCTGTCAGCTTCATCAAGAAGAACGCCACCGCGAAATTCGATGAGACCATCGAACTCGCCGTCAACCTCGGCATCGATACCAAGCAGTCGGACCAAAACGTCCGCGGCATGGTTGTGCTGCCGAACGGCACCGGCAAGAACGTCCGCGTGGCCGTTTTCGCAAAAGGCCCCAAAGCCGAAGAAGCGAAAAAAGCCGGCGCCGATGTCGTTGGTGACGATGACCTCGCAGCATCCATCCAGAAAGGCGACATGCCTTTCGAGCGCGTCATCGCGACGCCGGACATGATGGGTACCGTCGGTAAGCTCGGCCAGATCCTCGGCCCCAAAGGCCTGATGCCGAACCCGAAACTCGGCACCGTGACGATGGACGTGACCTCTGCCGTGAAAGCGGCCAAGGGCGGCTCCGTCGAGTTCCGCGCACAGAAAGAAGGCATCGTCCACGTTGGCGTGGGCAAAGCCTCCTTCGACGAGAAAAAACTTTGCGAAAACATCCGCGCCCTGATGGACGCGGTGCTGAAAGCAAAACCGCAGACGATGAAAGGCAACTATCTCCGCAAGGCGAGCCTTTCCTCCACGATGGGCCCCGGCGTGAAGCTGGAACTGTCGAGCCTTTCCAAGGCGGCGTAACCAGATTTTAAGTGGCGGGGCCGTTAAAGCCCCGCCGTTTAAATCCCTGTCCGAGACTACAGGTTTGGGGGACAGCTTTAGGGCCCCCGAGTAAATCCCCAAAAGGGAGCCGGTATAGACGAGGAAGAAGAGTTTTAACGGCACTTTGTTATGGCTTGACGCTTCGGGACGGGAACTACAGGTAGAGTTTCGAGACCATCCGGAACTCTCGTGCAACCCGGCTTCGTTTTTGGCCAGTATATCGGCCTCTAGCGCGCCATACTTAATCGAACGGAGAATACCCCCGTGGATCGTGCAACAAAAGAAGTTCGCGTCTCTGACTTGCAAAAGTCGCTCGGCGAAGTCGAATCCATCGTTGTGACCCAGAATATGGGCCTCACCGCTGGTCAGGTTTCGGAACTGCGCGTGCGTATGCGGAAAGAAGGCGTCGACTTTAAAGTATCCAAGAACAGGCTCGTTATCCGGGCCCTCAAAGGTACGCGTTTTGAAGGCATCGGCCCCATGCTCAAGGGTCCGGTCGGCATTGCAACGTCGAAAGACCCGGTTGCTGCGGCGAAAGTCGCGGCGATCTTCGCTAAAGACAATGAAAAACTCGTCATTGTCGGCGGCGCTCTCGGCGACAAACTGCTTGATCGTCCGGCTATTGAAGCATTGTCGAAACTCCCGTCCCTGGACGCGCTGCGCTCCAAGCTCCTCGGCCTCCTGCAGGCCCCGGCGCAACGCATCGCCACCATCACCCAGGCGCCGGCTTCGGCTGTGGCCCGTGTCATCAGCGCTTATGCCGAAAAGGGCTAAGACTGACGACCGACTGGTTTAAAAAACAAACAGAACTATCTAACATAATGGAGTACTAAAATTATGGCTGATCTCGCAAAAATCGTTGAAGATCTCTCGAAACTCACCGTTCTGGAAGCTGCTGAGCTCTCCAAAATGCTCGAAGAGAAGTGGGGCGTTTCCGCTGCTGCTCCGGCTGCTGCCGTTGCCGCTGTCGCAGGTCCCGCTGCTGAAGCGAAAACCGAATTCGACGTTGTCCTGGCTGCTGCCGGCGACAAGAAAATCGAAGTCATTAAAGAAGTCCGCGGCATCACCGGCCTCGGCCTGAAAGAAGCTAAAGACCTCGTCGAAGCTGCTCCGAAATCCCTGAAAGCCGGCGTTGCTAAAGCCGAAGCTGAAGAGATCAAGAAGAAGCTCGAAGCTGTCGGCGCGAAAGTTGAGCTGAAGTAATCATCTTGATTATTTCACGCACACAAAGCGCATGAAGATCAGGCGGCGGGGATTTTTCCCCGCCGCCACTTCTGCTTACTGAAGACTGGAACTTTGATACCAACCGCCTATCTTGCTAAAGCTGCAGCGAAACAAGCCCATTTTCGGGTGGGTTTATTTGGGTGCAGCTTTCAACTAAAGCACTCTCGATACTCTTCTTTTTGGACCTCGGTAGTCATGTGGTGGGCTCCGGTTTAGCGTCCTCGGTACTTTCCGTCAGCGGGGCAGTTGCCCCCAAAATCTTTACATTCATCGGGTTACAAGGAAAATCGCACAAATGAGCGTCAAAAAAGCAATTCGTTCCCTTTCCGACAGCAAAAGCTACACCGGCCGCAAGCGCATTCGCCGCAGCTTTGGCAAAATTCCTGAAGTCTGCGAAATGCCGAACCTGATCGAGGTGCAGCGCAACTCGTACGAAAAATTCCTCCAGCGCGACACCAAGCATTCCGACCGTTTGACGGAAGGCCTGCAGGAAGTGTTCAAATCCGTCTTCCCGATTAAAGATTTCTCGGGCCGCGCGGAAATCGACTTCGTGCGCTATGAACTCGAAGAGCCGAAATACGACGTCGAGGAATGCGTCCAGCGTTCCATGACCTATGCCGCGCCGCTGCGCGTCACCCTGCGTCTCTCGACCTTCGATATCGATGAAGCGTCGGGCATGCGCACCATCAAAGACATCAAAGAACAGGATGTCTACATGGTCGATATGCCGCTCATGACCACCAACGGCACCTTCGTCGTCAACGGCACCGAGCGCGTGATCGTCTCGCAAATGCACCGTTCTCCCGGCGTGTTCTTCGACCATGACCAGGGCAAAACCCACTCCTCGGGCAAATACCTCTTTGCTGCCCGCGTCATCCCGTACCGCGGCTCCTGGCTTGATTTTGAATTCGACGCCAAAGACCTCGTGTACGTCCGCATTGACCGCCGCCGTAAACTGCCCGTCACGACCTTCCTGCTCGCGCTGGACTCCGAAGAATCCGCAAAATACCGCGAACGCCAGCAAAAAGCCGGCAAACCGGTAGATCCCTCCAAAATTCAGGGCCTGTCGAAAGAAGACATTCTCCACACCTTCTACGACATCCTCACCTACGAAAAAACCAAAGACGGCTGGAAAACCGCCTATGTTGCCGAGCGCTATCGCGGCATCAAGATCAAGGCTGACCTGATCGACGCCAAAACCGGCAAGGTCAAGGTCCCCGCCGGCACCAAGATCACCGCACGTCAGGCGAAGAAACTGGAAGAAGACGGCCTGAAGGAAGTCATCATCCAGACGGAAGAACTCATCGGCCAGGCAGTCGCCAGCAACATCGTTGACGACAAAACCGGCGAGATCGCCTTTGAAGCCGGCGACGAGCTGGATGCCAAGTCGCTCGACAAAATCGAGAAACTCGGCCTCAAGACGCTCGATATCCTGCTCATCGACCTCATCAATAACGGCGGCTACATCCGCAACACGCTCGCGGCTGACAAATGCCGCAACCGTGAAGACGCGCTTGTCGACATCTACCGCGTCATGCGCCCCGGCGAACCGCCGACGCTTGAATCGGCTGATGCCCTGTTCCGCGGCCTCTTCTTCGATTTCGAGCGCTATGACCTGTCGCCTGTCGGCCGCGTCAAAATGAACGGCCGTCTTGACTTCAAGACGGACGATCAGGTGCGAGTCCTCCGCAAGGAAGATATCTTTGAAATCCTCAACATCCTCGTCGGCCTCAAAGACGGCCGCGGCGAAATTGACGATATCGACCACCTTGGCAACCGCCGCGTCCGCTCCGTAGGCGAATTGATGGAAAACCAGTGCCGCGTCGGCCTGATGCGCATGGAACGCGCGATCCGCGAGCGCATGTCGTCTGTCGATATCGACACCGCCATGCCGCACGACCTCATCAACGCGAAACCGGCTGCCGCTGCCGTCCGCGAATTCTTCGGCTCCTCGCAGCTGTCGCAGTTCATGGACCAGACCAACCCGCTGTCGGAAATCACCCACAAGCGCCGCATGTCGGCCCTTGGACCCGGTGGTCTGACCCGCGAGCGCGCAGGCTTCGAAGTCCGCGACGTTCACCCGACCCACTACGGCCGTATCTGCCCGATTGAGACCCCTGAAGGTCCGAACATCGGTCTGATCAACTCGCTCTCCACCTACGCCCGCATCAACCAGTACGGCTTCATCGAATCCCCGTACCGCAAGATCGTCAACGGCAAGATCACCGACGAAGTGATCTATATGTCCGCGATGGAAGAGGGCAAATATACCATCGCCCAGGCCAACGCCGAACTCGACGCCAAAGGCGGCTTCGCCAGCGACCTCGTGTCCTGCCGTCAGGGTGGTGATTACATCCTCTCCCCCCGCGACCAGATCGACCTCATCGACGTTTCGCCGAAGCAGATCGTGTCGGTTGCCGCCGCGCTTATCCCGTTCCTCGAGAACGATGACGCGAACCGCGCGCTGATGGGCTCCAACATGCAACGCCAGGCCGTTCCGCTGATGCGCTCCGACGCACCGCTGGTCGGCACCGGCATGGAAGGCGCTGTCGCCCGTGACTCCGGCTCTGCCATCACGGCGCTGCGCTCCGGCATCGTCGACTCTGTCGATGCAAACCGCATCGTTATCCACGCGACGGACGAGAAAGACTCGACCAAGTCGACCGTCGACATCTACAAACTGAAAAAGTTCACCCGTTCCAACCAGAACACCTGCATCACGCAGACCCCGCTGGTGAAAGTCGGCGACCGCATCGAAGCCGGCGACATCATCGGCGACGGCCCGTCGACGGAACTGGGCGAGCTCGCGCTCGGCCGCAACGTCCTCGTCGCCTTCATGCCCTGGAACGGCTACAACTTCGAGGACTCGATCCTCATTTCCGAGCGCATCGCGAAAGATGACGTCTTCACCTCGATCCACATCGAGGAATTTGAAGTCATGGCCCGCGACACGAAACTCGGCCAGGAAGACATCACCCGCGACATCCCGAACGTCGGCGAAGAAGGCCTCAAGCATCTTGACGAGGCCGGCATCGTCTACATCGGCGCCGAAGTGAAACCCGGCGACATCCTCGTCGGCAAAGTCACGCCGAAAGGTGAATCGCCGATGACGCCGGAAGAAAAACTCCTCCGCGCCATCTTCGGTGAAAAAGCCTCCGACGTGAAAGACACCTCGCTCCGCGTTCCGCCCGGCATCGGCGGCACCATCGTGGAAGTCCGCGTCTTCTCCCGCCGCGGCGTTGATAAAGACCAGCGCGCTCTGTCCATCGAGCGGGCTGAAATCGAACGCCTTGCAAAAGACCGCGACGACGAACGCCGCATTTACGAGCGCGGCCTCTACAACCGCCTGCGCGACGTCCTCATCGGCAAAACGGTTGCGAAACCCGTTGAAGGCCTCAAAAAAGGCGAGAAGATCACGGCTGCCGACCTCGACACCGTCAAGCGCTCCGACTGGCGCGAAATCGTCGTCACCGACGAGAAGACGATGGGCGATATCGAATCCATGGGCCAGACCTTTGACCGTGCGATCGACGACCTGACGCAGCGTTTCGAAAACAAAGTCGAAAAACTGCAGCGCGGCGACGAAATGCTCCCCGGTGTCATGAAAACCGTGAAGGTCTTCATTGCCGTGAAGCGCAAACTGCAGCCCGGCGACAAAATGGCAGGCCGCCATGGCAACAAAGGGGTTGTCTCGCGCATCATGCCGGTCGAAAACATGCCGTATCTTGAAGACGGCACGCCTGTTGACCTCGTCCTCAACCCGCTCGGCGTTCCCTCGCGCATGAACGTCGGCCAGATCCTCGAGACCCACCTGGGCTGGGCGACTGCGACCCTCGGCAAGCAGATCGGCGAAATCGTCGACCGTTACCAGCGTTCGGCCGGCGGCGAGAAGGAGAAGCTTGAAAAAGAACTCCACGCCAAGCTGAAAATCGCCTACGGCGACAAAGCGTACAAGGAAGACGTGCAGACCCTGAAACCGGGCGAGCTGTTTGAAATGTGCGGCAACATCCGCAACGGCGTTCCCATCGCAACCCCCGTCTTCGACGGCGCGGTCGAGGCGGACATCAACAAGATGCTTGAAGACGCAGGTCTGTCCAGCTCCGGTCAGGTGAAACTGACGGACGGCCGTACCGGCGAAACCTTCGAGCGCGCGGTCACCGTCGGCTACATCTACATGCTGAAACTGCACCACCTTGTCGACGACAAGATCCACGCACGTTCCATCGGTCCTTATTCTCTTGTCACGCAGCAGCCTCTCGGCGGTAAAGCCCAGTTCGGCGGCCAGCGCTTCGGGGAGATGGAAGTCTGGGCGTTGCAGGCATACGGTGCGGCGTACACGCTGCAGGAAATGCTTACCGTCAAGTCGGATGACGTCGCAGGCCGTACCAAGGCTTACGAATCCATTGTCCGCGGCGACGACAGCTTCGAGATCGGTATCCCTGAGTCCTTCAACGTCTTGGTGAAGGAACTCCGGTCGCTCGGCCTCAACGTCGACCTCAAGCAAAGCCAGATCAGCTAATCAGAAGTTTTCGGAGTAAAAGTAATGAATGAAGTCATGAACCTTTTCGGCCAGGTAAGCGGCCCCCAAAGCTTCGATCAGATCCGTATCTCGATCGCGAGCCCGGAGCAGATCCTGTCCTGGTCCTACGGCGAGATCAAGAAGCCGGAGACCATCAACTACCGCACCTTCAAGCCGGAAAAAGACGGCCTGTTCTGCGCGCGCATCTTTGGACCCGTGAAGGATTACGAATGCCTTTGCGGTAAATACAAGCGCATGAAGTACAAGGGCATCATCTGCGAGAAGTGCGGCGTTGAAGTCACGCTCTCCAAAGTGCGCCGCGACCGCATGGGCCACATCCAGCTGGCATCGCCGGTTGCACATATCTGGTTCCTGAAGTCGCTGCCCTGCCGCATCGGCCTGATGATGGACATGGCGCTGAAAGATCTCGAGAAGGTTCTGTACTTTGAATCCTTCATCGTCATCGATCCCTTGATGACCCCGCTGAAGCCGCTGCAACTGCTGACGGAAGACGAATATTCCGAAGCGCAGGACAAATACGGCGAAGACGCGTTCAAGGCAGGTATCGGCGCGGAAGCGCTGAAAGAACTGCTCTCGGCCGTCCAGCTGGAGAAAGAAAAGGCGAAACTCGAGGAAGACCTCGCAGCCGCCGGCGCCTCCGACGCCAAGAAAAAGAAACTCGTGAAGCGCCTGAAGCTCATCGACGCCTTCCTCACCTCGGGCACGCGCCCCGAGTGGATGATCCTCGATGTTGTTCCGGTCATTCCGCCTGAGCTGCGCCCGCTGGTGCCGCTGGATGGCGGCCGCTTTGCGACCTCCGACCTCAACGACCTCTACCGCCGCGTCATCAACCGCAACAACCGTCTTCGCCGCCTGATCGAGCTGCGCGCGCCCGACATCATTGTGCGCAACGAAAAACGTATGCTGCAGGAAGCCGTTGACGCGCTGTTCGACAACGGCCGTCGTGGCCGCGTCATCACCGGCGCCAACAAGCGTCCGCTGAAGTCGCTCGCCGACATGCTGAAAGGTAAACAGGGCCGCTTCCGCCAGAACCTGCTCGGCAAACGCGTCGACTATTCCGGCCGCTCTGTCATCGTCGTCGGTCCCGAACTGCGCCTTCACCAGTGCGGTATCCCGAAGAAGATGGCGCTTGAGCTGTTCAAGCCCTTTATCTATAACCGCCTGTCGATCTACGGCCTGGCCTCCACGGTCAAAGCCGCGAAACGCATGGTCGAAAAAGAACGCCCGGAAGTGTGGGATATCCTCGAGGAAGTTATCCGCGAGCATCCCGTCATGCTCAACCGCGCGCCTACGCTGCACCGTCTCGGCATCCAGGCTTTCGAGCCCGTGCTGATCGAAGGCAAGGCGATCCAGCTGCACCCGCTCGTCTGCACGGCGTTCAACGCCGACTTCGACGGTGACCAGATGGCCGTCCACGTGCCGCTGTCCATTGAATCGCAGCTTGAAGCCCGCGTCCTCATGATGTCGACCAACAACATCCTGCGCCCCGCCGACGGCAAACCCGTCATCGTTCCGTCGCAGGATATCGTCCTCGGCCTCTATTACCTCTCGATGGCCTTCGACGGCCTGAAGGGCGAGGGCACGGTGTTCAAGGACTTCAGCGAGATCGAACTCGCGCTGTTCAACAAGACCGTGACCATGCACTCGAAAATCAAGTGCCGCTACAACACCGTCGACGCCGACAACAAGCCCATCACCGTGATCGTGGAATCCACCCCCGGCCGCATGATGATGAGCCAGGTGCTGCCGCGTCACCCGAAAGTGCCGTTCGACGTCATCAACCGCATCCTGACGAAAAAAGACGTCTCCAACCTGATCGACGTGGTCTATCGCCACTGCGGCCAGAAAGAGACCGTCATTTTCTGCGATCGCATGATGGCGCTCGGCTTCATCAACGCCTGCAAAGCCGGTATTTCCTTCGGTAAAGATGACCTCATCATCCCCGAAGCGAAGCACAAGCTGGTTGCCGAAGCGAACGCCCGCGTGAAGGAGTTCGAACAGCAGTACCAGGACGGCCTGATCACTAAGGGCGAGAAGTACAACAAAGTCGTCGACATCTGGTCGCATTGCACCGACATGGTGACCGAAGAGATGATGAACGTCATCAAGAAGCCCCAGTCGCTCGGCTACATGAACTCCGTCTACATGATGGCCCACTCCGGCGCCCGCGGTTCGACCCAGCAGATTCGTCAGCTGGCCGGCATGCGCGGCCTGATGGCGAAACCCTCGGGCGAGATCATCGAAACCCCGATTATCTCGAACTTCAAGGAAGGCCTCACCGTTCTTGAGTACTTCAACTCCACCCACGGCGCCCGTAAGGGCCTCGCGGATACGGCGCTGAAGACCGCGAACTCCGGCTA
The DNA here is from genome assembly GCA_966211335.1 of uncultured Alphaproteobacteria bacterium. Lineage (GTDB taxonomy): Bacteria > Pseudomonadota > Alphaproteobacteria > Micavibrionales > UBA2020 > JAPWJZ01. The sequence goes on from CBIHNF010000001.1 coordinate 1,465,446, forward strand.
CCTGACCCGCCGTCTCGTCGACGTCGCGCAGGATGCGATCATCACCGAAAACGACTGCGGCACGGAAGACGGCTTCACCGTCCGCCCTGTCGTCGAAGGCGGCGATGTCATCGTTTCCCTGCCGGAACGCATCCTCGGCCGCTCTGCCGCAGTTGATGTGGTCGACCCGCTTACCGGCAAGACCATCGTCAAGGCCGGCGAGATCATCGATGAAGTCACCTCCGAAGCGATCGAGACCTGCGGCATTGACGCCGTCCTCGTCCGCTCGGTCCTGACCTGCAAATCGAAAGACAACGGCATCTGCGCGAAATGCTACGGCCGCGACCTGGCCCGTGGTACCCCCGTCAACGAGGGCGAGGCGATCGGCGTTATGGCCGCCCAGTCCATCGGCGAGCCGGGCACGCAGCTGACCATGCGTACCTTCCACATCGGCGGCGCGGCGCAAAGGGGCGCGGCGCAGTCGTCGTCGGAAGCCGCTTTCGATGCAACCGTCGAGATCCGCAACAAGTCCGTCGTCGTCAACTCCGAAGGCGTGCAGATCGTCATGGGCCGCAACACCGAAGTGGTGCTGCTCGATGCGAAAGGCCGCGAACGTGCAAACCACCGCCTGCAATACGGCGCGAAGCTGCTCGTCTCGGACGGCGATAAAATCAAGAAAGGCGCCAAGCTCGCTGAATGGGATCCGTACACGAACCCCATCATCACCGAGAAAGACGGCTCTGCCGTTTACGGCGACCTTATCGACGGCATGTCGATCCGCGAGGAAATGGACGAAGCCACGGGTATCTCCTCCAAAGTCGTCATCGACTGGAGACAGCAACCCAAAGGCAGCAGCCTGAAGCCGCGCATCACGCTGACCGACGACAAGAACAAGGTCATCAAGCTGCCGAACGGCCTTGAAGCCAACTACTACATGCCTGTCGGCGCGATCCTGAACCTCGAAAACGGGGCTCAAGTGAAAGCCGGCGACATCATCGCCCGCATCCCGAAAGAATCCTCGAAAACGCGCGACATCACCGGGGGTCTTCCCCGCGTGGCCGAGCTGTTCGAGGCCCGCCGCCCGAAAGATTTCGCGATCATCGCGGAAATCGACGGTCAGGTGGAATTCGGCAAGGATTACAAACAGAAGCGCCGCATTATCGTCAAGCCGACGGACGGCAAGGGCGAGCCGAAGGAATACCTCATTCCGAAAGGCAAGCACGTGGCCGTCAACGAAGGCGACTATGTCCGCAAGGGCGACGCGCTGCTCGATGGCTCGATGGTGCCGCATGACATCCTCGCCGTTATGGGCGTGGAAGCTCTGGCCGACTACCTGATCAACGAGATCCAGGACGTCTACCGCCTGCAGGGCGTGAAGATCAACGACAAGCACATCGAGGTGATTATCCGCCAGATGCTGCAGAAAGTTGAAGTCACGGACGCCGGCGACACGACGCTGATCAACGGCGAACAGGTCGACCGCGAAGAAATGCAGGAGATCAACGCGAAACTCGAAGGCAAGGAAAAACGCTCCGCGAAGGGCATTCCGATGCTGCAGGGTATCACGAAGGCCTCGCTGCAAACGCGCTCCTTCATCTCCGCCGCTTCCTTCCAGGAAACGACGCGCGTGCTGACCGAAGCCGCCATTCAAGGCAAGGTCGACAAGCTCATCGGCCTGAAAGAGAACGTCATCGTCGGCCGCCTGATCCCCGCTGGTACGGGCTCCTTCGTCCACAAACTGAAGCGCATCGCTTCGGATCGTGACGATGCTGCCCTTGCTGCCAACGCTGCGGCCTCCGCGCCGCTGCTGGAAAGCGATGGTAACGTGACCGCGATCGACCCCGCTAAATCGGAACCGCGCAAAAGCCGCGGCCGGGCTGGCGCGGCGTAACTCAAAACAACTGATAACAAAAGCCCGCGCGCCTTTACCGGCCCGCGGGCTTTTTTATTGCGCTTTTGCAAGGCGGAACAGCGGAAAATCAAAGCATTTCAAGCGGGCAAAACCCTGCGGCATTACAAATAATTGATTGGCTTGCGGAACCTGAACGGCCGTTTGATACTTGGTGTATGAATGATTTTCACCAATGAAGGATTTTTCCATGACCAGTTTCAAGACCCGCCTCGGCATCCTCGGCTTCGCGCTGCTGGTCCCGATGGGCATGACGATGACATCCGGCCTTGCCTACGCCCAGCAGGGCGTGCAGCAGCAGGCCGATGCTGCGCCAGACAGCACGCCGCAATCGCGCCAGGACGCAAGGCAGGCCGCTAAAATGCAGGCCCGCAAAGACGCCGAACAGCGCAACGAGGCAGCGCAGCAGGCAGCGCAAGCCGCAGCCCAAGAGCGTAACGCCGCCGCACAAGCTGCGGCACAGGAACGTCAGCAGGCTGCCCAACAGGCAGCCCAGCAGCGCCAGCAGCAAGCACAGGAAAAGCAACAGGCGGCAGAGCAGGCCGCACAGGAACGCCAGCAGGCGGCGCAGCGGCAGCGTGAAGCAGCCCGCCAGCAGGACGAGCACGAAAAGCAGGCCAAAGCGCAAGCCCGCGCCGAAGCCGAGCAGAAAGCGCAAGCGCGTGATGCGGAGCTGGAGCAGCAACGCCAGCAGCAGGCCCAGGAGCGTCAGAAAAATGCCGCCGAAGCTAAAGCGGCCGCCGATGCGCGCCAGCAGCAGGCCGACCAAGCCCGCGCCGAAGAGGAGCGCAAGAATGCCGCCCGCCAGGAAAACGACCACAGCCGTTACGGCCGCAACGGCCGTGAGGACAACGATAATCGTGACCGCAGGGATAACACCGACCGCAACAATGCCGCCAGCGACCGCAGCCGCTACAACAACGGTAACAACTATGATGACCGTTTCACCGGCATGAGCGAGCAGGAACAGAAACGCCAGAAAGGCCATGAACGCGAAGATTCCTATGTAGCGCGTGACAAGGAAATCGATGCGGACAACCGTGCACAGGCAGAGCGCAATGCGGCTCTGCGCGACCAGCGTGCGGCGCAGAACGCGGAAATCCGCAATCGCAACGAGGCTTTGCGTGCTGAAAATGCGAAAATCGAGCAGCAGCGCAAACTGGAAGCGCAACGCCAGCGTCTCAGCAATGCAGCGCAGCAGCGCCGCATTGAAGAAGAGCGCCAGCGCGTTGCCGCCTACCGCAACTACCTTGCCCAGCAGCAACGTGCCGATGCGCAATATCGCGCACAGCTTCTGGCGCAGCATCGCCGCGCCGAATATGCGTATCAGCAGCAGTATATCGCCCAGCTGCAACAGCAGCAGCGTTATCTGCGCACGACGCCGAACTACTATAACGACCCGTATTACTACACGGCGCCCAGCTACAGCTATGTTCGCAACGGCTATACCTATCGCACCAATTCCTACGGCGCTTCCGTGCTGCAGCAGGCGGTGAATGAAGGCTACAACCAGGGTTATCGCGCCGGCATCGCCGCCCGCCAGGACCGCTGGAATTCAGGCTATCGCGACCTCTATGCCTATCAGGACGCCAGCTACGGCTACCGCGGCTATTATGTGTCGCGTGAAGACTATAGCTATTATTTCCGCCAGGGTTTCAAGCGCGGTTACAAGGATGGCTACAACCAGTCGTACCAGTACGGCAGCTACTCGTCGGATGACGGCAACTATAACATCCTCGGCCAGATCCTCGAGCAGGTGCTGAACCTTCGTTCCTACTAATCTGTCGCACTAAAAATCGGGCGCGGTTATTTCTCTTCCATGTAGAAATAATCGCGCCCGATTGTTTCTATGCGGTGCTTTTGCGGCACCGGGATCATCACCCGCAAAAAGCTGTGCGGGTAGGGGAAGAAGTGGAAGTGCGGGTTGAAGGTATAGATATATTCGCGCTCCCGCGGCACCACAATGATCAGTCGTTTCGCGGCAATGCGGCGCAGTTCCGCAATCGCCTGCCGGATATCGAGGATATGTTCCAGCACATGGGTGCAGATAACGGTATCGAATTCACCGTCCTTCAACGGCAGCCGCTCGATATTCGCTTCTAGAAATTTTATATCTGTGCGGGCTTTCTGCGTGTCTGAAAGTACGAAGTCGACGCCTGTAAAGCTGGCGGCCTTTAAATTTTCGCGTTTCTTCAAAATCTCCAGCACATACCCGGTGCCGCAGCCGACATCGAGGATGCTTGGTCCTGTGGCATTTTCAGCGATGCGCTCGATGCAGACTTTGGAATTATCGGTGTCTTCCTGAATGCGCGGATGCTTCTCGTACAGCGCGCGATATTCTTCCGCCGTCAGGAAAGGCGCGCACTTGCGGAAGTCGGCGAGGGCGTCGATATGTGCCCCATAGGCCAGCTTGAACAGCCAGCGGAAGACACCCCAGTCGCGCACGGCGGGGGGGATGGTGTCTTCAAGGACAAAGCGGATACGGTTGCTGGTTTCGCGTTTCATGGAGTCAAGTATAGCCAAATCCCCGGGAATGCGAAACGCGAAAACGGGCGGCGCTGTGAGGTTGCGCCGCCCGTTTCCTTCGCTTTCAATCCTGTATTATGCAGCGTCGGAGCGGCGCATGTCGTGTTTGCGGGCTTCGATGCGGTTGGCTTCAAATGCCTTGTCGACCGGCGTCTGCGCGATGTGGTTGATGTAGTTGGTGAGGGTCGCCAAGGCGATGCCGGCGACCACTTCCAGCACATGCGCGTCTTTGTAGCCGGCGAGGCGGAAGGCTTCAATATCCTGCACATCCGGGCGGCCGAAGCGCTTCATGACGGCTTTGGTGAACTGGCGCAGCTGCTCCAGTTTTGCGTCTTTCAGCGGCTTGTCGGCGCGGAGAGCTTCGATGACATCGGCTGGCATTTTCGCGCCTTGCGCGATGGTGGTATGCGCCGCGACGCAATAGCCGCAGTCGTTCAGGTAGCTGACCGTGATCTGCACAATTTCACGCTCCAGCGGGGAGAGGAGGCCGGTTTCAACATCCGCCTTCATATCCAGCCAGCCTTTGAGCACTGCGGGAGATTCCGCCATCACGCCGACCAGGTTCGGGACGAGGCCCATTTTTACCTGTACGGCTTTGACGAGTTCGCGCGCATGTTCCGGGGCGGTTTCGGCGGTGTGGATGTGGAATGTCGTCATGTTGAAATCTCCTGTTGGGATGAATAAATTCGTTTGAGGTGAAGCCAGTATGCGCAGGCCCGGTTAATGAAAAGTTAAATGCCGGGAAGCATGTGACTTTCAAACGGGATGCGGCGTTTTGTGAAGGTACGCATAATCGGCAGGCAAGTGAAGGAATCGGCGATTGAACTCGCGCGTGGCTGACTTTACGATATGCTTGAATGATATTCGGCAAAGGAATGCATATGTCAGGACATCCCTACCACGTGGCAATTACACGGCGCGCCTTGCCCGGTAAGGAAGCCGAATTCAAGGAAGGGCTTCTGCAGTTTTTCCACGAATCGTTCAGGCACGGCAGCGTTTTGGGTGCCAGCATGATCGTGCCGCCGCCCGGGTCTGACTCGCGCGAATTCGGCATCCTGCGCAGTTTCACCAGCAAGGCGGAAAGCGTGGCATTTTATGAGTCTGACATGTTCAAAATATGGGATGAACGCGCCGCCGCATTGACGGAAGGGGAGGCGGAATACCGCGACATTGACGGCCTTGAAGCTTTTTTCCGTGCGCCGCAAAAGCCCCCGCGTTGGAAAATGGCCGTCGCCACGCTGATCGGTGTTTACCCGACCAGTATCTTTCTGTCGCTGACAATCGGCACGCTCACCCGCCAGTTGCCACTGCCTGTTGGCACCCTTATTTTCTCCGCCGCGATGGTCGGTTTGCTGACCTGGCTCGTCATGCCGTTCGTGACAAAAGTCATGCGCGCATGGCTGTTGAAGAAGGCATGACAAGAAAAAGGGCGGACCTTGTGGGCCCGCCCCGGTTTTTCCTTCGTCAGATATGTGTGTAAGTGAGCGAAGAAAACTATCCCAACTTCCGCGCCGCGGCCGAAACCGGGAGCGGTTTGTTGACGGAATTGTCATTAACATTTGCATGGGGGGTACCCAGCAGCAGCTGGTTCGCATGCGCGTAATCTTTGGTGATGGCGGCTTTTTGCTGTGCCAGCGATACGCCGGTATTGCAAATTTCCACCAGCGGCGCGATAGCCTCGGCAATGCCGGGATTGCGCGCGGCATAACGCTCGAGGATACTGCCGAGCTCCTGCGAAAATGCGCGCAAAGTCCCTGCCGTGCCATCGGGCTTCACGCCGAAAGCGACATCCAGATAGTTGCCGCCATGGTGCGCGGCATTGCGGCGGGCGGCGACCGTGCGTTCCTGCCAACCGTCCTGATCGGGCGAGAGGCCGTATTCCGCCAGCAGCGCTTTGGTTTCCAGCCGCGCCTGCGGATCGCGCAAGGTCGCGTGGATGAAGGGGACGGAGGCTTCTGCACCCAGCTGCCCGGCATCCAGCCCGCGTACTTCAATGCGCTTACCGGTGGGGCGGCCTTCCTCATCGCGGATGTTGCAGACTTTGAGGTCGGTGTAGATGAAGCTTTCCGCAAGGTCATAGTTGGAGCGGGTGTTAAGGCCGAGGGATTTCAATTCCTCGAACTTCACCGGCTTTTCCGGCCAGACGAGGTTTTTGTCGGCATCGTAATAGAACAGCAATTCGGTTTCGAATACCTGTTTTGCGTGGCGGCGGATAAAATCATCGCCGTCTTTCGCCTGCAGGAAAGTTTCCGGCACGCCGCCCTGTTTGCCGAAGGCTTCGTAGAACGCGGCGCGGGGGTTGACATCGAGGCGCTTGTCGCTGCCTTCCACATAGGCCGGATGGTTTGCGAACAGGGCGTAGATGGGCGCCGATAGCGCGTAACCCGTCGACAGCAAATCATGCAGGTCGTTCGGGTCTTTGTAGCTTAAGGACACTTGAGTCGAGGTGCAGAGAAGCGTGACTTTCAGGAACTCCGGCTCCTTGAACAGCTTCATGCCCTTCACAAGGCCGCGCGCCCGGTCGCGGTCGACGAGATTGTCTTCCGCCGTCTGCAGCGTCGCGAAGGGGAAGAGCGACTGGTCGTTCGGCGTAAAGCCCTTGTCGCGGATCGCATCCGTATAGGCTTTGAAGGCTTCGGTGATTTCACGGTTCAGCTGCGCCACTTCTGTCACGCGGAAGGCCGGGCTGGCGTATTCAACGGCGGAGGCCATCTCCAGCTGCGGCTGGTGGCCCAGCTGCTTCAGGTATTGCAGCACATCGGCGCAATCTTTCGCGGAAGCCGCGACAGGTTTGTTGTCGTCGCCCTTCTTGTAGAAGGCGATCTCGGTTTCAAAGCCGATGTACTGGCGGTTATCCGGCAGCTTGTTGCCGGCATAGAAGGGGATGACATCATCGATGGAGTTGATAACGGTAAAATCATCGGAGCGAACGTCGGTCATTGTATATCTGCCTTTCGTGGCGCTGAAATTCAGCGGCGCACTTTCAAAAATTTTGAAATGAAGAAGAACGAAATTGTGACGGCAGAATCACATTCGTTGCTGAGCAGAGGCTTCCGAGGAGAGGGGGAGGGAGATGTTATAGGCCACGGTTTCTATCCTTTTACTGCGATAACCGCAGTTGAAACCTGCGGCGCTTTAGCTGTTGGTTACGCGGCAGCAAGCTGACATCCATCAAATCCCGCGGCTCTTTCGAGCATGTATATGTAATCAAATCCGGTGAAATCTGTCAAGCAGGATTGTTGCGGTGCGGAAGGCGCTTGCATAACAGGTTGTTTTGACAGGCGATTTTGCTAGACTGGCGGCATGGCTGATGAACCCGACAACAGCAAAAACAAACCGCGCGTCTTTCCGACGGGGCCGCTCGTGCCAACACCGCCGACGGACCATGCCTTTACCCATGTGCGCGAAGAAAAGCCGCCGCCCGCACCAGAGCCCGTCAAAAACGTCAAGCGCACCAACTTCCTACGCGACTGGGAACGCCGGCAGATGCAGAAAAAAATGGTGGCCAAGGCGCGTGAAGGCGTTGTCTGGCATGCGGTAATCGAGTGGTCGTTGATCCGCTGCCTTGCCTATGCGGAGCGCGTTATCTGCATTGCTTTGGCCGTTGCCTTTCCGCTCGACAAGAAGCATGACTTTCTCAGCCTGTCCGGCGTTGAATTCACGGTCGGTGCCCTGGTTATTCTGGGGCCGGTCTTCGGGATCGTGATGTTTCTCTGTGTCGTGCCGGTTTACGCAATGCTGCGTTCACGCAAAAAGATGCCGAAAACGGTTGCGGAGTACCGCCGTATCGTGGTTATCGTCTGCTGCCTGCTCTCGCCCTTCGTAATTTTCGGCACATGTTATATCATGAAGGCCTACTATGACATGGTCGGCGCCGCGCCGATCATGGAGCAGTTCAAGGCCCTGTCAAACTACAGCTTCTTCCCCAAATCGAAATAGACTTTCAGGAGAATTCATATGCGTCTCGAAATCTGGTCCGACATTGCCTGCCCTTGGTGCTACATCGGCAAGAAGAAGCTGGACGCGGCGCTCGAGCAGTTCGAGGGCAAGGACGACGTTGAGATCATCTGGTGCAGCTATCTGCTGGACCCCGACGCGCCCGCGACCTATGGCATGACCATGCCGCAGCTGCTGGCCAAGAAATATGACATGACGGTCGAGGAAGGCAAAGCCGCCACCGCGAAATCCACCGCCGCCGCGAAGGAAGTGGGGCTGACCTACAACATGGATATCGCACAGCCCGGCAACACCATGGATGCGCACCGCCTTGTGCATTTCGCCTGGGAGCAGGGCAGGGGCGAGCAGATGAAAGACCGCCTCTGGGAAGCGTATTTCACCAAGGGCGAAGCAGTTGGCGACCGCGACACTCTTGTGCGTATCGGCGTCGAACAGGGTTTCAAGGAAGACGACGTCCGCAAGATGCTGGAGTCCGATAAATACATCGCCGAAGTGAAGGCGGAAGATGCGAGAGCCGAAACCGTTGGCGTTGATCTCGTGCCCTTCTTCCTCATCGACGGCAAGCACAGCATTTCCGGCGTTGTTTCCACTGAAGCCCTGCTGGAAGCCTTGCGCAACCCTGGCAAAGCCGCGCGCCCGCAGGCGAGACCCGCAGCCAAGCCCGGCTGCGACGAGAACGGCTGCGCGATCTAAGGAATTTTAGATCAGGCCTTTAATCTTGGGTAAAAGCCCCATCGATCCTGCCGCGAGGTGTGATTTGAACATCGCGCGGGAAGCTTTGGTGATGTCGGGGCGGTCCTTGGCGCGGTTGAATTTGTCTTTCAGCTCCAGCACCCATTGCTCCTGCATGACGCGCAGCCCGTCGACTTCATGCGTGATGGAGACGAGGTCTTTCGCCGTCTTGATTTCCGGGCCGACCGGCCAGCTGGTCGTGAGATCCAGCAGGTCACCCTTGTTTTCCTGCAGTTGCAGCGAAATGAGATAACCGCGGCCGATATTCGATTCAGTTATAATCCCCATGCTGCGCGCCTGCTTCAGCGCATCGCCGGTAATCAGGATGTCGAGGTCGTGCGGCGCGCGCTCGATCAGCGCTTCATGCCCGCGGCTGAGGGCGGTGGCCGACAGCATATGCAGGGCCGCGCTGCCGGCGATGGCAAAGTCACCTTTGCTCCAGTCCATTTCCAGCAGCGTTTTCATCGAGCCGGCGAGCGCCGTGCCGTCAAAAAATCGCGACCGTTTGTAATCTTCTTCCAATGACATGCCAATATTATCGCAAAGACACTTTAAGAAGAGGTAAAGCGATTGATAATGTTCGTGAATTTCCGGTGCTAATGTATCGCGGCGTCAGCTCGCCGTCATCAACTTCCGCCGCACTAGAATGCGCCATCGGCGATATCTCAACGCGGTCGATGGTATCCTGCCGGTGAACGGCAACCTCAGCTCCGCGCTGCGCGCGTCTTTCTGCTGGAGTATCACCGGCTGAAGCTGAAGCTCTGGTCCATGGGCCCGCGGACGAAATAGGTATCTATTTTCTGCCCAGCTGTTACTTACTGGAGGAAGCAGAATTCACAGGACAAAGATTATCGCCCTCCCGCCCCCTCACTCCAATGACTGGTACTCGCTTATGCAGGGCATCAGTCATATGCAGGCGGATATTGCGCGCGGCCATGTGCGCCGTGCCGGACATGACAGGGTTTGCACCATGTGCGGCGGGGAGCCGCAGGGCGATTTCCAGCTGACATACCGTCCGGAAGCCTACCAGCTGCGCCTGTGCCCGCATTGCCTTGGCATCTGCCGCGACGCTTATGGCGAGGACAAGGTGCAGGGCGCCACGACGGCTTGATTAACCGATGTGCATTTTCATTAATATATGTGGGGGTGAGTGGAAGGCTGAAACGACCCGGATAAACTCGTTGCGGCTGCTGTCTCTCGACCCTGACCGGATTGGCGAGGCATTCGCCCGCTCCAACCTTCCGGAACGGAATATGGCGGGATTCGGCCCGGCTTTCAAGCCCGGCGTCAAAACGGTCGAATCGTACCGTCATTCCGTCAAAGGACTGCCAGAGAGGGTAAACACGGAAAATGGGGTACACCAGCGGAATATTATTAAAATAAGCCACGTTATGTAATAATATTGCTTCACATAACCCTATTTCACACCCTCGATAGGGGGCGAAAGCCAATAAAATGAAAAAGTTCCGCTATATGCATAGAATGCTTGACGCTGGAATTTGGGGTGATATAGTGCGCACGCTCTAAGGATGGGCTGGTAGTAGACATCTTGGTCTAGACGCAGTCCGGTTTTTTAACCGTCTTCCACGGGAAAAGTGGAAGTTCGACTGATCTTAAGATCAGTCCCTTGCCGCGCATATTTATATGCAGTGGGCGAGGGTTATCTCTCATCCTCAAAGACATTGAAGATTCGAATACCGTTTTTATGAACCGGAAAGGGCTATAAATGCCAACAGTGAACCAGCTCGTACGCAAAGGCCGCGCACAGCAATATAAGCAGAAGAAAAACGCCGACCTGCAGGGCAACCCGCAGAAACGTGGCGTCTGCACCCGCGTCTACACGACGACCCCGAAAAAACCTAACTCGGCTCTGCGCAAAGTCGCCCGCGTTCGCATGACGAACGGCAAGGAAGCGACCTGCTACATTCCTGGCGTCGGCCACAACCTGCAAGAACACTCTGTCGTCCTCATCCGCGGCGGCCGTGTGAAAGATCTCCCCGGCGTCCGCTATAAAATCATCCGCGGCACGCTCGATACGCAAGGCGTGGACAAGCGCCGCAAAGGCCGTTCCGCCTACGGCGCGAAACGCCCGAAATAAGCATTTTTGAAGAGGTTTTAAGAAATGTCACGTCGTCACTCAGCTAAAAAGCGCGAATGCCTTCCGGATCCGAAGTTCAACAACCTGGTGGTTGCGAAGTTCGTGAACCAGATCATGGAATCGGGCAAGAAGTCCGTCGCCGAAAAAATCGTTTACGGCGCGTTCGAGATCGTCCAGCAGAAATCGAAAATGGACCCGATCGCTTTCTTCATGGAAGTGCTCGACAAGGTGAAGCCCGCAGTGGAAGTGAAATCCCGCCGCGTTGGTGGTGCCACCTACCAGGTTCCTATCGAAGTCCGCCCCGCGCGCGCAACCGCTGTTGCGATGCGCTGGCTGAAAGAAGCGGCGTCCAACCGCAACGACAAGACCATGGAATCGAAACTCGCGGCCGAGCTGCTCGATGCGCACAACGAGCGCGGCGCTGCGGTGAAAAAACGCGAAGACACCCACAAAATGGCAGATGCCAACAAGGCATTCGCGCATTTCCGCTGGTAATGACAACAAGACGCCACGAAGCAATCAACGAAGCGAAGTAGAGTAATATGTCTGACAACAAGAACATCCCCCTGGATCGTTACCGCAACATCGGCATCATGGCCCACATTGACGCGGGCAAGACGACGACGACCGAGCGCATCCTGTTCTACACCGGCAAATCGCACAAAATCGGCGAAGTGCATGATGGCGCAGCCACCATGGACTGGATGGAACAGGAACAGGAACGCGGCATCACCATCACTTCCGCTGCGACGACCTGCTTCTGGAAGGATCACCGCATCAACATCATCGACACGCCCGGCCACGTTGACTTCACGATCGAAGTCGAGCGCTCGCTCCGCGTCCTCGATGGCGCCGTCACCGTGTTTGACTCCGTCGCCGGCGTTGAGCCGCAGTCGGAAACCGTGTGGCGCCAGGCTGACAAATACGGCGTTCCCCGTATCTGCTTCGTCAACAAAATGGACCGCACCGGCGCGAACTTCTACCGCACCGTTGACATGATCATCGACCGCCTCGGCGCGGTTCCGCTGGTCACCCAGCTCCCGATCGGCACCGAAGCCGAGCACGTCGGCCTCGTCGACCTGCTGAAAATGAAAGCCCTCGTCTGGAAAGACGAATCCATGGGCGCCGCTTTCAGCGAAATCGAAATCCCCGCTGACCTCGCTGACAAAGCGAAAGAATACCGCACGAAACTCATCGAAACGGCCGTCGAAATGGACGACCAGGCGATGGCAGACTACCTCGATGGCAAAGAGCCTTCTATCGAAGTCCTGAAAAAGTGCATCCGCAAGGGCACGATCGCTTACAAATTCGTCCCCATCCTCTGCGGCGCGGCCTTCAAGAACAAGGGCGTCCAGCCCCTGCTTGATGCAGTCGTCGACTACCTGCCGAACCCGCTCGAAATGCCGCAGATCGAAGGCACCATGCCGGGTAAAGAAGAGGAAATCGTCGTCCGCAAGCCGGATGCGAAGGAGCCCTTCGCCGGTCTCGCTTTCAAGATCATGAACGATCCGTTCGTCGGCTCGCTCACCTTCGTCCGTATCTATTCCGGCACTTTGGAATCCGGTTCCTACGTCGTGAACTCGGTGAAGGACAAAAAAGAACGCGTCGGCCGTATGCTGCTCATGCACGCAAACAACCGCGAAGAGATTAAAGTGGCGACGGCGGGCGACATCGTCGCACTCGTCGGCATGAAAGACACCACGACCGGTGACACGCTCTGCGATCCCGACAAGCCGGTGATCCTCGAGCGCATGGTCTTCCCGGAACCCGTCATCTCCATCGCTGTCGAGCCGAAATCGAAGGCCGACCAGGAGAAAATGGGTATGGCGCTGTCGCGTCTTGCTGCAGAAGATCCCTCGCTGCGCGTCCAGTCGGATTCAGAATCCGGCCAGACCATCCTGCGCGGCATGGGCGAATTGCACCTCGACATCATCATCGACCGCATGAAGCGCGAATTCAAAGTGGAAGCCAACATCGGCGCTCCGCAGGTCGCGTACCGCGAGACGATCACCAAAACCGGCGAAATCGACTACACCCACAAGAAGCAGTCCGGCGGCTCGGGCCAGTACGCCCGCGTCATCATCCGCTTCGAGCCGGGCGAGACCGGTTCCGGCTTCATCTTTGAAGACGATATCACCGGCGGTTCGGTGCCGAAGGAATTCATTCCGGGCGTCGAAAAAGGCCTTATGTCGATCAAGGACACCGGCGTTGTTGCGGGCTTCCCCTGCATCGACTTCAAGGCGACCCTGTACGACGGCGCTTACCACGACGTCGACTCTTCGGCGCTCGCATTCGAGATCGCGGCACGCGCCGCCTTCCGCGAAGGCCTGCCGAAGTGCAAACCCGTGCTGCTCGAGCCGATCATGAAGGTCGAAGTCGTGACGCCGGAAGACTACATGGGCGATGTCATCGGCGACCTCAACAGCCGCCGCGGACAAGTCAGCGCGATGGACAGCCGCGGTAACGCGCGCGTCATCACGGCATCCGTGCCGCTCGCCAACATGTTCGGCTACATCAACACCCTTCGCTCCATGAGCCAGGGCCGCGCGCAGTACTCGATGGAATTCCACCATTACGAGCAAGTGCCGCAGGCTATCGCTGATGAAGTGAAAGCGAAAATGGCTTAACCACCGGACTTAAAAGTTTAACAAAAAACGAACTACAGAAATAAGCAAGGAAGGAACACTACAATGGCTAAAGGTAAGTTTGAACGTAACAAACCGCACGTCAACATCGGCACCATCGGTCACGTCGACCATGGCAAAACCTCTCTGACCGCTGCGATCACCAAAGTCCTCGCCGAAACCGGCCAGGCTGAATACAAAGCCTACGACCAGATCGACGGCACGCCGGAAGAGCGTGAGCGCGGCATCACCATCTCGACCGCGCACGTCGAATATGAAACGAAGAACCGCCACTACGCGCACGTTGACTGCCCCGGCCACGCTGACTATGTGAAGAACATGATCACCGGCGCGGCGCAGATGGACGGCGCGATCCTCGTCGTTTCCGCAGCTGACGGCCCGATGCCGCAAACGCGCGAGCACATCCTGCTCGCACGTCAGGTCGGCGTTCCCTCGATCGTCGTCTTCCTCAACAAATGCGACATGGTCGACGATGCAGAACTCCTCGACCTCGTCGAAATGGAAGTCCGCGAACTCCTGACGAAATACAAATTCCCTGGCGACACCATTCCTTTCGTGAAGGGCTCCGCCCTTTCCGCACTGGAAGGCAAATCGGACGGTCTGGGCAAAGAAGCGATCCTGAAACTCATGGAAGCTGTCGATGCATCCATCCCGACCCCGGCTCGCGCCAAAGACAAACCCTTCCTGATGCCCGTTGAGGACGTCTTCTCCATCTCCGGCCGCGGCACTGTCGTGACCGGCCGCGTCGAGCAAGGCGTGATCAAAGTCGGCGAAGAGATCGAAATCGTCGGTCTCCGCCCGACCATCAAAACCGTCATCACCGGCGTTGAAATGTTCCGCAAGCTGCTCGATCAGGGTGAAGCTGGCGACAACATCGGCGCTCTGCTGCGCGGCACGAAACGCGAAGAAATCGAGCGTGGCCAAGTTCTTTGCGCCCCCGGCTCGATCAAGCCGCACACGAAGTTCAAAGCCGAAGCCTACGTCCTCACGAAGGACGAGGGTGGCCGCCACACGCCGTTCTTCACCAACTACCGTCCCCAGTTCTACTTCCGTACGACTGACGTGACCGGTGTTGTGAAACTTCCGGATGGTGTCGAAATGGTCATGCCCGGCGACAACATCACGATGGAAATCGAACTCATCGCTCCGATCGCTATGGATCCGGGTCTGCGCTTCGCAATTCGCGAAGGCGGCCGTACCGTTGGCGCCGGCGTCGTTGCCTCGGTCATCGAGTAACTATATCTGAAGTCGAGAACCCCGCCGGACGCTTCGGCCATCCGGCGGGGAACCTCTCAAAAGGTTATTGAAGTTAAAAAGGATTGAATACTATGGAAGCGCAAAACATCCGGGTCAGACTCCGTGCCTACGATCACCGGATCCTCGACCAGTCGACGAAAGAAATCGTCAGCACCGCGAAACGCACCGGCGCACAAGTGCGCGGCCCGATTCCGCTGCCGACCCGCATCGAGAAGTTCACCGTTCTGCGCTCCCCGCACGTCGACAAGAAATCGCGCGAGCAGTTCGAAATCCGCACCCACAAGCGCCTGCTGGACATCATCGATCCGACGCCGCAGACGATTGACGCTCTCATGAAGCTGGACCTCGCGGCCGGCGTCGATGTCGAAATCAAGCTGTAATAGAAGCTTGTAGAAGTTAACGAAAAAGGACGAATAATATGCGTACCGGATTAATTGCACAGAAGCTTGGGATGTCGCGCGTTTTCGACGAAAACGGCAAGCACGTTCCCGTGACCCTGCTCAAAGTCGAAGGCCTGCAGGTCACCGCCGTGCAGACGAACGAAAAGAACGGCTACACCGCCGTTCAGCTGGGCACCGGCAAGAAAAAAGTGAAAAACACGAGCCAGGCCGAGCGCGGCCACTTCGCGAAAGCGAAAGTCGAGCCGAAAATCAAGACGGTTGAATTCCGCACCTCGGAAGAGAACCTGCTTGAAGTCGGCGCCGAGCTCTCGGTCGAGCACTTTGTTGTCGGCCAGTATGTGGACGTCTCGGGCGTCACCATCGGTAAAGGCTTCCAGGGTGTTATGAAACGTTGGAACTTCGGCGGTCTGCGCGCGACCCACGGCGTGTCCGTGTCGCACCGCTCCCCCGGTTCCACCGGCCAGCGCCAGTCGCCCGGCCGCGTCTTCAAGAACAAGAAAATGGCGGGTCACATGGGCGCGAAAAACCGGACCGTGCCGAACCTCCGCGTCGTCCAGGTCCTGCCGGAGCAGGGTCTCATCCTCGTCGAGGGTGCCGTTCCGGGCCACAAAAATGGCTGGGTCACGGTGAAAGACGCCGTCAAGAAAAAACCGCATAAAGACTCGCCGAAACCGGCTGGCCTGAAGGCAAAAGCCCAAGCTGACGCTGCTGCTCCCGCTGCAGACGCGCAAGCTTAAGGAAGGTAAAAATGAAAATTTCAGTCAAAACCCTTGATAACAAGTCGGCAGGCGATCTCGACCTGTCTGATGCGATCTTCGGTCTCAAGCCGCGCGCAGACGTCCTGCACCGCATGGTAAACTGGCAGCTGGCAAAACGCCGCTCCGGCAACCACAAGACGAAGGGCGTCTCGGAAATCTCCGGCACCGGCAAGAAGCCGCACAACCAAAAAGGCACGGGCCAAGCCCGCGCCGGCTCGCGCCGCAACGCGCAGCACCGTGGTGGCGCGGTCATCTTTGGACCGATCGTCCGCGACCATAGCCATGACCTGACCAAGGGCATGCGCCGCCTCGCGCTGAAGACCGCGCTGTCGTCCAAAGCCGCTGAAGGCAAGCTCGTCATCCTCGATGCAGCGACCGCTTCTTCGCACAAGACGAAAGACATGGTGAAAGCCCTCTCGACCCTCGGCATCACCTCCGCTCTCTTCATCGACGGCACGCCGAACGAAAACTTCACCCGCGCCGTCCGCAACATCAAGTTCATCGATGTGCTGCCGGAGAAGGGCATCAACGTTTACGACATCCTGCGCCGCGATACCCTGGTCCTGACCAAGGACGCCGTCGCTCAACTGGAGGCACGCCTGAAATGACCGCCGCTAAGAAAAAAGACAAACCGGAAGTTAAACTGACGGAAAACCTCTACGAGATGATCCGCATGCCGGTCATCACCGAAAAGGCGACCATGGGCTCGCAGTACAACCAGGTCACGTTCCGCGTGCCCCTGTCGGCCTGCAAAGTCACCATCCGCAAGGCGGTTGAAGCCGTCTTCAAGGTGAAGGTCGTGAAAGTCAACACCTCGACGCAGCTTGGCAAAACCAAGATATTTAAAGGCCGCAAGGCTTTCCGCGGCGATACCAAGAAAGCGATCGTGACGCTTGCCGAAGGCAACAAGATCGACGTTTCAACAGGAATTTAAGGAAGATTTCGGGCAATTGCTAAAAAGCCCTGAAGGATTTTGAGGAAACAACAATGGCATTGAAAACATACCGTCCGACATCCCCCGGCCTTCGCCAGATGATCCGCGTCGATCGCAGCGAACTGTGGAAGGGCAAGCCCGAGCGCTCGCTCATCGACAAAGACCATCACCGCGCGACCGGCCGCAACAACATGGGCGAGATCACGTCGTGGCACCGCGGCGGCGGCCACAAGCGCCGCTACCGCCTGATCGACTTCAAGCGCAACAAATTCGACGTGCAAGGCATCGTCGAGCGCCTGGAATACGATCCGAACCGTACGGCCTGGATCGCCCTCGTGAAATACTCTGACGGCGAACTCGCTTACATCATCGCGCCCCAGCGCCTTGGCCCCGGCGACAAAATCGTCGCCTCCGCCAAAGCTGACATCCAGCCGGGCAACGCAATGCAGATCAAGAACATCCCGGTCGGTACGCTGGTCCACAACGTGGAACTGCAGCCCGGCAAGGGCGGCCAGCTGGCCCGCTCGGCAGGCGCTTCGGTGCAGGTCGTCGGCCGCGACGCCGGCATGACCCAGATCAAGCTGAACTCCGGTGAACTCCGCGTCGTCAACGGCAACTGCCTTGCCACCGTCGGCGCCGTCTCCAACACCGACCACGCCAACGTACAGATCGGCAAAGCCGGCCGCAAACGCTGGATGGGCTGGAAACCGCACAACCGCGGCGTCGTCATGAACCCGATCGACCACCCGCATGGTGGTGGTGAAGGTAAATCTTCGGGCGGCCGTAACCCGGTCTCTCCCTGGGGCAAGTGCGCCAAAGGCGGCAAGACCCGCTCGAACAAGAAAACCGACAAATTCATCCTGCGCCGTCGCAAGAACAAGCGACTTGCGGCAGGCCAGTAAAGGAGTAGCGATACATGGCACGTTCAGTAAAAAAAGGCCCGTTCATCGACGGCTATCTGCTGAAGAAAGCAGACAAGGCGCGCGCATCGGGCCGCAACGAAGTGATCAAGACCTGGTCGCGCCGTTCCACCATTCTGCCGCAGTTCATCGGCCTGACTTTTGGCGTCTATAACGGCCAGAAGTTCATCCCGGTCCTCGTGACGGACAACATGATTGGCCACAAGCTCGGAGAATTCTCGCCCACGCGTCAATTCCACGCGCACACGGCTGCCGGCGCGGACAAGACCGCGACGAAGAGCGAATAAGGAAGCATGCCATGACCAAGACAGCACAAAAACAAACCGGCCGCCGCAAGGATAACGAAGCAGTTGCCAAAGCCCGCTACATTAAAGGTTCCGAGCGCAAGCTGAACCTCGTGGCGCAGCTCATCCGCGGCAAACCGGCAGCCCGCGCGCTCGTCGATCTCGAGTTCGCACACCGCCGCATGGCGAAAGAGGTCAAGAAAGTCCTCGAAGCCGCTATCGCGAACGCTGAAAACAACCACAACCTGGACGTTGACCGCCTCGTGATTTCCGAAGCGATCGTCGGCAAGACCATGGTCATGGGCCGTTTCCACTCCCGCGGCCGCGGCCGTTCCGCCGCCATCGAAAAGCCGTTCAGCAACATTACCATCAAAGTTGCCGAAAAAGCCGCCGGTGAAGAGCTGACGAACAGCAAGAAAGCCCAGCGCCGCGCGAAAGCCGCTGCCGGTGCCGAAGCTTCCAAGGAAAAAGATAAAAGCGCGAAGGCCAAAAAGGCCCCCGCGAAAACCGCAGACAAAGCTGAATAAGGTTTAGGAGAATATAGATATGGGTCAGAAGGTTAACCCGATTGGTCTGAGACTTGGCATCAACCGTACCTGGGACAGCCGCTGGTATGCGGGCAAGGATTACGGCACGAAGCTGCTGCAGGACGTAAAACTGCGCGCTTTCGTGATGGAAACCCTGAAACAGGCCGGCGTTGCACGCGTCATCATCGAACGCGCTGCGAACAAGACCAACGTCTCCATCCATTCGGCGCGCCCCGGTGTGATCATCGGCAAAAAAGGCTCCGACATCGAGAAACTCCGCAAGGATCTCTCCAAGTTCACGGGCGGCGAAGTCACCCTGAACATCGTCGAGATCCGCAAGCCCGAGCTGGATGCCCAGCTCGTCGCTGACGGCATCGCCCAGCAGCTCGAGCGCCGCGTCTCGTTCCGCCGCGCAATGAAACGCTCGCTCCAGTCCGCGCTGCGCCTTGGCGCCGGCGGCATCAAAGTGGCGGCTTCCGGCCGTCTGGCGGGCGCAGAGATCGCTCGCCGCGAACGCTACCATGAAGGCCGCGTGCCGCTGCACACGCTGCGCGCTGACATCGACTACGCAACCAGCCGCGCACTGACCACCTACGGCATCATCGGCATCAAAGTCTGGATCTTCAAAGGCGAGATCCTCGGCAACGACCCGATGGCACGCGACAAGCGCATGGCGGAAAACTCGCCGACGCGTTCTTAATATTTGGATAAGTGAAGTAAAAGGAAGACGACCATGCTGTCACCCAAGAAAATGAAGTTCAGAAAGGCGCACAAAGGCCGCATCCGCGGACAGGCGACCTCTGGCAACTACCTGTCGTATGGCAGCTTCGGCATGAAAGCCGTGCAGCCCGACCGTATCACCGCGCGCCAGATCGAGGCGGCACGCCGCGCGATCACGCGCCACATCAAGCGCCAGGGCCGTCTCTGGATCCGCGTCTTCCCGGATGTGCCGGTCTCGAAAAAGCCTCTCGAAGTCCGTATGGGCTCCGGTAAAGGCTCGCCCGAATACTACGTGGTCCGTATTAAGCCGGGCCGCATCATGTTTGAACTCGACGGCGTGCCGCGCCAGATCGCAGAAGAGGCTTTCGAGCTCGCTTCCGCGAAGCTGCCGATCAAGACCCGCTTCGTCGCGCGCGATTAATAGAGGTATATAAGTCATGAAAACTGCAGATTTGAGAGCAAAAACGGCCGACGAGCTGGAACAGGAACTGCTGAACCTCCGCAAGGAGCAATTCAACTTCCGCTTCCAGAAGTCGACCGGCCAGCTGGAAAACACGGGCCGCATCCGTTTTGTCCGTCGCGACGTCGCGAAGATCAAGACCGTGCTCGCTGAAATGAAACAGGGCAAGTCGCCCGCCGCGAAAGCGCCGAAAAAGGCGAAAGCCGAAAAAGCGGCCGCGCCCAAGAAAAAGAAAGCTAAGGAGTAATAATACATGCCGCGCCGCATCCTCGAAGGCAAAGTCGTCAGCAACAAATGCGCCAAGACCGTAACGGTCCTGGTCGAGCGCAAAGTGCGCGATCCGCTGTATGGCAAAATCATCCGCCGCTCCGCGAAATACGCAGCCCACGACGAAACCAACGCCTGGAATATCGGCGACCAGGTTGCGATCGAGGAATGCGCGCCCATTTCCCGCTCCAAACGCTGGAAAGTCGTTTCGGGCAAAGCCCTTGGCGAAAGCCAGGCCCGCACGGTCGATGACGACCACGGCAAGCGCAAAACGGTGAAAAAAGCCGTTGAAGCGGAAGCCGCGCCGGCCAAAGCCGAAGCCAAAGCCGCCCCGAAAGCCGATGCGAAAACAAAGGCTGACAAGAAGAAATAAATAGTTTACTTAATTGCACTACCCAAACTAGGGCTTGAAACCCTCAGGATAAAAGAAAGGTCAAGACCATGATTCAGATGGAAAGCAATCTGGAAGTTGCCGATAACAGCGGCGCGCGCAAAGTGATGTGCGTGAAAGTGCTGGGCGGTTCCAAACGACGCACGGCGGGCATCGGCGATATTATCGTCGTTTCCGTCAAGGACGCGATTCCCCGCGGCCGCGTGAAAAAAGGTACGGTCCACAAAGCCGTTATCGTCCGCACGAGCAAGGCGCTGAAGCGCGAAGACGGATCGATCATCCGTTTCGACCGCAACGCGGCCGTCCTCATCAACGCCGCCGGCGAACCGATCGGCACCCGTATCTTTGGACCGGTCACCCGCGAGCTGCGCTCCAAGAACTTCATGAAAATCATCTCGCTCGCGCCGGAGGTCCTCTAATCATGGCGAAATTCAAGATCAAAAAAGGCGATAAAGTCGTTGTCCTGACCGGCAAAGACAAAGGCAAGACAGGCGAAGTCAAGCAGGTCCTGACCGAAGACATGAAAGTCATCGTCAACGGCGTCAACGTCCAGACGAAACATCGCAAACCGTCGCAGACGAGCGCCGGCGGCCTCGATAAAATCGAAGCTCCGATCCATGTCTCGAACGTCGCGATCGTCGATCCCAAAACAAACAAAGCATCACGCGTCGGCTACAAAACGGTCGGCGAGCGCAAGGTCCGCGTTGCCCGCGGTTCCGGCGAAGTGATCGATTAAGAGGTAGGAAAATGGCAGCCCGTCTTCAAAAAGTATATTTAGATTCCATCAAGCCCGAGCTGAAGAAACAGTTCGGCTATGAAAACGACATGCAGGTTCCCCGTCTCGACAAGATCGTCGTGAACATGGGCGTCGGCGAAAACGCTCAAGATTCCAAGAAAATCCAGGGCGCAATCAACGACATGACCGCCATCACCGGCCAGAAGCCGCTGGTGACCAAGTCCCGCAAGTCCATCGCCGCCTTCAAGCTGCGCGAAGATCTCCCCATCGGTTGCAAAGTCACCCTGCGTG
The DNA here is from genome assembly GCA_966211335.1 of uncultured Alphaproteobacteria bacterium. Taxonomy (GTDB): domain Bacteria; phylum Pseudomonadota; class Alphaproteobacteria; order Micavibrionales; family UBA2020; genus JAPWJZ01. The sequence goes on from CBIHNF010000001.1 coordinate 1,487,238, forward strand.
GCGCCCGCATGTATGAGTTCCTCGACCGCCTGATCACCATCGCCATGCCCCGCATCCGCGACTTCCGCGGCGTGTCGGACCGCTCGTTCGATGGCAATGGCAACTACGCGCTCGGCATTAAAGAGCAGATCATCTTCCCCGAGATCAACTTCGACAAAGTCGACGTCATCCGCGGCATGGATATCATCATCTGCACGACCGCGAAGACCGATGAAGAAGCAAAATCGCTGCTGAAGGGCTTCAAAATGCCCTTCCGCCTCCGCTAAGAGAAGGTACAAAACACAATGGCAAAACTGTCCTCCGTTTTGAAAAACGAACGCCGCAAGGCAATGGTGAAGAAATACGCCGCTAAATGGGCCGCCCTCAAGGCGATCGCCGACGATCAGTCGCGCCCCATGGACGAGCGCTTCACCGCCCGCCTGAAAATGGCGAAACTGCCCCGCAACTCGCACCCGACGCGTGTCCGCAACCGCTGCGCACTCACGGGCCGCGCGCGCGGCAACTACCGCAAATTCGGCATGTCCCGCCTGATGATGCGCGAACTCGCCTCGCAGGGGATGATCCCCGGCGTTACGAAATCCAGCTGGTAAGAGGAAAGGAGTTACATCATGTCTTTGAACGATCCTCTTGGCGATTTGCTCACCCGCATCCGCAACGGCCAGTCCGCAAGGCTCTCGGCCATCCACAGCCCCGCGTCCAAGCTCCGCACCAACGTGCTGGAAGTTCTGAAGCGCGAAGGCTACATCCGCGATTATTCCGTGTCCCAGCAGGACAACGGCATCGCCGAACTCTCTGTTGAACTGAAGTATTCGGAAGGCCAGCCGGTCATCAAGGAAATCAAGCGCGTTTCCAAGCCCGGCCGCCGCGTTTACACCCAGATCAAGGATGTTCCGCGCGTTTATAACGGTCTTGGCATTTCCATCCTCTCCACGCCCCGCGGCGTACTTTCCGACAAGGAAGCACGCGAAGCGAACGTGGGCGGTGAAATCCTCTGCCGCGTCTTCTAAGGATAGGTAAATAGAAAATGTCACGTATTGCAAAACACCCGATTAAGCTGCTTGCTGGCGTCGAAGCGAAACTCGCCGGCAAAAAGCTGACCATTAAGGGCAAAAAAGGCGAACTGCACCTCGACATCGACAGCGAGATCAACGCTGAAGTGAAAGATGGCGCAGTTGTCCTGAAGAAGGCGTCCGAATCCCGTCACGCCCGCAACATGTGGGGCACGACCAGCTCCCTCGTTCGCGGCATGATGAAAGGCGTCTCCGAAGGCTATTCGAAACGCCTCATCATCGAGGGCGTCGGCTTCCGCGCCGCGCTCCAGGGCAAAGACCTCGTGCTGCAGCTCGGCTTCAGCCATGAAGTCCGCTTCAAAGTGCCGCAAGGCATCGAAGTGAAGGTTCCGAAACAGACCGAGATCGAGATCTACGGCACCGACAAGCAAAAAGTCGGCCAGGTCGCGGCGGAGCTTTTCCTCATGAAGCGCCCGGAGCCCTATAAAGGCAAAGGTATCAACTACGAAGGACGCCGCATCCTCCGTAAAGAAGGCAAGAAAAAGTAATTGTAAGGATTAGACGAAATGTCAAAGGCAAAAGCTAAAGCTGCTTCCAGAACGCGCCGCACCTTCCGCGTCCGCAAATCCGTGAAGAGCGCAGTCGAGAAGAACGAACGTCCCCGCCTGTCGGTGCACCGCACCGGCCAGCACATCTACGCTCAAGTCATCGACGATGTGAAAGGCGTGACTCTCGCCGCCGCATCGACGATCGAGGCGGACGTGAAAAAAGGCCTGAAAAGCTCGGGTAACAAAGACGCGGCCACCGCTGTCGGCAAACTCGTCGCCGAGCGCGCGAAGAAAGCCGGCGTCGAAAAGGTCGCATTCGACCGCGGTTCCTTCGCCTATCACGGCCGCATCAAGGCCCTGGCTGACGCCGCGCGCGAAGCCGGCTTATCTTTTTAATCATAGGAAGAAATAGACAATGGCATCACCTGAAAGAGCTCCGAGAGAAGGCGGCCGCGACGGCGGCGACCGCAAAGGCAAACCGAAGGGCGGCAAACGCGACCGCGACAATAACGCTGAAGGCGAACGCGATGGCGAGATCATCGAACGCCTCGTCGCAATCAACCGCGTCGCCAAAACCGTCAAGGGCGGCCGCCGTATGGCCTTCGCTGCCCTGATTGTCGTTGGTGACGGCCGCGGCCGCATCGGCATCGGCGCTGGTAAAGCGCGCGAAGTGCCGGAAGCCATCCGCAAGGCAACCGAACAGGCGAAAAGCAAAATGATCCGCGTTCCGCTGCGCGAAGGCCGCACGCTGCACCATGACGTCGAAGCACGCTTCGGCGCTGGCCGCGTCCGTCTGCGCACGGCTGTCCCCGGTACCGGTATCATCGCCGGCGGCCCGCTCCGCGCCGTCTTCGAAGTGATCGGCATCCAGGACGTCGTCGCGAAATCGATCGGTTCGTCGAACCCCTACAACATGGTCAAAGCTGCCCTTGAAGCCTTCAAGCTGATGGAAAGCCCCCGCATGGTCGCCGGTCGCCGTGGCCGCCGCGTCAACGAAGTGCTGGGTCGCAAGGGTGATGAGAAGGAGAAGTCTGATGACTGAAGAAAAGAAAGCAGCGCCGAAAGCCGCCGCTAAAGCCCCGGCGAAAGCCGCAGCTCCCAAGGCAACTGCCGCAAAAGCAGCAGCGCCGAAAAAAGCTGCCGCCACCGGCAAGAAAATCAAGGTCACCCAGACGGGTTCCACGATCGGCCGCATCCAGAAGCAGGAAGGGACCCTCATCGGTCTCGGCCTCAACAAGCGCCACCGCTCGAAAATCCTCGTCGACAGCCCCGAAGTGCGCGGCATGATCGAAGTCGTCAAGCACCTCGTCAAAGTCGAAGACGCGGCGTAAGGAAACAGGAAGTAATTATCATGAAACTCAATCAATTGAGAGACAATCCCGGCGCCCGCCAGACCCGTATCCTGGTCGGCCGTGGTATCGGTTCCGGCAAAGGCAAGACCGCCGGCCGCGGCGTCAAGGGCCAAAAAGCCCGTACCGGCGTTGCGATCAAAGGCTTCGAGGGTGGCCAGTCCCCGCTCGTCCGCCGCATGCCGAAACGTGGTTTCACCAACCGCAACAAGCTGAAGTACGCTGAAATCAACCTCAGCGACATCCAGAAGGCCTTCGACCACAAGAAACTGAACGCCACGAAGACGATTGATATCGCGGCGCTCATCGAAGTGGGCATCCTGCACAAAGCAGAGCACGGCCTGAAGGTTCTCGGCACCGGCACGATCAAGACCAAAGCCACCATCATCGCCACGAAAGCTTCCAAATCGGCTGTCGAAGCGATTGAAAAGGCCGGCGGCAAGATCGACCTGCTGCCCGCAAAAGTGAACAAGCTTCTGAAGCCGAAAAAAGAGAAGAAGAAGTAATTCTTCTGCCTTTCGAGGTTTCTTAAAAAAAATCCCCGCAAGCGATTGCGGGGATTTTTTATGCTTCATTCGTCACTCTCAACGAACTGGAGCATGACAGGCAAAAGGGCAGGCGACGCCCGGAAAACCGCAGCCATATAGGGCGAAAAGGCTGATGGTAAAGGCTTATTATTCATTGCATGGCGGGGTGTGGTCTTGTACTCTCGTGGGCGAACAATACAACGATAAAAACACCACAAAACAGTTAAGGGATACAGAACTGCCATGGCTTCCGCGATCGAGCAATTTGCCTCCAACGTCAACATGGGCGTCTTCGCCAAAGCGACCGAGCTGAAGCAGCGTTTGCTGTTCACGCTTATCGCGCTCATCGTCTTCCGCATCGGCACGCATATTCCGCTGCCCGGCATCGACCCCAGCACCTGGGCGGATATCTTCTCGCAGAAATCCGGCGGCGTGCTCGACATGTTCAACATGTTCTCCGGTGGCGCGCTGCAGCGCATGTCCATCTTCGCGCTTAACATCATGCCCTACATCTCCGCTTCCATCATCATGCAGCTCATGACCTCCATGAACCCGCAGCTGGAAGCGATGAAGAAAGAAGGGGAGGCGGGCCGCAAGAAGCTCAACCAGTACACCCGCTACGGCACCATCCTCCTCGCCGCGGTGCAGGCCTACGGCCTCGCGGTCGGTCTTGAGAACATGCAAAGCTCCGCGGGTTCCGCCGTCATCAACGCCGGCATCTACTTCCGCATCACCACCGTCATCACCATCGTCGGCGGCACCATCTTCCTGATGTGGCTTGGCGAGCAGATCACCACGCGCGGCGTCGGCAACGGCACCTCGCTCATCATCTTCGCCGGTATCGTCGCCGGCATCCCGCGCGCTATCGCCGGCACGCTGGAACTCGGCCGCACTGGCGCCATCTCGCCGCTCGTCATCATCGGTATTGTCGTCATGGTGTTTGCGGTGGTCGCCTTCATCGTCTTTATGGAGCGCGCGCAGCGCCGTGTCGTCGTGCAATACCCGAAACGCATGGTCGGCAACCGCATGATGGGCGGCGATGCCAGCCACATGCCGCTGAAATTGAACACCGCCGGCGTCATCCCGCCGATCTTCGCCTCGTCACTCCTCCTGCTGCCGATGACCTTTGTCGGCTTCACGGGCGGGCAGGGCGGTGGCGAATGGGTGGATGTCATCTCGCGCTACCTGCAGCACGGCCAGCCGGTCTATATGGGCCTCTACTGCTTCCTCATCATCTTCTTCACCTTCTTCTACACGGCCATCGTCTTCAACCCGGACGAGACGGCAGAGAACCTGCGCAAATACGGCGGCTTCGTGCCCGGCATCCGCCCCGGCAAGGCGACAGGGGATTACCTCGACTACATCCTGACGCGCATTACCGTTATCGGCGCCGCATACCTGGTCTTCATCTGCATCCTGCCGGAAATGCTTATCGCCAAATTCCACCTGCCGTTCTACTTCGGCGGCACTAGCTTGCTGATTACCGTCTCCGTCATGATGGACACGGTCGCGCAGATCCACTCCCACCTGCTGGCGCACCAGTATGAGGGTCTTATCAAGAAAGCAAAATTGAGAGGGGCACGTAAATAATGAGGATCATCCTTCTTGGCCCGCCCGGCGCGGGCAAGGGCACTCAGGCAGGCAGGCTTTCGGCGAAATACGGTATCCCGACCATTTCGTCCGGCGACCTCTTCCGCGCCCGCGTGAAGGACCCTAATGACCCTCTCGGCCTGCAGATCAAGAAGCTGCTGGATGCCGGCGCGCTCGTGCCCGACGAAATCACCATCAAGATGATCGAGGAGCGAATCTCCAAGCCCGATTGCGCCAGTGGGTTCATCCTCGACGGTTTCCCGCGTAGCGTCAGCCAGGCGGAAGCGCTCGAAAAGATGATGTCCGAAAAGAATCTGAAGCTGGACGGAGTCGTCCAGATCGGAGTCGACGACAACAAACTGGTCGAGCGAATCTCCGGCCGCTTCAGCTGCGGCGACTGCGGCGAGGGCTATCACGACAAATTCAAGGTCCCGCATGACCCGCATTCCTGCGATAAATGCCATGCGGTCGACAAATTCGTCCGTCGTTCGGACGATAACGAGGTGACCGTGCGCGAGCGCCTGAACACCTACCACACCCAGACGGCACCGATTCTCCCCTTCTATGCGGATCGTAACATGCTGAAAACAGTGGACGGAATGGCCTCCATGGACCAGGTGACGGCCGAAATCGAGGCGGCTTTGGGCCCCGTTAAAGGGGGCGCGACCGTGAATCCCCCAAAAAAGTTTGGGTAACACCCCCTAAAAAGGGACCTAGCCTCTAAAAAGCTGAAATAGGCTTTAAATTAGGTAAATAACCTGTTGACGTTTGGCCCGCGGTTCTTATAATGCGCAAGCCTTGCCCTTATTGGGCGAAAACCTATTTTTGTATAACCCTAAAGCCAATAACCCCAGGAGACCGCCCGTGGCACGTATCGAAGGTGTCAACATCCCCACCGAAAAAGTAGTTGGCATCGCGCTGACTTATATTTACGGCATCGGCCGTACCAGCGCAGTGAAGATTCTCGAAACGGCGAAAGTTTCCTGGAACAAGCGCGTCAATGCTCTGTCGGAAGACGAGCTGAACCGCATCCGCGACGCCATCAAGGCCTCGGTGAAGGTCGAGGGCGAGCTGCGCCGCGATGTCACCATGACCGTGAAGCGCCTGATGGATCTCGGCTGCTACCGCGGCCTGCGTCACCGCAAAGGCCTGCCCGTTCACGGTCAGCGCACGCGCACGAACGCACGCACCCGCAAGGGCCCGCGCAAAACGATCGCCGGCAAGAAAATCGCCGTCAAGAAATAATTAAGTAACCCTGCAAGCAGAATTGAGCCATGGCAAAAAAAGAAGCATCTGAAAAAGCCGCACCGAAGGCGCGCAAAAAAGAGCGCAAAAACATCACCGCCGGTGTCGCGCACGTCAACTCGACCTTCAACAACACCATCGTCACGATCACGGACGCGCAAGGCAATACCATTTCCTGGTCCTGCGCCGGTCACCTCGGCTTCAAGGGTTCGCGCAAATCGACCCCTTACGCCGCTCAGATGGCTGCCGAAGACGCTGGCAAGAAGGCGAAAGAACACGGCGTGAAGACGCTTGAAGTTCTCGTCAAAGGTCCGGGTTCGGGCCGCGAGTCGGCGCTCCGCGCGCTGCAGGCCGTCGGTTTCGCGATCAACTCGATCGTCGACATCACGCCCGTCCCGCACAACGGCTGCCGCCCGCGCAAAAAGCGCCGCGTCTAAAATTCTGGCCTCATGGCGCCGCCGTTTTCACGGGGGCGCCTTTCGGCTGTTACGGGATAAGCACTAAATCAAATAGCTAATAAAGGGGAATGTCTTGATCCAGAAAAATTGGCAAGAACTGATTAAGCCGAACAAGGTAGACGTCAGCACCAGCAAAGATGCGAACCGCTTTGGCACCGTCGTCGTCGAACCGCTGGAGCGCGGCTACGGCCTCACGCTCGGCAACGCGCTGCGCCGCGTCCTCCTGTCCTCGCTGCAAGGCGCGGCAGTGACCGGCATCAAGATCGACGGCGTCCTGCACGAGTTCTCCTCCGTCCCGGGCGTCCGCGAAGACGTGACCGACATCATCCTGAACATCAAGAACCTCGCCATCCGCATGCAGGCTGACGGCTCCAAAAAGCTGCGCCTGAACGCTGAAGGCCCGTGCGAAGTTAAAGCCGGCATGATCGAGACGACCGGCGACATCGAAATCGTCAACCCCGACCTCGTCATCTGCACGATCGGCGAAAAAGCGAAACTCTCGATGGAACTCACCGTTTCCAACGGCAAGGGCTATCGCCCGGCCGCGCAGAACCGCCATGAAGACGCCCCCATCGGCGTCATCCCCGTCGACAGCATCTTCTCCCCCGTCCGCAAAATTTCCTACAAGGTGGAAGATACCCGCGTCGGCCAGATCACCGACTACGACAAGCTGACGCTGGACGTTGAAACCAACGGCACCATCAAGCCGGAAGACGCAGTGGCCTTCGCCGCGCGTATCCTGCAAGACCAGCTGCAAGTCTTCGTCAACTTCCAGGAGCCGACCTCGGTTGCCAAGGAAGAAGCGAAAGACGAGCTGCCGTTCAGCCGCCACCTGCTGCGCAAGGTCGAAGAGCTCGAACTCTCCGTCCGTTCCGCCAACTGCCTCAAGAACGACAACATCGTCTACATCGGCGACCTCGTCCAGAAAACCGAAGCCGACATGCTGCGCACGCCGAACTTCGGCCGCAAGTCGCTTAACGAGATCAAGGAAGTCCTCACCAACATGGGCCTCCACCTCGGCATGAAAGTCGAAGGCTGGCCGCCCGAGAACATCGAGGAACTGGCCAAGAAACTCGAAGAGCCGTTCTGAACCAATCACTAACCGCGGCGTGACCGCCGCGGCAAACTACGGGGATTGTCCCCAAAGCTTTATTGCTGGCATACAGGATATCGCTTGATCAATCCGCTTCCCGAGGGAGGCGTTTTAAAAGGAGACCGTACCATGCGTCACGGAAGAAAAGGCCGTAAACTCGGCGTAAAAACTCAACACCGCCATGCCATGTTCGCGAACATGTGTGCGGCCCTCATCAAGCACGAGCAGATCGAAACGACGCTGCCGAAAGCGAAAGAGCTGAAACCCCTGATCGACCGTCTGATCACGCTCGGCAAAAAAGGCGGCCTCGCAAACCGTCGCCTCGCCATGTCCCGCCTGCGCGACGAAGCGCAAGTGAAGAAGCTGTTTGACGTTCTCGGCAAACGCTATCAGGAACGCGAAGGCGGCTACTGCCGCGTCATGAAGGCGGGCTTCCGCTTTGGTGACAACGCCGCCATGGCCTTCATCGAACTCGTCGACCGCGACCGCGCTGAAAAAGGCAAGGACAGCGGCCCCGACCAGAACCTTGAAGCGCAAGAACACGATACGCCGCCCAAAGCCGATATGCGCCCCAAGAAACGCGCAACCGGTTACTAATCGGCCGATAAACGAGATAAAAAGGGGCAGGGAGCAATTCCTGCCCCTTTTACTTTGGGTTCAACCGCCATGCTGCTCCGCCCCGCCACCCTGGAAGACGCCGGCGGCATTGCTGCCGCCCATGTGACCAGCTGGCAGGAGGCCTATGCCGGTATTGTGCCAAAGGATCATTTACGTAACCTTTCCATCCCCGAGCGCATAACACGCGGCAGGCGGCGCTGTCGGAAATGCCCGCAGACAGGGGTTTGGTGGTGGCAGAGCAAGCGGGGCAGATTACCGGCTTCTGCAGCTTCGGCAGCGCCAGAGAGCCTGAAATCGGCCTTTCTGGCGAGATTTACGCCCTCTACCTGCTGCAGGCGGCACAGGGTCAGGGATGGGGAAGAAAACTGTTTGAAGCCGCCCAAAACAGCCTTAAATCAATGGGTATGGCCGGCTGCTATGTGTGGGTTCTGAAAGCTAACCAAAGCTTGAGTTTTTACCGCCACCTCGGCGGTGTAGAATGTGGCGCCAAGACCATCACCATCGGCGGCACGGATCTTGAAGAACTGGCACTTTGCTGGAAGGAGGAAAAATGACAGTCGTATCGAAATTGAAAAACCTTTGCCTCGCCCTCGTTTTAGCCTGCCTGCCATTTACGGCGCAGGCGGCCGATGCGCCGCAGGTGCCGGGCAGCGTGCAGCAGATGCAGCTGTCCTTTGCCCCGCTGGTCAAAAAGACCAGTCCCGCTGTCGTGAATATTTACGCCAAGCGCGTGGTGCAGCAACAGGCCAGCCCTTTCTTCAATGACCCCTTCTTCAGCCAGTTCTTCGGCATGCAGGGCATGCCCGGCATGGGCGGCGGTACGCGGACGGAAAATTCGCTCGGCTCCGGCGTGATCGTCGACGCTGCCGGCAAGATCGCCACCAACACCCATGTCATCGCCAATGCGGTTGAAATTATCGTCGTGACGCAGGACGGCCATGAATACGCCGCCAAGAAAGAGCTGGTGGATGAAAAGGCCGATCTTGCGGTCTTGAGCATCGACCCCAAGGGCGCGAAACTGCCCGTGCTTGAACTCGCGGACAGCGACAGTTTAGAGGTCGGCGACCTTGTGCTCGCCATCGGCAACCCCTTCGGCGTCGGGCAGACGGTGACGAGCGGCATTATCTCCGGCCTTGCCCGCACCGGCATGGGCCGCGACTACGGCTATTTCATCCAGACGGATGCCGCCATCAACCCCGGCAACTCCGGCGGCGCGCTGATTGATATGAAGGGCCGCCTTGTCGGCATTAACTCCATGATCTTTTCTCAAAGCGGCGGCAGCGTGGGCCTCGGCTTTGCCATCCCCTCCAACATGCTGCGCACGGTGGTGGATGCCGCGCATCACGGCAATAAACTTGTCCGGCCCTGGTCCGGCATTACAGGGCAGGCGGTGCAGCCGGAAATGGTGGAAAGCCTCGGGCTTTCAACGGCGCAGGGCACCCTCATTACCGCTGTCAATCCCAAGGGCCCCGGCGCCCGTGCGGGCCTCAAACCCGGTGACGTCATTCTCAGCGTCAACGGCCGCGTTGTTGCCAGCCCCGAAGCGCTGAAATACCTGCTGGCGACGCAAACACTGAACAGCACCGTCAAAATCGCCGTCTTCCGCAAAGGACAGGCGATCGAGGCGGAACTGCCCATTGAAGCGCCGCCGGAAAACCCCGCGCGTGACACCGCGCTTATTCAGGGCATGAATCCCTTCTCCGGCGCGAAGGTTGAAAATATCTCTCCCGCCGTCGCGGAAGAGCTGGACGGCTTGCGGCGCGATGCCGGCGTCGTTGTCGTCGATGTCGTGCAGGGCAACGCCGCCCGCCTCGGCCTGCGGACCGGCGATATCATCCTCAGCATCAATGGCGAGGAGGTGACATCGGTGTCGCAGTTCAAGTCGCTGCTGAAGCAGCTGCCCGACAGCTGGGCCGTGCAAATCATGCGCGGCAACGACGTCATCAACGTGCGGGTGCGCATTTAATGGCGAATCTTTTCGACGCGCAACTGGATAAGGACGAGAATCTGGAGGCCGCGCGGCAGGCGCAGCGCCCGCTCGCCGACCAGCTGCGCCCGAAAACACTCGATGAAGTGATGGGGCAGGATCATCTGCTGAAGGGGGATGGCCCGCTGCGCCGCATGGTCGATAGCGGTAAAATCTCCTCCATCATCTTCTGGGGCCCGCCCGGTTGCGGCAAGACGACATTGGCGCGGCTCCTCGCGCAGCACACCGATTTGCAGTTTGAAGCCATTTCGGCGGTTTTCTCGGGCGTTGCGGACCTGCGCAAGGTGTTTGAATCTGCCGTCCACCGCCGCCGCATGGGTCGTGGCACGCTGCTGTTTGTCGATGAAATCCACCGCTTCAACAAATCGCAGCAGGATGCCTTTTTGCCTTACGTCGAGGACGGCACCATCACCCTCGTCGGCGCGACAACCGAAAACCCATCTTTTGAATTAAACGCCGCTTTGCTGTCGCGGTCGCAAGTCATGGTGTTGAACCGCCTTGACGACGCCGCGCTTGACGAGCTGCTGAAGCGCGCCGAGAAAACACTGAATCGCCCGCTGCCGCTGGAGCCGGAAGCGCGCGCAGCATTGATTGCGATGGCGGATGGCGACGGGCGTTACATTCTGAACCTTGCCGAACAGGTTTTCCAGCTGCAGCGCAAGGGAATGCTCGATGTCGCGGGGCTTTCAAAGCTGGTGCAGAAACGCGCGCCCATCTACGACAAGGCGGCGGAAAGCCATTACAACCTCATTTCCGCGCTGCATAAATCCGTCCGCGGGTCGGATGCCGATGCCGCGCTCTACTGGTTCTGCCGCATGCTGGATGGCGGGGAAGACCCGCGCTACATCGCGCGGCGCATGGTGCGCATGGCGACGGAAGACATCGGCCTTGCCGAACCGACGGCGCTGCAGACCTGCATCACCGCCTGGGAAACCTATGAACGTCTCGGCTCGCCGGAAGGGGAGCTGGCGCTGGCGCAGGCGCTGATTTTCCTCGCCACCGCGCCGAAATCGAATTCGGCCTATATGGCCTATAATGCCGCGCGGGAAGCCGCGAAATCTACCGGTTCCCTCATGCCGCCAAAGCATATTCTGAACGCGCCGACGAAGCTGATGAAGAATATCGGCTATGGCGCGGGCTATGAATATGATCACGGCACGGAAGAAGGCTTCAGCGGGCAGAACTATTTCCCCGATGATATGCCGCGCGCGCATTTCTACCAGCCGGTCGAGCGCGGCTTTGAGCGCGAAATCAAAAAACGCCTCGAGTACTGGCAGAAAATCCGCGATGAAAAGGGAGACGGCAAATGATGCTTTTAGGCGTTTTCGTGGGCGGCGGGCTTGGCGCACTGTTGCGGTATTTTTCCCTTTTGTTCTTCAAGGCGCAGCTGCCGGGCGTGTTCCCCTATGGCACGCTGTTTGTGAATATCCTCGGCTCGCTCATCATCGGTATCATCATGGAAGGCGCGGCGCAGAAGTGGAATATTTCGGCGCAGGCGCAGGCCTTTATGGTGACGGGCATTCTGGGCGGCTTCACCACCTTCTCGGCTTTTTCTTTCGATTTTTATAAACTCGCGAATACGGGCGAGACGCTGCTGGCGGCGGCCTATGTCGGGCTATCCGTTTTCCTGTCGCTGCTGGCCGTTTTCGGCGGCGCTTACCTTGTGCGCGGAGTACTGCAATAATGGCTGAAGGCATCACTGTCAACGAAGTGGACGACGGCCAACGCCTCGACCGCTGGCTGAAGAAACACTACCCCGATGTGCCCTTCGGGCAGGTGCAGAAAATCCTGCGCACGGGGCAGCTGCGCATCGATGGCAAGCGCGCCAAGGGCGATGCGCGCCTTGTAAAAGGCCAGCTGATCCGCATCCCGCCGCAGCTGGCGAACCCGCAGCCGAAGGTTGACCGCGGTCTTGGCGAGCAGGACACGAAATTCATTCAGAGTCTTGTTATCTACAAAGATGCCGATGTCATCGCTATTAACAAGCCGTCTGGCTTGGCGTCGCAGGGCGGAACGAAAATCGGCAAGAACGTCGATTATCTGCTGGATGGCCTGAAATTTGACTATGAGAACCGCCCGCACCTTGTCCACCGCCTCGATAAAGACACCTCCGGCGTCATGCTGCTGGCGCGCCATCCGCAGGCCGCGCGTGTGTTGTCGGAAATGTTCCGCGGCCGCGATATCCGCAAGTATTACTGGGCGGTCACCGCGCCGGCGCCGGAAATCAACCAGGGCAAAATCCGCTCCGCTCTTGCCAAAGTCGATATTGGCGGCGGCGAGCGCATGATGAAGACGGATGATGAGGAAGGCAAAATGTCGCTGACCTTTTATAGCGTCATTGAGCGTGTCGGCAACAACCTTGCGCATGTGGCCTTCTGGCCGCGCACGGGCCGCCAGCACCAGATCCGCGTGCATGCAGTTGAAATGGGCACGCCGCTGCTGGGCGATTTCAAGTATGACCCCGAGCAGCTGTTCCTCGCCGAAAACCCGAACCTGCCGGAAACGCTCCACCTGCACGCCCGCCGCATGATCTTGCCGCACCCGATGACGACGGGGAAGCTGGACATTACGGCACCCTTAAGCCCCGACATGAAAAAAACGTTTAAATACTTCGGCTTCAACGCGGAAGACAAAACCGACCCCTTCGAGGATATCGAGTAATCATGGCGGCGGAAGCGAAACGAAAATCTTTTGTGCTGCGCTTCATCACCGGCACGCTGCTGGTGGTGGCGCTGTTTACCGTTGTGGCTTATGCGGCCATGCAGCTCGTCACGCTGAATACCTTCAAGCCGCGCATCGAGGCTTATGTTTCGGATTCCATCGGCCTGCCCGCCAAAATCAACGGCGATATCCATGCGGGCTTGCAGCGCGGCCTGCCGGCGTTGGTGCTGAATGATGTTGTCGTCGGCAAGAAGGGGAGCGGCAGCCTTTATGCCGCCGATAAAATCACCGCCACTATACCGCTCGCGCGCCCTGCGGCGGGGGAGCCGTGGAAGGTTTATGTCAGCCTCCGCCACCTCACCCTCGATGGCGAGGACTATGGCGATTACAAATCGCCGCTGCATTACTATTACCCCGACGGCGTCGAGCTGCCGGATATTCAGGGCAGCCTGAAAGACGCGCGGATGGATGGCTCCGCCAGCCTGCGCAACAACAAGCTCCGCGTTGATATCAAACTGACAGGTCTTGATTACGCGCGCTTTGCCAAAGGCGTTCGCGGCGGCAATGCGCGCATTGACCTGAGCCTGAAAGCCGATGCGCGGGAGCTGGTGAACAGCCTTGGCGGCACGGCGCTGCTCACCGGCGACAAGGGCGTGATGGAGGGCAATGCGATTGACCTTTGGGCGGGCAGCATGCTGTCGAATATCCTCAAAGGCCCTCAGAAGGAAACGGAAATCAACTGTTCCGTCGCCGATTTTCGCATCGCCAACGGCATCGCCCGCTCAAAGGCCATTATCGTCGATACGCCGCGCGTTTCCGTCTTCGGCAAGGGCAGCGTCGATCTGGTGCATGAGCGCGTCGATATGCGTTTCACGCCGCAACCAAAATCGGCAACGCTGCTCAGCCTTGCGACGCCCGTCAATGTCAACGGCCCCTTCGACCATATTGAAACGACGCCCGATACCGGCGGCCTTGTCGCCAAGATGGGTACCATGGTACTGGGTGTTTTCGCCGCGCCTGCCGCATTGTTGCCATTGGTCAGTACAGGTCGCGGCAGTGGCAACCCCTGCGCCGAATACCTGCAAAAGCGGGAGGGGAAATGAAGCGTTTCTACAAAACCGCCGAAGCCGGCCCCGCGCCCGGCGGCTTCGCCGTGCGGCTGGACGGCAAGGCGATCAAGACGCCAATGCAGCATAGCCTGATTTTCCCCAACCTCGATTTTGCCCGCGCGGTCGCCAATGAATGGCAGGCGCAGGGGGAGCATATCGCCCCCAATTCCATGCCGCTCATGCAGCTGGCAAGCACGATGCTCGACAAAGTCACCAGCCCTGCCGACCGCAAAGCGATGCAGGTGGAGGTGCTGAAATATGGCGCGTCTGACCTGTTGTGCTATTTCGCGACGCATCCGCAGGATCTGGTAAAACGGCAGGAAGCCGCCTGGCTGCCGCTGCTGAAATGGCTGAAGGATGAATATGGCGCGGGCCTCGAGCATATTTCCGGCATCCGCTATCACAACCAACCGGAAGCGGCGCTTGAAAAGCTGAATGCGGTTTTGACCAACCTTGATGCCGCCGATTTCACGGTGGCGCAGGCGGCAACGGCTTTGACGGGGTCTCTCGTCATCGCGCTGGCCTTGGCATCCGGCTATCTCGATGGCGAAGCGGCAGCGCATGCAGCGACGATCGACGAAGTCTACCAGCTTGAAAAATGGGGCGAGGATAAAGTCGCGCGAGAGCGGCTGGATATGATCCGCGCCGAATGCACGGCGCTGCAGAAATTCCGCGAGTTGATCAGAACCAGCTCATAACGTTGGGGATCGGCTTGCCTTCCGACAGGCGCTTGAAGCCGTACCAGCAGCGCCACAGCCACCAGATGCCAAAGGGCGCCATAAAGCCCAGCATCGTCCAGCGCAGCAGACCCATGTTGGCGGTAACAAATTTCTGCGCCAGCCCCGCCGCATCCATCTGCGCATCGGGGTTGTTGACGGACTGCATCAGCACGGTCGTGTCCGCCATGGTCAGGAAGACGATAGAGCCGAGGACGGTCACGGCCGGCATATAAACACCGCCGCCGATCCAGAAGGTGCGCACCAGCCAGTGCAGGTGATTTTCATACAAGGAGCCACGCGCCTTCTTTCGCTCCATGTACACCAGAATGATCCCCGCGATAACGGCAAGGGAACCCACCAGCACCGACCACACATTGCCGAACTGCAAAATCAGCGAGAAGGCGAAAATGCCATACAGCATGCGGCACAATTTCGGCATTTCTGCTTTTTCGGCGGGCGTTTGCGGGGCAGGGGCGACGGGCGTTTCCATTTTCAAAATCCTCTAGCGGCGTCCAAAAAGTTTTTCGATGTCGTTCAGTTTCAATTCAACATAGGTCGGGCGGCCGTGGTTGCACTGGCCGGAATGTGGCGTGCGTTCCATTTCGCGGAGCAGCGCGTTCATTTCATCCGCATTCAACCGGCGACCTGCGCGTACGGAGCCGTGGCAGGCCATGGTGGAGCAGACTTCCTCCAGCTTTTCTTTCAAGCGCATCGTCTGGCCAAAGGCGGTGATGTCATCGGCAAGGTCAATCACCATCTGGCGCAGGTTCAGCTGGCCGAGCAGGGCGGGCACTTCCTGCACCACCACCGCGCCGGGGCCGAAGCCGTCGATGACAAGGCCCAGTTCCGCCAGCTCGTCCTTCCGCGTCAGCAGCCGGTCGGCGGAACTTGCGTCCATTTCCACGACTTCCGGCAGTAAAAGGGGTTGCCGCGCAATGCCGCCGTTGTTGAGTGCTTTCTTCATATCTTCATAGACAAGGCGTTCATGTGCCGCATGCTGATCGACCAGCACAATGCCGCTGGCGGTCTGCGCCACGATATAGGTTTCATGCAGCTGCGCCAGCGCCGCGCCCAGCGGGTAATCCGCAGGCATGTCTGTGACCACGGGTGTCGCAACCCGGCCGGACGGCGCGGGGGCCGCATCGGAAAAGCCGGACACAGCCGTTTCAATTTCCGGCATCGAACAGGGGCTGGAATAATATTCGCCGGTATAGGCCGCGCCCTGCATGCCCTTGGCGTCCTTATAGGCGGGCGTGGGCTGGCGATAGCCCCCATCCCACAGATTGCCCGTCTGCATCTGCGGCGCCGTGAAGGCGGCAATGGTCTGCTCCGCCACGGTCGTGGAGGCGCGGTGGCCTGCGCCCGCAATGGCGTGCTTCAAGCCGCCGACGATCAACCCGCGCACCAGCGCGGAATCCGCAAAGCGCACTTCTGCCTTGGTCGGGTGTACGTTGACGTCGACAACCGCGGGCGGCAGGTCGATGAACAGACACAGCATGGGGTGGCGGTCGCTGGCCAGAAAATCCATATAAGCGCCGCGCACCGCGCCAATCAGCTGGCGGTCGCGCACGGGGCGGCCGTTGACGAAGAAATACTGGTGCTGGTTGCTGCCGCGGTTCAGCGTGGGCAGGCTGGCATAGCCGGTCAGGCGCACGCCGTCACGCTCCGCTTCCAGCCGCAGGGCATTCTCCGCAAATTCGCGGCCCATGATCTGGCGCAGGCGCTCGAGCCGGCTCTCGTACAGGTCGCCCTTGGCAGCGGGAAGGTCGAGGATATCCTTGTCATCGACGTTCAGCTTGAAATGCACATCGGGGTAGGCCATGGCAAGCCGTTCCATGGTGTCGCGCACGTTCGTCGTTTCGGTGCGCGGCGATTTCATAAATTTCAGCCGCGCGGGCGTTGCGTAGAACAAGTCTCGCACTTCAACCTTGGTGCCGGCGGTGAGCGCAGCCGGGGCAGGGCGCGATTTTTTTCCGGCATCGACGACAATGGCATTTGCATCCGCCGTACCGCCGCGCTTGCGGCTGGTGATTGTGAGGCGGCTGACCGCGCCGATGGAGGGCAGGGCTTCGCCGCGGAAACCGAGGGTCTGGATATTCACAAGGTCGTCATCCGGCAGTTTGGAGGTCGCATGCCGCTCGACCGCCAGGGTCAGTTCCGCATCCGTCATGCCAATGCCGTCATCCGTCACCGCAATCAGCGAGGCGCCGCCGTCGCGGATGGCGACTTCGACGCGGGTCGAGCCCGCATCAATCGCATTCTCGACAAGCTCCTTCACCGCCGCGGCCGGGCGTTCAATCACTTCCCCGGCGGCGATCTGGTTGATCAGCGTTTCTGGCAGCTGGCGGATAAACATGCGCCCATTTATAGCGCGATTCTGGCAGGGGGGACAAAGGGAGAAGGGCGGCAGAATATGGAATTTTAGCGCAAGCGACGGCTAGCGCTGTTTAAGCATTACGAAGCGAATTGGGTTTCGACTTCCATGGCTTCACAGGCGCGCAGAAAATCCTCCGCCGCATCGTAAAGGTTTCCGGCATAGGCGGAATTGCTTTTAACGCGCACACAGGCGCTGCGCGCTGCGGAAATAGTTTTTTTGAGGTCGCGCAAGTCGCGCTTGTTCAGTGCCTTTACCTGTTTTGCCGCCATGACATTTCTCCTGAAAAGAAGCCGCCGGAAAAGCGATTCTGATTTTAGGATAGCAGCGAAATAATGAACAAACAAGGAACATATAATAAACAAAAATAATACAAAGACTTAGGAAGGGAAACGATACAAGATTTGGATATGCTCCACAGGCTTATCCACAAAACTGCCGCCTCCTTTACTCCCACAGCTTCCCTGACGGCCCTTTCAGCAGGTTGATCATGAATTTCTCGATCAGCATTTCCCGCGTCGGGTGGGGCATGCGGGCGAGTTCGGCTTTGTTGTTGACGAGGGCGGTGGCGACTTTTCGTGCGCGGGCGTGGCGCATATCGGTCGCATGGCGGAGGGGCAGCAGGGTAATGCCCAGCTCCAGCGCGATGCACAGCTTCAGCACATGGTCGATATGCGCGTTGCTGACGGCATGCCTGCTACTGCCACGTGTGTAGCCGCCGAGGAGGCGGGCGATGGTGGCGGTGGAAACGCCGCTTTTCGCCGCCAGCTGCCGCTGACTGAGCCCAAGGTCCTTGCGCCGCCGGTTGATGGTGGTGAAAAGGCTGAGAAGGGAGGCGGCGGTGTCGCCATTTAAAATATCATTGTCTTTCATTCTTCAACGCTATCAGCGGCGCGTGAAAAACGGCAGGTAATTGCATCAAACGTGATGTAACATCTGCCCGCCATGCCGCCAAAATGCTGAAAAGAAAGCAGAAAAAATTTCAGGCCGAAAAGGCCATTTTTTGCTACGTAACCGGAGTGAAACCGGAGTCAAAAACCGCGTCTTCCAGCAGCGCATGGGCGAAGGTCGCACCTTTCAGATTCGCGCCGGTGAAGTCGGCCTTGCGCAAATCACAGTCGGTGAAATCCGCCTGTGACAGGTCGCAGCCCGTGAAACGCGCTTCCATGAGGCGGGAGCCGTTGAAAGTCGCGGCATGCAGGTTGGCACCCTCAAGCCGGCAGGGGATGTGGTAGATGATGCCGTCCTGCTTCTTCAAAATCAGCGGGTTCATATTGGTGCGCGAGAGATCGGCGCGCTGCAGCAGGCCATTGCGGAAGCGCGCGCCGCGCAGGTCGGCGAGGGTGAAGAGGCATTTGCGGAAATCGGACTCATCAAAATTCGCGCCCTGCGCCTCCATGCTGCGGAGGTCCATTTCGGCAAAGGTGCATTTCTGCATGCGCACCGCCGTAAAGCGCTGCGACGACAGGCGCGGGCCGCGCCGCAGGTCGATTTCGTTCAGCACCAGCTGGCGGCCCTGCCTGCCGGCGGTGGCGACCCAGTGGGTGTGCTGCAAAATCAGCTCGTCCAGCGTCAGCGGCATTTCCGCGACGGGCTGGCCGATATCTTCACCGGTCAGCGTCAGAGTAAAATTGCTGCCGTCTTTTTCATCCGTCGCCAGCACCGCGCCGGTCATGGTGGCGTAGGAGAAATCGGCGTTGCGGATATCGGATTGCGTGAGGTCCGCGCCGGTCAAATCCGCGCCCTTCAGTACAGCGCCCTTTAAATTCACGCCGGTCATTTTGGCATTCTCTAATATCGCGTCGCTGAAATCGGCGGCAATTGCCGTTGCGCCCGTGAGCACCGCGCCGGACAGGTCGCTGCCGTTGAACTGCACGATGCCGGCAAGGGCCTCCGTCGCATAAAGGTCTTTTTCCGTCTTCACTTTGCGCCTCAGCAGGGTGCGGCCCTGACGCAGGTCCGCGCCTGTCATATCGGCCATCGAGAGGTCGGCATCGCCGATTTCCGAGCCGCGCATGTCGGCGCGGACGAGACGCGTGTTGGAGAGCTTGGCGCCGGTGAGGTCGCAGCCGAACAGCGTCGCGCTTTCAAAATTGGCGCCCGATAAGTCAGCCTTCACCATGATGCAGCCGGTGAAATCCGACTGCGATAAATTCTGCCCGACGAAGAGGCGGCCGGACAGGTCGCGGTCGCGCACAACGGCGCGCGCCCCGCCGGGACGGGCCGTCAGGAACATGAGATGCTTGCGGATGATTTCGTTCAGCTCCGCCTGTGACAGCGGCTGAATGGTGAAATTCTCCTCGGTCCCCGCGGCCATTTTTTTGAAACCCCCAACGAAATGCCGGAACGGGAAGCAATCGCTCCCCTAACTCCATGATAAACGAGCAGATTTGAAAAAGGGTTAACCCCCGTCAGGCGGCCTTCTGGTGGCCGGTTTTCTGCGGTACATAGCCCGAAGGCACGGCCTTGGAGGCAGGTTCAGTATGGTAGGTCTGGTCGTCGAAGAACAAATCGGCCCCAATCGCCTGCAGAACGTCAACCTTTTGATATTTATGGCCTTCCTGCGACGACCGGCCGATCATATAGGCACCGTCCACAATCTTGCCCCAGTCGATCAGCGTGTTCATCGGGCGGATCTGCGCCTGGCCTGACCGCATCGTGACAAGGGAGGTTTCAATCGGGCAGTTTTCTTTCGGGAAGGTCGCTTTGAGTGCCTCGATGACGAACAGCACCTTGGCAAAGGGGCCTTCCGGCATCGGCACATCGGCCATTTCGGTTTCGTATTTCAGGAAGCCCTGCAGCCCGTCACGCTGGAAGATGGCTTCGGACTCTCCACCGAACAGCACCTGATCGCCATCAAAAGCGAAGTGGACTTTGCCGGGCTTGCAGGTGGAGCCCTCCGTGGGCGGATCATGCAGGACGCAGGCAGCGATATCGCCATCCACCGCGCGCTGCACGTCTTCAGGGTGCTTGGATAAAAACAAGTCGATGCCGTAAGCCTTCAGCAAATTCGCTTCCACAGGCTTGCCGCCGGTGAGGGCGATGCGGGGGATATCCAGCTTGTAATGGTCGAGCGAATAGCGGGCGCGGATGCCGGTCTCGATGTCGTTGCGGGAGATAAGGGCGACCTCCACGCGCGGCTTTTCGCCGGGCACGTTGATTGCCAGCAGCTTCTGGATCACGCAGAAGGCGGTGCCGGGCGGCATGATGTCCCGCCGGCGCTGGAACTGCATCTTGCGGTAATCGTCGATGCCGGCGGTCAGGTAAACGTTATGCTCCTCGCGCAGGTCGAACAGCGCCGAGGTTGAAATGCCAATCGTCAAAGGTTTGTACTGGCTTTGCGTCATCCGCTTAACATAAATTCCATATGGTTTGGGCAATACATAATCACCCGTTTTCGCAAAAATTAAAAGGCCTTATTGCGCTTTCTTAAACAACCGCGCGTTGCTATTGGATATCTGACCACTTTAAACTAGCTTAATTATCAGATTGTTAACGGAAAAGGCCCTAGGCTGGTTCATGGACACCGACGAGATTAAAGCGCTTATCCTGCAAGGCCTGCCCGATGCCGAGGTGAAGGTTGCCGGCAAGAACGACCATTTTTCGGCGACCGTGGTCTCGGCAAGCTTCAAGGGCCTTTCCCGCATCGAGCAGCACAAGCGGGTCTATGCCGCTCTCGGCTCACGGATGGGGCAGGAAATCCACGCACTGGCGCTGACGACACGCACGCCTGAGTAAAAGAAAGACAAGAAAATGATTGGCGAAAACAGCCCCGTATTTGATCGCATCCGCGAAGACATCAGCCAGAACGATGTCGTGCTCTACATGAAAGGTACGGCTGCTTTTCCGCAGTGCGGCTTTTCAGCGGCGGTGGTGCAGGTGCTCGATAATCTGAAGATTGCTTTCAAGGACGTGGATGTTCTCTCGGATGCCAATCTTCGCCAGGGCATCAAGGACTTCACCAACTGGCCAACCATCCCCCAGCTTTACGTCAAGGGCGAATTCATCGGCGGCTGCGACATCGTGCGCGACCTTTATGCCAGCGGCGAACTGGCGGAACTCTTCCGCGAAAAAGGCATCCAGCCCGAGGCGTAATCACCAAACGAAAGCCCCCGGTCGCGGGGCGGCGCCGGGGGCTTTACTGGGTGGATATGTGGAGGGTGTAAGTGTCGTTCGCCCAGACCAACCTGCATCCCGAAAATCTGGTTCCACAAAATCGGCAGAAATTTTTAAGGCCGGTTTTTCTGTTTATTTACAAGTATCAAACTGCTTTTGCAGGCCGGGGAAGGAAAGCGCGGTCGAGGTTTCGTTGACGCGATAATTGACGACCTTGTCCGTCCAGTCGGGGTGTTTTTTGAGGGCTGCGGCAGTCGCATCTTTCAGCGTGCCGAGGTCAGCCATAAATTTGCACTGGCATTCGGCCGCCATCGCGCCTTCCTTCACGCAAGCCATGACTTTGTCGGTGATGATGGTGAGGTCAGCGCTAACGGTTTTCGCATCGGCAATATCTTCGGCCGTTGTGAGGTCGATATTATCGGCAGGCGTCGGGGCGGGCACGGCTGCGGTGCCTGCAGTATCCACATTGGTCGGGGCATTGGTCACGGGCGCGGCGCGCTCTGCCGCCGGTTCCAGACGGTCTGCGAAGGCAGGGGCAGAGAGAAGGCAAAGGGCCAAGGCAAGCGTGATGATGCGCGTCATGACATTTACTCCACGGTGACGGATTTAGCGAGGTTGCGGGGCTGGTCGACATCGGTGCCCTTGATGACGGCGGCATGATAGGCGAGCAGCTGGACGGGGATGGTATAAAGGATCGGCGCGACAAAGGCGTCGACTTCCGGAATCTCGATGCTCCAGGTGGTTTTGTCCTTCAGCTTCTCGATGCCTTTCTTGTCGGAAATCAGCAGCACCTTGCCGCCGCGGGCGACAACTTCGGCGGCATTGCTGGCGGCTTTTTCAAACAGTGCATCGAAGGGCGCGACAACGATAACCGGCACGTTTTCATCAATCAGTGCGATGGGTCCGTGCTTCATTTCGCCGGACGCATAGCCTTCCGCGTGAATATAGGAAATTTCTTTCAGCTTCAGCGCGCCTTCCATAGCGATGGGATAGGCCGTGCCGCGGCCGAGGTAGAGCACGTCGCGGGCTTCGGAAATCTGCTTCGCCATTTCGCGGATTTTTTCGTCATGGCCGAGCAGTTCGGCGATGCGGGCGGGCACTTCCCGAAGCGCATCCGTCAGCTGCTTTTCACGCGCGGCGCTGATAGAGCCGTTCTTGCGGGCAAGGGCGATGGAAAGGCAGGCGAGGGTGGTGAGCTGCGTCGTGAAGGCCTTGGTGGAGGCAACGCCGATTTCAGGGCCAGCGAGTGTGCGCAGCACCGAGTTGCTTTCCCGCTCGATGGTGCTTTCGATGGTGTTGAGGATGGAGGTGCATTTCTGCCCTTGGCGCTTGCAGTAGCGCAAAGCTTCCAGCGTATCCAGCGTTTCGCCGGACTGGGAAATGAACAGCGCCGCGCCGCCCTTCGGCATCGGCGCTTCCCGGTAGCGGAATTCGGAGGCGATATCGCATTCCACCGGAATGCGCGCAATCTGCTCCAGCCAATATTTGGCGACGTAGCCGGCATAATAGGCGGTGCCGCAGGCCGAAATGGTGATGCGCGGCGCGGAGGCCATGCTTTCCATGACATCTGCCGGCATGGTGATTTCGCCGTTGGCGGGGTTGATGTAGGTGTTCAGCGTGTCGGCGATAACCGCCGGCTGCTCGTGAATTTCCTTCAGCATGAAGTGGCGGTATTCGCCCTTGCCCATCAGTGCGCCGGACTGCGCGGTGGTACGGATGTCGCGCTTCACGGCCTTACCGTTCAGGTCGCGGATGGAAACGCCGGCGCGGCTCATTTCGACGCGGTCGCCGTCTTCCAGGAAGCAGATTTTGTCGGTGAGCGGGGCGAGGGCGTAGGAATCCGACGCCATGAACATTTCGCCCTTGCCGTAGCCGATGGCGAGGGGCGTTCCGAAGCGCGCGCCGATCATGAGGTCTTTCTCGCCGGAGAAAATCATTGCAATGGCAAACGCGCCACGCATGCGGGTCAGCGCCATGTCCACGGCCTCTTTCGGCTTCATGCCCTGACGCAGATAATAGGTGACGAGATGGGCGATGACTTCGGTATCGGTGTCGGACTCAAAACGGAACTGGGATTTTTCCAGCTCTTCCTTCAGTTCCTGATAATTCTCGATAATGCCGTTGTGGACGACGGCAACGTCTTCCGTCACATGCGGGTGGGCGTTGCGCTCCGTTGCGCCGCCATGGGTCGCCCAGCGCGTATGGCCAATGCCGAGGGTGCCGGGCAGCGGGTCGTTCGCCAGGCGGTCGGCGAGGTTGGAGAGTTTGCCTTCCGCCCTGCGGCGCACCAGCTTGCCGTCCACCAGCGTCGCGATACCGGCGCTGTCATAGCCGCGATATTCAAGGCGTTTCAGGCCTTCGACGAGGAGAGGGGCCGCTTCTTTTTCTTTCGACAGAATGCCGACGATGCCGCACATGTGATTTAATCCTTTTGCTAACTCTTCAGTACTAATTCTTCTTGGCGTCTTTTTGTTTCTTCTTTTCGGCGCGGAAAACTGGCGCCCAGTCTTCCTTGGTGATTTGGGGCGCGCGGGTAATCGCCAGCGCATCCGCAGGCACATCCTTGCCAATGGTGCTGCCGGCCGCCACAATCGCGCCATCGCCGATGGTGACGGGGGCTATGAGAGCGGAATTGGAGCCGATGAAGGCATCCTTGCCAATCACCGTCTTATGTTTCAGGTAGCCGTCATAGTTGCAGGTGATGGTGCCCGCACCGATATTTGTTTTCTCGCCAATCGTCGCATCGCCAAGATAGCTGAGGTGGCTGGCCTTGGCGCCTGCCGCCAGGGTGGCATTCTTGGTTTCGACGAAATTGCCGACCTTTGTGTCAGCACCAAGATGGGTGCCGGGGCGGAGACGCGCATAGGGACCCACCTGCGCACCGCTGGAAATCGTCGCGCCTTCGATATGGCAGAAGGGCAGAATGTCGACATTCGCGGCAATAGTGACGCCGGGGCCGAAGACGACGTTGGGGCCAACAGTCACATCCTGACCGATAACGGTATCCATGCTAAAAAAGGTGGAGGCAGGGTCGGTCAGCGTCACGCCAGCCAGCATGTGTTTTTCACGCAGGCGGTTTTGTATTTTGTTTTCGAGCTGAGATAGCTCCACCCGTGTATTGACGCCTTCCATTTCAATCGCTGGGACTTCAACGACATGCGTCGTGCGGTTGTCGCGGCGCGCGATTTGCGGCAGGTCGGTCAGGTAATATTCTTTTTGTGCGTTGTCATTGCCAATCTGGCCGAGCCAGTCGAATAGCTTGAGGCCATCGGCGCAGACGATGCCGCCGTTGCAAAGGCCGATTTTCTTTTCGGCGTCATTCGCATCCTTGAACTCGACGATTTTTTTGAGCGTACCGTCGTCGTCCATCACCATGCGGCCATAACGGCCGGGGTCAGCAGGGCGCATACCGGAGAAAGCAAGTCCGATCGCAGGCAACTGGCGTCGGGCATCCACCATGCGCTGCATGGTGTCGACGGTCACCAGCGGCGTATCGCCGAACATGATGAGGATATCGCCATCAAAATTTTTGAAGTGGTCTTTGGCGGCCAGCGCCGCGCCGCCGGTACCGTTGGCGACAGGCTGCACAACGGTTGTGTGCGGTTTAACGGCGGCAGACATTTCCGCCATGTCGGGGCCAATGACGACGATGATTTTTTCCGGGTTGAGAGATTCTGCGGCGGCAATCACATGACCCACCATCGGGCGGTTCGCGAGCGGGTGCAGAGGCTTGGGCAGGCTGGAGGCCATGCGCGTGCCTTTACCGGCGGCGAGGATGATGCAGGCGAGTTTGCGGCTGGTTGTCGATGCAGGTGATGTCATGTTCGGTTTCAGTTCCCCCGTCCCTAAAAAAGCAGGCGCGATGCATCGCGGCAAGTCACAGATTGTTGCAGCAGATTACAGGAAGGAAAGCGGCATTAACAGCCGGAATATGTGCAAATTTCGTGCAGAAAAAAGCCGCCCGGCTTTGCAGCGGGCGGCTTTTGAAAGTGCAGCGGTATTAAAGCTTTTTCGTGCCGGAGAGGTGCGCCACGACCGCGCCGTATTCAGAGGCGATTTCGACACGGACGGGAATGATCGGGCCCTTGTCCTCCACACGCGCAAGCCAGATGGTCGGCAATTTGTGGCGCGCTTCGGTGTGGTTCTGGACAGCCATCCAGCCGCGTTTCTGGTCTTTCGCGTTGAAGCCCGCGACCGGGTCAACCTTCAGCGTGCAGCGCAGCGCGTTGCCGGAGAATTTGCTGTACTTGCTTTTCGGCAGCACTTCATGGCCGTCATCTTTCAGCGTGATGTTGAAGCGGCGCTTACCGTCAAACACCGGGAAAGTGCCTTCGCATTTTTCGGTGTTCTTGGCATTCTGCATGACAAGCAGTGTGCCGGTGAGAATATCAACTGCATCGGCAGAAAGTTGTTTATCAACATCGCGGTTGACGGTGGTTTTGTTGCCCGTCTGCGTCGTCGTTTTCAGCAGCTCGCCCTTGGGCGAGTAGTTCATTTCGGTCATTTTGACGCTGTCTTTCCAGGCCGAGCGCGACGTCGAGATCGTCGGGATCAGCACGCCTTTCTCGCTGTGGCCGGAGGTGGAGTAAGATGCGCTCCAGGGGAAGAGGCTGCCAATGAAGCCTTCCGTCTTGGCGTCTAGGTCAATGTCATAGGCCTTTTTGGTGAGGTCCATATCAAGGTCCGCGCTCAAGGCCTGGAAGCCGCCGGCGTAGACATCGTATTTCAGGCCGAGTTTTTTTGGCTCCTGCACGTCATAGCGGAGAGCGACGTTCTGGAGGAGGGGATGCTTTGCGGGCTCGGCGCTGGCGCTCGTGTTTGCAAAGCCGATGATGGCGGCAAGGCCCAAGCTCAAAACTGTCTGCATCGTTCTGGTTTTCATGGCGTACCTACTTGCTGTTCGCGGCGTTCTTACTTTATACGGTTGCCGGCGGTCATTTCATGCCCTTTTTACTAACGTGCGGGCTTCGGCTTCATCGCGTGGTGGCAGTGAATTTATCAAAGTTATGAAAAATAGTCAAGAAATCTAAACGACAAATAATATAACGAATTCAATGATTTTGATATTTAAGGCGGCTTCTGCGGTCTGTTTCTTATGAGAAAGAATATGCCTTAACCCTAGGCAAATTGCCAGCGTTGGCACCATCACTCTTTATTGCAGGGGGTTACAAGGCCTGCAGCGGGCCTGACGGCTTGAAACGAACCGGTTTTTTCTGCACCGATATCGGCCGCTGCGTCGCCATGGTTTTGAGCAACGCAGCCATTTTCTTTTTGTCCTGCTCGTCGAGGACGGAGACAGCATAATCCGCGACGGGGCCGGGGAAATCGATGGCGAGTTGATAAAGGTCTCTTTCGCCTGGTACCGGCTTGCCCGAAACGTCTTGCGCGATGCCTGTCGCGCCTTTGGCCAGCATCATCTCCATGGCCTGCATATTACCGCGTCTCAGGGCCTGATGGACGGGCGAGGGCAGGCCCGCGCCGTAAAGGTCGGGGTTGGCGCCATAGTCGAGGAGCAGCTTTACGCGGTCCATGTCGTTATGCGTCATCGCCCAGGCGAGCGGCGCGGCAGCCCCGTAACCCGCAATGAGGTCAGGATGAACGCCTTGCGACAATACATGCCTCAAGGAGATGATACCTTCGTTCAGGTGCGCGTTCATCAAGTCTATCGCCGGTTGCAACTGCGGCTGCGCGGGGACAAGATACTGGTAATTGTGGACGATATCTCTCTGCCCGTGAATGGAAAGCTCGCCGCCTGCGCCCATTAAAGCTTCAAGACACAGCAGTGCGTCGTGCTTCATGTCGGGGCGCGGGCTGGGATCGTTGGTTTTCGGCAGGTTCTTCAGCAGCGCATGAATGGCATTGGAATATCCCGTCGTCGAACCTGACGTGGAAGCACTGCGCGGAATCAGCAGGCGCAGCGCGCTGATGTTGACATGCGTAGCGGCTGTCGACAGCGCGCTTTCCGTGCCGCCATAAATGGCAGCACCATTATCGAGCGCAAATTCAACAGCAGAGCCAAATCCGGCGGCACATAGCGTATGCAGTACTGGCTCCATGCCCGGGCGGCGGCCGTTGATATCTGCACCCAGCCGCAGCAGGTTGAACATCTTTTCTGCAATCGCCTTGTCATCGCCTTTTTTTGCGTCGCGCACGGTATCAAGCAGCTGTTCCGTCATGCGCTGGCGGTGTCCGGGCACATAGATGCAAAGCAAAATGCCTTTGAGGGAGCGGTTGACTTTCAAGCGGGTGGCCTTTTTTAAATTAGATAAAAGTTGGCCACTCTATCATATTATACATAATTATTTCAACTCAAAATTATAGAGATATTTTAAGAGCTAAGCCGTTAATAAGAAGGAGGCTTACGCGGCGACAGGCTGAATTTTCCGGCCTTCTGTTTCAGTGTCTGCTGGCGGGCATCGGCGAGAGCGCCTGCAAAATCGAAGCTGTCTTTCAGGCGCTTCGGCACGCCCTGCCACAGCTCTTCCATTTCCTTGGTGCGGCCTGCCCAGTTTTTAGCGGCGAAAATATCCGCAATGGTGTCTTCGCGGAAAACCGGTTTCGCTGCTGCCTCCGGAATTTTTGCAAGGCCTCCGATGGCGCCTTCCGACTGCAGGAAATTTATAATCTCGTCATCATTCGTATTCTCCGCGACGTCCAGCGGCGCAACCTGCTGGCTGTTGACGCGGTTCACATCGGCACCGGCTGCAACCAGCGCACGCACAATCGATTCATTCTGGCGCGTGATGGCTTCATCGAGCGGCGTCACTTCCCCCTCGACCATGAAGTCGGGATCGATGCCGGTTTTCAGCATTTCAGCAACTTTTTCCGCATCATTCTCGACGACAGCATCAAACAGCGCACGCTGGCGCAGGCTGACGAGCGGGTCGAGCGCCGAGCGCGCACCCTTGTGTTCAAGATATTGGAGAATTTCAGCGTCGCCGATGCTTTCCGCCATCTGCAGCGGGAAGTCGTGGCTGTCCTGAAGGCTGCGGCGGTTCACATCCGCGCCGGCATCGACCAGCGTTTTCACCAGCGCCAGATTGCCGTGACGAAGTGCTTCGTGCAGCGGGGTGGTATCGACATAAAGAAAATCGGGGTGCACGCCTTCCGTCAGCAGCGCGGTGGTGAGCTGCAGATTGTTGTCGTACACGGCCGCCATCAAGGCTTCCTGCCCTCTGGAAAAGCGCATTCTTCACCTGCCCGAAATTCTGTTGAGTTTTCCTTTTACCGGAAAACGGCAGGCTTGTGAAGGCAGCTTCAGGGTTAGATAATTTCCCGCACCCGGATGGTATCTTCACGTTCCGGACTGGTCGAGATAATCACGGCCATGACGCCGGTCAGCTCCTGCAGCCGGTGGATGTATTTCAGCGCGGCAGCGGGCAGTTCCGAGAGTTTGCGCATGCCGCGCAGGGGTGTTTGCCAGCCTTCCATCGTCTCATACACCGGCTGCAGTTTTGCCTGCAGGTCTTCGGAGGCGGGCAGGTAGTCATAGGTCTTGCCGTCGGCGGTATAGCCCGTGCAAATCTTGATTTCTTTAAGCGTGTCCATGACATCCAGCTTCATTAGCGCAAGGCCGCGGATGCCGCAGATTTTCACGGCCTGCTTTACCTGCACGGCATCGAACCAACCGCAGCGGCGGCGGCGGCCTGTGGTGGTGCCGAATTCATGGCCGCGTTCGGTCAGCGTATCGCCGACCGCATCGAACAATTCCGTCGGGAAGGGGCCGGAGCCGACGCGGGTCGAATAGGCCTTGGTAATGCCGAGGATATAACCCAGCTGATCCGCGCCGACGCCCGAACCCGTGGCCGCCTGCGCAGCAATAGTGTTGGAGGAGGTAACATAAGGATAGGTGCCGTGGTCGACGTCGAGCATCACGCCCTGCGCGCCTTCGAAAAGCACGGTTTTATTGTCGATTTTTGCGTCATTCAGCACGCGCCATGTCGGCGCGATATGCGGAAGGATGCGCGGGGCGACCGCCTTCAGCTTCTCCGTCAGCTCGTCAACGTTGAAGCTGTCGGCGCCAAGGCCCTTATAGAGCGCGTTGTAGTAGAAGGCGAGCTTTTCGACTTTGGCGCGAATGGTTTCGGGGTGCGCAAGGTCGCACATGCGCAGCGCCCGGCGGCCCACTTGGTCTTCATAGGCGGGGCCGATGCCGCGGCCGGTGGTGCCGATTTTGGCATTGCCGCGCGCTTCTTCAAGCGCCTTGTCGAGGGCCGAGTTGACGGGAAGGATGAGGGTTGCGGATTCAGACACCAGTAGATTTTCCGGCGTGATGTTGACGCCTTGCCCTTTGAGCGTATCGATCTCGTTCAGCAACGCCCAAGGATCAACAACGACGCCGTTGCCGATGATTGACAGCTTCCCGCGAACAACGCCGGAGGGGAGGAGATGCAGCTTGTACGTTTTGCCATCGATGACGAGGGTATGACCCGCGTTATGGCCGCCCTGAAAGCGCGCGACAATGTCGGCCCGTGCGGCCAGCCAGTCGACGATTTTGCCTTTGCCTTCGTCGCCCCATTGCGAGCCGATGACGGTGATATTTGCCATATTCATCTTCCTTTTGCTGGTAGAACCCTGAATACCATGCAGCCTTGCGCCAAAGCACCGGAAAAATTAGCAAAAACATCAAAAGTTTGAGTCGGATTCAAAGGCCGGAATTGATAGGTTGGTAGAAATAAGAACCTTCCAGAAAAAGGCTCTGCTTTTGCCCCCTGAAGGTGGCGTCATTGAGGCGAATAATGGGATTACTTGTATTGAAATTCGGCGGCACGTCAGTCGCCACCGTTCCGGCTATTGAAAACGTCGCCAACAAGGTCGCGGCGGAACTTGCGGCAGGGCACAAGGTTGCCGTCGTTGTCTCCGCCATGTCGGGGGTGACCAACCAGCTGGTCGCCTATTGCACCGCCATCAGCCAGATTTTCGACCCGCGCGAATACGACAGCATCGTCGCCTCCGGCGAACAAGTCACCTCCGGCCTTCTCGCGCTTGCGCTGCAAAAGCGCGGCATTGCGGCGCGCAGCTTCGCCGGCTGGCAGGTGCCAATCATGACCAGCGATGTGCACAGCAAGGCGCGCATTAAAGATATTCCGACCGAAAGCCTGCGCGCCTGCCTCGACAAAAACGAAGTCGCGGTGATTGCGGGCTTTCAGGGCATGGCGCCCGGTGGCCGCATCACGACGCTTGGCCGAGGCGGCTCCGATACTTCCGCCGTTGCGGTTGCTGCCGCCTTGAAGGCGGATCGCTGCGATATTTACACCGACGTCGACGGCGTTTACACCGCCGATCCGCGCATCGTCGGCAAGGCGAAAAAAATTCCCAAAATTTCTTATGAAGAAATGCTCGAAATGGCCTCCGTCGGCGCAAAAGTTCTGCAGACGCGGTCGGTCGAATTGGCGATGAAAGAAAAAGTCCCTGTGCAGGTGCTGTCCAGCTTTGATGGCGCGCTTGGCAGCGACATCCCCGGAACAATGGTCATGGATGAGGATAATATCGTGGAACAGGAAGTAGTGAGCGGCGTCACCCATAGCAGGGACGAGGCGAAAGTATCATTGCGCAATCTGCCGGACGTGCCGGGTGTTGCCGCAAAAATCTTCGGCCCCTTGGCCGATGCCGCTATCAACGTCGACATGATCGTCCAGAACGTGTCGCCCGACAAGGCGCGCACGGACCTGACCTTCACCGTGGGCAGGGCTGATCTGCCGAAGACGCTGGAAGTTTTGAAAGCCGTCAACCTTGACGGCACAACGATCGACTCCTCCGCGGACGTTGCCAAAGTTTCCATCATCGGCATCGGCATGCGCTCCTACGTCGGCGTCGCCTCCAAAATGTTCCAGGTGCTGGCGGAAAAAGGCATCAACATCCAGGTCATCACAACCTCTGAAATCAAAGTCTCAGTCCTGATTGGCGAGGAATATACCGAGCTCGCGGTGCGCAGCCTGCACACTGCCTACGGCCTCGACCAGGCGGGGTAAGCAAGACTGGCCAGGAAAAGCGCATGAAGCCCGAGGCAAAAAACTGGCCCGCCATCACGCCCCCCAGCGCGGAAGCGCAGGACCGCAAGGCGTCGGAATTCATCGATGCCCAAATGACTCTGTCGGCGCCGAAAAAGCTGATGACGCAGCTGCGCGACATCATGCATTCGGGCAAAGCCTCCGACCTGAAACTCGACGACCTCGTCCGCCTTGTCGCCAAGGAATTGCGCTCGGATGAATGCGCCTGCTACGTGCAGCGCGCGGGTGAGGTTCTGGAGCTATTTTCATCGAGCGTACTGAAACCGGAAGACTGCACCCAGACCTTTCGCGTGGGGCAGGGGGCTGTGGGGGATGTCGCGGCCGGGGCCGCGCCGTTGCTGATCGCCGATCTTGATACCGATCCCGAAAACGCCGGCTGCGGTTATAAATCTTTCTGCGGCGTGCCGATTTTGCGCGGCGGGTATGTGCGCGGCGTTATCCTAGTCCGCAACAAGACGCAGCGCAGCTATGGTGAGGAAGCGGTCGATCTTCTGCAGACCGTCGCCATGATCGTCGCCGAAATCATTATCGCTGGCGGGCTGCTCTCCCGGCTTGAAATCAACTCAGGCCTGTCATCGGGCGCGAAGCCGACGCATATCGAAGGCGTCAGCCTCGGCCGTGGCCTTGCGATTGGCACCGCGCTGCTCTACGAGCCCGGCATCGCCATGCGCGATATCGTGGCGGAAGATACCAAGGCGCAGAAGGCGCGGCTCGCGGAAGCCCTCGCCTCCATGCATGACGCGATTGACCGCATGCTCAACCGCAACGCCGTGGCGCATGGCAGCGAAAGTCGCGACATTCTGGAAGCCTACCAGATGTTCGCCAAAGACCGCGGCTGGCTCGCGCGTATCGAGGCGACGATCGAAAAAGGCCTTTCCGCCGAGGCCGCCGTGCAGCGCGTACAGAACGAAACCCGCGCCCGCATGATGCAGGTGAACGACGCCTACATCCGCGACCGGCTGCAGGACCTTGAAGACCTTTCCAATCGCCTGATGGCGCATCTGACGAAACAGGCAAAGCTGCAGGTGGCAACCGACCTGCCGGACAACATCATCCTCGTCGCGCGTTCTCTCGGCCCCGCGGCGCTGCTTGATTTTGACCACACCAAGCTGAAAGGCGTGATTTTGGAGAAGGGCAGCCACTCCAACCACGTTGCCATCGTCGCCCGCGCGCTTGGCATTCCCGTGGTGGGGCAGGCAGGTGATATTCACAACTTCCTCGTCAGCGGCGACCAGGTGATTGTGGATGGCGACCATGGCATGGTCTACATCGGCCCCGCCGATTACATCGTGGACCTCTACACCAAAAGCATGGAAGCGCGCGCCCGCCGCACCAGCCTTTACCGCCGTCAGGCACAGCAACAATCTGTTACGCTCGATGGCATCAAGATTTCCGTGTTTATGAACGCGGGTCTGATGACGGAAGTGGACTCCGTCGCCGCCCTCGGCGCGGAAGGTATCGGCCTTTACCGCACCGAGCTGTCGTTTATGGGCTGGCAGAAATACCCGCTGGTGGTGACGCAGGCCGCCTTCTACGGCCAGATCATGGACAAAATGGGTGACAAGCCGGTCGTCTTCCGGACCCTCGACATTGGCGGTGACAAGCCGCTGCCGTACTTCAAGGCGCCGGATGAGGACAACCCCGCCCTCGGCTGGCGCGCCATCCGTATCGGCATGGACCGGCCGGCCGTGCTGCGCACCCAGTTCCGCGCCTTTATCCGCGGCTCGCGCGGGCGTCCGCTGAAAATCATGCTGCCGTTTGTGACGGAGGTCGCAGAATTCGACCGCGCCAAGGTACTGCTTGAAATGGAAAAGACGCGCGCCCGCCAGAACGGCATCACCGTGCCGGAGAAAATTGAACTGGGCGTCATGCTGGAGGTACCTTCGCTGCTCTTCCAACTGGATACGCTGCTGCAGACGGTCGATTTTATTTCCGTCGGCACCAACGATTTGATGCAATATCTCTATGCCGCCGACCGCAACAACTTCAACATCAAGAACCGCTATGACGCGCTTTCCCCGGCCATGCTACGCGTGCTGAAGGACATCGCCAACAAATGCAACGCCGCCAATGTGCCCGTCAGCATCTGCGGCGAGATGGCGGGGCATCCGCTCGAAGCCATGGTGCTGATTGCGCTTGGCTTCCGCAATTTGTCCGTTTCCGCGCAATCGGTGGAAGCGGTGAAAACCATGGTGCCGACGCTCGATACCACGAGCCTTGTGCCCTACCTTGAACAACTCATGACCTCGCGTGAACACAGTCTCCGGCAGCGGCTGACGTCCTTCGCACAGGACCATAAAGTCAGTCTTGAACAACCCGAATAAGTGACGGATGGAAACATGACCGAAGAAAAAGAAAAAAAACGCAAACGCTCCCACGGCGAGCCGGAGCAGGGCGGCAATGCGCAGAACCTGAAAACGGGCGAGCTGCTGCGCCAGACGCGCCTTGCCCGCGGTATCGAACTCGAAGAGATTTCCGCCGTCATCCATGTGCGCGTCTCCCAGCTCAAAGCGATCGAGGAAGACCATATCGAGGCGCTACCGGGCATGACTTATGCCCTGGGCTTCGTCAAAAGCTACGCCAATTACCTGAAGCTTGACGCCGCAGATATTCTCGCGAAATTCCGCGCAGAACACGGTGCCGCCAGTTCCCGGCCGCAGATTCATGCGCCGGAGCCGATCAGCGAAAGCAAGATGCCGGACCCCTTGATGCTCGGCATCGCCGGATTCTGCGTCGTTCTGCTGATTGCGGCCTGGGCCGTTTTCTCCGGCGGCAAGGACAGTGATAAAACCGTCGCTGATGCCATTCCGCCGGCGCCTGTCGTTTCCGGCACGCCTTCCGTCCTCGTTGCGGCACCGCCGGTACCGACCGCAACGGCGGCCGCGACGCCTGTTGCGGGTGCATCCGGCAACGCGCCGATTTCGACCGGCCCCCTGACAGCGCCCGTAACACCCGTGCAGCGTGCCGGTGACAGCCTTGTCTCCCCGCCCTCGGCACCGGCTTCAACGGCACCTGCGGCTACGGCCACCGCCAGCCGTCTGGTGCTGCCGACCCATAAACCCGCCGCGCCATCCGAAGCGCCCGCGACGGAGACGGAAGATGCGCCGCCGCCGGCTGATACGGCGGATGCAGGCAATCCCGCGAATGGTGCCATCAACTGGAATGCGCCGCCCGCCAATGATGTCATCAATGTCAGCCGCGGCAAGGGCCGCGTCATGCTGCAATCGACCGATTTCACTTGGGTGCAGGTGACCGATGCCAGCCGGCATATTTTGATCAAGAAAGTCCTGCGCCCCGGCGAGCGTTACTTCGTGCCGGATGTGCCGGGGGCGTCGCTGATCACATCCAACGCTGGCGGCTTACAGATCCTCGTGGATGGCACCAGCATCGGCAGCCTTGGCGACCCCGGGCAGATTGTGCGCGGCGTACGCCTTGATCCCGACGCGCTCAAAAAACCGAAACGCGTGAAGCATTACGAATAAAACCAGAGTTATCCGCCATGACCTATCAGACAAGACCTTATCGCATGATCCAGCGTCGCAAGACGCGCACCGTTTACGTCGGTAAAGTGCCGGTTGGGGGCGATCACCCGATCACCGTGCAGTCAATGACCAACACGCTGACCTCTGACGTCAAGGCGACGGTCGAGCAGATCCGCGCACTGGAAGTCGCGGGCGCTGATATCGTGCGCGTGTCCTGCCCGGATGAAGCCTCGACCAAGGCATTGTCGGAAATCATCAAGGAAGTCACGGTGCCGATTGTCGCCGACATTCACTTCCATTATAAACGCGGCATTGAATCGGCCTTGGCTGGAGCAGCGTGCCTTCGCATCAACCCCGGCAACATCGGCTCCGACGAGCGCGTGCGGGAAGTTATCAAGGCGGCGAAGGATAATAACTGCTCCATCCGCATCGGCGTCAACGCGGGATCTCTCGAAAAAGACCTGCTTGAGCAGTTCGGCGAACCCTGCCCGGAAGCCATGGTCGCCTCCGCCCTGCGTCATATCAAAATCCTCGAAGACAATGACTTCTTTAACTTCAAAATTTCGTGCAAAGCGTCGGATGTATTCCTCGCCGTTGCCGCCTACCAGCAGCTGTCGGAAGCCTGCGACTATCCGCTCCACGTCGGCGTGACGGAGGCGGGCGGCCTTCGTACCGGCACGATTAAATCCTCCATCGGCATCGGCAACCTGCTCTGGGCGGGCATTGGCGATACCATCCGCGTGTCGCTTTCGGCCGATCCGGTCGAGGAAATCAAGGTCGGCTTTGACATTCTGAAGTCGCTCGGCCTGCGCCACCGCGGCGTCAACGTGATAGCCTGCCCCTCCTGCGCGCGGCAGCAGTTTGACGTCATCAATACGGTGAAAGTGCTGGAAGAGCGTTTGGCGCATATCACGACGCCGATGTCGATTTCCGTCATCGGCTGCGTCGTCAACGGCCCCGGCGAGGCGCTAATGACCGACATCGGCTTCACTGGCGGCGGGCGCGGTACCCATCAGGTCTATATCGGCGGCCAGCCCGCGCACCGCCTCCAGAACGAGGATATCGTCCAGCACCTTGTCGAGCAGGTAGAGAAAAAAGCCGCCGAAATCGAAGCGAAAATGGCGGCTGAAGAGGCTGCAAAAGCCCAAGCGCTTGAGACCGCCTGATGTCGCTCGACCGCAAACTGTCACAGGTGCTCGCGCGCTTTAACGAGATTGAGGGCTTGATGTCGACGGCGGGCATGGCCTCCGATGAATTTATCAAGTTGTCGAAGGAATATGCCGAACTAACACCGCTTGCTGCTGTCATTCGTGACTACCAGAAGGCGCAAAAGGAATATGCCGACCTCGACAGCATTATGCGCGACCAGTCGGCCGATAAGGAAATGCGCGCGCTGGCGGAGGAGGATTACTACAAGCTGAAAGACCAGCTGCCTGAATTCGAGAAAAACATCCACATCGCCCTGTTACCGAAAGACGAGGCGGATGCCAAGAACGCCATCCTCGAAATCCGCGCG
Source organism: uncultured Alphaproteobacteria bacterium (assembly GCA_966211335.1). Classification (GTDB taxonomy): domain Bacteria; phylum Pseudomonadota; class Alphaproteobacteria; order Micavibrionales; family UBA2020; genus JAPWJZ01. The sequence goes on from CBIHNF010000001.1 coordinate 1,523,650, forward strand.
GGCACGGGCGGGGATGAAGCCGCGCTGTTCGCCTCCGACCTCTTCGATATGTACAAGCGCTATGCGGATTTAAAGGGCTGGCGTTTTGAGGTTATGGAGCTGTCGCAAAGCGACCTCGGGGGCCTCAAGCAGGCAGTCATTGAAGTCTCCGGCCAGAATGTCTTCCAGCGGCTGAAGTTTGAATCCGGCGTCCACCGCGTGCAGCGCGTACCGGCGACGGAAGCTTCCGGCCGCGTCCATACCTCCGCAGCAACCGTTGCGGTGCTGCCGGAAGCGGAGGAGGTTGACCTCACCATTAACGATGCCGATTTGCGCATCGACGTCTTCCGTGCGGGCGGCGCGGGCGGACAGCACGTGAACAAAACCGAGTCCGCCGTGCGTATTACGCATATTCCGACCGGCGTCGTCGTACAGCAGCAGGATGAAAAGTCCCAGCACAAGAACAAGGCCAAGGCCTTAAAAATTCTCCGCTCCCGCCTTTACGACGCGCAGCGGCAGAAGCTGGATGCCGAACGTTCTATCGCCCGCAAGGACCAGGTCGGCTCCGGCGACCGGTCGGAGCGCATCCGCACCTATAACTTTCCGCAGGGCCGCGTGACTGACCACCGCATCAACCTGACGCTGTACCAGCTGGACAGGGTCTTGAGCGGCGAAAACCTCGACGAAATCATCGACCCGCTGATCTCCAACGACCAGGCAGAGAAGCTGTCGGAGATGAGCTGGTAACATAATCATGGCTCCCAGCGTCAAAGAATATATGTCTACCGCACAAGACAAACTAGAAGCCGCCGGCATTGAAAATCCGGAGCTGGACGTGCGTCTGCTGGCGGAATTCGCGCTCGGCTGGGATCAGATTAAATTATTCATGAATTACGGCCAGATACTGAGTGAGGCGGAAGTAAATTCTTTGAATGCCGTGATCGCAAGGCGCATGGCACGGGAGCCGGTGTCGCGCATTATCGGCCATCGCAGCTTCTGGAAGTCGGAATTTAAAATCTCCCCGCAAACACTTGATCCAAGGCCGGATTCTGAAACGCTGATTGAAGCGGCGGTAAAAATTGTCACCCCGCCGCCCGCCGCCATACTTGATCTTGGCACTGGTAGCGGATGCCTGCTGTTATCCCTGTTGCAGGAATTCCCGCAAGCCTTTGGCACCGGTGTTGATTTGAGCGCAGAAGCCGTGGTGACAGCAGCGGATAATGCGGCCGCGCTGACGCTCGACAATCGCGCGAGATTTATCGCGTCCAGCTGGGAGGATTTGGAGACGCCCAAGCCATTCGACCTCGTCATCAGCAACCCTCCTTATATATCGGCGGAGGAGCTGGAAAGCCTGGAGCCGGAGGTCGCGCAATACGACCCGATGCTGGCGCTGGCGGGTGGGGCGGACGGTCTTGATTGCTATCGCAGCATCATCGGGCGGCTGCCCGCGTTCCTTGTCGAGGGCGGCTGGGTGCTGCTTGAAATCGGCCATTTACAGGCGAATTCCGTTAAATCCCTGCTTGCGGAGGCAGGCGGGACTATGTTACAAGTCTTCACCGACTTAGGTGGCAACGACCGCATCGTGGCGGCGAAAATGCTCTTCGGTACAGCGAAAAAGCTTTAGAAAAGAACGACTTTGGTAAAAACCGCTTTTCAAGTGAATCGCACTTAAGCTAACATGAAACTACCGCGCCTGACCTGACATGCCCGATTTTTTAACGGCAGGATATGCGGATAAAAGGTCTTTAGAACCTTGGGGATGGGGCAATTATCGAAGTGAAAAAAATCGCATGAGACACAACCAGAATAACAATGGCAGACGTTTTCGCGGCCGCAGCAATAATGCGGGCGGCAACGGCGGCGGCAATCCGCACCAGACGCATACGCATCACAGCAATAACGGCGGCGGCGGCAACCGCCGCGTCAACCCCCGCATGCAGACCTTCGATTCCAACGGCCCCGATGTGCGCATCCGCGGCACGGCCTACCAGATCACCGAAAAATACGTGGCGCTTGCACGCGATGCAACCTCCAGCGGCGACCGCGTGCTGGCGGAAAGCTACCTGCAGCACGGCGAACATTACCAGCGCATGATCAACGAGATGACGGAAGAGTACAACAAGTACAACCCGCCGTATCAGCAGCAGCCGCAACAGCCCCAGCAGGGTGATGAACAGCCGGCGGATATTTCTGTCGAGCAGCCCAATGTGGCGCTGAACGACCTCGATCAGGGCTTCCTCGTCGGTAACCGCACCAGCCACTCCGGCAACCACAGCGCCAGCGGCGCTGATGGCAACGGCAACCGCCAGGAACGCCAGCCGCGGCCCGATGGTAATCGTCAGGATGGCAACCAGCGCCGCCAGCACAATCATGGCAATGGCCAAAACCAGCAGCAGGATGCAGGTTCATCCCAGCCGCAGGCGCAGACCGGCGATGATGACGGCGGCGCACAGGTACAGCGCACCAACCGCGTGACGCAGACCGAACCTGCTTGATCTAAATATCACTGAATAAAAAAAAGGGAGCCTGTTATGGCTCCCTTTTTCTTTGTTCAGATAATTCGATAGATATTACTGACCGACAGCAGCATCCGTACGGGTCGTAACGTGATGCGTATGACGACGATGTTTTTTCTTCGCGACGACAGTGCCGTCAGCGGAGGTGGTTTTCTCGACCGAGGCATCAGTATCGACAGTTGCCTTGGTGCGGAGGGCGCCGGTGTTCACGCCCGTATCGGCATCAACGTTCGCGCGGGTATTGGTTTCAGAGCGGTGTTCGCCGCGGGTGACGGAGGTCGTCGTTTTGCCATCGACATCCGTATCGGCGGAAGTCGTCGATTTCACCGCGGTATCGGTGGAGCGGGATTCTTCAGAGCGGACCGCGCCGTCAACGCCGACGCTGGCGCCGGTGTCGACCGTGGAATTGACGGTCGAGTCCACGGTGGAGGTCACACCGGTGACGGAGGTCGTAGCATTAAGACCGAGCGCATGCGCGGGTGTCGCGGCGGCAAGCGCAAGCGCGCATACACCGATAAAAAGGGCAGGACGGATCATTTTAAAATCTCCAAAGGTTTAGACGCCTACTGCGCCGGGTTTAAACGTGCCATGGTTAACGCTTGTGCTGCCGTTCAGTTCCAAAAAATATACCCGGCCGCCAGTTCACGGCGTCCGGGTATAGCAAGGGGCCGTTAAGAATTAACGCAAGGCGTCGACGATATCGTCGATCAGGCCGTTGTCGCGGCGGACCAGCACATACTGTTCATCGGCGCGGTACCATTGATACCCATGCGGCGGACGGCGCAGTTTGTAATAGCCGTAGTCATTGATGATGTAGCGATTGGTGTAATAGGGGCTGTCGAACCGCTGGCCGCGGATCCAGCGGGCTCTCGCTTCAGCGCGCTCTTCGGCGCGGATTTCTGCGGCGCGGTGATAGCGGTATTCGCGGCCGTCATCCCAGTAATGGTGATGATCGGCAAGGGCGGCAGTGCTACCCAGCAGCGACAGGGCGAAAACGCCACCAAAAATTTGCGATTGTTTCATGGTGCTCTCCTTCGAATAATAAGACGAAATTCGTTATCGATCCTCTTACGTCCCTGAACGCTGCTTTGTTCCGGATAAAAAAGCCCGGAACCGCTTGCGCGATCCCGGGCTTTTAGACGATTCAAAAATTATTTCAGTGCGTTGATGATGTCGCTGATTACGCCGTTGTCGCGGCGGACGAGCACGTACTGGTCATCCGCGCGGTACCAGCGGTAGCCATGCGGCGGCTTACGCAGGTGATAGGTGCGATAGTTGGAAACATAGTACTTGTTGTTCATGTACTGGCGGTCAAAACGGTGACCTTTAACCCAGCGGTCATGCGCGCGCTGTTCTGCACGGGCTTCGTTGGCGGCGTGAGCTTCGGCAGCGCGTTCCTGACCGTGGTTTTTGTAGCCATCATGACCGTGGTCATGATCCCAATGGTCGTCTGCGAGAGCAGCGGTGCTGCCGATCAGTGCCAGCGCAAGTGCCGCGCCGAGAATTTTGGATGCAGTCATACTAAAATCTCCTAAATAGATGAATCTGGACGTACCAAACGCTAACGGTTGACGCCGGTGTCTGGTTCCAAAAGTAAAGCCCGCGTATCCTTTGCCAGAATGCGCGGGCTTCATTAATGATTAAGGGAAATTTAGCGAATGCCGCAGACACCGACCATATAGGCGTAATCGCGTGCCTGTGCTTCGGCCAGACGCTGTTCCTGCAGGGCGGATTTGAAGCTGTCCTTCAGCGCCTTGGCAAAACGCGGCGATTTGTTGAGGTCGACCGACTGGCTGGCACCGAGCTGTACCAGCTGCTCCTTAATCTTTTCATCGGCGGCCGCGCGCTTGCTGAGGGCTTCTTCGTGCTGGTAATAATGGCGAATGCCTTCCGACACGCCGCCAATCACCAATGCTGCGCCAGCTATAACAGGAAGAACCGGCGCGGAAACGATGCCTGTGATACCCGCAACGATGCCGAGCATGCCAAGGCCGACAGCCGTGATGGAGAAGAGGCTCTTGTCGTTTTCAGCCTCGACGATTTTTGTCAGTTGGGTATCGGCCTTGTCGCGCAATGTGAGCAGCTGCTCGGCGCGCTCGGTCGCATCCGGCACTTTTGCCGCTTTGTTGAAGGAAGCCATGATGCCGTCATAGACGGGGTTCAGAACGCGGGCGGCGAAGTCAAACATGTCGTAGCTCCATTGTTCGCTTTGAAGAAATGAGGGCGTTTGAATTGCGGTACATATGTAATTTATGAAAATTTATGAAACTTCCCTAAAAATAGCAAGCTCGTATTTTTAAACGGCTGAAAAGAATGATAAAAATCGAATTTAAAATCTTACGTAAAAGGCTTACCGGGGTGGATTTTTCTGCGTTAGAAAAGGCAGCGAGAGTTTTTTCTATTTGGCTAGAAACACAGGAAATTTATTCCTTTAAAGAGCAATCCGGCGGAGTGATATAATCGTAAAAGGATTAGAGACGGGGTGCCTCTGTTCTGGGCCCCGGTAACATATGAGGAGTGCCGAATGGACTTCGAAAAATTCACCGAACGCGCCAAGGGCGTGGTGCAGCAGGCGCAAACGCTTGCCCTACGCAACAATCACCAGTTTCTGCAGCCGGAGCATTTGCTGAAATGCCTGCTGGATGACGACAGCAACGTCGTTAAAAACCTTATCCGCGCCGCCGGCGGCAAGCCGGAACAGCTCAACACCGCGCTTGAAGAAGGCTTGGCCGGCATGCCCTCGGTGCAGGGCAGCGGCTCCGGCGGTCTGCACATGTCGCCAAACCTTGCCAAAGTTCTCGATCAGGCTGAACAGGTCACCAAAAAATCCGGCGATAAATTCGTGACGCTGGAGCGGCTGCTGCAGGGCATTACGCTTGTGCCGGGCACTGATGCCGCCAAAATGCTGGTGCGTTTTGGCGTGAAGCCGGAGGCGCTCAACAAGGCGATCAACACCGTGCGCAAAGGCCGCACGGCGGACAGCGCTTCTTCCGAAGATCAATTCGAGGCGCTCAAAAAATACACCCGCGACCTCACCGAAGCGGCGCGGGCAGGTAAGCTTGACCCCGTCATCGGCCGCGACGAAGAAATCCGCCGCACAATACAAGTGCTTTCCCGCCGTACCAAAAATAACCCCGTGCTCATCGGCGAGCCTGGCGTCGGCAAAACGGCGATTGCCGAAGGCCTTGCGACGCGCATCATCAATGGCGACGTGCCGGAAAGCCTGAAAGACAAGCGCCTGTTGTCCCTCGACCTTGCGGCCATGATTGCCGGCGCGAAATACCGCGGCGAATTTGAAGAACGCCTGAAGGCCGTGCTGGAGGAAATCCGCGCTGCCGCCGGTGAAGTCATCGTCTTCCTTGACGAGCTGCACACGCTTGTCGGCGCCGGCAAGGCGGAAGGCGCGATGGATGCAGGGCAGATGCTGAAGCCGGCGCTGGCACGTGGCGAGCTGCACATGGTCGGCGCGACGACGCTGGAAGAATACCGCAAACACATTGAAAAAGACGCCGCGCTGGAGCGCCGTTTCCAGCCCGTGATGGTGAAGGAGCCGACGGTCGAGGATACGATTTCTATCCTCCGCGGGCTTAAAGAGAAATACGAAATGCACCATGGCGTGCGCATTACCGACAGCGCGATCGTTGCGGCGGCCACGATGTCGAACCGCTATATCTCCGACCGTTTCCTGCCCGACAAGGCAATTGACCTGATCGACGAGGCAGCATCGCGCCTGCGTATGGAGGTGGATTCCAAACCCGAAGAGCTGGATGAAATCGACCGCCGCATCATCCAGATGAAGATCGAGCGTGAGGCGCTGCTGAAGGAAAAGACGGACAAGGCAACCGTCGACCGCTTGGCGCATCTGGAAGAAGACTTGAAGGAACTTGAAAAGAAATCCGCCGAGATTGAATCGAAGTGGACGTCGGAGAAGGAAAAGCTCAACTCCGGCCAGAAAATCCAAGAAGACCTTGAAAAAGCGCGCATCGAGCTCGAGCAGATGCATCGCACCGGCAACTGGACGCGGGCAGGGGAGCTGACCTATTCCGTCATCCCGCAGCTGGAAGCGCAGCTTGCTGAATCATCGAAGGGCGCGGAAAACGCCATGATCAATGAAGAGGTGCGCGATGAAGACATCGCCGCCGTCGTCAGTCGCTGGACCGGTATTCCCGTCGACAAGATGATGCAAGGTGAACGCGACCGCCTCATGAAGATGGAAGAGCACCTGCAGAAGCGCGTCGTCGGTCAGAAAGAAGCTGTTACCGCCGTTGCCAATGCCGTGCGCCGCGCGCGCGCAGGCCTGCAGCGCAAGAACCAGCCGATTGGCACGTTCCTCTTCCTCGGCCCCACGGGCGTGGGCAAGACGGAATTGACGAAAGCGCTCGCCGAATTCCTGTTCGACGATGAATCCGCCATGGTGCGCATCGATATGTCGGAATATATGGAGAAGCACTCCGTCGCCCGCATGATCGGGGCCCCTCCTGGCTACGTCGGCTATGATGAGGGCGGCGCGCTGACCGAAGCTGTCCGCCGCCGGCCGTATCAGGTCGTGCTGTTCGACGAAGTCGAAAAGGCGCACCCGGATGTGTTCAACATTTTGCTGCAGGTTTTTGACGACGGACGGTTGACGGACGGGCAGGGCCGCGTGGTGGATTTCTCCAACACCGTCCTTATCATGACCTCCAACCTTGGCTCCGAATATCTTGTGGAATTGAAGGACGGTGAAGATGTGGAAGATGCACGTCAGGCCGTGATGGGCGTGGTGCGGAAAGCTTTCCGCCCGGAATTCCTTAACCGCATTGATGAAATCCTGCTCTTCCGTCGCTTGAGCCGCGACATGATGGTGAACATCGTCGACATCCAGCTGCAGGGCCTTGCCCAGATGCTGGGCGAGCGTCAGATCACCCTCAACCTCGACGACAAGGCGAAGAAGGTTCTGGCTGATACCGGCTATGATCCGATTTACGGCGCAAGGCCGCTGAAACGTGTCATCCAGAAAGACCTGCAAAACCCGCTCGCCAACCTTATCATCGAAGGCAAGGTGCTGGACGACAGTGTTGTGAACGTCACGGCCGAAAAACAGGGCCTCATGATCACGACGTCGCCGAAACCGGAAAAAGGTGCGAAGCCTAAGGGCGCTGCAGCTTAATCGCGGCGCAGGACGGCCACGTATCCTTGCCAGCGCGGCGTGAAACCGAGGCGGCTGTATAACTCGAGTGCGCGGGTGTTTTCCGACATGCTATGCAGGAACGGCGTTTCGCCGCGCTTCAGAATGCCCTCGATAACAAGGCGCATGCAGGCACCGGCGTAACCTTTGCCGAGGTGATCGGCCTGTGTACAAACAGCGCTGACCTCGGTGTAGCCCGGCAGCTTCATGCGCTCACCCGCCATCGCGACGAGCTTGCCGTTGACGCGGACACCAAAGAACTGCCCGAGTTCATGCGTGCGGCTGCCAAAGGGTCCGGGTTTTACCTCGGTGGCCAGCGCCAGCATTTCGGGCGCATCCGTGTGACTTAGAGGTTTTGCTTCCGAAGCCATAATTTCGATGGTCTTCGGCGTGAAGATCATCTGCGTCAGCGGAGGATCGGCGATAACGCTCCAGCCCACGCGCGCTAGATGCTTTTCTTTCAGGAACAATCCCACAGTGCCGCCCGATCCTGCCAGTTGCGCAAGGTCATTATAGCCAGCATCATCCGGCTGTTCGAAACCGGAGAGCGGGCCGACATCGGGCACAAATCGGCGCGCACTGCCGTGGGTTTGCGCGAAAGCCGCCTGCCGCGTATTCAGCGCGTTGAAGATGACGTTGTCGAGAATATGCGTCACGCAAGGCGCCGGATTGCGGTGATTTCCTTGGATCGCTCTTCCACCATCCATAAAGGCTCGATGGCGACTTTCATGTGGAAGGCGTTGGCGTGGATAATCTCATCCGCATCAACCATGATGCCGACATGGCCCGGGAAGAAGACTAAATCCATCGCGCGCGGTCGGTCGGCACCGGTCCCGAGGGTAATCTGCTGCTCCGTATCCCGCGGCGCTTTTATGCCGGCAAGACCAAGGCAGACTTGCACCAGACCCGAGCAATCAATGCCAAAGCCGCTGCGCCCGCCCCAGTAATATGGCGTTTCAAGGAATTTTTTCGCGGTGGAGAGGTAGTCTTCTTCGACCGTGCCAACGGGAATGATGTGCCGGTTGTAAATCCAGTCGCCGTCTTCCAGCCGCGACCAGCTTTCTCCAGTTTCCGCGATGCGGATGCGGCTGCCAAAACTCAGCCGGCGTTTGAGCGGAGATTTCAACGTCGCGGTTTCATGCAGATGCGTGCGGGCGGCGGTGATGACATGCGTTGCGGCGGGTGCCACCTTCAACACGCGCGCTTCGACATATCCAGTGTAGTGATCATGGCCGCAGGCACCTTTCGCCCAGCCGCCATTTTCTTCAGCTACGTTGAAGGTCTCGCCATAGACAAGCTGACTTTCGAGCTTGCCGCGCAGGGGAGCGGCTTCCGGCTTCTCATGCACATCGACCGTCGGCGCGACGACCGAAAGAGTTGTCTCCGTCATCAAGGCGCTTTCTTCGGCGGCTTCGGCGCTTTCGCGGGGGGCTGTTTCGCGCCGAATTTTTCCTTGATCATGTCAAAGGTCGCGCGCATGCCGAGCGCCTCGCCGCCTTCCGGCTTGCCCGGTTTGCTGCTGGGGTTCCAGGCATAGGTGTCGATATGCACCCAGGGCACTTCCTTGTCGACGAACTTTTCAAGGTACAGCGCAGCGGTGATTGCGCCGCCAAAGCTGCCGCCGACGTTATTGGTATCGGCAATCTTGCTGTTTAGCATGTCTTTGTACGGCTGCCACAGCGGCAGCTGCCACAAGGGGTCTTGCGTGCGCTCCGACGCATCGAGCAGCGCGAGCGCGGTTTTCTTGTCATTCGAGAACATGGCGGGAAGGTCGGGGCCGAGGGCCACGCGCGCCGCGCCGGTCAGTGTTGCGAAGTCAATTAGCAGGTCGGGTTTTTCGCTGCAGGCTTCGGCCAGCGCATCACAGAGCACAAGGCGGCCTTCGGCATCGGTATCGCCGACTTCAACGGAAATGCCCTTGCGGGTTTTAATCACGTCGCTCGGGCGGAAGCTGTTGCCGTCCATCGAGTTTTCAACGGCCGGGATGAGAACGCGCAGGCGCACAGGCAGGTTTTCCGACATGATCATATGCGCAAGGCCCAGCACATGCGCCGCGCCGCCCATGTCCTTTTTCATCAGGTACATGGAATTGCCCGGCTTCAGGTTGAGGCCGCCGGTATCAAAAGCGACGCCCTTGCCGACCAGCGTGACGAGCGGGTGTTTTTCCTTGCCCCAACGGATGTCGATCAGGCGCGGCTCGCGCGGGCTGCCCTTGCCGACTTCATAAATGGCGGGATAATTTTTCTTCAGCAGTTCTTCGCCGACGATGACCTTGATGCTGGCCTTGTTAAAGCTTTTCACCAGTTTCTCGGCGGCATCCGCAATCTCTTCGGGGCCGAGGTCATTCGCCGGCGTGTTGACGAGGTCGCGGACGAGGAAGACGGCTTCGGCCGTCGATTTCACGCCTTTTTTATCCGCATTGTCCGGCCAGACGAGGCTGGCGAGGTCTTTTTTGCCGGCAGATTTATAAGCGGTGAACTGGTAGGAGCCGAGCGCCCAGCCAAGTGCCGCTTGCGTCGCGCGTTCCTTGGTCATCGGCTTGTCGATGAAATAGCCGCCGTCGTTCTTCGGCAGTTTGGCGGGCAGGTCGGCATAGGTGTAAAGGCTGTCATCTTTGCCGGCGCCAAACAGCACACGGGAAACATTGCCCTTGTCGTCGGGGATATTCAGCACCGCGCCGGAGGCGGCGGTAAAGCCCGAATTTTTGACCCAAGCCTGAATCTTCGCCGGTTCCTTCGCCAGCCACACGGCCAGTTCTTCCGCGTTCAACGGCGTCACGGGAATGCTGGACGGCAGTTTCTTCTTGAGGAAGTTCATGGCGGAGGCTCCTGATCGGCTGTTCAAAGGGGATGCTGAAACTTAAAGCAGGGGCAGGGGCAGGGCAAGGGCTTATGGACAAAATTAAATTACATAAGCCTGAAATATTCCCGCTCGTTCAACACTTCGCGCAGGCGTATATTATTGTGATGATTATCAGCCCAGACCTCAAAGCTAAACTCTTCCTGCCTGCGCTCATCCTGCTCGGCGCGTTTTGCCTGACGCCGTGGATGCCGCCGTTTCTGGCGTTGCTGACGGGCGCCATGGTGGCGATTGTTCTCGGCAATCCGTATCAGGAAAAAACCTCCCGCGCAGCGCGGTGGTTGCTGGCGCTCTCCGTCGTAGGTCTTGGTGCGGGCATGGACCTTGAGAAGGTTGCTTCCGTCGGTATCCGGGGCATCGGTTATACATTCATCGGCATCAGCGCCATTTTGGCGCTCGGCTTCGTACTTGGCCGCGTTTTAAAATCGGACTGGCAGACATCGATCCTGATTTCCTGCGGCACGGCGATTTGCGGCGGTTCGGCAATTGCAGCCATCTCGCCGGTCATTCAGGCACGGCCGCAGGCGACATCGGTGGCGCTGGGCACGGTGTTTCTGCTCAACGCTGTCGCTCTCGCGCTATTTCCGTTTATCGGCCATGCGCTCAATCTGACGCAGGAACAATTCGGCCTTTGGAGCGCGCTGGCCATTCACGATACAAGTTCCGTGGTCGGCGCGGGGCTGCAGTATGGGGCGGAGGCGCTCCGCATTGGCACCACCGTCAAGCTCGCCCGCGCGCTTTGGATTGTGCCGCTGGCGATTGGCATGATTTATGTGCCGTTGCCGCCGGTCGACGATGTCGCTGACCCGCGCAAACGCAAGGGCCCGAAAAAGCCCTGGTTTATTCTTGGCTTCCTCGCCATGGCGGCTGTCGTGACCTATATTCCTCAGTTGAAGGATGCCGGCCATATGGTTGAGGCGGTGGCGCGGCGCGTGCTGGTGCTGACGCTGTTCCTGATTGGCAGCAGCCTGACGCTGGCGACGCTCAAAAGCGTGGGCCTGCGCCCGCTGCTGCAGGGTGTGCTGCTGTGGGTTTTCGCGGCGAGTGTTTCGCTGGTCGCCATTCTGTCGGGGGTCGTCCATTTATGAGACATGCGCACAAAAAACCGCCGCAAAAACTGATCATGCTCTGGGCGGCGATTTCCATCGTCATCCTTTTCATGCTGTCGCTGCCCTTCTGGGCGACGGATGAGGCGGATGCGAAAGCGACGCTGGAGGCTTTAAGCCTGACGCCTGTCAAAATCGGCGGCTATGACAGTTTCGGCTGCGGGCTTGATCTTTTCGCAACGCAGTTTGTCGCGACCACCGCTGCCGGCAAAACGGTACGCGGGGACGTTTGCTATACCCCCGGTGTCAGCAAATCCTCCGTTGAGTTTGACAACCGGAAGTAACTTTTGCTGCCGTCTGCGCGAATATCCTTGTGACGCTGTATAAAGGATTGAAAATGCATCATTTCCGTCTTGCCGCCCTGGGGCTTTCCCTTCTTCTCGCTTCATCCGCTCAAGCCGCGGCGCCGCATCCGGTGGTTTTGGAGCTGTTTACGTCGCAGGGCTGTTCTTCCTGCCCGCCGGCGGATGAGTTGCTGAATAAACTGGCCGAAAGAAAAAATATTCTCGCCCTGTCATGGCATATCACCTATTGGAACCGCCTCGGCTGGGCGGACCCCTTGAGCCTGCCGGAAGCCGATGCGCGGCAGAATGCTTACGCAGATGTGATGAACAAAGATGGGGTTTATACCCCGCAGCTGATGGTGCAGGGCGCGCATGACTTCGTCGGCTCCAGCAGTGGCAAGGTCGAGGATGCGATCGAGCAGGCGGGCGGGCAGGGTGGCTGGATTCCTGTGACACTGACCCGCGACGGCGACAAGCTGACAATTCATGCCGATGCGGCGGCCGTGACGGCGGACGTGCTTCTGATCGGTTACAAGAAACACAGCGAAAATGATATCCCGCGCGGCGAGAACAGCGGCACCAAGGCCAGCCACCGCAATAGCGTCACGAGCCTAAGCTTCCTTGACGGTTGGAGCGGCGGCGCACTCGACCGCACGGCACCCGTTCCCGCTGGTGATGGGGTGGCGGTGCTGGTGCAAAAGCCCGGCAACGGCGCTATCCTAGGTGCCGGATGGCTGGAATAATTCCGTTTTCAGCATATTTTTGAATAAGTTAAGCTCAAACCAGCGGTTTTTACGCCTTTCTTACAATATATGTTGAAAAAAGCCGCCGCTTGCCATATGTTGCTGCGTCTATAGGATTCTGACGGGCGCGAGGCGTCCCGCGATAAGTTTTAAGGATTATTACAATGAGCAGACGCTGCGAAATCACCGGTAAAGGCCCCCTGGTCGGCAATACCGTTTCCCATGCAAACAACAAGAACAAGCGCCGCTTCCTGCCCAACCTGCAGGCCGCTTCTTTCTACAGCCCCGGCCTCAAGCGCAACGTGCGCCTGACCGCCACGACCCACGGCATCCGCACCGTCGAGCACAAGGGCGGCATCGATGCCTTCCTGCTCTCGACCGCGCCGACCAAACTGGCGCCGACGCTGCGCAAGGTCCGCAAACAACTCGTGAATAAAGTCGGCGAACAGCCGAAGCCCGAGCCGAAAAAACGCCGCCCGCAATCGACCGTAAAGGCCGACAAGCGCGCTGCGAAAAAAGCTGCCGAAGGCAAGAAACCCGCAAAAGCTGCTTAAGCGCTTTGCTGTTTTGAAAAAGGGCGGGGTTTATCTCCGCCCTTTTTTATTGGCTCAACGAGAACACCGGCTGAAACCAGATGCCCTTTTCCTTTACCATCACCCATAAAGACCCCAATTCATACGCCCGTACCGGACGCTATGAAACGCCGCATGGCACGATAGAAACGCCGAACTTTATTTTCTGCGGCACCAAAGCCTCGGTCAAAGGCTTGTCACCGCAGCAATTGCGCGAGGCAGGGTCGGACATCATCCTCTCCAATACATACCATTTAATGCTGTCTCCCGGCCCCGACCTGATTGCCGCTATGGGCGGTCTGCACAAGTTCATGAGCTGGGACGGGCCGATGTTCACGGACTCCGGCGGTTTCCAGATATTCTCCCTCGGCCACGGCGGCGTCGCCGATGAAATTAAGGGCAGGCCACAAGGGCACGTGCGCCCCAAAAGCATCCTGAAGATTACGGAGGAGGGGGCAGCCTTCCGCTCCTACGTCGATGGCAAGCACTTCTTCCTGACGCCGGAAAGCGCCGTCGACATCCAGCGCAAGCTTGGCGCGGACCTCATCGTGCAGCTGGATGAATGCACGCCTTTCCATGTCGACAAAAGCTATACCGAAAAATCCATGGCGATGAGCATGCGCTGGGGCGACAGGTCATTGGCCGAATGGAAGCGCGGTGATGACGGCAAACAGAAAATGTACGGCATCGTGCAGGGCGGCATTTATCCTGACCTGCGCAAAGAGTCATGCGAATACACCGCCAGCCGCGACTTCTTCGCAACCGCCATCGGCGGCTCCCTCGGCGCGCATAAAGAGCAGATGTATGAAGTTGTCGCCATGTGCTCCCCCTGGATTCACCCGGAGCGTCCGGTGCATTTGCTCGGCATCGGCAGCTTCATCGACGTATTTTCAAACGTGCGTTCAGGTATTGATACTTTCGATTGCGTGTCCCCGACGAGAATCGCCCGCCACGGCTGGGCCATGGTGAAGGGCGCGCCGAAGGAGCGCATGAATATCCGTAATGCCCAATACGCGCGGGATGCTGATCCGGTTGATCCTACCTGCACCTGCACCACCTGCAAAAACCACTCCCGCAGCTATATCCACCACCTGTTCCGTGTGGGGGAGATGCTGGGCATGCAGCTGCTCTCCATCCATAATGTGGCCACCATGAACCGGCTGATGCGGGATGTGCGGCAGGCGATTAATACCAATACCTTAGACGCCGTCCAAAAAGAGTGGGTTGTATAATTAACCTTTCCGCGATATCCTGAAAGAAGCGTTTATTATTGATAATAGCGTTCTTTTCTTTGGGTTTTTCGCCGTGGCTGTTACCTACGCGCAAACACTGTCGACCGACATGATCGTCTCGGAGATTGAAAGTCTCCTCGACTGGCGCGTTGATATTCTGCGCCAGTGCATCTTCCCCGGCTCCGCCGCAAAACCTGCCGATTTCCATGCCCCTTCCGCGCTGCTCATGTGGTGCAAGCGGGAAGCGGAGCGTAACGCCATCGACCGCAAAGTGGCGGAACGCCTCGCCCTCGTCCATGAAGACCTCTGCCGCGTCGCGCAGACCGTGCTGGATGCCTGCGCCGGCGGCCAGCCGCTCACCCTTGAGAACTACGACAATTTTGAAAACCAGTTTGAAGGCTTCGTGACGCAGATCCGCCGCCTGCAGCAGGATGTTTCGGATTCCGTCGTCGCGGTCGACAGTCTGACCGGCCTGCGCACCGTCGCCGGTATGCGCAACGACATCAAGCGCGAGCAGGACCGCTACGATCGCAAGGGTACGTCCTTCAGCATCGCAAACATTGAAGTCGACAATCTACAGGAGCTCGGCGCGCGTTTTGACCGCCGCAGCATGGAAGCCATTTACGTCAACGTGGCGCAAGTCATTGCGCGCACCGTCCGCTCCTTCGACGATGCCTATTACATGGGCAAGGGCGAATACCTTGTCGTGCTGAAGCACGTCGAATTCCTCGATGCCTGCTCGGTCATGGACCGCCTCCGCAACGAGATTGAAAATACGCCCATCTTCATGCCCAACTCTGAGAAGCTGCGCATCACCGGCTCCTTCGGCATTGCGGAAGCCCAGCAGCGCGAAAGCCCGGACATGGCGATCGAACATGCCAAATCCGCCCTGCGCATTGCCAAAGCCGCCGGCGGCAACCGCGTGCAGGAATTCCACGAACGCAGCGCGCTGGAGCAGTACGCCCGCGACCTCCATAAAACCTGATAACAGCCCGACATTGAAAAGGGCAGGACGCCACACATGAAAACCTTGCCCGAGTTCCCCAACCTTTTCATCGTCGACCATCCGGTTGTGCAGCATGACCTGACGTTCATGCGCGACAAGACGGCCTCGACCCGCCAGTTCCGCCGCCTGCTGAAAGAGCTGTCGATGTTCATGGGCTACGAGCTGACCCGCGGCCTGCCGATGACCGTGCGCGAAATCGAAACGCCTCTCTGCAAAATGAACGCGCCGGTGCTGGATGGAAAAAAGCTGGCTGTCGTGCCGATTTTGCGCGCAGGTCTCGGCATGGCGGAAGGCCTGCTGGAGCTTGTGCCGTCCGCGCGCGTCGGCCACCTCGGGCTTTACCGCGACCATGTGACGAAGAAGCCGGTTGAATACCTCGTGAAACTGCCGAAGGCGGAAGACCGCATCTTCATCATCGTCGATCCCATGCTTGCGACCGGCAATTCCGCCGTCCACGCCGTCGATGTCGTTGTGAAGCACGGCGTATCGCCCGACCGCATCCGCTTTATGGCGCTCGTCGCGGCGCCGGAAGGTGTGCGTACCTTCCACAAGGCGTTCCCGCAGGTGCCTGTCTTCGTGGCCTCCCTCGACGACCACCTGAACGAGAACGCCTATATCGTCCCCGGCCTCGGCGACGCCGGCGACCGCCTTTTTGGCACAAAATAAGCACAAGTCATAGACTCCGGAAACTTCTGCCTGTTTACATGCAAGCTGAAAATTATTTTTTATCGCGCGACACCTCAGCGGGCGTTAATATTCTTTCAAGGCATCGGTGCTAAGCTTTAGACAAAGTGATGCATTTCAAGGGCAGTCCGGATTGCTGTATCCGGACTTGAATGCGTTATTTCAATATCTGCGGCCGCCTGAAAGGCGGGTGCTCGCGAGGGGAGCGGGACCATTATAGATTGGCGACAGATATTCTGGTCCGTGGTGCTTCTTTCACCCCTTGTCTTCCTCGCCGGCACAGCGATGGTGAAGTACAACATTCCTTACTGCTACTGCGTTTACGGCAACGCGGGGCTTTTCACCGCCATTATTTTGCTGCAGCTTTTCATCAACTGGATCAGCAAGCCGAAGGTCGTCTACAGCAAGGAACTCTCCCGCAAGGAAGAGGAAGTCATCATCATGTCGACCGACTGACGCGTACCGCCGGCGCAGCAAAAAGCCGCCGCAGTTTCCTGCAGCGGCTTTTTTTAATTCAATTGCGTTTGATCAGGGCTTGCCGATTTTGAACGTCACGGTCTTGCCGGCGTTGTTGTTCGCGGGGGTAGGGGTTGAAGCTGCGGGCTTGTGGGTAATGTCCGTCTGGTTTTCAGCGCGTTTGCGGGCCTGTTCGCGGCGGACTTCTTCCATATGCTGGGCTTCGTAAAGTTTGCAGCGCAGTTCGACGATATCCTCGGGCCATTTGCTCATGGTTGTCTTCCTTCTTCTGTTGCGCCTCCTCCCTGCTGCATTTCGCGGTCAGGGTGATTCAGAAGGCTTATCCTCAGTGTGCTTTAATGTGGCATGGATGTACCTCATTCGTCAAATGATTTATGGCAAGTCATTGTTTTAACAATTAAAACCATCTCGCAACCTTTTGTTAACCGGTTCTTTGGTATTTACGTGCTACCAAAAAGGAAGGTGCACTTTGAAAACCGCCGCCGCAAAACGATATTTAATGACGCAACAATTAAAACCCGTGGATATGCCCGTCATCGAACACTCAGGTATCAGCGACAAGGACTTCAGGAATTTCTTCCTGAAGGCGCCGATTGCACGCCTGATTATCGCGGTGGAGCCGGGCGGGGGCTTCCGCTATTCGGAAGTCAACACCATGGCCGCAAACTACTTCGATATTCCGCGCGAGAAAATGGTTGGTAAGACGCCGGCTGAATTGTTCGAGCGCGCCGTTGCCGAGCAGATCGAGCAGAGCTTTATCTCCTGCATCAAAACGCGCCGCCCCGTGACCTTCAACGCCATTCCGCGCGTGCCGGGCGGCATCCGCGTGCAGGCCTTCATCCTGAACCCCGTCTTCGATAACGACGGCAAGGTGCATTACATCGACGTTATGGCGCGGCCGGATGTGGTGGATTCCGTCCAGCTGCAGCGCGAGCGCGATGACGCGATCATGCTGCTGACGTCATTGTTCGACGCTTCGGGCCTTGGCATCGTCGTGACCGACCATCATGGCCGCGTCGTGCGCGTGAACGACACCTTCCTGGCCGATTACGAATGGACGCGGGAAGACCTGCTGGGCGAGGAATTCGCCATGCTGATCCCGCCCGAAGACCAGGCGATTTCGAAAAAGCTGCACGCCGCTTTTATCGAGCGCGGCCGCCACGGCACACGCGAACTGCAGATCATCAAGAAAGACGGCAGCGTTGCCGATATCGTCGTGACCACCGCGCTGCTGGAACTCTCGCAGAAACGCCGCTTCATGGTCTCGACCATCCGCGACGTGACCGAGCGCAAGAACATGATGCGCAATCTGCGCCGCGCGAAGGAAGATGCGGACAGTGCCAACAAAGCGAAATCCAGCTTCCTTGCCAATATGAGCCACGAGCTGCGCACGCCGCTCAACGCCATCATCGGCTTTTCGGAACTCATGAAAAACCAGACCTTCGGCCCTATCAATAACCCGAAGTATGAAGAATATTTGGCCGACATCCATTTCTCCGCCCGCCACCTGCTCGACATCATCAACGATGTGCTCGACATGTCGAAGATCGAGGCAGGCAAGGTGAATCTGATTGAATCGGAAGTTTCCGTCGTCGATGTGCTGGATTCCGTCTCCCGCATCATGGCGGACAGGGCGCATGCGGCCTCCGTCACGCTGGAGCTGGATGTGGACGCCGCCATGCCGCATATACGCGCCGACCAGCGGCTATTGCGCCAGATCCTCATCAACCTTGTCGCCAACGCGGTGAAATTCTCGCCCGCCGGAAAAACGGTGCGGGTCAGGGCGCATATGGAGCGCGGCGGTAACAGCCTGCGCATTGCGGTGGAAGACGAAGGCTGCGGCATTCCCGCCGAGATGCTGAAAGTGGTCCTGGAGCCCTTCGGCCAGGTCAACGACCCCAAATACTATAAAGGTCAGGGCACCGGCCTCGGCCTGCCGCTCGCCAAAGCCATGGTGGAGCTGCATGACGGCAAGCTGACCCTGTCGTCGGAAGAGGGCAAGGGCACCAAGGTTTACCTCGATTTCCCGGCCGAGCGGACGCTGGCGGTGCGCAAGTAATCGTCATCTTTCCGGAAAATCCCTCTAGCAAGAATCGGCAACATCGGCTATACAGTCCTTGAATTAGAAGGCCAAAATATGTCGAAGCTCCTGCAAAAATGCGCGCAAGCCGGTCTGAAAATGACCGATCAGCGCAAAGTCATCCTGAAAGTTCTCGAGGAGTCGGAAGATCACCCTTCCGTCGACACGGTCTGCGACCGCGCCAAAAAGATCGACCCGTCGATCAGCATCGCGACTGTCTACCGCACGCTCGGCCTGCTGGCGGAGCTGGGCCTTGTCGTGAAGCATGACTTCGGCGGCACCTTTGCTCGCTTCGAAGTGAAGCCCGACCACGACCATGACCACCATCACCACCTCATCGACACGGAAACCGGCCAAGTGCTGGAGTTCCAGAACGAAGAGCTGGAAACGCTGATCCACAAAATCGCGGACGAGATGGGCTACGAGATTATCGACCACACGTTCGAAATCTTCGGCCACAAGATCAAGAAGTAACCGGGCTTTGAGCGAAGACCGCATCCCGACGGAGCTTTGGGTGACGGCGCATCTTCGCCAGTGCACGGCGCAAGGCATCAACCACTATGTCGTCCATAAGGGCGCGCCGGCTGCGGGCACCGTCATGGTGAAAATCATCACCGCCGATAAATCCTGCAAGCTCCTCAACCAGCAGCGCGACATGGACGGCGAGATGGGCTGGCTCGCCGTCTTCGACGGCGCCATGGTCGAAGAGCGCGAGGCAGACGACTACATCACCCGCAGCATCAAACGCGACCCCGATGTCTGGGTCATCGAAATAGAAGACAAAACGGGCAAGAACCCGTTTGAAGGGAAGATATTTTAATGTCGATCATCACGGACGAAATCGAGCGCCGGCGGACTTTCGCCATCATCTCCCACCCTGACGCGGGTAAAACCACGCTGACGGAAAAACTGCTGCTGTTCGGCGGCGCCATCCAGCAGGCGGGCGCGGTGAAAGCGCGGCGGGAAATGCGCCATGCGCGTTCCGACTGGATGAAGGTAGAGCAGGAGCGTGGTATTTCCGTCGTTTCCTCCGTCATGACGTTCGAGTACGACAACACGAAATTCAACCTGCTCGATACGCCGGGCCACCAGGACTTCTCCGAAGATACCTACCGCACCCTGACCGCCGTCGATTCCGCCATCATGGTCATCGACCATGCCAAGGGGATCGAGACGCAGACGCGAAAATTGTTCGAGGTCACGCGCCTCCGCGACATGCCGATCACGACCTTCATCAACAAGCTCGACCGCGAGGGCCGCGACCCGTTCCAGCTGCTGGAGGAAATCGAAACCACCCTCGCGCTGGATGTGACGCCGGCCAGCTGGCCGATCGGCATGGGCAAAAGCTTCCTCGGCTGCTATGACCTGCTGGACGACCAGCTGATGCTGATGGCGCGGACAAAGGGCGAGCGCATTGGCGAGGCGGAAAAGTGCTCAGGCCTTGATGACCCAAAGCTGGACGAACTGCTGCCCACCGAGGCTGTCGCCAAATTGCGCGAGGACGTGGAGATGGTACGCGGCCTTTGCAAGCCGATGGACCGCAAAGCATACCTTGAAGGCCACCTCTCGCCGGTCTATTTCGGCTCCGCCATGAACACCTTCGGCGTGCGCGAATTGTTGGGCGGCCTCAAGCGCTTTGCGCCGAAGCCACAGCCGCAGCCGACAGCGGAACGCATTGTCGACCCTGATGAAGAAAAAGTGACCGGCTTCGTCTTTAAAATTCAGGCGAACATGGACCCGAAGCACCGCGACCGCATTGCCTTTACGCGCTTGTCCTCCGGCCATTTCAAGCGCGGCATGAAGCTGCACCACACCCGCACCGGCAAGGCGATTACCGTGCACAACCCGCTGCTCTTCTTCGCGCAGGAGCGTGAAGTGGCGGCGGAAGCCTTCGCCGGCGATATCATCGGCATCCCGAACCACGGCAACCTCCGCATCGGCGATACGCTGACGGAGGGGGAGCAGTTGCATGTCGTCGGCATCCCCAGCTTCGCGCCGGAACACCTGCAGCGCGTGCGCCTTGATGATCCTCTCAAAATGAAACACCTCGGCGAAGCCCTGCTGCAGCTGGCGGAGGAGGGCGCGGCCCGCATCTTCAAGCCGCGCATGGATTCGAGCTGGGTGGTCGGCGTCGTCGGCCCCCTGCAGTTCGACATTCTGGCGGACCGTATCCGTACCGAGTACAACCTGCCTGTCCACTTCGAAGTCGCGGCGCTGCATACTGCCCGCTGGATCCAGTCCGAAAAGCGCGAGAAGCTGGAGCAGTTCATCGAACAGAACCTGCCCAACATCGCCGAGGATCATGACGGCCAGCCCGTCTTCCTCGCCCGCAACGCCTGGCACCTCGACACCAGCAACACCAACTGGCCGGACATCAACTTCCTGTCGACGAAGGAACAGGCGACGGCCTAAACGCGTTGGCGCGGCGAAAGGGAGAAACCCATGAACAAAAACACCATCTGCCTCTGGTACCAAAGCGACGCTGATAAAGCGGCCGCGTTTTACGCGAAAACTTTCCCCGACAGCAAAGTCACCGCGGTGCATAAAGCGCCTGCGGATTTTCCGGGCGGGAAGAAAGACCAGATTTTGACGGTCGAATTCACCGTCATCGGCATCCCTTGCGTCGCCATCAACGGCGGCGATGCCTTTACGGCGAGCGAGGCCTTTTCCTTCCAGATCGCGACCGACAGCCAGGAAGAAACCGACCGCTACTGGAACGCCATCGTCAGCAACGGCGGGCAGGAAAGCCACTGCGGCTGGTGCAAGGACAAATGGGGCATCTCCTGGCAGATCACGCCCCGGGTTTTGACCGATGCCATGGCCAAAGGCGGTGATGTCGCCAAACGCGCATTTGAAGCGATGATGGACATGGGCAAAATCGACGTCGCGAAGATTGAAGCGGCTGTGCGCGGCTGATTAGAAACGTGCTTCCGGCTTAACTGTTTTAATCACAACAGCCTTTTTCGGGCCACCAAACAGCTTCGCACCCAAATTGCGGAAGCTGGTGGCGAGATAGCCGCCGCGCTGCGGTTTTTCCTCGGGCCGGCCGGCGATTTTGCCGAAGTCGGTGGAGGCGGAGACGGGCTCCATTTCCATCGCGGCGACGGAGGCGAATTCGGCGGTCATGCTGGCGGCGTTGCGCGACAGCTCCAGCGACTGGTGGATGGTATGGGCGTGGTCTTTCAGCGCATCCAGCAATTTAGCCAGACGCTCTTCACTGCGCAGGTTCTCGTTAATAACGGTAAAGCCGGTAAGGCAGATATTGTGGATGCGTTCCGCATGCGTCGTTTCATCGCTGTGCAGCGCCGCGCCAATCAGGCCGAGCGGGCGGTTCATCGGGTTCATGACTTCGTCCAGCTGGCGTTCCGCGCGCAGCAGGCTCTCGCGCGCTTTCAGCCACTCCGGCGAATATTCGGCGGCGAGCATTTCCCACAGGCTTTGTTCATTCGTGACGGGTTTGTTGTTCAGCGCCTGCGCAAGGCGGGAGATCATGGGCTTGTGACGCTCCGCCCAGTCCCGCAGTTCGTCCGGGACGCGGATATCATCGATGGAGGTAATGTCATGGACCGTTGCGGTCATCCAACCTGCCAGATTCGTTGAGGGATAACTGTTTTTATTATGTTCAATATTGGTTAACGAAGCGTGAAGAAAGGCCGTAAAGGCCTGTAAGGTCACAAGAAAACCGCGAGTAGGCGCGATTTGCGGTATTTTAGTACCAGAAAACGCCCTGTTTTTGCCGCCGATGCCGTTGATTTCACGCATCAATTGCCGAATGCCGATTTTCCTTGAATTGCACCCCCCAAATACCATATCTAATCAGTACATTATCGGTACGGATTACGGCTATCCCGCTGTTTACCGCTATCGGCAGGGCAATTATCGCATGATCAAATTGGGCAAGCTTACCGACTACGCCGTCGTCGTCATGGTGCAGCTGACGCGCGAAGGGCTTGATGCATCGCGCAGCGCGAGCCAGCTTGCCGAAAAAACGGGCATCCCCGAGCCGACCGTTGCCAAAGTTTTGAAAGCGTTGCTGAAAGAAAAACTCGTTGCCTCCGCACGCGGGGCGCAGGGCGGTTACAAGCTCGCGCACAAGCCGGAAGATGTTTCCATCCGCAGCGTCGTCGAGGCGCTTGAAGGCCCCATCGCCATCGTCACTTGTGTCGAGGGCGGTGATGAAGGCTGCCAGTCACATGCGCGCTGCCCGACGAAGGGCCGCTGGGATCCCGTCAACGCCGCTATCCGCGACGCGCTTGATAGTGTGCGCCTGTCCGACATGGCCAAAGGGCAGTGCGGCCGCACGTTTGATTTCGTGCGCCTGATGCAGCCTGTGCAAACGGAGGCCGAGGCGTAAATCATGGCCGCAACACTTGAAACCATCAAGACCGTCGCCGCGCTCGACAAATACGAAGCCGGCTTTATCACCGACATCGAAAGCGAATTCGCGCCCAAGGGCTTGAACGAAGATATCATCCGTTTCATCTCCAAGAAAAAGAACGAGCCGGAATGGATGCTGGAAAGCCGCCTGAAGGCCTATCGCCACTGGCTGACGATGCCGGAGCCGACATGGGCGAAAGTCAGCTTCCCGCCGATTGATTATCAGGATGCCTATTACTTCGCCGCGCCGAAAACCAAGGCTGCGCCGAAGAGCCTTGATGAAGTCGATCCGAAACTGCTGGAAACCTACAAGAAGCTCGGCATTCCGCTGCGCGAGCAGGAAATGCTGGCGGGCGTCGCTGTTGACGTGGTGTTTGACTCCGTCTCCGTCGTCACCACCTTCCGCGAAAAACTGATGAGCGCTGGGGTTATTTTCTGCTCCATCTCCGAAGCGATCCAGCAATACCCCGACCTGATCAAGAAATACATGGGCAGCGTCGTGCCCTATACCGACAACAAGCACGCCTGCCTGAACGCCGCCGTATTTACCGATGGCACCTTCGTATACATCCCCGAAGGCGTACGCTGCCCGATGGAGCTCTCGACCTACTTCCGCATCAATGAAGCGAAGACCGGCCAGTTCGAACGCACGCTGATTATTGCCGAGAAAAAATCCTACGTCAGCTACCTCGAAGGCTGCACCGCGCCGAAGCGTGACGAAAACCAAATGCACGCCGCCGTGGTGGAACTCATCACCATGGAAGACGCCGAGATTAAATATTCGACGGTGCAAAACTGGTACCCCGGCGACGAAGAAGGCAAGGGCGGCATCTACAACTTCGTCACCAAGCGCGGCATCTGCAAAGGCGCGCGCTCCAAAATTTCATGGACGCAGGTCGAAACCGGTTCTGCCATTACCTGGAAATACCCGTCCTGCGTATTGCTGGGCGATGACAGCGTTGGCGAATTCTATTCCGTCGCGCTCACCAATAACTACCAGCAGGCCGATACCGGCACCAAGATGATCCATATCGGCAAGAACACAAAAAGCCGCATCATCTCCAAGGGTATTTCGGCAGGTAAATCCAACAACACCTACCGCGGCCTTGTGCGCATTTCCGGCGGCGCGACCGGTGCCCGCAACTACACGCAGTGCGACAGCCTGCTGATTGGCGACAAATGCGGCGCGCATACCGTGCCCTATATCGAGAATAAAAACCCCACCGCGACGCTGGAGCACGAAGCGACAACGTCAAAAATCTCCGAGAAGCAGCTGTTCTACTGCCGCCAGCGCGGCATTCCGGAAGAAGAGGCTCTTACATTAATTGTAAACGGTTTCTGCCGCGAAGTTCTGCAGCATCTCCCCATGGAATTCGCCGTCGAGGCGCAGAAGCTGGTCGCGATCAGCCTGGAAGGAAGCGTAGGATGATTGCCGATCAGATAGTTAATAAAAATGTTTATGCAGAGATTTCGAAAGACGATGTGGAGGCATTTACAAATTATTGTGTTACCGCCTTGTCGATTGATAATCATGTAAGACATCTTTTTGACGGTTCAGAAAGCCAATCAAAGTTATTGTATCGAACTGCCCCTATCTTATTCACAGACTTAAATGTCGCGCTAATTCAAAATTTAATTTTGCATGTTTGCAAACTCACGGATCCTCATATGACAAGAGGCAATCAGAATTTAACCACTAACTTTTTCGTCGAAAAAGCGAACGCATCTATTGTTCCTCGACTTCAATCTATCAATGAGAAAATTTTGCCCTTCGCTAGCAAGTTACATTCCGCGCGGCATAAGTTGATAGCTCATCTTGATCGGAAGACTATTGATGAAGGTCGAGACATGGGGGCGGTGCCCCCGGATGAGTGGCAGGCTTTCTGGAATAATTTAGAAGAGTTTGTAAACGTTCTTCAAAAATTTTACTGTTCAAATAATCTTATGATAACGGACATAGGAATGCTGTCGGATGCAGACTCCTTGGTAAAAAGGCTCGAAGTCTGTGATGCCCTGGAAAGTGGAAAATATGCTTAAAATCGAAAATCTCCATGCCACCGTCGGCGGCCGCGAAGTCCTCAAAGGTCTTTCGCTGGAAATCCAGCCCGGCAAGGTGCATGCCATCATGGGCCCCAACGGCTCTGGCAAATCGACGCTGTCTTACGTGCTGGCAGGGCGCGACGGTTATGAAGTCACCTCCGGCTCCGTTACTTTCATGGGGCAGGATCTGCTTGCGATGGAAGCGGAAGACCGCGCGGCGGCGGGACTGTTCCTCGCCTTCCAGTATCCGGTCGAAATCCCCGGTGTTTCCACCACGACCTTCCTCAAAACGGCGCTCAATGCCATCCGCAAAAAGCGCGGCGAGAAGGATATCGAACCTGCCGCTTTCCTGAAGCTGCAAAAGCAGAAAATTACGTCCATCGGCATGGACGCCGAGATGCTGAAGCGCGGCGTGAACGTCGGCTTTTCCGGCGGCGAAAAGAAGCGCAACGAAGTGCTGCAAATGGCGATGCTGGAGCCGAAGCTCTGCATCATGGATGAAACCGACAGCGGCCTTGATATCGACGCGCTGAAAGTGGTGGCGGACGGCGTTAACGCACTGCGTGCGGCGGACCGTTCTTTCCTTGTCATCACGCACTACCAGCGCCTGCTGGATTATATCAAGCCCGATATCGTGCATGTGCTGGCCAAAGGCCGCATCCAGAAAACCGGCGGGCCCGAGCTCGCGCTGCAGCTGGAAGAGCGCGGCTATGCCGAATACTACGACGCCAAAGAAGGGGAGGCGGCTTGAAAATGAACGCAGCCGCCAGTAAGGAAGCCTTTATGCAGCCGCCTCCGCAGGTCGCGGCGGCGATGCCCTGGCTTGCCGATGCGGCGGCGCTACTGCCCGATAACGCCGCGCCTTGGGTCAAGGCCTTGCGGGCGACCGCTGCCGAAAGCTTCGCGGCTTCCGGCCTGCCGCAGCCCAAGCAGGAAGGCTGGCAGTATACTAATGTGCGCCCGTTGTCGGCCGCTGCATTCACTTATACCGCCGAACCTGTGAAGTTCGATGCCGGCAAGCTACCGCAAAAATTGCTGGCGGATAGCTACCGTCTCGTCCTCGTCAACGGCCAGTACCAGCCGAAGCTTTCCGATGCGCCCCTGCATGTGACCGTCATGAGCCTGATGGATGCGGCCGCGCAAAAATTTGCGAAGAGCGATGAGTTGCTGGCCCGCCTCGGTGACCTTGCCGAAAATCCCTTCGTCGCGCTCAACTCCGTCTTCATGCGCGATGGCCTCGCGCTGTCGGTCGCTGCGAACAAAGATGCCGACAAGCCGATCGAGGTTCTGTTCTACAACACGGGCGATGCGGCGGCGATTTACCCCCGTGTCCTCTACCATTTTGCCGAAAATTCGGGCGCGACGATCCTTGAACGCCACGTCGGTCAGGGGGCGTACTTCGCCAATTCCTATATCGCGATTGCCCAAGAATCCGCCTCCCGCGCGCGGTTTTACCGCTTTTTGGATGAATCGGCAGAGGCCTGGCACTTTAGCTATTTGGCGCTCCAGCAGGATAAATCCTCTACATTTGAAGGCTTTAGCCTCGCGACCGGCGCAAAATCGGCGCGCGAGGAATTCAGGCTGCAGTTGATAGGGCAGGGCATTTCGAGTAGTATTGGCGGCACATACTTAATGAAAGGCCAGCAAAGCCACGACTTTACCGTGCTTGCCGACCATTTTGAGCCGGACGGATTGTCCGTGCAGCATTTTAAAGGAGTTATTGATGATCAGGCTCGTGCAATTTTCCAAGGGAAAATACATGTACGTCGTTCTGCACAGAAAACAGATGGATACCAGTCTCATCATGCGTTACTGCTATCCGACCGTGCAGAAGCAAGCGCTAAACCAGAACTAGAGATTTACGCAGACGACGTTAAATGCAGCCACGGCGCTACCGCCGGGCAGATGGATGCGGAAGCGTTGTTTTACTTGCGCAGCCGTGGCATTCCCGAAGTGGAAGCCAAGTCACTTATCATTGAATCCTTCCTCGCTGAAAATATCGAAAAAGTAGCCAATACGGATGTACGCGACATCTACCGCGCGCGCATTTCTACATGGCTGCAGGAGCGCGGGGCATGATGGCGCAGCAGAAGCCATTCGGTGTGAAGGCAGATTTCCCGGCGCTGGCGCAGCAGGTTAACGGCCGTCTTGTGTCCTACCTCGACAGCGCCGCCTCCGCGCAGAAGCCGCAAGTCGTCATCGACACCATGAACCATGTGCTGACGACGCATTACGCCAATGTGCATCGCGGCGTCTATTCCTTCAGCGCCGAAACCTCCACCGCCTTTGAGGCTGCGCGCGAAAAAACCGCAAAATTCCTGAATGCCGCATCGGAACGCGAAATCGTTTTCACGCGCAACACGACCGAGGCCATCAACCTCGTCGCCGCCACCTGGGGCCGTAAATTTTTGCAGGCTGGTGATGAAGTACTGCTGACCGAATTGGAACACCACGCCAATATCGTGCCCTGGCATATGCTGGCGCAGGAAAAAGGCGTTGTGCTGAAGGTCGTGCCGATCCTGCCGAACGGCGCGCTCGACATGGCAGCCTTCGACATGCTGCTAACAAAGAAAACCAAGCTCGTCGCCTTCACGCAGATGTCCAACGCCCTTGGCAGCATCACGGCGGCGGCGGATATTATCGCTATGGCGAAAGACGTCGGCGCGAAAACGCTGGTGGATGGCTCGCAAGGCATCGTCCACCTTGGCGCGGATGTGCAGAAGCTCGGTTGCGATTTCTATGTTTTCACCGGCCACAAGCTCTACGGCCCGACCGGCATCGGCGTGCTCTATGGCCGCGAAGAGCTGCTGAACGAGATGCCCCCCTATCAGGGTGGCGGGGAGATGATCGATCAGGTCAGCTTCGACACGATTACCTACAAGGAAGCGCCCTACCGATTTGAAGCTGGCACGCCGGCGATTGTGGAGGCTATCGGCCTTGGCGCGGCGATTGATTATGTCTGCGGCCTCGATTACGCCAGCCATCTGGCGCAGGAACGTAAACTGCTGGCGGAGGCGGAAAAGCGCCTTATGGCGATTGAGGGGGTCCGCATCTTTTCCCAGGCACCCGACCGTGCGGCGATTTTGTCTTTCGGCATTGGCAAGGTGCATCCGCACGATATCGCGACCATTTTTGATCAATTGGGCCTCTGCGTGCGCGCCGGCCACCATTGCGCCCAGCCGCTGATGAAATGCCTTGGCGTAACGGCCACTGTACGCGCGTCATTTGCGATCTATAATACCATGGACGATGTCGAGCGCCTTGCCGAGGGCGTCCAGAAAGTGAAGAAGCTGTTCAAATGATGAAGCAGGTCGCCAACGAAGAAATGATCCGCAATGCGGTGGGGGACGAGGAAGTCGAGCGCATGCTTGTGCCGCCCTATACCACGGCGTCGAACACCCATCCCCTCTGGCCGCTGGTGCAGGCGGCGCTGCGCGATGTATATGACCCCGAAATTCCGGTCAATATCTACGAACTTGGCCTGCTCTACAAAATCGAGATCGAGCCGGTCACCAACAACGTGCATATCGACATGACGCTGACCAGCCCCGGCTGCCCCGTTGCGGGCGAGATGCCCGGCATGGTGGAGCGCGCCGTCCAGAGCGTCAACGACATCGGCGATGTCAAAGTGGAGCTGGTGTGGGAGCCGACCTGGGATCCCTCCAAAATGGCCGAGACCGCGAAATTGCAACTGAATATGTTTTAACGGACTTTAGTTTAACAAGGAGAGAAAAAATGGCACAACAACAACTGATGACCCTGACCGACAGCGCAGCGCAGCACATCAAAGGCCTGATGGACCAAGCGCCCGAAGCTGAAAAATTCTCTGGCCTCCGCGTTGCGGTCACCGCGACCGGCTGCTCCGGCATGAGCTACAGCCTCGAATACGCCAAAGAACAGGCGCCGATGGACGTGGTGATCGAAGACAAGGGCGTGAAGCTCTTCATCGATCCGAAAGCGCAAATGTACATCGCCGGCATGGAGATGGACTATTACGAAGACAAATTCGAAAGCGGCTTCACCTTCAATAACCCCAACGCCACCGGCCACTGCGGCTGCGGCAAGTCGTTCAAGGTCTAAGCTGGATTGATTTTAAAAAGCGGGCTCGCAAGGGCCCGCTTTTTTTATGGCCTATGACAACCAGACGCCGCCGCTAACCTCTTCACATCAAACTAGAAATAATTTTTGGTCTTTTCTGCGCTACGAAACGGCGACTGCGGCGTTATACTCTCGGGTACCATTTATCGTTAAACAATTTGAAGGAGGTCACCATGGCCAACACGGAAAATTCCGACTGCGAACATGCCAATAAAACCCGTCTTATTTCGACGCTCGTTCTGAAGGGTGCTGACAAGGCGATCGAGACGTATAAAAAGGCCTTCGGCGCGGTCGAGCAGTACAAAATGATGTGCCCGGTCCGCCATGTCGTTGCGCATGCCAGCCTTAAAATCGGCGAGAGCGAATTGTTCATCACCGAAGAAAATGTCGAGATGGGCATGATCCCCGCGACCAACCAGTCTTTCTATCTTTATGTCCCGAATGTCGATGATTTCATGAAGAACGCCGTCAAAGCCGGGCTGAAGCAGGAAGACGCGCCGCAGGATATGTTCTGGGGCGACCGCATGGGCTCGCTCACCGACGCCTATGGCATCAGCTGGAGCGTCGCAACGCATGTGCGCGACGTGCCGGAGCAGGAAATGGTCGAGGCAATGAAAAAGATGGGCAGCAAGGCTGCCTGATTAACCAAGGCATAACGAAGCGCGCCCTTTTACATGGGCGCGCTTTTTTTTTAAGGAATTCACCATGGAAATAAAACGTAACGGCTCTCAGGCATCGGCGAAAGGTTCGGCGGACTATTTCACCGGCACCGTGCGCATCGACCAGCCGTTCCAGCAGTTTTCGCCGGCGCAGCTGCGGGGCGCGGTGGTGACTTTCGAGCCCGGTGCGCGCACGGCATGGCATACGCATCCGCTGGGGCAGACGCTCATCGTGACCGCGGGTCTCGGCTGGGTGCAGCTAGAGGGGCAACCTGTCGAGGAAATCCGCCCCGGTGATGTCGTGCTGATCGCCGCCAACGAGCGTCACTGGCATGGCGCGACGCCGACAACCTCCATGACCCACATTGCCATTCAGGAAGCCGAGGACGGCAAGGTCGTCGACTGGATGGAACAGGTCACGGACGCGCAATATACGCGCGGTTAAAGCTGCGCTTTTTGCTGCGGTTGCGGCAGTGGCGCGCGGCGAATGGTGACGGGATTTTTCTTAGGCTCTAGCGCTGCCTTCACGGTGCCGATGGCGTCGGACAATAGCGTCACGTCGGCGCCGGTGCCGAGCGTGAATTTATAGCTTTCCCGCACAATGTCGTAAGGCTGGCGCAGGATGGTGCAATGTTGTTCCAGCACTTCTGAATCGCGCTTCACTTCATCTGCAAGCCCCAGGAAATTGCGGCGTGCCGTGTCATTGACTGCTGCATTAAAGCTAATAGTCAGTTTCTTTTCCATGCGTTGAAAGGTGGTGATGATGCTGGCGTTGCAGTCGGTGATATATTGCCCCGCCTTGTTTTCAGAGCCGTGATCGGGCCAATGCCAGATGGCCTGCGCGGTGTCTGCGGCTTTTTCAAAAGGGCGGGCGGCGAGGCTGAGCGCTTTGCCGGCGATACCGGTTATGCCGCGCACGATGGGCGAATATTTATCGATGATAGAGCGGAGCGTAGTTTGCTGAGGTTCGGTCATGATACCCTGCATATGTGGAAATGAATTTTATAATGCAGTGCATCATAAAGCAGGTGTCGGCTATGTCAACGGCTCCGTAAATAACTAGAAAGCTTAAGCAAACTGACCGGCGCACCAGCCGGAGGCCCAGGCCCACTGGAAGTTATGGCCGCCGAGGTGTCCTGTGACATCGACGACTTCGCCGATGAAATAAAGCCCCGGCGCCTTTTTCGCTTCCATGGTTTTGGACGACAGCTCGTCGGTATCAACGCCGCCGACGGTGACTTCTGCCGTGCGATAGCCTTCGGTTCCGGTCGGTGCGACGCGCCAGCGGTGCAGGAGGTCGGCGGCGGCCTGCAACTTGGCATCCGACATATCGGCGAGCGGATTGTTGTGACCGCTCTCCCGCGCGATGAGGTCGGCGAGGCGCTGCGGCACATAGCGGGCAAGGGCGGTGGACAGCAGCATTTTGCTTCCTTCCTGCCGCAGGCGTTTCAAATCCGCCAGCGCATTACCGCCGGGGAAAAGATCGACGACGATGTCATCGCCCTCCCGCCAGTAGGAGGAGATTTGCAAAATCGACGGGCCGCTGAGGCCGCGATGGGTGATGAGCAATGCCTCGCGGAATTCAGTCTTTTCATGCGACACAACGGCCGGGTCGACCGACAAGCCGGAAAGCGGCTTGGTCAGCTCCAGCAGCTTCTGGTCGAACAGCAGCGGCACAAGTCCGGGGCGCGGCTGCACGAGGCTGAGGCCGAACTGCCGCGCGATGTCATGGCCGAAACCCGTCGCGCCCATTTTGGGAATGGAGAGCGCGCCGGTCGCAATGACCAGCGACGAACAGGCGATAGCGCCTTGGGTTGTTTCGACGACGTAGCCGTCGCCCGCTTTCGCAACCGAGGCGACTTTCGTTTCTACCATCAGCCGCACGCCGGCACCCAGCATTTCGACGAGCAGCATGTTGATGATCTGCTTTGCAGAGCCATCGCAGAACAATTGACCAAGCGTCTTTTCGTGATAGGCGATACCGTGGCGGTTCACCATTTTAATGAAGTCATGCTGCGTGAAGCGGGAGAGGGCGGAAATGCAGAAATGCGGGTTGTTGGAGAGGAAGTTATCCGGCCCGCAATGCAGGTTGGTGAAGTTGCAGCGACCGCCGCCGGAAATGCGGATTTTTTCGCCGGGCTTTTCGCCATGCTCGACGATAATGACGCTGCGGCCGCGTTTGCCGGCTTCAATCGCGCACATCATGCCGGCAGCGCCCGCGCCGATGATCAATACATCGCAGCTATGCATTACGGTTTCAGCCTGAAGCGGTGCGGCTGGCGGTTTTGCAGGGCGGCAAGGTCGCTTGCTACCTTGTCGCGTGCAAGGATTTCGGTCTCGGCCGTGCGGGCGATGGTTTCGGCGGCGCGGCGGATGAGGAAGCCGACGTCCTGGTATTCGCGCTTCGCGAAATCGAACATGCTCTCGGCGCGATCAAAGGCGATGTCGTAAGGGGTGTGATTGCCGCTGTCCGTCAGCGCGGGGTTCGCGCCTGCCTGCAGCAGCAGTTCCGCCATCGGCTTGTTGGCATGCCAGGCGGCCATGTGCAGCGCAGTCTGGTTATTGGTGGCGGTGTCGTGAATATCGTGGCCACGGCCGGGTTGTAACAGCAGCAGCGCGGCGTCGCCGTTGTCCTTATATACCGCAAAGTGCAGGGCGTTGTAGTTCGAGGGGCCTGCCTTGACCGTGCTATCCGCGCCGGCGTCCAGCAGGAAGCGGAAGGCGTCGTTCTTATGCTCCGTCACCGCGTAATGCAGCAGCGGCATATTGGTGTCCGGGTGGCGCATGTCGATATCCGCGCCGTCGGTCAGGTAAAACTTCAGGTTCGCAATATCCTGCGTATCGACGGATTTGAAGACGTCGCGGATGACATCGGGATCTTCGTATTTCACGAACATGCCCCCGCCTTATTTGCGCCGCGCGATGAGGCGCATGCCGGGTTTTAGGGAGAAGAAGAACTTCTCGACCTTGAGGCCGTGACGCGACAGCAGTTTCGCGATGCCTTTGCGCGTGAAATAGGTGATGTGTTCCGGCGGCATGACGGCGGGCCAGTCGGTGAAGGTGGAGGGGATGCGCCAGTGGCCGCATTCCGGCGTCGTCAGGTACAACACGCCGCCCGGCGCCAGCAGGCTGGAGATCGCCTTGATGAAGCTGTCGGGGTCGGGCACATGTTCCAGGACTTCGCTGGTGTAGATGATATCGGCCTTATGGCCTTCGGCTGCGTAATCTTCGACCGCGATGGTGCGGAAGACATCACCGCCGAAAGCGGCTTTGCTGGCGGCAACGGCGGTGGCGTCAATATCAATCCCCATCGGCTCAAGGCCGAGGTTCTGCGCCGCTTTGACGGTGAAGCCGTAATTGCAGCCGACATCCAGGAATGTGCGGCCTTTCGTCATGCTCATCAGGCGGCGGATGCGGCGCGTTGCGCGTTCAATTTTGCGCTTTTCCTTGGCGCGGTAATCGGTGGACCCTTTGTAGGACTGGTAGAAAGCGATCAGCTCCTCGACGGTCGGGAAGGGGCTGACGGTGACGCTGTCGCAGTCGGCGCACTTCAGCAGGTCAAAGCCGTTCTTGGTGCCGAGATTTTGGGCGGTGGAGAGCGTATGACCGCAGGCCTTGCAGGCGGGGGTGGGCTGATTAGGCTGTGCTTGCGGCATCATGACTTCGCTGTCCTGAAAAAGCTGACGAATAGAATGCGATAGCCTAGCCGAACAGTGGCTTATGTCAATATTTAACGGGCGGTAACGCGGCTGTAACGCGCGCAAGTAAAAAGGCCCGGTTTGGAGGACCCGGGCCTTTTTGAACCTCGTAGGGAGAAGCTTGGTCTTACGCGGCGGCGCCTGCGCTCATGGTGTGAGCGGCGGGGGCGGGAGCCGAGAAGGACGGAGCGAAAAGGGAAGCGCCTTCAACGCGGGCGCTGATCTGCTTTGCGCAGCCAGCTGCATCTGCGGTTGTGCCAAAATCCTGGATCGAATTCATTTTGAATGTCATGGCGTGCACCTTTTCGTCTTTTTTGTGGTGAAGCAATTTAATTGCTCCTTAACTACAGAATGCGAAATAAAACGCCACCTGTCAAATTTTTTGTTAACCAATGCCCCATAACACTGTTCATTTATCGTTAAATCTTAACGGCTTAATTAATTAATTTAACGTGAATTCCGCCAACAAAAAACGCCCGTCGAAACGGGCGTTTTTGTGTGAAATATCAAGCGAATCGAAAGAATCGATGATTTCAAAAGTACTGGCTGAAACCTTAGGCGGCAGCCGGGCCTTTGAAGCTTTGCTTCTGCTCGGTGGGCGCGGGGCCCATAGCAGCGGTGAAGGCGGTGATGCCATTGCACTTGGCTTCGATCGCAGCGCCGAAGGCCTTGAATTCACTGGTATCTCTGCTGCCCGCGATTGTGTGTAAATTCATCGTCTACCCCTTGAAATGCCGAATTTGTCTGATAAGTCATCATCTCCTATTTTGCCTAATACGTCAAAATCAATTCCATTATGGCAAGGAATCCAGCCGTTTACGAAGGTTAATGCGAGGGATTCTCGGGAGAATCGGCGGCGTTTCCGTGAGGCATACGTATAATCAGTATAATTTTTATTGAGAATGGCTCGCATGAAGAAGCGCCTCACTATATTGACCTATGTCGTCTTCCTCCTGTTCGTCGCGCAGCCGGCACTGGCGAATGACATGCTACATGCCCACAACGGGCTTGTGGTGGATGGCGCGGGCAAAGCGGTGCAGCTGGCTTGCGTCAACCTCAGCCCCTGGCTGAACCCCGAGCCCTATTTAGTGTCGCACAGCCTGAAGGCGGTGCTGACCTCGCCCAGCGAATTCCGTGACTGTCTGGCGGAAGCGGGAGGGGCGGAAGCCGCCGCCGATTTCTGGCGGCAGTGGGAAGCAAGCTTTGTCACCGAGAATGATTTTAAAAATCTCGCCGCTGCGGGCGTTACCTGCGTGCGACTGCCGCTCAATCACCGGCGCCTATTAAATGACGCGCAGACGGGTTTGAACGATACCGCGCTGCTGCCCGTTGATCATGCGGTGCAGTGGGGCGAGAAATACGGCATCAGCGTCATCCTCGACCTCCATACCGCGCCTGGCGGGCAGAACCCTCTTTCGACCGTGTCGGATGTGCCCTCCAGCAATCACGATGCGCAGCTATGGACAGGCGCAAATGCCGAAGCCAACCAGAAGCTGACCGCGGATATATGGGGACGGCTTGCCCAGCGTTATAAGGATGCGCGCGGCGTTGGCGGTTATGATCTGTTGAACGAGCCCTCGCTGCCGCGCGGCACGGATTAAAAAGTTTTGCACGATTTCTATGCTGCGATCATCAAGTCCATCCGCGCAACCGACCGCCACCACATGATTGTGCTGGAGGGGGATAATTATGCGCATGACTTCTCCATGCTCGTCCCGCCGCCGGATGACAATGTTTTGTACCAATTTCATGAATACGCGCTGGGCAATGCGGACTGGCGCAAGCCGCAGCAAAAAGCACTTGAGCCTTTCCTGAAGCTGCGGCGCGACTCCGGCATGCCGCTCTGGGTCGGCGAATTTGGTGAGAATGACTTTAGCTGGCAGGAAACGGTCGTCACGCTGCTGCAGGCAAACAATATCGGGTGGGCCATCTGGCCGTGGAAGCGCATCGCCATCGGCAACCATCCGGTAATCGAAACCATCACGCTGCCGGAATCATGGGACAAGCTTTCCCGCTATGCCGCCCGCGGCGTGTTCGCTGCCAAACCCTCAAGCGCCGATGCGCGTGCTGCGATGGCAGAGATGCTCCGCGCTATTCGCACAGAAAATTGCTTTCATGATGCGACGATCGAAAAAGTTCTGGCGGGGAAAAACTAGCGCGTCGGCTTCGGCGGCACGGGCGTTGCCGAGAGGATGTTCGGGTATTTGCCGAGGAGGGGGAAGCCGATGCCCTGCACGGTGATGTTATAGGTCTTGCCGACCTGCATGGTTTCATCAATCCCGCTGCGCGAGAATTTGCCGTTCCACATCGACAGCGTATTGGCGAATTCGCCCTTGTCAGTTTCGTAGACGGTCTTGGTGAAGCCGAAGCCTTCGCCCTTGTGCAGCAGGCTTTCATGCGTGCCCTGCACGGTAACTTGCAAGTCTTGATGCACGTTGTCGGCATAGATGCCATAGCCGACGCCCATCATAAGCGCGCCGGCGACAACGGCGGTGGCGGCCTGATGGAAAATTTTTGAAAGGGTGTTGCGCTGTTTCATGACTGGTATATTACGCTGCCGCCGCTATCTGTCAAACGATTGGAGACAAGCTATTGAAACACATCTCAATTTCCACTCTGACGAAAGTCGGGGTCCAGACTCAGGCAAAAGAAAGAATGTGAAGTATAGCGATTCACTCGCTGGATTCCGGCTTTCGCCGGAATGGCGAAAATTATTGCGATTTATGTTGGGGTAAATTTTTCCGATGTTCAATTGGCGCCTGATGGCTTTGCATTTGTGCCGCGTGCATTTTCGTGCAGCTGGCAACGATAGACACCAATATCGCGTCTTTTGAAAAAATAGAGTCGGGAAGCGTTGCCGAGTAAAAAATATAATCTTCAATGTATTGTTTCAGGGTGTAGTCCGATTGATGGCAAAGCTTCTCCTGCATAATTTTTTCAAGGCTGGTCATAAGCTGGGGAGATTTGCTTTCTACAAGGCCTTCTGTAACGCCGATATCAAGCCCCTCCAGAAAGCCTTGAATATATCTCCCGCAATCGGTGTTCCCCAGCTGATCAGGCTTGTCATTATAATTTTCAAGCGCTGTCGTACATGAAGCGCGCAATTCATTTGCACGAGTAAAAGTGTAGTGAGCTGTGGCGGCTAATTTCTCGTAATTACCAACGCCACCATAAGAATTGTGCATCGTCATCGCAAGCGCGGTGATCGATAAAAATAATGTCATTATCGAGGCAAAAATAACTAAATGAGGAGCTCTAATTTTTGCGCGGAAGAGCGCCATCACTGCGGCTTACGTTCCTGTTTGAGGAACAACGCCAAAGATTCTTCGTGGCCCATGGATTTGAGCTCGTCGAGGAATTTGTATTCCGCGAAGATATCCTGGTCGTTCAATTCGCAGGCGACCATGCACATGTACCAGATTTTATCTTCGTGCTTGGCCATGCTCATCTTCATGTGCTCCGCCATGGGGGCGTGCAGATGCGGATGCTTGATGCCGGCCGATTCCTGCTGCGCTTCGCGCAGGATGCTCGTCATCATCAGGACGAAGCGGGAAGGGCTGACGGGGTTGTTGCGGTTGAAGCCGATGTAGACGAGCTTGCTTTCCGGCAGGTAGGTCGTCGGGTGCGGCGTTGCCAGCACGCGGATGACGATATTATTGACACGTACAAAATCAACCAGCTGCTGCCCGTGGGGCGAGTGGTTGAGGATATCGAGCGCCTTGGTGATCATGATGTCGTCGGGCGGCAGCGGCTGGCCCGGCTTCAGCAAGTCGTTCAGTTTCGTGCCCATGCTGCCCATGATCTTGCTCATGCGATCAACCTTCAAGCCAGCTCTGGCTATAGGGGCTGTAGGGGAAGTGGATGCCGGTCAGCAGCAGCGCCTGTTCCTGGAAGGCAAGCTTGCCGTCTGCCGTCACCATGATGGTTGCGGAGATAAGCCCGCCGCCGTAATAAATGGTGCCGCTGACAAGGTGCACATGCTGGGTCGCGTCATAGGAAACCTTCAGCGGCTTGAAGCTGGAAATCACGCTTTGCTGCTGGCCTTCCGACAGGCTGTCGATAAAGGGCATCTTACGCGGGTCTTTGATCAGGAAGACGTCGCCTTCCGAACCCTGCACGTTGCTGAAGAAGAAATCGAGGTAGGGGATGACGTTCATCTCGTTCAGGCGGATGCCGTCTTTTTCGTTGACGGTATAAATCGGGTTCGCGGTGCCGTCGACGCTGATGAATTCTTCGCCGTTCGAGAGATACGACATGCTGAAGGTCGGCATCGTCGCGTAGTTGATCAGGCGATACAGGCGGTAATTGTTGAAAAAGGGCAGGCTGCGCCACGATACTTCGGTGGCCTCTTTGGAGAACACAACCGCGTCCTTATGGCCGCTGAGTTTGTTCAGAACCTGATGCGCCTGCTCCCGGTTCAGCCTTGTCCATGAAGGCTGCATGCTAAACCGGCTGGTGGCGGCACTATCTTGTGTGGTCATTGGTTTCTACTACCCCTTAGACCGTCAAAGTATAACAGTCTTCATGCCAAGGGAATAGGCTTTGTTAACGGTTTTTTTCACGCTCTTTCAGTCACTTGCGCCAGCGCCAGCCTTACCGTATTACCGTTGGCGGCGGGTTTATAGGCTTCCTCGCTCAAAATCTGGCGCCAGCGGCGCGCACCGGGCAGGCCTTGGTAAAGCCCCAGAATATGCCGCGTGATATCTTTCAGCGGCACGCCGGCGGCAAGGCTGCGGTCGATATAGGGCATCAGCGCCTCGATGATATCGTTGCGGCTGAGGACGTCTGAATTTCCGAAAATATCCCGCTCGATCGCGGCCATGAAGTAGGGGTTGGTATAGGCCTCGCGGCCGATCATGACGCCGTCGAGCTTCGTCAGCGCATCCTGAACCTGTTCAACGGTCTGGATGCCGCCGTTGAGAATGATGTTGAGATTCGGGAAGTCCTTCTTCAGCTGGTAGGCGCGGTCATAATTCAACGGCGGAACAGTACGGTTCTCGGCCGGACTTAAACCATCAAGTAAAGCTTTGCGCGCGTGGATGATGAAGGTATCGCAGCCCTTCTCGGCAATCTTGCCAACGAAGTCGAGCAAAAACTGGTAACTATCCTGATTATCAATGCCAATCCGGGTTTTGACGGTGACGGGAATGGAGCAAGCCTGCTTCATCGCATCAATGCAGTCGGCGACCAGCTGCGGCTCCGCCATCAGGCAGGCGCCGAACTTGCCTTTCTGCACGCGGTCGCTGGGGCAGCCGCAGTTGAGGTTCACTTCGTCGTAGTGATACTGCTCGGCGATTTTGGCGCAGGCCGCCAACTCCTTCGGGTCAGAACCACCCAGCTGCAGGGCGAGGGGATGTTCTTCCGGATTGAATTCCAGTACCGAAAACTTCTTCCCATAAATTAAAGCGCCGGTCGTGATCATGACCGTATAGAGCAGGGCGTTGGGGGA
Source organism: uncultured Alphaproteobacteria bacterium (assembly GCA_966211335.1). Classification (GTDB taxonomy): domain Bacteria; phylum Pseudomonadota; class Alphaproteobacteria; order Micavibrionales; family UBA2020; genus JAPWJZ01. The sequence goes on from CBIHNF010000001.1 coordinate 1,562,673, forward strand.
GATGAGTCGCAGGAAGTAACGGTCGTGCCTGTCCGTCCAGCCCATCATGGGGGCGACGGAGACAGTGCGGTCGATCGATTTTGTGGGGGTGGTCACGTTTTCCATGGGGGTTTTATATACCATATTTCTGAAAAATACAAGGCGGTCAAGCGCTTGCATGAATCCATTTGCCATTTCTCATATTTACCATATAGTACTTCAAAAGGAAAAAAATCATGAAACAAGTTCATAGCGTCACGACTGAATACACCCCGCCGACAAAAGGCGATTTCTTCAATGCCGCCAATGCCGCCCTGCGCCTGCGCTTTGCAGAAGCGAAAACCCACCTTGGCGGACGCCAGACGGTTTTTGCCTGCGACGCGGAAGGCAACAAGCTCTTTGGCATCGGCGGCAGTGTGCGCAGCAATATCACCCTTTATACCCAAGGTTGATTAAGCCAAGCCGCAAGGCGCCGGCGCTCTCCAGGCCCGGCGGCGAAGACTGTGGCGCTATTATTTGGCGTGGACGATGGAAAAGCGTAAATTAGCTTCCAGAGTCGTCGCCATAAATAGTGTCAGTCATGAAAAACTTTTTCCTCCCCGGTTTCCTCGTCCTCGTCATCATCTTCGTGGCGATGATCGCTTTTGCGGAGGTGCCGAAGACGGAGAGTGCAGGGGATGCGGCCTATCTGGCCAAGGTGGATGCCGCCATCGCCGACCCCGCGAAGGCCGACTGGGCGGAGCTGCGCAAACTCTATCTCGATACCAGCTTCTTCGATGAGCACGGCGGCATCTTCCCCGTGCCGATGCTGGAAGATTTCGGCAACCGCGCTGTCGCCAGCAATGCGCCGGAAGATATCAAAGCGTTTAAGGAATTGTTCCGCCACCATTACGCCAGCATCGGCGCGCATCAGCTGGCCTATCACCTCGCGCGCGGCAAGGACCTCTCCTTCATCGACCGCGCGGCGGAGCTGAAGGCGCTGCGCGGCATCATGGATGTCATCGTCAAAAGCGGCAACGGCAAGAAGCCGGAAACCGCCTTCCATACAATTTCGCTGGATGAGGAATATGCTATCCTCCGCGGTGTGCTGGGCTATGAGATCGGCAAGAACAACTCCCGCACCATCAACGACCGCATCTATGACCTCTTCGTTGTCTCCAACGCCTCGAACGACACGGCTGTAATGTACTTCGATATCACCGAGCGCATGCCGCATGCCCGCAAGGTGATGCAGCAGCAGATGGAGCTGGCCGAAAAACAGATCGACGCCGACCGCGCCGCCGCCAAGGCCGCTGGCAAACCCGACCCGCTGCTGGAGAAAAAACCGGCCGCGCCGGATGCGCCGCCGAAGCCGCAAGACGATTCCGACAGCATCCTCGGGCCGGGGAAGTAAGCGAAGCTTAAATTGTCATTCTGAGCGCAGCGAAGAATCTCCCTTGGTGCCGCAAAAAAGGGAGATCCTTCACTTCGTTCAGGATGACAAGTTAGGCTTGACATGCAACCAAAAGGTTGCATATAATGGGACATGACCACCAATGACGACAAAGTGTTCAAGGCGCTGGGGGATGCCTCCCGCCGCGATCTGCTCGACAGGTTGCGGCGAAAAGGCGGGCAGACGTTGTCCGAACTTTGCGCCGAGCATGACATGAGCCGTCAGGCGGTCACCAAGCACCTTGTCTTGCTGGAGGCGGCGAACCTTGTCGTCACCAAAAAGCAGGGGCGGGAGAAGCTGCACTACCTCAACCCCGTGCCCATCCACGGCATCTACATGCGCTGGATCGGCAAATTTGACGAAGGACGGCTGAACGCGCTGCACAACCTCAAAGAAGCCCTCGAAGAGAAACCTGAAGGAAAAGCCAAATGACAAAAGAAAACGATTTCGTCTACACGACCTACATCCAGACCACGCCGGAAAAAGTATGGGAGGCGATTACGACGCCGGAATTCACCAAGCAGTACTGGGACAACTACAACGTCTCCGAATGGAAAAAAGGGGCGGAGTGGAAACACCTGCACTGGGAAAACGGCTCGACGCTCGTCATCGGCAAAGTGCTGGAGTGCGACCCTCCCAAACGCCTCGTCCTCACCTGGGCCTCGCCCGAAGACCTCGCCGATGAATCGCGCGTCACCTTCGACATTTCCACGGTTGGTGGCATGGTGCGCCTCGATGTCGTCCACGGCGACTTCAAGCCGAATTCCGACATGGGCAAAAACGTGAAGGAAGGCTGGCCGCGCGTTCTTTCCAGCCTCAAGACCTTCCTCGAATCCGGCACGCCGCTCAACACCTGGGACGATGCCGATACCAATTGCCATCCGTCGAAATAATCACGGCTGTCAAAAAAATCCCTGCCTGCCTTTTGCGGCGGGCGGGGATTTTTCACCTGAACTTCGGCGGCTTCAGCGCAGTAATGGGCTTTTTGACGGCAAGGCCGCCGGAAAGCTCGGCGTCGAACTTCTGGCGCTCGGCGGTTTCAAGGCGGGATTGCTCGGCCGCGCGTAAGGCTGCGATAATAGGGCGCTGGCGGCGGAAGATGACATCGTTGCTGGAAAAACCGGTCGCTTCCGCGCGGTCAAAAACAGTTTCGTTGTGGGTATTTTTGATATAGAGGTTCGCGCCGGCATCCAGCAGTTGTTGCAACACGCTGAGATGCCCCAGCGAGGCCGCCAGCATCAGCGGCGTATGGCCATTGGTATTCTGCGCGTTTAGCTCAGCCCCGCGGGCGACAAGTGCAGCGGTAATTTCCGCGTAGCCGTAGAAGGCGGCCAGATGCAGCGCGGTGTCCTTGTCGGCATTGACGTTATTCAACGTGGCGCCCGCGGTAATGGTGCGCAGGCAGAATTCAAGATCGGCGTCGCCCGGCAGCTGTTGCAATTCCTGCAAAAGGCTGCGGCCCATGGCTTGTTTGTCGGGCGTCGACATTACTTCGGGCGCAGCGCTGTATTCGGGCGCAGCTGCGGCGGAATGTAGGGCGGGCGGAGCAGTGCGCAGGTTTCCGGCGCGGTCTTGCGCGGCATCAATCCGCTGGTCGGCTTCCACGCGCAGTTTTCCGGCACGACAATAAGCTGGAAGGGCGAGCCCGGCGGCAGGCCGATGAAATCATCTTCCGCATCGATGTGGAAATCGGTCTGGCGCAGCTTGAAGTACATGCGGGTGTTTTTAAGGCCGGTGTTCTTCTCCAGCGTTTCTTTGAAGGACTGCGCCATGGCATTCACGCCGGCGAGCGGCTGGGCGGTGATGAGGACAAGGTACAAATCCGCCTCGCGGCTGGTTGCCATGTGCATATGGTTGCCCTTGACGGGCTTGCCGGGGCTCGAGATATCGAGCGAGAACTGGTAGTAGCCCTCCGCCGTCTTGTAACGGTCGAGGGTTTTCAGGCGCTGTTCGTGATAGCGGTTACCCGCGGCGACGGGCGTTTCCTCAACCACCGGGGCGGGCAGGGGCGCTACGGCTTCCATGCTGGCGGGGGCGGGCGCTAAGTCTTTCGCGGCCTTGCGCTTGAAAATAGCCTTCAGCTTCTCGGGAATGAATTTCATGTCCGCCTGCATATATTAAATTGTGTTGATGGGCGGATTATAGGGGTCGAATTCGTTATGTCAATCGCCAAAACGGGGTCGAACGGGTGAAAAAAATAGGTTGGAGACCTTAAGTTTTATGCTTATTCTTCCCCAATGTTTACCCTGACCCCCATCCGCGCGTTTATGGCGCTATTGCCCGTCATCTGCCTGCTGGCCCTTTCGCCGGCCTATGCCGTTGACACCAAGCCGCCCGCAAAGCCGGCCGTCAAAACCGTGACCAAAACCACGGTCACAAAAACGGTTGTCGCCAAGACCGCGGCAAAAGCACCCGCCAAACCCGCGCCCAAAAAGCCGGATGCGAAAAAGGCCGAAGCCAAGAAGGTCGAGCCCGCGAAGGTTGAATCGAAAGACCCCGCCGACAACGTGAATGCCGGCCCGCAGCTGCCCGTGCCGCGCTTCGTGACGCTTGGCACCGACGAAGTCAATGTGCGCAAGGGCCCCGGCACGCGCTTTCCCATCAGCATCGTCATCAAGCGCGACGGCTTGCCGGTGGAAATTACAAAAGAATTCGACGTTTGGCGCCAGATCCGCGATATCGACGGCGACGGCGGCTGGGTGCACAAGCAGATGCTGTCCGGCCGCAGAGCCGTGGTCGTGAAGGGCCATACAACAGCACTGCATGAAGATGCGGATGAAACGTCACGCCCGGTCGTCAAGCTGGAGCCCGGCGTGATTGCGTCCCTGCATACCTGCAAGGGCAGCTGGTGCAATGTGAAAGCGCAAACCTATAGCGGCTGGATCAAGAAATCCGACATCTGGGGCGTGTACCCGGATGAGATGTTCAAGGAATAACAACCAGCATGTCCACCCCCGAACATCAGGAAAAGCTGAAGGAAGAGGCGAAAGCCATCCGCACCCGGCTTGATGCGCTGATTAAAGACACCGATATCGAAGCCCGCGTCATTCGCCTGCTATGCGTTTATGCCGGGATGATCACCGAAACGCTGATCGAGTTCGAGGAGCCGGATGTGGTGATGGAGCAGGCCTTCCACCGTATCGCCGATCTGCTCCGCACCGACCCCGACGATGGCGAGGCGGTCGATGCGCTGATGCCGCCGCCCTACAAGGTCGACCATGATACCGAACTCGGCCGCCAGCTGGGCCGCGCGATCGCCAAGAAAATGCCGAAGGGCCTTGATGACATTCACGAGATCGCAATTGCGCTGATCATTGATGATTTCACCGCCTGGGAAAAACATGGCTACCCGCGCCACCGCACGCTGCGCCTGCTGATCGAAAGCGTCATCCTGTCGCTGACCTTTGAAATGGCGACTCAAGATTTCTGCGACCTGCTGATCGAGGAATTCATTGCCGACGGCAATACGCCGGCGCAGGGCGTGCTTGCCCTGTCCGCTGTTGCCGGCACCTATTTCCGCGACGCGAAGGAGCGGGGAGAACTGCGCCCCGAGGCGGAGAAGGAATTCACCAACGTGATGATCCGTGAATCCCTGCGCCACGGCACGCCCGGTATGAAGGACTGGAACGTCCTTGCCGCCGCGAATGATACCGAGGGCGTCGATATTCCGGAATACGTAAAACACCTCAAGCCTGAAATTGAAGAGTTTTTTGTGCTCATCGGCCTTGAAGACCCCCTTGCCAAGGCCTGCGCCGTGGCTAAATCAGTGGGGCGCATGGTTGCCGTAATCACGGTTGAAGATGTTGGACAGATACACCCAAGTATTGCAAAATCGCTGGCGAAAACCGGCATGATTCTGGGCCAGAAATATAAAGAAGAAGCGCCGGCCGAACCCGCGGTTTAAAAGGGCGACGGCCGAAAAGACCGGCATTTTGAGGGTGGCGAGGCAACAACAGATTAAGAGGCACGCCGTGCATAACTTGAAAGTGAAAAACGCTGAAGAAATGACGCATCAACCCAAACCCAGCTACACCTACGACGACCTTATCGCCTGCGCGAAAGGCCAGTTGTTCGGCCCCGGCAATGCCAAATTGCCGCTGCCGCCGATGCTCATGTTCGACCGCATCACCCATGTCTCCGCCGAAGGCGGCGCGTTCGGCAAGGGCGAACTGGTCGCGGAATTCGACATCAAGCCGGACCTGTGGTTCTTCGCCTGCCATTTCGAAGGCGACCCCGTGATGCCGGGCTGCCTTGGCCTTGACGCTGTCTGGCAATTGCTCGGCTTCTACCTCGGTTGGACGGGCGCGCCCGGCTCCGGCCGCGCGCTCGGCGTCGGCGAAGTGAAATTCTCGGGCCAGGTGCTGCCGGAGAACAAGAAGGTGACCTACCGCCTCAACATCAAGCGCGTCATCAACCGCAAGCTCGTCCTCGGCATCGCCGACGGCATCGTGGAAGTCGATGGCAAGGTGATCTACGAATGCGCCGACCTCAAAGTCGGCCTCTTCGAAAACCCGCGCTCGCTGTAATTCAAAATAAACAACAAAAGGTGTGAACCATGAGACGCGTCGTTATGGCCGGCCTCGGCCTTGTTTACTTTTTTAGTATCAGCACCGTCGCTTTTGCTGATGAAGTTGAAGTTGAAGTACACAAAACGCGCCTGCAAGATTTGGACATACTCGCCATTCTCGTGAACTGGTTACCTATGGCCTTCTTGATAGCGGTTTGGATATATTTTATGCGTTCAATGAAAGGCTTGGGCCGGACGCATGAAGTCCAAAAAAGATGCATTGAATGGATGGACAAAACCGAGAAGCTGTTAGAAGAGCTTGTACAAATACAAAAAGATAAGAAATAACTAAGGAAAAATCATGAGACGCGTAGTCATCACCGGCATCGGCATTATTTCCTGCATTGGCAACGATCAGGACACCGTGACGCAGAGCCTGAAGGAAGGCAAATCGGGCATCGTTTTCGCGCCGAAATATGCCGAGATGGGGTTCCGCAGCCACGTGGAAGGCCGCCCGAATATCAATCTTGAAGAGGCGGTTGACCGTAAAGTGCTGCGCTTCATGGGCGATGGCGCGGCGTATAACTACCTTGCCATGCAGCAGGCGATTGCGGACTCAGGCCTCACCGAAGCTGAAGTTTCGAACGAGCGCACCGGCCTTATCATGGGCTCCGGCGGTCCCTCCACCAAGAACCTGCTTGAGTCTTTCGACGTCGCGCGGGAGAAGGGTGCAAAGCGCATCGGGCCTTATCGCGTGACGCAATGCATGTCCTCGACCAACTCGGCCTGCCTTGCGACGCCGTTCAAAATCAAGGGCTACAACTATTCCATCACCTCCGCCTGCGCGACTTCCGCGCATTGCATCGGCAACGGCGCGGAACTCATCCAGTGGGGCAAGCAGGATATCGTCTTCGCCGGCGGCGGCGAGGAACTCGACTGGTCGCTGACCGTGCTGTTCGACGCGATGGGCGCACTCTCCAGCAAATACAACGCAACGCCGGAAAAAGCCTCTCGCGCCTATGACGCCAATCGTGACGGCTTCGTCATTGCCGGCGGCGGCGGCACGGTGGTGTTGGAAGAATACGAACACGCCAAGGCCCGCGGCGCGAAAATCTATGCCGAAGTCACCGGCTACGGCGCAACCTCGGACGGCTACGACATGGTCGCCCCCTCCGGCGAGGGCGCGGCGCGCTGCATGAAACTGGCGATGTCGACCCTCAAAGGCCCCGTCGATTATATCAACACGCATGGCACCTCGACCCCCGTCGGCGACGGCGCGGAATTGAAGGCGATGCGCGAAGTCTTCGGCAAAGACGTGCCGAAATTCAGCTCGACCAAGTCGCTCACCGGCCACTCCCTCGGCGCAACCGGCGTGCAGGAAGCCATTTATTCGCTGCTCATGATGAAACACAACTTCATCACCGCCTCCGCCAACGTCGACACCATCGACCCCGAAGCGGCCGACCTGCCGCTGGTGACGAAACGTCTCGACAATGTGAACCTGAAAAACGTCCTCTCCAACAGCTTCGGCTTCGGCGGTACCAACTGCACGCTGGCGCTGTCGAAAGTGGAGGGTTAATCCATGGACGGCATCATGAAAGGCAAGCGCGGATTGATCATGGGGGTCGCCAACGACCATTCCATCGCCTGGGGCATTGCCAAAACGCTGCACCAGCACGGCGCCGAAATGGCCTTTACCTATCAGGATGAAGCTTTCGGAAAGCGCCTTCGCCCGCTGGCGGAAAGCATCGGCGCGAAAACCGTCATCCAGTGCGACGCCGCGAAGGAAGACGACCTTGACCGCGTCTTCGCGCAGCTGAAGAAGGAATGGGGCAAGATCGATTTCCTCGTCCATGCCATCGCGTTTTCCAATAAGGACGAGCTGAAGGGCCACTATGTGGACACCAGCCTCGAAAATTTCCTGAACTCCATGCACATCTCCTGCTTCTCCTTCACCTCCGTCGCGCGCCGCGCGAAGGATTTGATGACGGACGGCGGCAGCATGATCACGCTGTCTTACCTCGGCTCCGAACGCGTCATGCCGAACTATAACGTCATGGGCGTCGCGAAAGCCGCCTTGGAAGCTTCCGTTCGCTACCTCGCGGCCGACCTCGGCCCCCAGAACATTCGCGTCAATTCGATTTCCGCTGGCCCTATGCGGACGCTGGCCGGCGCGGTCATCGGCAATGCGCGGCACACGTTTAAATTCACGACCAAGTCGTCGCCGCTGCGCCGCCCTGTGACGCTGGAGGAACTCGGCAATTCCGCGCTCTATTTCCTCTCCGACCTGTCGTCGGCCGTGACGGGCGAAAACCACTACGTCGACTGCGGTTACAACGTCATCGGCATGCCCCACAAGGAAACCTTCGACGAAATCGGCGGCAATGGCAACGGCGGGGAATAGCGCCGCCCGGGAAATTACCCCCGGCAGGCTGGAAGCCTTTTCCGACGGCGTAATCGCCATCATCATCACCATCATGGTGCTGGAGCTGAAGGTGCCGCACCACGATACGCTGGAAGGCTTCCTCGAGCAGTGGCCGGTGTTTGTCAGCTATGCTTTAAGCTACGTCATGGTCGCCGAATACTGGATGAACCATCATCTGCTGTTCCACATGGTCCGCAAGGTTGATAACCGCATCCTCTGGACGAACCTGCTCATGCTCTTCGCCATGTCGCTGATCCCGTTCTTTACGGCCTTCATGGGCGAAAACCATTTCAGCGCGTTTTCGACCGCGGCCTATTCCGCCTATATGCTGTTCTGCGCTGTTGCTTTCAACACGCTCTTCCTCGCCCTGTCGCGCCACTTTGGCGCGGAGACGGTGGAGGCGAGGTGCCTGCGCAAAGCCGGGCTTTTGAAAAGCCTTGTCGCCATTATCGTCTATGCGCTGGCGGTGCCGGCGGCTTTTGCTTCGCCGCTGCTGTCCATCTGCATGAATATTTTTGTCGCCACACTCTATTTCCTGCCCAACAGCTGGATGGAAAAGAAACCGAAAGGATAACTGCACATGCCCTATATCATCATGGCTCATGACCACAAAGACGCGCTGCCCCGCCGCATGGAGAGCCGTCAAGCGCATATGGACGCCCTCGCACCCCTGAAAGCCGACGGCAAGGTGCTCTATGCTGCGGCGATTTTAAATGATAATGGCGATATGGCTGGCTCCATGATCGTCGTCGATTTCCCCTCCCGCGCCGAGGTCGATGCCTATATCGCTGCCGAGCCTTACGTGAAGAACAACGTCTGGGGCGATATCAAAATCACCGCCTGCAAGCCTGCGGCTCTGTTTGCGAAGTAAATCTTTACGCTGTCATTCCGAACGCAGTGGGGAATCTCCTCTTCGTGCCGCACAAAGGGGAGATTCCCCACTACGTTCGGAATGACAGTGATTGGTGACGGATGAAATTTATAAAACTGGATGCCGCGGAATGGAATAATGTCCTCGATTTTTATCGAGCGTTATTTGTAGCACTAGGTGCGCCTGAATTGCATGGCCACAGCATTGACGCATTGCTGGATACAATGGTTTGGAGCGAAGAAATCAATACACTGAAAGCGCCATATACAATTGTTATAAAAAATATGGCGAAATTAGATTCGGAAACACGCGAAGAAATCTATTTAATAAAAAATTGCATAGTCGAAGCCCGCGGCGAACAAAAAATTCGATGGGGCCGCGAGGTGGACGTGAGCATCGAGATTGAATCCGCCTAGGCTTTTACGAACCTCTCTTTCTCATTTCGAAACGCAATGAGAAATCTCCTCTTCGTGCCGCACAAAGGGGAGATTCCTCACTGCGTTCGGAATGACAGTTCAGGTGAATAAAAAAAGGCGGCTCCTTTCGGAACCGCCTTTTCTAGTGACCTCGCAAGACGCCGTTAGTGGCGGCCCGTGCGGTCGACTTCGTATTCGTCTTCGTGCCACTTATCGGCGCTGCGCTGATAGCGGCCGGAGGCAAAGCGGCCTTCGTCGCCTTCCTTGCCATTGATCGCGCCGACCTCGGCCAAATCCGCCGTGGTGCGGATATTGTCCACATCTCCGTTATCGAGGAAGCGGTTTTCATTGGGGTGCAGGTTCTGCGGATCGGCCTCAATACCGTGCAGGCCCATATCGCTTTCATCGCGGTCGCTGTAATTGCCTTCAAACTGGCGGTCGATTTCGGAATCGCCGGCGGCGTAGACTTCGCTGTTGACGAAGTCGGGGTCGTCGCCAAGGTCGATATCCTTCATTGACGGCTCTTTCGCACGGCGGCTGCCTTTTGCCAGCAGCGCGTCTTTCAGCGCGGCGCCGGTTTTGCTGTCGTTCATTTCTTGTGCCATCTGGGCATTCCTTATTTTGTTGTCGCAATGCCGGTCTGTTTGGCAAACGACTGAAAAAAAGGACGGTTCCGCTATTTCGTGAACATGCGCACACGAAAAACCAATAAAATCAACGGGCGTCTAAATGCCTAAGCGCGCAGCGCGTCAGCAAAGGCGCTCAGAATGGTTTTAGAGGTGCCATTCAGGTACCAGTCGCCTTCAGGGTGCCACTGGGTGCCGACGACGAAGCGCTTGCCGGGAATGGAAATCGCCTCGATCACGCCGTCTTCCGAAATGGCTTCCACATGTAGCCCGTTGCCGATCTTCTCGACGCCCTGCTGGTGGAGGGAGTTGACGGTGAATTCATGCGGCAGCTGGATGCGCTCGAACACGCCGCCCTTCTGCGCGGTGACTTTATGCGCCTGATGCTCGTAGACGGCTTTCAAAGGCACATTTTTAATGCCGCGGTGGTCAAGGCGGCCTTCCGTTTCATGGACGCGCTGGTTCAGCGTGCCGCCCATGACGACGTTCAGCTCCTGAAAGCCGCGGCAGATGGCCATGATCGGCTTGTCCATCGCAATCGCCTGCTTGATGAGGGGCAGGGTAGTCGCGTCACGGCGCGTATCCAGCTCCTTATCGTCAAATACCTGATGCGCGCCATAGCGCGCCGGCGCAACGTGCGAGGGGGAGCCGGTGAGCAGAATGCCATCCACCTGCGCCGCAATCTCCGCAAAATCAAAACTCTCGCCCATGGCAGGGATCATCAGCGGCAGGCCGCCGATGACTTCCACCACCGCGCGCACATAAGTATCGCGGATGATATGGCCGGGGATGCCGTTGTAGTCGATGATATTACCGGGGATGCAGATGATGGGCCGTTTCTTGGACATTTATTCCTCTGTTAGTCTATTAGTTGCCGGAGTCTATTATCGCCTCAAGCGGCTTTTTCGTAAATAACAAAATATTTACGCACTTTTGTCACGGATTCCCAGGTGCCGGAGAAGCCGGCAGGAATAAGGAAGCTTTGCGGCGCCTGAAAGTCATGCGTCTCGCCTTGGGCGTTCGTCAAAATGACCTGGCCTTCCAGAAGCGTGCAGAATTCGTCTTCGGTATAGCTGACCTTCCATTTGCCGATGCTGCTTTCATAGATGCCGGCATGGAATTCGCCCGACGGGCTGGAGTAGAGAATTTTATGCGCGGCTTCCGGCGTGCCGCTGATGACTTTGTCGGCGGGCACGGCCGCCAGCTCCGGCTTTTCGAGCGGCATGGTGGGGAAGGGAATGGCTTGCATCATCGTCTCCTTGCAATTTGTGTTGCCATAAAATTTATGGCTGCGGTTTCTGTGATTGCCGGAAGTAATCATCGGCCTTCGCCGCATCCTTTTCAACGCCCAGCCCATCGCGATACATGATGCCGAGCTGCTGCCGCGCATGCGGGTCGTCTTTCATGGCGGCTTGTTCATACCACCTGCGCGCTGCGGGGTAGTTCCGCGGGATTGTCTTCCAGCCGCTGAAGAAGATGTCGCCGGCGCGGTTCTGGTCGTTTGCGGTGGCATGTGCCGATGACGCCAGCTGCAAAATCCATTTCAGCGCCAATACGGGGTCGGCGGGAATGTATTTGCCGTCGCTGTAAACCTCCGCCAGCATCAGCTGCGCCTGACGGTCATCATGCTCGGCGGCGTCGATGATCCAGTTGAGTCCTTCGGTGATCGCCTTATCCCCGCCGATGCCATCCAGCATCAGGCGGCCGACATCGAACATCGCGGTGGAATGGCCGCCTTTTGCGGCCTTCAGCAGCCATTCACGCGCCAACGCTGGCTCCGGGGGCTGCTTATAGTTGAGGTAGAAGTTGCCAAGGCGGAACTGCGCATCGCCTGCATCCTGCAGGGCGGCTTTTTTGAACCATGTTTCGGCTTGTTTCAGGTCCGGCGTCACGCCGGGGAAGTGTTTTTCGGCGTAAAGGAAGCCGAGGCGCAGCTGCGAGGGGCCATGGCCTTGCGCCGCCGCCTTCAAATACCATTTTTTCGCCGCCACATAGTCGGGCGTTGCGCCGTCGCCAGTGAAAAAGTGTTCGGCCAGGGTGTATTGCGCCAGCATATCGCCGCCATTGGCGCCAAGGGTCAGCCAGTGCACCGCCTGTTTGCGGTCGACGGGGTGCTCGCAGGTGCCATCGACGAATGATTTTCCCAAAAGGTACTGGTCATGCGCCGATCCATGGTAGGCGGCGGCCGCATGGGCGCATTCTTCCGCCATCGCGGGTGCCGAGGGGGTTGCCAGCAGGGTGGCGGAGATGCAAACGGGTATCAACAGGCGATGAATGACCTTCATGCAGGTAAGGATAGGGGGTTGCACCGCGGCTGTCGATAGGGTGAGGGATGTCATTCAAGGACGTCGTCACGCCGAAATTGTGACCGGTCGAATGTGTTTTCATCGAAAGTCGATCATGGCATGCACCCTGAGTCGCGCGCTGATTCGGAATCGATGAGGATGATTTTGTGATCGCCACGCGTTGTTGAATGACATCGACAGGAGGCGGTTTGCGGCAGCGCGATTTTGTCAGTCGCATTTTCATCCGCGTGAAAAACAAAACCCGACGCAAAATTTTTAACGGAGATGCAGCGGTCGCGCGGCTAAAAATTGTGACGAAATGCGGCGCGGAATACGCGCGGGCGTGAGAAGAAATAGCGCGGAAATAAAAACAGAAGAAATGCGTTCTATGCAGTAATGACGCGGGTTTATTGCATGTATTGAAAATATGATTTTGCACTTGGCACAAAAGAGAAGGGCGCCCCTTGCGGGTCGCCCTTCACTTCAAGAAAATAACTCGTTAGAGAGTTATTTCTTTTTCTTTTTAGCAGCTGCTTTTTTCTTCGGAGCAGCTTTTTTCGCAGCGGATTTTTTCGTTGCGGTTTTCTTTTTCGTAGCCATTGTGTTTTCTTCCCTATTTGAGGTTGAACATGACCGGGAAAAAAGAAGATTGCTCCTCCGTCTTCCTAATCATAATTATATTTTAGAACGTGATTCATTTGATTGTCAAAAGAATATTACAAAGCAACGGGCCTCGACCTTGTGAGGAGGAGACCCGTTCATCAAACTTTCATCACTTGTCGTTGTCGTCATCACGCGCTGCATCATGCAAGACGCGATGATGATGGATGATCACTCGCCCATCATGTCGGAGGACGCGTTATCGTCCTCTTTCGCGTCGTCCGCGGCATGGGATTTGAGCGTCGCATCGCTGTAGCCGCGCGCATGCATGCAGGCGATGTAGGCTTCGGCGATTTTATCGGCAGAAGCGGGGGCGCCGCTGACCGCTTTTGTCTCGGCGGCGTTGTCTTTGCAGTTGGTGCGGTCTTCGCTGAATTTATCCACAGGCGGGGCGGGCGAATGCGCGGCAGCATCGGCGGCATCGGCATTATCTGCATCTGCCTCACCATCGGAAGGGTCGGCGGCATCGGCCGCGGCGATGGTTTTTGACACCTCTTTTGCCTTCGGCGCGGGCATATCCGCCTGCGCGAGGAAAGAGACGCTGCCGACAGCGATAAGACCGAGAAGCGCGGCGATAAACAGGTAATTTTTCATGGGCTGGAACTCTCCGGAACGGGGTGACGGCGGAAGCGGGGGCGAAGCACCGGCTTTCCGTCATCAATGACGGGCATCACTGATGGATAAATGATTGCGCTGTCGCCCTCCAATAGCAAGAGTCAGCGCCGCATTTAACGCCCTTGTGCCAAAAAAGTTACTAAAGAGTTACCAATTACATAAAGAGAGCAGGAACCGGCGCGAATGCTATTCGTTGGATGCGAACAGGACATTGTTTTTAGAATTGGAGTCTCGACATGCAACGCCACCTTATTATTGCCACGATGATGACCGCCGCGCTTCTTGCCAGCGCGCCATCCTTTGCAGCGGGTAAAGCGGCGGCACCCGCAGCCGCCAATAGTGGCCCCGCCGTTGCTGGCACGGCGTCAACGTCGACCGCCGCACAGCTCGGCTCTTCCACCAATACCGCCGCGCAGGCGGGGGCAAGCACGCAAACGGCAGCACAAGCGGGTGCAACAGCACCCACGGCGGCGCAAACCGGCGCACTCGCCCCCACATCTGCGGCGCAGCTGACAGGCAATGCTTCGACCGCTGTGGGCTCGACGCCCCTCGGCGTCATTACCAATACAACGACTACGGCGGATACCGCCGCCAACCCCGCGCCGCTGCCCGGGACCATTACCAATGGCACCACCGCCGGTGATGCCGCGCTGCCGCAAACGAATATCACCAATACCCCCGCCGGCATGACGGGTACGATCACGAATGGCACCACCAGTGGTCTCCCTGCCGGTTACCGTGCCCTGACGGCGGGCACCGTTATCAACGCCAATGGCCAAGTGGTTACGGGCGGCCGGCTGATCAACGGCAAGCTCTATGATGCCAATAACCTGCCGCTCGTCCGCGCCACCTATATTGACGCGCAGGGGCGGCTGATCAATGCCAACGGGCAAGTGGTTGCCACCAGCCTCTACCTTGATGCCAGCGGCCGCCTTGTCAACGGCACGGGGCAACTGGTGGATGCGAATGGCGTCGCCCTCAACACCGGCACCGCAGCGGTTGCGGCCTCCGCAGTGATTGATATCCGCAACCTGCGCCCGCTCGTGAACGGCACTGTCGTCAATGCAGATGGTAAAGTGCTCGCCGGTGCCAAGTACGACGGCAGCAAGCTGGTCGATTCCACCGGTGTCGTCCTCTCCGGTGCAACTTATATCGACAAGCGCGGCCGTCTGGTCGACCTACAGGGCAAAGTGCTTGCCGAAGGCCTCTATATGGACGCGCAGGGCCGCCTCGTGAATGCCAACGGCCAGTACATCAATGCGCTGGGGCAGGCTGTGGACGTCAACGGCAATGTAGTGACGCCGTAAGAATGGGAATATGACTGGCGGGTTGAAATTTCGGGAGGGTGTGTACACCACCTGACAACGCCGCCAGAGGCGAAATGCCGGTGCTGCCGTTGTGGCAAGCCCGGCATTCGCTTATGTGGGTCAGTTCAGGGGCAGGAAGGCGTCAGCATGTCTTCATCGACGTGCCAGACCTCGGCGAGGGTTTCGCGCACGGCGGCAATAACATCTTCGACCGTCGCACCGTAAAAGTGGCGGGTTTCTTCCATCAGGACGCGGTCGTTGTCGGACGCTGACTCGAGCGTCGGGATGATCACCTCCGTCTCAAAGCCCTTCTGGCCGGCATTAATGGAGAAGCTGACCTTTGCCATGCCGTCCGGGTGTTCAAATATATAGGATTGAAAAGCATGCGACATATTTAAGCCTCCGGTTGGTTGATGCCCGCTAACGCATGAACGGCATATTTGACGCAAAGTCTTTTTATGGTTGCCATATCATGGGATAAGCCTATGCTGTCGGGACGCCGGCTGAACATGTCTCCGTCTTTCCCCACCGCCAAGGAGCGGCATTCCCCGATGATGAGACTATCCAATTTTCTGCGCGATGAAGTCGCGCTGATCATGACCGACTGGGAAGAATTCGCCAAAATCAACATTCCTGTCGCCGGCAGCCTGTCGCGGGCGGAGCTGCGCGACCATTTGGGCAGCATCCTCAAGTTCATCGCCGATGACATGGAGTCGGCGCAGACGAAGCAGGAACAGAAGGAAAAATCGAAAGGCGAGGGCGCCAAAGCGGGCGGAGAGGGCGAAAGCGCTGCCGAAATTCATGCCGATATCCGCTTCATGGAAGGCTTTGACCCGCTGGAACTGATGGCCGAATTCCGCGCCCTGCGCGCGAGCATCACCCGCCTGTGGGACAGCCGCCGAAGCCATACCGATACCGACTACCTGGAAATGGTCCGCTTCAATGAATCCATCGACCAGGTACAAATGGAGGGCTTCGCCCGTTACATTGAAAAAGTAAATCATGCCCGCAACCTGTTCCTCGGCACGCTGGTGCATGACCTGCGCAACCCGCTCGGCACCGTCTCCCTCGGCGCGCAACTTTTGAAGACGACGAAGCTTGACGACCGGCAGCGCATGCTGGCGGAGCAGATCGACATCAGCGCGACGCGCACGGTGACGCTTGTGACGCATATGATTGACGATGTGCGCGCAAGACTCGGCAAGGGCCTGCCCATCTCGCCGCATCCGATGGATATGGGCATTGCCGTCGCGGCCTCCGTCAGCGAGGCGCAGCTGGGTAACCCGCGCCGCGCCATTTCCGTGCATACCTCAGGAAATCTCAAGGGCAACTGGGACGGCACCCGCATGTCGCAGGTGCTCTCGAACCTTATTGGCAATGCGATACAGCATGGCATTTCCAGCACGACGATTGAAGTGGCCGCAACCGGAGACCGCGACGGCGTGACGCTGTCTGTCTTTAACGATGGCCAGCCGATACCCGCCGCGCTGCTGCCGACGATTTTCGAGCCCATGACGCGCGCCGGCAACGACCAGCATACAGCCAGCGCCTCGACCAGCCTCGGCCTTGGCCTGTTTATCGTGAAAGAGATCGTCCGCGCCCACGGCGGCGACATCCGCGTCGTTTCGACGCTGGAAGCGGGCACGACCTTTACGGTGCGTTTGCCGCATTGAATTCAAGGGCGATTGTCGACTTCATGTGCGGTTAACGCATAAAAAAACGCCAGGGTCATTAACCATGGCGTACTTGTAAGTCTTTGAAATGGTGATCCCGGTGGGATTTGAACCCGCGGCCTTTGGCCGCCGGACAATAAAATATTCGTGGGCTTCAAATCTGAAGCGTCACAAGTATTTGATTATGTGAGGAAGTTGAAATGGTGATCCCGGTGGGATTTGAACCCACGACCCTCTGATTAAAAGTCAGATGCTCTACCGCTGAGCTACGGAATCACGTCGTCTCAAGAAACTGGAACATAAAGTATGTGCCAGAACGGAGCAAGTTATATTCCCATTTCCCCTATTTGTAAATTTAAATTTCTGAACAAGTGAAATTTAAGTGATTACAGGTGTTTAACGGGAAAAAAGCCGGTGAAATCAGGTTTTCAGCTTCTTTTTCAGCGCCGTCACGACATTCGGCGTCACGAAATGGCTGACATCGCCGCCGTGGCGGGCGATTTCTTTCACAAAACGGGAGGAAATGAACTGGTGCTTGTCCTGCGACATGAGGAACATGGTTTCAATGTCGCGGTTGAGATAGGCGTTCATGCCCGCCATCTGGAATTCATATTCAAAGTCCGACACGGCGCGCAGGCCGCGCACGATAACGCGGGCTTGTCTGTCCTGCACGAATTCCATGAGCAGCTTGGAGAAGGACACGACCTCGAAGGATTTGCCGACCATCTTCTTGTTGTTCTTCATATCGGTCTCGAGCAGCTCTTTGCGCTCTTCCACCGTGAACAACGGGCCTTTTGACTTGCTGTCGGCAATGGCGATGACAAGATGGTCAACGACCTTCAACGCCCGCTCGATAATATCCAGATGCCCCAGCGTCACCGGATCAAACGTGCCGGGATAGACGCCGATGAGCGGCTGGTGGGAGAGGGCGGGTTTGGAGGTCATAGGGAATTTCCTTTATGCCGTGGGCAGGGTTCAGCCTACTCCCACGGCACTAAAAGAGAAAATCTTTTTTGGAGCGGCTGGTTAAACCGTCCCCTCGTCATCCCCCACATCCTTGATCACCGCAGCGGAGACGACTTCTTCGCCATCATCCACGCGGAAGAGGGTGACGCCCTGGCTTTGGCGGCCGACGAAGCGGACGTCCTCGACCGGCATGCGGATGATCTGGCCGGAATTGGCGACCAGCATGACTTCATCTGTGTGCTGGACGTTGAAGGAGCCGACGATTTCGCCGTTCTTCTTGCCGAGCTTCATGTTCCAGATGCCCGAGCCACCGCGGTTGGTAGTGCGGTATTCGTAGGTGGAGGTGCGCTTGCCGAAGCCCTTGGTGGTGACGGCGAGCAGGAATTCTTCCATCTTCGCGAGTTCGTTGAAGCGCTCGTCGGTGAGGGAGACGTTGCCGGAGACTGTTTCCTCCTCATCCGCCTCGACCTCGACGGAGGCGTCTTCGACCTGCCGTTCTGCGGCGGCGCGTTTCAGGTAGGCGAAGCGCTCGTCCGCCGTCGCATCGACGGTATGGATGATGGAGACGGAGACGACTTCATCCCCCTCCATCAGCCTGATGCCGCGGATACCGGTGGAGGCGCGGGATTTGAAGACGCGCAGATCCGCGACCGAGAAGCGGATCGCCTTGCCCTTGCGGGTGGAGATGAGAATGTCATTCTTGTCGGTGCAGGTGCGCACGTCGATCAGCTTTTCGTCGCCCTCCAGCTTCATGGCGATAAGGCCGTTGGCGCGGACGTTCTGGAAGTCCTCAAGGCTGTTGCGGCGCACGGTGCCATGCGTCGTCGCGAAGATAACGTCGAGCGAAGCCCAGGTCGTTTCATCTTCCGGCAGCGGCATGACGACGGAAATCGTCTCGCCCTGTTCCAGCGGCAGCAGGTTGACGAAGGCTTTGCCCCGCGCCTGCGGCGTGCCGAGGGGGAGGCGGTAAACCTTCATCTTGTGGCAGATGCCCTTGGTGGTGAAGAACAGCACAGGCGTATGCGTATTAGCGATGAAGATGTCGGTGACGAAATCTTCTTCCTTCGTCTGCATGCCGGTGCGGCCCTTGCCGCCGCGCTTCTGCGCGCGGTAGGTGGAAAGGGGCACGCGCTTGACGTAGCCCGCGTGGCTCACCGTCACGACCATGTCCTCTTTTTGAATCAGCGATTCAAGGTCGGTTTCATGCTCGATGGCGAGGAGTTCGGTGCGGCGGGGCGTTGCGTATTTCGTCTTGATCTCTTCCATCTCGGCGCGGAGCACTTTGATGAGTTCAGCGCGGGAGCCGAGGATTTTCAGGCATTCCTCGATGTACTTGCAGACTTCCTTCAGCTCGTCTCCGATCTTGTCGCGCTCGAGGGCGGTCAGGCGGTGGAGGCGCAAGTCGAGGATGGCTTTCGCCTGCACTTCCGACATCTGGTAGGTATTGTCGTTGGCGATCGGGTATTCCGGATCGTCGATCAGGCGGATGAGCGCCGAGACTGATTCCGCCGGCCACTGGCGCGCTGTCAGTTTCTGGCGGGCATCGTTGGGGTCGGAAGCGGTGCGGATGATGCGGATGATTTCGTCGATATTGGCAACCGCCACGGCAAGGCCGGCCAAGATATGCGCGCGTTCGCGGGCTTTGCCGAGCTCGAAAATCGTCCGCTTGGTGATCACTTCCTCGCGGAATTCGATGAAGGCGGCGATGAATTCCTTCAGGTTCAGCGTCTGCGGGCGGCCGTAGTTGAGCGCCAGCATGTTCGCGCCGAAGGAGGTCTGCAGCGGTGTAAACTTGAACAATTGGTTCAGTACCACATCGGGGATCGCATCGCGCTTCAGCTCGATGACGACCCGCACGCCGTCGCGGTCGGATTCATCGCGGAGGTCTGAAATGCCTTCGATGATTTTTTCGCGCACGCATTCGGCAATACGCTCCAAGAGGCGGGACTTGTTCACCTGATAGGGCACTTCATGGACGATAATGGCGGTTTTGTCTTTGCGCAGCTCTTCAATCGTCGTCTTGGCGCGCATCATGATGGAGCCGCGGCCGGTGTGGTGCATGGCAAGGCTGCCGTTGCGGCCGAGAACCTGGCCACCGGTCGGGAAGTCCGGCCCGGGGATGATTTCGACGAGCTCGTCAATCGTCACATCGGGATTGTCGATATAGGCAAAGCAGCCATCGATGACTTCGCCAAGGTTGTGCGGCGGAATGTTGGTCGCCATGCCGACCGCGATGCCGTTGGCACCGTTGACCAGCAGGTTGGGGAAGCGGGTGGGGAGCACGGTCGGCTCCAGCTGTGATTCATCGTAGTTGGGCTGGAAGTCGACGGTTTCCTTGTCGATATCCTCCAGCATCGTTTCGGCAACTTTGTTCAATCGTGCTTCGGTGTAACGCATGGCGGCAGGCGGATCGCCGTCCATGGAGCCGAAGTTACCCTGGCCGTCGACGAGCATAAGGCGCATGGAGAAGTCCTGCGCCATCCGCACCATCGCGTCGTAAATCGCGCTGTCGCCGTGTGGGTGGTATTTACCCATGACGTCACCGACGATGCGGGCGGATTTTTTATAAGGCTTCGAGCTGTCGTAGCCGCCTTCGCGCATCGCGTAGAGAATGCGGCGGTGGACGGGTTTCAACCCGTCGCGCACATCCGGCAGCGCCCGGCTAACGATCACGCTCATCGCGTAATCGAGGTAGGATTTCTGCATCTCGTCTTCGATGGTGATGATCGAAATGTCTGACTTGGGGGCGGTGTTATCCGTGGTCACGGGGGCAGCCTTTCGGAGCTTTGGTTTCGTCTATAAATGGGTCGCTATTTTTAGCATTTTTAAGCAGCTGGACAAAGACATAAATAAGGCTTTTTCCTTGCCATAAATATTCAAGAAGCGCTTGTTTTTCTTTGAAAAATATCCGACACTTTTTACATGAAAAACATCATCCCCGCTCTGGCGCTGGCCGCCTTCCTTTTTGTTCCTTTTTCCGGTGCTGTTGCCGATGATTCTGCCGATTGTACGCAAGGCAAATCGGTGCTGGAGGGGTTCCTCAATCAGGTGCCGAACGTCTGCAAGGCAGATGCGGATTGCGACGGTTTCTATTACCGTGTGGACAGCTGCGCCGCCCCGGTAATGCTGCCGGCCGCGCATGCGTCGAAAGAATTCATCGCCGCGCTTGAAGTGCGCCAGAATCTGGTGCGCAAGCTCTGCTACCCCGAAGGCAACGCCGCCAGCGATAAGCCCCCTTGCTCGCCTGTGCCCTTCAAAGCCGCCTGCGAAGCTGGCAAATGCGTCAATAAAGCCGCGCAGTAAGTTTTAGGTCAGCGTATACATCAGCCCCAGCACGGCCGTGATGCCGAGCGTCCATGCCATGCCGAGTTTGAGGCGGAAGAGGCAATAGCCGGATATCAGCGACAGGAATAGCGCCGGAAAGCTGATGGTGTTCCAGACCGGCACATGGGTCGAGATAAGCCCGCGATGCAGCCAGTTGACCCGTCCGAAGACGACATGCAAAGCAAACCACAGCGCGAGGTTGGCGATAACGCCTGTTACCGCGGCGGTAATGGCGGCCAGCGCGTTCTTCAGTTTTAAATTGTCCTGCGCCCGCTCCACATAGGGGCCGCCAAGGAAGATCCACAGGAAGCAGGGCACGAAGGTGACCCAGAGCGTCAGCGCTGCACCCAGCGTGCCTGCGACAAGGGCCGGCAGCCCGGTTTCGGCGCGGAAAGCGGCGAGGAAGCCGACATATTCATTGACCAAAATCAGCGGCCCCGGCGTCGTTTCCGCAAGGCCGAGGCCGTTCATCATGTCGGCGGCATCGAGCCAGTAATAGTGCTGCACAGCCTGCTGTGCGACGTAGGACAGCACCGAATAAGCACCGCCGAAGGTCACCACCGCCATCTGGCTGAAGAAAAGACCGAGCTGGGTGAAAACACTTTTATCTCCTAGCAGACAGAAACAGGCCAGCACCGGCAGCAGCCAGAGGCCGAGGCCGATCAGCAGCGTGCCCGTCGCGTGGCGGATGCAGGGCGCGGTATGCTCCATGTTCCCCGCCGCGAACATGCGGTCGATGATGCTGTCAGCGGCTGTCGTGACGCTATCGTTTTTTGCGGCGAGATATTTTTCCGGCAGAAAATATCCGGCAAGCCCCGCCGCAAGGACGATAAGCGGGAAGGGGACATTGAAGAGGAATATGGCGATGAACGACAGCGCGGCGAGCAGGCGTAAAATATTATTTTTCAGCGCGCGCTTTCCGATGCGCAGGCCCGCTTCAATCACAATCACCAGCACCGCACATTTAAGCCCGAAGAAAATTCCCGCCATCAGCGGCACGGCATGATAAAGCGCATAGGCGATGCTTAAGGCCAGCATCATAAGACAGCCCGGAAGAATGAACAGCAGCCCCGCCATAATGCCGCCCCAAGTGCCGAGCAGCAGCCAGCCGATATAAACCGCTAGCTGCGTCGCCTCCGGACCCGGCAGCAGCATGCAGTAGTTGAGGGCGTGCATGAAGCGCGTCTCGGAGATCCAGTTTTTCTCCTCCACCAGCGTCTTGTGCATGAGCGCAATCTGCCCCGCCGGCCCGCCAAAGCTGAGCAGGCCGATTTTGGCGAAGGTCTTGAAGGCTTCGGTGCGGGTAATCATGGGAGCGTTTGTAGCACGGATTTAAAAAACTGCCGTCATCCCCGCGAAAGCGGGGATCTAGGGCCATTTGAAAAGCGGTTGCCTGCGTGTGACGCCCTAGATTTCCGCTTTCGCGGGAATGACGGGCAGGGGATGCGTCTCAGATTCTGAAAAATCTATATCCCATAACCGTGGCAGCCCTGCATCACGCATACATATTATTTTGCTGATATGGCAATAAGGCCTTGCTATGGCACGGAGAATTCGGCACATTCCCCGCAATCTTAATATAAGGCCATGGGCGGATTCCCAGGGTCACTCGCAACAAAGGAAATAGAAATGCCCTTAGATCTCCAGACGATCGTTCTCGCCTGCGGCGTACTATCGCTCGTATATGGCGTGTTCACGACCTATCAGGTGGTATCCAGCAGCGCCGGCAACGCCCGCATGCAGGAAATTGCTGCCGCCATTCAGGAAGGCGCCAAAGCCTACCTGAACCGCCAGTACCTCACCATCGGCCTCGTCGGTATCGTCGTCGCGGCGATCCTCACCTACGCACTCGGCGTTGAACCCGGCATCGGCTTCGTCCTCGGCGCCGTGCTCTCGGGCATCGCCGGCTACGTCGGCATGAACGTGTCCGTCCGCGCCAACGTGCGCACGGCAGATGCAGCGCAGAAGGGCCTCCAGCCCGCGCTGACCGTCGCCTTCCGCGCGGGTGCCATCACCGGCCTCCTCGTCGTCGGCCTCGGCCTTCTCGGCGTTGCGGGTTATTACTTCTACCTGCTGCATGTGCACACCAACGCCGACGGCGTGACGGACTGGACGCCTGTCCTCTCCGCGCTGGTGGCGCAAGGCTTCGGCGCATCGCTGATTTCCATCTTCGCCCGTCTCGGCGGCGGCATCTTCACCAAGGGCGCTGACGTCGGCGCCGACCTTTGCGGTAAAGTTGAATCCAACCTGCCGGAAGACGATCCGCGCAACCCCGCCGTCATCGCGGACAACGTTGGCGACAACGTCGGCGACTGCGCCGGCATGGCCGCTGACCTGTTCGAGACCTACGCTGTGACCCTCGTCGCGACGATGCTGATCGCTTCCAGCCTCTTCAAAGCGGAGTTCATCAAGCCGATGGTCGAGCTGCCGCTGCTGCTCTGCGGCCTTTGCATCGTCTCTTCCATCATCGGCACCTTCTTCGTCCGCCTCGGCAAGAGCCAGAACATCATGGGCGCCCTTTATAAAGGCCTCATCGTGACCGGCGTGCTTTCCATCGCGCTCGTCTGGTGGGCGATCGACAAGCAAGTCGGCATGGACGGTTCCGTTGACCTCGTCGTCGGCGGCCCCATCACCGGCATGAAGCTGTTTTACTGCGCCATGACCGGTCTCGTCGTGACGGCAGCTCTCGTCGTCATCACCGAGTACTACACCTCGACCGCGTTCCGCCCCGTCCGCTCGATCGCGAAAGCGTCCGAAACCGGCCACGGCACGAACGTGATCCAGGGCCTCGCTGTCTCGCTTGAATCGACCGCGCTGCCCGTCATCGTCATCGCTGTCGGCATCTACGTCGCCTTCTGGGCGGCTGGCCTCTACGGTATCGCGCTTGCGGCAACCACCATGCTGGCGCTCGCCGGCATGATCGTCGCGCTCGATGCGTACGGCCCGGTCACCGACAACGCCGGCGGTATCGCCGAAATGTCGAAACTGCCGAAAGAAGTCCGCGTCGTCACCGATGCCCTCGACGCTGTCGGCAACACGACGAAAGCAGTCACGAAAGGCTACGCGATCGGCTCCGCCGGTCTCGCAGCGCTCGTGCTGTTCGCGGCGTTCACGCAGGAACTGGCCCGCTACTTCCCGGACCTCACCATCACTTTCCCGCTCAATGACCCGCTGATCATCATCGGCCTGTTCATCGGCGGCATGCTGCCCTACCTCTTCGGCGCGATGTCGATGATGGCGGTCGGCCGTGCTGCGGGCTCGATCGTGATCGAAGTCCGCCGCCAGCTGCGCGAAATGCCGGGCATCCTGCAAGGCACCCAGAAGCCGGAATACGGCCGCGCGGTGGACATGCTGACGAAAGCGGCCATCAAGGAAATGGTTGTTCCGTCGCTGCTCCCGGTGCTGTCTCCCATCATCCTGTTCACGGTGATCTACTACGTCGCAGGGCATAACGTGACGGCGGCCTTCCAGGCTGTCGGCGCCATGCTCGTCGGCACGATCGTGACCGGTATCTTCGTCGCCATCTCGATGACCTCGGGCGGCGGCGCATGGGATAACGCCAAAAAATACATCGAGGAAGGCCACTTCGGCGGCAAGGGCTCTGAAGCCCACAAAGCCGCCGTCACCGGCGACACCGTCGGCGATCCGTACAAGGACACCGCCGGCCCCGCCGTCAACCCGCTCATCAAGATCACCAACATCGTGGCGATCCTGCTGGTGGCCGTGGTGGCAAAACTCCTCGCCGGCGGCTAATAGCTTCCAGCGATAACCAATGACAAAACCCCGGAAGGCAACTTCCGGGGTTTTTCATTATGGTGCTAACAAATTGATTAATATGAATTTCCTGCCGCAGTTGCCTTCTTTCGGCAAATCGTCTACCTTGCGGGTCATTATGTTTAAGGAGAAGTCACTTGGCTACCCGCAAGACGTTCATGGAATACGAAGAACTCGACCTCAACGCCAGCTACACGCTCGAGGTTGAAGTGCCGTCCCGCAACCCGAAGGAAATCGATTTTTCCAAACTGAAATGGGCGGAGCCGCCGACCTTCCTCGGTTTCCCGACCTCTTTCCGCTTCTTCGATGCCGACACCATGAATGACGCGAGCGGGCGCGAGATCCTCGGCCTCAAGCGCAATTATTCCAAGCCCTACCTCGTCGCCGAAGCGGTGATGAGCTTCGCCGACTACAAAAAGCGCGAACTGCCGAAACTGGCGGAAATGAAGAAGTCCAAAGTCTCGCGCCTGTCCGCCGCCTTCAACGAACTCGGCAACCTCAATTTCCGCAAGGCCTTCCAGGCCGCCTTCGCGCCGAAGAAGCCGGTCATGAGCTGGTACATCCAGAACGTCGAGGACATCATCGCCAAGGGCGACAAGCTCGGCACCACTTTCGTGGCCCTCTGGGACAATGAAGCCGCCACGACGCCGACCCTGCTGAAGCCGGACGTCACCGTGCTCGACAAAAAACTCAACCAGATTTACCCCGCCACCAAGCCCGCGCCTGCAGCGCAGTTCAGCTTCAGCGCGCCGTGACGGAAGACAAAGTCTTCTTTGAAATCGTCATGCGCGGCGCCGAAGGCCAGCTGGCCTTTATGCTCGACCGCACCCCGGACCTGCTGGAGCGGCGTGACCATACCGGCGCAACGCCGCTGATCCTCGCGGCGCGGGAGGGCAACCAGTATCATGTCGATATTCTCCTGAAACGGCACGCGGATTTCGAGGCCGTGGATAACGCTGGCTTCACCGCACTCATGCACGCCTGCCTTTACGGGCAGGGCACTGTCGCCTGGCAGCTGACCACCGCCGGTGCCTATGCCGGCCGCGTCAATAAAAGCGGGATGTCGGCCGCCTCCTGCGCACATGCTTCCGATTTCACCTCGCTCGCCGATGAAATGCGCGCGGTGGCCGCCAATGAAGCGCCCGTCGCCAAAGCCTTCTGGGCGCGGGAAGCGCAGCAGCTGAACAGCGGCACGGCAAAAGCCCTGACCGTCCGCAAAAAGCCGGTCAGCTTCGGGCGGCGATAAATTGCTTCAGATTTAGCCGCCCTTGGCCTTGTCGGACTTGTTGAACTTGCCAAGGTTGCCGATGAACTGCTGCACGGCGGTGAATTCCTTGCCGGCGGTCGGCGTCTTGCGCGTCACGACATCGACGTTCTGCGCCAGTTTCGGGTCGACCTTTTCGACCGCTTTCACGACGTCGCCGTCACCGAAGGTGACTTTGATGATTTGGCGCTTGTCGACTTCCGGCGCGAAGATGCCTTTCTGGCTGTCCTTCTCGCCGACGTAGTACCAGGTATTGGGATCAAAGGGCGCAACGTTGGTGGGCGGGCCCCAGGCGTTTTCAACGTCGCCCTTGGTCGAGACGGCGGGTGTCACGGCATCCATTTTATGTTCCGACACCATGTTGCCATGAACCATAACCGTGGGCGAGCAGGCGGCGGTAACACCGATCAGCAGGGTCGCGGCAAGGGCAGGGAGGAGGCGCTGGAACATCTTGAAAACCATCTTGAAAATGCAGAGGATTTTTTATACGGCGTCCGGCCCCAAAAGACAAGATGAATAAGGAAACCCTTGTTTTCACGGCATTTTGGTGTATATACCTCGACTGAATAATAGGTAAGGCTTGAAACATGTCCGCGACACCCGAATTTTCCCATCCGCTCTCGATCGAAGGCATTACGCCCGATGCGGAGCGCGCTGAAACCATTACCGCCAATGACAAGGAATGCGCAGCGCTCTGCCAGCGCTTTGACTTGCGCAACCTGTCGGACTTTACGGCGTCCTTCCGCATCCGCCGCGTGGCGGGCAGCGGCACCGTGCGGGTGACCGGCACGCTGGAAGCGGAGGTGGTGCAGGCTTGCGTCGTTTCCCTGCGCGATGTGCATGCCCATGTGACCGGCGAGTTCGAAACCTATTTCGGCGAAACCGCGCACGACCTTGGCGAAGACGTGGATATACTGCTGGACGACCCGGAATCATCGCCGGAAATGATCGTCAACGGCCATATCGACCTTGGCGAAGTGGCGGCGCAGTACCTGTCGCTGAACCTTGATCCGTACCCGCGCGCGCCCGGCGTCAGCCTTGCAGCGCAACTGGCGGAGATTGGTGCCGATGTGCGCAACAACCCCTTTGCCGTGCTGAAAGTCATCGATGGCGACGGTGCCAAGGTGGAAAAGCCGAAAGCGGAGTCCAAGCCCCTTATGCCGCCGCAGCCCGCCGTTGCAAAAGTCCACCAGCCGACGGAAAGCCGCATGGCGCGCCTGAAATGGTACCCGCCCATGACGCCGGAGCAGACCGCCGCCGTACAGGCCGCGACCGCCAAGGCAGCAGCCCCCGCGCAGCCGGAAGCCGCGAAAAAACCCAAGGCCAAGAAAGCCGCCGCGAAGAAACCGGCCGCCAAGAAACCGGACGCCAAGAAAAAAGCAGCCAAGAAACCTGCCGCCAAAAAACCGGTGAAGAAGGCCGCCAAAAAAGTGGTCAAAAAAGGCGTGAAGAAGACGGTCAAGAAAGCGGCCAAAAAGCCCGTCAAAAAGGCAAAGCCGACGGCAAAGAAGCCCGTGAAAAAACAGGCGAAAATGCCTGTCAAAAAGCCGATGAAAAAGCACCTGAAAAAGCCGGTCAAAAAGGCCGCCAAAAAGGCAGCGCCCAAAGCCAAGGCGAAAAAGAAGGCAAAATCGAGATAATTCAACACTATCCGCCGCATTTCGCTGGTGCGGCAGCCGCGCTTTTTGCTTGAATAATTGTGAAAAAGCGGTATTTTCAGGCGAATTTTCCTTGCCTCGACAGGAAGTTTTGTTTATGTAATAAGCCCTTATGGTCGAGGCAACAGGGCCGACCGCAGAAGAAAAAGAGTTTAAAGCCATGGCTGTTCCGAAGAAGAAAACCTCGAAATCCAAGCGCGATATGCGCCGCGCGCACCACGCGCTGAAATCCCCCACGGTTGTTGAAGACAAACACACCGGCGAAAACGTCCGTCCGCACCACGTCTGCCGCAAGACCGGCATGTACAAAGGCGTCCAGGTCATTGACGTTGATTGATCCTCACGGATTAATCATTTAAGCATGTTCATTCCTGCAACAGCGGGAGCGGGGACATTTTGACAAACCAACTCGTCATATCACTTGACGGCATGGGCGGCGACAAAGCTCCCCATATCGTGGTCGAGGGCGCGCATCTTGCGCGCGCCGCATACCCCGACGCCAAATTCATCATCTACGGCAACGAGGCGGAGATCCGCCCGCTGATCGCAAAGTACCCGGGCCTCGAGCGCGTCATGGAACTGCGCCATACGCCCGACCGCGTGACCAGCCACGACAAGCCCGCCCACGCCCTGCGCCACGGCCGCAATTCCTCCATGCGCCTCGCGATTGATGCAGTGGCACGGGGGGAGGCGCATTGCGTCATCTCCGCCGGCAATACAGGCGCGCTCATGGCCATGGCCAAATTCTCCCTCAAAGTCCTGCCCGGCATTCACCGCCCGGCGATTGCGACTTACATGCCGACGAAAGTGCCGGGGCATGGCACTGTGCTGCTCGACCTTGGCGCGAATGCTGAATGCACCTCGCAAAATCTTTTGGAATTTGCAGTGCTTGGCGGCGTTTTCTCGCGCGAGATCTTCAAAATCGCAGAACCGCGCATCGCACTGCTCAACATCGGCTCCGAAGCCATGAAGGGTGACGAGCTGGTGCAGGCGGCGGCGGAAGTTTTCTCGAAAGCCGTGCTGCCCGGCAAATACGTGGGCTTCGCCGAAGGCGATGAAATCATGACCGGCGCGTTTGATGTGGTCGTGACCGACGGCTTCACCGGAAATGTCACTTTAAAAACAATCGAAGGCACCGCGAAACTCATCAAGCACATGATGAAGGAAGCTTTCAAATCGTCGTGGCTTGTGAAAGTCGGCGCGGTGCTGATGGTGCCGGGACTTGCCATCGGCTATCAGGCCTTGAAGAATTTTTCCAAGCGCATAGACCCCCGCTATTACAACGGCGCCAGCATGCTGGGGCTCAAGGGCCTCTGCATCAAGAGCCACGGCAGCACGGATGGCATCGGTTTTTCGAATGCGATTACCGTCGGCGCGGGCCTTGCGCTCAATAACTTCACGACCAAAGTTGAAGCGGAACTTCACAAGCTTGGCTTTGATGCTGTACATGAAGAGGGAGCCGCCTGATGCGCCGGTCCGTAATGATTTCCTGCGGCTCGTACCTTCCCGCCCGCATCCTCACCAACGAGGAGCTGGCGAAAACGGTGGATACTTCCGCCGAATGGATCGAGCAACGCACCGGCATCAAGCAGCGCCATGTGGCCGCGCCGGGCGAAAAAACATCCGACCTTGCCACCGCCGCCGCCATGAAGGCGCTCAAAGCCGCCAACCTGCAGGGCAGCGATATCGATATGATCGTGCTGGCGACGACCTCGCCGGACAATACCTTCCCCGCGACCGCCGTGACCGTGCAGGACAATATCGGCATGGGTGCCAAGGGCTTCGCCTTTGATGTTCAGGCGGTATGTTCAGGATTTATCTATGCGCTTGCCACCGCCGACAACTTCATCAAGGCGGGTCAGGTGAAACGCGCGCTGGTGATCGGCGCCGAGCATTTCACCTCTCTCCTCGACTGGAACGACCGCACCACCTGCGTGCTGTTCGGTGACGGGGCAGGGGCGGTGATTTTGGAAGCAGATGAAACGGGCAAAGGCACCAAGGCCGACCGCGGCATCCTGTCCACCCACCTCCATTCCGAAGGCGCGCACCGCGGCCTGCTGTATGTGGATGGCGGCCCGTCTTCCACCCGCACTGTCGGCCACGTGAAAATGAACGGCAAGGAAGTTTTCCGCCACGCCGTGACGCGCATGAGCGAGGCGATTGTCGAAGCCATGCATGCGAATGATGTCGATGCCTCCGAAGTGCGCTGGCTGGTCCCGCACCAGGCAAATAAGCGCATTATCGACGCAACAGCCGAAAAACTGAACCTCTCGCCGGATAACGTGGTGGTGACGGTGGGTCTGCACGGCAATACCTCCGCCGCCAGCATTCCTTTGGCCCTCACAACCGCTGTTGAAGACGGCCGAATCCAGCGCGGGGATTTGATTCTCATGGAAGCGATGGGCGGGGGCCTCACCTGGGGCGCTGCGCTGGCCCGTTGGTGAGGATTTTTATCCACAAGCGCGACTCTGCCCAAACCCAATAAAGGCCCGAGTCTCGCGAAATTGCTTTTACTATAACTATCCGACTCAACTCTTTGTATTGACTAATGAAATGTGAATCAGTACCGTTAAACTCAGAACGGACAAATTGAGGTGTCAATCTAATGAGCAATAGCCAAACGATTACCCGCGCAGACTTGAGCCAAGCCGTCTACGAACAGGTCGGCCTGTCCCGCAACGAGTCAGCCGACCTTGTCGAAACTGTTCTCGAAGAAGTCTGCAAAGCCCTCGAGCGCGGAGAGATGGTGAAAATCTCTTCCTTCGGTACTTTCCAGGTTCGCAGCAAACGCCAGCGCATCGGCCGCAACCCCAAGACGGGTGAAGAAGTGCCTATCCTGCCGCGCCGCGTCCTGACCTTCCGTGCCAGCAACGTTCTTAAAGAACGGATCAATAAAGAAACCGCCGAATAATCCTGTTATCGAAGCAACAGTATTTAGGACAAAAATCTAGATGACCCCAAACAACCAATCGCCGTTGAAGCCCGGAGTGCAACCGCAAACCGGCACTCCTGATAATGCCGGTGGCGCGCAAAGCCTGCCCAACCGCCGCCCGATGAAATCCAAGGTCTCGCCGCAGAAGTCGGCGGGGGCCTTCCGCACCATCTCCGAAGTCGCCGACGACCTGAAGGTCGAGCAGCACGTTCTTCGCTTCTGGGAAACCAAATTCACCCAGATCAAGCCGCTGAAACGCGGCGGCGGCCGCCGCTACTACCGCCCGGAAGATGTGGAATTGCTGAAAAACATCCACCACCTCCTGTATCAGGAAGGCTACACCATTAAAGGCGTGCAGAAGCTCCTCAGCGCCAGCCGCGGCAACCTCTCCGCCAAAGTGCAGGGCGATGAAGCTGCAACCGAGGCTCCCGTCGCCAAAGCCGTCCGCAAGAACAAGGACGAGCTGCAGTCGATGCTGGACGAACTCAAATCCATGCGCCGGTTGATTGGGTAAGCCGAGAGCGGTTTAAAGATAAAAAAACAGCCCCTGCCGATAGTAGGGGCTGTTTTTTTTGCAAACTATTGCAGAGCAATTAAGTCTCATGAAAGTACGAAACTACTGCGATTGTTTTTCCATTCTCGCCGCCGTCTGTAATCAACTCCAAAGCTCTGCTTTCAACGACGCAAGGATTTTTGTTGTCAATTATATTGAAGCCTGTACCCATCCATCCGAAATTTATGGAGGATTTCGACCCTTCATATTTTTTTAGATATTCGATGGCGCTTAAATGACGCTCTTTGGTTGGATCTCCCTTCAAGTTCCACCAAACAAACCATGGTTTGCCATCCAGCTGTTTTAATGTGCCGTGTACTTCAAACAGTGGGCAACCTCCAAGCCAAGGGTCTTTATATTCTCCCTGCTCGGGAACCGGTTTGACGACGAGCACATAGTCGGTATCCGAAACCATGGTTAATTTCTTTACATGCACAGGCTCCCAGCTTCCGCCTGCTTGCGCCGGTGCCGGTAAAAGGATCGCGAGTAATAGAGCGGTGCAAATTTTTGCTCTTAATTTCACAGAAACAACTTTCTAAATTCTCAACCGTCAATAGGGATTATTTTAGCACATATTTATCGCGCCTTGCAGGCAATTTGACATATCCCCTTTTACCACCTATAACTCCCCATCCGCAGCCATTGCCGTTTTTTAAAAGGCTGACGCCAATTCCCAAAATTCATTCCGCAAAAGGTCATCATGGCTGCACGCCTCAATGTCTATTTTCATCCATCGTCGCTCGAGCATAAAGGCTTTCCCGGGTTTGCGGAGCGTCCGGCACGTCTCAAGAAGCTCGCGCCGATTTTCAACAAGCTGGGCCTGCCGGTCATCACGCCGCCTGCGGTTGATGACGCGCTGTTGAAGCGCGTGCACGACGCAGATTATGTGGAGCATGTGAAGGGCATCAGCGAAAAAGGCCTTATTGCCGCAACCGCCGCCAATATCAAAAGCAAATACGTGCAGTGGTACACACGCGTCTCCAAAGGCTCCTACACCGCCGCGACTTATGCCGCTGGCGCGGTCGCGCAGGCCGTCGAGGATACGCTGACGGATAAATGCAACCGCGCCTTCTGCGCCATCCGCCCGCCGGGGCACCATGCGGGGCCGGCGACAGGCGAGGGGTTCTGCCTGTTTAACAACGTCGCCATCGGCGCGCAACACGCGCTCGACCTCGGCGCGAAGAAAGTCGCCATCATCGACTTCGACCGCCACCACGGCAACGGCACGGAAGATATCGTAACGAAGCTCGGCAATGAAAACATCCTCTTCATCTCCTCGTATCAGGACCACTGCAAATACAGCGACGATGCGCGCGGCGGTAGAGTTGCGCCGAATATCCTGAACGTGCCGATTCCGGAGCGGAGCGATTTCAAAACCGTGAAGGCGTTGTATTGCGCACAAGTCATTCCCGCGCTGATGGAATTCAAGCCGGATGTCATCATCCTCTCGGCCGGTTTCGACATGCATAAATCCGACCCGCTCACCAACCTGAAGCTGGAATCGCGCGATTATTTCACGCTGACGGAAATGATTGTGAAGGCTGCCAACGACCTTGGCCACGGCCGCGTCGTCTCCGCGCTGGAGGGCGGGTACGAACTAAAAGCGCTGGATGAATGCGTGACGCAGCATTTAAAGGCGTTGCGGCTGTAATTTGTGCGCGATTTCAGCGGCTTAATTAATTTTCCGATTGTCTTTGCAACGGCAGGGCGGCTTTGCTATATTCCCGCAGTCCATCCGCCCAAGACTTTTCCCAAGGTTGGACACACGTCGGACTGTAGCGCAGCCTGGTAGCGCACTTGCATGGGGTGCAAGGGGTCGAAGGTTCAAATCCTTTCAGTCCGACCATTTTCTTCTTTCCCAATATTTTCAGCCATCTATCCGCAAGCTAAAAAAATTCCGCCGCAAATATTTGCCATTTTCGCGGTTTTGATTTATTCATAATGTGCCGTGTGCAGGGCGCGATAAGCCAACCCTTTTCCGCACTGGTAACAACCGGCATGGAGCCGTGAACAAAATGTCCCCCGCATCGAATAACCCGCCGCAGGAGTCGCTCCTGCGCCAAATGTTTTATTACCGCCCCGCATCAATTGTCACTACGTCGAAGGGGGATAAGTGCTGGCTTGTCGCACGTCCGGAGAGTCAGCGTAGGCCTGATAAGCAATATTGGCGTGTCACGCGGCATGGCGGCACCGCGAAAGAGCATCTGGGGCCCTACACCTACGAAAAAATGCTCGACATGCTTAAGGAGCACGAACTGGCGGTGGCGAGATCTGCGGGGATGTCAGGCTCGGATGATGAAATTGCCGCGCGCAGGCTTGCTGTTGTGCCCGGCACCAACGTTCTCAAAGTCATCGCCGCAGGAACGCCCGTGCGGCCCAAGTCTCTCTGCGAATCTTGCGTCTTCCTCGTTTCGGCTTTCACATTAGCGGCGACCGCGCTGGGAACCATCACTGCCTTGGAGAAGACAGGGACAGCGTTGGAAGGCGCAATAACGAGAGCGCCGCAGGTTGATAACGCGTCTGGCGCCAACTCCGTCTTGCCGCTCTGCGCGCCGGCGGGATTGCCCCTTATGTGCTTGTAGATGTCCGACGACAAGATCACGCATATCGAAGAAGTGTTGATGCATCAGGAACAGCAGATCAGCGACCTGAGCCGCACGGTCGCGCGCCAGTGGGATGAAATCGACCTGCTCAAAAAGCATATCCGCAAGCTGCAGGGCGAGCTTGCCTCCGTCACTGAAACCGACCGCCTGTCGCCTGGCGAACAGGCGGCGCGCGACAAGCCGCCGCATTACTGAACAAATCCCTTTCAACAACGCACAGAGAAAAATCATGGCTAAAAGAAGAGAAAATCCGCTTCCCGGCAAAACCGCCGCTTCATTCCTTGACGCCGCGCAGCAGCAAGTATCCCGCAACGGCTTGCGCGAGGAAGACATCGCCGCCCGCGAAAAGCAGAAAGAGGCGCAAGCCGATGCCTACATTAAGAAGCAGGCCGTCTTCTTCTCGGAACATCTCGTTCCCATTCTTGACCAGCTCGCCGCGCTGCCGAAGCACAACGGCCGCATGTTCCAGATTGAAGCCCGCTACGCGCTGATCCCGGTCGAGGCACCGCGCCTGACCGTCAACATCCACTACCGCGGCAAGCCGCCACCCATGCTGAACACCTACGACAGCCTGATGATCATCATGGACGATTACGTTGACGACCTCCGCTTCTCCGCCCGCGTCGTGCGCATGGATAAAATGGCGCCGGGCAGCAAGTTCGACAAGCTGACAATCCCCGTCATCGCCGATATCAACCTGCTGAAGGCCGAAATCGGCAAGTTCGTCGCCGATGTCGCGCCCGACCGCGTGGCGGAACTGGCCGCGCAGGCAGCGCCCAAAAAGCCTGCCGCCGTCAAAAGCGCGCCGAAGCCCTAAACCCCGCCCGCTGTTTCTGCCAAAAGCCCCCGCCCAAAAGGCGGGGGCTTTTTCTTGCGCCGAATAAGCTGGCTATGAAAAATGCCAATATATTTATTCACACCGCCTTAACTAAATAAGCCCTATTATTGGACGGATATTTCATTCTTTTTTTCGGGGCGCAAGCAACATGACAGGTACACCCACCGGCAATAACATTCCCACCACCGGCACTTCCATCGACGGTATTTTGCAGGGAAGTTCCTGGGTCTTCAGCGGCACGCATACGCTGACATATTCGGTCTACAGCGAAACCTCCACGGTCTGGAATACGACCTACCAGAACCTCGCGGCGCAGGCCTATTCGGCGTGGTCGAACGTCGCCGACATCCAGTTCAGCTTCGTCGCGCCGGATAACACGCAGCAGACCTCGAGCGCGGACCTCACGCTTGATTTCATCGGCAACAACAGCCAGGGAGTCCTCGCCTTCGGCAACTTCCCCGATCCCGTCTTTGCCGATGCCGTGCTAGCGGATGACGGCGAAACGCGCGCGACCTACCCGAACCCGGAAGGTGATATCTCCATCTACGAGCAGTCGCAATATTTAACCGGCCTTGCGACGGGCGGCTTGTTCCTCGCCACCCTTATCCACGAGATTGGTCATACCATCGGCCTCAAGCACCCGCATGACGACGGTGGGAACGGCCGCCCGCTGGCGGATCCCGGCCTCGATAATGGTTACTACACCGTCATGAGCTATAAGGATCCGCAGGTCATCGATTACGGCCAGCTGAAGGACATCACCAAGGGTTTCCAGGCAACACCGATGCCGCTGGATATCCTTGCCATCCAGCATATCTACGGCGCCAACATGACCTTCCATGCGGGGGACGATACCTACAACCTCGCCAACGACGGCATTGTGCAGACGATCTGGGATGCCGGCGGCAATGACACGCTGAGCGCCGCCGCGCTCGGCAACGGCGTCGCCATGAGCCTTGCAGAAGGCAGCTTCACGCGCGAAGGCGACGGTTTTTCAACAGTCGCTCTCGCCTATAATATGACGATTGAAAATGCCACCGGCTCCGCTTTTGCCGATACCATCACCGGCAACGACGTCGCCAATATGATCGACGGCGGTGCGGGCGCTGACAGCCTGATCGGCGGCCTTGGCGACGACAACTACATCGTCGACAACGCGGGCGACAAGATTACCGAGAATTTCGGCGAAGGCGCCGATACCGTCAATGCTTCCGTCACTTTCAGCCTGCTCACCGCCGGCCTCAATGTCGAGAATATGCTGCTGACCGGTACAGCCGCCATTAACGGCACCGGCAACACCCTCGACAACCTTATCACCGGCAACAGCGCCGCCAACACCCTCAATGGTGGCGCCGGTGCCGATACCATGACCGGCGGACTTGGCAACGACAGCTATATCATTGATAACGCCGGCGACGTGGTGGTTGAAAATCCGGGCGAGGGGACGGACGCCATCTTCGCCTCCGTCAGCTACAGCCTCGCCAGCGCGGCGAGCGTCGAGAACATCACGCTCACCGGCACCGCCGCTATCAACGCAACGGGCGACGGCGGCGTCAACATCCTCACCGGCAACAGCGGCAGCAACACGCTGGATGGTGGTGCCGGTGCCGATACCATGAACGGCGGCGCAGGCAACGACACATATGTGGTCGATAACTCCAACGATGTCGTCGTCGATAGTTCGGGCAACGATACGCTGGCTTCATCCGTGAACTATACGATCGCCAACGGCTCCAATATCGAGAACCTGACGATCACCAACGCCGCGGCCATGACCGCCGTCGGCAATGCCGGCATCAACATCATCACCGTCAATGACAGCGGCAATGATTCAACGCTCGACGGTGGTGCGGGCGCAGATACCATGGCGGGCGGCACCGGCAACGACAGCTATATCATCGACAACGTCGGCGACAAGGTGATCGAGCTGACGGGCGAGGGGACGGATTCCGTCACCATCAGCAGCGCATACCCGTCCGATGTCCTCGTTACCTTCACGCTGTCGGACAATATCGAGAACATGATAGTCCTCGGCACCAGCAACGTGAACCTGACCGGTAATACCATCGACAACACCATCACCGGTAACGCGGGCGTCAACACCCTCGACGGTGGGGCGGGGGCGGATACGCTCATCGGCGGCGGCGGAAATGATATTTACGTGCTCGACAATCCCGGCGACGTGATCATCGAGGCGGGCGGGGGCGGTACGGACCTTGTCCGCTCGGCGGCCACGGTGAGCATTGCCGCTTTCGCCAACGTCGAGAACGTGACGCTGATTGGCACGGCGGCAGTCAATGCGACCGGTAACGCCCTTGTCAACGTCATCAGCGGCAACAACGGCGATAACACGCTGGATGGCGGCGCGGGTGCCGACACCATGAACGGCGGCGCGGGCAATGATACTTTCATCGTCGACAACATCGGCGATGTGGTGAACGACGCCGCCGGCCGCAACACCGTGCAGTCCAGCATCAGCTATACGATGAAGGCGGGCGTTTATGACTTGACGCTGACGGGCGCTGCCGACCTCAACGGTACCGGCAACAGCACGAACAACGATATGATCGGCAATACCGGCAACAATACGCTGGATGGCGGCATCGGCGCCGACACCATGGAGGGCGGCACGGGAAACGATACTTATCTCGTCGACGTCATCGGCGATATTATTGTCGAAGCCGCTGCGAGCGGCACCGATACCGTTATTTCCAAAGCCAATTATACGCTTTCGGCGAATATCGAAGTGCTGATGCTGACGGGCACCGAGGCGCTGATTGGCACCGGCAACGCGCTCGATAACATCCTCAACGGCTCGCAGTTCAATAACACGCTGGATGGTGCCGGCGGCGCCGACACCATGATCGGAGGTATGGGCAACGATGTTTATGTCGTCGATAACATCGGCGATGTCGTGACGGAAACCTCAAACGTCGTCTCCCAGAAGGATACCGTTGTCAGCTCCATCGACTATACGCTGGGCGCGAACCTGGAAAACCTCACGCTCTCGGCAGGTGGCCATACCGGCATCGGCAACGCGCTTGTCAATACGCTGACGGGCAGCAGCGGCAACGATAACCTTGATGGCGCGGCCGGTGCAGACCGCATGGTCGGCGGGCTGGGCGATGACACCTATCATGTCGACAATATCCGCGACACCATTCTGGAAGCGACCGGCGGCGGCACGGATACGGTGCATTCAACCGTCAACTGGACGCTCGGTGCCTATCAGGACCATCTGGTGCTGGAGGGCACGGCGCTGCTCGGCACCGGCAACGCGCTCGCCAATAATATCACCGGCAACGCCTCTGCCAACACGCTCAACGGTTCCGGCGGCAACGACTTCCTTGACGGCGGCCTTGGCCATGATGTGCTCATCGGCGGCACCGGCGCGGATACCTTTGCCTTCACGACGACCGATACGCCTGACACGGTGAACGACTTCAGTCTTGCGCAGGGCGACAAGCTGGATATTTCCAGCATCCTCACGGGCTATGTCGCGGGGGTCAGCAATATCACCGATTTCATCCAGATCACCACGGTCGGCGCCAACAGCGTCGTCTCCGTCGATACAAATGGCACGGTCGGCGGCGTCAGCTTCGTGCAGGTGGCAACGCTGAACCACATTATCAACCTGACCGACGAGCAGAACCTGCTCAACACCGGCCACCTGATCGCTTAGGACATTAAGCGGGCAGGCGCAGGAAGATGTGGCTGAGCCGCCAGAGGTAGCGGAACGCGGTGCGGCAGATGACTTCCTTGTCGGCGGCGGGCCCTGCGGCGGCACCTGCGGCATCGAAGCATTCCGACACGGTCTTTTTGCCGTCAATCTGCTTGTAAATCGCGGATAGCACCGGCGTCAGCTGGAAGGCGGGGAAGGTCGGCCGCTGGATGGCGATGGAACCTGCCGCAATCATCTCCGGCGATGTGCCGGCTTTGGCGGGCGCGATGGCGGAGCGTGACACCGGAATATAATTCATGAAAGCACTGCCGGTGAAATCGAGCTTGTAAGTCTTGGCGTCCCGCTGCGGCTTGCAGACGGCGAAGGCGTGCTGGCCGAGCGTGCCGTTATACAGCTCCATGTATTCCCAGATGGATTGCTCATCCATGGCATTCACTCTTTGGAAGAACTCCGACCCGGGTGTCAGCTGGCCTTCGGGGTAGTACAGAATATTATCCCACCAGTTCATGAAGCTAAGGCCGGCTTCCTCGGCGAATTCGATGCATTGCTTCACTGTATAGGCGCGGTCCTGACGATGCAGGAAATTGTCGACGAGGCCGGCGTCATATTTAGTGTCGCGCGTGCGGGAGGCGTAATCCTGCACGGCATGGCGCGCGGGCAGGGCGGCAAGCGTCTGCTTCACCACCGCCACATCCGCTGCAGTCTGGCCCAGGCCCATCAGGCGGAACATTTCCTGCAGCATGTAAACGCCGGTGCGGCCGTACTGGCCGTAAACCATGATGGCGATGGTGCCGTTGTCCTTCAGCACGGAGCCGAGGGCTTTAAGGCCGGACACAGGATCGGGCAGGTGGTGCAGCACGCCGGAGCAGTCAATAAAGTCGAATTTCTTCCCCATCGCCGCGACATCTTCCAGCCGACCCTGCTGTAGCGTCAGGTTGTTCAGCTTGTGCTTGTCTTTCAGGTACTGCTCATGCGCGAGGGAGGAGGAGGAGAGGTCAAGGCCCGTGACGCGCGCCTTCGGGTGGTTGAAGGCATAGCGTGCGGCAGCGTTGCTGCCGCAGCCCGCGACCAGCACGTCCAAATCTTCGCGCGGCGCTTCGTTGGGCCAGAAGGTGAACCAGTTCCGCTCGAAATCGCCGCCGTCGCGCCGCGATTTATGCTCGGGCGCGTTGAGGTCCATGATCGGTGCGGGGTAGATCCAGTTTTCGTACTGCTTCGCGACATGCGCATTCGGCGCAAGCGCTTCGGGGATGACGGGAGCAGGCTTATTGCTGGCGGCCATGGCGGCGGTTCCTTGAAAAATTGAACGCCGCCAAGAATAGCAGGCGCGGCAGCCAAAAAAAAGCCCCGGAAAACCGGGGCTTTTTTCAGGAGAAATCGTAAAACCTTACATCCTCATCCCGCGTTGCTGCGGTTTTACAGGCAGCTGGTCTTGTTTCACGGTGCCGTGCAGTTCCTTGCGGATGCCGGAGGCGCGATTGTAGATCGCTTCATTGCGGTCGGAGGGGACGCCGTAGATTTGCGCCACGACGCGGGACAGGTTGCCGGCCTCGTCAAACAGGTCCTGAATAACGGATTTGCCGGCGACGGAATATACGGGCGTCGTGAAGCCTGGCTTGCCGGAGCGGATATCGCGGCCGATGGTACCTTCGTCGCGGTCGACGCGGAAAATTTTCTCGAGCTTGTTGTCGAAGAAGCCGATGCCGGCGTTCTGCAGCTCTTTCTTGAAGGCGTCCTGCGCGGCGGGCGCCATTTTGTTGTAGGGGCTTTCCATTTCCGGATGGAATTTGGACGGCTCGAAAAGGGCGATGGCGCAGAACTTGTCTTTCGCGCCGCCGGAGAGCTTGGCAAATTTCTCCTCGAAGGCTTTGTAGTCGGCCACCTTCATCAAGCCGACGACGAGATCGCTCGCGGGCAGGCTGACGTATTTGGGGTTTACTTCGTAGGGAACGTTCGGGTTCTTCGGCATGATGGTCCTTTAATTCAGAATCGTGGATAAGGCATATATTAACAAAGACTGATGAAGATTTTGTAAAATCATGCGTTCATGTTTTATTTCGTAATAATTTCATATAGTTGTATATTATATTGACATAAATAAGTAGTGTCTTTAGCTTCCATTTACGATCAAACATGCAAAACGGGTGAAGCCATGGCGACCTATACGAAAGAAGACGATTATACGCTCTGCGTCACAAGCTCTGTGCCGAACTCCCGCGGCTCCCTCTCGCGCTTTTTCAATTTCGCGGCGGAGCAGGTGATGACGATTTTCAGCGAACGTGCGGAGCTGAAAGATTCCAAGGCATCAGGCTCCTACGAGGGCGGTGTGGCGGTCGCGGTATCGGTCGCGCTCACCTCGCAGATGCAGGTGCAGAAATTCAGCGACTTTGACTCACAGACGGAAATCGAGCTGATGCGCGAGAAGTTGATCTCCCTCAACGGCAAGCCGCCCGCGACCAGCGGCGCGCTGCACAAAGCCAAAACCAACGGCCTTGGCTAACCAACCGCAACGGCAAAGTCCGCTTGCTTGCGGCTGAATCTGCACCATGTTATTGTTATCTTAGACAATAAACGGAGCGGATATGACCTGGATTGCGATAGGCGGGGCGGAGGACAAAATCGGCGATATGACCGTCCTGCGCCGCGTGCTCGCGGAAACGGGTCGCGAGAAGCCGAATGTTCTTGTCATCACCACCGCAACCTCCGTACCTGCAGAAACTGC
The DNA here is from genome assembly GCA_966211335.1 of uncultured Alphaproteobacteria bacterium. Taxonomy (GTDB): domain Bacteria; phylum Pseudomonadota; class Alphaproteobacteria; order Micavibrionales; family UBA2020; genus JAPWJZ01. The sequence continues at coordinate 1,603,785 of CBIHNF010000001.1, forward strand.
CAAAAAATATGACGACGCTTTCGGTCGCCTTGGCATCAAGCCGAATGTCGCGCATGTCTCCAACCGCAAGGAAGCGGCAGCGCCGGAACTCCTCGAGAAGGTCAAAAATGCCGACGTGATTTTCTTTTCCGGCGGCGACCAGCTGAAACTCGCGACCATCCTCAACGCAACGCCGTTCTTCGCTGCCCTTAAAAAACGGGAAGAGGAGGGCGCGGTTGTGGCCGGCACTTCCGCCGGCGCGGCGGTCATGTCGGAGCTGATGATTTACGGCGGCCGCAATAAAAAGGGCCTCCGCAAGGGCGAGGTGATGATGGCGGCTGGCTTCGGCTTCGTGCCGCATGCGGTCTTCGACACGCATTTCAATTACGAGCATGAAAACGTCCTCGTTTCCACCTTCCGCAAGCTGGTGGGTAAAATTTTTCCGCCGAAAAAGAAGTACGAGCCGCAAGGCCGCCTGCCGCGTCTCTTCAACGTCGTCGCCGCCGCGCCGCACAAGACTGGCATCGGGCTTGATGAAGACACCGGCGTCATTTACCGCGGGAATGATTTTGAAGTGATCGGCAGCGGCAACGTCACTGTCGTCGACGGTCGGGACGCGATATCGGATGTCACCAGCATCCGCCGCGGCCGCCGCATCACCGTGACAGGCGTCAAAGTCACGCGCTACAAGGCGGGCGACAAGTTCAGTCTTTAAAATAAAATGATCAATGCGTCAGCGCACTGCCACTCGGGCTGGTCAGCGTCGGCTTGCGCGTTTTGACGGCCGCAGCTTCGGCCGATGCTTTCGGCAGGCTCGTCTTTGCATCGGGGAAACCCGCAGCGATATCGCGGAGTGCCGACTGGAAGGGTTTGGACAGCAACAGGCGCGGGTCCGTCACTTTAATTTCAACATAGCGCACCCATTCGCTGTCTTCCTTCAAGGCCTGATCGGCGAAGGTATCGGCAAGGCTGCTCTTGTAAGCGCGCGTGGCTTGCGCGGAGGCGGGAGATTCAATCCAGATTTCAAGACCGGGTGTGCCGGCCTCATGCCGCAAATCATTGTTCACGAAGGTAATGCCGCCCGCCGTGCGCTGCTGCAAAAACGGCGCGGGGTCGCGGTGGCCTGCGTTGATGAAGCCGATTTCGACCGGCTGACCTTTGATCTCGCCAATCCAGCTTTCCTGATAGGTCTTCTGGCCGGTGAAGGCGGCTTCCTTGCCCAGCAGCGCTTCGCGCACCACATCCGGCACAATGGCCTTGCCAGATTTAAATGTACCGTCAATCGCCACCATGACGGGCGCCTCGGCATCCTGCAGCAGGGCAGGGGAGAAACCTGCCGCCAGCTTGCGGCCAACATCCAAAAGCTGTTCTTTGTCGGTCGTGATAAAGGCCAGGCGAACCTGAGGCGGCGCGGCCGCCTTCATAAAAGCGGCAGATTTGGTATCCGGCTGATTCAAAAAGTCAGTCATACCCGCGCTTTGCTCTGAAAGAGTGAACTCAAGCGGTATTATATGGCAAGGTGGTTAACGGGAGGTTAACGATGGGACAACTAAACCAAGGCGCGTTTGGCAGATTTCATGTCAAAATTATATAAGGCGAAGGGGCGGGTACATGCGCAATAAAATTAAACTCGGTAGTATCCTTGTTCTAGGAGTGATTGTGGCAGTTATTGCGCCGCAGGCATATGATGCCTATCGCGCACAGAAATACAAACAAGCCAACTGGGATGAGCAAGTAGGTATCAGTCAGAGACAGCTGATAAATAGTGAAAAAGAGATAAGTGATGAACAGCTTTGCAGGTTTGTTACCCCAAGGTATTTTTCGGGCAATATGTTTTTAGTTGACGATGGCAGTGCCGACATCTTTTTTAACCGAGTTGATAATATTTTCATTTCGAGGGGCGGCTGGCGCTATTCCTTTCCACTGTCAAAGCCATTCGACAATGATCCGATCACAGACCCTGCTACCGTAAATAGGCTAGCGTCTTGCGTTATCAGACAAAACCTCTCTCGGTTCAAGGAAGATCAGGTAACAAAAATCCCTTTGCATTTAGAAATGCCGTCAGAAAAATCAACCTTAGAAAAAGCCGGAAATCTCTCGATCACTATATCTTTGGAAGGCGCATATAAGAATGAGGCTAATAAAACGCCTGACAACATTATGACTGTGCAAGTGCTTTATAATCGTGCGGACAAAAGCATTTCCGACAACTTGAAGCAGGCCTGCGTGGCCGCGTTCAATTATTCGACAGATGCAGACCAGTTGTATAAAGGGCTTACTATTGCATTACAAAGCTGCCTTGACCGATGGTACACAATTGAATTTCCCCAAGGCGGTTTCTGATTATGAACTTTAATAAATCCATCACCCTCTGGTGGGGAAGTCTCGGCTGGTATCGGCTGGTACCGATTTTGATTTTTTCCTTGTTGTACCCAGTTGCGGCGGCTTGGTTTATAAATTCCGTTCCGGCCGTCCAATTTTTTCAGGACATTGGACACACAAGGCCACTTCTCAGTTTGGTGATAGAATTTTTTATTGTCATCTTCCCCGGCATCGTCGCGTTTTGGGGAATGCCTGTACAGGATCGCGGAGACAGAATGATGATTATTCTGTTGATGTGCATTCCTTACCTCATTTATGCGATTTATATCTCGTTCGTTGTAGGCTTTAGTGTTTGCATGGCAGCGGGGCAGTGTGTTCCGCCATGATTATATTCCATTTAAAATCAATGTTTTATAAATTTGGTATCATAATACCGCAAATTAACCATCTGATTTCACAAGAGATTCACTTTTTTCTTGACGCATGTTGCGACATGCTCCATATATCATGCCACTATTTTGAAAAACGGCCCCGTCATCGTGGCGGGCCGATAAGTTAGGAAACGATAATGAAAACCTACTCTGCAAAACCGTCGGAAGTCACGAAGAAGTGGCTCCTGGTCGATGCGGAAGGCATTGCCCTCGGCCGCCTTTCCAGCATCATCGCGCTGCGCCTGCGCGGCAAGCATAAGCCGATGTTCACGCCCCACATCGATTGCGGCGACAACGTCATCGTCATCAATGCTGACAAAGTCCGCCTCACCGGCAAAAAAGCGAAATTCGACATCTTCTACTGGCACACCGGTTACCCCGGCGGTATCAAGGGCCTGTCCAAAGGCCAGATCCTCGAAGGCAAATTCCCCGGCCGCGTGATCACCAACGCCGTCCGCCGCATGATGCCGAAAGATTCGCCGCTTGCACGTGGCCAGCTGACCGGCCTGCGCGTTTACGCCGGCACGGCGCATCCGCATGAAGCACAAAAGCCCGAAGTCCTCGACGTCGCGGCAATGAACCCGAAAAACAAAAGGTAATTGAAACCATGGCAATCAAGAAAAACCTCTCCGACCTGAAAGAAGCCGTGGCGGAAAAAGCGATCTCCACCTCGGGCGCGATCGCCCCGACGGAACGCACGCAGACTCTCGACAAAAAAGGCCGCGCCTATGGCACCGGCCGCCGCAAAGACGCGGTCGCCCGCGTCTGGGTCACCCGCGGTAACGGCAAGATCACCGTCAACGAGCGCGATATCGCGGTTTACTTCGCCCGCGGTACGCAGCGCCTCGTCATCAACCAGGCCTTTGAAGCCTCCGCCCGCATCGGCCAGTTTGACGTCGTCGCCATCGTTTCCGGCGGCGGTCTCATGGGCCAAGCCGGTGCGGTGCGTCACGGCATTTCGCGCGCGCTGGTTCACTTTGAACCGGAACTGCACGGCCCGCTGAAAAAAGCAGGCATGCTGACCCGCGACAGCCGCGTTGTCGAGCGCAAAAAGTACGGCCGCCACAAGGCACGCCGTGGCACGCAGTGGGTCAAGCGTTAAGCTTTTCCTTCTACCTGCTACCAGATACAAAAAAGGCGCCTCGCAAGGGGCGCCTTTTTCTTTTGCCCGTTTACGGGGGGTGATATAGGCTTGATGGCAAAGCTGTTCAAAACATTTTGCCAAAGGAATTTTCCCCGTGACCATCCGCCCCGCATCTTCGCTGCTCCTCGCCGCTCCCCTCTGCCTCATGATCGGGGCTGCGCCCGCGCTTGCCGCCGATGCGGCGGATGCCGGTGCTGCGCCCGTTCCCGCAGCGGAAGCGACCGCGCCGGATTCTGCCGCCAAAGCGGCCCCCGCGGCGGAAGAGCCGAAGCGCATGACGAAGGAAGAGTTCCTGGCCGCCCTGAAGCCGCAGACCGGCACCATTTCGCTGCCGGGCGGCGTTGCGACCGTGAAGCTTGGCGACAAGTATCGCTACCTGAGCCCCGAAAGCACAGAAGCGCTGCTGGTGAACGGCTGGGGCAATCCGCCCGGCAGCAAGACGCTCGGCATGATCATCCCCGCCGATACCAACCCCGTTGATGAAAAGGGCTGGGGCGTCGTGATCGATTACACCGACGACGGCTATGTCAGCGACAAGGACGCCGAGACGATCAACTACGATGATCTCCTGAAAGATATGAAAGAGCAGGTGGAGGAAGACAGCAAGGAGCGCGTGAAACAGGGCTATCCCGCCATGCATCTCGTCGGCTGGGGCGAAAAGCCCACCTACGACAAGGCGACGCATAAAATGTACTGGGCAAAGGAATTCTCGACCGCGGGCGTGGCCACCAATTCCCTCAACTATGACATCCGCGTGCTCGGCCGCAAGGGCGTGCTGGTGCTCAGCGCCGTCGCCGGCATGGACCAGCTCGACATGATCAAGAAGGAAACGCCGGCACTACTCGCGATGACCGAATTCACCGAGGAAAACCGCTACGAGAAATTCGACAGCAAGACGGATAAAGTCGCGGAATACGGTCTCGCCGCGCTGGTCGCCGGCGGCATCGCGGCCAAGATGGGGCTGTTTGCCAAGCTGCTTGCCGTGGTGATTGCAGCCAAGAAGCTGGTTGTCGTCGCCGTGGTCGGGGCAGGGGCTTATCTCAAGAAACTGTTCAAGCGGGATAAGGCCGTATGATCAAGCTTCTCGCCGGTCTGTTTGCGGCCGGCAAACTCTCCAAGGTGCTGCTGACCTGCGGCACCATGCTGATTTCGATGGTCATCTATGCGCAGATGTACGGCTGGCAATATGCCGTCGGCTTCGTGCTGCTGATCTTTGTGCATGAAATGGGACATTATCTGGCGGCCAAGCAGCGGGGCCTGAACGTCGGCGCGCCGACCTTTATCCCCTTCGTTGGCGCCTGGATTGACCTCAAAGAACAGCCGATGAATGTGGAGACGGAGGCCTATGTCGCCTTCGCGGGGCCGGTCGCGGGTACGCTGGGGGCTATGGTCTGCTATTTCGTCGCCCGCGACCAGCACAGCGACCTTCTGCTGGCGCTGGCCTACAGCGGCTGTATGCTGAACCTGTTCAACCTCATCCCCGTCTCGCCGCTCGATGGTGGCCGTATTACGGCAATTCTGTCGCCGAAGATATGGCTGCTTGGTTTGCCGCTTTTGGTGGCGTTGTTCTTTTTCAACGGCAGCCCCATGATCATTTTGATCGGCATTCTAGCCTATCCGCAGATCAAGGAAGCCATCTGGCCAACCCAGCGCACCGCGGAGGAACATGCGCAATATTACACCGCCACCTTCAACCAGCGGGCCAACTATGGCGCTCTCTACCTCGGCCTTGTCGCCTTTCTCGCCGTTATGACCTTCGAAATTCACGGAATGCTACCCGGCGCGCATCACTAGGTTTTTTACTTTTTCCGGTCGCTATTTCAGTGACTTGCAGCGGTAACAAAACCCTCTGCATGAGACAGATAATGGGTTCACTGGAAGTCTTAACGATAGCGCCCAGCTATCTGCTTTCCCACAATAAAACTTACCGTAACCCGCCATCGCCTCCAAAACGCTGCAGCGCAAAATTATTTGCGAAGGGAACGCACCTTATCTGTTGCCGAATTGTTGGCTTTCAAACATACTTACTGTGCAGCTATCAAGCTGATTCATAATGCAAATTCAAATCGAGCGAAATTAAAGGTCCCCATGCGTATTGCGCCCTTGCGTCTCACCAAAGTTGCCCTGTCTCTGTCCGCGGCCCTGCTGCTCTCGGCCTGCTCGGGCACCATGCACGGCATCCACAATGACTCCGAAGACATTGGCCGCTGGACGATGGGCAAACCCTCGCACATGGAACGCAACTGGGGCTCGCCGCCCACCGGCTGGAATGGCCAGCACGAGTATCGCGACCGCCTGCTGAAACCGCAGCCGCAGGGTCTTGATGCGAAATGGAAGATCGAGGAGCGCAACAAGTGGCGCCAGGTCGACAGCGTCACGACCGACACCACGACGACCGACAGCGTCACGGTTTACCCCGTTGACGGCGCGACCACCGAAACAACCACGACGACGACGGCCAACTACGGCCAGCTGTCGGAACAGCTCTTCTTCAAGCACGGCTCCGCCCATATCGCGAAGGACGACAAGCAGCGTCTTGAAACCTTCGGCAGCAGCCTGCGCGGGGAGCCGAATGTGGCGCTCACCATCGTCGGCCACGCCAGCACGCGCGTCAACACGACCAACGACCCCGTGCGCCGCAAAGAGATCAACTTTGAAATGGCGCAGAAACGCGCCAATGCGGTGACCGGCGTGCTGAAGCAGTCCGGCGTTGCGCCCGGCATGGTGACGGCTGTATCGGAAGGCGACGAAGTGCCGAATACCGATCCCGGCAGCCGCGACCAGGAGTCTGCGGACCGCCGCGTCGAAGTCTACATGAACAAGTAAACCTTCCGGCGGTTACGCTGAAGGCTGCTTTGTCCAAATACCCGCGCGAAGACGGGTAGGGCACAACTATATACGAAGAGGGAACGTAGTTATGTCACAGCAGCCTTTACGCATCGGGATCGCAGGCCTTGGCAACGTCGGCGCCTCCGTCTTCAAACTGCTCCACGAACACCGCGACATGCTGCGCGACCGCACTGGCCGTGATGTGCGCGTTGTCGCCGTTTCCGCCCGCAACAAGGACAAAGACCGCGGCCTCGACTTCACCACCATCCAGTGGCATGACGACCCCATCCAGGTTGCGGAAGATCCTTCCGTCGATGTCGTCGTTGAACTGATGGGCGGCGCGGAAGGGGCAGCCTTTGATATCGTGAAGCGCGCGCTGGAGCTCAACAAGCCCGTCATTACCGCCAACAAAGCCTTGCTTGCCAATCGCGGCGCGGAAATCCTCGCGCTGCTGAAAAAAAGCGAAGCGACCGTCTCCTTTGAAGCGGCCGTCGCCGGCGGCATTCCTGTTATCAAGGGCCTCCGCGAAGGTCTTGCTGGCAACCGCATCAATGCGGTCTACGGCATCCTGAACGGCACCTGTAACTTCATCTTGTCGGAAATGACGCGCACCCGCCGTGCGTTCGATAGCGTGCTGAAAGAAGCACAGGACAAAGGCTATGCCGAGGCCGATCCCGCCTTTGATATCGACGGCGTCGATGCCGCGCATAAATTGGCGCTGCTCACCGGCCTTGCCTTCGCGACGCTGCCGGATGTGAAGGCGATCGACATCAAGGGCATTCGCAAGGTTACCGCGCTCGACATCGAATTCGCGGATGAGCTTGATTACCGCATTAAGCTGCTCGGCATCGCGCGCCAGACGCCGAAGGGCATCGAACAGTCAGTGGAGCCCTGCCTCGTCCCCAAAAATTCCCCCATCGCCGCCGTGGATGGCGCGCTGAACGCCGTCTATGTCGATGGCGATTACGTCGGCAAAGTGCTGTTCATGGGCGCTGGCGCGGGCGGTAATGCCACCGCTTCCGCCGTCGTCGCCGACATCGTTGACGTCGCAAGGAATCGCGCCCTGCCGCTGATGGGCGTGTCGGCCGAGAAAGTGACGGCCTTGAGGCCCGCAAATATCCTTGAAAGAATAGGGTCTTATTACTTCAGGCTCATGGTGCTTGACCAGCCGGGGGTAATAGCGGATATTTCAGCCATTCTGCGCGATAATAAAGTGTCTCTGGAGTCCGTGTTGCAACGCGGGCGCGATCCCGACCAGCCCGTGCCCGTCATTCTGACGACGCATGAGACTTCGGAGGAAAGCATCCAGAAAGTCACCGCGGAAATCGGTAAGCTGCCTTCCGTCGTCGAGCCGCCCTATCTGATGCGGATCGAGGACTTCAAGAGCGCTTAAAAAATAGGGGATGGAAATGTCACTTTTAAAGAAAGCCGTCGACATGCACCAGGATCCTGACCACCCGCTGACCAAACAAGCCCTCACCATGGACCGCAACCTCGCGCTGGAACTCGTCCGCGTGACGGAAGCGGCGGCGCTCTCCGCCTCGCTCCTCATGGGCAGGGGCGATGAAAAGGCCGCCGACCAGGCTGCGGTCGATGCGATGCGCAATGCGCTCAACAACCTCAACATCAAGGGCACTGTCGTCATCGGCGAAGGGGAGCGCGACGAAGCGCCTATGCTCTACATCGGCGAAAAGGTCGGCTCCGGTGAAGGCCCTGAACTTGATATCGCGCTTGACCCCCTCGAGGGCACCACCATCACCGCCAAGGGCGGCCCCAACTCCCTCGCCGTGGTTGCCATGGCGGAGAAGGGCGGCTTTTTGAATGCGCCCGATGTGTACATGGAAAAGCTCGCCATCGGCTCCGGCTTCGGCGACAACATCGTCGACCTCGACATGACGCCGCAGGAAAATTTAAAGGCGCTGGCGCGCGCGAAAAAGGTGGACGTCTCCGACCTCGTCGCCTGCATCCTCGACCGCACCCGCCATGAAGAGCTGATCGCAAAAACCCGCGAAGCCGGCGCCCGCATCATGCTGATTTCGGACGGCGATGTTTCCGGCGTCATGGCAACGGCAGAGGCTGACACCGGCGTTGATATTTACATGGGCTCCGGCGGCGCGCCGGAAGGCGTTCTGGCCGCAGCCGCCCTTCGTTCCATCGGTGGTTTCATGCAGGGCCGTCTCCTGTTCCGCAACGATGATGAAAAAGCGCGCGCGAAGCGCTGGGGCGTGACCGACCTCAACCGCAAATATGAACTGCATGACCTTGCCCATGGCGATGTGATGTTCGCCGCGACCGGCGTGACGGACGGCGCGATGCTGCGCGGCGTGCGCCGTTTTGCCGGCGGCGCGCATACGCATTCCGTCATCATGCGCTCCAAGACCGGCACCATCCGCCGCATTGAAGCGACGCACAACTTCACCCGCAAGGCAGGTTTCAAGTAAGCATGAACCAGCCTTTGCCGCAGACGATTTTTGAACAACACGACGCGCTTCCGAAGGAAGCGGCGGTTTTGTCCGTTGAAAAATCGCTGCTCGGCAAAAAATGGGCCTTCGCGCATACGGACGCACGATTGGCCGAAGGTATCGCGCAGGCTTATAACCTGCCTGAACTCGTCGCCCGCGTTCTCGTCTCCCGCGGCGTCGGCTTCGACCAGGTGGAAGAATTCCTCAATCCCACGCTGAAGGCGCAGCTGCCCGACCCTTCGACCTTGGCCGATATGGACAAGGCGGCGGAGCGCATTGCTTCCGCCATCATGACCGGCGAGAAAATCGCTGTCTTCGGCGATTACGATGTGGACGGCGCAACATCGTCCGCGCTGCTGAAGCGTTTCTTCAAGGCGCAAGGCCGCGATGCGCGCATTTACATTCCCGACCGTATCAACGAAGGCTATGGTCCTAATGTGGCCGCCATGCTGAAGCTGCGTGATGAAGGCATCAAGCTGCTGATCACCGTCGATTGCGGCGTCACCGCTTTTGAACCGCTCGCCGCCGGCACGGCTGCTGGCCTTGATATCATCGTTCTCGACCACCACCGCGCGGAGCCGCAATTGCCGCCGGTGCATGCCGTCGTCAATCCGAACCGCCTCGACTGCACGAGCGGGCAGGGGCAAATGGCCGCTTGCGGCGTCACCTTCCTCGCTATCGTTGCCGTTAACCGCCGGTTGCGTGCGGCCGGCTGGTACAATACCGAGCGGCCGGAGCCGCGTATTTTGCAATGGCTTGACCTCGTCGCCCTCGGCACCGTTTGCGACGTCGTGCCGCTGACGGGCATCAACCGCGCCTTTGTGGCGCAGGGGCTCCGCATCATGGCGATGCGCCTGAACGCGGGCATTAACGCCCTTGCGGATTTGGCGGCTGTTTCCGAAGCGCCAAATGCCTTCCACGCCGGTTTCGTCTTCGGCCCCCGCGTCAATGCGGGCGGGCGCGTCGGCGAGGCGGATCTTGGCTGGCGTTTGCTGTCGACCGAAGACACGCTGGAAGCCCGCGTTGTCGCCAAGAAGCTTCACGAATATAACGCCGAGCGCAAGATGATCGAAGAAGCGATGATCGAGGACGCCATGGCGCGCGCGGCGGAATCCGCGCTGCACGATCATGTCATCATGGTGGATGGCGACGGCTGGCACCCCGGTGTGATCGGCATTGTCGCGGCGCGTCTGAAAGAGAAATACAACCGCCCCTCCTGCGTCGTCGCCTTTGACGACAAGGACATCGGCAAGGCCTCCGGCCGCTCTGTCACCGGCGTGGACCTCGGTGCCGCCGTCAGCGCGGCGAAGGAGCAGGGACTGCTGATTGCCGGCGGCGGCCACAAAATGGCGGCAGGCTTTACCGTTGCGCGCCGCCACTTTGCGGAACTGCGCGGCTTTATCAACGCCCATGTCGAAAACCAACTGCGCGGCCAGGCGCTGACGCCGGAGCTGCGCGTTGACAGCGTGCTGTCGGCGGCGGCCCTCACCATCGAACTCGTCGAGAAAATGAACCAGCTGGCACCCTATGGTGCCGGACATTCGGAACCGCGCTTCGCGCTGGCCGGCGTCAAGGTTATCAAGCCGACGGTTGTGGGCGAACGTCACGTCAGCTGCTTCCTGCAGGACACCGCTGGCGGCACCTCCGTCAAGGCCATCGCCTTCCGCGCGATGGATTCAGCCCTCGGCGAGGCTTTGCTGAAGGCAGGCTCCCAGCCGCTGAACATCGCAGGCCATGTTTCCATCAACCACTGGCAGGGCAAACGCTCCGTCAACTTCCAGATCGTCGATGCCGCCAAGATTTTTGGCCCTTAAGTCTTAAATTCATTGACATAATTATTGCTTTTGTTACAATACCTGCATGTTCAAGAACGATTTTAACGCCGTATCTGCCGAAACGCTGGTCGTCAAAGCCGACGATCCGCGCGCGATTGCGTTGTTGCGCCGCGCTTATAACGACATTTACGTGCCCGCCTTCCCGATGCCGGAAGAGCGCGAAAGCCTCGAAAAAATCGAAGAGAAACTCTCCGTCCCGACGCATGGCGTGGGCCGCGTCATATTGCTGGCCGGCAAGCATCTGGACGATCCCGATCCTGCCAAGGCGCAGCTTTACGGCATTTCCATCGCCTATTACTACGGCAACCAGCAGGCGGGGCTTCTGGCCTATAACGCCATCGACCCTGCCTACCGCCAGCTCGGCCTTGGCCGCCTCATGGTGAAGGGCCGCATCGAGGGGCTGGAGGAACTCGCCAAAGCCGATGGCAAACAGCTCGCCTGCGCGCTTATCGAGGTCAACGACCCTGCGAAAGTGAAGCCCGAAGACGACAGCATGGATCCCGCCAAACGCGCCGCGATCTTTGAAAAATGGGGCGCGCGTCGCATTCCCGTGACCTACGTCCAGCCCTCCCTTGCCGAAGGCGAGGAGAAGGGCCGTAATTCAATGCTGATGGCCTATCCCGTCGACGGCAAGTACCCGACGCCGGAAGCAGTTGCAGGGTTTATTACCGGCATCTGGCAGGCCAATGACTACGGCCCGGTCAAATACGATCAGGACCCCGATTACCTGCGCGCCATGGCCGAGCTGAAGGCCTGGAAAGGTTTCGACGCCGCGCCCGAAAACGCCCCTGCGCCGCCGCCTGCGAACCCCTTGGCAGACAAGGCAAAATCCGCCCCCAAACCGCCGCAATAAATAAGCCTTGCTTTTCACCTCAGATATAAGTAAAAACCTATCGTTCGAACCGAACATGCGTCCCCTTCGTCTAGAGGCCTAGGACACGTCCCTTTCACGGATGTAACAGGGGTTCGAATCCCCTAGGGGACGCCAATTCTTCCGATACAGAGCCCGCATCCATGCGGGCTTTTGTTTTTGTGCCGCGCGGCGGAGTACACCATGAGCAGCAGTTACAGTCGCCGGCAGGAATTCGTGAACGGGCTTATTCATGGCCTTGGCATTGTCTTTGGCGTCAGCTGCCTGCCGGTGCTGACCTCGCTTGCGACGGCGCATGGCAATATTCGCGGCATCATTGGTGCGGGTATTTATGGTTTTTGCTTCCTGCTGCTGTTCACCTGCTCGACGCTTTATCATGTGGTGACGAATGCGGAATCGAAACGCATCCTCGAAATCCTCGATCACATCAGCATTTATTTCCTGATCGCCGGCACCTATACGCCGTTTTTGTTGGTCTATGTTTACACGCCGTTCGGCATAACGCTCCTCTCGGTCCTCTGGGCGCTGGCGTTTGGCGGCATTGCCTTCAAGATATTCTTTACTGGCAGGTTCGAGATTGTGTCGGTGCTGATTTATCTGGCCATGGGCTGGGCGGTTGTGGTGGGCGGCCGCACGTTTTTTGCAGCGCTGCCGTTTGATGTGCTGGCGCTGATTGTCGCGGGCGGCGTTCTTTATACCGTAGGTATCGTCTTCTATATCTGGGACAAGCACCGCTATACCCATGCCCTCTGGCACGGCATCGTGCTGGCGGCGGCGATCTGCCACTATGTCGCTGTGCTATTGACTATGTAACGACAAAATAGAAAAAGGCCGGTGCAATGAGCACCGGCCTTTTTTCGTGGAAGCAACGCTTAGAAGTGGTAAGCGACGCCGAGGCGCAGGTCGTTCGATTCAGGATCGAGGCCCGACTCTTCGCCGTACCAGGTGTGCGCGTATTCGGCACGGACGCCGAAGTTGCCCATCGCCATGACTTCGGTACCGATACCGAGTTCAAAGCCGTCGTAACGGTGCGAGCCGTTGCCGCCAAGGCCGGTCGCGCTGAACTTGGTGTTGCGGTAGCCGATGATGCCGTAGGGAGCAAGGCCGATGCCGGAGGTCATCTGGTTGATGACTTCAAAGCCGGGGCGGAAGGACACTTCCCACTCGCTGCCTTTTTCGAAGTTGATGCCGCCGGAGGAGTCATCTGCGCCGGAGTTGCCATAGGCCACTTCGATCGCGGCGGTCATGCCGGCGCTGTCCCACAGGTGGTCAAGGCGGTAGCCGGCGAAAACGCCACCGTCAAAACCGTCGATATCCGGGTTTGCGCCGGTGATATCGGCATCCGTCCAGTCATAGCCGCCGTAGATACCGACATAGAGGCCGGAGAGAGGCGAGTCCGAGGGATGCGCGCGGCTGTAGGTGTCGTAGGACGAGCTGGTCGTTGTCGTCGTCTGGGTGGTGGAGTCTGCATGCGCGGGCGTTGCGGCCGAAAGCGCGATCAACGCGGCGCCAAGAAGGAGAACTTTTTTCATCTGTTTTGTCTTTCAATTTTTCTGGTGAACGTACCGGTCTTCGCCATTATCAACGGCTCAGTCGAAAAAATGGTAACAAAAAATTTACGTTTGTAAAATTCGATTTTGCAGCGTGGCTAAAAAGACACCATTCGAATTGCCGATTTAAAAATCGCATCGGCATAAAACAAAGGTGGCGGAATTTGGTTCCACCACCTCGTAAAATTTATATCTGGAAGAAATTAGTCGTTGAACCAGATGATGGCGACTTTTTCCGGCTCCGACGGCATCGGGCGGTAATGGGCAAGGATAGATTTTTTGGGATTGGGGGTCGGGTAGGGTTTATTCGTTGATACCGCCTCTCGCGCCAGGCGTGCTTTGGCAACCGCTGTGGGCTCTGCATCTTCCTTGCCGGCGAAGCGCGTCGATTGATTGCTCGCATCAAGCGCGGGCGGATTTGAATCGCGGCCGTCGACGAAAGTGAAGGGAATGTCGGGATTAACCGGAGCATCCGCGACGATCGCGCGGGTGGAGGGTTCGCGCGCGGCAGCGGCGGCGGGTGCCTTGGTCCATGCCCAGGCTGTGCAACCGATAATAATGACAATCGAAGTGACAAAGGTTGACAATACTGTATTTGGCTTCATGGCGGCGCTCCTGTTATTAGCACAACAAAGCGCAAGGCTGCTTCGTTCCCTGACGTCACGGGCGGCGGCAAGAAAGCAACTTTCTAACAGGCGTTTGAGGTTATTTCTTGGCGGAAACGCGCCAGATGGTGTTGCCGACGTCATCCGCCACCAGCAGCGCGCCGCCTTTGTCCACCGCAACGCCTACGGGGCGGCCCTGCGCCTCGCCGTCGCCGGTCACGAAGCCGGTCAGGAAATCTACCGGATCGCCGCTGGGCATGCCGTCTTTGAAGGGCACAAACACGACCTTATATCCACTGCGGGGCTTGCGGTTCCAGGAGCCGTGCTGGCCGACGAAGGCGCCGTGGGTATAGGCGGGCGTCAGGGCATTGCCCTCATAATATGTGAGGCCGAGCGAGGCGGTATGCGCACCGAGGGCGTAATCCGGTACAAGGGCTTTCTCGACCAGATCAGGGCGGCGGTCGTCTTCGGCAATGCGGGTGTCCACATGCTGGCCGTAGTAGCTGAACGGCCAGCCGTAAAAGCCGCCATCCTTGACGGAGGTCATATAGTCGGGGACAAGATCATCGCCCAGCTCGTCACGCTCGTTGACGGCGGTCCAAAGCGCGCCAGTATCGGGCTGCCAGAACATGCCGTTCGGGTTGCGGATGCCGGTTGCGAACATGCGCGACTTGCCGGTGGCGGCGTCAATTTCCATGATGCCGGCGCGGCCTTCTTCCTTATCGAGACCGTTTTCACCGACGTTGCTGTTGGAGCCGACCGTCACATACAGCTTGCTGCCATCTTTCGAGGCGATGACGTTTTTCGTCCAGTGGTGGTTGATGGTGCCGGCGGGCAGGTCAGTCACTTTTTCGCCCTCCGCTTTGATAGAGGAAACGCCGGCAGTGTAGGGGAAGCGTAGCAGAGCATCGGTATCCGCGACGTAAAAGGTGTCTCCCACCAGCGCCATGCCGAAGGGGGAGTTCAGGTCATGCAGGAAAACGCTGCGCTGCTCGGCTATACCGTCGCCGTTGGTGTCGCGGAGCAGGGTGATGCGGTTGGCGCTCGGCGTGTTCGCGCCTGCATCGCCCATCACTTTTTTCATGAACCAACCCTTGATGCCTTTGGCGTCATCCGGCTTTTCCGGCGCGTTGGTTTCCGCAACCAGCACATCGCCATTTGGCAGCACGTAAAGCCAGCGCGGATGGTCAAGGCCGGCGGCAAAGGCATTAACCTTAAGTCCAAATGCGGCCTCAGGCTGCCCGTTGCGCGGCCAGCCGGTCGCCTTGGCGATGTTGACTGTGGGGATAAGGTATGAGGAGGGGGCGGGCAGCTCCGGGTTGGGCCCAAAGCCGGGCTCAGTCGAGAGCGCGGGCTGCAGTGCCAGACCGATCATGCATAAGCCGGAAAGCGCGGATAAGAGGGCGAACCGGTTCATAATTTCTCCATAATTCAAGAATGCCAAAAGGCGGATTAACGTCAAAACGTTCAATGCGCCGAGCAGGAGAATAGTTCCGCCTTTTATGAATTATTTTATGTGCCGGTTTCGAGCGAAGACTGCGCTTCAATCCAGAGCGCTTCCGCCTTGGCAAGGTCGCTGACAACCGCGTCATAGGTCTTCTGGACATCCCGGGACTTGGCGACATTTTCGTAAAAGCCGGGCATCGCCATCTGCTTTTCCAGCTTTTCCTTCTCGGCCGTCAGTTTCTGGATGTCTTTTTCGGCGCGTTCGGCGTCGCGGCGCATCTGGCTGGTGGAGCCGGCGCGTTTTTCGGGGGCGGGGGCTGCAGCCTCTTTGCTCTCCTGCGCGCGTTTTTCCTTTTCGCCTTTGCGGGCTTCGCGGCGGGCCTGGATGATGAACTGGCGGTAATCTTCAAGGTCGCCGTCAAAGTCCTGGCATTTGCCGTCATTCACGAGCCACAGGCGGTCGGCCACGCGCTCGACCATCGTCGGGTCGTGGCTGACGATGACAACAGCGCCTTCATAGTTGTTGAGGGCCTGCACCAAAGCTTCGCGCGCGTCGATATCCAGGTGGTTGGTCGGCTCGTCGAGTAGCAGCAGGTGCGGGGCGTCAAAGCCCATCAGCGCGAACAGCAGGCGCGCTTTTTCGCCGCCGGAAAGGTCGCCGATGCGGTTGTCCGCGAGCATCTTGGCAAAGCCGAACTGGCCCAGTTTGGCACGAACATGGGATTCTTTCGCCTCGCCCGTCTTCTTCGACATCAGCCGCCACATTTCCATGTAGGGGGTCGATTCAACGTCCAGCTCTTCCGTCTGGTGCTGGGAGAAGTAGCCGATGCGCAGCTTCGTCGAACGCACCATTTCACCGGACATGGTGTCCAGCTTGCCGGCGATAAGCTTCATCATCGTCGACTTGCCGTTACCGTTGGCGCCGAGCAGGGCGATGCGGTCGGAGGTATCGATATTTTCGTGGATGCGGCGGACGATCGGCTTGCCCTCCACATAGCCCACATCCGCGTGGCGGATGGCGATGAGCGGCGGGGAGAGTTTTTCCGGGTCGGGGAATGTAAATTTAATCGCGCGGTCGGCGATGACGGCATCGACCAAATCCATCCGCTCGAGCGCCTTGACGCGGCTCTGCGCCTGCGCGGCTTTCGCGGCGGAGGCTTTGAAGCGGTCAATGAATTTTTGCATATGCTGGCGGGCCGCCTGCTGCTTTTCGAACATTTTCTGCTGCAGGCCCAGTTTCGCCGTGCGCTCGCGCTCGAAGGTGTCATAGTTGCCGGTGTAGAGCGTCATCTTCTGCTTATCGACATGCACGATGTGGTCCGCGCATTTGTTCAGCAGGTCGCGGTCGTGGGAGATGATGAGCAGCGTATGCGGGTAATTCTGCAGATAGGCTTCCAGCCACATGATGGCTTCAAGGTCGAGGTGGTTGGTAGGCTCGTCGAGCAGAAGGACGTCCGGCTGCACGAACAGCGCGCCGGCAAGGGCCACGCGCATACGCCAGCCGCCGGAGAGGGAGCTGAACGGCTCCCGCAGCTGGTGTTCTTTAAAGCCGAGGCCGGTCAACAGGATGGCGGCACGGGAAGGGGCGGAATAGGCGTCCAGCTCGATCAGGCGCTCGTACATATCGCCCAGCTTGTTGGGGTCGGTTTCCGTCTCCACATCGCGCATGAGGGCGGCGACTTCCTCGTCCGAATTGACGACGAGGTCGATGATGGGGGTGTCGGTATCGGGGATATCCTGCCGCACCATGCCGAAGCGCTGCTTTTCCGACATGCGGATAGTGCCGCCGTCGACCTGCAATTCGCCGGCGATGATCTTGAAAAGGGTGGATTTTCCGGCGCCATTGGCCCCGACGACGCCGACCTTCCAGCCGTCCATGATATTGACGCTGCAATCGTCGAGAATCGTGCGCCCGCCGATGCGGTATGTGAGGTTGGAAATCGTCAGCATGTATCGTTACACCCTTTTATGCCCGTGCTTATGACATAAGTCAGGGCAAATGTAAAGAAATCCAGCGCGTTAGGCGAGGCTCGCCTTGATGCCTTCGGCAGCCGCAACGGCGGTCGAAAACACTGCCTGCAGCAGGTAGCCGCCGGTGGGGGCTTCCCAGTCAAGCATCTCCCCCGCCACGAACACGCCGGGCTTTTTCTTCAGCATATAACCCGTATCAATCTCGCTGAAGGAAATGCCTCCCGCCGTCGAAATGGCGCGGTCGATGGCGAAGGGGGCCAGCAGGGTGATGGGCAGCGACTTGATTAGTTTAATGAGATCATAGGGCGATAGGGCCGCAGGCGCATTATTCGCCTCCCGCAGCAGGCTGGTGGCGACGGGGGAAAGCCCTGCCTCCTTGCGCATGTATTCTGAGAACGACTTGCCGCGGGAGGGAATTTCCAGCCGCTGCATCAGGCTGTCGGCGCTGACACCGGGCCGCAAGTCAAGATGCAGGACAGCCTTGCCGTCTTTGGCAATCGCCTCGCGCAGGGCGGCGGAAAGGGCGTAGATCGCGCTGCCTTCGATGCCAGCCGCTGTAATCATCGCCTCGCCCTGAAAGCTTTTACCTTGGAAGGTTAAACCAATCGGCTTCAGCGGCGTGCCGGCGAATTTATTGCGGAACACTTCCGACCAGTTGACGGTAAAGCCGCTGTTGGCGGGGCGGAGCGGGGAAATATCGATATGCTCTTTTTTAAGAATATCAACCCATGACCCATCCGACCCCAGACGCGGCCATGAGGCACCGCCGAGAGCCAGCAGCACGGCATCGGCTTTGACCGTGCTGCCATCAGCAAATTTCAGGGCGTCATTTTCCCAGCCGAGCCAGCTTTTATTATACACAACCTGCACGCCAAGTTTTTCCAGCCGCTGGCTCCACGCGCGGAGCAGGGGGGAGGCTTTCATTGCTTTGGGAAAGACGCGGCCGCTGGAGCCGACGAAAGTTTCCTGACCCAAATCTTCGCACCATTGGCGCAGTGCTGCGGGCGGGAATTTATCAATCGCGGGTTTCAGCGCGGCGGCAGCGCTGCCATAGCGCGGCATGAATTTATCGAGCGGTTCGCTATGCGTCAGGTTCAAGCCGCCGCGCCCCGCCATGAGGAACTTGCGGCCAAGGCTGGGCTTGTGGTCGTAGATCGTCACGGCATGGCCGGCGCTTGCCAGCACTTCCGCCGCCATCAGCCCTGCGGGGCCGCCGCCGATAATCGCAATCTGTTTTTTCATTTCGGCAGTTTCCGCCCTGCGATTTCGTAGAGCATGATGCCGGTCGAGACGGCAAGGTTGAGGGATTCCGTGCCGCCCGTCATGGGGATTTTGACCAGCGTGTCGCAGGCGGCGGCAACATCGGCTGACAGCCCGTCGCTCTCGCTGCCCATGACCAGTAGAAGGGGCAGGGCCGTCGGGGCATCGCGGTAGTCGACGGCTTTCGCATGCAGATGTGTGCCGATGACTTTGCCTTTGTAATTCTTCTTCCAACTGGTGAATTCAGCAACAGAGCTTTGAGCCAGCGGCACACGCGCGAAGGAGCCCATGCTCGCCCGTATCGCCTCGAACGACCACGGATCGCAGCAGGTGCCGAGCAGCAAAACGCCCTTCGCCCCCACGGCATCCGCTGTGCGCAAAATCGTGCCAAGGTTACCGGGATCGCGGATACCTTCGAGGGCGACCCACAAGCTTTCTGCCAACGCATCAAGGCCGAGCTTTTTCTGTTTGAAGGTCGCCAACAAAAGCTGGGCGTTGTCGCGGTTGGTGATGCTGCCGAGAATGCTTTCCGTCACTTCGATGACCTGGGCTTTCGCGGCGCGGGCGGTTTTTAGCACATTCACGGCGGCCGGGTCATGCAGCGCTTTCGGTGCAAAGGCGACAACATCCAACTGCCAGCCCGCCGCCAGCGCGTCATTCACATGCCGTGCGCCTTCGACGATAAAAATGCCGTCTTCGTCGCGGTATTTTTTGGCCGAGAGGGAGCGCAGCTTCTTGACGACGGGGTTCTGCAGGCTGGAAATGGTTTTATCGCTTGTCATGCCGGTATCTTATCGGGTTTTGACGGCTCCAGCAGCAAAATTGCGCGGAAGTCGTTCACATTCGTGAGCGTCGGCCCCGTCACAACAGACTGCCCCAGGGCGGAGAAATAGCTGTGCGCATCGTTGTTGTCGAGGAATTTTGCGGCATCCGGTCCTTTTTGCAGCGTATCCGGCGCAATCCAGCCCCCTGTGATATCCAGCATGCCGTCAACGCCATCCGTATCGCCGGCAAGGGCATAGCCCCCCGCGCGCCCGTTAAGGGCTATGGCGAGAGAAAGCAGGAATTCGACATTGCGGCCGCCTTTGCCTTTGCCGCGCACGGTCACCGTCGTCTCACCGCCGGACAGCAGAACACAAGGCGGGGCATAACGGCTGGCGAGCGTTGCCATTTCTTCTCCCAGCAGCCGCGCGTCTCCCTCCAGCCGGTCGCTGAGGATATGCGCCCTGATGCCGGCAGCTTCCGCCACCATGGCCGCTTTTTCCAACGCCATCTGCGGCGTCGCGATCAGCCGGGTTTCAATGTTATCGAGATGTTTAACCGATTCAGCGCGGCCGTCTTTCAGCACGGCTAGCGGCGCCGGCGGCAGGGTGAGGCCGTATTTTTCCACAATCGCCAGCGCATCGGCGCAGGTTGTTGTATCCGGCACGGTGGGGCCGGAGGCAATATCCATCGGGTCATCCCCCGGCACATCTGAAATCAACAGCGTCAGCACGCGGGCAGGGGAAGCCGCTGCCGCCAGCCTGCCGCCCTTGATGCGGGACAGGTGCCGCCGCAGGCAGTTAATTTCCGATATCGTCGCGCCCGATACGAGCAGGCTTTTGCTCACCGCCTGTTTTTCGGCAAGGCTCAACCCCTCCATCGGCAGCGGCAGCAGGGCGGAGCCACCGCCGGAAATAAGGCAAAGCACAAGGTCATCGGGGGAAAGGTTTTGCACCATCTCCAGCATGCGTTCCGCCGCGCGCATACCGGCATCATCCGGCACGGGATGGGCGGCTTGGACGATCTCGATATGTTTGCAGGAGACTTCATAGCCGTGTCGCGTGACGACAAGCCCTTCCAGCGGGCCGTCATAGTTATCTTCAACAGCCTTTGCCATGGCGGCGGAGGCTTTGCCCGCACCCAGCACAATCAACCGGCCCTTCGGCTTTTGCGGCAGGTGCGGCGGCAGGCACAGGGCGGGCTGCGCCGCGTCGATGGCGGCGCGGAACATGGCCTGCAGCAATTCAAGGGAGGCAATCATTTCTTCTTCAGGAGGGCAACGAGCCTTGCGTTGCTCGTGGCATCCGCCAGTGCCCGCATAGTGACGCCGTTCTGTCCTGCTAATTTGGGGTTGGCGCCTGCTTTTAACAAGGCTTCTGCCACATCGGCATGCCCAGCGCGGATGGCGGCTTCCAAGGGACGTTCACCGCGGTCACCGGGTTTCGTGTCGCCGGTATGGGTCAGGAAATGGCTGTTCACATCGGCGCCATGCGCCAGCATGAGCTTGACGAGCGCTATATCGCCGCCATGCGTCGCGCCAATAAACGGCGTCACACCAAGCGCGTTCGGCAGGTTGACGTTGGCGCCGGCGAGAATAAGTTTCTTTGCGGCATCGGCACGGCCCGCCGCCATGGCAATGTTCAACGGTACATCTTCGTAATCGTTAAAACCGTTGATATCCGCGCCATGTGCCAGCAAAAAATCAATCGTCGCGGCGTCACCCTCTGCCGCGGCAATCGCAAGGGGCTGGCAGCGCTGGTCAAAGCCGCAGACCGGATTTAAATCTGCACCTGCATCAATTGCAGCTTTCAGCGCCGCTGTATCTTTCGCCTTTGCGGCATCAAGCAGCTGCTTTTGCAGGTCAGCATTTGGCTTGCCCGCCTTCAGCTGGAAAAGCAGGGCTTTTTTCGTCAGTATCTTATCTGTTTGGGAGGGGCGGGAGCCGATGGTCAGCGTCGCGAATGCTTCGTTGGGCTGCGTGTAGAATGGCGCTGTCATCAGGTTGGCAGCGACGGTATAGTCCTGGCCATTTGTCTTATATATATAAAGGAAGTGCTGCATTTGCGCCCAGGGGTCATCCGGCAGGTGCACGTTCTTGCCGAGTTCCTTCTGCAACGCGGCTTCAAGCTCAGCCTGGGGCCGGCCATGAAACTGGCTCCAGTCGACGGTGGCATTCTTCTTGATGAAGACGAGCGTTTCCGTTTCTGTGGGTTCGGTGGTGGCGAGCGGGTAATGGCCCGTCTTAGCGTGATAAGCTTCAATATCCTCAGACAAGGCGATGATGTCGCGCATGCGGGTGCGATCATCCCCGGCGGCGGGCTGGTAATCGCCAAGATCGGGTTCTGCGGGCTCGAGCTCACTGATGGCTGGTTTTGTTTCATGCGTCGTTGCCGCGCCGGACGTTGTGGGCAGCAAGATCGCGGGCAGGGACAGCGCCAGCAGGACGGGCAATGCACAGACAATATGTTTCATGTGCTTTAGCCTATCATAACCGAGCATTCCCGCCAGCTTGCCCGCGCCATTTTATTTTTGGATTATGGCTATTGAATAAAACCATAAAACCCCCTTTACCGCCTGTCCTGTGGTTGCTACTTTCTGGCTATTCAACATTACAGAAAAAAGGGGCTCCGCCATGGCACAGGCACAGGACGTCGTCGATAAGGTCATCAACCCCTGGCTGGAAAAGAACCACCCGAATGCGGATGTGGTGATTATGGCAGGTTCCTACGGCCGCGCGATGAAGCAGGGCAGCTGGCAGCCCATCGCATCGTCCGACGTTGACCTTGTCATCATCTACCGCGACCTCGAGAACGGCGGCTTCAAGGCGGCAACCCAAGTCTTCACCATGGATGAAGTCGGCACCAAGCTGGGCGAAGACAAGCCCCGCATCATGATGATCGATACCAACATCCATGACCTTGCCTCCCTGCATTATCACGACAAGATTGTGCGCGAGAATAAATCGGTCGCTTTCATCAACGTCATGCTGGATGAAGGCTACCTCCTGCGTGACCGCCTTGGCATTGGCCCCATTTTGCAGGAGAAGGCCGGCGAATTCCTCTCCGAAGGCCCGACGCCGCTGACCAAGCTGAAATGGAACAGCGAGATCGGCCTGATGGCGACTTTCCTGAAAGACATTAAAGAAGCCAAATCGACCGAAGAAAAGCAGTTCATCGGCGCCATGGCGTTGATCCACGCCTGCGACTTCGGCCTCCACCTGAAAGGCGCATGGCCGCGCTTCAACCAGGCGTACCGTGTCTATGACACCAAATTCCCCGAAGAAGGCAAGCAGCTGACCGAAGCTTTCTCCGAACTCATCCGCGATGGCAATTCCGTGAAGGCGGAAGCGCTGCTGGAAGGCTTTATCCGCGACGGCAAGGCGAAACAGGCGGTTGCGCCCGATAGCGCTGTCGACATGCTGCACCCCGTCGATAAGTTTGTACCGGCCGAAGAAATCGCCGCCTGCAACAAGATGTTCGCCAAATTCGCGCTGGAACATTACTGCGAAGCGCTGGAAGCCTCCAGCCGTAGAGGTGAACTGGCGCATCTCTCCAACCTCTCTGCCACTATCCTTGGGCTCAAGGGCAAGCAGGAAACCAATGACGGCGTTGCGCCCAGCTTTGGTGCAGCAGCCATGCACTATCTGAACGACAAACTGCCGAATACGCTGCCCGCTGTGCTGGATGGCCTGCGCGAAAAGAACTTCGACGGCGTCCGCAAAGTTGCGGAAAATGTGCTGGCCGATATGGGCGGCTTGCATTACAGCCGCCTCGAGAACTATTATCTCGACGATATCGCCCGCGTGAAGGCGATGGACGCCAAAGCCGCCAACGAAAACAAAAAGCCCGCGCCGGCCAAAGTCTTCACTCCCAAATTCAACCCGTAATACTTCAGGAACCCCATGAAAGAAGCCCTTAAAGTCCAGCCGAAAGAAAAGCGCTACGCCCTCTACCAGAACGACTTTCCGGCGGACCTGAAATTCGGCAACGTGCTGGCGATTGATTCCGAATTCATGGGCCTCAATGTCTGGCGCGACCGGTTGTGCCTGCTGCAGGTGTATGACGGCTCCGACGGCATCACACACATGGTGCAGTTCGAGCGCGGCAAATACGACGCGCCGAACGTGAAGAAGCTGCTCTCCGACGCCTCGAAGGAGAAAATCTTCTACTACGCCCGCGGCGATATGCGCTGGATCGGCCATTACCTTGGCGTCATCCTCGAAAACGTCTACTGCCTCAAAATCGCCTCCCGCATCGCGCGCACCTACACCCAGCAGCATGAGCTGCAGGATGTCGGCAGCCACGTTCTCGGCGTCCGCATTTCAAAAGAACAGCAATGCACCGACTGGGGCGCGGCGCACCTGAGCCCCGAGCAGCTGGATTATGCTTGCAACGACGTTGTCTATTTGCACGCCATGAAAGAGAAGCTGAACGCGATGATGACCGGCGAGGGTCGCCTCGACATCGCCTATGGCCTGTTCAAGTGCCTGCCGCACGTCGTGCGCGCCGACCTCGCCGGCTGGGGCAACGAAGACCTCTTCGGCTACCACGTGCCGCGGCCGTAAGAAGCGGGGAATCACTTTCGGATTCGCGTCGAAGATCGATTTTCCGGAGCGGGAAAGCGGCATCTTTTCGATTGTTGCGCTCTAGGTTTCCATAGTCATAAATACACCCTTCGTTATGGCAATAAAAGGGGTGAAATTTTCTTACAGCGCAGAGCAGCGTTTCAAAAACACAGATGTCATAAAGCCCCAATAAAAACGTGCATTTTCTGCATTGCCACGCCTTTAAAAATTCAATAATGTGCTTCGTATCGTTTTAAAAAAATCATCGGGACGGGCTCTTGACATTATGTCATGGCTTTCGTAGTTTCGTCGCGAATTAAGAAAAATCAGATCTACAAAAACGATTTCGTCGGTAAGGGCGCAACTCAAGGAGAGTCCAACAGATGCTCAATAAAGCAAACAACATCGAGAACGAATTCAACAGAAAAGCTGACCAGCCGGAAGAGTCTGCCGCTGACCAGCAAAGCCGCCGTTCGCGTGCGCGCGGCAAGGTCGTCGATTTCGCGGATGCGGATCCCGAGACCAAGGCCGAGATGGAAAAGATCATGGAGCCGATCGATCGCAACCCCGATAGTTTCGAAGCGATCATCAGCTACGGTCACCCGCCGCTCGCCAACCTCGGCAAGATCGCCAACGACATGATCAAGATGCAAGGCCGCTTCAACGAGCAGGTCAACGTCATGGCAGGCGCTCTCGGCCAGCTGGAAACCGGCCTGAAAGGCCTCAACTTCGACAAGTTCGGCGAAGCCACGCAGAAACTGCTGAAAGGCATGGTCGGCGGCGGCGTCAAGGGCGTCAAAGGCGTGACCAAATTCACGAAAGACCTCTGGGACGGCCTGACCGGCAAAGCCGCGAAACGCACCGAAGACGAAAAACTCGTCAAGGAAATGCAGGACGCGCTGCCGGAAATGCTGTTCGAGATGATCAAGCTCGTCGACAACATCTCCAAAACCGAAATCGGCATTAAAGAAGTCATGAAGGAAGCTGAAAAACTCGGCATCGCCCGCGTTGAAGCGACCCGCGAGATTTCGCTGTACCTCGGCGCGTCGAAAGAAGTCCTCCGCCGCTACAACGAGGAATACATCCCCGAAGCGAACGCGGAATTCGAGAAATCGAACGATCCCGAAGACGAACTGTTCCTGAAAGACGTGATGAAGCGCAAAGAAGACTTCATTGACCGTATCACGGTTCTCGAAGGCTCGCGCGCCCAGTCGGTCATCGCGGCCCAGCAGCTCCGCCAGATGATGGAGACGATGGAAGACCAGCGCAAAAAAATCCAGGACATCATGTACAACAGCCAGAACGAGTGGAAAGCCATGCTTGCAGCCGCAGGTATCGCCGGTTCCTCGCTCAAAGCTGCGCAGACCATCCAGAAAGCGGATGCGTTCGGCGACAAGATGCACGACCAGACGATGAAGATGATCGAGGAAGCGCACACCATGACGCAGAACTCGAAAGCCCGCGGCACGATCGACCCGCAGAAACTTATCGACGCGTCCGACCGCCTGCAGAAACTTATCGAGCGCGAGAACGACGACCGCGAAAAACGCCTCAAGCAGCTGGAAGCAACCGCCCAGCAGCTGCGCGGCGCGACCGACAAGCTCATCGAAGCCGCAGACAGCTCCAACGCTGCCCGCATGCTCGAAGCCGTCAAGTCTGCCGAGCAGGAAGCGAAAGAAGCGCGCGCCCAAGTGGAAGCGAAACAGCCGACCAACGACAACAAGACCGTCGACAAGACGCCTGCTGCCGTTGATCCGCAGCCGCAAGCCGCCGCGAAAACGGAAGACGATGTGGCTGACAAGCCCAGCCGCCGTCCGGCCCGCAAAAACGGCCCGAACCCGTAAGAACAATGAAGCCGGCGCATCACTTCGGTGCGCCGGCTTTTTTGCAACTTCGTCAATGCTTTATGAATAGTTAAACAGGTGTGGTAGAAAATGTCGTTATTCGGTGGAAAAAAGAAGCCTGAAGTCGTTGCCGAACCGCCCAAGAAGGAAAACGCTTCCTGGGACGACCAGATGGCTGCCGCCCTGCCGCAGAAGTCGACCTATTTTGACTCGATGCGCACGACCGCCTTCGTCAACCACAACCTTGTCGAAAACTACATGGAATTCTGGGCCGCCATCAAGGTGGACAACCGCAACGACCAGTGGCGCGTCATGCACTACATGGTCTACGACCTCGACAAGCGCGACGGCAAATTTGTCTCCGAACAGGTGACGAAACAGGACGTCTCCTTCCCCGAAGCGGTCGCGCAGATTTCCCGCGCGGAGTACACCGCCAGCAAGCTGATGACCCACGTCGATTTCGACGTCGAAAAACAATACCCCGCTGCGCGCTACCCTGAAATGAAGGTCCACTTCTACGACCTGCCGCATTTTAAAGAAGCCGCCAATACCGAAGGCATCGCCTTTGACGAATTCGGCCAGCCGTACCGCCGCATCGAAGGCAAGATTTTCGCCAATGCGACCTTCAAGCGCTCCGAAGTCGGCGCGACGATCCTCGCCGCCGAACAGGCACGCGATAACCCGGCCGTTCAGGCGAAAATCGAAGGCGGCATTTTGTCCGACCTTTTCGCGACGGCTTCCGACCGTTCCGCCGGCTTCAACAACATCCTGAAAGTCGCTGAATCCCTCTCCATCATGGACCAGTTCGCGTCCCAGGTTGGCAGCTTCTACCTTGCCATCCAGAAGGCCGTGAAACTCACCGACGGCTTCGACAAGATCGAAGGCCTGTCGCCGGATGAAAAGACCGAAGCGCTGCGCCTTGCCCAGCAGGGCGTGCCGGGCGGTACCACGGAAGCCAATGCCTTCCGCAAAATCCTCGACGGCGTCATTCCGCAAATGAACCAGACGCTGGATTCCGCCAAGGCCATCGGCGTGCATGTCGAGCCGTTCCAGAAATTCACCGCCGAGTGCGAGCTTTACACCAACCTGCTGTTCGCGTCGCAAAACCTGGCCAAACTCGAGCGCGGCTTTGTTTCCGCCAACAACAGCGACACCAGCCTCATCACGCAGATCCGTGAATCGGTTGACAGGGCGCAGCGCAAGTTCAATGACCTTGGCGGCACGCAAGACCAGATGGACAAGCTGAAAGCCTGGGTCGCCAACCCGAAAAAAGACCCGGTGCCTGCTTGGGTGCCTGGTTTCCTGACCCGCTATTACGGCGCGCGCGCCAAGATCATGGGCAAGGTCGCCGAACGCAAGGCTGGCGTTTCCACCGTCAACACCATGTCGACGCAAGTGAAGCCGCCCGTGACGGACGAATTCAACCAGACGGCGATTGCCGCGCAGCCGGCAACGGCCACGGGTTCGCCGACGCCGGTGAAGCCCGCCGATGAAACGCCCGCCAACTTCGACAAATTCAAGAAAATTCTTGATGTGCCGAAACCGTGATATAACTCCGCCTTTACTACGGCGTTAAGGAAGCATCATGGGACTGTTCGATATTTTCGGCAAAAAGAAGCGCGACGAAGCTTACATGAAGCAGGAACGCCGCGTGCCCGAAGGCATGGAAGGCATTCCGGAAGGCGACGGCCGCTGGATGGTCTCGCAGGAATTCTGCATCGAAAAAAACAAGAACGTCCGTTTCTATTACGCCGTGTCGCCGGATTTGACGCGCGCCGTCGACGCGCCGCCGGCCTGGAACATCAGCAAGGTCCAGTATGACCTGAAATACCAGGACAGCGTTGACCATTGGGTCATCGAAACCACCGAAAGCCCGCTCCGTGTCGTGAAAGCCCTGCGCGAGTTCGAGCGCCGCTTCCATGAAGACGAGGAATTCACCTTCGTCGAAGGTCATCGCTCCACCTACCGCGCCTTTGCCAATGCCCATGGCATCCATTTCGATGACAAAGGCCGCGTCATGGAAGTGACGCAGGAGACGCGCTTTGATAAGGGCGTCTTCCTCAACCGCGAAAGCCTCGATGCGCTGTTCCACGGCGCCGCCAAGCCGCCCGCGCTCGACACCTGGGAAGAAATTTACCGCCAGCTGGTCGACAAATGGCCGACAAACTGGACGGTGACGGAAACCGTCATCCTGCCGCCGAAAGTCCTCGACCCCGAAGCGGAAGCGCAGCCTGACGCCGCCGAAAAGGGAGAAGCTGTCGCCGAAGCAGCGCCGAAGCCTGCAGTTGATGCGCCGGCGGTTGAAGAGGCTGCCGCCGAAACGCCCGCAGAGCCGCTGCCGCCTCAAACGCAGACGATCATCCGTCCTGTGACCCTCGACGATGTGACGAGCAACAAGAATTACGGCGCGTTTGCGCAGGTCGCGCAGTTCGTTATCAACAGCGCCAAGAACCTTGAAAAAGATTTTGTCCTGAAGCCGGGCATTTCACCGCTGACGCAATTGAACGTCCTGCAACACCGCATCACACCCGGTTTTGACGCAGATGCGGACAAGCTGGCAAAACGCCTTGTCGATGTCTCCATCCTCGTCGGCATGCTGCGCGCAGGCGTTGCGCTGTATGGCGAGACGCTGGGCAAGGGCAATTTTGCGCCGGAGGGTCTGCGCAAGCTGTCCGTCCTCGGCGATGCGACGGCTGAATTTGCGACCAAGCACCTCGGCGTGCCGGAACAGGACGCCAAGAAAATCTCCGATGTTATCACAAGGGGTCCCGATCCCTTCGGCCCGCTGCTCCCCTTGGAAAAAATCTTCGCCGCCAACCCTCCGCCGGCCGTCACCCCCGCACCAAAAGTTCATCCCGGCGTCGCGCCGAAGGGTAAGAGTTTCGCGCCGTAACGGCTCCACGAAATAATAAAAAACGCCGCAATTTCTTGCGGCGTTTTTTATTGGCTTGTTAGCCGGGTTTATTCGCCGTAGGGCACCCAGATATTCTTGATCTCGGTTGCGTGGCGGAGGAAGACTTCGCCTTCGGCCTGTTCGCGGTCGAACCAGTTGCGCTGCAGGCCATTGTTGACCCAGGTGCGCTTGAGGTTGCCGGTGGAGGCTTTTTCGACCGATGCAGAGCCTGCGGTGTCGGAGCCGAAATACCAGATAGCGTCGACTTCGTCGTGTTCCGCGAGCGTCTTGGTCAGCTCCTTGCGGTTACCGGTGACAATGTTGATGGAACCGGCGACAACGTCCGACGTATCAAAAATCTGGTAGAAGTCGGTTGCCAGCAGCGGATACTTTTCGGACGGGATGATGACCGTGCGGTTGCCCATCGCCATCGCGGGAGCGAAGAGCGACACGAAGCCCAGCAGCGGGTTTTCGTCCGGGCAGACAATGCCGAGGACGCCGACGGATTCCTTCATCGCGACGGAAATCAGGCGGGCAGGGGGTGTATGCACCTGACCATCGTATTTATCCGCCCAGGCGCCATAGGTGAAGAGGCGGCGGATGGATTCATCGACTTCTTTCTCGGCCGTCGCGGGCGTTGCGCCCGTCAGCTGCACAAGGCGCTTTTTGAATTCGTCCTTGCGGGCGGAAAGGTTTTCGGCGATGTAGTACAAAATCTGCGCGCGGGTATGGTGCGCGGATTTGCTCCAGCCTTCGGCCTTCTTGGCGGCTTCGACGGCGTTGCGGATATCCTTGCGGTTACCCTCGCCAACCTGTCCCGCCAGTTTGCCCTTGGCATCGGTAATGGAGAAGCTGTACGCACCATCCGGCCGCGCCTGCTTGCCGCCAATGTAGAGCTTTGCCGTGCGGTCGATATTGGCGATGCCTTCAACGGCAGGCGCTTCATGCTTCAGCGCGCTGTAGGTGGTTTTGCTGTCTTTGTACGCGGGCAGATTTTTGAGGTATTTCGGCTTCAGGTAGGCATACATGCCTTCCTTGCCGCCCTCGCGGCCGAAGCCGGATTCACGATAGCCGCCGAAGCCGCAGGCAGCGTCGAACATATTGGTCGAGTTGATCCAGACAACACCGGCCTTCAGCTTCGGCGCGATATCAAGCGCGAGGTTGATGTTTTCCGACCAGATGCTGGCGGCAAGGCCGTAGCGGGAGTTGTTGGCCAGCAGCACGGCCTCTTCCGGCGTGCGGAAGGTCATGACGGAAACGACGGGGCCAAAAATTTCGACCTCCGCGACGGTCGACGCTGGCTGCACGTTCAGCAGCATCGTCGGCGGGTAGAAGCAGCCTTTGGTGGGGCAGGCGTTCTTGCCGGGCTGGACAAGCTTCGCGCCTTCCTTGACGCCCTGTTTCACAAGGCGGTCGATTTTCTGGTACTGCTCGTCCGATGCAAGCGCGCCCATGTCGATGGCTTTGTCGAGGGGGGAGCCGACGCGCAGGTTTTCCATGCGCTTCGTCAGCTTCTTGATCATCTCATCGGCAATACCTTCCTGCAGCAGCAGGCGGGAGCCCGCGCAGCAGACTTCGCCCTGGTTCAGCCAGATGCCGTCAACCACGCCTTCAACGGCGCTGTCGAGGTCCGCATTTTCAAAGACGATGGTGGGGGATTTGCCGCCGAGTTCCAGCGTCAGCGATTTGCCGCTGCCGGCCGTCGCTTCGCGGATGATGCGGCCGACATCGGTCGAGCCGGTGAAGGCGATTTTGGCGATGCCGGGGTGCTTGGTGATTTCTGCGCCGGTGGAGCCGTCACCCTGCACAATATTAATGACGCCGGCGGGGATGCCAGCTTCAATGCAAAGTTCCGCAAATAGCGCGGCCGACAGAGGCGTGAATTCGGCGGGCTTCAGCACAACGGTGTTACCAGCGGCGAGGGCCGGCGCGATTTTCCACGCCAGCATCAGGAAGGGGAAGTTCCAGGGGATGACTTGGCCGACGACGCCGCAGGCTTCATAGCCCGGGAATTCGGTATCCAAAATCTGCGCCCAGCCGGCATGGTGGTAGAAGTGGCGGGCGGCGAGGGAGACGTCGATATCGCGCGTTTCGCGGATGGGCTTGCCGTTATCGAGGCATTCAATGACGGCGAGCAGGCGGGAATTTTTCTGGATCAGGCGGGCGAGGGCGTAGAGGCATTTCGCACGGCCGTGGCCATCAAGTGCCTGCCATTTTTTGAGCGCGGTCTGCGCGGCCTTCACCGCGGCGTCGACATCCGCTTTCGAGCCGACGAAAACCTTGGCGAGGATTTCTTCCGTTGCGGGGTTTGTCGTGGCGAAGGACTTGCCTTTGGCAGGTTTCACCCATTTGCCGTTGATGAAATGGCCAAAGCTGCGGCCGTGGCTTTCCAGCCAGGCCTGCGCCGTCTTGTCGCTCTCCGGCGCGGGGCCGTATTCCATGGTGTCAAAAATTTCTGCGATTTTTGCGGACATTATTATTTGCTCCTCTTGGGGCGGGTAAATCTCGTCACGATAAAGGGTGTGCCTTCGCAAGGGTCGTCCTTGCCATGTTTCGCTTCCGCGTCGATGAAGGCCTGCCGCGCTTTTTCCCAGTTGGGGTCGGCGGCGCGGGCGGCTTTGAGTTTTTTCAAGGTGGCTTCAGCGTTGAAATCGTCCTTCTTGCGCGCCATGATCAGCCTACCGGATGACGGTTGTTGGCCGAGTAGCGGCCGGTGAGGTAATGCTCCAGCTGGCGCTCGATATCGGCGAGCAATGATGACGCGCCGACGCGGAACAGGTCAGGCTGCAGCCATTCGTTGCCGAGTTCTTCCTTCATAATGAACTGGTAGTTCATGACGTCTTTGGCATGGGCGATGCCGCCGGCAGGTTTGTAGCCGATTTTGTAACCGGTCTGCTCTTCAAACGCGCGGATCATGCGGATCATGACCATGGTGACGTTAAGATTAGCGTTGACCGCTTCCTTGCCGGTCGAGGTCTTGATGAAGTCTGAACCCGCCATCATCGCGACCATGGAGGCTTTCGCGACGTTGCGCATGGTGGCCAGCTCGCCGGTGGCAAGAATGGATTTCAGGTGCGCCTCGCCGCAGGCTTCGCGCATCTGTTTCACTTCGTCATACAGCGCCTGCCAGTTGCCGGTCAGCACATGGCCGCGGGTGATGACAATATCGATCTCTTTCGCGCCGGCCGCCACGGACTCGCGGATTTCGGCAAGGCGCTGTTTCAGCGGCGACAGGCCGTGCGGGAAGCCTGCTGCCACGGCGGCGACTGGGATGTTCGTGCCTTCCAGCTCCTTCACCGCGGTCGGTACCATTTCATGGTAAACGCAGATGGCGCCGGTGGTCAGCTTCAGGCTTTCAATTTTGAGGCCTTCGACGAGGTCATCGCGCAGCGGCTTCTTTGCCTTGGCGCAGAGGCGCTTGACGCGGCCCGGGGTGTCGTCACCCGAAAGGGTCGTAAGATCCATGCAGGAAATCGCTTTCAGCAGCCAGGCGGCCTGCCATTCCTTCTTGACCGTGCGGCGGCCGAGGAGGGTGGTGGTGCGGCGCTCGACAGCGGACAAATTGACGTTCAAACCGTCGATCCAGTCGAGGTTCAAATCCGTGCCGGGGTTGCGGGCATGGGCGTGGCCTTTATTGGCGGGGGTCGGCAATTTCATAGGGAGATTGCTGACCGGGGTCATCGTGCCCGTGGTCATCTGCGGATGCGGTTGCGCCATGGCTGGCTCCTCGTCGCTGGAATATGAAATAATGCTTGTAAACTACACCGGAAGCGGGTTATGCACAATGTATTCGGAACATAAAAGATACGAAATTATCCGACATCCGGCAGAGAAATCGCCACATTATGGAATTCAAAAACGATGGAATTTAAAGACCTGGGCCTCAGCGAAGGAGTCCTTCGCGCCGTAGAAGAAGCGGGCTACAAAAACCCGACCCCCATCCAGGAAATGGCGATCCCAGCGGTGCAGATGTGCAAGGACGTTTTGGGTCTTGCACAGACCGGCACCGGCAAAACCGCCGCCTTCACCATCCCGATGATTGACGCGCTGGCCGGTGGCCGTGCCAAGGCGCGCATGCCGCGCTCCCTCATCCTGTCGCCGACGCGCGAACTTGCGGCGCAAATCTCCGAAAACTTTGTCAAATACGGCAAGTACCATGTGCTGAACATGGCGCTTATCGTCGGCGGCACTTCGATGGACGAGCAGATCCGCAATCTTGATCGCGGCGTTGACGTTCTTATCGCCACGCCCGGCCGCCTGCTTGACCTGTTCGACCGCGGTAAAATCCTGCTCGCCGACATTAAAATCCTCGTCATCGACGAAGCCGACCGCATGCTGGATATGGGCTTTATCCCGGATCTCGAGCGCATCGTTTCCATCCTGCCGCCGATCCGCCAGACACTGTTCTTCTCCGCCACCATGCCGCCGGAAATCAAGCGCCTTGCGGACAAGTACTTGAGCAACCCCAAGGTCATCAGCATTGCGCCGCAGACGACGACGTCGGCGAATATCGCGCATTTCCTTGTGCCGGTGCCGCATTTCAAGCAAAAAACCTTGGCTTTCGCCAAGCTGTATGAACAGGAAACGATCAAGAACGCTTTCGTGTTCTGCAACCGCAAGCGCGACATTGACGAAGTCCGCCGCTTTATGCGCAGCAAGGGCATCAAGGCCGCCGCCCTCCATGGCGACATGGAACAGAGCGAACGCACGGAAGCGCTGGCGTCTTTCAAGGCCGGTGACTCGCAAATTCTCGTCTGCTCCGATGTCGCCGCGCGCGGCATTGACGTGCAGGGCATGTCGCATGTTTTCAACTGGGACGTGCCGCATCATGCGGAAGATTACGTTCACCGCATCGGCCGCACCGGCCGCGCGAATGAAATGGGCCGCGCCTTCACCTTCGCAACGCCGATGGATGATAAATCCGTCAGCGCGATCCAGAAGCTGATCAACAAGAAGATCGAAGTGCTGGACCTCGACCTTGGCAAGGCACCGCCGCTGCCACCCGAGCGCGAGCGGCCGGAACCCGCCGTGCGCCAGCGCGAGCGTCACCACAACCGCCACGAAAAGCAGAACCACCGCCACCGCCATGTCGACAGCATTGAGACGGCGGCACCGGCCGAGAAAAACCCCGGCAAGTTCGACGACGACGATCTGCCGTCTTTCCTGCGGAAGTAATGACGCCGGAAGTTTTGATCACAGGCGCGGGCCCGACAGGGCTTGTGCTTGCGCTATGGCTGACACGCCTCGGGGTGAAAATCCGCATCATCGATAAAACCGCCGCACCCGGCACGACATCCCGCGCGATGGCGGTGCATGCACGCACTTTGGAATTATACGGGCAGGAGCCCGGCCTTGCCCCTGAAGTCATTGCGGATGGCCACAAAGTTGAAAGCCTGAATATTTGGACGGGCGGCAGGCGGACCGCCACGGTCCCACTCGGCGTTTTCGGCGAACACCAAACGCCTTATCCTTTCGTGCTTACCTATCCGCAGGATGCGCACGAGAAACTGCTGATCAAACATCTGGAGTCTGCCGGCGTGACGGTCGAGCGGCAGACGGAGCTTGTCAGCTTTGTTCAAGACACGAGCGGCATTCGCGCCAAGCTAAAAAATACATCCGGTGAGATTGAAGAGGTTGCTGCAACTTATCTGTGCGGTTGCGATGGCGCACATAGCACGGTGCGTGCAGGGCTCGGCATGTCGTTTGAAGGCGGCACCTACAGCCAGATATTTTATGTTGCGGATGTCGAGGCCGAAGGCGCGGTTGTCGCCGACAAACAAGGCTATTTCTGCTTGAACCCAAAGGATTTCTGCCTGGTTTTTCCTCTCAAAGGCAATAACATCCGCCTGATTGGCGTCGTGCCGGATGGCGTTAAAAAAGATATTTCCGCATTAACGTTTGATGATGTTGCGGCGCGCGTTACCGTTGATACGCAACTGACTGTTAAAAAAGTAAACTGGTTTTCCGCCTATCATACCCACCACCGCATGGCGGATTCCTTCCGGCGTGACCGCGTATTTTTGCTAGGCGATGCCGCGCATATCCACAGCCCCGCCGGCGGGCAGGGGATGAATACCGGCATTGGCGATGCCATCAACCTCGCGTGGAAGCTGAAAGCCGTTCTGCGCGGGGAGGCGGCGGCTGACATTCTTGGCACCTATGCGACGGAACGCATGGGTTTTGCCCGACAGCTGTTGAAAACAACGGATAAGGCTTTCCGCTTTGTCACCGGGGGCACTTATCTCGGCGGTTTGCTGCGCAGCTTTGTGCTGCCCCATCTCTTGCCGCTGCTTTTTAAAATTCCCGGCATCGGCGGGAAGGCTTTTCGTACTATTTCGCAAATTGGCATTTCCTATCCGCTGAGCCCCTTAAGCGCCGGACGGGGGAAGGATGTCGCGCACAGCATGAACAGGCGTATCAGCGGCGGCGACCGTATGCCGGTGTTGAAGGATCCGGAGAATGCGGCGGCGCTCAACTGCCAAAGATGGAACCTGCAGGTTTACGGCGAAACGCCGGCAGAGGTGGAAGTCTTTGCGGCGGAACAGGGGTTGCCACTCTTTCCTTTTCCCTATTCTGCGGAAGCGGAAATCGAGGGGATTGCGCCGGGCGGTTTCTTACTTGTCAGGCCGGATGGCAATGTCGCTTTCTCAGGCGGCGCGGGCGATGTGCCGAAGCTGCGTGAATATGTCATGCGCTGGCAACTTATATTCCGGTAAAAGCATTGAATTTGCTTTGAAACTTCAGGATAATGGCTCGTTGTAGTTCAAGGGGTTCGGCGACGACGAGCGGGATGCGGATTTCAAAACACAGGCACCACCAGAAAGGCCTCAAGCGGCGCTATGCGCAGGTGCTGGTGATGACCTTTGCGTTGTTTATGTCCGGTCACATTACGTCAAGCTATGCGCAGGCGATCAAGGCGGGGCCGGAGCCGGTCAAGTTTGAATCCAAGCAGCTGTCGCACGACGATGAGAAACAAACCGTCACCGCCATCGGTGATGTCGAGCTGGTGCAGGGTGAGCGTATCATACGCGCCGATAAAATGGTCTATCACCTCGATACAGACAGCGTGGAGGCGATCGGCAACGTTTCGCTGCTCGATGAAAAAGGCAATGTGACTTTCTCCGAATACGCGACGCTGACGACGGATTTGAAGAACGGCTTTATTCAAGGCCTGCTCGCCATGCTGGCGGACGGCTCCCGCTTTACGGCTCTCGAAGCCAAGCGCGAAAACGGCAACAAGACGACGCTGACGGAAGCGACCTATACGCCCTGCCATGTTTGCGAAGCGGATCCGCATCCGCTCTGGCAGATCAAGGCCGACAAGGTCGTGCATGATGAAGCCGAAAAAACCATCAAGTATAAAAACGCCAAGCTGGAATTCATGGGCGTGCCTTTGGTGTTTGCGCCCATCTTTTCGCATGCCGACCCCAGCGTCACGCGCAAGAGCGGCTTCCTGCGCCCGCAATACGGCTATTCCAGCAAAGTGGGTGCCTATGCTGAAGGCGGTTATTACTTCGGCGATATCGCGCCCAACATCGATGCGACGGTGCGCGTGCGCCCGACTGCGCTTGAAGGGATTTTGCTGGAAGGCGAATACCGGCAGCGGTTTGAAAGCGGCAGCATCATCGTCGATGGCAGCGTTGTGCGGTCTGACCGTCATGAAGAAGACGGACGTGTGGAGCAGGACCGCAACCGCGGCCATATTTTCGCGCACGGGCTTTTCGACCTTGATGACAAATGGCGCGCCGGCTTTGATATTCAGCGGGCGTCGGACAAGGAATATCTTCGCCTCTACGATATTTCCAAACCCAACGTGTTGCAAAGCGATGCCTACCTTGAACGTTTCAGCGGCCGCGATTACACGCGCATTTCCGCGCTGACCTTCCAGGACGTGCGCCTTGGTGTGCGCCCCGAGCAGCCGGACATGCTGCCGAGCCTTGAGCACCGCATGTACGGGGAGCCGGACTCCCTGCTTGGCGGCCGCTGGACGGCGGGTGCTTCGACCCTCGAATTGCGCCGCAGCGGCAACGCGCAGGATATGCAGCGCGGCTCCGTCGATATCGGCTGGGAGCGGCGCGATCTGTCTGCCATCGGTCTCTCGACGGTTTGGAATCTAAGCGGCCGCGGCGATTATTACCGCGTGCAGGACAGCGATATTTCGAAACTGTTCCCTGGGCTTGATTCCAATACCTCTGACTCGCGCGAGATGGCGGTTGCCAGCGTGACGACGAGCTACCCGATGATCAAGCGTGTTGACCGCGCGCAGATCATTCTCGAACCGCTCGTCGGTGCCAGCATCAGCCCGCAGGTGGACGACACGCCGCTGGAAATCCCGAACGAGGATTCTATCGACGTCGAGCTCGACACCAACAACCTTTTCTCTGCCAACCGCTTCCCCGGCATCGATCGGCAGGAAGACGGCGCGCGCATCAATTACGGCATGAAGGCCGGTTATTACGGCGACAACGGCCGCTACGGCAAGATTTTTATCGGGCAGAGTTACCGCTTTGACGACGATAATGTCTTTCCCAACGGCTCGGGCCTGGAAGATCACGTCTCTGATTTCGTCGGCCAGATCAACGCCTCCATCTCCAAATATTTAAGCGGCGATTACCGCTTCCAGATGGATAATGAAACGCTCGTCATCCACCGCCACGAATTCCAGCTGCATGCCGGCAACAAGACGGTCGATGTGAACGGCAAGTACATTTTCATCGACCCCACCGCCGGCACCGGCTTCACCGAGTCACGCCAGCAGGCACTGGTGGAGGGCACCTATCGCCTCAACGAAAAATGGTGGCTCAACGCGGGAGGCCTTGCCGACTTCGGCGAGGAACCGGGCTTCCGCAGGGCGGATGCCGGCATCAACTATGCGGATGAATGCTTCTCCTTCTCCCTCGAAGGTATCCGCAACAACATCAACGAGGCATCCGGTGAAAACGGCACGGTGCTGATGCTGCGCATCGGCTTCAAGAACATCGGCGAATTCAGCGCGCCCACCATCCAGCTCGCGAAAAACCCCGATACCCAACCCTGATGATATAACGGAGATTTGAGACAATGAACTTCATGATGTATGAATCCGGCAGCAGATCCAAACGGCGTGACAAGGAACGCCGCCGCAAAATCATGGTCGTGATATTTTTCGTCATGGGCCTTTGCGCGCTGTCCTACTGGTGGGGCGGGGAGCGCGTGCTCAGCTCCGAAGTCGCCTACAAGCAGAAAGCCATGCAACTGGAAGACGAGCGCAAGGGGCTTGAGGATAAAATCACCCAGCTCGGCTCCGACGTGCAGTCGACCAACGTGCGCTACCAGCAGCTGGAGGCGAAATACCAGCAGGAAGTGCCGCAGGGCGAATTCAAGCAGCTGACCGACCTCGTCAAAAAGCAGCTCGACGGCGGCATCAAGGCGGAGCGCCTTGCGTTTGTTATCGAGGCCGCACGCCCGCCGAAGAACTGCACGGAACCCGCGCTGAAACGCTTCGTCGTCAAAACCCCCGTCTACAGCGGCCCGCAAGGGGCGGTGTCATTCGGCAATGGTGTAGTGACTGTGGCGGGCGAGGGCGCGGCGTCGATCGCGCCGACCGGCCAGCCGGAAGCCTGGTATGACCCCGGCAAGCCTGTGAAAATCACCTTTACCGAAATCGGCGGCAAACAGACGGTCAAGGAAAGCCTGCTGCCCATCCAGCATTCGCTGGTTGTCGGCAACAAGGAATATCGCTTCACGGTCGCGGCGGGCGAGCGCTCCTTCATGAGCGTGACCTCGGATTCTTGTGATTATCCTTAACATAACAGCGGCTTAAAAGCTTGGAACCTGAATCCTGCCCGTAGGTTTGTTCTGCGGGAAGCGGGAAGGTCTTCCTTTCGGAGTTTTTTCCCGCTTCCTTTATTGTCAGACCCATCCCGCTTCATGCAAGCGTGATTGGCCTGATGCAGTAGACTTCTACGAAGGAGAAGCACCATGCAAAACGATCAGCAAAAATCCGGCCTTCAGGGCGGTAAAAACCTCGGCGGCCTGCAAGGCGGCCAGAGCAAGGGCATCAACAGCCCGAAATCGGCTGAAGGCAAGCAGGACTACAAAACAAAGCATTCGGCGCAAGCGCCCGTCGCTGACGACGTCGAAGGTGATGATTCTGTTGAAGACTGCGGTTCTTGCGGTACGAAACAGTAACTTCTTCCAGATGGCCGCCTGACTTCACTGTCAGCGCCGCCGTCTCTGAAGGGAAGGCCGGTTTGCCCTTGGAGCAACCGGCCTTCTTTTTATTTTGTCAGTGCTTCGGCTCCAGCACTTCAAGGATAACATCGGGGTTATCCGAAAACACTGCATCGACACCGCGGCGGATTAATTCGCGCGCCTTGTCGGGGTTGTTGATCGTGTAGGCGAGCAGCGGTTTGCCGTAGTCGCAATATTCGTCGATCTGGTCGGGCGTTGCGGTATTGCCGTTGATGTTGATGGTTTCCGCCTTCACGTAGTCGGCAAACTGCTTCCAGTTCTCCGAATAATCATCAATAAGAAAGCCGCGCGGCCATTCCGGCATCATGTCGAGTGCGGTCTCGAGGCTCACATGCTGGAAGCTGGAAATCAGGGGCGGCGGCGCATCATCCGGCCAGATACGCGTTGCGACATCAAGGCAGACTTCCGCCGTTTCCTTTTCGCGGCCGGGGCAGGGCTTGATTTCAAGGTTCACCCCAAGCCCGCGCTCCAGCACGGTGTTCAGCAATTCTTCCAGCGTCGGGATGCGTTCGTTCAAAAAGCTTTCGCCGTACCACGATCCCGCATCCAGTTCCATCAGCTGCTGCAGTGTAAAGTCTTTCACAAGACCATGGGTGCCCGTGCAGCGGTCAAGCTCTTCATCATGGAAAATAATGGCGTAGCCGTCTTTCGACAGTTTCACATCCACCTCCACCCATTCAACGCCAAGGTCGGCGGCGGCATGGATGGAAGCCAGCGTATTTTCCGGCGCATAGGCCTTCGCGCCGCGGTGGCCGATGACTTTGGGGATATGAAGCGTCATGATTTTTCCTTACTAGAAGCTACCCGATTATAAACCAGCGCTCTGTCAGGGGCTAGATGGTTTTACGGGCGGCGCGGGCAGGCTGGTGGGCACCGCCTCGGAAGCATGTTTCATTTTCGCCATCACGCGGTCATGCTGCCAGCTTTGCCAGCCGAGCCCCGCAGCGCCCCAGCTGGCCGCAAACAGCAGCAGGGCGAAAGCGATTTCCCAGCGGCGCGGCGGGCGGATGAAGGGCTTTTCGTGGATGCTGCGCACAATGTAGTACTGGCGCGTGAAGGATTTAACTTTGGTTATTTTCTCCGTCAGCGCGAAGAGGGCGGGCAGGTCTTCCGCGCCCTCGCGCTTCACCGCCGTCCGCACCTTGGCGACCCGCCACAGCAGCCGCGCCGCGAGGAAGAGGATGACAGAGATGATCAGCATATTATAGCTTTTGAGATAGATCATGATGCCCGTCAGAGCAACAGCGCTGAAACCCGCAAAGCCGAACAGCGCGAAAGGCCAGCGCGTCAGCAGCGTCATCTCCACCAGCTTGCCGCCATCCAGGAAGGCGAGTGGCAGCAGGTTGAAGAGGTTGATGACGGCAGCATTGATGCCGAGGATGACCATGAAGCCATTGGCCGGGAAGGAATGGATGTGCAATATAACCCAGATGCCGAACAGCAACCCCGGCACAGGCCCCGCCAGCAGCACAATCACCTGCTGCCAGACCGGCACATCCTTGTGGTTGCCCGTCACCACTGCGCCCATGAAGGGGATGAAGAACATGTTCATGTCTTTATAGCCGAAGAGGCGCATCGCCAGCGCATGGCCGCATTCATGCACCAGCAGCACGAGAATGACGGCGGCGGCGGCCTGCCAGCCGAGCCATGCCGCGAAAAGGCCGAAGGACAAGCTGCCTGAAATGGCCAACAGCCATAATGACACGCTGCGCCGCGCCCTCAGGCGTTTCTTGGCATGTTCATAGACTTCATAAGTTTCGGCGTAAAAGGCGCTGCGGAAACGGTCGCTTGTCACGACGGTCGCATAGGGCGTGCGGAAGCCGCGGCGGCGGCGCATGTATTCTCGCGTCATGGTGACAGCGGCGGATAGCGTCAGGAAATAATGCCCGTCTTTACCGGTGAAATTGCCTTGCGCAAGGTTGTAGTCGGCATAGCCCGTCGTTGCCGACTTGATTTTGTCGTACGCCGTTTCCGGTGTAATCGCTTCCAGCTCCTGTCCTGCCATGCGGGCCTGATGCGCCTGCCAGTGCTGCTGCACTGTGGGGACAAAGGGATCAATGCGCGTGACGCCCGGCAGCGGCTGCGAAATCGGCTGGCGGTTGGCGGTCATGAGGATTTCGCCGCTTTTGGCAAAGCTCCAGAACCATGTGGGGTAGGCCATGAAAGAACCGGCGCGCAGGTAAATATTGGCAACAGCGGGCAGGCTGGGGTGTTTCAGCATTACGGCGATGCAGCGGTCATGACCATCGTCGACGGTGTAGGTCGCATAACGCTGAAACCCGAGCGCGGCAATTTCATCCACCGCCGCCTGCTGCAGCGGCGTCAATGCCGTCGCATCGTCCAGCCTTGTGAAAATGATATCGCCGAATTCAAAGCGCAGCAGCCGGAAGACGGTAATAACGAAAGGCATCACCTGCGACAACATGACGATGGCAAAAAACGCCCAGAACAGGGGATAGAGTTGATGCAGCTGGTTCATGGCCGATGTCCCGCGCTAAAGGATGATGCGCCATTATAGCATTGCCAGCGTGTGGTACGGGCAAGAAAAACGGGCGCCGGCTGTAAAGCGCGGCGCCCGTTTTTCTTGATGCGGAAAGCTTAGGAAGCTTCGCGCTGGCCTTCGGCCGGCTGGATGTCCATACCGGTTTTCTGGTCAATCGCTTTCATGGAGAGCTTGATCTTGCCTTTTTCCATGCCGATGCATTTCACTTTCACCTTGTCGCCCTCTTTGAGGACTTCGCCAACCGTTTTCACGCGGCGCGACGAGATTTCGGAGATGTGCACGAGGCCGTCGGTTTTCGGCATGATGTTCACGAAAGCGCCGAATTCGACGATTTTTACGACAGTGCCGTCATAGACGCGGCCGACTTCAGCTTCGGCGGTGATGCCCTTGATCCAGTCAACGGCTTTCTGGATGGCTTCTGAACCAACCGCCGCAACTTTGATGGTGCCATCGTCTTCGATGTCGATCTTGGTGCCGGTTTTTTCGGTGATCTCGCGGATGACCGAACCGCCGGAGCCGATGACTTCGCGGATTTTCTCTTTCGGGATCTTGATGGTCACGATCTGCGGTGCGTTCTCGTTCAGGGCATCACGTGCGCCGGTGAGGGCTTTCGCCATCTCGCCGAGGATGTGAATGCGGCCTTCCTGAGCCTGCTGCAGTGCGATCTTCATGATCTCTTCGGTGATGGAGGTGATTTTAATGTCCATCTGCAGCGCGGTGATGCCTTTCGACGTACCGGCCACTTTGAAGTCCATATCGCCGAGGTGATCTTCGTCGCCGAGGATGTCGGAGAGGACGGCGAATTTGCTGCCTTCCTTGATCAGGCCCATCGCGATGCCGGCGACGGGGGATTTCAGCGGAACGCCCGCGTCCATGAGGGCGAGGGAGGTGCCGCAGACGGTCGCCATGGAGGACGAGCCGTTGGATTCAGTGATTTCCGACACGACGCGGATCGTGTACGGGAATTTTTCTTTTTCCGGCAGCTGCGGGTGCAGTGCGCGCCAGGCAAGTTTGCCGTGGCCGATTTCACGACGGCCAGCGCCGCCCATGCGGCCGGCTTCACCGACCGAGTACGGGGGGAAGTTGTAGTGCAGCATGAAGGTTTCATGCGTCTCGCCGGCAAGGCCGTCGATCAGCTGTTCGTCATCGCCGGTGCCGAGGGTGGTGACAACCATCGCTTGCGTTTCGCCGCGGGTGAAGAGGGCGGAGCCATGCACGCGGGGCAGCACGCCGACCTGCGACAGGATGGGGCGGATGGTCTTGGTGTCGCGCTCATCGATGCGCTTGCCGGTATCGAGGATGGCGGTGCGGACGATATCCGCCTCGACTTCCTTGCAGAGGCTTTCAACCAGCGCCTTGGTGATGGCGGGGTGGTTGCCTTCGCGCGTGGTGATGGTCGAAACGGCTTTCTGCTTCGCTTCTTTCAGCTTGGAAACGCGGTCCTGTTTCACGCGCGTGGCGTAAGCGGCTTTGAAGTCGCCTTCGGTCAGGCTGTGGATTTCCTTGCGGAGGGCGTCTTTGTCGAATTCCGGTTTCGGCAGGTCCCAGGCATCTTTCGCGCATTTCTCAGCGAGGGAGATGATGAGGTCGATGACCGGCTGGAAACCCTGCCAGCCGAACATGACGGCTTTCAGCATTTGCTCTTCGGACAGTTCCGACGCTTCCGATTCAACCATCAGCACGCCTTCGCGGGTGCCGGCAACGACGAGGTCGAGGGTCGAGTTTTTCATTTCATCGATGGTCGGGTTCAGCACGAACTCGCCGTTGATGAAGCCGACGCGCGATGCGCCGACCGGGCCCATGAAGGGGATGCCGGAAATCGTGAGCGCGGCGGAGGAGCCGATAAGGGCCGCAACGTCCGATTCATTCTGCAGGTCATACGACAGAACTGTTGCAATGACCTGAACTTCGTTCAGGAACTGCTTCGGGAACAGCGGGCGGATGGGGCGGTCGATGAGGCGGGAGATAAGGGTGTCGCGCTCCGTCGGGCGGCCTTCGCGCTTGAAGAAACCGCCGGGGATTTTGCCCGACGCGAAATATTTTTCCTGGTAGTGGACGGAAAGCGGGAAGAAGTCCTGGCCTTCCTTGGCGGATTTGGCGGCAACAGCGGTGCAGAGGATGGTCGTTTCGCCGTAGGTTACCATGACGGCGCCGTCAGCCTGGCGGGCCACGCGGCCGGTCTCGAGGGACAGCTTCTTGCCGGCCCAGGTCATTTCTTTTTTCGCGATATCAAACATAGAGGTCTTTTCCTTTACAGACATTTTCACCCCCGGCGTTTTGTCTTGGTGAACCGCCCGGGGCTTTTACTTGCTTTTCACCTTATTTACGCTGAAATAAATGCCAGTTTAGCCTTTAAAAGTCAAAGACAAATGGCCAGATTATGGCAATTATTAGGCTTTATGGTTGAATGTGGGCGGGATTATCTTCTACCATAACGCGGAACAGCCGTAAAAAAGGGAAAACCGATGAATTACCTCGTATTGCTTCGTCATGGCGAAAGTCAGTGGAACAAGGAAAACAAGTTCACGGGGTTTAAGGATATCGACCTCTCGGAGAACGGCATTCTGGAAGCGAAAGCCGCCGGCACCGCGCTCAAGAACATCAAGTTCGACACCGTTTTCACCTCCACCCTCAAGCGCGCCTATAACACCGCGAGCCTTGCGCTGACCGAAGCCGGGCAGGGGACGGAGATGACCCGCCACGATGATTTGCGCGAGCGCGATTACGGCGACCTTACCGGCCTCAACAAGGACGAAATGCGCCAGAAGTTCGGCGAGGAACAAGTCCACATCTGGCGCCGCAGCTATGATGTGCGCCCGCCCGGCGGCGAGAGCCTGAAGGATGTGGTCGCCCGTGTCGAGCCGTATTACCGCGCGAATATTGAGCCGCTGGTGAAGGCCGGCAAGAACGTGCTTATCGCCGCGCACGGCAACACCCTCCGCGCAATGCTGATCATCCTTGGCGAAAATACGCCCGACAACATCAACAACGCCGAAATTCCGACC
This sequence comes from uncultured Alphaproteobacteria bacterium, assembly GCA_966211335.1. GTDB lineage: Bacteria > Pseudomonadota > Alphaproteobacteria > Micavibrionales > UBA2020 > JAPWJZ01. The sequence goes on from CBIHNF010000001.1 coordinate 1,648,294, forward strand.
GGCGTGCCGCTGGTGTTTGAATTCGACAAGGGCGAGAAGCAAAAGAATTACTTCCTGAAAAAAGCCGCGTAAGCGCTGAAAGAGAATTGAATGACCATCACCGGCACCCTCGTCCTCATTCGCCACGGCCAGACGGATTATAATGCCGCCCACCGCATGACCGGGCAGCGCGATATTCCGCTCAACAGCACCGGCGAAGCGCAGGCGGGCGAGGCGGGCAAGGTCGTTTCCATCTTCCAGTTCGATAAAGTCTACAGCTCCAACCTCGGCCGCGCCTTCAACACGGCGTCCCTCGCGCTGGATGCCGCGGGCGACCAGCCGAAGGTGAGAAAGCCGGACGGCAACTGGGATATCGAGCAGCGCAAGGAAGTCGCCGAACTCGACACCGGCGATTTCACCGGCCGCATCCACCGCACCGACCCCGAAATCCTCGCCTTCCGCCGCGCCTTCAACGCACCGCTGCCGAATGGCGAGAGTGACGCCATGGTCGTCGCACGCGTGAAAAAATTCTTTGAAGACGAACTGCAGCCGCGCCTTGCGCGCGGGGAGACGGTGCTGGTCGTCTCGCACTCCGGCACCATGCAGGCCTTCAACGTCGCGCTCGGCATCACCGAAGCGCCCGAAGGCGACGCCGCGCCCAAGCGCATGCGCATCCCCAACGCGACGCCGACGGTTGTGGAATATGTGGACGGAAAAATGTCCCGCCACTACCAGATCGAAAACAAAAAAGAACTCGAAGCCGCCGCCAACCAGAACAAACCGCCGAAACAGCCGAAGGTTGGTAACGGGAAGTAATGATGCCTAAGCGCCCTTCAGCACAGCAGTTGAAGGTGGTTATCGCGTTTTTAGCCGAACTAAAAAGACCCTTTATCCTCGGCGCCTCAATCGGACTTTGTCTGGCGTCCCTTAGTCTTGCCGGTGTTTGGAGCTGCCGCATTTATCTCGTGCAGGACGCGTGCGTGCATCCTGATGTTGTCGCGTTCACAAACGCTGACCACAAGTTGAGTCTGTCTGAAATTGAGGTCCAAAACAACGCCATCAACCAATGGGGCAGGAATGGTTTTGGTGTCACGCCTAATCAGTGCCGCCCGTTTAAAAAGTAATCACCCACATTTCGTCATCCCAGCGAAAGCTGGGATCTAGAGTTCCACAGGCAGGAGATTGCTTTTCAAATGGCCCTGGATCCCAGCTTTCGCTGGGATGACGGTTAGGGGTTATGCTTGGGGATTACGGATGCGATGGTGCCGGCTGTTGCTTCGGCGTTTTAACCGGTTCCGGTTTTTTCTCGACCGCGGTTTCCAGCCATTTATCCAGCACGGGCTGGTTTTTCTTCAGGTAGGTGAAGATATGGTTGCCGGGGAATTTGTTGTCGGCGATATATTCCTGCAATTGGGCAACGTTGATGCCCTTTTTATAACCGCCGAAATCGCGCATGGTTTGGACTTCGCGGTTGATGAGGAGGTTCAGGGCGTCCTGTTTCGACAGGTGGCTTGAAATGGACTGGCGCTTCCATTTGAAGGTGCCCATCTTCATCAGCCGGTCGATGTCGTAGCTGCCGAATTTATTGCGATGCATTTCAAAGCGGACGGGGTGGTTGTACGTCGTCCAGCGATAGTCGTTATAATCCCAGGGCCGCTCGCCGTAGCTGACATGGTTGACCTGCCCGGTCGGCGTCGTGGTGGTGGTGACGGGGCGGTTGGCGTTGAAGCGTTCGAAAAGGCGCATGGCGATACCTGTACGGCAAGATCATTGAATGTGAAAGATGCGGTAATATGCCAAATGTTCCGGCATTGTCAATGCGGCAAATTGCTTTATTCTAAATATAACCAAATCATTGAAAAGGCCGCCATTCATGCCCACAAAAGGAACGCTCGTCCTCTTCCGTCACGGGCAGACGCCCTATAACATCCAGCACTTCATGACCGGGCTGCACGACGTGCCGCTGACGGCGAAGGGGGAGGAGCAGGCAAGGGACGCCGGCGCACTGCTGACGCCCTATCATTTCGACAAGGTTTATTCCTCCACGCTTGTCCGCGCCTTTAACACGGCGGCGATCGCGCTTGAAGCCTCCGGCAGCAACAACCACCTCAAAAACCCCGACGGCAGCTGGAACATCGAGCAGCGCAAGGAAATTGTGGAAGCGGACTCAGGCGATTTCACCGCACGCAACAAGCTGACCGACCCCGAAATCCTCGCCTATCCGCATAAATACGATATCGCCCTGCCGAACGGCGAGAGCGACAAGCAGATGGTCGATCGCACCCGCAAGTTTTACGAGGAAGAGCTGCTGCCGCGCCTTGCGCGCGGTGAAACCGTCCTCGTCGTTTCCCACTCCGGCATTATGGCGGCGTTTGAAATTGTCGCGGGCATCAAACCGGAACCGGTGGAAGATATCTGGTCGAACCGCCACGGCATCCCCAATGCCGCGCCGCTGGTGTATGAATATGAAGACGGCAAGCTGGTGAAGCACGGCCCCGCTGCGCCTGCGGTGCCCGCTGCCCCAAAACCGCCGAAGCCTTAAAAAACCGGAGTTCGCCATGAAATTTTTATCCAGCCTTATGCTGGCGGCCATGCTCTTTATCGCAGCGCCTGCGCTTGCCGATAACGAGATTGTGAAGCATGTCTTCATCGGCGATCAGGATATCGCGCTGCCGGAGGTGCTGGGCTTCAAGGAAATCCTTGGCACCAACCCCGAGTTTGACAAGCAGGTGAAGCAGTTCGTGCCGCCGGAAAACCGGCTGCTGGCGGTGTATCTTTCCTTCACCGACATCAAAGCGATGACGGATGATCCGGACGCCGGCTTCAAGCGCTACATCCTTGTCCAGACGCCGAAAACGGATTTGCCTATCAACAGCCCCAAGGATTTCGACGTTATCAAGTCGGAAATCATCCATGACGCCGGCAGCGATTTGTCGTCTGACAAGCAGACGAAGGAACTGCTGAATACCGCTTCTAATTATATGAGCGACTATTACCACAAGTCGGCCAAGCTGCAGGTGGGTGAAACGAAAAGCCTCGGCGCCTTCATCAATACCGAAAATTCCATCGCCCTCGCCATGCTTGCCAATATCGGCATGACAACGCCTGATGGCATCGACAAGGAATATCCGCTGGCAACCGGCGTGATTGCGCTGACGGTGAAGAACAAAGTCCTCTTCGCGAATGTCTACAGCAACTATACCGGCGCGCAGGATGCGGAATTTGTCCGCGATTCAGCAAAAGACTTTGTTGATTATACGCTGAAGGCGAATGGCAACGGCAGCATTGCGACGCCGGGCGAGAATTCTGAAGTAGACTTCTTCCTCAATCTTGCGCTAAAAGGCACACTTCTCGTGATGGTGATCGTGCTGGTCGGCTTCGCCGGCCCGCGCATCGCCAAATCCTTCCGCAACAAGGACCCCAGCGTATGATGAAACTTACCGCCGCTTTCCTCGGTCTGCTGCTGCTTTCTGCCTGCGCTGAAAAAGCGCCGGTGGCACAGTACGTGCCGAACGGCCCTTACCAGACCATCAACGTCAATACGCCGGGCGTGACGGGTGCCAACTGCGTGGTGCAGGCGGGACGTGACAGCTATAGCGTTGTGGCACCGGGTTCGCTCACCGTGCGCCGCGCGCCGGACCAAATGAATGTCGCCTGCTTCAAGGGCGAACATATGCGCGGCCAGCAATCCGTCACGCCGATGTTTTCGTCGCGCGAAGTGCAGGATGCTGAAATGGACAAAGAAGCCTTTTGCAAAAGCTGCACCTACCCAAGCACCGTGACGGTCGCGATGGCGCTGAACAGCGGCTCCATGCAGGTGACGGTGCGGCAGTTTCACTAAAGCTGGGGAAGGTGAGATTTACGTTATTCCCACCAGTCTATTGATTCGTTCTGTAAAAAACAATCTTGTTTCTGATGTGCCGTTTCTTGCAGGATAAACTCCTGCAAAGAAGGGAATCATCATGTCTGACGACGTCGCGCGGATGCTGAAACTTTTGGAAAAGACGGGCTATGATGCCAGCCCCAAGGAGTTCGAGGAAACGCTGAACCGCTTCAAGGCGCACCCCGAAGCGGTGGATGCGCTGCGGAAGGGCGTTGCCCGGAGAGGCCGCAACGAAGACCGCGGCAGCTATTGCGAAAACGCCAGCCCCGGCTATAACGACTGGTGGAAGAAAAACCAGCTGCTGGAAAAGCTGGATCTCGAAGACGACCGAGTCTTTTTGAAAAACGCCGATCCCGCGACCCTCCGCAGCAAATTCCCTGCCGCGCCCGCCAATAGCAATGACGTTATCGAAGAACTGCGCGAACAGGTCCGGGAGCTGACGCGCCGTGTGACCAAGCTGGAGACTAACCCGAACCGCTACAAGCTGGCGCCAAATCCGCCCGGTTCTTGAACGGATTGATATTTAAAAACCGGCGCAAACGGCATACACTCGTACGGTCGTAACTTTGAAAGTGCCGCGTTTTGGAACATAATCACCTAATGCCGATGGATCCGTCGGACAGCTTCTTTGGCAACCTTTTCAAGAATTATGTGCCGCGCTACCAGTGCATGTTCCATGAAACGGACCTTATTACGCTGCATGTGGTTTCCGACTTCCTGATCGCCGCCGCCTATTTCTCCATTCCCGTTGCGCTGGTGTACTTTGTGCGCAAGCGGCCGGATATTCCGTTTCACTGGATGTACCTGTTTTTCGCGGCCTTTATTCTGCTGTGCGGCACGACGCATATCTTCAGCATTATCGCCATCTGGCATGCCGTCTATCGCATTGACGGCGTCGTCAAATTCCTGACCGCGCTTGCCTCCGTCGGCACGGCGGTGCTGGTATGGATATGGATGCCGCGGGCGCTGGCGCTGCCCAGCATCGACATCATCCGCCGCCGCAAGGACGAGCTGGAAACGCTGGTCTACGAGCGCACGATCGAGCTGGAGAAAGCGACCGCCAAGGCGGAAACCGCCAGCCGCGCCAAATCCGAATTCCTCGCCAACATGAGCCACGAGATCAGGACGCCGCTGAACGTCATTTCCGGCGTGGCGGAACTGCTGGAACTTGCGAAAGACCTCAACCCCAAGCAGAAGGAAATGGTGGCGCTGCTGCAGTCAAGCGCCAAGGGCATTTTATCGCTCATCAGCGATGTGCTGGATATTTCCAAGATAGAGGCGGGGGCGGTGGTGCTGGAGAATGACACGCTGAACCTGTCAGACCTGCTGCACGAAGTGGCGGAAGGTCTTAAGGTGCAGGCGGCCGGCAAGGGACTGCCGCTGGAGGTCAATGCTGGCACCGTTGCCAGCCAGATGTATATCGGCGATCGGGTGCGCCTCCGCCAGATATTGGTGAACCTCGTCGGCAATGCGATCAAGTTCACGCCGAAGGGCCATATCTCTATTGCCGCTGCGCAGGCGGCGCCGGGCATTGTGCGCCTGGTCGTCTCGGACACCGGCGTCGGCATCCCGCCGGAGAAGACGGGAGTCATTTTCGAAAAATTCGTGCAGAACGATTCCTCCATCAGCCGCAACTTCGGCGGCACAGGGCTTGGCCTTGCGATCGTCAAGAACCTCGTGACGCTGATGGGCGGCACGATCAGCGTTGAAAGCGTGGTGGGGCAGGGCTCCAGCTTTATCGTCATGCTGCCGCTGGCAGGCACAACGCACGTGCCGGCGGCTGAAATTGCGCCGCCGGACGCCAACTCAGGCGCGTTCAAAAAGCTGAAACTGCTGCTGGTGGAAGACTATGCGCCGAACGTGATGGTGGTCGCCTCCTACCTAGACCTTCTCGGCATCAGCTTTGATGTTGCGAGCGACGGATCGGAAGCGATTGGCATGGCGGCGGCGGCCAATTACGACGTCATCCTCATGGATATCCAGATGCCCGTCATGGACGGCTGGACGGCGACCGAAAAAATAAGGGCGAGTGAAAAAAGCCTGGCGCGCGTGCCGGCCTATATCATCGGCGCGACGGCGCATGCGTTTCTGGACGACCGCAAACGGTCCTTGAGCATCGGCATGAATGATTTCATGACCAAGCCGTTCACGTTTGAAGAATTCAAGAAGAAGCTGTCCGGCGCGCTCGCGAAACGCCAGAAGTGATTTAAGGTCCGCGGTGGCGGGCGGCGGGCTTGCTCTCTGCTGGCACGGCGGGGTCGAGCAGCGCATTCTCGATACGCTCGACCGCCTGCTGGCAGCGCTTCACGAGGGCGAGTTCCTGTTTTTCCACACGCGAGACCATATCGGTAAAGTCCGATAGCGGATCAAGCGCGCCCCGCAGAAACTGGGCGTCCTGTTTCACGCCGGCCTTGCGCGCGGCGGCAATGCTCTGCTCCATCTCGAGCGCCGCAACTTCAAACATGCGGGCGGAGGAGGCGAGGATGACGGCTCTGGTCGCGCTGTCCTGCTGGACATAAAACGGCTCCGCCGATTCATTGCGCATGGCAAGCGCGCCAATGGCAAACATCGATTCAATCATGGCAGAGGCTCTGGGGCCCACATCCGTGCGGGCGAAAGACAGGGGCCCTGACTCAATCGTGTAGGGGACGAAGAGGCCGGCGGCGATGGCGTCCGGGTCCTTATCCGTGCTTTCATCGGCGATGAGTTTGGCAATCAGCACGCCGCGCGTCGTGAACTTGTCGCCGCTGTCGAGCGCGACGAGGTCGTTGAACGCTTTCTCGATAAGCGGATGTTTCGGAAGGCCTGTGTCGTCAAACGTCATGGCATGAATCCCGGCGGTGAATTGTGATGACTGCATGTTAAGCCAACCAGCATGCTAGTCAATGGAGGGCAGTTGATTCGGGACGGATTTAGTCCTGATAAATTATTTATGGCAATATAGAACGTCCCATATCTAACTGACATCAAACAGAAAATGGCTTTATTGCCGATTTATAACGGTTACAGGCGCGTCAGGTTGCTATTCTGCTCGCGGACGAAGAGTCCAAGTGAACGACGACCTTCGAGCCGAAGGGAAAAAGCCGCTGTGTAACCAGCGGCTTTTTCAATGGCTCTCACCTAACACTTCAGCTCATCCACAGATTGACACGAGGCGGCGCGGGGGATAGCCTTCTATTGCGCTGCAGCATCGAGGGGTTGGTGACACGGCGCCGCATCAGGGCAGTGCTAAACAGGGAGCGGGGATCAAATGCCGAAGACCGACCATGCCGATAAGCCCGTGCCGCCGAAGGCCGCTGCCGAAGCCGACAAAAAACTCACCACGCCGCAGGTGAAGCAAAAGCTGCAACCCCCGCCTGTCGCCAGAACCGAATTTGAATCAATCGCCCTGCTGCTGCAGGGCGGGGGCGCGCTTGGCGCCTATCAGGCCGGTGTCTTCGAGGCGCTTTCCGAAGCCGATATCGCGCCCGACTGGGTCGGCGGCATTTCCATCGGCTCCATCAATGGCGCCATCATCGCCGGCAACAAGCCCGCGGAGCGCGTGGCCAAGCTGCGCGGCTTCTGGGAAAAGATCACCGCCAACCCGCTGCTGGACCAGTTCAGCGCCTTCACCCCCGGCGCCCAGCTGGGCGGGGAGGCTGTGCGCAGCTTCTGGAACAACATGAGCGCCGGCATGGCCATGGTCAGCGGCGTGCCGGGCTTCTTCCGCCCGCACCTGTTCCCGCCCTTTATGATGCCCGCCGGAAGTTCATCCGCCACCAGCTATTACGATACGGCGGGCTTCCAGAAAACGCTGGAACAGTTCATCGACTTCGACCGCCTCAACAGCCGCGAAACGCGCTACACCATTTCCGCGGTCGATGTGCGTAGCGGCAACTATACGGTTTTTGAAAACCTGACGCAGAAAATCACCCCCGCGCATATCATGGCCAGCGGCGCGCTGCCGCCGGCGCTTCCCGCTATCAAGATTGATGACGACTATTATTGGGACGGCGGCCTTATTTCCAACACGCCGCTCGAATGGGTGATGAACGATGCGACGAAAGACACACTCGTCTTCCAGGTCGACCTGTGGAGCGCAAAGGGCGAATATCCGAAGGACATGCTGGAAGTCATGACGCGCATGAAGGAAATCCAGTATTCCTCCCGCACGCGCGCGATGACCGACCGCTTCAAGCACGCACAAAAACTGCGTCACTCCTTCGCGACGCTCTACGAGAAACTGCCGCCTGAGCTGAAGAACAGCGAGGAGGCGAAATTGCTCGACACCGCCGCGGATTACAACGTCTACAACATCGTCCACCTCATCTACCGCGCCAAACTGTACGAGGGATATTCAAAGGACTACGAATTCTCCCGCGCGTCGATGGAAGAGCATTGGAAATCGGGCTATAACGACACTGTGAAAAGCCTCGAGCATAAAGAGATATTGAAAAAGCCGGATTGCGCCGAAGGCATCATGGTCTACGACATCGCAGGAGCGTAAAAAATTGAAACAGGAAGACATCATCAAGAACGCCTTCTGCATGCCGATCGCCAATCCGGCATATCCGAAAGGGCCGTACCGCTTCTTCAACCGCGAATATTTCATCATCACCTACCGCACCGACCCCGATAAATTGCGCGCCGCCGTGCCGGAGCCGCTGGAAATCACCGACCCCGTCGTGAAATACGAATTCATCCGCATGCCGGATTCAACGGGTTTTGGCGATTACACCGAAAGCGGTCAGGTTATTCCCGTTGCCTTCAACGGCAAGAAGGGCGGCTACACGCACCGCATGTTCCTGAATGACCACCCGCCCATCGCCGGCGGCCGCGAGATCTGGGGCTTCCCCAAAGTCCTCGCGCAGCCGACGCTGCATGCGGAAGTGGATACGCTGGTCGGCACGCTGAATTACGGCCCCGTGCGCATCGCCACCGGCACCATGGGCTACAAGCATAAAGCCGTTGACGTCAACACCGTGCGCGATGGGCTGCTGCTGCCCAACTACCTGCTCAAAATTATTCCCCATGTCGATGGCACGACAAGAATTTGCGAACTCGTCGAATTCTATCTGGAGGACGTTCAGGTGAAGGAAGCCTGGACAGGCCCCGCCGCGCTCGAACTGTCGCCCCATGCGCTCGCCCCCATTTCCGACCTGCCGGTGCTGGAGATTGTTTCCGCGCTGCACTTCAAGGCGGATTTGACTCTCGGCCTTGGCAAAGTCGCCCATGATTATCTTGCAAAATAACCAACCAAAATCAGGAGAACTAATATGCGTTTGAAAGACAAAGTCGCCGTTGTGACCGGCGCCGCCAGCGGTATCGGCAATGAAATCGCCAAGCTGTATTTGAAAGAAGGCGCAAAAATCGTCATCGCCGACCTGAAGCAGGATGCGGCCGATGCGGCGGCGAAGGAAATGGACCCCACCGGCAAAAACGTCATCGGCGTTGCCATGGACGTATCCAACGAACAGCAGGTGAACGACGGCATCGACAAAGCCGCCGCCTTCTTCGGCAAGATCGATATTCTCGTCTCCAACGCCGGCATCCAGATTGTCGCGCCCGTCGACCAGTTTGACTTTGCCAAATGGAAACTGCTGATGGCGGTGCATGTGGACGGTGCCTTCCTCACCACCAAAGCCTGCCTGAAATACATGTACAAGCAGGGCACCGGCGGCAGTATCATTTACATGGGCTCCGTCCACTCCAAAGAAGCGTCCAAGCTGAAGGCGCCCTATGTCGCGGCGAAACACGCGCTTGAAGGCCTTGCCAAGGTCGTCGCCAAGGAAGGCGCGGAACATAACGTGCGCTGCAACGTCATCTGCCCCGGCTTCGTGCGCACGCCGCTCGTCGACAAGCAGATTCCGGAACAGGCCAAAGCCCTCGGCATCACCGAAGCGCAGGTCATTAAAGACGTCATGCTGAAAGAAACCGTCGATGGCGAATTCACTACGGTCGAAGACGTCGCTAATGTCGCCCTGTTCTTCGCAGGCTTTGAAACCAACGCGCTGACCGGCCAGTCGCTGGTCGTCAGCCACGGCTGGTTCATGCAGTAATGCGGGTGGCGTTTCTTGGCATTTTAACGGCTCTTCTCCTCTTCTCGGGCGCTGCCCGGGCGGAGGAGATGGCCGATTTTTCCGGCACCTGGATGTGGTCGGCAGGGCAGGAAAGCCTCGTCATCACGTTGAAGCAGCAGGGTGACAAAGTCGCCGGCACCCATACCGCCGTGGGGCAGGGCGGCGCCAAGGCCGACGACGGACTGGATGTAGCGGGGCCCACCATTGCAGGCACGGTCAGCGGAAATGTTGCGACCGTCACCTTCCACAGCGCCTATCCCGATAGCGACGGTCACGGTGCCGTCACCATGACACTGGACGGCGATACGGTGGACTGGCAGATCACCAGTTCCGAAGGCGAACATTATTTGCCGAAACAGGCAACACTGCATCGCGCCCCGTAATCCGGCGGCACGTTTTAAGGGCTCTTTATTTTCCTTGGTTGCGCCGTTCTTGGCGGTCGCGCTAGAATATTCCTGTAATTTTCATGATTATTTTTAGTTATTATTCTTATGCAATGAAGGTCTAAAAATGAACCCTCATAGAAGAAATAAATTTTTGCTTTTAGCTCTAGCAGGTGTTTTGGTCGTTTCCTTAGTTTGTGTAATTTTTTTTAGTGAAATTGCATCAAGCTTACATCAGCAAACGCTTACGCAGATGTTAATTCATAAAGACACCGAAAGGTTTGGCGTAACAGAGTACGCGCTGCCAACTTTAGGTAATAAGTTCAAACACGATTTAGAGTTATTAAATAATTTGTCGAGCGATAGCCTAGTAGCATTTGAATCTTTCGATTTAAATGGAAAAAGAGTTAATAACGGCATTTATGACGACTATTACGTGGTACGTCCCGTCTTTGGCGTCAAATCAAGGTTAAGTGGTACTTGGCACGAATCTATAGAAGATCTGCAAACATTGACAAACGGAAAAAGCGATTTCTTCTATTTCAACATTCGGCGCCAGCATTTTTCCTCGGGACGAATTAAAGATCATCTTGTACTGACAGTGGACAATATCGACCCGAAATATTGCCTTCGTCCCATTCGCGAGGCTGAAGTTATTGTGGCGGCTTCAAACAAAAGCGTAGTGGACGATGAGTCTTATAGCGATGGCTGTGCTCGTAAAAGTGATGGAACGACATATTTTTTTGCCTCGGTGGCGCAGCGTGAGAAACAAGACGAGAGTGGACAATGGCAGTGGGTTCAATAACTTTGGACAGCGATTCGATAGACTGGTAGCTCACGAGTTCCGTGGGCGAGCTTTATTTGCCGAAACAGGCAACGCTGCATCGCTCTGTTAAATAGTGACGCTGGCGGTTGTTGAAGGCCGCATTTTAGCCGGTTGCGCTGCCATCGCGGGCCGCGCTAGACTATCCCCCGTAATCTGTAACAGGGGCAGCTGGTAATGATTAAAAAAATCCGTGAGCATATCCACAATGAACTGGAAGCGCCGCCCGAACAGCGCGCTTTCGGCACGGGCTGGATCAGCGGCGTCATCGCCCTTGTCCTCGGCCTTGCGGCGCTTGCAGCAACCCTCTGCATCACCTTCCCCGATGTGGCAACAATGCCGCAGCTGCGGGGAGCCTATGCCAGCCTGCCGGTCACGCTGGTGGTGGATGCGCTGCTGCTGCTGTCCTTCTGCCTTGCGCTTTTGAGCCTTGCCTTGCGCGCCTCCCGCACCCTGGGGTTTGCGGCGATCTTCGTCGTGCTTGCCAGCAGCCTGATGGGCAGCCTGCAACCCTATATGCCGCAATTTTCCGGCAGCCGCGTGTTTTTTGGGCTCGACTGGTTTGTGCTCAATGTCCTTTTCACGGGCGCGCTTTTTGTGCCGGTCGAGCGGTTCTTCCCGCAGCGCGGCGCGCAGCCTTTGTTCCGCGCCGAATGGCGGGAGGATTTATTCTATTACTTCATCAGCAGCATGATGGTGCAGGTGCTGGCCTTCCTCTCCCTGCTGCCCTCGCAGCAGATTGTGGAACACACCAGCTGGCAGGCGAATTTCCGCGCGGCGGTGGCAGCGCAGCCTTACCTGCTGCAGTTTATTGAAATCATGCTGCTGACGGATTTTGTGCAGTACTGGGTGCATCGCTCGTTCCACCGCGTGCCCGCCTTGTGGAATTTCCACGCCGTGCACCATTCGGCAAAAACGCTGGACTGGATGGCAGGGGCGCGCATGCACTTCATCGAAATCCTTATCCTGCGCGGCGTCACGGTTATTCCCATGATGACGCTGGGCTATTCGCAAACGGTGGTGCAGGCCTATATCCTCGTCGTCTATATTTATTCGACGTATATTCACGCCAACGTCCGCCTGTCGTCGCGATTTTTGTCAAAATTTATGGTGACGCCGCGCTATCATCACTGGCACCATGGGATCGAAAAAGAGGCGATTGACGTAAATTTTGCCATTCACTTCCCGCTGCTCGACAAGCTGTTCGGCACCTATTACCTGCCCGGCAACGAATGGCCCACAGGCTATGGCGTTGGCGGCCATCCCGTGCCGCAAGGCTATCTCAAGCAATTCTTCTACCCGTTCTGCCGCAGGAAAGACGCTTAAGCGCAGGCTTCCTGCCACAGGGTTTTTACCAGTACGGCAGCCGGCATCTCGCGGATTTTTTCAAAGCCCGTACCGGCCCAGAGCGACAGGCAGTCGGCACTGCCGGCCTTGGCGCAAGCGGCGCGCAACTCGCCCGTCAGCACGTTCTGCACGGGGTAGGCGGGCAGGCGGCTTTCAATTTCCCTCATCTCGCGCATAAAGTCGTTTTCAATGCCGCGCGCATAACGGCCGGAGAAAGCGCGGGTCAGGCGTGTGACGTCGCCCTGCGCCGCTTTTACGGCCGCACGCCACGGCGCAGATGTGACGCTTTCCGGGCAGAGCAGGAAGGCGGTGCCGAGTTGCGCAGCGGCGCCCCCGGCTTTCAAGGCGGCTTTGATGCCCGTGCCATCCATGATGCCGCCGGCGGCAATCAGCGGCAGGGTTACCGTATCGCGCGCTTGCGCCAGTAAATCGCTTATTGGAACGGGCTCTCTCTGCGCCTCGGGCGTGAAACTGCCGCGATGGCCGCCGGCTTCAAAGCCCTGCAGGCAGAGGGCATCGGCATCCACCTGCTGCCATTCACGCGCTTCATCGATCGTCGTCGCGGTGCCGATGACATAGATATTTGCGGCATGCAGGCGTTCGACTTCATTATCAGTGAGGCAGCCGAAGGTAAAACTGGCGACGGCAGGACGTTCGGCAATGACGGCTTCCAGCTGCGTGTCGAAATCGGCGAAAAAGTTTGCAGGAGTTTCCTGCGGCGGCAGGCCAAATTTCTCTCGCCATGGCTTCAGCTGCTCGATCGCAAAGGCGACGGCGGCTTTGTCGACCGCTTCGGGCCGGACGACGAAGAGGTTGATACCGAAAGGCTTCGCCGTGAGCTTCCGTACCTCCGCAACCATCGGCGCAATATCTTCGGGCTTCATCGCGCCAACGGCAACGCTGCCGAAGGCGCCGGCATTCGATACGGCGGCCGCAAGCGCGGGTGACGACGCGCCGACCATGGGCGCCTGCAAAATGGGTATGGCAAGAGCTTGGAACATGGGCATGATTTTAGCAGAAAAAAAGCCGCTGAAACATCAGCGGCTTTTTTCTTGGTTTGTGTCTGCGGCGATTAGCGGCGCAGGCCCAGGCCGTCGATGAGTTTTTCGTAGCGGCGGGGGTCGATTTTCTTGATGTAGTTGAGGTGACGGCGGCGTTGGCTCACCATCAGCAGAAGGCCACGGCGCGAACCCATGTCTTTTTTGTGGGTCTTCATGTGTTCCGTCAGCGTGTTGATGCGGTTCGTGAGGATAGCGACTTGCACTTCCGGCGAGCCGGTATCTTTCGCGGTGGTTGCGTATTTCTTGATGATTTCCGCTTTGGTGGTTGCGGGTTTCGCGTTCGACATCGGATACTCCCTATTTAAAGGTTAAAAACTTTGACCGGGTGAAGCTCAATTCCCCTTTTCTCAAGAAGGGCGAGGGGCTTGTTGTCCCCAACGGCCAGCACCAAATCCGTATTCTCGTCGATGCCGGCGACCGAAAAACGGTCGACGTCCTGGCGGGAAAGGAATTTGAGGGACTGGCCCTGCTTTATCCGGCTGATCTCCGACGCTGTCATGGCTAGTGCCGGGATGTCGTCCAGCACAGTCTCCACAGGCATCAGAACCTGATCAGGAGCGGCAGATTGCATCATTTTCTCGAATACGTCCAGCGGAATCGCGTCAGATTCTGTAAAATTACCGACGGCGAGGCGGCGGAGGACGGTGACATGGCCGAAACACCCCAAAATCTGCCCCAAATCCCGCGCAATCGACCGGACATAGGTGCCCTTGCCGCAATGCAGCTCGAATTCGGCGGTATCGGGGGTGGTGTTCAGCAATTTCAGGTCGTAGACGGAAACCTGGCGGGATTTGATGTCCACCGTCTGGCCGTCGCGGGCGAGGTCATAGGCGCGCTCGCCGTCGATCTTGATGGCGGAGAATTGCGGCGGCACCTGTTCGATATCGCCGATAAAACTGGGCAGGAGGGCGGTGATTTGGGCGACAGACGGGCGCTTGTCGGAGGTGGCGATGGCCACGCCTTCGCAGTCATCCGTATTGCGGGCTTCGCCCCACTGGACGGTGAAACGGTAAACTTTGTCGCGGTCCTGCGCGAAGGGGATTGTCTTGGTCGCCTCGCCAAACGCGATGGGCAGGATGCCGGTCGCAAGCGGGTCGAGCGTGCCGGCGTGGCCGACCTTCTGCGCATTCAAAATGCGGCGCACACGGCCGACGGCCTGCGTTGATGTAATGCCTTGCGGTTTGTCGAGGTTCAGCCAGCCGTGAACAGCTAAGCCTTTTTTATTGCGGGCCACTTATGCGTCGTCTTCTTCGTCTTCATCCTGTTCGACCCAGCTGTCTTCCTTCGCGACGTCCTTCTGGACGCGCTCCTGGCGGAGGATGCGGTCGATGTGGTCGGCGGTTTCAAAGCTGTGGTCGATGCGGAAGCTGATTTTGGGCGAATAGCGCATGTCGAGCTCGGGCGCGACCTGCGTGCGGAAATAACCGCTCGCCTTGTTCAGCGCCTCCACCACCTTGTCGGCGTTCTTGCCGCCAAGGGGCATGATATAAGCGTTGGCGTGTTTCAGGTCCGGCCCGACTTCGACCGCGGTGACGGTGATGAGGCCGGCGTCCACAATCACGGGGTCATGCAATTCGCCACGCTGCAGCACCGCTGCCAGTACGTGGCGGATACGCTCCCCCACGCGCAGCTGGCGCTGCCCGGGGGGTTTGCGTGCATGTGTCGGGCGGCGCTTCATGTGTCTTACGCCTGGCTTTCCAGGGTACGAGCCGTCGTCTCGATCTCGATCGCCTCGATAACGTCGCCTTCCTTGATGTCGTCGTAGGCTTCAAAGGCCATACCGCATTCGTAGCCCTTCTGCACATCGCGAACTTCGTCCTTGAAGCGGCGGAGGGTTTTGAGCGTGCCTTCGTGGATGACGACGTTGTCGCGGAGCAGGCGGACTTTGGAGCCGCGCTTGACGACGCCTTCGGTGACGAAGCAGCCGGCGATCTTGCCGGTTTTCGACACGTTAAAGACCTTGCGGATCTCGGCGTAGCCGATGAATTTTTCCTTCATTTCCGGCGAGAGCAGGCCGGAGAGGAGCTGTTTCACTTCATCGATGACTTCGTAGATGATCGAGTAGTAGCGCACTTCAACGCCATCGCGCTTCGCCATATCGCGCGCCTGCGGATTGGCGCGGACGTTAAAGCCGATGATGACGGCTTTGGAGGCGTTGGCAAGCGTAACGTCGGATTCCGTGATCGCGCCGACGCCGGAGTGCAGCACCTGCACTTTCACTTCCTTGTTCTCTTGCGTGACCTTGTTCAGCGCCGAAGCAATTGCCTCGACCGAGCCGTGCACGTCGCCCTTGATGATGACGGGCAGCAGCGTCGCGGCACCCGCCTGGATGTCGGAAATCATCTGGTCGAGCGAACGGCCTTTCGATTTCGCGGCATGGAGGGCGCGCTTCTTGCGCATACGGAATTCGGTGATCTCGCGCGCTTTGGCTTCATCCGGGACGACGACAAAGTCATCGCCGGCTTCCGGCGTACCGGTCAGGCCCTGGACTTCAGTCGGCTGGCCGGGAAGGGCCGCCTTCACAAGCTGGCCGCGGTCGTTATGCAGCGTGCGCACGCGGCCCCATTCGGTACCGGCCACGAAGATGTCGCCGGGCTTCAGGGTGCCTTTTTGCACGAGGACGGTCGCGACCGAACCCTTGCCCTGTTCAAGGCGGGATTCAATCACGGCGCCGACGGCGGAGTGGTCGGGGTTGGCACGCAGGTGGAGGACTTCTGCCTGCAGCAGGATGGCTTCTTCAAGCGCATCGAGGCCTTTTTTGGTTTTCGCCGACACTTCAACGCTCTGGCTGTCGCCGCCCATGCTTTCCGTCACGACTTCATATTGCAGAAGTTCCTGGCGGACTTTGTTGGGGTTGGCGTTGGGCAGGTCGCATTTGTTGATGGCGATGATCATCGGCTTGCCGGCCGCTTTCGCGTGGCTGATTGCCTCGACGGTCTGCGGCATGACAGAGTCATCCGCCGCGACGACGAGGACGACGATGTCCGTCACGTCAGCACCGCGGGCACGCATCTCGGTAAAGGCGGCGTGGCCGGGGGTGTCGATGAAGGTGATCTTCTTGTTCGATTTTGTGACGATCTGGTAAGCGCCGATGTGCTGGGTAATGCCGCCGGCTTCGCCTGCCGCCACATCCGCCGAGCGGATAGCGTCGAGGAGCGAGGTTTTGCCGTGGTCGACGTGACCCATGATAGTGACAACGGGCGGGCGGGGCTGCAGCGTCTCTTCGGTGTCTTCCGCGCCTTTCAGGCCGGTTTCAACGTCGGATTCCGACACGCGTTTAATCGTATGGCCGAATTCCGTCACGATGAGTTCCGCGGTATCGGCGTCGATCGGCTGGTTGCCGGTCGCCATGATGCCAAGGCCCATGAGTTTTTTCACAACGTCGCCCATGCGCTCCGACATACGGTTCGCCAGTTCCTGCACGGTGATGACTTCCGGCACGATGACTTCGCGGTATTGTTTTTGCGTCGGCTGCATCTGCGCCATTTTGAGGCGCATGCGTTCACGCGCACGGCGCTGCGCTGCCATCGACGGGCTCTTGGAATCGCGGTCTTCAAAGCCGTCGTTGAGGACTTGAGAGACGGTCAGCTTACCGCCGCGTTTCTTGTTCTCGGTAAAGCGGTTGGCGCCGCGTTTTTTGTTGAGGTCTTCCGTCGGCGCTGCGGGCGCGGCATCGGGGCCGAATTCGCGGCGGACGCCGGTCGGGCGCGCGTCAACGCGGTTGCCGGTGATGGTGGGCGTGGGGCGGGCAGCGTCGCGCTTCTTGCGCTCTTCGCTTTCCGCTTCGTTGATTTTGCGGAGTTTCGCCAGTTCCTGTTCGCGCGCGCGCTCGGCGGGGCTCATGGCTTCAAGCTCCGCTGCCGCTTTCTCGGGGATCGGCTCCGGCTCGGGCGGCTGGTTCTTGATGACAAGCTTCTGGTACTGCGGGGCGGGCTGTTCGCGCGGTGCCGTCTGTGCCTGTTGCAGGGCGCGAACGCGGGCTTCGCGTTCGGCTTCCGTCAGGTGCAGGTCGTTCGCTTCATCGGCGGCTGCCTGTTTGGCGGCTTCAGCGGAAGCGCCGCGCTTTTTCTTGACCTCGACCGCAACCGGCTTTGCGCTCCGGCCCATGGCGATGCCCTGCCGCGCGCCCACGTTGGCGCCGACGGGCGCTTTCAGGGTGAGCGTGCTCTTGGCGCCAAGGGTCAGCGGCTTTTTGGTTTCTTTATCCGGATTATCTGCCATTTGCGTGTCTTTTGCCTTCAATATGTTCAGCTGATGTCGTCGTAACCGTAAAATTGCGTCCTGTGCGGTTATGCCGTTGCAGCCTTGGTTTCTTCTTCAGGGAACCAGCTCGCGCGGGCCGCCATGATGATGTTGTTTGCCTGGCTTTCAGTCAGCGCGCTTTCGCCGACAATTTCGCGCAGCTCGTCGCCGGCGAGGTCGCCGAGATCATCGAGCTTCTTGACGCCTTTGTCAGCCAGCGCCAGCACCATGTCCTGCGACAGGCCCTTGAGCGATGCGAGGTCGGCTGCGATGCCGAGGTCTTTGCACTTCTGGTCAAAGTCCGCCTTCTTGGTTTCAAGGTAGGTGGCGGCGCGGTTTTTCAGCTCGGCAGCGACGTCGCTGTCAAAGCCCTGAATGCGGGCCAGCTCGTCGGTCGAGGTTTCGACGACGTCCTCGATGGAGGTAAAGCCTTCGACCACGAGCAGGTGGGCGATGACTTCGTCGACGTCGAGGCCGGCCATGAAGAGGGCGGAGCGCGTCTTGAATTCGTTCTGGCGGCGCTCGGTCTCTTCGGCTTCCGTCATGATGTCGATGTTCCAGCCGGACAGCTGCGTTGCGAGACGCACGTTCTGGCCGCGGCGGCCGATGGCGAGCGACAGCTGCTCATCCGGCACGACGACGTCGAGGCGGTGGGTATCGGCATCCAGCACGACTTTGGTGACTTCAGCCGGGGCAAGGGCGTTGACGACGAAGGTCGCAACGTCGTTCGTCCAGGGGATGATATCAATTTTTTCGCCCTGCAGTTCGCCGACGACGGCCTGAACGCGGGAGCCGCGCATACCAACGCAGGCGCCGACGGGGTCGATGGAGGAGTCGCGGGACAGCACGGCGATTTTCGCGCGGGAGCCGGGGTCGCGGGCGACTGCCTTAAT
Organism: uncultured Alphaproteobacteria bacterium; assembly: GCA_966211335.1. Classification (GTDB taxonomy): domain Bacteria; phylum Pseudomonadota; class Alphaproteobacteria; order Micavibrionales; family UBA2020; genus JAPWJZ01. The sequence goes on from CBIHNF010000001.1 coordinate 1,666,964, forward strand.
CTCGATAACGCCGTCATAAATCTCCGGCACTTCCTGACGGAAGAGGCAGGCGAGGAATTCGGGGTGGACGCGGGACAGGAAAATCTGCGGGCCGCGCTGTTCACGGCGCACTTCGTAGATGTAACCGCGGACGCGGTCGCCGTTTTTGAAGTGTTCGCGGGGCAGGGCGTCCTGACGGCGGAGGTAGGCTTCGCCGCGGCCGAGATCGACGGTGACGTTGCCGTATTCCACGCGCTTGACGACGCCGGAAACGATTTCGCCGGCACGTTCCTTGTATTCCTCGAACTGGCGGTCGCGTTCAGCGTCGCGCACTTTCTGGAAGATGACCTGTTTCGCGGTCTGCGCGGCAATGCGGCCGAAATCGAGCGGCGGCAGCTTGTCGACGAGGAATTCGCCGAGAATAGCGTCGGCTTTGATTTTCTTCGCGGCTTTCAGCAAAATCTGGCGCGCTTCCAGCTCGGGCATCTCGGGGTTGAATTCCTCGACGACTTCGCGGTAGCGGAACAGCTCGATCTCGCCGGTTTTGCGGTCGATCTGTGCGCGGATGTCATGGTCGTAGCCGTATTTGGAGCGGCCGGCCTTCTGGATGGCTTCTTCCATGGCGGCGATCACGATCTCGCGATCAATGCTTTTTTCACGGGCAACGGCGTCTGCGACTTGGAGGAGTTCTTGCATGGCTTCTTTTCCTGATCTTCCTTAACGATAATTTTAATTCTGGTTATTTCTGTTTTTTCTTCTGTCTTTGTCTTTCAAGCAGCGCCGGGTCGTATTTGGGCTTCTTGATTTTCGGTTTTTTCGGGGCGTCGCCTTCTTCGCCGGCGTAGATGTCGCCGTCGCCGAGATCGCCGGAATTCTTCGAGGCTTTTTGCGCGGCGGCAATCAGCTCGTCCGTCAGCAGCAGTTTCGCCTTGTCGAGGTGCGCGAAGGGCAGGGCATGTTCGGCCTCGTCTTCCGTTTGCAGCTTGATGCTGTCTTTCGTGGCGCCAAGCAGGCGGCCCTTGAATTTCTTCTGGCCGTTGAGGGCCGTCGCAAGTTCAATGCGTGCGTCGAAACCTTTGTAACGCTCGAAGTCCTTCAGGCGGGTGAGCGGACGGTCGATGCCGGGGGAGCTGACCTCGAGGTGGTAGGCATCCGGAAACACATCTTCAACGTCGAGGATGGCAGAGACCGACTGGCTCAGCTTCGAGCAGTCGTCGAGCAGCATGGTGCCGTCCGGTTTCTCCGCCATGATCTGCAGCGTCGGCGTGCCGGAGCCTTCGCCGACGAGCAGAACGCGCACGATTTCAAAGCCGAGGCTTTCGGCCATCGGCGTAATGATCTCTTCGACCTTCTCTGTCAGCGGCGTCTTGGCCATTCAAACCTTTAAAAACTGGTGCCCTTTCGCATAGCCCAAGTGCTGGGCTCTTTTTTAAGAGCCCACCCTTTTTAGATATGCTTTGGGATTTACAGGGTTATATATAGGAGAAATGGCGATTTATGCAAGCTGAATCGCGTTTGCAGGGGCGTTTTTCCGCGAGTTTTGCGCAATTTTTCGAGGTTGCGGTATTGAGAAAGCCGGGAGTGCTGGTTGAAAATATCGTCTGGTTGTCTTTATACATTTAATTCAATGACTTGGATAAATATTACCGATTTTCGCGGCATCATTGCCTCGGCGGTTTGAACAGGTGTTTTTGAGGGGCAAAATCGCCTCTGTCCGGCAAAATCGCGAAAATGCGTAACGGCTCGGCGCGGTTGGGAAACTATTTTTGCCGCATCGGGAACGCGCTGTTTCCGGGGGTTACAATACTGTGAAGCTTAAAAAAACCGTCTCGCGCCCTGCGTTGAGCCCTTTGCGCTGGTAGCGCGTCTGCGGCATGTCGGCGGGCCTTGTGCGCCAGTCGGCGGCCGAGGTCGCATTCCATTTGAAGCCGTCGTGGAAGAAGGTTTTCTCCAGCTCCCAGGCGGCGAGAGCGGGGTGATCCGTCGACATGCGGAATTCCGATCCCGGCTTCAGCAGCCGATGAATCATGTCGAGCGTCTCTCGTTGCACGAAACGCCGCTTGTGATGTCGCGTCTTCGGCCAGGGGTCGGAGTTGAGCAGGCATAGCCGATCAAGGCTTTTTGCTTTCAGCCGCGGCAGCAGTAGCCGCGCATCATCCTGCCAGATGCGAACGTTTCGCATCTCTTTCTCTTTTATATCCCTGCAAATCGCCGCCACCCCGTTCAAAAACGGCTCGCAGCCGATCATGCCGACATCGGTATTGCTCGTGGCTTGATAGGACAGCTGTTCCCCATCGCCAAAGCCGATTTCCATCCACAGCTCCCTGTAGGCACCGCAGAAAAATTCATGCGGGTCAACGGCATCAGCCTCGTCGGGAAGGGAGATTTTTACTGACGGAAAAATTTCCTCATAGGCGGTCTGCTTGCCGGGGCGGATAGGCTTGCCCTTGCGCCGGCCATAGAACATCGGCCGGCTTTGGTCACGCTCATCCCGCATCGATACACCGTTCAGTTAGCGCTTGAATTCGGCGACGTTGCCTTCGCGCTCCGCAGGGCTGTATTTCTTGCTGGAAATCTCCGCCTTCAGCGCCTCGACGAGGTCGAGTTTTTCCCACGTAAAGCCACCGTCCGCTTCCGGCTGGCGGCCGAAGTGGCCGTAGGCGGCGGTGCGGGCGTAGATGGGCTTGTTGAGTGCGAGTCGTTCGCGAATAGCGCGGGGGCGGAAATCGGCCACGGCGTTCAGCGCCTGCGACAGCGCGTCATCATCGTAGCGGCCGGTTCCATGCGTGTTGACGTAGAGCGAAATGGGGTGGGAAACGCCGATGGCATAAGACACCTGAATGGTGCATTTGTCGGCAAGGCCGGCGCCCACGATGTTTTTCGCGGCGTGACGCGCGGCATAGGCGGCCGAGCGGTCGACTTTCGTCGGGTCTTTACCGGAGAAAGCGCCGCCGCCATGGGGCGCAGCGCCGCCATACGTATCGACGATGATTTTACGGCCCGTAAGGCCGGAGTCCCCATCCGGACCGCCAATGACGAAACGGCCGGTCGGGTTGACGTAGAACTGGTCTTCCGCGCACATCCAGCCTTTCGGCAAAATGTTTTCAACGTGCGGGCGCACCATTTCGCGCACTTCTTCCTGGCTGACGGAAGCGTCATGCTGGGTCGAAACGACGACAGAGGTTGCGCGCACGGGCTTGCCGTTGATGTATTCGAGCGAGACCTGGCTTTTCGCATCAGGACCCAGCTTGAACAGCGCGCCGGAATGGCGTGCTTCCGACAGCGATTTCAAAATCGCATGGGAGTAGTGGATGGCGGCAGGCATGAGCGTGTCGGTTTCGCGGCAGGCGTAGCCGAACATGATGCCCTGGTCGCCGGCGCCTTCATCCTTGTTGCCGGCGGCGTCAACGCCTGCGGCGATGTCAGCCGACTGCGCGTGCAGGCGGATGTCGATCTTGATTTTTTCCCAATGGAATTCTTCCTGCTTGTAACCGATGTCGCGCACGGCGTGGCGCGCGATCGTCTCGATCAGGTCTTTGTTGATGGAAGCAGGACCGCGCGTTTCTCCGGCGATGCAGAGGAAACCGGTGGTCGCAAGGCATTCGGCGGCGACACGGGAATAGGGGTCGGCGTTCAGGTAAGCGTCGACGATGGCGTCAGACACGCGGTCGCACAGCTTGTCAGGGTGGCCCTCGCCAACGGATTCACTGGTGAAAATGTATTTATGGTCGGCCATGGTATGCCCTTTCCTGATCAATAGAAGGCTGAATTTATTGATTTATACGTGAGGACGGCCGCCAGTGGCAACCGCAAAAAGCCGTAAAACTTATTCGTTTGTTGCGTTTTGCGCCAAAGTTTTGACAATATCACGCGCCTGTTTTTTCAGCTTCGCAGCAGGGATAGCGCGGAAATCGCGGAGCAGCTCGGACTCTTCCCGTGAAAGATTGGCAGGCTCCTCAAGCGCCATTTGCTTACCTTCGGCAAAGCCCTTCATTTGGTATTTTTTACCCGTCACCAACCCCATGGCGCCTTCAAGAAAATAGTCGAGAGGGGTCTTCAGGGCGTTGGCAATTTCCGCAAGCCGGCTGACACTGATGCGGTTGCTGCCGCGTTCATATTTTTGCACTTGTTGGAACGTCACGCCGACGGAGGTTGCCAGTTGTTCCTGGCTTAACCCCAGTATAAGGCGGCGGTTTTTGACGCGCGCGCCGACATGCGCATCTACCGGATGAGGACCGTCGTCGTCAGTTCCCCGCGCCATGTGCATACATCCTTGTTCAACCTAAGAATTTTAAGGATATATATCAACACAACCCATAATTGTCAAGAATGCCATTGTATGCAACCTTGCATAGAGCAGGGGTTCACGCTTTATCAACCGCGCCTTTTGATGGTTTCGGCGGAGAAGACAAAACCGGCGAGCATCAGGAAGAAAATGATGTCGCCATATTTCGCGTAAATCGTCTGGCCGACGGGTTCGGGCAGGGCAACGTCAAGCGCGCCCGTTGTCAATAAAGGTTGGCGCGCGAGAACGCGACCGACCGGGTCGATCATGCCGGAAATGCCGGTATTGGCCGCGCGGGCAAGCGGCAACCCTTCTTCAACAGCGCGCATGCGGGCGCTGGCGAAATGCTGGTAGGGACCGGTGGTGTTGCCATACCAGCCGTCATTTGTGACGTTGACCATCCATTCCGGCCGGTTCGCCTCGTCAACGACTTCATGCGGAAAGATGACCTCGTAGCACACAAGCGGGCTGAAGCGGGGCAGGTCTCCTGGGGCAACGGTGGCTGCGCCATCGCCGCGCGTAAAGTCCCCAACATTGGCGACGGCCATGGCGATCGGCGTGATGCCGAGGTTTTTACGGAAGGGAATATACTCGCCGAATGGCACGAGATGATGCTTGTTGTATTCGTTTTCGACTGTGCCGGCGGGGTTCATCAGCGTGACGCTGTTGAAGAACTTGGGCGCAGAAGCGATGGTATCATCTACCCGCAGGGCGCCAAGAATTGGCCAGCTGCCTTTCGGCATTTTCAGCCAGATCAGCTTTGCAATCTCCGGGAACTGGGCAAGGTCTGCCTGCACGGCTGTTTCCGGCCAGATGACAAAGCGCGGGGCAGGCGTGGTTTTGGTGGCGGATAAATCAAGGTGATGCTCGAAATGACGGAAGTCGTCATCCTTGTTCCACTTGGTCTCCTCGGGGATGTTTCCCTGAACGATGCGGACGGTAATATCACCATGCGGCAGCGTCGGATGCACGGACAGGCGGATGGCGCCGCACAGTGCCACAAGCGCGAAACTGATAATCGCAAGGTGCGCGATGCGTTTGTGGTGTTTCAAAAATACCGGCAACAGTGCCCAGAAGACGGTGAGCAGGGAAAGGCCATAAACGCCGGCAACTGCGGCGAATTGCATGACGGGCAGCGCATGGTCCCAGCTCATGCCTGGCAGGTTCCACGGAAAGCCAGTCAGTATATGACCGCGCAGCCATTCAACGCCGGAAAAAGAAGCAACCAGCGCCAGCGCATGCGCCGGGGCATTGCCGCGGTACCGATGCGCGAGCAGCGTGATAAAGCCGTAGAGCAGCGCGAGAAGGGCTGGGCCGACGATAAGCGACAGCGGCAATACCCATTTCCACTGGTCGATATCGACGAAAAGCGCGGCGCTGATCCAGTAGAGGCCAAAAATGAAATAGCCCGCGCCGAAAGCCCATCCCGTCCAGAACGATGAGGCGCGTGTCTTGCTGTTGCGGGCAAGAACGGCAAGGGCCGGAAGCGATACCAGCAGCACCGGAAACAGGCCGAAGGGCGACATGGCAAGCGTCATCAGGGTGCCAAGGCAGAAGGCCGCCAGCAGTTTTTTAAATCCGGTCAGGGATTCCAGATGCGTTTTGAAAGGTGCGTAGATCATGGAGGATTAATTCTTTTCGGACGCGCCGGCTTCTTTTTTCGGCAGGTTGCGGATGCGGACGCGCGTAATGCGGCGCGGGTCGGCGTCGATGACGTCAAATTCGACGCCTGAGTCATGGCGGATAACTTCGCCGCGTGACGGCACATGCCCCGCGATATAAGTGACAAGGCCGCCAAGCGTGTCGACTTCTTCATGCTCTTCGTTTTCGGCAAAAATATCGCCGTATTGTTTCTCGAATTCCTCGATCGGATAGCGGGCGTCGGCAATGGCGGAGCCGTCGGGGCGTTCGATAAACTGGGGCGTAATGTCGAATTCGAATTCGTCGTCAATCTCGCCAACGATGGATTCAACGAGGTCGTTGATGGTGATAAGACCGTCGATACCGCCGAATTCGTCGACGACGAAGGCGATATGCACCTTCGACTGGCGCATTTGCAGCATCAGGTCCATGACGCGCATGGCGGGGGAGACGACGAGGACATCGCGCATGATGTCCTTAATTTCAAAGCCCGTATCGCTGACAAGGTTGATGACCATGTCCTTCATGTTGATCGCGCCAACAATATTGTCGAGATCGCCTTTGAAAACGGGGATGCGGCTGTGCGGCTTTTGCGAAATAAGTGCGTAAAGCTCATCCTTCGAGGCATCGATGGAAATGGCAACGATATCCGCACGCGGCACCATCATGTCGATGACGGGCAGGTCGCGCAGCTGAAGAATATTTGAAATCAGGCGTTTTTCATGCGCTGCGACGGCGGATTGCGGCGCGTCTTCCTTTTCCTCGATCAACTCTTCGATCGCATCGCGGAGGGAATCATCCGTATGACGGTCCTCCTTGGCGGGGAGGAGGTTGCGCACCCATTTGAACAGCTTGCGGTCAGCCGCGGCATTTGCCGTTTCCGGCAGCAGGATGGCGGTATCGGTCTTTTTTAGCGGCGAGTCTTCCATGGTCTTACGATTTCGCCTTTTTCTTTACCGCGGCTTTTTTCGCGCGGCGCATTTTCGGTTTCGCTTTCGGGGCCGGCGCGGCATCATTATACGGATCCGGATAGCCAAGGCTTTCCAGCACGGCGCATTCCAGCTTTTCCATCGACGTCGCGTCCTTGTTCTTCATATGGTCATAGCCGAGCAGGTGCAGCGTGCCGTGGACGACAAGGTGGATGACGTGGTTTTCGATGGTTTTATCCTGCTCCTTGCATTCCTTTTTGACCGTGCCATGCGCAAGCACGACATCGCCAAGGGGGATCGCATCCTGATCGGGGAAGCTGTCCAGCACGCGGGCGGTGAGGCCCTTCATTTTGAACTGCGGAAACGACAGGACGTTCGTCGAGGTTTTTTTGCCGCGATAGGTATGGTTAAGGTCGGTCATCGCCTTGTCATCCGCAAGGGTGACGGCGACTTCGAAGTTGCGCTCCGAAAAGGCGCTTGGTTTTTTGGCATGGAGGAAGGAAGCGGCAACGGCTTGCTCGATTTTTTCTTCCATTTTCGGGAAGGCCTTCTTCCATTTCGCGGAAGCGAGGTCGAGGCTGATGGAAAGCGTGATCATGACAGTTCCGTCACCGTTTTCTTGGCGAGGCCTTTGTCGCGGCGGTCATAGGCCTCGACAATGTTCTTCACAAGGCGGGAGCGCACGACGTCGCCTTCGCCGAAGGTGACGAAAGCCACATCTTTCGTTCCCTGCAGCACCTCGACCGCATCCTTCAGGCCGGACTTGGTATGGTGGGGCAGGTCGGTCTGGCTCAGGTCGCCGGTGACGATGAGACGGCTGCCTTCGCCAATACGGGTCAGGACCATTTTCATCTGCGTCGGCGTGGTGTTCTGGGCTTCGTCAAGGACGACGACAGCGTTCGACAGCGTACGGCCGCGCATGAAAGCGAGGGGAGCAATTTCAATCGTGCCGTCCGCAAGGCGGCGGGCGATGGTTTCCGGCGGCACCATGTCGTGCAATGCATCGTAGATAGGGCGAAGGTAGGGGTCGATCTTTTCCTGCATCGTGCCGGGCAGGAAGCCGAGGTTTTCACCGGCTTCAACCGCAGGGCGGCAGAGGATAAGGCGGTCGATTTCGCCTTCCTGCATCATCAGCACCGCTTGGGCAACGGCAAGGAAAGTCTTGCCGGTACCGGCAGGGCCAAGGCCGAAGACGAGGCTGTTGTTGCGGATGGCGTCAAGATATTCCGCCTGCTTGGGCGTGCGGGCAGTGATTGTCTTGTTCTTGGCCTTGATGTTGACCTGCGCTTCCTTCAGCGCGGTCATGGCCATTTCACGGGAGCTGCGGTCCATCGGCGACTTGGCGACCTGAATGGCGGCGAGCACTTCCTGCGTTCCGACTTCCATGCCTTTCTGCAGGCGCTCCCACAGCACGTCAAAGACCTGCTGGGCGGCGTGCAGCTTGGGCTTGGCGCCAATGATGACGACTTCGTTGCCGCGGCTCGCGATCTCGACATCCAGTTCTTCTTCGATTTGGGCGAGGTGGCTGTCATGCTCCCCGAACAGGAGGGGGACGAGGGCGTTGTCGTCAAATTGTAGTCCGATGCGCCGAACGGCTTCTTTGGCCAAAAATGTAATCTCCCGCGGATTGAAGGCAGTCCATAAAATTAAAGTAGGGTTAGTTCTAGCCTAACCCTACTTTAACAGTAAAAGATAAATATTTGTTAATTCCGTATTATGGTTATCCCATTACGGTTTCGCGTTGCGCTGCCAGCGCGGATTGCCGGTGGTTGCCGTTTTGGCGGGCGTATCATCCGCAACGGGGGCGACCGGCGTCTGGCTTGCAACCGTCGGGACGAAGGTGCTGGAGAAAGCTTCCGGCAGGGGCTTCGGCGCCTGGTTTTCTTCGCCGAGGGCTTCGACGACGGTCATGACGATTTTCGGGCGGACGATGTCCGACGGGCCGAACTTGTGGAAGCCGACGTCCGGCTTGCCGAGCAGGCGGCTGGCCGCGTAGATCAGGCCCGACTTGTCGCGCTCTTTCAGGTCAATCTGGTCTTCGTCGCCGGTGACGACCATTTTGGAGCGCTCGCCGATGCGCGTCAGCGCCATCTTGATCTGCTCGACGGAGGTGTTCTGCGCCTCATCGAGAATGATGAAGCTGTCGGTAAAGGTACGACCGCGCATGAAGCCGACGGGGACGATCTCGATCGTGCCGTTGGTCAGCATGTTCTGGTAGTTGCGGCCGAAGGTTTTTTCCAGCTCGTCGTAAAGCGGGCGCATGTAGGGCGCAAGCTTTTCATTCGCATCGCCCTTCAGATAGCCGAGGTCTTCACCGGCAGACTGCGCGGGACGCGCGAGGAGGATTTTCTTGACCTTGCCTTCCTTCAGCGCCTGAACCGCTTTCGCAACGGCGACGTAGGTTTTGCCGGTACCGGCAGAGCCGATGGCGAAGGTCAGAATGCTGTTGTCGATGGTTTCGGACAGCGCTGCCTGCGACGGGTTTTTCGGCGTGAAGCCGCCGTTCGTTTTTGCGGCGGGCGATGCGTTCTGGTTCGCGGCTTTTGCGGTGAAGTTTTCAGCGAGGGGGGCAGTCGGAAGTGTTTCTTTGGAATTCATGTCGTTTGCAACTCCGCGAATGATTTCTTTGTTGATGTAGCCACCTTGTGAGTACACGCCGGACAATTGGGCGAATGCCTTCTGGGCATTGGCTGCATGCTCGGAGTCTGCAGTGAAGAAGATTTTGTCGCCGTATGCCGTGCGGTTCGGGAACTGGATGTTAAAGGCAGATTCAAAAACGTGCTTCAGTCCCGGACGTTTATTGAACATGACTTCGGCGAGACCGCGGTCGGACTTTGTCTTTACCTCAAGGAAGTGCTGGGTGTAGTTCTTCTCGCTGGGCTCGCTCATGCTGCTGCTCTTTCTTCGTTCAGGGGTGAATCGGCCGAGGTGGTGACAATACTGCCCGCCATCCCGTTTTGGAAACCTTTTTCGATAGTCACGTCGATAATTTCGCCAAATAAACGCTCATGCGCTGCAACATAAACCGATTGCATCCACGGTGCCTTGCCGAGGAGCTGTCCGGTTTTCTCGCCCTTGCGGTCAAACAGCACGGGCACCGTGCGGCCGACGAACGACTGGTTATATTCAAGCTGTTGCGCAAACAATAACGCCTGCAGTTCATGCAGGCGTGAATCCTTCAGCTGTTCGGGAACGATGCCGCCCATGATCGCGCCGGGGGTGCCGGGGCGCGGGCTGTATTTAAACGAATAGCAGGAGGAGAAACCGACGGCCTTTACCAGTGCCATCGTCTGCGCATGGTCGTCATCCGTCTCGCCGGGGAAGCCGACGATGAAGTCCGATGACAGCGCGATATCCGGCCGCTGCTTTTTCAGGCGTTCGATGATGTCTAGATAAAATTCGGAAGTATGCTTGCGGTTCATGAGTTCGAGGATACGGTTGGAGCCGCTCTGCACCGGCAGGTGCAGGAAGGGCATCAGCTTGGCAATGCTGCCGTGCGCCGCAATCAGGTCGTCGTTCATGTCCTGCGGATGGGAGGTCATGTAGCGGATGCGCTCAAGGCCATTGATATCGGCGAGCGTGGAGATCAGTTTCGCCAAATCCCATGTCGAACCGTTCATCTCGCCGTGATAGGCGTTGACGTTCTGGCCGAGGAGGGTGATTTCCTTCGCGCCCTGATCGACCATTTTCTGCGCTTCCGCCAGCACCTGCGCAACGGGGCGGGAGAATTCGGCGCCGCGCGTATAGGGCACAACGCAGAAGGTGCAGAATTTGTCGCAGCCTTCCTGTACGGAAAGAAACGCGGAGGGGCCTTGCGCTGCCGATGCTTCCGGCAGGTTGTCGAATTTGGATTCAGCGGGGAAGTCGGTGTTGATGACGCGGGTGCCGCCGCTTGCCTTGGCAATCATTTCCGGCAGCAGGTGATAGGTCTGGGGGCCGAAGACCATATCCACATAACGGGCGCGCTCGGTAATCACAGCGCCTTCCGCCTGTGCGACGCAACCCGCGACGGCGATAAGCGCCTTTTCGCCTTTTTCGGCTTTCGCTTCCTTGTGGTCGCGGAGGCGGCCAAGGTCGGAGAAAACTTTTTCGGTGGCTTTTTCGCGGATGTGGCAGGTGTTCAAAATCATGAGGTCGGCATCACTCGGCTCCTCGGTGGATGCATAACCTAAGGGGGCCAGAACATCGGCCATCTTTTTGCTGTCATAAACGTTCATCTGACAGCCCCAGGTCTTGATATAGAGCTTCTTGCTCATTGCATCCCAATCCTGCAATCTAGACGGTAAACGGGGTGGTTTTTTCGGTACGCCGTCTATTAACCATATCTTAACCGGAAAGTCCAGAAAAACTTATACATAATGACGGGATAAAATCCTTATGGCACAAGAAGTTCTCGTCACCGGCCCCATTCCGGCCAGCCAACTGGCGCAATTGGAGGAGAACTACAGAATTCACCGCCTCTGGCAGGCCGAGGATCCCGAGGCGAAACTGGCTGAGCTGCGCAACAATATTACAGCAATTGTGAGCACCGCCTTCTTCGGCGTGTCGGCCCGCATCATCAAGGCTTTTCCCAATCTGGAAATCATCAGCCACTTCGGTGTCGGCTATGACAACGTGGATGTTCCGGCTGCGAAAGAGCGCGGTATCGTCGTGACCAATACGCCGGATGTGCTGACGGATGATACGGCTGATATGGGGATGGGCCTTGTGCTGGCCGTGTTCCGCCGGCTGGTGGAGGGGGATATCTACGTTCGCTCCGGCCAATGGGCGAAGAAAGGCATGATGCCGCTCGGGCGCGCCTTGCGCGGTAAAACAATGGGGATCGTTGGCATGGGGCGCATCGGCGCTGCGGTGGCCAAGCGTGCGGCGGCTTTCGGCATTGATGTGGTCTACCATGGCCCGCGCGAGAAAACCGGCTCCGGCCTCAAGTTTTACGCGTCTTTGGAAGAAATGGCGGAGGCGGCTGATATTCTAATGGTGACCTGCCCCTACCGCCCGGAAACCCATCATTTGATAAATGCCAGAGTTCTGAAGTGCCTTGGGAAAACCGGCGTGCTTATCAATATAGCCCGCGGAAAAATTATCGACGAGCTGGCGCTGATTGATGCGCTGGAAAGCGGGTTGATTGGCGGCGCAGGGCTCGATGTCTTTGAAAACGAGCCGGATGTGCCCTCCAGCCTTTGCCGCCTCGATAGTGTCGTATTGCAGCCGCATCAGGGCTCCGCGACCCATGAAACCCGTGCCGCCATGGCGCAGCTGGTGGTGGATAACCTCCGCTTGTACTTTGAAAAGGCAGAGGTTTTGACGCCTGTCTAACGCTGCTCTTGCCATAGAGCGATTTTTTCTGTATCCCTTTGAACCAATTCATCGAAGCGTTTTAGGGAAAAATCATGAAAAAACTCGGCATCGCGATTATTTTTGCCATTTGCCTCTCTGCCATCACGGCACAGGCCTCCACCGGCGGCAGCTGCCTCGGCGGTAAAGAAGTCGAAGCCGAACAGGGCCTGCGTATTCACAGCGAGCTTATGGTGATTGGCCTGACCTGCATGCGCATGCCGCAGGGTCAGCAGAACTACATGAAGTATCAAAGCTTCACGCAGAAGAATTCTCACCTCATCGCCAAATACGAAACCGACATGATCGAGCACTACCGCAAGGAAGGCGCGAAAAACCCCGAGCTGAAGCTGCACACGCTGCGCACCACCATGGCGAACCAGATTTCGCAGCACGCGATTAAAATGTCGACGGCGACTTTCTGCCAGCGCTTCTCCCCGCGCATCGACCAGGCGCTGTCGATGGACCAGAAAAAATTCCGCAACTGGGCGCAGCATGTGTACCCGGGCTCGACGACTTCCGAGCCGACCTGCACCGCTGCTGGCAAGCTGTAAGCTTTAAAATACTTTCAAAAAAAATCCCGGCGCAATGCCGGGATTTTTTTTATTCCTGAAATGCGCTGGAGTTACAGCTCGGCATTCACCTTGAACTGTTCGCCGGCTTTGGATCGGGTGGTGCTCCATTCCAGCACCATCGCATAGGCAAGGGCGAGCAGGGTGGGGCCGATAAAGATGCCGATGAAGCCGAAGGCAATCGCGCCGCCCATGATGCCGAAAAGAACCAGCAGCAACGGCAGGTCGCTGCCGCGTGAAATGAAGTAGGGCTTCATGAAGTTATCAATGGAGCCGACAACAAGCGCGCCCCAAACGCCGAGGAAAATCGCCCAGGATGTTTGCCCTTCGGAAAACAGCCACAGCGCAGCGGGCCCCCAGATGAGGGGCGGCCCCATGGGCAGCAGCGAGAAGAAGAAGGTCATTAGGCCAAGGAATGTCGCGCCGGGAATGCCGGCAATCCAGAAGCCCAGCGCCGCGACAACGCCCTGCAACAGTGCGGTGCCGAGAATACCGTAAACCACGCCGATCAGCGTGTTCTTCGAAACTTTCAGCAGGTGCTGGCCGTGATTGCCGCCAAACTTGTCGATCAGCGCACGAATACGCACGGCCACATGCATGCCATGACGGAAAAAGAAAAAAGAGATGATCACCCCCAGCGTAATGTCGATCAGGCCAAAACCGATGGTGGTACCAAGAGCGATCAGGAAATGCGATGTCGGCTGCGCGTACTGCTTCATCAACTCGGTCAGATGCGCCTTGTCACTGCCGAAAGTTTCCCAGCCCTTCGCCAGCCAGTGGCCAACAACCGGAACGGATTCAAGCGAAGCCGCCGTTGTGCCGCCGTCATTTTGCATGAAGCCGAGGATGCGGTCATAAATCAGCGTATAGTTTTCCGCGATGCTGGTGCCGATGATAATCAGCGGCGCGATGAAGCAACCTGCCAGTAGCAGTGTCATTAACCCTGCCGCGAGGGCCGTCTTGTGGCGGAGGCGCGCCTGCAGCCATTCAAAAGCCGGCCAGGTGGCGAGCGTGAAAATAGTCGACAGCAGCATGGCAGGGAAGAACGGGGTCAGGATAATCAGGCAGCCGATGAGGATCATCGTGACGGCGGTAAGGCCGACGACGAGCTGGTAAATCTGCGTTCTGTCTTTAAGGTTCAGGTTCAGCATAGCCATGTTTCTGCGTCTTGCCCCCGCATTTAGGTGTGATGCGAAAGACTACAATAATATGGCTTGGCTTTATATGGGGTTGTTACGCGTTCTGGAAATTTATTTTCTCGCCCCAGAACTTTTCAATCAAAGGCAACGCCTCTGCCGAAAAGCCGGTCGATAGGAACAGGCGCTTGCCGCCATCCGTCGAAGAATATTCGGGGTGGGTCACCAGATAGTCTTTGAGCGCTTCTGCCGTGGCTTCCGGCTGGTGGATGATCGGCATATGGCTCGGCAGGGCTTCTGCGAAAATATCAGCAACAAGCGGATAGTGTGTGCAGCCAAGGATAACGCTATCAGGGGCGGCGCCATGCAGGTTTTTTTCCAGCTGGTCGACATAGCCGCCGATCAGTTTGCGGATATCGGCTCTGGGCGCGCCGGCTTCAATGGCGGAAGCAAGTTCGGGGCAGGCCTGCTGCACGACATGAATATCAGGCCGGCGCTTGCGGATTTCATAGGGGTAGGTGCCGGTTTCAACCGTGCGCGCGGTGGCGAACACCGCGATGGTGGAAGCGGGGCCGCCGGGCGCGCCTTCCTCATGCCAGCGCAGGCCGGTTGCGGCTTCAATGGTGGGCACCACGATACCCAGCACATTGCGCTTGATACCGTCCTGCTTCTGGCGGGCGGGCAGCCATTGCTGCTGGATCCAGCGCAGCGCCACGACCGACGCCGTGTTGCAGGCGACGACGACAAGATTGCAGCCTTCGGAAAAAAGCCTTTCAAGGCCGGCGCAGGTGAGGGTGAGAACCTCAATCGGCGGCCGGGTGCCATAGGGCGCGTTTTTATTGTCGCCGAGATAGACGAAGTCCTTCTGCGGCAGCGCTTCGATGAGCGCGCGGTGGATCGTAAGTCCGCCAAAACCGCTGTCGAATACGCCAATCATCCCGTTTGCCTTCGTGTTAAGGGTGGTGCCATTCATTTAAAGATGCGGCTGAACATCTAAAAGGTCAATCAATATCATGAAGATGGCGGATTGATTATGTTTCACCGCCAAGCTAGAGTACGGCATTCTTAAACCCCGACGTCATTTTAGGAGCGATTCCGCCCCATGCCATCCATGTTCAGCGCCGCGACCCTGTTCCGCAAAAAACACCCCTCTGCCGACCTGACGCGGCCCGCCTCCGGCCTGTTGCCCGTCCTGTCCGCCTGGGACCTGACGCTGCTCGGCATCGGTTGCATCATCGGCACCGGCATCTTCGTGCTGACGGGCATCGCGGCGGCAACACAGGCGGGGCCGGCGGTGGTTTTGTCGTTCGTCGTTTCCGGTTTTGCCTGCGCCTTTGCGGCGCTGGCCTATGCTGAACTCTCGTCCTCGGTCGGTGGTTGCGGTTCGGCCTACGGTTATTCCTACGCGGCCTTCGGCGAATTCATGGCCTGGGTCATCGGCTGGGACCTTGTTCTTGAATACGGCGTTTCCGTTGCGGCTGTGGCTAATGGCTGGTCGGGGTATTTCAATACGGGTCTGGCAGGTCTGGCGACGAAGCTGCACGACTGGTTCAATATCGATGTCGACCTGTCGCTGCCGTTTGCGCTGACGCATGGCCCCTTCGCGGAAGATCCGGTCACGCATCTCGCCACCCCCGGTATCGTCAACCTGCCGGCGGCGGGCATTATCCTGATCCTCATGGGTATTCTTATTGTCGGCATCAAAGCCAGCGCGCGCCTGAATACGGCGATGGTCATTATCAAACTGTCGACGATCGCGATTTTCCTCGCTGTCGCCGTCGGCCATATCAACACCGCACTCTGGTCGCCCTTCATGCCATTCGGCTGGTTCCAGACCCTGCCGGACGGTAAAACGGTCGGCGTTCTCGCCGGCGCATCTGTCGTCTTCTTCGCCTATGTCGGTTTTGACGCTGTCTCGACGGCTGTTGAGGAAGCCAAAAATCCTGCCCGCGACGTGCCGATTGGCATTCTGTCGTCGCTTGCCTTCTGCACGGTTATTTACATCATCGTCTCCGGCGTGCTGACGGGCATCGTGCCCTATGCCAGCCTGAACGTGAAGGAAGGATCACCCGTCGCCTATGCGCTGCAGCAGATCGGCTTTAACGGCGCGTCCATTCTGGTGTCGACCGGTGTTATTTTCGGTCTGACGACCGTTATGCTGGTGCTTTACTACGGCCTGACGCGCATTATTTTCGCGATGTCGCGTGACGGCCTGTTGCCGAAGTCGCTTGGCGAAGTCAGCCCCAAAACCCATACGCCGGTTCGGACGACCGTTATTTGCGGCGTGATCATGGCGATTATGGCGGGCTGCATTCCGCTCGGCACACTCGCGGAGCTCGTGAACATCGGCACGCTGGTCGCTTTCGTGCTGGTTTGCATCGGCGTCATCCTGCTGCGCCGCCGTTATCCCGACCTGAAGCGGCCGTTCCAGACGCCCTTCGGCCTGCTCATTCCCGTTATGGGCGTATTGTCCTGCGGTGCGCTTGTTGCCTTCCTGCCGATGCTGACGCAAATCCGCTTCATCGTCTGGCTGGCCGTCGGGCTTGTCATTTATTTTGGCTACAGCATACGTCACAGCGAGATGGGCAAGGCGGAAAAAGTCTAAGGCTTTCAGTGCCGCGCGGCAGGTTTACCACCCGTTAATCTATCCGGTTCAAAATAGAATACGACAATACCGGAGCGGGGATTTACTTGTGACAAAATGGCTGGGAATTTTTGCCTTCATAGTTTGCATGGCGGTTACGTTCAACGCAGGCTTTGCCGTTGCAGCGGAGGAAGAAGCACCGGCTGAGGACGGCAAGCCCGCCGCGCCGAAGCCCGATTTTGATTATCTCGAGCTCAAGCCTATCGTCGTGCCCATCATCACCGAGCGTGGCTTGACGCAGCAGCTCAGCCTCGTCATCACGATAGAGCTGCCGTACGGCACGAAGGATGACATCAAACTGCTCGAACCCAAGCTGGCCGACACATACATCAGCGACCTCTACGGCGTTCTTGGCGCCGGCGGCGCGATGATGCACGGCAATGTGGTGGATGTCGCGGCCTTGAAAGACCGGCTGACGCGCGACACCACGAAAGTATTAGGGGATAAATATATTCAGGTGCTGCTGCCGGCCGTGCAGCAGAGCCAGCGCTAGCCCGACCGCAGGTACTTAATCGCCGTATCACGTTCAAAAAGATACAAAAGCGTACGCAATGCGGTGCCGCGCGGGCTGGTCAGTTGCGGGTCGCGGGTTAAAATCAGCCTTGCATCGTCAAAGGCGGTGGCAATCAGGTCGCCGTGGAATTCAGCATTGGCGAGGCGGAATTCGGGCATCCCGCTCTGGCGGGTGCCGAGCATTTCGCCTGCGCCGCGCAACTTCAAATCCTGTTCCGCGATGAAAAACCCGTCTTCGGAATCTTTTATCGTCGCAAGGCGCTTGCGGGCGACTTCGCTGAGCTTGCTGCTGTACAGCAGGATGCAGGTCGACTTGCCGGAGCCGCGGCCGATGCGCCCGCGCAGCTGGTGCAGCTGTGACAGGCCAAAACGCTCCGCATGTTCAATCACCATCACCGTCGCCTGCGGCACATCGACGCCGACTTCGATCACGGTGGTGGAGACGAGAATATCAAGTTCGCCCTTGGAGAAGGCTTCCATCACTTTGTCTTTTTCCGCGGGCTTCATGCGCCCGTGCAAAAGACCGACACGCGCGCCATAGCGCTGCTGCAGGTAAATAAAACGCTCTTCCGCCGCGGCAAGATCCAGTTTCTCCGATTCCTCGACCAGCGGGCACACCCAGTAAATGCGCTCGCCCGTTTCAATCTTGCGCTGCAGCGCTTCGGCAACTTCCTGCAGGCGTTCATCGGCGACAAGTCGCGTATCGATGGGCTGGCGGCCGGGCGGTTTTTCGTTCAGGCGGCTGACGTCCATATCGCCATAAACCGTCAGCGTCAGCGTGCGCGGAATGGGCGTCGCCGTCATCACCAGCATATCTGCGGCCTGTCCTTTTTCCGACATCTGCAGGCGCTGGTGAACGCCGAAGCGGTGCTGCTCATCCACAATCGCGAGGGCAAGGTCCTTGAAGATGACATCTTCCTGAAACAGCGCATGGGTGCCGATAATAATATCCGCTTCGCCATTGGCAATCTGGTCGAGAATAGCCTTGCGTGTTTTGCCCTTGTCGCGTCCAGTGAGCGTAACAACCTTCAGGCCGATTTTTTCGGCAAGGGCGGAAATATTATGTTCGTGCTGGCGCGCCAGAATTTCTGTCGGCGCCATGATCGCCCCTTGCGCGCCGGAGCCGATGGCGTGGACGAGGGCGAGGAAGGCAACAGCCGTTTTACCGCTGCCGACATCCCCCTGCAGCAGCCGGTGCATGCGCTGGGGCTGCCGCATATCGGCGCGGATTTCCTCTACGGCCTGTTTCTGGCTGTTGGTCAGTTCAAAAGGAAAAGCGGCAAGGGCTTTTGCAAACAAATCATCGCTGCCATTCAAGACGCGCCCGGCCTGACGCTTCTGGTTCTGGCGGACGAGCGCCATGGTCAGCTGGTTGGCGAGCAATTCGTCATAGGCCAGACGCTGACGTGCGACATGCAGCGGAGATAAGTCCGCCTCATCGGTGGGGTTGTGCGCCGCCTTCAATGCTTCATGCCATCGCGGCCAGTTTTCCCGCGACTGATGGGCGGGGTCGAGCCATTCTTCCAGAACAGGAATGCGGGCAAGCGCGCCGCGCATAATTTTAAGCGACACTTTTTGCGTGAGCCCTGCGGTCAGCGGATAAACAGGCTCGATCGCCGGTATTTGATCGCGCAGCAATTCGGTTGTGATATAGTCGGGGTGCGGCATCTGCAGATAGCCGCCGTAAAATTCCAGCTTGCCGCTGATAACGCGTGTTTCGCCAACGGGCAGGGTCTGCTCCAGATAATCCCCCTGCACGTTGAAAAAGGTAATGTCGATCCAGCCGGTGCCGTCCGTCGCCTTGACGCGATAGGGCAGGCCCTGCCGTTTGGGCGGCATATGATCTTCGATGCGGAGGACAAGCGTGGCGACGCTGTCCGGCTTCGCGTCCCGCAGGGCGGGGCTGTAGCGCCGGTCGATGACGCCGGACGGCAAATGCCAGAACAGGTCGGAAATCATCGGCCCCGCGACTTTTTCCAGCAGCTTGGTCATGCGCGGGCCAACGCCCTGTAAGGTCTTCGTCGACTGGAAAAGCGGGTCAAGAACGAAGGGCCGGGTGGCGGTCACGGGATATTACCGGCTTTCGCGGATGTATTTGTTGTTAATGCGGACAGCAAGCGCGCCCACCCCGATCAGCATAAAGCCAATCAGCATCAACCCGACCGGCCCTGCAAGATTACCCTTGAAGTGGTCATACATGAAATCGCCCACATAGCAGAGCAGGGTGATGGATCCGACCACCAGCAACGCCCGCGACCTTGCGACCGTACTGAGGAATATCGTGCCGCAGGCGAGTGGCAGGATAAGGAATTCACCTGCCTTGTTGTTCAGCCAGTCATAGGAGGTGCCAAGAAACAGGCCGGAGCCGAAGAAGTAAACAAGGCCTGCCAGCGGCTTGTGCCGCGACTGATCAAGCGCCCAGCCGATGCAGAGCAGGGAGGAGCCGATGACAAGACCAATCAGATGCTCATTAATATTCAGCAGGTCAAAGGCAATAGCAAAGAAACCGAGCGTGAAGTAGATGGTCGTCAGTGCCAGCAGCGTGCGCTGCTTGGCATAGAAAGCGCAGCCTTGCTGCAATGCCATGACGAAATGCAGGAACAGCAGGCCATAGGCGGGATCACCGCCGTGCGCAAATTCCTTTAATGTCACGAGAATGCCGACGGGTTCGAGAATTGCAGCGACGAGGAAGAGAGGCGTCGCGGCCTTTTCAAACCGCGCGTCATCGCAGCAGACGAGAGCCATAGCGAAGGCGCAAAAGCCGGGGCCGAGCGTCAAGATGATGCGGGCTGCAGAATTGAGGTGATCCCACTGCATGCCGATATAAATCGAAAGGCCGGCAAAAACGAACAGGCCGCCGATATAGCCGAAAAGGCGGCCCAGAATGCCGCTCGACTGTTCCGCCTTGAATTCGGCACTGCCGCGCATGGCGGCGGCAATTTCATCCAGCGTGATCTCGTGGCGTTTTGCTGTGCTGACGATGTCCGCTATCGCATCCTGCTTCATGGTCATTGGTTTTTACCCGTCGCCCAGCCGATGAACTCGGCGCTGCCATAGTAAAACGGCGACTGGTTGTTCAGCGGCGTCAGCGGGTAGGAGCTGCTGCCCTTGCGCAGGCGCATTTCGCTGCCATAGCGGCCGCCGACAAAAAGCTCGCCTATAAACCCGCTGCGGCTATAACCGTCATAAGACATTGTATAGCCATCCGGCGATTCAAGGTTGGTATCCAGCTTGTAGCCCTTGGTGGCCTCGACAACCTGTTCGGTGGTGCCGGTCATTTTGTCCATATCGGCGGGGTAGGGGAAGGGAAGCTCGCGCACCTTTTGGGTCGCAGCGTCATAAACGTAAATTTTCTTCCAGGAATTGTAGTAATAATTCGTGCCGTTGTTGTTCGGGTTGCTCGGCGCTTTCGTGTATTGCGCTTTCAGGACGCCGTCTTTATCGACAGTGAGCTTTACCGATACCGGCGTTGTGCTGGCATTGGTGCTGTCGCTGGTTGCGAAAATAAGGTCGTATTTGGGCGGGTCGCCAAGGGCCGTCGGCAGGCTGCTGGCAATCATAAAGCCGAACATCAGCAGCACCGGCAGCGCAAGGCCGATAATGAGCACAAAATTGTCTTTGAAGAAATTCTTCGAGGCCATATGTTATTCCCTTATTTTGAACAGGTCGAATATGCACGAAATTCCCGCCGAGGACAATATATCCATAAAACGGAAACAGATGGTGTTCCGCAGCTGGCATCGCGGCACGCGGGAAGTGGATTTGCTGCTGGGCCGCTTCGCCGATGCCCATATGCCGGGGTTTGATGCCGAACAGCTGGCGCTTTACGACCGTTTCTTGAACAACAGTGATCCTGACATATATAACTGGATCACGGGGCAGGAGCCGGTACCGCCGGCCGAAGACAATAAGGTTGTGCGTCTTCTATTGGCTTTCTACCCCGCCTGATGCAATAAGACTAAAGAAAAACAGGGACAAGCATGACGACCCCCAGTCCCGCGAAAGAGAAGCGCAAAGCAGAACGGTATCCCCTTTTCGGCGTACCGGAGGGGTACGATTCTGTTTTTCTGGCCGAAACCGCCCGCAAATCGCACAGCCCTGTCCTCCACGTCACCTCCGACGACGTCCATTTCGAGGAAATCTATGAGGCGCTGACCTTCTTCGCGCCCGATGTGGAAGTGCTTCGCTTCCCTGCGTGGGACTGCCTGCCTTACGACCGTATTTCCCCAACGGCGGAGGTGGTGGGCGAGCGGTTGAAAACCCTCTCGCGGCTGCTGCACCGCAATTCCAAAAAGTCGCTGATTGTCTTGACAACGATCAGCGCCGCAACACAACGCATTCCGCCACAAGAATTGCTGCGCAATTCCGTGTTTACCGCCCGCAAGGGCGAGAATATTGACCAGAAAGCCCTGCAGAATTTCCTGCTCGCCAACGGCTACCACCGCACGGAAACGGTGCGGGAGGCGGGGGAATATGCCTTGCGCGGCGGGCTGATCGATATTTTCCCGTCCGGTTCGCTGGATCCCCTGCGCATCGATTGCTTCGGCGACGAGATTGAAAATATCCGCGCCTTTGACGCGCTGTCCCAGCGCACGACGGAAGACAGGACGGAACTTGCGCTTTATCCCGTGTCGGAAGTGCTGCTGACCGAACAGGCAATTGCTACCTTCCGCGCGCGCTACCGCGAGCTTTTTGGTGCAATCCGCGATGATGACCCGTTGTATGAAGCCATTTCCGAGGCACGTAAATATGCCGGCATGGAACACTGGCTGCCGCTGTACTACGACCAGCTGGAAACAATTTTCGATTACATGCCGGATGCGACGGTGACGCTGGACTACCAGACCGAACAATCGCGCGAGTCCCGCCTGCAGCAGATCGACGACCTATATAACGCGCGCCGCGTGATGCTGGAGGCGGAGCAGACCAAGAAAAAAGGCAAGCAGGCGGAAACAACGCAGAGCATGGCCTATCGCCCCGTGCCGATGAACCTGCTGTATATGGGGCCACATGAGTGGGCCGAGCGCCTCGGCGCACATGAGGTCATCGACCTCCATCCCTTCGCCCCCTCGCCGGGGCAGAAAGATGCCGGCGCGCGCAAGGGCCGTGATTTCGGCGATATCCGTGCGCAAAGCGCCGGCGATCTCTATGGCGTTATCAAGGAACATATCGAAAAGCTGAACCGCAGCGGCCGCAATGTCATGCTAGCGGCATATAGCAATGGTTCACGCGACCGCCTGAAGCTCATTCTCGAACAGCAGGGGCTGCCGACCATCGACGTCGTCGAAAACGGCGATACATCGGCGAAGCTTTCCATTTCCGTCCTCGGCCTCGCGCATGGTTTCGAGACGGATAAACGCGCCGTGCTGACCGAGCAGGACATGCTCGGCGACCGATTGTCGCGCACGACGAAGAAGAAAAAGAAGAGCGACGCGTTTATCTTCGAAATCAGCCAGCTGCATGAAGGCGACTACGTCGTCCACGAAGACCACGGCGTCGGCCAGTTTGAGAAATTGGAAACGCTGGTTGTCGACGGCGTGCCGCATGACTGCCTGAAGCTGATCTATGCCGGCGGCGACAAATTATTCGTGCCGGTTGAAAACCTTGACGTGCTGTCCCGCTACGGCGCGGCGGAGAACGGCGCGGTGCTGGACAGGCTCGGGGGCTCCGCCTGGCAGGCGCGCAAAGCGCGTGTCAAACGCGACCTGCTGATTTTGGCGAACGAGCTGCTGAAAGTTGCCGCCATGCGCGTGCTGCGGCATACCGACCCCATCCACCTGCTGGACGGCAGCTACGAAAAATTCGCGGCCGGCTTCCCGTACCCGGAGACGGAGGATCAAGCCAAGGCCATCATCGACGTTATCGAAGACCTTGATAAAGACCAGGCGATGGACCGCCTTGTCTGCGGCGATGTCGGCTTCGGCAAGACGGAAGTCGCCATGCGTGCCGCGGCCATTGTCGCCCTTGCAGGTTATCAGGTTGCGGTCATCGCGCCGACGACGCTGCTGGCGCGGCAGCACTACCAGAATTTCTCTCGCCGTTTCCACGGCTTCCCCATCCGCCTCGGGCTGCTATCGAGGTTTGTGACCGGCAAGGAAGCGGAGCAGGTGAAGAAATGGGTGGAGAGCGGGGATATTAATATTATTGTCGGCACCCATTCGCTGCTGGCGGAATCCGTGAAGTTCAATAACCTCGCGCTGCTCGTCATCGATGAAGAGCAAAAATTTGGCGTCAAGCAGAAGGAACGCATCAAGGCGGTCAAGGACAATGTCCACGTCTTGACGCTGACCGCAACGCCCATTCCGCGCACGCTGCAGATGGCCTTGTCGGGTGTCCGGGAACTCAGCCTGATTACCACGGCACCAATGGACAGGCTGGCGGTCAAAACCTTTGTGCTGCCATATGACCCCGTGGTCATTCGCGACGCACTGATGCGGGAGCATTACCGTGGTGGCCAGACCTTCTACGTCTGCCCGCGCATTTCCGATATCGAGGAACTGCGGGATGCATTGGCGACGCTGGTACCCGAGCTGAAAGTCGTCGTCGCGCATGGCCAGATGGGCGCGGAAGAGCTGGAAGAGAAAATGTCCGCCTTCTATGAAGGCGCCTTCGATGTGCTGCTGTCGACGAACATCGTTGAATCCGGCCTCGATATCCCGAACGCCAATACCATGGTCGTCCATCGCGCGGAAATGTTTGGCCTTGCCCAGCTCTACCAGCTGCGTGGCCGTATCGGCCGCGCCAAGCAGCGCGCTTATGCCTACCTGACCTTCGACGCCCAGAAGAAGCTGACCAAGGCGGCGGAACAGCGCCTTCATGCCATAGAGCAGCTTGACAGTCTTGGCGCCGGCTTCCAGCTGGCAAGCCACGACCTTGATATCCGCGGCGCAGGCAACCTGTTGGGCGAGGAACAATCCGGCCATATCCGCGAAATCGGCGTCGAGCTTTACCAGCAAATGCTGGAGGAGGCGGTCGCAGCTGCGAGAGACGGCCTGAAAGAAATCCGCTCGGAAGACCACTGGTCGCCCGTTATCAACCTTGGCATGGCGGTGGTCATTCCCGATACTTACATCCCCGACCTCAACCTGCGCCTGTCCATCTACCGCCGCATCGCAGGGCTTGAGGACAAGCAGGAGATTGAAAGCTTTGCAGCCGAGCTGATCGACCGTTTCGGTGCGCTGCCGAAAGACGTCGAAAACCTTCTCGACCTCGTCGAGATCAAGCAGCTCTGCCGCCTCGCGGGCGTCGAGCGCGTTGATGCGGGGCCGAAGGGCGCGGTCATGGCCTTCCACAAATCGACCAAAATCAACCTGCCGAAGCTGGTCGCCTATATCCAGAAACAGACCGGCACCGCCAAAATCCGGCCCGAGGACCAGAAGCTCGTCTTCATGCGCGCCTGGGATGACCTGCCGGTCCGCGTACGCGGGCTCCATAAAGTCCTGAAGGAGCTGACAACGCTGGTTTGAGGCGGTTTTGCCTTTTTAAACCGGATATGCCATGCTTGAGGCAGCAAAAGGGAGTGCCACCATGAGCCGTGAATATGCGATGTCCCGCGTCCGCGACGCCCTCGAAAAATCCGACGGCAACCATCTGAAGGCGCAGCGCCTGCTGTTGCAGCAGCTTGAAAAAGACCAATCGCTGCTCATGGGGCTTGTCGCCCCGCACCTGCAGAGCATTATCACCCATGCCATCAACCACGTCGGCGCGCCGGAAGGTGCAAAAAAATCGGCTGCCGTGCCCAAGAAAGTCGTCGTCTCCGACAAGAACGCCAGCGAGTTCGGCAAGGAGTTGCTGCAGGGCATGAAGGGCGGCCGTCCGCAGTTCGGTCAGGCCGAAGAGCGTGGTGCTGTCACCCGTCCCGGCCAAACCTCCCAAAAGCATATCGACACCATGATGGCGTTGGCGTCGAAGTCTAAAACGCCACCGAAAAAGAAATAATTCAATAGCTTAACGGAAATCTTTTTCCGGCCTGCGATGCGCGTGATATTATGTGTAATATCAAAATCGCAAGGAGCCGTTTTCATGACTCTTGATGCTGACAAAGCCGCGCAGGTTAAAGCGCAGGAAATGTTCAAGGCCGCCAAAGATGCCATGGCGGAAATGAAACAGCAGTTGAAAGAGGCAAAGAAAGATGTGGCAGCGCTATACCCGCGCGCCAATCTCGATGATGCGGCCGAGCTGAAGGCTGCCAAAGCGGATTACCAGTCATCCCTTAAAGTACATGTCATCAATGACCCGTCAGCGCCCGGCGCCGTCGAGCTCATGACCAAAATGTACGGGCTTTACGAGCAGGTCTTCCCGATCGAAGAGGAGAGGGAGGAGCTTGGCAAGCTGCTCGAACTCATGGGCAAGAACCACGACAAAGAGCTGCAAGCCAGCGGCGCGCCTTTCCGCGAGCAATGGATTTTGCTTGAAGATAAAAACGGCGAAATCGTCGGCGCGCGCAATACAATCGTTTTCAGCGCCGCCAAAAATCCCGAGGTGCCGGACGGCGGCACGCAGCATTTAATTTACGGCTTCGTCGACCCGCGGTTCCGCGCGCTTGGCCTAGGTGACTTCACCATGAAAATTGCCGAAGATGAAGCCCGCAAGTTCGTGGCCTCCACCCTTCCGAACGGGGCAAAGCCGGGGGAGATCAGCCTCCTCGAAATATCCGAGCAGAATGCGCCACTGTTGATGACAATGTCTTCCATGCTCACCGATACGGCCGGTGCCAAGACCGACCAGTTCTGGCGGCGGGAATATTACGAGTCTTTGGGCTTCCGCGAAATTGACTTCAATTACATCCAGCTGCCGCTGGAGCCTCGGGAAGACGGCGGCGTCGCCAGCCATGAACTGAATCTGATCACGCGCCGCGTTCACGGGCCGGATGTCGGGCCGGCAAAAGTCGAGGCAACCACGTCGATAGACGCCGCAACCCTTCGTTTCCACCTCTATAACTTTTTTGACCGTTCGGTCGCCGCTGGAGGCTATGAAGTCAATGCCGACCCCGACTGGAAGGCTCAAGACAGCCAGCTGAGCGGCGAGATCGCGGTCCGCCCGAAACTCGACTTCAATTCCCTGAAGCAACAGACTTGGGACCTCATGGAGAGATACGTGAACAGTCCGAGCTTTACGACGGAAGGTTTTTCCGAAGTTTCGGTCGGTGACATGCTCGGCGTTAATACTGTGCCGCCACAGCCGAAACCTGTCGAGACTTCAGCCGGCGTGACAAAAAACAGGCAGCACAAAGCCGCTATGAATTAACCTTTATTGACGATCTTCACGTGACCCGCATCCCAGGGGCCCGGCCAAGCCTCGGGGCCTTTGTGGCGCACGGCGCGGATATCGGCCAGCGGGATGTCGCGGGAAATCAGCGTTGCGCCGGCACCGGGGCCGGTGGGGCTCATCGCTAAGTCGCTGAAGATGCCGGTATGGCCAAAAACTTCCTCTGACGGCATGTAGACGGCGGCGCCGCTGTTAAAGCTTTCGCCGCGCGGCTTGCCGCCCTTGGTCGCCCCGCCGACGTTGCCGACGACCGCCACGGCGGTCATCAGCTCCACCGCGCGGGCGCGGCAGCAGTTAAAGACTCGGTAGTAGCCGGCCGGCTTCACGGTCATGGAGGGCACGAGGAGCAGGTCGATGTCCTGCTGGGCCAGCTGGTGGGCGAGGGCGGGCATCTCGACGTCGAGGCAGATGACGAGGGACAGGCGGCAGCCGCGCCAGGTGAAGACGTTCACGGTGTCGCCGGTCTCGAACAGCCAGCCTTCCTCATAGTTTTTTTCGGACGGC
The DNA here is from genome assembly GCA_966211335.1 of uncultured Alphaproteobacteria bacterium. GTDB lineage: Bacteria > Pseudomonadota > Alphaproteobacteria > Micavibrionales > UBA2020 > JAPWJZ01. Next base: position 1,693,768 of record CBIHNF010000001.1, read on the forward strand.
GTCATGACCAACTTGTCGTGGAAAATGGGGTCGCGGTCGGGGAAGAACATCCAGCTGCGGTTGCGGCAGTTGCCGGTGGTTTCATGCCGCCAGCTGGTCGATCCTGCGACAAGCGCGACGCCGGTTTTTTGCGACATTTGCTGGAGTTTAGGCCATATTTTGGCGGCGGTGTCCGCGATCCAGCCAATCTCTTCCTGCAGCTTCAGGGCAGGGGGCGCGAAGTGCATCCAGTGCTCGCCAAGGTGCTCCGGCATGAGCAGGATGTCGGCTTTTTCGGCGGCCGCTTTCTCCATCTGCTGCGCTGCAAGAGCCGTCCATTCGTCGGCTGACGCGAGCGGGTAGGAGAAGTTCGACACCCAGTGGGCGACGGTCATTTTGTCTTTGCTGATGGTCATCTGGGCCTCCTGCTGGCGGCGCCGAGAAACCACGCGCCGAAAAAAATTTGCCTCGGGCGACGAATTTACTTGATTCTGTCTGCAGATGTAATAATAAACGAATTAATCAGAAAATGTTGCGATGAGCAGATGATTGCTGGAGGGTGGGCCGTCAGGGTGCTGCCATGGATGTTTTGCCAATTCGACTCATGAGGGAGATTGAAGGATGGTGTTACAGATCGCCAACATTACGAAGGACACCCCGCAGTTCATGCGGATCCTGGAGGAAGCCTACAACGACATCTACTTGCCCGCCTTCCCGATCGACGAGGAGCGCGAGAGCCTTGATAAGTTCAAACGCGCCCTGAACGGCGAGTTCGACAAGGTTAAAATCGTCATTAATATCCTCGGGGAGAACCTCGAGGATCCCGAACACTATGTCCTGAAGGGCATGAGCGTCGGCTATTACTACGAATCCCAGAACGTCGGCCTGCTGGCCTATAACGCCATTTCGCCCCACCACCGCGAAAAGGGCCTCGGCAAACTCATGGTCGACAGCCGCATTTCCTCCATGCAGGAAATGTCGCGGGAGAACGGCCATGCGGAGCTGGGCGGCGTTTTCATCGAGGTCAATGACCCCTTCAAGGTGACGCCGGACATGGATTCCATGGATCCGACCAAGCGCGTGACCATTTTCAAGGAATGGGGCGCCCGTCAGGTGCCGATCGACTACACCCAGCCGCCCGTATCGGCGGATGGCTATTACTGCGACTCCCTGCTGCTCATGAACTACCCCGTTGAAGGCAAATATGCCGACAAAAAGACGGTGGAGAAGTTCCTTCGCGCCATTTACCGCGACTATCGTGCACAGGTGGTCGACCGTCCTGACGGTGGCAGCACCACCCACGTTGTTCGGGCGGATGACGATCATTACTTCAAGCAGATGAAGAAGCAGCTGGACGCGCTGCCGGATGACGGCAAGCAGAAATGCCCCGGCCTTCCCGGCTACAAGGTCGGCGTGCCGCAGTTCCACTTCTTCCGTTAAGCTTTATTAAAGCCCGTAGCTGTAGGCCGAGACCACGGCGCCCATGACCGTGTCAGACAGGGCATGCTTGCCGATGTCGGCACCGGCAGCGCCTGCCACCACGTGGAGGGAGATGAGATGCTCCTCCCGCGGGTGGGCTCTGCGGGCGTAGGGGGCTGAGGCCCAAGCGGCGAGTGACTTATCCCGCGCTGCCGCGTCAGGGGCCGTCGCAGCGGCCGTCAGCCAGTCGTCAAAGGCCTTGGACGCCGCAAGGGCATCTCCACCGCTGAAAAAGTCGCGCATGTTGTGGTAGCTCATCCCGCTGCCGATAATGGCCACGCCCTTGTCGCGGAGGCCCGCCAGCGCTTTACCTGCCGCCAGATGCGCCTCAGGGCTCAGGCCCTTCTTCATCGACAGCTGGATGATGGGAATGTCGGCCTTCGGGAAGGCGACCTTCAGCGGGACAAAGACGCCATGGTCATAGCCGCGCGTGGCATCGGCGCGGCTGGGGATGCCGGCCGCGGCAAGCGCAACCTGCACCTCCCGCGCCAGCGCAGGGTCGCCAGGGGCCGGGAAGGTAAGCTGGTAGGTTTCCGGCGGAAAGCCGGAGTAGTCAAAGATAAGCCCGGGTTTCGGGTTGCTTTGCACGGTGAATTCGTCTTCTTCCCAGTGCGAGGAGATGACGAGCAGGGCGCGGGGTTTGCGCGCCGCAATGTCCTCACCGAAGCGCTTCAGCCATGCGGCCATCTTGTCCCAGGTATCTGGCGGATCCCAGTCCATGAAGAAGCAGGGCCCGCCGCCATGGGGAATGAATACCGCCGGCTGTCTTGTATTGTCGGGCCCTGCTGTCGTCATGTTACCTCTCCTATGCCGCCTGTTTCACGGCGGCTTCGCTCTCGGCTTCCGCTTTCTGCAGCGCCGTCTTGACGGCCTCTTCGCCCATGCCAATCCCTTCGGCACGGATGAAAGTTACATCAGAAATGCCAATAAAGTTGAGAATCGTTCTCAAATAGGGCGTCACCAAATCCATCGCCGCCATCGGCCCCGCGGAATAGACCCCGCCCGTCGCAACGACGACAATCGCTTTTTTGCCCGTGACCAAACCTTGAATGCCGTCAGCGCCATACTGGAAAGTACGACCCTTCCGAGTCACATGGTCGATCCAGGCTTTGAGTACGGACGGAATGCCGAAGTTCCACATCGGGGCGCCGATGACGAGGATGTCATTCCCCAGCAGTTCATCGACCGTTTCGTCCGAGAGTTTGATGGCCTGTTTCAAGGCGTCACTGCGCGCTTCCGCGGGCGTGTAATAGGCGTTGATGGTACTTTCCTCCAGATGCGGCAACGGAGAAGCGGAAAGGTCGCGCTCCGTCACTTTGGCGGCAGGGTGCTGTTTGCGCAGCTTTACCACCACATTGGCCGTCACCTGACGGGTGATAGACTGTGCGCCGCGGGGGCTGGATTCAATGACGAGAATGTTAGGCATAGAAATTTTCCTTCTTTGTTACTAATTTATACTTGATAATATAAAAGAACTTGGTAATAAAAAAGAAGGCACGTAAAACTGCCTCACGAACAACAAAGTAACAATTGGGAGTAACCCATGGCCAAAACCGCAAAAACCCCCTGCGAGGAAACCGGCGACAAATGCCCGATGCGCGACATGCTGGCGCGGCTGGGTGATAAATGGACGATCCTTGTCGTCTTCACCCTCTCGACCGCCACGGGCTCGCGCATGCGCTTTTCGCAGCTGCAGAAAGCCATCACCGGCATTTCCCAGCGGATGCTGACGCTGACCCTCCGCAACCTCGAGCGTGACGGCGTGGTGGAGCGTCACTTCTTCCCCGAAGTGCCGCCGCGCGTCGAATACGAACTCACCATGCTCGGCAAGAACCTGCTGGTGCCGATCGGCCATCTGGTCAACTGGATTGAAGGCAACTGGCAGAAGATCGAAAAATCGCGTGCCGATTTCGATGCCAAGAAGCCGCTGAAGGATTAAGCCGTCACAACCGGCTTGCGCGTGAAGATCGCCGGCAGCACGTTGGCGTAGCTGGCGCCGAAGACGCGGCTGCGGGCAAAAACCTCGTCAGGGTCGAAAGACACTTCCAGCGATTTGCCGTCTTCGCTGTTCACATCCACACGCACATTCTGTTTTGACGCCGCGCTGAGAAGGTTGCGAAAACCAACCATGCGCTCGATATCTTCGGTGCCGACATGGCTTTTGGCGTTGATGGTTAAAATGTGCGTGTTGAAGTCCTGCTGCACCACGGAAAGGCCGTTGGAATGCAGGTCGCGCTCTGGCGAAAAACGCGCATCGACAGGGGCGGGATGCGGCACAATTTCCGCGACGCCGCGCAGCCAGCGGTCAATCTGCCCAAGCTCGATAACCTTTTGCAGGGGTAACTTTATATTGCTGAAATCATGAGACATTTTAGCGCCTTTGCCGGTAGCCTGAGATGCCGTCATCGTGTCTGTTCCTGTTACTATTTTATGTGAAAACCGCCTAATTGTCAAAGTAGGCAGAGCCCGAGTAATTTCAAGGGAAAAGCCTGTTCTGCTTACCGTAAAAATGTTACGTTTTTCGCAGAATCTTACATAGGTCAGAACATGCAGCCTCAGAAACAGACAGCCATGCCCGATATTGCAAACGATGTTGCCGAAGCGCGCCGCAAACTACGCGAGGAATTCATTGCCAGCCTTGGCTACAAGGATGTGGTGCTGGAGGCGCTGCCGGCCGATGCGTCTTTCCGCCGCTATTACCGCCTGGCGGGGAAAGGCGCGGATAAAGCGATGCTGCTGATGCAGGACCCGCCGGACCGCCCGCATGTGCCCCCCTTCGTGATGGTGGAGCCTTTTGTCACCATCGCCGACCATATGCGGCACCTTGGCCTGCGCGCGCCGGAAATTTACGCGCGCGATATTCAAAACGGCCTGCTGCTGATCGAAGATTTTGGCGATGATACCTATACGCGCCTCCTCAACCGGGGCGTCGATGCGAAAGACCTGTATGAAGTCGCGGTCGATGTGCTGTCACATCTGCACAAGCATCCGAAGCGCAGCGAAATCGACCTGCCGCATTACGACGACAAGCACCTGACCGATGAAGCCATGCTGCTGACGGACTGGTATTACCCCGCGCTCACCGGCAAGACCGCGCCGGAAACCCTGCGTGCTTCCTATGCCGCCGTCTGGAAAGATCTGTTTGCGAAAATGCCAAAAGACCAGTCGACCATGGTCCTGCGCGACTACCACGTGGATAACCTGATGCTGACCGCAGGGGAGGGCATTGCCCGCTGCGGCCTCCTCGATTTCCAGGACGCGCTGATCGGCCATTTCAGCTATGACCTGATGTCACTGCTGGAAGATGCGCGCCGCGATGTGCCGCAGGAATTGCAAAAGCATCTCTATGACCGCTACATGGCCGCTATGGGCCCGCTGGATCGCGCATCGTTCGACTATGCTTACCGCGTGCTGGCAGCCCAGCGACATGCGAAGGTGCTTGGCATTTTCGTGCGCCTGTTCGCCCGCGACGGCAAGGACCGCTACCTGCAGTTCATTCCGCATGTGCACAAGCTGTTCCTGCAAGCGCTGGACGCCCCCGCGCTGGCACCGCTGAAGGCCTGGTTTGCCGACAACGACATTGATATCAAAGCGCCGCTTCAATTGGCGGCTAAAAAATAAGAAGAAACCCGACGAGGAGTGTGGACTATGAGAAAAGACCTGATTGCAAAACGCCTTGAAAAAATTAAACCCTCCGCCACGCTGGCATTGGCCGCGAAGGCGCAGGCGCTGAAGGCCGAAGGCAAAGACGTTATCGGCCTCGCCGTTGGCGAGCCGGATTTTGACACGCCGGACTTCATCAAGGACGCCGCGAAAAAAGCCATGGACGACGGCAAAACCAAATACACCCCCGTGCCCGGCACGCCGGAGCTGCGCAAGGCCGTTGCCGCGAAATTCAAGCGCGAAAACAACCTTGATTACACGCCGGAGCAGGTAATTGTTTCGACCGGCGGCAAACAGGTGCTGTACAACGCCTTCATGGCGACCCTGAACCCCGGTGATGAAGTCATTATCGCCGCGCCGTACTGGCTGTCGTATCCTGAAATGGTCATGCTCTGCGAAGGCAAGCCCGTGATCGTGCAGACGACGCCGGAAAGCGGCTTCAAAATGGCCGCCGCCGCGCTGGAGAAGGCGATTACGCCCGCGACCAAATGGGTCATCATTAACTCACCCTCCAACCCCACCGGCGGCGCTTATACGACGGCGGAGCTGAAGGCGATTGGCGAGGTGCTGAAGAAACATCCGCATGTGTACATTTTGACGGATGATATTTACGAACACCTGACCTACGACAACTTCAAATTCTCCACGATTGCCGAAGTGGTGCCGGAACTGTTCCCCCGTACGCTGACCGTCAACGGCGTCTCCAAGGCCTATGCCATGACCGGCTGGCGCATTGGCTATGCCGCAGGACCGATTGAGCTCATCAAGGAAATGAGCAAAGTGCAGGGCCAGAGCACCTCGAACCCCAGCTCCATCAGCCAGGCCGCCGCGCTTGCGGCCCTCAATGGCGACCAGAGCTTCCTGAAAGACTGGCGCGCCAAGTTCCAGGAACGCCGCGACCTCGTGGTCTCCATGCTCAATCAGGCGAAGGGCCTCAAGTGCTTTGCACCGGAAGGCGCGTTCTATGTGTTCGCGTCCTGCGAAGGCACCATCGGCAAGAAAACGCCGGAAGGCAAAGTGATTGAAAGCGACAGTGATTTCGCCAACTACCTTGTCGACAAGCATAACGTCGTCATCGTGCCGGGCGTTGAATTCGGCCTCGCGCCGTATTTCCGCGTCTCCTACGCGCTGTCGAAAGAAACGCTGACCAAAGCCTGCGAACGCATCCAGACCGCCTGCGGCGAGCTGGTGCAGGCGGATATCAAGAAGGCCGGCTGACCTGCATAAAGATCGTTTTTTTACTTTTAACTTAAATGAGTAATTGGTTGTGAGTGAAAATTCTTCGGCCAAGAGCCGAGTAAGGCGGGAAAGCAAATACGGCAATAAAAATATTGCCAAAGTCGGGGTTATTTCCGCGTCATTTGTGTTTTTATTTTTTGGGTTTAAGCTTCTCGCATTATTTACCGATGGCTTTGGGTTGCCGCTCGACGTGTCTATCCGTAATGGTTACGAGGATGTTGCTTCGTCTCGGCGACAGACATTTATTGTTCAGGCAGATGGCACAACGACACCTAACCTGTTCCTCACTCCTGAAGAATTTTCAAATATTCAAAGTGAGGCGCGTGAGTATGCAGCTAGTTTTAAATATCAGCTGCATTTTCTACCGCTTAATGATTGGTTGAATCTGAAGGCTCCAAGATATGTCGAAGACTTTACTGAGCAGGGGCAGGAAAAAGGCATAGATCCATGTCGGCTCACACAGTGTGCGGAGGAAGATATTCATATCACCAATTTATTCTTGGATATTTCTACTAGAAAATATTGTCGATATGAGGATTCTGCGTGTTACGAAGGATTTAATACTTTTAGAAAGAGTATTTCTAAATATTACGATCTTCATAAAACAGAATATTCTGAACAGTAAGTAACGAGGATATGCCTTGAAAAACATTCTGCGCCAGTTCCGCAAAGCGATTTTGGAGGATGCGCCCGTCATGGGACGCCTCATGAAAATCCAGTTTTACAAGTCGACGCTGACGGATAGCCAGCGCGAGGCTTATGAGACGCTGGCAAAGCAGGTGGACCTGCGCGTGAATGAAAAACCCTGCGACCAGCAGCACCTCAGCGTCCCCGGCAGCATCGACCCGAAGGACGCCGAAAAGGCGCTGAAGCTGATCAAGCTGGAATTCGACCCCGCTTGGGATTTCCATGTGACGTGGGAGCAGCGCAAAACGACGCTGACAGAAAAGAAGCCGCAGCCGCCGAGCGCCTAGCGCCCTCCGTTGTCATTCCCGCGAAAGCGGGAATCTAGAGCTTAAAAAAACAAAGCCCGACTAATGTGGCCCTAGATCCTCGCTTTCGCGAGGATGACGTGATTGGGTCGTCTAAACCGCCAGTTTCGATTCAGACTCTTCCGCCGTGAAATCCGTCACGCGGGCGGCGAGGTCTTTTAAATTTCCTTGCAGCTGTTCAAGCGCGAAGCTCAAGGCATAAATGCGCCGGATGTCGTTTTCGGGCAGGGCACCGGGGCGGCGCTGCCGGTGGAAGTTGGTGAAAGCAAGCGATAGCCGCTCGAAAGCCGCATCGTAATTTTCCGGCACCGGTGCGGGCTTGTCGGCGGGCAGGGCGCCGGCGGCGTTGATCAGCAGCGCGTTGCAGGCCTGCGCGACATCGTTCAGCGGCGCCGCCAGCGCATCAATCGCCGGCACGGGCAGCGGCAGGTTGACGGCTCTGCCCACAATAATCAGGTCATTGCGCACGCGGCGAATAATGCGGAGGAGGGGTTCGGGATCAGGCTCCGTCGTGAGCATATGCTTGCGCTCGCGTTTTGCTTCCTCGCCAACGGCTTCCAGTTTGGTCAGCGCAAGGCGGATGGCGGTATTGGTGCCCTCGACCGCCGTGTAATCCAGCTGCGCCGCCGCGATTTCCAGCAGGCGGGAAACGAGGCTGGCATAAGTCTCCAGCACTTTCGATGCTGCGCCGGCCAGCGTCTTGTGCGCGCGGGCAGGGAAGATGATAAGGGAGACGAGAAGGCCGATGATGCAGCCGATACCGATTTCAACGACCCGGTGTTCTGCATAGACGACGGGGCTTAAATTCGCCGCGCCATTGCCGAACAACATGATGGCGACCGTGATGGGCGCGATTTTAAAGCTGGGTTTTACCGCCGCAAGGAAAGCCGTCGGCGCAAGGCCGAGGATGATCCACAAGGGGAACAGCTCCGGCATGTTCTGGTGTTCGGAAAGGGAGCAGATGAGCGTGCCATAGGCCGCGCCCGCGAAGGTGCCGACCATGCGCTCGATCGCCGCCTTGACCGTGGAGCCGACGGAGGCCTGCGTCACGATGATGGAGGTCAGCACCATCCAGTAGCCCTGCTGCATGCCGAAGTTGTGCATGATGAGCCATGAGATGAGCGCGCTGACGCCGATGCGGGCGGTCAGGCGGAACTGGGGCTTATAGGGATTGATTTTTTCGGCGAGGGCGTTCATTTGCGCGATGTTAGCGCACAATGCGGCCTATGTCACCTTGGCGATCGTTAAGGTTTCGGCGCGTCGGGGCCGTTACCGCGACGCTTCCACGGCATCCAGGTATTGTCTCCCGGCGGCTGCTTGTTGTCGTTCTCCGGCGCGGGCGGCAGCTCGCGGAAGGGGGAGCCGATTTTCTTGACGAATTTCGTAAGGTCGTCGCCGGCTTCCTTGATCGAGTTCAAAATCTTGTTCTGGCCTTCGAGCTTGTCCTGCATGACGTTATAGATGCGGTCGAGGTCCTGCTTGTGCTGCTCCGTCAGGCGCTTTGACAGCGACTTCAATTCCGCATCGCCATCATCCGGCGTCGCATCCAGAATGTCCGACGCATAGCCGAGGATCTTGTGATAGATGCGGCCGAGGGTCTTGACGGTTTTGGCGTCTTCCAGTTTCGTCGTCAGTCCCTGCAGCGCAAGCTTGCTGTCGTTGTGATGCTCTTCGGCGAAGACGCGGTGCTGCAGGATGCCGCAGAGGCGCTCCATCTCCGTGTCGTTGTCCTTAATCACCTTCTCGGCGAATTTTTCGAGAGCTTTCAGGTTTTCGTGGCTTGCATCGTCCATCGTCGCGGTCGGCGCGTTCTTGTCGTTCTCGGTGTCGATGATGCCATCGAAGCTGATGAAGCGGTCGCCGATTTCCTCGCGCAGGTCGTTCGCCACATCCATCAGCGACATGTTGATGACGAGGGAGAGGAGCAGGTTGCCGTTGGATTTGGAGATCATGCCGATGGGGCCGAGCTTGTTGAATTCCTCCGGCGAGAGCGTGTTTTCGACGTTGCCGGTGCCAAGGTGCACGACGACGATTTCAGCATCCGGCGGCGCGATTTTCTTGGCTTGCGTCATCAACCGGCGCATGCAGTTACCGGCGAAGAAGCCGCCGTCGATCAGCGCATGGCGGTGGGTGACGTTGGGCATATCCTCATTCGGCGTCGTCTGGTAGTACTTCGAGGGGAAGTAGGTCGGCGCGGTTGTCGAGGCGCGCACGGCATCGCGCATCAGCATGCTGCTCCAGCCTTCGGCCGATTTATCTTTCATGCCCTTGATGTTGGTAATCCACACCGGGCGGAAATTCTTGATGTCCGTTGCGGGGATGAGGAGGTGGGTCAGGGAATCCTTCATCTTGCTGTCGCCGAGCTTCAGGCGCAGCGCATCCTCCAGCGGTTTCGGGTCATACATGGCAGAGGAGGAAAGGCGGCGCAGGCTCTTGAATTTCAATTCCGGGAAGATGCCGGGGCCGTAGGTGTAGTAGAAGTTCTTCAGCTCAAGCGCGGAATGCTTCGGCTTCGTCTTGTCCTTGTCATCGGGAACAGAGAGGCCGGCCGCGAGGATGGCGCCGGTCGAGGTGCCGCCGATCATGTCGAAGAGTTCGGAGATGGGCTTGCCGGTGCGCTCCTCAATTTCCTGCAGGATGCGCGCTGGCACGAGGCCGCGGATACCGCCGCCGTCGATGCACAAAACTGTAAAGACCCGCTTCTTTTTATCTTCCATGATCCGCCCTTTAAGCGACCCGCAAACGGCGACGCGACAATGGCGTGGCAGTTCGCGTTACCGAAACTTATCCACACCCACATTTGCCGTTTTTTATTTTAATTAGATCGAGTGTATTGAAATTTAGAACCAAATCAAGGTACTAAAGCGAATATTAACCCCTTAAAAAATGACGGAAAATTGCTGCACTGCGGTACAGGAGAGGCTTATTTTCGAATTTGAGACTAAATTTAATAAAAGTTTAAGCAAAATACATAATTATATAAGGAACGGGAGAACTATTAACCACAAGCCGATATAATAGTTGGGAATTCTTTAAACGCGAGGATCTGCGTTGCCGGCAATCAATAAAAAACCACCGCCTCAGGCGCGCAAAGGCTATCTGAAGACAGATACGGTCTCATCATTCATATTCGTTAACGGCATCGTAATTGCGGCGATCACCTTTGTGGTTCTGCACTTCGCCATGGCCAATATGCGCGCGCTTGAAGCGCGCAACCTCACCCGCGATATTCTGCGCGCGACCGAACAGTCGTTGCTCGAGATGGAAAAAACCGTCAAGACGCTGCAGTACTTCTATTCCACCGTCAACGTCGCCGACCAGTCGCAATCCTCCGTCATCAGCCGCGTGCAAAAACTGCTGACGGGCGGCGCGCCGCTGACATCCACCTTGTGGACGACGGATAACGGCGTCTGGCATCAGGAAGATATCCAGACGATGATGCAGCGCGATGCCTATGATCCCGCCGTCGGCTGGCCGCAATATCAGGACCTGTATAAAGAGTCGTTCCGACTGGGCTATGGGCAGATCGGCTATCTGCAGGACATGCAATGGCCGGCCTTTGACAGCAAGAATGACAATTCCGCCGACCAACCCGTCGGCCTTATCGTCAAAACGCGTCTTCCGGCCGATCACACCGGCATCCTGCTGGTGGTGACGACGCCGAGCAAAATTTTCGGCAACAGCTGGACGACGCAGCGCGAAGATATCGACAGCGTTGTCATTCAGGACCGCGAAACCGGCTTCGTGCTGGTCAACAGCAAATTTACCTCCATCGCCACGCCGCAGGAAACCGACAGCTCCATCGAAACCGTCGACTACGTACTGCAGCTGGGTGAACAATACTGGCAGATCAAATTCGGCGTGAAGCCGACTCTCGTGTCCAAACTTCTCTCCGCCGCGCCCTGGGCGGCGCTGGCGCTGATCTTGCTGCTGACGGCCGCGGCCGCCGGCATCGCCCGCCGCAAGCATAAGCAGGATATGGCGCTTGAGGAAATGTCGAAAAACCTTGAAGGCGCGCATACCGAGCTGCAGTCAAAAATTTCCGAGCGCGACAAGCTGTTCCATGCCTTGCGCAAATCCGAGCGGGAATACAAGGCCGTCATCAACTCCGTCTCCGACGTGATTTTCGAGACGGATGAAATCGGCCGCCTCATGTTCCTGAACGAGACATGGAAGAAAATGACGCTGCGGGAGGTGGCCGATACCGTCGGCGAATCCCTGTTCTCCATGATGGACGACCAGCAAAAACAGCGCGATATGTTTGAAGAACTGGTGCGCGGCGAGCGTCAGGCCTACCGCACCGAAACGCGCCTGAACCTCGGCCATGACAGCTATAAACCGGTTGAAGTTGCCTTCTCCATGCTGCGCATGACGGAAGATAAAAGCATCCGCGTTGTCGGCACCATCACCGATATTGAAAAACGCCGCAGAGCCGAACTTGCGGTGCGCGAAGCTGAACAGCGCTTCCGTGCTATTTTCGAAAACTCTGTTTCCGGCATCTACCAGATATCGGCCGACGGCCGCTTTATCAGCGCCAACATGTCGCTGGCTGAGATCCTCGGCTATGGCACGCCTGGCGAGCTGATGGGCTCCGTCACCGACATCGGCGCGCAGCTTTATGTGCGCCCGGACGAGCGCCGCGAATTCGTCCAACAGCTGCTGTTTGAAGGCCGCGTTGCCGGCCATGAAGCCGAAATCAAGCGCAAAGACGGCAAGCCCATGTGGCTGATGCAGAATGCCCGCGTCGTCCGCTCCGAAAAAGGCGGCGTTGAATATTACGAAGGCAGCGTCTGGGATGTGACCGAGCGCAAAGAGGCGGAAGAAGCCATGCGCCACGCCCGCATCCAGGCCGAAATTTCCAGCCGCACCCGCATGGAATTCCTCGCCAACATGAGCCATGAATTGCGCACGCCGCTGAACGCCGTCATCGGCTTCTCCGAAATCATCAAGGACGAGGTAATGGGCCCGATCGAGGTCAAGGTCTACAAGGAATACGCACAGGATATTTACGACAGCGGCAACTACCTGCTGAAAATTATCTCCGAAATTCTCGAAGTCTCGAAAATAGAGACGGGCAACCGTGAGCTGAACGTCAGCAACTTCCGCCTTGTCCGCGCGCTCAAGGCCTGCGTCACCATCATGGGCACGCGCATCGAGCAGGCGGGCGTTGAATTCAAGATCAACCTGCCGGAAGAGCTGCCGGAACTGCTGGCGGAAGAACTTGGTTTCAAGCAGATCATGCTGAACCTGATCGGCAACGCCATTAAATTCACGCCGCAGGGCGGCAAAGTGACCGTCGCCGCCGCGCTTGATACGGACGGCCGCATGGTGATTGATATTATCGACACCGGCATCGGCATGAGTGCCGAGGAAATCAAGAAAGCCCTGCAGCCCTTCGGCAAGGTCGATACCAGCTTCAGCGGCATGAAGGCCGGCACCGGCCTTGGCCTCACGATCGTTGAATCCCTCGTGCGCCTGCACGGCGGCGAATTCACGCTGATCAGCCAGAAAGGCGCTGGCACCACCGCCCGCGTCATCATGCCGGCCTCCCGCGTGCTGATGCCGCATGTGGAAGTCACCGAAACGGTTGTTGAAGCCGCGCCGGAAGTAGCCAGCGACACGCCGCATCTCAAAGTCGTGAAGTAATTTTTAAAATTCTTCGTCCTCGCCCGCATACTCAAGCGCAGCTCTGGCGACTTCAAAGCTGAAGCCAGCTCTACCCATGGCGGCCAGCTCTTTTTGCTTATCCTTGATATCGACAATTGGCGTCTTGCGGTAGCGGCCGAGCTTTTTGCGCTTGATGAAAGCCTGGGCGGCCGCCATTTCGGCAGTGCCGTCTTCATGGCTTGAATCGATGTGGGTGAGGGCGGCGTCAATTTCATCGGTCGGCAGGCCCTTGGCCTGCAGCTTCGCCTGTATGGCGCGTTTGGAGCGGCCCTGACGGCGGAGGGAGGCGACTTTGGCCTCGGCAAAGACCTTGTCATTCAGCAGGCCGGTTTTCTCGTACCTTGCGATCAAATCCTCGATCATGGGCAGGAAGGGCTCCATCTCCACCTTGTGGAACAGGCAGGAGCGTTTCACCTTGCGCGTCATCACCGCCCTGAAATTGCCGGAGGAGGAGGCGTAGCGCTGCAGATAGTAAAGGGCGGCATTTTCCAAATACTGCCGCGTGATTTTGCGCGGCTGCTTGGGTTTGCGGTCCTTCGCTGAAAATGCTGGCTTTTTCTTCATCCAACCCTATTTTATGCTATTCTGGAGGTGCTATGGCTATTCGTATCAAAAAAGACGGGACGGAACAATCGGGACTGGTGGATGACAACGTCGTCCAGCCTTTCCGTCTGGAACAATCTAACGTGCGCGGCCGCATGGTGCGCCTTGGTCCTGTGCTGGAACAAATGCTGGGTCAGCATAATTACCCGCCGCCGGTTTCGGCGCTGTTAAGCGAAGTTGCAACCCTTTGCCTGCTGCTAAGCGGCATGCTCAAGTATGAGGGTATTTTCACGCTGCAGATAAAGGGCGACGGCCCCATCCGCCTGCTCGTCGCCGATGTGACGAGCGGTGGCGATGTGCGCGCCTATGCCGGCTTTGACGAGGCAGCGGTGAAGAAGGCCGCCAAACGCAAGTCTGAAAAGGACGGCAATTATTTTTACCTGCTCGGCAAGAAAGGCTATATCGCCTTCACGGTCGACCAGGGCCATGCGGATGACCGCTATCAGGGTATTGTCGAGCTGCGCGGCAGCTCCCTCGCCGATGCGGTCCAGCATTACTTTACGCAGTCGGAGCAGATTAAAACCTCCTTCAAGATCGCCGTGCACCCGCAGGACGGGCACTGGCGCACCGGCGCCATCATGCTGCAGCACCTGCCGCTGGAAGACGCCGGCAAGGCGGGGGCGGAGGAATCCGGCACCAAGGAAGCCGCAATCGAGGACTGGACAAGAGCCGTCATGATGCTGAACACCTGCACCGACGGCGAAATGCTGTCGCCCGTGCTGGCGACGGCGGATGTGCTCTACCGCCTGTTCCACGAAGACGGCGTGCGCATCTATTCGCCGACGCATGTGCACTTCAAGTGCCGCTGCAGCCGCGAAAAGGTTGTTAATATTCTGCGCACCATTCCGCGGCGGGAGCTGGAGGAAGTGTGCGAAAAAGACGGGCAGGTCTCGATCAAATGTGAATTCTGCAGCGAGGACTATGTGTACACAGCTGCGCAATTGGACGAGGTTTACGAGGATCAGAAGTCATGAAAATGAGAACCGGTATTATTGCAGTCGCCGTCTGCGCGCTTCTTTCCGGCTGCCAGGACGCGCCGCCGCAAAGCGCGACGCCGCAGTTGACGCTGGCGCAGATCCAGCCTATCCGCCTGAATGTCGGCAAGATTGACGTCAGCAGCAAATACGTGCCGCCGATGCGCGACCCCAACGTCGACCATTTGTTCCAGCAGACGCCGCAGCAGGTGACGGAAGCCTTGATCGACAAGCAGCTGGTCCCCTCGGGCGGCGACCAGACGCTCCGCGCTATCATCACCGATGCCTCTGTCGTCAAGCAGACCTTCAAGGGGGATAGCGGCATTACGGGGCTGATCGCGCCGCAGCCGTCGGAGAAGTATCACGCCCGCGTGGCGGTGCGGTTCGAGCTTGTGAACAACGACGCGCCGGATGTTGTGCTGGCACATGCGGAAGTGAGCACGGAGCGGGAAAAGACGCTGTATGAAGACGCCTCGTTGTCTGACCGCGATGCGGCTTTTTTCGCCTTGGATGAAGCAATCGTGAACGACCTCAGCGGCCAGTTCAATACGACGGTGCGTAATTCCTTCGGCCAGCGCTAAGGGTCAGTCCTTCCAGAACGACGGCATCAGCAGCACCAGCAGCGTCAGGAATTCGACGCGGCCGAACAGCATGGCGAGGGAGAAGACCCAGACCGATTCTGTCGGCAGCGCCGCGAAATTGGCGGCGGGGCCGATGATATCGCCGGTGCCGACGCCGGTATTGCTGATGGCGGCAATCGCGCCGGAGAAGGCGGTCGTGAAATCCAGCCCCGTCAGCTGCAGGATAACGCCAAGCGCCAGCCACGACATGATATAGACAAAGAAGAATCCGGCAACGCCCGCCTGCACGGAAGACTCCACCAGCTTATTGTTGTAGCGCACCTGGAAGATGCCGTGCGGCGTCATAAGTTTTTGCAGCTGCTGCTTCAGCATCAGGAATAAAATCTGCAGGCGGAAGATCTTGATGCCGCCGGCGGTCGAGCCCGAGCAGCTGCCGAGGAAGGTCGCAAGAAACGCGATGCCGACGATGAAGTGCCCCCAAATGGCATAGTCGCTGTTGGTAAAACCCGTCGTCGTGATGTAGCTGGTGACAAGGAACAGCGCGTTGTTCAGGGCAGGGAAGAAGCTCATATCCGTATTGAGCAGCAGGTAAACGCCGGTCGAGAGGGTCAGCGCACCGAGAACGATAAAGAACACGCGCACCTGCGAATCCCGCCAGAAGGCTTTCCAGTCGCCCTTGCCAAGGCGCAGGTAGAGGACGAAGGGCAGGCTGGACAATACCATGAAGAGGACGAGGATCAGCTCGATGGGCGCGCTGTTGAAAAAGGCGATGGAGGTGTCGTGGGTGGAGAAACCGCCCGTCGACATCGCCGACATCGCATGGCAGATCGCGTCAAAATCGCCCATGCCCGCAAGGTGCAGGGCGATCGCGCACATCAGCGTTAATCCCGCGTAGATAAGGCTGATGTAAGTCGCCATCTGGTGCGCGCTCGGCATCACCTTTTCAATCTGGAAGCTCTGCGTCTTGAAGATCTGCATGCCGGAAACCTGCAGCATCGGGAAGACGGCGAGTGCCAAAATCAGGAAGCCGATACCGCCGACAAAGGCCAGCATCGCCCGCCACAGCAGAATGCCGTGCGGCAGGACGTCGAGTCCGGAGATAACGGTTGAACCCGTCGTCGTGATACCAGACATGGCTTCAAAGAAAGCATCCGCATAACCAAGGTGGAGGCCCGACAGCATAAAGGGCAGGGCGCCGAAACCCGCCATGAAAATATAGGAAATAGACGTCAGCAGGAAAGTTTCCCGCAGCGCCATCTGGAATTCCTTCTGCTTGTTCATGAAAGCGAGCGTCAGGCCGAAGAAGCCGGTGATGAGCGCGGAGGAGAGGAACACGCGCGAGTCGTCGCTGTCATTCAAAAGGTCAACAAGGCAGGGCGCAAGCATGGCCGCCGCAAGGATGATGAGCAGGATGCCGGTGACGTAAAAGACGGGTTTTAAATTCATGTCAGTTGACTTGTGTTTTGCCGGTCGGGGTGTCGAGGGAGAAGGCGGGGATGGCGACATCGAAGGTCGAGCCATCCGGCGCTTCCATGGAATAGCTGCCGACCATGATGCCGCTCGGCGTCGGGAGGGGCGTGCCGCTGGTGTATTCAAACGTCTCGCCGGGCTTCAGCACCGGCTGCTCGCCCACAACGCCGGGCCCGCGCACTTCCTGCGTGCGGCCGAAGCCGTCGGTGATCTTCCAGTGGCGTGCGCGCAGCTGGACTTGTGCTTCGCCGTTGTTCTCGATGCGGACTTTGTACGCCCAGACGTAGACATTGTCTTCCGGATGCGATTCATGGTCGAGATACGTCGTCTCGACCGATACGGTGACATTGCTGGTGGTGGAGCGGTACATGTTTCCAAGGCCTGTTCGTGTATGGCTGAACATACCAACAAACCGCGCAAAAAGAAACCGGCCAGTTGCCCGGCCGGTTTCCTTTAAACGGTATCCCGTAGCGGCAGATTACTCGAGGGTAATTTGCGCGCGGCGGTTGGCAGGCTCGCGGACGCCGTCTGCGGTTTTCACCAGCAGGTCGGTCTCGCCGCGCGCTTCGACATGAACCATGTCGGCAGCGACGCCGCGGGCAACCAGCCCGTCACGCACGGAATTCGCGCGCTTCAGGGAGAGCTTGTCGTTGTACTTGTTGCCGCCAGAGCTGTCCGTGTGGCCGATGATGGTCAGGCCGTGAACGTCTTTGCGGTTCTTGATTTCCTGGGCAACAGCGTCCAGCACGTCGTTCGCGCCGGCGGATATGTTGAATTTGTCCCAGTCAAAGAAGACGATGAACATTGCTTGTTCAACCGGCGTCGGCTCGCCCTTCGGCGCTTCCATCGGCGGCGGAACTTCTGCGGCCGGCTTCACGCTGACCATGCTCTGCAGTTCCTGCAGGGCAGAGTAGAAAGCGGCTTTGCAGGGAACGTCGCGGTTCCAGTTTTCTTCCTGCTGTTCAGCCCAGCAGTCAAAGCGCGCTTGCGCAACGGCTGCCTTGTCGGAGGCGATTTCGCGGCCGCCGTTTTCAAGCGCGTCCACGAGGTCGGAGCGGCCTTTGCTCATCTCGACGATGTTCTTGTCGGAGAGATCCCAATCATCCAGCGTTTCCGGCATCACGACAACGCCGCTTGCAGCCGCGAGGCCTTTGCGTGCGAAGTGGATGGCGTCAGCATAATCGAGCGCCTTGTTCTGGCGACCATTTGCGTAGTCGCGGTATTCAACCGCAAGACGCTTGGTGAACGGCGAACCCGTCGCTTGTGCTTTATTCAGCGCATCGACGGTGGAATTGCTGCTAGCGCCTGTGCAGGCCGCAACAACGAGCACACCCAGCAGGGCGCAAACTCTGGTAACCAGCTTCATCTCAATACTCCTCAAAGATAGTAATAAATTTCTGCATCTTCCGCCGAGAACACCAGTTTTGTTTTGTTTTCAAACGGATGGAGGCTCGCCGAGCTACTCTTACTTATCGTTTTTAAGCGCTCTTTGTAAAGACGTTTTGAGGACACATGGCTGGAAAATTAGGCTTGCCATATTAATTTACGTATTTGAGCGTCTATACATTAAGTATGTCGCACGTTAAAATAAGGGAATGTTGCGGGTGTAGCTCAGTGGTAGAGCGTCAGCTTCCCAAGCTGAATGTCGCGGGTTCAAATCCCGTCGCCCGCTCCATCGCCTTATTTGAACGCCCGTGCATTTGTCAGATTAACGCCTCCAGGATGTTTCGATGATATCTCCCCCCGTGCCTGATAACGAAGAACAGCGCCTTGATTCCCTCCGCAAGCTCAACCTTCTCGATACGCCGATCGAGGAGCGCTTTGAGCGCATCACCCGGATGCTGAAACGGTCATTGGGCGTCAAGATCACCACCTTCGTGTTGCTGGATGAGGACCGCCAGTGGTTCAAATCGTCGCAAGGGCTGCAGGATGTGCAAACACCGCGGCGGGATTCCTTCTGCGCCCATATGCTGTCGATGGACGACGATAAATTGCTGGTGCGCGATGCGCGCAACGATCCCCGCTTTGCCGACAATCCGCTTGTCACCGGCAACCCCGGTATTGCCTTTTATGTCGGCTGCCCCGTGCGGGGCCCGGACGGCCAGAAGATCGGCGCGCTTTGCGCCATCGACACCTCACCCCGCGATGTGAACGAGGAAGAGCTGCAGTCCTTGAAGGATTTCGCCTCCATGGTCGAAACCGAGCTGAAGGCAGAGCAGTTGACGACGACGCAAAAGAGCCTTGTCGCCGAGCTTGATGCGGCGCACCGCATCGCCCTTATCGACAGCATGACACGCATCTGGAACCGCGCCGGCATCCTTGAGCTGATGAAGCGCGAGATCGCCGAAGCGGCACGCCGGCAGAATTCGCTGGGCGTTGTGATGTGCGATATCGACTTTTTCAAAAAGGTGAACGATACCCACGGCCATGCCGTTGGCGATGAAGTCATCAAAGAAGTGGCAAAACGCCTCCTTGAAGCGTTGCGCACGGAAGACGCCATCGGTCGCGTCGGCGGGGAAGAGTTCCTGATCGTCCTGCCGTCGTGCCCAGGTGACAAGCTGTATGCCACGGTCGAGCGCATCCGCGCCAAAGTCGTCGAAAGGCCCATTGCCACCGCCGCGGGGGATTTGCCCGTGACGATGAGCTTCGGCGCATTCTCAACTTTGCCGGAACGCAACGCCGACGCCGCGCCGATGATGAAGCACGCCGATGACGCCCTCTACAAAGCGAAGCACGGCGGCCGCAACCGGACAGAAATCGCGGCATAACTGTGAAAACCTAACGTTTACGAGCGTAATTCGTAACCGCTAGACGAGATTTAAATTGTGACGCTGCGGCCTAAAGCAGCACAGAGGAGCGACGGATCATGGCAGTTTTCACAGGCACAAGCGGCAACGATTCTCTGGATGGCAGTGGCGGCAATGATTCGATCTATGGCCTGAATGGGAATGACACGCTGAATGGTCTCGGTGCCGATGATATTATCGACGGCGGCAGCGGCAACGATACGATCGATGGCGGCACGGGCAACGACAACATCCTTGGCGGTATCGGAAACGATATTGTCCTCGGCAATACCGGCAACGACCGTCTCGACGGCGGCGCGGGGCTGGATACGCTGACCGGTGGCACGGGCGATGACACCTACGTCGCCGATAATGCGAGAGATGTGGTCGTAGAGCTCAGTGGCGAAGGCAATGACACAGTTGAGGCCACCGCAACATATGTGCTGTCCGCCGAAATTGAAAACCTGACCCTTACCGGCACGGCGGGCATCGGCGGGACGGGAAATGCGCTCGATAACGTTCTGACCGGCAACAGCGCCGCGAATGCGCTCTATGGTCTTTCCGGCAATGACTCACTCAGTGGCGGGGCAGGGGCCGACAGGTTGTTTGGCGGCCTCGGAGATGATGCGTATCTGGTCGATAACACGGGCGACCGCGTGACCGAAAATACTTCCGAAGGCATTGATACCGTTTTCTCGACGGTGAACTACAAATTGAGCGCGAATATCGAGAACCTTATTTTGATCGGACCATCGATCATCACGGGCACCGGGAATGAGCTGGATAACCAGATTACGGGCAGCGACCAGCGCAATACGCTGGATGGCGGCGCGGGAGCGGATACGCTGCTTGGCGGCCTTGGTGATGACACCTATATCGTCGACAATGCGAGCGATATCGTCATCGAAAACGCAGGCGAGGGAACGGACACTGTTAAAGCCTCTGTCACTTATACCCTGGCGTCGACCGATGTCGAAAACCTGACGCTGACCGGCACCGCTGCAGTGAACGGCGCTGGCAACGTGAGTGACAACATACTTATTGGTAATATTGCGAACAACAGCCTTGACGGCGGTGCGGGCAGCGACACGCTGGACGGCGGCAAAGGCGCGGATACGCTGATCGGCGGCACGGGCGAGGATGTGTTCCTTGTGGACAGCGCAGGTGACGTTGTAATTGAGAATGCCGGCGAGGGAAGCGACACTGTCAAGGCAAGCATTAATTACGCGCTGTCGGCTGGAAGTGAAATTGAAAACCTGATCCTGACAGGCTCGGCAAAAACCGGTACCGGCAATGAATTTGACAATACCATCACGGGCAACACAGGCGCCAATGTGCTGGACGGGGGGCTCGGCAACGACATGCTGGATGGCAGCGCAGGCAGTGACACCATGCACGGGGGGCTTGGCGATGATACCTTCATCGTCGGGGCTACCGGTGACCTCGTGACCGAAAATGCGGCGGAGGGAACGGACACCGTTATTTCCTCCATTACCTATACGCTCGTCGCGAATGTCGAAAACCTGACGCTCGCCGGCACAGCCAACCTCAACGCCAGCGGCAACGCCCTCGATAACGTGCTGACCGGCAACAGCGGGAATAATACGCTGGATGGCCTCGGCGGTGCCGATACGATGCAGGGCGGCCTGGGCGATGACACCTATATTATCGATACGCCCGGCGAAACGATTATCGAGAACGCGGCCGAAGGCACGGACACCGTCCGCGCCAGTATTTCCTATATACTTGGTAGCGATGTTGAAAATCTTATCCTGACGGGCGCGGCGAATATCGACGGCACCGGTAACGGCGGTGATAACACGCTGACCGGCAATGCCGGTGCGAATATCCTCTCCGGCGGTAATGGAAATGACACCTATATCATCGATGCTCTCGACACGGTGATTGATACCGGCGGCAACGACACGGTACGCGTGGGCTTCAGCTACACAGCGGGAGGCGGCATCGAAAATATCACGCTGACCGGAACCGGCGCTTTTAACGCCACAGGCGACGCGGGCGACAATACGCTGACGGGAAATACCGGGCATAATACGCTGGATGGCGGGCTTGGCAACGACACCTATGTCATCGGCACAAATGACGTGGTTATCGATGCTGGCGGCACCGATACAGTGATTGCCGGGTTCAATTACACGCTGCTGGCAAATTTCGAAAACCTCACCCTCAGCGGCACTGGCGCATTCCACGCGACAGGGAACGCGTTAGACAATATTTTGGTCGGCAATAGCGGCAATAATATTATCGATGGACATGCGGGTGCCGACGCCATGCTGGGCGGGCTTGGTAATGATACCTATTACATCGACAATGCCGGTGACAGCGTGACGGAACTTGGCAGCGCCGGAACGGACACCATTTTCTCCTCTATTAGCCATACGCTCGAGGCGAACGTCGAAAACCTGACCCTGACGGGGACTGCTTTGATCGACGGCATCGGTAATGGAGACGTTAACGTTATTATCGGCAACGCCGCCGCAAATACACTGGACGGCGGGCTTGGCGCGGACACCATGCAGGGCGGTGCCGGCAACGATACATATCTGGTGGATAGCGCGGATGACCTCATAAAAGAAACCTCCGGCTCTGACAGCGTTTTTTCCACCGTCAGTTATACAATAGGGACAGGGGTCGAAAACCTTACGCTCACCGGCGGCGCCGATATCAACGCGACCGGCAACATCGCCCACAACGTTCTGCTGGGCAATAGCGGCAACAATACGCTCGACGGCGGGGGCGGCGGCGATATCCTCATCGGCGGCCTCGGCGATGATACCTATATCGTCCACAAGTCGATCGATGTGCTGCAGGAAAGCTCAGGGGAGGGGAATGATTCCGTCTTTTCCTCTGTCACTTATACGCTGGCACATGATATCGAGCAGCTCACCCTGACCGGCACGACGCAAGGGTTGCATGCCACCGGGAACTCCATCGACAACATCATCAATGGCAATGACGCCAACAACCTCCTCGATGGCGCGGAAGGCAACGACACACTCTTTGGCTTTGGCGGAAATGACCAGCTTATCGGCGGCATCGGCGATGACACGCTTTCGGGCGATCTCGGTCTGGATACCTTGCAGGGTGGCGCGGGCGCGGATTACTTTGTGTTCAAGAACGATTCCGCCTTCCTTAATATTGATACCGTCCGGGATTACAGCCAGGCTGACGGCGATGTGATCGACGTCAAGGACATCATCGACACGACGACCTACGATTCCACCAGCGCAGATCCCATGCTCAGCAACATTCACAACTACTTCAATATCGGGGTGAATGGCGTGATCCAGATAGATATCACCGGGTCCGGCAGCCACTTCGTCAACATCGGGATACTGCAGGGCATGCATGGCGTTGTGGATGAAACCGCGGTCTATGTGCGCTACGAATAAGCTCAGGTAGCCGCCGTCCGAACACGCGATTAAGAAAAATCTTGACTCTTTGGGCCTGAAATCATTATGTTCTGGTCTATCTTAAGCATGCAGCGACATGGCCATAGCCGTCGCCCGCCCCAAAAAAATCAATAATAACAAGGGAGTCTCCCACGAATGTCCGACAAATCACTTACCGGCAAAAAGATTATCGTCCTCGTTTCCAACGGCGTTGACGAAGCTGTGATGTCTCAAGTCCAGCGTGAAATGATGAAAACCGGCGCGGTCATCAAGACCGTCGGCACCGAATCCGGTCTTGTGAACAGCTGGAACAAAGATACTTGGGGCCTGTATTTCCCCGTCGACCAGCAAATCGGTCAGGCGCTGGGCGCCGACTTTGATGCGATCATCGTCCCCTCGGGCGCGCGCGGCATCCAGAAACTCTCCACCAACGCGCATTCCGAGCGTATCCTTGCCAGCTTCCTCACCGCCGGCAAACCCATGGTCTTCATGGGCGGCGCGGTCGAGCTGCTCGCAAAAACCAATCTTGCCACCGGCCTCACCGTTTCGGGCCCGGAAGTCTCGCAAGCCGTCATGACGGCGGCGGGTGCGAAGTGGGACGACGAAGTGCTTTGCGTTTCCGGCCCCCTGATGACCGGCGAATGCCTCGACATTCCGGCGTTCATTTCGGCCATGATCGCGCACATCGCCGACCAGCAGCAGCCTGTTGAAGTCAAAGCGGCAGCCTGATACAAGAATATCCAGCCGCGGGCGCGGTCCTTTGCTATAAAGGCCACCCGCGGCTTTTCTTTGTCTTAAGTTTTAGGAATTCGACGGCATGAAAAACGAAGTTCAAACCGCAGTAGGCGAGATCAAGTCATCTCTCGACCTGCTGAGGAGGCATCTTTGACTGGGATCGTGCAATCCATCGTCTCAGTGAACTGAACTCCCTTGCCGAAGATCCGGCGCTCTGGACCAACCAGGAACGCGCCCAGAAGCTTTTGAAAGAACGCACGCGCCTCGACAGCCAGATCAGCGCCGTCCGGTCGATGGAAAACGACCTTAATGACCAGCTCGGCATGATCGAGCTCGCGGAAGCGGAGGGCGATCAAGCCCTTGCGACGGAGGCTGAACAAGCACTCTACACCCTGAAAGACGATGTCGCGAAACGCGGCCTTGCCAGCCTGTTGTCCGGCGAGCAGGACGGCAACGACGCCTACCTGCAGGTAAACGCAGGGGCAGGGGGCACGGAGGCGCAAGACTGGGCCTCTATCGTCTTCCGCATGTACATGCGCTTTGCCGAACAGCGCGGCTTTAAAGTGGCGCTGATGGACAAGCAGGACGGGGAAGTCGCCGGCCTTAAATCCGCCATCATCGAAATCAGCGGCGAGAACGCCTATGGCTGGCTGAAGTCGGAAACCGGCGTTCATCGCCTTGTCCGTATCTCGCCCTATGATTCAAACGCGCGTCGCCATACCAGCTTCTGTTCCGTCGCCGTCACGCCCGTGGTGGATGACGATATCGACATCAAGATTGAAGACAAGGACCTGCGGGTCGATACCTACCGCTCCGGCGGCGCGGGCGGCCAGCACGTCAACAAGACCGATTCTGCCGTGCGCCTGACGCACATGCCGACCGGCATCGTCGTTGCCTGCCAGAACGAGCGCTCCCAACACAAAAACCGCGCCGCGGCGATGAAGATGCTGAAGGCGAAGCTGTATGAACGCGAAGTGCAGATGCGCGATGCCGAAAAGCAGGCGCGGGAAGACCAGAAGACGGATATCGGCTTCGGCCACCAGATCCGCTCCTACGTGCTGCACCCTTACCAGATGGTGAAGGACCTGCGCACCGGTCACCAGACCTCTGACAGCCAGGGCGTTCTGGACGGCGGGCTTGACGAATTCCTGCAGGCGTCATTGGCGCATAAGCTGACGGCCGAAAAACAGGGCGATGCCAAGGGCGTTGCCTATGAGGACATCGACTAAAGCCCAAAATGGAACAAAATGGTCCTGCCATGCATAAGTACCCCGAACAACGAAAGGGAGACATATCATGAAAGGCATTATTCTGTGGCTGGTGGGCTTGCCCATCCCCGTTATCATCTTGCTCTACATGTTTCACGTTATTAACTAACGGGGAATACCGGCAGGATATTACTTCCTGTAGCGGAAGGTTTTCATCGGCTTCATCGCCGTTTTAAGGCCGGTGTGGAAGATTTTAATATCATCCCGCTCCGCTTTTGCGATCAACGAGCCGATATCGTTATGCCCGCGCTGACGCGCCATGGTTTCTGCAATCATGCCGTTGTCTTCCTGGAATAACGTATCGGCTCGATGGTTGAGCAGCACCTTCACCGTTTCCATTCTCCCGTTCCACGCCGCATGCATCAGCGCCGACCAGCCGCGTTCGTGCCGCGCATTCACATCCGCGCCATGTTTCAGCAGCAGGGCGACGGCTTCGTGATGCCCTTGTTCTGCCGCGACTATATGCGCGCGTGAATTCTTCCCGAAGGGGTTATCGCCCGGTTTCACCGCATTCGGCCAGTTCACAGCGTCCGGGTGGGTATTCAGCACTTCCTTCAAAACGCCAATATCGCCACTTTTCGCAGCGTCAAAAAACGCGGCGCGTGCGGCTTCGGGATAGAGGGCGGACCTATTGAACGAGATTTGTGGCATGGGGCAAACGATACACGAAGGGAGCAGGGCTCAGAAAGAAAATTTTCATAACTTAAGGATTTCAAGACGTTAGGTTTTCAAAAACTTCTGGTAAAAGATTTGCAGACTCTTATTATAGTGCAACAAAATTAACACATTGATTTTATGTCCGATTCCCCCTCGTGAGGTTCAAAATGCGTCGTCTGAATATGATCGCCTTGGCCAGCGTCTCGCTGGTTACACTTGTCTCCGTTGCAACCGCATCACAGGCCATCACGCCGCAGAACTTCGGCACCCTCAAGCAGCAGGACAACTGGAAAGTCGGCATCGTCGACCCCGAGGGCCAGTCCTTCTGCGCCATGGTCAACAAATTCGACAAGAACGTCGGCCTCGCCTTCGCGATGAGCCCGGAAGGCTACGGCTCGGTCGCCATCGATATCCTCGACAAATCCTTCACCCCCGGCGACATCTACCAGGTTACGCTGAAGCCGGAAGGCATGAAGGCCGGCACATATCCCGGCCGGGCCACCTCCGACCGCTCCGTCGTCGTGCAGATCGGCCAGAACAAAGCATTCTACGACGCGCTGAAATCCAATGCTTCGCTCTCCGTCGGTATGCCGGCGGTCGACGCCGCTTTCTCGCTGAACCAGTTCGGCAAATCCTATGCGTCGCTTATTGAATGCTCGCAATCGCTGACCACCAAGGGCCAGAACGCCCTCGGCGGCCCGGCCCCGATGCCGGCCGTGAAGGTCAAGGAAGTTCAGGCAACTGAACTGGCACCCCTCGACCGCGAACTGCAGAAAATTTCCGGCACCGAAACCGCCGATAACACGGCGAAACCCGTACTCGACAAATCCGCCAGCTTCGACAATGCCGAAGCCGCACTGGATTCCAAGACTCCTGAAACCAAATCCGCTGACGTGAAAACCGCCGAAGCCAACATTCCCACGCCGCCAAAAGCGGACATCGAGTGGAGCGACGCGAAAGCCGCCGAAGTCAAAACCGAAATCGGCGCGCAGAAGCAGCAGGTCGCGGAACTCGAAGGTCAGAAGCAGAAGGTCGAGCGCAAGCTGCTCGCCTCCATCACCGCAGCGCCGGAGAAGAAAGCCGTTGTTGCAACGGCTGACAGCACCGCCACCGCCAAACAGCTAGAAGCACAGCAGATTGCCCGCGCGGCCGAAGTGAAGGCCGCTGACGAAGCGAAAGAGAAGCTTGCCGCCGCGAAAGCCGAAGACGAAAAGAAACAGGCCCTGCTGAAACAGGCCGATGAAGACAGCAAGGCCCGCATCGCCGCGCTCGAAGCCAGCAAGGTGGCTGAAGCGAAAGCGCATGTTGCCGAATTCAACGCCCAGAAAAAAGCGCTGGATGACAAATCCGCCGCGCTGCAAAAACAGGTCGCGACCCTTGAAACCGCCAAAGCCGCAGCACCCGCGGCGCCCGTTGCGGCACCTGTCGCCGCTCCCGTCATCACTGCGTCCAGCCCCATCGTCGTAACGCCGAAACCGGACGACAAAGCGCTGAAAGCATCGCTCGTTGCCAAGCAGGCGCAGATCGCCGCGCTTGAAAACCAGCGCCAGCAACAGACCGAGGCGCTGACCCAGAAACTCAGCGCAACGCAGGCCGAGTACCAGAACAAGGTTGCGACCGCTGAATCCGAACGCGATCTCCTGAAGCGTCAGCTGACAGACGCTATCGCCTCGCAAAAAGCGTCTGGCGACAAGATCGCCGCGCTGCAAGCGCAGCTTGATACAACCTCCCAGAAAGTCCAGCTCAGCGCCGCCGACAAGGCGAAGCTGAGTGACCTGCAAGGCAAGCTTACGCAGTCTGAACAGGACAAGCAGCAGATGCAGGCGCGTCTCGACGCGCTCGACAAGCAGAACAAGCTGATGGAAGCAACGCTGACCAGCCGCCAGAAAACGCTTGAGACGGCAGAACTCGACACGAAAGAATTGCAAACCGTCAAGAGCGCGCTCGACAGCCTGAAAGTCCAGCACAAGTCGACCGTCGACAAGCTGCAAAAACAGCTGGACGACAAGACCGCGCAATATGACGCGCTGAATAACCAGTACGCCGCGCTGCAAAAAACAGCTTCCAACGGCAGCGCGACCGGCATCGAACTTGCCAAGCAGCGCAAGGAGCTGACCGACCAGCTGGCCGCGAAAGAACAGCACGTCGCCGAGCTGGAGCAGAAACTGGCGAAGCTTGAAGCCGACCGCGCCTCCGCGCTCGCCGTCGCCGACAAGGCGCAGGGCGAAGTGAAGGGCCTCCGCAAGAGCCTCGTGATCGTCGATGACGACAAAATGCCGGAATCCCTTCGCGCGCCCAAAATTGCCGAAATTACGGCGAAGGATAAAGCCGAACTGGAATCCACCAAGTCGAAAGTCGCGCTGCTGGAAGGCCAGCTGTCGTCGTCCCACGACCAGATCGAAAGCCTTGAAAAGCTCGTATCGGAAGTGAAAACGGCATCCGCCCAGCCCCGCGCCGAAGACCTCGCCGCGATCAATGCGCAAAATGCCAAGCTGGCCGACGCGCAAGCGACCATCGACCAGCTGAAGACGGCCAATGCCGCCCTCGAAAGCAAGATGAAGCAGCAGCTGCCGACCATGGCGCAGGTGCGCACGCTCGATGAGCAGAAGTCGCGCATCGATATGTCCCAGGCTGAAATTGACAGCCTGAAAGCGCAGAACGCCACGCTGACCTCCAAACTCGCGGAAGCCGAGAAAGCTGCCGCCAGCGCTGCCGCCAGTGCGAAAATGGCCTCGATTGAATCGACGAAAGTCGCGAATATCGAACCTGCGGCAGGCAATGTCGTTTCCCTGCCGCCGATCACGCAGGTAAAACCGCAAGCGAAAACCGCAGCAGCCGATGTGCCGCAAGCTCCCGTCGCACCGATCCCGGCGCCGATAACCATTGCGAAACTTGATGCCAAAGCCGTTGCGCGCGAGCGTGAACTGGCTGCCGCCAATCTCGAACGCTTCAAACGCGCAACCGCGGATGCCGCAGCTCACAAGCCGATTTCGAATGATGTTGCGCCCGTGAACAATTCCGCCGATATCCAGTGGAATGACGCACCTGTTGACACCACCGCGCCTGCAAAAGTCGCGCAAGTCGAGCTCGCACCCGTCAAATCGCCCAAGCCGCTGCGCAAGCCACTGATGGCGATCAAGGATACGGCACCTGCTGTTAAAACGGCGTCGAAAAATATGCAGCTGACGCAACGCGAGCTGACGGCGGTCGAACCCGCTGCCGGTGGCGACAACCTCGCCCCCATCGCGACCGCGAAACCGACGGTCAGCGACAGCTGGTTCAACGGCAGCGACTCTGCTGACGCCGGCAGCCATGCCCCCGTCGGCATGCAGCCCATCTACGGCAAGGGCGCGCGCAAGCCGCTCGTCGCCGCTGCACAGCCTGTGAAGATGGTGCCGCCGGTTGCCTCGGCCCGCATCGTCCAGCAGACGACAATCACCCCCGCAACCATCACACCGGCGCAAATGCCTGCGGTGCCCGTCGCGCGGGTCGAAAGCACCAGCATGACGACGACGATTGCGAATGCAATGCCGGTCACGCCTGCGAAAGACCCCAACTTCGACGAAGGCCGCGCTTCCGCCTTCCTCGACCGCATCATGGCTTACCACCGCCCGAACGGCGCGACGCCGAAAGAAATGCCGGTCACGGCTTCGGCCCCTGTCTTTGCGCCCAGCGCTCCGGCACCCGGGCGCCCGCAACTCCACCTGAAAGCCGCATCGATCGAAACGACGCGCGGTCTCAGCAGCATTGAAACCGCTGCCGGCACGCCGAGCCGCCCGATCACCAAAATGCAGCCGGCAGAGATGCAGCCGACGCTGTTCGACACGCCGGTTAAAACCGTGACGACGACAACGACGACGGCAACTGCAGCGCCGGTTGACCTCGCGCCTGTGGTCTCTGCGCCGATTGTATCGGCGCCTGTTGCGATCCAGCAAACAACCGTCGCCGCTTCGGCCCCGGTCATGCCGGTCGAGCAGATCCTGAAAAACGCCGGCATCACCGATGCCGAGATGAAACCCGCAGAAGGCGGCAGCAATGTCCGCCAGTGGACGACGGCCGGCATCAGCGGCATGCAGGAGCAGATGGCAGCGAAAGCGCCGTTCGGCACCTCCGTGCAAAATTACATCGGCCGTTACCGCGACGATTGCAAAGGCCTCACGGTCAACATGCAAGCGCCGGCTACCATCCCGGGCGGCACCGTGCAGGAAGCAAATATCTCCTGCGCCAATACCGGCAACACCTACAGCACCTCCTTCGTCTTCTTCCAGCAGGGCAGCACCTTCAACGCCATCCTGCATTCGGGCTTCCCGGATGAAGCAGCCAGCGTGCAGTCGCTGTCGCACAGCATCGCCTCGTCGCTCTCCGGCGTTTCCGCGTCGCATCACCTCAGCCTGCTGACGCCGAACACGGTGGACGCGGCGGATTCGGCGGCCGCAATGCCGGCGGATCGCCCGCGCTTCCATCTCAACATGCCGGTGCAAACCCCGGTTGCCGCTTCCACGGCGACCTTCGGTGCGCGCCCGGATGATGATTTCGAGACGGTCGTCATCCAGTAAGGCGGAGAAGTCATGGGGCAGGGCATGAGCAGATACGTTGTAATCGTTGCTGCGGCGATGATTGCGCTGCTATCCTCTGCCGCTTTTTCCGCCAGCCTCAACAGCCCGCGCGGGCCTTGGGAAGTCGGGCCCATCAACGCTGTTTCCTCGAGCGGCGTCGGCTTCTGCTCCATGAAAAACGTTTATGACGACGGCAAGGGGCTCATCTTCGCGCGCGACGCGGAAGGCTCCAACTCCATTGCGGTTTCCTTTACCAAAAAAACGCTTACCTCCGGCGCGCAGTATACGGTTGAACTGGATGCCGACGGTCTCAAGCGCAGCATGGTGGCGCTGGCGGCAACGCCGACGGTGCTCATCGTGCAGATGGGCCTCGACCGCGATTTTTATACCATCCTGCGCAAGAAGACCTACCTACAGATATCGGTCAAGGATGTGCCCTACGGCTTCTCCCTCAGCGGCACGGCAGAGGCGCTTGATACGCTGACGAAATGCGCGCAGGAGCGGGCGGCCGGTAAATCCTTCCCGACCGCCAAAGTCGCTCTGACGCCAGTGCAGGGACCCGTGCAAGCTGTCGCGCCGGTTGCCTCGCCCATGCTGGCGGGCATTGCGGTTGGCACGCCCGCGACGATGGGGGACTTCAATGTCGCCAAGCAATCCGCAGACAGCACGCTGAAAGACGAAATTGCCAGGCTGCAGCTGGAGAACCGCCGACTGATGGCGGAGAACCAGGCTGCAACACAGCGCCTTATCAGCGCCGACAAGACCGAAGCCGTGACGGATGCACAGTTGCAGGCCGAAATGGAATCCCAGGAACACAGCATGAAGCAATCTGCCACCAAGTCCGCCACCGCGCAGGGCGATGCGGATATGGGCATCCTCGTCGCGGTCGAGCCTGCAGCAGGCGATGCCGTAGCTCCCGCTCCGGAAGCAGCGCCCACGGTTGCGGCCTTCGCGCATGACTTGCTGACAAAAGCGGGGCTGGCGCCAGTCGTTCAGGGTCTCGGCTATGTATGGCGTTCTGAAAATATCTATGGCGCGGCGGAAGAGCGTCCGCTGGCGCGCGGCGCATCCATCGTCGATACTGCGGCCGCCTATATCGCCGAAGCCAAGACCCGTTGCAGCGGCGATTTTGCGCATAAAGAAGCCGCGCCAGCCAAGGCAGGGAGCCTGACCACGCTGGAAGGTGAAGTCGTCTGTCTTGATGGCAAGAATGATGCCGCGGCCGCGTTGCTCTTCGTCGGCGACAAGAACAAAGTCGCCATCATCAGTCATGAAGGCATGGCCGACCAGATTGAAGATGCGCTGACCCAAAGAGATGCTGTTAAATCAGCGATCTCCAAGAAATAGCTAAAAATTTACGTGAGCTCGTTTTTGCGGCTTTTGTAGTAGCGGGCGCAGGCATCCAGCAGCGCATCGCGCAGCTCCCGGCCGGTCTTGCCGCCATCGCCCTTGATCTGGCTCGCCAGCACGGCGTTAATCGACATTTTATGCGCGACCACGATATCCATCACATCCTTGTCGGTCGTGCTGACGGTTTCAAGGAAGTTGACGAGCGTGTTGCTGATCTCGCTGATGAGCGGGTAGTGGAACATGCCGCCCTGGGCTTTGAGCTGCATGGCGGGGTAGAGCATGCTTTCAATCGCTTCCTCGCCCTTGAGGGCGCCGGACTTGGCGTCCGAAATCGCTTCATGAAGTACATCCACAAGCATCTGCGCGATAGGTTTGAAATCAATCGTGTTTGTCTCGAGCAGTTCCTGTGCTTTCATGAGCACGGTTTCATCAATGCCGCCGGTGCCGACCTTTTCTTTGAGGCGGTTAGGGGGCGCGATCAGCTCCGCCTTGCGGAGTTTTTTCTGGCCGTCAAATGCGTCAGTCATCATGAAGGCCTTCCCTATTTCTCTTCTTTTTTGGTATCAGAGCCGGTCTTTTCGTGACGTTCCTTGATCTCTTTCGCCTTCTGCACGGCGCTGGCCATGCTCGATTTCTGCGCCGCTGCGGGGGCTGCCGGTGTATCGGCGCGCGTCTCGCTGAAGTCGCTGTTGCTCGGCGGTCTTGGTGTCGGCTGTTCCAGCGTGCGGCGGTCGGGCCCGGCGTATTCGCCTTCGCGCTTGCGGCGGCGATCGGGGCCGAAATAGTTTTCGCTGTTCACGAAGTGTCGCGGCCGTTCAATCAGCTGTTCAATTTTCTGGTATAAAGCCTTGGCTGTAAACGGTTTCACGAGGAATTCGGTAATGCCTGAATCCCGCGCCTGGAGGACGCGCTTTTTCTGGCTGTAGCCCGTCATCAGCACGATGGGAATGAAGGGGTTCGGGCTTTTTTTGTTGGTGCGGATGCGGCGCGTCAGCTCGAGCCCGTTATTTGGGTCTTCCAGCCAGTCGATTACGACGAGGTCAGGGTTGACGCGGATGAACGTGTCATAGCCTTCATCGCAGCCATAGGCTGAATAAACCTGGTTGACGCCGAAGGTCTGGAGGACCGAGCGCGTAAGGTCGAACATCGCCCGGGTGCTTTCGACCACGAGTACGGTGATATTTTTAAATTGGTAGCTCATGTTGCCGGTCGTTTAATAGTTATTAAAATCAAAATCTTATCAATCCTCTATGGCATAAAGGTACTCGGGAGGGGCGGTGAATACAAGCGAATTCCCGCTTCACCTCACGCGCGAAGCCATGCTAAAAGATAGGCCAATTGCAGAGGTATCGCACTACTTAAATCAACAAACTGACGTAGCGGGATTAGGTGCCATGGCTGGCCATTCACAGTTCAAAAACATCATGCACCGCAAGGGTGCGCAGGACAAAAAGAAGGCGAAAGTTTTCAATAAGCTGGCGCGGGAAATTACCGTGGCGGCGAAAAGCGGCCAGCCAGATCCGAACCTGAATCCGCGTTTACGTAATGCGATGGAAGCGGCCCGCAAATCCAACATGCCTAACAGCCGCATCAAATCCGCCATCGATCAGGCAACGGGGGCGGATGACCTCTCCAACTATGAATCCATCCGCTATGAGGGCCGCGGCCCCGGCGGCACCGCGATCATTGTCGAAGGCCTGACCGACAACCGCAACCGCACGGCCGCGGAAGTGCGCGCTGCCTTCACCAAAAACGGTGGCACGCTGGGTGAAACCAACTCCGTCAGCTTCATGTTTTCCAAGATCGGCCAGCTGATTTTCTCCAACAAAGCCGCTACCTTCGACCCGCTTTTTGAAGCCGCGGCTGAAGCGGGGGCGGAGAATGTGGAAGCGGTGGAGGATACGTTTGAAGTCGTCACCAAGCCCGAAGACTTCCTGCATGTGCGCGAAGTGCTGGAGAAGAAATTCGGCGCCTCGCTTGAGGCCGGCGTCATCTGGAAGCCCAACACCACCGTCGCCCTCGATCAGGCGCAGGCGGAAGATATCATCTCCCTCATCGAAACGCTGGAGGACAGCGACGATGTGCAGAACGTCTATTCCAACTTCGAAGTCTCCGACGCGATCATGGAAAAGCTGGCGTCCTAAGTCTTTATCCCGTGCATTGATTCCCGTTTTGTTCTATATTTGCGGAAGGCAAAGCGCGCCTCGGGCCGCGCCATAATATGGGAATAGCATGAGGATTTTTGGGATCGATCCGGGATTGCAGCGCACGGGCTGGGGCGTCATTGACGTCACCGGCAACCGCCTGTCCCACGTCGGCCACGGTGTTATCCAGACCGATGCCAAGACCGAAACGCCCGTCCGCCTTACCCATATCTTCCGCGAACTCACCCGGTTGCTGGAACTCTGGCAGCCGACCCATGCGGCGATCGAGGAAACCTTTGTGAACAAGAACCCCGCTTCGTCGCTGAAGCTCGGCCTTGCCCGCGGCGTCGGCATGATGGCGCCAGCCATGCGCGGGCTGGAAGTCGCCGAATATCCCGCCAACCTTGTCAAAAAATCCGTTGTCGGGGCCGGGCATGCGGAAAAGGAACAGGTGCAGATGATGATTAAAATCCTGCTGCCCGGCATCGAGGCGGCCTCGGACGCGGCGGATGCGCTGGCCGTCGCCATCTGCCACGCGCACCATGGCATGACCAAGGCCAAGCTCGGCGGCATCATGTCGGGAGGCGTGAGATGATTGCGAAACTAACCGGCATCATTGATAGCGTCGGCCTCAATAACCTTATTCTTGATGTGAATGGCGTCGGCTATCTCGTCAACGCCTCCGCGCGCACGCTCTCGCGCATTGGTTCGGCCAAGGGCACGCCCGTCAGCCTGCAGATTGAAACGATTGTGCGTGAAGATGCCTTCCTGCTCTACGGCTTTGCTGATGCCGCGGAAAAAGAATGGTTCCAGATTTTGTGCACCGTGCAGGGCGTCGGCGCGAAAGTGGCGCAGGCGATTTTAAGCGTCGTACCGCCGGAGCAGCTGCCGCTCGTCATCGCCTCGCAGGATAAAGCCGTGCTGCGGCAGGCAGATGGTGTGGGAGATAAACTCGCCGTTCGAATTGTAACGGAGCTCAAGGAAAAAGCCGGCAAAATGGCGCTCGGTGCCGCGGCGCAGGCGAAAGTCATGGAAGTGCAGGGCAAGGCGGGCAAGGGCGGCGGCGTTACCGCGCTGCCAAAATCCGCCAGCAATGACGCGGTATCGGCGCTTATCAACCTTGGCTATGGCCGTGCGGAAGCCTTCGGCGCCGTCGCCAATGTTATGCGCGACCGCGGCGATGATATCGCGCTCGGCGACCTTATCCGCGAAAGCCTCAAGGAGTTAAGCGCGTGACGACGATTCCAAAACCGCAGCGCGATATCGACCCTGCACATCTCGCGATTAAAGATGTGGATGAAGCCTCCATTCGACCCCTGTCCTTGAATGAATTCATTGGCCAGAAAAAAACGCGCGAGAATTTGAAGGTGTTTATCGAGGCCGCAAAACAGCGCAACGAACCGCTCGACCACGTGCTGCTTTTCGGCCCGCCCGGCCTTGGTAAGACGACGCTGGCGCAGATTGTCGCCAAGGAAATGAACGTCGGCTTCCGCGCCACTTCCGGCCCTGTGATTTCAAAGGCCGGCGATCTTGCCGCCATCCTCACCAACCTGCAGCCGAATGATGTGCTGTTTATTGATGAAATTCACCGCCTCAATTCCGCGGTCGAGGAAATTCTTTATCCGGCCATGGAAGACCGCCAGTTGGACCTAATCATCGGGGAGGGGCCCGCCGCGCGCTCCGTCCGCATTGACCTGCCGCCCTTTACGCTGGTGGGCGCGACAACGCGCTCCGGCCTGATTACGCGCCCCTTGCGCGAACGCTTCGGCATTCCACTGCGACTTGAATTTTACCAGCCCGAAGAGCTGGCGCTCATCGTCTCCCGCGGTGCGAAAATCCACGGTATGGATATCACGCCGGAAGGTGCCTTTGAAATCGCCAAACGCTCCCGCGGCACGCCGCGCATCGCCGGTCGCCTGACGCGACGCGTGCGCGACTTCGCGCTGGTCGCAGGCTCCAAACAGGTGGATGCAAAAGCGGCGGATGCTGCGCTTTGGAAGCTGGAAGTTGATTCAACAGGCCTCGACAGCATGGACCGCCGCTACATGCGCTGCATCGTCGACAATTACGGCGGCGGCCCCGTCGGCGTCGAAACCATCGCCGCCGCGCTCTCCGAACAGCGCGATGTGCTGGAAGAAACGGTCGAGCCCTATCTGCTGCAATGCGGCCTCATCATCCGCACCCCGCGCGGCCGCATGATTTCCGACAGCGGTTATAAATACCTCGGCCTGCCGCTCCCCAAAAACGCGCGTGACCGCCAGATGGCGCTCGAGATTGATCTGCCGGCGGAAGATGATATCGCGCTATGAGTGACGTCCACTCCCTCCCCATCCGCGTCTACTACGAAGACACTGACGCTTCCGGCATCGTCTATCACGCCAGCTACCTGCGCTTTGCGGAGCGGGGGCGGACGGAGATGTTGCGGGCGGCGGGGTTTGAACATGCGGCTATCCTACATGAGACGGGCACGGCTTTTACCGTAATATCCATGGAGATTAATTTTAAGCAACCTGCCAAGCTGGATGAACTTTTAAGCGTCCAAACACGTATGTCGTCGATCGGCGGGGCGTCTATGGAGATGGTTCAGGAGATAAAACGCGGCGATACCCTGCTGGTGGAGATGAAAGTCAAAATCGCTTGTATTGATAAGCGCGGGAAAGCTGCTAGATTACCAGAAGCGGTTCGGGTGTTGTTTAAGTCCTAGGGATTTTCAAAGACATAATATAGCGCTGATGACTGCGTCGGGTGACACCGGCATGCCGGCTGCAACATGATTCAATTTTTGTTCGAGGACTATATATTATGGACCCAACCATTCCCATTCAGGCCAGCCAGCTCGCCGGTACCGTCGCGCACCATGATCTGTCCATCACCTCGCTGTTCTGGCAGGCCGATCTGGTTGTCAAAATCGTGATGTTCATCCTTGCGGCCTCGTCCGTCTGGTGCTGGGCGATCATCATCGACAAATGGGTGACCTTCAAGTCCATCAACATTAAGGCGGCGAAATTCGAGACGTCTTTCTGGTCGGGTGAGGCGCTCGAGAAACTCTATAAGCGCATCTCCGCGAAACCGGGCGATCCCATGGGGCGCACCTTCTGCTCCGGCATGAACGAATGGAAACTCACCGTCGATAGCAACGCAACCTTTGACGGCGATTTGCGCGCCGGGCTTCAGCAGCGTATCGACCGCGCCATGTCCACCTCCATCAACCGCGAGATCGGCACGCTGGAGCGCTACCTGACCTTCCTCGCGACTGTCGGCTCCACCGCGCCCTTCATCGGCCTTTTCGGCACGGTCTGGGGCATCATGGGCAGCTTCTCCGCCATTGCAGGCTCGCAGAACACCAGTCTTGCCGTCGTCGCGCCCGGTATTGCGGAGGCGCTGTTTGCGACCGCCATCGGCCTCGTCGCCGCTATTCCGGCGGTTGTTGCCTATAACAAATTCTCGACCGATCTTGGTCGCTACCAGGACAGGCTGGACGCTTTCGCCGCCGAATTCAGCGCGATTTTGAGCCGCCATCTTGAACAGCGCGGCCAGAGCAATAACGCCGCAACGCAGGCCGCCGCGTAATGGGCGCGAAGCTGGCAGGACGGGGGCGGGGCGGATCACGCAGGTCCCGCGGCGTGATGGCGGAGATCAACGTGACGCCGATGGTGGACGTCATGCTCGTCCTCCTCGTGATCTTCATGATCACCGCGCCGCTGCTTTCCGCCGGCGTTGCCGTCGACCTGCCGAAAGCGAAGGCGAAAGCCGTCTCCCAGCAGGATGACAAGCCGATTGAAATTTCGATGACCGGCAAGGGCGAGATTTATATGGGCGACACCCGCGTCTCGCCGGAGCGCCTTGCGGGCATGCTGCAGGCGATTGCCGCCGAAACCACCGACCGCCGCGTTTATATTAAAGCCGACCAGAAACTCGACTGGGGCAAGATTGCGGGCGTGATGGCGACGGTGCAGACATCGGGCTTTACAAAGATATTGCTGGTCACAGACCCGACCACGAAAGCGCGTTAAATGGTGGCTCTGGAAACAGAGATGCGCAAAAGCTCGCTCACCTTGGCGATCGGGCTGCATGTGCTGGTGATTGTCGCCAGCATCATCAGTTTCCCGTGGCTGAAAAAAGACTTTGATATTCCGACACCGGTATCGGTCGAGCTCGTCGATATTTCGCAGATGGCGCAGACCGTGAAGGTCGCGCCCAAACCTGTGAAGGACGAGAAGAAGGAAGAAAAACCGCCCGAGAACAAGCCGCCACCCGCGCCGACGAATACCGCGACCGAGCCCGTGACGCCTGTGAAGGAAAAAACGGAAGAGAAAAAAGAAGAACTGAAAAAAGACGAAGTCCTCGTCGATGAAAACGCGCCGCCGGAAAAGAAGATCGAGAAAAAGGACGAGAAAAAGAAAAAAGTGACGCAAGCGCCGCCGCCCAAGGACTTTAGCTCTGTCCTCAAAAACCTTGCGGCGACCAAGGATAAGCCGATCCCCGCGCCGGCAACGCCGGACCTCAAAACCGATTCAACGCCGACGCCGGGGCAGAACCTGCCCGTTGGTCCCAAGATGACGATGACAGAAATGGATGCGCTGCGCGTGCAGCTGCAGGGCTGCTGGAACGTGCCGATTGGCGCGAAGGATGCCGAGAACCTGCAAGTCGATATTTTTATGGTTATCAGCCCCGAACGCACATTGCTTTCTGCCAAGGTCGTAGATAGTTCCCGCTATAACAACGATAGTTTTTTCAGGGCCATGGCGGATAGCGCGTTACGGGCGGTAAGAAATCCGTTATGCTCGCCTTTCCAGTTGCCGCCCGATAAATACGAGACGTGGAAGGCGACCACTGTGACTTTCGACCCGAGCCAGATGTTTTGATAATAGATGAGGACACCATGAAGAAGTTTTTTGCCGCCCTGTTTTTTGCAGCCCTCGTGCTGACGGGCTATGCCCAGACAGCCAAAGCGGAACTCCATATCACCGTTGGCATTGGTGACGTTCGTCCCATGCCCATCGCGCTGCCGGCATTCACCGGCAAGTCGGGTGAGGACAATGAAATGGGCCGTAACATGACGCAAGTCATCACGGACGACCTCGCGCGCTCCGGCTTGTTCAAGCCGCTCAACCCCAATTCCTTTATTCAGGATTCCGCCGCCGCTGCCGTCAGCCCCAACTTCGGCGAATGGCGCTCCATCAATGCGGAAGCGCTTGTGACGGGCCTCCTTACCAAGGCCGGCGATAAGACGCGTGTAGAGTTCCGCCTCTGGGATGTCACCGCGCAGCAGCAGATGGTGGGCACCGCTTATTCGACGACGCCCGGCAACTGGCGCCGCATCGCCCACATCATTGCGGATGCAATTTACCATCGCATCACGGGTGAAGACGGCTACTTCGATTCCCGCATCGTCTATGTCTCCGAAACCGGCCCGATGACGGAGCGCGTGAAGCGCCTTGCCATCATGGATCAGGACGGCGCCAACCACCGCTACCTGACGGACGGCCGCGCGCTGGTGCTGACGCCGCGCTTCTCCCCCTCGCAGCAGCAGATCACCTACATGGCTTACTACAACAACAAGCCGCGCGTGTATCTGTATGACATCAACTCCGGCCGCCAGTCGGTCTTGGGTGATTTCCCCGGCATGACCTTCGCGCCGCGCTTCTCTCCCAATGGCCGCAGCGTTGTGATGAGCCTGTCGAAAAACGGCAACTCGGACATTTACCGCATGGACCTCGCCAGCCGCAGCCCGACCAAGCTGACGAATGATGCCTCCATCAACACCGCTCCTTCGTATTCGCCGGACGGCAGCCAGATCGCCTTTGAATCTGACCGCGGCGGCACGCAGCAGATATATGTGATGGACGGCAACGGCGGCGGCGCGCATCGCATCACCTTCGGTGACGGCCGCTATGCCAACCCCGTCTGGTCGCCGCGCGGTGACCTGATTGCCTTCACGAAAATGCTGCACGGCCAGTTCTATATCGGCGTCATTCACCCGGATGGCAAAGGCGAGCGCATCCTGACGCAAGCTTTCCACGTCGAAGGCCCCACCTGGGCCCCCAACGGCCGCGTGTTGTCGTACTTTAAAGAGCTGCCCTCCGGCGTGCGCGGCACCGGCCGCTCCGCCAAGCTCTATACGATCGACCTGACCGGCTTCAACGAAATGAAGCTGGATACGCCGCTCGACGGTTCGGACCCTGCCTGGTCGCCGTTGAACAAGTAATCGGCTTAAAATTAAAACCGCCGCCTAGAAAAAGGCGGCGGTTTTTTTATGCGCTATTTTTTATTTCGGACTCGGCACCTTCGCCTTGCCGTGCGCCTTGATGGCTTTGGCCAGCGGCGCGAATTCTTCCATCACGCGGGCATAGACATCGCGCTTGAAGGGGACGACATATTCCAGCAGGTCGTCAATCGGTACCCATTTCCACCGCTCGAATTCGGGGTGCTTGTCGGCGGTGAGGTCGATGTCTTTATCTTCCCCTAAAAATTCCAGCGCAATCCATTTCTGGCGCTGGCCCTTGTACTTTCCGCCCCACAGTTTTTTTGCCGTGCGTTCGGGGATGTCGTAGTGGATCCAGTCTTCGATGGTGCCGATGATTTTCGCGTTCTTCGTGCCGATCTCTTCCTTCATCTCGCGGAAGACGGCGATCTCGGGCTCCTCGCCCTCGTCAATCCCGCCCTGGGGCATCTGCCAGGCACCGCGGTTGTCGAGGCGCTCCGCGACAAAGACCTTGCCGTCCTTGTTCAGCAGGACAATGCCGACGCCGGGGCGGTAGTCTTTATCGTCACGGGAGAGGGGGCGGGTTTTCGTCATCGTCGTGGACTTCTTTAGGCTGTCCGCCGGACTCTGTTTTTGGGGTTTCGGGGGCTGTTTCGTCATGCTGTACCTTCGCTTTCCAAGCCGCCGACAGCGGCACCAGCTTGATGCCGCGACGGTCAAGGCTGCCGGCCCATGTTTTGATGATGTTGAATGTGAGGGGGTAGGGCTGCGCAATGCCGACGGCATAACCGCGCGCCCGCGCGATGCCTTCAAGCGCGATCAGCTGCTTCTGGATGTCGATTTCATTGGCGTTACGGTCGATCAGCATATCGGCTTCTAGGTATGCGGCGCCGGTGGACTTGGCAACGTCTTCAGTGAGTGAGTCGGTGCCTTGCGGGTTTTCGATGAAAATCTGCGAGCGCTTTTTGAGGGTGTTGAGAAGCGACGTCATGTCCTTCTGGTCCTGCATCATGCTGGAGCCCATGAAGTTCATGGCACCAGCCGTGCCATCGGTCGCGGTGAGGACGGCGGCGAGATTGCGGCTGTTGTCTGAATCGCTCTGCCGCGTCAGAAGCGACAGCGGGCCGGGGTCATCCTTTGGATAGGTC
Organism: uncultured Alphaproteobacteria bacterium; assembly: GCA_966211335.1. Taxonomy (GTDB): domain Bacteria; phylum Pseudomonadota; class Alphaproteobacteria; order Micavibrionales; family UBA2020; genus JAPWJZ01. The sequence goes on from CBIHNF010000001.1 coordinate 1,734,677, forward strand.
AGCGGCTCCATGGGTATAAGGCTTAAGGTTTCGTGGTTCGCCTTTTTCGCCTTGGTAATCCAGCTTTGCACCTTGTTGCCGTAGGGGGAGAAGGCGAGGGCGATTTCCGGCGGAAGATCGTCAACCGCGCGTGTCGTATCAGCCTGTGACAGGCCGACATCCGTCATGATCAGGGAGACGAAGCCGCCTTCGCCCGCGGCGGGCAGCGCGGCCGTGTTTTCAAACGAGGTCGCGGGTTTCGCTTCGGTGATTTGGGGGGTGACGTAGACCTGCTTGATCGTGGCGTCCGTATGCGGAACGCGCGCGTTCCAGGCGGTCAGCGTTTCGTCTGATTTCCACCAAATCCAGCCCGCAGCGACAGCAACCAGCAGGGCGTAAGCGGCAACGCCCCGAAGGAAGCTTTCTTTATGCGCTGGCGGAAAGGAAGACCATGCCATTTATTGATCCGATAGTTTGCCGCTTAAAGACCAGTGATTATTTTTTCTCCGTCGACGGCGTCGTCACCATGGGGTCGACCGGCTTCGTCGCCGCATCGCCGCCTTTGTACAGCGAAATACCGGAGAGAAGGTCAAGCGCGCGGACGAGCTGGTAGTCTTCCTTGTCGTCCTTCTTCTCTTTTTCCTTCTTGTCGGCGGCAGGGTCTTTCTTGGCATCGCCGGGCACCACAACAGTCGTGGTGGTGGTCGTGGTCGAAATCGCCTTTGCGTCATCCGGCAGCAGGGTCGGGTCTTCGACTTTGTCGTTCGGGTTGGCGAGCGCGCCCTTCAGATCCGCTTCGTGGATTTCGGTGTAGGGGTCTTTTTCAGCAACCACTTTCGCGCGTTCCACGATCAGGTCGGGGTCAATACCCTTCGCCTGGATGGAGCGGCCGGACGGCGTGAAGTAGCGCGCCGTCGTCAGCTTGATGGAGCCGCCGCCCGGAACATCGAACAGCGTCTGGACGGAGCCTTTGCCGAAGCTCTTGGTACCCATCAGGATGCCGCGCTTGTGGTCCTGCAATGCGCCGGCGACGATTTCCGATGCGGAAGCCGAGCCGCCGTTGATGAGGACGACGAGGGGCAGGCCGTTGGTGAGGTCGCCGGGCGTCGCGTTGTCACGGCGCGTATCATCCGGGTTGCGGCCGCGGGTCGAAACAATTTCGCCTTTGTCGATGAAAGCATCGGCAACCGCGATTGCCTGATCAAGCAGACCGCCCGGGTTGTTGCGCAGGTCGAGGACATAGCCGATCAGCTTGTCGCCGGCTTCTTTCTGGATGTCGGCGATGGCTTTTTGCAGGCCGGTGAAGGTCTGTGCGTTGAAAGTAGTGATGCGGATATAACCGGCATTGCCGTTTTCAACGTGGCTGCGCACGGACTTGATCTGGATGGTATCGCGCACGAGCTTGAACTTCATCGGCTCTTTCGCGCCGTTGCGGACGACGGTGAGGACGATTTCGGTGCCGACCTTGCCGCGCATTTTTTCAATCGCGTCGTTCAGCGTCATGCCCATGACCGGCATGCCGTCAATTTCGACGATCAGGTCGCCGGACTGGATGCCGGCTTTTGCAGCGGGCGTGTCGTCGATGGGGGAGACAACTTTAACAACCCCGTTCTCCATGGTGACTTCGATGCCAAGGCCGCCGAATTCGCCCTTGTTCTGCACCATCATCGCCTTGCTCTCTTCATCCGTCATATAGTTGGAGTGAGGATCGAGCGAGGTGAGCATGCCGTTGAGGGCGTATTCAATAAGCTTTTTGTCTTCGACTTTTTCAACATAGTTGGCGCGGACCTGCTCGAACACGTCGCCGAAAAGATTCAAGGCTTTGTACGTGTCGGAAACGGCGGAGCGGGGCGCTGCCTTGTCGGAGTCATTAGACGCGGCATAAACCGTCAGCGAGGTGAATGCGAGGATGATCGCAAGTGCGGTGCCGTGCTTGATCGAATTTTTGAGGGACATTGTCAGCTCTTATCCTGTTTACGTTGAGCCGCCAGAAGCTGGCGGGGATTGACGGGCTCGCCGCCTTGGCGAAGCTCGTAGTAAATACGCGGGCCGGTTTGGGATGTCTCGGCAATTCCGACGGGTTCACCCGCGGCAAGAGTAGCGCCGACAACCGTATCGATACGGCCGAGACCAGCGATAAGGCTATGATAGCCGCCCGCATGCTCCACAATCAAGATTTGCTTGTATTTCTGGAAGGGGCCGGCGAAGCGCACGGTGCCGGCAAGCGGCGTCACGACGGGGCCGCCGGGGCGCGTTTCAAACGTGATGCCCTGACTTAATCCGCCAAGGTCGTCCGTCTGCCCGAAACCGGTTTTTATAACGCCCGTCACCGGCGGCACGGTATTGGGCGGGAAGCTGGCCATGGCGGCTTGCCGGGTCTTCGGCTTTATTCTGTCAACGAGATCTTCAAGGTTGCGCGCCTGCAGGGCGAGCTTTTCCATCTCGTCTTCCTCGGCCTTGCGGCTCGCTTCGGTCTTTTGGTAAATCGCCTGACGCTCATTCAGTAGCTTCTGCAGATCATCCTGCTGCTTGTTCAACTTCTGGTACTGTTTGTTTTGCTTGTCGCGCTGGCTGTTGATGTCGTCTTCAAGGGCGGCGAGGTCGGTCAGCTGCTTCTTCAGCGTATCGGACTGCTGGGCCAGGACGGGGATAAGCGATTTCATAATCAGCGATGCGCGCGCAGCATCCAGAGGGTTCGCCATCAGCAGCATTTGCGGGGTAGAGGTGCGCTTGTATTTCTGTGCAGCGGTCACAAGGCCGCCGAGAGCGGTATGATCTTTGTAAAGACTTTCAACGGCTTCTGCACGTTCGTTACGAAGTGACTTTAACTTTAAATCGCCTTCAGATGCGGTGTCTTCCGTATCGCGCAATATTTTCGTGGTATTTACAAGTTTTTGTTTAAGATCGTCGACTTGCCCACTGAGTTCTTTGGATTTTTGTTCAAGTTTAGCGTGTTCCGCCTGTTTCGCCGCCAGTTCCGCCTTAACATTACGCGCCTCGGCGGGGGTCGCCATAAGCGACGCGGCCAGCAGCACTGCCAGCAGCAAGGGGCGGTGCCATGTGGAGCGGAAAGAGGGCATCTCGAAGCGGCCTGTCAGACCCGGTGGTACGGATGCCCCGCAATGATCTGCTGGGCACGGTAAACCTGCTCCAGAAGCATAACCCGAACAAGCATATGAGGCCATGTTTGTTTGCCGAAGGAGAGCAGAAATTTCGCCTGTTCCCGCACGGCGTTATCGAAACCGTCAGCGCCGCCAATGAGGAAGGTGATTTCATTGGCTGGTGCGGCCGCCGCCCATTTGGAAATTTTTTTGGAAAATTCCGGACTGGTGAAAGTTTCCCCGCGTTCATCAAGCGCGATGGTGTAGTGGCTGGTACCGAGCGCCTTTAAAATCAGCGGTGCTTCCTGTGCGGAGGTCGAGCCCTTCGGTGCGTCGATTTCCTTAACGCTAACCTGCCATTTCATGCGCTTCACGTATTCGTCGCAAAGCTCGAGCAGGGGCGAGGCCTTCAGCCTGCCGACGGCGATGATGCGGATTTTCAAAACGTGAAAACTTTAAACCGAATGATACAGCGTGTAATCGACCGTGGAAAAATCTGACGCCCAGAGTTTTTCAAGGTTATAGAACTCGCGCACTTCCGGACGGAAGAGGTGGACGATCACATCATTGGCATCAACGATGACCCAGTCGCCCGTATCCTGGCCTTCAAGGCGGGAGCGGTATTTTTCCTTGGCCAGCTTGTCGCGGATCTGCTCCGCCATACCAACGATCTGGCGGGACGAGGTGCCGGTGACGATGACCATGTAATCCGCAATCGCGGTCTTGCCTTCAAGGTCGATTGAGACGACGTCTTCGCCCTTGCTCTCGGTGATGATCTGCATGATGAGTTCGTGCAGCTTGTGCGGCGCTTTTTTAGCGGCTTTCGGCGTGGCGGCTTTTTTTTCGGTGGTGGCGGGCGCTGCGGATTTCTTGGGCGCTGCGGCCGGCTTTTTTACTTTGGACGTGATGGTAGGCCTCCCTTTAGAAACACAAAACGCAGGCAGCTGATGCTGGCCCGCGCTTCAATGGTACGGTGTTGTATGTGAAGAGTCATCAATGATGATTGTTTCCCTCCTTCACCACCGCGGGGACATCCGCAGGGCTTATCCCTCTATTATACCGCGATTTTCCAAAATTGCAAAATTTCATGGAAAATACATGCGAAACAACGCCGGTTGTCGGCGTTTTCGGGGGATAGTTGCGCCATTCCGAGTCTGGTGGAAAGATTATTTCTTCGCGTGCTCTATTCCTCGCCCAGTGACACCAGCGTTGTATTCCCGCCGCTGGCCGTCGTGTTCACGGTCACGGTCTTTTCGGTTACGAAGCGGAGGAGGTAATGGGGGCCGCCGGCTTTGGGGCCCGTGCCGGAAAGGCCCTGGCCGCCGAAGGGCTGCACGCCGACGACCGCGCCGATCATGTTGCGGTTGACGTAGCAGTTGCCGGCCGCGATGCGGCTGGTGACATTACGCATCACATGGTCGATGCGCGTATGCAGGCCGAAGGTGAGGCCGTAACCTGTCGCATTGATCTGGTTAATGACGATATCCATTTCATCCGACTTGAAGCGGATGATGTGGAGGATGGGGCCGAAGACTTCCTTCGTCAGCTGCGACATCGCCTTGATCTCGAAAGCGCGCGGCGCGAAGAAGGAGCCTTTTTTGGAGGCTGGTGTTTCCGCGACCTGCGCCACCAGTTTCGCCTCCCGGCTCATGCGCGCGGCATGGGCTTCGAGACCTTCGAGTGACGACTTGTCAATGACGGGGCCGACATCTGTCGAAAGGTGGATGGGGTCTGCCAAGGTCAATTCCTTGCAGGCACCGGCCAGCATAGTGATGACCTTATCGGCAATGCTGTCAGATACGAACAGAACGCGCAGCGCGGAGCAGCGCTGCCCCGCAGAGCGGAAGGCGCTGGTGATGACGTCATCGACGATCTGTTCCGGCAATGCGGAGCTGTCAGCGATCATCGCATTCTGTCCGCCAGTTTCGGCGATCAACGGCACGATCGCGCCTTTGCGGCTGGCCAGCGTTTTGTTAATCGTCTGCGCCGTTTCGGTCGAGCCGGTCATGCAAACACCAGCGACGCGTTCATCCGTCACCAGATTGTCGCCGATCAGGCGGCCGGAGGCGGGGAGGAAGGCGATAACATCTTTCGGGATGCCGGCCTTGATGAGCAGCTCCACCGCGCGCATCGCGATAAGGCAGGTCTGGCCTGCCGGCTTCGCAATGACGCAGTTACCGGCCATCAGCGCGGCCGCAACCTGGCCCAAGAAAATCGCCAGCGGGAAGTTCCACGGGCTGATGCAAAGGAAGACGCCGCGGCCTTCCAGCTGCAGCATATTCGATTCACCCGTCGGGCCCGGCAGCACATGCGGGCTGCCGAAATGCTTGCGACCCTCGGCGGCGTAATAACGGCAGAAGTCGACGGCTTCGCGCACTTCGGCAACGCCGTCAATCAGCGTTTTGCCGGCTTCGCGGGTGAGAAGGCCCATCAGCTCGGCCATGTTCTCTTCCATTAAATCCGCCATGCGGTCGAGCGCCTTGGCGCGCTCTGCTGCCGGCGTGTTCTTCCAGTTGGGGAAGGCGGCATGGGTGGTTTCGATCGTTTTCTTGATGTCAGACAAGTCCCCCTGCATGACAGTACCAATTGCTCGGCTGTTGTCCGTGGGGTCATAGACTGTTGCGCCGGCGCCAGGCTTGCGGATGCCGTTGATGAGCGGCGCGGCTACATATTGCGCCTTCGCAGCCTCTTCCACTTTTTGCAGCAGCGGGTCGCTGACATGGCTGTTGGCGAATTCAATACCGCGCGAATTCTTCCGGCTGTCGCGGAAGATATTTTCCGGCAGCGGAATTTTCGGGTGCTTCTTAGTGTTCAGTGTCGCGATGTACTGGATAGGATCAACCAGCATTTCCTCGATCGGCACTTTATCGTTCTGCAGGCGGTTGACGAAGTTGGTGTTGGCACCGTTTTCCAGCAGGCGGCGAACAAGGTAGGGCAGCAGGTCCTGATGGCTGCCGACCGGCGCATAGACGCGCACGGGGTATTTGCCTTTGTCGAAACCAACCAGCTGGTGGTACAGCGGCTCGCCCATGCCATGCAGACGTTGGAATTCAAAGCCGGATTGATCCGCGCCAGCCAGCTCAATCAGCGTTGCGACGGAATAGGCGTTATGCGTTGCGAACATCGGGTAGAAAATATCGCGCCGTGCCATCATCTTGCCGGCATTGGCGACATAGGAAACATCGGTTGAATTCTTGCGCGTATAGACAGGGTAGTCCGGCAGGCCGTTGACCTGCGCGTATTTGACTTCGCTATCCCAATAGGCGCCTTTCACAAGGCGTACCATCATTTTGCGGTTATTCTCTTCGCAGATGGCCGCCAGCCAGTCGATCAGGCGGGAGCAACGCTTCTGGTAGGCCTGAATGGCAAGGCCAAACCCATCCCATCCTTTGAGGGAGGGGTCAGAAAACGCGTTCTCGATAATCTCCATGGAGATTTCAAGGCGGTGCGCTTCTTCCGCATCCACCGTCATACCGATGCCGTATTTGGCGCACTTTTGAGCGAGTGCCAGCAACTTGTCGGAAAGCGGCGGCACGCAGGCGTCGCGGTTGCCATATTCATAGCGCGGGTGCAGTGCCGAGAGCTTCACCGAAATACCGGGCGCGGCAATTGGCCCGCGGTTATTTGCGGCCTTGCCGATGGAATCAATCGCGGATTCATAGGCGTGGAAATAACGCTCCGCATCTTCCGCCGTGCGCGCGCCTTCGCCGAGCATGTCGTAGGAAAAACGATAGCCTTGTTTTTCAGGCTCAACAGCATTGGAGAGGGCTTCGCCAATCGTGCGGCCCATAACAAACTGTTCGCCCATGATCTTCATGGAATGCAGCATGGCACGGCGCACCACCGGCTCGCCGAGTTTCGACACCATGCGGGAAGCGATGTTGGAAATCGGCGTTTCCGCATCTTCCTCGCCTACGTCGGCGATGACCTTACCGGTCAGCATTAGCGCCCAGGTGGAGGCGTTGACGAATAGATTATCCGCCTTGCCGATGTGCTGGTCCCAATCCGCGCTGCCGATTTTATCGCGGATGAGTCGATCGGCCGTGCCGGCATCCGGAATACGCAGCAGCGCTTCCGCAAGACACATGAGGGCGATGCCTTCCTTCGTCGTCAGGCCGAATTCGTTGAGGAATTTATCGACCCCGCCAAACCGGCGGCGGTTTTCGCGTACGTTCTGGATGAGGTCGCGCGCCTTGTTGCGGATGTTTAGCTTGCCATCCTGCGACAGGTTGATGAGCGAAAGGCATTCATCCACCGCCGCGTTTTCGGGCAGGTGATAGGCCTCGTTCATGTTGTTCTTCAGGGCAAGGCTGGCGCGGGTGGTTTGGAGAGCCTGTTTCATGGCTTTTTTGCATCCTCTGGGTCGCTTCGAAATTTGGTATCTAATCTAGCGGGTTAGCCAATAAATACCATGGGGAAGAGGGGGTACTTTTAGCGCGGCGCGTTTGCGCTGCAGCAATATTTATGGTATCTATATTTTGAAAATAATTCAGTTTTTGAAGGGGATAGAAATGCCCAGCCTGCGCGAAGTCAAACGCGTTTTTGAAGAACTTCTCAAGGATAACGATAAAGCTGTTCGTGAGCTGGAATCGACCATCTCGAAGACGCGGGCGGATGCCGCGCCGAGCGAGAAACTCTACGAAACAATGGTGAGCCGTTTTGCAACCAGCCTGTTTTCTCCTTCCGTTGATACCGAAACGCTTGGCGCGATCAAGACCGCGACTGGGCAGGATTTTGAAAAGCTCTACCGCGACCAGATGACCGCCATTCGCGATGCCGAAATCCGCCTGAACGGGTTGACGGCAACGCATGGCACGGAGACGGCACTGGCGGAAGCATCCCGCGGCTTTAACCAGCGTATTGAAGCTGGCGAAAGCGCGCGAACCGAAATGAAGACCGTGATCGCGGCGCAGGAAAAGACACTCGCGCCTGTGGATACCTCTAACGACAAGGCCAAGCTAAAGGGCAGGCAGCCGCTGGAAAAAGATGGCATTGAATTCTTCTCCTCCAAGTCCGGCTTCAAGCATTACTGGGCCATGGTTTTTGACAGCCACTATCGTGAAGGCCGGTCTATCATCGCCAGCATTCCTGAAAAAATTCCCCAGCTGCAAAGCGACCGTGCCGAGCATAAAGAGGTGCTGACTGGCCTTGAAGATGGGCTGAAGGCCATGCGGGAAAAGAAGGCCGGCGTCGATGCTCCCTTAAAGGAAATCCGCCTGACCGCCGAAATGATCAAGCCGGAAAGCGCTGTTGTCGCCAATGTCAGCGCGAAGGTGATGAGCGCCATGGCCGATACCGCTTTCTTTAACAAAGCGGCCGCCGCGCTGCCTTCTAAAATATCGCCGCATCTTGTCGAAGTGCGCGCCAAGGTTGAGGGCTTCCGCAAACTGGAAACGAGCGCCCAGAAAAATATCACGAGCCTCAAGGCGGCCTCCGCCAAGCTGGAAACGCCGCTGCGCAAAATCCGCAAGGCTGTCAGCGCGGGTGCGTCGAAAAACCTCAGCATCGACCTGCCGAAAATCAAGCAGGGCTTCAAGACGGGCCAGATCATGGCAGGCCATAAATCGACCGAGGTCAACAAGGCCAGCGCCGCCATTCGCAACTACACAAGCGATAGCGCGTCGCAGACGACATCTGCGTATATTTCGACAGGCCCGAGCCCGCTGGATTTCTATATGGGCTTTATGATTGCGGATATGCTCTCCAACCATCATGACGTCAATATTCCGACGCCCGACCCGCATGTCATCAACGACAGCCTCGGCATTCCGGACAATATCGCGACGGATATCGGCATTGACCTTGGTAACCTTGTGCCGAGCCTGTCGGATGATGCGTTGTCAGGCCTGTCGCAAAGCTTTAATGACATCAGCGTTGGGACTATCGATGTCGGCAGTATCGATGTCTCGGTACCCGATTTCACGATGCCGGATATTTCCATTCCCGATATTTCAATTCCGGATATCAGCGTCAGCATCGACGTTGGTGGCAATTTTGATTTCGGGAGCTGATTACCAAATTATATCAATCGGTTATATGTAGGCCTTTTGCCAAAAAAGAGATTTTTTGGTAAAATAGCCTATGGTTCAAAACAACGATAAAGCCCCGGAGCTGCCGGTTTCCAGCTCCACCCCTGATGTGCCCGGCATGCAGGAGGCTATCGACAAGCTGAAAGTCGCGCCAAAGCCGCTGACGGAAGATGAAATTATGGCCGCCTACATCGGCCGGTTTTTAAAAGATCTCACCAATCCATTCTTCGTGAAAGATTTCGCGAAGGACTTCTTCCACAGCATGAAGGTCGTACCCGAAACGCCGCTGGCGCTTGTCACCGCGCTGCCGATGGTCGAGAAGATGCGGCTGGAGCGTGTATATGATGAACTGAGTGTCGTCCCCGAAGGCAAGGCGCTGGTGGACCAGGTACGCAATGATCCGACGGCCGTGGTCAGCCTGAATAAAAGTCTCTCCGCACGCGGCGGCATGCACAAGATGCGGAACAAGCTTTTCAATGAGGGCGGCTTTGAAATGGAAGCCGGTCCTTTGCGTATCGCCTCATACAGTACGCACGCCGAATTGGCATCAACCATGATTCATGAACTGCGCCATCGCCAACAGATTACTGAAGGCGTGATACAGCCTTTCGCGAACAAGATACCATCGCCGGTCGAGCTTGTCTGGTACAACCGCGTCATCGAAGCAGATGCCGTCGCAACATCTATCGATATCGCGTATAAGCTCAAGGAAGCGGGGCATCCTTCATCATGGGACGAAATCTCGAAAGGCGCATACGCAGGCAGCCTTGAGGCCTACGCGGCCCGTGTTGCCCAGGATCCAGCGGCGTTGAATGACGGCAGCGCCAAGCGGGAAGCCTTTGACGGCTGGTTCAAGGACTCTTCAAATCCAAAATTTATGAGCATCAGCGAAATGTACAACCGGCAGGGTATGGAGCAGTTTCACAACACTGTTCCGCTTCTCAATGGCAAGACGCCAATAACTTCACTAGATGCGGCGGATTACAAGAAAATCGGCGCCTCGTCGGCCGTCAACTATCTTGACCTTCCCAATTACAAGCCGATTGACGATATTTCCTATCGCAAAGCGGACTGGTCTGAGTGGGAAGGTAAGGCTCTTGCGCAATATCAGCGGCGTTACGAGGAAGCAAAAGCAAACATTGGCACCTCCGCCAGCAAGTTCGCTGCACCTTCCCAGAACGCACCTAACAGCGGCCTGACGGCGTCAAAATTCGCCGCAAATGCCGCAGCCAAGCCCGTCTCAGTGGCGCCCCCGGTGACAGTCGTGCGTCGTCCGGCAACGCTTAAAATGTAAAAAATCCCGCCGAGGCGGGATTTTTTAATCCGTATTTTCTGAAAGCTTTAAGATGCCAACTTGGCTGGCAGTTCGGCGATGGATTCATCGACGAGCTTGGCGCCGCGCTTTGGCATCGCTTCCTGCAGCAGCGCTTCGGCAGCGCGGGTGGCGAGGTCTGCCGCCTGATGGCGCAGTTCATCCATCGCCGCGGTTTCGGCGCGCTTGATGCGCTCCAGCAGCTGGGTTTCCTTGCGGTTCATGCTGTCTTCGAGGCGCTGTGCGGATTCTTTTGCAAGGCGGCTCGAGGTTTCTTTGGCGGCGTCGATAATTTTCTGGGAGGTCTGGATAGCGTCGCGGTGCTTGCGCTGCGCATCTGCCAGAATTTCCTGCGCTTCGTTGCGCAGGCGCTCCGCTTCCTCAAGGTTCGTTTTGATGCGGTTGGTGCGGGAATCCAGCATCGCCAGCAGCGGGGCGCGGCCTTTTTTGTAGGCGAGTAGCGCGAAGGCGACGGTTGCCATCAGCACCCAAAAGTGGGGATCGTCCAGCGAGAAGAGATGTTCACCCGACATGTTATGCCCTTTCCTTCGCCATCACGGTGGTGACGACTTTTTTGGCATCGGCCTTGGCGACCTGGACGCCGGCGATCTTGTTGACCATTTCCGCCGCGATCTCCGCCGAGATATCGGCGAGGGAGGCCATGGCGTCTTCTTTCGCCTTCTGAATGTTCTGTTCCGCCGAGAGGATGCGCTTGCGGGCATGTTCGGCGAATTTGCTGTTCTCGGCGTTGATGTTGTCGTTCAGCGCTTCGCTGGCGGCCGTCATGACCTCCTGCGCGCTATCATGCGCCTTGGCGAGGGAGGCCTCATAGGCTTCCTTAATCTTGGCGGCTTCCTGGTTCAGTTGTTCGGCTCTGGACAGGTTGGCGTTTTCGGTCTGGTGGCGTGTATCGATGACGCTGGCGACGCGGGGCAGCGCCAGTTTCGACATCAGCGTGTAGAGGAGTGCGAAGGAGATCAGCAGCCAGAAAACCTGGCTTGCGTAGCTTTTCGGGTTCAGCTGGGGGAAGCCGATGTTTTCTTCTTCCTTGCTGCCGCCGGCGGCTTCTTTTTCGCCCTCGACTGCTGCTTTGGTGGTTTCGACAGCCGCTTTGTCTTCGGCAGCTTGGGCTTCCGGAGAGTCGGCGTTGTCGCTGTCGGCGGTGTCGATATCGGAGGCATGGATTTTAGACGAGGCGCCGGCTGTGTGCTTGCCATTCGCGTAAGACAGCGTGGACATGCTCGCGGAGGCGATCAGGCCTGCCGCAAGAATACCCATGGCACAAAGCAGAATATGGTTCAGCCGGCGCTTCATCGAAATGTCCTTAGAAGACGAAGAGGATCAGGAGAGCGATAACGAGCGCGAAGAGGGCGATTGCCTCGACGAGAGCGAAGTAGAACAGGCCCGCGCCTTTGACAGCGTCAGAAACCGAAGGGTTGCGACCCATCGCGGTGATGATGCTCGAGAAAAGCATGCCGAGGCCGATGCCAACGCCCAGCAGGGGCATGACGGCGATACCGGCGCCGATGAGTTTTGCAGATGCTGCGTCCATAGTTTACTTCCTTCTTTAGGTTTGGTTGTGGTTATCGTTGTTCTGGTTGTTCGGTTAGTGCAGTTCAATCGCGTCTTTGAGGTAAATGCAGGTTAGGATCGCGAAGACATAGGCCTGGATGAAAGCGATCATGATTTCGAGGCCGATGAGGGCGACGTTGACGACGAGGGGCAGCAGGCCCAGCACGGCGCCCAGCGTCACGGTGATCAGCGTCACGCTGAAGCCCGCGAAGACTTTCAGCATCGTGTGGCCGGCGACCATGTTGGCGAAAAGACGAACCGACAGCGACACCGGGTGCGAGAGATAGGAAATAATCTCGATCGCGACGATGAGCGGGATCAGCGGCCAGGGCAGGCCCTTCGGCAGGAAGAGGGAGAAGAAGTGGCCGCCGTGTTTCACGAGGCCGACAACGAGCGCCAGCAAGCAGACCATGCAGGCGAGAACGCCCGTCACGATGATATGGCTGGTATAGGTGAAGGAGTAGGGCACCATGCCGAGCAGGTTGCCCATCAGGACGATCATGAAGATGGAGAAGACGAAGGGGAAATACTTCGCGCCTTCGGGCCCAAGGTTTTCTTTCACCATGCCGTTGATGAACTCGTAGAACATCTCGGCGACGTTCTGCCAGCGGCCGGGGACCATGGCGCGTTTTTGCATCGAGACGGTCATGAGAACGGTCGCAAGGACGACAGCGATGCCCATCCAGAGCGAAGACTGCGTAAAGGAAACATCGATATTGCCGATATGCAGCGGGACGATCGGCTTAATGACAAACTGCTCGAGGGGATTATGCGCCACGGCTATTATTTTTCCTCTTTGTCCGTTTTCTTGTCGTCTTTATCCAGTTTATTCGCCGCACTCTCGCCCATTTGAGCGCGGTAGATATTCAAAAAGCCGGCGCCAAACCCCAAGAAGAAAAAGATAATCAGGAACAGGGGCAGGGTGTGCAGCCATTTGTCGACCCAGTATCCCAAAAACCCGCCGACGAGAAGTGCCGCCACCAGGTCGGAAGCTGCGCGCAGGGCTTTGCCCGTCGCTTCTCCCTTTTGCTCCCCGATTTTGGGGGGCTTGAGTTCAAGATTCTGGTCCTGCTTCGCGCGGGCTTCCTTGATCTGCTGGCTCAATTCTTCAGGTGTGAGGCTCACAAATACCGCTTTCCTGACCGCCGCAGTCCAAGGTTGCTCATGCTCGGCGTGCGCAAAATACGATAAACATTGCAGAAAAGTCAACTGACTCGCTGGCAGAAGCACATCGGTAATTTTATGAAAATGATGAATAGCGCGCGCTTGTTATATTGTCAGCGCTTTGGGCGCATCAGAACGCAAGGCCAATACCGCGGCGGAGCAGGGATTCCCAGAGATATTGGCTCTGTTCTTCCCGCACCGCTTGCGTGCCTTCGACGGTCGAGCGGGCGAGGCGACCGTGGTCGAAGACGAGGACGAGTTTCAGGTCATAACCCTTTTTCTCCACCTTCAGCTTGCCAAAGCCGAGGGAAGAATCGCTAGTCAGTTTGCGGTAGGGGAGCGAGTAGCCGTCACAGGCCATGAGGCGCTTCCGGAAGCCTTCCAGCTGCGCGGGCGTGCCCTGTACTTGCGAGTTGCCGTAGAGCGCCGCCTGCACGTCTTGCAGGCCCATGTGTTCAAATCGGTTCTGGTCAATGCCCAGCGTTTCAAAAACGGCCTTCTTGGTCATGCCGGGCTTCAAGCTGGCGGCGCGGGTGGAGAGATCGCTTTTGTCCTTGAACAGTTCAGTATTCACCGTCTCGTCGCCCGATGGCATGCAGGCGCTGAGGAAAAGCGTTACGCCTAAAAAAGCAAAAAGGCGCAACCCGGCAAGGATGCGCCCCAAAAATCCCGATTTTCCGCCGCCCGTCATTTCATTCTGCCCAAACCAACTCAAAACCTGAGTGTACTCTTTTAAATTAACATAATCATTTTAAGTTTCGCTTAACATAACGATTTCCCCGTAAAATCAGTACTCTAGGCAGGGGGGCGTTTTTTCGGTATAAAAGTTGCCCACAACAAAAAGAAATTGAACGAAACAACCAGCCGTCGGCGGCGCCAAGGGTTTTTACAAGGTGCAGAACTGCAACTTCAACCGTTGAGGATATTGCCGTGACCGACGCCCCCAAGAAGTATTACGTGCGCTTCTCACAGGAAGCCGACTTCAACAAAATCGCCGATTTTTACGACATCAACGCCCATCAAAACGTGCTGAAGCGCGAACATGACCTCATTCAGAAGATGACGGATGACGGCGCCGTTATTATCGTCGAAGACGAAAAGGGCACCATCGTTGCCGCCAGCATCACATGGCCGCACAAGGTAACCGACGCAAATGGAGTCGAGACGATCAAGTGGCACGAGCTCGGCACCACGCGCTGCGTGCTGAACGGCTATCCGGGCCTGTTCGACGCGATGATTGCCATCCAGAGCCTGCGTAGCTTTTTGGTCGAGCCGCCAGAAAACATGTTCCTCGCGCGCATGCTGACAACCCCTGTGCAAGGGCTTGCCCGCAAGCTGGGCTGGCGTGAAATGCAGGGAGAGGTGCCGCAGGATTTGGTCGACGCGCGCCTGAAGACCTTCTCGGGCGGCGACCCCGCGCTCGACAACTGGTTCGTCTTCGGGATGGAGGCAATGCCGACAACCGCGAAATGGCTCGAAAATACCCTTGAAAACCCAGTACTGACCAACAAGAAAACCGGAGAGCAGATCGAGCTTGATTTCAGCCGCTCGACCTTTGTGATGATGTTCAAAGACGAGATAAAAAATCTCGCCGCGCGCGATTTCGGCGACGTCAACAAACCGGATCAAACCCAAAACCTTCATCAGCGCCGCGACAAGTGGCTCAAAAAATTCTTCAGGTAAGGAGACAACCATGTCCGTACTCGCAAAACTCAAAGACCAGAACGGCGAATTCAAACAGTGGCGCCAGCATATCCACATGCATCCTGAAACGGCATTCGAGGAGCATAAAACCTCCGATTACGTCGCGAACCTGCTGACGAAGTGGGGCGTTGAAATTCACCGCGGGATGGCGAAGACCGCTGTCATTGGCGTCATCAAGGGCAAGGCAGGAAATTCCAACCGCGGCCTTGGCCTGCGCGCCGATCTCGACGCGCTGAATATTCTTGAAGAAACAAACTGCGCCCATAGCTCGAAAATCGAAGGCAAAATGCATGCCTGCGGCCATGACGGCCATACGGCCATGCTGCTGGCGGCAACCAAGCACCTCGCCGAAACACGCGATTTTGACGGCACGGTCTATGCGATCTTCCAGCCTGCGGAAGAGGGCGGCGGTGGCGGTAACGTGATGGTCAAGGAAGGCTTCTTCGACAAATTCCCCTGTGAAGCCGTCTTCGGCATGCACAACTGGCCCTATCTGCCGGAAGGCACATTCTCCATCTGCGAAGGCCCGATGACGGCTTCGACCGATACCTTCGAGCTGAAGGTGACTGGCAAAGGCGGCCATGCGGCTTTCCCGCATACGACGATCGACGTCATCGTCTGCGCCTCGCAAATCGTCTCGGCGCTGCAGCATGTGGTCTCCCGCACAGTGGACCCGTCGGAATCGGCGGTTATCTCCGTCTGTAAGTTTCAGGCGGGCACCAAGAGCCTCAACGTGCTGCCGGAAACGGTCGAGCTTGGCGGCACTGTGCGCACCTTCAAGCCGCATCTGCGGAAGAAGCTGGAAGAACAGCTGCGTCATGTCGTGAAATCTGTCGCCGATGCTTTCGGCGCGCAGGTTGATGTGAAGTGGAACACCGGCTATCCCTCTGTCATCAATACGGCGAAGGAAACGCAATTCGCGCGCGAGATTGCGGCGGAGATTGTCGGCAAGGACAAGGTCATGCCCTTCACCCCCACCATGGGCGGCGAGGATTTTGCCTACTTCCTGCAGGCCGCACCCGGTGCGTATATCGCCCTCGGCGCCGGCAAGGATGACAAAGCGCCGGGTCTGCATAACCCGCACTATGATTTTAACGACGATGTGTTGCCGACCGGCGCCGCCTATTGGGTGCGCCTTGCGGAAACATGGCTCAAGAAAGCGTAACAGATATGGATGACAGATTTGACCCGCTCGAAGACCTCCGCCAGAAGCGCGAGGCGCTTGAGGAGCGCATGCAGCAATATCGTGCTGCTGCCAAAAGAGAAGCGGGGGAGCTTGGCTTCTGGAGTCTCGTCGGCGGTTTTGCCGTCGCGGCGGACTGGATGATCCTCGGTGGGGTTGGCACCGGCATTGCCGTTTTGAGCGGTGCCACACTGTTCAACGCCAAGCGCGAAGAAAAGAAAATCGAAAAACAGCTGGCGAAAATCGACGAGCGCATCGACAGGCTTGTGGATGCGCGGCTCGAGCAGGAAAAGAACAATCCCGCGCTCAATAAAAATCTGTCGGAACAATTCTCTCCTGCCGCCCAAAAGGAGATTGATCTGCTGCGCGCGCGGCTTGAAGACCTTGAAAAGCAGGTTGATAAAAGCCGCCAGCAGGACAACGGCCATGACCTCGACAAGCCGAAGTTCAAGCCGCCGAAACCGCCGGGAGCGGGTTAAGCCGATTTGAATTTCGGCGGATGAAGCCCGCGGATTTTTCTTGTGGTCGGCAGCCCCTGTTTGCAGATGCTTGCAAGCTTTGCCTGCTCGGCCTCGACAAGCGCTTGCGCGGCTTTTGCCTTTTCGGCCTCTGCCGCTTTTTCCCGCTCGCCGGCCTTACGCTTGTAAATCGTTTCCATGGATTGCTGGATGAACGGCTTTTTCGAGGCGTAATCAATCGCGGTGCTGCCGCCGTCTTCGGTATTTTTCCGGTAAGGATCGCCGCCGTATTCCGTGATCAGCGTCGCAAGGTTCAGCCTGCCAAGGTTGGCAGCCCACATCAGCGCGGTGAGCCCGCCTTTCAGCACATCGCGTTCAGGATCAAGGCCGTTCTGCAGCAGGCCCTTCACCATGGGCTGGTTGTAATGGGCGAGGGCGTAGAACATGGCGGTAAGATTATCCGGCGTGCGCGCGCTTAAGTCGGGCTTGGCCTTCACGATAATACCAAAGGCAGCTTCTTTCTTGCCCCGTGCGGCGTGGAGCAGGGGCGTTTCGCCCTTTGCGTTGCGCTGTTCGAGATCGGCGCCGGCGGTGACCAGTTTTTGCAGGGCGGCAAGGTCTGGCGTTTTGCTTTCCAACAGCGCCAATAACTGCTGGCCCAGCGCCGCTGCAGGTGTGGAGGAAGCTGCCGTATTGAATGATACCTGCGCCATGTTACCCCGTTTTGTGGATACGGTATGATAATACCAATCCATTTGCAATTATGTCAAGTCTGAAGTAAACTGATTGTCATGCAGGATCAGAGTTTTTCGACAATCCAGGCGATGATTTTGGGTCGCACAAAGCCCTGCGGCATATTTTTCTGCATGCACCAGCGATCGACCGCGCCTTTGCTGAGCGCGAAGGCATCGCGGAACTGCTGTTCATCAATGCCGAATTTTGTGAGGGCAGTATAGATGGCGTCGGCAAAATCCGCATCGCTGACTTGTTGCGACGCAGCAAATGGCTGGAGCTTTTTTTTGAAAGCCTCACGCTCGAATGATTTTACGTTGGATGAAGACATTCGCTATAGACGCTCTTCCAAGGCCTGATAAACTAATTGCCTGATACTACAAGGATCGTTGGCGCTAATAAAGGGTGAGACAAAATTTTGTTTGGGGTACATAGCCAATGACCACAAAACTTTACGTCCGCTTTTCCACCGCGCAGGACGAGCAAAAAATTTTCGATTACTACAACGAACACCAGCACGAATTCGTCGCCAAGCGCGATCCTGAAATCTGGAAGGAACGCATTTCTTCCGGTGCCGTCACGCTGATCGAAGACGAAAAAGGCACAATCGTCGCCTCCACCATTTGCTATCCGCTCGTCGTGCAAAACGACAAGGGGGAAGATGTGCATAAGTGGACAGAAATCGGCTCCGTGCGCGTGACGCTTGATGGCATCGGCCTTTTCAAGCCGCTGCTTAGCGCCGCCGTGCTGCGCGCCTATATGCTTGAGCCTCCGGAAGACAGATTTGCCGTTGAAATCGTCATTGCCAACGCCCATTCCAAGCACGTCTTCCTGAAGGAAGGCGCAACGCCCTGGGCCATTCCGCCGGAGCTTAAAGCACTCGTGCAGGACACCATGGCGCCGGACGATACGACCGGCGCGGTCGATTGGTATCAACTGGGCGTTGAATCCATCCCGCATTTTGCCAAAACACTGCTGAACCGCGAAGCGAATCCCGTTGTCACAAACAAGGCGACGGGCGAGCATTTCGAGCTCGACTTCAGCAAATGCCTTCTCACCACGACGCTGCGCGACGCGCTTGAAAAAGTTTCCGGCTTCGATTTTGGCGACGCCAAAAAGCCGGATATGTCGCAAAGCATCAAATCCTACCGCGACAAGTTCACCCCCTGATTTCAAGATAGCCGATGACCGAACAAAAACCCGAAAAGCGCTGCCGCAAGTACGACAGCTATGTGATGATCATTCTTGCGGCACTGCTGCTGTGGATTGGCGGCAAATACGACTATTCGCCGCAGGAAGCGCATCACCAGATGATCGTGGCGACGCCGAAAGTGACAAGTGACGCGCTGAACAAGACGGTCATTTTTGTAGTGCAGCACTTCCACCGCGGCGCCTTCGGCCTCGTCATCAACCGGCCGGAAGAAAAGGGCGGCGACTTTATCGGCGGGCCGATGCAGCCGGAAAAAGTATTCGCGCTTCAGAGCCTCGACGTAAAATTCGATGGCACCGTGCCGATGGAGGATGCTGACCTCGGTATTCTTGAGGGCAAGGAAGCGGTCGACAAGCTGCTAGCCGCGAAAGACAAACCGAAATGGTACCGGGTTTATCACGGCTATGTCGGCTGGGGTCGCCGTCAGCTGGAGAGCGAATTCAAGGAAGGCGCCTGGGAAATCGTCGAGTACGACAGAACCCTGCTGACCGAAACGAAGCCCGCTGACATGTGGGCGAAAGCCAACAAAATGCCGATGATCCGCCGCACACATTAAAAACGTAGTTATTTTTTGCGGCGCTCTTCCCGTTTCTTTTCCGCTTCTTTGGCGTAAACGCCGGTGCCCTTTGTCACGGCGTTATCGTCCGGTAAAAGCGTGCCGGCTTTATATTCGGGCTTGCCTTCCAGCTCCTTGTACAGCGGGCCGAAGTCCGGCAGCGTTTCGTCGAACAGCTGCTTGAAGCCGTCGATGACGAAGTAGTTATCCTGGAAATCGTCGATCTGGTAGCGCGTCTGCAACAGGCGTTTCAGGTTGAACTTGATGCGGTGCGGGGAGTCGCTCTCAAGCGCGAAGACGGATTCCGTCGGCGACGACAGAATCCCTGCGCCGTAAATGCGCAGACCCTGCGGCTCTTCTATCAGGCCAAATTCCACAGTGTACCAGTAGAGACGTGCCAGCTTTGAAATCTGCCCAAGTTTTGCGGCTTTAAGCCCGCCGCGCCCGTATTCTTCCATGTAATTTGCAAAAGTCTGGTCGGCAAGGATGGGCACATGGCCAAAAAGGTCGTGGAAAACATCCGGCTCCTGAATATAATCCAGCTGATCTTTCTGGCGGATGAAGTTGCCAGCGGGGAAGCGGCGGTTGGCGAGCAGCTCGAAAAAAGGTTCGTCGGGAATAAGCCCCGGCACGGGCACAACCTGCCAGCCCGTTCGCTTCATGAGAATTTCATTCACTTCCGCAAAATCGGGGATGCGGTCCTGGTTGATGCCGAGCGTCGACAGGCTGTCCATGAACATGTTGATGGCGCGGCCCGGCAGAATTTTGGTCTGGCGCTTGTACAGCGTCTTCCAGGTATCATGCTCGTCTGGCGTGAATTTGCGTTGCGGCACGGTGAAGAAATCAAGATTACCGGGCGTCCAGCCATCGGCGGGCGTGAAGTTCTTGGCGGAGCCAATGCCCTTGTCGTCGACGTACTCGCTCATACCCGTTGATCCTTCTTGTGCCTTGTTATGTCGGCTGATTTTAGCGGAGGTGGGGATAAAGCCAACGGCAAAAGCGCATTCTAATAATTAACATAAGAAGAAAAACTCTGGGTTTACAGAGGGTCGCTTTATGAATAAACTGCGACCTCTATGTCAATTAAAGCTTGGGTTCGAGGATCGCGATGGGTTTGTTCAAATCCCGCCAGGAAAGGCTTGATAACCGCGCCTATGCGGCTTGCAGCGCCATGAACCTTGCCAAGCTGGAAAAGGCGCTCGATGAAGGCGCTAATATCAACTATACGCGCAACGGTATCAGCCTGATGTTCCACGCCGCCTGGCATAAATTCACAGAAGGCGTCGAGCTGCTGCTGAACCGCGACGCCGACATTACGACGAAGAAGCCCGATGGGCATACGCCGCTCATGGAAGCTTCCAGCGACGGGTCGTTCGAAATCGTGCGCATGCTGATTGCGAAGGGGGCCAATGTCGATGCCGCCCGCAGCGACGGCTGGACGGCACTGCATTTCGCGGCGAATAACGGGCGCGGTGATGTCGTCCGCTTCCTTATCGCGAACGGCGCCGACGTGACGAAAACAGATGTTCGCCTGAACACGGCCGCCGATATTGTCGATATGAAGCATCCAAGGTTGGCCGACCTTATTCGCGGCACCAAGCGTGAAACAGCAGAGCCCCAGGGGGACGCCGGACAATGGCGGCTGACAGCGCCGAATGAAGTCGCGCTGGTCGCAACGCGCAGCGGCATCGGCTACCGCCTGACGGAAATTTTCAATTTTACGGACGGTCTTTACACGCGTATCTCCCGCAACCTTGAAACCAATGCCGAGAGCCAGTCGGTGCGTTTCTTTGACGAGTTTAATAACCGTGCCGCTATTGAAGCGGCACGCGCCGCGCTGCTGTCACTGGGCGGCAGTGCGCCGGATGATGCCGCGAAGCCCGCGCTGAAGCCGCGCGAATTCGGGGCATAACATGGGCCTTTTCAGCAACAAAACCCCGCAGCAAAAAGCCAACCGGCTGCTTCAGAAAGCCCTTGAAAACAGCGACCTTAAAAAGCTGCAACGCGCGATTGCGGACGGCGCGGATATTCACGGCAATGGTAACGGATATTTTTCAACGCCGCTGTACCGCGCCGTAAATTACGGTTTCGACGACGGCGCACGCGAGCTGCTGAAACACGGCGCGCGGGCGGATGTGCCGCAAGGTGAAAATAACAGTCTTGTTTACCGCGCGGCAAACCGCGGCAACTTGTCCTTGCTGACCCTGCTTGTCGACGCCGGCGCGGATGTGAACGCGGCCAGCTATGACGGCAGCACGGGGCTGCATGCGGCGGCGAAGAGCGGCTATGGCAATATCATCCGCTTCCTGATGGAGCGCGGCGCGGATGTTGACGCGCGCGACCGGCATATGAATACGCCGGCGGATGTTGCTGAAAAGGAATATCCGCGTCTGGCGGACCTGATCCGTGGCAAGCTGGAGCGGCAGAAACTACTCGAACCTGTGGCCAGCGAATGGTCGATGACGGGCGCGGAAGAAGTTGCCCGCGTATCCGTCAAGGAAACCATCGGCTACCGTATGACAGAAATTTTCAATTTCAACGCAGGTCTTTACACCCAGATTTCCCGCAACCTTGAAACCAACGCCGAAAGCCAGGCGGTCAAGGCGCTTGCGACGCTGGATGAAAAAGTTGTTACTGCCGCGCGTGCAGCGCTGGCGGAACTCGGCGGCGTTGTGCCGGAAGATACGTCTAAAAAGCGATTGAACCCGCCGCAGCCCTAAGCGGATTTTTTCACAGCGCCTTCGTATTTCGCTACCTTCTGCTCGATTGCGCCGAAGATGGATTTGCCGTGCTTGTCCAGCATCTCGATGCGGATCGTGTCGCCGAATTTCATGAAGGGCGTTTTGCTTTCGCCGCTCTCCACTTTCTCCAGCATGCGTTTTTCGACGATGCAGACATGGCCGCTGCTGCGGTCCTTGTTGGAGATGGTGCCGGAGCCGATGATAGTGCCGGCGCATAAAGGACGCGTTTTTGCCGCATGGGCAATCAGCTGGGCAAAATCAAACACCATGTCGGTGCCCGCATGCGGATGGCCGAATTCTTTGCCGTTCCAGTGCGCGTGGAGCGGCAGATGAAGCTTATTGTCTCTCCAGGCATCGCCAAGTGCGTCCGGCGTCACGGCAACGGGGGAGAAGGCGCTTGAGGGTTTTGACTGGTAGAAGCCAAAGCCTTTTGCCAGTTCCGGCTGCGCCACTGCGCGCAATGTCACATCGTTGACGAGGAGGACGAGGCAGATATGCTTGCCGGCTTCTGCTGCCGTTGTGCCCATCGGCACGTCGTCGGTAATGACGGCAACTTCGCCCTCGAAATCGATGCCCCAGGATTCTTCTGCAAAGACGATATCATCATTGGGGCCGAGAAAAGTATCGGAGCCGCCTTGGTACATCAGGGGATCCGTCCAGAAGGATTCCGGCATTTCCGCGCCGCGCGCCTTGCGCACCAGCTCAACGTGGTTCACATAGGCGCTGCCGTCTGCCCATTGATACGCGCGGGGCAGGGGTGAGGCGCAAAGTTTGGGGTAGAAAGGCATCGCCTTTTTGGCACGGCCCTGTTCCAGCTCCTCAAACAGCGCGTCCAGCTTGGGTGCAAGATTGTGCCAGTCGTCGAGGGCTGCCTGCAGCGTCGGCGCAATATGGTCGGCGGGGGCGCAGGATGCGAGATCGCTGCTGACGATCACAAGCTTGCCATCGCGGCCATGTTTGAGGGAGGCGAGTTTCATGGGCGTTTCCTAATAATTATTTCGGCTTCCAGCTGTGGACGTAATCCTTCCATTCGACATCCATTGCGTCTTTCGTGATGTCGAGCGGGTCGCGGGCGTCAATCATGACGGCGACTTCATCCGTCATCTTGCCGCCAAGGTTGGCGGCATTGGCCAATGCCTTCGGGTGCGGGCCGTGGGTGAAGCCGAACGGATGCAGCGTCGTCATGCCGGGCTTGATGTTGTCACGACTGAAGAAGTTACCCTTGTGGTAGAAAATAAATTCTTCGTAGTCGTCGTTGTTGTGGAAGAACGGCACTTTCAGCGCGCCGGGATCAGTTTCAAACGGGCGCGGCGTAAAAGTACAGACGACGAAGCGCGATGACAGGAACGTCGTATGCACCGACGGCGGCAGGTGATAGCGGTGGCTGGCGACAGGGCGAATATCGCGCCAGTTCAGGCGCACGGCAAGCAGATCCCCCTTCCAGCCCTTCGCATCCAACGGATTGAAGGGATAGGTAATGGTCGAGATTTCCTGACGGCGCTTGACCATGACTTTCCATTGTTTTTCTCCCTGTTGGGCGCGGAATTTGTCGTTGATCGCTGGCACATCAAGAATGGCGGGATCGAACAGCGCATGGGGGCCGAGCAGGCCCTTGTCCGGCAGCCGGTAGCTGTCGTTCGTCGCCTCGACCATGAGCAGACTCGTTTTGCCCTTCGGCTCAATACGCCACATGGTCGAGCGGGGAAGGACGATGTAATCACCGTCCTTGTATTCCAGATGACCGAAGTCGCAGTAGAAATCGCCCGCACCTTCATGCACGAACAACAGCCAGTCGCCGTCCGAATTGCGGACGAGGTGATCCATCGCCTTGTCAGTCGACCAGAAATTGATGACACAGGAATTATTCTTCAAAACCGTCTTGGCTTTAAAGGGACAGCTGCCGTCCTGCTTCATTTCGTTCAGGTCGAAGGCATGCGGGGCGAGAGGGCCTTCAAAATCGCTCCAGCCTGTCGGCGGATGCGCGTGGTAGAAATGCGTTGTCGGGCCGAAAAAGCCCTCCTTGCCCATTTCACGCTCGAAGGTATTGGGCGGGAAATCGGCATGCGCCTGACGGGAAGACTCACCCTCGACGCGCGGAAAACGGATCCAGTCTTTTGCCATGGTTACGAAGCCTTCTTGTCGTCGGCCTTCAGAACGCCCCTGCGCACCTGGTCATCTTCCAGCGACTGGAAGAGCGCCTTGAAGTTGCCCTCGCCAAAGCCTTCGTTGCCTTTGCGCTGAATGATTTCGTAGAAGATGGGGCCGATGGCGTCCTTAGTGAAAATCTGCAGCAGCAGGCCCTGGCCTTTGGTTGGCGCGCCATCCACCAGAATGTTAAGCGCCTGCATGCGCTTCATATCCTCGCCATGGCCCGGAACACGCTCGTCGACGCGCTGGTAATAGCTATCCAGCGTTTGCTGGAAGTCGATGCCTTTTTTCTGTAGCATCTCGACTGTTGTGTAAATATCGTTGGTCCCAAAGGCGAGGTGCTGGATGCCTTCGCCATTATAACGGCGCAGGAATTCCTCGATCTGCGACTTGTCGTCGGACGATTCATTCAGGGGAATGCGGATTTTGCCGCAGGGGCTTGTCATCGCCTTGCTCTTCAGGCCGGTCAGCTTGCCTTCGATGTCGAAGTAGCGGATCTCGCGGAAGTTGAAGAGATCGGTGTAGAAGTCTGCCCATTTCGCCATCTGGCCGCGATGCACGTTGTGCGTCAGGTGGTCGAGGTATGTGAGCCCCGCGCCCGCATTGGGTGCTTTATCGGTGATATTGAAGTCGGTTTCATAAATGCTGCCATTCTTGCCGTATTTGTCGACAAGATAAAGCACCGAGCCGCCGATGCCTTCGATGGCGGGGATGGTCAGCTCGCCGGGGCCGACCTTGCCTTTAATCTCTTTCGCGCCTTTCGAAATGGCATGCTCGAGCGCTTTTTTCGCATCCTTGACGCGGAAGGCCATGGCCATGGCGCCGCCGCCCTGACGCGCTTTGGCGAATTCAATCGCCTGCGGGTCGGCGTTGATGATGAAGTTGATATCGCCCTGCTGCCACAGCGTGACGTTTTTGGATTTATGAGTGCCGGTCTTTTTGAAGCCGAGCTGGGTGAAAAGATCTTCAAGCTTCTTGGGCTCGACATGGCTGAATTCGACGAATTCAAAACCATCGGTACCCATCGGGTTTTCAAAGATATCGGCCATGGCGCGGCTCCTGCAAAATGTGATTTGGACTGGGTTTGAGTATTGATGCTTTTGCCCGCTTTTTCAACCCTGACGGGCCGGTATAATGCGGCTAAAACCATGCTTCACCGCAGCATTTTCGCTTGGCTTTATGGTTTTAGCCGTTATCATGGGCGCTGGTTTTTTATAATACGGATGTAATCGGATTTATGAGTACAGTGACCACCGATAGCCTTGGCGCAATGTCGCTCCCCTTTATCTCTCCGCAGGACAGCCGCCTGAAAGTCAGCTTCGAGTTTTTTCCGCCCAAAACGGAGAAGATGGAAGAAACGCTGTGGGAGTCGCTGGACGTGCTGGCGCCCTTGAATCCCTCGTTTGTTTCCGTCACCTATGGCGCCGGCGGCACGACGCGGGCGCGCACCCATGAGATTGTCAAGCAGATCAAGGCGCGCACCGGTGTCCAGACGGCGGCGCACTTGACCTGCATCGGGCACACCAAGGCCGAGATAAATGATATCGCCCAGAATTACTGGAACGAAGGCATCCGCCATATCGTCGCTCTACGCGGAGATGCGCCGGGAGATATCGAAAACAAATATGTGCCGACCCCCGGCGGCTATGCCTATGCGTCGGACCTTGTCGACGGCCTCAAGAAAATCGCGCCTTTCGAGGTGAGCGTTGCGGGCTATCCCGAGATGCACCCGGAGGCCATCAATGCGCAGATGGATTTGCTGAACCTGAAGCGCAAGGTTGATGCCGGCGCGGACCGCGTCGTGACGCAGTTCTTTATGGCACCTGAAAAATTCCTGCAATTCCGCGACCGCGCTGTGGCGGCTGGTATCAATGTGCCCATCGTGCCGGGCATCCTGCCGATCACCAATTTTTCCCGCACGGTCGAATTCGCGCACAAATGCGGCGCGGAAATGCCGGCGTGGATGGGCGTGTTATTTGAGGGGCTCGATGACCAGCCGAAGACACGCCAGCTGGTGGCGGCGACGGTGGCGGCGGAACAGTGCCGCGTGTTGCACGACAACGGCGTGCGCGATTTCCATTTTTATACGCTGAATAGGGCAGAACTGGCGCTCGCCATCTGCCATATGCTGGGCTTAAGGGCGAAGGCGGCTTAACCCTGCTGCGGAATGATGACGCAGTAATTGCCATCAAACTTCTGGGACTTCTGCCCTTTTTCCTTGACGGTAAAGGAATGGCTGGTGGGATATTGCGGGAAAGCCTCGATCCCCGACACGCGCGCGTTTTTGAAGGAACGCGTCAGCGGCGTATCATTGCCGGGCATGGTGCATTTAACATCGACTGCGCCATACTGCTGGCTGTCCTTGAAGGGATGCGCCACCATGAGTGCGGCGCTGCCGAAGGCGGCTAAGACGACGGCGCCGCTGGCGATCGCGAATTTCCAAGACATTTTTTCGGGTTTGTTATCAGGCATCATTAATTCCTTCAGGCTTCGTCGGTACTGACCGTCGTTTCATCCTCAGCATAGTAATATTTCTGGTGATATTTGTCGTCATTGACGGGAATAAAGTTCTTCACCGGCACCTGCGGCATGACAACCTGCTGCACGCGGTCCTTTGACGATGACTTGAAAAACCAGAACATATTATATCTCCAATCGAGGCGAGACCAGTTTAGCCTATTCTACATTTTTCTGCAAAAAACGTGATCGAGAAGCTTCTTCACAGGTTTGCGATACTCGTCTGTGAGACGGTCATAGGACTGCTCGAGGAAGGAGAGCGTCGCACCGGTAATGCCAGCCACGTTCATAGCGGTTGGGCCAAGACGGCCGCCTGCGCCCGGTTTTTCGGGGTAGGGGTAGCTCGTCACCATCATATGGCCCGCGACCGGCACGCCGATGACGCGGACATGTTCCGACGCAATGCCTTGACGGTCGAGCAGCGAGAAGTCGTTCGCCACGGAAACGCCCATTTTCGTCCAGTGGGGCTGCGCTTTTCCGGTCTCGAGCAGGCTCTTCCACAGCGGGTCGCGGATTTCGGATTTCCTCGGGTCATAGGCAACAGTATTGCCCATGGCGGAGAAGATGTAGTCATGCACGGCTACGTCCTTGCGCGGCGCATGGGCGTTGAACTTGGTCTTCAGGGTCAGGCTGACGCTGCCGTCGCCGGGGGTATAGACGCAGTGCATTTTGCCTTCGACTTCGCGCACATCATGAATCGCACCGGAGGAAATCTTGATCGTGCCTTCTTCGACCGCTTTGCGGATGGAGGTGCCGACGTCCGGTGTCACGCCAACACGGGCTGTTGTGATCAGCACATCATTGGCGGCCAGCAGCCCGGCGAGGTCCGAATGCGGGAATTTTTTAGCAACGGCGGGTACGAAGCGTTCCCAATAGCCGATGATTTCTTCCGAAGTGAAGCCTTGGCGTGTCAGTTTGCTGAATTCGGAAATCACGGCGCGGGTCATGCCTTCTACCGTGCGGGCCGCCATGAATTTCGGTGGGTTCTTGGTGAAGGCAAGTTCGCCTTCGGGCCGCGGTTCGCCGCGCAGTTTCTTTTCGACATATTCGGAAACCGGCGTCGGCTCGTATGGTTTGTGCATCAGCGCGCGGCGCGACATCATGGTGATCTGACCTTCGAAGCCGGATTTCAACAGGCGGTCCGCCGTGTCCATTGCAGTCAGGCCCGTACCGATAATCAACACATGCGCGCCCTTGTCGGCGGCGACTTTGTCAAAGAATCCGTTGGCTTTTTGCGAGTAAGGCGTTTCAAGGAAATAGCTGCTTTCTTCCACAGCTTTGGCGAATTTCGGCGCCAGGGCTTCCTGAAAACCGGTCGCCAGAACGACGTGTGCGGCCTGAATTTTGCTGCCGTCGGCGCAGGTTAGTGTCGCACCGCTGGCGGTTTCGGTAAGGTTGATCGCGGTTTTGTAGACGGTTTCAACCTGCGCTTTCGCGCCCGCTCTTTCAAGCGCGAGGCCGACGAGATGATGCACATACTCGCCAAACAGCTGGCGCGGCGGGTTGGTGACGCAGACGCTCATTTCGGGCTTCGTCTTGGCAATCTCCTGAATGTACTGCATGAACGTCGGGAAACCCGGCGGGTTTTTGCCTGCAGGGAAGGGGTTGACGCGCTTCGACCCGATGTTGAGGTTGTGCTGTTGGAATTCAGGGGCTTTGCCATAGGCGAGGCCCGCATGCAGCTGCTCGGGTTTTTTCTCGAGCATGAGGATTTTGACAGGCTTTGTCAGCGTCTGGTCCTCTGCGATTTTCAGCAGCGTATGGATCAGCACCGAGCTGCCGGAAAATCCGCAGCCGACGATGACGATCGGTTTATCCTGTTTTTTTCCCATGGCACACACCCAGAAGAAACGATGTTCAGTACTGTCTTATTTACCGGCCGGCGATTTTTTTGTTTTTGTCGCTTTCGAACCGTTGGCAGTGTTGTCGTTGTCAGCCGACAGGTTGTCGATTTTGTTCATGCCCACCTGAAGAAATTTTTGCTGGCTGGTAAACATGCTGACGTAGCTATTGTAATTCATGGACACGGAAAAGCTCCTTATAATCTGCAAAATTTTAACTGATTGTTAACTTATCAGTAAAAATTGCCATAATCAAGCATAAAAGATAACATAATAAAACAAAATGTCGTTCAATATCATGTAAATAGAAACTGGCGCATCCGGGGCAGCCAGACACGCCAGTTTCATCGTCAAAAGCCTTACGCGTAGACGGAGGTCGCCGCCTGGCTTTGCTGGTTGGCTGTCGCACCCTGCAGCAGGTGATACAGCGCCTTCAGTACATCGGAGCTGCCGTTGGATGAAGAGCTGTCCGAGGACTGCTGCGCATCTGCAAGCACGCCGCTTTGCGACTGGCCAAGGCCGGCCGCCAGTTCTTCCGCCGAGACCTGGCCGTCCTTGTTGGTGTCAAGGGCGGAAAAGACTGTCGCAGCGTCGCTGGAGCCGGAACTATCAGAGCTGTCGGAAGGCGGTGGTCCGGGCGGGGGGCCGCCGTGGGCTTGAGGTCCTGCGGCCTTGAACTCGTCAAGGCTTAAGGTGCCGTCGCCATTGGTGTCGGCCTTTGCAAGGAAGTCCGCGATTTTGCTGCTCTGGTCTTCCTGGGCAGACAAAAGGGCGGTCTTGGTCTGGTCCTTGATTTTCTCGAAGGCCGTTGACAGCTCGTCTTTCGACAGGCTGCCGTCTCCATTGGTGTCGATACTGGCAAAAATGTCCTCTGCCGATTTACCGTCAGGGGGCGGGGGTGGCGCTTGCGTGCCTCCCGCCTGCTGGGCCTGTCCCGCAGCTGTGAATTCGTCAAGGCTCAAGCTTCCGCTTTTGTCCTTGTCCGCTTTCTGAAGTTGCTGCTGGATAAGCTGCGCGGCCGATGTCGACCCCCCAGTTCCAGATATGCTGGTCATAGGCTTCTCCTTTCTTGAAGGAAAGTATGTTTGTCCGCCGACCCGTTCAGTACGGCGGACAGCCCGCAACGACGGACTGCATAATTCATGGTAGCAAAGGCAGGGCCAGAACCTATTTCATACTGGGGTTTGAAACTGTGGCGGGTGCCGTAAGCGATACTTTCGGATGCGCGAAATACGGTGCTTTTGTGATGAAAATTTTTTGCCGCCGCGTTTCAAATAACTAAGGCGATGAAAGGATAAATATTTTCGGCAAAAATAGGCATCAAAAATAAATTTTGTCGCGATACCTGTGTGGCTGGAAGCTTGCCGCTAAACGCTTGTTTTACCCGCAGAATCGCCCGGCAAAAAATGCCGCCTGCGGCAGGAATAGCCGCGTTCTTAAATAAATTGGTTGTTGGGCGTAAGTTTTAGCCCGCAGCCCGCGTTTAACTTAGTATAGGGCAAGTTACGATAAGCCCTTTTGAGGATTGATTTGGAACCAGCGGATACCGACGACGTCCTGATGCAGAGGATCGCCCGGAAGGACGGCGCGGCTTATCGCGCCTTGCTGGGAAGACATTTGAATTTTTGCGTCCGTTTTGCGGAACGCATGACCGGCAGCCGGGCAGATGCGGAGGATATCGCGCAGAACGTCAGCCTGAAGATCTGGCGGGAGGCGGAAAAATGGCAACCGGAGGCACACTTCCGCACCTGGCTGTACCGCGTGGTGCTGAATGCATCCCTTGACCACAAGCGCAAGGTAGTCGCTTTCGCGCCGCTGGATGATGAACAGAAAGACGATACGCCGCAGCCGCATGATGTGCTCTCCGCGGCGCAGACCGCGGCAAGGGTCAAGCAAGCCCTTGCGCAATTGCCGGAGCGGCAGCGTGCGGCAGTGGTGATGAGCTATTACGAAGGCCTTGGCAACGCAGAGTCCGCAGAGGCGATGAACATTGAACTGGGCGCTTTCCAGCAATTGCTATTCCGCGCCCGGCAGAATCTGAAGCAGGAGCTGATGATGGATGTGCAGGAGTTGAAAAATGGATAAGAAACTGGATGACCTGCTTGCAACCTATACGGTTGAAGATGCGGATGCGCGGCTGATCGACAAAATTGTCCTTCAGGCCATGCAGGAAGAAACCGCGAATGTCGTCACCTTCAAGCCCCGCCGCTTGGTGGCCCCGCAATGGTTCGCCAGAGCCGCGATGATGGCAGTCGTCGGCATGTTCGGCTTCTGGCTCGGCAATCCTTCCGCCGTCGAAGATGGCGTGACGGCAGCCACAGCGCAAGCGGCGACATCATCCGGCTATGTTGAAAAAGTCATCGTCGGCCCGCAATCGCTCGACGATGTTATGTTGTAAGGAGAAATAGTCATGGCCTCCAATGTCACGAGCAGCCCGCTCTTCCTCGGCTCCGCCGCGCTGAATATTTTTCTTGCGGCGTTTATTCTTGGCAGGCTGTCGGGCGCGCCCGACATGCCGCCGCGCTTTATGCACGGCGATCATCATGGATTTGAGCATGACAGGGGCGGCGACCGCATGCAGCCGCCGCAATTCAAAGCTGGCGATCTTTTCACTGACAAGGAGCGGGAAGATAACCTTGCCGCCGTCAAAGCTAACTTCGATGAAGCGCAGAAACTGCGTGAATCTTTCGCCGCCAAGCTAAAGCAAGGGCCTGTAACAAAAGATGAGGTTCTAGCGCATTTTGCCGAGATGGATAAATTCATGGATCAGGCAAAATCGACCATGCAGGCTAAAGCGGCAGATAAAATTTCTGCCATGAAAGATGATGAACGCCAGAAATTTTCCGAACACCTTCTTGAAAACCATATGCCGCCGATGGGCGTGCCCGGCCTGCCGCCGCCGGGCGAGATGGGCGGGCCGGATCGTGACGGTCATGGCCGTCATGGACCTGACGACCGCGGCCCCGGCTTTGGCCCCGATCACCAGCCTGATGATCAGCTGAAAGGGGATAATCCGTGAACACCGCCGTCAAGAAAGTTCTTCCCATGACGCAATCCTCCAGCGATATCACGCGCCAAAAGCTGATTGACGCTGCGACAGCCGTTTTCGCCGAGGTCGGCTACAAATCGGCGACCGTGCGGGAAATCGTACGCCGGGCCTCCGTCAATCAGGCGGCCATCAACTATCATTTCCACGGCAAGGATGCCTTGTATTGCGAGGTGATGCGCCGCGCTTTCCTGCATATGGAACAGAAAGTTGATGCGAAGAACGAAAATGCAGAACCGGAAGAGGAGCTGCGCGCCTTTATGCAGTCGATGATGGGCGCCATGCTGCAGGCGGGGGATGGTCCTTCCGGCTATGCGCGGCTGCTGGCCTGGGAAATGATCGAGCCGAGCGGATATCTAGGCCACCTCGAAAAGGAAGGACCGCTTCGCCACTATCATCAGGTCATGGATATTGTCCGCAAATTCATGCCGCGCGAAATGCCGGAGCATAAAGTCGCTTGGGCGGCGTTCTGGCTGCTGGGTCAGTGCAGCGCCGTGCGTCAGGCACAAAGCATGATCCCACTGATGCCGCCGGAGTTGTCAAAATCCCTGCGCGAAAATACGGCCGACCTGCCGCAGTTCTTCGCGCAGCTCGCCTTGAACGGGCTAAACGCCGCCTTCGGCGAAAAAGCGTAATCTTCAGGGTGTCGGCGGTTTGTGGCCGGCGGCGGGTTTTGCGCCGGTCTGCGCGTCGCGTTTCGTGCGATAATTCTTAACAAAGTTGCCGATCGCTGCCGGAACTTCCGGGTTTGCCGTCTGCACGATCATGTTCTGCAATGTACGGTGGCCGGCTTCGGTATTGTCGATTTTCTTGAAGGCATCCAGTGCCTGCCCGACGCGTTCCTTGAACTGCGCTTCTGTGCTGTCAAAGTCGCCCTTGCCCTTGTTCATCAAGTCGTAGAGCCCTTCCGCATGCAGCACATGGCAGGAAATCTGGCACTGCAGGATAAAGCTTTCAAATTCCTTTGTCTCGACACCATAGGCCTTCAGCTGGCGCAGGGAGCCGGATGCCATGCTGAACAGGCTTTCGGCTTCATCAATCAAATCACCTTTGCCCAGCTGCAGGTAGGTTTTGCAATATTCCTGTAGCTTTGCTTCGGCTTGTTCAACCTGATCGACAAACCTGTCGAGAACCGCCATAGCGCGCAGGGCGGCGCTGCCGGTGGCATAGTCATCCTGCCGAGCAGCTTTCGTGAATTTATCGAGCAGGAAATGGCTGGAGGGCAGCTTGCTGGCGGGACCGTTGTTGTCGAATTCATCCGCCGGACGTGCGAGGTTTTTATTGGCGCGGTCAATATCCGCTTGATCAAAGCTGTGGCCGGGCGGCAGAGCGTTTAGATCCGGCCTTGCGCAGGGCTTGCCCTTGACGTCGAAAATATATCCCTCGCGCTCCGCAAAGGCGCGGAAGTGGACGCAACCCATCGCCGCGGCATCAGGGTAGACAGAGTTGAATGTCGCGGGTTGTGACTGGCGGTCTTTTTCAAAAGCATCCAGCGTCTCGATCGCCTCGCGGAAGCTCACTTTTGATTTGATGGGGTGCACATGCGTCGTGGTTTTCTTTTTGACCGCATAAAAAGAATCTTCCACCAGCGTCACGACCTTGGAAATGCTCCAGGTTTTTTTGACCGGATCGTCGAGATGCGCCTCGTAATGTTGAAACATTGTTGCGCGGGCGGCCTGCTTGGAGGAGTAGGTTTCGCTTGAGAAAAAAGTTCCAAATAGCGGGTGCAAAACCTTTTCCTGCGCCGGGGGCGAAGGGTGCTGGTCGCGGTCAAAATCGGGCCTATCTTGACTACTCAATGGGCACCTGAAAACGGGTTCAAAAAAACTGAAGGATTATCCTTTTTAACAGAGCGGGAAGGCGGGGTCAATTTCTGAAAATGACATGTGAAAACAAGGCTGTCGTCGCCATTAATCCTTTTGAAGCATATCGCGCCTTAGAATAGGGGTTACAGGCAACACAACAGCACTGAACGCCGCGCAAACGGCTTGTTTTTTACCCGTAGCGGCGGTTCAAAAAGATGATGATGAACTGCGGTTCTTATGAACCGCAAAGCCTTTGATCA
The DNA here is from genome assembly GCA_966211335.1 of uncultured Alphaproteobacteria bacterium. GTDB lineage: Bacteria > Pseudomonadota > Alphaproteobacteria > Micavibrionales > UBA2020 > JAPWJZ01. Next base: position 1,768,035 of record CBIHNF010000001.1, read on the forward strand.
TTCTGGATTCAGGTTTCAATGTAGCTTGCGCCCGACGGTGCAGGTGGTGAAAGGGAGTATAGAACAATGGTGGACAAACTCGACAGCCGGCCGCAAGCAGGGCCGCCGCAGGACGATGATAAAGTCTCGGTCATCACCGTCAATTTCAAGGACGGGAAGATCATGGACAAGGTCGAATTTGACGGGGAGGGCGGCATTCCAAAGTTCCTCCGCGACATGGCCAAATTCGCCAAACAGACGAATGTGAAATCCGTCGTTGTCATGACCATCAATGATGAAGAGCATGTGGACTGGGCACACGTCGCAGCATCTGAGCATCATCTCGCATTGGCCGCACTATGCCTTGATGACATGCGTGACGAGCTGAAGGAAGTCATCTTCCGCAAGGACGATGGCGACTCTTAGCGTTTCTTCGAGCTGCTGCTGAAGGATTGTTTGGACGCCGCGGGCGGTGCTGATTTTTGCGACGCGGGCACGGGCGTGACAGCCTTATACTTATCCATCCAGTTGCCGTTGTTGTTCGGCTTCACAACGCCGCCGTTGTCGTAGGCCGGCTTGTCTTTTTTGACAGGCGGGGTAGCGTTGCGGTTGAAATCATCCACATGCTTGTATTTTTCGGTCCAGTCGACCGGCGGCTTTGGCGCGGGGGCCGGCACGGTCTGCGGGATGATGACGGGCGCGGTTTTATGTTCTTCCTGCGACGGTGTGATGGTCGGGCGCGGGGAGGGTTGGGTTTGCTGCGGAATAATGACCGGCGCATCGCGGCGCGTCTGGCGCTGCTGTTGATTATAACCGCCGCCGTTGTCCTGCTGCTGCGGATATTGGCGCGGATGGTAGTCGGGGTAAGTGGTTGTCGGCGGCGGGCTTTGCTGTTGTTGCTGCTGGTCCGCCTGCTGGATCGCGTTCAGAATAATCACAGCGCCCTGGCCGATTTCCCGCCAGCGTTCCGCATGGCGGTGGTCTCTCTGCGCTTGCGTCCAGCCGGAGCTGTCCTGGCCCCAGTCGGCATCGACCGCTTTATCGAGCGTCACGCCGCCGAGCACTAGTGAGCCCGCAACAGCGGTGCCGACGACCAGTTTCTTGATCGGGGGGAGTTGGGCGAATTTGTTGAAGAGGTTGCTGAGCATAAATGTGCGAATCGTTATTAATTAGGGTGTCGCAGCATTACACAGGATCATGCATTCTGTAAATTAAATTCTTAAGCCGCTGGAATGTTTGCGTGTTACGCGCGTTCCTGGTGGAAGCGGTGGAGGATACGGTGGAACACAGGCGCCAGAATGATGCTCATAGATGTCACCATCCAGAGGCCGCTGAAGAGGGCGTAGAGCCCCGCGAAGATCTTGCCGCATTCGGTCTTCAGCGGATCGACTTCCCCCATGCCGCCCAAAATCATGGCGGCGTTGAGGAAGGAGTCGAGCCAGTTCATGCTCTCCGTCACATGATAGCCGAGCATGCCAAGCGCAAGCGCGACCGCCGTCGCCCCGATGGCAAAGGCGATATGACCCGCAAGGCGCGAATAAAATGCGGGCTTGGAGATAACGGGTTTTGATTTTGTTTCGTACATAACCATGCAGTAACAAATAGCAACGCCCGCCGCAAGGCAAGGCTTCTTGCCATAACGATTTATACACATCGCCACAATGCTTAAAGCGCCGTTAATGCCGGCGCAAATAAAACGCCCGTATGCCAATTAATCCGTTTGACCAAAAAGGGGAGCGGTGTTGAAATTTTACCATCGGTCGCCGCAGCCGCGGTGCTCCATTTATTCATCAGGGGAACAGCTATCATGAAAATTTCCAACCTTCTCGCCGCCGGCGTCGTTACGGTTATGCTGGGCTCATCGGGCAGCGCCTTTGCCTGTCACATGAAAGACCATGACGGCGGGAAAGCCGGCTGGATGCACCACGAGGGAGACGAGCACCATATGGGCATGGGCAACCTTTCCCCCGAACACCGGCAGATGGTGATGGATGCGATGCACTCAACCCATGAGAAAAACATGGCCCTCGGCAAGCAGATGCATGAACTGCATGAAAAGCTGGAAGCCGAACTGCGTGCGCCGAAATTCAACAAACCCGCTTTCCTCGCCACCAACGACAAGCTCGCCGCGCTGCAGGCGAAAATGATGCGCAATCATATCGCCGCCTTTGCAAATGTCGCCGGCAAGCTGACGCTGGAAGAACGCGCCAGCTTCGCGGACATGGGCCCCCATGGTGGTATGATGGGGCATGGTGGCATGATGATGCATCATGAACACGGCGCCATGATGCACCACGGTGCTGAAGGCCATATGACCGTCGCGCCGCGCCATGATTTCAAGCTGAACGACTAAGCTGCTGTCTCGAAAAAACCGCTCCTTCATATAGTTGAAGGGGCGGTTTTTTATTGGAACGGGAGCGCGGGTGAGGGGGTTAGCAGGCCAGCACAGACCCTAACAGGAGAACCACCATGCAAACGATCGAACGCCAGGACCTGCAAAAACGCCTTGATGGCAAGAACAAGCCCTTCCTTATCGAAGCGCTGCCCGAAGAATCCTTCAACCAGGGCCACATTCCCGGCGCCGTGCAGATGGAGCCTGATGATATCCGCGCCGGCAGCGCCGACCTGCCGGAAGATAAATCAGCCCCCATCGTCACCTATTGCGCCAGCGCTAAATGCCCGAAATCGAAAATGGCGGCCGAAGCCCTTGAAGAGCAGGGCTACACCAACGTCTCCGCCTATGAAGGCGGCAAAGAAGACTGGCAGGGCGCCGGCCTCATGCTCGCCATGGAAAAAGCGGCGGGCGACCAGTACCGCAATTAAGCTTTTCACCGTTTAAAAAAGGGCCTGACTTTTGTCAGGCCCTTTTTTATTCTTCCTCTGATTTGGCAAGGCCGCTTAGGCCATCATAAACTCGGCTTTTAACGTGTACAGAAAAAAGCTTGTTACCTGTTCCCGTGTCTACAATTAGCTGTTTGAACTTAGCCTGCTCATCTTCAGACATAGGTGTGACGCTAAGATGTGCAATCAATTTTTCAACACAAAGTCTGGAAATGTGAGAGCCCGCTCGCTTAGATAAAAAATCTTTCCATTCAGCATTCCAATCTTTACCTTTATGATCAAGAAGAGTGAACAAACTAAAAGCGCTTACGCCAAGGGCTACAGTTTCATTCCTGGCAAGTCCTTTAAGGACACTATCTAGTTTTCGCGTACCTACCTGCTCGGAAGCAGTAAAGCTAAGCATTATTGGCAATAGAATATTTGTAACATAGTTCGATACTTTTATTGCCTGAGCCTCAGTAATCTTGTCGGTCTTGCTTTTGCTCCATTCGTGAAAAATATCACGAATTATTTCTCCATAAGCCATGCTCAGCTTTATCCAACAAGAGAAGAAAAACTTCACGTGCTCAATTTTATCACTTTCTGTGTTGAGTTCTAGATTCCTGATTATCTTTCCGTACAACGATAAGTATTGAACAAATCCAGGAATTTCCGTTTTATTATTCGTATGATCGTTGGCAAATCGCTTTTCCGCTATATCTACAGCGTCATCAATGTCATCGGAATATAGTTTTTTTTCTGACAGTTCTGTCAGCTCGTTCACGGCTTTGGTCATATCCTCAGTGTCGATATGAACTTGAGCAAAAGTGTCTAAATTCTGTCTTGCGATCCGCTCTGGTAAAGTTTTTTCTACCATGCTTTTTATTTTCAAAATTATTAATGAATTTTCTCGATTAATCCCAGTAAAAAGTTCAATTTCTCGCGCATAATTCAGAAATTTTTCATCCGAAATGATGGATTCATACAACTCTTTATTTTGCTCAATTTCTTTAGCGATAAAGTAATCTTGAAATGCTAGATATTTAAATGAAATCGAGTTATCTGCATCTTTTCTTAAGATGCCGCACTTTATAAACCCATCATATAAATCTGTAGCATCATAATCTAGAGCTCGAGCCTTGAAAGCATCTATGATCACCTGAATAACTTCATTACTAGTCGCATAGTTATTTTTCGATTTTAATAACAATGCTATTTTCCTGAGAATAAATGCTTTGTTTACGTAGTCTAATTCGGCACGTAACGCTTGGCGAAAATCTGCCTTACCCAGCATCATCTCCACAATGTTTTCTATCAGAACAGCTTCGTTAACACGCTCAGCCTCTTTCTTTTTAGAAATTGCCCAAAGTAAAAGAGATACAATGTATCCGGTTCGTGGCAGGTCTCCGTTTTCTATGTAATTCATCACGGAGTTGAATGTGTTTATTCTCGGTAAGTCAAATCGCTCCGACCATAGTTCAGTAAATTTGCGAATTTGCTTGCGCTGAAGAGAGTGAAGATAAACTTTTTTTACCTCGCCCAAGCTTTCAGGAAACGAAACGCCAGTTTCTGTTGGCAATTCTTCATCTAAAAGCAATATCCACTTATTTTGTGGATAATGACTAATAATATCATTTAAAAGTTGCGCGTCTGCTTTAGAAGAGCAGCAAACGTTGTCCAATATTATTGTAACGCTGTTATTATCTAAATAATGTTCGATTTTTTTTGCTTCTGGATGCTCCTCATAGAAGATATGAGCCATCTGTAAAAATTTGTATTTAACTTTGGTTAGTTTTTTAAAATCGATTATCAGAGGCACTATGTGGCTCTGATCGTTAACTCCTTCGGCACATTTTAATGCCAAATAGTAAGCAAAACTTGTTTTGCCACCTTCTTTACGGCCATAGACAATTAGATTTTGCGTACTTTCCAAAATGGATTTTACATCTATAAAAATATTTTTTTCTGAATGAGCGCTACGTGCGTATGCTTCCTTTTCAGATTTTTCACTTATCGGAGGGCAAATAAAAGCTTCGTTGATGGAGGTAGGCGCATGCTCATCAATCATGACAATATGGCGCATTGTTTTTTCACGAACTAAGTCTCTAGCACGAATAATAAAGTCGTCGGTAAAGCTACGTTGTACTGCAGTAGATAAAGTCTTTAATTTAAATGAAATGCCATTCGGTACTTCCCGTGATGGGTAAAACTTTCTTTTTCTATCGTCATACTCTCTCATAACAGCTTCAACGAGTTCACCATCTATGTCGAAAGTAACGATTTGATATCCGTTTGCAGCGGCCCTGTTCTCATACAGGCAGCCTGCTTGACTAACGAAAGAGGCGCCGGTTTCTGATGTCGTCACATGAGGGGCTGCGGAGTGAGTGTGACCGCAGAACGATCCAGAAAAATCTTTTTCAAGACGGTAACGAATAGAATCTGCATCAAAATCACTTAGCCAAGACAAAGGATGATGAAATACGGCAAGCCTTACATCACAATCTGCTAAGCTTTTTACCGCGTCATCTACGGCTCTTTCGCCAATTAAAATGTTCCCTTTTTCAGCGGAACCGCCTTCACCAGTCGATCTCCATGCGGTGCTAAAACATGCGATTCCAATGTCTTTTTCACGTACTTTGATCTTAAAGGCTTTTACAAATGGAGTATTTAGTATCGGATTTGCAAAAATACTCATTGATGTTTCGTAATTTTTTACGCGCCCAAAAGCGTCTTTACCAATCCAGCCTTCCACACTGTTATTTCTGATAAAATCGTTTAAGGCCTGTACACTTTTTAGGTTGGTTTTCATACCGTCCTCAGCCCAACTGTTTTCAGCAATTGATCTGCGGGAAATATCGTGGTTGCCAGGAACTATAAAAATTTTTTCCAGAGGCACACCGCTATGTATTGAAAGCGGTTGGATAAAATCTTTTATTGCGGCGTCAAAGTCAGATTTGTCATCTCCGGAATAAACCAAATCACCAGAAAAAATAATAATGTCGATCGGCTGAGATGCTTTCCTAAGGGATACAATATCCTCAAAAAGAGCAGTTAATATTATACCTTGGTCATAATCTTTATGTCTGACTTTGGAGTAGTGTAAATCGGAAAGATGTAGGACGTGCAGCTTTGACATTTGTTTTACCTTCCGCGATGAATTCGACTATTTTGAATGAGCTTGTAGATATTTCTAAATCTTTTTTTTATTGGTCAATGAATTACTTCAAAATCGCCCCAAGAATACCACGCACGATCTGGCTGCTGACTTGGCGGCCGACCTGACTGGAGACGGCGCGGAGAAGGCTTTTTGCCATGATCTCGCCCATGCCATCCGGCACGCGGCCGCCACTGCGCATGTTGGGGATGCGGCCTGTAGATGGCGTGGGTTGCGGCTGCTGGTAGGTTTGTTGTTGCTGCATTTGTTGTTGCTGGGCCGCGACGGCGGATTTCTGTTGCAGGGTTTCAAAGGCAGAAACGCTGTCCATGATCACATCGTATTTGCCCGCAACGGGGCTCGCCAGCATTAGCTGCTGGCGTTCCATGACTTGAAGGGGACCAAGGCGGCTTTCCGGCAGGCGCACTTTCACGCGCTCGACCATCGTCGGCACGCCTTTGACATCGAGGAGGGAGACAAGCGCCTCGCCGGTGCCCAGCTCGCCCAGCACCGTCATGGTATCGAAAGCAGGGTTGGCGCGCAGGCTTTCGGCCGCGGCCTTCACCTTCTTCTGCTCGTTCGGCGTAAAGGCGCGAAGCGCATGCTGCACGCGGTTGCCGAGCTGTCCCTGAATGCTCTCAGGAATATCGCCTGGGTTTTGCGTGATGAAGTAAATGCCAACGCCCTTGGAGCGGATAAGGCGCACGACCTGTTCCACCTTGTCGAGCAGCACCTGCGGCGCGTTGTTGAACAGCAGATGCGCCTCGTCAAAGAACAGGGCGAGTTTCGGCTGCGGCAGGTCGCCGGCTTCCGGCAGGTCCTCGAACAATTCGGCCATCATCCACAACAGGAAGCAGGCATAGAGCCGCGGCCGCTGGATGAGTTCGCTGGAGGAAAGGATATTGATATAGCCGCGGCCCTGACCATCCGTGCGCATAAGGTCGGCGATGGAGAGGGCGGGTTCGCCAAAGAATTTGCCGCCGCCTTCGTTTTCCAGCGACAGCAGGCTGCGCTGAATGGCGGCGATGGTGGTGGTGCTGACAAGGCCGTATTTGGAACTAATTTCCGAGGCATGGTCTGAAACATACTGCAGCACGGCGCGGAGGTCTTTGAGGTCGAGCAGCAACAACCCGTTTTCATCCGCCACGCGGAAGACAAGCTCCAGCACGCCGCGCTGCACGTCGCTGAGGTCCAGCAGCTCGCCCAAAATGATCGGGCCGAATTCGGAAATGGTGGTGTGGACGGGGTGGCCCTGCTTGCCGAAAATATCCCAGAACACGGCCGGCGGCGTCAGCATGCCCGGTGCCTTGGGCACCGCGATACCGGAGAGGTCACCCTTCACATCCGTCACAAAAACCGGAATGCCGGCCTTCGCCATGCCTTCTGCCAAGGTCTGCAGCGTGACCGTCTTGCCCGTACCCGTCGCGCCCGTGATCAGCCCGTGGCGGTTAATCCGCTGCAGCACAAAAGAGGCGGGACCTTGCGCGCTGTCGGCGAAGATGAGGTCGGTCATGGCAGAGCTCCTGTAAAATCGAATGGCTGACGCCATAGATAATACATTCCTGCGAAGCCGGAAACATCAGAACTTTAAATGTGAGGAGATTGGTAGCGAGGGAGGGATTTGAACCCCCGACCAAAGGATTATGATTCCTCTGCTCTACCACTGAGCTACCCCGCCGGGCCGCATGTTTTATGCCTTTTTGGGCGCTTTCTGTCAAGCGCTTAAAATCTCTCGCGGATTCAAGGTAATTTTAAGCGGCTTGGGTGATTTTTGCGTTATCAGAGCCGCTGATCCAGCCACCGCCGAGGACGCGGTTGCCGATATAGGCGACGCAGGCCTGACCCGCGGCAACGCCGAAGGCGGGGGCCTTCAACACGGCGCGGTCGGCATAAAGCGTGGCGGGCAGGGGCTGCTGGGCGGAGCGGAGTTTGACTTCCACTTCTATGCCTTCGGGCGGAATATCCGTCACCAGCCAGTTGCAGTCCTTCAGGAACACGGTATCGCGCGCCAGCGCTTCATAGGGGCCGACGACGACCTGGTTGCGGTCGGGGCGCAGGCCGACGACGAAGAGCGGCGAATTGTTTTCGGTATGGCCGCCGCCGATACCAAGACCGCGGCGCTGGCCGACGGTATAGTTGATGATACCGTCATGCTGGCCAAGAACACGGCCATCGATATGCACGATGTCGCCGGGCTTCAGCGCGCCGGGGCGGAATTTTTCAACGACTTTGGCATAGGAGCCGCCGGGCACGAAGCAGATATCCATGCTGTCCGGCTTTTCGGCAACGATGAGGCCGAGACGCTCCGCATGCTGGCGCGTGATGTCTTTCGACCAGCCGCCGAGCGGGAAGCGCAGGAAATCCAGCTGTTCCTGCGTTGTGGTGAATAGGAAATAGCTTTGGTCTTTGGAGGCGTCAATCGCGCGGTGGAGTTCGGCTCTCCCTGCGTTATCGACACGCTGGATGTAATGGCCGGTCGCCATGCAGTCAGCGCCCAAATCCTGCGCGGTTTGCAGCAGGTCCTTGAATTTCACATTCTGGTTGCACTTGACGCAAGGGATGGGGGTTTCGCCCTTGAGGTAGCTTTCGACGAAATCCTCGATCACGTTGTCCTGAAAACGGCTCTGGTAGTTCAGCACGTAATGCTCGAAGCCCATGGCTTCGGCGACGCGCTTTGCATCGTGAATATCCTGTCCCGCACAGCAGGCACCTTTTTTCTTCAAGGCCTCGCCGTGGTCGTAGAGCTGCAGCGTGATGCCGATGACCTGATAGCCCTGTTCATGCAGCAGCGATGCCACGACAGAGCTATCGACGCCGCCGCTCATGGCGACGACGACGCGGGTATCTTTCGGAGCTTTGTCAAAACCGAGGCTGTTCATGCCGCAGAATATACGTGTTTCCGCGGGAAATTCAAGTATTTTTCATATTTGTTTTCCCGTGAAAAAGGCATATGGCCAAGGGCAGGGCGGTGTGGTTAGATAATTCAAATCACATCATAATATCGAACCGGACTAAGGAGAAACGCATGGCAAGCCCGCGGGATCCCGATCCCGAAGATAGACAGGTCATTGAAATCACCCCCGATCCCGGCACGAAGATCGAGGCGCTGGCGCCGCAGGTCATCAAGCTGATGAAGGAGCTGGATCTGGAGGCCGAGATCCATTTCCCCACCTTCACGCTGGAGGTGCCGAAGGGCGCGACCGCGAAGGATATTGTGGATGCCTATAACTCGGTCGTCATCGACTACCTGCCGGATGTGCGCCCTGCCTACAAGCCACCGCCCAAACGCGGGCCCAATCTTTAACCTGCTGATTTCAAAGCGTTCTTGATTATTTAACGCTTCGTTCAACCGCGCCTGCTAGAATAGGGTCGGAAAAGGAAAGCTATGGCACCAAAGAAGAAATCAGGCGGCGGCGGCAAGAAGGGGGATGATACCTCCGAAGACGTCATGGAATTCACGCCGGTGGGGGGATTTAACATCCGCTCGGCCGCGCGCAACTTCGCCAACCTCATGGAAAGCTCCAACCAGCCGCTGATCATCCACCTGCCGCATGTCTCCGTCGAATTCGAGCCCGGCTGCACGCCGAAGGAAATTATCGACGGCTACCACCACGCCATGCAGGCCAAAGCCTCCAAGCCCTCCAACGCCAACACCAAGGGCGGCAAATAATTGGCGGAGCCGCTGAAACCCTTCCGTCTGGGAATGATCACCGAAACGCGGGACGACCTTGTCACCCTCTCGACGCGACTTGCCGCGCTGATGTCGCCGGACATGCTGGCCGATGCCAAATCGCCGCTCGTCGTCTCGGTCGAGGGCAGCCTGTCGTCCGGCAAAAAGATTTTCGCGGATGTGATGCGGGAAAAACTGCTCGCTTCAAGCGCGCTCGTCAGCTTCGCGGGGCGGGAAGGGTTTGATGAATTCTGGCTTGGCGCGATCAACAACAAGCCCGTCGAAATCGGCTATGTCGATGTACTCTACGGCAAGGGTTACGCCAATCCGTCCCTGAACAGCGAAACCGAAAAATCCGTCCGTCAGGCTTTCATGAACGCGCGTCATCACGGCGGCGTCACTTTCGTGCAGAACGACAAATCGCTGGCGGCCGAAAATATGTCCGGCCTCGACCTCTGGCTGGAAAAATCCGGCGCGTCCTCGCTCGGCGGCAGCCGCCTTGCCAAATCACCGCTGCTCTCGAAATTCCTGCAAAAGCAGGCGGCGCTGCAGCAACAGCCCGGCGGCGACCAGTGGCTCCGCTATGTGGAGGTCACCGTCAAAGACCCGCGCCTTTTAGCGGCGGGCGCAAAACAAAAGCTGAAACCATAAAAAACCGCCGGCTTTAACACCGGCGGTTTTTTTTATGGCCTTTATTAACCGCGCTGACGGCGGTTATGTTTTTTGCGATAGATTTTGGCGCTGTCTTTCGCGTCCGTCTTGCGGATTTTGGCTTCTTCCTTCACGCCCACATGGCCGTCTTTGGCAGCGTTGCTCTCGCGGGCGTCGCTGCGGGATTGGCCACGCTCCAGCTTCGCGGCTTCCTTGTTGGACAGGCTGCCGTTCTCAATGCCGTTGTTGATGCGGGTTTCTTGGTTGACGTTGCGCTGCACATCCGCTTGCAGGCGCTGGCTGGTTTTGCTGTCGGGGTTGCCGTTCTGTGCGTCGTGCTTCTGGTTATAAATCGCCTTGCTTTCCGCATCCTGCATCTTCTCGATACGCAGTTTTTCCGACGCCGAAAGCGTGCCGTCCTTCATCGATTTCGCCTCGACATGGTCGATGCGGGCCTCTCCCTTTTCAAGGCGGGAGGTTTCTTTGGCATTCAGCGCGCCGGAATCAAGGCCGCTTTCAATGCGCGTCTGCTGGTTGACGTCGCGCTGGGTTTCGGTGCCGGCATTTACTTTGACGCCCGCCGTGCGGTCATCTTCCGCAAAGGCATGGGTCGACAGCAGGGCGACCATGGCGGTCGCCGCAACGAGGGGGAGGATTTTCATGGGGATTAAGTCCTTTGGTTGTTGAACGGATAAGGCGGCGTGGCCGCCTCATGCCAGTTAAACGCCCGTTTCAAAAGAAACCTGCGGGGAATTTCCTATTAAATTTCGGCAATGTCAGGGAACTTTACTTAAAGCGAACCGGCTTCATGGGACGGACGACGACCTTGATACCTTTACGCATCGTTTCCGCCAGCGCCGCGCCTTCCACCTTGCTCGCGGTGAGGTGCCGCGCATCGGCGCGTTGTTTTTGCTTGGCGACAATTTCCGGCGCGTTGGGATTGGCGATCAGGTCATCGACAACATCTAAAACGTCACGCGCGCCGCCGTCTGTTCCGTGCTTGGCGATATGCTCGGCGGCGATTTCGCGGATGATGTCACGCATTTCTCCATCCACGCCTTTCTTGCTGAGGTGGATATCGGCGACTTTTTTCATCATATCTGGAGAAGGTGGCGTAAGGACGATATTATTGAATCGTGATTTAAGGTTTGGATCGATGGGTGGCAAGTTTTTGAGAATATTATCCAGCGTGCCTTTATCCAGCGGCGCAATGTCGTCGTCGGTGAAGACGATTATATGTTTGTCGTGAGAGGTCGAACTTTTCGACATCATCTCCGCCATCTTCTTGACGTATTCGGATTTTCCCATCCCCGGCGATCCCGTCAGGATCAGAGGAGGTAATTTTGAATCAATTTTTGGTAGTCCCGACACGATCTTATCCAGCAGCGCGGAAAGATCCGTTCCGCCCCGCACGTCTGCGGCAATCTTTTCTCTCAGTTTGTCGTCGCGTTCTTTTTCCATCGAGCCTGATTCATCGTCATTCATAGCGAGACCACTAACCCCTTGGTTACTTAAAGCGCACCGGTTTGATCGGGCGAACGGCCATCTTCACGCCCTTGCGCATCGTTTCCGCGAGGGTTGCACCTTCTGCATTGCTCTCTGCGGCTTTGCGGGCCTCCGCGCGCTGTAACTGCCTTGCGGCAATCTCGGGTGCCTCGGGATCAGCGATAAGTTTATCGACCACATCCAGTACGGCACGCATGCCGCGCTTGGCGCCATTTTTCGCGATGAGCTCGGCGGCGATCTCGCGCAGGATGTCCCGTGTTTCACCCTGAACGCCCGCCTTGTCAAAACTTTTTTCGACCATCGCCTTCATCTCGTCAGCCGTGAGGGGCTTGAAGACGAGGGGATGATTTTGCGGATTGCCATTGGGCAAGGGCGGCTTTTTCAGCAGCTCTTTGATGAAATCGTCTGTCGCCTTTGGGTCGTGGTTATCGGCGTCGATGCGCATAATTTTGTCGCGCGGGAGAAAGTCCTTCTCGATGAAATTTTCGCTTATTTTCTCGACAGCTTTGGTTTTGGGGACGCCCGGTATTCCGTTGAAGAGGTTTTTAAGAGAGGACGATGCTTCCGGATTACCGAGGACATGCTTCGTCAGATAATCTTTCATTTTTGAAAGCTCATCCTGAAACGCCTTGTCTAGTACGGGCTGCATAGAGCCGGATTCATCCATTGACACACGCCGCTGCAATTAAAATGTTGTAATACATTATAACCGCGAAAGATGAACAAACGCTCAATCAAGAGGCTAAGGCATTGGAGGGAATGATTATTTTTCCCAAGGCAGCGGCGCGCCGGGCAGGGCCACGACAAGGCCGTCGAGTTCATCACCCATCAAAATCTGGCAGCCGAGACGGGAGGTTTTTTTGACGTCGAAAGCGAGGTCGAGCATGTCTTCCTCTTCCTCGCGCTTTTCCGGCAGTTTGCCGAACCAGTCGGGATGGACGATGACATGGCAGGTCGCGCAGGCGAGGCAGCCGCCGCAGGCGCCTTCGATATCGACGCCGTGCTTGTGGGACACTTCCATGACGGACAGGCCCTTGGGCGCGTCAACTTCCAGCGCTTTTCCGGATTTTTCGATGAAGGTCATTTTGGGCATTTGCTTTTACCTCTTTATGTCACGCCGCGCTCAGGCGGTCCTTGACGCGGTTGTACATGGCGCTCCACGCTTTTGTAAAGCTTTCGATATCTTCTGCGGTTGTATTCCAGCCGAGGCTGACGCGGATGGAGGCGGCGGCCTCCGCATCCGTCGCGCCCATCGCCTTCAAAACATGCGACGGCTTGACCGTGCCGCTGGAGCAGGCGGAGCCATTGCTGACGCAGATGCCAGCAAGGTCGAGCGCGATCAGCTGCATTTCCGACGATGCGCCGGGCAGGGTGAACATGCTGGTGTTGTGGACACGCGGCGCATTGACGCCGAAAATTTTGAGGTTCGGGGCGAGGGCGGTGAGATCCGCCTCCAGCTTGTCGCGCAGCACGGCATTTTTCATGTTGTCATGGAACGAAACAATCTCCGCCGCCTTGGCAAAGCCGCAGATGCCGGCGAGATTTTCTGTGCCGGCACGCAATGATTTTTCCTGGTTACCACCGCGGAGCAGGGGCGTCACCGCCATGCAATTGGCAATGACAAGGCAGCCAACGCCCTGCGGCCCGCCCATTTTATGCGCCGACAGCGTCAGGAAGTCGGCATTCAGCTTCTGGATATCGAGGGGGATGCGGCCGGCCGCCTGCACGGCATCCGTATGCAGCAGCGCCGAATGGCGGCGCGTGATTTTGGCGATTTCCTCGATCGGCTGGATGACGCCGGTCTCGTTATTGACCAGCATGACGGAAACCAGCGTCTGCAGTTGTTTTCCCGTCAGCATCTTATCCAGCGCGTCGAGGTCGACGACGCCATTCGGCAGGACGGGAATGATTTCCTTCGCCTCGGCCGCCTGCAGCACCGACGGATGCTCGATCGCGGAAACGAGAATGCGCTCCATGCCGCTGCCGCGGAGGGCAAGGTTGTTGGCTTCCGTCGCGCCGCCTGTGAAAACGACGATGTCGCGGGGGCCAGCGCTGACGAATTTGGCAATCGTCCCGCGCGCGTCTTCGATCAGCTTGCGCGCCTCTCTACCCGCCTTGTGGACGGATGAGGCATTGCCGGGAAAACTCAAGATTTCGGTCATGCGACTCAGGACCGCCGGTTTCACCGGAGTCGTGGCATTATGGTCGAGATAAATGGCGGTAAAATTCTCCATTTGAGTACAATCTATTTCCGTAATAACTATGAGCGTTTTTCAGCAAGTATTTGATATACATGATGAAATGCGAATAGTTCTTGCACTAAAAATTTCATAATGTATATTTTCCGTCCAGTAGAGGTTGTATAGCAAACCAATAATAAAAAGAACAAAAAAACAAACAACCGAGTCATTGGAGGCTCAACGCTATATGCCAGAAATCATGATTACCGGCCCCGCCGGAAGACTTGAAGGTCGTTACAAACATTCTAAACTTCCCGGCTCTCCGATCGCCTTGATACTGCACCCGAACCCGCAACGTGGCGGGACGATGAATAATAAAATCTCCTACGGCATGTTCCAGACGTTCGCAGACCGCGGCTTCTCGACCCTGCGCTTCAACTTCCGCGGCGTCGGCCGTTCGCAGGGCGAATTTGCCCAAGGCGAAGGCGAGCTGTCGGATGCCGCTTCGGCCCTCGATTGGCTGCAGTCTGTCAACCCCGGCGCGTCCAGCGTCTGGGTCGGCGGCTTCTCCTTCGGCGCCTGGATCGGCATGCAACTGCTGATGCGCCGGCCGGAAATTGATGGCTACGTCGCCATCTCGCCGCCTGCCAACATTTACGACTTCAATTTCCTCGCACCCTGCCCGAACGAGGGCCTGATCGTGCAAGGCGATAATGACCAGGTCGTGAATGTCGAAAGCGTCAACAAGCTGGTTGATAAACTGCGCGACCAGCGCGGCCCGAACGGCGTCGACTACCGCGTCATTCCGGGTGCCGGCCACTTCTTCAACAACGTCGGCGAGTCGGACCTGATGCTGAAGTACGTCAACGACTACATCACCCAAGCCCTGACCGCGCAGGAAGCTGCCGCTTAAGGTTCTTGAGGATTGTTTAGCAAAAAGCCGCCTGTGGAAAACAGGCGGCTTTTTCTATTTTCATTCCGTTGCCGCAGGCCTATATCTGGGGATAAGGAGAACGACCATGACAAACCCGCCGACCCTGACACAAGCCATCATCCGCGGCCTGAAAAGCCGCTGCCCCAAGTGCGGCGAGGGTCGGTTGTTCGGCAAGCACCTAAAGGTCGTGGATAAATGCAGCGCCTGCGAGGAGGAATATTTCCACCAGCGGGCAGATGATTTTCCGGCCTATATCGTTATCCTGCTGGTAGGGCATATCCTTGTGCCGTTGGCCGTCTCGGTCGAGACGCATTTTCATCCATCATACTTCGTTCATCTGGCGCTGTGGCTGCCGCTCACCATTGTCCTGACCGTCGGCCTTCTGCAGCCGGTGAAGGGCATGGTCGTCGCCATCCAGTGGTTCGCCGGCATGCACGGCTTCGCGCCCGCGAAAGAAGCGCGGCTCGCGGCCCAGAAAGCTGCCTGAATAATCAGGGATTAAACTTGTTGTTCGCCTGTTTCTTGGCCGGGGCTTGAGCTGCCTCCAGCGCCATAATGTACTTGTCAGCTTCCAATGCTGCCATGCAGCCCATACCTGCCGCCGTCACGGCCTGACGGAAGACTTTGTCCTTCACGTCGCCCGCGGCAAAGACGCCCTCGATATTGGTCTTGGTCGAATCCGGCGCGGTGACGATATAGCCTTCGTTGTCGATCGTGATCTGGCCCTTGAACAGGTCGGTCGCGGGCTTGTGGCCGATGGCGACGAAAACGCCATCCGTCTTAATGTCCGACAGTGCGCCGGTTTTGGTGTCTTTCACGCGCACGCCGTTGACGCCCGAGGCATCGCCGAGGATTTCGTCGACTTCTGCATTCCAGACCACGTTGATTTTCGGGTGGTTGAACAGGCGCTCCTGCATGATTTTTTCGGCGCGGAAGCTGTCGCGGCGGTGAATGACGGTGACTTTGGTCGCAAAGTTGGTGAGGAACAGTGCTTCCTCGACCGCCGAGTTGCCGCCGCCGACGACGACGACTTCCTTGCCGCGATAGAAGAAACCGTCACAGGTCGCGCAGGCCGAAACGCCCTTGCCCTGAAACTGCTGCTCGGACGGGATGCCGAGCCATTTCGCCTGCGCGCCCGTTGCGATGATGACGGCGTCGGCGAGGTAAATATCGCCGCTGTCGCCGATGGCTTTTTTCGGATTGCTGTTGAGGTCAACGCTGACGATGGTGTCATTGATCATCTCGGTGCCGACGTGTTCCGCCTGCGCCTTCATCTGGTCCATCAGCCAGGGGCCGTTGATGGGTTTTTCAAAGCCGGGGTAATTTTCAACATCTGACGTAATCGTCATCTGACCGCCCGGCTGCATGCCGGCGACGAGGAGGGGCTTCAGGTTCGCGCGCGCTGTGTAGATGGCGGCGGTATAGCCGGCGGGGCCGGAGCCGATGATGAGAACTTTGCTGTGATGTGTCTTGGACATTTTCGTCGCCTTGTTGTGAAGGTAAAAAATTCTCAAACGCCCGCGCTGCCGCGGGCTTCTTTCATGCGGCGGCGGACTTCTGCCGCGACCTGTTTGGTGTCATCTGGTGGTGTATATGACCATTTTTCGAGGAGACCTGTAAAGGGGCGCGTATAGCCCTGTTCCTGCAGCAGTTTGTGGAATAAATGGTGCCGCTCCGCGCCGCCTTCAAGGGCCGCGATATAGAGCGGTTTGCCGGTCGCCAGCGCCTCCGATGTCATGGAAACGCTGTCTTGCGTCACAATGATATAGTCCGCAAGGGCCAGCATGGCGAAGTAGGGGTTCTCGCCGGTGCCATCCCAGAAGTAGATGCCGGGGCCCTTCAGCATGTCGCGCAGCAGCTTGGTATTCTCCGGCCCCGTGCGGCGGGAGGCGGTGATCATGACGCCGATATCCGGGTTTTCTGCCAGATGCATCAACTGCAGGGCCAGCGTTTTGGTATTCTCCGCCGTCATGCTGTGGGAGCGGCTGTTGCCGCCAATCAGCACGGCGACCTTCGTTTTCGGCAGCTTTTGCAGGGCCGCGCCCGCTTTTTCAACGCCGCTTTGCAGCTTTTGCGGGGTGATGCGGTGGAGGGCGGCGCGCGTCACCATTACGTTTTCGCCGCGCGTCAGGTCATGCTGCGGCAGCACGACAAGGTCAAACGGTTTCGGCCCCACGCGCGGGTCCTGAATTTGCACGACGAAAGTTTTGCCGCGGCTGGCATGCCGCACATAACGTGCAACACCGACGCTTTTGCGGCCGCTGGAAATCAGCATGTCCGGCCAGGGCGGGGCGATGGGGTCGCTGTCTTTTGCGAGGGCATATTTATGTCCCCAGTCCAGCCAGGGGCTTAACTGCTTCCACGGAAAGCGCAGCTTCACGCGCTTGATCACCGGCGTCACGCCCAAGGCTTCGGCCAGACCAATGCATTGGTTTTCGGTACCGGCGATACCTTCGGTGAGGACCCAGCAGCTTTTGATTAATGATTCTGACAAGTTAAATTGCCCCTTATAGAGCTTAATATAACCTCTTTATTTCTTGCGGAAAGGCGTCATTTCGGCTATTTGCTGCGCTGCATCAGGTACTTGAAGAGATTACAGAATTTGAAAGATTCGAAAACAAAACATTTTCTAATATTCCGCTTGAAAGTAAGATGTGGTAATATTATTACATTACAGAGTTTGATTCTAACTTAACCCTTTTCAGAGCAACAAAATGCCCAAAGTAAAATTGGACCGCATCGACCGCAAAATCCTTCATGACCTGCAAGAGCAGGGACGCATGACGAACGTTGAACTCGCGGAGCGCGCCGGCATTTCCGCGCCGCCCTGCCTGCGCCGTGTGCGCGCGCTTGAAGAAGCGGGCGTCATCAAGGGTTATCATGCCGAGATCGATCCCGGCACGCTCGGCTTTGGCGTCAGCGTTTTCGCGCAAGTGGGCCTGTCCAGCCAATCGGAAACCGATCTCAAGAAATTCGAAGACCTCGTGCGCAGCTGGCCGCTGGTGCGCGAATGCCACCTCGTTTCCGGCGAGGCGGATTACATCCTTAAAATCGTCGCGGAAGACTGGGATTCCTACCAGAAATTCCTGACGACGCACCTGACCACCGCGCCGAACGTCAGCCACATCAAGTCGGCTCTCGGCATCCGCGTCGCCAAGCACAAGCCCGGCGTTCCGGTCGAAGTGGAATAATTTCACGCGATATCGAATTAAAAAACCCGGCCATTTGCGCCGGGTTTTTTTATGTGGATTCCGGTGTCTTCCATTTAGTGGGCGGCTTCAGGGGGCGGATGGCATGCTGAAGGCCGTTCATTGTCGCCTGCATGGTGGCAACGGTATTCAGGTGGCGCTCGAATTCCGGCTTCATGCGCGCCTCTACAAAGTCGCGGATAGCGGCCTGCAGCATATCCGGCCCGTTGGCATGGGCGACGCCAATGGCAAAACCTTCTTCCGCCAGGTTCAGCGTGTGCGCCATAGCGGCAAGCGGTGCGCGATCGTGGGGCGCCGTGTGTATTTCTTTTTCAGTGATAACGATATCTATCGCGATGCCGGGAATTTTGCGCACCGCGTCCAGCTTTTCCATCGTCGCATTGGGGTCGCCATCGCTCAAGATGCCGTCGGAGACGAAAATGATGTGGAGCGGCATATTTTTGTCGAGTGCGCCAAGGCGCGAAACAAGCTGCTCCAGCGCAGGCAGCAGCAGCGTCTGGCCATTGGGCATTTGGCGTCGCCAGCCGTCTTCATTGCCCTTCAAATCAATATCGACGCCGCCCTTGGTTTCGCCCCAGTAGGTCGCAAAAACATTTACCCCCGTCTGCGCCTGTACGGACAACCCCGACGCCAGCGTGCAAATAACAGGATCGGGATTGACGCTGGCGCCATAGGCAACGGTCATGCCGCCCGAGCCATCCACCATAAGCAGCAGGTTGCCGCCCCGGTAGTCGATAGCGTTGCGGGTGAAGTCCTCGTTCAGCTTAGGAAAGTCGTCGATCATGCTGCCCATCATAAAACAATTGCGTAAAGCTTGAATTAACCGATTGTAATCACTTGGAAATGGTTGAATTCGTTGACATAAATAATGGCTTTGCTATTATGTCGGCGTTTTCAAAGGAACAGGATATGACCACGCCGCAGGACATCGCCGCCAGCCCGGAGCGCGCCAGCATTGGCCGCTGGTTTGATTCCGTGTCTGACCTTGTGGAGAATTTCCCGACGCGCATCGGCACGCAAAACGCGCGCATTGTTTTTTATGATGCCAGTTTCTTCAAGGAAGTGTCTGTCGCTTTCAATGAAGCGGCGATGAATACGCCGAAGCTGGCACCCGCGCATGAGCGTGCGGTTGCGGCGCGGCATGTCTACCGCTTGACGCCGGCGGCTGCGCCTGACGAAACGCCCGCCGCCGATCACGCGATGACGATGGTCGAGAAGATGAACCGCCTGAAGCAGCTTTGCGCCAAACATCACATCGGCGTGACGGTGCATGCCACAAAAGACGGCGACCTGCAGATCACGCTGATCGAGCAGGTAAAGCCGAAGCGGCAGTTCAAAATCAAGCCGCCGAAGATTAAATTTGGCCGCGGTTTCTAGCTTACTTGTATTTGACTTCCAGCAGCTCGTAGGCCTTGGCGCCCTTGGGCGTCGTCACTTCGACGGTATCGCCGACGGTTTTTCCAATCAGCGCGCGCGGCAGCGGGGCGGTCAGGGCGAGAAGGCCCTTGTCGATATTCGCCTCGTATTCGCCGACGATCTGGAAGGTCTGCTCGACTTCCGTGTCATCATCGACAACTTTCACGATGGCGCCGAACTTGACGACATTGCCGGTCATTTTGCTGGTGTCAATCACATCGGCGCGGGACAGCTTGTCCTCGAGATCCATCAGGCGGCCTTCGATAAAGCTCTGCTTTTCGCGCGCGGCATGGTACTCGGCGTTCTCGGACAAATCGCCGTGCGAGCGCGCTTCCGCGATCTGCTCGATTATGCTCGGGCGTTCGACCGACTTCAATTGCTTAATTTCTTCCTCAAGCCGCTGGTAGCCCGCGGCTGTCATTGGTACCTTCTGCATATCTTTAAATGCCCTTGTTTCTTACGCTGCCTTCAAATATTCCTGCAGCGATTTTACGTCGAAAGGTCCCGATTGCCGCAGCGCCGCGATGGCGTCAACGGCGGCTTTCGCACCGGGGATGGTTGTATAGTAGGGGATTTTATTCTGTAATGCCGCGCGGCGCAAGTTAAAGTCATCCGCCACTGCCTGCGGGCCATCGGTCGTATTCAGCATGAGGGCGATGTCGCCGTTGATCATGGAATCGATCACATGTGGTTGACCTTCATGGACTTTATTGACTTTGCGGGCGCGGATGCCGGCTTCTACCAAGTGCCGTGCCGTGCCGCCGGTCGCAACAATCTGGAAACCCATGTCGGCCAGGCGCGCCGCCAGCGGAATAATCACGTTCTTGTCAATATCGCGGACGGAGATGAAAACCGTGCCGGATAGCGGCAGTTTCGAGCCCGCGCCGACGCGCGCTTTGGCAAAGGCTCTGCGGAAGTCGCGGTCGATGCCCATGACTTCGCCGGTCGATTTCATTTCAGGGCCCAGCACCGCATCCACCTTCGGGAAGCGGGCAAAGGGGAAGACCGGTACTTTCACCGCCACATGGTCAAACTTGCGGTGGTGGATAGTGCCATCGGCCTTCAGCGCCGCAATTTTCTCGCCCGTCATCAGGCGCGTTGCCGCCTTGATGACCTGCACGCCGGTGGTCTTGGCGACGAAAGGCACAGTGCGGCTGGCTCTTGGGTTCACCTCCAGCACATATATATCGTAGTGATCGAGGTTGGACGGGTCGCGGCTTTGCTTGACGGCGAACTGCACGTTCATGAGGCCGACGACGCCCAAGGCCTTCGCCAGCGTCATCGTCTGGTCCATAAGGTCGACGACGATTTCTTCGCGCAGCGAATAGGGCGGCAGGGAACAGGTGCTGTCGCCCGAATGGATGCCGGCTTCCTCGATATGCTCCATGACGCCGGCGATGAAAACTTCCTTGCCGTCGCACAGCGCGTCGACATCCACCTCGATACAGTTGGAAAGATAGCTGTCGATGAGGACCGGGTTGTCGCCGGAAGCCTGCACGGCGGTATCGATATAGCGGCGAAGGCCGTCCATATCATGCACAATCTCCATGCCCCGGCCGCCAATGACGTAAGAGGGGCGTAGGACGAGCGGAAAGCCAAGCTCAAGTGCGATTTTTTCGGCTTCCGCTTTCGAGCGTGCGGTGCCGTTGGCGGGCTGCTTCAGCTTCACTTTTTGCAGCAGTTTGGAGAAACGCTCGCGGTCTTCGGAGAGGTCGATCGCATCGGGACTGGTGCCGAGGATTTTGACACCAGCATCCTGCAGTTCCTGACAAAGTTTAAGCGGCGTCTGCCCGCCCAGCTGGACGATCACGCCGAGCACTTCGCCTTTTTGCTGCTCGGCATGGATGATGTCGAGAACTTTTTCCGCCGTGATGGACTCGAAATACAGACGGTCCGACGTATCGTAATCCGTTGAGACGGTCTCGGGGTTGCAGTTGATCATGATGCTCTCGATGCCCTTGTCGCGCAGCGCGAAGGAGGCATGGACGCAGCAATAATCGAATTCAATCCCCTGACCAATGCGGTTGGGGCCGGAGCCGATGATGATGACCTTTTTGCGATCTGTCACGCGCGCTTCGCATTTGCCAAGCTCGAAACCGTTCACTTCATAGGTCGAATACATATAGGAGGTATTCGACGGGAATTCGGCGGAGCAGGTATCCACACGCTTGTAGACAGGATGCACGCCGGCCTTCTGGCGCAGCTTAGTGACTTCAGCGGTCTTCTTGCCCGTCAGCTCCGCAATACGCGCATCGCCGAAACCAAGTTGTTTCGTTTCAATCCAGTCGTGGAAGTTCTTCGGCAGGCCGTCTTTTTTGAGGCGTGCTTCATGATCCACCAGCGCCTTGATGCGCTCGAGGAACCAATGGTCGTACTTCGAATGCTTGTAAATATCTTCCGCCGAAAAACCGTGGCGGAAGGCCTGCGCAATAACTAGAAGACGATCAGGACGCGGCTGGGACAGCGCCGCAACGATATGTTGTTCGTTATATTCAACGCCCGCCGGCATCAGGTTCATTTCGTTAAGGCCGGTGAGGCCTGTTTCGAGGGAGCAGAGCGCTTTTTGTAGCGACTCTTCAAACGTCCGTCCCATGGCCATGACTTCGCCGACCGATTTCATCGAGGTTGTCAGGCGCACTTCCGTGCCGCGGAATTTCTCAAAGTTGAAGCGCGGAATTTTGGTGACGACATAATCAATTGTCGGCTCGAAAGCGGCGGGTGTGGTGCCGGTGATGTCGTTCTTCAGTTCGTCCAGCGTAAAGCCGACCGCCAGCTTCGCCGCAATCTTTGCGATGGGGAAGCCGGTTGCTTTCGACGCGAGAGCGGAGGAGCGGCTGACGCGCGGGTTCATTTCAATGACAATAAGGCGGCCGTCATCGGGGTTGACCGCGAACTGCACGTTGGAGCCGCCCGTTTCAATGCCGATGCCGCGCAGGATGGCGATCGAGGCATTGCGCATGACCTGATATTCTTTATCCGTCAGCGTGAGCGCGGGGGCGACGGTAATGCTGTCGCCCGTGTGAATGCCCATCGGGTCGATATTTTCGATGGAGCAGATGATGATGCAGTTGTCCGCCTTGTCGCGCACAACCTCCATCTCGTATTCTTTCCAGCCGATGATGGATTCCTCGATCAATACCTGTTTGATCGGCGAGGCGTGCAGGCCTTGGCGGACAATCGTTTCATATTCGTTGCGGTTATAGGCAATGCCGCCGCCCGTGCCGCCAAGGGTGAAGGACGGGCGGATGATGGCGGGCAGGCCGACGTAATCCAGCAGCTCGATCGCTTCGGAGTAGCTGTTGACGGTTTTGCCGCGCGCGGAATCAAGACCCAGCTTGTCCATCATTTTCTTGAAGAGGTCGCGGTCTTCGGCGAGCTCAATCGCCTCGCGTTTTGCGCCGATGAGCTCGATGCCGAGTTTCTCGAGCGTGCCATTTTTGGCAAGTTCCAGCGCTGTATTCAGCGCCGTCTGGCCGCCCATGGTGGGCAGCAGCGCATCGGGCTTTTCTTTCTCGAGGATTTTGGCGACGATGTCGGGTGTAATTGGCTCGATGTATGTCGCATCCGCCAAATTGGGGTCCGTCATGATGGTGGCGGGGTTGGAGTTGATGAGGATGACGCGGTACCCTTCATCGCGCAGCGCCTTGCAGGCTTGCGTGCCCGAGTAATCGAATTCGCAGGCCTGGCCGATAACGATAGGGCCGGCGCCGATAATGGCGATGGATTTGATGTCGGTGCGTTTTGGCATGTGACTACTCCAGCGTGCTGAGAAGGTTTGTATAATCATCCGTCCAGATGCGCAAGTCTTTTGACGGCGGCAGGGCGACCCAGCCGTAATCATCCAGCGCGGAAAGGTCGGTATCCGCCTTCGCGACGGCAAACCACAGGCTGGCCGAGGCATAGGGTGTCGTTTTCGGTATATCCAGAACAACGCGGCTGTTCAGGTTCAGGTCGGTTGCAATGCGTTGCAGCGGCTTTGCCAGCGTGAAATAGCGGTTGGACAGGTTGAAGATGATAACGCCACCCTTCGACAACTTTGACAGGTACGTCTCGACCGCGTCGCGCGTCAGCAGATGCGTCGGGATGGTGTCGGAGGCGAAGGCGTCAAGCGCGATCAGGTCGAAGGTTTCGGGTGATTTGGCAATTTCAAGGCGGCCGTCACCCATGATAATGCGCGGCGGGCGGCTGCCGTGGCAGGCGGAAAGGAAGGTGAACTGGTTTTCCGCGACGCGCTTCACGGCTTCGTCGATTTCGAAAAAGGTGAAGGCATTATTTTTATTGCTGTAGCAATTGAAGGTGCCGGTGCCAAGGCCGATGACGCCGATATTCTTCGGCTGAAAAAGGGAGAAGATGATGCCAACGGGTCCGCCGGCCCAGAAATAGGCGGTCGGCTTTTTCTCGTATTCCGGATCCTTGACCTGATAGCCATGCGTCGTCGTGCCATGATACATGTAGCGCACGGTACGCTGCTTGCCGTCAATTTCTTCCGGCACATCAATGACCTTCACGACGCCGTAAAAATTTCGCGTCGTCATCACAATATCCCGCTGCACGATAAACTGGGCGGATAACATGAGGAGGATGGAGCCATAGAACGCAGCGCGGAGGCTGGTTGCCATGAGGATGGCAACCGTGAAAAGCAGGACATCCGCCACCAGCACCCCTGTCGACAAACGGCCGGAAGCGCTTTGGCCGAGCGCCGCATTGCCGCTGACATAGGCAAGGTACATGAACAGAGTGAGCAGGGAGAAACCAAAAAACAGTTTCGCCGTCACCGTCATCGGCTTGCGGAAATCCGGGTTCATCACGCAGGATAAAATCAGCAAGATTGGGTATTCGACAATGCGGTCAAAAACAAAGGGCACGACAAAGGCGTTTAATATTCCGCCCAGCGCACCGCCGAGAGACATGAAAAGGTAGAATTCCGTCAGCGCGCGCCCGCCGCCGTTTTTCGCATCAGGCCGTTTGTTTGCCAGCTGCATATGGCACACCAGCGCGACCAGCGTAAAAACGGCCAAGTGTAAAAACATGGCAAGAACCGAGACGCGCAGGATAGTATTGAAGACGCACAAAAGGCCAATGCCTAGCGGCACGGCGACCTGCTGCAGTCTGGCGATGTCCGGCAGCTGTGCTGTCAACTTTCCTGAAAAGGCGATAACAAAAGTCAGCAGGTAAAGCGCCAGCGGCAATACCCAGATCATGGGCGCCGAAAAAACATCCGTCGTGATATGTGTCGTGACGGCGGAGAGCAGCGCGGAGGGGAAGAACGCCAGCAGCAGCCAGTTGACGCGCTGTTCCCGCGTGACAGGCGCGCTTATAGAGACGGTCTTTGCCGTCTCCGTTTTACCCGACAGGAACTGGCATAATATGACTGCGCCGATCAGCAGTGCAAATCCAGCTTTCCAATATCCGGCCTGCGCTGAAAGCCCCCACAACGGCTCGAACACCAAAGGATATAAGAACAACCCGATAAAGCTGCCCGCGTTGCTTGCCGCGTAAAGGAAGTAGGGGTCTTGCGCTGCCTTTGCATTCGTCGTCGTGAACAGACGTTGCAATGTCGATGAGGTTGCGGAGAGTGCGATGAAAGGCACCGCAACGCAAATGCACAGTAAGCGGAAAATTGCCACCGGCCCCATGCCGGAATTGTCGGCTGCCGGCAGGTGGATGGGCAGGAAGAACCACGCAAGACAAAGACTGCCGATAAAAATGACGCCATGAATGCGCGCTGAAAAGGTTGATAAAGCATGCGCCAGAAAATATCCTGCCAGCAGCATGACCTGAAAGAAGGCCATTGCGACGATCCAGCCCGCCGGCGTGCCGCCGACGATGGGGAGCAGCATTTTGCCGACCATGGGCTGCACCGCAAACATCAACGCGGCGGATATAAATAATGTAAGGCTGTAGAGCGCGAGTACGGGGCTGAATTTGCCGGCGATGCTCATTTGCCGTGCTCCTCCGCCATTAGCCGACGGACGACGGAAGGCGATAGCAGGCCGAGAAGGTTGCTGTAGTCATCTGTCCATGCCCGTGTCGCGCCGGTGACAGGCACCTGCCACCAGGGTTTGGCGGCCAGCAGCGGCGGCATTTCGCCTTTGCGGGCCAGCACCAGCCAGATGCTGCGGTTTTCAAACTTACCGTCAAGCTTGGCACGAAGGGAGGTTTCAAGGCCGAGCGCTGCGCCGGTTTCGGCAATCATGTCCCAGAGCGCGAAGTAGCGGTTGGAAATATTGACTGCAATGACGCCGCCTTGGGCAAGGCGGTCAAGGTACATCGCCAGCGCTTCCCGGGTGATGATATGCGTGGGGATGGAGTCGGAAGTGAAAACATCGACGATCAGCAGGTTGAATTTCTCGTGTTCCAGCTTCGCCAGTTCCAGCCTTCCGTCACCCAGTATGATATTGGGCGCAGTTGCGGTGCTGCAGCGGGACAGGAAATGGAAGTAATCTTTCGCCATGGCGACAACGGCGGGATCGATCTCCAAAAAGGTGAAGTGGCGGTCTTTCGCCGCATAGCAGTTAGTCGCGCCGGCGCCGAGGCCCAGTACCGCGACACTCTTCGGCTGGAGAGTCGAGAATACATCTCCCAGCGGGCCTTCCTTTGCGTAATAGGCGGTAGGTTCTGTATCCAGCGGCGCGGTCATGATTTCCGTGCCGTGGATAGTGGAGCCGTGGAACATGACGCGCAGCGGATATTTTTTACCCTCGACCGTGTCCTGCCGCTCGATCAGCCGGATGGTGCCATAAAAATTCCGCGATGCGGTGATCTGGCTTTGGTCGCCGATGACATATTGCGACAGCATGAAAACGCAGATCGAAATCAGCGCGAGGACAGAAGGCTGGCGGATGGTGCGGTAGTGTTTTGCCAGTAAAACCATCGCCGAAAAAATCAGCGCCAGCGTCAGCGCCACACGCGCCAGCACGCTGTCAAAGCCGAGCTTGATGACGGGCACGTTGACGAGGAGGAAAGACAGCGCCAGAAGGCTTGCAAAAATTTTGCTACGCTTCGACCGGATGTCAAAATCCGGATGCAGCATGTAGGAGGCCAGCAGCATGAGCGGGAATTCGGCAAGGGTATTGAAAATGACGGGGATGATAAAGGCGTTGAGCAGCCCGCCAAGGGCGCCGCCGATGGACATCATCAGGTAGAAATCCGTCAGGTGCTTTTCCGTTGGGCGCGTCTCTGCAAGACGCGTATGGCAGGCGAGGGCGATGCCGGAAAAAACCAGCAGGCAGAAAACAACCCCCGTCCAGCTGCCCAGCCAGCTGGCATGGACGAGGCTGATAAAGAAAATGCCGCTGGCGATAATATAGGGATGCGCGGTATCGAGGGCTGTGAGCGGAATAATATGCTTCCGGCTGAAGGCGAGGATAAAAGTCACAAGGTACAGCGCCAGTGGCAAAATCCAGATCATCGGCGCGGAGATGATGTTGGTGGTGATGTACATGGTGACGCCCAGCAGCAGGCTGGACGGCAGGAATGACAGGGCGAGCCATTTTATTCTTTGTCCGGCTGAAAGGGCGGTCTGTTCGGAAGGCGCACTGTCCTGTACCGCCGATTTTTTTTTGCCGCACAAGGCAACGCTCGCAGCGGCCAGCGCGAGGAGCAGTACATAGACGCCGCGGATCGCGCTTTGCTGCTGCGGCAGCGTAAATAAAGGTTCCAGGACGAGCGGATAGACGAGCAGGCCAAACAGGCTGCCGAGGTTGCTGGCGGCATAGAGGAAATAGGGGTCGTTTGCGGCGCTATGTGTGGTTGTCGTGAACAGCCGCTGCAGCGTGGAGGAGGTCGCGGATAGCGCGATGAAGGGAAAGCCGACCGTCGCCGTCAGCAGCAGAAATACATCCATCGCCTGCGGGCTTTCGGCGTAGCTGTGCCCGGCCATATTGAGAGGCAAAAATAAAAGCCCCGCCACAATACCAGCCATGTAAACCAGCGCATGCGCCAGCAGCGACAGCTTCGAAAGGATATGGGCGATAAGGTAGCCGACCAGCAGCATGATCTGGAAGAAGGCCATGGCCACAATCCAACCCGCCGGCGTGCCGCCAACAATCGGTAGCAGCATTTTGCCGACGAGCGGCTGGATGGTGAAAGTGATGGTGGCGGAAAGCAGCAGTGTCAGGCTGTAAACGGCGAGCGTCGGCGAGAATTTTTTTGCCATGTTTTCCATTAACGCAGGATGCTCACGATGTTGGAGTAATTATCTGTCCAGGGGCGGAGGTTTTTTGTTTTGCTCTGGTACCAGTGGCGGGCGATGAGCGGCGCGATATCGCTTTCCTTCCGCGCCATGACGAGCCACTGGCTGTTATAGAAAAACGGCTTGCGCATATCGGGGTCGAGCATGGTGCGGCTGACAAGGCCGGCCGCTTCCGCCGCTGCCGCGAGACTGTTATCCAGATGTATATAGCGGCTGGACAGGTTGAAGGCGAGAACGCCGTGCGGCTCCAGATGGTCGAGGTATATTTTTATCGCCTCCTGCGAGACAAGATGCACCGGCACCATGTCGGAGGAAAAAGCATCCAGCATGATAAGGTCGAACTTTTCGCTGGTGAGTTTTGATAGTTCAAGGCGTCCGTCACCGGTGATCAGGCGGTGGGGTTTTGCGCCGTGGCATTTTTCGAGGAAGGTGAATTGCTCCTGTGCCATTTTGACAACGGCGGGGTCAAGCTCCAGGAAGGTAAATTCGCGCTGTGGCGTGGCGTAGCAGGCAAGGGTGCCGGCGCCAAGGCCCATGACGGCAATTTTATGCGGCTGCAGCCCGTCGAAAATCGCGCCGACGGGGCCCTGCTTGCCGAAATAGGATGTCGGCATCGTCATTTTGTCGGTTTCAAGCGACTGGAAGCCGTGCGTGGTTGAGCCGTGGCGGAAAAAGCGGATGTTATGCTCTGTCTTGTCGGCAGGGTCGTCGCCGCGCACGGTCATGTCGAAGACGCGGATGACGCCGTAAAAATTCCGCTCCGTCAGCACGGGGTGGATGGGGCTGATGTAGAGCGGCGTCAGGATGGCAAGGATGGCGCTGCCGACGACGACGGCGCGGGCATGCAGCGTCGCCAGCACGAAAATGCCGATCATCATAAGATTCAGCGTTTCGGCGGTCTGGATTTTCTGTTGCAGGAAAATGCCGTAGATCATCATGCACGCGCCTGCGAGCAGGCCGTAGAGTGCGTATTTAAAGGCAAACGGCCGCATGATGCGCGGATTAAGCAGGCAGGACGCGATAAGGACGAGCGGATATTCGACAAGGCGGTCAAAAACCAGTGGTGCGATAAAAGCGTTCAAAACCCCGCCCAGCGCGCCGCCGACGGCAATCATCAGGTAGAATTCCGTCAGGCCGCGTTCGTCGTTCAGAGGGCGGCTGGCGGCCAGCATGCAGTGGCACATCAGCGCGGTGGTCGTGAAGGCGAATAGATGCCACAGCAGCGCCGCAAAAGACGTCGCCATAGTGCTGCCAGCCAGAATGATAAGCGCGATGGTGATGGAAACTGTCACCGGCTGGAGTTTCTGCAACGGCCGCAGCGGCACAATATTTTTGCGCGCGAAGGCAATGACGAAGGTCAGCAGGTACAGCCCCAGCGGCAGCACCCAGATCATGGGAACCGACAGGATTTCAGTCGTGATATGCGTCGTCACCCCCATCATCAGGCTGGAGGGTACAAAGGCGAATAAAATCCAGCGGCCACGGGTTTTCCAACCGGTCGTGATGGCGGCGGGGCGCGGGCGGGTCACCGCCGTATCTCCGGCAAAGGTCAGACAAACCGCCGACAGCAGGGCGAGGACGCCGTAGATCATCGTCCAGCCCCAGGCCTGTTCCGGCAAGGTCAGCGCGGGCTCGATCGCGCCTGGGTAGAGCAGCAGTCCCGCAAAACTGCCAAGGTTGCTGGCGGCGTAGAGGAAGTACGGGTCCTGCTGCGACGAATGACCTGTCGAAGCGAACAGCCGCTGCAGCGTCGAGGAGGCGGCGGAGAGGGCGATGAAGGGGATGCCTGCGTGCACCGCCAGCAGTCGAACCACAAGCCAGGCATTGACCGGCCCTTCCACCTGCATCGGCAGCAGCACCGGCAGGAAAACGCCGCCAAGGACGAGACCGAAGATAAACAGCAGACCGTGGCGTTTGGCCGAAAACGTTCCGAGATAATGGGCAAGGCCGTAGCCGATCAGCAGCATGATCTGAAAAAACGCCATGGCGGCGACCCAGCCGGCAGGCGTGCCGCCGACCAGCGGCAGCAGCATTTTGCCGACCATCGGCTGCAGCATGAACATCAGCGCGGCGGATGTGAACAGCGTCGCGCCGAATAGCGCTGTTAGGTGATTTTCTTTGAGCAGGAAGGCCGGCTTCGCGATGTTATCCATGCTCATAAGCGTTACGCCGTTTTACGCAGCGGCTCCTTTTGCTGGGCCTTGATGTGGCTTGCAAAACGCTCGAACAGATATTGGCTGTCCTGCGGGCCGGGGGAGGCTTCCGGATGGTACTGGACGGAAAAGACGGGCTGGCCCTTGACGCGCAGACCTTCGTTCGAGCCATCGAACAGGCTGATGTGCGTGACTTCCGCTTCTGCCGGCAGCGTTTCCGGCAGTACGTGAAAGCCGTGGTTCTGGCTGGTGATTTCAACCTTGCCCGTCGTGAGGTCTTTGACCGGCTGGTTCGCGCCGCGGTGGCCGAAGGGCATTTTGGCGGTCTTGCCGCCGAGCGCCAGCGCCAGCATCTGGTGGCCAAGGCAGATGCCGAACAGTGGCAAGCCGCTCTTCAGCAGTTTCTGGATGACGGGGACGGCATAGACGCCGGTCGCGGCCGGGTCGCCGGGGCCGTTGGAAAGGAAAATGCCGTCCGGTTTCAGTGCCAGAATTTCTTCGGCCGAGGTGTCGCAGGGCACGACGGTGAGGCGCAGCTTTTGCGATGCAAGGCAGCGCAGAATATTCCGCTTCACGCCGTAATCAATCACCACAACATGGGCGAAGGGGTTCAGCACGGTGTCATATTTGCCGGTTTTGGGGTTCCAGCTACCCTCGCTCCAGGCGTGGATATTTTTGCAGGACACCTGGCGTGCGATGTCGAGGCCATTCATATCCGGCAGCGCCTTCAATTTTCCTTTAAGGTCGTCGAGGCTGAATTTATCCGCACCAAAATAATGAATGATACCGTTCTGCGCGCCCTTGTCGCGCAGGTGCTGGGTGAGGGCGCGGGTATCAACGCCGCAGATGCCGGTCATCTGGCGGTCTTCCAGCCATTTGTTGAAGTGGGTGTCCGAACGGTAATTGGCGGGCGAGGTGATATCGGCGCGAAGGATAAGACCCTTGGCGAAAGGCTTCTCGGTTTCGTTGTCGTCTTCGTTGGTGCCGGTGTTGCCGATATGGGGGAAGGTGAAGGTGATGATCTGCCCGGCATACGAAGGGTCGGTCAGGATTTCCTGATAGCCCGTCATCGAGGTATTAAAGCAGAGCTCCCCGCCTGTGGTGCCGGCAGCGCCAATGCCCTTGCCCCAAAACTGGGTGCCGTCCGCCAGAATGAGGACCGCTGTCGACCGGGGTGGGATCTGTTGTTGAAACATGATTTTCCCTGAAATTCTGGCGTGTTGTCTTTATATGTGGCATTGAATATCATATTCTTCAGCGGAAGACCACTCAAAAGCAGGAAAAACCGATGCTCAGAACCACTTTCCAGGATCGCCTGAAGCAGGCCATGCATGCCAAGGACGAGCCCGCCGTTTCGACATTACGTCTAATCATCGCGGCGATGAAAGACCGCGATATCGCGGCGCGCGGCAAGGGCAACTGGGACGGCATCCCGGATGAGGAAATCCTCTCCATGATGCAGTCGATGATCAAGCAGCGTCAGGAATCCATCCGCATGTATCAGCAGGGCAACCGGCCGGAGCTGGCGGAGCGCGAGGCGTCTGAAATCCGCATCATCGAAGGCTTCCTGCCCAAGCAGATGTCCGACGCCGAAGTACGTGTTCTTATCGACGAAATTATCCGCGCCACCAACGCCGGCGGCATCAAGGACATGGGCAAAGTCATGGCCGAAATGAAATCGAAATACGCAGGGCAGCTTGATTTCTCCAAGGCCAGCGGCCTTGTGAAAGAGCGTCTCGCCGGCGGCGCATAAATCCATGAAAAGCTATGTCGCAAGCGTCGAGGGCCGTTGGGGCAAATGCCATTATTTTGTGCAGGACCGCTATATCGGCCAGTCGCTGGTGCATTACGGCGAATATAACCCTGATGAAACCGAATTCATTGTCGCGCTGGCGGAGAAGGCCGGCAAAGGCAAACTGGTGCTGGATGTCGGCGCCAACATCGGCGTGATTTCACAAGCGCTCGAATTTTCCGGCTTCACCGTCGAGGCTTTCGAGCCGCAGCCCGAAGTCTTCAGCGTGCTGCGTGAAAACATGAAGGGCAGGGTGCATAACGTTGCCGTCGGCGCCCGCGATGGCGCAACCACCGTGCCGAATATCGATTATTCTCAAGTAAATAACTTTGGCGGCATTTCATGCGATACGGTCAGCACGCAGCGCGGCGCGATCAGCGTGCCGGTGAAAACCATTGATAGTTACAGGTTTCAGAACGTCGGCCTTATGAAGATCGACGTCGAAGGGTATGAAGAGCAGGTTCTCCGCGGCGCAGTCGATACCATCCGCCGCTGCAGCCCCATTCTTTATCTTGAAGACGACAGGACGGAGAAGAGCGCCAGCCTGCACAGCTTCCTGCGCGAGCTGGGATATAAGTGGGAGGCGCATAACCCGCCGCTCTACCGCGAGAAAAACTTCTTCGGCAAAAAGACGAATATCTGGGATACGATCTTCGTCAGCAAAAACATCGTGGCCTATAAATAAGCCCGAGAGTTCATAAACTTAACATAATATTGATTTTGCCCCGTTCCGGGTCTATACTCCGCCCCAGTTTACTGGAGCGCTGGCATGACAGTTTTAAACGTTTCTCACGCAATGGCGACAATCCTGCTTCCCTCGGCGGTGGAGAACAACAACCTTGAAGCGATTGAACAGCTCTTGAAGCGTGGCGCTAGCCCCGATGCGATCAAGCAGCAGGAGCCTGTTCTGGCCATCGCCGCCAAGAACGGTTTTGATTTCGCGCTGACCATGCTGCTGAACGCCGGCGCGAATGTGCACCAGCCGGACCTCAACGGCCATTCCATCTTGCGGCATGCGATGGAAAACAAGCACGCGATCTGCATCAAGAAACTGCTGGCAGCGGGGGCCGATACCTGTGCCACCAGCCATAGCTTCCGCAACGGGAGGGAAACGACCGATGCTGGTTTTTCCCTCGATTGCCCGTCCGAAATCCTCCATGCCGTGCAGAAGGTCGCCGGCCGTTTTGACATCAACCATGCCGCCGCCCGTAATGACCATCACTGGGTGGAAGAATTACTGAAAGAAGGCCATCCGGCCGATACCTTTGACCGGTTTAACAAAACAGCGCTGATGCACGCGGCGGAAAATGGCTGCGCGCCGGTCATTACTGCGCTGCTAGAAGCGAAGGCCGATGTAAAGCTGGCAAGGAAAGATGGCAATACCGCGCTGCACCTCGCTATCCGCAATGAAAATATGGAGGCCGTCTCGCTGCTGGCCGCGGCGGGGGCAGAGCTGCACGCGAAGACGGTGAAGGGCGAAACGCCGGAATCCCTTGCCAAGGCCAGCGGCAACGCCGAGCTGCTGGAGTTGGTGCGCTCATATATAAGTATAGAAGCGGCGGCGTTTTCGAAAAAAGCGGTGCAGCTGGGGCAGGGCGTGACGCCGGTCAAGACAGTGCGCTTCAAACCGCCGAAACCCTGATTTTCCCGATTGCCGATTTTTGCCGCCCTGAATCTTGTTGCGGCTGCCCGTAAACCTATTTAAAAAAGTGCTATGTCGCTTCCCAAGGCCTTTTTAGACGAGCTCAGAACGCGCGTCCCGTTGTCTCAGGTCATCGGGAAACGCATGAAGCTGACCCGCGCCGGCCGCGAATTCAAGGGTTGCTGCCCCTTCCATAAAGAAAAAACGCCCAGCTTCACCGTCAACGACGTGAAGGGTTTTTACCATTGCTTCGGCTGCGGCGTGCATGGGGATGGCGTCGGCTTCCTGATGGATCATGACAACATGCCCTTTATGGAGGCAGTGGAATCCCTCGCTTCGCTCGCCGGTATGCCGGTGCCGAAACCGACGGTGGAGGAGCAGAAGAAATTCCAGCGGCAGATGTCGCTCTATGACCTCATGGATTCCGCGGCGAAATTCTATGAAGCTCAACTGCATGACGCGAAGAACCGTAAAATCCTTGAATATCTGACAGAACGCGGCCTTTCTTTAGAAACGATCAGAAGTTTCCGCCTCGGATTCAGTCCGGATGATGGCAGCCTCAAGCAGCACCTTGAAAAAGCCGGTTACAAGATTGATGACATGAAAGAAGCCGGCATGTTCAAGGAGTCGGAGCGCAAGCCCGGCGAATTTTATCCCTTCTTCCGCGGCCGCGTCATGTTTCCCGTGCAGGATTTTCAGGGGCGCGTTGTCGCCTTCGGCGCACGCGTTCTGCCGGAGCGCTACGGCGGGCCGCCGGATAAATCGGCCCCCAAGTAT
Organism: uncultured Alphaproteobacteria bacterium; assembly: GCA_966211335.1. Taxonomy (GTDB): domain Bacteria; phylum Pseudomonadota; class Alphaproteobacteria; order Micavibrionales; family UBA2020; genus JAPWJZ01. The sequence goes on from CBIHNF010000001.1 coordinate 1,802,112, forward strand.
ATCAACTCTCCGGAGACCCCGATCTTCCACAAAGGGAAGGGGCTCTATGGCCTGTCCCGCGCCCGCAAGGTGATTGGCGATGGCGAGATGGTCGTCGTAGTCGAGGGCTATATGGATGTGATTGCGCTGGCGCAGGCGGGTTTCCGCGCTGCGGTCGCGCCGCTCGGAACCGCGCTTACGGAAACTCAAGTCGAGGAATTGTGGCGCGTCATGCCGGAAGACAAGCGCGCGCCGATCCTTTGCTTCGATGGCGACAATGCCGGTCAGCGGGCCGCCGTGCGGGCACTGGAGCGGATTCTACCCATCCTGAAGCCCGATCATTCTGTTAAATTCGCCTTCCTGCCGCCCGAACATGACCCGGATAGTCTGGTGAAGGAAGAGGGCGTTCCCGCCATGCAGCGGGTGCTCGAAGGGGCTATCGGTCTTTTCGAGATGATGTGGAATGAGGAGGCGAAAGACCGCGATTTCAGCCAGCCGGAAACCAAGGCAGGTTTTCGCTACGCGTTGGAAAAACGCGCCCGCCAGATATCCGACGGGGCGGTTCAGGAATTTTTTATTCATGAAGTAAATCAAAAGATTAACGAAGTTTTCTTTGGTTTTGGACAAGGTGCGGCGCAAGGCCAGCAGCGCCAGTTCCAGCCGCGCGCGCCGGGGCAGAAATGGGGCAAGCAGCTGCCCCCCGGCATCAACACGCCCTACCGCCCGACCAGCGTGAAGGCCAAGCCCATCCGCGTTTCCAAGCTGCTGCGGGAGAAGGCGCTGATCGCTGGCATCATCAACTATCCGCAGCTGTTCGAGGATTATGCCGAGCAGTTTGGCATGGTGCATACAGAGAACGCCGACTACGACAGCCTGCGACAGGAGCTGATGCGGTTTTTGGGCGAAGACCTGCAATTGCAAGAAAATGATCGAATATACCTTGACGATCAGGCAGTTAAACAACATCTTATTGAACTGGGGTACAGCAAGATTCTGGATGCAGTTTTCGACAAGGCATTGTATGTCTATGCGGGCTTCGCCAAACCGGGCCAGCCGCTGGAAACTGTCCGTCAGGGGTGGCTGGAAGCCTATACCAGGGGGCTCGACAACGGGCGCTGGAAGGCCTGAACTATAAAGATTTTTTAGGAGTGTGAGCGCCGCATGGTCGCCAAAGCAAACGAAGATTCCGATACCGAAGCACAAGATGATGCCGATGATGCCCCTGTTCAGGGCGCACTCGCCAAAGCCCATAAGAAGATCCTCGCCAAAAGCAAAGAGCGTGGATACGTCACCTTTGACGAAATCAACAAACTTATTCCGGCCGGTGAATACACGCCCGACCAGATAGAAGACACGATGTCGATGCTGACGGACGTCGGTGTCAACATTGTCGAAGAAGCGCCGGACGGGGAAGAGACGCCCGAAAAACCCGCGAGCGAAGACGGCGAAGAAGACGCAGCCCCCGGCAACCTTGCCGAAACCGACCTTGGCCGCACGGACGACCCTGTGCGCATGTACCTGCGCGAGATGGGCTCGGTCGAGCTCCTGTCCCGCGAGGGCGAGATTGCGATTGCGAAACGCATCGAGGCCGGCCGCGAGATGATGATCGGCGGCATTTGCGAAAGTCCGCTGACCATTCAGGCCATCATGACCTGGCACAAGGCGCTGGAAAACGGCGAAATGCTGCTGCGCGATATCATCGACCTTGAAGCGACCTATGGCGAAGGCGAACCCACGCCGGACAACAGCCAGGCTGCCAGCGACGATGGCGGCGTCGGCAACAAAGCGAAGGCTATTCAGGCCGCCGTTGCCGAAAAGCTCGAGAAAAAAGAGAAGGAGCGCGCCAAGGAAGAAGAAGCACGGAAGAAAGCCAAGGCGAAAAAAGCGGCTGCCGCCGGCGAAGATGACATCATCATCGAAGACGACGAGCCGCCCAAAGTCGTTGAAGAGGATATGGACGAAACCAGCCTCTCTCTTGCCGCGATGGAAGAAGAGCTGAAGCCGCAGATCATTGAAAAATTCAAGATGATCACGCGCGCTCATAAAAAGCTTTCCAAGGTTCTCGAAGACCGCCGCGAAGCGCTGGAGAAGACCAAGGAGATTCCGAAGCGCCTGAATGAAAGCTACCGCAAGTCGAAGATTGAACTCGTCGACCTCATGCAATCGGTGCGCCTGAACATTTACCGCTCCGAACAGCTGATCGAACAGCTCTACAACATGAACCGCAAGGCCGTGGGTCTCGAAGGCCAGATCATGCGCCATGCCGTCGCCTGCGGCGTCGGCCGCGAGGACTTCCTCGAAAAATGGCAAGGTAACGAAACCAACCAGCGCTTTATCGGCAACGTTGCGAAACTTCCCGGCAAAGGCTGGAAGAAGTTTGCCGAGAAGCATAAAGACGATGTGAAGACATTGCGCGACGATATCGAGAAAATCGCCGTGTCCTCGGGCCTGCCGCTGGTCGAATTCAAGCGCATCGTCCACACCATTCAGAAGGGCGAGCGCGAAGCCGGCAAGGCAAAAAAGGAAATGGTGGAGGCCAACCTGCGCCTCGTCATCTCCATCGCCAAGAAATATACCAACCGCGGCCTCCAGTTCCTCGACCTTATTCAGGAAGGCAACATCGGCCTGATGAAGGCTGTTGATAAGTTCGAATACCGCCGCGGCTATAAATTCTCGACCTATGCCACCTGGTGGATCCGCCAGGCGATCACCCGCTCGATCGCCGACCAGGCCCGCACCATCCGTATTCCTGTGCATATGATAGAGACGATCAACAAACTGGTGCGCACCAGCCGACAGATGATGCACGAGATTGGCCGGGAGCCGACGCCGGAAGAACTGGCCGAACGCCTTGGCATGCCGCTCGACAAAGTGCGCAAAGTCATGAAAATCTCGAAGGAGCCCGTCTCGCTCGAAACCCCTGTGGGTGACGAGGAGGACAGCCAGCTCGGAGACTTCATCGAGGACAAAAACGTGATCCTGCCGGTGGAAGCCGCCATTCATGCCAACCTGCGCGAGACGACCACGCGCGTGCTGGCGACGCTGACGCCGCGCGAAGAACGGGTTCTCCGCATGCGCTTCGGCATTGGCATGAACACCGATCACACGCTTGAAGAAGTGGGCCAGCAGTTCTCCGTCACGCGCGAGCGTATCCGCCAGATCGAGGCGAAGGCGCTCCGCAAGCTGAAGCACCCCTCGCGTTCCCGCCAGCTGCGCAGCTTCCTTGATACTTAACTTTTAAGGACGGCAGCTTAAAGGTATCCGGCGATGAAAAAATCCTTCGCGTCCGCATGGCACGACTATCAAGTGCTGCTGGGCGTCGGAGGTTTATACGCCGTTGTTGCCAGCGCGCAGATCCTCCTGCTCGGCGCCAAATGGAGCCAGCTATTTCACTGGATCATCGACGGTATTAAATACGTGGCGCTGCTCGGCTGCGGCTTCGTCTTCATGGCGTCGCTAGGCGTTCTCCTGCTGGAACTGCTGCGCATGCAGCCTGCAAACGAGGGTGGCGGTACTCAATCCCTCCGCCGTGCTTGGCAGCGTTTCATGACGTGGCTGAAGGCCTACCTGCAAAGTCCGCTCTTTGCGCATGGCTGCCTTGGCCTCATCGTGTGTTTCCAGACGGCTTTTTTTCTGTTCCAGAAGTCGACCGTGCGTTTTGTGCACCCCTATGCCTTCGACCAGATCTTTGTGCAGATCGATAAATTCATCCACTTCGGCCGCCAGCCCTATGAATGGATGATCATGGCGCTGCAAAGCGGCGTTTTCGACAACCTTCTGCAGCTCGCCTATTTTGGCTGGTTTTTCGTGATGTACTTTGCGCTTGGCTGCAGCCTGTTTTGCGACAAAAACCGCAAGCGGCGTCTGTGCTTCATCTGGGTTTTTGGCCTGTCTTGGTATTTTCTCGGCGGCATCGGCGCGACCGTACTTTCTTCCGTCTGCCCGGTTTTTTATCACGATTTTTACCCAAATCTGCCGGATCCTTACGCACATCTGTTGGAATATATGCAGGCGCACAAAGCCGGTACCGGCGGCGCGCTGCTGGTGCAGGCGAAGCTGCTGGAGTGGAACAACAGTATGCGCCTTGTGGTTCCGAATGGCATCGCCGCAATGCCGAGCCTGCACACGGCGATTGCCTGGCTCGTGTTCCTCTACACCCGCTCCATGGGCCGCTGGGTTTCCTCCATGGCGCTCGCCTTTGCGCTCATGATTTTTACCGCTTGCGTGTACTTTGGCTTCCATTACGCCATCGACAGTTATTTCTCCATTATCGCGGTCAGCCTGATGTGGTGGGCCGTCAGCCGCCACCTTGATTACCGCATCAAGCCGGAGGCGGGGGCATGAACGCCATCTGGCAAAAATCTCTGCGACTGCAAACACCGCTGCTGGCGGTCGCATGTGTCTACAGTCTGGGGGTAGTTGCGGAAGCGGTTTATTACGACGTGCCGTGGCAGGAAATGCAGATATTTTTCCGCTACATGCTGCTGTTCGTCGTCGCGCTGGCATTTTTCGCTTTTGGTCTCGCGGCCGGCACCTATATTGCGCATGTGATGAAGACGGGATATTGGACGGCATCGTTAAAAACGCGGCAGAGTCTCGCGGCCATTTTCTCTAGTGGATATACCGCTTATGCGGTGCCAGCGGCTCTGGTGCTGGCAGGGAACAGTTTGTTCCTGATCGCAAAATCGCTGATTGGTGTGGTCAATCCCTTCCCGAGGATGAAATGGGATTTCTATTTTTCAGACCTTGATAAAACGCTGCACGGCGGCCGTTACCCGTTTGAAGCCGTAGTGCCTTTTGTCAACATGCTGCATATGGGACGTTTTTTGGATGCCAGTTATTTTTTCTGGCTGAACGTGACTCTGTTTGTCACTGTTTTTAACTTGTTCTTCGATACACGCATTCACCGCCGCCTCCGCTATATATATGTAAGTCTGTTGTCATGGATTTTGCTGGGCTCCGTCGCCGCGACTATTTTCAGCACCGCGGGCCCGATGTTCTATCACCGCATCTATCAAGCTGCGCCGGATATTTACGGGCCCATCGCCAAAAACCTTTCCGATTTACGGAACGGAGATATCTTGTTCACGACCGTCACCCGTGCCCTGCTTTGGAAATGGCAGACGAACGAGACGAAGCTTGATCCGAATGCCATTTCAGCAATGCCCAGTATGCATGTCGCCATTGCCTGGCTCACGGTTCTTTATGCGCGCAGTATCGGCAATTTCGTGACTGCTCTCGCCGCGCTGTTCTTCGGCATCATTTTCGCAGGATCAATTTATTTCGGCTTCCATTACGCCATCGATGGTTATGTATCCGTTGCCGCCGTATCGCTGCTGTGGTGGCTCTGTGGCAAAGTGCTTGATCGTTATGTCACGCGCGATGAAGATATTAGCGGGGCAGGGGCATGACAAACCGCTGGCGCGATGCATGGGCTGATCACCGGTTGCTACTTATCATCGGCGTCGTTTATATCGCGGTCGTTCTGACCGAAGCGCTTTTCTGCGGGGTGCCGCCGCATGACCTGCTGCGCATTTTTGGCTATCTGTTCATGGCCACTGTGATCGCGCTTGGTGTTTTGACGCTGATCTACCTTGGCGCGTTTATCCGCTTTTTCCGCCATGCGGAGGGCGGTTTGCTGACGCGCTGGCTGCAGGCGACGCGGCGGCTGGACCTTGCCGCAAGGGCCTACATGGAGGACCGCCGCTGGTCTTATGCCTGCCTTGGTTTTCTCTCGATGATTGCGACAAATTTCTTTTTCATCGCGAAGTCGCTGGTGCCGGTCGTAAACCCCTATGACAAGATGAAATGGGATTTCACTTTCATGTCATGGGATAAATTTATGAACTTCGGGCGTTACCCGCATGAAATCCTCATACCTTTTATTAACAGCATCAACGGGGCGCATGTTCTTGACATGACTTATGCTTTCTGGCTGATCGTGATGATGGGTTTTAATGGCTACAACTTGTTTGCCGACCGGAAGGCGCATCGCCGGTTGCGCTTTTTATATGTGTATGTGACGTCATGGTTTATCCTCGGCTCCCTCGGGGCGACGGCTTTAAGCTCCACTGGCCCGCTTTTCTTCCATGATTTCTTTCCCGATGCCGCCAATCCCTACGACGCAGTGAACGCGAACCTTGATGCTTTGGGAGCGCAAGGTTTCTATTTCGCCACGGAAACGCGCGAGTTCCTGCTGCAGTGGACAAAGAACGATCGTATTTTCGACCCCAACGCCATCGCCGCGATGCCGAGCATGCATGTCGCCATCGCGTGGCTGCTGGTGCTTTACACCGGGCAGATCAATAGAATTGCTTGTGCCCTTGCCGCTGTTTTCTGTTTGACCGTGTTTCTGGCCACAGTTTATTTCGGCATCCACTATGCGGTTGACAGCTATGTATCCATACCTGTCATCACCGCCATGTGGTTTGCTGCCGGAAAGTATCTGGACAAAAAGCATAGTCCCAGCGACATCATTGGCGGGGAGGTTTAAATGTCGGCCTATTTCCGCGACGCCTTCCGCGCTTACCAAGAGATAATAATGTTCGGAGCGTTATATATCGCCGTTGTCGTGGCGGAGGCTGTGTTTTGCGGTGTGACGCTGCCGGAATTTTTCCGCGTCGGTTATGCGGTTCTGCTGCTGGTCGTTAAATGCGTCATCTTCCTCACCGCTCTGGCAGGGTTTACTTACCTGAAGGGGCTATTCCAGACGCCTGATGCAGGCAAAAGCCGTTTCGGCCATGCGCAAGGCCGTCTCGCCGTGCTGCAAAAATCGTATTTCGAAGGGGAAGTATTTGCGCAAGGTTGCGTCGGTCTGCTCGCCATTTTTGCGATTGTGTTTTATTTCATCCAGAAGTCGCTGATCGCCTATGTGCATCCTTTTGCCTGGGATGATGTGTTTATTGCCCTTGACCGGAAATTGCACTTCGGAACGTTGCCGAATGAATTTGTCGTGCCGATTGTCGAGAAGTTCCAGCTCGGCGGGCTGCTCGATATCGCCTACTTCTTCTGGTTCGCTGTGATGTATGCGGGCCTTGCCTATAACCTGTTCTGGGACAATGACCGCAAGCGCCGGTTGCGGTTTATGTGGGTATTCATGTTCAGCTGGATCCTGCTCGGCTCGCTGATGGGGGTTATATTTTCGGCGGCAGGACCTGTGTTCTATCACGACTTCTTCCCGAATACCGCCGACCCTTACAAAGATTTTGTGGCCTATATCGATGCGCATGGCCCCACCGAATTCCCCATCGCTTATCATTCGCGCTTCCTGTTGCTCGGCTGGACGACGAACGGAAAAATGGTCAACCCCAACGCCGTTGCGGCTTTCCCCAGTCTGCACCTTGCGATTGCCTGGCTGATGGTGCTTTACGGCTGGAATATCCGCCGCGGTCTTGGCATTGCTGCAGTTGTGTTCGCCGTTCTTATTTATTTTTCGACCATATTGTTCGGATACCACTACGCGATTGACGGCTATGTTTCCGTCATCCTCGTCAGCCTGCTCTGGTGGCTGATGGGCAAATACCTGAATCGGTTTTACCCGCCCAGCACGCCGCTTTTACGCAGGATATAAGCTTTTTCAAGGCGCTAAAAAGCGTCTTCCTGTCCGGCAAATGATTATGATATAGTCACCGCCGTGACCAGGGCCTGTAGCTCAGTTGGTTAGAGCGGGCCGCTCATAACGGTCTGGTCGGGGGTTCAAGTCCCTCCGGGCCCACCACACCTTCCATTTACATCACGGCAGCGGTTCGCAATATTCGCCCTTGTTCAGGGGCGGGTTTTTGGCGGTGGTTTTTCCCATGGTGAAAAGGCTGACGATCTGCAGCCCTTTTTTCCCGTTGTCGGCTTTGCATTCGCCGGCCGTCGCATTGACATAGGCGAGGGAGAAAAAGCCGCTGGCATCATCCACCAGCGCCGCTGGCACGCGCGTGCGCATGGCTTCCTTGATCAGGGCAGGGCGGATTTCGCCCATGGTACCCATGAAGATATTTTTTTCGAGCGGCCCATGTGCGCGGCGGATTTGCGGGAAGCCCTCGGGGAGAACTTTCCGGATATTGTCCGGCAGCGTTGCGGCATCGACCGACTGGAACGTCAGCAGATTTTTCGGGGCTGGGCGCTGCCCTGTCGGGGTAGATGCCTCGCCAATCGGCAGCGGCATCGCTTGAGAAAAAACATAGCCGCGGTGCGGCACCATTTCATGGCAGGCGCTGCAGGCACGGGATTCAATCGCCTGATCGTCTTTCGAGAACGATGGTTCTCCTGCGGGTGTAAAAATCGCATAGCCCCAGCCTTTTGTTTCGGCGAATTTGGCTTTGTCGCGCACCATGAACTGGTAGCGTTTGGCACCGGAGGGTACGGCGGAGCTGGTGAAATCAGGATCCTCTTCCGTCATCATCCCGATCTTGCCGAAAATGGCGCCATCCGGGTAATCCGTGCTGTGTTCCTGCAGCGCTTTCCACGCGATGTCATTGGCATAGGTGATGCGCATTTCGCCCGTATCGCGGCGGAAGCGGCTGGTGACCAGATGCCAGTCCTTTTCAAATCCCTTGAATTGTTCCAGCTTGAAGCCGTTCATGGCGTGATCGCCATCGGCCGTGCGTCCGGTACCTGCCAGCAGGCAGCCGGCAATTAATATGAAGGCGATGATCCATCCGCGTTTCATGGTAGCTTTTTCCCGTCGTCAGAAAGGTAAACGCGCAAAACGGCCATGGCGTCCGTCAGCTTGTCCGTGGTGTTGTTGTAAATTGTTTTGACCGCATATTCATGCGCAGGATCAATGGTGAAACCTTCCGCACTTGAATAGTAATCAACATCCGTCAGCAGTACGCGTCGGTCGCCTGTCTTGACGTGACCGGTCCAAAGCGTTTTGCCCGTGGTCTTGTCGATAAGAGATACGCTTTCCCCATAGGGGTGCAGGTGCAGCTTGATGTAATGTACCGCGCCGCCCTGATAAATCTCGTTGCTCCGCGGAATGATGCTTGTGTATTCATGCCTGCCCGGCGGTACGTCAAAATGGACGATGCTCGGCGTTTCGCCTTTGGCGGGCGGCGGGGCGAGGATGCCGTCTTCGGCGCGGCAAATTTCCGTGCCCGATCCGGTATTCGCATCCTTGGCCATGACGGCGGCAGTTATGCCGCGCAGCGGCGTTATTTTCAGCTGCCGCGCTGCCGCGTCATCCAGGTAGCTGACGGTCAGTTTATAGGTCAGTTGTTTATCCGTGCCTTCGTTGTTGTTCAGCGCCTGCGCCATGAGCCCTGCATTGTCGGTGCGGTTGATGACGGGCATCGCATAGCCATCGGGGAAGGTCATTTCATCGAGGCCCTCGGAAATGGTGAGCAGCTGCTGCCCGCGCGCGCCGGATTTATCAAGTTCCAGCCAGGCATGGCATAGGTATTCGGATGATTGCGGCGCGCCTTTGTCATCGGCGATATCGACGCGGAATCCCTTGACCCAGAGCTTGCCTTCCGCCGCGCCGGGCATCAGGGAGACTTTGTCCGTCCTGACCGGCCCGGTCATGGAGATATATTTTCGGTCGATGTGGACGGGGCCGAGGTCGAATGTGCTTTTGCGCATGAGCGACTGTTCTGTGTCCGCTGCCTGCGCCAGCATGGGCATCAGGCAGATACCGGCAACGATCGCCCAAGTCTTCAATGACGCCATAAATACCTCCGCTAGGCTCTATTATAGCGGGTTTTACAAGGTGGTAAAACGGTTAGAAACCGCACGGGTAATTTATTGAACCTGCATTTCATTATGCTATAGTTTTACCGGATTTTAAGGAGATGGATATGAAGGTCGCAATCGTCGGTCGCGGAGTTTTTGGCACTTTTCTGGAAGGCGAGCTGAAAAAATATGCTGAAATAAGTGACGATGCGGATATCGTCCTGATTGCCGTGCCGATTTCGGCCTTTGAGGATGTTGCAAAAAAACACGCCGGCAAGCACCTCGTCAACCTGTGCTCGGTTCAACGCCAGCCGAATGATGTCTGCCAGAAGCACAGTAAGCGCGTGACAGGCCTGCACCCCATGTTCGGACCGCAGAGCCCGACAACCAACCGTACCTGCATCGCGACACTGACATGCGCCGAGAGCGAGGCCGTTTTTGACCTGTTCAGGAAAATTGGCTGCGAGATCGTGACGCATAACGGCAGCACTCAAATCACGGGGCAGGGGCATGACGAAATGATGCGCAAGACGCATCTTCCCGTGCTGATGTTCGGAGAGCTGGCCGCGCTGATCGTCGAGCAGGCAAAGGATATTCCCGACAACTGCCTGCCCACTTCCTTCAAACGCCTGAAGTCTCTGGCGGAACAGATGAAGGATATGTCGCCCGGCACGGTTGAAAGTATCAGGAGCAACCTGTGAGACTTTCCGGCCTGCTTTTTGCCGCTCTGCTGCTGTTAACCTGCGCCGCAGCCTCGGCGGAGGAGGGGATCAGCAAGGTCTATAGTGGCGGCCCTGCGTCTGCACCCTCCGCAAATATTCTTTTCGTCGGCAATAGCTATACTTATAAGAACGACTTGCCGCAATTGATCGCGCAGCTGGCCGATGGCGACGCCGGCCTGCGTGCGCATTTGCTGATACAGTCGGCGACGCGCGGCGGAAAAACGCTGCAGAACCTGTGGGACGACGATCAGGTGCAGCGCCTGTTTGCGTCCCACCGCTGGGATGTTGTCGTGCTGCAGGAGCAAAGCCTCTGGGCGATGACACCTGCGGCGACGGAAGCAACGGCAAAATCCTTTGGCATCTGGGCATCGGCAGTGAAGAAGCAGGGCGGTAAAGTTGTCCTTTACCAAACCTGGGCACGGCAGCCCAACAGCTTTTGGTACACAGACCGTCGCTATGCCGGCTTGAAGAGCGCGAAGGATATGCAGGCAAAATTAAATGCTGCTTCGGCAGGTATTGTTGCGCAAACCGGCGCGACGCTGGCTCCGGTCGGCTCAGCTTTCGGCGCCGCGCTCGCCGTTGACAGCAAATACCCGCTTTATGCGGAAGACAGCTCCCACCCCTCACTGGCTGGAAGCTATCTTGCCGCGCTGGTGCTTTATAAAGCCGTGACTGGACGCCCTTTGCCGCAGAACATATCCCCGCCTGCTGCAATAACCCCGCAAACGGCGGGCCTGATGGCTAAAATCGCTGCCGAAACGCGCTGAAACTGGTAGTATCGGGCAAAGGATAGGCCTGTCATGTCCCGCACCCATATACCCGCTGTCGGCATTTCGCTGACTATCGCTGCGTATTTCATCATGTCGCTGTTTTCGGCGTTGAACAAATACGTCCAGCAGCTGGGGTTTCCGGCATCTGAAGTGATGTTTTTTGACGGCTTCGTGGGCGCATTCTGCATGATCGCGATTGCCCTGCAGCAAAAGGAATTCCGCGGACTTAAAATGCGCAATGTGCCGCTGCAACTGGCGCTGATGGTGATCAACGTTACGGCGGGTTTCCTTATCTTCCAGGCCTACCCGCATCTGCAGTTGGTCAATGCTTACCTTATTTCCTTTACCGGTCCTTTGATGATCACAACCTTGAGCTCCCTTGTGCTGAAGGAGCGCATCGGAGCGAAGCAGATTGTGCCGATTATTATCGGCTTTGCCGGCGTCATTATCGCGCTGGGGCCGCAGGAAATGGCCTTCAATATGGCCATGCTAAGCATGTTCGGGGGCGTGGTGCTGTTTTCCGTGGCGCAGGTCATGGTGCGGAAAATGAGCGATAGCGAAAGCACCTGGTCTTTCCCGTTTTATTTTTACATCGGTATGTTCGTGGTGTCGCTTGCCGTCTTCCGGCAGGAGTTTGTGCTTCCGCAGTCGCCACGCGAATGGGCGTTGATGTCCATGCTCGGCGTACTGGATGCGGCATCGCTCGCCATGGTTTATCTTGGGCTGAAATTCGCGAAAGCGTCGACAGTGGTACCGTTCCAGTATTCGGCGATGATCTGGGTCGTTGTTCTGGACCTTGTTCTTTGGGACAAAATGCCGGCGCTCCATACCTATATCGGCGGTGCTATTCTTATCGCTGCGGGCATATACCTCGCGGGTTTTTCCCGGTTGCGCAGGCGTCGCCGCCGTCGTCCGCCGCGGCAGGATCTGGCAAGTTGACATAAAATTAAAATTCAATTTGCATTGCCCAGTGCATCAAAGCGGGCTATTGCATGAGTATATCCAAGAAATAATGTTGCCCCGGAGTAATGCCATGCAGAACCGTTTTATCGTTCTGGCCAAAAGCACAGCGAATATTGACGACCTGGTCGAGCAGATCATGGATCTGGCAAAATCGGAAAAGCGGCCGGATGTTAAAATTCTGGATACCATGCCGGTGGTCGGTGTCGCCGTGGTTCAGTGCGATGAAACCTTTGCGAAAAAGATGAGCCAGCTGGCGGCCGTTGATTCAATCGATGAAGACAGGCTGGCGGCCCCGGCCATGAAAAGACCGCCCAAGGGGCCGATGTTCTGATGGCGAAAAACAATTCAACAGCCGAAGCGCGGTTCAACTCTTTCAAAGACTTTTGGCCGTTTTATCTATCGGAACATAAACAGAGCGCGACCCGTGCCATTCATCTGGGCGGCACGATCACAGGTCTCGCCGTGACGGTTGCGGCCGTGGTGGCAGGCGTCTGGTGGCTGCCCCTTGTGGGGCTTGGCGCGGCTTATGGCGCTGCCTGGACGGCGCATGCACTGATTGAAAAGAACACGCCGGCGACATTCAAATATCCCCTTTGGTCGCTACGCGGTGACTTTAAAATGCTGAAGCATTTTGTGACAGGTACCTTGCAGGCTGAAGTTGATCAGGCCTTGGGTAAAAAGGCTGCAGACCGCAGCCCGTCGGATCGGCCCGCCGCGACAATGCTGCAGCGGGTGAGGCGGCTGTCAGCCGATTTCCGGAATGCTGCTCAAAGAGCGTTTGGCAGCAAATGGCATAAGACGCCGAAAACGACCCCAAAACCCTGATTTGGCCATAATATTAACGTTGACAAGCGCTTATAAACCCTTATATTCACCGGCATTCCCGGGAAAGCGGGTGCAGGTCTTTTGGCCTGCAACCCCGTCATCTGCGTCGCAGGTGAACTACCGGGACAATTGAAAAAAAGCGAGTAATATCAATGTCTAAACGTCCTCAAGTCAAACACAAAATCGACCGCCGCCTTGGCGTTAACCTGTGGGGCCGCGCCAAGTCGCCCTTCAACAAACGCGAATACGGCCCCGGCCAGCACGGCCAGAACCGCAAAAAACCGACCGACTTCGGTATCCAGCTCCACGCAAAACAGAAACTGCGCGGCTACTACGCCAACATCGGCGAGCGCCAGTTCTACCGCTATTACGAAGAAGCGCGCCGCCGCAAAGGTGACTCGGGCCACAACCTGACCGAGCTGCTGGAGCGCCGCATCGACGCTGCGATCTATCGCATGAAAATCGTCCCGACCATTTTCGCTGCCCGCCAGTTCGTCAACCACGGCCACGTGAAAGTAAACGGCAAGCGCGTGACCATTCCTTCGCTGTCCCTGAAAGACGGCGATACCATCGAAGTGAAAGAAAAGTCGCGCACGCTGACTCTCTACATCACCGCGACGGAAGCGACCGACCGCGAAGTGCCGGCCTATGTTGAATTCGATGCCAAGTCCGGCATCGGCAAATTCATCCGCGGCCCGAAATTCGAAGAAATTCCGTACCCTGTCCGTATGGAACCGAACCTCATCATCGAATTCTATTCGCGCTAAGCGGCTGGAATTGATACAAAAAAAGCCGTCCCTCCGGGGGCGGCTTTTTTTTGTGCCTTAACTGTTCTTAAAGCCCCCGCGACCTACAATTAATGTAGCTATTTCAAAGGGGGACTATCTTGCCCGAGACCGACAAACTGCCTGCCGAAAATCCGCCGGTTGTCATGGCGCAAAAAGCGCGCCGCACCGCGATTGATTACCGTTTTTTTGACGATTACGTCGAATACACCATCAAGGATTCCCGCGGCGACAAGGCGAGCTTCAATACCCGCTACGATGAATTACCAGGTGCTTTTGATTACCGCACGCTCCAGCTGCGCCGCACGCGGATGCTGGTTCCGGTATTGCTGGTCATGCTGATCACCATTTTAGCGCTGTTCCAGGATCCGGCGCATTCACTGGCAACCCTCGCGGGGTGCATTCTGCTGGGCGGCACCAGCCTTGGCCTGTCGTATTGGCTGCAGCACAGCCGCCACCGCGTCTACACGGCGCTGCCTGCCAAAAGCGGCAAGATACTCGTGATGAAGGATGCACATCATGACAAGATTATTGCAGAGCTCGCCGCCCGCCGGTTGAAGGCGCTGCGCCGCCTTGCCGTTATCGACGGGCTCAACACCGCGCAGGCCGAGCTGAAAAAATTCACCTACCTAAAAGACGAAGGTGCGATTAGCGAAGAGGAGTTCGAAACATACCGACTGCGTCTTGGCCTTGCGCCGGAGCTGACCGCCAAAACGCCGAAGCCCGTTGGCGCTCCATTAACCTTGACGCAGAAAGCGTTCCTTTACGACAGCACTTTCAGCTTCTTCGACCGCCACCTCGGCTTTACGCAGGATGACGGCGCGCTGAATGCATTTAACATCTGGTATGCCGATTTGCCGCATGCCTCGGAATACCGCCGTTTTTCGAAGCGTGAATCTTACGGCTTCCTCGTTTTTATCGCCGGCATGATTATCGCGGTCGCGCTGCTGAATATCCATGCCGGTGACAATTACTACATCGGCAATGAAGGATTGATACGGCTTTTGAAGGCGGCTGCGCTGTATGTGCCAGTGCTGGCAATTGCCGTTTATATGGCGCAGCGCCATACGCGAAAGGAATATACGATCGTGCCGGTGCAGAAGGGCGCGTTGCGCATTTTGCAGGATGGAAAGCATGACGACATCCTCAACGAAATCCAGCGCCGGCGTCTCGGCGCGTTGCGCGAATATGCCGTGCTGAACCATTACAATTCGGCGCAGGCAGAATTGAAGAAATTCGCCTGGCTGAAAGAGCAGGGCGCGATCAGCGGGGAGGAGTTCGAGAACTTCCGCCGCCGGATTGTCGATGATTTTGAAACCGCGCCGCCGCCCGCCGCCAAAGCGAAGCCGCCCGGCGAAACGCTTCACTAGATATTACCTCTGTTTCCGCTTTCCCGTCAGGCAACTGAAGATGCCGTGCATGGTGCGCACATCCTGCGCCGTCATCTGGGAGCGGAAGAAATAATTGCGGATGTTTCTTAAAATTGTCGGGCGCTGTTCGGGGCTGCGGAAGAAACCGCCGTCATCCAGCTCGATTTCCAGCTGCTTCATCAGGTTGTCGACTTCGTCCTTGGTCGCGGGGGCTGTGTCGCCCATGGCGTTTTCGACTTCGGTCGTTTTAAACGGATTGTCGGCGGCGAGCCACGAGTAGCACACCAGCAATACCGCCTGTGCAAGGTTGAGGGATGAAAAACCGGGATTCAGCGGGATGTTCAGAATAGCGTCAGCAAAGGCCACATCGTCGTTCTCAAGCCCCGTGCGCTCAGGTCCGAACATGATGCCGCATTTCTGCTGGCCGCCTGCGTTGCGCTGGTGAACGAGTTTTACGGCGGCTTCGGCGGTGTAGATATCCTTTACGATGCCGCGGTTACGCGCCGTGGTCGCGAGGACGAATTCAAGGTCCTTTACGGCTTCCGCCGTCGTCTCAAAAACCTTGGCGTTGTCGAGGACGGCGATGGCGCCGGAGGCGGCGGCGATGGCGGCAGGGTTCGGCCATCCGTCGCGCGGTTTCACGATGCGGAGTTCGGTGACCCCGCAATTCAGCATCGCCCGCGCGCACATGCCGATGTTTTCACCCAGCTGCGGGGCGACGAGGATAACGGCAGGCGCAAGCGCCAGCATGGCATCCGCAGCTTTTGACGTATTGGTTCCGGCCATGAATTACGCCGCCTTCAAACGCTCCAGCACGCGCTCGCGGCCGATGAGGGGGAGAAGGTCTTTGAGGTCCGGCCCGTGTTCCTGCCCGGTAATGGCGCAGCGCAGCGGCATGAACAGCTCTTTACCACGACGGTTGGTTTTCGATTTGATTTCGTCGACCCATTTTTGCCAGGTGGTGTTATCCCAAGGCGCGGCCGGCAACAGGTCTGCCGCCGTTTTGGCGAAGTCGACATCCTGGATAACCGGCGTCACAGGGCCTTTTGCCACCGCCCACCAATCCTTGATGTCAGAGAAAATTTCAAGGTTCGGACGCACCGCGTTCCAGAAGGCTTCATCAACACCTTCGAGCCCGAGGGCAACAAGGCGGTCTTTGACTTCCGCGAAAGATTTCTTGTGCAGGATTTTCGAGTTCAGGCGATACAGCTCGTCCTCGTCAAACTTCGGCAGGTTGCGTGAGAATTTGGCGAAGTCGAAATTATCGATGACTTCCTGCATGGTAAAGCAGGGCTCGATCGGGTCGGAGGTGCCGATGCGGGAGACGAGGGAGATAAGCGCCATCGGCTCGATGCCGACTTCCTCGCGCAGGGATTTGATACCGAAGCCACCTTTGCGTTTGGAAAGCTTGCCGCCTTCCATATCGCCGAGCAGCGTGACGTGGGCGAGGGCGGGGGGCTTGGCGCCCAGCGCTTCGAACATCTGCACGTGCGTTGCGGTATTCGTCACATGGTCTTCCCCGCGCACGATGTGCGTCACTTTGAAATCGATATCATCGATGACAGAGCAAATATGGTACAGCGGGCGGCCGTCTTCGCGGACGAGGACGGGGTCGGACATATCCTTGCCGTGGAATTCGACGCGGCCGCGGACGAGGTCGTCCCAGACGATGGGTTCATGCAGCAGCTTGAAACGCCAGTGGGGCTTGCGGCCTTCGGCCTCAAATTTCGCCTTTTGCTCCGGCGTCAGTTTCAACGCCTCGCGGTCGTAGATCGGCGGCATTTTTTGCGAGAGTTGCACTTTGCGTTTCAGTGCCAGTTCTTCTTCCGTTTCGTAGCACGGGTACAGGCGGCCGTTGTCTTTCAGCTTCTGGATGGTGCGGGCGTAATCTTCGCCGCGGTCCCGCTGGCGGGCGAAGCTGTCCCAGTTCAGGCCCAGCCACTTCATGCCTTCCATGATGTCGGTGACGTTTTCTTCCGTCGAGCGGACGAGGTCGGTGTCGTCGATGCGCAGCATGAAGGTGCCGTTGTTCTTGCGGGCCCAGAGCCAGACGATCAGCGCGGTACGGGCGCTGCCGACATGGAGCTTTCCGGTGGGGCTGGGGGCAAATCTTCCTGCGACAGTCATTTTTGAAGTCCTTTAGCGTTAATTCTGTCAGAAAA
The DNA here is from genome assembly GCA_966211335.1 of uncultured Alphaproteobacteria bacterium. Lineage (GTDB taxonomy): Bacteria > Pseudomonadota > Alphaproteobacteria > Micavibrionales > UBA2020 > JAPWJZ01. The sequence goes on from CBIHNF010000001.1 coordinate 1,819,348, forward strand.
TATACTATAGAAGCGCCCGAAACCCAAACTGAAGTTAGGTAAACTGGCAGGCGTATTTTAACATAATGTTACGGTTTGGGGCCGGATTTGGGCTTCATCCCCGATGTCGCCGCGGTGAATTGCGTGATGCGCCCGTTGGCGATTTCGAAGCCGGCTGATGTCAGCCGCGCAGAGAGCGTTTCCGCATCCAGCCGGACAAGGTTGGCAATATCATCTGTTTTCAGCTGCAGAAAATCGGAAGGCTTCAGGTTGAAGACAGTCTGCAATTCATCGGCCCAGTTGTTCGGCTCCGAATAGCCGCCGTAAATGATGATGTCGAGGGCGGTTGCGGCGTAGGCGGTCATGACGGTGCGCGCAGCTTCGGCGTCCGGCACCTTCGGGAATTCGCGCTCGAACTTCGCCGGTATCGCTTGCAGAAACTTCGTCATGCGGAAGTAACGGAACCAGTCTTCCGCATCGCTATAATCATCGGGCAGGCTATCCAGCATTGCCGACCTTCCGCCGCGCGGTGTCCAGGTTGACGATTTTCGGCGCATGGCCATCGTCCGGGTGGCCGGTGACGGAGCCATTCTCGACGGTGTAAGCGAAGGCGCGGAACATGTCCTCCACCTCCCGTACGTCACGTTCCATAATGTCGGCGATCACCTGCGTCGGGACGTTGACAAGGTGATACGGGCGAAGGCCAAAGGTGGCGTAAAGGTAATCGCGGAAATTAAAATCCTTATTCTGTTCCTTCGCGCCCGTGCTGAGGGACAGCGCGGCAGACAATTCGGCGCGCACCACGACGGGATAAAATTCATCCAGCGTGTGCGTGTGAATTGCCTCGGAAAAAAGTTTCTTGAAGGCCTTGGGTTCCGCGATCATCTTGCGGTATATCCCTTGCGCCTTCACGATGTTATCAAAAGTCTCCAACATGCCCCTGAAACTCCCCTGTTTCGTTAGCTGTGCTTGATTGTGTCAGTTTCCGGTCGTCATACTTTCAGGCTCTCCGCGTCATCCGCTTCGGCGCGGCGGCGCTTGTAGTGAATGGAAAGCTCGTCCGCAATCAGGAACGCAAGCTCAAGCGCCTGTGATGCATTCAGGCGCGGGTCGCAATGCGTGTGATAGCGCTCTGCCAGAGTATCGTCCGTCACGTTATAGGCGCCGCCGACGCATTCGGTCACATCCTGGCCTGTCAGTTCGAAGTGCACGCCGCCGGGGTAGGAGCCTTCGGCATAGTGAATGTCAAAGAACTGACGGACTTCGGAAAGGATATTGCCAAATTCGCGCGTCTTGTAGCCGCTGGTCGCAGTGCGCGTGTTGCCGTGCATCGGGTCGCAGCACCAGGTGACGATGCGTCCTTCGGACTGAATGGCCTTGATGAGGGCGGGTAAATGCTTGGCGACTTTGTCCTGACCCATGCGGCTGATGAGAGTGATACGTCCGGCTTCGTTGTCAGGGTTCAATACATCAATCAGGCGCAGCATGTCGTCGGTCGAGAGGCTCGGGCCGCATTTGAAGGCGATGGGGTTTTTGACGCCGCGCAGGAATTCCACATGCGCGCCGTCCGGCTGGCGGGTGCGGTCGCCGATCCAGAGGAAATGCGCGGAAACGTCGTACCAGTCACCTGTCGTGCTGTCGACGCGCGTGAGGGCTTGTTCGTATGGCAGGAGTAGCGCTTCATGCGAAGTGTAGAAATCGACTTCGCGGATCTGCGGTGAATTTTCCGACGTAATGCCTGCGGCTGCCATAAAGGCGAGCGCGTGATCGAGCCTGTCCGTCACTTCACGGTAGCGGTCTGCAAGCGGGTGGTTCTTGATAAAGTCCAGCGTCCACTTGTTGACGCGGTGCAGGTCGGCGTAACCGCCGCTGGCGAAAGCGCGCACAAGGTTCAGCGTTGCGGCGGACTGGTTATAGGCCTGAATAATCCGCTTCGGGTCACAGCGGCGGGATTCCGCCGTGAATTCCGAACCGTTGATGATGTCGCCCTTATAGCTGGGCAGCGTGATGCCGTTCTTGGTTTCGTTGCCGTCCGTGCGCGGCTTTGCGAATTGCCCCGCAATGCGGCCGACTTTCACCACCGGCATGGCCGCGGCGAAAGTCATGATGACAGCCATCTGCAGGATGACGCGGAAGGTATCGCGGATGTTGCGCGGATGGAATTCGGCAAAGCTTTCGGCGCAATCGCCGCCCTGCAGCAGCACGGCTTCACCCGCCGCGACACGGGCGAGGGATTTTTTCAAGCGGCGTGCTTCACCCGCGAAGACGAGCGGGGGATAGTTGCTCAAGGTTTTTTCCACAGCCTCGAGTTCCGCAGGGTCATCGTATACGGGAAGCTGCACCGCAGGCTTGCTGCGCCAGCTGTCGGGAGTCCACAGCGTCGAGGATTTTTTATCAGTCGTTTTATTTTCGGCAGTGACGGTGGCCAAGATAATCCCCCAAGCGCTTGATTTTCAAGGGGTTATTATACGGCTAATTTAGATTTTTTCAAGCGCGGCGCGCAATGTTTTTTCTATTCCCGCCAGCTTTTCACGGTGAACGATTTTAAGGCCGAAGGAATCCTTCACATAAAACACGTCAACGGCGCGTGCACCAAAGGTTGTCACCTTTGCAGCCGAAATCTGCAGGCCGGATTGGGTCAGGGCGGAGGTGATATCGTAGAGGAAGCCCGGCCTGTCCTTGCCGTTCACCTCGATCACCGTGTTGCTGACGCTTGCATTATTATCAATGATAACGCGGGGTTGTGCCTTGAACAGCCGGCCTTTGCGCGGCGCGTTTTTCTGTCTCTCGAGTATTTCCGCAGCAAGGTCGATGCTGCCGGCAAGCGCGGATTTGATCGTTTTTTGCAGGAAGCCCGCGTTTTCGTAGACATGGCCGTTGACGTCCTGGATTTGAAAAATATCGAATGCCATGCCGTTCGTGAGGGTGAAAATACGCGCATCGACGATGGAGGCGCCGGATGCCGCCATAGCGCCGGATAACGTGGCGAACAACCCTTTGCGGTCGGCCGTGAAAACAAAGACCTCCGTGAAGCCCTGCGCCGATTGGGGCGTGACTTTCACCACGGTGCCGTTAGTCGCGATGGACTTGTGCAGTGCCTTCACGAAGCCGGCGATGGCTTCGGGCGAAAAGCTGAGCCAAAAGTATTTTGGCGCGTAGTCAGACAAATACTGCAGCGTCGAGGTCTGGTCACCGACAAGGCGGCGCACTTGTTTCTGCAAGATGATAAACTGATCGTTATCTTCCCGGTTTTCAGGCGTGCCGGACATATTTTCAAGCGACTTGTAATACAATTCTGACAGTAGGCCGGCCTTCCAGTTGTTCCAGCGGTCGGGGCCGACAGCCATGATGTCGGCAGTCGTTAAAATGGTTATCAGTTTCAGGCGCTCGGGCGACTGAACCTCCGCCACGAAATCGGCAATACTTTTGGGGTCATTCAGGTCGCGCTTCAGGGCGGCGAGAGTCATTAATAAATGGTTTTCGACGAGCCAAATAACGGTCTCTGTTTCCTCAGCACTCAGGCCGAGGAGGGGGCAGAGGCGCTTTGCGATTTCCGCGCCTTTTTTTGAGTGCTCCCCGCCCGTGCCCTTGGCGATGTCGTGCAGGAACATGGCGGCATAGAGTGCCCGTCTGGAATGGATTTTCGGGAAGAGAGATGTTGCCAGAGCCGCTGTTTCGGCAAGCTGCCCGTTTTCGATGCTGTGCATCATACCGACCGCACGGATGGTGTGCTCGTCCGCCGTGAAGAAGTGGTACATATCGTACTGCATATGGGCAAAGATATTCGCAAAATCCGGTATCAGCGCCGTCAGCACGCCGGCCTCATTCAGGCGGCGCAGCGTTTTTTCGGCACCTTTCACATCGAGCAGGATATCGAGGAAAAACTGGTGCGCCTCGCTGGAGACGGAAAGTATGCCATTTGACAGGCTGTCATTCATTACGCGCAGCGCGTCCGGGTGGATGTCGTGGCCCGACGTCTGGCTTGTGCGGAAGATGCGCAGAATATCCGCTGGTTTCTTCCTAAAGTGGGTGCTGTTGGTGACTGTCAGTCGGTTGTTGAGTAGGGGGAAGCCGTTGATTTGTTCCGCAAGCGCAATCTTTTTGGTGCCGGCGGTGGCGCCGCTGGCGACGGACTTGGCTTCCATATCGGCGCAGAGGATGCGGGTCAGGTGGCCCGTCTCGCTCGTTCTGCGGAAGTAGTCTTTCATAAATTTTTCGGCGCGCATATTCGGTTCCGCATCCGTGTAACCGAGCCGCAGTGCGACTTCCGGCTGGACTTCAAAAGACAGCCTGTCATCGGCACGACCGTTGATGAGATGAAGATGGCAGCGCACCTTCCAGAAAAACCTGTGCGCCTCCAGCAGCGTATTCAATTCAGGCTTTGTCAAAATGCCTTTTTCCGCTAGGCCCTCCGGCGTCTTGATGCCGTAGAGAAAATTGGATAGCCACAGTAGTGTCTGGATATCCCGCAGGGCACCTTTGCTTTCCTTGACGTTCGGCTGAAGGGAAAAGCGGCTATCGCCCATTTTTTTGTGGCGTGCATCCTGCTCTGCTAGTTTGGCGGCGATGAAAACGCCGGGCGTCGTTTCGGCGAAATATTTTGCGGTGAGTGTTTCAAGTTGTCGGTAAAGCGGTTTTGCGCCCCAGAGCAGGCGTTTTTCGAGCAAGCTGGTTGCGAAATGCAGATCCTGCCGCATCATGGCTTCGCAATCTTTCAGGTCGCGCACGCTGTAGCTCAGCTTCGCGCCAGCGTTCCAGAAGGCAGCCGCCAGCGACTCCACCATCTTGCGTCCCGAAGCGGAAATCGGGCCGCGGGTCAGGAACAGAATATCGATGTCGGAGTAGGGTGCCAGCTCCTCCCGACCATAGCCCCCGATTGCGATGATGCAGGGGAGATCATGATCGGACGCAGCCTTGCGCGGCACAAACGTCTGCGCAAGCGCGCGAAGGGTGTCATCCGTCAGGTGGGAAATACGGTTATGAAAATCTAATATTGTGTCGGGATTTTGCTGCAGCCCAGCAACCAGCGCGGCGCGGCCTTGTTTAAATTTTTCCACTAAAAGGTTGAGCGAGCTTGGAATGTCTCCGGCTTTCGCGAAGGACTTTTTGGCGGATCCGGTTCCGGGGCGGGAAGGAGTCATGGCGCTAAAATACCGTGCAATTATATTTCCCTAAAGTCATTTTCCCTGATGCTTTCGTTCCTTTTCGGTGCTACCACTATAACCACAAGCGCACCATAACAGAACGACCATTTGCAGCTGCAGCTCACAGCAAGGAAACGGGAATATGTATATTTTTTACGATACCGAAACGTCGGGCCTCGATAAAGATTTCTCCCAGATTTTCCAGGTGGCGCTCGTCTTCACCGATGACGACATGAACATCCTGTCCAGCAAGAAGCTGGAATGCCGCCGCAGCCCCTGGGTTGTGCCGTCTCCGGGCGCGCTGCTGACGACAGGCTTCACGCCGGATGATTTGAAAAACGCGAAAAATTCCGCCTTCGAAATGATGCAGGAGCTCGACCAGTGGGCGCGTGCGCAGTACTGGCCGGTGGTTTTCGCGGGCTACAACACGCTGGGGTATGATGAAGACATCCTCGCGCAAAACCTGCACAGCAACCTGCTCGATTCCGGCCTGACCACCGCGCTCAGCAAAAACGGCGGCGTCAACGGCCGCCTTGATGTGATGAACATTGTGAAGGCAATGCAGGCCTATATGCCTGGCGCGCTGAAGCTCGATGTGCTGAACGATTTTGGCTATCCCAGCCTGCAGCTCGGCCATGTCGCCCGCCAGAACGGCGTTAACCTTGGCGCGCATGACGCGCATGATGCTTTGAATGATATCAAGGCGACGGTCGGCGTTGCCAAAGTCATCCAGAAAATCGCGCCCGATCTTTGGGACCATATGTCGAAAATGGCGACGCCCGAAGGCGTTGACGATTTCTTCGCCAGCCACAAGGTTTTCACCCATTCGCTGATGGCCTATGGCAAGACAAAAGCCGCCGTTACAACCTCCGTCGTGCCGCGGGATGGCAGCGGCCTCACGCAAGTTTTGTTTGACCTCAGTTTCGATCCTGCACCGTATCAGGCAATGACGGTCGAGCAGTTGAAAGAGGTCTTTAACGAACAGGATAAAAAGCCTGCGAAAGGCCAAGCCGCGAAGCCGAAAGCTTTCCGCCTCGTGCGCAAGAACAGCCAGCCGGTTGTCATGCCACTCGATCAATCGAAGGCCGTATTGCCGGATAATTTCGACCTCCAGCTCGCGGAAGCGCGCGCCAATGCGATCAAGGCGGACGTCCAGTTCCAGAAAAATCTTGCCGAGGCCGCAGCATTGGCCAAGCAGGACAAAATTGCCACCAGTGGCCCCGCCAAGCCGAAACCGCAGCCGGAGCAGCTGATTAACGAAGAAATTGCAGCGCCCGTCAAAGCCAAGCTTGACCAGTGGATGAAGGAATTCCATTCGACCGCCAACTGGAAGGATGCCGCCGGGTTGATCGACAGTTTTTACACCCGCTTCGATCAAGAGCTGAAGGACGACCCCAATATCCGCCGTTTCGTCAAGTTCGCCGGCCGCATCGTGTTTGAACACGCGCCCGAGGAACTCAGTGCCGAGAAACAGGCGCAGATGAAAGCCTATGTCGCAGCGCATATTCTGAACCCCGATACTTCCGTTCAATGGATGACCATTCCGAAAGCCCGCAAGGAGCTTGACCAGATCGAGCATGAACGCGCGTCTGGTAAGAAAAAATGGGCGGAGATTTCCGATACGCAGATCCGCTCTCTGAAGCTGTATTACACGGCGATGGAAAAAGAATACGCGGCCTACCTGCCATCGACCACGTCCAACGACAACACGTCTCAACCCCCGCAGGCGCCGAAAGCCGCAAATGACAAGTTCCGGCCCTGATAAAAACACGGGTGGGAAAAGCCCTCCCGTCCGCAAGGGCGACGAGATTTTTATCGACCGTGGCGGCAGGGCAGGCCAATGGCAGGTGCGTGATGTGCGCGGTGCTGGCAGTTCGGTGACAGTCGTTCTGGCGCGGGGCAGCATCCTCATCAAGACGCGCTTCGATGCGGCAGAAATGCGCGTGATATCGAAAACGCCGGCTTACGAGCTGCGCTCCGGCATGACGCCCGTCAAAACAGTACGCTTCGGTAAACCGCGATGAAGGCCAAGGATATTCCTGAATTCATTTTTCGTGGCGCGGTGTTGTCTGTCGATGGCAAGGAGGAGGTTGTCTCCCAACTGTCGCTGGAGCGGCCCGTGCATAAGGGCATTCCTGGCCCGGAAGACGTTCTATACCTCAAATTTAAAAGCGGCCTTGCGCTTGAATATAGCGCCGCGCGGGTGCAGGAAATTCCCGGCAAGCCGCCCGAATTTATCTATAAGGGCGCAAAAATCTTCTGCAAATACCCGGTGGAGGGCAACGCCGCGGCGAAAAGCTTTTCCGTCGCTGTGAATGGCATCTGGGAAGTTGCATCGTTTCACTACGGGCGCGACGCTGATCCGGCCCACCGTAAGCTTATTGTGACTCTCAGCAGACCCGCCGGCAAAACGACCGCAAGTATCTCCAGGGCTTTTAATAGTGCCGCAATGTTTCCGGCTGAACCATCATCGCCTTTGCCCCGTCAAACACCTGTCTACCAGCTCGACAAAAACCTCAGCGTCCGCCGTCATCCTGTACGCTTCAAGCCGAAAGGCAATTGATTCAGGATCGTTTTTCCCGCTACAGTTTAAATGCTGTGAATAGCGGCTTTCATAATACCTGATGGTGAGGAGGGGCAATGGCGGATAAGAGTACAGCGGCGCAGGATATTGCCGTCCTGCTGCCTTGCTATAATGAAGCTCTGACAATCGTTGACACGATCCGGCAAATGCGCAGCGTGCTGCCCGATGCGCGCTTCATTGTTTTTGACAATAATTCCAGCGACGGCTCCGGAAATTTTGCGCGCGCCGAGGGCATCGAGGTGCGTGACGTGCGTTTGCAGGGTAAGGGAAACGTGGTTCGCCGCATGTTTGCCGATGTGGATGCCGACGTGTATCTGATGGTCGATGCCGACACTACCTATGATCCGCACACCGCACCCATGCTCGTGGATGCGATTGTGTCCGGGAAGGCGGATATGGCGGTGGCCATTCGAAAAGGAAAGGCAGAATCCTTCCCGGCCGGCCATCGCCTTGGTAACCGGTTATTTAACCTTGTCGTCGCCTCTCTCTTTGGCCGCGGCATGGAAGATATATTTTCGGGGTATCGCGCTTTTTCAAAGCGCTTTGTACGGTCATTTCCGGCCCACAGCCAAGGTTTTGAAATAGAGACCGAATTAAGTGTTTTTACACTTGAGCAGAGAATACCCTTTGTTGAAATTCCGTCCCCTTACGGACAGCGTCCAGAAGGCTCTTTTAGTAAACTCAAAACCTTCCACGACGGGTTTCGGATTCTGCTGACGATCGCGTTATTGTACAAGGACCTGCGTCCGATGATGTTCTTCGGATTGATAGCCCTCGGCCTGGCGATAACCTCGCTGGCGCTTGGCATTCCTGTCGTCATTGATTTTATGCACACCGGCCTCGTGGTGCGCCAGCCGACGGCAATTCTGAGCAGTGCGATTGGCGTTCTTGCCACGTTGGTTTTTGTTGCAGGCATGGTTTTGAACGGCGTCGCGCGCTCCTACAGGGAAACAAGGCATTTATGCTATCTCAACGTCCGCCGCTGAACCGCCTGATCGATCTGGCGGCGCAATACGGTGTCAGCTCGCGCTTTTTGCGTTATTTGCTGATCGGAGGCATCGGCTTTCTGGTTGACGCAGGCGGGCTTGAGGCTTTTATCCACTCCGGGTTTAGCGTTTACTCGGCGCGGCTTTGCTCAATGGCTATCGCCATCGCCTCTACCTATTTTTTGCATCGTAACTTTACGTTCAGCGAAAGCGAAAGGCCGCAGCGCAGTTTTTACCAGTTCACGTTGTTTTTGGCCTGCCAGATTGCGGCGGCGGCCGTAAATTACAGTGTCTTCTGCCTCTTCCTGGCGTTATTGCCACAGCCGGTATTTTTCATCAGCCGCATGCTCTCGCTTATGGCGGGGGTCGGCGCCGGTCTGCTCATAAACTATGCCGCGCTGCAAAAAGTTGTCTTCCCCAATAAAGCATCCCCTTTACGGCCGTGGCGTTTATTCCCGCTTATTATCACGATGGCATGGTCGCTGCGCCTCGCGCTGCTGCGGCAAAATGAGGTCTTGAAGTGGCCGGCGGTTGGTCATGACCTTGGCCCCGCCGATAGTGACGTCTGGCTGCGCCTAAACCAGGTGCGGCAATGGCTCGGCGGTGGGGATTTTTTTGATCACCTCGTGTATAATACCAACGCGCCATATGGCGGCATTGCCATTCACTGGACGCGGCCGCTGGATGCTTTGCTGGCATTTTTCTTCAAGATAATGCCGCCGCAGTTACCGGATGATACGCGCCTTTTAATGGCTTCCGCCTGGCTGCCCGCGGTGTTGGGCGTTGTGGCCTTTGCTGTGCTGTCGACAGGCCTATTGCGCAGGTTCCGGCATGTTGGTGTTCTATGGTCGTTGCTGTTGCTCGTCGCCTTCAGTCCCTGGCAGCAATACTTCCCGCCGGGAGAGTCCGATCACCATGGGCTTCTCAGCTTGTTGTGGTGTGTCGTTATTGCATTGCTTGTCCGTCCGCTGAGCCCGCGCACCGCGATACTTACGGGCAGCCTGCTTGGCTTTATGTTCTGGATTAATACAGAGGCTCTTTTACTGATTGGTATTGTTTACCTTCTGCTCGGCATACGCGCCCTCAGATCCGCAGAAGAAATGCGATGCTTCAGTCTGGTGACGACTGCTGCTGCTGTCATATCGCTGATTGGTTTGACGATAGAAGTCCCGCCGTCGCGTTTTTTCAGTTTTGAGGCCTATGATACACTGTCAATTGTTTATGTGAGCTTACTGTCGTTTGTCGCGGCCGGGTGCCTTATTCTTACACTTCCCAGGGTTCAGCGACTAGGTGCCCTCTATCGTCTTTGCGCTGCCGCAGTTGTTGCCACTGTCGTCATCATGACGGAAATAATCATTTACCCCAAAATTTTGCTGGGCCCTTTGGCCGACGCCGATCCCTTTATAACGAAGGTCTTTTTCAAAAAAGTGACGGAGGCGAGGTCGATTTACCGTCAACCCGTCGCTATCATCATCCAACATATATGGCAGCCCTTGTTCGCGCTGCTGCTGATGGCGATGGCGTGGCCGAAAGTAAAGTCGTTGCGTCGTGAGCAGATCGTTACCTGTGTGGCACTGATGCTTGGCACATTTGGCATGATTATGCTGCAAGGACGGTGGACTTATTATCTGCAACCAGTGGCCTTGCTGTCGGCGGCGTCCTTCCTGCCCGGTCTCGTGAGATTAAAATTCACAGGCAAGTGGTTGTCAGTGGAAAAGCCGCTTCGGCCAGCGATCGTGATTTTCGCAAGCTATATTGCATCCATTGTGCTCGGCAGTTTTTTTGCTTTCGACAATACAAATTCCAATGTCTGGCAATGCCAGTCACAGATGCGCTACGTCATTCAAAGCCGACAACTGCAGCCGCTCCTCGGAACCGAGGCGTTTACGCTTTATGCGCCGCCTGAAGTCGGGGGGGATATCCTCTTTTTCACGCCGTATCGAATTATTGCAGGCGAATACCATCGCGAAGGGAAGGGGCTTCACGATATCGCGCAGATAGCGGAAGAAAAGAATGATGAATTTGGGCGTCGCCGGCTCAAATTAAGGAAAGCGGATGCCATGCTTGTATGCCCGATGTCAGAAGACACTAAAAGCTGGCTGCACAACCTGTCAGAAACCAACCATCCTGATTGGTTGACACCTGTCACTGGCGTCAAATTTATGGACAAGCCCGGCCCAAAGCCGCAGCTATTCGTGATCAACTAGGCCTTGGATTTGCTCTTTAGCGTATAAAGCGCTTCAAGCGCTTCCTTGGGCGACATGGCGTCAGGGTCGAAACCTGACAGCGCTTCTTCGACTGCCGATACTTTGGGCGGAGGGGGCGGCGCCGCGCTGAAAAGCGGAAGGTCGACCCCGAGATTTTTCGCGGTTTTGCCGGCCTGTTGCCCTTCCAGAAGTTTCAAAACTTCTTCCGCGCGTGAAATGACCGCAAAAGGGAGGCCTGCCAGTTTCGCGACATGGATGCCGTAAGAGCGGTCCGCCGTGCCCGGCGCGACTTCGTGCAGGAAGACGATCGAATCTTTCCACTCCTTGACGCGCATGGAATGGCAGGACAGCTTCGGCAGCTTTTCGGTAAGAGATGTCAGTTCATGATAATGCGTTGCGAACAGTGCGCGGCATTGGTTGCCTTCATGCAGGTATTCAAGGCAGGCCCAGGCAATGGAAAGGCCGTCAAAGGTCGCGGTGCCGCGGCCAATTTCGTCAAGGATGACGAGGGACCGGTTTGAGGATTGGTTCAGAATGATGGCCGTTTCCACCATTTCGACCATGAAAGTCGAACGGCCGCGTGCAAGGTCATCCGCCGCGCCAACGCGGCTGAACAGCCGATCGACGACGCCGATATGCGCCGACTTCGCCGGAACATAGGAGCCGATTTGTGCGAGAAGCGCGATTAACGCGTTCTGGCGCAGGAAGGTCGACTTACCCGCCATGTTGGGGCCTGTAAGCAGCCAGAGGCGGGATTGTTCCGACAGGTTGCAATCATTGGCGATGAACTGCTGGTTGGAGCGCAGCAGCGCAGCCTCCACAACGGGGTGACGGCCACCTTCAATGTGGAAGGCAAGGCTCTCGTCAACTTTCGGACGCACGTAGTCACAGCGCACGGCAAGTTCGGCAAGGCCAGCGGCAACGTCAATTGCTGCAATCGCGCCGGCGGTGCGTGCAATATTTTCGCCTTGGCCTAGCACTTCCTTCGCGAGATGGCCATAGAGCTCGATTTCAAGCGCCAGCGATTTTTCGGCAGCTTCGGAAATTTTGCGCTCGAGTTCTGACAGCTCGACCGTCGTGAACCGCGCGGCACTCGCCATGGTTTGGCGGTGAATGAAGCGACCAGTCGCGGCGAATAATTTATCGGCATTGTTCGTCGATACTTCAATGAAGTAGCCGATAACATTGTTGTGCTTGATTTTCAGCGTATTGACGCCGGTTTCCTGGCAGTAGCGTGCCTGCAGCTGCGCCACATGCTGGCGGCTGTCATCCCGCAGGGTTTTCAGCTCGTCAAGTTTCGGCGAATAACCACGGGCGATAAATCCGCCGTCGCGGGTGAGGGCAGGCAGATCTTGCGCCAGCGCGCGCTCCAACTGATCGATAAGCGGATGATGCGACCCCCATAGCTTCAGTGTTTCGAGAGCCTCGCCGAGACCTGCTGGCAAAAATTCTAGTCCGCCTGCGCCTTTGAGAATAAGGCTGTAAAGCTTGACCGTCTGCGCGAGTGTATCGCGGATGGCGGCCAAATCGCGTGGCCCGCCGCGGTCGAGGCTGAGCCTTGCGAGGGAGCGTTCGATATCGGCGCAGAGTTTGAGGAATTCGCGCGTTTCCTCCCGCACCGGCGGGCGATCGGCAAAAAACGCGACCATGTCAAGGCGGCGGTGAATTTCCGCCGGCGTCGTGAGAGGCATGGAGAGATGTTTCCCCATCAGCCTTGCGCCAGAACCGGTAATGGTGCGGTCAATCGCATGCATCAGGCTGCCATGCCGCTCGTTCGTCATGGTATGCGTGAGCTCAAGGTTGCGCCTTGTCGCCGCATCGATCTCCATGACGGAGCCGAGCGGAAGCTGGCGCGGAGGCGAAAGGCGCGGGAACTTGCCTTTCTGCGTCAGCTCGACGTAATCAATCAGCGCCCCTGCAGCAGCTATTTCGGCGCGGGAGAAACCGCCGAAGCTTTCCAGCGTCGACACGCCAAAAAGGGCTTCAAGGCGTTTACGGGCATTTTCGCTGTCGAAACGGCTCGGTGCCTGCAGCGTCAGCTTGGCGCGGAAATCGGCGAAGACCTCGAACAGGTTTTCATTCTGCGTCAGTTTTTCCGGCAACAGGATTTCGCCTGGGTTGATGCGGCCAAGCGTTGCGCCAAGGTCGCGCTCCAGCACCGGCTGCAGCGTGAAATCGCCGGTCGAGAGATCCAGCCAGGCCATCCCGATGGCTCCGCCGATTTCTGTGAGCGCGGTCAGGTAATTATTGCTGTTCTTGTCGAGCAGCGTATCTTCCGTCAGCGTGCCTTGCGTGACGACGCGGACAACGTCGCGTCGGACAAGTGCCTTGTAGCCGCGGGCCTGCTTTGCTTCTTCCGGCGTTTCCACCTGCTCGCAAATGGCGACTTTGAACCCCGCTTTGATCAGCTTGGCGAGGTAAATATCATGGCTATGCCAGGGAACGCCGCACATAGGAATTTCTTCGCCTTTGTGCGCGCCACGTTTTGTCAGCGTGATGTCGAGCGCGGCGGATGCCTTGACAGCATCATCGAAAAACAATTCGTAAAAATCGCCCATGCGATAAAAAAGCAGACAGTCCTTATGCTGTTCTTTCGTGGCAAGGTATTGCGTCATCATGGGCGTCTGCTCCGCCGCCACTTTCAGGGCAGGCGCATCTGGCAAGAGGCTTGCCTGTTCTTGGGCAGATTTTTCGGCGGCGTTGTTTTGCATAGCTATTTTTAAGGTTTTTCAACGGCTGTTGCAATAGTTTTGGAAAGTAAAATAACCAGCGATTTCAACATGCTTTTACGGCAGGGTTGGACATATTCTTCAGGCGTGTTAAATATAAGATATGGCGTTCAAACATCTACGCATTTACCTGGCCTCCCTGCTGGTCGCGCTGTCGGTGCTGATCGGCGGTATCGCGCCGGATGCCGCCGCCTCTGGTGTTTTCATTGAAAAGCATCAGTTCGCCCAGTCGCCTGTCGATACGATTGATTACCTCAAAGGTGCCGGCCATCCGGGGATCGTCCAGTCGTCGCTGCAAAACCAACTGGTACGCCCCGGCCGTACAGCGTTCGGCAAAAACGAAACGCCGCTGCGTTTTGTCGTGCAGAATGCTTTCTGTGCCGAAGCGCGGCCCGTCAACGGCTTCGTGCTGCATGTTTTTCGCTCGCAGTCTTCGTTCCTTGTCGAGAACGAACATAGTTCCCGCGCCCCGCCTTGTATTCCCGCCTAAGAAAAACAGCCACTTAATCAGATCGCAGTCACGGTTTTATACCGTGGTTGGCGATCATACAGATGCGGGAATTTTTAATGAGCACCCATGCGAATATCCTTCTTGTGGAAGGGGAGGCCGAAACATCGCGCCTCATACTACAGGCACTGAAAGCCGATAATTACGCCATCCAACAAGCAGACGGCGGCAAAACGGCGATGAAAGTATCGTCCGCTTTCCAGCCCGATCTTATCCTTTTGAGCCTTGGTCTTCCCGATGCGGATCCGCGGCAAATCATGGCGCATTTCCGGCACAACAGCCGGCTGCCCGTTCTCCTGCTGACCCGCAAGGATCAGGAGGCGCAAAAGATCGCAGCTCTCGAGGCGGGGGCGGATGATTATCTTGAAAAGCCGCTCTTCGGTACGCAGGAGCTGCTGGAACGGGTGCGTGTTGCTCTTCGCAACGCCAACCGCGGCCAGAGTGTCGCTTTTGCCTGCCAGGATCTTTCGGTCGATTTACGCCGCCGTCGTGTCTCGCTTCACTCCAAAAACGTGCACCTGACGCCAACAGAATACAGCCTTCTGGAACGCCTGATCCAGAAAGCGGGGCAGGTGGTGACCCATAGCGAGCTGTTGCGGGAGGTCTGGGGCAAGGCGGACGGATATGACCATTATCTCCGCATCTATGTGCAACGGCTGCGGCGCAAGCTAGGGGATGACCCTTTCCGGCCGCGCTATATTTTCACGGAATCAGGGGTTGGTTACCGTCTCAACAGCGAAGGCTTGAATTAACCAGCCAGTCCAATGCAATGACCTGAAAAAGGAGATATTTGCGCGCCAGAGGCGCATCTGAACGGGAGTCATTTTCCCGCTACGAATAATCACGCCTTTCCCGTGGTTTAGCGGGAACGACTTGACGGAATATGTATCGAATTTATGATGTAAATAAATATTTACATCATAAACCGCATAAACGATACTTTTCTTCGAGCGACCGTAAGGGTGTGATTTGCCGGAAGAAAACTACCAGCCGACGACCTCAAGACCAGCCGCTTATGTGATGCTGGCAACCGCTGCCATCGGTACCGGTGTCCTCGCCGTCACACGGCCGGAAGCGCTGGCGGCAGGCGCAGGTTCTGTCGGCGCCCAGTCTGCCGTTTTCATCACGCCCTTCTGGCGCTTTATCAAACGCGTAAACGAACTTTATATCGACACGGCAAACTACCTGCATGAAGATACGAACAAGTTGCGTCGCCGTCTTGGCTTCAAGGAAAAGGCGCGTGATACGCCGCCGCCAAAGACGCACAAGCCTGTTTTTTCGCGCCCTGTTTCCTATGCTATTTTAACGGCGGCCACCCTGACGACAACGTTTCTTGCAGTGGCGGCACCAGGCATTCTTGGCGCGGCTTTCGGTGCCGTTGTTGTAAGTGGCGCGTCCTTCACCAAGCCGGTAATCGATCTCGTTGAAAAGGTCAATCAGGTATACAGTGATGTTTATCACTACCTGAAAAAAGACGTTTTTCGCTTTAAGTCAAAACTACCGGAATTGCTGCCGGTCGAGGCAAACCACGAGATTGACCAGAGCATTTATGCGCCGGTGACGGATCTTAAAAAGCCTTATTCGAAAGCCGCGACCTATGGGTTGCTGGCGGCCGGTGTTGCCGGTACGGCGTTGCTCTCTGTTTACGCGCCGGCGGTGATCGTCGGTGCCTTGGGTTCCATCGTCGGCTCTGCCATTTCCTATACCAGTCCCGCGCTCCAGTTCATCAAAAAGCTGAACAAGGTCTACGACAAGACAGAAGGTCATATCATCGAGGACCTCGATATCGCCGACACGCTTGGCATGGAGCCGAAAAAGCCGGAAGCAAAAAAAGGGCTGCATATCCCGAAACCTGTTGCTTACGTGATGGCGGCCGGTGCAGTCGTTGGCGTCGGGGTTCTCGCGGTTTATGCACCTACTGTTCTGACGGCGGCTCTGGGTTCGATCGCGGGCTGCGCTTCTTCGTTTACGGATCCCGTGTTGAAGCAGGTCGGCAAGGTGAACGACTTCTACATAGACGCCTGCAGTTATCTGAAGAGCGACTGGGCAAAGGTGGCCGGACGCAAATCCGCGCCCGAAATTCAGGCCAAGCCTGTCGAGCAGCTAAAAGCTGAACAACAAGGGAACGCAGAACTTCCGCCGGTGGCGCAGAATGACAATAAGGTCACGATCAGCGCTGAGTTCAATAAATCGTCGCCTCGTAATAATGAGGCTGCTCCCACCGTTGTGGCCCCAGAGAAGAAGGCTGAAGAGGCTGTCCAGCCGCAAGCCAGCGTCAAACGCAAGGTTTTCGGTATTGGTTTCGGCCGCAATCCCTAATTCCTTGACATATATTTCCTCCTGCCTATAGTGAGCGCGATTTCAAAAAACGCGTTTAGAGGAGATATAATTATGGCTGACCAAAATCACGTTCGTGCTGAAAAGACCACAACGTACCTTGCCGCTTCCGGTGCTGTTGGCGGCGCGCTGTGGGTTGTGGGCGTCGGCTTGTCTTTCCCGCTGCTCGGCGCTGGCATGGTTGTCGGCGCGGTCGTTGCCGCGACGAGCGAAAAAGGCCGTAATTTCCTGCAGAAAGTCGGCGACCAGCTGATCAACCTCGGCAATGACATGCTCTCGCACGTAACCGAAGATTACAACCGCGTGCAGAACTGGTGGCAGCGTCGCTCGGCTGCCAAAACCGCGGCGAAACTTGCCAAGACCCAAGCGCCGACCGGAGCATCAACTTTCAAACCTGGTTCCGCAAAGCCCGGCTTTGACGCCGTTGCTCAACCCGGCATTGTTGCCGAAACGCCGAAAGTTTCTGCGCCTGCACCGAAGCCGGATCTTGGCCCCAAGACCTAACTACGGCTCTAGAATCGATTGAAAAGGGCGGAAGACGATTCTTCCGCCCTTTTTATTTGCGTTATCTTTGTACCGCAGAGGTACATAAGTAACTGTTTTAATTGTGTATTTCATACTTAACGGTGTTCAAAAAATTGACATATAGCTGAATATTCCGTATATTCCTGCTAATCCCTTTCGTCTGAGAAAAGGGTATTCAAACACATGAGGCACAGATGTCTGACGCTACCTCGAACTCTGAACCCAAAGAACTTGGCCGCGCCGCATCCTGGGGCCTGCTGATTGGTACCGCTGTCGCTGCGACCTACGTATTGCCGGTCGTCGTTCCGCTTGTTGCCTATCACCTTATTGCCACCGCCGTCGTCGGCGGCGCAGCTGCAGGTGCCGCATACCTGAAAAAAGATAAACTGGAAGGCGTCAAATCCTTCTTCTCCAAAACCGCCAGCCTGTACAAGCAAGCTTTTGCAAAAGCCGGCAGCGACTGGAAGAAGCTGAAAAGCTGGGGCAAGACGCAAGCCGCCGCTCGCGAAGCTGCGAAAACCGCAGCTCCCGCGAACGATGATGCTGCTCCCTCCAAACTCGCCGGCGCTGAAAGCAAAAACGCTTTCAACGGCGCGCAAGTGAAAGTCACCGCAAAACCCGCAGCCGAGCAAAAGCCCGGCGCGAAAATCGGCGGCCTGAACCCCTGATTTAAATTGATTAAAAAACCCGCTGCAGCAATGCAGCGGGTTTTTTATGCTTTAACCTTCAAGGTCCTTGAACGGCGGCAGCGAAAGATAGCGCTCCGCCATGCTGGGGATGATGACGACAATCATTTTATCTTTCATCTCCGGTCGCTTGCCGACCTGCAGTGCCGCATGAATCGCAGCGCCAGATGACACGCCGACGGGAATGCCTTCCGTCTTGGCGACATGTCGCATCATGGCATAGGCATCCTCACTCGATACCGGCAGCACTTCGTCGATGAGCTTGACGTCAAGAATGGACGGAATGAAACCAGCGCCGATGCCTTGAATTTTATGCGGCCCCGGTGCATGGCCGGAAATGACCGCGCTCTCGACCGGCTCCACGGCGATGGTCTTAAAGCCAGGTTTGCGTTTTTTGAGCACATCAGAAACGCCCGTCAGCGTACCGCCGGTGCCAACGCCGGCGATCAGCACATCCGCTTTGCCGTCCGTATCGTGCCAGATTTCCTCCGCCGTGGTGCGGCGATGAATCTCGGGGTTCGCGGGGTTGTCGAACTGCTGGGGCATAAAGCTGTTTTTGTTTTCCTTGATCAGCTCTTCCGCCCGCGCAATGGCGCCACGCATCCCTTTGTCGGCTGGCGTCAGCACAATTTCAGCGCCGAACAGCCGCAGCATCTTGCGGCGCTCGAAGGACATGCTTTCCGGCATCGTCAGGATCAGGCGGTAACCTTTTGCGGCGCAGATGAAAGCGAGGCCGATGCCCGTATTGCCGGACGTCGGCTCGATAATCACCGTGTCCTTGACGATTTTCCCGGCGGCTTCCGCGCTTTCGATCAGGGAAATCGCAAGGCGGTCCTTTACGCTGGACAGGGGGTTGAAGAATTCAAGCTTGAGCACGATATCGGCGACGATGCCGTTCACGGCGGTAAGCTTGGGGATGCGGACGAGGGGCGTGTTGCCGATGGTCTGCCAGATATGATCGTGGATTTTCATTAGACGGCCTTTTTCGCTGCTACGCCGGTGGAACCAAAACCGCCCGTGCCACGCGCTGTTTCGTCCAGCTGCTCGACGACATTCCAGCTGACGCGGGAGTAGGCGGCCACAACCATTTGTGCCACGCGCATGCCGCGTTCGACTGTGAAATTTTCCGTGCCGAGGTTGGCGAGAATAACTTTAATTTCGCCGCGATAGTCGGCGTCGATTGTGCCGGGCGAGTTGAGCACGGTCACGCCGTTCTTGAAGGCAAGGCCGGAGCGGGGACGTATTTGCGCTTCAAAACCCTCCGGCAGTGCAATGGCAAGGCCGGTTGCAATCAACTGGCGCTCGCCCGGTTTCAACACCACAGGCGCGTCGATAGCGGCTTCAAGGTCGACACCTGCCGAAAGTTCGGTTGCGTATTTCGGCATATTCAGCCCCGAGAAATGCGGCAATTGATTGATGGATACTGTAACTGTTTTAGACATTTCGTTCTCCGTTATAAAAATTAAAGCTTGGTGCCAATATGGATGGCGGCGATGCCACCCAGCAGGTCGATGACTTTTACCTGCTCAAATCCGGCGTCTTCCATGCGCGATGCAAGTTCCGCCTGTTTTGGGAATTGCCGGATGCTTTCGACAAGGTATTGATAGCTGTCGCGGTCTTTCGCCACCAGCTCGCCCATCTTGGGAATGACGCTAAAAGAATAAGCATCGTATATTTTGCGGAAGGCGTCGTTTTTGACGTGGCTGAATTCAAGGCAGAAGAAGCGTCCGCCGGGCTTCAGGACACGGAAGCTTTCGGCAAGTGCATTGTCGATGCGCGTTACGTTACGCAGGCCGAAGGCAATGGAATAAAAATTATAACTATTATCCTTGAAGGGCAGCTCTTCCGCGTTGCCGTCAATCCAGCGGAAACCATTCAGGTAACCGCGGTCGAGGGCTCGGGACCTGCCAACCCTCAGCATCTCGCGGTTGAGGTCAAACACCGTAATGTCCGCTTCCGGTCCCGCCTTGGCGCGGTAACGGAACGCAATGTCACCGGTACCGCCAGCGACATCCAGCAGCTTTTTGCTGGCGCGGGGCTGCATCAGCTGGACAAAGCGGTTTTTCCAGATCCGGTGCACGCCGCCCGACATGATGTCATTCATGATGTCGTAATTGCTGGCGACGGAGTCAAAAACGTCGACGACGCGGCGGGTTTTTTCTTCCGGTGCGACTTTGGTGTAACCGAACCAGCCAGATTCTTTATTGGCATTTTTCATTTCAACATGTTCCTGATGCTAAGGCAGATAATCAACAGGCCGACGCCGATCATAAAAGGCTTCGTCGGGATCCGTTTGCAAAGATATGCGGCCACAGGCGCGGCAGCGACACCGCCGATCGCAAGGCCGGCGATTGCCATGAAATTGGTCACGCCGACCGTCAGCAGAAAGGTGATGGAACCGGCAAGCGTCACAAAGAATTCGGCGGCATTGACGCTGCCGACCGTTTCGCGCGGATCATTACCGCGGGCGATAAGGTTGGAAGCCACAATCGGCCCCCAGCCGCCGCCACCAATTGTATCGATAAACGCCCCGAAGAAACCGAGCGGCATGACATGCTTGGTCACTTCTGCCGGCGGAATTTTGCGAAAGGCTTTGCCAATGATGACAATGCCCATAAGCAGTAAATAACCGGCGATGTAAGGCTTTATCTTCTCGCCCGGGAGCTGCGTTAAAATATAAGCGCCGATGACGGCACCCGCAACGCCAGGAATGACGAGTTGCTTAAACAATTGCTTACGCACATTACCAAACGCATGGTGCGAAATTGCCGATGCGCCGGTCGCAAAACATTCAGCTGCGTGGACTGTTGCGCTGACCGTGACGGGGGGCAGGCCAAGCCCCAACAGGAGGCTTGATGCCGTTACGCCATATGCCATGCCAAGCGAACCATCAATCAACTGCGCGACGAAACCGGCGGCGATGAAGAACCAAATGTCATTCGTCATGCCAGCCGCCCAAATAATTTAAAGGTGATTTTGTGGAAGTAATTTTTCAACCCTGCCTCCCCGAACAGGAAGATGCAGGGCAGGGCGATACTGCCGAATGCCGCGCCGGCGGCGCATAAGTCCACGACTGCCACAAATTTGTGGGAACTGCCGGACAAATCCCAGAACTGCGGGCGCAGATACAGCACGGTCAGCGAGGCAAGAGCCGATGGCACGGCGATGCAAAAACTGCTCGCGAAAACGGCTAGCAGCGGTTTAAACTCTGGCGCTTTATGCCTTAGTCTAGCGAATAACAAGGTCGCAAGAGCGTTCAATGTCATGCCTATAGCTCCCGCCAACGCAAGGCCGTTGACGCCCATAGATTTGGCCAGCGACATATAAAGCGGAATGACGGCGAGGGAGAGCAGTGTACCCAGCACCATCGGGCGCCAGGTATCGCCGCGCGCATAAAAAGCGCGGATCGATATTTGCTGTAAAATCCATCCGGGGATAGCGAAGGTGAAAATCGCCGTCAGTGCGCTCACGCTTTCCCCATCGCTGTGCGTGAAGGCGCCATGTTCGTAAACAAGCGCGACAAGTGGTTGTGCAACGGCGAAAAAGCCGGCGCCCGCCAGCACTGAGAGGGCAAGACCTGTCTTTATCGTCTGCAGCAGGACGTCGTTCATCTCCCGCAGGCGGTCTTCCGACCAGAGCTTTGCCAGCGTCGGCAATGCGGCAGCGCCGACAGCCTGACCGATCACCGCAATCGGCACCTGCATCAGCCTTCGTGCATAGGAAATATGGGCGACGGTGCCTGTGGCCAGAAGGGCGCCGAACCAGCGGCCATACCATTCATCGAGGGTCAGCAGCGTCTGGCCGAACATCAGCGGTGCGGCCATGGCAAGATAGATAACAAAGTCCCGCTCCTTCGGCTTCAGTCGCAGGCGGAGCGGAATGTGCCTGAAGCTGAACAATACCGGCATCAGGAAGGGGCCTAGAACGCTACCCGCCAGCGTGCCGATTGCAAAGCCGGAGATACCGCAAATGGGATAGAGGAAATAGCCGCCAAGAATGGTGCACGCATTATATATCAAGGGGGCGAGGGCGGCGGCATGGAAGTTCTTATGCGCCATCAACACGGCCTGAATGATGCCGCCTGTGATGAAGAAAATCTGTGCCGGCAAGACGATGCGGGTGAGGTGAACCGTCAGCGCCACCGTTTCGTTATTAAATTTTGGGAATTGAAAACGCACCAGCGCTTCGGCTTCCACCCATAAAATTCCCGTCAGCATGACGACGATGAGGCCAAGCGTGCCCAGCACATTCGCCATAAGGTCATTCGCGGCTTTGTCGCCGCTTTTTGCCAGTACGCGGTTATAAAGTGGTATGAACGCGATGGAGAGCGCGCCGCCGGCAAGGAAATAGTTCAGCAGGTCGGGAATTTGAAAGGCGGCATAAAATGCATCGGTCGTCGCGCTGGCGCCGAATTTGTAGGCCAGCAACATTTCACGCAGATAGCCCAGAATGCGTGACAGCAGGATGCTGGAGCCAAGGATGAGGGCCGCTGTGGTTATGTTTTCCGTTTTTTTCATAATTTAATCGCAAGGCCGCCAAAGTCGCTATGGTTTTCCATGATACAGAAAAGGGCTGCGAAAAACAGCCTTTAACGCCGCTAAACACCTATTCCCAAACAGTAAAAAACACGGCACAATCAACGCTGTGCCGCACTTGCGGCTTTAGGGGAGTTTTTGAATGCGCCAGATTCTTGCTTTTGTCGTTTTTGCGGTTTTGCTGACGGCTTTCGCACCCGCTGCCAAGGCGGACACCTTCGTCTGGAAGGACGATGTGAACGATTACACAATTTCCTACCCCGATGTGTGGCGCATCCAGACGGATGATGATGTTTACACCCGCCTCCGCATCGCAGGCCCACTGATCGAGGACCGCGCAACTTGCCGCATGCAGGTGCAAAAAGACGGACGCCTGAAGGTCTATCCGAAATATCTGCTCGACCGTGCCGTGAGCGAAACATTGAACCGCGATTTCTGGGAGAAGGAAGTCAGCCAGTTCAATAATGCCAAGATTGAATCCTTCTACGACCCCGCCAGCATGGGCGGCAAGGGCGACGCGACGGCCGTCAACGTGACCTTTGACCAGGAAACGGGCAATGGCGTGGAGCGCATGCGCGGCATTATGCTCGCCAGCATTTACGGCCCGAACCGCTATGAAATCACCTGCTCCTCGACGCAGAATATGTACGAGCGTTATGCCGGCCTATTCCTCAGCATCATCGACTCTGTCGAGCTGGAATCGCGCTATCACATCTTCCCGACGGGCTACTATCGCAGCTTCCTCATGGATCCCAAGCTTGTCCTGCCGCGCCAGAAACCCGGTACGACAGATGTGAAAGAAGGCAACTTCTTCTGGGCGGATAAATACCATCACTGATAACGTTTTAGGCTATTGCGGTGAAACGGTCCGGAAACATGATCCGGACCGTTTCCTTTTGACCTTGCTGGCAAAGCCCGCCGCCCGGCCCGGCCTTTTCGCGCTCTATGCCTTCAACTATGAAATCG
The DNA here is from genome assembly GCA_966211335.1 of uncultured Alphaproteobacteria bacterium. Classification (GTDB taxonomy): domain Bacteria; phylum Pseudomonadota; class Alphaproteobacteria; order Micavibrionales; family UBA2020; genus JAPWJZ01. Next base: position 1,842,534 of record CBIHNF010000001.1, read on the forward strand.
CGAAAACGCGCGAGGTGGTGACAGAGACGACGCTGGGGCTCATCCGCCTGCAATGGTGGCGCGATGCGCTGACGGGCGTTTTTGACGGCAAGCCCGCACCAAAGCATCAGGTGATGCAACCGCTGGCAGAAGCAATCGCGCAATTCCAACTGCCGAAGGAATTGTTGGAAGCGCTAATATTTGGGCGTGAATTCGACCTTGAGGACAGGCTGCCGTCTACCCTGCAGGGTATGGCGAATTATGCCGATTACACCTCAACGCCGTTGCTGAAGCTGGCGGCACGGATGACGGGAGATGCCGCAAGCGATGACGTTTTCCAGCGTGTCGGCACCGCATACGCCCTTGCTGGTATTTTACGCGCGACACCGCTGCACCTTGTGCAGCGCCGTTGCTACCTGCCGGAAGATCTGCTGCACAAGGCGGAAACGGATAAATATGCGCTGTTTGAAGGCAAGGACCTCGACAATCTCATCCCTATTGTCAAAACCGTCGTGGAAGAGGCGAAGCGAAAGCTGAAAGGTCTGCCGCCGCAAAAAGGTATTATTCGTACCCATGCAAACCTTGCCGCTATGTACCTGCGGGAAATCGAGCGTGCGGATTACAAAGTTTACCTGCTGCGTCAGCCGCCATTCATGGCGCTGCGGCTTTGGTGGGGAAATCTCTTTTAAGCAGCCGCTTTTGGCTGTTGCAGCCAGACGTCAAAATCATTCAGCGCGCGGTCCGACATTGCCTTCTTCCGCTCACGCCCTTGCGCCTTTTCATCCGCTGACAATGGCGGGAAGAGGCCGAAGTTGACGTTCATGGGCTGGAATGTTTCGGCATTGGCGCCGGTGGTGATGTGATTGATCAAGGCGCCCATCGCCGTTGTGAACGGTGGCGGGGCCACGTCCTGCCCCAATGCTTCAGCCGCCGCGAAGCGACCGGCCATGAGGCCCACGGCAGCGCTTTCAACGTAACCTTCGCAGCCTGTAATCTGGCCCGCGAAGCGCAGGCGCGGCTGGGCCTTCAGGCGCAGCACGCCGTCCAGCAGTTTCGGGCTGTTGAGGAAGGTATTGCGGTGAATGCCGCCAAGGCGGGCAAATTCGGCATTCTCGAGCCCGGGGATCATTTTGAAAATGCGGGTTTGTTCGGCATATTTCAGTTTCGTCTGGAAGCCGACGATGTTGTAAAGCGTGCCAAGGGCGTTATCCTGCCGCAGCTGCACAACAGCCCAGGGACGCGGGAATTTGGTAGCATTTGGGTTGACGAGACCGACCGATTTCATCGGCCCGAAGCGAAGGGTATCCCGCCCGCGCTCCGCCATGACTTCAATTGGCAGGCAGCCTTCGAAGTAAGGGGTATTCTTTTCCCATTCCTTGAATTCGGTTTTTTCGCCGGCGCAGAGCGCATCGATGAAGGCGTAATATTCATCTTTTTCCATCGGACAGTTGATGTAATCCTTGCCCGTGCCGCCGGGGCCGGGCTTGTCGTAGCGCGACTGGAACCAGGCTTTTTCCATGTTGATTGATTCACGGAAAACAATCGGCGCAATGGCGTCGAAGAAGGCGAGGCTTTCTTCGTTCGTCAGCTCCAGAACGGCTTTCGACAACGCGGGGCTCGTCAGCGGTCCTGTCGCAATAATCACGTTATCCCATTCGGCGGGGGGCAGACCGTCCACTTCGCCGCGCACGACCGTGATCAGAGGGTGCGATTTGAGGATGCCGGTGACTTCCTGAGAAAACAGGTCCCGATCCACCGCAAGGGCCGAGCCTGCAGGAACCTTGTGCTTGTCGCCAGCGGCCATGATGATCGAATTGGCTTTGCGCATTTCCGCATGCAGCAGGCCGACGGCGTTATATTCGGCGTCGTCCGACCGGAAGGAGTTGGAGCACACAAGTTCCGCGAAACCTTCGGTGCTGTGTGCTTCCGTCATGCGCACGGGGCGCATTTCGTGAAGAACAACCGGAACACCTGCCGAAGCTATCTGCCACGCCGCTTCCGAACCCGCCATGCCGGCGCCAATGATATGTACTGTTTTGCTTGCCATGGCGCGGAAGTTACCATGACTTTATGGATATTTCAACCCTTGTTAAATCAGGGTTTAGGCGGGTTTGCGGCTTCTTCTTTTTCGAGGTCTTCGATGCTCGGGAATTCGCCGGGGCAGAGGCTGGATTCATGCTTATAGTTTTCGACCGTGTCGATCATTCCCTGACGGGCGCGGCGCGTATTAATAAGCTTTTCGTAGATAGGCTTGATGGCGAGGCCAATGTTTTTGGCCATGGTTTGCATCTGCACCGTCTGCTGGCCCACCGGATAGGGCCCCTGCATGCCTAGGGAGCGCAAATACCACAGCAGCTCCATTTGCATCTTGGGAATATATTCGTTGATGACCTTGAGGTCTGTGGCCACATGCCGTTCTTCATGAAGTTTGACGACCTTGAAGCGGCACTCCAAACCCTTATTTTCTTTGGCGATAAAAATGGTCGGCCGATAGTGCATGGTCAGGTGGATGTTACTGAGGAATATGCACATCGAGCTGCCGTCGCTGACCGTGTCGAACTCCATATGCAGTTCAGGCTCGATAGGCCCTTCCTCAAGTCCGCCGACGCGCCAGCGGCTGTCCGTTGCGATGGTGGAATCGACATTGCCTTTCATTGCCGCGCCGAGTGCGGCGGAAGGGGCTTCGGTAATATATATAGGCTTTTCTGGCAGGAACTGGAAATCCACATGCGGCGCGGCATCTGGCAGCGGACAGACGGTTAGCTGCGCCAGCGTGTACATTTTGGCCAGAAAAAGCGGCAGGGGCAGCAGCGCCATTATTATTGTTCCCCGCTAAAGCTCGGGAATTCGCCGGGGCAAAGCGCGGATTCCCGCTTGTAGTTCTCGATGGTGTCGATAGAACCCTGCCTTTCACGGCGAAGGTCGATGAGTTGCTGGACAATCGGCGCGGCCGCTTCATCGACGGCTTGCGTGATAGCTTGCTGCGCCTGTTCGACCTCATCCCTCGAAATGGGGCCCTGCACGCCAAGACTGTCAACGAATTCCTGTAGCTGCTGTTTCAGTTGCGGCGTGAAGTCGTTGATGGTTTCAAGGTCTGTCGCGACGTGCTTTTGCTCGTGCGCTTTCGTCACGGTGTATTGGCATTCCTGACGCAGGAAATCCTTGGCGATATAAATGACCGGCGTATAGACAATGTCCATATCGACTTCGCTCACCGCAAGGCAGACCTGTCCTGTCGGGTAGGTCACTGTTTTAAAGTTGACGCCATATTGCCCCGTAAGCTGGCTTAACGTCAGGCCCCCGATCATCCAGTTGCCGTCTGTGGTCAGCGTGGAATCGGGATTGTTGGCGAAGCCGGACGTCAGCTCCGATGACGTCATATCGGTGTAGTAGGGAGGTTCTGTATAGGTCAGGTGCACATCGACAGTCGCTGGTCCAATGCCTTGACAACCGCTGAAGCTGGCGAGGAAGTAAGCGGCAGGCAGTAAAAGATGACCGAGACCAATCATAATGCTACCTATTTTTGGCCGTCGAATTTTGGGAATTGACCAGGGCAAAGAGCGGTGTCCCGCTCGTAATTCTGGATCGTGTCTATTTCGGCCTGACGCTTGCGGCGCAGCTCGGCCAGCTGGCCGAAGTAGGGATTGATGGCGGCGGTAATTTTCTGCAGCGCTCCCCGCTCGGCATTTTCAACGGCCGCATTCGGCAGCGGCCCTTGGGCGGGCTGGCTTTCTGCGAAGCTCTGGATTTGTTGGCGGAAGACGGGGATGTAATCGGTAAAGGTTTTGACGTCCGCCGCCACGTGTCGTTTTTCATGGGCAAGCGTCGCACTGTAACGGCAGCCCATATTTTTGTAATCGGAGGCGATGTAGATGGCGGGGCTGTAGTCAATCTCGTATTCGACTTTTGAAACGCTGAAGCAGGTCGTGTCATTCTTGTAGTTAGTCATCGTCTTGAATTCGGCACGCGCCTTGCCCTGCAGGTTTTCAGGGCCGACAACGGTAACGCCGCTGACCATCCAGAGGCCGTCCGTCGCCATGGTGGTATCAGGATTTTTGCCGTAGGTGGCGGTCAGTTGCTGTGACGTTTGTGTTGCAATATAGGCATTGTCGGTTTTCGCAAGGCGTACTTCAACCTCGACGGGTCCCTGCACGGGGCAGGCGGCGCTGGCGGCGACCAGCATATAGGCCGCGGAAACAGTCGATATGGGGTCGAAGCCGATCATGTGAAAATCCTTTAGGGGTTGATGGTGATGGGCGTGCCGACGGCAATGAGATTCCAGAGTTCCATCATTTCCGTGTTGCTGACGGCGATACAGCCATTCGTCCAGTCTTTGTGGACGTTATACTTCCAGAACATCCACGACTTGAAGTTCGGCTTGCCATGAATAAAAATCATGCCGCCAGGGCTGACGTGGCGTTTCTTGGCCTGTGCAATGTCGTCTGCATCCGGATACGAAATGCGCAATGATTTGTGGTATTCGCTATTTTCGTTGCGGGAATCGATGGTGTAGGTACCTTCCGGTGTCTTGCCGTCGCCTTCTTCGGTTTTCTTCCCCACAGGCTCCCACCCGAGGACGATCTGGTAGCTGCGCAGGATGTCGCCCTTCGCATCCAGCAGGTTCATCGTCCGGCGCGCCTTGAAGATCTCGATCTTGGCGATATCCTCCGGCTTCACGGTTTTGGGGAAAAGGGGCGTTTTATCGGCCGGCTTGGCGCTGGGCGCAATCGGCTCCGCCATCGCAGGAACCGCGGCGAACAGGGACAAGGCAAGTAGCAGGGAAAGAACGATATGTTTCATATCTCTAGGATATGAATTTTAGGGCTGTCAGGCAATCGCCAATTAAGCGTGAAGCGAGGCCTCTTCATCGTCAAGGCCGAGCGTTGCCGGCACCCGCACAAGGTGCCGCCGGCGCAGCAGGATATAGCTCGCCATCATGATATTGGTGCAGCCCAGCACCAACGGGTACAGCCAGGTGGAGAGGTTGTAATTTTCGATAGCTAGAATGGAGAAAATACTGCCGCAGGCGGAAATGATGTAGCCAACCGCCGTTTCTTCCTTCGGCTTATGCCATACCTTGCGGATGGTCGGGATATAGCCGGAGGTGTCGATAAAGCAGACGAGGAACACAGACCATACCGGCGTGTTGGTGATGACCCAGAGAGGAATAGCCAGCAAGGCGACAAAAAGGGTGATCCAGTCGACGCGCTTGATATTGCGCTCACCGCGCTGCCAGCCGAGAAGGACGATGATGTAACAAGTCGCCGCGCCAAAGCCGCGCACCCATGAACCGGGCCCAGCGCCTTCCGCCACCTGCGCTGCAAAGCCGATGCTGGAGATGACAGCCCAGATGAGCCACGAAAAAGAATGTGGCTTGGTATCGCCGCGAAAGATGCTGTTGAAATAGACGCCGCGGGAAAAGACGACAAGTGAAAGGGCGATAATGGCGTAGATATGCTTGCTGTCTAACGCCATTATCGCCTTCCGTTATCTTTAGAAACGCAGAACCTTCACGCGCTCGACTTGCGAGATGCCGGCAATGGCAGCGATAACAGGCTCGGGGATATACCCGTCGACCGAAATCAGGGCAATCGCCTTGTCCTTGCCGGGAATGCGGCCGAGGTTGAAGTCAGCGATATTGATTTTGGCATTGCCGAGGATGGTGCCGACCGCGCCAATCAGGCCCGGCTTGTCGAGGTTCAGGACGTACAGCATTTCCTTGCCAAGCGCGCTTTCCGTCGGCACGCCGTCCATATCGACGATGCGGGGGTGTTCGCCGCCGAAGATGGTGCCGGCAAAGGTGTTTTCGCCGTCTTTGCCCTTCACAGTCACGCGGATCAGCGTCTGGTAGTCTTTCGCTTTTTCGCGTTTCGTTTCGGCGATGGTAATGCCGCGTTCTTTGGCGCGGGCAGGGGCGGAGACGGTGTTCACACCTTCCATCGTCGGCTTCAGGAAGCCGGAGAGGACCAAGGCGGTAAGGGGTTTTGTATTAAGACCTGCGACGAGACCTTCGTAAACGATCTCGATTTCCTTGGCTTCCGTCGTCGCCAGCTGGCCTGCGAAGCTGCCGAGCTGTTCGGCGAGCTTCATGTAAGGTTTCAGCTTCGGCGCGTCTTCCGCGCTCACAGAAGGCATGTTGACCGCGTTGGCAACGGCGCCCTGCAGCAGGAAGTCGGCCATTTGTTCTGCGACCTGCAGCGCCACGTTTTCCTGCGCTTCGACGGTCGAGGCGCCGAGGTGCGGGGTGCATACGACTTTGGGGTGGTTGAAGAGGATGTTTTCTTTTGCGGGTTCCGTTTCGAAAACATCAAGCGCCGCACCGGCGACATGGCCGTTGTCGAGGGCTTCTTTGAGGTCTGCTTCCACAATCAGGCCGCCGCGGGCGCAGTTGATGAGGCGCACGCCTTTTTTCATCTTGGCAATCGCTGCCTTGTTGATGATGCCTTTGGTGGTTTCGGTCATCGGGGTGTGGATGGTCAGGAAGTCGGCGCGTTTAAACGCATCTTCCAGCTCGACCTTTTCAACGCCGAGTTCGATGGCGCGTTCGTTGGAGAGGAAGGGGTCGTAAGCGATGACCTTCATTTTCAGGCCGACGCCGCGATCGGCGACGATGGCACCGATGTTGCCGCAGCCGATGACGGCAAGTGTTTTGCCGAACAGCTCAGCGCCCATAAATTTGGATTTTTCCCATTTGCCGGCATGGGTCGACAGGTTCGCCTGCGGAATATCACGGGCGAGGGCCATCATGAGGGCGATGGTGTGTTCAGCGGTCGTGATCGAGTTTCCGAAGGGCGTGTTCATGACGACGACGCCGGTTTTGGTTGCGGCGGGAACATCGACGTTATCGACGCCGATACCGGCGCGGCCGATGACTTTCAGCGCTTTAGCGCCGTTCAGTATCTCTGCCGTGACTTTCGTGGAGGAGCGAATGGCCAGACCGTCAAAATCTTTAATGAACGTTGCGAGCTCTTCGGGTTTCAGGTCGGTCTTGACCGTCACATCGACGCCGCGATCTTTGAAAATCTGTTCTGCCTGGGCACTCATTTTATCGCTAATCAGGACTTTAGGCTTGGCTGTCATGGGTTTATTGCTCCTTCAAACTGATGGGACATGATACGCCCCTATTGAATCCCCGCAAGTATGCTCTTTGCTGCGCCGCACAAATAAAAGATTCCGAAAGGGGTGGCCGCTATTCCGCTCATTATTTGTCAAAATATCGTAAAAAAGCGTAATTTTGCGGTACATGAGTAGTCCGTTACGGAAATTGTTGGTGACGAAAATCAACAAAAGCGTATATTTGCCTCATCAGATTCATACCGCGAGGCCAAAAATGCTCGATGCCCCGACATCCTTCAAAACTACCTTCAACACGGCTGCTGATAAAGTCGTCAATTTTGACGAATATCGTTTCAAGAAGCAGGATCTGCTCTGGGAACAATCGACGGTGGCCGAGAAACTTTTTGAAGCCTTTGTAAACTTCCCGCACAGCATGATGCTTTTTGTGCGCCGTGGGTTTGGCGAGGCTTATGATTTCCTGAAAAAAGGCAAAGAACCGGAAGGCACGATGTACACGGATTTTTTAAGCGGTGATCTGTACCTTGATCGCGCGTCCGTGAAATCGGATATTGATTATGGCGTGAAGCATGGCCTTGGCGCCAAATTCCAGGCGAAAGCCGCACGCGTCGCGCAGCAGGCTTTTGACGAGTGCAAAGATTTCAGCGTTCTTGTGAAAACGGGTCAGTTGAAACCGGTTGTGCGCTAACGAGAAAATTCAAGCATAAGCGAAAGAGCGGGCGTCATTGTGACGCCCTTTCTTTTTGCCCGTCACGTCGCGAATGTTTTCACGCAATAATTTATGCCGCTCCATACGCGCCAGTTGCGCTTGCGCGACCTTCGTTTCCGCGTAGGCATTTTCAAGCCTGTCGGCGAGATGGGGTGCACTAAACAGGAATGAGATCAGTCCGCCGCCAGCATCTTTGAATCCCGGCACACCCATTTTCATGGCTTCAATCCTTGTCAGCTTCTCATGCCATTCGCCGTGCCTGCCGTCGACAGCGCCATTACGGCGGTACATGGTGCCGCCATCCTTGTCGTTCGTGTTGGGGTTGATAATGCAGACGGTATTCGATGGCGGGTGATAGGCGTAAATCAACATGCCTCTGGTATGTACGGTGCGCGTCTCCTGGCTTGTCAGCACCATATAGGCATGGTCGACGAGGCTTTGGGCGCTGCGTATGCGCTGCGGCACGCCCATTTGCGGATTGGTAAACTCGCCGTTTTTAACATGATGTTTGGCGTAAGCATGGGAGTGTTCATTCGCGATTGTCTCTGCAATCATCCGGGCAACTTCGCGGTAATAGCCTTTTTTGTTGTTTCCCATGGCGTCAACCTGCCGGAAAAGCTGTTTCGCGGTAACGCCCGAGCTTTTCGGAGAGCGCCGTGATGTCCGGCGGCGTCATGCCGAGTTGGTCGGCACCGCCAAGATCGCCGTAAAATTCCTCGGCATAAAGGCTCAGCTTTTCAAGGTCAAACATATCTAGATTGGAGAGGCGGAGATTTACCCCGTCCATTTTGTCGGCCTGACTCGTGGCAAGCAGTGCGTTCAGCTCGCCAAGGCGAGTGATATCCAGCTGAAGGATGGAGGGATCGAGCTCTGGATAATTCTCATGCGCGCTGCGCGTGATTTTGGACAATTTTTCAAAGACGTCATTCGGCAGCCATAAATCTGCCACCCTTTCGCGCAAGGCATGCATCCGCAGCTGGTATTGCTTGTCATCCATTCTTTAAACCTCTGACAAACATATACTAAAGCAAAAAGCTTAATTTTGGTTTAGGGGCGCAGGCCCTTGTTTTTCAGGTACTTAACCATGCGGTCGGGGAAATCGCTGATGATCGTGTCGATATGCGGGGCGAGGGCGGCGTTGTTTAGTTTTTTTTGCAGGCCTTTATCATGCTCGGGATCTTTCATCGTCCAGATCATGATTTTAGCGGCAGGGAAATACCGCCTGATTTTTGCGATGGCGCGAGCATTCAGCGCGCCGCCTGTCATGACAAAATAGTCCGGCGCCGCTTCCTGCGCGGTTTTGCCGCGAAGGGTCCGGCCGCTCAAGTGATCGTAACGGCTGAGATTGCCTTTAAGCCAGGGGTACATGCGCTTGTCACGCAAGTCCTGTCGCGCAAAAATGAGCCCGCGCTTTATATCCGGTGCCAGAATTTTTGCTTTGGCAATCGCGGCGTGGTCAAAGGAGGTTAGGATAATCTGCTCGCGTGATATTTTACCCGCAGCGACGGCTTTATCGATTTCGGCAAGGGTGGGTTCTAGCGCGCCGTGCCCTTTGAGTTCGATATTGATGGTCTTGCCGGGATAATTGGCGGCGAGCGTGAAGAGGGCAGCAAGGCTGGCGAGCGGTGCATTCTTTTTGAGCTGAAGCCTGTCTACTTCCTTCGCCGTCATCTGGTCGATCCGCCGGGTGCCGGCAAGCTTTGCAGAGGCGCGATTAAGATGACGCTTCAAAGCCGAGGTCGAGCGTGAGAATAGGTGCGGGATATTTATGCTGCGCAGTTCATGGCAGAGAAAGACGGCCTTGTCGGCTGAAATGACCGCGTCCGTTTCAATACCGTCAGAGGATTTGAAGGCGAGGTCAAAGGCGGGCACAGAGTTTTCGTCAACAGTTTTGTGCTGCCGAACGCCCCTGTGCCCGAGAACCTTGATCATCAGGCGGCTTTAGCCTGTTCCATCGACTTGATGTCGTTATACGCCCAGTCGATCCATTCGAGGCAGAACTTGATGTCCGCCGCCTCGACCGTCGCGCCGCCCCAGATACGGAAGGAGGGCGGTGCATCGCGGTGATTGGCGACTTCATAAGCGACGCCTTCCTTGTCGAGCAGGGTTTCGACGGATTTAATCACTTTGCGCTGGGTTTCCTCATCCTTGGAGGTCAGCCAGCTATCCGTCACCTTAAAGCAGATAGAGGTGTTGGAGCGGATGTCGGCGCGTTCCGGCAGGAAGTCTGCCCAGTCCGTTTTATCGATCCACTGTTCGACGGCTTTCAGGTTCGCGTTGGTGCGCGCCATCAGGCCCTTCAGGCCGCCGAGGCTTTCCGCCCATTTCAGCGCATCAAGGCAGTCTTCGACGGCGAGCATGGAGGGGGTATTGATCGTCTTGCCTTCAAACGGCTCCTCGACCAGTTTGCCGCCTTTGGTCAGGCGGAAGACTTTCGGCATCGGCCAGGGCGGGGTGTAGCTCTGCAGGCGTTCAACCGCGCGGGGGGAGAGTGCCAGCATGCCATGCGCCGCTTCGCCGCCGAGTACCTTCTGCCATGACCAGGTCACGACATCGAGCTTGTTCCACGGCAGGTCCATCGCGAAAACGGCGGAAGTTGCATCGCAGATGGTCAGGCCCTGACGGTCGTCCTTGATCCAGTCGCCGTTTGGCACGCGAACGCCCGAAGTGGTGCCGTTCCAGGTGAAGACAACATCGCTGTCGGTATCAACCTGAGACAGATCGGGGATGGAGCCGAAAGGCGCTTCAAAGGTGCGGACGTCAGACAGCTTCAGCTGTTTCACGACGTCGATCACCCACATCTTGCCGAAGACTTCCCAGCCGAGAACATCAACGCCGCGGGCGCCGAGCAGCGACCACATTGCCATTTCGATGGCACCGGTATCGGAACCCGGCACGATGGCAAGGCGGTAGTCCTTCGGCATGCCGAGGATGGTTTTGGAGCGCTCGATCACTTCTGCGAGTTTCTTAACGCCGAGGGAAGCGCGGTGGGAGCGGCCGACTGGCGTGCCCTTCAGGGCGTCAACTGACCAGCCCGGGCGCTTGGCGCAGGGGCCGGAAGAGAAATTGGGACAGCCAGGTTTGCTGACGGGTTTTTGCATAGACACACTCCTTTAAAATCAGATACACAACTGAATATTCACCGATCTGTTCGATTGGTAAAGATAAAGTGTCCTGAAATCAAGGTTTTTAGGGAAAATATGCCGGAAACAATTATCACAGTCGTCGCCGCAAACGAAGGCGCACTCGATGCGAATATCGAGCGGCAAATTATGACTATTGTGAAGGGGGAAAGTGTTGAGCACGCTCAGATACATTCTCTGCACACCGGCAAAGTGCTTGAGATTACACTGGGCGCGCTCAACGGTAAGCTAACTGAAGGTCTTAGAAAGAAGTTCCAGAATTTTTCAAATTTTGATTTTTTTATTCAACCCAATGATATTTCTCGCAAAAAAAAGCTTCTCGTCGCGGACATGGATGCGACGATGATTGAGGGCGAAACTTTGGATGAGCTTGCTGGCCAGTTCGGCCTCAAAGATAAAGTTGAGCCGATTACCGCCGCCGCCATGCGCGGTGAAATAGATTTCCACGAAGCCTTGCGGATGCGGGTTAAGCTATTGGCTGGTGTTCCGGCAGAAGCTGTTTTCGAAATGGTGCCGAAAGTGCGCTTCTCGAAAGGGGCTGCGACACTGGTGAAAACCATGAACCGCTATGGCGCAAAATGTGTCCTGATCTCCGGCGGCTTCGACATGTTTACGAACTACGTCGCGCAAGGTCTTGGCTTTTATAAAAATATCGGCAACCGTCTGGCTATGAATAACGGCCGGCTGACGGGTGAAGTTATTCCGCCCATCGTCGATAAGCTGGTGAAGAAAAAAACGATTCAAGATGAATGCCGCGGGCTGAATATTGACCCTGCCTTTTCGGTGGCGGTTGGTGATGGCGCCAATGACATCCCCATGCTGCAGGCCGCGGGTGTGGGCGTTGGCTACTACGGAAAACCGCTGGTTCAGGCGGCAACGCCTTACCAGATCCGCTTCACCGACCTGACATCCATTTTGTATATGCAGGGTTATCGAAAAGAGGAATTCACCGCCGCTTAATAAACCGACGGCGGTTTGTTCTCACGCACACGGGTCAGGTAAGTTGCAGGGTCGACGACTTCGGCTACTCTCAGCTCGGAAACAGCAAACAGGTTGCGGCAGTCTTCTTCCGTGATATGCCGCAGGTCGAGACGCCAGACGGCATTGGGCGGAAATGCCCGGTCGCCGGTGAAAATTGCGAGTTCGCGAAATTCGCCGCGGCTGTCGGCCCCGACGACGGAATTCAGGATATCCGTCCAGGCGATACGGACTTCATCAAAGCTGGGGGAGCGGCGAAAGACGATGCCTTCTTCATCCAACCGAATATCCCGCATATGCACGAGAAGGAAGCCGATGACCGCGGCGATGGCCGTGACGGCATAGGCATAGCGCAGCGGGAAGAACAGATAAGTAATGAGCCCCGCCATACCGGCCTGACCTGATGCCTTGTAATACTGGGCAAAGGAAGTGCGGTAAATGCGGGGCTCAATCAACTTACTAATCCAGTGTCAGATTATTTTTTCTGCCAGCTGCCGGACGCGGTCTTGATGTATTCGCCGGCAGGGGTAGATCCGATCAGCTTCTTGCCGGCGACGGCCTGAACCTGGTCGACGGGCGTGCCGTTCTTGGCCGCAATCGCCTGGTACTTTTGCAGGCGCAGGGCGTTGGTGGTTTCAACGACCGATTTCACTTCGGCCGAACCGCCGCTGACGACGCCGACAAGGCCGTCCGGCTGTTCGCCGACGAGGCCGTCATGCTTTGCAGATTCAAGCGTCATGGCCGCGAAGGCGATGGACGCGCTGAAAACGAGCGCCGCGCCGGTGAGGATGAATTTCGTGACGATGTTTTTCATTATTTTTTCTCTCCTGATTTCGTGGGATCAACGCCGAAAAGGCTCGGGTCGGAAGCAATCGCGGCATCAAGGTCTTTCTCGACCTTCACGCGCACTTCCTGCTCGATCTTGATGTTCATGTTGATTTCAATCGGCTTGTCCGGCGCTTGCACCTTCACAGTCGGCGTGCAGGCGGCGACGGCGAGCAGGCCGGCGCAGAGTGCGGCGAGGGAGGTCGCTTGCATATGCAATGTTTTCACTATCAGGTTTTCCCGTGTTTGGTTTCAAAGTCTTCAAGCTGCTTGCGGATGCCATCCGGTATCCGGCTGCTGCCAGGGTTATATCTTATGATATTTTCGATAGGGCCTTCTACATTTAAATTGAAGTTGACGGCATGGCCGGAATAGAAGAGCGGATTCTTGCCGCTGATCTGCAGCGATATTTTTTGCGATTTCCCCAATTCGTCATCGATCGTCATGCGCAGGGAGTCAAAGTCAAAGGCCGCCAGCGCGGCTTTCAGGTCGATAATTTGCTGGGAAGTCTGGTTCTGCAAAAAGGCGGGTGGGTTCTGCGGATTATACCGGATTTTCCCCGCGCCGCCCGACTGCAGCACGCCATTGGTCAGCAGGAAGGTGCCGTTATTAATGGTGAGCGGCAGTGTGCCATTGACCACACCTTCAGCCGTCAGCCCGTCCAGCGGCGCGATGGCGAAGAGCTGCTGCAGGTCCAGCTTGTTCGCGCTAAGTGTGACGGCCGTCGTCATGGTGTCGAGCGGCATCGTAAACGCAGAGGAGGAAATTTTTCCGCCCGCCGCGTTCCATTCTGCCTTGTGTAGCGTCATGTTGCGCGCGGCATCGAGGCTGACCTCCAGCGCCCCATCCGTCAGCGGAAGGCCCACGTTGAGCGCGCCGACGGCGATGTTCTGGTGGCTGAGGACCGGCGGGCTCAGGCTGTCGAGGTTCAAGACAGTACTGATGCCGGAAATAACGTTCTCTTTAACCGTACAGGTAAAATCTTTGAGGAAAACCTGCCCGTGCGAGGACGCGGTCCAGCCACCCTTGCCATTGCCAAACTCAAAGCTGGCGGAGAGACCCGCCGTGCCGAAGGCGTCCTGGATGTAGGCAGTGGAGTAAGGGAATGAAAGACCAAGCGGCGTGACATTCTGCACAAAGCTTGTGGGCGGCAGAGTCAGCGATGCATCGCCTTTCTGCTTTGCCGAGTCATATTTGCCTTCCACTTTTGCCGCGAATTTGCCGTTTTTCTCGGATATGGTGCCGCTGAAACCCGTGCCAGCTTTCACGCTGTTCATGGCCTGAAACTGCAGGGCGACTTTTACCGGCATGAAATACGGCAGTTTGACGTTCTGGCGCAACTCCGCAATATCGATCTTGCCTTCCATGACGGGCGCGTCGGAAAGATAGGCCGTCAGCTGTGTCGAAATACCCTTCGCCATATAATCAAGTCCGGCGATATCGGCGCCGTCGATTGTGGCGGTCAGCGTTTTCGCTGTTTTATCCCAGACAGCGGCTGCAGGGTTCTTCGCGTTGCCGGGGATATTAATGAAAGCAATGCGGTTTCCAAGTGCGCGGAGCTTGCCGTTGAAAGATACCGGGCCATTCGCCGCTGTCGCCGTAATCTTGCCGGTCGCAGGGTCAAGCGAAAGATGCAGGGATGCCAATGCTTCCGCATTGCTCAGGAGCCCGGGCAGAGAGAGTTTCTCCATATCCACGCCAAGGCTGCCGGCAAGGGTTTTCCATTGCGACATATCTGCCCAGTCGGATGATTTGTTGCGATCCCCCGTCAGGTTGAGCAACAGGCTGCCCTGACCGCCCATGTCGACAGCTTCTAGCGCATCCAGATGTTTCAGCTGCGCTTCGGCCTTTAGGCTCACTTTGTCGGCGGCCGTATCCGACTGGTCGAGCTTGAAATCGACATTAATATTGCCGGAGTCATTGATAACCTGGCCATCAAGCGTCGCCTGAATTTTCTGCTTTTCAGAGCTGATAGTCAGGTTCGTGCCCTGCATCGGCACGCCGTAGGCTTTCAACCCGCCGACGACGAGCTGCGCGTTAATGGAGGGCAGAGCATTCTTGGGATCAATATCAGCGCTGACCCAGCCGGTCACGCGGCGCAATTCGATGTCAGCGCTTTTCAGCCTTGCTTCGCCCAGCTTGTATTCCGCCTTGAGCAGATGGGTGGCTTTGTCGACAGAAAGCGTGAACTTCCCGTCCACATGGCCAAAGGCCGCTTCGCCAATGGCGGCACCAGCCGCGCCGTAATTATCCCCGTTATCGAGCACCGTGCCCTCGATACCGATAGGCAGCGGGCCGAAAGGCGTTGCAATATTGAGCGTGACGTTCCGGAAATCGATTTGCTTGGTGTAAAAGTTGACAGGGGTGGTGGAAGGCTGCGGAGGTGGCAAATTCAGCGGCCAATTAAGCGTCACGCCCGTCACCTCGATCTTGCCGACGTGATAGGCAAAAATGTCGGAAGCGAGCGCGTAAACATTTATCTCGTCAATATGGTTGCCGGCATCATCAAGGCTGATATTTTTCAGAACCGTGCCGGATAAGCCGATGCTTGCGGAGCCGACTTGCGCTTTCGGAAAGCCGGCGGCGCGGATCTGGCTCTCGATAACTGGTTTAAATAAAAATTTTATCCCGATGATAATGCTCAGAATGAAAAGCAGCGTCACGCCCAGGGAAATTTTCAGCGTCTTTTTCATTTATCAGGCCTTTGAAAGCGATGTCTCGGCGAATGTGGCAGGAAAAGCAGAAGCTGTCATTTCCTGTTGTTTTTCTGGACTTAATGGGCAATATTCTGGCCACAACAATGATTTAATGAGTCCACAGGAGTCAAGCATGTTTGTCACATCCGCATGGGCGCAGGAAGCCGCCGATACAGCGACCGATACGGCAAGCGGCGGGCCGGGCATGCTGGTCACTGTTCTGCCATTGGTACTCATCTTCTGCGTGTTTTACATTATGGTTATCCGCCCGCAGAACAAGCGTATCGTCGAACATCGCCAGATGATCAACAATCTGCAAAAGGGCGACAAGGTCGTGACCGGCGGCGGCTTGCTGGCAACCGTCAAGAAGCTCCTGAACGATGATGAAGTGCTGCTGGAGCTGAACGCGGGCGTTGAAGTTGTCGCCGTGCGCACCACCATTATGACGGTGCGTGACTCCATCCATAAGCGCGAAGCCGAAAAGAATGCCGCCGAGCAGCGCAAAGAGCTGGTCGAAAAAACGCGCAAAAAACTTCTGAAAGAAGAGTAATCACCATATGCTGCATTTCCCCAAGTGGAAGGTCTTCCTGACCGTTTTCCTGACGTTCATTGGCATTGCCTATGCCGTGCCGAACGTGCTGTCACAGCCACATCTGGAATGGGCGCAGGAACATCTGCCTAGCTGGTTCCCGACCCAGACCGTCAACCTCGGCCTCGATCTTCGTGGTGGTTCGCACCTGCTGCTGGAAGCCGATATGGGCAAGGTGATGGAAGACCGTATTGCTGCGACGCTCGATGCCGCCAAAGTCGAGATGCGCAAAGAAACGATCCGCTACACAGATTCCAAAACTGCGAAAGACGGTTTCAGTTACAAGCTGCTGAACCTCGCCAAGGATAAAGATGCCGCCTATAAAATCGCGCGCGATGCTGACCGTGCGGCCAACATCACGATTGCGGATGACGGCCTTGTCACCGTGAAAATGGATGAAAAGGAACTGAACGATATTAAAGCCAAGGTTATCGAACAGGCGATTGAGGTCGTTCGTCGCCGCGTCGATGAATCCGGCACCAAGGAGCCTTTGATCCAGCGTCAGGGCACCAACCGCATCGTTCTGCAGTTGCCTGGCGTCGATAACCCGGAACATGTGAAGGAACTTCTGGGCCGCACTGCGCAGCTGACGTTCCACCTGCTGGATGAACAGGCGACACGCGAAGGTATCAGCAATTTTAAAGTTAATATGCTGAACCATCCGGAACAGTCTCTGCTTTTGAAAAAGCAGGCCATCATCAAGGGCGACCAGCTGATTGACGCCCAGCCGAACTTTGACCAGAGCGGCCCCGTCGTGTCGTTCCGCTTTGACTCTGTCGGCGCGAAAAAATTCTGCGATGTGACGAAAGCCAACGTCGGCCATCCCTTCGCCATCGTCCTTGATAAAGACGTCATCAGCGCACCCGTCATCCGTGATGCCATCTGCGGCGGTTCCGGTCAGATTTCCGGCGGGTTCAGCGTCAAGGAAGCGAATGACCTTGCGCTTCTTCTGCGCGCCGGTGCGCTTCCTGCGCCGCTTTCCTTTGTCGAGGAACGCACCGTCGGCCCGTCTTTGGGTTCTGACTCCATCACCGCCGGTAAATCGGCGGCGCTCTACGCCTTTATCTTCGTCTTTGTGCTGATTGCGGCGTCTTACGGTCTTCTCGGCATCTTTGCCAATATCGCACTTGCCTTGAACATGATCTTCATCATTGCCGTGCTGTCCATCCTGCAGGCGACGCTGACCTTGCCGGGTATCGCGGGCATCATCCTGACCATCGGTATCGCGGTTGACGCCAACGTGCTGGTCTACGAACGTATCCGCGAGGAACTGCGGCAGGGCAGGACGGTCATGTCGGCGATCGACAAAGGCTATCTGCATGCCAAGGCCACAATTTATGACGCCAACCTGACAACGCTGATCGTCGCCATCATCCTCTTCTCCTTCGGGACGGGGCCGGTGAAGGGTTTTGCGGTCTCCATGACTATCGGCATTATCACCACGATTTTCTCGGCGCTGCTCGTCACGCGCCTCATGATCGTCATCTGGCTCAAAAAAGCCAAGCCTGCGACGCTCGACCTTTAAGGAACGAAACAGATGAAACTCCGCTTCAAACTGGTTAAAGACAAAACCCACGTCGACTTTATGGCCTTCCATAAAATTGCGCTGGCGCTGTCTGCGCTCATGATGATTGCTTCCGTTGTGTTGCTTTTCACAAAAGGCCTTAACCTCGGCATCGATTTCACCGGTGGTATTTTGATGGAGGTTAAAACCCCCGTCGGCATGGATATCGGCGTCATCCGCGAAAAGCTTGATCATTTAAGCGTTGGCCACCCGACGATTCAGGAATTCGGCGAGGGCGCGGCGCTTATCAAAATGCCGGGACACGAGGCCGATACGGCCGCGCAGAAAGCCCTGCGTGAAGAAGTGCAAACGCTGCTCGGCTCCGAAGTTGAATTCCGCCGCGTTGAATACGTCGGCCCGCAGGTGGGGCAGGAGCTGGTGATGACCGGCGTTCAGGCCTTCGTCTATTCTATGATCGGCATTATGCTGTTCATCTGGATGCGGTATGAATGGCAGTTCGGCATGACGGGCGTGTTGTCGCTCGCGCACGACGTCTGCGCGACGTTGCTGTTCTTTATCCTGACCGGCATTGAATTCGATCTGGCGACTGTCGCCGCCGTCCTTCTCGTCGCCGGCTACTCCATCAACGACACGGTCGTCGTCTTCGACCGGATCCGGGAAACGTTGCGTAAATACCGCAAGATGCCGCTGCCAGAACTTTTCAACCTTGCCATTAATGACACGCTGTCCCGCACACTCATGACCTCGCTCATGACGCTGGTGGCGCTGGCGGCGCTGGCCATTTTCGGCAGTCAGGTTATCAAGGGCTTCACCTATGCGCTGCTGGTCGGTGTCGTGGTCGGTACCTATTCTTCCATCTTCGTCGCATCGCCGCTGCTGATGTACATGAACGTGCGTCACCTGACTGACGCCGAGCTGAAGAAGGAAGTCGCGCCCGCATGACGGACGTTACGCCGCTCGTTTCCGCCTCTGCCCAGGTCGTTCAGGCCTATACCGCGCGTGGTTTCCGCATCAGCAACGCCGAGTACCTTGGCGCTGTATTGATCGTAGATGACAAGGTTCTACCGCTCGACGTGGGGAACGTAACGGAATTGACGGCAGCGCACTTCGACGGGCTCAAGCAGTCGGGTATCAGCTATCTCATCATCGGCAGCGGCGTCGTCCGTATGCTGGATTCCAGCCTCGTGAAGTCCTTAAAAGAAATCGGCATCGTCGCCGAAATCATGGAAATCGGCGCGGCTTGCCGGACCTATAACGTGCTGCGCACCGAAGGCCGCAAGATGGCGGCTGCGCTTATCCCCGCCGGCGCGCCGGCATAAAAAAAGGCGCTCCCTTGCGGAAGCGCCCTTCTTCAATTCTTAAAAAATTACTTCACTTTCGCCAGCTGTTCGTTGGCGTAGTTCCAGTTGACCAGTTTCTCGACAAAGACTTTCAGGAAGTCGGGGCGGCGGTTCTGGTAGTCCAGATAATAGGCATGTTCCCAGACGTCGCAGACGAGGATGATCGGCTTCCCATCCACCAGCGGCGTTTCCGCGTTGGCGGTCTTGACGATTTCCAGCTTGCCGCCATTGGCGACCAGCCATACCCAGCCGGAACCGAACTGGCCGACGCCGGCCGCAACGAATTGTTCTTTGAAGGCATCGAAGCTGCCGAAGGATTCGTTGATCTTCGCGGCAATCGCGCCGGTGGGGGCGCCGCCGCCATCGGGCGACAGGCTTTCCCAAAAGACGTTGTGGTTGAAAACCTGCGCCGCGTTATTGAACAGCGGGCCGTTGTTCAGCTTCTTCGCGCCGACAACCACTTCTTCCAGGGGCTTGCCTTCAAGGCCGGTGCCTTTGACAAGCTCGTTGCCTTTGTCGACATAGGCCTTGTGGTGCTTGCCGTGGTGGAAGTCAAAAGTCTTGGCCGAGATATTCGGCTCGAAAGCTTCTTTCGGCCAGGGCAGGGGCGGCAGCACGAAGGTCTGGCCTTCGGCGGGTTTCGGTTGCGCATTCGTCATGGAAGAACCTCCAGATTACATAAGTTAAATTCGAGCTGCCGATGTGGCGTCCCTCAACATAGACCAACAGTTGTAATTGGCAATAAGATCCGGCGGCTATTCTTCGCCGGGGCTGTTGTCTTCGGTATCACTCGGCTGTGCATCCGGCTGGGCGGCGCCGGCATCATCGACAAAGTCGGGGGTGATGTACTGCATGCCGAACCAGCGCCAGCTTTGCGCCTGCCCCGGAATAACGGTTGTATCGGGCATTGTGCAGTTGATGCGCGTCCGGCGCTCGTCGAATTTTTCAGAAAGACGCAATTCGATGCGGCCACCACCAAGGCGCGTCACGGGCGCTTTGCCTTGCCCGGAGATAAAGCAGGACAGTCGGGAAAGGTCGCTCAGCTCCGGCGTTATGGTGAAGCCGATCATGGGCGGGTTCTGCTTCAAAATCATCTCATCCGGCGTGATATCGGTGACGGGCAGGGGCAGGGCATTGGCAGTGAGCTGGAAGCGTTCAAAATCGCCGAAATTGTCCGTCATCGTAAAGCGCGGCAGAGCAAGGAAATCGGACTTTGCATGCACGACGCCTGACTGTTCACCGAAGACGGCCTTGAAGGCGTAATTGCCCATCTGCTTTTTCAGCTCGGATGAATATTCGCCATAGGGATAGGCAAAAAACGGCGGCTCGTCGCCCAGCTCTTCCTTGAAGCGGGAAACCGCCTTGTTGATGAGGCCTGCGTTCTGTTCTTTGGTCTGCTCCACCATATGCACATAGCTGGAAGGCAACAGGGCGAGCGTGGCGTTTTTATTTTTCTTGAGGTCGCGCAGGTGCGACCAGGTCATATGAGCGGGGTTTGTGCCATCCGCAAGGTCGGTCGAAAAGAAAACTGTGTAGGGTAGGCCCGCATCGTCCAGCAGCGGTAGAGCATTCGCGTCAGTCGACAGCCACGCGCCTTCAAAAGTGATGCCAACGGTTTTCTGCGGCAGCGTATCGCCTGCTTTGAGCGACTCGATGATCTTGGTGAGCGGCAGGACATGATAGCCCCCGGTTTGCAGTTCCTTGATATGCTCTTTGAACTGGTCGAGGGAGATGGAGCTTTGCGGCTGGGCATCTTCGCCGATGCGCTGGTAGACGAAAATAACGGCGCTGGCGCGATCTTCCTCAATCGAGGCATGCGCAGGCACGGGCGTCAGCAAAAGGCTGATCGCCAAAATCGCGCTGTACAAAAGGCCTGAATTATGTTTTTGAATAGTAAGCATATTTTACCAAAGTAACCAGCAAGGCAAGGGATTCTAGCATGGGTGGACAAGTATTAACAGACCAGGCTTTAGACGTGATTTTCCGCGCTGCCCGCACCGCAAATGCCTGGCTGGACAAGCCGGTTTCCGACGACCTGCTGAAAAAAATATATGAAGACATGAAGTACGGCCCGACGGCGGCAAATTCAAGCCCCCTGCGCCTCGTCTTCGTCAAAACACCCGAGGCAAAAGCGCGCCTGAAGCCAGCCATGCAGGAAGCGAACCTCGCCAAAACGATGGCGGCACCTGTGAATGTCATTTTTGCTTATGACACAAAGTTCTACGATCAGCTGCCGAAACTCTTCCCGCATATGGATGCGCGCAGCTGGTTTGTCGATGATGAAAAAATGAGCGCGGAAACGGCCTTCCGCAGCTCATCGCTTCAGGCGGCATATTTTATAATCGCGGCAAGGGCGCATGGGCTTGATTGCGGCCCGATGTCCGGCTTCGACAATGACGTTCTGGATAAAGAGTTTTTTGCGGACGGCCAGTATAAATCGAATTTCATCTGCAATCTTGGTTATGCCGATAGCAGCCGCACCTTCCCGCGCCTGCCGCGCCTCAGCTTCGATGAGGCTTGCAAGATTTTATGATCTGTCTCGCCGTCAACACCGCCAATACGGTTTTATCTGTCGAGCTTGTGCGCGATGGCGAGGTGCTGCACTATTACGAAACGACCGAGACGCGCAATCAGGGCAACCTGCTTCTGCAGCACGTCAAAAAAGGCCTTGAAGTCGCCGGGCTGAAATATGCGGATATCGATCTGCTTGCAGTTGTCACCGGGCCGGGCAGCTTCACCGGCATACGTATCGGTCTTGCCACCTTGCGCGGCATTGCCATGGCAGCGGATTTGCCGATTGTCGGCGTCACGAGTTTTGAAATCTTTAGAGATTCCCGGGCTGATTGCGTCAACATCATCGCCATTGAATCCTGGCGGGAGGAGTTGTATTTCACGGCAGTCGGTTCTGATAACAGTATGGTCGTTGCGCCTGTAAACGAACCGCCGGCTGACTTTTTGCGTCGGTTGCCGCGCGGTGCTTATTCAATTTCCGGTGATGCGGCGCATAAACTTGCGGCCCTGCTGCCAGAGGCAAAAAATCTTGGTGAGGCGATTGCCGCTGGCACCATTTCTCGCTGCGCCGTGAAAAAATTCAAAGCGCAGGGCGGGGAGCTTCCTTTGCCATTTTATATGCGCGACGCCGATGTAACGATTTCAAACAAGTAATCCCGTTGCCGCAATTACTATGTCGTGCTAAAATAAAAACAGGTTTTATTTACCGAGGCCAGCATGGTAGACAAGTCAAATCCGGACTTTATGGGGCATATGGCACGCATTGTAGCGGGTTATGCCTCGAAACATCATGTCGACGACCTACCGGCGCTGATGCGTGAAGTCTATGCGGCGCTTCTCAGCATAGACGCCGGCGAAAATACTGCTTCTGCCGGCGGGCCCGAGCCCGCGGTCGCGATCAGCAAATCCGTGATGCCGGATTATCTGGTTTGCCTTGAAGACGGCAAAAAGATGAAAATGCTCAAGCGCTATCTGAAGACCGCCTATAACATGACGCCGGAAGAATACCGCGCCAAATGGCGCCTGCCGGAAGACTACCCCATGGTCGCGCCCAATTACGCGGAAAAGCGCAGCAGCCTTGCCAAGGCGATTGGCCTTGGGACAGACGGCAACCGCGGCCGAAAATAGTTAGTTGGAAAGCTCTTCGGCGCGCAAGGTTGCGGCTGCAAGCGCTTTGTCGAAAATTTCCTGCATCCCTGGTTTCGCCATGAGCACCGAAAGCGCGGCGGCTGTGGTGCCGTTGGGAGAGGTTACATTCTCACGGAGTTTGCCTGCAGGAACCTCACTGGATTCCCTTGCGAGTGCGGCGGAGCCGATGACGGTCTGGCGCGCAAGTTTCTCCGCCATGCCAGCCTCCAGGCCGATCTTTTTGCCGGCTTCGGTCAGCACTTCAATCAGCAAAAACAAATAGGCGGGCCCGCTGCCCGAAAGTGCAGTGACGGGGTTCAGCAGTTTCTCGTCCTCCACCCAAAGAACGTCACCAACGGCGGAGAGCAGGGCGGCAGCCTGAGTTTTTTGTTCGTCGGTTGCTGCGGCGTTGGCGCAGGCGACGGTAATGCCTTCGCCGATAGCTGCCGGCGTATTGGGCATGGCGCGGATGACGGCTGATGTGCTTCCCAGTTCTTTTTCAAAAAAGGAAATGGGCTTCCCGGCGGCAATCGACAGCATCATGGCGCCCATTTCCGCAAAAGCTTTGTACTGGGCAGTAACACTGCCGAGTACCTGCGGCTTGACCGCCATGACGATGATGGAAGGTTTGAAGGTAGCAGGAATAGCGGCAAAATCCGCCACTTGCTTTTCCGCGAGTAAAGCGATGGGCGAAGGCTCGATGATGCAGATATCTTCATAAAGCCCAAGCTGCTGCCAGCGGTGAAGCAGAGCGCCGCCCATCTTGCCGCAGCCGACGAGCAATACATTCGGTTTTACGCGCGGTGCTGCTGACATGTAAAAGCTTAAGCTTCGCCGACAGTTTCAAAAACAGCGGCGGAAAGGTTGTCCTGCATGCGGACGTCGCCGGCCTGAATGCACTGGAACGTCGTGAAGAAGCGGTTGGATTCTGCAATCGCGATTTCGACGGTGTCCTGAATGATGTCGAGAGCGATACCCGAGGGGATCATGCGGAACAGCAGGGTCTGGCGGAAGGTCGGGTGCGTGTTTTTGTTGGAAAGGTCAAAGTGACCCAGCCAGAGGTTCTGGTTGATTTGCTCGATGCTCTGGCAGGCGATTTCAAAATTGGCCGTCGCGATTTCGATGGGCATGGAGCAGGCGAAGAGCAGGGCGGAGAATTCTTCCTGCCATTCCATGCAGATTTCGTATTTCATTTTCAGGCCCTGCACGGAAAGGACGATAAGGTCTTCGTCGCTGCGCACAACAGTCCAGCCTTTTTGCTCCGCCAGTTCCTCGACGAGGTCGAGGGGGTTGTTATCGTCAATTTCCGGCTGGTAATCAAAAGGCGAGCTGATCATTTTTTGGTCCTTTTCGGGGTTGCCGCAGGTTTGGACTTCAGCGATTTCTCTAATGCCGCGAGGCGCTTCTCCAGGGATTCCTGGCGGGTGCGGGCTTTTTCGGCCATCGCTTCCACGCGCTCGAACTCGTCACGCGTCACCAGATCCATTTTGGACAGGACCTGGTCGATACCTTCCTGAACCTGTTTGCGGATCTGGCTGCGGATTTCGGAGAGGGAGCCAAAAGCGCCCGTCGCCATTTTCGCGAGGTCATCCAGAAACTTCAGGTTGTCGCGCGCACTTCTCATAATTCGCCTCTAAATTTGTGTCTTTCTATCATGTGGCTGATAGTTTATGCAATGGAATTAGGTACCCCGGCAATCAAAAGCAGCCGGATTGCCTCCCGCGGCAGGGGATGGCAGTTAAAATACAAAAATAGGGCGCGTGGAGTAATTTAATGACCTGCTGGCAATTCCCCGATCTTGATCCGGTCGCGGTTCACATCGGCTTTCTCAAAATCCGCTGGTATGCGCTTGCCTACCTTTCCGGGTTTGTCGGCGGCTGGTTCTATGGCGGCTGGCTGGCCGACCTTGATAAATGGCGCCGACCCAACCGTGAAGACATCGACAATATCCTGCCGTACCTTGTCCTCGGCGTAATCCTCGGTGGGCGTCTGGGCTATGTCCTGTTTTATAACCTCGACTTGTTTATCGCAGAGCCGATGCAGATATTCAAAATCTGGGAAGGTGGCATGTCCTTCCATGGCGGGCTTCTCGGAGTTGTAACTGTTATCGTTTCTTATGCCCGCTATCATAAATTCAACCCGCTTGCGCTGGGAGATATTATTTCAACTGTGGTGCCGATCGGCCTATTCTTTGGGCGTCTTGCCAACTTCGTCAACGGTGAGTTGTTTGGCCGCATGACGACGGTGCCATGGTGCATGTACTTCCCGAATGGCGGGCAGGATGTTCCAAGGCACCCGAGCCAGCTTTATGAAGCAAGTCTTGAAGGCATCCTTCTCGGGACAATCCTGTTCTTTATGGCCCGCAACCCGAAGATCCGCCACCATGAAGGTATCCTGTTCGGAACCCTTCTGGCCGGATACGGTTGCTGCCGCGCCTTTATCGAATATTTCCGCGAACCTGACTCACAGCTTGGCCTCTACTTTGGCTATTTCTCGATGGGGCAGATTTTGTGCGTGCCGATGATTATTGCCGGTGCCTTGATTATTCAATATGCGAGAAGTAAACCCGCTGTCCAACTCCCTGCCGCCTGAAGGCCTGACGCCTGCCGCCGAAAAACTTATCGCCCGCATCCAGAATGACGGGCCGGTATCGGTTGCCGAGTTCATGCAGGTTGCGGCCAGCCACTATTACGCCGCCAAGGATGCTTTTGGCGTCGACGGTGATTTCATCACCGCGCCCGAAATAAGCCAGATGTTTGGCGAAATGATCGGGGCCTGGCTCGTCGACAGCTGGATGCAATTGGGCAAACCGCCGCAAATAAAACTCATCGAACTTGGGCCGGGCAGGGGCACGCTGGCGGCAGATGTCATGCGCACCATTTCCGCATGGCCGGATTGCAAAGCCGCCTTTTCGCTGCATCTGGTGGAGGCGAGCCCGTTGCTCCGGCAGAAACAGGCGGAGCTTCTTATCCGCCATAGCCCGACATGGTATGAAACGCTGGACGAGGTGCCGGAGGGGCTCTGCTTTATCATCGCCAATGAATTCCTTGATGCGCTGCCGATTGAGCAATTCGTCAAAACGGCAGACGGCTGGCGGGAGCGGGGGGTCGGGTTTCAGGATGGCGCCTTCGCCTTTACACTTTTACAGCCTGCCAGCGTCCCTGCCGAATTTGCGCAGGCGCCGGAAGGCAGTATTTTCGAGACGAACCGTGCCAGCCTTGGCGTTATTACGGAGATTGCCGAACGCCTTTCGCAGAACGGCGGGGCCGCCCTCCTGATTGACTACGGCCACAAAAAACGCGGCATCGGCGATACGCTCCAAAGCCTGCACAAGCACAAGTTCAGCCCGGCGCTGGCGCATCCCGGCCGTGATGACATCACCGCGCATGTCGACTTTGCCGCCTGTGCGGCGGCGGCTGCGCCCTTGGTGAATATCCATGGGCCCGTCACGCAAGGTGATTTCCTGACCCGCCTCGGCATCGTCCAGCGCGCTGATGCGTTAAGTGAAAAAGCGGATTCCGAACAGCGCAAACTCATTGAAGCCGCGCTGCATCGCCTTGTGTCGCCCTCTGCAATGGGGCGGCTGTTCAAGGTCTTGGGTTTGACCGCGAAAGAGAGTAGCATTATTCCCGCGGGTTTCAGCGAGGGTGACGGCCATGAAGTTTCTGACGACAGATCTTGAAAAATTCAAATGGCTGAGGCACGGCTTTTTCACGCGGATCGGCGGCGCCAGCGACGGGATTTATGGCAGCCTGAACTGCGCCTTCGGGTCGAAAGACAAGCCTGACATTGTCCAGATCAACCGCGAAAAAGTCGCCGAAACGCTGGACCTGCGGCCGGAAAATATCGTCACCGTCAAGCAGGTGCATAGCAACAAGGTCGTCAACGTGACCAAGCCCTGGACGCGTGAGCATGCGCCGGAAGCGGATGCGCTGGTGACGAACCAGAAAGGTATCGGCCTTGGCATCCTGACCGCCGATTGCGCACCGGTGCTTTTCGCCGCAAAAAAAGCTTGCATTGTCGGCGCGGCGCATGCGGGCTGGAAGGGAGCCATCAGCGGTGTTCTTGAATCGACCCTGAAAGCGATGAACGATCTTGGTGCATCGACTGCCGAAATCACAGTCGCTATCGGCCCCTGCATCGGCCCGCAGTCCTATGAGGTGAGCGATGATTTTATCAAGCCGTTTTTGGCGCAGGATGCGGATAACGAAAAGTTTTTCAAAAAAGCCGAAAAGCCGGGCCACCTGATTTTCGACCTGCCGGGATACGCCATCAGCCGTTTGCGCGGGGCAGGTGTTGAAAACATCATCGACCTGAAACAGGACACGCTGACGAATGAGGCCGCTTACTTCAGCTACCGCCGCGCGACCCAGCGGCAGGAACCGGATTACGGCCGCCAGATATCCGTCATCGCCATCCGCTAATCTTATGGCAATATAAAAAGGCCGATAAAGCGCGTGGTTTTTGCGCTTTGCGTCACGTATGATGAGCCTCCATTAAAAACTCCATTGCGTGACCATGGGCGAGAAGAAAATGAAGCTGATTTCCTGCACGAGCAACCAGCCGCTGGCGGAAGCTATTTCGGCCTATCTTGGCATCCCGCTCACCGAAGCCAACGTCAAGCGCTTCGCTGACCAGGAAATCTTCCTCGAGGTTCTCGACAACGTGCGGGGGGAGGATGTTTTTGTCATCCAGTCCACCTGCTATCCCGCCAATGACCATCTCATGGAAATGCTGATCATGATTGATGCCCTGAAGCGCGGCTCCGCCAAGCGCATCACCGCCGTCATGCCGTATTTCGGTTATGCGCGGCAGGATCGCAAAACGACCGCGCGCTCCCCCATTTCCGCCAAGCTTGTCGCCAATCTTATTACGACGGCGGGCGCGGACCGTGTTTTGACAATGGATCTGCATGCTGGCCAGATTCAGGGCTTTTTCGACATTCCGGTCGATAACCTTTTCGCCGGAACGCCGGTATTCACGCCCTACGTCCAGAAAATGAAAAAAGGCCCCGTCACCATCGTCTCGCCGGACGTCGGCGGCGTGGTGCGCGCGCGCGCCTTTGCCAAGCGCCTTGATGCCAACCTTGCCATCATCGATAAACGCCGCGAGAAAGCCGGTATTTCGGAAGTGATGCATGTCATCGGCGAAGTGGCTGGCCATGACTGCATTCTGATTGATGACATGGTGGATTCAGCCGGCACCATCTGCAACGCCGCTGATGCGCTGATGAAGAACGGCGCGACTTCGGTGCGCGCCATTTGCTCTCACGGCGTCTTTTCAGGCTCTGCCGTTGAACGCATTGAAAAATCTGCCATGACGGAAATGCTGGTGACAGATAGCATTCCGGCCACGGAAAAGACGAAATCCTGCAAGAAAATCAAATATTTAACCGTTGCGCCCTTGATTGCCGAGGCAATTTTGCGCATTTCCGAAGAACGCTCGGTGTCTTCGCTGTTCGATACGGTGCCCAAAAGCGGCTAGACATAATCCGTAAAAAGCCTTGCAATTTGGCATTTTTCCGTTATTTATACGTGTCCCTAAGGCAGCACCCCTGGAGGCTGATTAGGGAATAAATACAATCGTTAAAACAAGGAATTCAAAGATGTCCAAACATAAAACAGCGCTTACGGCGGAAGCACGTGCGAAGGCCGGTAAGGGGGCCGCCCGTGCAGTTCGTCGTACCGGAATGATTCCGGCCGTAATTTACGGTGACAACAAAGAACCCGTTCTGGTTTCGGTCAATGGCAAGGAACTCGGTCTTGCGATTGCGAAAAAAGGTTTCTACACCCAGCTTTGCGACCTTTCGGTCGGCGGCACCAAACACCTCGTCCTGCCGCGCGATGTGCAGGTCGATCCGGTTTTTGACCGCCCCGAACACGTCGACTTCCTGCGCGTGTCTGAAAAAACCATCATCCGCGTTTCGGTTCCCGTGCGCGTTGCGAACGAAAAAGCCAGCCCTGGCATCACCAAGGGCGGCGTTGTCAACCTTGTGCGCCATGAGATTGAAGTCTTCGTCAAGGCAACCGACATTCCCGACGAATTCGTCGCGGACCTGACGGGCCTCGATGTGGGTTACAGCCTGCACGTCGAAGACCTGAAACTCGGCAAGGACATCACCCCGGCAATCCAAGGCAACTTCACCATCGTCACCCTCGTCGCGCCGTCCGCGATGAAATCGGATGATGATGCCGTCGCTGCCGTTCCGGGCGCTGACGCCGCTGCACCCGCCGCCGGCGCTGCCGCTCCCGCCGCTGCTGCGAAAGGCGCCGCTGCGCCTGCCGCTGCCGCCAAGGGCGCTGCCGCTCCTGCAAAAGGCGCTGCACCTGCTGCACCTGCCAAGAAGAAGTAACGGATAAGGATAAGTTGGTATGCGGCTCTTTGTCGGATTGGGCAATCCGGGCAAGCAATACCAGCTTAACCGCCACAATATCGGGTTTATGGCGCTCGACATCATCGTCGAGCGCCATAAATTTTCCGGCTGGTCAAAGAAGTTTCAAGGCGAACTTTCCGATGGCATGCTGGATGGCGAAAAAATACTGGTGCTCAAGCCGCAGACTTACATGAACCTTTCGGGACAATCTGTTCAAGGCGCTGCCGCGTTCTACAAGATCAAGCCGGATGATATCCTCGTGTTTCATGATGAGCTCGACCTCGCGCCCGGCAAAATACGTGTTAAAAAGGGTGGCGGTGCGGCAGGACACAACGGCCTACGCTCGATCGACGAACATCTTGGGCCGGATTACTGGCGTGTGCGCCTCGGCATCGGCCATCCCGGCAACAAGGACATGGTCAGCCCCTACGTGCTCGGCAACTTCTCGGGCGCGGATGAAAACTGGCTGGTGCCGCTGCTCGGCGGTATCGGCGAATATGCAGGCAAGCTTGCCACAGGCGATCACGACGGCTTCATGAGCAAAGTGGCGCAGGTCGTTGACCCGCCCAAGCCTAAAGAGATAAAAGAACCGAAACAAAAAGACTTAAACGCGAAGCCAGAAATTAGGACAGAAAAGAAGGAAGTAAAAGATGGGGTTTAATTGCGGTATCGTCGGTCTCCCGAACGTTGGCAAATCGACGCTGTTTAACGCCCTGACGGCAACGGCTGCAGCGCAGGCGGCGAATTACCCCTTTTGCACCATCGAGCCGAACGTCGGCCGCGTGGCGGTGCCGGATGCGCGCCTGAACGATCTGGCCAAGATCGGCAAATCGCAAAGCATCGTCCCTACCCAGCTTGAATTCGTCGACATCGCGGGTCTTGTTCGCGGCGCGTCAAAAGGGGAGGGGCTTGGCAACCAGTTCCTCGCCAACATCCGCGAAACAGACGCCATCCTCCATGTTCTGCGCTGCTTTGAAGATGAAAACATCACCCACGTCGAAAACGGCGTCGATCCCATCCGCGACAAAGAAATCATCGACACTGAACTCATGATCGCCGACCTCGACAACCTTGAAAAGCGTATCGAGCCGATGCGCAAAAAGGCCAAGGGCGGCGACAAAGACGCGATCCTGCAGGCTGGCGTGATGGAAAAGTGCCTTGAAGCGCTGCGCGAAGGAAAGCCCGCCCGTACCGTTAAGCTGAACCTCGAGGATGAGCAAAAGGCTTTCCGCGGACTGCAGCTTTTGACCTCGAAGCCCGTCCTCTACGTTTGTAATGTGCTGGAGCAGGACTCCCAGAATGGCAATGCGCTCTCCAGCCGCGTCGCCGAAATGGCCAAAGCCGAAGGCGCGCAGCATGTTGTGATTTGCGCCGCCATTGAATCTGAGATTGCCCAGCTTGGGTCGGACGAGGAAAAGAAAGAATACCTTGCGACCATCGGGCTTGAAGAACCGGGCCTGAACCGCGTTATCAGGGCAGGGTACAAGCTGCTTGACCTCATCACCTTCTTCACCGTGGGCCCGAAAGAGGCGCGGGCCTGGACGGTGCATCGCAATGCAAAAGCGCCGCAAGCCGCAGGCGTGATCCACACCGATTTCGAGCGCGG
This sequence comes from uncultured Alphaproteobacteria bacterium, assembly GCA_966211335.1. Classification (GTDB taxonomy): domain Bacteria; phylum Pseudomonadota; class Alphaproteobacteria; order Micavibrionales; family UBA2020; genus JAPWJZ01. Next base: position 1,873,010 of record CBIHNF010000001.1, read on the forward strand.
GTTCATTCGTGCCGAAACGATCGATTTCGCGGATTACACCAGCCTCGGCGGTGAAGTGCCGGCGAAAGAGGCGGGCAAAATGCGTCAGGAAGGCAAAGAGTATGTTGTAAAAGACGGCGACATTATGCTGTTCCGTTTCAACGTCTAACTTCTTGATAGGGTTATAATTTTTATAGAAAATAGCGCCTTTTCCGAATATGTGGTAAAATTTTTGGATATTCAGCAATCCAAGGGACTTGCCATGAGCGTGGATACAATCGATTTTGTCGCGGAACCTGTGAAGTCAGCTGGTGCCGGAATAGAAGTTGCCGAATTCAAGCCGTACAAAGGTCTGCAACAGTTTTTCGACCGGGTAGATGCCCTCAAAACCGCGCCCGCCCTCAAAACAACGCTGACGCTGATGCTGCTGGAACTCGATTCCGCGTTGCAAGCTCAGGATGCGGGAAATCCATCCGAAGCGGTGCGTCATCACCAGTCGATGCTGAAATTGTCGAAAGACGTTTTCCGTGAAACCGCTGTTTTGAACGGCACCGACTTTGACGCGCGCGCCGCTGGCGGTGAAAACGTCACTTCCCAGGTGCAGAAAATTTTCATCGACATTACTTCTGCGACCCGCGGCGTGAAAAATGATGACGGCTCCGAAAAAACCTGGGGTCGCACCCTTGCCGCCATCGTGCAGGAATTCAAGGCACGGAACGAAGCCGTTAAAAACCTCGCGCTGATGCCGGAAAGGGGATATCAGGCTGATAACCCGCAAGTGTTTTTTGCCAGCCCGCGCCATGATTTTCGCGCTGCCAGCAAATTCGACCTCGATTTCACAAGCGCCGCGAAACCGGAAAATACCGTCTGGGCGCGACCCGAATATAAAAATCTCGGCATCGTGCTGGAGCAGCTGGCACGGCCGGGGCAGCCCGCGCGCGTTGACGCGCTGGTCGCGCTGACCAGCCTGAAAATCATGAACAAGGCTGAAAAGGAATTTGTCGACGATATCCGAACCGGTAAGGAAAATACTGGCGCTCAGAACAAATCGTTCCGGGAGTCGCGGCAGAAGCTGACGGAATATGTCGGCAAGCTCTCCGAAAATCCGGTCATCGGCGCCAATATGGCGGCGAGCCTGCAGCGCTGGCATAAGCCTCTGGCTGACTATGCGCGGAAATTTGAAAAAATCTCCCAAGGTCCAAGCCTGCTCAGCAAAATTTTCCATTCGGCGGCTTCCTTCATCGGTGGCAAAATCCTTAAAAGTGCCGTTGTTCACGCCGTGCAGCAGAAACCAAAGGCACCGGTGGCTTGATGCCGGACTTCCTGCCTAATCTATCGCCTGCCTTTAATGACGAGTCTGCGACGACGCATCCCGACCTCATGAGCGAGGCCGAGTACGACCGGGCGTTCGAGCGCATGGCGCGTGACTATTTTACCGGCAAACTGCCGCAGGAAGCGCCGCAGTTATTTTATGTGACGGGACTGCCGGGATCGGGCAAAAGTACCTACGTGGAAGCGCAAATCGGCGCGCAACCTGCGTTGAAAGATTACGTCCACATCAACTTCGACGACCTGCGCATCTACCATCCGCGTTATGCGGAGCATGTCAGCAAGGATCCGGTCAATGCCGCCGCGCGTATCGATCAATCCGTTGAAAGATTGATTGGCTGGCTGACGGAAGAAGCCGCGATGCGTCGGTTGAATGTGCTGCTGGATGATGCCGCCATGGGCAGGGATATTACAAAAGAGATCCTGTCGCAGTTCATGGCTTCGGGCTATGACGTCAATGCGTCTATTATCGCGGTTCCTTCCGCCATCGCGCGGCAGTCCGTGCATTTGCGTTTCGAGGAAAACTTCGCCGCAGCCGCGAAGGGGGAAAGCGTCATCCCGCGCTGGGTCAATTCAGAAGAGCAGGATAATGCGCCGGCCGCGTTGATTGAAACCGTGGAAACGCTGCAGGAAGATTTCCCCGCGAAATTGCGCGTCGTAGCCAGAAGCGGCGTGACGTTACTGGGCAACGCCAGCGCGGTCACCCGGCAGGAAACGCAGCGCGAATTGAATGAAGATGAAAAACGCGACTATCAGTTGAGAGCGATTCTCATTGCCGGGCTGCTCAAGCAAAGGACTGGCGGAAACGCGGCTGTAACGGTCAAGAAACCAGTTTCACGCGTTACGGGGTGAATTTGCGCGTCTTCACAGGCGTGATCGCGCGCGAGGTCTTGGCATCGAAATGCCACGGCAGAACAGATTCTTCCGCCTTCGCAAGCTTCTCCGGCGACAGCGTTTCCTTCATTACTTCCAGCAAAGATTCCATCTTGTAAATCTTCGCCAGCGCGAGAGGGCTTAAGTAATCTGCAAACAGCTGGTCGCTGCAATCCGCGCCGCGCTTCACGAGCAGCTTGGCGGCTTCTTCCTGACCGTTCTGAATGGCAAAGCAGAGGAGGGGCTGGCGGTAGGGCGACTGGAGATCGGGGTTAAGGCCGTGATCGAGCGCTGCTTCAAGGACCTTCAGATTGCCTGCAGAAATCGCGGCATAACCGATATTGCCTTCACCGCCGTCTTTGCCCGGCGCACCATTCACCCAGCGCGTGGCATTCACATTGGCGCCGCCGTCAATCAGGGCGAGGGCGGTTGTAAAGTCGCCGTTAAATGCAGCCTTGCAGGCCTTGGCATCATCATTGCGATGCTGGAACTTGGCAAAGGCGTTGGATAAAAACGTCATTGTTTTCCCTGCTTTCTTGTTTTGGCCGGTGTTTCGATTGGGGTACTATAACACGGTAATAGATTATGTCAAGATATTATGTCCTTAGAAAGCAAGCTTAATCCGTCTTTTGCCGTGGGCGGCGCAAGTGCTATAAATCTAGTCAGATTTCAGACCATTATCAGCCAAAGGAAACCAGACATGGGACAGGCACAAATGAAACCGCAATCGCAGCAAGGCCTCACGCACCACAACGTCCGCGTCCACCCGGAAAAAGACCTGCTGCAGAAAAAAGACCAGCTGGCATGGAAGATGGCGGAAGTCGCCGCCGATCCGGTCGCCGTCGACAAGGACGTCGCGGAGATGATTATTAACCGGATCATTGACAATGCTTCCGTCGCCGTTGCCTCCCTGAACCGCGGGCCTGTCACGACAGCGCGTATGCAGGCGCTTGACCATCCGCGTGCGCCGAAGCGCGGCGCGACGGTGTTTGGTGTTTCTTCGTCGAAACAATACAGCGCGGAATGGGCGGCTTGGGCCAACGGCACCGCCGTGCGGGAACTCGATTACCACGATACTTTCCTCGCCGCCGATTATTCACATCCGGCCGATAATATTCCGCCAATCCTCGCCGTCGCCCAGCAGACGGGCAAAGACGGGCAGGCCCTGCTGCGCGGCCTTGCAACGGGCTATGAACTGCACATCAACCTTGTGAAGGCGATCTGCCTGCACAAACATAAAATCGACCATATCGCGCATCTTGCTCCGGCAGCCGCTGCCGGCATCGGCACTATGCTGGGGCTTGATACGGACACCATTTATCAATCTATCCAGCAAGCGCTGCATGTCTCCTGCACCACCCGTCAGTCGCGCAAAGGTCAGATCTCCAGCTGGAAGGCCTTCGCCCCGGCCCATGCCGGCAAGCTGGCTATTGAAGCGGTTGATCGCTGCATGCGCGGCGAGGGCGCGCCGTCGCCGATTTATGAAGGCGAAGACAGTGTCGTCGCCTGGATGCTGGATGGCAAGGACGCGAATTACGATGTCCCGCTGCCTGGCAAGGGCGAGCCGAAACGTGCTATTCTTGAAAGCTATACCAAGGAACATTCAGCCGAATACCAGAGCCAGGCGTTGATTGATCTCGCTGCACGCATGGGCAAGAAAATCACCGACTGGAGCAAAGTTAAAGATGTTCTCATCCACACCAGCCATCACACGCATTACGTGATTGGCACCGGCGCGAATGACCCGCAAAAGATGGACCCGACCGCCAGCCGTGAAACGCTGGACCATTCGATCATGTATATCTTCGCGGTCGCGCTGCAGGACGGTACTTGGCACCATGTCAATTCCTATGCGCCGGAGCGCGCGCAACGCAAAGACACGGTTTCTTTGTGGAAAAAAATCCGCACCGTCGAAGACCCGGAATGGACGAAGCGTTATCATTCTGCCGATCCGAATGTGAAAGCCTTCGGCGGTAAAGTCGAAATCACGCTGGAAGACGGGACGAAGATCGTCGATGAACTGGGCGTTGCCAATGCGCACCCCTTCGGCGCGAAACCGTTCGGCCGTGCTGACTATATCCGTAAGTTCATGACGCTGACGGAAGGCATTGTCGAGCCGAAAGAACAACAGCGCTTCCTCGACCTCGTGCAGAAACTACCTAATCTGTCTGCCGATGAACTGATGGGGCTGAACGTGGAAATCGCGGAAAAGAACCTTGCGACGGGCAAAAAAGGCCTGTTCTAATATCGTCAACTTCTTTTGATGTGCGGCGGGACGGTGTTTATCATCTCCCGCCGCCTCTTTACAGGAAACTGCCATATGCTTTTCACAAAAAAGAACGCCGCGCAAAAACGCATTGATTTCGTCAATGGACTGAGGTCAGGCAGGCTGCTGCGTTTCCCCGGTGCGATGAACCCGTTGACGGCCATGATGATCGAAAAGAAAGGCTATGACGGCATTTATATTTCCGGCGCTGTTCTATCCGCTGATTTGGGGTTGCCCGATATCGGCCTCACCACGCTGACCGAAGTGTCCCAGCGCGGCCACCAGATTGCACGCGTCACGGAACTGCCGACGCTGATTGATATCGATACCGGTTTTGGCGAGCCCATGAGCGCTGCGCGTACCGTACAGGTAATGGAAGATATGGGCATTTCCGGCTGCCATATCGAAGACCAGGAAAATCCGAAGCGTTGTGGCCACCTTGATAATAAATCGGTACTGCCTGTCGGCGACGTTGTGCGTAAAATTGCGGCTGCTGCCCGCGGCAAACGCGATACGAATTTCATGCTGATGGCGCGGACAGACGCTCGGGCAGCCGAAGGCCTTGATGCCGCCATTGACCGCGCAAAAGCCTATGTCGATGCTGGCGCGGATATGATTTTCCCTGAAGCCATGCAGGATGAAAAAGAGTTCGAAGCGATGCGCAAGGCCATCTCCGTGCCTTTGCTCGCGAATATGACGGAGTTCGGCAAGTCTAGACTGCTGACGGCAGCGCAGCTGGAAAGTCTCGGTTACAACATTGTGATCTATCCGGTGACGACACTGCGTCTCGCCATGGGGGCGATTGATCGTGGCCTTGATGTAATTAAAAATGATGGCACGCAAGAAAGCCTACTGGAGCAAATGCAGCATCGTAAAGACCTGTATTCACTGCTGCAGTACGAAGACTACAACGCCTTCGACCAGAATATTTTCAACTTTACTGTGAAGAAGTAACGCTCGAGTTATGCGTGAATATCGAGCTGGTTGCCGCGAACGGCATCCGCCAAGATAATATCCGCCAGTTTTTGTACCGGTTTCTCAAATTTTGGCGCAGGCGTGGCGGAAGAAAGCGGCTGGACACTCGCGGTTGATACGGCAGAAATTTGCATCGGTTGCCTCGCTGATGAAAACTTTAAGCGAAGATGCTCAAAGCTGATCCGACAGTGTTGAATGAATCCAGCATCGTCACAACGCCTTGGGCGTCCTGTGCGGCATCTTCCATCTCAGTGAGAAGGGCGCTGCTACCGCTTGCAACGGTTGTGGGTTTAAAAACAAAAGGCGAAAAGGCGGTTGTTGCAGAAGATATTGTCGACATAACAAAAACCTAGAATTAAACGCTGATATCAAGGTTCGTGCCCATCGTAGAGGAAGCGGCAATCATGTCCGCAAGGCTCTGCTCAACCTTGGCGTTTTGTTTCAACATGCTCAATGCCACCGTATTTGTGGCGGAGGTTTGCTGAAGGGCAACGGCGACAGATGCTAAATCCATTTTTCCTCTCGATCTTTATCAAGTTTAACGTGAATGAGTAAACATTCTGTTAATATATAAGATATTGATATGGTTGGTAAAAATAGCCCTTGCACCCTGCGTCACAAGGCGTTAAGCCATTATGGTGACTTCGTAAAAAGGAAAAAAACGATGAGCAACCAGAACGCGCAACCCGAAATTAAGATCGCCAAGGGCCTTGCCGGCGTCTATTCCGACACCTCCAAAATTTCCAAGGTGTTTGATGAAACTAATACATTGACGTATTTCGGCTATCCTGTTCAGGAGCTGGCCGAGCACTGCCGCTTTGAAGAGGTTGCTTACCTTTTGTGGTATGGCGAACTGCCGACGGCGGAACAGCTTAAAGTCTTCGAGCAGCAGGAGCGGGCAGAGCGACATATTTCCGCCGAGCTTGTCACCGTTCTTCGCCAGTTCCGCAAAGATGCCCATCCGATGGACACGCTGCGTACTGCCGTCAGTTTCCTTGGCGTCGAAGACCCGGAAGCATCCGATAATGCGCTCGCCAGCAACATGAAAAAATCGATGCGCATGCTGGCAAAAATCCCGACCATCATTGCGGCCGACTTCCGTATCCGTAAAGGGCAGGAGCCTATTGCGCCGCGGGCAGACCTGACCATGGCGGAAAACTTCTTCCATATGTATTTCGGCAAAGTGCCAGATGCGAAAATCGTCCGTTGCTTTGATGCATCGCTGACGTTTTATGCAGAGCATGGCTTCAATGCCTCGACTTTCACGGCGCGCACGATTGTCTCGTCGCTGTCGGAAATCTATGCGGCTGTCACCGGTGCTATCGGCTCGCTCAAAGGCCCGCTGCATGGCGGCGCCAATGAAGCGGTTATGCACATGCTACTCGCGATCGGCGATGAAACCAAGGCCCAAGCATGGATCGACGACGCTTTGACACATAAAAAGCTCGTCATGGGTTTCGGTCACCGCGTTTATCGCAATGGTGACAGCCGCGTTCCGCATATGACCAAATATTTCCACGACATGGCGAAAATCGCCAACGGCCAGAAATGGGTCGAGATGGAAAACGTGCTGGCAAAAACCGTCATCGAGAAAAAAGGTATTCACCCCAACCTCGATTTCCCTGTCGGTCCCGCCTATTACCTGATGGGTTTTGAAATTCCCATTTTCACGCCCATCTTCGTCATCAGCCGCATCACCGGCTGGACGGCGCATATCATGGAGCAGCTGGAAGACAATAAACTGATGCGCCCATTGTCTGTCTACAACGGTGTGCCGCAGCGCCCAGTGCAGCCGCTTGAAAAGCGTAAGGCCGCGTAAGTCCTTTTATCTGAAGCATAATTCTGGGGTTCGTTCTCTTTGATGAGGGACTCGTGGTATAATGTTTTCATGAAATTGACAGTCGATGATATCGATTTCCTCATAGGCGGGAAGTTCGGCTTGCGTTACATCAACGGCAGGCCAGATCTGCTGGCGGCGCACCAGCAGCCGGAAGGTGTTTATGGAGACTGTTATTGCCTCTCCGGTCTTGCTCCGCTTCTGCCGGCGGAAGAGTTGAAAAAATATCCGGTGCATCTTGGCGCTGTTATGGCGCATAAGGACAAACTGCCGAATCTCCTCGAAGCCGCAATCGGCAAAATCGTTGACTGTGCGGTCAAAGAATCCCCGAATGACGGCGGCTCCATCACCTTTCTACTCATCAAAGATATGGCCGGCGCAGACACGCCTTACGACGTTCACCCGGAATACGCCCCGACTGGCAAGGCTGGCAAGAAAACTATTCTGCCGCGGCAGATCGTCACGACCATCCGGCTCGATGATCTAGAACTTCTGAATGGCCAGATCAATCAAGAGCTGGGGCAGGGGTCTAGCCCTAAAGATATCCTGATCGAAAAAATCACCTCCGCCATCGTCAAGATGCGCACCGATGCGCCCGTCGCAACTCTAGCGGCGAACCGCAAACAGCCCGCGCCGCGCCAAGCCTGATATGCTTCACGAAGCGCGCAGTTTTCCGCCTGTCACTTCCAAATCGCCGCGCGCGCTGATCCTCGGTTCTATGCCCGGTGTAAAGTCGCTGGAAGCCCAGCAGTATTATGCGCATCCGCAGAATGCCTTCTGGAAGATTATGGCGGCATTGTTCGAGATGCCTGCCGAAACCTACGACCAACGGCTCAAAATCATCAAGAACAATAATCTCGCGCTGTGGGATGTGTTGCAGTTCTGCGAACGTCATGGCAGCCTTGATACGCGCATTGATGACAGGACGATTGAAGTGAATGATTTCGCGGCATTCTTTAGAAGGCATGCCAGCATCACGCATGTGTTCTTTAACGGCGCAAAAGCGGAAAAAGAATTCCTGAAGCGGGTTCTGCCATCGTTACCGGCGAACAATCTGGTACTGACGCGCTTGCCATCCACCAGCCCCGCCCACGCGGGCAAGTCTTTGAAAGATAAAATTCGTGACTGGCGGGCAGTGAAGATTTAGACGGCTTTTTTCTGCTGCGCGTTCGGCGGCAGGCGCACCATCTTCTCGTATTCCTCGCGGATGAGACGGGTGATGGGGCCGACTGTGTAATCCTTGTCATCAATCTTGCCGATGGGCGTGACTTCCGCCGCGGTCCCGGTAGCGAAGCATTCTTCCGCTGCTTCCAGCTCCTCCGGCATAATGGCGCGCTCGTGCAGCTTGATGCCCTTGGCGCGAATTATATCCATGACGGTCTGGCGGGTGATGCCGTTCAGGAAGCAGTCAGCGACGGGTGTATGCACCTCGCCACGCTGGATCATAAAGAAATTGGCGCCTGTCAGCTCGGCCACGCGGCCGCGGTAGTCCAGCATTAGGGCATCGGTGTAGCCATGACGCTCCGCTTCATGCTTCGACAGTGTGCAGATCATATAAAGGCCGGAGGCTTTAGCATGAACCGGCGCAGATTCAGGGGAGGGGCGGCGCCAGTGCGAGGTTTTAATTGAAATGCCTTTTTCACGCGCTTCGCCGCTGAAATAGCTGGGCCATTCCCAGGCAGCGACAGCAAGGTGGATTTTCGTCTGCTGCGCCGCGACGCCCATCTGTTCCGCGCCGCGCCAGGCGAGGGGGCGCAGGTATGCTTCAGAAATGTTCGCGGCTTTCAACGTGTCGATACAGGCTTGGTTGATTTGCTCAAGCGTGTAAGTTATTTTCATATCCATCGTGGCGCAGCCGTCAAGCAGGCGTTGGCTATGCTCGTTCAGCTTAAAGATATTTCCGTTGTAGGCACGAATGCCTTCAAAAACGCCGCTGCCGTAGTGCAGCCCATGTGTCAAGAAATGTACTTTTGCATCGCGCCAGGGCACAAGCTTGCCGTCCATCCAGATAAAGCCATCACGGTCGTCATACGGAAGCAGTGCCATCGCGGAATTCCTTGGAGAAAAGGGTGCATTTCTGATGGCTTCATACTATCCTGAAGGCATGAGCTGCACAACATTAAATTAGAATTATGGCCAATCCGCAACCCGCCGAAATCGCGCCTGATAAAAAGCCCCATATTCTCGTTGTCGACGACGATGAACGATTGCGCGATTTATTGTCGCGTTTTTTGATCGAGAACGGTTTTCTGGTGTCGACCGCGACAGATGCAGCGGAAGCTCGCGATATCCTTAAGTATTTGAATTATGATTTATTGATTTTCGACGTCATGATGCCGGGGGAAGACGGCATGTCGCTCACTTCCGCAATAAAAAAACAGGGCATGACGACACCCGTTTTGCTGCTCACCGCACTTGGCGAGATTGAGTCACGCATCAAAGGGTTCGAGGCGGGGGCTGACGATTACCTGCCGAAACCTTTCGAGCCCCGCGAATTGCTGCTGCGCATCAATGCTATTTTGCGCCGCGTTGCGGCGCCGCCACCATCCGCTGAGGAAAATATTCGTTTCGGCAAGTGGCAATTGGACCTTGAACGGGGTGAACTTTTACACGGCGAAGAACGTGTGCCTCTGACCTCAGTCGAGCACACGCTATTGCGCGCGCTTGCCAGCAAAAAAGGCGAAGTTATCAGCCGTGAGGAACTTGCCGCTTTGTGCGAAATGAGCGCGAATGAACGGACGATCGATGTTCAGGTAACGCGCCTTCGGAAGAAGGTAGAAGAAGACCCGAAGCTGCCAAAGTACATACAGACTGTGCGTGGCAAAGGCTACGTGCTGTGGTCTGACTAATGGCAGGGTCCTGGTTCAAGACGGCGAAGTCGATACTTCTGCCAAGGACTCTTTTCGGGCGGTCGCTGATGATTGTGGCGATGCCCGTTCTGCTGATGCAGGTCATCGTCGCGTATATTTTCTTCGACCGTCACTGGGATGCGATGAGCGACAAGCTTGTCAGCGCGCTTGCAGGCGAAGTGCAGATGGTTTCCGAGCGTATTGCTGACAATCACAACCCGTCGCAGGTAAAAGCCATCATACAACAGACATCTGCTTTGCTTGATCTGAAAGTGTCGGTTGATGACGAGGCAGCCGATCTCAAAAAAATGGAGCTTTCCTTCGAAAAGGTTTCGTGGTTCAGCGTTGCCCAGAAACTGAAATCGGCGCTTGAACAGCGTCTTCAAAAACCTTTTACGATACGGCCCTATTCCGAAGACAAGCTGTTTGAAATTATCGTCGCAATCGGCCCGAAGAAAACTGTCCACTTCATCGTCCCGGACCGCCGGATTTACAGCCCGACAACCTATATTTTTGTGCTCTGGATGATTGGTAGCGCAATTTTACTGCTCGGCATCGCCATGGCGTTTATGCGCAACCAAATTCGGCCGATTATGCGCCTTGCGATTGCAGCGGAAAAATTCGGCAAGGGGCAGGAGGTGCCGGATTTTAGGCCGGTTGGTGCACGCGAGGTCAGGCAGGCGTCCCGCGCGTTCCTGCAGATGCGCGACCGCTTGAAACGACAGATCGAGCAGCGTACTGCGATGTTATCGGGTGTGTCGCATGACCTGCGAACGCCGCTGACGCGGATGAAGCTTCAGCTCGCGATGGCGAAAAACAGCGCCGAAGCCGACAACTTGCGTCAAGACGTTGAAGAGATGGAGCGGATGATTGAGGGCTATCTGACCTTCGCGCGCGGCGAAAACGATGAAACGGTAGAAATGGTCGACCTGAAACCTGTACTCGAGCGGATTGTCGCGAAAGCGAAGCGTCAGGGAGGGGATGTCCATGAAACATTGCCCCCTGATCGGATGATGATCCGCGTGCGGCCTGTCGGCATTGAAAGGGCGCTGGGGAATATCGTCAGCAACGCCTGCAAATTCGGCGCGCATGTCTGGCTGACGGCGCACCAGCAGACGGAGGCTTTTGAAATTTTTGTCGATGATGATGGCCCGGGTATTCCCGCCGCATTGCGGGAAGACGTATTCCGCCCCTTTTTCCGTGTCGAAAAATCACGCAACAAGAAAACGGGGGGCGTCGGCCTCGGCCTTTCGATCGCGCAGGATATCGTGCACAGCCACGGCGGTGAAATATTCCTCGAGGATAGCAACCGCGGCGGCTTGCGTGTGGTAATACGCCTGCCGCTTTAAATTATTTTTTTGACATGTAATTCAGCGCTTGTTCAAACCAGCCGATGCGCTTGTCGATCGCCGCCATGGTTCGCGCCATATCTGCGGATTCATCTTTCAGCCAGGTATCGGCGAGGGAAAGATAGATCGCGCCGAAGCCAATGACGATGGCAGGCTGACACTTGCCTTTATCAAGCCCGGCCAGTTTCAGCGTGCGGTCCATTGTGCGGTAAAAGCCGTGAACGAAGAAGCGGCTTGTTTTGGGATGCTTGGCAAGTGCCTTTGCAATCGTGGCATAGCCGGCGCGGTGCGTTTGCGCGATTTCAAACCGCTGCATAATAATTTCCATGAGGTTATCGCGCCAGTTGTCACCCAGATGGCCGTCAACGGTGTGGCGAACGGTTTCTTCTGTATTTTTCAAAACCCATTTCAAGATGGCAAAAACATCCGGGAAAAACGTCTCTACAGTGGCAGCCGGAAATTTTGCTTTTTTTGCCACGGATTCAATTGCGATGTGTCCCCATCCTTGCGCATCGGCGAGGTCGAGCGCGGCAGCCGCAATGCGCTGGCGGGCTGCTTCGGGGTTCAGTTTCGTCTGGTCTGTTTTGCGTTTTTGTGCCATGTTGATACGTCTTAAAATAAAGGGGATTTATCCATGAGTAAAGGCAATCTTGATCTGGTGGGCATCGGCAATGCTATCGTCGACGTCCTGTCGAAAACCGACGATGTCTTTCTCGAAAGTAACCGCATCAATAAAGGCACCATGACGCTTATCGAGGCCGATCAGGCGGAGGCGCTTTACGCCAAAATGGGCCCCGGAATGGAAGTGTCCGGTGGTTCTGCCGCGAATACGGTAGCTGCTTTTGCCAGCATGAATGGTACAGCAGGTTATATCGGCAAGCTTGCCAATGACCAGCTGGGGCAGGTGTTCCGCCATGACATTAAGGCGCATGGCGTCGAATTCAATACGCCTGCGCTGACTGACGGCCCGCCGACGGCGCGCTGCCTGATCCTGGTGACGCCGGATGCGCAACGCACGATGTGTACGTTCCTCGGCGCCTGCGTCTGGATTGCGCCGTCCGACCTTGACGAGGAAATGATCAAATCGGCAAAGGTGACATATCTGGAGGGGTATCTGTACGACCGCCCGCGCGCCAAGCAGACTTTCAAGAAAGCTTCCGAGATCGCGCATGCCGCCGGCAAAAAAGTATCGCTCTCACTGTCCGATCCGTTCTGTGTCGAGCGGCACAGGGCAGAGTTCGTCGACCTCGTGAAAAACGACGTTGATATCCTTTTCGCCAACGAAGCCGAAATCATGTCGCTTTACGATACGCATCACTTTGACGAAGCGGTGGCGCAGGCACGTGAGGCTTGTGAAATCGCTGTCATTACCCGTTCCGCCAAAGGCTCCCTTGTCCTGACGCCGACTAACACCTTTGAAATCAAAGCCGAGCCCGTCACGCAGGTTGTCGACACGACCGGGGCAGGAGATATGTATGCGGCCGGCTTCCTCTACGGCTACACCCGCGCGAAATCGCTGGCCGAATGCGGCCGCATCGGTTCCATTTCCGCAGCAGAAGTGCTGGCGCATATGGGCGCAAGGCCGCAGTCGAGCATGAAAAAGCTGCTCCAGGAAAAAAAGGCGGTTTGAGTTTGAAAGCCGCCGGCTTTTTTATCCTTGCGCTGCTGTTGTTTGCGACGCCGGCTTTCGCAAGTGACATTGGCATCGCTATGCATGGCACACCGAAATATAAGGCAGGTTTCGATCATCTGGACTACTTTAATCCTGATGCACCGAAGGGCGGGACGCTGCGCCTGTCCAAAAGCGGCACCTTCAATAACCTGAACAACCACGTTATTACCGGCAATAACGCAGAAGGACTTGAATACGTTAACGACAAACTGATGCAACGCATCTGGGACGAGCCGTTTACAATGTACGGGCTTGTCGCCGAAAGCATTGACGTCGCGCCTGACCGGTCATGGATAACCTTCCACCTGAATCCAAAAGCGCGGTTTCACGACGGCGTGCCTATTACGACGGCGGATGTGAAATACAGTTTCGAAATGTATCAAAAATTTGGCCATCCGGTGCGACGCCGGGTTTACGGGCTTGTTAAAAAAATTGACGTGCTCAGCGAGCGTGACATTAAATTTACTTTTGGTGATGGGTACGATCACGAAAGCGTCATGATTTTAGCAATGATGCCGGTATTACCGAAACATTACTGGGAAAAGGTCGATTTCTCCAAAACCACACTAAAACCACCCCTCGGCAGTGGGCCGTATAAAATTGTTTCTGTCGATCCAGGCCGTAAAGTCGTTTATGAACGCGTCAAAGATTACTGGGCAAAGGATTTGCCGGTCAATAAAGGCCAGTATAACTTCGACAACATTATCTATACCTATTTCAGGGACGATGATATTTCCCTACAGGCCTTCCGCTCCGGTGACTACAACCTTCGGCGCGAATACGATATTACCAAATGGCTGACCCGCTATGATTTTCCCGATGTAGCGAGTGGGAAAATCGTAAAAGAAGAAATTGTCCACCAGCGCCCTGAAATGTTGAAGGCGATTATCTTCAATACGCGCCGCGGTATTTTTTCCGACCGCCGGGTGCGGGAAGCATTGTCTTCCATGTTCAATGACGAATGGCTGAACAAGACGCTTTATTTCGGCAAGATGAAAAAAATCAATTCTACTTTTCCCAACTCATCGCTTGCCGCCACCGGAAAACCGGAGGGCGAAGAACTTCGGATACTGGAGCAATATAAAGTCGATTTACCGCGGGAAATTTTCGGAGAACCCTTCAGTGCCAGCAGTGGCGGCGGCAGGGATGCCAAACGCAAAGCAATCACCTTGCTAAAACAGGCCGGCTGGAAATTCGACAATGAAACCTTGCTCGATGCCAGCGGTAAGCCCGCGAATTTTGAAATCCTCCTTGGCGACCCCACCGATGAAAAAATCGCGCTTGAGTTCGCCCGTTCGCTCTCGACGATTGGTATTTCTGCGCATGTGCGCACGGTCGACAATGCACAGTTTATCGGCCGTCTGGATGATTACGATTACGACATGGTCGTGAACAAGTGGATAAACTCCCTGTCTCCGGGCAATGAGCAAGTCAATTACTGGGGTAGTAAATCGGCACACAGCAAGGGTGCGCGCAACTACGCCGGCATCGACAATCCTGCCATCGACGCGCTGGCGGATAGCATTGGCCGGTCGGAGACTCGCGAAATGCTGGTGGCGCGGGTGCATGCGCTCGACCGCGCATTGATGTACGGCTATTACATGATTCCCCTGTTTTATCTCGGCAAGGACCTTGTTGCATACGACAGTTCTATCCATAGACCATCCGTAACTCCGCTCTACGGTATTGTTCTGGAAAGCTGGTGGCAGGAAGCGGCGAATAAAAAACAGTAATTCCTTTCGCCTATTGTTTTTATTAACGAATTCGGGGTATTTTAATGACTAGAGATTCAGTTGTGGTGAGGGAGTTCTCCATGTCCAAGACGAAAATGTTAATCGCAGCCTGTGCCGTCATGACCTTGGCGTCATGTGCATGGCAGCCGCCCACGAAGCAGGCGTACTGGGAAAGGGTGGAAGACAATTCCGCTCTGTGGATGACCGGCCCCAAAGCACAGCAGACCCTGGAGCAGGATATTGCCGGCTGCGTTCGCGAAGTTGACGAGTTGGTCGAGCTGGGCGCACTGCGCGAAACAACGCCCCCTGATACGCACTCCGAATACCATCGCGCGCTTAAAGCCTCCGGCGATCTCGATTATTACGATACGCCCACCCGCTACGGCGAGCATTGGGTGTCGCACACCGATTATCATGATTTTGACGGCTGCATGCGCTACCGCGGCTGGGAACGCGTGAAGTACGTCCGTTATCAGGCTGCAAGACAGGCCGCGACGACCTACAAAGACACGCAGGACATCCGTACCTACGGTGTTTCCGGCGACGCAGCTGTTGCGAAGCAGGAAGAAAAAACGGATGCTCTGAAGAGCAACTACTCCGGCCTGAACAAGTAAGTCAGGTTTTACTTCCGGGTTTTAGCCCACAGATCAACGGCCGCTTCAACAGCGGCCGTTACTGTTAGGGTATCCATCAACGATGTCGTGATTTCAGAGGCCGTGCGACCTTTCAGCAGCTCATCGGGCTTTTCCGGCGTTGCCACATAGGCAGCATTTTTTCCCCAGGGTCTATATTGCTCCGGCCAGCCATAGCCAAAGAGTGCAAGGGTGGGAACTTTCATCGCGGCGGCCACATGGGTAAGGCCGGAGTCGTTCCCCACATAAAAGTTGGCGCGCCCGATGGCGGCGGCGGCATCAAGCGGCGAGCCTTTGGCAATCATATCGATGCGCCTGTCCTGCGGAATAGATTCCAGCACCTTATACGCCGTGTGCTCTTCGCCCGGCGCAGCCAGCACCAAAACGCGGGCATTCGGCAGGATACCGGTGGCGGAAGTTAGTATTTGAACGAGAGTAATGAAGTTTTCAGCGGGCCATTGTTTGCCAAGCCAGTTTGCGGTCGGGCCAATCGCCAATACCGGGCCGCCGGCTGGTATAAGCTTCTTTGCATTCTCTGTCGTTGCGCGGTCGAACCACAGCCTTGGAGCCGGCGCTATTTCAGCGCCGATGACTTCGGCAATTTGCTCGACCTTGTGGTTATGCTTAGCTTGGCCGCCCCAGATGTATTTTTCTTTCGACCAAAGCAAGCGGGACAGCAACGTATTCCGCAAATCGACGACTATGTCCCAGCGGGTGCCGAAAGTCGCCTTGGCGAGTTTAAACCAATGGCCGGCAAACCGCTGCTTCTTCAGCGGAATAATTTCCGTGATGTTGGGTATCGGCGTAAAAAGACAACAGAGCAGGGGACCGCACGCAACCGTAATCTGGGCCTCCGGATATTTGACGATAAAATAATCCAGAGCGCCCAAAGAAAGCACCCCATCGCCCAATCTTGTCGAGGTGATGAAAAGAATTTTCATTCTAATATTTTAGATAAACTACTTGGTGATGTAGGCGAGGAAAAGGAAAAATATTGCCAAGGCCTGAAACAGCACGCGCGCCTGCATCATCTTGTTGCTTTGCTTATTATCTTTTTCCTGACCCTTCGTCATGGCGACCATGCCGAAGAGGAATGAGCCAACCACCGCAGCCATCGAGATGAGTGCCAAGATAAAGAAGATTGAGTTCGTGCCGTGCATGGCGAATAATCCTTGTTACAGAAACTGCCATAATATAGGCTTTTGGCGGTCAATTGAAAAGCCATGAATAAAGGTATGATTCCATGAAGAAACTCTCCGGTTCCAGCATCCCGCCGCAATCCGGCAAGGCAAAACAGCTGGTCATTTTCCTGCATGGCTATGGCTCTAACGGTGATGATCTCATCGATATCGGGGAACAGTGGGGGCCGCATCTGCCCGATTGCGCCTTTATTTCGCCGAATGCTCCCGACCCCTGCGAAATGGGCGGTGGTGGTTTCCAGTGGTTCGGCATTCGCGCCATTGATCCAGCGAGTTTCGAGCGTGAGAAAAGCGCCGAGAAAGTCCTGCCTGTCCTGAACGCCGCAATTGATGACGCACTGGCGCAGTGGGGCGTCGATGAAAGCCAGCTGGTCGTCGGCGGCTTTTCTCAAGGCGCTATGATGGCCATGTACACGATGCCGCGGCGCAATAAGCCCTGCGCTGGTGTCATCGGCTGGTCTGGCATGATGATTGATGCTCAAGGTCTGAAAAAGCCGGGGATCGTGAAAATGCCGGTTCTGGCCATCCACGGCGACCAAGATGATGTGGTTGTTCCGGGCAACCTCGCAAAAATCGAAGAGGGTTTCGAAAGCGCCGGCTTCAATGTGGAAACTATCATGAGGCCCGGCCTGCCGCACAACATTGACGGTTTCAGTATCCAGCGAAGCTTGGACTTCACGCGCGAATGCTTTGAAAAATCGGCATTATTTGCAAAAACCGCCGTTAAAGCTTAACTTTAAGCCCATTGTAAACATTCAGCTTTCCGGCCCGCGCCCCCGCAATTTTCGCGTTTTGTGCTATAATTGGCATATGGGTGTTGATGAGATTCGTGATTCAGGCCTGAACCGGGTGACAGTAACGGCAACCAGGCGGCGGATCTCCAGAGGAAGGGAGACCCAAGGTGCATAGCCACCTCGAAAGCTGTCCGACTTTAGTCCTGAACGCGGATTATCGTCCTTTAAGTTATTTTCCCCTATCATTGTGGTCATGGCAGGAAGCCGTAAAGGCTGTCTTTTTGGATCGCGTCAATATCGTTTCTGAGTATGACGCCGTCATCCACTCCCCGACCTTTCAAATGAAAGTGCCAAGCGTTATTGCGCTGAAGGAATATGTTCAGCCCAAGGCGCGCCCGGCCTTTACCCGTTTCAACGTATTCCTGCGCGATAAATGGATGTGCCAGTACTGTGGCACGAAGTTCCGCACGCATGAGCTGACGTTTGACCACGTTATCCCTAAATCCCGCGGCGGGGCGACGACATGGGAAAACATCTGCGCCGCCTGCCAGGACTGCAACCTGCTGAAGGGGAATTACCTGCCAGCCGAATGCAAGATGTTCCCGATCCGCAAACCCGTCCAGCCGTCTACCTCCGAGCTTCAGGCGAACGGCCGCTCCTATCCGCCCAACTTCCTGCACCAAAGCTGGAACGACTATCTGTATTGGGATACGGAGCTGGATAATTATTAAACGGTAGTACCGGCTTTTTTCCGGCGTAACGTGATTGCTAAGGTGAAGACCGTCAGCGTCGTCGCATACATGAAGTTGTAAGTCGTCATCGACAATCCGAACAGCGTCCAGCCCGGCACGTCGCAGCGCACGATGGGGCGGTGCGCGAAGTATGCGTTCATTTCTTCCGCCGTCATTTTAGAGAAATCCGCAATCGCGCCATCGCCGCCGCAGGTGGTGAGGCCTTCCCACCAGCCGCGCTCGACGCCGATGTGGAAGGCGGCAAGGCCGGCATCCCCCAGGAACGCCAAAGCCGACAAAAGCAGCAGAGCGACAGACACCTTCGGCATCTTTTTAGCAAATCCGAAAGCCAGCAAGCCCAGCGCGACGTTGAGTATATAGGGTTTGCGCTGTTCGTAGCATAAATGGCAAGGCAGGATGTCAAAGCCGTATTGCGCCGTCCATGCAAACGCGAGGGCGAAAGCGGACGCCGTTGTTACCAGCAGGGCCAGATTGCGCGGGGCGCTCAAAATGTCGAATAGATTTCTCATCCTATATATTTTAGCGCCACAAAACCGCTAATCAAGATGACAAGGAAGGCAAAGGTCACCCAGCCAAGGTATTTTTCAATGAATGTCTGGATGGGTGCGCCGAACTTCCAAAGCAATCCTGCGACGATGAAAAAGCGCAGGGCGCGGCAGGCAATGGAAGCGGGTATAAAAACAGCAAGGCTGAGCTGCATAACACCGCTGAGGATGGTGATGATTTTGAAGGGGAAAGGCGTCAAACCTTTGGCAAAAATGATCCAGCCGCCGTATTCGGCATATTTCGCCTTCATGTCCGCAAAACCTGCTGACATGCCGTAAAATTCAATGATGCGTTGGCCAAGTGTATCGTATAGCGCATAACCGATGGCGTAACCCAGAAGCCCGCCGAGGACGGACGCAACGGTGCAGACAGCGGCATACAAGAAAGACTTGCGACGCTCCGCAATGCACATGGGTATCAGCAGGATATCCGGCGGTATCGGAAACACCGAGCTCTCGATAAAGGCAATGCCGGCAAGCGCCCATATGGCCTGCGGATGGCCGGAAAGACGTACGATGTCGTCGTATATTTTTCGGATAAGCTTCATCATGTTGCCTGATATGTAGCATGCCATGAAGCGGGAAAGCAATATTGACATAATGCAAAAATTGTCTTGACCTTGCCGCGCGTTTCATCAAATATGTGCGTGCCTTTTTCAAAAGCATGCCCCTGTGGCGGAACTGGCAGACGCGCTAGACTCAAAATGGGGTTGCGTATCGAAATACCTTCAAAATATCTTTTATAACCAAATACTTGACTTTATTATAATTACCAGATAAACTTACACATGTCTTACACAGTTTGGAGGTAGGCATGTCAGATGAAAATCATAAACTGATGGATGGCCGACTTCACATATACCGTCGTGAAGGCACACGCTATTGGCAATGCGCCACCTATATCAACGGCCGCAATTACAGACAAACCACCAAGGAAGAAAACTTCGCTCATGCTAAGTCCTTTGCGAAGGACTGGTATATGGAATTATACGTTGAAGCACGACGCAAACGGCATGGTGGCAAGTCCCTCCTGATAGATGGCCTGGTTGAAGTACCTTCCCCCGCCAATTCGCCACAGACTGATCGACGTCGTCACGGCCCCTCCAATGGAATTACATTCAAGCATGTAACTGAAGTGTTCTTTACTGAGTACGAACTTATGACTCAGGGGGAGCGCAATGAATATTATGTTGCCCAGAAAAAAGATCAAATCAGAGTGCATCTATTGCCGTTTTTTGGCGAAACTCCTATTGCCGAAGTGACCGCTGGAATGGTCGGGGAGTATCGTGTCCATCGCCAAACTTCCCGCCTAGACCCCAAGACGAAGAAACCAAAAAAGCCCGCCCGTACTACTCTGCATGGTGAGATTGTCACCCTGCGCCAAATCCTTAAGACGGCCAACCGCAAGGGGTGGATTGATGCCGTACCCGATATGTCCGCTCCCTATAAACAATCAGGTAAAGTGGAGCATCGGGCATGGTTTTCGCCGGACGAATATAAGGCGTTGTATGAACATACCCGCGTTCGTGCCGCTAATCCTCCCAATGAACGCTGGCGGGAAGTATGTGAAAACTTCCATGACTACGTCCTCTTCATGGGTAATACGGGATTACGTCCGGATGAATCTTCGCGCCTTGAATTGCGCGACGTTAAAATCGTGAAGGACGATGACACCAACGAAACTATTCTTGAAATCGAAGTGCGTGGAAAGCGGGGAGTAGGGTACTGCAAATCTATGCCAGGAGCCGTGCTCCCCTTTGAGCGGATACGCGACCGCAAGAAACTGAAACCTACGCAAAGAGTTTTTGGTAAAACTCCCCGCGAGATGATGAATATTGTTCTTGGCAAAGACGAACTAGATATGAAATTTGACCGAGATGGTCACATGCGAACTTGCTACAGCCTTCGGCATACATACATCTGTCTTCGCTTGCTGGAGGGAGCAGACATTTATCAGGTGGCAAAAAACTGCCGCACGAGTGTAGAGATGATCGAAAAACACTATGCGCGGCACCTGATAAACAATATTAATACCGCCGCTGTGAACGTGATGAGACCTAAAAAGAAAGAAAAGAGGAAGCCTTTGAATAAATCAGAGGAATAACCAGTGCTCCAGGCTGAGAAGCCTAATAAATATTGGTATTTCAAGGGTTTTTTCGGGGTTGCGCTTAAACTAAGTATCATATAAAACACATAGCTGTGCCCCTGTGGCGGAACTGGCAGACGCGCTGGATTCAAAATCCTGTTCTAGCAATAGAGTGTCGGTTCGACCCCGACCGGGGGCACCACTTTACAGTTTATTTTAATATTGTTTCATCAAGGCATCATGAAAAATATCTTAGGTTGGGTTTATTGTCTGTTTTTACTTACACAATAATTTCACAGTTTTCCGGTCTACTTTATTAGACTATTCTGCAGATCCTCCAATTATTCTCTAGTTAGGCGACGGATGCTGGCAACTGAAATGAAACGTATCATCTGGGATACCAGGGGCCAATTTGAACGTATCCCGAAATGGCTGAACCTGTTCCCGATGATCGCGCAATGGCTTTGGCTCAGCGCGCGGTACGGAAGCGTAAGCTTGCCGTCCTCGGCCAATCCGGCGATTACCTCGGGTGGCCTGGTAGGCGAGGGTAAGATCGAATATTTCGACATCATGGGAGCTGCAGCGCGAGAGAAGACGGCGGATTTTATCGCCCTGCGGGCTACAGATTTGATGACCGGCGAACAGGCAGCCGGCGAGATGCATGCTGCGGGGATCGGGTTTCCCGTCGTTGCAAAGCCCGATATCGGCTGGTGCGGCTACGGTATTCGGCTGCTGCACGACGAGGCGCAGCTGGAGCAATATATCCGCGGATTTCCCGCGGGAGAAAAAATCGTCCTGCAGCGGTTCATTCCCGATAAAGGGGAAGCCGGCATTTTTTATATGCGCTCGCCACAGAAAGCGGCGGGGGAAATCATCGGTATCCTGCTGAGATCCTATCCGCGCGTAACGGGTGACGGCAAAAGCAAGGTCAGCGCTCTCGTCGCCAGGGATTTTCGCCTGCAGCGCCTGACCGGCAGCGCGCTTCATGAATGCAGCTACGACCCGGAATATATTCCGGCCGAGAACGAGGAGGTCCGGTTGTCGCTAATCGCTTCCACGCGCGTCGGCGGGCTGTACGAGGACGGAAGCCGCCTTGTGACCCCGGCGCTCGCCGCCGCCGTCGATGCCGTAGCAAAAGACATGAAAGATTTCTATGTGGGGCGCTTTGATGTGCGCTACCGCGATGCTGAAAGCCTGCAGCAAGGGCATTTCACGATTATGGAGGTAAATGGCGCCGGATCCGAAGCGGTGCATGCCTGGGACCCCAAATACACCATTCCGCAGGTTTACGGCATTGTTTTCGCCAAGCAGCGCAGGCTGTTCGCGATCTCGGCTGAAAACCGGAAAAACGGGCACCCCCCGATCGGCATACGCGCGCTGGCAAAACTGTACTTTGCGCAGCAGAGGCTTATTCGCCGCTACCCGCCATCAAACTGACGGGCCCTCGCTTATAGCGGGTTTCATACAAAAGATAGCCTGCGGCTGCGAGGGCGAAGGGAAACAGGTTATACACCAGCCTGTATAGCGCCAGTGCAGCAAGAAGTTCCGGCAGGCTGGCACCCGGCATCCCCGCCACCATCGTTGCCTCGAAGACGCCGATGCCGCCCGGGACGCTGCTGATGATACCCAGACCTATTGCGCCGACATATAAAAGCATAAAATCGGGAAAGGGCGGCAGTGACGCCGGGGGAAGAAGGACGTACAGGGCGCCGACCGCCGCGCCCATTTCAACAACGCCGAGGGCGGCCATTTTCAGCGCCACGCGCTTTTCCGGCACCGCGATATTCCATTTCAGGATCCTGATGCGGGCTGGCGCCGCGGGTAGCCGCGCGAACAGCAACAGCAGCGTACAGCCGGCGAAAAAGCCTGCCAGATGCTTCCACGATAATGCGCCCCCCGCGGAAAAAAGGCAGGAGAGAATGATGACAGCGACAAAACCCATCGCAATGCCGGCGCCGGCCAGCGCGAAAATGCGAAGTGTATCGCCAAGGCTCACGCCCTGCGCCAGGTAGATCCGGCAGCGGATGGCCCCGCCCGTGACCGCATGGAAGCCGAGTGTATTCGAAAAGGCATTGCCGGTCGCTCCCGCGAATGCCGCGCGGCGCGCGGATATGCCGCCGGCATCAACACTTGCGGCCGCGTATACTTCGTACATCGCAAGGGCCAAAAAACTTATCGCCGTGAGCATGCCGGCGACGACGATGCGCCAATGCGGAGTCGCCCGCAACGCGTCTGCGATCTTGTCGGGCGAGAGCCCGGTGATCTGGCGATGCAAAATATAGATGCTGAACGAAAATATCGCGGTAGCGGCCAAAATTTTCAGCGCAGTTTTGGTATCAGGCGGCATAGAGATTCTTTTCGGGAAGAAACAATCCCGCGCCGACGGCCGCCGCGCAGTCGGCGGCGAGCTTTTTCCGGTCGGTGTAGACGGAAAGATCAAGCGGCGTATGAAACGTAATCCGGATATGCGCCCCACGGCCCTTGGCAAATGCCCAGATATGCGGGCCGAGTGTCATTTCGCCATGCCAGGCATAGACGTCCCTGAGATTATCGTTCAGCCCTTTCTGCCCGGTCACGGACATCAGCGAAATGGTCACCGGCTGGACGAGGAGGGGAGTGTCGGCGCCGTGATGCGACAAGGGTATGCTCAAAAGACTGGACTTGAACGGCAGGATCGCATCACCGCGCGATGACGTGCCCTCCGCAAACAGAACCAGCGGCCTGCCCTGCGCGAGAGCCGCGCTTACAGAAGTTTTTACTTTCAGCGCGTCCTTGCGGTCACGGCTGATGAAAACGGTTCGCTGCAGCTTGGAGAGAAACCCAAAGACCGGCCAGCCTGATAAATCCGCGCGCGCGATAAAAATGGGTTCGATGATGCTGCCCATCGCCGGCACGTCGAGGTATGAGAGATGATTAGAGACATAAAAGGCTTGGCCGCTACCCGGCAGCCGGCCTTCCCTTGTTACTTTTATGCCGAGTACCGCGCATACGCCGCGATGCCAGAAACGGGGGATGGCAAAGGAGTGCCGCCCTTTGTGGAACAGCAAGACGACCATCTGCAGGGGGACGGTGACAAGTGTCAGCGCCGCGAGCGCCGCGAATTTGAGCACGGCCCTAAGCATGTTGCAGTATTTTCTCGCCCATCGCAGCCCGGCCCAGATAGTTTTTATAGCGTAGGCCGATATTCTTCATCTGGAGGACGATGCACACGTCGATCGTGTTGAACTGCGCGTCAATCACCGCGCCGTCGCCAATTTCCGCGCCTAAATTCAGGTAGCCGCGGAGCAGGGGCGGCAGTGCCCGCCGGATGTCGGCAGACGCCACGTCGCTGACCGGCTTGCCCGCCATGGGAATGTAAAGATGATCGAGCGCGCGCGGTCGCAAATCCGCCGGGGCGAGGTGGTGGTGATGCAGGTATGCCAGCGACCCCGCGTGCTTTTCGGCATCGAGTCCGTCGAACGACGCGCAGCCGAACATGAGATCTATATTCTCGGCAAGCATGTAAACGCAGATCCACTGCCACAGCATGCGCAGCACGCTGCCCTGCCTATAGGGCTGCAACACGCAAGAGCGTCCCAGCTCGAGAATTTTTTTATCCGAGCGGAGCAAGGGAGAAATATCGTATTCATGCGCGCTGTAAAAGCCGCCGGCGCGCATGGCCTTCTCGCGGGTAATCAGGCGGTAGGTTCCGACCACCTGTTTGCGCGGGTCTTTTTGCGCATGGTCCTTGACGATCAGATGATCTGCGGCGTGGTCGAAACGATCCACATCAAGACGTGAAATTTCCGTGATCTCGTTTCCTTGGGCCTTGCACTCGTCGTAAAATACCTGATAGCGCAAATGCTGTGCTGCCTCGATATCCTCAGCGGTTGTGGCGACGCCGACGGTTATGTTTTGTGACGGAGGCATAGCGGCCTTTCAGGGGTGGCCAGTTAAGCAATAATTTTAACATCTGCCTGCTAATCGCCAACGCGAATATCTTCCGGATTTAAAATAATTCCGGGAACCAGATCGGACGTTGTGGCGTTGACACCGGTTGACGAATAAATTTGGCTGTCATGGACCGAGAAACCGAACCCGCTTTCATCGACGCGTTTCGCCGCTTTATAGGTGCGGATGAGTTTCCCTGCGTCGGTGCCAAGGCCGCCGTCCAGCGGGACGGTATCGAGTTTTATCAGGCAGGAAATATAGAGGATTCTGCGCATGACAGGGCGCTGGCGGCCCAATTGCAGGCCTTCGCGGTACGCAACCTTTCGGAAGAGCTTTTCGTCAGCTTTGTGGCCGGTTTTCCAGATTCGCCCGAGATGAACGAAGCACGGTTCGAGGCAGCGCTGTGGGCGCGGCTGCAGAATATGCACAATATCGACGCCGAATTCTTCACATGGGATGCCAAGGTCAGTACGGACCCGCAATCGCCCGAATTCGGCATGTGTTTTGGCGGGCGCGCGTTTTTCATCGTCGGCCTGCATCCGCATTCAAGCCGCCCTGCGCGGCGTTTCCACCAGCCCGTCCTTGTCTTCAACCTCCACAGCCAGTTTGAAAAGCTCCGGTCGGAGGGGCGCTATCAGCGAATGAAGGAAGTCATCTTGCAGCGCGATATAAAATTGAGCGGCACTGCCAACCCGATGCTGGCCGAACATGGCGAAGGGTCGGGAGCGAAGCAATATAGCGGGCGCGCGGTTCCCCCCGAATGGCAATGCCCCTTCCGCAACATCGCGAGGACAGGACAAGATGCTGAATGAAATCGAGCCACGCAGCGGGGTGGCGTTTTATCTTGATAAGGGTCAGTTCCTGAAGGTGATTGATCCGCAAGGGCAACAGGTGGCCGACCTGCTGGCCTATAACCGCCACGATACGGGCGAAGTCATTTCTTCGGGAAGAACGCTGGATTACGCGAGCAAGATCTATCTTTCCAAAAATGATCCGCTCTATTCAAATCGCAGCAATGTCATGCTGGAAATTACCGAGGATACGGTGGGCCGGCACGACTTTTTACTGACTCCCTGTTCGGCCGAGATGTTTAGAAAAATATACGGCGACGAAAAACCGCACCGGGGATGCTTCGGCAACCTTGCGGCAGCGCTGGAGCCGCATGGCATATTGCCCGACCAGATACCCACCGCTTTCAATATTTTCATGAATGTGCCGATCGATGGGACGACCGGCATTCTGCGGGTCGATCCGCCCCTCAGCAAGCCGGGTGACTTCGTCATTTTCCGGGCCGAGATGGACCTCATCATCGGCCTGACCGCCTGTTCGGCTGGCCAGTCGAACAATTTTTCGTTCAAGCCCATACATTTTGAAATCGATTGAGGATCCATTTGGATCTAGATGTCGAGGCTTGTTACACAGGTTCTTACACGGTTGACTTTTTGGCAGCAAATTCTCTAAAAATATGGTGTAACTCATAGCCGAAAGCGACTTAAAATCGGGTTCCGATAACGCCGAAGTACTTCGGCGTGGAAAACGATTGCTACCCTGAAGCATCAAAGGTCGGACGACCGACTGCTGCAGGGGCGCAATGACAAATGAACATTGTCATGGTGGCGGTAAGCTCCCTGTACAGGGGGCAGCCAGCGCACTAATTTTAAAGACTGTTGATTGGAGCTATACATTCTTCGCCGTGATTTTTGTAAGAGTTCATGTATTGAGAAACTTCAACGCCTTTCATTTGGCTAGCAGGATACGGGGCGAGAAACGACTTTAGCTCGTCGCTAGAGGTCTCCGCTGCGAGCCAAGCGCCCATCATATTGTTTGTAATCGCTACTGGCATCCGGTTATGTATTTTACCCACTACTTCATTTGCAGTTGTTGTGATGATCGAGAAGGTTTCTAATTTTTCACCTTCTGGCGATCTCCATTCACTCCATAGGCCAGAGAATGAAAAAATTCCCTCGTTCGGTGTGAAGAAGGTTGGATATTTTTCTTTACCTACGGTTTTCCACTCATAAAACCCTGTGACTGGAACGATGCAGCGTTTTCTTTTGAAGCTGTCTCTAAACGCGGGCTTTTCTGCGACCGTTTCTCCCCGCGCGTTAATCATCGTGGCTGCTTTTTTGGTATCCAATGACCAGTGCGGTACTAAACCCCATTTCATGAGACGTATTTCACGGCCCTGTTCGGTCTCAATAATGACAGGCGCTTTTTGAGTGGGGGCTACGTTGTAGCTTCCTTCCCACTCGTCATTGTTGTTGTGAGCGTCATAGTATGCCCTGATCTTTTCCCACTTCTCGATGTTCGCAAACCGTCCGCACATTATTCGGCCCTCACTTGCATGAGACTGTCCCAGTCCGTTGTGAAGTTGCGAGACTTAAGCGACGATACGCCCACCCATTCGCGGTTTATGCCGGAGGCTGCGTAGAACGCGGTCCTCTGGCCCCATTTGCTGTTCAGTGAATCCATCGCTTTCATTAGCTTTGCCTGTTGCTCGGTGTCTCTTGTGTCGAAGAGGTCGCCGGTATGCTTGCCCGCTTCTACGAGGTCAGTCAGTATGACGCCGCATTTCATGTAGCGGTAGCCTGGTTTATACATTTTCCGGAGCGACCAAACCGCGTAATGCAGCAATTCCGGAGTGTAATTGGTGTGATGCGGCAGCGCAAAGGACATTTGCGGCGCATAAAAAGGGTCTTTGACTTTATCAGTCGCATGAGGACTTGTGTGCATAAAGATAAGCATATGCTTTGCTTGCAGATTCTCGCGGCGGAGCTTTTCGCCAGCGCGGGACACATAAGAGGCAAGCGCCTCTTTTAGTTCCTCATAATCCGTTATGCGTTTGCCGAAGCTGCGCGAGACGGTAATCCCCTTTTTCGGATCGGCTTCCGGCTCCAGTTCGAGACATGGGATGCCCCGCAGCTCCTGCGCGGTACGCAGGCCGACGACCGACATATTTTTGCGAAGCCAGGTATCGGGCAGCTGCGCGAATTTCAAGGCCGTATCCACCCCGTGAGACTGCAGCATTTTGGAATATTGAGAGCCGATGCCCCATATGTTCCTGACCTCGAATTTTGCGAGAACGGGAAGCCAGTTTTCCGGTGTATCGAGAATGCAGGTGCCATCATATGTCGCATTCTTTTTTGCTGTGTGGTTGGCGAGTTTTGCCAGTGTCTTGGTTGGCGCAATGCCAACACTGACGGGAATCCCTGTCCATTGGCGCACCGTAGTCCGTATGTTACGGGCGAGCGCCGGGAGGTTGCTGAAACCTTTCAGGGAAAGAAAGGCTTCATCGATGGAGTATATCTCCATATCCGGCGAGTACTGCGCCAGCGTTTCCATGACCCGCTGGGACATATCGCCGTAGAGAGGATAGTTGGAGGAAAAAATAGCGACATTATTCCGCGTCAGAATGTCCTTGATCTTGAAGTAGGGGCCGCCCATGTCGATGCCGAGTGCCTTGGCTTCAGCGCTTCGGGCAATAACGCAGCCATCGTTGTTGGAGAGGACAACTATAGGCCGACCGCGCAGCTTCGGGTCGAAGACACGCTCGCATGAAGCGTAGAAATTATTGCAGTCGATCAGGGCAAACATACTAGCGGGCTTTGAATAGGATGTAGGTCACGACACCGAAAATCTCGAAG
Source organism: uncultured Alphaproteobacteria bacterium (assembly GCA_966211335.1). Classification (GTDB taxonomy): domain Bacteria; phylum Pseudomonadota; class Alphaproteobacteria; order Micavibrionales; family UBA2020; genus JAPWJZ01. Next base: position 1,901,394 of record CBIHNF010000001.1, read on the forward strand.
CCCATATCCTCCGTTACCTCGATGGGCTTATAAGCCGGATTTTCGGGCATGAGCCGAATGATGCCGTTTTTTTTGTAAAGGCGCTTGCAGACATATTCATCGTATAGGCCTGCAACGATGATTGAGTTGTGAACCGCTGGCTCCGCGCGGTCCACGACGAGAATGTCTCCGTCGCGTAAATTTGCGTCTCGCATACTGTCGCCTTTTACGCGGAGGTAAAAGGTCGCCGATGGGTGCTTGACGATGTGCTGGAGCAGATCGAGACGTTTTTGCAGATGGTCGTCCGCAGGCGAAGGAAATCCCGCCGAAACCGGAGACGAATAGAAGGGCAGCAAGACGCCGGAGGGGGCGACGACAGGATATAAAACGAGCGGTGGTCTTTGATGGAGGGGAGCCGCAGCGGCAACGTCAGGCATTCGGGAATTCTTTCGCCATCTGGTCGCAGGCGTGAATGACATCATCAGCGGCGTCGTAAAGGTTGCCCGCATAGGGAACCTTGCTCTTAAAGCGGGCGCAGGCGATACGGGCCACCGTAAGCGCATCCTGAAGCTCACGAAGCTCGCCCTCTTTCGGGGTCTTTTCCTGTTTAAATGCTGTCATTGGTTTTCTCCTGACGAAGGGGCGAGTCTAAGTCAGGATAACTGAAGAAATATGAACAGACAAGGAACATATAGCAAACATATATAATACAACCAGTTAGTAGGGAAATCAAGAGCCCTTATAAAAAATGTCCACAGAATCATCCACAGGATCAACGCCTTGCTGAGTGTCTCCTGTTTTTTATAGGTCATGCAGAGACGTATGAAAGGCGTCCCGGTTAGAAGTCCGAGGTGCAGCTTGTCCGTTATTTATTCGCATATAGGTTAAAGAGCGACGGTGAAGCAAATCGTGCTTCTTCGGCTTCCGTCTCTCACTAGCCTTTTATACTGAAAAAGAGCGAGGGTGCGCTTTTGGCGCACCCTCTTTTCTTTAAAATTTCGGCCGCTGCTGGCGGCGATGAGCGATAGAGGACTGGATATTCTGAAGGGTAATCATTGTGAGCGGCCAATCCTGAAGATCTCGGTGCTTGCTGTTGAGGTCATTAAGGACCGCGCAGTATTTGGAGCGCAGTTCCGGCTCGGAGAGGTGGTCGAGTTCTGATTGGGTGATGAGCTGGGTCATGTTCTTCTCCTCGTTTTTGGCCGCGAACCATCACGGCCTTCATGACGAAGACAAGGCAGGGCGTATCGCCACAGCCGCACTCGCTCGAAACGAAGTGGAGAAGCCGTCAGGCTTGCGGCGACAGGGGCGAACCCCTGCAAGGTCGAGGATGAAGAGACGTATGGTTTTGAGGCCATCGGGAGAAATGACCCAAGTCTAAAATTCCAGTTCCTGAATACTGAAAAGAGTTGGGCGAACGCGCTTTACGCGCCGAGGCTCTATGGGCTCCGCGCACTATGCCAGCTGGAGTAGCTGTCATAGCCCATGCGGGTGACGATCCCTTTCGCAGGGAAAAGGGGCATTCGGGAAAAGAGTCATAATTAAGAGGGTTGCTAAGGGCTGTTGCCCTCGCGCCCTCAAGGGTCTTCGATAAACGGAAAAAGCCGTATCCCCATGCTTCCGCGCCCCGCCAGCTGCGCTGGGCTAAGTGGGGGCTTGTGCAGCATGGGTGATACCCCTCGGCCTTTCCCGCCCTTGCGGTTGCTACCCCATCCTCGCCGGAGGGCAGAAGTGCATATGCGAGACGCAAAGCACTTTTAACCCAAGGAAAGAGGATAGAGAAATGACCCAAGCACAAACCCACAATCTGGAATGGAACGGCATCACTTTGGAAATCGAAGTAGAGGCAGACCAGCTTTCCAGCCGTATCACGGGCGAAGAATACTCAATGATTAAGGTCAGAAGCCTTCAACCGCTTCATGCCGCTTTGCCTTTGGCAGAGCGCGGGTTTTATCGCGACAGCGTAGCAGCTACGACTCTTCGGGCAGCTGGCGGAGCGGTCGCCTATGTTGATGTCATGCTGGCTGCGGCTTAAGGGAGGGCGAGAATATGACCGAACTTAAGAATGACGTTTATAGCCGCGTGACAGACCGCATTATTGCCGACCTTGAGAAAGGAGTCCGCACCTGGCTGAAGCCCTGGACCGCCCCGAACACCGAGGGCAAGATTATGCTCCCGCTGCGTCATAACGGCACACCCTACCAAGGAATGAATATCCTGCTCCTCTGGGGTGAAGCTATGGAGAGGGGGTTTAATGCGCCTATCTGGATGACCTACAAACAGGCGCAGGAACTTGGCGCGAATGTGCGGAAGGGAGAAAAAAGCTCTCTGGTGGTTTACGCCAACAAACTGACACGCACCGAGACAGGCGAAGGCGGGGAGGAAGTCGAGAAGCAGATTCCTTTTATGAAAGGATATGCGGTGTTTAACGTCGAGCAAATTGACGGACTTCCGGCACAATATTATTCCAAACCTGAAAACCCGCTGCCGATTGCCGAACGGCTGGATTGCGCGGAGACGTTCTTGAGCAATACAGGCGCAGAAATTCGCCACGGCGGGAATAGGGCATATTATTCGCCCAACTTCGATTATGTGCAGATGCCGCCTTTTGAAGCCTTCAAAGATAAGGAAAGCTATTATGCGACCGTGCTGCATGAATTGACGCACTGGACGAGCCACAAGAGCCGCCTTGACCGCAGCTTTAATGCCAAGAAATTTGGCGATAACGGTTATGCGCGGGAGGAATTGGTTGCTGAACTTGGCGCGGCCTTCTTATCCGCCAGTCTTGGCATCACGCCGGAAATCCGCGAAGACCATGCCGCCTATTTAGGGCATTGGCTCAAAGCATTGCAGGAGGACAAGCGCGCCATATTCAGCGCAGCAGCCCACGCGCAACGCGCAGCCGACATGTTGCACCGCTTGCAGCAAAAGGAGGTCGCGGAGGCGGCATAGCCGCCAAGTGAGACGCCGCAGCCTTGGGGCTGCGGCGTTTTTCGTAATTTTGGAACTGGAGTGGAGGATACGGAGTTTTTACCCTAGGTAAAAACAGGAGAATATTATGAGCGATGATTTAAACAAACGTAACAATCCCGATAGCAAACTGATTAGCCTTGAAGAAGAGCATGAGGTTAAATACTGGACGAAAGCCTTGGGCGTGTCCGAGGAGGAACTGCGTAAAGCCGTTGAGAAAGTCGGACACTCAGCGGAAGCTGTAAGAGAACAGCTGCGTTAAGTCTGAATTTAATGCCCGATGTAGCATTACTACGGATAAAAAGCGCGACAGGACCTGTCGCGCTTTTTACTTTTTTCTTACAAGAATTATCGTGCTTCACTGAAGTGATCTCGTGAGTGTACTAGAAGACTGGCCCGCCATCTTTATAAGGAGGTTCACGCTCAACGCGCCGAGGATTTATTGATCGCTTTAAGAGAGATGGAGGTGGGGGTAGAGGCCGTAGTTGTTTTAAATAAAAGAGAATTATACATAATAAATAAACATTAAAAAAAATCGGCGAAGGAGAATAGTTCCAACCTTTATTTGTCGGGAAAGTAATAATACAGGCTCGTCCATAATCGCTCACTGGTATCATGGAAGCCCTTTTACACTAGGAGGCTTTCGATTATGACGACCAGTGCCATAGCACATACAAACGCAGCGACGGCGAGGGATGCAGGCCATGAACTTGCAGCGGCAGTGAAAGACGCATTAGCAGGCTCACAGGCCGACGCGCTTATCGTGTTTGCTTCGTCCCGGTATAATTATTCCGAACTTCTGGAAGCTATTGAAGCAGGGTGTTCGCCGGCCCTGATGGTAGGATGTTCCTCCGCTGGTGAGTTCACCAGCGACAGCCCCCAGATTAGTTCTGCTTGCGTCGTCGCGCTTAAAAATGCCGAAATGAAATTTTCCGGAGGAATCGCCGAAGGTCTTCAAGCGGATCGGAAAAAAGCGGCAGGTGATCTCGTCGCTTCATTTCAGGGCCTAGATTCGCCAGATTATCTTTATCGCTCAGCTATGATCCTCATCGACGCCCTTGCGGGGTTCTCTGACTCCCTCGTTGAGGAGATCACGCTGGCCACAGGCGGAATGTATCAATTTTTCGGCGGCGGCGCAGGAGATGACGCTCAGTTTCAGAGAACTCATGTTTTCTTCGGCACTAAAGCCTATACAAATGCAGCCGTTGCCTTAGAGATTCTTTCCAATAAGCCGGTCGGTGTTGGTGTACGCCATGGATGGGAGCCCGCAGGAAAGCCGATGCGTGTAACTGAAGCGGAAGGAAACCGCCTCATCAGCCTCAACGCTGCACCTGCCGTCGAGGCCTTTGCGAACCACGCAGCAGATACCGGACAGATATTTGATTCCAAAGAACCTCTGCCCTTCTTTCTCTCGAACGTGCTGGGGATAGAAACTAGCGGCACCTACCGCCTGCGTGTTCCTCTCGGCATTAATGATGACGGCTCCATTACCTGCGCTGCCGATGTGCCGGTCGGAAGCACTGTCTATCTCATGCGTGCCACAGAAATATCCTCTGCGAAAGCGGCCCAGATCGCAACGGAAGCCGCTATCGCCCAACTAGAGGATCACAAGCCAAAAGTCGCCATTTTTTTCGATTGTGTGGCGACGCGGCTGCGCACCGGGCAAAATTTCGGTCTGGAGCTCCAGGCGCTTCAGACCTCACTGACGCCCGCATCATTTGCGGGGTGTAATACCTATGGGCAGATAGCTCGTGCCGAGGGGCAGTTTGGCGGTTTCCACAACTGTACAGCTGTCATCGGCGTCATACCCGATTAAACGGCCCTCATGGACCCGGCGAAACTTAAATGTCTTACCGAGCTTGCCGACCCCGCGCGCCGTGGTGAAGCTGCACTGCGCGTCGCGGCGCTTTATGGCTCTGACAACGTCATCTTGTTCATCCGGGATGAGGCTGTCGGTTTGCCGCTTCCCCCGAGCGGTTTTCCGCAAACGCTACCGCACGGTTCACGGTGGCAGGGGTTCCTAAAACGATGCATTGAACAAGGAACCGCAGAGGAGACGCTGCCTGTGCCGGGTACGTCCGAAGCACGACAAGTTATTGGCATCGGCTGCGAGAATGGCGCGGTGATGGCCTTTATAGGCGGAGCACTGGTAGGTGACGCCTATACGGATATACCTCTCATCCTTCCGGTACTTGACCTGGCGGTAAAGGGCGAGCAGGTGGCTCGCATCGCCGAGGCGAATGCGCAGTTGGCGACGGAAAGAATTGGCGTCGCTCACCGGCTGGCTGATTCTCTCGACAAGGCGCGCCTTGATCTGGCGAAAATCCTCATTCAATCCCGGGCGGCGCAGCAGGAATTGAAGATGGCAGATCAGAGAAAAAATGAGTTTCTTGCGCTACTCGCGCATGAGCTGCGCAACCCGCTCGCACCTATCGGAAACGCCCTGGAACTGCTGCGCGTCGGCATCGATAAACCCGTGATGGTCCAAAAAGTGCAAGAGATCATGCAGACGCAGTTTATGCAAATGGTGCGTTTGATTGACGACCTGATGGATGTTTCGCGTATATCAACCGGAAAGATCCTTCTGAAGAAGGAGGTCCTCAATCTTTCGGACGTCCTCTTGAGCTCGATCGAGGCCGCCAAACCCCAACTGGAAGCGAACCAACACAGACTGGATGTTCACTTGCCGCACGCCAACTCCGCCCTTCTGGCCGACCCCACGCGCCTGAATCAAGTCTTCATAAATATCCTCAATAACGCAGCTAAATTCACGCCTAAAGGGGGGCAGGTAACCGTCGCCGTCACTCCGTCAGCGAGCCATGTAGATGTCAGCGTCACTGACACCGGCAAAGGGGTGCCGAAGGAAATCGCGTCGCAGATCTTCACGATGTTCGCGCAAGGAGACGACACCGTTAGTCGAACGACAGGCGGGCTGGGAATTGGTCTCGGGTTGGCGAAGACCCTCGTGGAGATGCATGGCGGCACGATCTCGGTGGTCTCTGAGGGTACGGATAAGGGAAGCACATTTACCGTGCGCCTGCCGCTGCACGTGGGATCGGCGTCCAAACTAGAGCCAGCGTCTGTGGAAGTCATGCCTCGCGCGAATGTTGCTCTGAAGGTCCTCGTTGTGGACGACAATAAGGATTCTGCGAAAACCATGGGGTGGACATTAGAGATGCTTGGGCATGAATACCAGTTGGCTTTTGACGGGGAAAGCGCTCTTCAGATCGCGCAAAGATATGTTCCGCAACTGATACTCCTCGATATAGGCTTGCCTGGGATGACGGGCTATGAGGTGTGTGCGGAAATGAAAGCTTCTAATTCGCTACGCGAGTCCCTGTTCGTCGCGCAAACCGGTTGGGGCCAGACGCAGGACAAGGAAAAGGCAAAGGCTGCGGGCTTTGACTACCATCTTGTCAAGCCTGTGAACATCAATGAGTTAAAGCGCATCATCGATAATTACCGGGCGGTGAAAGCTGATTGAAAAGGATAACAGGTGGAGGACCGACTAACCCGCCAATAAAGGGCGCTGCCGCTGGAATCCCTATGAACAAGCTTTAAAATAATTGCTTCAAGAGCGCAGCCCGCACATCTTCCTCGCTCCAATGCAACCGTTCTGGATTACCACGCTGAAGGGTTTGCCGCTTCTTGATGATCGTTGTGCCAACCTTATGCGGTCTGAGCTCAGACCCTATGACGTTTTCGATTACGGCTGATTTCAGCACGGCCAGCTTTAAATACTCGCCTTCGACGGGCGACGATTTGCGCGATAACTTTTTGTTTACCCCAAGGTCGTGCCTTCTTTCGCTTCGACTTGTTAGGCGACCAGATTGCTTCCACCCATTCAACAACGTCAGATTCAAGAAACTCGCCTTTTGATTGCTCCCAAGTCATCCATTGTCCTTCATTTAAGATTGTTAAAACTAATCTTGGTTGTCGTTGTCAGCTCCACCTGCGCGGGCGCCACGGCGCTCGAGCCCTTGCCTCCACGCGGTTTAATGCCCGCCCGCATCAGCATTTCATTCACCTCAAGGACGTTCTGGCGCAGGTTCGGCACCGCCATCTTCGGATCAATTGGCGGGCGCTTGGAAACCTGACTTTCGTTTTCCGGTGCCTTGAACACACGGTCGAGCAGCTGGCCATTATCGCGCTGCAAAACAACTTTCTGGATGTATTCGCGCTCATCCAGCCGCCGCTCAGGCGGCGGGGACATCACGGCGATATTCCAGCGAGGAACACCATTAAGGGAGTAACTCATATTGTTGATAAACTCGACGAAGGCGCGATTGGCGGCCTGTTGGCGTACTTCGGCCTCAACCTTCAGCTGCAATGTCGCGTACTCGCGGACATAGTCATTGTACTGCGCCTGCCGCTCTTGGATTTCCTTCGTCCGTTCTTCTACTTTTTGTTTCTGCTCTTCCTTGGTTTCTATGACTTTGAGTTGCAGTACTGCCAGCGTTTTCTCGATCAGCAGGCGTATTCTGCCGCGCTGTTCATCGGAGAGCAGGTTGCTTTCAAGCGAAGCCTGCAGCATGGAGATGTCACCGGAGAGCAGGCCAAGCTTGGCTTCGACCTGCGCCAGTTGAGCCGCCCGCGGCACTTTATCAGCCGTCGCAACGCTAGCCGCTTTTGCAACGGGCAGCTGCGGCGGTTCTGTTTGCGTGATGACATATCGGGCGATTTCCTGCCGCAGCCGGAAGACCTCGGTTTTATGCTCTGCCTTGTAAAACTTGACGGTCTTCTGCAGTTCCTGCCGCTCCAGCAGCTGTGACCGGATAAGGCCATGAAGCTCCTTGGCGTCGCGTTCATGACTTTTCTTTGCCTCTGCTTCGTTCCGAAGCTTTACCTTTTGGTAATCGCCCGTCACGCGCTGCCATATACCGGAAACCCCGGTATAAAGCAGCTGCGACCGCAGCTTTGTCTCCTGCGTCCACCTTGCCTGCTGTAGTTCCAACAGCTCGCGGCGGTCATGCCGCTGCTGGTGGACGATAGTTTTGAGTTCTTGGACGAGCGGCGTCCGCTTTTCGGCGGCCTTGGTCTTGGCTTCGGCGATAAACCTGTTCAGGTTTTGGGTCATGCGTGAATTAATAAATTCCCGCGCCTTCTCTACAGTTGGCAAACCCTCGAGTGGCCCCAGCCGCGCTTTTAAATCCCTTGTGCCAATGTCGATCCAGCGGGTGAGCGAGTACACGCCGCCCTTCACATCGAGCGCCACGAAGCCGCGTTTGTCGCCCCGCGCCAGCAGGAAGCCGTTTTCCTGCAAGGCGCGGGCGAAACTTTCCTTGGAATCCGATTGCTCCCATGCAGCCTTGAACATGCCTTTCAGGGCTTGCGGGTCTTCCGCCAGCCTCACGGCCTGGCGGTATTCCTGCCGCGTGAGGTTGAAGGGATCCTTTCTTTGACCTTTCTGCATCCCTTTGGGCATCTTCCAACCATGCCGCAGGAACAGCAGCCGAGAAACTTCCATAAGCTTGATCTTGAAATGCGCCATGCGGACGGCGACAAGCTTTTCGGTATCGATCCGCGACCAGACGGCATGGCAATGCCGGCGGCCGTTCTTTTCATGGAAGACGACGATGCGGGGCATCGTCGTCAGACCCAATCGCAACTCGATCATCTCGATAGCCGCCTCGAAGTCCTCGACGGTTACGTCCGCTGTTTCCGGCGGGTTGAGGGACACCGAAAACAGGAACTGCTTGCAGCGCGTCCCCCGGCTCATGGCATAGGCCTCGCGCAGGGCGTCGGTAATATTATTAGCCACGAAGCCGCGAATGTCGTGAACGGTCACATGGTCGTTCTGGTCTCCGTTGAGGAGGTGGGCGGCAAGCTCGGCGGAACGTCCGCGCTGGGAGGCATAGAAGATCATTTGCGGCCTTCCTCTGGGAGGCCGAGCGCCTTCACCAGCAGGTCACTCATGGCATGGACTTCCTTGAGTCCGTCAAGTATCGCCTGATGGACTTCCGGCGAAGACGGAAGGGTGCCGCTATGGACCGCCTTGGCCAGCTGGTTCAAATTCGACGATAGGCGCGAGCGGCCCAGCGCCCCCAGAACTTGGGTCAAGGCCTGTTCATCCTGAACGGGCCGACGGAAGGTTCTTTTGCGGGAAGAGGGGTTCTCGAAGAGCTGAGTACGGATGTATTCACCCAAGGGCAGGGGCCCGGCTTCGGCATCCAGCCTCGACCGTTCCTCCACGGTCAGCCGGAGCGAAAATGGCGGCGCGTATTTGCCCTTGTCTTCCGTCAAGCGTTCCCCCGAAACGCCTCAGTCGGCAGCATCAATTAATGCGGCAAGAGTTCACGGCCACAGGTGGCGCGTGAGGGTAGAATTCTATCCAAAGAAGCCGACCAAGCCGTCCAAACGAAGTCGAGTCCCTTGCCGATCTTTTGATACTTCAATCGTAACAAGGGGTAGTTAAGCAGAATTTAAACCACCTCCTCAGCACCATTTGAAAACGCGGTACAAAACCAATCACGATCATTGACGCCGGAACATCAATTCTTTAAGACCGTAAGTTAAGCAAGCGCATGAAACCTTTTCGAGATTCCGCGACAGCAAGCGAGCCTTAAAGCGAAGCTTTGAGAGCGAGCAATAAAGTTCTAAAAAATATTTGAAATCGATAGTGCCGCCGCGAAGTGGCGGCAGGCAAGGTGTGCATTGTAGTACAAAATCCTGCCGGATTTCGCCCTTCAATGCCGACCTTGGCAAGCGGAGGGGTAATGCCGCAGCTGTCGCCGCCTGTTTACCCCTCCCGTTGCATCCCTCCCCGAAGTGCACCGCCGCTGTCGCGGCGGCGCAGGCATAACGCCAAGACGAAAACGCCAGCTGCTGCACCCTCGCGGGCTGCATCATCCGGCCTCACCTAGGCGTCATGCCATTGGCACTCCCGCGCCCGACACCGCGACCGCCGCGCAGGGCGTGGCTTCGCTGGGGTTGCTCCCGTGCCAGAGGCAGGCGCGGCCGACGAGCCGCGCCGTCTCCTTTAGCCTTCCGGCCATGCACCGTTATGGCCGATGCAATGCGCCCAGTCAGGGGAGCTTTCATACCCCCGACACCGCCCCCGACCGGAACAGGGGAGAAGTTAGCTCTCCCCTTCGGCAACCCCATCAATCATCCTCATGACGGATGAAGCCCCATTGGGGGAAACTTCAAACTGCCCAGAAACCCCGCCATGACCAAAGGGGTAACGCCCGTCCCCTTAGGGCTACCCCAAAAACAGATTGTCAGAAATTCCATCGCAAAGCTCAATGCTAACCTGGGAGGTATTACAGAATAGAATCATTGATACATTCCGTAAAACATCGTACCTAATCCTCTGAATAAATTATAAACCCACCTAAAATTTTAATCAGGGGGCTCTATGTTCGACCAGACGTTCAAAAATATTGATAACGCCCTATGGTCAGAAGCGGGTTGCACGACCGAACTAGATTATACCGAGCAATCGTCATGGATTTTGTTTCTCAAATATCTCGACGACCTGGAACGCGACCGCGCCATCAAGGCCGAGTTGGAGGGCAAACCTTACGCCCGCATCATCGACAAGAAACATCAATGGTCTGTCTGGGCGGTGCCAAAGAAAAAGGACGGCACGCCTGACCGCGATAAGGCCATGACAGGCGACGATCTGGTGGAATTCGTTAACAACGACCTCTTCCCCTAAGCTCGTAAGTTTACTGGAACTCAAGTATCACGCTATTTCCGATGCCACGAAGAAACTTGCTGCGGGTCCCAAAGCGATCAGGCAAGCATTTGTAGAGTTTCAGCGAAATCTCTTTTGAAAATAATTATCGCTTAAAAAAAATGGAATTTTAAAGTTATGGGTAAAAAAAGCGTTCCCAAACAACAATTGCCTCTTAACACATCGTGCTGTGCAATTGACACAGATAGTATCGGTGAAAAATGGGAAGTCTCAGATATACAGTATTTAGCGAAATTGGTTGCACTTGTGGCTATGGGTCAAATTTCCCAAGCTAGATATATTTTAGCGGAGCTAATTCCGGCGGAAGCTGCTTTCGCTTTTGCTGATTTAAAAAACGAGGCGATAATCAAATTAACTGTACAAGAAAAAAAACGGAAAGTCCGGATTGGGTATCCGCGTTGGCAAAGAGATGGTTTCATTTTCGAAACAATTTCTTGGATTGCCGCACGTCAAGTTCATGGAAAACATTGTCTTATGAAGGATCCGCATACAAGTTCGACCTCTCAAGGTCTAGACGGATTGATGTTAGAGCTTTCACCGCAAAAACAAATCATTCGCACCACAATATTTGAAGATAAATGTACTGACGAGCCCGCAGAGACATTCCGATATAAGGTAATACCTGCCTTCCAAGTCAGGCACAGCTTAAAAAAAAGCGCTGAAGTAATTGCTGCCGCTACCTCGTTACTTGGGATGGCTGGCATAGATGATGCTACGGCGGCAAAACTTGCTTCCTCAGTTACCAATAAAACTACTAGAAGATATAGGGCAGCGTTCGCATTGACCACTAATGACGATTCCGTAGATAGCAGAAAAAAGATTTTTGCTGGATTCAATAAAATCGATCAAATTAAACAAGAGCAGCGATTGGGAGCTAGCCTAATTGTGCCTCCTGATTTGCGGGACTGGTTTGATGGGATAGCCGAAATAGCAATTTCTTATATCGGTAGTCTAGAGGAAAACAACGACAATGTTTGACGCAGCAACTTCCCACCTATTACGATCAGCTCCTGAATTGCCAGATCTGGATCCTAACGATTTACCTTCAATACTAACAACTCACTATGCGGAATTAGCTTCCATCCGTATTAGAGGTGCAGGTTTGGAACAGGATGTTGAGAAAAATGGTTGGAACCTAGAGCGAATAGCTGACACATATGAACTCTTAGTTTCGCTTCAACCGAAATCCGAAAAACGAGGTCCTGCGGCCTTTGTCGCAGGTACAGCAAGACAAATTCTTGCGAGAAGGTTAGAAGCAGAGGAGAAACAACCTGCTATCATAAGCAGAGATAGGATTAGCCCTGCATTAGCCTCAGCTGTGTTGTTTTTAATATCTGAACAATATGGAGATGCAAACGAAGCAGCGAGCAGCATACGTCCTGGAGATTCAGAACAAATATATCAGGCAACAATTCTATCTGAAAATATTGCCGATTTAGCGAGAGGTAATTTGAATGGTATTTTGAAACGTTCATCAAGAGCGCGACGTCCAATTAAATATGAAGACATGGAGGAATCTGCGTTCGCCGCGCTGCTAGATACTCTTTCACTAGGGTTGGAAATTCTAGCATCACAATTGCTGGGTGTAGAAATTTCTGAAGAACACGAAAGAGGGTTTAAAACGTCCGAGCATGCGTTCGAGCGAGTCCTCGAACTATCAGCCGGAAAAAGCAAACCGATTGATAATTTATTAGATCAATTAGAAATATTATATGCGGGCCCTTATCATTTAGCATCACTTTTGCTTTCTACGGTGAAATCACTTCAGAATGCTAGTTTAATAAAAACACCAGCCCCTTCCGGTTCAAACGAAGAGATTTGGAAAAAATGGCTTCGATTCAGAGCAGAAAAATTTCCATTTGTATGGTCTAATCACCGAGAGGCAATAAATAAAAAATTTTATGAAACTGGGTTTTCCGCAGTGGTAGTTTTACCAACCGGGGCAGGGAAAACTACGATTTCCTCATTAAAAATTGCTGGAGCTCTAGCTCGAAATAAAAAAGTGATTTTTCTCGCACCTACCCATGCTTTGGTGGACCAATTAACTGAAGATCTTCAAGAAATGTTTCCGAAAGAGGTATTTGGTGCGGTCGTTTCGAGTGATTTCGACAGCGCATTGCAAGAAGATGCGGAGTTTCAGGATATAGAGGTAATGACGCCTGAGAGGTGTCTAGCTATGCTGTGTTTCTCACCAGAATCATTTAATGAAGTTGGGTTACTTGTTTTTGATGAGTGCCATCTATTAAGTGGCGTTAGTGGCAAGCTTCGTCGAGCGTTGGACTCTATGTTATGCGTATTGGGTTTTACTCATCTTGCGCCCGAGGCTGATTTGATTTTCCTCTCGGCCATGGTAAAAAATGGCGAAGAGTTCTCGCTGTGGATAAGTAATCTTACGGGTAGAAAATCTGTCTCAGTAGATTTGCTATGGAAGCCCAGCCGTCAAGCTAGAGGAGTAATTATTTATGACGGACAGCAACTAGAAACCTCAATCACCCGTGCCTTAAAAGCACAAAATCTCGCAGATAAAAAAGCCAATAAAAAAGCAAAGGAATTAAGAACATCTGCCAAAAGCGAATTGCTGGCCACTCCATTTGCGATTTGGGGAGTACAGCATAATTGGCTTTCAAAAGAAGCATCGACTGTAAGTTGCATTACAACACAAATCTTGGAAAACCCGATAAACCTGACAGCCAATATGAAATATGGCCGTATCCGTCTCACCCCAAATGCAAATCAAGTTGCGATCAACATTGCTGTAGGTTCCGCAAAAAGAAAACTAAAAACCATCGTATTTGTAAATACGAAACGCGACGCTATTAACGTGGCTAACAGTATTTCAATGCATCTTGCTGATAATTTAGATCTACATCAAGCAGATGTAGATGATGAACGGTGGGACGCCCTGAAAGCTGAGTTAGGCGATTTAAAACATTCTCTGATATCAAGAAATTCAATTGCAGTGCCGCACAACTCGTCGATGTTCAGAATGGAGAGAGATATTGCAGAAAGGCATTTCAAACGGTTGAATGGAGCAATGGTTATAGTTGCCACCCCGACGTTAGCTCAGGGACTAAATTTACCTGCACATCTAGCCATACTCGCTGGCGACAAAAGAGCTTCTGAAGGTGGACGAGAGGATTTGGAGGCGCACGAGATACTTAATGCGGCGGCGCGCGCCGGACGAGCCGGACATGTAGCCAATGGACTAGTTTTAATGATTCCCGAACCAATAATTTCTTTTAAAACGGATCAACCCTTAGATTACAGTGTTGTTGAAAAATTGCAGTCAATTTTACCCGAGGACGACCGTTGCGTTGAAATAAGTGATGCTGCGGAAATTGTGCTCGACCGCATCATGCAAGGTAAAGTTACCGATCCGGATGTTATTTATACTATTAATAGATTAGCCATTCTGCAAAGAGTCGATGAGTTTAATGATTCAGATTGCATCTTTGATTTACAAAAATCATTTGGTGCCTTTGTCGCCATGAGAAGAAATGAAAGCTCTGTATTTGATTCGAAAATTGAAGCATTCAAAAACATTTTAGCTTCACAGAATTTTGAGCAAATTGATTATCAATTGGCGGTTTTATCTTCCCAGAGTGGTCTATCTGCAAGTCTGTTAAGCAACTTGAAATTACGCATTATCGCTGCTGTTGGAACACTTCCTACGACCGTCGTCGATTGGGTAAAATGGATGCTTAATTGGTTTAAAGAAGACGGAGAAGCCAGAATAGCCTTGTTAGGAGACATTCAAACGAATATTTTAGCCGCGTGCGGTAAAGATAGCGATGAGGAACTGACAAATGCAGATTTTGAATTACTGCTTAATGGTTTGATCTCTTGGTTAGAGGGTAAAGATATACGGAGTATTGAAAATATTCTCGGAGGAGACAGTGCGGCTGAAACCTTTTCGAAAAGAATTTGCCCACGGGCACGAGAGCTTATTGGAACAATTATCCCGCGAGGAATATCATATTCTATTGGATTGATCGCCCATGTTATAAAATTTGTTGATCCTTACCAGCGGCAGCCAAATCTTGATAGTGAACTAGTCGAATGCCTATCTACAGCACTTCGGAGAGGCTACAATACCGTTGAGTTGGTTCATTTTGCATTTTCACGTAAAGATCTTATAAGTCGTGTCCATGTTCACGCAGCTTGGCAGCGTCATATTGCCGAAATGTTTGAGGATCTAACATGAGTACAAATCGACTGCATAATTCACGATGAATCACTAGAACATGTTCCTGATAAGAGAATTGCGACTTAGCCGAGATGGCGCCAAAGACTATTTCAAGATTTTAGTCATTTTAGCAGATACAAAAGAACAGCTGTGAAGAAAACTGTTATGGATTTGGTGGTCCGCGCTGTACTTGAAGGCATTGGGCATGCGTTCATGTCCGGGAACAAGCTGGCACTTATTTGGCTGAAGGCTCTTTGGTGAGAGCTTTGGAAGACTGGTGCCAGCCATTTCCAGGATTTTATCTTTATTACTCAAATAGGCGTCAACACTCGGCTGCATTAACTGCCCTGATAGCTACGCTTAGAATTTAGACTTAATTAAATGCCAAGCTTCACGAAGATGGCATTATAAAACTTACACAGTCCCTTACACAATCAAGCAAGGATCAGAAATATCTCATTATATATCAAGGGGATGTCTTCACAAGGGCTGACTCAAAATCTTGTATTCGTAAGGATGTGTCGGTTCGACCCCGACCGGGGGCACCATTTTTCAAACGAAACTAATCAATAAATATAGGCATATCTACTCCAGCACGATTCATCAATGGTGCGTAGGCGATGCCGAGGCAATCCGGCGAGCTCCCCGCGGTGAGGACCCCGAAGGGCGTTATCGGAGTAGCAGGTAAGAATACTGCCTGGGTCATGACATCTCTAATGTTATCCTGCGACGGATATCTTATAACGACTTATGGGGAGTTTCGTCTGCCAGTTGCGGCAAGCGTAGCAGGCCGTATTGTCAAGGTTAAGTCCTCTTGTTTCGGAGAAGATGCCATAAAATCTTCTGACATTTTCAGCTTATATAGACTATTTTGTGAAGCTACGTTTTCGGGTCCCGGAAATGCACTCATTTCCGTTTTTTCGCCCTCTTTTTTCCGCGCATTTGATGTCTGCTCAGAATCCGCAAATTTTTTGAAACCGTGCTTTACGCCTTCAGCACAGCCTGCAATACCGCTGAATACTGAAAGACCTGTCAACATAACAAAAGGACCGGCCATAGCGCCGCCTAATGCAACTCCAGCAAGGATTGGTAATGTGAAGGGAATAATAGCTGCCACTGTGAGCGGCGCAGCTATTGCACCGAAAACCATAGAAGGCCCAAAGAACAAGCCTGTATCGGTATTCGCAAAGAATACCCGTTTACCCAGGGTATCCTTCACGTCTTCTATTGCAAGCAGGATGGGGCGTAAAAAACCCCTTATTGCTCCCCGTACAGGCTCTACCACTGGAGCGAGATAAGGGCTATTAAGCCACGTATTTTTTTGTTCCACGGAAACACCTCTTCAAACTCCTTCTATTGTATACGATAACGCTAGAATATGTAAATTATTCACCTTTCGTATTAAAAACGCCGAAGTTTAGAGGTTCAAAATAATCTTCGTTTACAATCGGTTAATGCAACAACCGCGGGGTAGATTTTGGATCGCGGAATGCATCCCATGGTCTTCAGAATCCTAACACTGAACACGGGCTTGTTTAATCAGGTCTTCACATCATTCGGACGTCTTCCGCTTCGGCTTAGCGAAGTAAATGAACTTCGGCAAACACTGTTACAGCAAGCCATTGGTGTGTTCGTTCAGAACAGAGAGCTGTCGTGCACAAAAGGGGTTGCAGCGCCGAAATCGAACGCTTCTCAAAGTGCCCATTAAAGGCTGCAAGTGCAACATGTCGTAAAGACGACGGACTAGAGAAGAGTCTCCGATGGTCGCCAATGTCTAATTATCCAGTGCTTCACAAAATTGCTGCCGAAGTTGAAGAGAAAATGAAAATCATGCTTGATACGGCAAAATAATAATTGCTCTGAATGAGTGGCAAACAATTAACCCACTTTAAAATGGGTTTAGTGAGTATCAGCAGCGCCAAATGGCGGAATCTTTTCAAATAGTCAAGTTTATCAAATAATTAACATGATTTCGTTGACCTTGACGACAAGGGCTGTTATACATAATCACTTTTTGATGCTGAAATAGGAGTGAACTTGGATGTCCGTCGTTTCTGATAGCGTCGCCGAAATTGAAAAAGCCCCAGACAGCTATGAAGCGGTCGCCAATTTCGGGCGCAGCATTGCCGAAACATTCCTTGAAGCGTCCCTGAGTCCCAGTGAACTACAAAACCAATATCCTGAAACTGGTGCAATGCTGCGCGACTTCATCTCTGAAGGCCAGAAATTGGTTGCTAAATATAACATGTTTTATATTCCAGAGGCGGCGAGTAGGCTTCAACCCGAGTCCAGGCAGGACGATCTTAATTTAAAGGACTTGATGAAACGCAAGGACGAGCTTTATGAGCGCCTTGATGTGATGGAAGAGATACAGGCAGGCTGGCGCTCTTTCGCACGGGATAAGTACCTACACAGAAGATGAACAATTTCCCCTGATCTTGGATGTTGCAGTGCCATGACGGCATGTCCTTTTTTAGTCTTGTACGTCGGCGAACCTTACTTTGTCGTCGGCGTTTTTGTTTCCTGCAATTCATAAGAAATCTGCCCTGATATAGTCGAGCCTTCAGCCAAAATATCCCCACAGAGACTCATAGGCTGCAAGCTTGTTGACTGGGCGACCCGCAGGGAAGTTTTCTCAAAAATGTGCTTGAAAACTTACACAGTTTCTTACACAGTATAGCGGCACTTGAGTAATTCATCAGATTAATCAATCAGTTAGGAAGGTGCCGACAGACTCAAAATCTTGTATCCGTAAGGATGTGTCGGTTCGACCCCGACCGGGGGCACCATTTTTCTAAGGCAACTAATAATAAATATAACCATATTTTACGCTTACCGGCCGGTGCCAGCATCCGTGCACGCGTCGCGCAGAAGCCTAGAGCGCGAATAAATTTATTTGGCTTTTTAGTGTATAAAATTATATAGGGTTTCGTTCTAATTCCTCTGCAATCACGTTTTCGAGATCCATCCTATAGCTTGAGGAAGGCATCGCGCCAACAACATCTTTAAATGCCTCGAAGGTAATAAATTTTTTCCGATATGCAATTTCTTCTATGCAGGAAAGTTTCTGACCCTGCCTTTTCTCAAAAATGCGCACAAACTCACTAGCTTCTAGCAATGACTCATGTGTTCCGGTATCAAGCCAAGCATTCCCACGTCCCAATAGCTGAACATTCAAATTGCCGCGCCTTAAATATTCTTCATTTACATCTGTTATTTCCAGTTCGCCACGCGAAGAGGGCTTTAAGTTCGACGCGATAGAAATGACATCATTATTGTAAAAATATAATCCAGTGACGGCCCAATTGGATTTCGGTTGCTGCGGCTTCTCTTCTAATGTCAGCGGCTCCCAATTTTCTCCGAAGCTTATAACTCCAAAGCGCTGTGGATCACGTACCCTGTAAGCAAAGATTGTTGCCCCTTTATTTTCAACGGTTGCGTGCCGCAGGCGGTTTTGCATACCATCTCCATAAAAAATGTTATCGCCAAGTATCAGGCATACGTCATCTTTCCCGATGAAATCTTTTCCAATAATAAATGCCTCAGCAATTCCACGAGGCTCTGTCTGATGCGCATAGGAAATATTTAGGCCCAACCGGCGACCATCTCCGAGAAGAGCGCGAAAATACGGGATTTCGTTTGGAGAAGAGATTAAAAGAATATCGCGTATTTCTCCCAACATGAGTATAGAGAGCGGGTAATAAATCATCGGCTTATCGTATATTGGCAACAGGTGCTTATTGGTTACAGCCGTGACAGGGTAAAGACGAGAACCCTTTCCGCCAGCAAGGATGATGCCCTTCATTTTTTTTCTACCTTATTGTTGGCGCGCGATTCATCGCACCATTTTTGATTTTTAACATACCAATCGACGGTGCGGCGTATCCCGCTTTCAAAACTCTCATGTTGTCGCCAGCACAATTCATTTTCAAGTTTTGAACAATCAACGGCGTATCTAAAGTCATGTCCCGGCCTGTCCGGTACAAAGGCAATCAAAGTTTCATAAGGCCGCCCGTTCGGATTTGGGAGAATTTCGTTCAACGTGCGGCAAATAAGCCTTACAATATCAATATTTTTTCGTTCGGAACGTCCGCCGACCATATAGGTTTCACCAAGGCGCCCGGCCGTCACAATTTTTACAAGAGCACTGACGTGATCATCTACAAAGAGCCAGTCTCTGATATTTTCCCCTGTGCCATAAACCGGTAAAGCCTTACCTCCCAGTGCATTGCAGATAGTCAAGGGGATAAGTTTTTCGGGGTATTGATATGGGCCGTAATTATTCGAACAATTACTCACAATGACTGGTAAATGATAAGTGCGCCACCACGCTCGGCTTAGGTGGTCTGCACAGGCTTTACTCGCGGAGTAGGGGCTGCTGGGATCATAGGGACTGCTTTCCGAAAATGCACCCTCAGCCTCGAGAGATCCGTAGACCTCATCAGTCGAAACTAAATGAAAACGAAATTTATCTTTAGCCGTGGCATCAAGGTTTCTGAAATAATTTAGAGCGCATTCAAGAAGCGTATAGGTGCCAATCACGTTTGTTTCTATAAAATTCTTTGCATGAGCAATAGATCTATCCACGTGTGACTCTGCCGCCAAGTGTATAAAGTAAGTAGGTTTAAAACTGCTAATAGCGTTTCCCATTGCTGCATAGTCGCAAACATCAGCGTGTAAAAAATTATAGTTTTTACTGTTTTCAACGGCACGCAGGTTATTTAAATTTCCCGCATAAGTAAGCTTGTCGATGTTTAGAATATCCCATCCTAATTCAAGGACGGTATGACGCACCAAGGCAGAGCCAATAAAACCCGCACCACCTGTAATGATTGCGCGGGTCATATTTTATAACCCTCTAGAAAATCCGCCAAAGCTTCTATCACTTTATCCTGATCGGATTGCGTTATATCATAGAACAAGGGTAGCCTGACAAGCCGGTCACTGTCGCGCGAGGTAAATTTATCTTCGCCGAAAAACGTGCCATATTTTAATCCTCCCGGACTAGAGTGCAGGGGTATATAATGAAAGGCAAGTTGAATACCCCGCGCTCGTGCATACAGAATGAAATCGTCCCTCTGACGCCTGTCCGCCAATTTCAAGAAAAAAATATGCCCATTGTGTCGGCAATTTTGAGGGATTTCCTGTAGCTCTAAGGGCTGTTTATTTTTCAAAAAGCTTATCTTTACGTCATAATATTGCCATGCGGAGATACGGGCTGTCGTAATTTCCAAGGCATGTTCAAGCTGTGCATAGAGAAAAGCGGCTTGTAACTCGCTCGGAAGAAAACTGGATCCTATATCAGTCCAGGTGTATTTATCGGCGAGGCCAACAATGAATTGTTTTCGATTTGTACCCTTTTCCTGGATGATTTCTGCGCGTGAGATATATTGAGGATCGTTAATCACAAGCATGCCGCCTTCGCCGCATATTATATTTTTTGTTTCATGAAAGCTAAAACACGAGAGTTGGCCAAAGCTTCCTAGCGGACGCCCGGAATATTCAGCCATGATGGCTTGCGCTGCATCTTCAATCAAAACGAGGCCGTATTCGGCGATAATTTTGCAGATTTCATCCATCTCGCAGCCCACGCCGGCATAGTGCACGACGACCACAGCTTTTGTTTTTTCTGTGACCGCGGCGGAAATAGCCGCCGCGGAAATATTCATCGTCAAGGGATCTACATCGACAAAAATTATTTTCGCGCCACGCAAGGCGAAAGCATTTGCCGTTGAGACGAAAGTGAAACTGGGCATGATAATCTCATCGCCAGCCTTACAGTCGATCAATAATGCAGCCATTTCCAAAGCCGCTGTACATGAGGGCGTAATAATGGCGCGCGGAGCGCTTAAACGCTCTTCAAACCATTGTTCACATTTGCGGCTAAATGTCTTCCCACCAGACAGTTGCCGTTTTTCCAAAGCCTGGCCAATATATTCTTTTTCACTGCCTACGAGTGGTGGCCGATTGAAGGGAATGATAATTTGATTGTTCATTTCTAGAGCCATCGATGAAACGTGTATACGGCTTCCGCAGGTTCAAATCCTAGCCGCTGGCAAACCTTTTGTACGGCAACGTTATTGAGCTGGGTTGAAATTCTGGCCTGTGTGGCCCCAAGGTTAGCAAGAAAAAAAATAGAATACTCAAGTAAAGAACGGTAAATCCCTCTTCGCTGCATGTCAGGGCTTACTGCATTCAGTGGAATGTTTCCATTGCTTTTTAATGTGATAAAGCCCACAACACGTCCCTCGCACTCGGCGACCAGGACGTGGTCAGCAACTGTCTTGGAGACACAGGATTGATATGCCCAATCCGAATAAATATCAGCGCAAGTATCGCGATCAATTCTCTTATCAGAATGATAATGACCGCCAGTATAATTTTGAAAGGCGCTTCGAGAGATTTCTTGGACCCTTAGCTCGTCTCCCGGACGTATTTCCCGGACATGAATATTTTCATTTTTTTGATAACGTTTTTTTGAAAGATCGAGCGATAGCCAGACGATGGTATCCATAAGTCTGCAGCCGCTTTCTTCGAGAGCCTGCGCAACATCAAGACGGTTGACATCACACCGCGCGATTAAAAATTTCACTGCGTGTGAGCGACAGAAGGATTGTAACTCTGGGAGGGTATCTAAAGTTAAGTGTTCAGCACGCGCGCAAACAATCCCAAAACGAGCAGAATCCGTTTCAGAAATGCTAATCATTAGTCCTCTCCCGAATAATTCCGAAAGGCTGTCCCATCGAGCGGAAATGAATGCGCGAGAGATACTCCCCCATGATGCCGAGCGAGAAGAGCTGTACCCCCGAGAAGAGGGAAATCATCGACGCTATAAAGGTAAACCCGGGAACGGCACCACCATGTATAAAATAATTTATAAGCACATATAGAAAAATTATTAGACCCAAAAACATAAAAATGAAGCCTGCAAGACTAGCAACCTGCAGCGGGATCGATGAGAATGAGGTGATTAAATTTATCGCGTGCAATAATAATTTTCGAACATTGTACCCGGAAACGCCGCTGTGCCTCGGCTGGATATCTACGTTTATACTTGAAAAACGGTTCGTCGCCCACGTCAGTAAAATATCAACGTTTACGAAACGATCTTTATAATCGGCAAATGAGTTACGCAGGATTGTCCTGAACGCCCTGAAAGCACTTATGTTTTGGGCCTGCTCATATCCCATCAATTGCTGCATTACACATTTCACAGCTCTGGATGAAAAATTACGGGAAAGGCTATGCTTCAATGATGAGGATGTGCCATAAACGACGTCGTGACCTTCCTGTAATTTTGTTAAGAGTTTATAAATTTCCTCCGGCGGATGCTGCAGATCATCGTCCATAGTTACAATGTAATCAAATTTTGCTTCGCGAATTGCCGTGAGCAGGGCGTTGTGTTGTCCATAATTCTTATTAAGGTTAATTCCCTTTATGAAACCATACTTTGCCGCCAGATTTTTAATCACAGCCCAGCTGTTGTCAGGACTACCGTCGCAAACCATCAAGACTTCGAATTGATCAGCGATACCCGGAAGAGTTTTTGCAAGCCGCTCAGCTAACTCCGGCAGAATAGCTTCGCTTCTATAAACAGGAATAAGAATGGAAACGCCTGTAAGCATCTGATCCTCAAAAAGGCTAATATTTCGCAATATTATCATATCCTGTATAAAAAAAATCATTATTCCGAGTATACTATTTTTTGTGGAAGCCATAGCGGATAAGTAATGCCAAATCGTCTGTTCCAAGCTCTGAAGAAAAATAATTCTCAAACACAATTTTTACGTTTTGTTCTTGTTGGAATTACCGTCAATGTTTTACTTTATGTTATCTACATTGAGCTTACTTCCTCCGGTTTAGGTCCGAAAATCTCAGCATCCGTAATTTATTTTTTCGGGATTGCCATCAATTTTTTTGCGCATAAGAAAGTCACCTTCGCAAACACCCTGTCAAATAAACAGCAGTGGCTGCCATTCATCGCATTGAGCCTGTCGGTTTATGCAATCAATATAGCCGGGCTTTATGTTTTGGTCGACAAATTACATTTGACGCATCAGATAGTGCAGGGTTTTATGATCGTTGTCTGCGCTTTCATTTCTTTTACAGTTCAGAAAATAGCCATTTTTAAAGTTGGTAAATAATGAACAAAGAAATTTCCTACAATGGTTGGCTGATAAGCGCTTGTTTTTTAACGCTATGGGGAATTCTTTTAACTCCTCTGCTTTCAGTTCAGCATCCTCAGGCAATTGATCTAATAAATCACCTTGCGCGACAATACGTGCGCGCGCAAATCCCCGTAAATCAGGTACTATCGAATATATACGTCTTTAAATGGATCATTGTTCCAGATCTTGCAATCGACCTATTTGTCGCGCCATTGCAACATTTTTTCTCAATTTATGACTGTGGAAGAATACTTATCGCGATGATCATCACCCTCTGGTCATTGGCCCCACTAGTATTGCATCGCGCCCTGTGGGGACGTTGGAATCTATGGCCATTATTGGCCCTGATGGTGGTTTATAATGGTAATTTGACCTGGGGATTTGCGGCTTATCTTTTGACTTCCGCCTGCGCGGTCATTGCGTTTTCCAGCTGGGTGCTAACTGAGAAATTTTCAAGTATTATTCGTCTAACAATATTCGCGCCAATCGCTTTTGGACTCTATTGCGGGCATCTTATTGCATTCGGTATCTTTGGCGTCTTAGTTTCTTGCTATGAACTCACGAGATTAATTGAAGCGAACCGGCTATCGGCAAGGGAGATGGTTAATACTCTCGTTTTTCTCCTGCCACTATTTCTTCCTGAAATCCTACACTTTCTTTATCTGAACATTGTTCTGCCACCTGCACACGGAACTCATACAGTTATGTTTTCGTGGCCCGACAGGCTTATGACGTTATTATCTCCTTTCGTCGATGGCGTGACGACAGCCGGTGACGAAGTTCATACGCAAGTCGCGATTTTCAACATGCTATTTCTGGGTTGCGTTGTAGGCTGGCTGGCGCTTAACGGTAAAATAAAATTACATTCCCGAATGTTAATCGCAATTTTAATTTTGTTTTTTGTGGCAGGGATTATGCCCCCGAAGTTTATCGGGGTCAGCTTTACCCATCTTAGGCTGCCATTCGTCGTTTTGTCTCTTTTTCTAGCATCTATAAAAGTGGAAAAAATAAATCAATGGAGCGGAGTAGCCATTTCAGCGGTATTCGCGGCATTGATTTTTACACGGGTGGAGCAAATCAAAACTAACTGGATGATTTACGATCGCCAGTCGGAAGAGTTTATTACCAAAACTTCAAGAATTAAGCCGGGAGATAAAGTACTCGTGACGAATAATCGCTATCCCGCATCTTACGTAGAGCACTATCATACTGCATCTCTGCTGGTTATTGAGAATAACGCTTTTATACCGAATCTATTCTCAGGGACGCACGTTTTTCATGCCAAAGGGGATTATCTGAGGTTGTCGCCAGCGACAGCTACGCATCCACTGAATGCGGCGCTACTCCAAATTGCCCTTGAGGGCAAAAATCCAAAACTCTATGAACCTGATTATAGTTATTGGAAAACATGGTGGAAAGATTACGATTACGTTGTCGCGTATCAGCCGTCGGGTGAGAAAAATTTCTACCCCAAACAACTAGACATTGTCACGGAAGGCTCTTTCTTCACTTTGTATAAAGTGAAGAAGTAATTATTTTTTTCTACCAATTACAAGCCGTGACCCGCCAGCAGGGAAACGCACGCCCAGTTTGAGTAGTCCGATTTCTATTTTTGAAATAGCAAAAAGAATTGTATTTATAGCTTTAGGTATTTGAAGGCCTGTGGGTAAACCGTTACCTTCATTTCGGCGGTTAAACATCAATCTTTGAATGAACATGAGGGGCAGTAAAACCGAAACAAAAGAAGTGGAATATTCTATTTCAAATCCTGCTTGCACCATTTTTTTCTGCAGTTCCTTAGGTGAATAGCGACGCTTATGATACGCACGTTCGTCTTCTACGCTCCACATAAAGGGATGTTGCGGCACGGTAAAAATAACGCCGCCACCGGGTTTCAAAGCCCGAAAAATCTCAGCTAAAGCGAGCTCATCCTCTTGAATGTGTTCCAGGCAATCGAACGCGCCAATTACATCAAACTCTGAACTGAATGGGATGTTTCTTGCGTCCATCTGGTAGAAGGTGACTTGATCAGTTAGCCTGCGTTTTGCAATCGAAAGGCCTTGATAAAATATTTCAGTGCCGGTCAATTTTAGGTTAGGCAAGGCCCGATTAATACCTAAAAGTACATAACCCGTGCCGGCCCCTACCTCCATAAAATTTGATGCCGATGCAAAATGTTTTTTAAGCAGCCAGACAATTATCAGGTTGCGACAACGAAACCAAAAATTGCCAGCTTCTGCCTGATAGAGACTTTGGAAGGCGGCAGGGTCAAAAAGGTTATTTTCTTCTGCTAGTTTCGGTGAGAAAAGGACGAAGTCATCCTTTATTAAGGGGCGCCAAGAACATACGGGGCAGCACCATTCGGGTAAGTCAAAAGCATATGCGCAGGAGAGACATTTTTTCATCCCGTAATTAGGGATTTCAGTACAGCTGAAGTCAAGTATAAAACCTGTAACTGCCGCCGATCTGGGATCATATGGCTCGGACTGTATGAGGACTAGTTCGAGCAAAATATGACTTTTCTTAAATGTACCTTAAGAAAAAGACTTTAAATATTAATGGCTTGTCGTTTTCTTGATTTTCGCTCAGCCAGGCTTAAGCTTCGACACTTAAGTTAAATCTTGCAAATCAGGATGTCAGAAGATGAGCATTATTTATAACACCCCCATAAAATCAAGCTTCCATATCGCGACATTAACAATTTTGATCCCTGCCTACAACGAAGGCAAGGCGATCAGCCAGGTTTTGCAGGAAATCGATCAATATCTCGCAAATTTGAAAAATATTAAATGCACTATCCTTGTTGTCGATGATGGCAGCCGTGATGATACTGCGCTTAAAGCGTACGGTGCGCCTTGCCGTACTTCAGTCGAAGTCTTGCGCTTATCGCGCAATTTTGGCAAGGAGGCGGCAATGACGGCCGGGCTGCAAAATGTAGAGACAGATGCTGCCGTCATCATGGATGCGGACGGCCAACATCCCCCGGAAATGATCACATCATTTGTACAGCAGGCTGCTCTGGGATACGACATTGTTTACGCGAGGCGTTCCTCGCGTGCGACAGATTCATGGCTGCGGCGAACCTTGAGCGTCTTCTATTACAAAGTCATTCTGCAGAATAACCCCTTCATAGAACCGAATGCCGGAGATTTCCGGCTGATGACGCGACCTGTGATTGATGCATTGAATAGCTTGCCCGAAAGAAACCGGTTTATGAAGGGTCTGTTCAACTGGGTTGGATTTAAGAAATTTGCTCTCGACTATGAACCAAGGCAACGTGTCGCGGATCATTCAAAGTTTTCTTTCCTCTCCCTGTTTAGGTTCGGCTTGCTTGGGATTGTATCGTTTTCTACGGTTCCTTTGCGCTTTATCAGCTTGCTGGGTTTCTGTGTTGCGGCGCTCGCCATGTTCTACGGATTTTTCACGGCGATACGTACCTTAGTATTTGGGATTGATACGCCGGGCTGGGCCACTTTGACGGTTGGCATGATGCTCCTGAGTGGCATCCAGCTTATCGCCATTGGAGTCGTGGGCGAGTATATAGGTCAGATATTTACGGAAGTTAAAAACAGGCCAGCATACATTATCGCTGAAAAATTAAAAAATTCTCGCGGCGCCGTGCGTCAGGCTGCCTGATGCGTGACCATTTTTTAAGTTTCTTTTCATCCGGCGCGATGCCTCCTCTCGTTCTAAGGCTTTCGCGCTTTGCGGCCGTAGGCGGCGCTGCGGCCTTGACGCATTGGACGGTAGTCACGGCTATCGTGACGGCGACAAAAGATAATCCCTTGTATGTCAATGTGCTGGGCTTCCTTATTGCTCTTTCTGTAAGTTACATGGGCCATAAAAACTGGACGTTTGGCGCGGAAGAAAAAAATCATAAGGATACGTTACCTAAGTTTTTCGTTGTCGCCATCGCCGGATTTTTAATAAATGAAGCGTCTCTTGCGTTTCTTTATCAGAGCTTAAAAATTGATTATCGCGTTAGTCTGTTTTTCGCGATCGCTGTCGCGGCGGCGAGTACATATGTCTTCTCATCTATCTGGGCATTCTCTAAAACGCGCACTTCATGACAATCCTATGTGCTGACGATTTTGGCCTCACCCAAGGTATATCCGACGGCATAATTGAACTTGGCGCATGCGGCGCTATTCAAGTGACAAGTGTAATGACGGAGGCAGCATATGTCAGGGGCCGGAAAAATGCGCTTCTGGATGTTGGCCTTTCTCTTGGATTACATTTCAATTTAACCCATGCGTTTTCTGAGCCTACTTTTGGTCTTCGTCGTCTCATGGCCGCGCGCCAATTGCCGACCACTGAGCGTGATGCAATACTCCAAAGACTGCGCCAGCAGCTAGACTGCTTTGAAGTTATTTTCAAGGCTCCGCCCGATTTTATCGATGGCCATCAGCATGTTCATTGTTTTCCTAGCATACGGGGAATTTTTCTAGAGGAATTGGCAATGCGATATTCCTTAGGTCAGCGGCCTTGGATACGCCAAGTTGGCGGCGCTAGCTTTATGCCAGGCGCGGCGATCAAGGGACGTATTATCTCGTTCATGAATATTGGATTTAAAGATGATTGCATCAAGTCCGGATTTAAGACCAATGATACTTTTGCTGGCATTTATGGCTTCTCTCCAGAAGCGGACTACGGTAGTTTTCTGAAGCGATGGATGCAGAGGCCGGATACACTTATTATGTGCCATCCGTCAAAAACTATAGAAGCTGGTGACGCGATTTCAAAAGCGCGCTACAACGAATATTCAATGCTTAAATTGCACTCCGTTTAAGCATTTTCAGTTCTTCTCTTCAAGAAGCAGGCGTCTGTCGCCTTTCATTTTTTCTTCATAGATTACTGTAAATTGCTTCTGAACCTCCGGCGGCATACGAGTTAAGTCCTGTTTGCGGGTCACGATATAATCTTGCGTCGTGTTTCCAACAAGAGACTGCAGCGTTTTCGGATCCTGGGTGCTGACGGCGCGGCCTGCCGAATAGAATGCCGCCGATAGTTCGCGGCGGTAATTCCAGTAAATTAGGTGACTATTCAGGCTTGGTTTTGCGGCTTGCCAATGCGCAATCATTGACCTGTCACTGCGATCAACGAGTTCCGGCAAAAATCTGTAAGCGGTGGTAATGCCTATACCGACGACGGCGGCAAGGGCTGCCAAAGCTAACATTCTGTTTTGTATAATTGGCCAACTTCGACGGTTCATAAGCTCTACGAGCAAAAGCGTGAAACCCGGCAGGGGCGGCAGGCAGTATGGCCAGATGATATTGGCGGAGAAGGTGAAGAAAATGGAAATCGAAAATACCCAAAGCATCAAGAAAAGCACCCAGCCGTCACTTTCCTGAACATACTGGCGGAGCTTAGACCTTTCCTTCAAAATGTAGTATGCAAAAACCGGCGACCAGGGGAAAAAGCCGAAGAGGATGAAACCCCACACGGTTCCATAGGGATAAGAATGCGCGCTGCCGTAGCGGTCGCCTTTCCAGCCCGAGACGAGAAAGCGGTCGATATTCTCACCGATGATGAAGTAATTCAGGAAACCTGGTGTGCGCATTTCGGCAAGGTAGTACCAAGGGCCGGCGATGAAGATGACGATACAGCAGCCGATGATCCAGGGGAAATTTCGCCATAGCGCGAGCCAGTCTTTGCGCAGCAGCACCCAGAAAAAAATCGGCATTGCGGGCAAAATAAGCGTTACCGGTCCTTTCGCGAGCAAACCGAGCCCGCATGCAATGAAAAAGACATAGCTTGAGATTTTACACTGTCTTGTCTGCGCGTGCCAGAAGGACAAAAGGATAAGAGTTGTGCAAAATACGAAAGCTGTGTCTGTCATGACCGTGCCAGCGCAAATGAAAAACCCGAAGCTGGAACACAGGATGAGGGCCGCCCATAGCCCGATGGTGCGGCCGTAGCGTAAATGCGCAGTATAGCCAACCATCGCGGCAATCGCCGCAGAAAGCAGCAATGCCGGCAGGCGCACAGCCAGTTCGTTCACGCCAAAAAGCAGCATGGAGCCGGCCGAAAGCCAGGTCGAAAGCGGCGGCTTGGCGAGGAAGGGGATATTATAGTCCTGAAATAGCGTGACCCAGTTATTAAGCTCAAGCATTTTGCGGGCGATTTCGCCATATCGCGCTTCGGTAATTTCATTCAGAGGTATATAAGACATCCCCAGCAATCGAGAAGCCAAAAGAGCTAAAAAGATATACCAGAGGTATTTTACTTCGAATTTCTCGGCCGGTGCGCTGGTGGTCAATTTATTTCTCCCAAATGCGGCACAAAATCTATTTCCCGAAAATGAAGGGTAACTTAAGCGCACTATTGGAGTCGGGTTTAAAAAGAGCCTAAACTAACTCTGTTGATGATTGAAAAGGATGGTGTGCGATGTTTACTCCGCTTGATATCTGCGGCTGGCTTTGGATGGCTTGGGCCTTTTACTGGGTTGTCTCAGCAAATTTTACGCTCAAAACCAAGAAAAATGAGACGATTGCGCGGCTTCAGCACACAATACCCACATTTTTCGGCATGGTGGCTATATTTCACCGTGGTTCTGTGCCGGCACTGGACTGGGGGCATTTGCATCATTGTATCCCAGTGGCATGGCTGGGCGTCCTGATAACCTTAGCAGGGCAGGGGTTCGCGGTCTGGGCCCGCATTCACCTTGGTAAATATTGGAGCGGAACGGTTGCTTTGAAGGAAAATCACAAGCTTGTGACCAGCGGCCCTTATGCCTTTGTGCGTCATCCCATCTATACAGGTCTTCTGTCGGCAGTCTTAGGTAGCGCCATGGCTGCCGGCACTTGGGAAGCCTTAGCTGGTTTCGCAGCCATGGTGCCCGCATATATACTCAAGTGGAAGAGGGAGGAATGGGTGATGTCACGGGAATTTGGCACGGAATATGATTCCTATAAGAAGCGTACAAAAGCGATTTTGCCGTTCCTTATTTAGGCGGGCCGATCCATCGCAGAGGTTTTCTACCCTGGTTCAGGCTGCCACATTGCTATTTCCGTAAGGTTAAAAACAGCAGTTCTGCGTAAATTAGCCCATATGGATAAATGCCAGAAAGGTGCTATTTTTCAGCTGTAGCAGAGGATAATCCATGGCTAAAAAGAAGTCGAAAGATATAACCTACCGATCATATCTGAACCTCGAAACACTGCTGAAAGCGCAGAAACCGGTCAGCATGACAGCCGCAAACGCACCTGCGCACGATGAGATGATGTTTATCGTCGTACATCAAACCTACGAGCTCTGGTTCAAGCTCGTGCTTTTTGAGATCGAGCGAGTGCAGAATATTTTCGCGCGCAAGGTGGTAGCGGATTCCGACATGCGTCTTGTCTCCGCCAGCCTTGCACGCACCACTGGCATTATGCGTCTTCTGGTGGGACAGCTTGACATCATGGAAACCATGACGCCGCTCGATTTTCTTGATTTTCGCCATGTCTTCCGCTCCGCCTCCGGCTTCCAGAGCCTGCAGTTCCGCGAAATGGAAATCCGCCTGGGCCTGCAACAAGAGACCCGCTGCCAATACGCCGGAAAATCCTATGATGCCTATATGTCGGAAGAAGACCAGGCAGAAATTGAAAAGCTGCTGAAAAAGCCCGCATTGATCACACAGATTGATAAATGGCTGTCACGCACGCCTTTCGTTGAAATGACGGGGTTCAGTTTCTGGAAGGAATACCGTAAAGCTGTAACGGATATGATCGCTGGTGACGCCGCACAGATTGGGAAAGACAAGCGCCTGACCAAAGCTGCGCGCATGAACGAGCTGCAGAAGCTGGATGGCATGAAAGACCAATTTGATTTGCTGTTTGACGCCGGAAGGGGCGTCGAACTACCTTGGCGCTTGTCACAAAAGGCCCTGCAGGCGGCTTTGTTCATCAACCTCTATCGTGACCAGCCGGCATTGCAGGTCCCCTTCCGCATCCTGAACGACCTTATGGACCTTGATGAGTTGCTCGCACTCTGGCGCTACAGACATGCCTTGATGGCGCAGCGCATGCTGGGCATGAAAATGGGGAGCGGTGGGTCGACGGGCCATGATTATCTGGTGCAGACGATCGGCAAGCACCGCATCTTCGGCGATTTATTCGCACTTTCCACTTTCCTAATACCGAGATCAAAACTGCCGCGACTCCCTAAACATGTCGAAGAGTTGATGAGCTTCCGTTACTGGGGCCAAAGCAGGGGCAAAAATTAATGACCGTAACAGCCCCCGCCATTTTCTGGTTTAAAAATGATTTACGCCTGCAGGATAATCCCGGGCTGACGGCTGCCTGCGATTCAGGAAAGCCCGTTATTCCGGTCTATATTCTGGATGACGAAAGTCCTCTGCACTGGAAACGCGGCGGCGCCAGCCGCTGGTGGCTGCATCATAGTTTGGCCGCGCTCTCGGCCGATATCGAAAAAGCGGGTTTGCATCCACTCGTGCTGCTGCACGGGGATGCAAAAAAAGAAATTATGTCGATTTGTGAAAAAACAGGCGCAGATGCTGTTTTTTGGAACAGGTCGTACGAACCCTGGGCTATGCAGCGCGATAAATCGATTAAGGAGCAGCTGAAGCAGGAGGAAATCGAGGCGACAAGCTTTGGCGGTTTTCTGCTGTGGGAGCCATGGGAGATCGCGAACAAAACCGGCCAACCTTATAAAGTATTCACGCCATTTTCGCGTGCGTGTCTCGAGCGCGGCGGCATACGTCCGCCGCTAACAAAAAAGATCAAAGCCCCCGTGCCGGAGAAGCAAGTCAAAGGCCTGAGCCTTAAATCCCTGGGGCTGCTGCCGGAGATAAAATGGTATCAAACCATGGCGAAAGAATGGCAGCCGGGAGAAGCGGGTGGTCGGGCAAGGCTGAAGGAATTTTCGGGAGACGGCCTTCACGACTACAAAAGCAAGCGTGATTATCCCGCCGTTGACGGTTCTTCGCGGCTCTCTCCTTATTTGCATTTCGGAGAATTAAGCCCGCATACAATCTGGCATCATGTCAGCGATGTGATGGCAAAATCCGGCAATGCGACCCTCGAGAATAACGGGCAGGGTTATTTGCGGCAGCTTATCTGGCGCGAGTTTTCATGGCACCTTCTTTATCACTTTCCGACGTTTCCGGAAAAATCGTGGAATCCGCAATTTGAAAAATTCGAGTGGCAGAAAAATCCTGCCATGCTGAAAAAATGGCAGCGGGGTTTGACGGGTTATCCCATTATCGACGCCGGCATGCGCCAGCTCTGGCAAACAGGCTGGATGCATAACCGTGTGCGCATGCTGGTCGGCTCTTTCCTCGTCAAAAATCTGCTGTTGGACTGGCGTGAAGGAGAAGACTGGTTCTGGGATACGCTGGTAGATGCCGATCTTGGCAATAACGCGCAAGGCTGGCAATGGATTGCCGGCTGCGGTGCCGATGCCGCACCTTATTTCCGCATTTTTAATCCAATTTTGCAAAGTCGTAAATTTGACGCTGACGGTGGTTACATTCGCAAATACGTGCCCGAAATCGCGAAATTACCCGATGAGTTTCTTCATGCGCCATGGGAAGCGCCAGCGCTTGTTCTGGCTGCAGCTGGGGTGACGCTGGGCAAAAGCTATCCGCGGCCCATCGTTGATCACGCAACCGCGCGTGACAGGGCTTTGGAGGCATATCGTGACTCAAAGCCTGCCTGAGAAACGCATTCATCTTTCCGACCGCGCAGTGCTGCGGATTAGCGGCGTCGATGCCAAAAATTTCCTCCAGAATATTATTACAAATGACATGGAGAAAATGACGGGCAGCATATTGTATGCCTGCCTGCTGTCACCGCAGGGACAGTACCTGCATGATTTTTTTATTGTTCAGCACGAAGATCATTATTTATTGGATGTCGATGCTACGGGTCTTGATGACCTATTGCGGCGGCTGACAATTTTCAAGCTGCGCGCAAAAGTCGTCTTTGAAAATATTACCGGGCAATACAATGTCTTTGCTGTCGGCGCGGGGGAAGGGCTCCCCGATCCGCGGCTCACTACCCTCGGCGCAAGGCTCTACACGCAAGAAAATGCTGATGGCGCTTTGTTGGTCGGCCAGTACCATGATTTTTGTATCGACTTTGTCATACCTTGCGGCAGCCATGCCATGACAACGCGGGATACAATGGCAGATGTCAACCTTGACCGACTAAACGCCGTGGCTTGGGATAAAGGCTGTTTTATCGGGCAGGAAGTCGCGGCGCGCATGTATCATCGAGGCCTTGAAAAAAAACGCCTGTTCCGCGTCGACGGCCCGGATCTAGTGGCTGGGGAAAAACTTCTCCAGAATGGCCGCGAGGTCGGGGAGGTGAGGCATGTCAACCGCGCCGGCACCCGCGCCGTTGCACAAATAAAGCTGGCCGCGGCTGGGAATGAATTGCTGCCGATACTGA
The DNA here is from genome assembly GCA_966211335.1 of uncultured Alphaproteobacteria bacterium. Classification (GTDB taxonomy): domain Bacteria; phylum Pseudomonadota; class Alphaproteobacteria; order Micavibrionales; family UBA2020; genus JAPWJZ01. Next base: position 1,934,790 of record CBIHNF010000001.1, read on the forward strand.
CGTCAAAAGGCGACCGTCTTATTGTAAAGCCTGCAAAATACCTTGAATCTGCAGCGGCTTAAATCATTAACTTTTATCTATTAAAATAAGAATAAGGTTGCGGCGGGGGAAATGGCAGACAAGCCGAAAGATAAAGCCAAATCCGGCAAGGATAAAATTTCCGACGGTGACGCGATAGACGCGTTGCCGCTCGCCATCATTCCCTTGTCCAATTCATCGCTGCGTGCGGCGCGCCTTGTCAAGAATTCGCGCCTTGAAACCTCTCTCGAAATTCACAATGACCCCATCGCGGGCAGCCTGCAGATAAATCCGGCCGATGTCGTTCAGGCGCAGGTTGGTAGCGCAGAAGACCAGAAGCTTCTCGAAAAGCTAGCGCAGCTGCCGAGTTACGATATCTATTCGCTGCGCACCAGCCTCCGCCGGCTGAATATCCCTGTCGACGACCCCATGCTGCAGCTCTCCGACAACATGAAGGAAACCCTTCAGCGATATACGCATGAATTTGTGCATCCGCTGATGGTATATATTTTCGGTAACCAGCCCGAGGCCGATGCGCAGGCAAACCTGATGAAGTTCCTGACCGATACTGACAAGCTGCTTGTGGCGAAACGGCTGAAGACAATGTCGCAGCAGACAGGCATGTCACTGGCGGAAATACCGCCGTTCCTTGCGTCGTATAGCGACGTATTCCTGTCAGTCGCTTATTATCGCCACACCTTCCACAGCATCGTTCCAGATGTCAGCCGCTTCCGGCAATGGCTGGAGGAGCTTCGCACCAGCGGGGAGGATGCACCATCGCCCCGCACGCTCGCCGGGGCGCGTCAGGTTGAGTCGTCATTGCGCTTCCTGACAACCTCGCTGCGCGAAAGACTGGCGCGCTTTCAGGCTAGCTTCGAGCTGTTCTGGCAGGAAGTGAATGCTGAAACCTTCGCACGACTTCAGCGCGAGATTGAAGAGAACCATGCCAGCATGGGCGCTGTGCTCTGTGGCGTCGTTGTGAAAATGCGTGGCTGGGCGGCGGAATTTCCTGATAACGAAATCGGCAGTCCCACGAAGCGCGCGCAGTACATCATCACGCAAATGGAGCCCGGGCTCGACCAGCTTTTGGCGCTCGAAAATAGCGCGCGGGAGCGTCTCGGCCTTTCTTCGGTCCAAATGTTCTGATCTACATTGCCAATATTTATGTTGCGATGCAACATAAGCCGTAATATTATTGCGCGAATGGATGGTGCGCAATGATCTTTGTCGACTTCATGAACTGGGTGGCTTTCGCATGGTTTTTAGCCTGCTGGGTCGGTTACACCTTCTACGCCAAACGCCGGGCAAGGCGCACGCCGGAATCCCTGTCCGCGCTTCTGTTCAGCTATCGCATTGACTGGATGCGCAGCCTGCTGCGGCGGGAAGCACGCATTTCAGACCTCGCGCTGCTCAACAACCTTGTACAGATGGTCAACTTCATGGCGACGACGAATATCTTCGTTCTCGCCGGCGCTGTGACCGTTCTTTACTCCTCCAGCAACGTGCTGGAGCTTTTGCAGCATCATGCCTTTGTCGCCAAGACGACGACGGAGGAGGTGCAATTCAAGCTGCTCGTTCTCGTCATCATTTTTGTTTATGCCTTCTTCCGCTTCACCTGGGCAATGCGGCAACACACCTTTGTTTCCATTCTTATCGGCGCGGCGCCGCTCGTAAAAGGTGACCAACCGCTGGAGCCCGCGCATGAGGAATTCGCGCTGCAGGTTGCGCGCATTTCTGACCGTGCGGGGCATGAGTTTAATTACGGGCTGCGCTCGTATTATTTCGCGCTGTCGCTGCTGACATGGTTCATCAGCCCTTGGGCGCTGATTCCCACGTGCTCCGCCGTCGTGCTCGTTCTATACACACGCGAATTCCGCAGCAAGACACTGCGCTATTTGATGCGCAGCCGCGAAAGCTATCTCGAGCTACAGCTGAAAAAGAGTTAATCCTTCAACGCCGCCTGCGCTGCCGCCAGCCGTGCAATCGGCACGCGGTACGGGGAGCAGGAAATATAATCGAGCCCCACAGATTCAAAGAATTTAATGGAGGCGGGATCACCGCCATGCTCGCCGCAGATGCCGAGTTTCAAGCCGCTGCGCGTTTTGCGGCCGCGTTCCGCCGCAATTTTTACCAGCTCGCCTACGCCATCAACATCGATAGAGGCAAAGGGATCTGCAGGCAGAATACCGCTGCTCTGGTAAGTCGGCAGGAATGAGCCTGCATCGTCACGGCTGATGCCGAAGGTTGTTTGTGTCAGGTCATTGGTACCGAAGCTGAAGAACTCGGCTGTTTCGGCAATGGAGCCGGCCGCAAGCGCCGCGCGCGGCAGTTCGATCATCGTGCCTGTCAGGTAGCCGGTGAAACCAACTTCCTTCGCGACTTTATCAATCATGACCTTCAGAATATCCATTTCGGCCTTGGTCGCGATGAGCGGCACCATGACTTCAGGAGTGACGGTATCGCCAGTTTCCTTTTTTACCGCAAGCGCAGCTTCAAAAATCGCGCGCACCTGCATTTCATAGATTTCCGGATAAACGATGCCTAGGCGTGAACCACGCAGACCCAGCATGGGGTTTGATTCATGCAGGCGGGAAATGCGTTGTTTCACTTTATCGACGGTGATGGAGAGCGACTTCGCAAGCCCTGCGATTTCCGCCTCCTCATGCGGCAGGAATTCATGCAGCGGCGGGTCGAGCAGGCGGATGGTAACCGGCAGACCTTTCATGATCTTGAACAACGCGACAAAATCCTCGCGCTGGTGTGGCGCGATTTTGGCAAGGGCTTCGCGGCGCTCCTCGCTGCTCTCCGCCAAAATCATCTGGCGAACATGCAGGATACGCGCGGGATCGAAGAACATATGTTCCGTGCGGCAGAGGCCGATGCCCTCGGCACCAAATTTGCGGGCGGTTTCCGCATCCAGTGCTGTTTCCGCATTGGCGCGAACTTTCAGGCGGCGGGTCGCATCTGCCCACTGCATCAGGGTCGAGAAATCCCCTGTCAGCGCAGGCTGCAGCATTTTCACTTCGCCCAACAGGACTTCGCCGGTGGAACCGTCGATGGTGATAATGTCGCCTTCCTTGATGACTTTGCCGCGGATCGTCATGGTCTTTGATTTATGGTCGATCATCACATCGGCCGCGCCGGAGACGCAAGGCTTGCCCATACCGCGGGCGACGACGGCCGCATGGCTGGTCATCCCACCGCGGGAGGTCAGGATGCCTTCCGCCGCATGCATGCCGTGAATATCTTCAGGGCTGGTTTCCGTGCGGCAGAGAACAACCTTGATGCCGTCTTTCGCGCGCGTTTCGGCAAGGTCGGAATCAAACACAGCAGCGCCTGTCGCGGCGCCCGGGGAGGCCGGCAGGCCTTTTGCCAGAACGGTCTTTGCGGCCTTGGCGTCAATCGTCGGGTGCAGCAGCTGATCAAGAGACTGCGGGCTGATGCGCTTTATGGCGAGCGTTTTATCGATAAGGCCTTCGGCAACCATATCGACCGCAATTTTCAATGCCGCCGCTGCCGTCCGCTTGCCGCCGCGGGTTTGCAGCATGTAGAGTTTTTTATTCTGAATGGTAAATTCGATATCTTGCATATCTTTGTAATGCTTTTCCAGCTGCAAGCGAATGTCATTCAACTGCTTATACACTTCCGGCATGGCCGTTGCCATTTCCGACAGCGGCTGCGGGGTACGGATGCCGGCGACAACGTCTTCGCCCTGCGCGTTGATCAGATATTCACCGTAGAATTCATTTACGCCGGTCGACGGGTTGCGCGTGAAGGCGACGCCCGTACCGCAGTCGTTGCCCATGTTGCCAAATACAACACCCTGAACGCAAACGGCCGTGCCCCATTCTTCGGGGATGCCGTTGATACGGCGGTATGTGACCGCGCGCGGCGTCATCCATGATTTGAACACGGCGCCAATCGCACCCCACAGCTGCTCCGCCGCATTTTGCGGGAAGGGTTTGCCGGTATCTTTTTGAACGACCGCTTTGAACTGCTCGACAATTTCTTTCAAACCCTCGGCCGTAATGTCGGTGTCCTGGCGCAGGCTGTTGCGGCGCTTGTGGGTATCAAGAATGTCTTCAAACTTGTCGTGGTCGACGCCAAGCACGACATCGCCGTACATCTGGATGAGGCGGCGGTAGCAGTCGTACGCAAAACGCTCGTTGCCGCCGGCGCCGAGGCCTTTAACGGTTTCATCGTTGAGTCCGATGTTTAGGATGGTGTCCATCATGCCCGGCATGGACACGCGCGCACCGGAGCGGACGGATAGGAGAAGGGGCTTTGCGGCATCGCCGAAGACCATACCGATTTCTTTTTCCATCTGCTTCATGCCGGCATTCACCTGCGCTTCGATGGTGGCGGGGTAGGTATTGCCGTTTTTGTAGAAGTAGGTGCAGACTTCGGTCGACATCACAAAGCCCGGCGGCACTGGAAGGCCTATCTTGCTCATTTCCGCCAAATTCGCGCCTTTGCCGCCAAGAAGATTCTTTTTCGAGGAATCCCCTTCACAAACCTCCCGCCCGAAACTGTAAACCCATTTTTGTTCGTCAGCAGCGGGGGAGATTTTGGCGGCGGTCTGCATAATGGCTTTACCCTTCAAGTTTGGAAAAATCGGCAACGTCGTTCATGGTACCTGTTATTTGTGCCAGCAGGCTGAGGCGATTGGCGCGAATATTCGCTTCCGGCGCGTTGACAAGGATTTTGTCAAAGAACTGGTCGACAGTGATGCGCAGGCCAGACATGGCCGACATCACAGTTTTGTAATCTTCCTTTTCAAGGTCAGCCTTGATCTTGCCGCCGGAAGCGGCAAGCGCCTTGAACAGGTTTTTTTCCTGCTCTTCCGTCAAAAGAGACTCGTTCACATCTCTACCGGAATAGGTCTTTGCGTCTTTCTTTTCTTCAATGCGCAAGATATTCGCAGCGCGTTTGTAGCCCGCCAGCAGGTTTACGCCGTCATCCGTCTTAATAAAATCCTGAACTGCATTTACGCGCGCAACGGCGCGCAGCAGATCATCGTCCGACTTGGTGGCCAGAACGGCGTCGATAACATCAAAGCGCACGCCTTGGTCCTTCAGCGCAACCTTCAGGCGTTCGGTGAAGAACTGCATAAGCTCTGCCGAAATGTCCTTGAAGGCCTTCAAGCCATTCACCTGATAACCTTTGTAAGCTGCCTCGAACATCGGCGGCAGCGGCAGGCGCAGTTTGTTTTCAAGAATGATGCGGATGACGCCAAGAGCCGCGCGGCGGAGCGCGAAGGGGTCTTTAGAACCTGTCGGCTTTTCATCGATCGCGAAGAAGCCGACGAGCGTATCGAACTTGTCAGCAAGCGCGACGCAGATGCTGACGGGTGCGGTAGGGCAGCTGTCATTCGCGCCGATGGGTTTGTAATGATCCGAAATCGCTTGTGCGACATCGGCATTTTCCTTGTCATGCAGTGCATAGTAGCGGCCGATGATGCCTTGCACTTCCGGGAACTGGAAGACAACGCCGGAGGTAAGGTCAGCTTTCGCCAGCAGTGCCGCGCGTGAAGCGAGTTGCTCATCAGCCCCAGTTTTGTCGGCAATGGCGGCGCTCAAAGATTGCAGTCGGGTGATTTTATCTTTAACGGAGCCAAGCTTCTGGTGGAAGGTGATGCTCTCGAGTGCGGGAACTCGGCTTTCCAGCTTCTGCCGCTTGTCCTGATCCCAGAAGAACTTTGCGTCGGAGAGGCGGGCGCGGAGGACTTTTTCATTGCCCGCCACAACCTGCTTGCCACCATCCGCCGTTTCCATGTTGGCGATGACGACGAATTTGTTGGAAAGTTTGCCCGCGTTATCCAGCAGGGCGATGTACTTCTGGTTGCCGCGCATGGTGGAAATGAGAACTTCCTGTGGCACGTCGAGATATTCTTTTTCGAAGGTGCCAACCAGTGGCACCGGCCATTCCACGAGGCCCACGATTTCTTCCAGCAATGCGTCGTCTTCTTTGACCTTCAAACCCTCTTTATTCGCCAAGGCCTGCGATTGTTCGGAAATAATCGCTTTGCGGTCTTCGCGGCTGAGCAAAACGTTATTCTGCTTCAGCTTGTCTTCGTAATCACGGAAATCCGCAACGTTGAATTTTCCTTCAGACAGGAAGCGATGGCCTTCCGTTGCGCTGCCAGCCGTCACCGGCGATTCCGTGCCGCCAAGCGCAAAGTTAAGCTCGACGACTTTGCCTTTGAACAGGGCGATAATACTGTGCAGCGGACGCACCCACTGGCGCGTGCTTGCCTTCCAGCGCATGGATTTGGGCCATGAAATTTTGTTCAGTGCATCCTCGGCAATGCCGCCCAGCACATTCGCGGTGGGCTGGCCTTTGACGTTTTCGCGGAAGAACCAGAAAGTACCTTTGGCGCTTTCTTCCTTCACGCATTTGTCGAGGCTGGTCAGGTTGACGGATTTCAGGAAGCCCTGAATAGCCTGTTCCGGTGCATCCACACGGGGCCCGCGTTTTTCAACCGTCGTATCCGGCTGCTGTTCGGGGAGGCCGTCGACGACAACGGCAATACGGCGCGGGGTCGAATGTGCTTCCGCTTTCGTGAAGGTCAGGCCTTTTTCGGTGAGGCCTTTGGTCAGCAGTTCCTTCAGGTCATCCGCCGCCTTCACTTGCATGCGGGCGGGAATTTCTTCGGAGAATAATTCGAGGAGGAATTCGGCCATGTTACGCGGCCTCCTGTTTTTGCTGTTCGGTATTGAGGCCGAGCCATGCTTCGCAGCAGCCTTTGGCAAGGGCGCGGACACGGCCGATATATGCCTGACGCTCGACCACGCTGATCGCACCGCGCGCATCCATGAGGTTGAACAGGTGGCTGGCTTTCAGGCACTGGTCATAGGCCGGCAGTGCGAGGCCTTTGCGGTCTTTCAAGGACGGATGCGTCGAGCGCACGTTTAACAGCGACTGGCACTCCGCCTCCGCATCCTTGAAATGCTGCATCAGCATATCGGTATTGGCGAATTCAAAGTTATGGGCGGAATATTCCTGCTCGGCCCGCAGGAAGACATCGCCGTACTTGAACTGGTGGGCATTGCTGCCCGGCGCGACTTCGTTGAAGTTGAGGTCGTAGACGTTGTTGACGTTTTGTATGTACATGGCAAGACGTTCGAGGCCATAGGTAATCTCGGCCGAAACCGGGCTGCATTCATAGCCGCCGACCTGCTGGAAGTAGGTGAACTGCGTGACTTCCATGCCGTCGCACCAGACTTCCCAGCCAAGGCCCCAGGCGCCCAGCGTCGGGCTTTCCCAATCGTCTTCGACGAAGCGGATGTCGTGGTATTTGGGGTCAAGACCGATGCGCTTCAGGCTCTCGAGATACAGCTCGAGAATGTTCGCAGGCGAGGGCTTCATGATAACTTGATATTGGTAGTAATGCTGCAGGCGGTTCGGGTTTTCGCCATAGCGGCCGTCTGTAGGGCGGCGGGATGGCTGCACATAGGCGGCATTCCATGTTTCGGGCCCGAGGGCGCGCAGGGTCGTCGCGGGGTGAAAGGTGCCGGCACCGACTTCCATGTCATACGGCTGCAGAATAAGGCAGCCTTGTTCTGACCAGAACTTGTGCAATTCGAGAATTAGATTCTGGAAACTTAAGGGTTTTTTTGTCTCTGGCATTGTCATCATTCCCGATTTAATGTGGGCTACACATTAGCACGCGAAATAACAAATTTCCAAGCCGTCTTTGCTGCGTTGCAGCGCGGCTTTTTGAAGGTTTCTAGCCATGAAAAAGCTAAGCGAGCAATTCAATACTATCGCCGTCAAAAAGGGCGAGTTTTTTACTGTCGACCTCGCCACCAATGGCGCGTCGACGGGCTACATGTGGGACCTGCAGGTCACGTCCGGTAATGCTTCGGTTATCCGCAAGGATTACATCGATCCCGCATCGCGCAAGGATGACGAGTTCGTCTGCGGCAATACGGTCATCGAACGCACGATCATGCAGGCGAAGGAAGACGGCGTGATCGAGATAACGGCTGATTACCAACGCCCCTGGATGAAAGGAACGCCGCCAGCTAAAAGCTTGAAATTCAAAGTGAACGTCGGTTAAAGAACCCGAATTCACTCAAACGCCAGCCCATTCCTTTAAGATTTTTCAGGTACTTAACCGGAGCATATGCCTGCTTAACCGGCCCTTAATCTTTTTGCCATATCCTCGTGGTATAATTTTAGGTATTGGGGCAACCGGCGGTTTTTTAAAATGATTTCAGAGAGCGTGCTTATTTTCGGGGCGACGGGTAACGTCGTGATGGTGATTAATGGGGCGCTTCCTAAGAACGTGCCCGTCATGTTCAAGGTCGGCGCGAGCAAAATCGACCTCATCATCGACCAGAACGTGCTGTATTCGGAGCGGGGCCTCAGTCCTTATATCTGCCAGAAGCTGAACGAGAAGAACGAAATCGGCCTGTTGGAAGTGATTGATTCCTCCAACCCGCCGCGGCACCTCACCAATATCGCCTATCAGTACGCATCATAGGAATTGCCCATGAAAAGCCAGATGTCGGCAGGGGATTTAGCGAAAGAAACCATCGGCGCCAGCGGCTCGACGGTTGGTAAGCCGAACAGCTACCTGATGGGCATCGTCAAGAACGTGATTTTTGCGGGCGTGGTGCTGACCGCAGCGCAGCAGATGATGGACAACAAGATGCGACCGGGCGCATCGGTTCTCGATACGCTCGGCAACAGCGGTGAAGCCTTCACCAAAACACCCAATGGCGGCCTTGCCCGCATGATTATGGCGGGAGCTCTACTCGAGGGCACATTCAAATTAATGGACGCCGTCACAGGTAAGCCGACGCAGGACCAGGTCAAGGAAATGCAGGCGCATGATGCGGAGATAAAATCCGAAATCGCCAAGCAAGATGCGATCAAGGCCGAAGCAGGCGTCGAGGAAGACAGACGCCGCGCCTTCTTCAACAAGCCGCCAAGCATGTAATCCAGAAAATTTCTTGATTTAAAGCTTAAGTGGCCGTGCAGGTCGCTCGAGGCTGACGTACTTTGCAGGCTCGATTTTTACAGGCGCAATATTAACGGGCGTGACCGTGACAGGTGATCTGGTGAAGCGGCTGTCCGTCGCCGGTGTTTCCGGTTCTTTCGGCTGCATAAAGCCGGAGCCGAGCTGCAGGCACTTCGCCTGCTTTTCACCTTCAAGAAGCATTTTCGAGGTCGATGTCACGTCGATCTTTGCAGCCTCCATGCGCGCTGCGGCATTGTGCCATTCTTTTTCAAACGGCGCTTCGGGCTGGTTGGTGAGATCTTTGGGGACAGCAACAGGAATGCCAAGGCCTTGCTTGATCGTTGTTGCAGTACCTTCGCTGCAGGCTTCGAAGTAAAGCCCCGCGAGAATAATTTTGCCGGGATTAATTTTGGCGAGATTGACGAGGAAGCCGGAATCAAGCCCCTTGCCGTCATTATTCGTGACCTCGTGATCACCTTCCTTAAACGCCGGATTACGCTTCTTTTCGCCTTCGCCGTCAAAAGCGTTGCCGTTGAAATCGCTGGTGCGCGCGTAAGACCAGATGATGCCGGCCACATGCGGGCGGATTTCTTCCACGAAATCGTTGATTTTCTGGCGCAGAGCTACATCTTCCGGATTTCTGCCATCCAGATATTTGTCTTGCACGTGATTCAGCAACACATAAGTGCCGGCGAATTCATGAATAACCGAGGTGCCCTTTTCCGTCATAAAAAACAGTATACCACGAATTTCCGTGGGCGGGTAAAGCAGCTCGTTTAATCAAGGGGAAACAACGGTTTGGCGTCCCGCAGAATGGCGTCTGCGGCGGCTGTGTAGCTTCCATCCGCTTCATGGATGACGAGGCCCGGCTTTAATATCATACCGCGGAAACGCTCCTTACGGGCGAGGATGATGACGCGTTTGGCGTCGTCGCCGACGCGGGAGAGCAGTGGCTGCACAGTGAGACTGCCGAACCAACGCCGCGCCACCAGCGTCGAGATAATTTCATCCATGCGGTCGGCGCGATGTATGAGCACTAGGCTGCCGCCACTGATGAGCTTGCGGTGGCCATATTTTATCCAGTCCAGCAGCGTCGCGCCGGAACCCGCTTCCTCATGCGACATGGCCTTGATTTTTTCTGGAGATACGGTGCCGCCATCCTGATACGGCGGGTTCATCATGACGACCCCAAATGCGCCATCGGGCAGGGTGGTTTCCTCAAGGATGCTGCCCTCGACAAAGCGTGTCAGCGCCTCGACGTCATTCAGCGCCGCGTTCCGCCTTGCTATGGCGACCAGCTCGCCTTGCGTATCGATGCCGGTCAGATGCGCATTGCGCGTCCGCGCCAGCACACATAGACCTGCGGAGCCGACGCCGCAGCCAACATCCAGCAGCTGCATCTTGTCTTTCAGCGGCACGGCGGCGGCAAGTAAAACGGTATCAATCGAGGCATGAAACCCAACTTCGGGCTGCATCAGCGCAACACGACCGTTGAGAAGAGTTGTGTTGACGACGGGAATGTCAGTCATGTTCTTGCTCGTCATCATCAAAAAGTCCCGCATCCTCCAGAACATCCATGGCCGAGTCATAGTCGTCATCCAATACCATAAACCTGCATCCGCTGATGTTATCCAGGTTACCGCCGAGCATGGCATTCAAATGTTCGCCCATGGCAAAAAACTCGATATTCGCGCTTTGCAGCAGCGATTTAACGATGGCGATCTCGGCAATGTCCTGAGTTCTGAAAATTTCCTGCATAAACGACTGGTTTAGTTGACTTGAATTGTTTTATGAATACGCATCTGTAATATACAGGTGATTGCCACGGCGGGGGAGATGAAAATGAGCGAGGAGCGTCTGGATTTATTCGAGGTCTTTCATCTTTACGCGACCACGAGCCAGCAGCACCTTGGCGAACAACTGCCCGAGGTAAAGGAAATCTCGGTTTTTGACTGGGATCATTACGTTTCCATTATGGCCTTCTACCTCAGCCTCAATAAAATCAGGGAAGCCTGCCCGGATGAGGCGACGCATCAGGCCGTGCTGGGTGATATTTACCGCCGCTTCGTTGAGCTGTTCCCGGACTTCATCAACGAAAAAAACAAGCTGATGGAATTTATGGACGGCAAGAGCTTCGAGCAGCGGGATGATTTTATTGGCACGCTCGGCATCTGGCTCGCATGCAGTCTTTACAAAGAAACCATACATGAAGTGACGCCCGAGCAGTTCAAGATCGGCGTGCTGGCGACGGAAATTATCGCCGACGACATCGTGGACTATTTCAGCGAATAAGAACGGAAAAACCATGACCAAAGCCGCCCTTAAAAGCCCTGATGCCAACCCGCTGGAACGCCTTGCAAAGTCGCTGAAGGCTGATCTGGATCTCGTAAATGCGCTGATCATTGATCGCATGCAGTCTGACATTCCGCTGATACCGGAACTGGCCGGCCACCTGATTGCTGCCGGCGGCAAACGCATCCGTCCGCTGATGACTTTGGCTTCGGCGGCGCTGTTCGGCTACACCGGCGATCGTCACCACCGCCTTTCGGCCTGCGTCGAGTTTATCCACACTGCAACGCTGTTGCATGACGATGTGGTGGACGCGTCCGACCAGCGCCGCGGCAAGGCTTCCGCGAATGCTATCTTCGGCAATGAGGCGGCCGTGCTGGTGGGGGATTTCCTGTTCAGCCGATCGTTTCAGCTGATGGTGGAAGATGGCTCGCTTGATGTGCTGCGCATCCTGTCCAACGCCTCCGCTGTTATCGCGGAAGGCGAGGTACTGCAGCTGTCGACCGCCAATAACCTTGAAACCACGCAAGACCAGTACCTCGACGTCATCGGCGCAAAAACGGCGGAGCTGTTCGCAGCTGCCTGCGAGGTTGGTGCTGTTGTCGCAGGCCGCGATCCTGCCGAATGCGAAGCAATCAGAAACTACGGCATGTACCTTGGCATGGGATTCCAGATTTCAGACGATGTGCTGGATTATTCGGCATCGGAAGAGCTGCTCGGCAAATCCCTCGGCGATGATTTCCGCGAAGGCAAAATGACATTGCCTGTTTTGATGGCGCTTGAAAAAGCGACGGCGGAGGAAAAAACTTTCTGGCAGCGCTGCCTTGGCGACCTTGACCAGAAACCCGGCGACTTCGAGGAAGCCTTGCGTATCTTCGAGCGGCACAATGCCCTCGGCCGTTCGATGGATACGGCGCGCGATTTTGCGGCGCGGGGCCGAAAGCTTCTGAATGATCTGCCGGGTAACAAATACCGTGACGACCTTGCCGACCTCATCACCTTTGCCGTCGAGCGCGAATACTGATTTTCGCCAGTTTTTACAGTTACTTGGCGAATCAGATTGCAGAGCTGTTCAAAATGTGCGACATAAGCACTTCTAAATTGCTCCCGTACCCGTCGGAATGTAGCTCAGCCTGGTAGAGTGCTTGCTTCGGGAGCAAGAGGCCCAGGGTTCGAATCCCTGCATTCCGACCACTTTTTTTAGAATCGCTCTCAACAATCAAAAAACTGTTTTTGATGCAAGTCGCTCGCAACTGGCTTACAAGCTGCTGGCGGCATGCAGCTTTTCAACGTTTTCCGCGCTCAATTTCAGCGATACGGATTTCACAAGGTCACTCAGCTGTTCCAGTGTCGTTGCGCTGGCGATCGGTGCGGTTACAGAGGGCCGCGCGATGAGCCAGGCGAGGGCGACCTGTGCTTGGGTTGCCTTGGAATCTTCTGCTACTTCATCGAGCGCCTTCAGAATACGGAAGCCACGCTCGTTCAAATAATTCTGCCCGACCGAGCCGCCGCGCGTTGATTCGCCGAGGTCTGCTTCCGAGCGGTACTTGCCGCTCAAGAAACCGCGGGCCAAGGAGTAGTAGGAGATCACGCCAACTTCATTCTTCACGCAAACAGCTTCAAGCGCGTCCTCATATACCTTGCGGTCATACAAATTGTAATGCGGCTGTAAGCTTTGGTAACTCGGCAGTCCCAGTTCCTTCGACTTATCAATTGCGCTTTGCAGCCGTTCCGCCGAGAAGTTCGAGGCACCAATCGCCCGCACCTTGCCGGCTTTGATCAGCGTCGCATAAGCCTCCAGCGATTCCTGTTGCAGCACCGTTTCATCATCTTTATGCGATTGGTAAAGATCGATGTATTCGGTCTGCAGGCGGCGCAAGCTGCCTTCGACGGATTCAAGAATGTATTTCTTCGACAGGCCTTTTTTATCCGGCGCCATGTCATAGCCGACCTTGGTCGCGATAATCACATCCTGCCGCTTGCCGGTTTTCTTCAGCCAGTTGCCGATGATGGTTTCGGACTCGCCGCCTTTATTGCCGGGCGCCCAGACGGAATAGACATCCGCCGTATCGATGAAGTCGAGGCCCGCGCCTGTCAGCGCGTCGAGGATTTTGAAGGACTGTGCTTCATCAATCGTCCAGCCGAAGACGTTGCCGCCAAAGCAGAGTGGCGAGACGAAGAGGCCAGATTTACCAAGAGCGCGTTTTTGCATGGGTCGAATCCTTTATCGAGGGAGGAGGGTTTAAATATGGGGCATCTCGAGTCCCCTGACAAAAGCAAACTGGACAGCTGTTCATTTAGCCTGTGGATATCCTTGTTAAGCCACTGTTTATAATCATCATCTCATTTAAATTTTGACAGGTCAAAATAACCACTTTACAACTGAGAATGATTTGCAATATCACTAAGTCAGCGAATATGACTGGCTTGGTCCTAATTGACCCAGAGCTTCGTCGTGTAAGTGAAGATCCCCCTGCCATATGCCGCTCATGCAAATGATGGGCATATGGCAGGAGAGGGATGACGTTCTCGGGGGACTAAACATGATGCTCAAAACGATTATCGCCTTTTGCCTTTGCAGCTTTATCGCGCTCGCGCCCGCGGGCGCGCATGCGGAAGATTACGTCTTCACGCTGAAGGACCACAAATTCTCGCCGCAGCAGCTGGATATTCCGGCCGGCCAGAAAGTGAAAGTCACCATCAAGAACCTTGATGCGACACCCGCCGAATTTGAAAGCTACGACCTCAACCGCGAAAAGGTTGTCGGCGCCAACGGCACAGTCAGCGTCTTCGTGGGCCCGCTGGAGGCCGGCAGCTATGGCGTGTTTGACGATTTCCACCACGATACAACCACCGCAACCATCAAGGCGCAATAACATGCTTCCGATCGCCCTTATCATTTTCCGCGAGACGCTGGAAATATCCCTTATCCTCGGCATCGTCCTCGCCGCCACGCGCAATGTGCCAAACCGCATGCTGTGGATCTTCGGCGGCTTCGCGCTGGGGCTCGCCGGGGCAGGGCTTGTCGCCTTTTTTGCGGAAGCGATTTCAAACGCAGCCGAAGGCATCGGGCAGGAGCTGTTCAATGCCGGCATCCTGTTAGTCGCCGCCGGCTTCATCGGCTGGACGGCCCTCTGGATGCGCAGCCACGCCAAAGAAATGACCGCGCACCTGAAAAAGGTCGGCGCAGATGTTTCCGCCGGACGCCTGCCAAATTACTCCCTCTCAGCTATCATCGGCCTTGCCATGCTGCGCGAGGGGTCGGAAATTGTGCTCTTCGTCTATGGCATGATCGTGTCAGGGCAGGGCGCCTCCACCATCATGGCGGGCAGCCTGATGGGCGTCGCCGCCGGCGCGCTTGCCGGTGTGCTGTTCTATTTCGGTCTTATCCGTCTGTCGACGCGCTATATGCTCACCTTCACCAGCTGGCTCATGCTGCTTTTGGTTGCGGGGCTTGCGGCGCAGGCCTTCGGCTTCCTTGCGGCGGCGGGTTATTTCGGCGCCTATGCCGCGCCGGTCTGGGACAGCTCGTGGCTGCTGTCGGACGGCAGCCTTGCGGGTAAAGCGCTGCACAGCCTTGTCGGCTACAGCGCAAGGCCCGCCGCCATTCAGGTGATCGTATACCTAATGACGCTGCTGGTCTTGAGCCTTGCGATTTTCTTTATCGAGAACGGCGGCAAGCAACAGTTGAAAACGGCGGCTGTCGCGACCGCCGGGCTTGTCCTTGCGTTGCTGGTGGCAAAGCCCGCTTATGCGATTGACGATATTCATTCTCCCAACATCGTCGCGCATGAATTCGAGCTTGAATACAACGGCAACGTCGCCTTTGACGGCGATGCGTCCAAAAACAATGCGCAGGTTCACGAGATCGAGCTGGAATATGCGCCACTCGACCGTTGGAAGACTGAACTCTCGGTCGAATTCGAACATGAACCCGGGCAAGATTTAAAAGCGGAAGGTTTCGCTTTTGAAAACTTCTTCCAGTTCTGGGATCAGGGAGAGAAGTGGGTGGATGCCGGTTTGCAACTGGCCTACGGCCACGCCATCCACAGCGCCGACCCCGATGCGATTGAAGCGAAACTGCTGCTGGAAAAACAGACCGGAAAATTCCTTCACCGCACCAACATCGGGCTTGAACAGGAACTCGGCGGTCATGCCAGCGGGGGCCCCGCATTCTCGATGAACTGGAGCAGCCGCTACCGCCTGAGCCCCGGTTTTGAGCCCGGCTTTGAAATCCACAATGATTTTGGCCAAGGCCCCAATTTTTCGCACTTCAGCCAGCAGGAACATTATATCGGCCCTGCCGCCTACGGAAAATTAACCAGCAATATCAACTATGAAGTTGCGGCTCTGGCCGGCTTTAGCGAAGCGTCATCCAATGCGGCGCTGCGTTTTAAGCTGGAATATGAGTCTGTTTTCTGACAAACTAATCGCATTCGAAACAGGGTGAACGATATGACGTCTGATCTTCAGGCACAGGCAGTCGCAGCAATCCGGCAAAGCTTCGCGCTGCTGTCGCGCGAACAGAATTTGTCGCCGGATAACCAGCTGGTGACCAGCTCCCTGACGCACCTTGTGCGCACGCTGACCCAATGCCAATCGCCGGAACTTGCCAAGTTCCTGCTCTCGACGCCGGACCTCGCGGCCGAGCGGGAAGGGCTGCCCATTCTCTGCGGTCAGGCCGAATGCGAGATGGAAAAATTCTGGGCGCGCCGCCTGTTGTCGCGCACCGCCTGCGACCTCGCCGAATTCTGGTACTTCCCTGAATATACCGAGCTGTGCAGCGCGGAACTTGACCTGTTCAAGCAGCGCAGCTTCAGCCGCATCAGCTTCCTCGGCTCCGGCGCACTGCCGCTGACGGCCTTCCTGCTGGCGCGCCATTGCCCCGATACGCCGGTCGTCTGCGTCGATTATGATACCGAAGCCTGCGACCTTGCTGCGCAGCTTGGCAAGAAAATCGGCCTCAAAGACCGCGTTGCCGTCGATTGCATGGACGCGCTGAAATATACGCCGGTTGAAAACGAGTTGGTCATTTGCGCCAGTCTGCTGCAGGGCAGGGAGGAGATTTACCGCCGCCTCGACAACCGCGACTGCGCGCTGATCATCCGCGATTCAGAAGGCCCCTACCAATATCTCTACAAAGCGGCCGAGCTGCCGAAGACGCGTTTCCGTGAAGTGTCGAAAACCAAGATCGACCCGCGCCGCATCAACACCAGCCGTTTCTTCGTGCGCGATTTCAGCAATGACCAGGCAGCCTGACCCCGCCGACATCACCATTAAACTGGCGCAGGACCTTGTCCGCGTCGGCTCCGTCACGCCGCTGAATGCAGCAGACCTGCCGACGGCCAGCAGCGCGCTTGATGTGGCGGCGGCCGCCGCACAGAAGACCGGTGCCACCGCAACGCGCCTCGAATTCGAAGGCGGGCACAAAAAGTGGGATTACAAGGTCGACAACCTTTACCTTGAATGGACCTTCGGCACGCCGGAAAAGCATATCTGCTACATCGGCCATGTCGATGTCGTGCCGCCGGGCGACGAGAAAAAATGGACGGACGATCCCTACAGCGGCACGATCAAAGACGGCTACCTCTATGGCCGCGGCGTGACAGACATGAAAGGCAGCGTTGCCGCCTTTATCACCTCGGTCGAGGATTCATTGGCCGAGCTCAAAAAGCAGGGCAACGTTAAAGTCAGCATGATCCTGACCACGGACGAGGAATGGGCCGCTGTGAACGGCACCGTCAAGGTGCTGGAATGGATGAAGGCGAGGGGAGATGCGCCGGATGCCTTTATCGTCGGCGAACCGTCATCTCAAGACTCGCTTGGTACTCATATCAAAATCGGCCGCCGCGGCAGCCTTGTCGGCACGTTCAACGTGGCGGGAGTACAGGGGCATGCGGCCTATCAGGAATTGTTCGAAAACCCAAACCGCGCGCTGTCGCTCGCCGTCGCCATTCTCAACAGCACCAGCTGGAAAGACGGCAACGAGAATTTCCCCAACACGAATTTTGAAGCGGTCGCGTTTAAATCCGGCGACTTCAACGCCAGCGCCGTCATTCCGGGCAAGGCTGAGTTGCTGTGGAACATCCGCTTCACGCCGCAGCAGACGCCGGACAGCCTGGAGAAATGGATCAACGATACGCTCGCCAATCCGCCGGACTGGGCAAAGGCGCATCCGGATTATCCGCTGCTGAAAAATATTACCGTGACGGCCAATAAAGATACGGCGTCGATTCCATATTACGCGGAACCCGCGGGGCTTGCAGATGCTGCGAAGGACGCCGTGAAATCTGTCGTCGGGATTGATTCAAAACTCGACGGCAGCGGCGGCACCACCGATGGCCGCTTTGCCGGCAAGGTTTTTCCCAAGGCGGAAATTATCGAGCTGGGCCTGCCGGAGCGCGGCGGTATGCCTTGCGGCCACAAGCATGATGATTATCTGCTTAAAGGCGGCATGCATCAGGTAGACGAACGCGCGGCGCTTGATGACCTTGTGAATCTCCGCCAGATATTCTCCGCAACGATCCAGAATTACAGCAGGCAGAAACCCGATGATGTCGCAAGCGCCAAGCCCCAATCAAATAGCACAAACAATCCGTCCTATCGCCCCAAGTGATGCTGCGCAGCTGCGGGAGCTTTACGCATATTCGCTGAAAAAGAACCAGGCCGGATTCATCCAGAACCCGGGCTTTCATGGCGATATCGCGGAACGCGCAGTGAAGTACCAGAATGAAAATGGCGCCATGCTGGGGTTGTTCGATGAGTCCGGCACGCTTTTGGGCTTCGGCGGCTTGAAGCCGCTTGAAAACGGCAATGTCGAGTTGTGCAACCTGCATCTGCATCCGGATTATCATGGTCAGGGCCTTGGCAAGAACCTGTCGCTGGCGCTGCTCGATGAAGCGCGTGAACTTGGCTTTGATAAGGTCGAGCTGCATGTGACGGCAACGCAGGATGCCGCGATTGGACTCTACAGGCGTTTGGGATTCACTGAAATCAAGCGTCAGGTTTATGAAATTGAAGGCGGGCGCTACGATACCGTCTTCATGGAATACCTGCTTTAATTCGCACCCATATTTTTCAGGCTGCGCCAACGGCGTGCAGCCATTCGGGCGTCGGCAGCACCAGCTTGCGGGCCTTCATATCCATCAGGCCCATGGTCATGGTGCTGGCGAAGCAAAGCTCTTTATCGGCGTTGAAAATATCCTGCCGCAGCACGCCGATTTTGCGCTCGTAAGACACCAGCTGGCTTTCGATGATGATGTCCTGACGCAAGGTCAGCTCCTTGATGAATTTCAGGTGGAATTCGAGGATGACGGGACCGAGGCCGGTCGCCTTGATGGTCGCAAGCCCAAAGCCGCGCGGCGTAATCAGCTCCCAGCGGGCTTCTTCGAGGATCTCAAGGTAAGTCGCATTGTTCACATGGCCGAAGGTATCGAGGTGATGCTCGCGGATGGTGAGCGGATAATGAAACTTCTCGTAGGCGGCGGCATCGGCGGTCATGGAATTTCTCCTTTTCAGTACTTTAGCGCGGGGAACGGAGGAGGAGAAAGGGTAAGCCACCTTCGCGGTACACAAAGGCTTAACGGGCTGATTGCGCTACATTAAAAATTGACCATAATTCGTTTTTGAGTTGACAGAATCATGCTCCATCTGTTTCAGTAAGATTTAGAGCGTAACAACAGCGGCGCATCTATAAGGACAATCCGATGTTAAATGACCAGCAACGGCAGAACCTGACCAAATTGTCCCGCGCCTTCGCGCTGACAGGTGTTGCCGCCAGCGCCATCCTCGCGCCGCTCGTCCTGAAGTCAGCCGATAAATCCCTGCCGCCAGCGCCGTCGCCGAAACTTCCCGCCGTTGGCAAGGCTTTCACCGTTGCTGCGACACCTGTGACGCAGACGGGTACATTCCAACTCGACCTGCAGCAAACAAAACCGCTCGATTTCTGGCTGCAGGGCAGGGATGACACGCTGTCTTTTATCACGCCCGCACAAGGCAATATTTTCGGCGGCACCTCCTTCACGCTTGTCGATACCGCGAAAGAAACTGCCTATCAGGCGCATCTGCATCGCCTTACCGAACGGCAGCGCCAGCATGACACGCGCGAAGCCGCGTTGCGCCATCGTTTGAGCGACGGTTTTATGGCCTATACCAATGCGGCGATTGACCAGGGCATCGGCCACAATATTCCTGACCCGAAAACAAAAGATTCAAGCGCCGCCGAATTCGTCTATAACGCCGTGCAACTGGCCTTGAAGGGATTCACCAGCGCCGACAAGAAATTCGCCGGCATGGACGCCATGTTCGCCGGCACCTCGGCACATCAGGTCAATATTGCCGCAACACTGGCAAAACAGCCGCGCCTGTCTGGCGACGGCATTCGCATCGAAACCCTGAAACCCGGCATGATCATCGGCATCGAGGAAAAGAAAAGCGGTACGATTGATAAAACGGCGCTGGTCTTCCTTGATGATGCGCATGGCAGGCTGATGGTTGCCGCGGCTGAAGCCGGAAAAGGCGTAACGGCAACGCCGGCGCGACAATGGCTGAAAACCTCCGCCGCGAAGGGCGATAGCCTGCAGGCGGTCGACATGGCCGCCGTCATCGCCAGCAAAGGCGGAAGCCCGAAAGCGAAATTCAAATTCGACACCTCGGCCGACGCGCTGGCCGGCAGCGATGTCGGCACCGGCGCCTATCTGCGCGCCACCATCAGCGCCGGCATCGAGCAGTACACCAAGGATGCGCAGGACCGCGGCGTGACATATTCCTTCGGCGATGACAGCGGCACGCAAAGTATTGACTGCAGCGGCTTCGTGCGCAAATGCGTCGATACCGCTTACACACGCGTCGTCGGCAACCCGTTGCAGCCCGGCACGCCGGTGGCCGATTTTCCGCGTGTTTCCGTCGACCAGTTCACGGCGCTTGAAACCGCGACCGGCAAGGTTATCGAGGGCGACAAGCTGTGCGAGAAAAACCTCTGCGAAGGCATGATCATCGCTATGGACCATGGGCCCGAATTCAAGGACGGCGTGCAATGGGATGCCGGCCGAGAGCGCGGCATCGACCACATCGGCATCATCTACCGGGATTCAACAAGCAAGGCTTTGATGCTGGCCGAAAGCTCCGGCGGCATCGGCGTGCATTCGACGAAACTCGGCGACTTCCTGGAACGCAAGGCCGAGCGCGGGGCAAAACTTTTCGCTGTCGATCTGGTTGCATACGCCGAGAAGCAAGGCTGGAAACCCGCGCCAAAAGTTTTGTCGGCAAAGCTGCCAGTCAAAGCGCAAAAACAGTCCAAAGCCATTAGACATGCAAATAGCTGAGACATCGGCACAAACCTGGCTTTGGACGGCCATGTAACAAACCTGTATCCTGACTCAATATATTATTTCCCATAATATACATTATCACACAATTGGATCAGATTTATCAGGCTTTCAAATACCGCCGGTTATCCGTTAAGGTAGCCCTCTTTAAGGATTGCGGCATGTCCATCGATTTCAAGATTGTACCCATTACCGAAGAAAATTACGACCGCCAAAAGATGGCGGCGCTTTTGAAAAAAAGCCAGGCCGAGGGCTACAACCTCGTGCTGCGTTTCTGCGAGAACTGGGAATCCGGCGCCAACCGCTTCAACCTCCCGGGCGAAGCATTCTTTGGCATCGAGAACGAAGGCCGCTTCATCGGCATGGGTGGCCGCTCGCTCGACCCGTACCTCAACGACCCCAAAGCCCTGCGCGTGCGGCATGTCTACCTGCTGCCCGAATGGCGGCAGCTCGGCATCGGCGCGGAATTGATGAAGCGCATCGTCGATGTGCCCACGGAGGGTTTCAACAAGCTGACCTTGCGCACGCTGCATATGGCGGCGCGAAAGTTCTATGAAAAAATCGGCTTCCAGTATGTCGGCGAAGGAGAAATCACCCATGAACGCGAAATCTAAACCGCAGGTGACCACCGCCGAGAAGCCGATCGACCGGCTGCTGGATATCATGGCATATCTCCGCACCAGCGCCGATGGCTGCGCCTGGACGAAAGCGCAGACGCATAAATCGCTGACTCCTTATTTGATTGAGGAGTCTTACGAAGCCGCCGATATGATCGACCAAGGCAAGCACGACGACGCGCTGCGCGACGAGCTGGGTGATGTGCTGCTGCAGATTGCGTTTCATGCGGAAATCGCGCGTGAACGGAATTCGTTCAATTTTGATGATATCGCGCAGGCGATCGTGGACAAGCTCGAGCGCCGCTACCCGACGATTTTGGGCGACGAGCCCAATACGCTGAAAACCCCCGAAGAAATCGACCGCCGCTGGGAAGAGATAAAAACGCTGGAGCGCGCCAAGAAAGGCATCACCAAGGAAGACAGTATCCTTGATGAAATTTCACACGCGCTCCCTGCCCTTGTCCGCTCCGCCAAGCTGAAGGGCCGCGCCGCGAAAGCCGGCTGGGAATGGCCGGATGTATCCATGCTGCTCGACAAAATTTCCGAAGAAGTCGCCGAGCTGAAAGTCGAGATCGAGGCCGAGAAACCCGACGAGCGGAAGATCATGGCCGAATTCGGCGACATGATGTTCATGATGGTCGATTTCGCGCGCTTCCACGGTTTCGATGCCGAAGACGCGCTTCGCGAAACCAACAACCGGTTCGAGCGCCGCTTCCGCTTCATGGAACAGGGCCTCAAAAAATCCGGCAAGGACATCACCAACTCCGCGCGCGACGAACGCCTGCACTGGTGGAACGAAGCCAAGAAGGCCGAGAAAAAAGCCTGAAACCCACCCTGTGGATAACTATTTTTAAGCACCCACTAGCTGTAGTATTGGTTTTTAAACGTCATACAATTTGTTGAAATGTATGGATAAATACCCTATTGCAATTAATGATTCGGAGGCCTAAAACTCTTTCTCCGGGCGATTTAGACTTTTCTGCCCCGGGGCCAATTACGGCCAAGAATTCTAGAAGGTGTGCCTTACGATGCCGACGATTACAAAACATACCCTGACGGGTACGGTTGCCGACGCTTTGGGACTTCCCGGCGAAGCGGAAATGCAGCTGCTGGAATCCGTTGTCCGCCCCCTCACCGCCAATGGTTTTGAATTCCGCGGCGGCGATGTTTTCGGTCAGGAAGTTCTTGGCATTTATATGCACGACGCGCTCGATGAATTCGTCATGCTGCGCTACAACCGCCCCGCCGATGCCGACGGCCGCGCCCAGCCGCCCCTGATCGTGCGCGGCGCCAT
Source organism: uncultured Alphaproteobacteria bacterium (assembly GCA_966211335.1). Lineage (GTDB taxonomy): Bacteria > Pseudomonadota > Alphaproteobacteria > Micavibrionales > UBA2020 > JAPWJZ01. The sequence continues at coordinate 1,957,302 of CBIHNF010000001.1, forward strand.
GGCCGAGCTGGACCAGCCGATGGACGCCATCGACAACCTGAAATTCGTCACGATTCCGGAATTCCTCGGCCGCGATGTGCCGGCGCAGCCCGAGCAGCGTCAGGAAGCCGCGAACCAGAATCCCGCGAACCAGAATAACGTCAGCGCCACAGCAACCGCCGTCTTCAAGCCCTTCGGCCCGCTGCGTCCGTAAATCGGCGAGTCTAATCTGTCTTAAAAAATCTTCTGGCCGTAAGACCCGAGCGCGGTTTCCAGCTGCTTGTTGTTCCGCACCCAACCGCGGTAGAACAATTGCTCCTGCAGGCGCGCACCCTCGATCTGATCTTTCAGCACGGGGTCGGTCGTCGTATTGACCGCCTGAACGACGTCATTCAGCGCATCATTGACTTCCTGAAGCGTGCCCCTGCGCGCGGCAGAGACGACGCGTTGGAAGCGGCCGGCAAGGCTGCCCGCGGGCGCCATGCGCGCTCTGGCAAGGCCCGGCGCAACGACGTCAGTCGCACCGTCGAAAGACTGCGCAGCGGTGTTGAAGAGGTTATAAAGAAAACCCCTGACGTCGCCGGATAATTCCTGAATGCCTGTGGTAGGTGTCATGACTGTATTTCCTTGAACGGCCGGCTGAACGGCGGGCTTGCTGGCTTGATAATCTTGGAGCGTCAGAAGCTGTGCAGTACCGGTGACGATGTTCACATTGCCCTTCACCGTCAACTGCAAGTTATGGCGGAGGACGACATCTTCCCAGTCCTGATAGCCCTGCGGCGGCAGGTATTTGCCGGAGATGTAGCGGCCGGTAATGCCCGTCACGCTTTCCATGGAATTCGTCGCGGCTGCGGAAACGCCGTCATCGGTGTTCCGGTCATTGACGAAGAAATCATTGCCCGGCAGCGATACGTGATCCCATGCGACAATTTTGTACAGCGTGCAGTTGGAAAAATCATCCCCCTGCTCCGCATAGGTCTGCGGCGTCGCCAGCTGCGGCTTGCCGGGGTTCTGCGTTGCCGGACGCACGCGGTATGCGATGCCGTGAATGAACTGCTGTTGGTTTTTGCACTCGTTAAAAGTATCAAGGTAAACGGCCTTGATATGTGGCAGCTGGCTGCCGTGCTTTTGCAAAAGTGCCTGCAGGGCGATGTTGAGGTGCGATCCCATCTCGCCCCTGAATTCACCCGCGAAGGCGCCGCAGCCGATGCCGGGCAGCGTGATGAAGGCGGGCTTGCCGGATTGCTGGGCGTCATCATTCGCCTGCACGAGCAGCGGCAGCATACGGCGTTCAATAAGCTGGTTATATTTTTGCTGGTCGATCTCGCCGGCAGGCGAGACAACCTCAAGGTAATCCGGCGATTGGCCCTTGAAGCCACGGCCGACATTCAACAGCGCGCCCGGCGTAAACAGCAGGTTGCCTTGCAGGGGCGTGGCCGCGCCGTATTCTTTAAAATCCGGATGGGCCGTCGACCAGACGCCGTTATCAAAAATTTTTGCCGCCATCGTTACGTTGATATCGCCGAGAAGTGACAATTCCCGCTTAGTCCAGTCGCTGCCATCGCCCCTGATTTCGCTTTCGGCAAAAATGCGCGGTGCTTTGGTTGCCAGCAGCGCCTGCAGAAATTGTTCGGTGGAGAGATCGGCGGTCGCTTTATTTTCCTGACGAAGAACAGCATTCAGGCTTTTTTGCAGACGCGCGCCCGGCGTTTCGCGGCCTGATGCGATGCCCTCTTTATATGCGGTGATCGCATCCAGCGTTTTATCGCTCATGACAATTTTGTAGGGCACAGATGCCATGGGAAATGCCTCTTTAAATATGATGACTGCAAAGAATGCAGGCATCATAAATAGTTATGGCAAATTTGTCAATTTGATTTAAAGGGTGGCAAACGGCTGTTTTTAAGCGGTTTTCTTCAGCTTTTCGTACAGCGCTTCCTGCAGCAGTTCCCAGCGCGCGCGGTCAGGCGCGGCGATGAGCAGGCAGGGCCGGTGCATGTCGGGCGTGAAGGGCACGTCTTCACCGGCAAGGCGCACGTAGGCCCCCGCTTCTTCCGCCAGCAAGACGGTCGCCGAATGGTCCCAGGGGGTCACCTTGTTGATGTGGACGACGAAATCCGCGTCGCCCGCCGCAAGGTTCAGAAAATCGTGGAGGGAGCTGCGCACGTTGAGGATGCTTTTGATGACATCCTTCACCGGCTCGAAGTGCCAGGCCTGACCGCCGCCGCCCATGCCGGTCATATGGATGGGCAGTTCTGCGGATTTGCGCATCTCGGCCTTTTTGCCGTTGATGGTCGCGCCGCCGCCGCGAATGGCGATCGCCATGCGGTCTTGCGGGGCATCATAAACCCAGCCGTATTGCGTGACGCCATTTTGCACCAGCGAGACGAGGATGCCGAAGTAGCTGCGGTTATGCGCGAAGTTATAGGTGCCGTCGATGGGGTCGATCACCCAGATGGCTTTATTGGTTTTCAGTTTTTCCAGCTCGCCCGCGTCTTTCGACACCGCTTCCTCGCCCACGACTTCGGAGCCGGGCAGATAGGCGCGGAGCGCAGCGCTCAGAGCCTTTTCGGAAGCTTCATCGGCGACCGTCACAAAGTCACCGGGGTTCTTTTCGCGGATGTCGCCGGTGGCAAGGTTCTTGAAGCGCGGCATGACTTCGGTTGCGGAAACATGGCGGATGATATCCGCAACTTTGTTGACGTCGATGTCGATCATGCTTTCTTCTTCTTTCTCGGCTTGGTCTTCTGGAACTTGTAGGGGAACTGGTCGGTAAAGCGGTCGACGTCTTCAGGTTCGATGCTGACCATCAGGTGGCTTGATTCATCATCGCCCGCCGTCTCCAGCACTTCGGCGCGGCGGTGCAGCCAGGACAGCGCCTTGCCATCCGAATGCGGCACGCTGATCCAGAGCGCCTGACGGTTTTCGCCAAGCTTGGCGTCAATCATTTCCAAAAGGTCTTCAAGCCCCTCGCCCGTCAGCGCGGAAACGCCGATGATGCGATCCTGCCGGCTGTTGCGGGCGCGCAAGGCCTTGCGGTCTTCATCCGGTAGGCGGTCGACTTTGTTAAGAACTTCGATGATGCGGGTGTCGCGCTCGTTCACGCCAAGGTCGTTGAGGATGCGCAGGACTTCTTCCCGCTCCGCTTCTGTATTCTCCTGCCCGACGTCGCGGACATGGAGGATGACGGTTGCTTCCTGCACTTCCTCCAGCGTCGCGCGGAAGGCGGCGACAAGCTGGGTCGGCAGGTCAGAGATGAAACCGACAGTATCGGACAAAATGGCTTTCTTGCCAGACGGCATACCGAGGCCGCGCATGGTGGTATCCAATGTCGCGAACAGCAAATCTTTCACGAAAACATCGGCGCCCGTCAGCCGGTTGAACAGCGTCGATTTGCCGGCGTTGGTATAGCCGACGATGGCGACGATGGGGTAAGGCTCTTTTTTGCGCGATTCACGCTGCAATTTCCGCTGCGCCCGTACCTGTTCAAGGTCTTCGCGCAGGCGGCGGATATGCTCGTCGATTTTGCGGCGGTCTAATTCGATCTGCGTCTCGCCGGGTCCGCCGACGAAGCCGAAGCCGCCGCGCTGGCGCTCCAGGTGGGTCCAGGCGCGGACAAGGCGGGCGCGTTGGAAGCTCAAGGCCGCAAGTTCCACCTGCAGCTGGCCTTCCTTCGTGCGCGCGCGTGCGCCGAAAATTTCTAAAATCAGGCCGGTGCGGTCAATGACCTTGGCATTCCATGCCTTTTCAAGGTTGCGCTGCTGGACGGGGCTGAGGGCGTAGTCGACGAAGACAAGCTTTGCCTCCAGCTCCTTCGCAAGGCCCTTGATGCGCTCGACAACGCCGGTGCCGATGAGCGTGGCGGGCGTGATTTTCTTGGAAAGGGTGATGACTTCCTGATGCACGACGACAAGGTCGATGGCGCGGGCGAGGCCGACGGCTTCTTCAAGCGCGGCGTTCGGGTCACGGAAATACTTCTTGTCCTTGTTGTCCCCCGACTTGAAAGTCACTTCGGGGTGCAGGACAATTACTTTGGTGATGACGGGTCCATTTTCATGGAGCTTGCTGGTTTTGGATTTAACGGTCAATGGCCTGTCGAATTATCGCCCGCCTCGACCTCGCCGCCTTCATCGTCATGCAGGCGCACGGGGGCGGCCGGCATGATGGTGGAGATGGCATGTTTATAAATCAGCTGCGAGTGTGAATCACGGCGCAGCAGCATGGAGAAGTTATCGAACCAGGTAATGATGCCCTGAAGCTTGACGCCGTTGACCAGAAAAACAGTCACCGACATTTTCTCTTTGCGGATTTTGTTTAAAAATTTGTCCTGCAAGTTTTGGCTTTTGTCGGACATTCAATTGATCCCCTCGGTCCAAATCGCATAAAAACGGGCACTTGATCTATGCCACCTTCTAAAATTAGTAGAGGTTAATCCCCCGATTCACAAGCGAATTCAATTATTTTGCAGGCGTTCCTGTGAAATACGGCTGCACTAATTCCATAAGTTCACCGTGGTGACGGAAGCGGTGTGCGGGGGGATGCAGGGCCAGAATGTCTTCCGGTGGGGTCTTGGTTTCGATGAGCACCGGCGTGCAGTCGGCGTTCAGGGCGCAGCGCATATCCATGTAGCTGTCGCCGATAAACCAGACGTCGGGGCCAGGCGCAATGCCGCTGCCCGCAAGCGCCATATGTACGGGTGCGGGATCCGGCTTGTCGGCGCTGGCATCTCCTGCCCCGATGATATTGCCGAAGTATTTGTCGAAGCCGAGTTTGGCGGCATCCCGCCGCAGCAGCTCGCCGCGCTTGTTGCTGACGACGGCCAAAAAAATGCCATGCGCCTTAAAGGCCTTCAACATGTCTTCCGCATAGTCATGGACGCGGGCATTGTGGCTGACGAGCTCGTAAAAGCGGGCGTAATAAAACTTATCCGCCTGCTCCCATTTATCGGCGCCGAAAACATCGGTGAACAGGTCGCGGGCAGACGGGCCGGCACGGCGGCGCGCTTCATCATCCGACCATCTCGCATGGCCCATATGCTCCAGCGTATCGTTCAAGGCTTCGAGCGCCAGGCGCCAGTTGTCAACGATGGTGTCATCCCAGTCGAAGATAATGGCGCGGGGCTTTGTCAGCTGTTTCATTTCGGCGTCCAGGTTTCATGGGTGCGGCCGGCATCGGTCGCGTAGCCCATGTAGATTTCCATGAGCTTGCAGGTAACAGGCCCCGGCTTGCCATCCCCGATTTTCTTGCCGTCGATATCAACAATCGGCACGATCAGCGCGACAGCGGAAGACGTAAACGCTTCTTTCGCAGCAAGCGCTTCCTTCACGGTGAAAGCGCGTTCGATGATTTTAATTTTTTCCGTTTTGCACAGCACCTGCAGCGCGTTGCGCGTGACGCCTTTCAGGATGGCGTTATGCGCGGTCGGGCGGGTGATGAGGTTACCAGATTTATCGACGATCCAGGCGTTGCTGGAGGAGCCTTCGGTCACGAAACCGTCATCATCCACCATCCAGGCTTCATAAGCCCCCTTCTCCGCCGCCGCCTGCTTGGCGAGGACTTGGGCCACCAGCGCGGTGGTTTTGATGTCGCGGCGCTTCCAGCGGATGTCGGGCACAGTCACGGCTTTCTTCGCCATGGCTTTGCGCGCATCGAGGTCGAAGTTGGCGGCATAGACCGTCATGACCAGTGTCGGCTGAACGTTTTTCGGGAATTTGAAATCGCGCATGGCGACGCCCCGTGTCACCTGCATATAAATCGCGCCGTTTTTCACGCGGTTGCGGCGGGCAAGTTCGGCCATCACCAACTGCATGGAGCGGCGCGGCATCGGCATCGCGATTTGAAGTTCATTCAGCGAGCGTTCGAGACGGTCAAGGTGCCCGACTTCATCCGCCATACGGCCGTCAATCAGCGCGACGACTTCGTAAATGCTGTCGGCGAACTGGAAGCCGCGGTCCTCAATATGCACGGCGCCGTCGCGGTGCGGAACATAGCGGCCATTCACATAGGCAAAACGTGGCATTTAAAAAATCCTTAGAAGTATTCGGGGCGGACGGCGAACATCTGCTCGACGCGCTTCACCTGATCGTGGGCGGCGAGGATGATGACGCGGTCGTCGGGCTTGATGACCGTGTCAGGCTTCGGCGTCATAATGGTTTTGCCGCGTACGATAAGGCCGAAGATCATGTCTTTCGGCCGCTTGATTTCGCGGATGGGCGTGTTGACGATGGCGGAGGTATCAAGCGCCTCGACCTCAAGAATTTCGGCAAAACCGTCACGCAGGGAGTGCGCCGCCTTGATGCGCCCGCGGCGGACGTGCTGCAGGATGGTCGAGACGGTAATCGCGCGCGGATTGACGATAGCGTCAACGCCCATGGCGGTGACGAGCGGCGTAAAGGACGGATTGTTGATAAGGGTAATCGCCCGCTCGCAGCCGTGCTGCTTGGCGAGCAGCGAGGCGAGAATATTGCTCTCGTCATGGTTCATGACGGAAATGACGGCCTCCGTCTTGCCGACATTCGCCTCGTCAAGGATTTCTTTCGACAGTCCGTCGCCATGCACGATAGTGATGCCGGCCAGTTTTTGCGCGGCGCGCTGCGCCTTGTCCATATCCGCCTCGATCATGCGGACGGTGACGCCTGGCATCGTGTCGCGGATGTCCTGCGCCAGAAGGCCGCCGACTTTGCCGGCGCCGACGATCAGCACGCGCCGCGTCGCCTGCTCGGCATAGCCGAAGGCGGCCATGGCGCGGCTCAGGTGATCCGTCGAAACGACGAAGTAAGCCTCATCACCCGGCAGCATTTCATCTTCACTGGAGGGAATGATTTTTTCATCACCGCGGATGATGGCGACAATTTCAATCGTGAGGTCGGGGAATAGCGAAGTCAGGTGCTTCAGCGGCGTGTGGATCAGCGGGCAGCTGTGGCGGCAGATGACCGACACCAGCTGGACGCGCCCGTCCGCCATGGGGATGATGTTGAAAGCACCCGGCACGCGGATGCGGTTGGCGATGGAGCGCGCGACTTCCACTTCCGGCGAGATCACGACGTCGATCGGCATATGATCACGATGGTACAGGCCTGCCCAGACGGGGTTGAGGTAGCTGGCGTCGCGCAGGCGGGCGATTTTCATCGGCACCTTGAACAGCGAATGCGCCACCTGGCAGGCGACCATGTTGACTTCGTCCGAATAGGTCGCGGCGATGAGCATTTCCGCATCCGCCGTGCCGGCCTGTTCGAGAACGTCGGGGCTGGACGCATGGCCGACGATGCCGGTGACATCGAGGTTTTCGTTAACGTCCGCGATAAGCTCGGGATTTTTATCGATGAGGGAGACGTTGTTGCCTTCCTCCGACAGATAGGCCGCAATAGCAGACCCGACCATGCCCGCGCCGCAGATGACGACTTTCATATTGGTATCAACCCCGTATTCGCACTGTTTTTTATTGTTTGGATATCAGCCTTCAGCCCGTTCTTTATCGTTGGCCTGGATGCCAAGGGACTTGAGCTTGCGATGGAGGGCCGAGCGCTCCATCCCGATGAAACCGGCCGTTTTGGAAATATTGCCGCCGAAGCGGTTGACTTGGGAGAGCAGATATTCGCGCTCGAAAATCTCCCGCGCTTCGCGCAGCGGTTTCGACATCAGCTCGACGCCGTCACGGCCGCGGATCATTTCGACCGCCTGCTGCTTCAGGTCCGGCGGCAGCATGTCGGCGGTGATCGCCTCCTGCGCATTGCCGGGCGCCATAATTAGCAGCCATTCAATCACGTTGCGCAACTGGCGCACGTTGCCGGGCCAGTCATAGGCCTGCATCAATGCCATGGCATCGGCCGCGAATTTGCGCACCGGCGCCTGCGCCGACTTGGCGGCAATTTCCATGAACATCTGCGCCAGCATGGGAATATCTTCAAGGCGTTCCTGCAGCGCCGGAATTTCAATCGGCACCACGTTCAGGCGGTAATACAGGTCTTCGCGGAAGCGGTTGACCGTCATCAGCTGCGGCAGGTTCTGGTTGGTGGAAGCGATGATGCGCACATCCACCGCAATCTTCTCCGTGCCGCCCATGCGGGTGAAGTTCATATCCTGCAGCACGCGCACAATTTTAGCCTGTGTTTCAATGGGCATGTCGGCGACTTCATCGAGCACCAGCGTGCCGCCGTTCGCCTGCTCCAGCACGCCTTCCTTGCGGCCGAAGTTGCCGTCAGTGCCGAACAATTCCTGCTCGATACGGTCGGGTGACAAAATGGCGCAGTTGAGTGCGACATAGTTTTTATCGGCCCGGCGGGACAGCTGGTGGATCATGCGAGCAGCAACGCTTTTGCCGGTGCCCGGCTGGCCAGTAATGAGGACGCGGCTGTTGGTTGGTGCCACGCGCTCGATGCCCTGACGGATCTGCTGGATCAGCGCGGAAGAACCGTTGAGTTCCGACACGTTGCCAAGTGCCTGCAGACGCAGTTCCTGGTTTTCACGGCGCAAGCGCGCAGCTTCAAGCGCGCGGCGCGCGAGCACCAGCAGCTTGTCGGCCTTAAAAGGTTTTTCGATGAAGTCATATGCGCCAACCTGAATGGCGTTCACGGCGGTTTCAATGTTGCCGTGGCCGCTGATCATGATGACGGGAAGCGTCGGATGCGATTTCACAAGGCGCTTCAGCAGCTCCATGCCGTCCATCTCGCTGTTCTCCAGCCAGATATCGAGCACCAGCAAATCGGGCTCCTTCTCGGCAATCAGCTTCTGGGCTGTTTGGGAGTCCTTGGCGGCGCGGGTCTTGAAACCCTCGTCCTGCAGGATGCCTTCAATCAGCGACCGGATATCATCCTGGTCGTCGACGATGAGGATATTGGGGAGGGAGAGAGAATTGTCAGTCTGTTGCATGATTATCACCTGTTGCGCGATTACAACTTACACCTCTTTGGGGAAAACGATAACAGCTTTCGCGCCGGATTTTACATCTTGCGCCACGTTATCCTCGAGGGTGATGCTGCCGTCATGGTCTTCCATGATCTTCTTGACGATGGCGAGGCCAAGGCCGGAGCCTTTTTTCTTTGTCGTCACATAGGGCTCCATCAGCTGGTCCTTGTTCTTTTCGGGCAGGCCCATGCCGTTATCTTCTATAGATAACAGTATGTTAAGCCCCTTTTGTTCGAGGTTTATTTTTATCTGCCCCTCGCCTGGCTTCTGCTGTTGCCGTTCATGGATGGAGTCAATGGCATTTTGCAGAATATTAGTAATGACTTGAGTCAGCTGCGAGCGGTCGAAATGCCCCTGCAGGTTCTGGTCGGCGGCGATAAAGCTGAACCCGATGTCGGGATGCGCCTGCCGCTGCAGAATCAGCGCGTCCTTGCAGACCTCGACAATATTCTCCTGACGCTTCACCGGCACGGGCATGCGGGCGTAGGCGGAGAATTCGTTGACCATATGGCCAATCTCGCTCACCTGCCGGATGATGGTTTCAATGCACTTCTCAAACGTCTCGGGGTCTTCGCCGATCTGCGGCAGGTATTTGCGCTTGAGGCGTTCGGCCGACAGCTGGATCGGCGTCAGCGGGTTCTTGATTTCATGCGCGATGCGGCGGGCGACATCGGCCCAGGCGGCCTTGCGCTGCGCGGAGACGAGGTTCGAAATATCATCGATGGTGGCAACTGCGCCCTTGCCGCCCTGCTCCGCCGTGATGCGGACAAGGATGGTTTTGCGGGGGCCATCGCCCACCGCATATTCCATCTGCAGCGGCCAGGCGCGGTCATGGTGCACAAGTGCTTTCTGCAATGTCTCGCCGGCTTCGGGGATGAAATCGGTCAGCAGCCTGCCGGTGACAGGCGCATCGGATACGCCCTGCAACAGTTCTTCCGCCATATCATTGGCAAGCGTGATGACGCCGTTGCCGTCAAGACCGACGACGCCGGAAGACGCGCCTGCGAGAATAGCTTCCGTAAAACGGCGGCGTTCGTCCAGCATGCGGTTGGCGGTCAGCAGTTCCGCCTGCTGGCCTTCCAGCTGGCTGGTCATGCGGTTGAAGGCGCGGCCCAGCAGGCCGATTTCATCGTCGACTTTTATTTCCGAGACACGCGCGGAAAGGTCGCCACCGCGCACCCGCTCCGCCGCGCCGATGAGGGAGGCGAGCGGTGCGACCAGCGTTTCCGAAAAGGCAAGCCCGTACCAGATGGCGGCCAGCAGCAGCAGCAGCGCGACGCCGACGAACATGCTGGTCGTCACAATCTGCATCTGCGATTTGCGGCCTTCCAGCGTTGTGTATTCCTTCACCGCGACCTGCACCGTCTGCATGTGTTTCAGCACATCGGGGTCGACAAGGCGGCCGACATATAAATAAGCATCCACAAAACGGTCAAGCTTGACGAGCGCGCGGATGCGGTCGCTGCTGTCGCCGGTGATGAGAACGACGTCGCCGTCTTCCGCCTGCTCCAGCAGTTTTGGCGGCACCTTTTCCATTTCGAGGGAGAAGGACAGGCGCGATTTGGCCAGCACCGCGCCATCGGCACGGAAGACGATGGCTTCGGACAAGTTGCGCAGGGTCGATTGGGTCTGCACCATCTGGTCAAAGGCCGGCGGGTTGGACATGAGGTCGACAGAAGCTCGGCTCAGGTCGTTTGCCATGGCCAGAACGTCGGCACGCATGACCTGCTGGTGTTCCTTTAAGTAAGCCTGCGCGACTTCGAGAGATTCATTTACGGCAGTGCTCACGCGGTCGTTGAACCAGGCATGGACGCCGAAATAGAGGAAGACGGAGGAGAAAATGGCCATCAGGATTGCCGGCACAGCCGCCAGAAGACTGAAGCGCAGCACAAGCCGGGTATGCAGTCGCGCACCGGCAATGCCGCGGCGGCGTTCCGTCCAGATGCGGGTGACTTCACGGCCGATGACGGTGCCGAGCAGCAGCAGCAAGATAAGGTCAAGGTTGAGCAGCCAGAAGGCGGTATCGGTCGAAGCCGTGTTCTGGGTCAGCGCAATATAGGTCGCAACGCAGGAAATACCGGCGGCAATGGTGAGGTAGAACATGCCGGCGCGGGAGCGGACGATGGCGAGCGCGCGCATGACGGGGTTGGTCGGCAGTGCCGTGGCGGGGTTATTCATGGCTGTTATTCTTCCCGGTTTTCGCGCCCAACTCGCGGATTTTCTTGCGCAGGGTGTTGCGGTTGAGGCCGAGGATTTCGGACGCGCGGATCTGGTTGCCGTTGGTCATCGCCAGGACTTTTTCAATCAGCGGCTTTTCCAGCTCGTTGATCAGCGGCTCGTATATCCCGCCCTGCGGCAGGTCGCGGAAATAGTTATCGAGCAGGCCATTGATGATGGCAGCGCGGTCGCCTGTATCGATTTTCATCGGCTCAAGGTTGCTGAGCTCTTCCGTGATGACAGCGGCATCTATAATGTCTTGTGCGCGCAAGGTCGCAAGGCGGCGCGTGAAGTTTTCCAGCTCGCGAATGTTGCCGGGCCAGCGGTGCGCTTGAATGGCCTTCATCGCGCCGGGTTCGAACACTTTAGAAGTTCCGCTGCGGGCGACGAAATGCTGCACCAGCGCCGGAATATCCTCCGGCCGCTCGCGCAGGGCGGGCACGCGCATGGGCACCACATTCAGACGGTAATAAAGGTCTTCGCGGAATTTTCCGGCGCGCACGAGTGCCGGCAGGTCCTTGTTGGTGGCGGCGACAATACGAAGTCGCGTCTTGATGGCCTTGCGTCCGCCGACGCTGGTAAATTCGCCTTCCTGCAATACCCGCAGCAGGCGCGTCTGCGCGTCATAGGGCATGTCGCCGATTTCATCGAGGAACAGGGTGCCGCCCTGCGCCTGCTCGAAGCGGCCGATGGTTTTCTGCGTGGCACCGGTGAAGGAGCCTTTTTCATGGCCGAACAGCTCTGATTCAATCAGCTCTTTCGGAATCGCCGCCATGTTGAGGGCAACGAAAGGCCCCTCCTTCCAGCTGCTATATTCGTGCAGGGCGCGGGCGATGACTTCCTTGCCGGTGCCGGACTCGCCGGTCATGAGCACGGTGAGGTCGGAGGTGCGAAGGCGTGCGATAACGCGGTACAGCTCCTGCATGACGCGCGACTGGCCGACGACAAAGGATTTGTTGAGGGCATCCAGCGTCTCGACATTATCCTGCTCCCGCACGACTGATTTTCGGAAGGCGCCGCTGACGGTTTGCAGCAGTTCCTCAATATCGAACGGTTTCGGCAGGAAATCGAGCGCACCTTTTTCGGAGGCGGCGATGGCCGTCGTGAGGGCGTTCTGCGCGCTCATGACAATCACTTTCATGTCCGGCCGCTTGCTACGGATTTTGGGAACGAGGTCGAGGCCGTTTTCGCCGGGCATCATGACATCGGTGATGACAAGATCGCCCTTCCCTTCCAGCACCCACTGGTACAGCGTCGCGCCATTATCGGTCGCGCTCACATCATAACCGGCGCGGCGGAGGGCTTGGGTCAGGACCGTGCGGATGGAGACATCATCATCCGCAATCAGGACTGTCTTTGCAGCGGTCATGTGGCGCTCCTTTTGGGCATGGGGAAGCCCAGCCTGAAAACGGTTTTTCCGGCGGTGCTGGTGATATCCACTGCGCCGCCGTGGTCATCGACAATTTTGGAGACGATGGAAAGCCCGAGGCCGTCGCCCTGCGGCTTCGTCGTCTGGTACGGCTCGAACAGCCGCTCCAGCATTTCGGGTTTGATGCCGGGGCCGTTATCCTCGATCTCAATGCAGACCGGCAGCCGGACATGCGACAGCGGATGAAAAACGGCGTTATTATCGTAGCGGCTGCGCAAAATAATCTGCCCGCCCTTCGTCGGCACGGCTTCGGCCGCGTTTTTGACGAGGTTCAGAACCGCCTGCACCAGATGATCCTGCTGGCCGATGATATCCGGAAGAGAGGGGTCATATTTCTTCACAATCGTCACCTGCGCCGCGAAACCCGCAGCGGCGATTTTTTCGACCTGCGCCATCACCTCGTGCAGGTTGACGGCGGCATGGTTCTGCGGCGCGGCATCGTCGAAAATATTTACTTTTTCGACAAGGCGTAAAATGCGCTGTGTTTCGGTATCGATGAGGACGGCCAGGTCGCGGTCGTCCGCACTCAAATCAGAGGACGCCAGCAATTGCGCCGCGCCGCGGATGCCGGACAGCGGGTTTTTGATTTCATGCGCCAGCACACGCGCCATATGCTGCGCCGGCTTCAAGGCCTGTTTCACGCGGGACACCCATTCGTTTTTCACCGCCACGCCTGAATAATGCAGACTGATGAGGAAGAGGTCTTTGGAAAACTCGCTGGCGTTCAGGCTGCTGACATTTTTGCCGTTCAGCGCAAAATCCTTGAGGATCACAGGCTGGCCCGAGACGCGCAGCCGCTGGAGCGCCTCCGTCGAAGTGCCGCCATCGCCAAACAGCCGGTCTGCGTTATCCTGCAGCAGCGCCTTCTGCCCGCGGCCGAAAAACACTTCGGCGCTCTGGTTGGCAAACTGGATGTCACCGCCGGCATCCATGACGAGGATCGCATCCGGCAGCGCTTCCAGCAGCGACTGCATTTCCGGCGCCATCATCTTGGGCGCAGCCGCCGCAAGGATGGGCTGCTTCTGCGGTTTCAGCGAGGTCATTTTTGTCTACACACCGTTATTATGCCTAATTTTTAAGCACGCGTATTTTTGCCTTATTTTTAGGCAAATAACAAGCGTTGACCCCTTTTCTCCCTCTCTTTAAAGTGCAAAGAAGAAGCAGATTTTGGAATTTTATGACTAATTCGCCAAAAATAGCCGTCCTCATCGTGGCTGCCGGAACCGGCGAAAGGTTTGGCGGCAACGCGCCCAAACAGTACCTGCCCCTGCTCGGCCGCCCCGTGCTCCGTTGGAGCCTGGATGCTTTTCGCCAGCACCCCGCTATCAGCGCCGTTTATACGGTCATCCACGCCGACCACCAGCAGGCATATGCCGCCGCAGCGCAAGGCCTTGACCTTCCCGCGCCTATCATCGGCGGGGCAACGCGGCAGGAGTCCGTGCGCAAGGGGCTCGAAAAAATCGCCAGCCTCGACAAGCCGGACTATGTGCTCATCCACGACGCCGCGCGACCGGGCATAACGTCGACACTCATTTCAGATATTTGTGCCAGTCTGAAGACCAAAGATGCAGTCATTCCTGCTTTGGCCGTTGCCGACACCTTGCGGCGCAAGACAGGTGACGGCTTCCGCACCGAAAGCCGCGACGGGCTTTATGCGGTGCAAACGCCGCAGGCCTTCCGCTTTGATACAATCCTTGGCCTTCACAAAAAATATGCCGACCGCGCGGTGACGGATGACGCCGCGCTCTGCGAAATTACCGGCCCCGTCCTTACCCTTATTCAAGGCGAGCGCGATAACTTTAAAGTTACGCAAGGCGACGACCTTGCCTGCATGGAACAGGCGCTGGGCGCGCGCTGTGGCGACATTCGCACCGGCTCCGGCTATGACGTGCATAAATTTTCCCTGCTGAAGGGCGACCGCAAGCTGATGATCTGCGGCATTGATGTGCCGCACGACAAGGCGCTCGAAGGCCATTCCGACGCCGACGTCGGCCTGCATGCGATTACCGACGCGCTGCTCGCCACCATTTGTGACGGCGATATCGGCATGCATTTCAGCCCGAAAGACGACCGCTGGAAAAACGCCGACAGTGCAAAATTCCTGCGTCACGCCGCCGATCTGGTGGCCGCACAGCAGGGCATCATCACCCATATTGACGTCACCATTATTTGCGAAGCGCCGAAAATTGGCCCGCAGCGCGATAAGATGCGCGCACGTATTGCAGAAATACTTGCCCTGCCGGTGAGCCGCATCAGCGTGAAGGCGACGACAACAGAAGGTCTGGGTTTTACCGGCCGCCGTGAAGGCATTGCCGCGGAATCCGTGGTCACCGTACGGCTGCCGTTTGCGGAGCGCACGGCGGCGGCGCAGGACGACATCAGGAAATGGGGAACCTAATATGAGCTTCATCGACAAATGCCGGCCCCGCATCAAGCCGATACCGGAAGGCACCAAATTTTCCGACTGGCCGGTCTGGCTGTCCACATGGTTTGGCGCCGGGCTGCTGCGCCCCGCGCCCGGCACCATCGGCACGCTGGCGGCACTGCCGGTCGGCTATCTCATCGTCTGCCTTGGCGGCTGGGTTGCGCTTGCGCTTTGCGCCCTTGGCCTCCTCTGCATCGGCATCGTCGCCGCAGACCGCTACGGCAAAAAATCCGGCGAGCCTGATGACCAGAGCATCGTTGTCGACGAAGTCGTCGGCGTCTGGATTGCGGCAATTCCGGCAGAACAATATCCCTCCTGCTGGATCGCGGCGTTCCTCCTGTTCCGCCTCTTCGACATCACCAAGCCCTGGCCGGCTTCTTATTACGACCGCAAGAAACGCGGCGGGATTGACGTGATGATGGATGACGTCGTCGCCGGCATCTACGCCTTCCTTGGCGTCGCGACGCTCGCGCTGCTGTATATCAAAACCTGAAGGATAGTCTGATGTTCCCCCAGCACCTTCGCCAGATGGCGGAAGCAATATTGGCCGAAGCCGCACGCAAAGGCGTCATGATCGTCTCTGCGGAATCCTGCACCGGCGGGCTTATCATGGGCTGCCTGACCGATGTACCGGGTTCTTCCGCCGTGGTCGACCGCGGGTTTATTTCCTATTCCTATGATTCCAAAATCAACGACCTTGGCGTCGACAAGGCGCTGCTCGAAAAAACTGGCGCCGTCAGTTCCGAAGTGGCGCTGCAAATGGCAACCGGTGCCCTGAAAAATTCAAAGGCGCAGATTGCCGTATCGGCCACCGGCATTGCCGGCCCCGGCGGCGCGACGGAGAACAAACCGGTCGGCCTAGTCTATATCGGCATCGCGAATGGCAAGACGAACAGCAGCTATGCGATGAAGAACCTGTTCGCCGGCGACCGCAGCGCAGTGCGCCTTGCGACGGTTGAAACCGCCCTCTCCGCCATCCGCAAGGAACTCGACGCGATTTAATCGTAAAGCTCGGCCGCGCGCTTTTCAAAAGCGTTGATCATCTTGACGAGCGCAAGGTGGAAAAACTGGTCGACCAGTTTTTCAAACAGCTTCGTCTTCAGCGAAAAATCCACATAGAAATCAATTTCGCATTTGCCGCCCTTCAGATCCTTGAAGATCCAGCGGTTATGCAGGTGCCGCATGGGCCCCTTCATATATTCGACTTCGATGTGCTTCGGCTTCAGAAAATGCACGCGGGAGGAAAACTTTTCGCGGAAAACCTTGTAGCCGACGATGACTTCGGCCAACAGCTGGTCGCGGTTGCGCTCGTTGATGCGGGCGCCAAGGCACCAGGGCAGGAATTCAGGATATTTCTCGATATCCATGACAAGGGCGAAGAGCTGTTCCGACGTATATGGAACGACGCGTTTTTCCTGATGCGAGGGCACGGGGGTTAGCGGCGCGAAGCGGCTGCCGCCAGCTTATCCTCGCGCGCGATGCGCATTTTTTCGAAATCGGCATCGGCATGGTAGCTGGAGCGCGTCAGCGGTGATGCCGACACCATGAGGAAGCCTTTACCGCGGGCAATCGTCTCGTAACTCTTGAATTCTTCCGGCGTCACGAAACGGTCGACGGCAGCATGCTTCGGCGTCGGCTGCAGATACTGGCCGATGGTGAGGAAATCGACGTCAGCGGCGCGGAGGTCGTCCATGACCTGCATGACTTCCTGCTTCGTTTCGCCCAAGCCGACCATGATGCCGGATTTGGTGAAAATGGTCGGGTCGATTTTCTTGACGCGGTTCAAAAGCTCCAGCGACGTGAAGTAACGCGCGCCGGGGCGGATGGTGGGGTAAAGGCGCGGCACGGTTTCAAGGTTGTGGTTGAACACATCCGGGCGGGCCGTAACGATGGGCTCGATCGCGTTATTCTTGTCCTTGAAGTCAGGCGTCAAAATTTCAATCGTCGTGCCGGGCGACAGGCGGCGGATTTCGGTGATGACCTTCACAAACTGTTCGGCACCGCCATCTTCCAGATCGTCGCGGTCGACGGAGGTGATGACGACGTGTTTGAGGCCCAGCTTCTGCACGCCGATGGCGACGCGCGCCGCCTCGAACGGATCAAGCTTGTCGGGGATGCCGGTTGCGACGTTGCAAAAACTGCAGGCGCGCGTGCAGGTGCCGCCCAAGATCATGAAAGTCGCGTGTTTCTGTTTCCAGCATTCGCCAATGTTCGGGCAGGCCGCTTCCTCGCACACCGTCTTCAGGTTGAGGTTGCGCATCAGCTTGCCGGTTTCGTGATATTCGGGCGATACGGGGGCCTTGACGCGGATCCACTCGGGTTTGCGCAGCACAGGCGTATCGGGACGGTTGCGCTTTTCCGGGTGACGGAATTCGGATTTTTTCTTTTCGGGGGCGTCTTCTGCCGGTGTGTCGATGTCTTGGGTCATGATGAATACTTAAGCCGCCCTATGCTGCAAAACCAGCCCATATTTACCGGATTTCGGGGGTTTTGAGTATTAAATATCGCGGGATGCGCTAAATATTATGTCTAATTGACAGCCAGCCTTGCCAGCCCTATGATTTCGCATGCAAAAAGATACACCCCTCATAGCGCTTCGGCCTGCCCGCTTTCGCGATTACCGCACCATTCACCGCATCCGTCAGCAGGCGGCGGAAAAGCTGACCGCCGATTTCGGCACCGGCGACTGGTCGTCTATTTCATGGTTCAGCACCCTGGAGCGCGGGCTTTTCGACAAGGCGCTTTATGCCGTGTGGCAGGGCGCCGAGATTGTCGGTACCTGCGTCCTCACCACCATTCCCGTTTCGTTTTATGACTTGAAGCGTTTTGCGCAGCCGAACGCACCGGCTTTTTACTTAAGCTCGCTTTCCATCGGCCCGCGCTGGCAGCGGCGCAACATCGGCCGGCAGGCGATGAAAATCGCGGAAGATATCGCAACCGTACGGCGTGCGGCGACGCTGCGCCTCGATACGCTGATAGCTCCGGCGGGTGCCACAGGCTTTTACGAGAATTGCGGTTACGCGGCAGTCTATGACGATGCGGGCCTGCGGTTTTTTGAAAAGAACCTTCGCGCCGCCTGACGCATTACATGTGAATGACTTTGCCGTAAGCGTCGAGCACGGATTCATGCATCATTTCCGACAGCGTGGGGTGCGGGAAGATCGTGTGCATGAGGTCGATTTCGGTCGTCTCCAGCGTTTTGGCGATGCCGTAGCCTTGGATCATCTCGGTCACTTCCGCGCCGACCATATGCGCACCCAGCAGTTCGCCGGTTTTCGCATCGAAGACGGTTTTGACAAAACCTTCGACCTCACCCATCGCAATCGCCTTGCCGTTGCCGATGAAGGGGAATTTGCCGACCTTGACGGCGTAGCCTTTTTCCTTTGCCTTTGCTTCCGTGAGGCCGACGGAGGCGACCTGCGGCATGCAGTAGGTGCAGCCCGGAATGTTTTCGATCTTCATCGGGTGCACATCGGGCAGGCCCTTGATTTTTTCGATGCAGATGACGCCCTCGTGGCTCGCCTTATGCGCCAGCCACGGGCCGGAGACGACGTCGCCGATGGCATAAACGCCCGGCTCATCCGTCTGCAGCCACTGATTGACGACGATATGGTTGCGGTCGATTTTCACCTTGGTGTTTTCAAGGCCGAGGTTTTCGGAGTTGGCGGTGATGCCGACGGCGGAAATGACGCGGTCGACCTTGATTTTTTCAATCTTGCCGCCGACCTCGACTTCAACCTCGACGTCATTCGCGCCCTTATTCAGCTTCACCACTTTCGCTGAGGTGATGATTTTCATGCCCTGCTTTTCAAACGATTTGCGGGCAAAGGCGGAAATATCGGCATCTTCGACGGGCAGGACTCGATCCATGACTTCAACCACAGTCACTTTCGCGCCCATATTCAGGTAGAAGCTGGCAAACTCGATGCCGATAGCGCCGGAGCCAACGACGAGGAGTGATTTCGGCATTTCTGTGGGCGTCATCGCCTCGCGGTAGGTCCAGACGAGTTTCTGGTCGGGCTCCAGCCCCGGAAGAACCCGCGCCCTTGCGCCGGTCGCGATGATGATATGCTGCGCTTTAATTTCCGCGACAGGTTTATCGTCTTTCGTCACCGCAACCTTGCCCATGCCGAGCAGTTTGCCGTGGCCGTCGAAGACGGTGATGTTGTTTTTCTTCATCAGGTGCTTGATGCCGCCTGACAATTGAGCCGCGACTTTCCGTGACCGGTCGACGATTTTTTTGAAGTCGAAGGAAATATTATCCGCCTTGAAGCCATAGGCATCAAGGTTGTGCAGCAGGTGGTTGATTTCGGAGCAGCGCAGCAGCGCTTTTGTGGGGATGCAACCCCAGTTCAGGCAGATGCCGCCGAGGTTTTCACGCTCCACCAGCGCGGTCTTCAGCCCAAGCTGCGATGCGCGGATGGCCGCCACATAGCCACCGGGGCCGCCGCCGATCACGAGGACGTCGAATTGCTGTTCGCTCATAATTTAAATCTCCCGCGTCGCGGATTAAAGGATCAGGCTCATCGGGCTTTCGATGAGCTTTTTGAAGACCTGCAGATATTCCGCGCCGACCGCGCCGTCGATGCAGCGGTGGTCGGTGGACATGGTGACGGTCATCATGGTGGCAACCTTCATCTGCCCGTCCTTCACAACCGCGCGCTGTTCGCCCGCGCCGATCGCCAAAATGGCACCCTGCGGTGGGTTGACGATAGCCGCAAATTCGCGGATGCCGAACATGCCGAGGTTGGAAACAGAAATGGTGCCGCCCTGGAATTCCTGCGGTTTCAGCTTGCCTTCCTTGGCGCGGATGCCAAGGTCTTTCATCTGGCTGGAAATTTCCTTCAGGCTCTTCTTCGCGGCATCGGTAATGATGGGCGTGATAAGGCCGTTCGGCGTTGCGACCGCGACCGATACGTCGGCACGCTCGTATTGCACCAGTGCGTCATCCGTCCAGCTCACGTTCGCAGCCGGATATTTCTCGAGCGCGAGGCCGGTTGCCTTGATGACGAAGTCGTTGACGGAAATTTTGTAGCCGGCAGCGGATTCATTCAGCTGCTTGCGCACTTCCAGCAGCGCATCCAGCTCGCAATCCACCGTCAGGTAGAAATGCGGAATCGTCTGCTTCGATTCCGTCAGGCGGCGAGCGATGACTTTACGCACGCCGTTGTTCGGCACGAGTTTGTAGGGAATACCGTAAGCATCGGCCAGAGCTTTCGCGTCAGGTCCCGTTGCATGAGCCATCGGAGCTTTCGTACCGGCGGCGGCGGGTTTCGGCGCAGCACCGGCAGGCGCTTTCTCCAGATCCGACTTCACGATACGGCCATGCGGGCCGGAGCCTTTGACGGAGGCAAGATCAATGCCTTTGTCTTTGGCAATCCGCTTCGCGAGCGGGCTGGCAAAAATGCGGCTACCTTCTGTTTTCGGCGCGGCGGCCGCCTGCGGTTGCACCACAGCCATCGTCGGCGCTGGCTTGGTCGCTTCCGCTTTCGGCTGGTTCGCCGGCGTCACAGTTTTGGGCGCGGGCGCATCGGCAGCTTTGGCAACGGCGGAGGCATCTTCCCCCTCTTCCAGCAGCACGGCGATAAGCGTATTGACCGCAACGCCTTCTGTGCCGGCAGGGACGAGGATTTTGGCAAGCGTGCCTTCATCGACGGCTTCGACTTCCATCGTCGCCTTGTCGGTTTCAATCTCGGCAATCACCATACCGGGTTTTACCTTGTCGCCTTCCTTCTTGACCCATTTGGCAAGCTTGCCTTCGGTCATGGTGGGCGACAGTGCGGGCATCAGAACATTATGCGGCATAGGCCACCTTTTTCGCGGCGTCGATAATATGGTCGACCTGCGGCAGAGCGAGTTTTTCAAGATTCGCAGCATAGGGCATCGGCACATCCGCGCCATACACGCGCGTCACCGGCGCATCAAGGTAGTCGAAGCAGCTGTCCATCATGATGGCGGCCATTTCGGAACCCATGCCCGCAACCGGCCAGCCTTCTTCGACCGACACAAGGCGGTTGGTTTTCTTGACGCTGTTGATGATGGTTTCGGTATCCAGCGGGCGCAGGGTGCGGAGGTTAATGACTTCCGCCGAAATGCCCTGCTCCGCCAGTTTCTCGGCGGCCTGCAGCGCAACGCCGACCATGCGGCTGAAGGCGGTGATGGTCACATCCGTGCCTTCGCGCTCGACCTTCGCCTTGCCGATGGGAAGGACGAAATCAGGATCCGCCGGAATTTCAAACGACTGACCGTACATCATCTCGTTTTCGAGGAAGACGACCGGGTTCGGGTTGCGGATGGCGGCCTTCAAAAGACCTTTCGCATCGGCAGCCGACCACGGCGCAAGAACGATCAGCCCCGGGCAATGCGCATACCAGCTGGCGTAGCACTGCGAGTGCTGCGCGCCGACGCGGCTTGCCGCGCCGTTCGGCCCGCGGAAGACGATGGGGCAGCCCAGCTGGCCGCCGGCCATGTAAAGCGTTTTCGCGGCCGAGTTGATGACATGGTCGATTGCCTGCATGGCGAAGTTCCAGGTCATGAATTCGGTAATCGGTTTCAGGCCCGCAAACGCCGCGCCGACGGCGATGCCGGCAAAACCGTATTCGGTAATCGGCGTATCAATCACGCGCTTGTCGCCGAATTCCTGCAGCAGGCCTTGGGTGACTTTGTAGGCACCCTGGTATTCGGCCACTTCTTCGCCCATAACGAAGACGTCTTTATCGGCGCGCATTTCTTCCGCCATCGCATCGCGCAGCGCTTCGCGCACGGTCAGCGTGACGGTTGGGCCTTTCCATTCCTTTTCGGTCTGGACGGGCGCATGTGCGGGCTGCTGCGGCGCGGCAGCTTCCTGCTTTTTCGGCACTTCCGCTTTGGGCGCGGCGGCAGGCGCGGCATCCGCGCTTTCGCCTTCTTCCAGCAGCGTTGCGATGGGCGTGTTCACGGCAACGCCTTCGGTGCCTGCGGGCACGAGGATTTTGCCGAGGATGCCTTCATCAACGGCTTCGACTTCCATCGTTGCCTTGTCGGTTTCGATTTCGGCAATCACCATGCCGGGTTTCACTTTATCGCCTTCGTTCTTGACCCATTTGGCAAGCTTGCCTTCCGTCATGGTCGGCGAGAGGGCGGGCATTAAAATCTGCGTGGACATATCTATACCCTCCTTACAACATCACATCGGTCCAGAGCTCCGACGGGTCGGGCTCCGGGCTTTGCTGCGCGAATTCGGCAGACTCGTTCACGACTGCCTTGACTTCTTTCTCGATCGTCTTGAAATCATCTTCGGTGGTCTTGCCGCCGTCGAGGATCGCTTTCTTGATGGTGTCGATGGGGTCGTGGTGTTCGCGCATTTCCTCCACCTCCTCCTTCGAGCGGTATTTGCCGGGGTCGGACATCGAATGGCCGCGGTAGCGGTACGTCGAGAATTCCAAAATCATCGGGCCGTTGCCGGAGCGGATATATTCAACCGCTTTCAGCGCCGCCTGACGGACCACCAGAACGTCCATCCCGTTGATCTTTTCGCCGGGGATGCCATAGGCCTCGCCGCGTTTGTACAGTTCGCCGGCCGCATGGCGCGCCTGGCTGGTGCCCATGCCGTATTTGTTGTTTTCAATTATGAACAGCACCGGCAGTTTCCACAGCGCCGCCATGTTATAGGCTTCGTAAATCTGCCCCTGGTTGGCCGCGCCGTCGCCGTAATAGGCGCAGGAGATGCCGCCGTCGTTGCGATATTTATGCGCGAAGGCAAGACCCGCGCCGAGCGGGCCCGTGACGCCGACAATGCCGTGGCCGCCGTAGAAACCCTTGTCGCGGCTGAACATGTGCATGGAGCCGCCCTTGCCCTTGGAATAACCGCCCTTGCGGCCGGTCAGCTCCGCCATGACGCCTTTGGCATCCATGCCGGTTGCCAGCATGTGGCCGTGATCGCGATAGGCAGTGATGACGTCATCGCCCTCTTTGAGCGCCGACTGCACGCCGACGACGACCGCTTCCTGACCAATATAAAGGTGGCAGAACCCGCCGATGAGGCCCATTCCGTAAAGCTGCCCAGCTTTTTCCTCGAACCGGCGGATGAGGAGCATGTCCTTATAAAACTGGAGCATCTGCTCCGGCGACGCAATGTTGGACGGCGCCTTGACTGTTTCCAGCTTGGCCTTGCCCGCGGGTGCGGAAGTTGATGCGGATGATGACACTAGAACCCTCGTCTCGCTCGGTGAATTTTAAGCACCATTAATTAAGCAAGTAGCGGGGTTTTGGCAAGGACGGAAGGGATATTGATTACATAATCAACGCTGAATGCCCCGCGCCTGGTCAAAGGCGGCGCGGATGGTGGCTTCGGGGAGGTTCAGGGCCTTGGCGGCTCTGGCGAAATCGGGCGGTGGCGGGCCGACGGCGGCGCGGAGGGTTTCGGGGTCGACTTTCAGGATAGTGGCGGCGGATTGCATGATTTGGCGCGGGTCGCCGCCGCCTCCAGCTTGATAACCGCGCGGACGGTCGTCCGGCCCCTGCCCTTGCGGTTTGCGGTTTGGCATCGCAGCTTGGCCTCCGGCTGTGGGCGTTCCGTGGAAGCAGCCGAGGGTGTAGGGATAATCCGCCGTCATATGATAGTGGTAGATTTTTTGCGGCTGGCCGTTCCAGTTCACGACATGCGTATGGCCATGGCAGGCATCGAGATCGGCGGAATGCAATTCGCTGCCGCCCTCGCCCTTTAACCCGTAAATGCCGAAACCGTCGAGCGCGTAGCCCACCAGGTCGCTGTGGCCGCCGGCTTCACGCGCGTTGTCGGTCAGGCAATGGCTGTAGCTGTGGTAATGATATTGCCCCTGACGCTCAGGGTGTCCATCGCATTTGTCCTGTACTTCATGTGCAGCGGCGTCTCGTCCGCCGGCATCAAGCCCGTTGAAAATCGCAACGCCCGTCAGCGCAAAGCCGATCATGCCCATGGGGACACAAGCGGGATTAGAAAGCGAAGGAGATAACGGCAGTTTCAGCAGTATCTGCTGTTCGGAAATACCATTGGGATTCCGATCGATCTGGTAGGCCGGATCGTTCAGCGCTATCGGAAACTGTCCTGTCGAATGTGAGGGCAGATTATTGGCGCGGACCACGCGGAAGCCATTTTCCTCCGTCACGGAAATACTGCTATTCGGCCAGTTGACGCTGCCTTGCACATGCAGCTTCTGCGCCGGATACCAGAGGTTACCATTAATCCAGGGTCCAACGTGCTGCGCGCCCGGCGCGTTGCGGCTGAAATTCTGCTGGCAGGAGAAAATATACCCGGCCTTCGGCTCGGCGGAGATTTTACCGTCGCCCAGCGGCAGCGCATCACCATGCGCAAGGGCCGGTGTTGCGAGCAGCAGGAAGGCAAAAAGAAAAAAGGTTTTCATGCGCCCGGCGGCTTCGGCGCTTGCGGTTTGAAGGTCGCGAACATGCGCTCGGGACCGGAAATTTTGCGGGCGGCTTTTTCGAGGTCATCGGCGGAAAGGTTGGCATAACCGCCCTGCTCCCGCACTTTCTTTTCGTCCCAGTCCGGCGGCAGCAGGGAGAGACCGATGCCCGGACACCAGATGCGGCCGCCAAGGGCGGTGAGTTTATGGTCGACGTACAGTGGCGGCGTCGGCAGACCGATTCCCGTCAGCACGCTATGCTGCGCGCTGTTGCTGTTATGCGCAGTCAGAATATAAGGATCATCATTCTTGTTGATCATGTCGACGATTTTCATGCCGTCGAGGTACATTTTCAGGACTTCTTCCTTGGAGCCGTAGAACACATCGACATAGCTGTCCGGCTCCTGCCGGAAGAACTTGCGGTTATAGTCCTGGTTTACGCCCAGCGCCTTCAGAACATAGTCGCCGGATTCATAGCGCGTGTAGGATTCAGATTTCATGAAATCAAGCTGCGCGTAGTTGCGGCGCGTTTCATCCATGGCGATGCCGTGGATTTGGTAGATGCCGTTTTTGTCACGGCAGACGTTATTATCGGTGCAATAGGGCGAAAACTCGATGAACGTGTGGTGCCCACCCGCCGCCATTTCCCACGAACCGACGCGCACGCGCCAGATTTCCTTGCCGGTATGCTGAGGTTCCGCAAGACCTTCCAACCGGTATTCGGCCGCTTTCTGTGCGGGATTGGCGGAAGCGTTGTTAAATACCTGCGTGACATTCGGTGCAGGCGCGGTCGCGTCAGCCGCCTCGTAAAGCCCAAAGGCCAAACCGGCTGCAAGCGCGAGCTTTGCAAATATGCGGCGTCCCATAGGGCCCATCCGTTCTTGATTTGTGATGGCCAAACTATAGCCGCGCGGAATATTAAATCAATACGCTATTTTCACGCGCAACAATGTTGCGATGCCGTGCGATTTAATTCGCCTTGATGATGACTTTTTCGTCTGGCTTCACGAAGCCGAGGACGACGCGGGCGCGTTCATCCAGCATGTCGCGGTCGAGGCTGTCAGGTCGCAGCAACTTGACGCGGTTTTCAAGCGCAAGACGTTCCGCCTGTTTGTCCTCATACTTGCTTTCGGCGGTGGCGAGCTTTTTCTGCAGACCTTTCCACGCGAAGTAGCCGCGGTCGCCATGCACGAGGTGATAGGAAAAATAGAAAAACAGCCCGAAACTGATGAAAGTAGCCAGAAACTGGGAAATGCTTTTTGTTTGTTTGGGCGCGGAAGTTCTCATATCCCTATGGAATCACAAGCAGAGTCAGGCGTCAACCGAAAAGGTGGAAAATGCTTGTACCGCAGCGTGTTTTGAATATTATGTCAACGACATTACCGCTTTGGAATTTCGCCCCGCGCGACATATATTCAGGCGGCAACAGATCAAGGGGAACGGGCACATGACACAGCATCACATCAATCTGCAGAATTTCAAAATCGGCAACGACCTGCCCTTCGTCCTTATCGCAGGTCCCTGCGCTCTCGAGAGCCGCGACCACGCCTTCGATATGTCCGGCGCGCTGAAAGAGCTGACGCAGAAACTCGGCATCGCCCTCATCTACAAAACATCCTTCGACAAAGCCAACCGCACCAGCCTCAAGGCCGGCCGCGGCATGGGGCTTGAAAAAGCGCTGCCCATCCTCAGCGACATCCGCAAGGAATTGAAACTCCCCGTCGTGACTGACGTGCATGCGCCCGAGCAATGCGCGGAAGTGGCCGAAGCCGTCGATGTGTTGCAAATCCCCGCTTTCCTGTGCCGTCAGACCGACCTGCTGGTTGCGGCCGCCAAAACCGGGAAGATTGTGAATGTGAAGAAGGGCCAGTTCCTCGCACCTTGGGACATGAAAAACGTCGCTGCTAAAATCACCGAAAGCGGCAACCCCAACGTCATGCTCTGCGAGCGCGGCGTGACCTTCGGTTACAACACCCTCGTCAACGACATGCGCGCCCTCCCCATCATGGCGGAAACCGGCCATCCGGTGGTGTTCGATGCAACACACTCCGTGCAATCCCCCGGCGGCGCCGGCGGCTCCACCAGCGGCGACCGCCGCATGGTTGCCCCGCTCGCCCGCGCCGCATTGGCGATCGGCTGCGCGGCCGTCTTCATGGAAACGCATCGCACCCCCGACACCGCGCCCTCCGACGGCCCCAACATGGTGAAGTTAGACGATATGCCCGCCATCCTCGAGCAGATGCTGGCCATCGACCGCCTCATGAAGCCGCAAGCCTACGCCGCCGCAAAAAAGGCCGCGTAAACAGCAGGTTTTTTCTCCTTGTGGAACTTTACGGTGCTGCCTTGCATTAGCGGGGCAGTACCAGAAAACATAAAGTTTCATATTTCAGGAGAAGAACCATGAGCCATATCACAGCAACCTTCCCGACCCGCATGTCGGCAGAATCCGCCCTCCGCAGCCTTGAAACCGCAGGCGTACGTGAAGACCAGGTCAGCCTCGTCGTCACGGAAGAAACCCGCGGTAACCACTTCCAGATCGAAGAAAAATCCCGTGCCGACGAAGGCGCTGCTGCCGGTGCCACCTTCGGCGGTATCGTCGGTGCCATCCTCGGCTCCGTCCTCGCGGCCGGTACTATCGCCATTCCGGGCCTGAACCTTATCGTCGTCGGCTCCCTCGCTTCCTCCCTCGCCGGTCTTGGCGCGGGCGCGGCAACGGGCGGCCTGCTTGGCGCCCTCGTCGGTGCCGGCATTCCCGCGCATGAAGCGGCGCTTTATGAAGATGACCTGAAACAAGGCAACATCCTTCTCGCCGTCAAGCCGGATACGGATGACCAGAAGAGCCGCATCAAGAACATCCTGAACGACTCCAACGCGCTGAACGTCGCGACAGTCTAAGGATAAAAGTTTCGAGCATCGTCGAACATGCTCCGAAAAAGAAGAAGGCGGGCCTTTAAAAGCCCGCCTTCTTTTATTTTACTGCAGTGTCAGTCCGTCTATTTCAGGGCGACGACAGTTTTCACCAGGTCTTGCAGTCTTTGTCCATCCGCCGCCTCGAAGGCCTGACCCTTGGACTGTATCTGGATGAAAGCGGCGCCCGTCGCCGAGACGCGGAAAAGAATCCCCGCCCCGTACTGCTTTGCATCCCCTTTGCCGGCGCGAAACTCGATATACATGACAGGCCCTTTCATGGGGTCGTCATAGCTGGAAGCCGTCAGGATCTGGCTGGCTTCATAAAACTGCCGATAAAGCCCGGCGCGGATAGTCTCCAGCAGTTTTGTGTCTTTGGCGGCGTCGCCGCTCAAGGAAAAATAATCGATGCCAAGGGTCCTGCTGGCATCCGCTGAATAGGTCAGCGCGGCACTGTGTTTGCCGGTAAAATCCGCTTGCCTAAAATTATGAAAACCAAGACTGTCGGCAATAGATTGAAACTCCTCGCCCAGATGGAGAAGTATCTGGCGGGGCTGTTCTTCAACAGTGGTGGAATTAAATGAATAGGAAGGGGTTGCCTGAAGAAGGCTGAATGTCAGAACAAGGGCGCAAAAGGCTGTTTTCACGTTCGACAACATTGTAAACTTATTGTAACACAAATGTAGCCGGGATGTAACTGAATATGAGCGCAATTTTCCTTCCGGCAAGAGCCGGCTTAATTTTTCTCGCCAAATTCAGCTTATTTTGTTTTCGCGCGCTCTTTCAGCACGGCACCTGTGGGGTTCACCATTTGGTGAATAGCCGCAATTTCTTCTTCTTTCAGTACCTTAACTCTCGCGTTTAACTGTATGAAAGCATAGGTTTTATCAGAAACTTTGCGGAAGGCGCTGGCGACCTGCAGCCAGTCCGCCTTGCCAGCATTCTGGGTGTACTGCAGGAACATCGCCTTGTCGCCATTTAAATAGTAGTTTTTGTCGGTGACGTCGGTGGCGGTGCGCTTGTACTGGCTCTCGAAACCCAAAATCAGCTTGTTGACCAGTTCTTTATCTGCTTCGGCATCCCCGCTGAGGCCATAAATGGTCATGGAGGTCATTCGCATCCACTGACTGGGATCGACGATATCCGCCGGCATGAACTGCAGCGTCAGGATGGTGCCGCCGTTGAGAATATTGCCCCAGACGAACTTCGGAGTGCCCGCCTGTTTTGCATAGATATCGAGATCATCGGCCGTCTTTTGCAGCAGCGCCTTACCCTGCGGATCCGTCACTGGCGTTTCAAATGCGCCTGCAGGCTGGGCACAGAATACGGCGGCCGACAGAAACAGGCAAAAAGCGATATTTTTCATCATCATGATATTCCCCTCATCTTCAATAATTCTAGCCGCAGATTGCCAAACTGTCATGAACAATAATTTGCCTTGCAGGCGTCCCGCGGTTATTCTCGACCTCGGAATTCAACCAGACATAGAACGGAGAATATTCATGAGTGCCATCGTAGACATCAATGCCCGCCAGATCCTTGACAGCCGCGGCAACCCGACCGTCGAAGTCGATGTCATTCTTGAAAGTGGCGTGATGGGCCGCGCGGCCGTGCCCTCCGGTGCCTCAACCGGCGCGCATGAAGCTGTTGAAAAGCGCGATGGCGACAAGAAGCGCTTCGGCGGTAAAGGCGTGCTGAAGGCCGTTGACGCGGTCAATACGGAAATTTATGAAACCATTGCCGGCATCGAGGCGTCTGAGCAGACGCTGATCGACACCATGATGATCGACCTCGACGGCACCGAAAACAAATCGCGTCTTGGCGCCAATGCCATCCTCGGCGTGTCGCTCGCGGTTGCAAAGGCGGCAGCGCTGGAACTTGACCAGCCGCTCTATCGCTATGTCGGCGGCACCTATGCCCACCTGCTGCCGACGCCGATGATGAACATCATCAACGGCGGCGCTCATGCCGACAACTCCATCGACTTTCAGGAATTCATGATCCTGCCCGTCGCGGCCGAAAATTGCGCCGACAGCATCCGCATCGGGGCCGAAATTTTTCATACGCTTAAGAAACTTCTTTCAGAAAATAGCTTCAATACCGCTGTCGGCGATGAAGGCGGCTTCGCGCCGAACTTTAAATCCGCCGATCAGGGGCTTGAATTTATTATGAAGGCGATTGAAACCGCAGGCTACAAGCCGGGTACCGAAGTTGCCCTCGGCCTTGATGTCGCGGCAACCGAGTTCTACAGCAAAGGCAAATATAACCTTGAAGGCGAAGGCAAAGTTTTCACCTCCGAGCAGATGATTGCCTTCTACGAAAAACTGGTCGCCAAATTCCCCATCGTTTCCATTGAAGACGGCATGGCGGAAGACGACTGGGCAGGCTGGATTGAGCTTACCGCCCGCCTTGGCGACAAAGTGCAACTGGTCGGCGACGATCTGTTTGTCACGAACACCACCCGACTGAAAGACGGCATTGCCAAGAAAGCCGCCAACGCCATTCTGGTAAAAGTGAACCAGATCGGCACGCTGACCGAAACGCTGAACGCTGTGCAGACGGCACAGAAGGCGGGCTTCGGCGTCGTCTTCTCCCACCGCTCCGGCGAAACGGAAGACAGCACGATTGCCGACCTTGCCGTCGCGACCAATGCAGGTCAGATCAAAACCGGCTCCCTCTCCCGCTCCGACCGTATCGCCAAGTACAACCAGCTGATCCGCATTGAAGAACAGCTTGGACCTTCGGGCGAATTCGCGGGCCGCAGCGCACTGCGCCACCTTGCGAACAAGCCGTCGCTCCGCGCCGTCGAGGGCAAGAAAAAGCGGGCATGACGCTTTTGACGTCATACCCGCCTTTTACCCTATCCGGTAACTTAAGCCGAAAGATGCGGGGCGCCCTTGGCCTTACCCGCTGCCGGATTGTCGATCTCGTCAATTTTGCTGGTGACAGCCTTCATCCACGGGGCAAGGTCCGCCGGCCAGCGCGCGGTGATGAACTGCCCGTCGGTCACAGCCTTGTCGTTGACATAGGTCGCGCCGGCTTCCGTGATTTCGTCCTCGATTGCCGGCCAGCCGGCAATCACCCGGCCCTCGATAACCTTGGCGGCAGCCAGAAGCTGCGGGCCGTGGCAGATGGCGGCGATGGGGCGGCCGGTGGCGGCGAAATTCTTCACAAGGGTCAGGGCAACGTCGTTCTTGACCAGCTCCGCCGGAGCCTTGCCGCCCGGCAGCACAAGCAGGTCGTAGTCACCCGCCTGAACATCTGTCAGCTTGCGCGTCACGGGCAGTTCATAGCCCATCTTGCCCTTGAACTTGCCGTCGGGCGTTGCGACATCAACGTGAAAGCCCATCTCCGTCAGACGGTAATAGGGGTAGAAAAACTCAAGGTCTTCCACCTTGTCGGCCGTGATGATGAGGGCCGACTTTGCACCCGCCTGTTCCAGCGTTTTCGCGGTATAGACGTCATCGGGAATTTTATCAGCCATAGGTCATCTCCATGTTTTTGAAATCTGTACGGGAAATCAACGCTTCAATCGCCGTGAAGTTCCTGTTTTTCGCATCCGTTTTCTGTCTAATCGCAGGTATTGCGCGGGCAGACAGTTACGAAGACAAAGTGCATGCCGACCCCTTCTACCAGACCATTCTGGATGTCGCCAAAACGACCAAGGGACGGGAAATGCTCGACTTCCTGGATGGCAAGCTTCAGGAGGACGCGCGGCATGTGCATGCCATTTCCCTCTGGCTGCGCGATAACTCCATCAACCAGAAAGACCCGAAGAAAATCAATTCGCTTTATTTCCTGTCGTATTCCGACACGCTGTCGACCATCGCAGCCTCCTACAAAGATGCGGGCGATCCCGAGCAGTACCGGGAGCTGATGGCTTCTTCCGTCCTCAACCTCTATATCTTCGAGCTGATGGCAAGCATCGATGCCGCCCGCTGCCAGGACCCGACCGCGCTTCAGGCGATCACCAAAGGCATGGTTCTGCCGCGCGTCAACGACCTCGGCCGCCCCGTCTTCGCCATGTTTCCCCGGGAGCGTTTTGACGACCTTGAAAAGACGGCGCTATTGATGGAAGAAAAAACCACCGCCCGCCCGCCGAATGTGGATATCTGCTCCCTCGGTCAGGCGCGCCTCCGCGACCTTGCCGCCGCACCCGGCGTCCAGCAGAAGGAAATTCCCGACTCCCGCTACGCCGGTGGCACAAGGACGGAGCTGATACCGCCCGCGGGATATTCCTTCGTTCCGGCGATGGTGCCAGACAGCGAATGGCTGGTCACCCGCAACAAGCTGCTTTCGGTCGTGACCAGCGGCTGGGCCAAACGCTACGATGCCTTCGCCCGCTAGTCTTTGATTCTTCTACATTTATCCGAATGATCATCGATTTATCTTGATATTATGGCAAACCTTAGGTATCGTCTCTCCCAATCAAAGCTTCAGGGGATCAACCCCACAAGGCAAAACAAGGTGTGTCATGGAAAACAAAGCGTCGCTCAACCCCGCATTCAACAAATTCGCCGGCAAAATCGTCAATATGGCGGAGGTCAATAACCTGCAGTATTCGGCAGGCTTTGCAGGCTTCACCGAGCGGCTGCGTGACGGCTTCAAAAGCGCCGTTGAACTGGTCAAAATTCCCTTCCTGCCCCATTCGCCGAGTTCAGAATACAAGGACCTGCCGCAGGTATATGTGACCGCCGGCAAGAGCGAGTTCGAGCCGCAAAAAGGCCGCGATGTTTATTTCGAAGTTTCGACGGCCCTGTCGTTCATGGATGCCTCTCTCGGGAAATCTGCGCTTCTTCCCAGTTTCTTAAGCGCCATCGAGCGCGCGCCGGATCACGTCGACAAACTGGCTGCGGACAAACTGAAGCTTGCGGATAAATATTCCTTCACCGCAACCACAGTCCGGAT
Organism: uncultured Alphaproteobacteria bacterium; assembly: GCA_966211335.1. GTDB lineage: Bacteria > Pseudomonadota > Alphaproteobacteria > Micavibrionales > UBA2020 > JAPWJZ01. The sequence continues at coordinate 1,989,451 of CBIHNF010000001.1, forward strand.
CGGCTTTACGGCTTAAGCGCGCGTCAAACGAGGTGTGTCTGCTCTTTCGCGGCCTTGATGAAGCTGGTGAACAGCGGATGCGGCTCGAAGGGTTTTGATTTCAGCTCCGGGTGGAACTGGACGCCGACGAACCACGGGTGGTCTTTCAGCTCGATCATTTCCGGCAGCTTGCCGTCCGGCGACATGCCGCAGAAAACAACGCCCGCGTCTTCCAGCTGTTTCTGATAGGTCGTGTTGACCTCATAGCGGTGGCGGTGACGTTCCGAAATCATGTCGCTGCCGTAGATGCTGTGCACCAGCGTGCCGGGCGTGACCTTCGCCTGATAGGCGCCAAGGCGCATCGTGCCGCCCATATCGCCGGCGGCCGCGCGTTTTTCCAGCTCGTTGCCTTTCGTCCATTCGGTCATCAGGCCGACGACAGGGTTGCCGTATTTGCCGAATTCGGAGGAGCCGACATCGTTCAGCCCCGCCTTGTGGCGCGCGATTTCAATCACGGCCATCTGCATGCCAAGGCAGATGCCGAAATAGGGAATTTTATGCTCTCGCGCATATTGCACGGCGCGAATTTTCCCTTCTGTTCCACGCTCGCCAAAACCGCCCGGCACAAGAATGCCGTCGAGGTTGTCGAGCAGGTGGAAGGAATCGTCTTTTTCAAAAACCTCGGCATTCAGCCAGTTGAGGTTGACCTTCACGTTATTGGCAAAGCCGCCGTGGGTCAGCGCTTCCGACAGTGACTTGTAGCTGTCGAGCAGCGAAGTATATTTGCCGACGATGCCGATATTCACTTCGCCTTCGGGATGCTGCACCTTGTTGACGATCTTTTCCCATTTGGAAAGGTCGGGCTTCGGCGCAGAAATATCGAAGTAGCTCAAGACCGCGTCATCAAGCCCTTCGCGGTGATAGCTGATGGGCACCTGGTAAATGCTGGAAACATCGAGCGCGGGAATAACGCGTTCGGCGGGAATATTGCAGAACAGCGCGATCTTGCGGCGCTCTTCGACGGGAATTTCGCGGTCGGCGCGGATGAGCAAAATACCGGCCTGAATACCGACCGACAGCAGCTCCTTTACCGAGTGCTGGGTCGGCTTCGTCTTCAGCTCACCCGCCGTCTTGATATAGGGCATTAGCGTGACGTGAATGAAGAGAGCGTTCTTGTGGCCGACTTCATTGCCGAACTGGCGGATGGCTTCGAGGAAAGGCAGACTTTCAATGTCGCCGACGGTGCCGCCGACTTCGCACAAGACAAAATCCGCATCGCCGTTGTCAGAGCCGATGAAGTTTTTAATCTCGTTGGTGATGTGCGGAATGACCTGCACGGTCGCGCCAAGGTAATCCCCCTTGCGCTCCTTCTGCAGCACGTTCCAGTAGATGCGGCCGGTGGTGATGTTGTCGGACTTGCGTGCGGGCACGCCGGTGAAGCGCTCGTAGTGGCCAAGGTCGAGGTCGGCCTCCGCGCCGTCGTCCGTCACATAGCATTCGCCGTGCTGATACGGACTCATGGTGCCGGGGTCGATGTTCAGGTAGGGATCCAGCTTGCGAAGACGAACCTTGAAGCCCCGCGCCTGCAGGACCGAGCCGAGAGCGGCGGAGGCAAGGCCTTTGCCGAGGGAAGAAACAACACCGCCGGTAATAAAGATAAAGCGTGGCACGGCAGGAAACCCCTTTCCCTTATTTTATTCGCGTTACTTCGAAACCGGCGCCTTCGGCGATTTCTTTTTCGGCGTTTCTTTTTTCGCGGGCGCGGTATCGGTCACACCTGCTTTTTTATCTTCTTCGGCTTTTTTCTCTTCAACGGGCGCAACTTCCTTCTCGGGCGTTACTGTCGAGCCGTCTTGAACGGGCGCTTTGGGCGCGCCTGCTTTTTGCTCAATCGCCGCCTTGTCGCCGGTGTCGACGTCAAGGATGCTGCGCGCGCGCGGGTGCTGGTTGGCGGAAATGGCCAGCAGCAGGCTGGTCAGGAAGAACAGGCCGGCCAGAATTGTCGTCATGCGCGTCAGCACATCCGCACCGCGTCGCGGCGCCATCATATTCGACATGGAGCCGGAATTGCCCATGAAGCCGCCGGCTTCCGACGGCTGGATCAGGATCGTGATGATGATCGAGACCGCGACAATGAGGTGAATGACGAGTAATACAGCTTCCATGGCTTTTGAAGTCCGCCTTTATTATGGGAACGAATGTTTGTTATTCCAGGTGCATATCTAGTGGAATTCCGGCCGAAAAACCAGAGGTTTTTATTTCTTGTCCTTGAAGGAATAATACATGCCGGACCAGAGGTTTTTATAGCGGCCGCGCAGCTCGTTACGTTTCTGCAGCCAGGCCATCGGGTCGATGTCCGTGGGCTTGTAACCCGGCGTCGATTTGGCCATGTCGCCTTTGGAGCAGAGCCAGGTATTCAACGGACGGTCGGGATGCAGGCGCTCCACTTCCGTCGCGTAATAGGCCAGAAGGTCAAACTGCTCTTTTGTTAAAATCGTGTAGGATTGCGAAAGATCCCGATAGCGCGGCACCACGCTTGCGTCGATCACTTTTGAAACGCTCGGGTCACCGCAGCGCTCGGCATCGGCGGCACCGATGACTTCATAAGCCATCAGTGATTTCAAGGCATTCGACGTTGAATTGCGGCGGTCGGCGTCCTTGCCCACGGCCTGTGCGACGGCGGCACGCTGGGTTTCAAGGTCTGCCAGCACCATGAAGTATGCGGCGTTGAAATTCTGCTTCGTTGCGTCCTGCGTATCGAAAGTATTATCCGACAGCCAGCGCACCGCGACATCCTGCGGGTTCAGCTGCTGCGGCGCGGGCAGGACGGAGAGGCCTTCGCTCAGAATTTTCAATGTTTCGGAAACATTGCCCGTCGATGCAGTAGATGACAGCGCGCCGTAAAAAATATCCGCGCGCTCGCGCTGGGCCGCGATGCTTTCAGCGCGCTCAAGCGCCTTGGCTTTCTGGGCATAGGCAGGCTGCAGCGCAATGGTCAAAGGCAGGGCAAGAAAAGCAAGAATGATGAGCCGGTTCATGATTTAAGTCTCCTCGCGGGCCGAGTGTAGCCAACAAGCGGCCTGCATACAAGCGGCGCAAAATAACGTTATGACCAATCTCAAGAGGCGTCCGCGATGCCGAGGAATTCGTCCGGCTTGAGGCTCGCGCCGCCGACAAGAACGCCATCAACGTTCGGCGTCGACAGAACTTCTTTCGCATTGCTTTGCTTGACGGAGCCGCCGTAGAGCAGCTTCAGCTTGCCGACCTTGTCGCGGATGACGGCATGCATGTTTTTGATGTCATCGGCGGAGGCGGTTTTGCCCGTGCCGATCGCCCAGACGGGTTCATAGGCAACCACGGTGTTTTCAGCCGTCGCCCCTTCCGGCAGCGAGCCTGCCAGCTGGCCTGCGACCACGGTATCCTGCTTGCCGGCCGTGCGTTCTTCATCCGTCTCGCCGACGCAGATGATGGCGACGAGGCCTGCGGCATGCGCGGCTTTCGCTTTCGCCATGACTTCGGCGCTGGTTTCTTTGTGGTGCTGACGACGCTCCGAATGGCCGAGGATGACGTAGCCGCAGCCAAGATCCTTCAGCATCGGCGCGGAAATATCACCCGTAAAGGCGCCGGAGGATGCAGCATGGCAGTCCTGCGCGCCCCAGCCCAGCGTCGAGCTGCCGGGAAGATCCGTCAGATAGCCGAGCAGCGTAAACGGCGGGCAAATTACCATATCAAAAGCGGCCGATTTGCGGCTCTTGACCCCGTCGATGAGCGCTTGCGTGCGATCCTCGGCGTCGGACATCAGCCCGTTCATCTTCCAGTTGCCTACGATCAGTTTGGCGGTCATCTTTGGGTCACCTTAATATTCTATGGCCTTTAACGCTTGACATTCTGGCGAAATAATTGTGGATTATCAAGGCATTTTAAACGCTCCAGAGGAATAAATCACCATGCTTAGCTTGATGCGCTCCGGCACCCAGTCGATCGTCCTGAAACTTGTGCTGTTCGGGTTGCTCCTTCTGGCGACCGTCGGCCTGGCCCTCATGGATTATCAGGGCATGTTCCGCAAGGCGACCCATTCCAACAAGGTGGCGGACAGCAAATGCGCCACCATCAGCACGGTCGAGTTCGACCATCTGCTGCAGGGCGCCCTCCGCCGCCAGAACATGAAGCAGGAAGAAGCCTACCGCACGGGCTACCCGGAAGTTTTCCTGCAGCAGGAAATGAACAGCCGCATCCTCACCTGCGCCGTCCGCGACCTCGGGCTTTATGTGGATGATGTCACCGCCGCGAAAGAACTGAAGAAAATGCTTGCGGGCTTTACGAAACAAGGCCTGACCGAGCAGGAAGCGTTGCAGCGTTTCCTCTACAGCCTTGGCATTAACGAAAGCAAGCTGGTGGAAAGCCTGAAAGCGCAGATCGGCGTTGAAATGCTGATGCAGGCGCTTTCCGCCGGCGCGACAGCGCCGCAGCAGATGGTGGAAGACGCGACAAAATACCGCTATGAATCCCGCCGCGCCGAATACATCACCCTCACCGCTGACGATGCGAAAAAAGCGCCGTCCGATGACGAGCTGAAAAAATACTACACCACCATCGCCGACCGCTTCATGGTGCCGGAAACCCGCAATCTTGCCGTGCTGGTCATCGACCGCAAGGCGATGGGCGGCCAGAAAGCCGTGACTCCCGAAATGCTGAAAGACTGGTACGATACCCACCAGTCGGAATATGCAACGCCTGAAAAGCGCGTGATTTCACAGGCTGTCGCCAAGGATGAAGCCAGCGCGAAAGCGATTTATGATCAGGCCTCTAAGTCCAAAGACCTGAAGGCCGCCGCCAAAAACGGCGCGACTTACATTAAATCGGCGGAATATGGTTCCGGCGATATCGCCGTCGAAATCGCCGACAAGACCTTCGCCGGTAAGGAAGGCGATGTTTTGGAGCCGATTAAGACGCCGCTCGGCTGGGTGATCGTCCATATCGAAAAAGTGAAACCTGCTGCCACCGCGTCATTTGACAGCGTCAAGGCGCAGGTCGAAAAAGACGTTGCCGCAGGCAGCGATGATTCCGACGCACTCTATGCCAAGGCGAACGAGATTGACGATATGGTCGCGAGCGGCAAGTCGCTCGCCGAAATCGGCCAGACGCTCGGCCTGCATGAGCACCTGCTCGACCATGTCGACGCCAAGGGCAACGGCATCAACGGCGCGAAACCCGATACCGCCGGCATTCCGGAAGCTGATAAAGCACTCGCCAGCGGCTTCACGCTGCAGAAAGGCGCCGTCAGCCAGCTGATCGAAACGCAAAGCGGCGAATTCCTGCTCGTCGAAAACCGCGATATTTTCCCGGCCGCCGAACAGCCTCTCGAAAAAGTGCGCGCCGATGTGCTGAAAGCCTGGGACAAGGAACAGGCCTCGACTGCGCTCGACCGTCAGGCGAGCAAAGCCATGGAGCGCCTGAAAATGGGTGAATCCTTCGACACCGTCGCCGCCAGCATGAACAAAAAGGTCGAGCGCACGGAAATGACGCCGCGCCGCGAAAAGCCTGACAGCAAGCTGCCGCACGGCTTCGTACCCGCCCTCTTCTCCCTCGACAAGGTCGGTGAAGTGACTGTATTGCCGCAGGACGGCAGCGCCATCCTGATCCGCCTTGCCGACCGCCGCCTGGATGTTCCGCAGCAGCAGAGCAAGGAAGACACCGAAGCCCTCCGCACCATGCTCAACCACTCCGTGCAGAAAGACCTCCTGGAGCAGTACCGCAAGAGCCTGATGGCGAAATACAAGGTGACCTTCGACAACCAGACGCTGAAAGACATGTACGCCGCAAAAGCCGGCGAAGCGGAAGAGGATGTGCAGTAATATCTAACCGGCGCTTTCTTCTACGACCAGCCCCAAATCCAGCTGGGCCCTCTCCCCCTCGCCTTCGTCAAAGTTCGACATCGTGACGCCGACGAGGCGGATGCCGGTGCGGACGGGGTAGATGGAGCGGATGAGGCCGAGGCTGGTTTCGCGCAAATCTTCTTTCGTGGTCACCGGAAAAGGATAGCTGCGGCTGCGGGTGATCTGCTTGAAATCGGCGAATTTGATTTTGACGGTGATGGTGCGGCCGAACATCGCCTCCTGCGCGCACCAGTCCCAGACGTAATCCGCCATTTCGATGACTCCGGCTTCGATGCGCTCAGGGTCCGTCAGGTCTTCGAGGAATGTCGTTTCGGAGCCGGAGGATTTGCGGATCCGTTCAGCCTCCACCTCCCGGTCATCCTGCCCGCGTGAAATTTCGTAATACCAGTCCCCGCTCTTGCCGAAATGCCTGTGCAGGAACATGAGCGACTGCGCACGCAGGTCGGCACCGGTATGGATTCCAAGGGATTTCATCTTTTCTGCCGTCACGGGGCCAATGCCGTGGAATTTTTGCACCGGCAGCGTCTCGATAAACTTTTCCCCGTCCTGCGGCAGTATCACAAACTGGCCGTTCGGTTTGTTATGGTCGGAGGCAAGCTTGGCTAAAAACTTGTTGTAAGAAATGCCGGCGGATGCGGTCAGCCCCGTCTTTTCAAAAATACGCGCGCGGATTTCCTTGGCGGTGGCCGAGGCGGTGGGAATGCCGCGCAGATTTTCCGTTACATCCAGATAAGCTTCGTCCAGCGACAACGGCTCGATAAGCTTGGTGTAATCGAGGAAGATCTCATGAATCTGGTCTGACACCGCGCGGTAAACATCGAACCGCGGCGGCGTAAAAACCAGCTGCGGGCATTTGCGCATGGCGGTGGTGGACGGCATGGCGGAACGGACGCCAAACTTCCGCGCCTCGTAACTCGCCGCCGCGACGACGCCGCGCTTGGCACCGTAACCGACGGCAACGGGCTTGCCTTTCAGCGCGGGATTATCCCGCTGCTCGACCGAGGCATAGAAGGCGTCCATATCCACATGAATAATTTTGCGGGTTGTCATCACCCTATCAAGTCAGCGCTGCGGTAGAAATGCAAGCCGGAACTTCGGCAAAGCTTCAACCGTTAGACATGAAGATGAATTCCACGAAAGGAAGAAAGCCATGAAAAATCTCAATAAATTTTTAACCGTGACCGCCGTCGTTGCTTTGGTCAGCTTCGCTGTGCCGGCGCAGGCCGATGATACGACGACCACGACGATCACCACCCGCTCTACCAGCACCTCCACCCCGGTGCTGACGACAACCGAAACCTTCCCCGGTGTTGCGACCTATAAAAAGGTCAAACATACGGTTATCCGCGATTCAGATTTTCCGGTTATCCGTGAATATGTCCGCACACACCGCATTTACTGCCCCGCCGGCGTCATGCCTGCGGCCGGTGAATGCATGCAGCCGATGTCGACCACACGCACGGTCACCTATTACGAACCGGGTGCCCGCCTGCCGGATACCGTGCATTACGAAGTTTTGCCAACAACTGTCACAACCCGGCTGATGACGCCGCCGGACGGCGCGATCTATGTCACAGCGGATGATAACGTTTATCTGATCAACCCGCGCGACAAGGAAATCCTCGACTCGCTGAACGTTTTCGCCGACGTCGAATAACCTCGACGATCCTGGCGTAACATGGCCCGCTTTCGCCCTCTCCGGCGGAAGCGGGCTTTTTGTTACTGGTTATAGGCAAAGGGCTTCATATGCCATTTCTTCGCTGGCTTGGCGTCATCCGGCTTCGCGGGCTCGGCCTTTTTGTCATCTTCCACAGGCTTCGGCGGCACGGCAGGCACTTCGGCAACCTCGACGGTTTCAAGGTCGGCTGCTTTGGCTTTTGACTTTTTTGCCTCTGCTACCTTCACTTTTTTAGGCTCAGCTGCCGCTGCCGCAGGTTCGGCTGCACGAAGGTCGATGACGGTGCTGAGCGACACCAGCTGAAAACCCTTGTCCTTCAATGTCGGTATCCATTTCTCAAGCGCGTTCAGCGTCACATCCTTCGGATGGCCAATGGCGACGGCGCTGCCGAGATGCTTTGCGACATATTCGATGCGTTTCAGGTATTGCGCCACCAGCGCGGCATCCTCGAAATGGTCAATAAAAACATCGCGGTGCGTCGTCGGCAAGTGGTTTTCGCGGGCGACATCTTCGGCAATGCTTTCGGCGACGGTTTTGGAATCGAGAAATACCAGGTGCCGCTTTTCCAGTTCCTTCATGACCACCGCAAGGCGATCATGATCTTGCGTGAATTTGCTGCCCATATGGTTGTTGACGCCAATGTAGCCTTTGAACGCGTCAAGGTTTTTGACCGTGCGTTCTTTCACTTCGGCATTGCTGAGCTTCGTCGACAGGAAATCCGGCCCGGGATCGATGGCGTCGTTTTCTGCCTCCATCGGCATATGCACCAGCAGCTCGTGCCCTGCGTCATAGGCGTCTTTGGTCTGCTGGGTAATGCCTGGGCTGTACGGCAGGAAGGACAGCGTCACCGTCGCAGGCAGCTTTTCAATCGCGCGGGCGGAGCGTTTATGGTCGACGCCCATGTCGTCGATAACGATGGCGATATAGGGCTTGTGCGCATGCAGGACTTCCGGCGGTTTCGGCGGGCCGATCAGCTCGTCAGCGGGCGGCATCTGCTCTTCGTACTGGTATTTGCCGCTGTCGGATTCAATCGCGAATGCCGGCAGCGCCGTGCATAGCACGGCCAGGAAAGCGAAAAAGCAGATAAGGCGTTGCATGGATGTTCCCGAATAAGTCCCGAAGCGGCTATCATGGCGTTTTTAGGCAAGCGATGCCACCCAAAAAACCAGCGATTCCAACCACACTGAAATACGCCCCTTGACGCAGAGGCGGAACTAAGATAGAACAAAAGAAGAATGCACAGGATGGGGAGATAAGCTATGCTTACCAAGAAACAGCGCGATTTGCTGATGTATATCAACGATTATATCCAAAAAACCGGCCTTTCGCCCTCTTTCGAGGAAATGAAACTCGGCCTCGATCTCAAATCAAAATCAGGTATCCACCGCCTGATCAACGCGCTGGTCGAGCGCGGGTTTTTAGAGCGCCTGCCGAACAAGGCCCGCGCTCTGGAAGTGAAAAAACTGCCGGAAAACGTAGTCTCTCTCGCAACGCAAACGGCGCGCAAAAACGTCACACCGAATTTCAAGACGCCCGCCAATGCCGCCATGCAGATGGAGAATATCCCGATGCACGGCAAAATCGCCGCCGGCACGCCCATCGAGGCGCTACGGCCCGATTTTGAAACCATTGGCGTTCCCATGAGCATGCTCGGCATGCAGCCCTGCTACGCCCTCACCATTGAAGGCGACTCCATGGTCAAGGCCGGCATCATGGATGGCGACATCGTCATCATCGAAAAATGCGACACCGCGCGGGATGGCGATATCGTTGTCGCGCTGGTGGATGAGGAAGAAGTCACATTGAAGCGCCTGCGCCGCGAAATCGGCTCCGTGGTGCTGATGCCGGAAAATGACGCCTATCAGCCCATCCGCCTGCCGCCCGGCCGCGTCCGCATTCAGGGCAAGCTGCGCAGCCTGTTCCGCAACTATTAAGGCACGTCTGCATCTGAGCGGTCGTAGCCGTAGTCATTATCCTCTTCTTCAGCATCGGGAGAATACGGCGCTTTCGCCGCCGCGTTTTCCCATGCTGTGAAGGGGCTGACCTCCGCTACCTGTTGTCCCGTCCAAGGGCGCTTGCCGCGCTGCGCCAATACGCTATCAACGGTAATCGCGTTTTTGCCTAGGTAAATGGCCAGCGCACCCGCGCGGCGGATGTTGCTCCAGTCAATGACATGCGTTATCTCGCGGCATTTGCCAGCGGGAATTTTCTCCCCGCTAAGCACGATATCCGCGCCGCAGCCGTCAAGCACCAGCTCGGGGATTTTCACCAGCAGCACCCGCCAGTCACGGTGCTGGTAGGTGCAGCCCAGCGGATCGCAGGACAGAAAATCCTTGTCAAAGATATCACCAGGCCAATAGGCGGTGCCTTTGCTGCCTTCGTTCTCCGCCCATTCCTGCGCCACGAATTTTTCTGTCATGCGGGAAGATATCCACAATCTGTCACCCGCATCTCGCACCGCGAATAGATCGCCCTTTGATGCGACCAGAATATCCGGTCGCGGCACCAGTGGGATCACGCACAGGGCGACAGCGATGGGCACAAGGCCGATAAAGCGCATCCTGCCGCGCCAGATGCAGAGCCAGAGGAAGCCGATGGTGATCAGCCCCAATAAATATTGCGGCAGAGCGTCCGACTGGTAAACCGCATTCGGCCAGCGCGCGACGGTTGCCGCAACGTCCATGATGAGGTTGAGACTGATTTCCGTCACCTTCAGCGGCCATTTCTCCAGCCCCAGCGGCATTAGAACGCAAGCCAGCAACCCTGCCGGAAAGGTGATAAAGGACGATACCGGCACCGCAATCATATTGGCAACAAGCCCGCCGAGCAGCGACAGCCGTGAAAAGTTAAACAGCGAATAAGGCGCGGTCGAGAGGCTGGCGACCAGCGTCGATAAAAAACAGCCGATGAGATACAGCGCGTAACGCTTGTAAGCCGGCGCCTCCAGCAGCTGCCGGCTCCACCAGTTGCGGGACGCTTCATAGAATGCGACAAGCCCGACGACCGCGGCATAAGACATCTGGAAGCTCGCGCCGAGCAGGCTTTCCGGCTCGAACAATAAAATCACCACGGCGGAGAAGGCGACAAGGCGCAGCGTAAACGGGTCACGGTCGAGGATAATCGCCAGCATAATAACGCAGACGGAGAATACCGCCCGCTGCGCCGGTATCGGCGCGCCAATAAGCAGCATATAGAAAATCGCGACAGCCATCGCGCCGCCCGCCGCAATCTTTTTAATCGGCCAGCGCAGCGCGATGCGCGGGAAGGCCGCCAGAAACGCGCGGATGACAAAAAAGGTAAAACCCGCAATCAGCATAAAATGCGATCCGGAAATAGCGATCAGGTGTGCAATGCCGGAGAGGCGGCAGATGTTCCAGACATATTCCGGTATCGCATCGCTCTCGCCCACCATAAAGGCGGTAATAAGCGCGGCATTATCCTTGCTCGAAATATCCTTTTCGATATTTTTGCGGATGTAATGACGGAGGTGATCAAATAAAAATCCCCCGCCATGCGCGGTCACAATGGTCGCGTCACCGATGGCATAACCCGTTGCGCCCAGCCGCTGGAAAAAAGCATGCCGCTGAAAATCGAAGGCGCCGGGCAGCACGGGAGGCGGCAGGGGCAGCAAAATCGCCTTGACCGAAATGACATCGCCTGCCGCAGGTACAACTTCATCCATATTTTTCAGCCGTATCCGCGCGCGCTGCGGCAGGCCGCCAGTGTAAATCTTGCCGCCGGTCAGCTGCATATCGTCCAGCACCACGCGGTGGGCGAGCGGCAGCGTATCCACCTGCACCACCCTGCCCTGCACGGTAATGGGATAAGTCTTTTTCGCCAGCACCGGTGCCGCCACATGCCAGGTGCGCCATTGCCCAGCTGTGAAACCGAGAGCGACGAGAAACACGCCGAACCACAGCCAGGCAAAAACCCGGTTGCCAAAAAACGGCACGGCGCAAATTGTCATGAAAATTAACAGCAGCGTGCCGGCATACAGCGGCGGCTCCAGCGGCAACGCGAAATAGAGCAAAATGCCGATCGCCAGCGGCAACGGCAGCCACAGCACCCAGCGTTCCCGCTGGTTGTGGAAAGTATCGCTGACGATGGCTAAAAACCGTTGCAGTTGGGCCCCTTAAACCTATGACATGATGTGGCATTATGTAAGTTGAACAAGCTTAAGGCATAGGCTAAACTCCTTAAAATTGCAAACCAAAGGCCTGATAAATGTCGAAAATCATCACCCGTTTTGCCCCTTCCCCCACCGGCTACCTGCATATCGGCGGGGCGCGGACGGCGCTGTTCAACTGGCTGTATTCCAAGCATGTCGGCGGCACCTTCCTGCTGCGCATCGAGGATACCGACCGCGCCCGTTCGACCGAGGCGGCGGTGAAGGCCATTTTCAACGGCCTCAACTGGCTCGGCATCGATTTTGACGGCGAGCCGACCTTCCAGTTCGCCCGCATGGACCGCCACGCCGAAGTCGCGCATCAGCTGGTCACCAAGGACAAAGCCTACCTCTGCTACACCTCGCCCGAAGACCTCGAAGCGCTGCGCAACAAGCATATGGAGAACCCGTCCTTCTCCCTCACCGCCGCGCTGCGCGAAAGCGCCGAAAAGGCCAAAGAAAACCCGCCCGCGGGCGTAAAGCCCGTCGTCCGCATCAAAGCGCCGACAACCAACAATAACGAAATGGTCATTCAGGACATCGTGCAGGGCGAAGTAAAGGTGCCCTATACCCAGTTGGACGATATGATTTTGCTACGCTCCGACGGCACGCCGACCTATATGCTGTCCGTCGTCGTCGACGATCATGACATGGGCATCACCCATATCATCCGCGGCGATGACCACCTGACCAACGCCTTCCGTCAGCGCATGATTTACGACGCGATGGAATGGAGCGTGCCCGTCTTCTCCCACATCCCGCTGATCCACGGCCCTGACGGCGCGAAGCTGTCGAAACGCCACGGCGCGCTGGCGGTCGAGGCCTATGCCGATATGGGTTACCTGCCGGAAGCCATGCGCAATTACCTGCTCCGCCTCGGCTGGGGCCATGGCGATACCGAAATTATCGACACCGAACACGCCATTGAAGCCTTCACGCTGGAGGACATCGGCCGCTCGCCCTCGCGCCTCGATTTTGCCAAGCTGGCTTTCGTCAACGCGCATTACATGCGCCAGTGCAGCGATGACCGCCTGCTGGACCTGCTGAAGCCTTTCCTTGAAAAAGAACTCGGCATTGCGCCGGATGAACTGGGCCTGCAGCGCCTGAAAAAGGGCCTGCACGACCTGAAGGAACGCGCCCAGACGCTGGTCGAACTGGCGAAAGTCAGCATGTTCTACCTGCGCCAGCGCCCGCTGCCGCTGGATGAACAGGCGGCCAAAGTGCTGGATGAACCGACCCGCAAGCTGCTCGGCGAAATGAAGCAGAGCCTCACCGCCGTTGCCAATTTCAACAGCGCCGATATCGAAAGCGCGCTGAAGGAGTTTTCGGCGAAGAAAGAGCTGAAGCTCGGCAAAGTCGCCATGCCGCTCCGCGCCGCCATTACCGGCACCACCAACAGCCCCTCCATCTTCCATGTCGCCGAAATCCTCGGCAAGGAAGAGACACTGGCGCGGCTGTCGGACGTAGCTTGACGGAATAAATTTTACTTGGCGAACGTCTGGCTCATAAACTGACCTACGCAGAAATCTTGCGCTTTCTGTATTTCTTCCTTCAGGCCGACGGCCTGATCATCGAATAACCCCTTCCATGAAGGGGCGTCATTCGTGTTGTCGTATTTAGGATGGTACTGACACCGCCCGCTGGCAATTTTTAGACCCGTTTTGTTATCAGTCAAATCGACGGCAAAAAACATTCTGATTTGGTAATTGTTCATGTCAGTCAGAAAATAAATCATCCCCCAATAATCCGTATTCACATGGAGAGTGACGTCCCCATTGGCCGAAGAGCGCGTAAGTCCGTAGCTGGCTGCAAGGCGCGCCGCCAGTTTATCAGCAAGGCCAATTGAAGGGTCCGGCACGTTGTTATCTTTTGTAAGCTTTGCGCCCCGCGCGGGAGACGCAAGCATGCCGATTGTGCCGAAAAGCATCGCCTGCCCACCGGTCATGACGTTGAAAGACGAGCCTTCGCCCACTTGAATTGAAATGGTTTTACCCCTCAAGGATTTATCGCCACCGTTAAGGGCGATGGGCGCTGCGGCGCATCCGACAAGAAGAAGTAATAACGACAGGCATACAGCGAGCTTCACGGAGGTGACTTTCCAAATTTGCAATGCAGCGTTAATACGGCAGTCGCGCGCAGAAGGCAAATGTGTTTACGTTTTCACCAATGTGTTGCATCGCCGCAAATTCGTCATAAACCTTGAAGCTCCGTTTCAAGGTTATGGCTATTTATTATGCTTTGACTTTTATGCCCTGCGCCTTAATTTAATAGCCAAGCAAAAAAAACAAAAAACGGCATCCGGGTGTAACACGTTACTCATACCAATATGAGTGGTGAGTCTATCAAACGTCTATCGAAGGAAGGCTACACAAATGGGAATTCGCAGCGCGATCGTTAAAGCGGTCAAGAAACAAATGCCGCCGATTTCGGCAACCGAGAAAGAGGCGCTCGCCTCCGGCACCGTCGGCTGGGACGGCGACCTGATGAGCGGCAAGCCGAACTGGGACAATCTTTTCAAGTACGAGAAAGCGACGCTGTCGGCCGAGGAACAAGCCTTCCTCGATGGCCCGGTCGAAAAACTGTGCAAACTGCTCGACAACTGGGACATCCAGAAGAAAAACGACCTGCCGCCCGAAGCCTGGAAGATCATCAAAGAAGAAGGCTTCATGGGCCTCGAAATTCCGACGGAATACGGCGGCAAAGGCTTCTCATCGAAGGCGCACTCCGCTGTTGTCATGAAGCTGGCCTCCCGCTCCATCACCGCCGCCGTCACCGTCATGGTGCCGAACTCGCTCGGACCTGCGGAGCTGATTGGCGCTTACGGCACGAAAGAGCAAAAAGACTATTACCTGCCCCGCCTTGCCAACGGCACGGAAATCCCCTGCTTCGCATTGACCGGCCCCGACGCCGGCTCTGACGCCGGCAGCATTCCCGACCGCGGCGTCGTCGTGAAGAACGAAAAAGGCGAGCTCGGCATCAAGCTGAACTGGGACAAGCGCTACATCACGCTCGGCCCCATCGCGACCCTCATCGGCATGGCCTTCAAGCTGGAAGACCCCGACAACCTGCTCGGCAAGGGCCAGAAAGACCTCGGCATCACCGTGGCGCTCGTGCCGCGCAACACGCCGGGCGTCGTTATCGGCGACCGTCATGCGCCGATGGACCTGCCCTTCCACAACGGTCCGAACCAGGGCCATGACGTGTTTGTACCGCTGGACGCCATCATCGGCGGCCCGGACAAAGCCGGCAAAGGCTGGGCGATGCTGATGGAAAGCCTCGCCGTCGGCCGTTCGCTGTCCCTGCCCGCGCTCTCGACCGCAGCAGCGCAAGTCTCGTCCTACGCCACCGGTTCGTATGCCCGCGTGCGCAAGCAGTTCGGCACCTCGATCTCCAACTTCGAGGGCATTGAAGAACCGCTCGCCCGCATGGCAGGCCTCACCTACCTCATGAACGCCGCGCGCGAAGCGACCCTGCAAATGGTCGATTCCGGCGAGCGCCCCGCCATCCCCTCCGCTATCCTGAAATATCACCTGACGGAAGGCATGCGGACGATCGTCAACGATGCAATGGACATTCACGGCGGCAAAGCCGTCTCGAACGGCCCGAGCAACGTCTTCTCGACGCTCTACAAAGGCATCCCGATCGCAATTACGGTCGAGGGCGCGAACATCATGACCCGCAACCTCATCATCTTCGGCCAGGGTGCCGTCCGCGCGCATCCCTACACGCTGAAGGAGCTGGATGCGCTCGATGATCCGAACCCGAACAAGGCGTTCAACAAGTTCGTAAAAGTCCTGGGTGCACACCTCGGCACGGGCGCGCTGAACGCAGGGCGCGCCCTCTTCCACGGTGCGACCGGCAGCCGCTTTGCCGGTTCGCCCAAGGGCGTCGACAAGGACACACGCAAATACTACCGCCAGGTCAACCGCCTTGCGGCAGCTTTCAACCTCGCGGCCAACGCCTCGCTCCCGCTCGGCGGCAACCTGAAGAAGAAAGAACGCGTCTCCGCCCGCATGGGTGACGTCTACAGCAACCTTTACCTCGCCTCGACCGCGCTTTGGTACTTTGAAAAGAACGGCGCGAAAAAGGAAGAAAAGGTTCTTCTGGACTGGGCTGTGCAGCACGCCCTCAACAAGGCTGAAAAAGCCCTGGATGACGCGCTGGAAAACCACCCGCTGAAGGCAACGCGTCTTGTGAAGCCTATCGTCTTCCCGCGGAAATTGCTGACCGGCGTTCTCGCCATCGGCACCGCGGCGGCTGCCTTTGTGGCGGCGCCTGTGGTGGCGATTGTGGGCGCGGTTGCGACCGTTGGTGCCGCCTTGTTCATCAAGGACCACCAGACCCGCAACCCGACCGACAGCCTTGACCGCAAGGTTGCGGACACCATCCGCATCCCCGGCGAGGTGCGCGACAACCTGACGAAGGGAATCTTCAAGCCGACCAACGAAGCCGACCCGCTCGGCAAGCTGGAAATGGCCTTCAAACTCTCCGTCGAGGTCGAACCGCTCGAGAAGAAAATCTATCTCGCGCAGAAAGCCGGCACCATCAGCAAGGAAATGCCCCGCGCTGCCATGCTGGATGCCGCGCTGGCCGGTAACGTCCTGACCGCCGATGAAGTCGTCAAGGTCAAGGAAATGGACCGCCTGCGCAAGCTGGTCGTCGCCGTGGACGCTTTCCCGCAAACGGCGCCTGCCGCTGCGGCAGCATCCGCGCCGGACAGCAAACCGCTTCCCCCGAAAGCCGCTTAACCACGGTTTTAGGGTACCACCCATCAAAACGCGGCGGCCTTCGCAGGTCGCCGCGTTTTACTTTTGGCATGCTAAAACATTGGAACATTTCGACAAATAGCTGCTGCAACGCACCATAATCGCATTGAAATATTTGTACGCGTCACATATTATTAATGAGGGGGATTTAGACTACTTCCAG
This sequence comes from uncultured Alphaproteobacteria bacterium, assembly GCA_966211335.1. Taxonomy (GTDB): domain Bacteria; phylum Pseudomonadota; class Alphaproteobacteria; order Micavibrionales; family UBA2020; genus JAPWJZ01. Next base: position 2,006,099 of record CBIHNF010000001.1, read on the forward strand.
AAACATCGCGCCAAACACCTTAGGGGTTTTTCATGAGCACCGCGCCACAAGCCAAAAGCAGCAAGACCGTCACGCTGACCGACAATGAAACGGGAAAAACATACGAATTTCCGATCCTTGATGGTTCGACCGGCCCGCGCGTCATCGACATCCGCAAGCTCTATGGCGAAACCGGCATGTTTACCTACGACCCCGGCTTTACCTCCACCGCCGCTTGCGAAAGCGGTCTGACATTTATTGACGGCGATAAAGGCGTTCTGCTGCACCGCGGCTACTCGATTAAAGAACTCGCGCTGAAGTCGGACTTCATGGAAGTCTGCCACCTGCTGCTGAACGGCGAGCTGCCGAATGCACAGCAGAAAAAAGATTTCGTCCACCTCGTCACCATGCACACCATGGTGCACGAGCAGATGCAGTTCTTCTTCCGGGGTTTCCGTCGCGACAGTCACCCGATGGCCGTCATGGTCGGCTGCGTCGGCGCCCTTTCCGCCTTCTATCACGACAGCCTGAACATTGATGACCCGAAACAGCGCGAGATTGCGGCCTTCCGCCTCATCGCGAAAGTGCCAACGATTGCCGCCATGGTCTACAAATACTCCATCGGCCAGCCGTTCATGTATCCGCGCAATGACCTGAGCTATGCCGAAAACTTCCTCTACATGACCTTCGGCGTGCCGAGCGAGCCGTATAAAATCAACCCTATCCTGGCGCGCGCCATGGACCGCATCTTCATCCTGCATGCGGATCATGAACAGAACGCCTCGACCTCCACGGTTCGTCTTGCGGGTTCTTCCCGCGCCAACCCCTTTGCCTGTATCTCCGCCGGTATCGCTTCCCTCTGGGGCCCGGCGCATGGCGGCGCGAACGAGGCGGTTCTCGCCATGCTCAACGAAATCGGCGACAAGAAGCGAATTCCTGAATTCATCGCGCGCTCGAAAGATAAGAACGACAGCTTCCGCCTGATGGGCTTCGGCCACCGCGTCTACAAAAACTACGACCCCCGTGCCGAAATCATGCGCGAGACCTGCTACGAGGTCCTGAAAGAGCTGAACATCAAGGACCCGCTGCTGGATCTCGCCATGGAGCTGGAAAAAATCGCCCTCTCCGACCCCTATTTCATCGAGAAAAAGTTGTACCCCAACGTCGACTTCTATTCTGGCATCATCCTGAAGGCCATGGGCTTCCCGACGAGCATGTTCACAGTGCTCTTCGCCGTCGCCCGCACGGTCGGCTGGATTTCGCAGTGGAACGAGATGATTCAGGAATCGCAGCAGAAGATCGGTCGTCCCCGCCAGCTTTACACCGGCCCGGTCGAGCGCAACTTCATTCCGATGGATAAGCGTTAAGCTTAATACCAGACCGTTTTGGTTTTGTGGCTGGGTTTCGCGTAAATCCCGGACTCATATCCCCTGTTCCAGATGATATGGTCGAGGTTGACGGACGTCACCTTGCGGCCGGCCGCAATCGCCGCCGCCTTCATGCGCTCGATGGCATGGATACCGATAGCACGGATTTCGGTTTCCTCTTCCGACCCGCGCGGAATTTCTATACCCGCCTCGATACGCGCAACAAGCTCTGGCGCGTAAGATAAAATCCCGTCATGACGCAGCACATGCGGCACCATGTTGTCGGCAAAGGCGGTCAGGCTATCCATGTCGTCAAACGCCGCTGGCGCCTTGCCATCGAAAGCTAGGAACATATCCGCGGCCAGAATTTGCGCGCGCTTGTAAAACGGTGCTTCGGCGCCTTTGTAAATCTCCACATCGCGGAAGGTCGGCCATTTGCCGACAATCTCGGCCAGCTTTGCCGCAGAATTTTCTGCGGCCGCGAGAAGATTCAAAACCTCTCCCGCATAATCATTGACGATGATCAGCCCCGTTACCTGCAGGTGGTTCGCAAAATAAATCATCAATTGGTCAAGCGCCGGATGCGCGCTTTTGGGAATCGAGAAAATGTCATGGCATTCCGCCGGCGTCACTTCCGCCCATTTCTGCGGCGTGTTGAGGCGGCTTTCGGCAAAAGCCATTTTTAGCGCCGCCGCGACTTCGTTATATTCCAGCGAGACGTCCAATTCCCGCGCAATGCCGAAATAGCCGGAGCCGAAATTCAGGCTGTCGAGCGCCAGCACATAGGACGCCGTGGCTTCCGGCGATGCCTGCGACAGGAAATGATGCGCATCATCCAGCTTCGTAATCAGCGGGTATTTATCGAGTAGCGCCCGCGTATAGTCCGCAATGCGCTCCTCATGCAGTGAAACATGCTTCGCCTGCACCGTTATCGCCGCTGCAGAGGCGCGCACAAGTTCAGGCAGCGCGGCTGTCGCGCGGGCCTTCATCTGCGGCATCGTGTTCGGTTTTGCTTGCATCGGCTTTCCTGTTTCTAGGAAGCTTATATTGAACAACCCTGCTTTTTGTAAAGAAGAGTTTATAAGCCACTGAATAATATCAATTTATTTTTCAGCCGCGACAGCCTTATCCAGCCAGCCAACGATTTTAGGGCCGGTGTTAAATGAATAAATGTCGTTGTGACCTGCATGCGGAACCAACATGAAGGCCTTTGGCGCATTTGCGGCCTCGTATAGCTCCTTGCCAAAGTGAAGCGCAATCGTGCCGTCTGAATCTCCATGAATCGAGAGGAGATTTGTATGCACTTGCTTGATTTTATCGATGCTTTCGAACCGGTCAGTCATCAGCAAATCGACGGGAAGAAAGCGGAACCTGGTTTTTGCGACATCAACTGTGCTGGTAAATGCCGCTTCCAAAATCAGTTCGCGCGGCTGGTATTCTGTCGCGATCTGCACGGCAACGCCGGTGCCGATGCTTTCGCCATAAATGACGAATTGGGAATTTTTATATCCCTGCTTTTTCAGCCATTCAAGCGCGGCGCGCGCGTCCATGTATAACCCCTGCTCGCTCGGCTTGCCCTTGTTCGGGTAAAACCCGCGATACTCGCATAGATAAACGCCGTAACCGGCATCAAGGAAATAGCGCGCTTTCATGGCTCGAAAATCGAGATTGCCGCCGTTACCATGATAAAGAACGACGATCTTGCCCTCTTTCCCTTTGGGCGGCGCAAACCAGGCCATTAGGTCGAGCCCGTCAGAAGTCGTCGCATGAATGACTTTCATCTCCGGTACATGGTTTTCAGCCGGTGTCCCTGCATCATATTTTACAGGAAAATACATCAAGTCCCGCTGCTTCACATACATAACGCCGCAGACCAAAACATAAAATGCGGCAGCGATGCAGGCTGCAAACGCATAAGGATATAGCCAATGCTTTTTCATTTTCCCTGCCTTTCCAGCCATGCCGTAATAATTTCTCCAGCTTTATGATCGTATAAATCCGAATGTCCGCCGCCATTTATTGTCACGAATTCTTTCGGGTGGTTGGCGGCCTTGAAAAGCTTCTGCGCAAAGCGGATGGGAATGGTCGCATCCCTGTCCCCGTGAACGACGAGCAGCGGCGGTTTGATTTTCGCAATTTTCGCAAGACTGTCGTAGGTATCGTGCATCAGGTGATCGACCGGCACAAACCAGTATTTTTCCCGCGCCAGATCCAGAGTGGAACTATAGGGTGCTTCCAATATGACGTAGCGGGCAGCAAACTCCCCCGCCATCTGCACCGCAACGCCGGTGCCAAGGCTTTCACCGTACATGACAAGCTGCTGGGGGCTGTAACCCTGCGCCAGCAGCCATTTAATGCCAGCACGCGCGTCTTTGTAGAGGCCGGCCTCTGTCGGCGTGCCGGGGTTGCCGCCATAGCCGCGGTATTCGCACATAAACAGCCCATAGCCTTTATCGATAAAGGTCGAGGCTTTGCACCGGCGATCTGCAATGTTGCCCGCATTGCCGTGGAACATGACAACGATTTTGCTGTCCCGCTGCAGCGGCGGGGCAAACCATGCGGCGAGGTTCAAACCGTCTTCCGTTGCAATCGTCAGCACCTGCATTTTCAGGTTGACGCTGGCGGGGGTCGGCAGCTTGCCAACGGAGGGGAAATACATCAGCCGCCGCTGGTAGAAGTACAGCAGGACAAGGCCGAGGGAATATAGAAACAACAGCTCCAGCAAAAGCCGGGGCATCAGGCCGTTTCCTTCATCATGCTGCCGTAAAGCCGCGCGTAGGCTCCATTGACGGCGAGCAGCGAATTATGCGTGCCGCTTTCAATGACCTTGCCGTGCGACATCACGTAGATGATATCGGCCTTCATGATGGTGGACAGGCGATGCGCAACGACAATGGTGGTGCGGCCCTTCTGTAGCCGCTCAAGCGCGGTCTGCACAAGGCGTTCCGAGGTTGCATCGAGCGCGGAGGTCGCCTCGTCCAGCAGCAAAATCGGCGCATTGCGCAGCATCGCGCGGGCGATGGAAATGCGCTGGCGCTGGCCACCGGAAAGCTTAACGCCGTTTTCGCCAACCTTGGTGTCGTAACCCTCCGACTGCTCCATGATGAAGTCATGGGCGACGGCAAGCTTGGCGGCTTCGACAATCTGCTCGTCCGCAGCACCAATGGAGCCATAGGCAATATTCTCACGCAGCGTATCGGTGAAGATCGCGACTTCCTGACTGACGAGCGCCATATTCGCGCGCAACGACTTCATGGTGACATCGCGCACGTCCTGCCCGTCAATCCGTATACTGCCTGACTGCACATCGTAAAAGCGCGGTATAAGGTTGAGGATGGTGGATTTGCCTGCACCGGACTCGCCGACCAGCGCCACGGTTTTGCCGGCGGGCGCAACGAAGGAGACGCCGTTGAGGGCCTCGCTACCGTCCGCATAGGTAAAGGAGACATTATCAAATTCGACGGTCGGGCTCTGGATGCGCAGCTCCGGCGCATCCTTCTTATCCGCAATGTCGCGCGGCTGGTCGATCATGTGGAACATGCGGTCGAGCGCGGCAAGACCCATTTGCATGATGTTGTTAAGTCGAGCCAGACGTTTCATCGGCTCGAAGGCCATGATGAAGGCGGCGATAAAGGAAAACAGCTTGCCGGCCGTGGAATGCCCTGCCATGACCTCCGTCCCGCCATAGACGATGATGGTGACAATCGCGAGACCGCTCAGCAACTCGCCGATGGGTGCCAGAATGGCGGAAACGCGGAACGTGCGGTTCATCAGCTTGTAAATATTCTCGATCACGCCATGCACGCGACCGATTTCAAAATCTTCCATGCCATAGGACTTTACATGCCGCGCGCCCTGAAATGCCTGGCCAAGCATAGATGTCATTTCACCTGTGGTGACTTGAGTGACACCGGAAACTTTGCGCAGCTTTTTGCCAAGGCGCATGACGGTGTAAGCAGCGGCGGGAAAAACGAAAATGGAAATGATCGCCAGTTTCCAGTCCTGCGCGAACATGACGCAGATGAGGAAGGCAATGGTGAAGAAGTTCTTGCCAAGGCCGGTCAGGCTTTCCGTTACCGCACTGCGCACCAGCGCCATGTCGGAAATAAAGCGCGACATCAGGTGCCCGCTGGAATTGGCATGGAAATACGACAGGTCGGCATAGACAAGGTGCGTAAACATATCGCGCTGCATATCGCTGACGATGCGCTGGCTTAAATTGTTCATCATCACGGTCTGGCCGTATGTTGCAGCGCCGCGAAGCGCAAAGACGAGGAACACCGCGCCGGCGACAGGCCACAGCATGCCCGGCGTCTTGTCGGCGAAGACTTTATCTATGATGGGCTCAAGCAATTTCGCCATCGCGCCTGTCATGGCAGCGGAAATCAACATCATCACGGCGGCCCAAAACACGCTTGCGAGCCGCGGGCGGACATACGTCGCCACCATGCGGCGGATCAGGGGGCCGGAAGCGGTGATTTCCTGTTTCTTGACGACGGCAGCTGGCGCAGCATGTGGGCCGGTTTTGGGAAAGGACAAGGCGATCTCTGTTCTTTGTTAATACTTTAGAAAACCCGTGTTATACTACAGGAACTGGGGATATTACGCTTTAAATGCCGGCTCTGTAAACAATAAACATAATCAGCGAAAATCGCGGAGTTTCATGTTCGGAAAAGATAAAAAACCGGCGGAAGTCATGCCGGCCAGCCTCGGCCTCAAAGCCGGTGGCGAGCAGTCAGTCCATATGTCCACCCCGCCCCGCATCGGCCTTGCCCTTGGCAGCGGCCTTGCCCGCGGCTTCGCGCATATCGGCGTCATTCGTGCGCTGAAGCGGCATGGCATCGAACCCACAATTATTTCTGGCACCTCCATGGGCGCGCTTATCGGCGGCGCCTACCTCGCCGACCGTCTTGACGCGGTGGAAGACTGGGCCTATTCGCTGACGAAATTCAAAGTGCTGTCGTACCTCGATTTCCGGGTCAAAGCCTCCGGACTGATCGGCGGCGAAAAACTCATGAAGCTCATGCTCGACCATTTCGGTGAAGTGCGCGTCGAGAACCTGCCGAACCCCTTCATCGCCATCACGGCAGATCTTGTGACCGGCCACGAAGTCTGGCTGCGTAAAGGCCGGCTGGTGGATGTGATGCGCGCTTCCTTCTCCCTGCCCGGCATTTTCCCGCCGGTTTTCATGAACAACCGCTGGCTGATCGACGGCGCGCTCGTCAACCCTGTGCCAGTCTCCGCCTGCACCGCCAATGGCGCGCGCATGACGATTGCCGTCAACGTCTCCGGTGACATCATCGGCAAGGTCAAGCGCCCCGGCGATACCATCCCGACTGTTGCCGGTTTTGATTTGCTGAACTTCGAAGGCCCGCAGCAGCTTGAAGAAGTTAAAAAGAAAGGCCTCATCCAGCGTGTCTTCCGCCGCGAAGAAGGCGCGCCGAGCATTTTCGGCGTCATGGTTTCCGCGCTCAACATCGTGCAGGACCGCCTCGCCCGCTCTCGTCTTGCGGGCGACCCGCCCGACGTTCTCATCGTGCCGCGCATCGGCCATATCGGCCTCATGGAATTTGACCGTGCCGAAGAATTGATTGCCGAAGGCGAAGCCGCCGTCGAGCGCGCCATGCCGGATATCAAGGCGGCCTACGCCATCCTCTGCACGCATTATCAGGAAGACGATACGCCCGCCTATCAGCCGTAAGGCATCACCGCCATGGCGACAATCCTTTCACATCCTGCCGTTCCGGTTGCCATCGCGTTTGCGCTCGGCGGAAAAATCATTCCGAGGCCGTTGCTGATCGCAGGCATTATTTCCAGCATCCTGCCTGATGCCGACTGTATCGGCTTTGCCTTCCGCATTCCCTATGAGTCGCAATTCGGCCACCGTGGCGCGACGCATTCGATTGTATTTGCCTTGCTGGTTGCGGCTGTCTGGGCGTGGCAGCAAAAGGACATGCACGCAAAACAACTTGTGGTTTTTGCCTATACCTTTATCGCCTGCATCTCTCATCCGCTGATTGACGCCATGACCGACGGAGGCCTTGGCGTCGCCTTCTTCTGGCCGTTTTCGGCAGAGCGGTATTTCTTCCCCTACAATCCCATCCCCGTCTCCCCCATCGGCGCGCGTTTCCTCAGCGGACGCGGGCTGGAGGTTTTCACGACCGAATTGGGGATGCTGTGGCTGCCCGCCTTTGTTATTGGCGGGGCTGGTTTTCTGCTCAGAAAATTCACTAACAAAGATAAGGCGGCTTAAGCCTTATTCCTTCATCCTTGCCCGCTCGCGCTCGCGCAGGGCGGCTTCGGGCGTTTGCCAGATAAGGCTGTCGAGGACCCAGTTGGGGCGGATGCCGGCATAGCCTTGCGCCAAATGCTCCATCGCCTTGCGCTTCGCCTCCGGCGCCATGCCGGGCTTGAAGGCGTTGGCGTGGATGCCTTGGGTGATAAAGGCGGTGTCGAGATCAACGCCGATGGCGCCCGCGATATCGTGCTGGATTGAATCGCCGATCACGAGGATGCGCGACGGAATGACATCTTCAAACATGCCAAGGGCGTAGCGGAAAATGGTTTTATGCGGCTTGCCGATAAGGTGCGCCATGCCACCAAGCTCGTGGTAGCGTTTGGCAACCGCGCCGGGGCCAACCGCGCGTTCATGGCCGTAAACGGTCACGAGGTCCGGGTTGGCGCAGATGGCGGGCAGCTTCTTGATGACGGCTTTCTTGAAAATCGGGTCCAGCTCCTCAACCTTTTTATTCGGCGAGTCAAAGCTGGTGATAAGGATGAATTGCGCTTCTTCCACATCCTCGACGACTTCGATATCGAGGCCGTTCAGCAGCGTGCGGTCATTGTCGCGCGTAATCAGGTAGCATTTCTTGCCAAGGTTTTTGAAAGGCGCGTCTTTTTGTTCTTTCAAACCCTGCCAGGTGACTTCACCGGCGGAGACGACGCTCTGGTAAAGGCTCGGCTTTATGCCGAGTTTCTTCAGGCGCTCGACGTTGTCATCGGAGCGTTTGGCGGAGTTGGAAAGGATGACGACCTGTTTTTTGCGCTGCTTCAGGTGGTTGAGCGTATCAATGACGCCTTCATAGGGCGCAACGCCGTTATGCAGGACGCCCCACTGGTCCATGATAAAACCGTCATAGCTGTCCATCAGCTCGTAGAGCCCCTGGCAGAACATCATGGATGACATGCGGTTTTTTCCCCTCGTTGCAGCTGCGCGAAGCATGCTTTAAGCTTTTGAATCTCCGCGTTCTTCTCGTCCTCAGTATACGGAATTTCTTCCGCCTGTATAGCCCATACAGGCCGCGGCCATGCGGCGTCTGTTTTATAGCGTCCGAAAAGATGAATGTGGAGTTGCGGCACCATATTTCCAAGCGCAGCGGTATTGATTTTATCTGGCGCGTACAGCGCCATCAGCGCCTTCTGCGCCAGCGCCATTTCCTGCACGAGCAATAATTGGTCAGCAGCGGAAAGGTCGCAGATTTCCCGAATATTTTCGCGTCGCGGCACAAGGTAGAGCCACGGCCAGGTTTTATCGTTTTTCAGCGACACACGGCAGAGGCCCCAGTCTTCAATGAAGTGGGAGCTGTCAGCAAGGCGATGGTCGAGCGTGAAGGTCAATGTCGTCATCCCTGATTGTCGCGGATGTACAGTCTAATTGATGAATATGGCTATAAAAAAGGAAAAAAGACGCTAAGATGCCGCAAGACGCGAAAAAGGAGCTTTTTATTGAAAAACGCCGCCAGCCCAAGGCCCGCCAAGACCTATACGCCGGAATTCGACTTTATCCCCGAAGCCGGCACCGCGGTCGAGATTTTTCCCAAGCTCTACTGGATGCGCACGCAGCTGCCTTTCGACCTTGATCACGTAAACATCTGGCTGCTGCAGGGCAGCAAAGGCTTTACCATCGTCGATACGGGATTTAACTATCCTGATACGCTGGCGTCCTGGGAAGCGGTGTTCAAAAATGTGATCGGCACCGGCAGCGTCGAGAATATTTTTATCACCCATTTCCACCCGGACCATTTCGGCCTCGGCGGCTGGCTGGCGGAGCGCACAGGCATCACCGTGCATATGACCGCGCCGGAATACAACATCGCCCGCGCCTTGACATCCGACGACGCCGAAAAGCAGCTGGATGCCATTTACCGCCCCTATTACATCTCCGCCGGCCTGTCGAAAGAACAGGTGGAGGAAATGCTGGGCCGCCGCTTTACCTATAAAAAAGTCGTCAGTCATATTCCTTCTACCTTCAAGGAAGTGAAGCCGGACGAAACCGTCACGCTGGGCGATAAAGAATGGCTGATCATCGGCGGCTATGGCCACAGCCCGCAACACGCCAGCCTCTATAACGCCGCCGATAAAATATTCATCGTCGGCGATATGGTGCTGCCGGACATCAGCCCCAACATCAGCTTCTTCCCCGATAAATATTTTGCCGACGATCCGCTCGGCGTTTATCTCGCAACGCTGGATGATATCCGCGCGCGGGTGCCGGATGATGTTCTCGTGCTGCCCTCTCACGGCGTTCCCTTCCGCGGGTTGCATCGACGTATTGAGGAATTGAAGCACCACCATGAACGCCGCCTTGAAAAGCTGCGCAAGGTTGTGGCGGCAGGGCCTGTCACCGGTCATCAGGCTATGACGGGGCTTTTCTCCCATCGCATCCTCTCCAAATCGCACGACATTTTCTTCGCCCTTGGCGAGACGCTGGCGCATCTGGTTTATGAAGAGCATGCCGGACGCATCCTGAAGACCGTCAAAAACGGCGTCAGCCAATACCAACTGGCCTGAAAACGTTTGATTTATCAGGCTCCGTTTATTGTAACTTTATTACAATAAAGCTTGTTGACTTGGTATTTCTGGCAAATTAATCTTCCTTATCAGAACAAATATTTTATACATAATCAATGGAGCTCTCGACCATGGCCGCAAAGAAGGAATTCCTCTTTGACCCTCACCGCAACCCGCTTTATCGCGACGATTACCGCGCGCCGGAGTATAAAATTCCGAAGGTCAAAATGCACATTGACCTTGATGAAGAGAAGACGGTTATCAAGAGCCATATCGATATCGAGCGCAACCCGGCCGCAAAAACCCAAGGTGGCGCGCTGGTGCTGGACGGTGAAGAGCTCCGCCTGCTTGGCCTCACCATCACCGAAAACGGCAAGACGCGGGACCTTGACCAGTCGGAATATATCGTCACCGACAAGAACCTGATTTTAAAAAATCCGCCGGCACAGCCCTTCTCCCTCGACATCACCACGGAAGTAAATCCGACTACGAATACCAGCCTGCGCGGCATTTACATGGCGGGGGATGTTTTCTGCTCGCAATGCGAAGCGCAAGGCTTCCGCCGCATCACCTACTTCCTCGACCGCCCGGACAACCTCGCGACCTTCGATGTGACGATGGAAGCCGATAAAAAGCGCTTCCCCATTTTGCTGTCGAACGGCAACGGCGAATATAAAAACACCACCGATCTCGGCAATGGCCGCCACAGTATTACCTGGAACGACCCCTGGCCGAAGCCGAGCTATTTGTTTGCCACCGTCGCCGGCGACATGAAAGTGATGGAAGACACCTTCACCACCATGACCGGAAAAAATGTCGACCTCCGCATTGTCGTCCAGCCCGGCTATGAAGATAAAATCGAATGGGCGATGGAATCCATCAAGCGCGCCATGAAGTGGGATGAAGACCGCTACGGCCGCGAATACGACCTTGATGTCTTCCATATCGCGGTCGTCGACAAATTCAACGCAGGGGCAATGGAGAACAAGGGCCTTAACGTCTTCAACGTTTCCCTGCTTGTCGGCAGCCCCGAAACCTCGACGGATGACGAGCTCATCAACATCGAAGCCGTCATCGGCCACGAATATTTCCACAACTTCTCCGGCGACCGCGTCACCGTGCGTGACTGGTTCGAGCTGACCTTGAAGGAAGGCTTCACCGTTCTGCGCGACCGCCAGTTCACGGAAGATATGCACTCGAAAGCGATCAAACGCATTGAAGACGCCGTCGAGCTGCGCGACCGCCAGTTTATGGAGGACGCAAGCCCCCTCTCCCACCCTATCCGCCCCGACAAGGTGGAAGAGTTTGACAACATCTACACCGGCACCATCTACGAAAAAGGCTCGCACGTTTTGGGGATGATGCACACCATGTTCGGCGAAAAGACATGGCGCGCAGGCACCGATGAATACTTTAGCCGTTTCGATGGCCAAGCCGTCACCTGCGATGATTTCATCAATGTCATGGAAGAAGTTTCCGGCAAAGACCTGACACAGTTCCGCACCTGGTACAGCCAGTCCGGCACGCCTGAAATCAGCTATCACGGCAAATATGACGCCGCGACGAAGACTTATGAACTGACGCTCTCGCAGCGCACGAACCCGACTGCCGACCAGCCGACGAAAGAAAACCTGCACATTCCCGTTGCTGTCGGCCTTATCGGCCAGTCCGGCAAGGATGTGCCGCTGGTCTTCGCCGGTGAAAACGGTGGTGCGCAGACAACGCGCGTGCTGGAGCTGACGGAAGCGACGCAAACGTTTAAATTCGAGAACGTGAATGGCCCCGTGGTACCGTCCATCCTGCGCGGCTTCTCCGCGCCTGTGAAGGTGACGACCCAGCCGACGGATGAAGAGCTTATCTTCCGCATGGCGCATGACTCTGACGGCTACAACAAATACGAAGCGACCGAGCGCCTGATGATCAAGACGCTGCACCGCCTTATCAACAACGTGAAGGACGACCTGCCGCTGACGCTGTCGAAAGACTTCATCGACGCCTATGGTGCAAACCTCGCCAATGCGCTGGACGGCGACAAGGCATTCAACGCAAAAACTCTTGCCCTGCCCGCCTATAACCTTGTGACGCAAGACCTGAAAACGCTCGATCCCGAAGCCGTGAACGAAGCGCTGTCCTTCATGCGCAAAACCCTCGCGACGACCTTCGAGCAGGAATTCCGCCAGATTTATGCCGCGACCGCAACTCCGGCTGGCGAGAAGTATGACGTGAACCCCGATCAAGTTGGCCGCCGCGATATGCACAACATCAGCCTCGGCTTCCTCGCCAAGCTCGGCACGCCGGAAATGGCCGCAAAAGCGGAAACGCAATACCGCACCGCGACCAATATGACAGAACGCCTTTCCGCCCTCTCGACGCTATCCCGCATCCCGCCCTCGGGCGGAGCGGATGCGCGTCAGGCCGTGCTGGATGACTTCTACGAGAAGTTCAAGGACAACAACAACGTCGTCGGTAAATGGCTCTCCGTCAACGCTGCGATCCCTGATGGCGACCCGCTGCAACGTGTGAAAGACTTGATGAAACACCCAAGCTTTGATGAAACCAACCCGAACAAGGTCTATGCCCTGATCGGCGGTTTCATCAGCGGCAACCCGACGGTGTTTCACGACACCAACGGCAAAGGCTACGGCTTCCTAGCCGATACCGTCATTCACCTGAACGAGGTGAACCCCAAGACGGCGACGAACCTCGCCAAACGCTTCACGCAGTTCAAGCGCTATGACGCCGAGCGTCAGGCACTGATGGTGAAGGAAATGGAGCGCATCATGGAAACGCCGCAGCTGGATGTCGGCATCAAGGAGATTCTCGGCAAGGCGCTTGATACAGTCGAGAAAAAGAAACCATCCAACGACAATGCCGCCAAGTTTGGAGCTGCATCGAAGAAATTAGGATAACGACGAGTGATGTAAAAAGGCCCGGATGACTTCCGGGCCTTTTTTTATCTTTGATTTGTGTCGAGGTCAATGACCATCCCGTCATAAGCGGGGCGTATATGCGGCGGCAGCTCCTCGCAGAGCTTGTTGTAATCCATATGGGTAGTCAGCACCGAGAGATACGTCATCTTCGGCTTCAGGAGTTCGGCCCATTTCATGACCCGCTGGATATTGGCATGAGTGCCGACCTTTTCTTTAAAGTAAGCGCCGGCATCTACAATCCAGGTTTCGATACCCTTCAGTTTTTCAAGCGACTGATCGTTCAGGTTGGCAACATCGACGCAATAGGCAAAATTGCCAAAGCGGTAGCCGAGGGCAAGGATGGTTGTATGATCCATCTCGAAACTTTCGACATCAATGTCGCCAACTGTGAAATGATCGTAATTCTGGATTTCACGCTTTTTAATGAATTCGACATAGATATCGCCGAATTTTGGCTGGAAAAGATAGGGCCAGCGCCGATGGATTTCTTCCAGCGTTTCAGCATTGGCGTAAATGTCGAGCTTAGTATTGGCGTGATAGGCAATCGGTCGCAGGTCATCGATACCATTCACATGATCGTTATGCGCATGGGTGATCAGCACGCCATCCAGCGTCTGTATATTCGCCTTGTTCAGCTGCTCGCGGAGGTCGTAGCTGGTATCGACAAGAAGATTGGTCTTCGCTGTCTGCACGAGGATGGAGGCACGGGTGCGGTAATTCTTCGGGTTATGCCTGTCACAGGCACCCCAGAAGTTGCCTGCCGCCGGCACGCCCAATGATCCGCCCGAGCCTAAAACGGTAACTTTCATCGCGGCGCCTTGTTGAACAGGGTAAAGAAGTTGTCGGTGGTGCGGCGCGCCAGTTCGTCCAGCGTCACGCCCTTCAGCTCGGCGACCATCTGCGCCGTATGCACGACGAAGGCCGGTTCGTTACGCTTGCCACGATGCGGCATGGGCGCCAGATACGGGCTATCGGTTTCAACGAGGATGCGCTCCAGCGGAACCGTCTTGGCAATCTGCCGCAGCTCTTCCGACTTCTTGAAGGTCACGATGCCGGAGAAAGAGATATAAAACCCGAGATCAAGCGACGCCTCGGCAAGATGAGGCGTTCCGCTGAAACAATGCATAACTCCGCGCGCCTTGCGTCCCCCGACATCCGTCATGATGCGGATGGTATCGGCATCTGCATCGCGCGTGTGGATAACCAGCGGCAGGTCAGTTTCAAGCGCGGCTTCGATATGCGTTGCGAAAACGCGCTGCTGCTCGTCCTTCGGCGAATGCTCGTAATAATAATCGAGGCCCGTTTCGCCAATGCCGACAACCTTCGGGTTTTTTGTTAGTGCGACGATTTCCTCGCGCGTGATATTGATTTCGCCGGCATCGGCCGCGTGATGCGGATGGGTGCCGACGGTGCAATCAATCACGGGCGACGAACTGGCAACCGCCAGGACCTGCGGAAATTTGGCGATTTCCGTGCAGATGGTGAGGAAGCGGCCAACGCCGGCCGATTTCGCGCGGGTGACGATTTCCGCCACGCCTTCTGCCGAAAAATCGGGGTAGTCAAGGTGGCAATGGCTGTCGACAAGCATCAGGCGATCTTCTCTTCCGCAGGCGGTTCATAGCGCGGGAAAACGCCCTGCGGCGCCGGCAGTGCCGTACCCGCGGTCAGCGAATGTGTGCCGCCGATATGGCTGAATTCGCGCGCATCAGCAGGTACCGCAACCTGATCGAGGATTTTATTGGCGGCAACGGGCGTAAAGGGCTGCAGGATGATACCAAGATTGCGGATGACTTCTGCCAGCACATATAAAACCGTGCCCATGCGTTCCAGATTGGTTTTCTTCAAAGTCCAGGGTGCCTGCGCGTCGATGTAAAGGTTTGCGGCATTGGCGACCTGCACGATTTCCTCAATCGCCTTGCTGAACTGCATCTTTTCAAATTCGGAACGAACAGCGATGAGCATCGCCTGTCCTGCCTTGTTCAACAGCTCGTGGTCGACGTCTTCAAGAATGCCCGGCTTCGGCACTTGGCCGCCGCAGTTCTTGGCGATCTGTGACAGAGTGCGCTGCGCAAGGTTGCCGATGTTGTTGGAAAGTTCGGCATTGACGCGGTTGCCCAGCAGCTCGTAGGAAATATCGCCGTCCTGCCCAAAGGTCACTTCGCGCATCAGCGCATAGCGCGCGGAATCAACACCGAAACGGTCAATCAGGTCTTGTGGTGTCACCACGTTGCCAAGCGACTTCGACATTTTCTCGCCGCGTGTCAGCAGGAAGCCGTGGCCGAAGACGCGCTTCGGAATGTGCAGGCCGGCCGACATCAGGAAGGCTGGCCAGAAAACCGCATGGAAACGGATAATGTCCTTGCCGATCAGATGCACATCCGCCGGCCAGAATTTTTTGTAGGTTTCATTGTTCTGGTCCGGGTAACCGACAGCGCTGATATAGTTG
Source organism: uncultured Alphaproteobacteria bacterium (assembly GCA_966211335.1). Classification (GTDB taxonomy): domain Bacteria; phylum Pseudomonadota; class Alphaproteobacteria; order Micavibrionales; family UBA2020; genus JAPWJZ01. The sequence continues at coordinate 2,021,611 of CBIHNF010000001.1, forward strand.
GTCAGCGCATCGACCCAGACATACATGATGTGGTTCTTCGCATTTGGCACTTTCACGCCCCAGTCGAAACTGGTGCGGGAGATGGAAAGGTCCTTCAGCCCCTGCTTGACGAAACTGACGACTTCATTGCGGCGGAAGGACGGCTGAATGAAATCAGGATGCGCTTCGTAATAGTCCAGCAGTTTCTGCGTATATTCTGAAAGCTTGAAAAAATAGCTTTCTTCTTCAACCCAATGTACTTCCGTACCGGTGGCGGTTGCGTATTTTTTGCCGTCGTCCTTGGTCGTCAGCTCGTCTTCGCCGTAAAACGCTTCATCGCGCTCCGAATACCAGCCGGCGTATTTGTTGAGATAAATATCGCCCTTGTCCTGCATCTGCCCCCAAATGGCCTGGCAGGCGTCCTTGTGGAACTGTGCCGTTGTGCGGATGAACTGGTCATTGGAAATATTCAGGTTCTTGTTCATATCGATGAACAGGCCCGCGATTTCATCACTGAACTGCTGCGGCGTCTTGCCTTTGGCAATCGCGGTTTTTTGCACCTTCTGGCCGTGCTCGTCGGTGCCGGTCAGGAAATAGACGTCAAAACCGTCAAGGCGCTTGAAGCGCGCCATCACGTCCGCGCCAATCGTCTCATAGGCGTGCCCCAGATGGGGCGGGCCGTTGACGTAGGAAATGGCGGTGGTGATGTAGAAATGCGGTTTGGTCATTTTATCCTCTATACTTTAAGCGGCAAGGCCGGCGTGATCGGGGTTTTGAAGCATCAGGAATGCGCCGATCAGCGCCTGGCGTTTATCAAGGTTGGAAATCTCCGTTGCCAAAAACAGTTGCGACATTTTTTCCCAGGTATTCAGGAAGTGGCGCGGCGGGTAGTGCGCCGCAAGCTTGTTAAAAATCGCGGCGTCGCCGGACATGACATCCGTAATCGGCAAGCCGCGCGCCTGTAGCCGCGCCAGCCTTTCGCACCAGCCGGTCATGATCTCCTGGGCAGCTTCATAGGCCTGCTCGACAAAAGCGATTTTATCGGTAAGAGCGTGAACTTTGACAATGTCGAGCTGCGGCAGGTTGGCGATCAGGTCGAGAATGCTGCGATAAAGGTCGACACCCTTCCCTTGGTAGAACTGCAATGCACGACCGATACTGCCTTCCGCGTAGCGGCTGACAGCAATCTTGTCGCCGGCGCTGATGCCGGAAGCGAATTTATCCAGCAGCGTGCCGACAGTTGCATCAGACAGAGGGTCAAGCTGAACCATGCGGCAGCGGGAACGAATAGTCGGCAGGAAGGTGCCGGGTTGCGAGGTGGTCAAAATCAGCAGCGTCTTCTTCGGCGGCTCTTCCAGTATTTTCAGCAGCGCGTTCTGGCTTGCGTGGTTCAGATATTCAGCGCTGTCGACGATGACGACGCGCCAGCCGCCTTCGGCCGCCGTCTTGTGCAGGAACGGGTGAATTTTGCGGACGGAATCGATAGAAATATCATTTTTTAAGCGGCCTTTTTTCTCGTCCATTTCGCGTTCGATGACCACAAGGTCATAATGCCCGCCGGAGGAAACGCGGGCGAAAACAGGATGCGATGCGGGAATAGCAAGGGTCGAAGGTTTTTCAGGTTCGCCAAAAAGCCCCGCTTCCTGCTCGCCGCCGTTGGCAAACAGAAAACGCGCAATGCGGTAGGCAAAGGTCGCTTTGCCGATACCGGCGGGGCCGGCAAGGATAAGGGCATGTGGCATGCGGCCCGCGTTAAAATCGGCCAGCAGGTTTTTCTCGGCCGCTTCATGGCCGATCAAGTCGGGATTATTGCGCGGTGATATATCCGCCGCATCGCCGTCGACTGCCTCGTCAATCTCAGCCGCCAGCGCGTCGAGATTTTCTTCTTCCTCTTCGGCGAACAGGCTAACCAAGAGCAGCCTCCCGGCACGAGATGCCGAAGCGGGTTTCGATTGTTTTCAGCAACTGGCGGTGGATAGCCGCCACATCCTGCGCCGCATCAATGATGACGCAGCGTTGCGGGAAAGCCTTGGCAACTTCCAGAAAGCCGTTGCGCAGGCGCTGGTGGAACGGCATGCCCATACGCTCGTAACGGTCTTCCGTCGCCTCGGTTTTATTCGCCGTCACGGCAAGCTGCTTCAGGGAGCGTTTCAGACCGACTTCAGGATCAATGTCGAAAATAAAGGTGAGGTCCGGCTGGAAGTCGCCGGCAATGACCGCGTAAATTTTTTCAATCTGCTCCTGCGCCATGCCCATACCATAGCCCTGCATGGCGCGCGTGGAATCGGCGAAGCGGTCGGAGATGACCCAAGCCCCCTTCTCCATCGCCGGCCAGATTTTATCGACCAGATGTTCGCGGCGCGCGGACATCATCAACAGCGCTTCCGTCACGGCATCGAAATGCCCGGCGTCACGCTGGATGACGAAGTTGCGAATGCGCTCTGCCTGCGGCGTACCGCCGGGCTCGCGTGTGGTCACCGCATCAACGCCGGCAGACGTAAGGGCCGCGTGCAAAAGCTTCACTTGCGTGCTTTTGCCCGTGCCTTCGCCGCCCTCCAGCGTGATGAACAGCCCTTTTTTCATGATCAGAAAGTGCCTGTCACCAGATAGTTGAGGCGGTCTTTGACGCGGCCGAAGACGCCCTTGCGCGGATCATCCGCGCCTGCAACCAGATCAATCTCCACAGCTTGCTGATCCGGCACCTGCACTTGCAACGTACCGACCTTGTCGCCAGCCTTGATCGGCGCTTTCAGCGGTTCCTGATATTTGACGGAGAGTTTCAAATCATTGCGTTTAGCGCGGGGGATCACGACATTGACATCCTGCGCGGCGACAATCGGCAGCAATTCGGAACTGCCCAGCCAGACACGCGCGGAATCAACCGCCTGTCCTTTGGCAATAATCTTCTTCGCCTCGAAGCTGCGGAACGCCCATTCCATGAGCTTGATGCCCTCTTCCTGACGGTCTTTCTGGCTGTCGAGGCCGTTCATGACGAGGATAACGCGGCGGCCGTCGCGCAGCGCGGTGCCGATGAGGCCGTAACCGGCAATTTCGGTGTGGCCGGTCTTGAGACCGTCAGCGCCGGCAACTTTGCCCAGCAGCGGGTCGCGGTTCTGTTGCTTGATTTTGTTGTAAACGTATTCTTTTTCGGAGAAGTAGTGATAGTACTCCGGGAAGTCGGTCATAATGCGGTAGGCCAGCACGGCAAGGTCGCGCGGCGTGGAGTAATGGTCAGGGTCCGGCAGGCCGGTCGCATTCATGAAATGGCTGTCTTTAAGGCCGATTTCACTGGCGCGTTTGTTCATGGCGTCGACAAAAGCCTCTTCAGTACCCGCGACACCTTCCGCGAGAGCAACAGACGCATCGTTGCCGGATTGGATGATGACGCCGCGGATAAGGTCTTCAACCTTCACGCGTGTACCAACCTGAATGAACATGCGCGAGCCGTCGTTCATGCTGTTGCGCCAGGCGCGTTCCGAGACGAGGATTTCGTCGTCAAGGTGCAAATGCCCCTGCTTCAGCGCCTCGAACACCATGTACATGGTCATGACCTTGCTCATGGAAGAGGTCGGCATGCGCTGGCCGGCATTTTTATCCAGCAGCACGGCGCCGGAATTGGCGTCGACGATAATCGCAAGTTTTGCCAGCGTATCGACCTGCGCCTGCGCCGGAAAGGCCGAAAACAAAGTGAAGAGCAAGGCAATCACGAATAGTTTGGTTTTCATCACATCCTCAGGAGAGTTCAAGTTTCTAAAAGTTTTCTTAGCGGTCGTGCACGACACGCGCCGCGCCGTTGCCGGTGCGGATGACGTCGGCCAGCACTTTGTCTGCTTCCGCCACCGTCGCGATGGGGCCCAGCTTGACGCGGTACAGCGTTTTACCGTTCGCGGAAATCGTATCAATCATCACGGGGGCGATGCCCTGCAGCTTGCCCTTCAGGCGGTCGGCGTTGTCACGCACGCCGAAAGCACCGGCCTGCACGAAAATGCCGGTCGGGGCGACAGGCACCTGCTTCACGACGGGATCCGGCATAAAGCGCCCCTGCTCCATATGGCCGCTGGCAAGGCCGCCGGAAGAAGAACGCGGCGCGCTGCTCGTATCATCCAGGTTCAGGCTGCCGACAAAGTTATCGCGGTCGCTGCTGCGCAGAACCGGCTGTGGGCCGTTACTGCGTGCAACATCGGGCGGCGCATATGCAGGCGGCTGGGCGGCGCTTGCGGGTGCCGACAACTGCTCAACCGTGATGGTGGGCGTCTGCAGGCTTTCCGGCAGCGCGTCGTTCTGGGTCGTATCCAGCGACGCATATTGCGGGCGGCCGGTTTCGGCGGCGACGTCGCCATGCGTTTCATAGCTGGCGTTCTGGACGGTCGCCGGCGTATCAAACTTGTCGAGGTCGGCCATTGTGAGGCGCGATGTATCCATGCCGCGTTTCGCGGCTTCGGCCATCTGCTTGCTTTCTTTTGTCAGCACTTCCAGCTTTACGCGCGCCGTGCCCTTGCCGATGAAGCCGAGCAGCTGCGCCGCGCGTTCCGAACAGTCGATGATGCGGCCGCTTTTAAACGGGCCGCGGTCGTTAATGCGAACAACGACGGAGCGGCCGTTTTCAAGGTTGGTCACGCGGACCAGCGACGGCATTTGCAATGTGCGGTGCGCGGCAGTGAGTTCGTGCTGGTCATAGACCTCGCCGTTGGCGGTGCGGTGGCCGTGGAAGTCCGGCCCGTACCAGGAGGCAATGCCCGTTTCGACGTATTTGAAATCTTCCTGCGGGTAATACCAGACGCTGCCGGCGCGATAGGGCTTGCCGATTTTATAGGTGCCAGCGGTTTCCTCCTGCCCCGGCCAGGTGAATTTCTTGGCCAGATGCGAGCCGAACTCCATTTCCGAGCAACCGGACAGCATGAAGGACATGACACAGAGGGCGAATACGGTAAAAATACGGGACGTTGCGGACATGAACGTGAGGCCTTCCGGTCGGTTGATTTAAATCACCCGCAGAATAGCGGGATTCACGGGCGAAATCTAGGCGATTAGGCCTTTTTAGGCGCCCATCCGGCCGATTTGATCCGGTCTGCAAGCAGGCAAACCGCGGTCGCAAAAAACGACGATTTATTCCATTTCAGCAGCGTCCGGTAGTTTTCATATACGATGTAGGCAGGTGTTCCCGGTCCGTCCGGCTGGATGAGGGAAGCTTGATACTCCCCTTCAAACGGCACGGCTTTTCCATCCAGCGTGCGCACGCCCTTGTCATGCCAGAACTGGAGCGTATAGGCATTGGAAGCGCCGAGCAGCTGGCGGTCGATATTGGCGGGCACCTTCACCTCCCTGCCCCAGGCCGCGCCCTTTTTCCAGCCGCTGGAGGCCAGATAATTGGCGGCGGAGGCGAAAACATCCCCCTCCGTCGACCAGATATCGCGGCGTCCGTCGCCGTTAAAGTCGACGGCGAATTTGAAGAAGCTGGAGGGCATGAACTGGCTCTGGCCCATCGCACCGGCCCATGAGCCCTTCATGTGGCCGTATTGAATATGACCTTCGTCAAGGATCTGCAGCGCCTTGAACAATTCGCCGCGGAAGAAATCCGCACGGCGGCCATCATAGGCCAGCGTTGCTAGTGCGTTGACAACTTCATAGCTGCCCATATTGGTGCCGTAACTGGTCTCGATGCCCCAGAGAGCAACGACAAAAGCCTTGTCCGCCGGATATTCCCCTTCGACGCGATCCAAAGTCTGGCGATAGGCGGCCATTTTTTCGCGGCCCTTGGCGACGCGGTCGGCGGAGACGGTTTTTTTGAGGTAATCCTCGAAGGTCGTTGTGCCTTCCGGCTGTTTGCGGTCAAGCTCCAGAATGCGGTCGATCGGGCGCATGGTATCGGGCAACGCGCGGTGGACCGTCGCAGGCGAAATACCCTTTTGTATCGCCTCCGCCCGAAGCTCGACAAGCCAGCCGGCAAAGCCTTCAGACGCAGCCGAAGCACCTTTGATGCCAAAGGCCGTGACGAACACTAAAGCCAGAATAAAAGTTTGAATCCGCAAAGAAGAACCCCCTGTTTTTCTTTGATTTTACGTGATTTAGCGCGTTTAAGTCAAACAAACTTCGTGTTGCGCAGCCGCAAGGGGGTATGGTACTAAAACAAGCCGCTCAAAGACACGGTCTCGCTCACGGAAGGGTGGCCGAGTGGTTTAAGGCTCTAGTCTTGAAAACTAGCGTAGGCGCAAGCTTACCGTGGGTTCGAATCCCACCCCTTCCGCCAGTTCGTGCGTTATTTGACATCGCGCAATGTAACAAAAATTAGTGCTGGATAATTTATACCATTATAACAATGGCATGCGACTTACAAATTTTCTAAAGAAAATGCATGGCGAAAGACTGGGTACGTAGACCTCCGAAAATAGCCTGTAATGCGTGGTTACTCTTCGCTTAGGCGGTAGCCAATTCCCGGCTCCGTAAACAAATAAATAGGCGCTAAGGGATCATCGCCAACCTTCTTTCGCAAACGCTGCACATATATTCGAAGATAATGATCATTTTCTTCAGAATCTTTTCCCCATACTTCTCGTAAAAGCTCAGCCTGCGTCACAACTTGCCCAGCCTTGCGAACCATCACAGCTAACAGGTCGTATTCTGTTGGCGTCAAGTGTAACTGCTTGTCATTCAAAAAAGCTCTTCTCTTTTCTAGATCGATATGAAGACCCTTAAAATGATAACTATATTCTTTATTGCCGTCCTTTCGCATCGCGTGCCTAAGAGCTACACCGATACGGGCGATAAGCTCACCCATTCCAAAGGGCTTGGTGAGGTAATCATCAGCTCCTAATTGAAGAGCTGTTATTTTCTCTTCCTCCTGATCGCGCGCAGAGAGAACAATAATGGGAACCCTACTCCAAACCCTGAGCGCTTGGATAACCGCCTTGCCATCCATATCGGGTAGCCCCAGATCAAGAATAATAGCAGCTGGAGGTGTCGACGCACAAAAAGAAAGGGCTGTTTTTCCTTGGTTCGCAACAGCATATGAATAGCCATTTGCACTCAGGCCAACTTCTAGGAAGCGGCAAATTTCCAGTTCATCTTCGACGACTAGGATAAGAGGCTTATGCGGCATCGTCGGATCTTTCGGGCATCGTCAATGTCGCGGGCAGCTCAACCGTAAATCGCGCACCACCTTTCGGGTGGTTTTCCGCGAAGATACGACCCAAATGCGCCATGGCAATCGCTTGGCAAATAGACAGACCAAGGCCTGTGCCTTTCGGTCTGTCGCCGTGGTTAAATGTCGCAAATTTTTTAAAAATCTCCTTTTCCTGTCCCGGCATTATTCCTTGCCCGTTATCCGCAACGACGATACGAAGTCCGCCTTTGAAAATATCTGCAGAGATTTCGATGATAGATCCCACCGGCGTATGAAAGCATGCGTTTTCGACGAGATTTTGGATAACCTGGCTTATCAGGAGCCCATCCATGTTAATAAAAGGCAGCTGTTCCGGCACATTTAGGAAGACGTCATGGCTCTTCGTCATTTCGTGGCAAGATTCAACCGCACTTCCGATGATTTCAGCCGGAAGATACGGATGCATATTAAGTTTCAACTGACCGCCCTCGATCCGCGTAATATCCAGCAGGTTGGTTACTACCTTTGTCAGTCGCGTAGCCTCTTGACGTATTGAAGCTAAGAGGCGGTTACTAGACCTGAAATCCTCGGGCTTCATCTGCAGCAACGCGTCAGCTGCACCGGTAATCGCGGCCAATGGGCTCCGTAAATCGTGGGATACAGAGCTCAGGAGGATATTTCGTAACCTTTCCTTTTCCGCAAGAAGAATGGCTTTGTCGGCAGCCTCCGCAGTTTCAGCCCCTTCCAGAGCAGCACCGAGGAGATCAAGGAACGTTTGCAGCATTAAAATCTGGTCGGGCCTCAAATAGCCATCACGGTGATACACACCGACGACGCCCAAAGTTATATTCGAGCCTTTAATAGGCAGATAATAGCCAGCTGCGCTTGGCATCGTATCCGTCCCGCTACCGGCGGGAAGAGCATGATCGAAACACCACCTGACGACAGTCTCCTCCTTGTCCTGGTCGCCTTCCGTTTTTCCAAAGATAGTCGATAGTGCTCCAGCCTCATCAGGATACCAGATACCGACCTTGACGGGCATTGTGTCAGAAACCCGTCTCACCAGCGTCATGCTCATCTCCTCACGCGTACGCGTGGCATTAAGCTCCTTGGTCAGGTTGAAAAATATCTGCGTCTCCCTCTCGCGACTTCTGGAGAGCAAAGCTTTTTCGCGTAATTGTGCCGCGAGAGACGAGATGATGAGACTCGTCACAAACATGACGAAGAACGTCAGGGAATATGATAAATCAGACACACTAAGCGTAAAGCGCGGCTCTACAAAATAAAAATCGAAGACCGCAATATTTGCAACCGAGTAGACCAGCGACGGCCATCGACCAAGCCACGTGGAAGTAATCATGACTCCCATCAAGTACAGCATTGCAATATCTATGGTCTTCAAAAGTGGCTCAAAATAATAACTGCCGATCGTCACGGCGGCCAATATTGATATCGCATAAAAATAGTCCTGCCATCGCAATTGGGGCTTGTGAATCTGGCGCTTTTTATTAAAGGCAACACCGAGACTGGGCGGGGTTGTGACGACGTATACGTCGATTTCGCCACTTTGCACCAGAATGTATTCCGCAAGCTGTCTTCTGAATAACGTCCGCCAAAAAGACCGGATCGATTTTCCGATGATCATTTTGGTGATGCCATTATCTCTCGCATAATTGATGAGCTCTTCGCCTATTCGCGTTCCTTGCAATGTGACAACTTCGGCACCATTCGTGGCAGCAGACTGGAGGACCTGCTGAATATGTTGGCGCATACGGATATCTCGGGCTGGTACTCCCGGAACTTCAACATACGCGACGACCCATCGTGCCTTGAGCGCCGTTGCCATCCTGCGTCCTGTGCGCACAAGTTTGGAAGCAAACATATCAGCGCCGACGCAAATTAATAATTTGTCTCCAGCTATATTTGGGGTTGATAGCCCCTCTCGACGCCTTTGCTCGTCCGTCTCGACATCTACGTAATCGGCAGCACGTCGAAGCGCAAGTTCACGCAGAGACTGTAGGTTCGTCTTGCGGAAAAAGTTGAGTACAGCATGTTCATTCGCGCCTGGGGCAATATAAACTTTACCATCTCTTAGTCTGGTTAACAATTCGTCGGGGGAGGTGTCAACCAACACGATGTCATCGGCCTGATCGAAAAATTCGTCCGGAACCGTCTCCCGCACGGCAATACCAGTGATGCTGTTGACGACGTCATTCAGACTTTCAAGATGCTGAACATTCAGGGTTGTATAAACGTCAATGCCAGCGCTTAATACCTCTTCAACGTCCTGCCAGCGCTTTGGATGGCGACTTCCGGGTGCGTTAGTATGCGCCAGCTCGTCGATAAGAATAATGGCTGGCTTTCTTTTTAGGGCACCGTCCAGATCGAATTCCGCGATATTGACGCCGCGATGGTCGATGGCAACGCGCGGCAGAACCGGAAGACCAATCAGTAGCGCGCTGGTATCAGCGCGATCATGGGTTTCAACAATGCCCACCAGAACATCGACCGACTGGAGAAACCGTCGGTGAGCTTCCTGCAGCATGGCATACGTCTTGCCGACACCGGCGGAACTGCCGAAGAATATTTTTAGCTTTCCGCGACTGAGGCGCTTTTCATCAGCCTCGATCTGACTAAGGAGCTTTACAGGATCAAGCCGCTTATTTCTGTCCGTTTGATGCATGGTTTGACAACTCGTCAAGAGCGATGTTCAGCGTCAGCACATTAACGACAGGTTCGCCAAAAATGAAGAGTTGTCGCGACACAGTGTTAGCCTCTATGAGCTTACGTACCGCGTCTTGTGATAGATGCCTGACTTCCGCGACACGTCGCAGCTGAAACTCTGCCGCTTGGAGACTGATATGCGGGTCAAGGCCGCTCCCGGATGCAGTAACAAGGTCGACTGGCACAGAACCTTCGCTTTGAGGGTCGGCCTCACGAAGCGCAGAAATACGTGACTTCACTGCATCCAGCAGCGCGGCGTTATTTACGCCATAATTGCTGCCTGTCGAAGCAGCCGCATTATAAGGCACCGGGCCGGTTGCCGACAGGCGTGACCAAAAATATTTGGGGTCGGTAAAGTTCTGGCCGATGAGGCTTGAACCTATCGCTTTGCCCGAATGATCCCTGATGATGCTGCCTTTGGCCTGGTCCGGGAAAACGAGCATCGAAATGCCTGTGACCACAGCGGGGTAAACCGCGCCAAAAAGAACCGTACTGACAATCCACATAACTGCGGAAATTCTTAAAGATTTTAAAATCATTATTTTACTCCCATCGCCGATAGCGCGATATCAATGATCTTTATCCCGATGAACGGCACAATGACGCCACCGACACCGTAGACGAGTGCGTTTTTTTGCAACAGTTTGGTCGCGCCTATCGGCGTGTAGCGCACGCCTTTCAGCGCCAGCGGAATGAGGAAGACGATGACGAGCGCATTGAATATCACGGCCGAAAGAATTGCGCTCTCAGGCGTAGAAAGCCGCATGATGTTTAGAGCCATCAGTGCCGGAAATGTGCTCGCGAAAGCGGCCGGAATGATGGCGAAATATTTTGCAACGTCATTGGCAATGCTGAAGGTGGTTAAAGCACCCCGCGTCATCAACAACTGCTTGCCGATTTCAACGATTTCGATAAGTTTTGTCGGGTCGGAATCGAGGTCAATCATGTTCCCCGCTTCTTTAGCTGCCTGCGTACCTGTGTTCATAACCACTGCCACATCGGCCTGGGCGAGTGCAGGAGCGTCGTTCGTCCCATCACCCACCATTGCGACCAGTTCACCGCCCATCTGCATTTTTTTTATGTAGGCGAGTTTGATTTGAGGAGTTGCTTGAGCGATATAGTCATCGACCCCGGCTTCTGCCGCAATAGCAGCGGCCGTGAGCGGGTTATCGCCAGTCACCATGACGCTCTTGATGCCCATGCGGCGCAAGTCTGCTAGACGTTCCTTGATACCGTGCTTGACTACATCCTTCAGGTGCACAACACCAAGAATTCGGGCACCTTTTGCCACCAGCAACGGCGTACCGCCACTACGAGCAATTTTATCTGCTTCCTGTCTTGCCAGAGGCGAGAATGAACCCCCGAGGGTTTTGACATGCGCTTCTATTGCGTCAACAGCTCCTTTCAGTATTTGGGTATCGCCCAAGGTGATACCCGAGGCACGGGTTTCGGCGCTGAATGGGATAAACGTCGCATTCAGCGTCGAAACATCTTTCGGAATGATGCCGTATTTTGCCCTCGCGAGCTGTACGATGCTTTTACCTTCCGGCGTTTCATCCGCAAGGGAGGATAGTTCTGCTGCATCTGCCAGTGCCTGTTGGCTGACACTTTCAGCGCCATATAATGCAACGGCTTGACGGTTGCCGTGGGTAATTGTCCCTGTTTTATCAAGGAGCAACACGTTAACGTCGCCAGCGGACTCGACCGCGCGACCAGACTTGGCGACGACATTCGCCCGAACGAGCCTGTCCATGCCGGCAATACCGATGGCGGAAAGAAGACCGCCAATTGTTGTAGGCGCCAGGCAGACCAGAAGCGCGACCAGAACTGTAATCCCGACCACAGTACCCGTACCCATTTTCTCTACGGCATACATTGAATATGGCAAAAGCGTCGCGCAAGCCAGCAGGAAGATAATCGTCATACCAGCGAGAAGAATGGCGAGCGCAATTTCATTTGGTGTTTTCTGACGTTTTGCGCCTTCTACAAGTGCAATCATTTTATCAAGAAAACTCTCGCCAGGATTTGCTGTCATCTCCAGCACCAGCCAGTCCGAGAGAACGCGTGTACCCCCCGTTACGGCATCACGGTCGCCGCCGTTTTCGCGAATGACAGGAGCGCTTTCACCTGTAATGGCGCTTTCATCGACTGATGCAACGCCCTTCAGTACCTGCCCATCGCCGGGAATAAAGCTTCCCGCTTCGACAAGGACAATGTCGCCTTTTCTTAGGCTTGACGACGAAACAGAGGTGAAGTCTTTCATATTATCGAGTGACTTCAGCTTTTTAGCTTGAATGTCTTTTCGTGCCGCACGAAGGCTTGCGGCCTGTGCTTTCCCCCTGCCTTCGGCAATAGCCTCAGCAAAGTTGGCAAAGATGCAAGTGAACCACAGCCATACAGTCACCCATGCGACAAACCATCCCTTGTCATCGCCTGGTACTTTGTAGAAGCAAAGGGCCGTTGTTATGATGGCACCAACAAAGACTACGAACATAACCGGATTTCGCATCTGGTACCAAGGCGTCAGCCTTGCGAATGAGGTATAAACGGCTTTTAACACCTGTTCCGGACCCATCAGAGCAAGCCTGTTTTCTTTCGTCATATTTTTTATCCTTACTTAATCGCTGTCAGCATTTGGAAGTGATCCGCAATCGGCCCAAGTGCGAGCGCGGGGACATACGTCAGAACTCCGACCATAACGACAACGCCTGTCAGCAGGAGGATGAAAAGCGGCGTATGCGTCGGCAATGTGCCAGTCGACGGCGGTACTGAATTTTTTCCCGCGAGAGAGCCAGCGATAGCAAGCACCGGCAGCATGCACCAGAAGCGACTGAAAAGCATGCCCCAGCCAAGAGAGGTATTGTAAAATGGTGTGTTTGCGGTGAGGCCAGCAAACGCGCTGCCGTTGTTATTACCTGCGGAGGAAAATGCATAAAGGATTTCGCTGAATGCATGCGCCCCGCCGTTAAGCGGACCTGCCTTGCCGGCCTCTGTCAAAACAGCAATAGCCGTGCCGAGCAAACTGCATACGAGCGGCACGAGAAGAACGATCGAAGCCATTTTCATTTCATAGGCCTGGATTTTCTTGCCAAGGTACTCAGGAGTTCTGCCCACCATCAGTCCTGCGATGAATACGGTAATCAGGGCATAAACAACCATGCCGTACAGCCCACAACCAACGCCTCCGTAAATGATTTCACTAAACTGCATCATCAGCAGCGGAACGAGACCACCAAGCGGCGTGAAGGAATCATGCATGGAGTTGACAGAGCCATTTGAGGCGGAAGTTGTTACCGTCGCCCAGATCGCTGAGTTAACCGCGCCGAACCGCGCCTCTTTTCCCTCCATGTTGCCACCTGGCTGAAAGGCGCTTTCCAACTGGTCAACGCCAAGAGCTGTTAGCAACGGATTCCCGCCCTGCTCCTGCATGAAGCAAAATATTGTCAGAGGAATACAGATGATGGTCATGACAACCAGTAACGCCCAACCCTGGCGGGTATCCTTGACCATGTGACCGAACGTGTAGCAGCAGGCAGCCGAGATAAGGAGTATCGAAAGCATCTCAAATAGGTTTGATAATGGTGTCGGATTTTCGAACGGATGAGCAGAGTTGACGTTATAGAAACCGCCGCCATTCGTACCCAATTGTTTGATCGCGATTTGCGAGGCAGCAGGACCGACAGCAAGCGTCTGCGTTTCCACGTCATGCGCCGCCTGTGTCACCGCACCAGTCGCGTCCTTTTGCTCGTCAACATGAATTTTTTCGACCAGCGATGTCTCGGCATAGGGACTAAAAGTCTGTACAACACCCTGCCCGACAAGAAAAATAGCAAGTATGAGGCAAAGGGGCAGCAGGATATAAACGAGTCCCCGAACCATATCAGCCCAGAAGTTGCCTATTGTCGCGCTGTTTTTCCGGATAAAACTACGAATGAATGCAGCCATTACCGCCATGCCCACGGCTGCAGAGACAAAATTCTGAACACCTAGGCCGACCATCTGAGAAAAATAACTCATGGTCGACTCGCCGCCATAGGACTGCCAATTCGTATTGGTCATGAAACTTGCGGCCGTGTTGAAAGACAAGTCCGGGGTCACCTGCCCCATATCCGCGGGATTAAGCGGCAGCATCGTTTGTAAACGCAAAATACCGTATAGTGCGGCAAAACAGAATGTACTGAAAACCGTCACATGAACGGAATATTTTTTCCAACTCATTTCTTCGGTAGGATCAAGACCGCCAACCTTATAGAATATTCTCTCGAGCCAACCCAAAGGGACAGACATGAATGTCCGATCACCTTGATAGACTTTCGCCATGTAAAGACCCAAAGGCTTCACGGATACGCCCAGAATTACAAAGAAGGCGAAAATTTGAAGCCAGTTATTGAGTGATATCGACATCATGGAAATATCTCCGGTTTAAGCATGGCAGTGATAAGGTAAACGAAGAGGGCTATGACGATCACCGCCAATATGGCCAAAAAGGCGGTCATTCCGGCTTCTCCATGAGTTTGTCGGCCATCCAGATAAAGCCGAGGTTAAAAAGAAAAAACAGCAAAATCTGAAGCAAATAATACCAATCCATATCTTCCTCCTTAGTGCTGCACGAACAGTTGCAACTGTGGTGCCGTATATAAAAAAGCGATCCCCGCCAAACCGAGCCCGCTGACCATCTCAGCCACGGCACGTTTCTTCGCTACGCCGTCGGCAATCTCAAAAGAATCCAGCACACTCGCGTTCACAAGTACGAACGACATCATCTGAATGAGAATAAGAATAGGATAGGCCATGACGAATCTCCGAGATCAGGGGTAGCACATGCCGCCCTATCTCTAATCATTTGCCTCGCCGTCAGGATTGTCATGTAAATAGCCTATAAAAAATAGCCGGCAGCATATGCCTATTTACGCGCTGTTTACGCACCCTTATTTTTGACGGCCTTTTTACGCGACATGGCTATCGCACAGGAATAAAAATTGATCTCACGACAAGTAACTGTCGCTTTATTTATTTCGGGAGAATCAAATGTTTTCGAGAACCGCCACTGCATGTTTGTCATTCGCGCTGGCGCTCGCCGCCGTGCCCGCTTTTGCTGAAGACACCCCCGCTCCCGCCACGCCAACACTAATGCCAGCGATGACCGGGCCGCTTGCTGCCTCAGCCAATCCATATTCGTTTGAATTAGGCTCCGCAGGAAAAATATATGTTGGAGGCGCATTGACAGGCTTCGCCCTCAGCCAAAACAACCATGTGACGACGGACAAAAACTCACGCGGCGATATCGGAAACGCGCAATTATTCGTACAGAAGCCCGACGGCTTAGTGCAGTTCTTCCTTCAGGCGGGTGAATATTCAGTACCAGTCGTCGGCACACCTTACATACGCGCCGAAAACTACACTGAACATACCTACGGATATATCCCCCAAGGCTTCGTAAAACTAGCTCCGACCTCAAACTTCAGCATCATGGCAGGAAAACTGCCCACGCTTTTCGGTGCGGAGTATACGTTTTCATTCGAAAACATGAACGTGCAGCGAGGCCTGCTGTGGAATCAGGAAAACGCCGTTAACAAGGGCTTGCAGGCGAATTACTCCACGGGCCCCTTCGCCTTGTCCCTTTCCTGGAACGATGGCTTTTACTCTGATAAATATAACTGGCTCGATGGCTCAGTTGCGTGGACGATCGATTCCAAGAATACCTTGAGTTTCGTCGCCGGCGGCAACCTGAACAGTGCGGCGCATACTGACTTTGCAACACCTCTCGCGCAGAACAACGGGCAGATTTATAACCTCATTTATACCTACAATGCCGCCCCCTGGACGATTACGCCATACATCCAATACACCCACACGCCGCAGGACATTTCTATAGGCCTTGCTGATTCAGCTTCCAGCTGGGGCGCAGCGGTACTGGGAAAATATACCTTTAATGACCATTGGAGCCTTGCGGGCCGTGCCGAATACATTTCTACGGAAGGTAGTGCTGCGGGGCCAAATCTTTTATACGGTGCCGGTAGCGATGCATGGTCAGCGACGGTCACTCCGACTTATCAGTATGACAGGTTTTTTGGTCGTGCTGATGCCTCATATACACGCGCGGTGGATGCGGCAGCGGGCGCAGCATTTGGATCATCAGGCAATGACAAATCGCAGGTAAGGCTGATCTTTGAGGCAGGTGTTCTTTTCTAAGGAAATTCACTTTGGCCGACATAAAGCGCATCAAGGGAGAGTTGCTTCAGCTTTTCAACAAGAAAACAGTCGCACCTGAAACCGTCGCGCGTGACGACGGTCTCGACTCCGCCTTGCGGCTTTATTTCGCGCGGGCAACATTCATGCGCAAGGAAATGATCTTAGAGGCAATCATTCATGGTTTGCACATAAATGGCGCTGACAGGCCCGTCTCAAAGCATGAGATTCAGCATTTTCTCGACCACCACGATCATCATTAGTTTACCGCATCGTTTTCTAATGAGATTTTTTAAAACTATTCTGTTCGCAGATTAGGATACTTGATAGTAGATGAGTAGGAACTGTTCTATGAGGATGATGTGGATTATTAATAGGTTGTAGACGACAAGAATGCTCGTTATAAATAACTTGAAAACTTGCACATACTCTTACACACTTTGAACCAGTGAAAATTAATACTATTAGATATCAATAGGATAGAAACCACATGCTAGTCTTGAAAACTAGCGTAGGCGCAAGCTTACCGTGGGTTCGAATCCCACCCCTTCCGCCATTATTTTCAATGCCTGCGCCGCCACCGGCGCATACATCAGGAAGGCCTCATCACCCCCATGACCAGCCTCCGTCTTATTCTGGGTGATCAGCTGAGCCTGTCGATGTCCAGCCTTGAACAGGCCGCGCCAAGCGACGTTATATTGATGTGCGAAGTGATGGAGGAGGCAACCTACGTCAAGCACCATCCGAAGAAAATTGCTTTCCTCTTCTCGGCCATGCGGCACTTCGCAGGCGAGCTGCGGGCCGCTGGATTTAACGTCCACTACGTGAAGCTCGATGACGCCGGCAATACCGGCAGCTTTGAAAATGAAGTCCGCCGCGCACTGGCCGGTACGAAAGCCGAGCGGTTGATCGTGACCGAGCCCGGCGAATACCGGCTGCGGCTTATTTTCGATGGCTGGAAGGAAAGCCTTGGCGTCGATGTTCATATTTTAACCGACACGCGCTTTCTCTGCCGTATTTCCGAGTTCCGGGCATGGGCGGAAAACCGCCAGCAATTGCGGATGGAATATTTTTACCGCGAAATGCGCAAACGATACGCGATACTTATGGAGGCCGATGGTACGCCCGCCGGCGGCCAGTGGAACTTCGACAAAGAAAACCGCAAGTTTCCGGGCAGGTTGCTGCCCTATCCGAAGCGCATCAGCCATGCCAAAGACCAGATTACGATGGATGTCCTGAATCTCGTCGAAGAACGGTTCCCCCATCACTTCGGAAAGCTACGGCCGTTTCATTATGCCGTGACGCGTGAACAGGCGCTAACCGAGCTGGATCATTTCATCATCCACCTGCTGCCAAATTTCGGCGACTATCAGGATGCCATGGTTGCAGGCGAGCCTTATCTTTATCACTCCCTGATATCTTCCTACCTCAACGCAGGCCTGCTGCTGCCGCTGGAAATATGCCAGCGCGCTGAAAAAGCATATCGGGACGACAAAGCCCCACTTAATGCCGTCGAAGGTTTTATCCGCCAAATTCTGGGATGGCGGGAATATGTGCGGGGTATTTACTGGCTGCACATGCCGCAATACGGCGAGATGAACTATCTGGGCGCGACCGCAAACCTGCCCGAGTTCTACTGGACGGCCGAAACCAAAATGTCCTGCGTGGCGGAGGCCGTGCGCCACACGCGGGATCACGCCTATTCCCACCATATCCAACGCCTTATGGTCACGGGTAATTTTGCCATGCTGGCGGGGATTGATGTCAAACAGGTTCAGGAATGGTACCTCGCCGTCTATAGTGATGCTTACGAATGGGTCGAAATGCCGAATACGCTTGGCATGGCCCTGTTCGGCGACGGCGGCATCATGGGCAGCAAGCCCTATGCCGCGAGCGGAAAATACATCAACAAAATGAGCAATTTTTGCGACGGCTGCGCGTATGACCCCAATGAGCTGACCGCCGAGAATGCCTGCCCCTTCAACGCGCTATATTGGGATTTCATGGCGCGTCATCGCGACAAGTTGAAGCAAAACCAGCGCCTGCCTTATGTTTTCTCAACCTGGGACAAGTTTGGCGCGGAAAAGCAAAAGGCGATCAAGGACAAATCCGCGCAAATCCTCGAAAATATGAAGAATAACCGGCTCTAAATGTCAGCTTCAACCCCTCGGGCGAAGCGTACTGCGACCACCGTCGAGATGGATGACCTGCCCCGTAATCCAGCTGGAATCTGGCCCCAACAGAAAGGCTGCCAAAGCGGCGGCGTCATCGGGCGTACCCAGTCGCGGGATGGGGTGCATCTTTTCAATCGCTTCCTTCATGACGGCCGAAGACGTCAAGGGCTTGGCGATCGCTGTATCTGTCAGGCTGGGCGCAATCGCGTTGACGCGGACAGATCCTGCCCATTCTGCGGCGAGAGCGGCTGTTAAACCCTCGATGGCTCCCTTCGCCGTGCTGATGACAGTATGGTTGCCAAAGCCCTGCTGCACCGCGATGGACGAGAATAGAACGACGCTGCCCTTGCCCGCCTTCAAAGATTTTTCAAGCATCTTCAATGAGCGGATGGCACCAAGGACGTTGATTTCATAGGCACGCAGATAGTCGGCGTCATTTGCGGCCTTGAGAGGAAGAAGATCGATGGAGCCGATGCAATAGGCAAGTCCCGCCAAGCCCTCCCCTCCGGAAAAATCAGCGATTGCCGCTGCGATGCTTTGCGGGTCCGTCACATCCATGGCACGCATTTCGATGCCGGATGATTTAAGCGCTTGAGACGCATTCTCGGGATGTCTCATGGTCACCACGGGCCGCTTTCCCTGCGACAACAGCTTCAAGGAAAGAGCTTCGCCAATACCGCCATTGCCGCCCATAACGATAAATTTTTCTTCCGACATTTGACGACCCATGAAAATTTTAAAAAACACTGTGGCAAGATGTGGGAAATGAATGTGCGAAATCAAGTACCTCAAGACAAATAACACATATGCCGCGCTTCTTTCTCTGTTACGCAGGTAACAATATGGTTAAACATCTTGCGAATTATGGCTTAATCTTGGACAATTGCCGCTTTCCAGACTCTACGCTGGAGATCATGACGAGAGTTTAACATGTTGAAAGCAATTTTCCTTCTGGGAGCTTTTTCGCTGGTGCCAACGGGTGCCTTCGCGCAAAGCGCGCAGGAGTTTGCCTATGAACCGCCGCCCTCCTCCAGCGGGGAATGACACATGGCAATTGCAATTGGCAACCTGACGATCGACGACAATGTCTTCCTCGCGCCCATGACAGGCGTGACGGATCTGCCGTTCCGCAGGCTGGTCAAAAAATTCGGTGCCGGTCTCGTCTTCTCGGAAATGATTGCCAGCCGCCTGATGATTGATGAATACAAAGGTTCATCAAAAGCCTCCGCGAGTTATATTGAAGAATTCCCGATGGCGGTACAACTTGCCGGCTGCGAGCCGGAGGTGATGGCGGAAGCCGCACGCATCAACACCGGCCGCGGTGCCGCGCTGATTGATATCAATTTCGGCTGCCCTGTCAAAAAGGTTATCAACAGGCTGGCGGGCTCCGCATTGATGCGCGAAGAAGGCCTTGCGGCTGAAATTATGGCGGCAACCGTCAGGGCCGCCGACGTGCCGGTCAGCGTCAAGATGCGCCTGGGCTGGGACGAATTTTCCCTCAATGCACCGAAGCTGGCAAAAATGGCCGAAGACGCCGGCGTTAAAATGATTACCATTCACGGCCGCACCCGTTGCCAGATGTACAAAGGCAATGCGGACTGGGCCGCAGTCCGAGCGGTGAAGGACGCGGTAAAAATCCCCGTGTTGGTCAATGGCGATATTACAACGCCGCAGCAGGCGGAAGAGGCCTTGCGCACTTCCGGTGCCGATGGTGTCATGGTGGCGCGTGGTTCCTACGGCCGCCCCTGGATTATCCGGCGGATCGCCGATTATTTTAAAACCGGCAAGGACACCCCTGCCCCCGCGCCCCAGCAGCTCCTGTCGACAATCCTTGAACATTACGATGCGATGCTGAGCCATTACGGCACTCATAACGGCGTGCTGATCGCGCGCAAGCATATCGGCTGGTATTGCGGGGAGTTGCCGGAGTTTTATACCGTCCGCTCGGATATCAACCAAAGCGCCGACCCCGAAGCTGTCAAACAGATGCTGACGGATTATTTTGACCGCTATATGGCCGCATGAAGGAGTGCCACCGTGAACGATGTTTTTAAGAATAACGATGCGTCCAAACGCTATGAACTGATGGTCGGCGAAAGCGTCGCCTTCGCCAATTACCGGCTGGCCGATGGGGTCTTGTTTATCGATTATGTCGAAGCGCCACATGAACTGCGAGGTACCGGCGCTGCGGGGCGGCTGATGGCGCATGTGATGACCGAAGTCAAAAACAAGGGCTGGAAAGTCGTGCCCGTTTGCGGTTATGCCGCCGCCTGGCTGAATAAACACAAAGAATACGCGGGTTATATCGCCGTGTAATCCGGCAGGCCGATATCTACAATTTCCGCCTCGCCCTGCGGTAGTTCGATCACATCGCCGATGCTGTGCCCAAGAAGCAGCCTTGCCATAGGTGACAGGTAAGACACGCGCCCTTTCGCTGCATCGGCCTCATCAATACCTGTGATGCAAAAGCTGCGCTTTGTGTTTTTCAATTGCAGGGTTACGCAGTGCCCGAAACGAACTTCGGCAGCCGAAGGTGAGTGCACGACAAGTTCTGCGGTGGATCTCCGCGCTGTCCAATATTTCAGGTCTCGCATCACTTGCGCGAGAATGGTTTTATCATCCTTCCCCTGCTCAGCACTATATAGCGCCCGCAACCTTTCAAGCTCCTCATCCATCAATTGAAGGCCGCGGGGTGTCACGAGGTTTCGCTCCGGGCTAATCGGTCGCTCGGGCAAATCTTCCGGCGCATTAGCGCCCGCGTCTTCTGTTATAAATGCCCTACTCATTTTCTTCCTTTATCTTTTCTTGCCATAATTAGCATGACTTGCTATGGTTTTTAAATGAGAATCGTTCTTGCCTCCACCAGCGCCGTCAAACTGTCCGCCTGCCGCGAAGCATTTGGTAACGCGGCCGATATCATTGTTGTCAAAGCATCTTCCGGCATCAGCGAACAGCCGATGAACGCTGAAACGCTCACGGGGGCCTTTAACCGCCTACGCGACGCCAAGGCGCAGGTTCCGGATGCCGACCTTTATATCAGCGTTGAAAACGGTCTCTTCGAGGAAAACGGCAAATTTATCGACCGGCCTGTCATTGTGATTGCGCGCAAAAACGGCGCGCCGGAAACCACTTTCGGCGAAGGCGTCGAATTCCCCAGCGAATGCGTCGAAGAAACCCGCCTGCGCGGCTTTGACAAGTGGACCGTCGGTAAGGTCATGCAGGAAAAAGGTCTTGTCGCCCAGCATGACGACCCGCATGTCGAACTTGCAGGCAAGAGCCGGAAAAGCCTGCTGGTCGACGCTATAAAACAGGCTCTCCGCTAAAGCAGGAACCTATTGCAGGGCCAATGGTTGATACCATTGGCATGAAAGAAAAATTTTATAAAAACCGCAAATTTCTCAAGTGGGCCGGCGGTATCGCAGGCGGGCTTGCTATACTCGCTGTGATTTTCGTGCTGTTCTTTCCCGTCGCTTATATTGTCGGCAAGGCGACAGACAAAATCGGCGGCTCCATTGGCCGGAAGATAACAATCGAAGGGCAATCGGATATTCACTGGCACTGGCGATATCCGCATGTGCATCTGGAAGGCATCCGCGTTTCCAACATGGATGGTGCTGGCAAACCCGAGATGCTAAACGTCGCAAAGCTGGATATGACGTTTAACCTCTGGAAGCTGCTCATTGGCCGACTGGAAATTCCCGAACTGACCATTATCAATCCGGTTCTGAACCTCGAACGTCTCGACGCCGACCACGCCAACTGGGAATTCCCCGTCGCCTCGAGCGCGAATATGGTCAAAAACGCCGCGCTGCCGCACGAACGCGGAGATGTTCCGCTCATCGGCCAGTTGCGCGTCAAGGAAGGCCACATCACCTACCGCAATGCGCCGCGCAAACTGGACATGAACCTCGATATGGACATGGCCGAAGGCGAGCAGGATGGGCCCGACCAGAACTTCTCCTTTAAGGGCACCGGCAAGCTGGAAGGCAAGGATTTCGAGCTGACGGCAACGGGCGGATCTCTCGAACTCCTGCGCGATACGTCGAAGCGCTTTCCCTTGCAGATGAAGATTGAAATCGGCAAGACTGTTTTCAGCATCGACGGCACTTTTGTCGATCCGGTGCAGCTGAAAGACCTGGATGCAAAGCTGCATATTCAAGGCCCCAGCCTTGCGGATCTTTTTTACCTGATGCACATCCCCTTCCCGCCGTCGCCCGCCTACAAGCTGGATGGCCATTTGGTCAAGCAGGACGAAAAATGGAGCTTCAGCCCGTTTGAGGGCACGGTCGGCAGCAGCGACCTTGGCGGCGATGTTGTTTACGACAACGCGAAAGACCGGCCCATTTTGTCGGGCAAACTGCATTCCAACAAGCTTGACGTAAAAGATCTCGGCGGACTTATCGGGATTGCACCCAGCACCAAAAGCCAGACGTCCGCCAAAGGCACCTTGCTTCCGGATGTGCCAATTGACCTGACACGGCTTCGTGCCGGTGACATGGATATCGATCTTGTCGCGAAGAAGCTGGTTATTCCCGGCCTGCCCGTGACGGACATGGCGACGCACATTGATCTCAAAAGCGGTCTTCTGCGGCTCAAGCCCGTCAGCATCGGGCTTGCGGGCGGCAAAGCGGACGGCAGCCTGACCTTCGACGGGCGCAAGGAAACGCCTGACGTTACCATGGACCTCGACCTCAAGCGCCTCAGTCTTGCGCAGTTTTTTAAAGGATCGATTTTCAAGGACTTTTCAAAAGGCTATTTCGGCGGTCACATTGACCTTTCCGGCAAAGGCACGTCCCTCGCCAAGGTACTGGCGGTCAGCAACGGCCGAATTGTCGTCATCATGGAAGGCGGCAAGATCAGCCTGCTGCTGATTGAGGCAAGCGACATCGACATTGCGCAGCTCACACCCCTGCTGCTCGGTAAGGACAAGACGACCGATATCCGCTGCGGAGTCGGCGACTTTGTGGTGCGCAACGGTTATGTTGACTCAAAGATTTTCGTTCTCGACACGTCGGATACCAACCTCAAGGGCGACGTGAAAATGAACCTGAAGAACGAAACCATTGATGCCAGACTGAATGCAAAACCGAAAGATTCCAGCTTTCTGTCGCTGCAGTCGGATATTCTTCTGACGGGAAAGCTTAAAAAACCGTCGATCATGATCGACCCCGCCACGACCGGCGCACGCGGGGCCGCGGCTGTTGCGCTCGGTTTGCTGAACCCGCTGGCCGCGCTACTCCCCTTTATCGAGATCGGTGTCGGCAAGGACAGCAATTGTGCGAAGCTTATCAACATTGCCGAAAGCCCGCGCGGCGTGCCTGGAGAAAAACACGTCAAACAAAAAATCCATGACTAACCATCAGGCGTTTGCTGCGCCCGCATTTTGCGACGTTTCGCCATGTTCACAATCTTGACGAAGGGGCTGGTCAGAAGCCCGATCGCAGTACTGTAAGACTCTTCCTCTTTCGGGTCGCCGAGGCCGAGCGTGATATTTTCGTTATCCGCCTTGGTCAGGTAAACGGAACCAAAGACCCAGTCCCAGATAGACAGCACAGCGCCGTAATTCTTGTTATAGTGCGCGGCGTTTTCGCTGTGGTGGATCTGGTGCTGTGCGGGGCTGATAATAAACCGCTCCGCCCAAGGCCCGAACGACAGCCAGATGTGCGAATGATGCAGGACACCGCCGAGCAGGTTAGCGAGAAAGATAAAGCCGTTCACCTTCGCCAGCACCCAGAAATTTGCGGGGCCGGAATAGTAATGCAGGAAAACAACGTCAAGCAGCGCGACGCCGAAAGAACGAATGGCGGCCGTCAGCCAGAAATCAACGGGATGCAGCCGGTACACGGCAATTGGCGTCATGACTTTTGCGGAATGATGGACTTTGTGAAATTCCCAAAACGCAGGGACGGTATGCATCATGCGGTGATACCAGTAATAAAAAAATTCCCCTGCCGCCAGCGCCGCCAGCGTAAACAGCACCATGATGCTGGCGCTCGCGGGCTCCGTTGTTGCCGCTGCCGGCCAATAGGCGGACAAGGAATGCGCCGCATCTTTATAAAACTTTGTGCTGAAAATGCCGTAGTTGAACACGCTCAAAATCAGGCCGAAGTTCACCAGCGCAAGAATACTGTCGTTGAAGGTCGAAGGATGCTGCCAGATATCCTTAGGAAACAGGTACCGCCCAAGGCCCGGCTTTTCCAGCATCCGTTCTTTACGGTATTCCCAGTAATAAACGCCGATGGCAATAATGTAATTGGAGACGAGATAGGGCCAATAGAGGCGCGCCGGCACCTGCACCATGAAAACGGTGAAACCCGCCAGCAGCACCATCAAGAATAAAATCTGCTTCGCGTTATCGCGCAAAACCCCGCCCCCGCCCTAAACGACATATTAATTATAGTATGCGGAAGACGCCAAAACAAGGTGAACGGCCGGCGCGGCTTTGGTAACTCTTGGAATTTACTGCGTAAATATATCGACCAGCAGCTTGATGTTCAGGGTCAGGATGACGGCGGCGATGGCCCAGGCCGTCACCTGCAGCCACAAGGGCGCAACGAATGTCCCCATTTTCTTGGGGCTGGATACGAAAGCAATCAACGGAATGACCGCGAAGGGCAGCTGCATGGAAAGGACGATCTGGCTGAAAATCAGCAGCTTGCCCACTTCCTGCTCGCCATAGACGGCGATAATGAAAATCACGGGGATGATGGCGAGACCGCGGGTGAGAAGGCGGCGGATCCAGGGGGCAATGCGCAGGTTGAGGAAACCGTCCATCACGATCTGCCCGGCAAGGGTCGTCGTCAGCGTCGAGTTCAGGCCGGAGGCCAGCAGGGCAATCGCGAATAGCGATGCGGCGACGGAGGTGCCAAAAGCCGGCGTCAGCAGCTGGTAGGCCTGCGCAATATCCGCGACTTCGCGGTTGCCAGAGGTGTAAAAAACTCCCGCCGCGATGATCAGGATGCCCGCGTTCACGAAAAGCGCCAACATGAGGGCAAGCGTGCTATCCAGCGTCGCCCAGCGGATGGCCTGACGGCGGCCCGCATCAGTCTTTTCAAAATTGCGCGTCTTGACGAGGGACGAATGCAGGTACAGGTTATGCGGCATCACAGTGGCGCCGAGAATGCCGATGGCCAAATAGAGCATTGCTGGATTTGTGAAGATTTCCGATGTCGGCTGAAAGAAGCCTTTGGCTATGCCGCTAATAGATGGCGATACCATGGCAATCTGAACAGCGAAGCAGGCCATAATGGTGACCAGCAGTACGATGATAAAGGCTTCCAGCTTGCGGATGTCTTTTTGCATCAGGTACAAAAGCAATATCGCATCAAAGGCGGTAATCAGCGCGCCGAACAGCAATGGAATATTGAAAAGCAGTTTTAGCGCAATGGCGGTGCCGATAACTTCGGCGAGGTCGCAGGCGATAATCGCCAGTTCGCAAATGAACCAGAGCGCCATGCTGGCGGGACGGTTGAGGTAAGCACGGCAGGCCTGCGCAAGATCAAGCCCTGTGCCAATCCCAAGCCGCGCGCAAAGCGATTGCAGCAAAATCGCCATGAGGTTGGAAACAAGGATAACGCTGAGCAGTGTGTAGCCGAATTTAGAGCCGCCGGCGAGCGAGGTCGCCCAATTGCCGGGATCCATATAGCCAACCGAAACCATATATCCCGGCCCTGCGAAGGCGAGGAAGCGCCGGAACAGTGTGGCACCTGTCTTGGGCACCGCGACTGTATCGGCCATATCGCCTTCGGCGGTCATGGATTTGGTCGGCGGGGTGGTCATATCGGTCGGTTTTCCTTTTGCCTCGTCGCCGGAAAATATCCTGCTCAGCTTATCCAAGACAAATCCGCTAAAGCGTTAAAACAAGGGTTACGGGCAATACTTATTAATTTATAGCCGAGGACGCCCGCCTTTCAAAGCATTAAGTAAATGAAAAAGCCCGGCCAAAAACGGACGGGCTTTCTCATTAACGTCAGGGGGTTAATTTCAGTTTGCGGTGGCAGATGCCTCGCCCAGCAGACCTTTTGTCATGAAGGCCGGCAGTTGCGCCGCGTTTTCGCCCGTGGTCAGCAGGTTTTGCAGCTGGGTGCGGGCGCGCGACAGGCGCGAACGAACGGTGCCGACCGGAATTTGCAGCGCTTCGGAAACTTCCTCGTAGCGCAGGCCGCGGATGCAGACCATGACGAGGATTTCGCGGTGTTCGTCGCTGAGCTGTTTCATGCTTTCGCGCACGATAGCGAGGTCGACCGAAGCTTCCTGCGTTGCTTCGACGGACATATCCATCAGCGCCGGCTCGGGATCATACTGCGTTTCGAACTTGCGCTTGTGGCGATATTGCGACGCGAAGAGGTTAAACATGATTTTCGAGGTCCAGCTGAAAAGGTTCGTGTTGTCCTGGAACAGCTCTTTTTTCTCGAGCGCACGCACCAGCGTTGCCTGGACGAGATCGTCCGCATCGCTGTTGTTGCGGGTCAGGCGCAGCGCGAATTTGCGCAGATTGCCCATTTCCTGAACGAGTTCTTCTTGTTTAAACATTTTCTGACGCTCCTTAGGTTGCCGTTTTCTTATCTCGTGAACTTGAGACTAATTTACGGGAGCCGTGTAACGCGATTTTGTGGGGTCTGTATCGGGATCGAAAAAGTTTGTAACAGCGGTGTAAAAGGTTCCCTGAAAACAACGAATTATCAATACTATGAAAATATTCGGTAACGAATTTGTAAAATAATGGCTTTTTACAGCACCTTGCGGCATCAACACCCGTTCAAAATCACCGTTCCCGTGGCAGAATCAGTCTGATTTAATGCCTTTACGGGCAACTGGATTTATGGCAATATCTCCGCATGCATTTAAACAAGAAATTTTTCGCGCCGCTGTTATCGCTGGCCGCTTTCTTCAGCGCTGCCTCCGCGCGGGCGCAGGATTTGCCGGATGCGCCGAAGCCGCAGGAAACTGCCCCGACAATTATTACGCTGACGCCGGCGCAGCAGGCTGCAATTGACGCCAATCTGCAGCGGCCCCAACTTAATCTTCAGCCCTATGACCCCAAGTGGATGGTCGCTCCGCCCTCTTCCGATACCAATAGTTTCACGCTGGACGGCAAGTTCGGCAAGGCAGCCGATTTCGCAATGCGGCATAATGCCGATGGCGTTGCAGGCTTTGATCTTGCCGCGCAAGCAAGAGTCAGCAGCCGCTTCACCATTATTGCCGGCACCCCGGACACAACGCTGCGCAATAACAGCCTTTTCACCGGAACGACACAAACGTGGAGGCCGGAGATCAGCCTCTACAATGACACCAACACCCGCATCACCATGAAGCCCAAGCGCGGCGGCGTTGCGGTGGGCATCCGCATCCAGTTTCACTGATAGCTGCCTTGTCCCGTTTCAAAGCTGATAGCCTTCTGCTCCTTGTTGCCTTTATCTGGGGGCTCGCCTTCGTCGCCCAAAAAGACGCGATGCAGCACGTCGGCGCGCTCACCTTCGTTGCCGCGCGGTTTATCATTTCAGCCCTCGTCGTGCTGCCGCTCGCATTGCGCGAACGCAAACGCGCAACAACGCCCGATACACAAATAGGCTCTTCCCTGCTCGCGGACTTCGCGCTGCTCTGCATCGCCTTTGGGGCCGGCGTTTTTCTGCAGCAAGCGGGTATTGTAAGAACCACCGTCACTAACGCGGGTTTTCTGACGGGTCTATATGTCTTGTTCGTGCCGCTGATCTGCCGTGTGGTTTACCGGCAGAAGCTTTCCGTTTTCGTGATGCCGGGCGCGCTGCTTTCCGTCGCGGGCGTCTGGCTCTTGTCCGGCGGCATCAACACTGGCGGCCTCAACCTTGGCGATATTATGGTTCTGGGCTGCGCGGCGGGCTTTGCGCTGCAGGTCACGCTCGTGGGGCGTATTGTCCGCAAAGTGAAAGCGCCGATGCGCATCTGCTTTATCCAGTATGCCGCAATGGCGCTGCTCGCCGCAGTCGCCGCCTTTATTTTTGAAACGCCGACAATCGACGGCGTTACGTTGGCAGGCTATGCGATACTTTATGCTGGTGCCCTGTCCGGCGGCGTTGCCTATACGTTACAGGTCGTGGCACAGCAATATACGCCTTCATCAGACTCCGCTGTCATCCTCTCGGCTGAATCTGTCTTTGCCGCACTTGCCGCCGCACTGCTGCTGCACGAACGGCTGACGCCGGCAGGTACGCTCGGCTGCCTGCTGATTATTGCGGCGATATTGCTGGTCGAATTCGGGCCGTTCCTGAAGAAGGAAAACGCGGCAGCCTGACGGCGTTTAAGGATGCCCCGGCTTTTGCATTTCGTCCTGATAGCCCTCGACTTCCGTCGCAGCCGCAGGCGCTGCGAGTGGCGGTTTTTTCAGGCTGAAAAGCCATTTCCACATGGCTGTCGTATAAAGGCGCGGATCGGCGCAATTGTCGCCGAGATCGGCAAATTCCTGATAATACACCTGGTTACCGCCCACGCCGTGGATGATCTGAACGATAGAATTCGGCAGTTGCGAGTCCGTCGCCTTGTCCGCCAAGCCCTGCATTAGCAGTAGCGGCACACCCGCCATTTTAGGAGCATCGTTTAAACTCCAGACGCCGTTGATGGACACACCACCGGCGAAGAACTGTGCCGACTGCGGATTTGAAATCGCGCCGAGCACGCCCGTGCCGCCCTCGCCGCAACCGACGACGTAAATACGGTCGACGTCGATGTTGTAGGCAGGCGCGAGCTGGGTGATCAGTGTCAGCACATCATGCATGCCCTGACGCGCTTTCGGCCATTTATTCGGGTTCAGCAGCGGCTGCAGGCGCTTGGTAATGGTATATTCCTGCCCGCTGAATTTTTCCGGCCAGGCCCAGGTGCGCATCTTCGGCATCATGGGCACCAACACATAGGCGGGGAACTCGGTCAGCATCTGCTTGCTGGCGATCAGCTGGACGGCGCCGGGCGCATTGCCTGCCTGATCGTGGAGGAAGACAACCATCGGATATTTATAGGTCGGCTGCGCGCCTGCCGGCGGGCGAAGATAATAGTATTGGATGCGGCGAACGGCGGGACTGTCCTGCAGCGCGAAACCATGCGGCTTGCCAAAGAAGGGCGTGTTGCCACCCATCGGCGATATATTGCGGGGATCTTCCTTGACGGTCTTAACCTGCCCCGGCATCGCGATGCCACCGGCCGATCCGCCGCCGAAAATCGCATGCCGCACCGGCGGAATGGCGAGGATGCCCGCAACGACGAAAGCGGCAATCACGCAGATAAGAACAATCTGGCCGGATTTTTGCGGAGCATTCGGGGCTGGTTGTGTCATAGGAACTGCCTTCTGCCGATAAAATTCAACAGTGTTATCATACAGAAGAACGGGCGGCGACTAAAGGCCTTACGCTTTGTCGCCGGCATCCTTGGCAGTTTCGGAAAGCCCGAAGGTTTTGCGGGCACGCTGACTTTCCGATTTCAGCTGGCCGCAAGCGGCAAGGATATCCGCCCCGCGCGCGCGGCGAACCGGCGCATCAAGCCCCGCTTCTTCCAATATTCTGGCAAAAGCGTCAATCCGCGCTACATCGGAACATTCATAGCCGCTGCCCGGCCAGCTGTTGAAGGGGATGATGTTCACCTTGCAGGGAATGTCTTTCAGCAATTTTACCAATTCCCGCGCTGTCGTATCGCTATCGTTGACGCCTTTCAGCATCACATATTCAAAGGTGATGCGGCGGACATCGGATACACCCGGGTAATTCCGGCAGGCATCCAGCAGTTCTGCCAGAGGATATTTATTATTAATAGGCATAATTTCCGACCGCAGGGTGTCATTCGGCGCGTGGAGGGAAATCGCAAGGTTGACGTTCAGCTCTTCCCCGCACTGGCGGATCTGCGGGACAACCCCAGAGGTCGAAAGGGTGATGCGGCGCTTGGAAATCCCAAGCCCCTCCTCGTCCATGCAGATTTTCAGCGCTTTCGCGACGTTGTCGTAGTTGTACAGCGGCTCGCCCATCCCCATCATCACAATATTGGTGAGGTCGCGGCCTTCGTTGACTTTATCTTTTGCAGGCCATTCGCCGAGAACATCGCGGGCATGCATAATCTGCTGGAGAATTTCATGGGCGCCAAGGTTGCGCACCAGCGGCTGGGTGCCGGTATGGCAGAACTTACAGGTCAGCGTGCAGCCAACCTGTGACGATACGCAGAGTGTGCCGCGTTTGGCTTCTGGGATAAACACAGCCTCGACCTGCTGCCCGTCGGACATCGCCAGCAGCCACTTGATGGTACCGTCGGTCGAGCGCTGCTCGGTCACCACCTTCGGCCGCTCGATCGAGTATTTTTCACTCAGCAGCGTCTTCATGTCTTTGGGCAAGTTTCCCATGCTCTCAAAGTCACGCACGCCGCGCTGGTAAATCCAGTGCCAGACCTGCTTTGCGCGGAACGCAGGAAGCCCATGCGCTGCGAGAGCCGCTTTCATTTCCTCAATGTTCAGACCAATCAGCGGAATACGGCCCGCGGCATCTGTGGGCGGTGCTGAAAATTTGCCGGCGTGGGACGTGATGCTCATAGCGGGTAATTCCTTCTCGGCTCTATATAATCCATATTATCGAAAAAAGCAAAATTTTCGCTGTCTGCGGCGCGATCCGCGCGCCGGTTGTTTTCGGACAAGAAATACTGAATAATCAAGGCGAACAGACCTGACCGGAGATATAACGTGGCTGCCAGAAAAGAAAACGTAAAGCTGATCGTCGCCATTATCGTGGTGTTCCTGGCGATTGTCAGCTACCGCGCGTACAAAGACATGAATCCGCCGCCCGAGCGGCCGGATGCAGAGGTTGCGCTCACCCCTTCCTATTATGCCGAAACCGATGAAGCCCTCGCCAAACTGCCGTCGGAGAATATTGGCAGCGTCCTCGTCAAAGCTGGCGAGATCAGCGTCGACAAGGATGGCTCGCCGCAACTGTCCCTAAACGGGCCGAAGCCGAGAACCTTTGCGCAGGTCGATGTCATTCCTGTCATTAATATCTCTAACCTTCCCAAAAACCTGAACCTGACCTACGACCAGATTGACGCTGCAATCCTCCCTTGGCGCAAAGTCGGCAGCCTTATTAATGACGTCGCCATTAATTTCACGCAGGATAACCCCGATTACGACGATATCCGTATTTTCTGTAACGGCCTTCGCGGGCGCTGGCGGCAGGACACCTTCCTTGACTTGCAGCTCAAGCCACCCAGCGGCGAAATCACGCCCGCGACACGTAACAAGATGGCCGACCTCCTGAAAAACACGAAGCTTTTCATCTTTGATCAGGAGAATGCCGCTCATAAAGGGGAAAAGCCCGCTGCCGCTATTGAGCGCCTGAAGAAAGAGGAACTTCCCTTCCTCTTCATCACCCATCAAGCAGTGGATCTGACAGAACTTGGTAAAGTCATGGGAACCAAAAGCTCAACATTCGCGGGCATCGTCCTTGACCTCTCGCACGTCAAACCGCCGCAGGGCGTCCAGCCATGACATTAAAAGTTGGCGACAGACTGCCCGCCTTTAAAGGCGAAACATCGGAAGGACCCATCTCCTCCGCTGACCTGCTCGGTCAGGCGGCGGTGCTGTATTTTTACCCGAAGGATGATACCCCGGGATGCACGATCGAGGCCTGCGCCTTCCGTGACAACCTGCCGAAATTCACCAAGATGAAGGCGCGGGTTTTTGGCATTTCCAAAGACAATCTTAGAGCCCATGCAAAATTCGCAGGCAAATACGAACTGCCCTTCACCCTGATTTCTGATACCGACGGCAATATCTGCGAAGCGCTGGAGGTTTGGGGCGAAAAAATGCTATTCGGCCGCAAATACATGGGCATCGAGCGCGCAACGTATCTGGTAGATGAGAAGGGCATCATCCTGCAGATCTGGCGCAACGTCAAAGTGTTAGGCCATGCCGAAGACGTTCTGAGTGCCGTAAAAAATATCAAATAATTCAATAGATTAAATTAATATACTCATAAATAAGTTCACTCCCTAATGATTACCAAACCGTTAATTTTTCGCTTGCCGAATCGTTTCTCTTATGTAATGTTAAGGTCATTCTATAAAGAACTTTCTTCTTGATTTTTGAATCGCTTACCGACTAATCTTCAGCGATTGAGACATCCAGAAGAATTCGAGATTGACAGGCCTTCGGGTCTGTCAGGGTAATCAAGTCGGCAGCTAAACTCCCCTGAAACCCCAAAAACCCCTGCTTGGTTACCCACCCCATTAAAAACCCCCGCGAGAACATCGCGGGGGTTTTGCTTTTCAAGTATTTCTTGGCTGGCTTAGTAAACCGGGCGCTTGTTCTGTTCCAGCAGCGCGTTGATCTTCGCCGTTAATGCATCGAAATCCACCGGCTTGTTCATATAGGCTGCCGGTGACAGGTGGTCGACGGAGGCCTTGTCGCGGGCATCGGTCAATGCTGTCAGGAAGATGAAGGGCACATCGCCAAACTGCGGATGCGCGCCGCGGATGCGAGCCAGCACATCATAGCCGGACATGCCCGGCATGGCGCGGTCGCACAGCACAAGGTCGGGCTCGATCTCGAGGAACTTCTGCAGCCCCTCTTCCCCGTCCGCAGCCTCGACCACGTCGTGCCCCTGCACACGCAGTTCGTCGAGCAGCATTTCCCGCACCGGCGCTTCGTCCTCGATCAGCAAAATTTTCGCCATTGGCAGCTCCATCGTCATTCCCCGTCTTCCCCTGGTTGAAGGCAAGGAATTTTTTACCATAGACTTGTTAATGAATGATTAACCCGCCCAAAAATCAGGTTAAAGGGATACTTACGGTGATGACTGTACCAATCCCGACTTTGCTGCGCAAGGCGAGGCTGCCGTGGTGGAGGTCGACAAACTGCTTCACAAGACTTAGGCCGAGCCCCGACCCGGGAATGCCCGAAGAGGTCGAGGCGCGGTAATAGCGGTCAAAAATTTGCGGCTGCTCTTTTTCAGGAATGCCCACGCCATGGTCCTGAACCTCGATAATGATTTGCTCGCCTTCCCTGAACGCCGAGATTTCCACCTCCGGGCTTGAGGGCGAGTACTTCACGGCGTTGGACAGAAGGTTTGAAATCGTCTGCCGCATCAGTTTCTCATCGATCAACACCGTCGGCGGCAAGCCGCGCACGGTCGTCCGCAGCCTGTGATTGGGAGAAATATCCTGCAGGCTGTCAGCAACATCCTGAATCAACTGGCCGAGGTCGACGGGTTTCGGGTCCAGCACCAGCATGCCGCTTTCTATCATGTGGCCGGAAAGTATGGTTTCAATCAAACGCACCAAACGTTCCACAGCGGCTCGGATAGTAATGCTGCGTTTCTCCAGCCCCTCCTTGCCAATCGTATCACCGCGCTTCTGGATGATCTGGGCGTTGCCGTCAATAATGGTCAGCGGCGTCCGGAACTCATGCGACACCATCGACACGAAAGTCTTCTGCTGCTCGACGATGGTCTTTTCCTTGTTGAGCGACGCCGTCAGCTCCGCCGACTGCGCAGCGAGCAGCGCCTGCTGCCGCTTGTAATCGGTTATATTTGTCGTTGAAATGACAATACCATTGGTCTCCGCAATCCGCCTTGCCTGCAACCGCACCCAGGTGCCAGTATGCATTTTGTATTCTTTGCGGCCCTTCGGATTGCGCCACCATTTCTGCATCTCGTCAAATCGCGGATCGTCAGGCTCAAGGCCCACCTCATGCGCGACGACCTTGAACGCCTCCATCACGTCAACGCCGGGGGACAGCAAACGGGCGCTATGCGGATAAAGCGCGTAATAGTGCCGGCTGACAAAACTGATGCGGCCTTTATCGTCAATGGCGATCAGCGCATCAGGGCTGGCGGCGATAACGGTATCGGCCCTGCGGTTCGCCTCTTCCGCCTCTTTCGTGCGGCGCTCGACAACCTCTTCAAGATGTCGGCGATATTTATCAAGCTCCAGCTCGGTCGCCTTCTGCTGCGTGACATCGCGGCAGTGCAGCACAATCGACTGCACAGTCATATCCTGCAACAGGTTGGAGCCGATGACTTCAAAATCGCGCCACTCGCCGTTTTTATGCCGGAATTTGAACGCAAGCGGCTGGCCCTCGGTCGGGCTGTAGAGCGCGAGCTGCCGGAATTCCGTCTCCACCCGCTGCCGGTCGCCGGCATATATATAGTCAAAGAATGTCTGCCCCAGCACTTCCCACAAGGCAAAGCCCAGCTGCCGGCTGAAGGCGGGGCTGGCATATAAAATCATGCCGTCGGCATCCAGCAGGGTAATGATGTCGTGGGAATGCTCGATGATACCGCGGAAACGCTCCTCGCTCTGCTCGATGCGGACTTCCGCGGCGGCGAGATCTTTAAGCGCCAGCAGCTTTTCAAGCAGGTGCTTGGCCACATCGGAGTGCAACTCCGTCAGGCTCATGACCTCGTCGATGCCCATGTTCAGGTACATGCGGCGCTTCTGGCCCGGGTTTTCGGCCAACACGACATAGGTTTTGCGCGGGAATTTGCGCAGCAGCCGGCTAATATCCTCCGCGGCGACAGCCAGATTCCCGTCAATAAATATAAGATCCGGGTCCCGGTCGATTGTCGCCATGCCCTCAAAGCTGAAGGTCGAGATACTGAGGACATAGCCCTCAAGATTATTAACCATAATATCTTCAAGGGCGTGTTGAACATCCAAGCCCTTTGATATCACAACGCTATTCAAGACTTTCGACATGCTGCCGGCTTACTCCTTGGCCGACTATACCACCGCTTTTCTGATGACGTCACCCCTTCTGGGGGCTATAACAGCGCGTCGGCGCGACGCATTGATATCCCTTCCAATATTGCTTGACATAGTAGGTTTTCAGCGTATATTGCGTCATCTCGGGCGGCATCAGTGCACCCGAATTCTGAATTCATGATAAACACTTGAAATGAAACGGTCATAGTTATGTACGCAGTCATTAAATCCGGTGGTAAGCAATATCGCGTTCAAAAGGACGATGTCCTGCGCGTTGATCTGCTCGATGCCAAACAAGGCGCCACTGTTAAAATCGAAGAAGTCATGCTGGTCGGCAGCGACAACAAAGCCAAAATCGGCGCTCCCTTCCTCTCGGGCGCGTTCATTTCTGCTGAAGTCGTCGATCACATTAAAGACGACAAAGTCATCGTCTTCAAAAAGAAGCGCCGCCAGAACTATCGCCGCAAAAACGGCCATCGCCAGAACTACACCGTTCTGAAGATCACGGGCATCACGGGTTAATTTTTAGAGATTTAAGGAGTAATACGTCATGGCAACCAAAAAAGCTGGTGGTAGTACCAAGAACGGCCGCGACTCAGCGGGCCGTCGCCTCGGCGTCAAAATCTACGGCGGCCAGGTTATCAACCAGGGCAGCATCATCGTTCGCCAGCGCGGCACGGAATACCATGCCGGTAAATTCGTCGGCATCGGCAAAGACCACACCCTGTTCGCAAAACGCGACGGCGTGGTGAAATTCCACGGCGGCCCGAAAAACCGCCGCTATGTGTCGGTTGTTCCCGCCGCTCAAGAAGCTGCTGAATAAGCCGTACCGAGAGTAAAAATTAAAAAACCGGGGAATTACCTTTCCCCGGTTTTTATTTAGCGAAAAAGATTATGAAATTCCTCGATGAAGCCAAGATATATCTCGAAAGCGGCAAAGGCGGCGCCGGCGCTGTGGCATTCCGCCGCGAGAAATTCATCGACATGGGCGGCCCCGACGGCGGCAATGGCGGCAGAGGCGGCCACGTGTATTTCGAAGTCGTCCAGAACCTGAACACGCTGATCGATTTCCGCTATACCCAGCACTTCCGCGCCAGCACCGGCGATCACGGCCGCGGCTCAAACTGCTCGGGCAAAGACGGCAAGGATATTACCGTCAAAATCCCCGTCGGCACCGAAATTCTGGATGAAGATAAAGAAACGGTGCTGTTCGACTTCGTCACCCCCGGCGAGAAAGTCCTGTTCCTCAAAGGCGGCGACGGCGGCTTTGGCAATGCGCACTTCAAGTCATCCACCAACCGCGCGCCGCGCAAGGCGCTGCCGGGCTGGCCGGGCGAAGAACGCGCCGTCTGGCTGCGCCTGAAGCTGATTGCCGACGCCGGCATCATCGGCCTGCCCAACGCCGGCAAATCAACCTTCCTGTCGGTCGTCTCTGCGGCGCGCCCGAAAATTGCCGATTACCCCTTTACCACCCTTGCCCCCAACCTCGGCGTCGTGAACAGCCACGGCAATGAATTCGTCCTTGCCGATATTCCGGGCCTGATCGAAGGCGCGTCGGAAGGCGTGGGGCTTGGCACCCGCTTCCTTGGCCACGTCGAGCGCACCCGCGCCCTGCTCCACCTGATCGATTCCACGCAGGACGATATCGTCGGTGCCTATAAAACCATCCGCGCGGAACTGAAAGCCTATGGTGGAGGACTTTCAAAGAAGCCCGAAATCATCGTCCTGAACAAGGCGGATGCCCTAGGCCCCGAGCTGATCGAAGACCAGCGCCAGATCCTCTCGAAAGCGATCCGCAAGAAGGTCTACGTCATTTCCGCGATTGCCCATGAAGGCACCGGCAAAATTCTGGAAGAAATCTGGAAGCACGTCGCCAAGGGCCGCAAAACGACCGAAGAAGAAACGCCGTCCCGCTACACTGATACGGTTTTTGACGAGTAACTCTTTCCATATCCGAAAAACTTTTCTACATTTTATTCCTTTGCTTTGGTAAAATAAGCCCTGCGGATTTTAAGGGGATAATTTGCCATGAGCGACGCGTTGATCCAGCTTTTTGCCGAAGTGTTGCAAGTGGACTCCGGTGCCCTGAACGACAATACATCCCCCGACAATATGCAGCAGTGGGATAGCCTGGCCGCGATGCACCTCGTCGCCGCGATCGAGGAAAAATTCCAGGTGCATCTCTCCACCCGCGAAATCATGAAAATGTCCTCGATTGGCCTTGCGCGTAAAACGCTGCAAGAAAAAAACGTTAAAGTCTGACCCCGCATGACCGCGCCCGATTACAAACTATCGTGGCGAGAGCATCTGGCTTCGCAAAAGCGCGGGATTGCCGCTGACTTTCGTATTGGCATAGCAGCGACGATGACGGCGGAACCTTTGGTCCCTTATCTCGGCGGCCGCCTTCTTGAGAAAAATTTTCAACCTGACATCACCGTCGGGCCCTTCAACCAGCTGCGCCAGCTCTGCCAGAACCACGGTGCCTTTTTCGGTCGTGACGACATCAACGTCATACTCGTCATCTGGCGGCTGGAAGATATGTTTGCCGCACAGCTTGCGCGCTGCCTGGATGATGCAACAGCCCTCCCCGCGCTGTTACAGGCCGTCGCAGAATTCACCCAACTGCTGGAAACCTTGCGCCGTAACTTTACAGGAACGCTGATCGTTTCAACACCGCCTTACCCCGTCATGCCGGGATTTGAGGCGCTGGAGCTTGGACAGGCTGCGGTTGGCAGCCTTGTGTACCAGCAGGCAAACCTCGTGTTTCTGCAAAAAATTTTAAAAATTGACCGCATTCGCCTGCTCGACAGCGCAGCACTGATGCAACAACATGGCGCGGCAAAAGCCTTCGACGCGCGCAAGTGGCAGCTTTATCGACAGCCCTATACGGAAGCTTTCTGGCAGGATACCGGCATTCAGGCGGCACGGATACTGGCGGCTGAAAAAACCAGCGCCAAAAAATGTATCGTTCTCGATCTCGACAACACGCTCTGGGGCGGCATTGTCGGCGAGGATGGGTTGCAAGGCATCGCCCTCGGGGAAGATTTTCCGGGCCGCGCCTTCCGCGACTTCCAGCGTCATCTGATGCACCTGAAATCCAAGGGCATCATGCTTGCGGTCGCTTCAAAAAATAACCCCGAAGACGCATTGGAAGTTTTCGACAAGCACGACGCCATGATTTTATTGCGTAAAGATATTACAGCTTTTGAAATAAGCTGGGATTCAAAGGTTGACGCGCTGCAGCGCATCGCCAAAAAGCTGAACATCGGCCTTGATGCGCTGGTTTTTGTCGACGATAACCCGAAGGAAATCGGCGAAGTGAACGAGCGGCTGCCGATGGTTACGACCTTCATGGTGCCGGAAGAACTTGCCGACCTTCCCTGTTTACTCTCCCGCTCCGACCTCTTCGATATCGCCGAACTGACCGACGAAGACCGGCGCCGCACCGAGATGATGAGCGCCGACATCGCCCGCCAGTCGGAACAGTCACAGATGTCGGAAGATGATTTCCGCAAATCTCTGGAGCTGAAAATAGAGGTGTTTGCGACGCAGAAGCAGCACCTCGCCCGTGTTACTCAACTCATCAATAAGACAAACCAGTTTAACCTGACGACGCGCCGCCGCACGCAAAGCGACGTAGAGGCGCTGGCAATGCGCAAGGATGCGCTGGTTCTTGGCATGGATATCAAGGATAAATATGGCGATTACGGGCTCGTCGGCGTCGCCATAATCGAGAAGCAGGGTCATACCTGCCTTATCGACACTCTGCTGATGAGCTGCCGCGTGCTGGGCCGGGGTGCGGAAACGACATTCCTCGCGCAAATCGCCGCAGCTGCAAAATCACTCGGTTGCAGCCTGTTGCGCGGAACGTACATCGAGACGCCCAAAAACGCCATGGTAAAAGACTTTTATAGCCGCTTTGGCTTTAAGGCAGACGGCGACGGCTGGTCCCTCCCGGTTGCCGAGGCTCCCGCGATCCCAGATCATCTGCAAACGCCCCTGACGCTGCCGGTGGCATGATGTTCCCCTATGATAGCTACCTCTATTTCTTTGATCTGCTCTCGCTGACCATTGTACTGCTGCCGCTGCATTACCTGATACGTGGAGAAGCCGGCAAAAAGCTCTTGCTGACCGCAGCAGGAGTTTACCTTCTTTTCTGTATCGCTCCGCGACTGTTGGTTTTTTATTTTGGTTTCTGGCTGCTGACATGGTTCTTGCAAAACTTCGCCTTCAGCGAAAATCGCATTAGAAACCCCCTCTCCCTGCTGGCACCGATACTCTTACCTCTCATACTGCTTCCCATGGTCTATTGGAAAATTACTGGTGACAATTTCGTCTCTACGATGACGATTGTGACGAACGGCATATTACAGCATATGTCGACGAAGCTTTGGGAACTGGACATGGCGCGGGACATTGTGCCGCCGCTGGGGCTTTCCTTTGCCACCTTCCGCGCCATCGACCTGCTCATCAAAACATACCTTGGACAGATGCCGCGCCTCAAATTTCGCGAGGTCATGTTCTACGGTTTTTTCCCGCCCGTCCAAATCACCGGCCCTATCTGCGAATATACCGAAGTCAGCAAGCGTCAAGAGGCAACGCCGGATGATATCCTCGCGGCCCTCCTCCGTATATCGGCAGGCCTCGTCAAGGCGCTGATATTGGCGGATTGGCTGGAGACAACTTCCGCCATTTTTATCCACCCCGGAGATTTTTCAACCGGCGGTCTATGGCTACGGCTGGTCGGCTATTCCTGGTACTTTTATCTCAACTTCTCCGGCTATTCGGATGTCGCTATCGGCGTGGCGGCACTTTTCGGTTATAAGCTGAAAGAGAATTTCAACTTCCCGTTTTTCAAACCCAATATTCAGGAATACTGGAACAGCTGGCACATGAGCCTGTCGCGATGGGCGCAGCGCAACGTCTACATCGCAGCCGGCGGCTATCGCGCCGAAACGCAATACTTCGCCCTCTTCCTGACCATGATGGCGATTGCGCTCTGGCACTCCATCACTATATCTATGGTTGTTTTCGGCACATATCATTTCTGCCTGCTCGCCCTGCATCGTCTTTACAGCCAGAAAATTGATACGCAAAAATCGGCGCTTCCAAAACGAGTTGCCTATACGCTCATGACAGACTTTTTCGTCCTGCTGGGCTTTCCGCTGGTGCTCCACCGCCTGCCTGATCTGCTGCCGTTTTACGCGGCCTTGGTGGGGAGGTAGCCATGTACAAAAATATTTTCTCGAAATATAGCGGCGGCTGGGCTGGAATTTTGCGCGTCTGCTTCTGGTGCATACTTTTTATTTACGCTTTTGGCTTTCTTGTGCCCCCGCAGTCGGAGAAACTGCCGCTGCAGTCCGCAACCGCGGGTACGAAACTTACGCCCATGGTGACTATTCCCGAAGACCCGCGGTCCATCCGCAGCGATGTAACCGTCCATCCCGACAAGCTCAATATCGCCTGGCTGATGGATTCAACAGGCGTCGTGTTGCCGAAAGGCAAGAATTTTGTGACAGCGACGGAAATTGAAACGCGGCTTCTCCCTGACTTTGTCATGAAACAACTTGCTGCGTACCACGACCTCTCAAAAATTGACGTGCAGCTGTACGGTCGTCTTGGTTTCAGGCCGATTGACCTAATGGCATTCACCTTCAGCGCACTTCAGAAAAAACCGGACTTTGTTGTTGTGCCCGTCAATTATGCGTGGTCATTCTCCCACTATCAGATCGCCAACCGAAAACTTGCGCTCAACCTCGCGCCGAAGGCATGGTCGCAGGAGCCGAAATACTGGTGGATGATACCGACTTTCAGCAGCCCCAGCGAAATACTATGGGTCATGACCAGCCCCTTCCTGCCCCTCATGGCGGATGTGACGAAGGATAAGGGCTATTTTGAAAGCCTGATCCGGATTTATTTACCGGAGCACAAGGACAACGTAGCGATTGCCGATACCAGCCTGCGTCAGCCAAAAACTCAAGTCGCCTTCTGGCTTGTCAACAGCATGATGGACGGTAACCAACGGACGGAGGAAGACCCGGCCTTGTCGACCGAGCGCCGGTATGTAGAGATGATCCGCCATAACCAACCCGGCGATCCTACTTCGTTCACCACCCTCGCGCTCGAAGGCATGCTTGAATCGGCGCGCAAACGCGATATTCCGGTATTATTTTATATGTCCCCCGTCAGCGATGATTATTATGCGGATCCTGAGGTAAAGCAGCATCTCGCGCAAACAGAAGCCTATATGGGTGATCTTGCCCGCCGTTATGCCGGAACGAATG
The DNA here is from genome assembly GCA_966211335.1 of uncultured Alphaproteobacteria bacterium. Classification (GTDB taxonomy): domain Bacteria; phylum Pseudomonadota; class Alphaproteobacteria; order Micavibrionales; family UBA2020; genus JAPWJZ01. The sequence goes on from CBIHNF010000001.1 coordinate 2,062,758, forward strand.
TGCATATCATTGCCGCCATACCCGAAAATATCCGCAAATCGATCACATTCCAGGCCGGCGACGGTTTCCACCAGAATAATGTAGGCCAGCTGGACGCCTATCTCGCGTCCGAAATCTGGAAAATTATCGGCCGCAACCCGAAACTGGAGGCCGGAACGAAATGATCAGGAATTTCTTAACAGAAATGGTGTTAGGCTTTATTCTGGCAGCCAGCATCGTTCTTGTGCATTACGCAACGACAGCCTCGTCGTCGACCTTTATTTACCAGGGATTTTAAAACTCATGGCTTTGCCTGTCGCCCAGCAGACCCTGAAGCCGATGCCGCCGCAAATCAGCGACCTTGCGGCCCGTATCCTCAATGACAACCCGCTGCATCGGCGCATCCTCAATGCCGCGCTCAATATGCTGACGCCCGCCGAAATCGCCGAGCTGGAAACCTATATTTCCTACTGCCACCAGAAAGGCATATCGTCGGAATACCTTGCCGAAAGCTATCTGGTTATGGTCGGCGATACCCTGCGGGAGCAGATTTACTTCCAGAAACACAAAAAATACCGCTACAGCACTTTCGCGGAAGTTGCGAACGATGTGTATTTCAACAATGAATATATGTCGTACTACATGTACGCGGTCGCCCTGTCGCTCTTCCTCTGGCCAAACCATCTGGCGTTATATCGGTATTTCCAGCAGACTCTGCCACGGGATAAAAAAGGCAGCTACCTTGAAATTGGCCCGGGGCACGGTAATTTCATGAACTATGCGATGGATCACGGCCAATTTGACAGCTACCTCGGCGTCGACATCAGCGATACCAGCATCAAGCAAACGCAAGACCTGATCGATTATTACCGCAAAGCGAAACCGCTTAAGAACCTACAACTGCAGTGCGCCGATTTTCTGTCCGCCGAGCTGCCGGAAAAAAGCTTTTCGGCAATAGTCATGGGCGAAGTGCTGGAACATGTGGAAGAGCCCGCGCGTTTTATGAAGCGCATCTCTGAACTTGTGGCCGATGATGGTTACATCTTTATCACCACCTGCGTCGACGCGCCGATGGTCGACCACATATACCTGTTCGAGAACACGCCCCAGATCGAGAAACTGTTCAGCGACTGCAATCTGACCATCGTCAGCGAACTTTTCGTTCCCTACGATGGAAAATCGATCGAGGACAGCTTTGCCAATCGCCTGCCTGTCAGCACAGCCTATGTTTTAAAAAGGACGAAATAGCATGAGAACCGAAAACGCGCCCCAGACGAAATTCCTAAAAGACTACAAAAAGCCGGATTTCGAGATTGAGAACGTCCACCTGCTGTTTGATATCCGCGATAGCAAGACAACTGTCACGGCAACGACAAAATTCATCCGCACCAACAAGGCTGCGCAGTCGCTGGTGCTGGATGGGCAGAACCTTGTCCTGAAATCGGTATCGCTGAACGACGAGCACCTATCGTCGAACCGTTATTCTGCTGATGACAACACACTCACCATTAGCGATGTGGGAGACGCCTTCACGCTAAAGGTCGTGACGGAAATTCATCCTGAGAAAAATACCGCTCTCGAAGGCCTCTACAGCTCTAGCGGCAATTATTGTACGCAGTGCGAACCGGAGGGCTTCCGCAAAATCACCTATTACCTCGACCGCTCCGACGTGATGACGACCTTCACAACCCGCATCGAGGCGGACAAGGAAACCTGCCCCGTGCTGCTCGGCAACGGTAACTGCATTTCGCGCGGCGAACTGGAAGATGACGAAGACCGTCACTTCGCCGTCTGGGAAGACCCGTTCAAAAAGCCAAGCTATCTCTTCGCCCTGGTCGCCGGCAACCTTGGCCATATCCATGACACCTTCACCACCATGAGCGGCAAAAAGGTTGACCTCTACATCTACGTCAACCCCGGCAATGAAGATAAATGCTGGCATGCCATGGAATCCCTGAAAAAATCGATGAAGTGGGATGAGGAAAATTACGGGCGCGAGTATGACCTCGACATTTTTAACATCGTCGCCGTCAATGACTTCAACTTCGGCGCTATGGAGAACAAGAGCCTTAACATCTTCAACTCGAAGCTCATCCTTGCCCTTCCGGAAACGGCGACGGACGCCGATTACCTCGCCATCGAAGGCGTTGTGGCGCATGAATATTTTCACAACTGGACCGGCAACCGCATCACCTGCCGCGACTGGTTCCAATTGTCGCTGAAAGAAGGACTCACCGTTTTCCGCGACCAGATTTTCTCAAGCGACATGAACTCCGAAGCCGTACAGCGGATTGACGATGTCGAGGGCCTGCGCAACGTGCAGTTCGCGGAAGATGCCAGCCCCATGGCGCATCCCATCCGCCCCGACAATTACATCGAGATCAATAACTTCTACACCGCCACTGTCTACGAAAAAGGCGCGGAAGTTATTCGTATGATCCACACGCTGCTCGGTGCTGAAAACTACCGCAAGGGCACCGACCTCTATTTCCAGCGGCACGATGGCCAGGCCGTCACCTGCGATGATTTTGTCCAGTGCATGCAGGATGCCAGCGGCGTTGACCTGTCGCAATTCCGCCTCTGGTACAGCCAGGCGGGTACGCCGGAAATCAAGGCCGTAACGGTTTATGATGCAACCACGAAAAAATTCACACTGAAACTGGAACAGAATATACCCGACACACCCGGTCAGACGAACAAGAAGCCGATGCACATTCCCGTTTCCTTCGGCCTGCTTGGCGCGGGCGGCAAAGATCTGTTAGCGGATGGTACCGTGCTGCACCTGAAGGAAAAAACGCAAAGCTTTACTTTTGATAACATCGCGGAAAAGCCGGTGCCCTCCCTCTTCCGTCATTTCTCGGCACCGGTGAAGCTATACAGCGACCTGACGGAAGACGATTTGCTGTTCCTGATGGCACATGACAGCGACGGCTTCAACCGCTGGGATGCTGGCCAGACTTATCTGCAGCGACTTATCCTTGGCATCGCAGGCGGCAAGGCGAAGGAACTTCCTGCCGCTTTCCTGAAAGCGTTCGGCGCGCTTATTTCAGACCAGAAGATCGATAAAGCACTGCTAGCCAAAGCGCTCGGCCTCCCATCTGAAAACTATCTGGCGCAGCTGATGACCGTCGTCGATGTTGACGGTCTCTACAACGCACGTAAATTCGTTCTTGCTGGTATTGGCAAAACATTCGGTAGCGAGCTGGAAACGCTGTACAAGGACAACGCGCATGGAGGTCCCTACAGCCCCGCGCCGCTCGATGTCGGCCGCCGCCGCTTGAAAAGTATCGCGCTGCGCTACCTGCTAGAAGCCGGCGCACCTTCTGCCGTCAGCCACGCGGCGGCGCAGTACCGCTCCGCCACCAACATGACGGACAAAGTCTCCGCCCTCGGCATCCTGACCGATACGACGAGCGATGCACGCAAGGCGGCTTTCGATGATTTCTACAACACATGGTTCCAGAACCCGCTGGTGCTGGATAAGTGGTTTAGCCTGCAGGCGATTACGGACCGCGATGATGCAGTTGAAATCGTTTCCCTGCTGACTGCACACCCTGATTTTACGTATAAAAATCCCAACCGCCTGCGCTCCCTTGTCGGCATGTTTGCCTCCGGCAACCAGAAGTGGTTCCACCGAGCGGATGGCGCGGGTTACAAACTGCTCGCAGATACGGTTATCAAGGTCAATGGCATCAACCCTTCCACCGCCGCACGCCTGCTGACACCGCTGCGTCAGTGGAAACGCTACGATGCCCAACGCAAGTCCTTGATGGAACACGAGCTAAAGCGCATACTGTCCGAGAAGGATATTTCAAACGACGTGTTTGAAATCGCGTCGAAGAGCCTCAGTTAAGGGTAGTTGAATGAGCGACGAGAAAGTAGAAACCTGCCGAATTTGCCGCAAGCCTTTCTATCCCTACCCGATGGGCGAAAAGAACGGCACAATCCTGCAGGCATGCAAAACCTGCGGCACCGTCATGGCGGAACCTTTCGTCACGCAGGATGAGCTGGACGCTTACTTCGCCAGTATCGATCCGCAAATCACCCATGTGGCGGATCCCGCACGCGAAATCATCGACATGAAATCGCGCATCACACGCATCTCCAAAGACCTTGCCGGCAAACGTTTTATCGATGTCAGCGCAAGACAAGGCTATGCGGTGAAGGCTGCTAACCTCCTCGGCATGAAACCCTATGGCATCGACTCTCATGCCTTTTTCACCGAATTCGCACAGGCGAAATATCCGCCTGAATTGTTCCAGAACATTTCCGTCGTCGATTACGCGGCGACCGACCCCGAGAAATATGACGTCGGTCTTGCAATAGAAACCTTCTGCGAACAGCCTGACCCCGATGCCTACACGGCCGGCCTTGCCCGCCTCATCAAGCCGGGTGGATTGATCTATATCGAGGAAGTCGACGGCAACAACTTCAACCTGCCGCGCAACTTTGCCAACTGGGGCTACGTAGACCCGCCCATCAACTTCCTTTACCTCTCGAAAAAAGGTATGGAAGCGCTGTTAGGCCGGCACGGTTTCACAATCCAGAAAATGTTCTTTACCTGGCGCCCCATGATGCGCTTTATTGCGGTCAGACGATAAACACTGATTCCGTTAAAGGCCATGAAGAAAGCTGCAGTCAAAACGATTGCCGAGCATAAACCCGACTTCTCTTTTGAGGACGGGTTTTCCGGGCCTGTCTGCGGGCTGGATGAAGTCGGCCGTGGGCCATTAGCTGGACCAGTGGTTGCAGCCTGCGTGGTTTTACGCCGCGCCGAATTCCCCGCTGACATTCTGTCCGAAATCAATGACAGTAAAAAACTTGACGCCGACAAAAGAAGCAGACTTTTCGGGTATATAAACCAATATGCTTATGTATCAGTTGCGGAATGCACGGTCGCCGATATAGATCGCATCAATATTCTCCGCGCCTCCTTGTATGCCATGCGCAAGGCACATTTAAAACTGCACAAAATGATGGGTGATGCTGCACCGGTTGCGGCACTGGTCGATGGCAACATGGCACCCAAGCTTGCGCATAAAATCCAGATCCAAACGATTATCCAAGGCGATGCGCGGAGTTTCTCAATCGCCGCGGCATCCATCATCGCAAAGCATCACCGTGATACATTGATGAAAACCTATGCACGCCGCTTTCCACAATACGGATGGGATACCAACATGGGTTACGGCACGCCAGAGCATCTTGAAGCCCTTGAAATTCATGGCATTACTCCGCTTCACCGCATGAGTTTCGCACCCGTTTCTAAACAATCAGTTAAACAAAATTCTGCAAATAGCTGAATAATTTGATTCTTTTTTGAAGAAATTTGTTGACGGCGAGTCATGAATGAATCATGATTCTCCTATGAAGACCTTGGAAAAAACCGGCGTTAAATCGCTCAAAGCCAGCCTCCCCCGCAACGAGATTCTTGCCGGGGACTGCATCGAAATCATGAAATCCTTGCCGGCGCGGTCGATCGACCTGATCTTTGCCGACCCCCCTTATAACCTGCAGCTCGGTGGCGACCTCACCCGCCCCGACAATAGCAAGGTTGCCGGCGTGGATGATGAGTGGGACAAGTTTTCCAGCTTCGCCGAATACGACAAATTCACCAAGGCCTGGTTCCTTGAAGCCCGCCGCCTCCTCAAAGACGACGGCGCCATCTGGGTTATCGGCAGTTATCATAACGTTTTCCGTATGGGCGCCCAGCTGCAGGACCTCGGCTTCTGGATCCTGAACGATATCGTCTGGCGCAAAACAAACCCGATGCCGAACTTCCGCGGCCGCCGCTTTACCAATGCGCACGAAACACTTATCTGGGCCGCAAAGTCGGAAAGCTCCAAGTACCGCTTCAACTACGACGCCATGAAAGCGCTGAACGAAGACCTGCAGATGCGCTCCGACTGGACCATCCCCCTCTGCACCGGCGGCGAACGCCTGAAAAAGGATGACGGCCAGAAAGCACATCCGACGCAGAAGCCGGAAGCCCTGCTCCACCGCGTTATCCTGTCCTCGACCGATGTCGGCGATGTTATTCTTGACCCCTTCTTCGGCACCGGCACCACCGGCGCCGTCGCGAAGAAGCTCGGCCGCGACTTTATCGGTATCGAGCGTGAAAAAGACTACATTGCTCACGCAAAAGAACGCATCGGCGCGATCAAGGCCAGCGACGACGATACGCTGCTGAAGCCTATCGAAAAACGCTCCGAGCCGCGCATCCCCTTCGGCACGGTTGTCGAACAGGGCATGCTGCCGGCTGGCTCCGTTCTTTTCGACCATTCCCGCCGCTATTCCGCCCGTGTCCGTGCGGATGGCAACCTCGTCGCCCGCAACCATACCGGCGACCATAAAGGCTCCATCCACAAGGTCGGCGCCGCCCTTCAGGGCCTGCCCTCCTGCAACGGCTGGACGTTCTGGCACTTCGAGAACAAAGGCAAGGTCTGGCCGATCGACGTGCTGCGTCAGGAAATCCGCTCCAAGATCGCTGAGTAAGTCAGCGCTCCCCTCCAAAAGAAAACGCCGCGGCAAAAACCGCGGCGTGTTTTTTTTTTATATAAAAATTTACTGCTTCAGAGGGACGCTGGTGAGGTACTTCGTCATGTCTGCGTCAAGGAAGACGTCCGCCTGTGTCAATTCGCCGTGCATCTGCACGCGTGTCTTACGCAAATCCAGCTTTTCAGCCGGTGGCAGCTTGTCGACGGCTTGCACGCGGAAGCGGAAGCGCACAAAAAGGCGGCGATCCATGTTTTTAGCGGCAGCCATTTTATCGAGCAGGATTTTCGCCTCATCCATTGGAATTTTCAGACGATCAAAAGTGAAAGGCTGGTTCATGATGAGGATGTAGTTGAACGGAAAATAGGGCGAAAAATCGGTATCCCCGCACAGCGGCGCGGCACCACCGGCGGTCGGATTCTGGCGGCTGCGCTCCAAAAGTATCATCGAACCGACGCGGGTCAATGCGCTGTCTCGCACAAAAGGGAAATCCTGAGTTTCAAAGTTGTAGGTGCCAAGGAATACCGTGCCGCCGACTTCAAACTGGATGCGGTAGTAATCTTTTTTCGCTACGGCGCGACTTAAGATCATCTGGCGAATTTTATTCCAGTCAAAGTCGTTTTTATGGTTCTGTTTATATAAGTCGCAATACATAAGTTTGGCGTATTCGTCGGTGAGAACTGGCTGCGTTACGTCCATGCCATCCATCATCACCATTGTCTGCGATAGCTCTTTGAAGGTCGGCTGGGCGTAAGATTCACCCTGGTCGGCTGAGATGACCGCAGCCTGAACCGCGATGGCGGCAAGGCTGACGACGAGGTAGCTGAGAATGGCGCAGAGGTACTTCATGGGAACTCTCAAAATGAATAGACCCTTCAAATCAATCATTTGAGCATCATAAATCTATCGCCATCTTTACTCAAGCACCGCTTTTTGAGCGCCGGTGCAGAGGCGTATGGCTTTTTTCATGAGTGTCGGCAACGCAAATTCATCAAGATTGTCGGCCGTTATCCAGACGGAGTCAGGGATTTTGAGCCCTTTGGCTGGCGTCGCCTTCCAGATTTCCAAAATAAGGTCAAAATGGGTAAAGCTATGCCGCACCTCGGTGCCCATTGATTTGACCTTGAGTGTTTTAAAATCTGGCTTCAGGGCTTTCAGCGCCTGCGCATCTGCTATCCAGTCCGTCGTCGGCAGTTGGTACAGCCCTTCATACAACCCCTGCCCCGCGCGTTTGTGGATCAGGAATTGGCCGTCGGCGTTCGGTACCCAGAAAACTTTGCCGTAGCGGACAGGTTTGGCGGCTTTGGCAAGCTTCCGTGGCAATTCCTCCTGAATGCCGAGCTGTCGCGCCAGGCATTCGTCTTTCCACGGACAGGAAGGACACTTCGGCTTGCGCGGGGTGCAGACGGTTGCGCCGAGTTCCATGAACGCCTGCGTAAAGTCGCCGGGTCGGCTGACGCCATTAGCAAGTTCTGCTGCACCTGCACGCAGTTTATCCTTTGATGGCGGCAACGGCTCCTCGATGGCGAAGAACCGGCTGACGACGCGCTCGACGTTTCCATCAACCGCCACTGCCGGGCGATCAAAAGCGATGGATGAGATGGCTGCCGCTGTATAGGGCCCGATGCCGGGCAGCGCCAATAATCCTTCGAGGTCCTCGGGGAAAACGCCATTCAGGTCTTGCGCAACCATCACGGCACATTTGTGCAAGTTGCGAGCGCGGGCGTAATACCCAAGACCCGCCCAGGCCGCGAGCACATCGTCGAGGTTGGCGGCCGCAAGTTTTTTAACACTCGGCCATTTGGTCAGAAACCGCGTGAAATAGGGACCGACCGTGACGACAGTCGTCTGCTGCAGCATAATTTCAGACAGCCAGACCTGATAGGGATCCGGCCGTTGCCCCGGCAGGGCGCGCCACGGCATGACACGGCGGTGGCGATCAAACCATGCGAGCAATTCCTGCTGCAGGCGGCGTGTTTTTGCTGATTTCTTCGGGCTGGACATGAGTGTTTAAATAGAGATACTTGTGCCCCATGACAACAGGCAACCGCCCCAAACCCCTGTCCGACCTGATGCCGAGCCTGACGAAGGAAATCTTCGGCCGGAAAAACCTGCTGTTCGGCAAGCTGCTATCCCAATGGCCCTCCATCGCAGGGCCGGAAATGGCCACCCGTGCCGTGCCGCAGGAATTGAAATTCCAGCGGAAAACCGAGCGCGACAAGGAGGCAGCACAGGCTGTTCTCGTTCTCGCCGTGCAGCCGGCCTTCGCGCTTGAATTCAGCTACCAGAAAGGCCTGTTGATTGAGCGGTTGAACATGTTTTTCGGCTACGCTGCGATCAAGGATATCCGCATCGTTCAGAACGATAGCATTATGGATAAAGAGCCGAAGGCAAAAGTCAAAACCAAGCCCCTCACCCTGCCGGAAGAGCAGAAGTTGGATGCCATGGTGGCCCAGATTCAAGAAAATGATTTACAAACAGCCCTAAAAAATCTAGGTAAAGCACTCATCTCCCGCAAAGAGTAATCTCTTTCGCGTCAGTAATATGTAAAAATATGCAACCGGCGCTTTAGTCGCCCAACCGAAAACAAGGTGCTTCATGGCAAAAGTTGCCGCAAATACGCTCCGCAAGGGCATGGTCGTCGAATACAACAGCAAGCTCTGGGTGGTCATGGAGAACGAACTCCGCTCCCCCGGCAAAGGCGCTGCCGTCGCGCAGGTCATCATGCGCGACATCGCTGGCGGCGCGAAAATGGACATCCGCTTTGCAACCCACGACATGATCGAGCGCGCGCGTGTTGATGAAGAGGAATACCAGTTCCTCTACGCCAACGGCGACGAATACACCTTCATGCACCTCGAAAACTTTGAACAGCTTGTGGTGTCGAAAGAACTCATCGGTGATCCCGCCGCCTTCCTGAAAGACGGCATGGTCTGCCAGATGCAGATGTACGACGGCCGCCCCCTGAACGTGACCCTGCCCGAAACCGTGACGATGGAAATCGTCGAGGCGGATCCGGTCGTCAAAGGCCAGACGGCGTCTTCTTCCTATAAACCCGCCGTTCTCGAAAACGGCGTCCGCGTCATGGTGCCGCCGCACATCGGCTCCGGCACCCGTATCGTCGTCAAGACGGAAGACGCATCCTACGTCGAGCGCGCGAAAGACTGATCATGGCCGTTGCCCGCCGCTCTGCGAATATGAATGTCATGGCGGAGGCCGCTGAAAAAGCGGGCCGCTCCCTTATCCGCGACTTTGGCGAGGTAGAAAACCTGCAGGTCTCCCGCAAGGGCCCCGGCGACTTCGTGTCGACCGCTGACCTGAAGGCGGAAAAGATCATCGTCGAAACGCTGCAGAAGGCACGGCCGACCTACGGCTTCCTTCTCGAAGAGGGCGGGGTCAAGGCGGGCGAAGACAAAAGCTTCAAGTGGATCATCGATCCGCTGGACGGCACGACCAACTTCCTGCACGGCATCCCCCACTGGGCTGTCTCCATCGCGCTTGAAAAAGACGGCGAAGTTATCGCAGGCGTTGTGTATGACCCTCTCCGCGATGAGATGTTCCTTGCTGAAAAAGGAACCGGTGCCTTCGTGACCAACAAACGCCTGCGCGTTTCGGCGCGGGATGACCTGTCGCAATCCCTTATCGTGACCGGCGGCGCACGCCCCGGCACGCCGCAATACACGACGTTCATGACCGAACTGAACGCCATCGCCCCTTACGTTTCCGCAACCCGCCGCCTTGGCGCTGCCTCGCTCGACATCTGCTACGTCGCCGCCGGGCGCTTTGAAGGCTTCTGGGAACGCGACCTGAAGCCCTGGGACGTCGCAGCGGGCGCTCTTATCGCCAAGGAAGCCGGCGGCAAAGCGACCGATATTGCCGGCGGTAAGGAATTTGTTTACGGCGGTAGCATCGTCGTTGGCAACGGCAGCATTCACGGCCAGCTGCTGAAACGCCTGCAATCCACGGACAGCTCTCCGAAAGTGAAGTCGGCCTCCTAGAAGGTTTTTCACCATGCGCAAGCACCTCTTCCTGACCACCGCTATCATTGCCACTCTCGGCGCGTCGCCTGCCTTGGCGCAATACGCGCCATATCACCCCTCCGACAAGCCAGCGGTTGAAATCAACCTCGGCGCGCTTGATGATGCGATGGAGCAAAAGGATCACGCGGAGCGAGATGTAACGGCGGAAGAACTGCCGCCTGCCACCGCGACCCAGCCACAGCAGCAAAGCCTTGCCGCCCTGCCCGCTGCGGAAGAATTGACCGCCGAAGTGGCCAATCCCGTACCGCAAGTACCGGCATCGGAAGGCCGCAAGTTGCTTGCCTCGACCCATGACAACACGCCCGCGATACGGGAAGAAGCTGCAGGAGAACCGCTGACCGCCGATGACGCGCCTGCCGCGCCGCAAAAAGAATATAAACCCTACCTGACGGCCATTCCGGCATCCATCGCTGCAATCCCGGAGCCGCCACCCGCAGAAGAGCGGGTTTTCCAACCCGCACATCCACAGGCCATGGCGCAGAATTCTATGCCTGAAATCATGCCTGCCATCGTTGCAGCCGAACGAAAAGATACACCGCCCGCAGGCGCGATGAAGCCGATCGTCGAAAAAACGCATATCAAAACTGTCAAAACGGCACCCGCGAAAGCCGCGAAGGAAGAAACACAAAAAACCGCCGCCGGAGAAAAAGTCCGTCTTGCGCAAAATGATGATTTTACACCGCCCGCTTTCGAGCCCAAGGTGGAGGCTCCGGTTGACAGCGGCAAGCCCGCGATTGTCAGCAAACCGCCGAGCATGCCCCCTGCCGTGCTTGCGCCCGTGCGCCCCGTAGCTCAACCCGCAATCGCAGCGCCGATTTCATCGCCTGTTGAAACACCACCCGCAGCCCCGCCTGCTGTTGTTGCCGCCCCGACACCACTGCCTGCGCCCGCTCCAGTTATTGCTGAACGGCCAGCGCCTGCCCCCGTGGCAACGCCGGCACCGGTGCCTGCCGCCACTCCGGCACCCGTTGACCAAGCGACGGCCGTAAACCCCGCCATTACCGATCATCAGGCGACAGGGCCGGTGGAAGAGCCTTCTGCACCGGTTGTGCCGACCATGGCCGACCTGACACTGGAATTTGCAGGTAACTCCAGCGACCTCAGCCCCGATACGCAGACCAAGCTGAACAACATCGTGAAACAGGTCAGCGAAATGGACAGCGGCAAGCTGCAGGTGCGCGGATATGCGACCGGCGAAGACGGCAGCAAGTCAAGTGCACGCCGCATCGCCCTCTCCCGCGCGCTGTCGGTGCGTTCTTACCTGATGGACAAAGGCGTCAAGCCGACACGCGTCGATGTGCGCGCGATGGGCTCGGAAAGCGACCGCACGCCGCTAGACCGCGTCGACCTTATCTTTAACCGCGATTAATTCAGCCGGCTTTCAAGTCCATCTGCAGGCCCGCGAGATGCGTGTAAAGCTCCGCCTTGCCATAGAGCTCGGCATGGGAACCCTGCGCGACCACCGAGCCTTTATCCAGCACGATAATCTGGTCGGCTGACTGCACCGTCGACAGGCGGTGCGCGATGATCAGCACGGTGCGTCCTTCCATAAGGTTTTTGAGAGCCTTGTGCACTGCGACCTCATTGGCGGCGTCAAGCGCGGAAGTGGCTTCGTCCAACAGCAGTATCTTCGCGTCTTTCAGAATGGCGCGGGCAATGGCAATACGCTGTTTCTGGCCACCGGACAGGCGGTTGCCGCGCTCACCGACAATCGTCTGGTACTTCTGCGGCAATGCCTCGATAAATTCATGCGCCTGCGCCAACTCAGCCGCACGGCGGACATCGGCGTCGGTGGCATCCGGGCGGCCTAGACGGATGTTATCGGCCACGGTGAGCGAAAATATCGCAGGGTCCTGCGACACTACGCTGAAGTGCCGGCGCAGCTCGCGCGGATCATAGTGGCCGATATCGAGACCGTCGATGCGGATGACACCCGATTCCGGGTCGTAGAACCGCTGTAGCAGCTGGAATGCGGTAGTTTTTCCTGCGCCGCTCGGCCCCACCAGTGCGACAACGCTGCCCGCCTTCACGGCGAATGAAATGCCGTTGAGGGCATGGTGTTCCGGCCGCGTCGGGTAGCGGAAGAAGACGTTTTCGAAAGCGATATCGCCTCTCACCTGCGCAGGCATCACGGCATGCGCGACCGCCGGTTTTAAGGATGGCTGCGTTTCAAAAAGAGACTGAATGCGGTCGGCAGCACCGCCAGCGCGGCTGAAATCGCTTAACGATTCACTCACCGCCGTCACCGCACCCGCGACCATAGCGACGTAAAAAATGAAGGCGGACAAATCGCCGGCGCTCATCTCGCCTGTCAGTACCTTGTGGCCACCCGCCCAGAGGACGATGCCGATGGCGCCAAAAACGGTGGAGATGACGTAAGCGATAAGAAACGCGCGCGTGTTGACGTAGCGCATTGCCGTGCGGTAGGTGCTGTCTGCAAGCCCCGCGAAATGAAGAGCTGCCGCGTCTTCATAGCCGAACGACTGGATGGTCTGGATCCCCTGCAGCGTTTCAATCCCATAGGCGCTGACATCCCCGATGCGGGTCTGCGTATCGCGTGACTTGGCCCGCACGCGACGACCGAACCAAATGATAGGGCCAATGACGACAGGCACCGCCAGTAGCACCATGCCGGTCATCGCCGGGCTGACGACGCAAAGCATTATCGTGCCGCCGAGCAGCATTAGCGCATGGCGGAAGGCCATGGGCAGGTTGGTGGTGACCACCAGCTGCAACACGGTTGTATCGGCATTGATGCGGGATATCTGGTCGCCGGTCTTATGCTGCTCGAAAAACGCCGGATCAAGCGACAACAGGTGCCGGTATATTTTGACCCGCAGGTCGCGGATGACCTTTTCCGCCACCAGATAGACAAGCCGGATGCGGCTGTAGCTGGCGACCGCCATGAGCACCACGACCGCCAGGAGCATCAGCAGAGCCTGGTTCAGGAATTTGTCGCTATGGGCGGCAAAGGCGCGGTCTACGATGCCCTTCAAGCCCCAGCCAATGGCCAGCGTCATTGCGGAAGAAACCGCCATGCCAAGCATCCCCCCGGCCAGCAGCCAGCGATATGGCTTCAGCATCGGCCAGAGGAACTGGAGCGGCTTTTCGGCCCCGCGGTCGATTTTATAGCCGGAGGCTGCAGAGGCCGAAATAACGGGTTCTTGGGCATCCATATCGCATACTCTTGTATTTTATGTAAAATATATCCTGCCCCGGATATCGCTTCCGGCTGACTTTGACTGAATATAGCCCAAAGTCAACAAACCGCTTGCATATTACGCGAAATGCCTGTAATTAAACCAACCTGAGCCGTCCCCTGCTGGCATTTGCCGACACGGATTGTTATACAGATCGGCGAGACGGCAAACGAATTTTTTAGGAGATGGCCATGAAGGCGAACATTCACCCGGATTATCACGAAGTTACCATGGTCACGACCGATGGCGTGGAACACAAAATCCGCACCTGCTGGGGCAAAGCCGGCGACGTTATGCGCCTCGACATCGACCCGCTGAACCACCCGGCCTGGACCGGCGGCGCAGCCAAAGTCATGGAAAAAGGCCGCCTTGCCAAGTTCGGCAACAAATACGCAGGCCTCGGCGTTGCCGCTGCCGATAACGCGAACGCTGCACTGCAAGCTGGTGAAAAAGCCAACGCTGCAAAAGCCGAGCAAGACAAAGCCGCCGACGTCGCCAAAGCGAAACCCGTTGAAGCGAAAAAAGGCGACGCTAAAGGTAAGAAATAACACTTTCGGATTCGCATCCGATAAAAAGAGCCCGGCTTTGATGCCGGGCTTTTTTTTGCCCAAAAATCAGGCATTTCCGCTCCACTTGACTGAAAAAAAATCCGGAATATATAATTTTTCATGGCGGAAGGAAGTGCCCATGGTGGGGCTTCCTGAAAATTCCGCCGCAAGGCAGACCTTATGGTGGCCTTTGATAAACAACCTGATATTGCTCAAAAGGAGAGTATCATGCACGCACTCGATTTTTCTCCCCTCTTCCGCTCCACTGTTGGCTTCGACCGTTTGTCGAAGCTGCTGGAAGCAAGCCAGCCCAATGACGCCAGCCTTTCCTACCCGCCCTATAACATCGTCAAGGTGAGCGATGACAATTACCGCATCACCATGGCCGTGGCGGGCTTCGCTGAAAAAGACATCGATATTACGGCGAAAGAAAACCAGCTGATCGTTCAAGGCAAGGCCGCTGAACAGCCGGAGACGACCGGGGTTTACCTGCACCGCGGCATCGCGGAGCGCGCCTTCGAGCGCCGCTTCCAGCTGGCGGATCATATCCGTGTTACGGGCGCGAGCCTTGATAACGGCCTTCTTACGGTTGAGCTTGTCCGCGAAATTCCGGAGACCATGAAACCCCGGAAGATCGACATCAAAGCCGGCAACGGCAAGCTGCTCGACCAAAACAGCGGCAACAAAAAAGCGGCTTAAAGCCACTTTGATCGCTGACCGAAGAACTGCCTGACGCAAAGTCAGGCAAAGGGCATCCTTTCTTCAGTGAAGGGATGCCCTTTTTGCTTGTCAGCTTTTCTTGAATTGAATGAGGGTGCGGGGGTTGGGTGGCGGCGGCGGTGCCTCGGCATCTTCCGGCTGCAATTGCGGAGAAATATGAATGCCGCGCTTGGCATTCTCGTAAATCAGTGTGCCCGCTTTCACCATGGCCTTCAGGTTCGCCGGAAAATCAGTAGCAGTCATCGCGGCTTTGTAAGCCTCTCGTGCCTCATCCGTGACCTTATCCGCCACAAACAGCACATGGAGGCCGTAGAACATAGCGGAATCCAGCTGCTTCACATGGTCGAAAAAGTTGCGGTCTTCGACCGGCAGCTTTGCCGTTGTGAACCAGGTGGCGGAAGGCTTTCCGTCTTTTACGCGCGGCGCGAAGTCCTCGCCGGAAAGTTGGAAGATGCTGCCGTCGAGCCCCTTCTCCAGCAGCGCTTCGCGGTCGGAAACGATCACGACAAAATCATCGCTGCCCGGCAGTTGCGCGGTTGCGACACGGAAACGGCGGCGGATGAGCAGCGGCAATGTTTTGCGCAGGTTTTCCGTGGCGCGAATTTCGCCGCGCTTGGCGTTCGGTGCCAGTTCGTCAACTTCACCATCTCCCGGCACGAAATGGTAAAGTGTTGGCGGATAGGTAGATTTGGCGCGCGCTTCATGCGTGCTGGCGTGCAGGCATTCATTTTGCGTCTTGCGGATAATTTCCATGCTGCCGGCATCGCTGATGAGATAGGGAATGCCGAAATGCAAGGGCTTCGGCCAATGGTCGAGGCTGTCAACCCAGGCGAAGGCTTCGTTCTCGTGGTCGATCAGCGGCTTGAATTCATGTTCGATGATGGCGATGTAGTTGTTATAGGTGAAATTGGGCGAGGTGTACTGCACGAGCGGGATCAGTTCGACCGCCTTGCCGTTATAACCCGTCTCTTCGCGGAATTCACGCGCTGCGCCCTCTTCCGGTGTTTCGCCGGGATCCAGCAATCCACCCGCCAGCGCCCATGTGCGGCCATTCGCAACATGGTCGGAGCGCTTGAGGGCCAGGAACCGTCCGGTATCGCGTGCCAGCACCAATATGCCCGCGCCGCGGCGGATGGGGATATTCTTTGAATCTTTGTCGGAGGATGTATTGTTGTCACTCATGGTGCTGCATACTAGCCGCTTGGGATATATATGACAACAATTAAAAAGGGCTATTCTTTAACGCCCTCAAGCCCGTCTGCCTGATGCTTGTATTCCTCCAGCTGTTTTTCCTGCTGATCAAGGTAGGTGCGCAGCTGCTTTTTGTCTTCGGCATTCACGCCCGCGCTTTCAAGCGCTTTCTTCTGCTCAACGACAGTGGCATTTGAATTGATGGATTTATCGACCGCGGAGTTGGAGCCGAGCGTGACGTAGAGCAGGTAGCCAATAAGCCCAAACGACAGCACCATGCCGACAAGACGCCAGATCATTTTGCAGCTCCCTGAATGTAATGAACGGTTGCAGCAATCAGCGCATCGATATCGTCAACCTGACGAACATTATAGCGCTTGCAGACGATATCGACGTTGCCTTTGCGCCAGTATCCGTCCGGGCAGCAGACAATCATTTTTTCAGGATTTTTGGCGGCGTGGATACCCATTTCAAGCAGCGTAATGGGCGATTTTGTTTCGGGCGCGAAATACATGATGACGAGTCCTGCGGCATCAAGCGCATCCAACTCCCACTCCACCTGCTGGCGGAACTTGGGGTTATCGATGCTTTGCTCCCACCCGGCATCCCAATGCGCCCGGCGCGGATTGAGAACCAGCACATCCATGTGCTGGAGTCCGGAGGCAATGCGCTGCTGCCAGTCTTCCGCCTTGCCCATCTCGATGCTGCCGGCGAGGAATACTGATTTCTTTGCCGTGATATCCGTGTAGCTGTCGGGCGCTTTGACTTCGATCATCGGCTATTCCTGTTATTAGGGCGAAGGAGGTTTGGGCGTTTTATCTTTGCGGCGAACATAAAGCGTTTTGTCGACTTCGGCGACAACATCCCCCGCCTCGTCCTTGACGAAAACGGTGAATTTCGGCGTCGATTTCACATTTTTGTCGGCATCGTCGCGGATTTCCTTCAGGCGTTCTTTCGAGATATTAAAATGCGCCGTCAGCTTGCCCTTGCCGGGCTTCTTGAAGCGGATTTCCGCCGATTTATCCCAGACGATATAATCGCGCCCCAGATTTTTGGTCAGGATAAGCGAATAGAACGGATCGGTCATGGAGAAAATGGAACCGCCAAAGTGCGTACCGAAGTAGTTGGCATTCCACTTCCGCAACTTCATTTCGATTTTGACGTCATCGAAATTCTCGGAAATTTCCTTCACCTTCACGCCCGCGCCCAAAAAGGGCGGCCAGAAATTCATCAGCCGGCGGAAGGTGTTGCTCTTCATCTTACGCGGCCTCGATCTGTTTCAGCGCCTGCAGCAGCTTCGCCTTCACGCCTTCAGCTTCAGCGCGGGTTTCGCGCTGCTCTTCCACCACTTCCGGCGGTGCCTTGGCGACAAATGCCTCGTTGCCGAGCTTCTGGTCGATTTTCTTAATATCTGCGTCAACCTTTTCAATTTGCTTCGACAGGCGCGTACGTTCCTGCGCGAAGTCCACGACGTCGCCAAGAGGCAGAATGATGCTGGCCTCGTCAATCACGCTCTGGACAGAGCCTTTTGGCGGCGCGGCATCGGTGACGGCTGCACTTTCAAGGCGTGCAAGACGCAGGATGATGTCATTGTACGTCGCAAGGCGCTTCTGCGTCGTAGCATTCGCGCCTTTGAGCAAAAGCTTGATTTTCGCAGCCGCCGGCACGTTCATGTCGGAGCGGACAGAGCGGATGTCGGTAATCAGGCGGACAACCCAGTTCATTTCGTCCTGCGCCGCCTTGTTGATGGCGTTGTCGGCAAAGGTCGGCCAAGGCTTGCTCTGCAGCCAATCCGATTTATCCGACACTTCACCGCCCTTGCCGAGCAGGTGCATATGCAGCTCTTCGGTGATATAGGGCATGATGGGGTTCAACAGCAGGAGGATTTGATCCAGCACCCAGCCGGTGGTGTCGCGGGTTTCCTGCTTGATGCTTTCATCTTCGCCCGCCAGCAGCGGCTTGGTGAATTCGATGTACCAGGCACAGAAGGTATCCCACGTAAAGTGATAAAGATGCATAGCTGCATCGTTAAAGCGGAAGGCCTGCAGCGCTTCCGCCGTTTTGGCTGTGACGGCCGCCAGCTCGCCGATGATCCACTGGTTAATCGTCTGCTTGACGCTGGCGGGCTTGAAATCCAGCTTCAGCGTGCAGCCGTTCATTTCGCAGAAGCGCGACGAGTTCCAGAGTTTGGTGGCGAAGTTACGGTAGCCTTCGACGCGCGCAGCGGAAAGCTTGACGTCGCGGCCCTGCGCGGCCAGCGCGGTCAGAGTGAAGCGAAGCGCGTCCGCGCCATATTCGTCAATCAGTTCCAGCGGGTCGATGATATTGCCCTTCGATTTTGACATCTTCTGGCCTTTTTCATCGCGCACCAGCGCGTGGATATAGACCGTCTTGAAGGGCACATCGCCCATAAAATGGATGCCCATCATCATCATGCGGGCAACCCAGAAGAACAGGATGTCAAAGCCGGTGACAAGCGTTGCAGCAGGGTAATAGCGCTTCACTTCCGCCGTTTTTTCCGGCCAGCCGAGCGTTGAGAACGGCCAGAGCGCGGAGGAGAACCAAGTGTCCAGCACATCCGCATCGCGCGTCAGCTCGACATCCTTGCCGAATTTGGCCTTCGCCGCAGCTTTCGCTTCGGCTTCGTTTTCCTCGACAAAAACGCTGTTGTCAGGCCCATACCACGCCGGAATTTGGTGACCCCACCAGATTTGTCGGCTGATGCACCAGGGTTGGATGTTGTTCATCCATTCGTAATAAGTCTTCGTCCAGTTGGCGGGCACGAACTTCGTCTTACCTTCATCGACTGCCTTGATGGCGGGCTGCGCCAGCGTCTTCGCATCCACATACCACTGGTCGGTCAGCAGCGGCTCGATAATCACGCCGCCGCGGTCGCCGTAGGGCACCTGGTACATATGCGGCTCGACCTTGTCGAGCAGGCCCAGCGCCTCGATCTCCTCCAGCACTTTTTTCCGCGCATCGAAACGGTCCATGCCGATATAGGCCGCCGGAACATTCGCGCCGTCGGGGTCTGCAATTTTGGCATCTTTGTCCAGGATAGAAATCATCGGCAGCTTGTGGCGCTTGCCGACTTCGAAGTCATTGAAGTCATGCGCAGGCGTAATTTTAACCGCGCCGGAGCCTTTTTCAGGGTCGGCGTAGCTGTCCGCGACAATGGGGATTTCGCGCCCCGTGATCGGCAGCACCACCATTTTGCCGACAAGTTCTTTATAACGCTCGTCATCCGGATGAACAGCAACGGCAGTATCGCCAAGCATGGTTTCCGGGCGCGTGGTGGCGATGGTGATAAAGACGCCTTCCTGCCCCTTCACGGGATACTTGAAGTGCCACATGCTGCCCTTGGTTTCCTTGGGCTCGACTTCAAGGTCGGAAATGGCCGTCTGCAGCTTCGGGTCCCAGTTGACGAGGCGCTTGTCCTTGTAAATCAGGTTTTCCTTGAACAGCTGGACGAAGACTTTGTTGACGGCTTTGTTAAGACCATCATCCATCGTGAAACGTTCGCGCTGCCAGTCTGGCGTCGCGCCAAGGCGGCGGAGCTGGCCGGTGATGGTGTTACCGGACTCCTCTTTCCATTCCCATACGCGCTTCAGAAAGTTTTCACGGCCAAGATCGTGGCGCGTCTTGCCGTCTTTCGCCAGCAGGCGTTCGACGACCATCTGGGTCGCGATGCCCGCGTGGTCGGTGCCGGGCTGCCAGAGGACGTCTTTGCCCTGCATCCGCTCGAAGCGCGACAGGATATCCTGCAATGTCGTGTTCAGGGCGTGGCCCATATGCAGGCTGCCCGTGACGTTGGGCGGCGGCATGGGAATGGTATAGGGCGCCTTGTTGCTGTTGACGTCCGCCGCGAAAGCCCCGGATTTTTCCCAGGTTTCATAGTGCTTCTTTTCAACGTCTTTGCTTTCGAAGGTTTTATCGAGCATTTTTAGGCCGCCTTTGGGTTAAAAAATAGATACATAATATAGCCGGAAAGCCGTTGATTTGTGAAGGGTTTTTGAACAAAATAGAACCGCTCAAACCCCATCCGGACATCCGATGAAAAAAGCTGCCCCACCCGCCCCAGATAAAGCCGCAGACGAGCTGAACCGCCTTGCGCGCGAACAGCTGACCAAAGGCAATATCAACGACGCCGAACAGGCGCTGGTGATGTCGATGAGCTATGGGCGCACGGCAACAAACTGCCGCCTGATGGGAAACGTGCTGTTTTTACGGCGGAATCTGAATGCCGCGCTGCCCTATTTCCAGGAAGCGATTACGCTGGACGACAAGGATCACGCCTCCCACGCCATGATTGCGGAGATTTTTTTCCAGCAGCTCAACCTGCAGGCCATCGGATTTTCAATGATGGCCATCAACCTCGCCCCGCAGGAACACCGGTATAAAGAGAGATTCATCCATTTCTCCCCTCACTTCAATTTCAAGGAAGTGAATCCCTATATCGAGGCGACCATTATCGAATGCCTGAAAGTTCCGGAAATTAATGCAGGGCTGCTGCAGTCTCTTTGGCATAATATGTTTAGCCAAGATCCGATTTTTACCCCGTTTTACAAAACATTCTTCAGTAGCGACCCCGTCACCCGCGCCCGTGCCTCGACCTTCAAACGGCTGATTTCCGGCGGCGCGACCAACAACGATTACGTCTTTTTCGATGAAGATAACTTCGCCCGTCAGAAAGACCTGAAACCGCTGCTGCACCCCTATTTCCTGCTAGGGCTGCTGCGGCTTGTTGTCATCAACCTGCCGTTTGAAGGGTTCCTGACAGCGTTGCGCCGCCGGTTGCTGACGGAGCTGGATGCGCCGAAGCTGGACGATGACGATTACATCACCCTTTGCTCCGCCCTGGCCCATTACTGTTTTGAGACCGAATATATTTTCGACGATACCGAGGCGGAACGGCAGAAAATCTCGGCGCTAAAAGCGAAGATCGAGAACAGCAGCGATTTTGCCTCCATGAAGCGGGAATTATCCATCTACGCCTGCTATGCGCCGCTCTACAAATTGATGAATTCGCGAGATGTTGAAAAAGCGCTTGCGGAAGACGTCGACCTTGATGAAACGGTCGAGCACCAGATAACCTTCTACAAAGAACTGCAGAAAAAAGCCGCTACGCTGCCTGCTGCTACGCCGATTGAAGACGATACCTCCATCAAGGTGCGCGAGCAGTATGAGGAGTTCCCCTACCCCCGCTGGAAATCAAAACCGCGGGATATTTCGCATGAAGGCGCCGGCATTCCGCTGCTGGAAAAAGGCAAGAAAATCCTCATCGCCGGCTGCGGCACGGGAAACGAGGCGGCACAAATTTCCGTCGCCTTCCCGCAAAGCAAAATACTGGCGGTCGACCTTTCGCGCAGCAGTCTTGCCTATGGCGCGCTGAAGGCTGAAGAATTCGAACTCAACAATATCACTTTCAAGCAGGCGGATATTTTAAAGCTGCGCTCGCTGAACGAAACCTTTGACGGCATCGTCTCCGGCGGTGTGTTGCACCACATGAAAGACCCGGTCGAGGGATGGAAAACGCTTGTCGATATCCTGAACCCGAACGGCCTTATGCGCATATCGCTGTACAGCGACATCGCCCGCAAGGATATCGCGGCGGCGCAGGAAACGATTATTAAATCCGGCTATGCCTCGACAAGCGAAGGCATGAAAGCTTTCCGCCGCGATGCCGCGAAAATTTTGCCGCAAAATGTCTTCCGCACCATCACCGGCGCGGAAGATTATTACCAGATGTCCATGCTGCGCGACCTGCTGTTCCATGTGCAGGAACACAGGCTGACCCTGCCGCGCATCAAGGAAATACTGACGCAGCTCGGCCTCACCTTCGTTAAAATGATAGTGAGCGATATCGCCATGACGGAATTCCAGAAGCTTTATCCGGACGACCCGGAAGGCACGAACCTCGACAACTGGCACGATTTCGAGCAGAAACACCCCGATGTTTTCCTGCGCATGTACCAGTTCTGGTGCCAGAAAAAACGATAAATAATATAGTAAAAAACGAAAGAACGACCATGACCGCCATGACAAATTCAGCCACCGCCAGCGCTAACCATCGCATCGAAACGGATTCGATGGGCGAAGTGGAAGTCGCCGCCGACAAATACTGGGGTGCGCAGACGCAGCGCTCGCTGGAAAACTTCCGCATCGGGACGGAACGCATGCCGCTCCCGCTCGTGCGCGCGCTTGGGGTTCAGAAAAAAGCGGCCGCGCAAGCGAATATCGATCTCGGCATCCTTGACGCCAAAATCGGTCAGGCGATTATCGAAGCCGCTGAAGAAGTGATGGACGGCAGCCTGAATGACCATTTCCCCCTAGTCGTCTGGCAGACAGGCTCCGGCACGCAGACCAATATGAACATCAACGAAGTTGTCTCCAACCGCGCGATTGAAATTCTCGGCGGCACGGTCGGCTCGAAAGCGCCTGTCCACCCCAATGACCATGTCAACATGGGGCAATCGTCGAACGACACTTTCCCGACCGTGATGCACATTTCGGCGGTCGAGCAGATTCACCACGAACTGATGCCTGCCATGGAGCGGCTGCAGAAAGCGCTTGGCAAAAAAGCTGTCGAATTTGCCGAAATCATCAAGATCGGCCGCACCCACCTTCAGGATGCAACGCCCGTCACGCTGGGCCAGGAATTTTCCGGTTACACAATGCAGATTAAATACGGTCTCGACCGCGTTAAATCCTGCCTGCCGCGTCTCTCGCAGCTAGCGCAGGGCGGCACCGCCGTCGGCACCGGCCTTAACTGCAAAAAAGGTTTTGCGGAAGCTTTTGCAAAGCAAGTCAGCCAGATCACCGGCATTCCCTTCACCACAGCGGAAAACAAGTTCGAGGCCATGGCGGCGCATGATGCGATCGTCGAAACGTCCGGCGCGCTCAACACCATCGCCTGCTCCCTCATGAAGATTGCCAATGACATCCGCCTGCTGGGCTCCGGCCCGCGCTGCGGCATCGGCGAAATTCATCTGCCGGAGAATGAGCCGGGCTCTTCCATCATGCCGGGCAAGGTTAATCCGACGCAGTCCGAGGCCATGACGATGGTCTGCGCCCAGATCATGGGCAACCACACGACGATCTCCATCGCCGGCAGCAACGGCCATTTCGAGCTGAACGTCTTCAAGCCGGTCATGATCTATAACCTTCTGCAATCCATCCGCCTGCTGGCGGATGCCTGCAACAGCTTTACGACCAATTGCGTCGCGGGCATCGAGGCGAATACCGATCGTATCAAGAAGCTTTTAAACGAAAGCCTGATGCTGGTGACGGCCCTCAACCCCGTCATTGGTTACGACAATGCCGCCAAAATCGCCAAGAAAGCGCTGCGTGACAACAAGACGTTGAAAGAGACGGCGATTGAGCTTAAACTTTTAACAGCAGACGATTTCGATAAAGCCGTCCGCCCGGAAAAAATGATTGGACCGAAGGACTAACATGCCACGCCGTCTCTCGCAAAAGCACTCCGTCACCGTCGCCGGCCACCGCACCAGCATCACGCTGGAGGTTGCCTTCTGGGACTCGCTGAAAGAAATCGCGCTGGCGCATGATAAATCCGTTAACGCGCTGATCGCCGAGATTGACGTTGCCCAGCCCGAGAACCTTTCAAGCGCGCTGCGCGTCTTTATCCTCGATTTTTACAAGCATCCCGAACTGCACAAAAAACCTTGAAAAGGGTCTAGGGCAGCACGTCCTCTTCCGCAGGTTTGCCTGCGGGCGCGGGGGCATTGTCATTTGCCGGCGCGTTGTCATCCAGCCTGTCGAGAATGCCCTTGATATCTTTTGCACCCGGCGCAGGCGGCGTTGCCGATTGGTCATCGGCAGGCTTTGGCAACGGCTGCGGCACAATTTGCGGTTCTTTTAGCGGTTCGGCATCGACAGGTTCATCGGGATCTTTTGGCGCAGGTTCGCTGCCTGTATCGTCCGGCGATTTGGTGTAAGACGGCGGCAGCCCCGGTTCTTCCTGCGCATAAGGATTATCAACCGGCGCGCTTTGCGCAGGGTCTGCCTGCGGCACCAGCGGAACCGGCGGCTGCGGTGAGGCCGCGTAAGGCAGATGTTCGCTCGCGGGCGGCGGCGGTGCATCCAGCGGCTCGTCTGCGGGTATATGCCCGGGTGGCGTCACGCCAGCGGGCGGCACCTCTTCCTTCGGCGCACGCGCGGCAAGCCAGCTTTCTATTGGACGGCTGTTAACCGTATATTCAGGGGAAGATTTCATCTCGCCCGCGCGGCTGACGGTAAACGCCGGAACCCCTGCCGGGTCGTGCAGCTGCGTCTTGGCCAAAAGACTATATTTTTCCGGCCCGAGGTCAAAGAAGCCGGTCGCATCGACATCCGCCACATCGTTGGCGAGCTTCAGGCTGTCGATGGTGATTTTGCCGTCGGCAACTTTGAATTTTCCTTCGACATTTTTATAGCGGCTGCCGCCATGTGTTTTGACGGCCTTCGCGGCCTGCGCCCCGAAGTCGGGCGAAGGCGCGCCGGTGACGCCGTTGATCAGCTCCGGCAGGGCGGCAGGATTGAAATCTTCTATCTTCACGCTGTCGGCGGATATGTCGAGGCTGCCGCTGGTACCGTGGAACCACTCCTTGTCCTCTTTCGTGCCGTCGGCTGTCAGGTCAAAGCTCATATCGCCCTGCCCTAACGTGAAGCCTTTGAATTCCATGTTATCGGCAAAATTCTGCAGGTCGGCGCCCTTCAGCTTTCCTGTAAGGCTGCCATTCCAATGCTTGTCGTCTACTTTGTCACCGCTCGCCTTGGCGGTAAGGTCACCGCCCCAGAGGGTTCCTTTTGTGACGGCGACATCGGCATGCTTTGCAGAAGCAACGATATGCAGCTCGGGTGCTGAAATGTCGTTGCTGCGCCAGTTCAGGGTTTTTCCCTTCAGTTTCAGGTCAACAGGGTCGGTCACCGACCAATTGCCGAACCAGCCGTCGAGATCGATAACATCGGACGCAAGGTTGCCCGTATAAGCCCCCTCCGCACGAGATAAACTGCCCGTCACATTGCCGGCCTTCATGTTGTCGATTTTATAGTTACTGCGCGTACCGCTCAAACTGCCGCTGAAATCAAAAGGCGCATCGCTGAATAAGTGATCTGCTGCAAGGCCAATCTGGCTCCACTTAGCGCCTTTGATGGAAATGTCATTCTTATAGTTGACGGCGTCCTTTTCACGCCGCGTTCCGGCGCCGCTTAAGTTTATGTCGCTGCCCTGAACTTTGCCCAAGGCGGTAAAGGAAAACGCCTTTGCATCGCCCTTCAACGTCCCTTGCAGATCAGCATCCTGAGAGCCCCAGAGGGGCGGCGGAATTTCGACGCCAAAGGACTTTGCTACTGCACCAAGCTGCCCTGCCTTTATGCTGTAAGATAAATCTGCGCCGGACACCGGCTCAAGTCCTGCAAGCTTACCTGTCAACGTGAAACTGCCGGAAGGGGATAATGCGCCTTCCATCTTCTCGATCAGCAGACCCGACGGATCTACCTTGCCCTTGAATTCGACATCCGCAATAACCAAGTCACCGTCGGTTATGTTCTTGCCGGAAAGCTCAAGCGTGGCGGGAGATTTCAGCAGCTTATCTCCGAAAGTCTTACGGCTATCAGCATCCAGAGCGCCGAAATCAACGTCGGTGAGCGTCAGATGCGCCGTAAAGCCTTGCGCTTTACCGCGCAAAACATTCAGCACACCCGAAATGGCGGCTTTGTCATTCGCCTTCGCACTGATATCGAAAAGGCTGATCTGCTCCGGCTTGACGTCCATGCTGCTCGACCATTCGAGCTTGTGAACAATACCACTATCGCCAACCGCGCGAATAATATTGTCCGCGTCTAAGCCAAGGGCCGCGACCATTTTGGATAGCTCGTCCGTTGAAACCTGCATGCTGTAGGCAGCGTATTTTGTCTTGGGTGTGATAACGCCAGCCAGCTTTATTTTCGTTTTTCCGGGCAGATCGATATGGGTATCTTTCAGCACCCATTCCGCTTTATCGGTATCGATAGAAATATCTCCTGACGGAATATTGACGTCGCCCCAGGAAATGTTTTTGCCCTTAAACTTCAAGTGTGCCGTGAAGCCATCCGGTACGGCCATAAAATCGACATGCTCGCCGATTTTTAAATTCGCCGCTGTCAGCTCGGCAGATACATCAGGTTTTTCCCCCTGCGCGAACTGGACGGAGACAACGCCGGAAAACTCGCCCTTTTTATCCAGCGTCGCCTTTATATCGCCAAGCTTCACGGTCGGGCCTTTGACATCCAGCATGCCCGTCAGCGTTGCGATATCATTCATAAAAGAAATATTCTGCAGAAAATCGTTATCTGGGAACAGGCTGGCAAGCTTGCCCTGATCGATATTCAGCTCGCCTTGCAGCGCAAAACCTTCCGCGAAATCGGCAACGCCGCCGAATTTTACAACCGGCAGGCCTTCAACCGGCGTAAAGCCGATATTGACGGGAACAGGTGTTCCCTTTTCGTATTTGCCCGTTGTCGCCTCGATGCCGACGCTGGATTTATTGTACTGCATATCTCCCTTGATACGATACGGACCGAACAACGTATCGGCACCGACGGCGAGGTTAAGGCTTTCAACCTGCCAGCTGCTGCCGGTATCCGCGTTGGTGTAATGCACGGTACCGTTGGTCATGGTGACCTGGTTCAGCTGCACGGAATCCGCACGCGCCTGAAAATCGCCGGAGTCGTCCTCTTCTTTCTGTTTCAGGATGTCCGACCAGTTGGGCTTACCGCCCGGGAGGATTTCAAGATTAACCTCCGGGTCAGAGAGGTTTATCGTCTCGACTTCGAACCGTCCCTGCAGAAGTGGCTGCAGGCTGATGCGTGCCTCCAGCTGTTTCAGCTTCATGAAGGAAGGCGCCTTGCCACCTTCTGCATTTGCGATCGTGACATCATCTAGCAATATTTGCGGACTGGGGATCAGGCGGAACTTAACGTCACCTGCAACCTGAATATCGCGCTGCAGGTAGGGCCGCAACTGGCCCAGCAGCGCTTCCTTATGCTGGCTCCAGTCAATCATCGACGGCGCAACGAGAGCTGCCGCCGCAAGGGTCAGGGATAAAAAGAACAGCGTCGCGACAATGCGTTTCATCATGCTGCCGCACCCATCTTCGCATCCACGACGGTAATTACGGCTTTGGCCGCACGCATGCTGGGGGTTTCGGGGTCGCCAAGGCCGATTTTGATCAAAGCCTCGCGGAAGTCCATCAGTTGGCTGGCCCGCGCATCCTTGTCGCCCATCAAGCGGAATAGTTCTTTGGACATTGGCCCCGGCTCGCACTGGTCAAGCAGCAACTCGGGCACAACCGGGCGCTTCAGCAGGATGTTGATGAGATTGACATAGGGAGTCTTGATAAGTTTCTTCGCAACCCATGCCGATACCGGACTCAGTTTATAGGCGATGATATGCGGCGTGTCTGTCATCGCAAGCTCAAGCGAGACAGTTCCGGAAGCGGCAATTGCAATCGTACTGGCGGCGAATGCGTCAAATTTTTCTTCTTCATTGAAAACAAGAATGGGGTTAATGCCCTTTCCCGCAAAAAACTTCTCGATCACCGGCTTCAGGTGCGGCAGCGTCGGGATGACGATGACGGCATTGTGCCGGTTGCGCAGAACGATATCGGCGGTATCGCAGAACTTATCCATCAGGCGCGACAGCTCGGACATGCGGCTGCCCGGCAGCATGCACAGAACAGGCTGGTCGGCCTTAAGGTTATGCTTGCGGCGGAAACGCTCGCCATCCCCCCGGCTTTCGATACGCTCGACAATCGGGTGGCCGACAAAAGTGGCTTTCAGGCCATGTTCTTCAAAATAGGGCGGCTCGAAGGGAAGCAGCGTCAGAATATGGTCGAGGAATTTTGACACTTTCTCCGCCCTGCCCGGCCGCCATGCCCAGACGCTGGGAGCGACGTAATGTATGCAGGGAATAGATTTAATCTTCGCCTTCAGCTTTTGAATCACGCGGAAGCAGAAATCGGGCGAGTCGATGGTGATGACCGCATGTGGCTGCACCTTGACGATTTCTTTGGCGGTCTGGCGGATGCGGTAGAGGATGTGGAACATGCGCGGCAAGACTTCCGCGATGCCCATCACCGAAAGTTCCTCCATGGGGAACAGGCTGGTCAGCCCTTCAGCAGCCATTCTGGCACCGCCGACGCCATAAAACGCCACATCCGGATGCTGAACTTTAAGCGCGCGCATCAGGTTGCCGCCAAGAATATCGCCGGACGCTTCGCCCGCGACGATAAAAATTTTCAAATTTCCGTTCATGCCGAGAACCCCACCACAAAAAGTCCCAGCTTGTCAGCTGCCGAAATAACCGCTACGCGATCCAGCAGAAGCGATGCGCCGGATTCAATCGCGATACCGGCAAGGCCCGCCTCATAGGCCTTGCGCACCGTGCGGACGCCAATGGCAGGAAGATCGAGCCTGCGGTCTTGCTGGGGCTTGCACGACTTTACAAGCACACCACCCCGGCCCTTCCGCCGCAATGTCCGGCAACGTTCGAGTAATGCATCCGTGCCTTCAAGCGCCTCGATGCCGAGAACGACACCTTGCTGCACGACAGCCGCCTGCCCCACATCCAGCTTGCCAAGCGTCTTGGTGACGATAATGCCGAATTCAACATCCGATTTGTTTTCATTTGGCAGGCGAATGTCGCCAATCAACCCTTCCGGCGTCAGCAGCGCAGGTTCTATTTCATGCGCGCCGACGACCTTAAATCCGTCTTTTTCAACTTCGTCGACGACCAGTTTCAGCAGGCTGTCATCGCCAAAAGCGGCCATGCCGATCTTCGCAAAAGCCTGCAGCGTGCGGAAATCTGGGCGCATTTCGGCGAGGCTCGGGCGGCGGATGGAGCCCGCCAGAACGAGGGTGTCGACACCTTGAGATTTCAGGATGCTCAAGGATTCATTGGTGGCGCCTAGACGCGACCAGGCATGCGGCGTGTTGGCGACGGTGGCGGCTTCAGTCTGCCCTTTAAGGCCAAGCACGAAAAAGGGTTTCTGATCCCGCTTGCAGGCCTCGATAAGCTGTCTGGGAAGGTTTCCCCGCCCGGCGATGATCCCGAGGCGCGACATGAATTATCCGTTCGTGCCCGTGCGGGGCTGAAGGACGGAGCGGCCTTCCTTAGCGCGGATGAAGTCGATAACGCGCATCACGGCGGTTTCCGCCTGATAGTCGTTGGCGACTTTTTCTGTGCGCTCGGCCAGCGTGCCCTGCGCTTCAAACAGTTGCTTGAAGGCTTTCATGAGCATCTGCACCTGCTCTTTCGTGAAGCCGCGGCGCTCGAGGCCGATGTAATTGAGACCCGCCAGATGCGCGCGCTCCCCTTTCACAAGGCCAAAGGGAATGACGTCATATTCAACGCCCGACATACCGCCGATCATGGCGAAGGGGCCGATGCGGACGAACTGGTGAATAGCGGCAAGGCCGCCAATGATGGCGTAATCGCCAACTTCAACGTGGCCTGCCAACGTGGCGTTGTTGGCAAGAATGACGTTGCTGCCGACAACGCAGTCATGCGCCACATGCGAGGACATCATGAACAGGCAATTATCGCCAACGACCGTTTTCATGCGGTCACCTTCCGTGCCGGGGTTCATGGTGACATGCTCGCGGATTTTATTGCGCTTGCCGATAATGAGTTCTGATTTCTCACCCTTAAATTTCAGATCCTGCGGCTGGTGGCCGAGGGAGGCGAAAGGCCAGACGATGGTCTCATCGCCGATGGTCGTGTAGCCATCCACAACGACATGCGATTTCAGCTCCACCCGGTCGCCCAGCTTCACGTTGGGGCCGATCACGCAGTACGCGCCGATTTTGACATCGGCACCAATGACGGCGCCTTTTTCAATGACAGCGGTCGGGTGAATATTCGTCATGATTTCTCTCCAAAGACATAACAAGCGATGCTTTTTGATAGCAAGCCCGACGGCATGACCGCAAATCACTCTCTATGACACTGTATTGCAAGGAAAATAGCGGATTATTTATCCATAATCATGGCCGTCACGACGGCCTCGGCACAGAGTGCACCATCTACCTTCGCCTCGCCCTGAAACCGCCAGACGTTGCGGCGGTTCTGCTGCTTGGTGACCTGGATCATGAGCTGGTCACCCGGGACAACGGGCTTACGGAATTTCGCAGCATCAATCGCCATAAAGTACACAAGCTTGCCTTCCAGCTCCTTGCCGGCGGAATGCACGACGAGAGCGGCGGCAGTCTGCGCCATGGCTTCGATGATCAGCACGCCCGGCATCACGGGCGCGCCGGGGAAATGGCCTTGGAAGAAATTTTCGTTCATGGTGACGTTTTTGAGGGCCACCGCGCGCTCGTTGGGGTCGACTTCCAGAATACGGTCGATGAGCAGGAACGGGTAGCGGTGCGGAATCATTTCCATGATGCGCTTGGTATCGAGCAAAACAGCGGTCATTCTTCGGTATTTCCCTTTTTAACGGCCATGCGGCCCGCGATTGCCGTCTGGCGCATAAACTGGCGCAGCGGCACGGCGGGCGAACCCATGACTTCTTCCCCGGCAGGAACATCGCGCATGATGCCGGATTGCGCGGCGACGCGCGCACGCGCGCCGATTTTGAGGTGGCCGGCAAAACCGCTTTGGCCGCCGGTCATAACATAGTCGCCAAGTTCGGTCGATCCGGAGATACCGGTCTGCGAGACAATAACACACATACGCCCGATTTTGACGTTATGGCCGATCTGGACGAGGTTATCGATACGCGTGCCGCGGCCAATAAATGTGTCTGGCCCCGCCCCGCGGTCGATGGTGGTATTGGCGCCGATTTCAACATCATCTTCAATGACGACACGGCCAAGCTGCGGCACGGCAATATAGCCGGCGGGATCGATTGCGAAGCCGAAGCCGGAGCGGCCAATGCAGACGCCGGGATATACCCGCACCTTGCTGCCCATGATGGTGTGGGTGATGAAGGTATTGGCGCCGATATCGCAATCATCGCCAATCTGCACGCCATCACGGATCACGGCATGCGCTTCGATGCGGCAGCGGCGGCCGATTTTGACGTTACGGCCGATGATGACCCCGTGTTCGATCAGGCAGTCAGGCCCGATCTGCGCGGAGGGGTCGATGATGGCCGAGGCCGCAACATAATCGCGGAAGCCTTCCGCCGGATAAAACGCCTGCGCCGCCAAAGCGTAGGCTTTATAGGGGTTTTTGTTCGCAAGCAGGACTGAGGTTTCCGGCAGCTGGCTTGCGAATTCCGGCTTTGCAAAACACGCAGCGGCGTGACTGTTGCGGAAATAATCGAGATACTTGCGGTTATCAAAGAAAGTAACCTGCTTGTCATTCGCTTCCTGCAACGGCGCGACATCGTAGACGGTGCGCGTGGCAGCGGCGGGGTCCGACAATTCGGACCCCGTCATTTGCGCCAGCTGGCCCAGCGTAAACGGGCCGGCAACGGTGAAGAAGCGCTTGTCAGCCATAGTTACTTCTTCGCCGAGGTGTCGATTTTCTTCGGGCTCGCGTTCATGCGCTTGATGACCTCGTCGGTGATGTCGAGGTTGCGGGCACCGATAAAGACGGCGTCGCGCGTGAAGACGGCGGCATAGCCTTTTTCGGAAGCGACAGTCTGGACGACGTCACCGGCCTGCGCCTGGATGCTGTCAACGGTCGACTTCATCGAGACTGAGAAGTCATGCTTGCGCTTTTCGAAGTCTTCGCGCGCCGAGGTGATGCGGGTCGACAGGTCTTTCATTTTCTTCTCGAAATCGGCCGGCTGCATGGAAGCTTTCTGCTTCATCAGGCCTTCGCCTTCATGCTGCAGCGCCTGCGCTTTTTTATCGAATTCGCTCTCGATGCTTTTTTTGCGGGCAACGAGTTCGGCGTTGGCGTTGGACGCGACAGTCGCCTCTTTCATGATGCGGCCAAGGTCGACGAAACCGTAGGACAGGGGCGTTGCGGAATCCGGCGCCGTCGCGGCAAAGACGGGAGTGGAGGCACTGACGAGGAACGCGACACCGGCGGCGAGGATGATATTTTTCATGATCTTCATTTTAACAAGTCCTTCTAATTTTTCGAGGTTAGGTTGTCTTAGAAACGTGTACCGAAGCTGAACTGGAATACTTGGGTATCGTCGTAGCTTTCTTTCTTGATCGGGTAGGAGATATCTGCCCGGACGGGGCCGAGCGGGGATTTCCACGAAACGCCGAAACCGGTGGAGGCACGCAGCGCGTTCTGGTCAACGATGCCAGCGCCGCTGGTATCCAGATCCCAGAGTGAACCTGCATCGACGAAACCATGCAGTCGAACGCCCAGGTCTTCCGGCAGGCCGGAGGGGAACTCGAGCTCTGCCGAGCCGCGGTAGAAGCGGTTGCCGCCGAGTGCGTCATTCGTCGTCACGTCGCGGGGGCCAATACCGCCTTCAGCAAACCCGCGCAGCGTTTGACCGCCGATATAGAAACGTTCGTTGATGCGGACGGTTTCACCGCCCCAGCCTTGAATGGCCCCGGCTTCACCCAGAATGCTGAGAATCCATTTGTCGATGACAGGATAGTAATAGGTGCCGCCAACCCGCGCCTTGACGTATTGCGCATCACCGCCAAGGCCCGCGACCTCCGTATCGATACGGGTGACGAGACCTTCGGTCGGGTCCTGCTTGTCGTCGGTCGTATCGTACGTCAGGCGCTGACTGACAGCGGAGGTGGAACGCGTACCTTCCTGTTGCTTGATGTAAATAGACGCGGTTGTGGGCACGTTAGAAATTGTGTTGCGGGCAAAGTAATAAGTCAGGTTTTGGCGCCAGTGTTCGGACAGCGGATAGCCAAGGCGCAATGCGCCGCCGGTGCGTTTGCTGTCGTAGGAACTGGCGTCCTGGTTATCCTTGGTAACGTGAAACAGGTCAAAGCCCGCGCTCAGGTCGCGCTTCAGGAAATAAGGCTCCGTGAAACTAAGATCGAACTCGGTACGCTTCGCGGCAACCGTGGTCGACAGGCCAAGTTCCTGGCCTTTGCCAAGGAAGTTCTTTTCCTTGATGCTGAAGTCACCCAAGGGACCGTCCGAGGTGGAGAAACCAGCACCGAGAGAAAGTTCACCGGTCGATTTTTCCTCGACTGCGACGTCGATATTGGTTTTGTCGGGCGTCGATCCCGGCACGGGCTTGGCTGTCACGGTTTCAAAGAAGCCGAGGTCCTTCAGGCGCTGTTCCGATTTTTTCAGGCGGGCGCCGTTGAACGGGTCGCCTTCCGACATCAGCATCTCGCGGCGAATGACTTCGTCCAGCGTACGGTTGTTGCCGCTGATGTTGATGTTCTCGACGAATACCTTCTGGCCTTCATTAATGTTAAAGATGATATCGATCGTATGTTTCTCGACATTGCGTTCTGCGGAGGGGCGAACATCCACGAATGCCTGCTGGTCAGCAGCAAGCGCTTCCGTAATCTTGTTGATAGTCTTGTCAAGTTCGCTCGCCTTATACCACTCGCCGGGCGCCATGGTCAGCACCTTCTTATAGCGGTTGGCGTCAACGCCGGGGATATTGCTCTGCAGGTGAATGTTGCCGACCTTATATCGCGGGCCTTCGTCCAGCGTGAAGGTCACGAAGAAATTTTTGCGGTCGGGGGAGAGTTCGGCGACGGCATTGTCGACGCGGAAGTCGGCATAGCCGTGATCGAGGTAAAATTTGCGGAGAAGCTCGCGGTCATAAGCAAGGCGGTCGGGATCGTATTTGTCGTCGCTGGACCAGAAGCGCCACCAGCGGTCTTCATGGCTGCGCGTCACTTTCTGCAGGTCATCGTCATCGAAGTGCTTGTTGCCGATAAAGCTGATACGGGAGATCAGCGTCTGCGGGCCTTCGTTGATTTCAAACACAAGATTGACGCGGTTCTGGTCGAGCTTGATAATTTTCGGCTGGATGTCGGCGGAGAAGCGGCCGCCGATGCGGTAAATTTCCTGGAGACGTTCAACGTCTGCCTGCACCTTGGTGCGTGTCAGGACGTTGCGCGGGCGCAGTTGGATCTCCGAATTCAGGTCTGCGTCCTTGACCTTCTTGTTACCCTCGAAAGCGATCTGGTTGATGATCGGGTTTTCGACGACGACGATGACGAGATCCTGGCCTTCCTGATACAGCGACACGTCGGCAAACAGGCCAGTCGCGAACAGGTTTTTCAGCGCGTGATCCAGCTTGTCGGGGTCGAACTGGTCGCCAGCCTGCAGGTCAATATAGGAAAGCACAGTTGCTGTTTCGATACGCTGCGATCCTTCAACGCGGACCTGGCGGATCTGCTCCGCCCCTGCCGGCGTGATGGCAACGATGAAACATATGCAAAGCGCAAGGCAGGCAAACGCCAGTCGGCGTGCGATCGGGGGGAGTCTGTTCATGTTTATTTCTGTGCGCTTCGACTTGAAGTTTATGTTCTTTTTATTAGAAGATCAGTTTCACGAAGTGATCGACGACCTTCAATTGAACAAGGTCGTTCCACGTCGCGAAGAACATAATACCAAGTAAAAATACGAATCCAACCCTTAAAGCGTACTCCTGAATTTGTTCGCTCAGAGGGCGTCCGCGCACTTTTTCCATAGCGTAGAGGGCGAGATGCCCGCCATCCAGCATGGGAATCGGCATGAGGTTAATAAGGCCAAGGTTAATCGACAGCAGTGCTGCGAAGGTGATGAACGCAATAATCCCCCGCTGCGCGAAATCGCTGGCGTATGCGCCGATGCGCAGAATGCCGCCGAGCTCGTCGGTCGAGCGCGTGCCGATGATCATCTGGCCGAGCGCTTTCAATGTGTCGGTCGTTATGCGCGCGGTTTCGGTGACAGACGCGACGAAGGCCGATCCCAATGTATGCGACTGCATTTCGGTTGCCGAGCTCGGGCTGATGATCCCGATGCGTCCGGTTTCATGACGGAAACCGAAGCGGTCTTTCTCGATGATACGGCGCGGCGTCACATTATAAGTAATGACCTTGTCGCTCCATTTCACTTTGCCATCGGCGTCTTTGCCGTCTGCATGCTGAACCTGCATGACCAGCGGCTTGTCCATCCCGAGGTCGGTATGGATGCGTATATCCTGGAATTTCTCGACTTTCTCGCCGTCTATCGAAATAATCTTATCATCCGGTTGAAGGCCGGCAGCCTCGGCCGCGGAATCCGCAACGATAGAAGCCGCGATTGGCGGTGTGAAAGGCTGGCCTTGGGTCGCGAACAGCCCCGTCAATATCACAATCGCGAAAATGTAATTGATGGCAGGGCCGGCAAACACAATCAGCGTGCGGCGATAAAGCGGCTGGGTATAAAAGGCGACTTTCTTTTCGGCATCGGTGAAGGCGCGAACTTCCTTGCCCTCCTGGACGCCTTCCGCGTGACGGGAGCTGGCGGGATCGGAATCGCCAAACATCTGCACATAACCGCCGAGCGGTATCATGCAGAACTTCCAGCGGGTACCGTTCTTGTCGGTACGGCCGAACAATTCCTTGCCGAAGCCGATAGAGAAATTCTCGATTTTCACGCCGCACATGCGGGCGACAATATAATGGCCCCATTCATGGATGAACACGAGCACGCTGAGAACCAGCACAAAAGAACCGCCGTAATCGCGGACAAACTCGAACGGCTTGGTAACAAGCTGATGAAAATCCATATTTGAAGTACCCCCACTGTTGGCTTCTGACGAGCCGTTACATCTTTCTATTTTAACGCCGTAATAGCTTTTTCCGCAATAGCCCGGGCCGCGGCATCCACCCCGAAGATATCCTCAAGACTTGATATGGCCTTGATTTCTATAGATTGCAATACGCCCTCTGCGACATTTTCGATAGCGGAAAATTTGAGTTTACCGGTCAGGAACGCTTCGACAGCCACCTCATTTGCGGCATTTAGGGCGGTCGGCCACCCTGCCCCCTTGTCAAACGCCGCACGGGCAAGATTTATCGCGGTAAACCTATTTAAATCAATAGGTTCAAAGTTTAAATTAATGTTATTTGCAAGATCAAGCCGCTGCCCCGTCGTTTCCATGCGATCCGGCCAGCCCAAAGTGTAGGCGATCGGCGTCCGCATGTCCGGCGCCCCCATTTGAGATAGGACACTTCCGTCATTATATTCAACCATCGAGTGAACGATAGATTGCGGATGGATCAGCACATCTATCTGTTCATTTTTAAGGTTAAATAAATAAGCCGCCTCTATGATTTCTAAAGACTTATTCATCATTGTTGCGCTATCGACGGATATTTTGGCGCCCATCGCCCAGGTCGGGTGCCGCACAGCTTCGGCGGGGGTGATATTTTCAAGTTCGGCGCGGCTGCGGCGCAGGAAAGGGCCACCGGAAGCGGTCAGGATAATGCGACGGATGCCGGCGCGCTGTTCGGGGTTAAAGACCTGATAGACCGCATTATGCTCACTATCGACAGGGAGCAACGTTGCGCCGGAGCTTTTCACCGCTTCCATCATGAAGTCGCCGGCGCAGACAAGAGACTCTTTATTGGCCAGCGCGACAATGCCACCCTGCTTTATCGCCTCGAAGGTTGAGCGGACGCCGGCAGCCCCAACAATGGCCGCCATCGTCCAGTCAGCGCCAGATCCCGCGGCGGCCGTCACAGCCGCCTGCCCCGCTGCCGCCTCGACGCCGGAACCGGAAAGCGCGTCCTTCAAATTCTGGTAAAGCGTTTCA
Source organism: uncultured Alphaproteobacteria bacterium (assembly GCA_966211335.1). Lineage (GTDB taxonomy): Bacteria > Pseudomonadota > Alphaproteobacteria > Micavibrionales > UBA2020 > JAPWJZ01. The sequence continues at coordinate 2,099,600 of CBIHNF010000001.1, forward strand.
TCGGCGATGACGGCTATTTCAGCCCGTAGCGCACGGGCCTGTTGCGCAAGTAGTTCGACATTGCGGTTTGCGGTCAGAGCCTTGACGGTGAACTTACCAGTATGCCCCTGAATAAGGTCGACCGTGTTGCGCCCGACCGAGCCTGTTGAGCCCAGAATCGTCACACTGCGCTGTGCGCCGGCGGCGACCGGCTTTGTGTAAGCCGCGCCTTGCATGGGATTATCCGCCAAGAACGAGCGCGATCACGCCGAAGATAAGCGCGACCAGCAGCAGCGCGTCGATACGGTCAAGGATGCCGCCATGACCGGGGATGAACGCGCCGGTATCTTTCAGCCCATAGCGGCGCTTGAAGATAGAAATAAACAGGTCGCCCGCCTGCCCGAACATGGCAAGCACAAAGCCCATGGCGAAATAGCCAAGCGCGTGCATATTGCCGAGCGTATGCAGCTCGTATTTTGCCAATAAGGACGGAGTTGCAAGACCAGCCGCGACCAGGCCAGCCCCGACGCTGGAGCCAATGAAACCGGCCCAGGTTTTCTTGGGGCTGATTTTGGGTGCGAGCTTGGGCCCGCCGATGGTTTTGCCGGTAAAATACGCCGCGATATCGCTGGCCCAGACAATGAAGAGCAGAGTCAGCAGGTCATAAAGACCCTGCGCATTGGCGCCGCCGGTACGCAGCCAGACCATGATATTCATGGCGAAGCCGATGTAGACGATGCCGAACAGGAATTCCCGCATGTCCGGCCCTTTTTGCGAAAAGTTATACGCAAAAACAAGGAAGGCCAGCGCCAGCACAAACACGAAGCCGAGAATGGGGTTGGAAGTCACCCAGGCACCCAGCACGCTGAGGCCCGTCAGGATGGAAGCGCCGTGAATAAGATAGCGCGGCGGATGCTTGCCTGTCATGACCATGCGCGTCCATTCCTTCGCCGCGATGAAGGCGGCGGCGGCCATCATCAACGTGAACGGGACGCCGCCGAGGACAAGGATGACGACGACGAGCGGGCCAAAAATAAGCGCTGATTTGGTACGGGTCTTGAGGGAGGAGTCAATTTTGACTTCGGTCACGATATCGCCGCCTTGCGGGAAAGCCCGCCGTACCGCCTGTCGCGGCCATTGAAGAAGCGCACGGCTTCTTGCATGTCCGCCATGCCGAAATCCGGCCAGAGCGTATTGGTGAAGAACAATTCGGAATAGGCCATTTGCCACATTAGGAAGTTGCTGACGCGGTACTCGCCGCTGGTGCGGATCATAAGGTCTGGGTCCGGGATACCGCGCGTCATCAGCAGCGCGGAGAAAGCGTTTTCATCGATTTTATCGAGATCGATTTTGTCTGCTTTCGCAAGACGCGCCAGTTCACGCGCCGCGAAAAGAATGTCGTGACGCCCGCCGTAGCTGAGCGCGATGACGACCGTAATGCGCTTATTGTCCTTTGTCGTTTCTTCCGCGCTCTCGATAAGCCGGACAATGTCGGCAGGCAAACGCTGGCGGTCGCCGATGACAAGAAGGCGGGCGCCGTTCTTGTGCATCTCGCTGGTTTCTTTTTTGAGGTAATACCTCAAAAGATTCATCAGGTCGTCGATTTCGCCGGCGGGCCTGTTCCAGTTTTCGGACGAAAAGCTGAATAGCGTGACATAGGGAATGCCAAGGTCGCGGGCGGATTCAACAGCCCGCTGCGCGGCTTCCGCCCCCTTGCGATGACCTTCCGCCCGGCTCAAACCCCGCGCCTCCGCCCAGCGGCCGTTGCCATCCATGATGATGGCGACGTGCTGCGGCAGAACGGCAGGACTGTCAGCGGTTGTGGAAGTCATGGAAAGGCTTAGACCTGTTTGATTTCCGATTCTTTATGCGCGAGGCTGTCGTCGACCTTCTTGATCCAGCTGTCGGTCATTTTCTGGATTTTGTCTTCGCTCTTCTTCTGCTCGTCTTCTGACATCTTGCCGTCTTTTTGCGTTTTCTTCGCAAGGTCCATGCCTTCGCGGCGGATGTTGCGGATGGCAACGCGGGCGGCTTCGGCGTATTTGGCGGCAACTTTAATCAGCTCCATGCGGCGCTCTTCCGTCAGGCCCGGGATCGGCACCCGGATAAGGCTGCCTGCCGGCTGCGGGTTGAGGCCAAGGCCGGAGGAGCCAATGGCTTTCTCGACGGCTTTGGTATTGTTCGCATCCCAGACCTGCACGTTGAGCAGGCGCGCTTCCGGCGCGGAGACCGTCGCGACCTGGCTGATAGGGAGTTTCGAGCCGTAAACTTCAACCTGCACATTTTCGAGCAGGCTGGGCGACGCGCGGCCGGTGCGAAGGCCGACAAGCTCCTTCGAGAAGTTTTCGTGGGTCGCCTGCATTTTACGTTCGTAATCTGCGGTATTGATCTCAGCCATTATATTGCCTCTTTTTCCATGACGATTGTATAGTCGCCGCGGCCCTGCATCAGTTCGGCAAAGGCGCCCGGCTTTTTGATAGAGAAGACGATGACGGGAATTTTGTTTTCGCGCGCGAGAGAAATCGCGGAGGCGTCCATGACGCCGAGGTCATTGGCGAGGACGTCGAGATAAGTCAGGCGGTCGAATTTCTTGGCGGTCGTCGGGTTCTTGATGGGGTCGGACGAATAAACGCCGTCGACCTTCGTGCCCTTCAACAACGCATCGCAGCCCATTTCGGAGGCGCGGAGGGCGGCCGCGGTATCGGTCGTGAAGAACGGGTTGCCGGTGCCGGCCGCAAAAATAACCACCCTGCCTTTTTCCATGTGGCGCAGCGCCTTGCGGCGGATATAGGCTTCGCAGACGGAAGCCATGGGAATGGCGGATTGTACGCGCGTATCGATGCCGATTTTTTCAAGGGCGTTCTGCATGCCGATGGAGTTCATGACAGTGGCAAGCATGCCCATATAGTCGGCGGAGGCACGGTCCATGCCGGCTGCCGCGCCGGAGATGCCGCGGAAAATGTTGCCGCCGCCGATGACAAGGCAGACCTCGACGCCGAGGTCGATGACTTCCTTTATATCCCTTGCGATGCGGGCGCAGGTTTCGGTATTAATGCCGTATTCGCTGTCGCCCATCAGCGCCTCGCCCGAAATCTTGAGCAGCACGCGCTTGAACTTCACCGGCTTTGACATGTAAACAACCCCTGTAGACCCCATGAGAACCTTCATCGAACGATGCAAGGAAAGAAAAGGCCCCCGCTTTGACGGCGGGGGCCCGTATTACTAGCCGGCCGCCATTTTGGCGACTTCGGATGCAAAGTCATCTGCCTTCTTCTCGACGCCTTCGCCGAGTTCGAAGCGGACGTAACCTGCGAGGGTTACGGGCGCGCCGATGTCCTTGGCAGCGTTCTGCAGAACGACTGAGATTTTGTTCGCATCGTCATGGATGAATTTCTGCTCCAGCAGAACGACGGCTTCGTAGAATTTGCGCATCGAGCCTTCGACCATCTTTTCGATGATCTCGGCAGGCTTGCCGCTTTTCGACGCCTTGTCGGCGTGGACAGCGCGCTCGCGCGAGACGAGCTCGGCATCGAGGCCTTCAACGTTGAGGGCTTCCGGGCGGGTCGCTGCGATGTGCATCGCAATCTGACGGCCGAGGGTTGCGAGTTTCGTCGCATCGCCTGCCGATTCAAGCGCGACGAGAACGCCGATCTTGCCACAGCCGGGGATGAGCTGGTTGTGGACATAGCTGGCGACGACGCCCTGCTTCACGGACAGTGCCTGCATACGGCGCAGGTTCATGTTCTCGCCGATGTTGGCGATGAGTTCGGTCAGCTGTTCTTCAACCGTCTTGCCGTTCGCGAGTTTCGCGGCTTTCAGCTTGTCGACGTTGTCGATCTTGTTGCTGACGGCGATCTGGGTCGCTTCGTTCAGCAGCTTCTGGAAGTGTTCGTTGCGGCCGACGAAGTCGGTTTCGGCGTTCAGCTCGATCGCGACGCCAAAGGTGCCGGTTGCGGCAACGGAAACGAGGCCTTCAGATGCCGCGCGGCTCGATTTTTTCGCAGCCGAGGCGAGGCCTTTCTTGCGCAGCCAGTCCATGGCGGCGTCAACATTGCCGCCGTTTTCGGTCAGCGCTTTTTTGCAGTCCATCATGCCCGCGCCGCTTTTTTCGCGGAGTTCTTTTACGAGAGCTGCGGTAATTTCCGTCATGAGATTTATCCCTTTGAGATGTTTAGTTATGAGCCCTATCCCGTCAAAAGCCGGGGTCCTTTTTGTGACGGGCCTTCAGGGTTTCTGAAGGATGCGGCACGCAAAAGACCCCGGCTTTTGGGGATAGTAAATAGATTAGCCGGCTGCTGCCGCTTTGACTTCGGAAGCGCCGAGGTCTTCAGCCGCAGGGTTGGCAGATGCGCCTGCATCTGCGCCGGATTTCGTGACTTCCGCCTGCAGGCCGTCAAGGACAGCTTCGGCGAAGAGGTCGCAATACAGGTTGATGGCGCGGGTTGCGTCATCGTTGCCCGGGATCAGGAAGTCGATGCCATCGGGATCGCAGTTGGTATCGACCACGCCGAAGACGGGAATGCCAAGGCGGCGCGCTTCGAGGATCGCGTTCGCTTCTTTCATCACGTCGATGACGACGATGGCATCGGGCAGGCCGCCCATGTCTTTGATGCCGCCGAGGGCTTTTTCAAGCTTCTCTTTTTCGCGGGCGAGGTTGAGTTGTTCTTTTTTGGTCAGGCCGTGTTTCGCTTCCGGGTTGTTCAGCGTCTCGTCAACGGTGCGCAGGCGCTTGATGGAGGCGGAAATGGTGTTCCAGTTGGTGAGCATGCCGCCGAGCCAGCGGTAGTTCACGTAGTACTGGCCGCAGCGTTTTGCGGTCTCGGCGACTTTCTCGGACGCCTGGCGCTTCGTGCCGACGAAGAGGACGCGGCCGCGGTTGGAAACGATATCGCGCACGTTCTTCAGCGCGTTGTGCAGCATCGGCACCGTCAACTCGAGGTTGATGATGTGGACGTTGTTGCGGTCGCCGTAGATGTACGGCTTCATTTTGGGGTTCCAGCGGCGGGTGTGGTGGCCGAAGTGGACGCCTGCTTCGAGCAGCTGGCGCATGGTGAAAGTGGGCATCGTCATTTTGGAATAGTCCTTTTCCGGTTATACCTCTGCGGATCACCGCCCGTTTGACCGGGCACCGAAGGGGCTGCTTGTCGCAGCCTCTAAAATCCGCATGTGATTTTAGATTAAAAGCCGACCCGAACCATTCGGGGCTGCCTTGTCGTGGAGCTTTTTTTACATTTACCAGCCCTGATATGCAAGGGAAATAAGGCAAAAACGCCGCGTTTTCGTGGCCTAATTAAGCTAGCCCGGTGCCGCGGAATTTCAAAAAGACAGGAAATTAAAGCTAATCCCTTGGCGGTATTGAATATTTTCATATAATTTGACCCATGCTATTCATATATGGTAAAAATACCCTCCCCTTTTGGAGATGTAATATGTCCGGCCCGAGTAAAGAAATCAGCCCCGTTATTGAGAATAAGTCGCAGCTGGTCGAGTGGTTTATGAAAGGCGCAACCTCGAAGGCAGACCTGCGCATCGGCATGGAGCATGAAAAGCCGCCTTTCTATCTGGCAGATAACGCCCCCGTGCCCTTCATCGGCAAAGACGGCCGCGCCGGAATCCGCGATTTCATGACGGACCTTGTGAACCGTGGCTGGCAGCCCGGCAGCCTTGAGGCCGGCAACCTCATCGACGTTTCCAAAGGCAAAGCCGCCTGGACGCTGGAGCCTGCCCTGCAGCTTGAAACGGGTGGCGCTCCGCATAAGAACATTCACGAGATCGCAGCAGAAACCAAAATCGTCATCAGCGAAGCGGCAGTCGCCGCCGACAACCTCGGCTTTCGCATGGTCGCGACGGGCTTTCACCCGACACACCGCGCCGACACGCTGGAGCTGATGGAAAAGTCGCGTTATGCGGTGTACCGCGACTACACGGCGCAGCACAAAATTCCGAACGGTCTTGATATTATCGCCTGCACTTCGACGGTGCAGGCCAACCTCGGCTTTACATCGGAAAAGGATGCGGTGGATAAGATCCGCGCGAGCATCAACGCCGCGCCCGCCGTCATCGCCATGTTCGCAACCTCCCCCTTCGCGGATGGCAAAGATACTGGCTTTGACAGTTACCGCAGCCACATCCTCGAACAAGGCTGGAATGGCCGTTATGGGTTTATGCTGCCGGTCGCTTTTGAAGACGGTTTCGGGTTTGAGCGCTATACCGATTTCGTCCTTGAAAAAATGCCGATGATCGGCTTCTACGAAGGTAATATTTTCAAGCCTGCGCATCTTTCCAAGTTCGCCGACTTCATGGAAGCGAAACTGGAAATTACGCAGAACCGTCAGGCAACTTTGTCCGACTGGTCTGACCTGCTAAACACCGTCTGGCCCGATACGCGGCCGCGCAAATTCCTGGAAATGCGCAGCGCCGATGTCGGCCCGCCCGAAATGGTGCCTGCCCTCGCCGCTTTCTGGAAGGGCTTGCTGTATGACGAAACCGCCCTGTCCGACACGCTGGCGCTGACCAAAGACTGGACGAATGCCGAGCGGTATTACCTCCGCGCGGCCGCCCCGAAAACCGGACTGCAAACCCCCTTCCGCCACGGCACGCTGCAGGATGTCTGCACGGCGTTGCTGGATATTTCCGAAGCCGGCCTCAAGCGCCAGAATGTGCTGAACGCGGCAGGGCAGGATGAAGCAATTTATCTGGAGCCCTTGAAGGAAATTGTCACGAGCGGCCTGAACTGGTCGAAACGTCTCGTGCAGCAGTTCAACGGGCCCTGGCAGGGCAACATCTCGCATCTTTTCAACGAGATGGATTATGCAAGGTCGCCCTCCGTCCTGACGGCAGCACCAGCCCCAATGAAAACCAAGGTTTTTCTGCCTAAGTTGCCATGAGCCCCAAAAAGGCTATAATGGTTATATGCTGAAAAAACTGTCCGACAGGTTTAATACCTTCGCCAAATCCGACAAGCTCTTGAACTTCGGTATCAAGACGTCGAAAGGCATAGCCTTGCTCTGCGCAGGCGGCGTTGGCCTTTGGGGCGGGCTTACCGCTGTCGGCCTCGCCTGCTTCGCGTTGAAGGGCGTCGGCGTCGCTATTCCCGCCATCATCGGCTATTCGACGCTCGCGACCGGCGTATTGATGTGCGCGAAATCGCTGGTCTTCAACCGCGTCTTTAGCTTCACGCATCGGCACCTTGAAAAAGTAAAACTGCGCCGCGATACGGCGAATGGCATTGTTCATACACCAGCCCCCGCAGCCGCGCCCTCTGCTATGGCGAAAATGAAAGCGGCGAAGAACGGCTTCAACAAAACAGCCATGAACGCGCCGAAGGCAGTTGGCGATTTCCTGCGGAAATTGAAACCCGCCGACAAAAAGCCTGCGGTTTAAACCAGCCAGTTGATGAGATATGCGGCCGCAATGCCAAGCGTTGCGAAGGTCAGGTAAAGCCCCACCGCCAGTTTGCGGGAGACTTCCTTCCACAAATAGATCATCGGTAAAATGCTGTAACTGCCAAGCGTCGACAGGAAAAGCGCAACGTAAGCGGCAGGCACCTGCGTGATATAGAGGTGGTGCGCAACCATGACTTCCATCGCGATTGGCGCCGGCAGCAGGACAGAAATGAAGCTCGTCGCCGCGACAGATATAAAGCTGACTTGCGCAAATATCTGGTCGAGGGGCAGCAACTGTACCGCCAATGATGCAAAAATAGCCGCAAAAACCATCATCGGCACGGCTGTTTTGAATAGCTTCCAGAGGTTTTGAAAATAGGCCTTCACAGCCGTTTTTACGTCTGGCCGCGGGAGACTTATATCCGCCATCAGCAGCGGCGCAGGCGCGACTTCATTATGCATATATTTTACCATCAGCGGCAACACGCCGAGCAGCACGACGGCAACGAGGCCAAAATGCACAGCCGCGAATTGCCAGGGAAAAGCCGTCACGATCATCGAGACAACGATGATGTTCAGCGTCGGCGAGCTCAGCATAAAGCCGAGCGCCGTCTCCACCTTGTTCTTCGCGCGGGTGAGACCGCAGGCGACAGGGACAGCGCAGTTGACGCAAACGCCCGCGGGCGCGCCGACGAGAATACCTTTCAGCATATTCAAATAGACGCTATTCGTCGTCTTCAGCGGAAAGAACTGGAACAGCGTGTGCAGCAGCGCCCCCATGGAGAGGCCGAAGCTCATACCAATGCGCATCGAATACATCCAGTTGACGAAAGTGACCAGCACGCGGCGCCAGAATGTATCGCCACCCTCCAGCGTCATCAGGTCGGAGTTATAAACGAACGAATGCGGGTGATAAGTCGGCAGGTCGTGCGACTTCTTTAGAAGCGACGGATAACGCGAGGTGAACCAGAAAATGCAGAGAATGGCGATGCCGGTGGCAATCAGCAAAAGCAGCGGCGCATGGCGCTTCAGGAAGCATCCGACCGTTTTGCAGTCGGCGGCATTCATATCCGCTGTGGTGTCCATCGTCATAAAATCACTCCGTTCAAATAAACAAATGAAAACGGATGTACTTTAGACCGGCATATCTAGTTATGTCAATTAAATTATACTTCCCGGATATCGCCGACACCGCCAATGGCGCGCAGCGCTTTTGGCGTCGTTTCGCTGATATTCCAGCCGCCCGGCAGTTCGACGACGGCTTCGCGGCCCGCGCCCGCTGCGGCGATGAGCATTACCTTCACACGGCCCTGACCTGACTTGTCGAGTACCGCCTTGATTTTCGCAATCGCATCCCGCTGGGAGACGTTTATGTTCAGCTGCCGGGTCACGCTTTGCACGGCTGCCGTCAGCGGTTCGATACTTTGCCCCAGGAAGCGAAGTTCATCTTCGCCCTTCTTGTCGACGTCAACGGAAAGCAAAATCGGCGTCCCCGCCTCCAGCAACTCGCGGCTCGCGTTGAGAAGATCGGAAAAAACCATCATCTCGAAAACGCCATAGGGATCGGACACCTGCACAAAGGCGAAACGGTTGCCCTTTTGCGACGTGCGTTCCTGCTTGCGCACGACAATACCCGCCATGCGCAGGCGCGTCGACGGGCTGGCGTTCAGGGCTTCCTGTACCTTGGATGACGGGATGACGCGCAACCGCTCGAGCTGGCTCGTCATGTTATCCAGCGGGTGGGCGGAAAGATAAAAGCCGACCGCTTCAAATTCATGCCGCAGCTGTTCCAGAGGCTCCCACCTGTCAGCCTTCGTCAGCGCAGGTTCGGGCAAAGCCGCGCCGCCACCGCCGCCAAACAGGCTTTCCTGCCCACTGGCTTTTTCTTCTGCATGGGCGGCAGCATAGCGCAGCAGCGTTTCGACCGAGGCCAGTACTTCCGCGCGATTGGGATTGAAGGAGTCAAATGCGCCGGAGGCGGCGAGAGATTCCATCTGACGCTTGTTCATCGCCTTGGTATCCAGCCTGCGGGCGACGTCGTAAAGGTCCTTGAACGGGCCCGACTTCTCGCGCTCGGCGATGATCGTCTTCATCGCTTCTTCTCCGACACCCTTCAGCGCGGCAAGCGCATAACGCACGCCTTTTTTGCCATCCGGCAATGTTTCAACCGAGAAACGCGGCAGCGACTTGTTAATGTCCGGCGGCAGCAGCGTGATTTTCATGCGCACGACTTCCTGGCGCAGCATGGCCAGCTTGTCGGTGTTGCCCATATCCTGCGTCATGGTCGCCGCCATAAATTCGACAGGATAATGCGACTTTAAATAAGCGGTCTGAAAGGCGATGTGCGCGTAGACGGCGGAGTGCGCCTTGTTGAAACCGTAGTCAGCGAACTTGGCGATCTGGTCGAAAATACTGCTCGCCATATCGTTGCTGATATTATGCGTCTTGGCGCAGCCGTCGACGAAAATGGCACGCTGCGCGTCCATCTCCGCCTTGATCTTTTTACCCATAGCGCGGCGCAGCAGGTCGGCGCCGCCGAGTGTATAGCCCGCCAGCACCTGCGCTGCCGCCATGACCTGTTCCTGATAGATCATGACGCCGTAGGTATCTTTTAGCACCGGCTCCAGCAGCGGGTGCATATATTCGATTTCTTCCTTGCCGGAAAGGTTCGCAATGTACTTCGGAATATTCTCCATCGGGCCCGGCCGGAACAGGGCGACGATAGCGATGATTTCCTCGAAGTTGTGCACGTTCATCTGGCGGCACAAATCGCGCATGCCCGCGCTCTCGAGCTGGAAGACGGCAGAGCAATCGCCTTTCGCGAGGCCCTCATAAGTCTTCTTGTCGTCCAGCGGGAATTTTAAGGGGTCGAGAATTTCACCCGTTGTCTCGCGGATAAGGCGCAGCGCGTCCTTGATGACGGTGAGCGTTTTAAGGCCGAGGAAGTCGAACTTGACAAGGCCCGCTTTTTCGACGTCCTTCATGTTGAACTGCGTCGCCGCGATATCGGAACCCGGATCGCGGTACAGCGGCACAATTTCGTCCAGCGGCTTGTCACCGATGACGACGCCGGCGGCGTGGGTCGAAGCGTGGCGGTACAGCCCTTCCAGCTTCAATGCGATATCGATGAGCTTGCGTACCTGTTCATCGGTATCGCGGGCTTCCTGCAGCAGCGGCTCTGATTCAAGCGCATCTTCAAGACTAATGGGGTTGGCGGGGTTTTGCGGCACCAGCTTCGCAACTTTATCCACCTGCCCGTAGGGCATCTGCAGCACGCGGCCAACGTCGCGTACCACGGCGCGGGCCTGCAGCTTACCGAAGGTGATAATCTGCGCCACGCTGTCGCGGCCATATTTATCGCGCACGTAGTTGATGACCTCGCCACGGCGTTCCTGGCAGAAGTCCACGTCAAAGTCGGGCATGGAAACACGTTCGGGGTTCAGGAAGCGCTCGAACAGCAGCTGCATTTCGATGGGGTCCAAGTCGGTAATCTTGGTTGCCCAGGCGACGACGGAACCCGCACCCGAGCCCCTGCCCGGCCCCACCGGGATATCATGGTCTTTCGCCCATTGGATAAAGTCCGAAACGATGAGGAAGTAGCCGGCAAAACCCATTTTGATCAGGACGTCGAGTTCGTAATCCATGCGCGCAAAGTAAGTTTTGCGTGTTTCTTCACGCTTTGCGGCGTCCCAGTCCGGTTTGAAAACGTAATTCTCCAGCCGCCAGTTGAGGCCGTGCGTGGTTAAATCGCGCAAATAGTCAGGCTCGGTCTTGCCGTCCGCGGTTTCGAAGCGCGGCAGCATGGGCTTTACTTCCTTCAGCATGAAGGAGCAGCGCTTGGCAATTTGCACGGAATTTTCGACGGCTTCCGGCAGGTCTTTGAACAGCTCCACCATCTGGTCGGCGGATTTGAAATAATGCTCCGGCGTTGCCTTGCGGCGGTTGCCGTCCTGCACGAAAGCGCGGTCATCGATGCAGAGGAAGGCGTCATGCGCCTCGTACATATCGGGGTCGGCGAAGAATACGTTATTGGTGGCGACGATGGGAATGTTAAATTTATAAGCGAAATCGAGCAACGGATCCTCGATCGTCACTTCATCCACCGTGCCGTGGCGCTCCAGTTCGATATACAAACGGTCGCCGAAGGTCTTGTGCAGCTGGAGAAGAATTTTTTCGGCTTCATGCACGCGGGAGTCGAGCAGCAGGCGCCCGACCGTGCCCTTGGTGCCCGCCGTCAGCGCGATCAGCCCTGCATTATACGTTTCGAGGTCCTGCCAGGTGATACTGGGTTTTTCGGTATGCTCCAGCGGTTGCAGGAAGGTCTTGCTGGTGAGCTTCATCAAGTTTTTATAACCCTGCTCGTTCTGCACCAGCACGACGATCTGGTCGGGCATTTCGGATTTTTTGTTTTTTTGCTCGGTCTGGTCCGGCCGTTCGATCCACAATTGGCACCCGATGATAGGCTGCAGGCCGTCTTTCGCCGCACTGATGGAAAATTCGAGCGCGCCGAAAAGGTTGCCGGTATCCGTCACGGCAATCGCAGGCATGCCAAGGCGCTTTGCCAGCGGCACGAGGTCTTTCAGCTTGATCGCGCCCTCCGCCAGCGAATAAGCGGAATGGACCCGGAGATGGATAAACTGCGGAGCGTTGTCTGCCATGATGCCTTCAATTACAGCCTTAAAATGGGACTAAAGGTGTTGAATTTCAACAGGTTTTTCCTCAATATCGGTTTCTTGACATAACGCAACACCTCCCATAAGATGGCAGCATTGCAGCAGCAAATAGCACTCAATTGAATCAACTGGTTAGATGATGGCGACTTCTTATTCCGATCTTCCTGAAGACGCCACGCCAAACCCGAAGCGCCCCGCCGCGCCCGATGTTTTGAAGGATACATCGGTTGCCAGCCTCGCCCGGGTATTCAACAGCCTGAAAGAACAGGCGACTGTTTTGCGCGAACCGCTGCGCCCCGCGCTCGTCAAAATCTCTGAAATCGTTTCGAAATTTCAGGCCGCAGGCTTGGATAGCATCGGTTTTGAAATCGCGACTTTTGACCAGATGCGGGATTACAACCTGATGCATCAGGGCAAAGCGACAGACGCGACCTACGGCATTCTGAGCATGTACAACGCGCGGTATCTGGTGCGGATTTACCCGGAAGCGAAAATCGACTGCTACAGCAGGAACATCAACAAGCCCGGCGATGTACAGTATCCCGACCTTGAGAGCTTCTGGTTTCAGGCAGATAAAAGCGGCACAAAAATCGACCGCAGCGAGCCGAAATTCATGCCGTTTGACTTGAAAGACCAAGACGAAGTTCTGGGCTTTATGTCGGCAATTGCACAGATAGGCGCAAAACTGGCGGCACAGGAAGAACTCCGTTCTTACGATGTGCCGGCAAAGGGCGGCGACAATATGCCCAAAGCAAAGGCACTGCACGCGCCAAAAAATTAAACCAGCCCGTCTTTCAGCTGCAGCACCCGATCCATACGGCCCGCGAGTTCGACGTTATGCGTCACGATCAGCGCGCCGATCTGGAATTTGCGGATGGTGTCCATCATCATTTTGAAAACGTCTTCCGCTGTACGGGGGTCAAGGTTGCCAGTAGGCTCATCCGCCAGCAGTAACGCCGGTTTGTTGACGAGGCCGCGAGCAATAGCAACGCGCTGTTGTTCGCCGCCGGAAAGCTGGGACGGGAAATGCTCGGCGCGCAACGACAGGCCGACGCTTTGCAGCAGCTCCGCCGCCCTTGCCTTCGCTTTCGCTTTGGGCACCCCTGCCACATGTTGCGGCAACATCAGGTTTTCAAAAGCGGTAAAGTCGGAAAGCAGGTTGTGGAACTGGTAAACAAAGCCGATCTGCGTGCGACGCAACTCCGTGCGATAGGCATCCGCCGTGCTTTCAACGCGAATGCCGTTGATAATCACATCACCGCTGGAGGGATTTTCAAGTAATCCCGCAATCTGCAGCAGCGTCGTCTTGCCGGAGCCGCTGGGGCCGAGCAGCGCAACGACTTCGCCGCGCGCGATGGACATATTGACGCCGCGCAAAATTTCCAGCTTTTCACCGCCCTGCTCGAAGCTGCGGCGGATATTTTTGAGTTCTAATACATTACTCACGGCGCAGCGCCTCCACCGGGTCAAGCTTGGCAGCGCGCCAGGCGGGGTAAATCGTCGCGGCAAAGGCGAGGACGAGCGACATGACGGTAATCAGAATGACTTCGCCCGGCTCAACCTTGGCGGGCAGCTTCGACAGGAAATAGATTTCCGCCGGAAACAGTTTAGAGCCGGTCAGCGTTTGTAGCCACTGCCGGATGCTTTCGATATTAACGGCAAAAGCAGTGCCAAGCGCAGCGCCTGCCAGCGTGCCGAAAATGCCAATACTGGCACCCGTGTAGAAGAAGATGCGAACTATCATGCCGCGCGAGGCACCCATGGTGCGCAGGATGGCGATATCCCTCCCCTTGTCCTTCACCAGCATGATAAGGCTGGAGATGATATTGAAGGACGCGACGAGGATAATCAGCGTCAAGATCAGGAACATCACGTTGCGCTCCACATCAAGCGCGGAAGCAAGGCTGGCGTTGCTGTTCTGCCAGTCGGCGACAGAATATTCCCCTTGCAGGTCAGCGACAATCGCGGCTTCCGTGCGCGCAAACTGTGCGGCATCCGGCGTCATGACCTCAATAGCGCTGACGCCTTCGCCAGTATCAAAAAATGCCTGCGCGATGGACATCGGCACATAAACAAAGCCGTTGTTGAATTCATACATGCCAACGTCAAATATGGAACCGACGATAAAGGTTTTCGATTTCGGCATACAACCGAAGGGGGTCGATTTGCAGGTTGGCGCGACGAGGGAAACCTTATCGCCGACATCCAGATGCAGCCGGTCCGCCATGCTGGTGCCGATCGCGACTTTTTCATCACCGAAATAATCCGTATCGGAAATCTTGCGCTTGATACCGGTCGACAGGATAGGCTTTTTGTAGAAATCGCCAGGGCGCAGGCCGCGGACGACCACGCCGGTTGCGCCGCTGTCATTGCGCAGCAACGCCTGCCCTTCAATGGTCGGCACCGCGCTGGCGACGCCGTCAATTTTGTTCAACCGCTCGATCAGCGCGTCATACGGATAAATCGGCCCGATCCGGCTATACACATTGATGTGCCCGTTAAGGCCGAGAATACGCCCGATTAGCTCATCCCGGAAACCGTTCATGACCGACATCACGATGATCAGCGTCGCAACGCCAAGTAGGATGCCGAGGAATGAAAACACCGCGATAACGGAAATAAATCCTTCTTTCCGCTTGGAGCGCAGATAGCGCCCCGCCACCATTTTTTCAAATGCAAAAGACATCAGTACGACTTGGCAAGAATGACTTTGCCCGGCGCGTCAAACGGCAGGCAGCGGGTAGAGACGGAGAATTCCTTGGCAATCGCCTCGTATTCGGCATTGCCGCGCACAAGCGCATAATCAATGCGCAAGCCGCCCTGCTTCTCTGCTGCAAAGAAAGCGCGCACGTCGGCCAGTGTCGATGCATCCGTCACCTGGCCTTGCAGGCGGGTGCGGGCGCGCTCCAGCATATCTGTGTGCATCTGCTCTAGAGATTTGGCGATTTCAGCAGGCGCATCGGCCAGCTTGACCACTTTCTTGCCATCCTTGCCGAGATCGCGGCGGGTGAAAACGGCGTTGCCTTCAGCCAATTCGCGCGCGCCGATTTCAAGGCGCACGGGAACGCCTTTTTTAATCGCCGCCCACATTTTGTCGGAGCTGCGCGCTTCGGACTTATCGAGATGAACGCTGGTGCCCGCTTTGACGAGGTCTTTTTTCATCTGCTCGCAAGCAGCCATAATTTTCGGCGTATCGGCATCGTCTTTCAGGAACGGCAGGATAACAACCTGATGCGGCGCCATCTTGGGCGGCATGATCATGCCGTCGTCATCGCCATGCACCATGATCATGGCGCCAATCGTGCGTGTGGTGAGACCCCAAGAGGTCGTCCATGCAAGTTTCTGAGTGCCATCTTTATCAAGGAACTTGATGTCGGAAGATTTCGCGAAGGTCTGGCCAAGGTTGTGCGATGTGCAGCCCTGCAGCGCCTTGCCATCCTGCATGAAGGCTTCGATGGTATAAGTCTCGACCGCGCCGGGGAAGCGTTCATCCGGCGTCTTGACGCCGACGATGCCGGGGATGGCCATGCAGCCTTCGAAGAAATTATAATAAACCTGCAGCATGCGGCGTGCATCGGCATCCGCTTCTTCCGCCGTGGCAAAGGCGTTGTGGCCTTCCTGCCAGAGGAATTCAGCCGTGCGCAGGAAGATGCGCGGGCGCATTTCCCAGCGCATCACGTTGCACCACTGGTTCAATTTCAGCGGCAGGTCGCGATAGCTTTGCACCCAGTTGTGCATGCTTTCCCCGATAATGGTTTCGGAGGTCGGGCGAATAATCATCGGCTCCGCAAGTTCCGAAGCCGGGTCCGGCGCGAGCTGGCCTTTGTCATTGGTGGACAGGCGGTGGTGCGTGACAACCGCGCATTCCTTGGCAAAGCCTTCCACATGCTCCGCTTCCTTGGCGATATAGCTGAGCGGTATCAGCAGCGGGAAGTAAGCATTCTGCACTTCCTCGTCCTTGATCATCTGGCCGAGGTGCTTTTGCGCGTTTTCCCAAACCGCAAAGCCATAGGGTTTGATGATCATGCAGCCGCGGACGGGCGAATTTTCGGCCATATCGGCGGCCTTGATGACCTGCTGGTACCATTCGGGGAAGTTCTCATCCCGCGTCGGCGTAATCGCAGTTTTGGAATTCTTGACGGTCTTCGCGGCTTCAGCCATGGGATATCCCTTGTTAGTCATCGTTTAACCTGCCCAAAATTAGCGAAGCGGGCAGAAATAAGCAATCATTGATTATGTTTATCGCCGTCCGCCGCCGGCGCTTGCGAATTCAGGATGTTATCGGGCGTGTGCAGGATATTTGGCGGCGTTTGTAAAATATTGTCGGGCGTATGCAAAATTTCTTTGGGCTCCTGCTCCGTTGCTTTATCCGCTGGCGCCGTCCGGCACAGGTAGCGCAGGCGCGCCAAGGCATCACCCTCCACCGGCTGGCCGTTGAAATCCATGTCGCCGGTTTTGGTATCAAGCTCTATCGTGCCGATATTGGTAAGGTTCTGGCCGGCGGGGACAGGAATGCCGGCATATTGGGCCACATCAACGTCGATGCCGAAACGGATAACACGCGGCACTTTAACGGCGGAGCGCGAAATATCGGCAGGCGCGACGGGATTTCCCTGCACATCTTTCCCTGCTTTATAATCCGCGCCGCCTTGCGCGGGCGGCACATATTCCGCCAACTGGCGGCATGTGGCAGGGTCGATAGCGGGCGGCTGTTTATCTTCCGCCAGTGCAGAATGCGCAACGAGGAGAAATGCGGCGGCGATGAGCGCATATTTCATCACTGTATCGCCTCCCGGAACCAGCTGCCCCAGGTAATAACGCCGGTATCGACCAAAATCCAGATGACGGCGACAATGGCAAGCGACAGAAAGGTATTGATGATGACCTTCTTTTTCAAATCCGGATGTTTCGGTGCGCCGGCGTCAAAACCTTTGCCCGTTTCCTCGTGCCTTTCAACGCCGAACGGCAGCACGGCGAAAATCATCGTCCACCAGACGAGCAGGAAAATAAAGAAGGCGTTGAGAATACCCATGACTTAAACCCTGATCAGATGGACGCGGGTTTGCGGCTTGCGGTCGAAACGGTCGTTGAAGAAGCGGCGGGCGGTGACGCGCACCAGCTCCGACAACGCGCCATCATCCACCCGCTCCGCTTTCGGCATATTGCGCATCTTCTCGGAAATTTCCTTGATGACATCGCGGATATACTCGGAATCAAGCTCGCTGTTTTCATCCAGCAGTCCCATGGCGGTGACTTTCGGCGGCGCGATCAGCGTGCCCTGGTCGTCGACGACGACAGTAATGACGACGCTGCCATTGTGCATGATGCGGCGGCGGGTCAAAATGGCTTCGTGGTCAATGGCGACGATACGCTTGCCTTCGATCGCGAGAATGCCGCTCTTTACTTCGCCCACCGGACGCGCACCATCCCTGAACAATTCAATAACAATGCCGTTGTGTGGAATAATCGTCTGCTCAACGCCGCAGTCTTTCGCGAGTGTCGCGTGCTTTTCCAGCTGCATCTGCTCGCCGTGCACGGGAATGGCGACTTTCGGGCGCAACCAACTGTAAAGCTCTTTCAATTCCTCGCGGTATGGATGGCCCGAAACGTGGATGGCCGCATCGCGGTCGGTGACGACGTTGACACCCATGGAAAGGAAGCGGTTCTTGATGCGGTCAATCGCGCGCTCGTTGCCAGGAATGGCGCGTGAGGACAGGATAACGACATCGCCCTCGCGCATGCGCAGCGCCGGATGTTCGTTGTTCGAGATACGGGACAGTGCAGCGCGCGGCTCGCCCTGCGAACCGGTGCAGACGTAAATCACGTCTTCCGCTTCCAGCATATCGGCGTCGTCGTCGGAAATGAACGGCGGCATGCCTTTCAGGTAGCCGGTTTTGCGGGCGGCATCATCAATACTATGCAGGGAGCGGCCGACGAGACAGACCTGCCGTTTGTTGGCCCGCGCCGCCTCATAAATACTGACAAGGCGGGCAACGTTGGTGGAGAAGCAGGAAATGGCGATCTGGCCTGTCTTGAATTCGCTGAACAGCTCGGTCAGGTTCTTCAGCACCATGCGCTCGGAACCGGAGTGGCCGGGAACCATGGAATTGGTTGAGTCGCCAATCACCGCAAGAACGCCGGCATCGCCAAGCTTGCGGAGAGCCGCTTCATCGGTGAGGTCACCCATAACGGGGTCTTTATCAATTTTCCAGTCGCCGGTGTGCAGCAGCGTGCCAATATCCTTGACAGTAATCGCCAGCGCATTCGCTTCCGGAATGGAGTGTGCCATGCGGATGAAGTTGATGGCGAAGGGGCCAAGGTTGACGGTGTCGTCGCGCGGCACTTCAATCAGCCGCGCTTCATTTCCCCACTGCATTTCGTCCAGATCCTGCCGGATGCGCTCGGCCGTAAAACGCGTAGCATACAGCGGCGCACGCAGGCGCGGCCACAGATGTTCTATCGCGCCGATATGGTCTTCATGACCGTGCGTGAAAATAATGCCAAGCAGCTTGTCGCCCAGCTCCTGCGCGAAGGTCGGGTCGGGCAGCAGAATATCAACGCCGGGCATGGTTTCATCGGCAAAACCCATGCCGCAGTCGATCATGATCCACTTGTCTTTGTGGCCATAAAGCGTCATGTTGGCGCCGAAGATTCCGGCGCCGCCGAGCGGAACCATATAAATGGCGTCCGCTTCCATTTTAAAATCGAGTTTTGCCATTATCCTAAAAATACCTCTCCGGACGAAATGCTCTTCTGGCTGCCGTCCGGCAATAAAAGTTGCAAGGCGCCTTGCGCGTCAAGACCGGTGAAGGTGCCGGTCAAAGTCTGTTTTGGCAGGCGCACGTTGATCGTTGATCCGACATTTCTGCTATAGCCGAGCCATTCCGTCCGCACCGGCTCGAAGCCGGATTTCTGCCAAACGTCATGAAGTGATTTAAGCCGCGCGGCGAGGATTTCCAGCACCTCACCCGCCTGACGCTGCTTTCCGCCGAGTTCCGCAAGGCTGATGGCGCCTTCCGGCGAACCCGCAATATTCACGCCGATGCCGATGACGACCCATTCAACCGGCTTGTCGCCGTTGATTTCGCTTTCCAGCAAAATGCCGGCGGCTTTGCGGTCATTCAGCAGAACGTCATTCGGCCACTTGAGATTAATTTGTACGGTAATGGGCAGCAATTCGCGGAATGTCTCCGCAAGCGCGACAGCCGCCATGAAAGACAGCTGTCCCGTAAGTGCCGCAGCTATATCCGGACGCAGAATGAGGCTCATATAAAGGTTGCCGGGCACGGAGGTCCAGCTATTGCCCTGACGCCCTTTCCCGGCCGTCTGCTCATGCGTCCAGACGATGGTGCCGGCGGGATAGCCGCTTTTGGCAAGCAGGCGGGCATGGTCGTTCGTGCTGCCCACAGTCTGCAATTCGATCAGACTGAAACCCGCAGGCAGCTGGGGCGTGTAAGTCATCGTTGCGGCGCGGCGAAGAGCGATTGCGCAGCGTGATCAGCTGACACCAGAAGTGTGCCCGGTGCAGCGATGAACAGCAGAACGACAACCGATGAAACGCCCAGAAGGATGTTGAGACGCGGATCGATAGCCGGGTCAAGGCCTTCATCCCCCGCTTCTTCAAAGTACATGACTTTAATGATGCGGAGATAATAGTAAGCGCCGATGACGGAGGTCAGCACGCCAACGACGGAAAGTGTGTAGAGCCCCTGCCCGATGGCCGCCTGAAAGACAAACAGCTTGCCGAAGAAACCGGCAAGCGGCGGAATGCCCGCCATGGAGAACATCATCATTGTCATGGCGAGTGCGAGCATCGGCTGTTTCTGCCCAAGCCCTGCGAGGTCTGAGATTTCCTCCACCATGCGGTCTTTCTGCTTCATCATCAGGACGATGGCGAAAGTGCCGATTGTGGTGATGAGGTAAATTGCCGTGTAGATCATGACGGATTTGACGCCTTCCGCATTTCCTGCGGAAAGGCCGACCAGCGCATAACCCATGTTGCCGATGGAGCTATAGGCGAGCAGGCGCTTGACGTTTTTTTGGCCGATCGCGGCGATGGAACCCAGAGCCATGGAAGCGATGGAAATGACGATAACGACCTGACGCCATTCCTCAATCATATGGGCGAAGGGGCCCATGAAGACGCGGGTCATAAGGGCCAGCGCGGCGATTTTAGGCGCGAGTGCCATAAAGGCGGTGACGGATGTCGGCGCACCTTCGTAAACGTCCGGCGTCCACATATGGAACGGAACGGCGGAAATTTTGAAGGCAAGGCCAGAAATAAGCAGCACCATGCCGACCACAACACCCAGCGGCACCGGATGCTGCGCGCCGAGCGAGAGCGCCATGGTGTCGAAATCCATGGTGCCCGAATAACCGTAGAGCAGCGACGCGCCGTAGAGAAGCATGCCGGATGACAGGGCACCGAGAACGAAATATTTCAGGCCTGCTTCGGTCGAGCGCACGGTGTCGCGCTGGATGGCGCAGAGCACATAAATGGGCAGGCTTTGCAGTTCGATGCCCATGTAAAGCGACATCAGATTATTAGCCGAAATCATCAGCATCATGCCAAGCGTGGCGAACAGGATGAGGATGGGATATTCAAACCGCATAATGCGCTGCCGCTCGACATATTTTGCGGCAAGCAGGATACTGACGGCGGAAGCGCCCAGCACCAGCAGCTTCATGAAGCAGCCGAAGCTATCGGAAATGAACAAGCCGTTAAAAGTACGAACTTTATCACCGCAGAAATGGAAGACGGCAACACCGACGCAGATCAGCGCGAAGAGGCTAAGGTTGGCGACACTAGAATAATCTTCATCCTTGCGCGAGACACCGAACATCAGGATCAACAGCGCCGCGAAGGCGAGGAAAATTTCAGGGAAGGCCGGCATCATTTCCGGCGCGATGAAGGATGTCATTTATGTCTTCTTCCTTGCGTCTTGTGCTTTTTCTCCGGCTGCGGGGCTTCTACCACGGGCGCAGGCGCGGGTTTTTCTTTGTCGATAGCGACTTCCGGCACGGTTTCCTGTTCCTGCTTCACCTCTTCCGCGGCACCTATGGCGGCGGGCTGGTAGCGGGAAAGGACTTTATGCAGCGACGGTGCCATGGGGGCGGTAAAGCTGGAGGGATAAATACCCATCCACATCACAAGCGCAATCATGGGCAGGAAGATCACGACTTCCCGCGATGTCAGATCTTTCATCGTGCGCACATCCGGCTTGTCGAGCTCGCCGAAGACGACGCGCTTATAGAGGAACAGCATGTAAGCCGCGCCAAGAATAACGCCGGTTGCCGCCAGTGCCGTAAACGTCGTGCTGACTTTGTAAAGGCCGACGAGAACAAGGAATTCACCGACAAAGCCCGAAGTGCCCGGCAGGCCGACGGACGCCAGCATGAACACCATGAACACCAGCGCATATTTCGGCATGTTCTGCACAAGTCCGCCATAGCGGCGGATTTCCCGCGTATGGAGGCGGTCGTAAACGACGCCAACGCAGAGGAACAGCGCGGCGGAAACAACACCGTGCGACAGCATCTGGAACATGGAGCCGTCAAGCCCTTGCTGCGTCAGGCTGAAAATGCCAAGCGTCACAAAACCCATGTGCGCGACGGAGGAATAGGCGATCAGCTTCTTCATGTCTTCCTGCGCAAGGGCGACGAGCGAGGTGTAGATGACTGCGATGACGCTGAGCGTGAAGACGAGCGGCATGAAGTAAACCGTCGCTTCCGGGAACATCGGCAATGACAACCGCAGGAAGCCGTAGCCACCCATTTTCAGCAGCACACCCGCCAGAATGACGGAACCTGCCGTCGGCGCCTCGACGTGCGCATCCGGAAGCCAGGTATGCACAGGCCACATCGGCACCTTCACGGCGAAGGAGGCGAAGAAGGCAAGCCACAGCCATTTCTGCATTTCCGCCGGAATAGTCTGCACCGAAAGCGTCGCGATATCCGTCGTGCCGAAGGTTTTGTAGAGGGCAAGGATGGCCAGCAGCATCAGCACGGAGCCGAGCAGCGTATAGAGGAAGAATTTGAACGAGGCATAAACCCGGCGCGGTCCGCCCCAAACGCCGATGATGATGAACATCGGGATCAGCACGCCTTCGAAGAAGATGTAGAACAGCAGCAGGTCGATCGAAGAAAACATGCCGAGCATCATCGTCTCGAGCAGCAGGAAGGCGATCATGTACTCCTTGACGCGCACTTCGATGGAGTCCCAGCTGGCGAGGATGCAGATGGGGGTCAGGAAGGTCGAGAGCAGGATAAAGAAGATGGAAATACCATCAACCCCAAGCTTGTAGAAAATGTTCAGACCCGGCAGCCAAGCCATTTTCTCCACAAATTGGAAATCGGCCGAGGTCGGGTCGAAGTGCATGTACATATATAATGACAGCACGAAGGTGACCAGCGAGGTCAGCAGTGCCGTGCGGCGGGAGTTATGCGCGACCGTTTCCTCATCCCCGCGGATCAGCAGCAGACAAAGCACCCCGACAATCGGCAGGAAGGTGATGAGGGAAAGAATAGGAAAGTCGATCATCGTTAAAATCCTTGCCGATGAAGGTAGACGATATAGCCGGAGATGATGGCGACGATGCCGATCAGCATGGCGAAGGCATAATGGTAGACGTAGCCGGACTGTAGCTTGTGCGCTTCATCCGACGACGACTTGACGGTAGCAGCGATGCCATCGGGGCCAAGACCGTCAATCACCGCGCCATCCCCCTGCTTCCATAGGAAGCGACCGAGGAAGAGCGCCGGCACGACGCCGATCGCATGGTACAATTCGTCGAAGTACCATTTGCGGTAGAAGAAATTGTGGATCCAGCCGAAGTTGCCGGCCATGATCGCCGGCAGATGGCGCTGGCGGATGTAGAACAGATAGGCGAGTAGGATACCGGCCACCGCGACTTCCGTCGGCAGGTATTGTACCCAGGTCTCGACATGGTGCGCTTTTTCGATGGTGTCGTCGCCGGGCAGCAGGAAAATGCTTTTACCCCAGAAGGCTTCGCGCTTTTCGCCGACAAAATAATCGAAGAAGAAGAAGCCGGAGAAGATCGCGCCAGCGGCGAGGACGAAGAGAGGACCCAGCATGACAGGCGGCGATTCATGGACGTGATCCATGACTTTTTCATCCGCGCGCGGATTGCCATGGAAGGTCAGCAGGAGCAGACGCCAGGAATAGAAGGCCGTGAGGAACGCCGCGATGATGCCGCACCAGAAGGCGAAGGTGCCGACAGCGGAATGCGCTGCAAAATCGGACTCCAGAATGACGTCCTTGGAATAGTAGCCCGCGAAGAACGGGATACCCGCAAGTGCGAGGTTGCCAATCCACATCAGCGCATAGGTGACTTTAATGTGTTTCGCAATGCCGCCCATGCGGCGCATATCCTGCTCGTCCGACATGGCGTGGATGACGGAGCCGGCACCCAAGAACAGCAGCGCCTTGAAGAAGGCGTGCGTGAAGAGGTGGAACATGGCCGCGCCATAGGCGGACACGCCGAGCGCGAAGAACATGTAGCCAAGCTGGCTCATGGTGGAATAGGCGATCACCCGCTTGATGTCGAACTGGGTCAGCGCGATCGTCGCACCGACAAGGGCGGTCAGCGCGCCGATCACGGTGATAAACATGCGCGCGTCCGGCGCGTATTCGTAAATCGGCGACATGCGGGCAACGAGGAAAACCCCCGCCGTCACCATCGTCGCAGCGTGGATGAGCGCGGAAACGGGCGTCGGGCCTTCCATGGCGTCCGGCAGCCAGGTGTGCAGGCCAAGCTGGGCCGATTTACCCATGGCGCCGATGAACAGCAGGAAACCGATCAATGTCAGCGCATGGATCTGGTGGCCAAGGAATTCGACATTCAGCGTGCTCATCTGCGGCACGGCTGCAAAGACCTTGTCGAAATCAAGCGTGCCGAAAACCATAAAGACGGCGAAAATGCCAAGCGCAAGGCCGAAGTCGCCGATACGGTTCATGACGAAGGCCTTGATGGCCGCAGCATTGGCACTTTCCTTGTAGTTCCAGAAGCCGATCAGCAGGTAGGACGCAAGGCCCACCCCTTCCCAGCCGAAGAACAACTGTACGAAGTTATTTGCCGTTACCAGCATCAGCATCGCGAAGGTGAAAAGGCTGAGGTACGACATGAAGCGTGCTTTGGAGTCGTCATGGCTCATGTAGCCGACAGAGTAGATATGCACCATGCAGGAGACGATGTTGACGACCGCGACCATGACGGCCGACAGCTGGTCAAAGCGCAGCGACCAGCTGAGTTCGAGGCCGCCGGAGGAAATCCAGGGAAACAGGACAATCGTACGCGGCAGGAAGCCGGCGGCTTCACCGGCAATATTGATGTCATAGAACAACGTCGCCGAAACACCGGCGGCGATGACCATCAGCGCGCAGGTAACGAACTGGGCGAATTTATCTTCCCTGTTCCAGGAGAAAATCGCCGCCGCGATCGACCCCAGCAAAGGGGCCATGACTGCTATGACTTCCATGGTTCTATTATCCTTTAAGCGCGCTGATATCCTCGACCGCAATCGAGCTCTTGTTGCGGAAGAAGACGACGAGAATGGCAAGGCCGATGGCCGCTTCCGCCGCCGCGACCGTGAGAATGAACATCGAGAACACCTGCCCCGTCAAATCATGCAGATAGGCGGAGAAGGTGACGAGGTTGACGGTGACGGAGAGCAGGATCAGCTCGATCGACATTAATATGATGATGACGTTGCGGCGGTTGAGGAAGATGCCGAAGACGCCGAGCGTGAACAGGATGGCGGAGACGACGAGGAAATTCTCCATCCCGATATTTTGAAGATGATCCATTAGGAAACCCCCGTGCCGGACTGGATTTTTTCAATTTTGAGGACATCTGCCGGATTGCGGGCAACCTGCGACGCGATGTTCTGGCGACGCAGATCCGGCCGGCGGCGGTGCGTCAGCGTTATGGCGCCAATCATGGCGACCAGCAGGATAAGGCCGGAAATCTGGAATAGATAGGCGTAATCGGTATAAAGGATCATGCCAAGCGCTTCGGTATTATTCACTTGCGCGAGATCCGGCGTTTTCTGGGCGACATGCCCCGCGGCCGAAGGATCCGACGACCATTTCAGGTACATCCAGCAGAACTCGGCGAGTAATACACCGCCCACAAGCGCGCCAACCGGCGCATGGCGCAGCATGCCCTTGCGCAGTTCCGCAAAGTTGATGTCGAGCATCATGACGACGAAGAGAAAAAGGACAGCAACCGCGCCGACATAGACGATGACCATGATCATGGCGATAAATTCCGCGCCGAGCATGACGAAGAGCCCCGCCGCGTTGAAAAACGCCAAAATCAGGAACAACACCGAGTGTACGGGGTTCCGCGCCGAAATGACCGCCACGCCACTGGCAATCAGGATGGCGGAGAAGACATAAAAGAAAATCGCTTCAATCATGGCAGTTCCTTATCTATAGGGCGCATCGGCTTCGATGTTCGATGCCAGTTGCGCCTCCCACTGGTCGCCGTTGGCGAGCAGCTTGGCCTTGTTGTAGAAAAGCTCTTCGCGCGTTTCGGTCGCGAATTCGATATTCGGGCCTTCGACGATGGCATCCACCGGGCAGGCTTCCTGGCACAACCCGCAGTAAATGCACTTCGTCATGTCGATGTCGTAGCGCGTGGTGCGGCGGCTGCCGTCATCGCGTGGTTCGGCCTCGATGGTGATCGCCAGTGCGGGGCAGACGGCTTCGCACAGTTTGCAGGCGATGCAGCGCTCTTCCCCGTTGGGGTAGCGGCGTAACGCATGTTCACCGCGGAAACGGGGGCTGATTGGGCCACGCTCGAACGGGTAGTTGATGGTCACCTTCGGGCGGAAGATGTAGGAAAAGGTCAGGGCAAAACCCTTGACGATCTCGACCAGCAGAAAACTCTGTGCTGTGTTTTTAAAAGCCATCAGTTCCTCACATTCCCGTCGCCGACATGCCCGGCAGGGCATGGGCATAAAGCAGAACACCTGCGGTCAGCACGACCCAGAACAGCGTAAACGGCAGGAAAATTTTCCAGCCGAGACGCATCAGTTGGTCATAGCGGTAACGCGGCAGCGTCGCGCGCGTCCAGATAAAGACGAACAGCACAAAGCAAATTTTAAGCATGAACCAGATAAAGCCCGGAATGACTGTCAGGAACTCGATACCAAATGGTGCATGCCAGCCGCCGAGGAACAGCACTGTCGTCATCGCGCTCATCAAAATCATGTTCATGTATTCGCCGAGGAAGAACAGGGCGAAGGTCATGGCGGAATATTCGACGTTATAACCGCCGACGAGTTCCGATTCACCTTCCGGCAAGTCGAAGGGCGCACGGTTGGTCTCGGCAAGGGCCGAAATAACGAAGACGATGAACATGGGGAATAGCAGCAGGTAAACCCATGCCGGACGCTCCGCTTCGACAATCGCTGTCAGGTTCAGGGAACCCGTTGTCAGCAGGACGGTGACGAGCACGAGGCCGATGGACACTTCATAAGAAACCATCTGCGCCGCGGAACGCAGGCCGCCGAGGAAAGCATAACGTGAGTTCGACGCCCAGCCGGCCATCAGAATGCCGTAAACGCCCAGCGACGAAATGGCGAAGAGGTATAGGATGCCGACGTTGATATTGGCGACGACGAAAGTTTTATCGATGGGAATGACCGCCCAGGCGACAAGGCTCATCATAAATGTCAGCATCGGCGCCATGACGAAGACAAAGCGGTTGGCGCCGGAGGGAATGATGGTTTCTTTGCCGAGCAGTTTCAACCCGTCCGCCAGTGGCTGCAACAGTCCGAAGGGACCGACAGTCATGGGGCCTTGGCGCATCTGCATCATGGCGAGAACTTTACGTTCCGCATAGGTCAGGTAGGCCATGGAAATAATCAGCGGCCCGACAACGAGCATAATGCGACCTACGATGACCAGCAGCGGCCAAACGATGCCCTTGAAGAAGTCGCTTTCCAGGAATTGATGATAATTATCCATGGGTGCCTGTCTTTCCTTTTTGCGCGGCAGCGAACGCATCGGTGCAGTCGGCCATGACTTTGGAGGCGCGGGAGATGGCGTCCGTCATGTAGAAATTTTCGACCGGCAGCGTAAACGCAGTTTTATCCGCCTTGCCTTCCTTGCCAAAGGATTTCCACGGTGCGGCTGTGACGGTGTCGCGGCTGGCGAAAATCGGGTTCACAGCCGTCAGGCGCGCCCGCACATCGGCGAGGTCGTCATAGGGCAAAGTCTGGCCGATGATTTCGGACAGGGCGCGGATAATTTTCCAGTCTTCGCGCGCTTCGCCGGGCGGGAAGGTTGCCTGTTTGGCGACCTGCACCCTGCCCTCTGTATTCACATAGGTGGCATTTTTCTCGGTATAGGCAGCACCCGGCAGAATGACGTCGGCTCTTGCCGCCGCGCGGTCGCCATGGTGGCCTTGATAGATGACGAAAGAATTCGCGCCGATTTTTGACAGCGGAATTTCATCCGCTCCAAGAAGGTAAACAACATCGCCGCCAAGGATAGTATCAAGGCTGCCGCCAGAGAAACCAAGCGACAGCGCGCCAACGCGGGAAGCGGCGGTGTGCAGCAGGTTAAAGCCGTTCCAGCCGTCTTTGACCATGTTGAACTTTTCAGCCACTTTGCGCGCGAGTGCGTGGATAGCCATACCGTCGCCGCGGCGGAGCGCGCCCGCGCCGAGAATGATCATCGGGTTCTTGGCATTGGCCAGCACTTCCGCAAAACCGCCGGTTGCAGTCAGCAACTCTTCCAGAGTATCGGGGCCTGCACCGAGATATTTATACTTATAATTAAGCTCAAGCTGCGGGCCGATGACGCCGACTTTCACGCGGTTCGCAAGGAAGGTCTTACGGATGCGGGCGTTGATGAGCGCCGCTTCCGTGCGCGGGTTGGTGCCGACCAGCAAAATCGCATCGGCCTTTTCAATGCCGGCGATGGTGGTGTTAAACAGATAGCCCGAAGGTTCCGAGACATCGAACTGCGCGCCATCCTGACGGCATTCAAGATTTTTGGAGCCGAGCTTGCCCATGAGGTCTTTAAGCGCGACGATGGATTCACAATCCGCAAGGTCACCCGCGACCGCGCCGATTTTGCTACCATTCACGCCGGCAAGGCTTTGCGCGATGACTTCAAACGCCTGCTGCCAGCTGGCCGGCTGCAGTTTGCCGTTAGTGCGCACGTAAGGCTGGTCAAGACGCTGATAAAGCAGTCCATCAATCGCGAAACGTGTTTTGTCGGAAATCCATTCCTCGTTCACGGCTTCATTGAGGCGCGGCAACACGCGCAGAACTTCGCCGCCGCGCAGGTCAACGCGAATATTGGAGCCAACGGCATCCAGCACATCGATGCTTTCAACCTTGCGCAGCTCCCATGGGCGCGCGAGGAAAGAATAGGGTTTGTTCGTCAGCGCGCCGACCGGGCAGATGTCGATGATATTGCCGGAGAGCTCCGATGTCACCATCTGCTGCACATAGGTGCCAATTTCAAGATGTTCACCGCGGCCAAGCACGCCCATTTCCTCAACGCCGGCGATTTCCTCGCCAAAGCGGACGCAGCGCGTGCACTGGATGCAGCGGGTCATTTTGGTTTCGACCAAGGGGCCGAGGTCTTTATCTTTTACCGCGCGTTTTTCCTCGCGGTAGCGGGAACGGTCGAAACCAAACGCAACAGTCTGGTCCTGCAGGTCGCATTCGCCGCCCTGGTCGCAAATGGGGCAGTCCAACGGGTGGTTAATAAGCAGCATTTCAATCACGCCCTTGCGCGCTTTCTGCGCGAGCGGCGAATTGGTCATGACCTTCATGTCTTCAACGCAAGGCATCGCGCAGGAAGCGACGGGCTTCGGCGACTTTTCAACCTCGACAAGGCACATGCGGCAGTTGGCCGGAACGGACAGCTTGTCATGGTAGCAGAAGCGCGGAATTTCAATGCCGAGCTGTTCCGCCGCCTGAATGATGGAGGTGCCGGGTTCAACCGTGACTTCCATACCGTCGATTGTCAGTTTAGGCATTGTATTTCTCCGTTACGCCCATTGTCGATTATCGTCTTTTTCATCCACGAAAGAACACGCCAGTGAGACTGAAAAGCGAAAAAGGAAATAAAAGGCGCTGTAATAAAAAAGCTCATTAACATGAAGTCCGACTTCGCGACCCAGCACAACAGCGCTGAAATGATGCTCGGCACAATCACTGCAGAAACAAAGAGCTTTCGTTTCGACATAACATTATGTCGTAAACCCTCGTAAGACGACATTGCCCAATAAATGAATGCCAATAAGCCATAAATTGAAAATGCAAACATAAAAAGAATTGCACCCGCGAATTGCGGCCCGGCAGATTCATATGGTGCAAGCTCTCGATCAACGCGGCATTTCAATATAAAGGAACATGCATTCAGTCCGTAGAGCACTACATTTGTTACGACCGTCACGACTAACATGAGCAAAAGCCCACAAGCCAGCACGGCTAATCCATTCATGAAAATGAATTTCGCTTTATTAAGCATGGTCGCCCCCCGCAGTTTGCTCCAGCAGGTCTTTCAAAGCGTCGAGGTCACGCTCCACCCAGCCGATGTCTTCCTTGAAGCGGCTGGGGAGCGTATCGTCATTACGGTAGAGCGTCAGCATCACTTCGCAGCCGTTGTTGTTCGGCAGGATGCGCATGGGCACATAGACGGGCGTGCGGCCCAAAGTAATTGTGTGGTCGAGGATGCCGAAGTCGTTGTGCGCCGTGAATTTAACCTTGGCGCGGCCTTCGGGCGTGATGGCGACCCAGTTGCCGTCCTTTTTCTCGATTGCGCTGCAAAGCCCGGTCGCCCACTGCGGAAAATTCGCAGGCTCGGCGAGGAAGGCATAGGCCTTGTCGCGCGGGCATGAAATCGCGACGCTGACGGTGCGCGTTTCATCAAGTGCTTTCGGATCTTTGCGTCCTTCTTTCATGCCGCGATCTGCTTCCGGTATTCGTTGATGCGGCGTTCCATTTCAGGGCGGAAATGCTTGATGAGGCCTTGAATGGGCCAGACCGATGCATCGCCGTGCGCGCAAATAGTATGGCCTTCAATTTCGGAGCCGATATCGAGCAGCATGTCGATTTCTTCGAGGTTCGCCTCGCCCCTCACCATGCGCTGCATGATGCGGTACATCCAGCCGGTGCCTTCGCGGCAGGGCGTGCACTGGCCGCAGCTTTCGTGCCAGTAGAACCGCGCCAGGCGGGCGATGGCATAGACGATGTCCGTCGATTTATCCATGACGATGACGGCGGCCGTGCCAAGGCTGGAGTTCGCGGCGCGCAGGCTGTCAAAATCCATCAGCACGGTTTCGCAGATCGATTTCGGCAGGAGGCGCGTTGAGGAACCGCCTGGGATGACGGCAAGCAGGTTATCCCAGCCGCCGCGCACGCCGCCGGCATGTTTTTCGATAAGTTCCTTGAGCGGGATGCTCATCGACTCTTCGACGTTGCAGGGGTTGTTGACGTGGCCGGAAATGCAGAAGACTTTCGTGCCGCGGTTTTTCTCGTTGCCAAAGCTCGCGAACCACGCGCCGCCACGGCGCAGGATTTCGGGCACGACGGCGATGGTTTCAATGTTGTTGACGGTCGTCGGGCAGGCGTAAAGGCCCGCGCCCGCCGGGAAAGGCGGCTTGTTGCGCGGCATGCCTTTTTTACCTTCAAGGCTGTTCAGCAGCGCGGTTTCTTCGCCGCAAATATAGGCACCCGCGCCGCGGTGCAGGTAGAGGTCAAAATCCCAGCCGGAGCCGCAGGCGTTTTTGCCGATAAGGCCCGCCGCATAGGCTTCATCAATCGCTTTTTGCAGCGCGATGGCTTCGTGATAGAACTCGCCACGAATATAGATGTAGCAAGCATGGGCGTTGATGGCGAAGGAAGCCAGCAGCGCGCCTTCGACGATTTTATGCGGATCGTGGCGGATGATGTCGCGGTCCTTGCAGGTGCCGGGCTCGGACTCATCGGCGTTGATGACAAGGTAACTCGGGCGGCCGTCTTTCGACTCTTTTGGCATGAAAGACCATTTCATGCCGGTTGGGAAGCCAGCCCCGCCCCTGCCCCGCAGGTCGGATTTTTTGACTTCGTCGATGATCCATGCAGCGCCCTTGGCGATGATGTCTTTCGTGCCGTTCCAGTCGCCGCGCTTTTGCGCCGACTTCAGGTCCGCGCTTTCAAAGCCGTAGAGGTTCGTGAAAATCCTGTCCTTGTCGGATAGCATTACTTCTTCCCCTCGCCTTGAGTTTTGACGCCGGCTGCTTTCGCCTGTTCGGTGAGCGTGGTCGTTCCGGCCTGCGACATGGAAGTGACGCGGCCCGTTTGAGAGCCATGTTTCGGCCGCTTGCCAGCCTTCAGATTGTCGAGGATCGGGATGATATTTTCCGGCGTGAGGTCTTCGTAGAAGTCATCGCCGCCAAGCTGCAGCGCAGGTGCGTTGACGCAAGCACCAATGCATTCGACTTCCGACATGGTGAAATTGCCGTCTGCGGAGGTTTCGCCCATTTTAATGCCAAGATGACGCTCGCAGGCTTTCACTACGTCGGCGGAGCCGCGCAGCCAGCACGGCGTTGTGGTGCAGAACTGCAGGTGGTATTTACCGCGGGGTTCGAGGTTGTACATGGTGTAGAAGGTCGCAACTTCGAAGACCTTGATGCGCGGCATATCGAGCAGCCGGCCGATTTCTTCCATCGCCACTTCCGGAATCCAGCCGTCGTGCTGGCGCTGCGCGATATCCAGCAGAGGCATCACGGCGGAGGCCTGACGGCCTTTCGGATATTTGGCGATGTGCATATTCACCAGCTTCATGTTCTCTTCCGAGAACTTGAATTCTTTCGGCTGGTCGAAGGGTACTTTGTGAACGGAGCCGGCCATGTTTTCCTCTTATCGATCAATCTCGCCGAAGACGATATCCATCGAGCCGATGATGGAAACGGCGTCAGCCAGCATGTGTCCGCGGGACATGAAATCCATGCCCTGCAAGTGGGCGAAACCCGGCGCGCGCATGTGGCAGCGGTAGGGTTTCTCGGTGCCGTCGGCAACAAGGTACACGCCGAATTCGCCCTTCGGCGCTTCGACCGCCGTATAGGTTTCGCCGGCAGGTACGTGGTAGCCTTCGGTATAAAGCTTGAAGTGGTGGATCAGCGCTTCCATGGAGTTTTTCATGTCGGCACGACTTGGCGGGCTGACCTTGTGGTCGTCGACCATCACGGGGCCGCGCGGCATTTTCTCGATCGCCTGCTTCATGATTTTTGCGGACTGGCGCATTTCTTCGACGCGGACAAGATAACGGGCATAGCAATCACCCGTCGTGCCGGTCGGAATATCGAAGTCCATATCGGCGTAGCAGTCATACGGCTGTGCCTTGCGGATATCCCACGGCACACCCGAAGCGCGCAGCATGGGGCCGGTAAAGCCCCAATCGAGCGCTTCCTTTTTGGAGACGATGCCAATGTCGACAGTACGCTGCTTGAAGATGCGGTTATTGGTCAGCAGGCCTTCCATATCGTCGATAAACTTCAACACCTTGTCGGCCCAGTCGTACATATCATCCGCAAGGCCGGGCGGCAGGTCCTGATGGACGCCCCCGGGACGGAAATAGTTAGCGTGGAGACGCGCGCCGCAGACTCGCTCGTAAAATTCCATGCCGATCTCGCGCTCTTCAAAGCCCCAGAGCGCAGGGGTGAGCGCGCCGACGTCAAGCGCATAGGTCGTGAGGTTCAGGATGTGGTTGATGATGCGTGTCATCTCGCAGAACAGCACGCGGATGTGCTGCGCACGGGGCGGCGCCTTGATTTTTAGCAGCTTTTCGACCGCGAGGGCGAAGGCATGCTCTTGGTTCATCGGTGCAACATAATCAAGGCGGTCAAAGTACGGCAGCGCCTGGATATAAGTTTTATATTCGATCAGCTTTTCGGTGCCGCGATGCAGCAGGCCGATATGCGGGTCCGCGCGTTCCACGACTTCGCCGTCCAGCTCAAGGATCAGGCGCAACACGCCATGCGCCGCCGGGTGCTGCGGGCCGAAGTTGATGGTGTACGGTTTGATTTTGGTCTGGTTGGAAAGTTCAACCGTTTCGACTTCAGCGTTCATGGAGGTCATGCTTTTTTCTCCTCGAAAGGCGGAAGGTCGGCGCCGAGTTTCGGCTTGCGCGCTTTTTCATCGCCGGGAAGCTGCATGGTGGTCATGCCTTCCCACGGGCTGGTGAAATCGAAATGGCGGAAGTCCTGTGACAATTGCACGGGTTCATACACCACGCGCTTTTGCGTTTCGTCATAGCGGACTTCGACGAAGCCGGTCAGCGGGAAATCTTTGCGCAGCGGATGGCCTTCGAAACCGTAATCAGTCAGGATGCGGCGCAGATCCGGGTGGTCGTTGAAGTACACGCCGAACATGTCCCAGACTTCGCGCTCGAACCAGTTGGCGCAGCTATAGATGCCAGCGACGGAATCAACCAGCGTCGTTTCATCTGTACGCACTTTTACGCGGATGCGGAAGTTGTGCTTGAGGCTGAGGAGGTTATAGACAACCTCAAAACGCTCGTCTTCGGTCGGATAATCCGCGCCGCAGATATCCATCAGCTGCTTGAATTCGCAGGACGGGTCATTGAGCAGGAAGGTCATGAAACGGCGCAGCGCTTCTCTACGCACGGTGAAGGACAGCTCGCCATGCTGAAGCGACTTTTTCAAGATCGCCGGCTGCATCGAGACTTCGATGTATTCGCCCAGGGCTTCGACGTTTTCGACCGACATCAGCGCACCAGCCTTGTATCTTCGCGTTGAATTTTCTTCTGCAGCTGCAGGATGCCGTAGACAAGCGCTTCGGCCGTCGGCGGACAGCCCGGCACGTAGATGTCGACCGGCACGATACGGTCGCAGCCGCGCACGACAGAATAGGAGTAATGGTAATAGCCGCCGCCATTGGCGCAGGAACCCATGGAAATCACCCAGCGCGGCTCCGCCATCTGGTCATAGACCTTGCGGAGGGCGGGCGCCATTTTATTGGTCAGCGTGCCGGCGACGATCATGACATCGGACTGGCGCGGGCTGGGGCGCGGAATAACGCCGAAACGGTCAAGGTCGTAGCGGCTCATGTAAGCGTGGATCATTTCAACGGCGCAGCAGGCCAGACCGAAAGTCATGGGCCAGAGGGAGCCGGTGCGCGCCCAATCAAGCAGATTGTCGACGCGCGCGACGAGGAAGCCTTTTTCCTGTATCTGCGTCGTTGCCGCCTTGAGGATAAGATCCTGCTGTGGTCCCGGGGGAACTGGTTTCATGTTGTGCATTGCAATTACTCCCAGTCGAGCGCGCCTTTGCGCCATTCATATATAAAGCCGATGGTCAGGACGCCGAGGAAAATGATCATCGACCAGAAACCGTAAAGCCCCAGCTTGCCCAGCGTGACCGCCCAGGGAAACAGGAAGGCAACTTCAAGATCGAAGATGATGAAAAGGATGGAAACGAGATAGAAACGAACGTCGAACTTGCTGCGCGCATCTTCGAACGGCTCGAAGCCGCATTCATAGGCGGAGATTTTTTCTGCATCGGGTTTCTGCTTGGCGACAAGGTAGGACGCCAGCACGATAACCATGGCAAGGCCGGTTGCGATGCCCAGGAAAACAACGATCGGAAGGTAATTTAGCAGCAATGCAGAATCCAGCATATCGATAGACCTTCGAAGGCAAGACGCGACCGGATAGGTCGCCCGCGCGGCAGGGAATCACCGCGCAATAACATTACTCCTGCCGCAAGGGCAGATAAAGGGCTTATCTTTGAAAATGAAGGGATTTTTGATGGTGCTTGACGACCGCAAGCATGACGGTTTTTGCTATAAAGAATGGCGCGAGAGACGGGACTTGAACCCGCGGCCTTCGCCGTGACAGGGCGACGCTCTAACCAGCTGAGCTACTCCCGCAATTCCTTAATAGCAAGCTCGGGCACCTTAATGCCGTGTTTCGGGGGCAGTGTCAATGGTATTTTGCCTAATTTATAAGTTTACGATATTAATCTTATGTAATATTGCCTTTTTTGACCCCGCCCCGCCAAATCCGCTAAACTCCACTGATGAAACAGGGGCTTGCAATACTGGAGCAGCGCATAAAAATACCGCCGGCAGATAAAGTCGCGGATATTTTGAACCGCTTTACTGCAGCGAGTTTCCTTTTCGCGCTGATTGTGTCGTGGAAACTTTGGTTCAGCGAACGTCCGATTATTCGCCCCTACCCTATGCTGCCGATCCCTGCACTGCCGCATGCGGTTGAGCTTGCGCTACTGTGGGCTGTGCTGGCTGCCTGCGCGGTCATTATTATCCGCCCAACGCTGAGATGGATTAATTTTATCCCCGCTTGCGCTTTCCTGTTCTGGTCACTGCAGGATGAACTACGCTGGCAACCTTTCTTATATATGTACTTCTTTATTTTCACGGTCTGCGGTTTGCTGCCGAAAAAACCTTCGGATGAAGACCTTGATCCGCTGCGCTATATGGTGGCCGGCATCTATACCTGGGCGGGGCTGCATAAAATTAATGCTGTCTTTATTTATCTCGTCTTTCCGTGGTTCGTCTCCAAGTGGATCAGCTGGCTGCCGCTGACCTCCCTTGTCGGCACTTTCGTGCCGCTGATCGAAGTGGCTATCGGCATCTGCCTGTTTATTCCGCGCTACCGGCGTTACGGCGTGATGATTGCGGCAACCATGCTGACGGTGGTGCTCCTCAGCCTGATGCGACATGGCTGGGGCATGATCGTGTGGCCGTGGAATGTCACCATTTTTGTTTGCGCCTTCCTACTGTTCTGGGATGAGGAACGCAGCCTGATGGCGCGCAACGCAGTGAAGAATAAATTATCCGTTGCGGCCATCATCATGTATTCGGCGCTGCCCGCGCTGGGCCTTTTTGGGATTTTGGGCGATGGCCTCGCCTATCGCCTTTACTGCGGCTGCTCGCCGGGTTCCGCCTTACGTTTTTCGCCGAAGGAGGATTTATCCTTCCTGCCGGAAAACCTGCGTTCTATCGGCCCTGAAGGACTGGATGGCACCGCCCTCACCCATGCCGTCTTCGGCGTCGCCGCCACATCTGCCATTGGCTATGACGATATGTACCGCTATAACCTGCAGGGCATCTGCCCCTCGCTGAAATATCCCGATGAAGCGACGCTGACGATCCTGCGCTACCCGCATATGTGGTCGGTCAAGCCCGTCACCCAAACAGCACCCCTCTGCAAGGCGGCGCCATGAGCGGCAACGATATCTGGATTTTATATGACGGCCAGTGCCCCTTCTGCAGCGCGTATATGCGTATGGTGCGCCTAAGGGAAAACCTGAAGGTGCATCTGATTGATGCCCGCGAGCCAAGTGCCCTGAAAGACGAAGCGACGGCGGCGGGCTATGACCTTGACATCGGCATGGTGGTGAAATTCGGCGGAACGCTATATCACGGCGATAAGGCGATGGCCGCCCTCGCCTTCCTTACGACGCCCTCGGGCGTTTTCAACCGGCTGGTCGCCTTCCTGTTCCGTGGTAAAACTCGGGCGAAATATCTTTATCCGGTCTTCGCGTTTTTCCGCGGTGTGACCGTGCGGCTGATGGGCCGCGGTATCATTGGCAATCTGAAGAAGTGAAGGCTAGACGACTTCCTGCGGCGCAAGGCGGCAATTTTCCGCGTTGCCGGCCTCGATCTGGATGGTCGCATGGTGGATTTTGAAATTCCTTTGCAGCTCGGCGCAGACATCCTGCAGGAACTTGTCGTCGACACTTGACCCGGGACGCAGCAAGTGCGCTGTCAGCGCCGTTTCGGTCGTGCTCATCGCCCAGATGTGCAGATCATGCAATTCGGTCACGCCGGGCAGCGATGTCAGGTATTTTTCAACCGCTGCCTTGTCGACGTTGCGCGGTACGCCAGCGAGGGCAAGATGGGTTGCTTCCTTGGCAAGATCCCAACTGGCGATGACGACGATGGTGGCAATCGTCAAGCTGATGGCAGGGTCAAGCCATTCCCAGCCCTTGGCGCGAATGATGAGTGCCGCAAGCACAACGCCGAAAGAAATAGCCGCATCGCCAATCATATGCATGAAAGCGCCGCGCAGGTTAATGTCATCCTTCTGTCCGCGCCAGAACAGCATGGCAGTGCCGAAGTTGATGGCGATGCCAAGGCAGGCCACCCAGAGCATGGTGCCGCTGGCGACAGGCGTCGGGCTGCCGAAGCGACGGATAGATTCAATGATAATGCCGCCGGTTGCAAGGAACAGCAGGCCCGCATTGCCGAGCGCCGCAAGGATGGAAGCGCCGCGATAGCCATAGGTGCGGTCGCCGGAGGGGCTCAAACGGCCAAGCCAGGCCGCGCCCCAGGCCAGCAACAACCCGACGACATCGGAAAAATTGTGGACGGCATCGGCCATCAGTGCCAGCGACTTGGCTGCGTAGCCAAAGTAAAGTTCAGCCCCCACGAAGGCGAAGTTCAGGAAGGCACCAATCGCGAAGCTACGATCGAAATTTTTGGGGATATGGTGGTGATGGCCGTGGCCATGCCCGTGGTGATGGTCATGCCCTCCATGATCGTGGTCGTGATCATGATCTTGATCTTGATGAACGTGTTCCTTGTGGTCATGGGCATGCGGCTGCCCGCCGCCTGCGGGCTGCGCTTCCGAATGATCGTGCTTGCAGCCAATATGCATATAAATACCCCTGCCCTAATTTGTAGCCCAAATTTGGCTCTGAATACAGCAGAGAAAAAGGCCGCCCCAGATGAAGGAGGCGGCCTTGATAGTTAGCAAGGTAAGTATTGGTATATCAAATGTTTAAGGCTTCGGCGCCGCGCCGGCTTGCGCTTTAGGGGCGGGCTTGTCGGCCGCGTTCTTGCGGCGGCGGTAGGCGTAAACGCCGGCACCTGCAGCAGCGGCGACACCACCCGCACCAAGGGCGATTTCAAGCGCGCTCGGGCCTTTGTGTTCGGCAGCTTCTTTCGCCGCGGCCTGGTTGAAGGCAGTCGCCTGCTCGGGCGTGACCGGTTGCGCATCCAGCATGACCGGATAAGCCTGCAGCCAGTTGGCAAGGCGCCAGCGGACGCCGTAGGACGTGACTTTGTACGCCTGCGTGTTGCCGGGGGCGACGGGTGCCACGACCTGATCGGGGATGAAGAACGGATGACCTTTTTTCGCCATGTTCCAGACGTCATGCGCAAGGCTTGGCTTCACGGTGAAGAGGATCGCTTCGTCAACGCCTGCGCCCTTCTCGCGCGTGCCCTTGACGACCCAGATGTTGTCGGCATGGTTCGCCAAGTGCTGGTCGTTAAGGTACATGATGTCGGTATGCATCATCGTCGTCATGCGGGCGCCGTCGTAAATCGGCTCCGTCACAGCGCCGATAACCGAACGGCCAGGCGAACCTAAACCGCCGGGGATGGCGGCGGAAGCGAGGAAGATGGTCGAGAGGATCATCGCGCCGGCACGTTTCTTGGAGCGGTATTTCTGGCCGGTTTCCTTGTCTTTCTTCATGGTGACTTTGTCGAACAGCCAGCCATAGGCCTTGCCAAGCCAGCTATTGCGGGTTTTTTCAAACACGGTCAGGCCGAACTGCTTGAAGAAGTTGAGGCCGCCTTTGACCTCATCTGCCGTTGCGCGGATCGCCTTCACGTCGTTCAGCGTGTCGACGATGACAGAGTCGCCTTTGAGGCCACCCTGATCGGCTTTCGCAACCGCTTTCTTGGCGTTTTCGTTGGCAGGTTTGCCGGACTGCTCTTTCAGCAGGCGGGCTTGCGCCAGCAGGTCGTCGATTTTCGAGTTATCAGCCATTGTTCAAACTCCCTTGCTTACTGCGTTGCCTTGAAAGCCGCGGTCGCGCTGACCACGTTTTCGTTGGCGGGTTTCGCCGCTTCCTGGCCTTTCTTGACCAGTTCGATCTTGGTGTTGCGGGTGTCCTTGTCGTAGGAGACCTTCAGGACGCCGCTGTCATCCGGGTTGCGCAGAATTTCATCCGAGATATCCGAAGTGATGTTGTTCTCGATGAACTTCATGATTGAACGGGCGCCGCCGCGCGGCACGTATTCGTTTTTGCACATATCTGCTTTCTGCTGCGGATCCATATCGACGGTCAGGCCTTTGTCGGCGATCCAGCCGTTGATCTCCTTGAAGGTCTTGTCGGCGATCATCATGATCTCCGGCTGGCCAAGGCGGTTGAAGCAGAAGATGCCGGTGAAGCGGTTCAGGAATTCGGGGCGGTAGCCGGAGCCGCCGTTTTCCTTGTCAGGGTTCCACAGGACTTTCATCGCTTCCGCTTTTGCCTGTTCGAACGTCAGGTCTTCACGCAGGAAGAACTCGGCGCCGATGTTCGACGTCATGACGTTGATGGAGTTGGCGAATGAAGCGGTCAGGCCGCGGCGGTCGTTCAGCTTGCCCTCGTCCAGAATCTGCAGGAAGAGGTCATAGACGTCCTTGTGGCCTTTTTCGATCTCGTCAAAGACGTTCACGACGTAGGGCTGACGACGCATGTTGTTGGTCAGCAAGCCGCCGTCCGCGTAGCCTTCGTAACCGGGAGGCGCGCCGATGAGGGTCGAGACCGAGTGTTTTTCCTGGTACTCGGACATGTTGTAGGTTTTCAGCGAAGTTTCATCGCCGAACAGCGTTTCCGCTAGCGCTTTCGCCAGTTCCGTCTTGCCGACGCCCGAGGGGCCGAGGAAGAGGAAGGAGCCGATCGGCTTGTTGGCTTTCTTCATGCCGGTGCGGCCGCGGCGGACAGATTTTGCCACCGCCTGCACAGGGTCGTCCTGACCGAAGACGCGTTTTTTCAAGGTGCCTTCGAGGTTCAGCAGCTTGGTCGTCTCGTCCTGGCCAAGGCGGCTGACGGGAACGCCAGAAAGGCGGCTGAACTCGGCCAGCACGTGCTCTGCCTTCAGTTCGACTTTGGCGTCGACTTCAGCGGTGAGTGACTGGAATTCCTTCCGGTTGGCGTCAACCAGCGTCTGCCACTGGGTGCGTTTTTCCTTCAGCGCGCGCTCGACCGAGTTGTCAAAGCCGCTCTTGCCGATTTTGAAGGCAAGGCCTTTTGTGGTGTTTTCAGCGGCGGATTCTTTGCCGGCAGCACGGTCAGCTTCCAGCTGCTTGGAAGCCGCTTCCTGCTTCTGGTGTTCCTTTTCCAGCTCGGCGTCAATCTCACGGATGCCTTCTTCGCCGTCGCGCTGGTCTTTATACAGGGCACGCAGTTTCTTCTGGCGCTCTTCCCAGGTTTCCGTGACATCCTTGATTTCTGCGGCGGTCTCAACTTTCAGGGCTTCCAGCTCGCCTTTCGACTTGCCGGCGAATTCTGCGGTGTTCGGCTTACCGGCAAGTGCGGCTTCGATGTTCGCAGCGCGCTCTTTCAGCGTGTCGAGCTCGATCGGGTTGGTGTGCGCCTTGTGGCGAAGCGCGGTGAGCGCGCCTTCCAGCAGCATAAAGGTACGGTTCGGCTGCGCGCTTTCGAGTTCTTTAATGAAGTACTTGTTCGTCAGCTCGGTCGCGCTGGCAACAGCTTCGGGGTTGATCTTGATGCCGTGGTATTTTTCGAGCTGTTTTGCGCCTTCTATGGCGATTTCATTCAAGACCGGCTTGGTTGGCTCCTTGATTTCCATGAGCGTGAATTCGTCGCGCAGATCGGAGTGCGCTTTCAGAACTTCCGACAGGTCGCTGTCGCGGGTCTGGAAGATCGCCTGAAGGTCCGGGCTGCGCAGTTCGCGCATCAGGGCGTTGACGAGGTTGGTGACGCCGTTGTTGCGGCAGCCGTCGAGGAAACCGCGGGTGTCTTCGATGACAAGGACGGTATCCGGCGCGCGCTTCAGCGTCGCAAGGGTCTTCTGGAAGGCTTCGTTAATTTTCGCGGCGTCGCCGGAGGAGAACAGAGCGTCAGTATCCAGCCAGTAGAAGCGCTTGCTGATAATGTCGAAGGGGGTGGAAGTATCGTCTTTAGACGCCTGAAGGCCGAGAACGACGGAGGAAACGCCGACGCCGGCAAGGCCGTTGAGCAGCAGGTTGTTGGCATCCTTGCGCATCAGCACGTTGGAGACTTCTTTCAGCTCCGTATCGCGGCCGACGAGCTTGAAGTCAGGCTGCTGTGCGAGGTAATCAGATCCGCGGATCAGGTAGTCGCTGTTGGGGCCGAGCATTGCCGCGACCTGTTGTTTCTGTTCGTCTGCCATAATCTTTGTCCCTCTGTTACACCTCGCGCGTTATCGCGCGGCGAGAATTTTCGTTTGTGCGATTTTGTAGTCTTTTTATGGTCCGCCATTTCCGGGTGCGGCGTGATGCCGCACCCGGGATGACGTTTTGCTTTTTACTGGCCGAAGTTAGCGAAGGGGCTGCCCTTCTTTTCGGCTTTCGGAGCTTCTTTCTTGTCCTGGTTCGCAGGGGTCGTTGCAGCATCGGTACCCAGTTCTGCGGGGGCCGCGTAGGCGTCCTGCAGGTCTTTGCGGGTTTGCTTGATGATGCCTTCGACGTTCGCGAGGCCGGACTTAACTTCCTGCATGCCCTCTTTCGCGATCTGCGAGGAGGTACGGAGGACTTCGCCGTAGGCAGCGAGGTCGTCGACGGCTTTGTTGAGGCCAACGGCGGCTTCCTTGATGCCCATCGCAGTGCGGATCGATTCTTTCATCGCGACGGCATTGGTCTTGTCGGTCATGGTCGTGATCGACTGGCGGGCCGCTTCCGTCGATTCGTTCAACGCGGCTGCCGAGACAGCTTGCAGGACGGTCGAGAGGCGGTCAGCCACGCCGGCGATGCCGGAAGAGTGCAGTTCAGCGGTTTTAGCAACCTGGTCGCGGTTCGCGTCGCCCATCTGCTTGATGCGGACGGCTTGCGACGTGAGGTCGGAGTAGGTCTTGAAGGTGTCAACCGTCGAAGAATCGAGGTTGGTGATGTATTCTTCAACGGCCTGCTTCTTGCTCTCGCGCTGCATTTGCGAAATCGGCGATTCCGTTTTTGCGGCATCGCCTTCCGGCGGCAGGAAAGTATCGCGCAGT
This sequence comes from uncultured Alphaproteobacteria bacterium, assembly GCA_966211335.1. GTDB lineage: Bacteria > Pseudomonadota > Alphaproteobacteria > Micavibrionales > UBA2020 > JAPWJZ01. The sequence continues at coordinate 2,141,619 of CBIHNF010000001.1, forward strand.
TTCTGGTTGCCGGCGGAGGCGTCTTTCGATGCTTCCGTGACGATGGCGTAGATCGACTGCATGCCGGTGTTGACGCTATGCAGGTTCTCGATCTGGCCGCTCATCTGCTCGAGGTGGTCGAGGACAGCGCCAACGCGGGTGTCGGACTTGTTGACGAAGTCCTGTGCCGCGCCGACCAGTTCTTTCTGGCGGGTTTTGTGTTCTTCGGACGTCAGGTCAAGCAGCTCGCGCAGCTTGGCTTTCTGTTCGGCGAACTGAGCGTATTGCGTTTCGCGTGCCTGGTTGGGGTCTTTCAGCTTCTCGAGGTTCTCTGCCGTCGTCGTGACGGTCGCGTTGATGCTGGCGAGTTGCGCTTCTTTTTCCGAGATCTGGCGAATGGTTTCGTCTTTCAGTCCGCCGAGACCGAAGAATTTGCGGTACTGGCCGCTCTTCGAGTTCTTGAGGACGGAGAGATCGCCGTTCGTCGCGGTGATCTGGCCTTGCAGTTCGCCGAGTTTCTTCGAGGCCTCTTCGAGGTCCTTTTTGCGTTTTTCTTCCGCAGCCTGGTCTTCTTTAATCTCTTTGAAGACGCCAAGGACCGTGTCGCCACCTTCAAGGCGCAGTTTGTAGACTGCGTCGATGATTTCGGTCAGCGGGGTCATGCGGTTGTCGAACTCGAGCAGGCCGGAGTTCAGCTCTTCGATGACGCCTTGCAGCTCGGAGAAGGCGCCGGTGTCGGTCATCTTGATGATTTCCTGGGCAACGCGCTTGCGCTCGTTCATCAGATATTTTTTGAATTCGGTGAATTCTTTCAGGCGGGTTGCGTTCTCTTCTTTCGTCGATTCAGCCGAGAAGGTCAGTGCTTCGGTGGCAGCTTCTTTCTTCTGCATCGGATCAAGCTTGTTGTTGAAGATGATCTTGTAGAAGGTGTTGGTTTCGATGTCGGAAAACTTGTCTTCGGTATCGGTTTGAGCCGTCGTTTGCGTTTGCGTGGTCGTATTCGTCTTACGTTTCGTCGCGGCTGTCAGCTCCTCCGTCATCTGCTGGGCTTTTTTGAGTGCTGTTGATGCTTCTGCCATTTGTAGTGCTCCTCTGTGATCGCTGTTTGAAGTGTTTTTGAAGTCAGTATTCGGGTGGCGGTAATTTCTTATTAATTTTCTGTTAACTAATTATGGGTAGTTTATACGGAAAATCTTTCGACCTTGCAACTGAAATCGGCGCAAGATTCTGTTTTTTGGAAAACACCCTCTTCGGGCGATAAAAAAGGGCTGCATTCACGTATGAATTGTCAGCCCTTAACATTGTTAAGATGGGAGGATCGATCCTCTGGAATACGTAGTTCACTAAATTCCTCGACAGTTGTTTCAACGGAATATGTTCAGCGTAGCGGCAAAGCGCATGCTGTCAAATTATTAACAGAATATTAAGAAGTTTCAGATGGATACGTCTAATAGTACCGCGCCATAGGCATGGCCGAATCGCCAATGCAGCGCAACAATTGGACGCAAATGCTATTTATTCTCAACAACTTATGCTCAAAAGAGCAATATTGGGTTAAATTGCGGGTGACGCCCCGTCTTTGCTGGCAGCCACGGCCACGGCCTTTGGTGCTTCCTGCGGCGCGGCTTGCGTTTGTGCCAAACGTGCTTTTACAACGGCCGTCAGCACGCCCCAAATATCATCCGCTTTTTCGGCGTGATGCACGGCCGGCGCAAGTGCCGGTGCCGCGGCATTCACAAGTCCTGCCAGCGTCGGGATATTGCCCGCATTGGTGCCGATATTGATGAAGTCGAAGGTGACTTTGGGATTATGGCGCAGCGTCGTCTCGATCAGCTGGGCGGTTGCCTCAAGATTATCCGTCGCATTGCCATCGGACACGATAACGTAATGCTTCGTACGCGCGGCAGGCTTGTCGGAAGTATTGGCGATCATGATTTCGCGCACGACGCCGAAGAGGTTTTTATCGTTCTTTTCCGTCTTGGCGCGCGCTTTATCCGTGCGGTCGGAATCATTCAGGCGCAGGTGGTTGGCGGTGCCGGTGTCATAGAGCGCGGCGCTGACGATGCCGTCATTGCCGCTGGCAGCGGCGCTCATTTTGCCGGCGGCGGCAATGGCGGCGCCGATGGGGCTGTTATAGCCCTCCCCCATGTCCTTCGACTTGTTGATCAGGATAACAACGTCATGACCGGCGATCGAACTACGGTTGCCGGGCAGCGTGAATTCATCGAGGACCTTGTTATTGGCGTCTTTCAGCTCGGACATTTCGGCCTTGAAAATGGCGGTATCCAGCTGGCTTAGAGCCTTTTTGGAGCGTTCCGCAACCTCGGCAAATTCCGCGCGCAAGGCTTTGAGTTCAGCCGACAACGGCTTGGGTTCGTCGTTCGCCATGATAAATTCCTTTTGTGATGATGCTTTGTCATAGGAGCATCGGAACCGCGTGTCAATGGGCGACTTCATATCACGGGGTGGCTTGCCAGCATACATTAGTTATGTTATCTCGGGTTATCCGCAGCAAACAGGCAGACGCCAAACATGGCCCTCTTCCGCACCAAACGCGCCTTCCAGGACGCCATCATCAGCAACGACACGCTGACGATTGCCGATTATTTGAAAAAATCGAAAGACTGGCTCCAGAAAACAGACGCCAAAGGCCAGACGCCGCTGCAAATCGCCATCGATGCCGGCGCCGTTGAATCTTTCAAGATGCTGTTGCCCCACCGCAAAGAGATGGATGGCTCTGGCAACCGCACCGGCGAAATAGCGCTTCATACGGCAGTCCGCCTTGGCAACATCGATATGACGCGGGATCTTCTCGCCCTTCCGGAATTCGCGGCGCTGGTGAACAGGATCGACCGCGACGGCAATACGCCGCTGCGGCTCGCCATCGACAAGGGCCACGAAGAAATACTGAAGATGATGATCGGCACCGGCAAGGCCGACCTTGGCGGTGCGGAGCCTGCGGTCTATCGCGCTGTGCGCATGGGACAGGCTGGCAGCCTCAACGTGCTCATCCATGCGGGCGCGGATGTGAACGCGCCCTTCACCGTGCCCGGCGACGCCTACGGCTTTTTCGTCAGCTATGAAGACACCAAACCCAAGTATTATTCGGCCTTAAGCCTTGCCGTCACCCAAAACAACACAGGCATGGTGCAGACGCTGCTGGAAGCCGGCGCAAAGCCGCAGGAAAAAGAGACGGTGATGTGCAAGGCGGCCGAGCATGGCAATCTTGACGTGATGGCTGCGCTGCTATCCTACGGGCAAAGCTTGCGGGAAACGACAAACGATCGCAAGACACCGCTGCATCACGCCGCCAAGAACGGCCGGCGTGACGCGGTGCAGTTCCTGCTGGAGCATGGCGCCGACGCCGTACGCATGGATGATGAAAACCGTACTGCCGTTTCCTATGCGCAGCAATATGCGATGAAAGATATCGTCGATCTGCTGCAGGACCCCGCACCTGTCCGCCCCTCCAAAATCATTCCCGCCGTTACGGCTGCACCGAAAGAAAAACCACCGGCGCCTGCCGTTCAGGCGGCAAAGGTGGAGCCGCCCAAACCCGCGGTGGACGGCGAAAGCTGGAAACGCGTAGGGCAGCAGGGCGTCGCCCGCATCCTCGACCTCCCCTCCCTCCAGCGCAAACTGACGGAAATTTTCAATTTCGAAACGCGGGAGCGAGTGACGATCAGCGAGAATCTTGCAACGAAGGTCGAGACAACGACCCCCGGCGAAAGCTTCGACAATCTTTCCGAAGACGCGCTTTCCAAAGCGGCGGATGAATATGCGCGGCTTGGCGGCAAGGTGGATGCGGCGCAGGTTTTCCGCGGCCGCATCACCAAGGCAAAATATAATCCGAAATAATCAGCAGTCGAGATTGCGCGGGCCGAAGGCCTGGCTGTCGCTATACCAGCCCGCTTTTTTCTTTTCGGCCGAGGTCATGCCGACGTCACGACCCGTGGCCTTGTCAATCGCCTGCAGCACTTTACGCTGCTCCCCCTCGTCCAGCGCATCGAGGATGCCGAGGATCTGGGCGGTGGCTTTTGTGGTTTTCTGTTCGTTCAGGAAGGCCTGTTTCAAATTAGACATCTGCGCTTTCTCCTTTTATACTCATTTCGAGTATATTAATACGGAAAAAGAGCATAAGTCAATTTTTATTTACAGATGTCAGGCAAAAGCCATACCGCCGCCCATGCGCACCATGCCGGGCTGGGCATCGATTTTGCGGAAGGCGGGTTTGGTGACGCGGTGTGCGATGCGGTTGAAGGTTTCTTTGATGGTGGCGCAGACTTCCTTCACTTGAGTCAGGAATTTCGACGCGCGGTTGAAGACGCCGCTCAACGAAAGGCAGGCGCCACCAATGCGCACATCCGGTAGCAGCGGGTTTTCAAGACGCGCGATCTGCTGGCCAAGGTTCTGCAGCGAATGATGGTCGCCCTTGGTTTTCACTTCGATAATCTCGCCCTCATCAAAACCCCAGTGGCTGATAATGTCGTACTTGGAGCGGAAGTGGATGATCTTGTCGTTCGGCAGTGCCGTCGACGGGATCAGCTTTTCAAGATAATCGCGTGTCTCCTGCGTCGGCCCCGGGCTGTTGAAGCACCAAACTTTGTTGACCGCAAGCGCCGTGCCAGCCGTGCGCGCAAGGTAGCCGCCCAGCGAATGGCCGGTCAGCTCGATATCCTTCACGTTAATATTGTTCCTGCTGCATTCTTCCGCGATGTAGTTCATCGCGATGGCGAATTGCGGCGGCAGTTTGCCAAGAGCGATATCAACATCCGAGGGAATATCGGCGGCGACCTTGGTGCCGCGGAAGGCGATGGCGTATTTATGTTCGCCATCTTTCGCATCAGTGCGCTCGTATAGCGCGGCGTAAAAGCCTGTGCCCGGCCCTGCGACTTTTTTAGAATCTGAAATCTGTTTCCAGCCGGCGGGGAGAAGTGCGTCATCGTGGCTATATACATGGCTGGAAAGCCTTGCCATGTCGGATGCTTGTCTCAGCTTGTCACGGTCGATGAAGTACATTCTATCCCCCTCCCATTCGCGCCCAGATTGACGCTCCAATTGCTGCCCTATCGTATTTTAGTACCTGTAGTTTACCTTAAACTTGGTTATTCTTTTCTTAACTTGACGATATCTGATTGTTTGCATTGAATATTCTAAGTCGATTTTCGCGCAGTGCCGTTCAAGAATCGATTATGGACTACTTCTGCAGGCGTATGACATTGGCCTTCGCGGCAGGCGCGGTTGGCGGCGCGGAGGCGAGCTTGTGTTCAATCGTCTCAGGTTTCAGGAACACCGGTTTGTAATTGTCCTCAAGGAAGCCGGGCATCATGCCATAGACGTCGAACTTCGCGAGCGTCCTCCCATCAGGTTTTGTCTCGAGCAGTGCCTCTTCCGGCGTTTTGCGGCCTGCGCGGATATCGGCGAGTGCGGCGGCCAGCGCCGGCACATCCCTCTCCCGTACCGCCAGCGTCCCGTTCACGCCGATCTCCCACGGTTCGCCCCATTGCGTCGGGATGCGGAGGGGGGCGGTGATGTTGAGGCAGACGCGATAGGCGTCGGGGTTGGGGTTATAGACGTTGACCGGGCGGCCATGCTCATCCAGTTCCGTGCTGCGGTTATAGTCAAAATCGAAAGAGGAGGTCTTCGCCGTCCAGAGCCCCGGGCCCTTGAAATCAGGGGCGTTAAGGTCACTCTCACCGACGAGACGGCGCACGAAGTTGGAGGTGACTTCCTCCATTACCAGACGCCGCACATATTCGTTGGGATAATGCGCAAGGTCCATCACCACATAGAGCGGCTTGATCTCGATTTCGTTTTCCATGGTTCGCCCGTCGGCGTTTTCGGTAACGAGCTTCAGGTTGCTGAGCTTGTAGGCCGCGACAGATTCCGTCTTGCCATAGCCCCTGCCCTCGGCCATCAGCCTTTCCAGCAGGTTGAAGTAGGTCGCGGCATCGGCAAGCGGCGCAGGCGCGGCGGCGGCATCGCTGAAAGCGATCGCCAAAGCCCCTTCTTCCTTCTGACCATTCCCCGCCAAAAGCCATTCCCCTGTTGATTTACCGAGGTATTATACCACAAGCGGTATTATTATGCCAAATAGATACGCCCGCCTCTGATTTATACCAGAGCGCGGGCGTTTTTTATTGAGAATCGTTCTTAGTTAGCGGTGTTACCCGGCGCTTTCGGCGCGCGTTTCGGCGCGAAGGTCGCGTTAATCGCCTTGGTTTCCGGTTTCAGCGCAACGGGGTTGTAATTGTTTTCAAGAAACTTGGGCTCCATGCCGTAGATATCAAACTTGGAGATCGTGTTGCCTTTGCCGTCCTTGGTGTAGAGCGCCTCTTCCGTGGTTGCTTTGCCGTCGCGGATGGATTGCAGCGCCGCGGCAAGTTCCGCCACGTCACGTTCACGAATAGCAAGGTGACCGCCGGTCTCGACGATGAAGGTGCCCCACTGCACCGGGATATTCACGGGTTGCGTGGTTTGCAGGCAGACGCGGAAGGCTTCCGGGTTCGGCTTCCAGGTGCTGCTCTTCACGTTAGAAGGATCTGACGGGATATAATCGAATTCGAAGTTGGACTGTTTCAGCGTCCAGAGGCCGGGGCCTTTGAAATCCGGCTCTTCAAGGTCGCGCTCACGCACCGTCTTGCCGCCCCAGTTCTTGGCGATGTCTTTAATGACGAGGCCGCGCACGAATTCGCTCGGATATTGGTCAACATCGAGCACGACATAGAATTTTTCGACTTTGATGGTCTTTTGGGTTTCGACCTTGCCGGAGCTGGTTTCGGTCAGCAGGTTTATGTCCTGCAGCAGGAAGCCGCCGACCTTCTGCGTCTTGCCGTAGCCTTTGCCTTTTGCCAGCAGCTTTTCCAGCGTGGCGCGGTAGGTCTCCGGTTCCATCAGCGCCGGCGGCGCTTTCGGCTGGGCTTTGTCGTCGAATGTTTTTGCGATATCGGTCATATGTCCCTCTATGTCTTTTTTAAAGAATTGTTCTTGATTGGGAGCAAAGATAACCCGTGATTATGCAATATGTCAAAGGCCGTTTTCGATCTCGTAAAACCCTTATAGATCTGAAGGGCTTATCGACTATTTCTTGAATTTATTGACATAATCAATGATATCGCCTATAAACGCGCCACGGGTTTCAAGAGCCTGACCTTTAAAACAGAGTTATCCCAATCATGTCCCTGAACCGCAAATTCAACACGGCCGCAAAGCCGAGCACGGAAGAACTGACCCGTGACCTGCACCGCCTTCTTAAAACGAAACTGCTGTCTGCCGGTGGCTCGGAAAAAATCCGCCGCCTGATCGGCAAGCCGAACAAGCCGATGGCCGACCTCAACGCCCGGGACAAGAACGGCAACACCGCCATCCTCCTCGCCATCGCCAAAGGCCGCCGCGATTTCGTCGAAGCCATCATGCGCCATGACGTTGACATCAATGTACGCGACAATAACGGCGAAAACGGCATGACCCGCGCCGCGCACAAGAACCGCCCGGACATCATGCTGCTGCTGCTAAACAGCGGCCGCCTGTAAACGACGATGGGCCCCGACGAAAAAGAAGCTGCCAAAGCCAAATACAAGAACAACCCCCAGAACAAGCCTCAGCCGCGGTAATCAACAATGCAGCAGGATTTCAACGCCCAGAAACCGGAAAAAAGCTGGTACCGTAAAAACGCCGAAACCGATAAATATGTGCTGTTTCTGACCTCGGAATTCAGCCAGTGGTTTCCGTCGGATTTCACGGATGCGGCAGGGCGGAAGTTCAACTGCGCGGAACAATACATGATGTTCCGTAAGGCCGAACTCTTCGGCGATGCCGACAGTGCCGAAAAAATCCTCAAAGCCACAACACCTGACGAGCAAAAAGCGCTGGGCCGCGGCGTTAAAGGCTTCGATAAGGATATCTGGGACGCGAAGGCGCAAAGCATCGTCTATGATGGCAATTACCTGAAGTTCACGCAGAACCCGCATTTGTTCGAGGTGCTGATGGCCACCAAGGGCAAGGAGCTGGTGGAAGCCGCGCATTACGACCCCATCTGGGGCATTGGCCTTCGCGCCGATGACCCGCTGGCGGCAGACAAGGCCAACTGGAAAGGCACCAACTGGCTCGGCGGCATGCTGACCAAACTGCGTGATACGCTGATTGCCGATGGCGTGAAGCCGACCTATACGGAAGAGAACCGCTTCACCGTTAAAATCTATGACGAAAAAGGCCAGCGCAACCTGTACCTCGGCGCGATGGAGGCGGGATCGCAATTCGCATATTCCACACCGCAGAATTTCGCGGGCTGGATTATGCGCATGTCAAAGGCCGATCCTGTGTGGAGGCTGTCGCTGAAAAAAGGCGATACGGTTGTCACGGAAGGCATCGGCGTGTTTTACCTGCGGAACGCAGAGGTACTGGCGCAGATATTGAAATCCCCTGCCCCGAAACCCGCACCGCGCCCCCAATAAGTTATTTCGTCAGGCCAAAGAAAGCCGCCGCTTTCTCCGCGATGGAGACACCTTCGGTTTCCTCGATCTTGTCATTGATGTGCTGCACCTTGTGGTCGGCGCCCTGCACGATATCCGCCGTATATTCCGCACCGGAGCGGGTGAAGACGGCTTTGGAATAGGCTTCCGAATTATACGTGCCCTTGGACAGGTGCTTGGTCACGACACCGCCGTCGACCGGCACGTTATCATCATCCGCGCCGTGAAGGGCGAGGATGCGTTTGCCCTTGGCAAGCGGGCAGCTGTTGACCTGAATATTCAAGGGGCCGGAGATGGGCACGATGGCTGCGAATAAGTCTGTCTCGCACATCAGCCGCTGCGCCATGATGCCACCGTTGGAATGGCCGATACCGTAGATGCGCTTTTCATCGACGCCATAAGTTTTCGCAATCGCCTGCGCCGCGCCCGTAATATAGCCGATGTCATCGATATTGTTCTTGAAGGCCTGTCCGCAGCAACCGCCGCCGGCATTCCAGGCGAAGAATTTCGAGGTGCCGATGATCATGGCCGGCGTGCCGTTGAGGTAGGCCACGATGAAGCCGTTCTTCTCCGCGACATCGTTCATGTTGAGGGGCGCTTCACCCTCCCCCGTCAATATCCGGTCCGCATTTCCACCGCCACCATGCATGACGATGACAAGGCCGCGGCTGCCTGCCTCCGGCAGGTGCGCGGGCAAATAAAGCACCATCTGCCGCCCCTCATACTGCTGACGGACCAGCCCCGCCGCTTCGGCGGCGGAAACATTGAAAAGCATCAATAAAACCAGCAGTGCATACTTCATGTCAGTCCCTTTCAAGCCCGTCTGGAAAATGATACCTGACGTTGGGTGAAAGTCCTGCGCAGATTTTATGGGGAAATGGTGGGCGCTGAGAGACTCGAACTCCCGACACTCTCGGTGTAAACGAGATGCTCTACCAACTGAGCTAAGCGCCCCCGAAAAGGAAAAATATTGATAATCCGGCTGTATCTTTAAGTCAAGCGCTTCATAAAAAAGAACCGCGAAGATTGCTCTTCGCGGTTCTTTTTAAAGGCTATTTTGTCAGTGCGCGAGGGTTTCCACGGTCTCGATCGGCTTGGTGACCGGGGCCACGGTTTTCTCGTCAATGGCCACGGGAACAGAGACCAGCGCGTGTTTCAGCACCTCATCAACACCCGAGACGGGGATGATTTCGAGGCCTTTTTTCACGTTGTCCGGAATCTCGGCAAGGTCCTTCGCGTTCTCGATCGGAATCAGCACCTTGGTGATGCCACCGCGCAAGGCTGCGAGGAGTTTCTCTTTCAACCCGCCGATGGGCAGGACCTGGCCGAGAAGATCAACCTCACCCGTCATGGCGACGTTCTTGCGAACGGCGATATTCGTCAGCGTCGACACGATGCAGGTGACCATGGCGATACCGGCGGACGGACCGTCTTTCGGCGTTGCGCCTTCCGGCACGTGGACGTGGACGCCCAGGTGGTCGAGCGTTTCCTGCTTGATGCCGAGCGAATGGGCGCGCGACTTTATCAGCATCTCGGCAACCTGGATGGACTCCTTCATCACATCGCCAAGCTTGCCAGTCATGCCGACTTTGCCTTTGCCGCCGGGGAAGGTGACGGCTTCGATCTGCAGCAAGTCACCGCCGACTTCCGTCCAGGCGAGGCCGGTGACGGAACCGACGCGGTCATTTTCCTCCGCCATACCGTAGCGGTAACGCGGAATGCCGGCGTATTTTTCAAGGTTCTTCGGCGTCACCGTAATCGCGGTTTTCTTGCCGAGCATGATTTCCTTGATCGCCTTGCGGCCGAGGTTCTGCATTTCGCGGTCAAGGCTGCGCACGCCCGCTTCACGGGTGTAGTAGCGGATGAGGTTGCGGAGCGCAGGATCGGTAATGGAGAACTCGCCTTTTTTAAGGCCGTTCGCCTGCGCCTGTTTTTCAATCAGGTGGCGCTTGGCGATCTCGAGTTTCTCTTCCTCGGTGTAGCCGGAAACGCGGATGATCTCCATACGGTCAAGCAGCGGGCGCGGCAGATCAAGCGAGTTGGCCGTGCAGACGAACATCACGTCCGACAGGTCATAGTCGACCTCCAGATAATGGTCGTTGAAGGTGTGGTTCTGTTCGGGGTCCAAAACCTCCAGCAGTGCTGCTGCAGGATCGCCGCGGTGGTCATGGGCAATCTTGTCGATTTCATCGAGCAGGAAAAGCGGGTTTGACGATTTTGCCTTTTTCATGCCCTGAATAATGCGTCCGGGCATGGAACCGATATACGTGCGGCGGTGACCGCGGATTTCGGATTCATCGCGCACGCCCCCGAGCGACATGCGGACGAAGTTGCGGTTGGTCGCCTTGGCGATGGATTTGCCGAGCGAGGTTTTACCAACGCCGGGCGGGCCGACGAGGCAGAGGATGGGGCCTTTGACCTTATTCGCACGGTGCTGCACGGCAAGGTATTCAAGAATGCGTTCCTTAACCTTGTCGAGGCCGTAGTGGTCTTTATCCAGCACTGATTCCGCGAATTTGAGGTCTTTCAGCACCTTGCTGCGCTTGTTCCACGGCACGCCGATCATCCAGTCGAGGTAGTTGCGGACAACCGTCGCCTCTGCCGACATCGGGCTCATCTGACGCAGTTTCTTCAGCTCCGCCGCGCATTTGACCTTGGCTTCTTTGGTCATGCGGGTTTTCTTGATTTTGTTTTCAAGCTCGGTCAGCTCGTCAACGCCGTCTTCACCCTCGTTGAGCTCCTTCTGGATCGCCTTCATCTGCTCGTTGAGGTAATACTCGCGCTGCGTCTTCTCCATCTGGCGCTTGACGCGGCCACGGATGCGCTTCTCGACTTCGAGGACGGAAATCTCCCCTTCCATGAAGGCGAAAATCTGCTCGAGGCGCTCGGCGACGGAGGTCAGCTCCAGCAATTTCTGGCGGTCGGGAATTTTGAGCGACAGGTGCGAGGCGACGGTATCCGCCAGCTTGTTCGGATTGTCGATCTGGCCGATGGAGGTGATGATCTCCGGCGGGATCTTCTTGTTCAGCTTGACGTAGGAATCAAACTGCGAGATGCAGGCGCGCGAAAGGCTTTCAATCGCCTCGCCCGTCGCCGGACGCTCTTCGATGATTTCGGCATAGGCTTCAAAGTACTCAGCCTTGTCTGTGTAGTTCAAAACTTTCGCGCGCTTGTTGCCTTCAACCAGCACTTTCACGGTGCCATCGGGCAGTTTCAGCAGTTGGAGAACGGTGCCGAGCGTGCCGATGCTGTAGAGGTCGCCGGCGGTCGGGTCATCCTGCTGTGCGGATTTTTGGGTGACGAGGAGCACCTGCTTGTTGTCCGCCATAGCGCTTTCGAGCGCTTTTACCGATTTCTCACGGCCGACAAAAAGGGGCACAATCATGTGCGGGAAGACGACGATATCGCGGAGGGGCAAGACGGGGTGCTTCGTTTCGTTGGTCATTTTTTATCCTTCTACACTCAACTAATACCCGGATTATGCGACAGAATGTTTAAGAAATCAGTCAGGAGAGCGAAAATCCGATGTTTTGAGCGCTTTTTTTACTTTTTAAGTCCGTTAAGAGTTCAATTAGCCCCATTTTAACCATTTACAAGCCCGTTACATTGAAAACTTGGGGTCTTATATTTCCCATATATTCAAAGCTTTGAGCGGTCGTGGCTGAAAGACCCGACGAAGGCACCTGGATCGCTTCGAGCATACATATCATTGTAAGGGGGTATCAGTTCCCTATTTTGGGGCCGTGGGGGCCGGCTTGGGCGCGATTTGGGCGGCTTCATCGAGCTTTTTCTGCACGGCAGTGCAGTCTGTCTGCTCGAAATCGCCTTTTTCCGCGCCCTCCAGCATCAATTGCTGGCCGACACGTGCTGCAATCGCGGCTTGGCTGCGGAAATGGGCATCGAGCAGCGAATGATCGATGTAAGTAATCTTGTTGGCGATGGCGCGATGTTGCGACCAAAGCTTCTCCTGATCGGCATCCCGCTCGTCGCGGAAATTCTTGAAGGCGGCGACATATTTTTCATCCTTGCCTGCAAGCGCATGGCCTTGCTGCAGGCAGAATTCCAACTCCGCGCCCATGCGGAAAATCTGCATGACGGGACGCATGGTCAGGGTGAATTCATGGTCCAGCTTCTGCAGTTCGTCCTGATGCGCCGGAGTCATTTTAACGAAAACGGCATCATAGGCGGCATCCGCCTTCGCATCATCTTCCGGCGTCGAGAGGGCGATGCCACCGGCCTGTCCCGGCGCTGCGGGCGGTACATCTTCCGCAGTTGCGGCGGGGGCGTCAGAAGATGCTGCAGGCGCTTCCATTTTCGGGGCAGGCCCGAGGATGCTGTCGTCGCTCACCTGCGCCACCGCAAGTGCAGTAGACGAGAGCCAGATAAAAAGTGCCGCGGTCAGGATACGCATCGCGATCTTCCCTGAAAAAATGTCCGGTTACTGACCGCCCTCTTCGCCGCCAGCGGCGACGGCGGAAAGCTTCTGCTTGACGTCTTCACAGTCGGTCGACTGGAAGCTGCCTTTTTTCTCGGCCGCCTGCATCACCTGCCCTGCGAGGGTCAGCAGCAATTTTGCATGATAGTCGGCGTGCTGGGCCAGCAGGTCCTGATCCATGAAGGTCACCTGCATGCGGGCGGCGGCATGCGCTTCCGTCAGCGGCTGTTTCGCGGCGGCGGCCATTTGCTGGAAGCCGACGAAATCGGTGGCATATTGTTTTTTCTCATCAGCGCCGATCTTGCCGCTCTGGAAGCAGTAGTTCAACTTCGCCGCCATGTTCAATACCTGAAGGTCGGGCTCCACTTCCTTGGCGTCTTCGGTGTCCATGTTTTTCAGCTGTTCCTGCTGCTCCGGCGTCAGCTGCTGCAGGGCGGCCTGATAGGCGGTGTCATCGCCAAGCTTCGAAGGGTCGATGGCGATAGTGCCCTGCCCGCCCGCGTCCTGCGCCACCGCGCCAAGCGGGGCGAGAGCAAGAAGGCAGACAAGCGCGGCGGCGGGTAAACGGAGCGACATGAAAAGGGCTTTCAAAAAGGATAAAGGACAAAAGAAAACGGGGCCGCCTTCGACAAGGCGTACCCCGTTCCATTCGTTAATTATGCCCGAGGGCAAAGCTTTTTATCAAGCAGCTTTCTTTTCTTCGGTGCCGCCGAAGGGCTGTTTTTCGACGATCTGGTCGATGAGGCCGAAGGCTTTCGCTTCTTCCGGAGACATGAAGCGGTCGCGCTCCAGCGCTTCCTCGATCTGGTTGATCTTCTTGCCCGTATGCTTGACGTAGATTTCGTTGAGGCGCTTGCGGAGGCTCAAAATCTCTTTCGCGTGGATTTCAATGTCCGTCGCCTGGCCTTGGGCGCCGCCGGACGGCTGGTGCACCATGATGCGGGAGTTCGGCAGGCTGTAGCGCTTGCCGGGGGCTCCGGCCGCGAGCAGCAGCGAGCCCATAGAGCAGGCCTGGCCCATGCAGACCGTCGCCACGTCGGGCTTGATGTACTGCATGGTGTCATACATCGCAAGGCCGGAGGTCACGATGCCGCCGGGCGAGTTGATGTAGAGGTAAATGTCTTTCTTCGGGTTTTCCGATTCAAGGAACAGCAGCTGCGCGCAGATCAGCGTCGACATGCCGTCATGAACCTGGCCGGAGACGAAAATGATGCGCTCTTTCAGCAGGCGGGAGTAAATGTCGTAGGAACGCTCGCCGCGCGCGGTCTGCTCGATCACCATCGGCACGAGCATGTTCATTTGTTCTTCAATGTAAGCCATCTATTATCCCCTGTTGTTCTCTTGTCGGCCGCCGTTTCGCGGGCCTTTAGCGTTAGCCTGTTCATTTATAAATTAGTGTAAAACTTTCAAACTTCAAACCAATATTTCCGGCTTTATCAGGCCTTCGGCACCATGGCCAGCATTATGCTTATCCCCTGCCCCGGCGCCAAAGAAAAAGGCCGGCCCTTTTAACCGGGCCGGCCAATTTCAAGCAAGGATTTGGTCTAAAGCTTAAGCCGTCGGGCCTGCTTTTTTGCGGGCCGAGGGACCTTTGGGAGCACTGTCGTCGCTCTTGATGGTCTTGGTCACGGTCTGCACGCCGGGGGTATCGTCGTTGGCGTTTTTGGATGCAGGGGCCGCCTTTTTCTCGGCTTTCGCAGCAGCTTTCGCGGCAGCGGCCTTGTTTGCCATTTCGGCTTTCTTGGACGGGGTCCAGAATTCTTCGAACTGGGACAGGGCAACGACGAGTTCAGGACGGATGTCCGCGCCTTTGTCGGTGTTGATGAGGGCGATGATGCCGTTCATGGTTTTCGGCAGCTTGGTGCGTGCAATCGCCGATTCCGCGCGGGTCGAGAATTCCTCGTGGATCGTCTTTTTGCGGTCGCCGACGATGATGTCGGAGATAACGCCCATGTCTTTCGCGTTCTGTGCGGTCAGCCAGGTGTCGCGCTCGAGGACGATGTCCCAGAACTCGTGCTTCAGGCCGGTGTGGCGGACGTAGATGTCCGTCAGCTGTTCGCGGAGGCGGGTCGTGAAGTCCGAACCGATACGGATGTCGGTCTGCTGCGTCGAGCGCTCGTTGCCCGACAGCGGCTGGTGGATCATGTAGTAGGAATCACGGGTCATCTTGCGCTCGTCGCCTGCGACGAGGAGGATGGAACCCATGGAAGCCTGCATGCCCATGCCGATGGTTTTGATCGGCGCTGCGATGGAGCGCATGGTGTCGTAGATCGCGAGACCTGCGAGAACCGAACCGCCCGGCGAGTTCACGTAAACCGTGATGGGGTCGTTGGAGGTGTTGTCGCCGCCGACGTTGGAGTTCAGGTAAAGCAGCGACGCGCAGGCAACGGATGCCATGCCGTCGTCAACCTGGCCTTCCAGAAGGACGATGCGTTTTTTCATCAGGAGCGAGTAAAGGTCGTAGCCGCGCTCGCGTCCGTTTTCAACTTCGGTCACGGTCGGGACGATGCGGTTCATTTGCGGGCCTGCGACGCCGGCGGACGCGGTGACGCGGCGCATAGCATCGATGGTTTCGCTGTTCAGCACGTCTTCGAAGTCTTTGCCTTCTTTGCGGGCAGCCTGCATCTGTTCAAAGATGCGGCGGCCGTTTTCGCTGATGTATTGGATGCGTGCTGCATCGATCGAGCCGTCTTGCGGACGGACGATCGCGTCTTGCGGACCGCTGACAACCGCGCCAGCATTGCCGGCCTCGGAAATGGAAATCGGCGCTTTGACGGTGTCGTTAAATTGTTTACGGGTCATCTGGTATTGCCTTTCCTTGCTATAAGTCTTTTTGTTGGCCTCTAGTACGTCCGGGTTTTTTGTTAAAGCTTCCCGGCTTCATTTGTATCTTTATTATCTGATTCGGCGATTGAAAGATATTTTCTTCCGCAGCCGAACTTACTTTTTCTTGGCCTTGGAGGACTTCGCCGATTTGGGCGGTTCCTGCTCAGAAGCCTTGGTGAGTTCTTCAATTGGTACTTGACGACTTTGAATTGTAGACCTTTCCAGAATAAAGTCAACGACTTTATCTTCGTAAATCGGGGCCTTCACAGCTTCCAGCGCTTGCGGATTTTGCTGATAGTATTCAAAGACTTGCTTTTCCTTACCCGGATAGCGGCGGGCTTCGTTAATAACAGCCTGCTGCAGTTCCTGGTTCGTCACTTCGACTTTGTTGATTCTGCCGATTTCCGCCAGCACGAGGCCCAGTTTCACGCGGCGCTCCGCGATGCCCTGGTATTCGGCTTTCTCTTCGTCGGTGCCTTCTGCTTCGTGGTTGCAGTCGGGGCCGTGGACGTGACCGGGTTCGTCATGATTGTGTTCATGCTGGCCTTTGACCTGCTGCCAGATGCCCTGGAACTCGGCTTCGACCATGCCGGCCGGCACGGCGAAGTCATGCGCTTCGTCGAGCGTGTCGAGCAGCGCGCGCTTCAGGTTCATGCGTGCAACCTGGTCGTAATCATTCTGGATCTGCTTTTCGATGACCTCTTCGATCTTGCTGAGGTCTTCAAAGCCGAGCTTCTTGGCGAATTCCTCGTCAATGACGGGAACGGTGGGCTGGCGCAGTTCTTTCACGTCGACTTCAAACTTCGCCTTCACGCCCTGCAGCTCTTTGTGGCCGTAGTCTGCGGGGAAGGTCACGTTGACCGTTTTGTGGTCGCCGACTTTGGCGCCGACAAGCTGGTCTTCAAAAGTGTCGATGAAGGATTTGGAGCCAAGCTCCAGCGAGAAGTCGTTGCCCTTCATGCCGGGGAACGGCGCGCCGTTGACGGTGCCATCGAAGTCGATGATGACGATATCGCCGGTTTTCGCGGGGCGGTTCTCTTCAACCTTCTCGGAAGCCTTGTTGGCTTTCGCGATACGCTCGAGGGCGTCGGTGACTTCTTTCTTCTCGGGCGTTGCGGTCAGCTTTTCCAGCTTGATGGTGGAAAGATCCATCAGCTTGATTTCCGGCAGCAGCTCGATCGCCATGGTGTATTCGAGGCCTTTGGCTTCGTCGAAGGTCTTCACTTCGATCTTCGGGCGCATGGCGGGGCGCAGGGAATTTTCGTTGATGGCTTTGAGGGTCGAGTCATTGACGGCGCTTTCCAGCACTTCGCCCATGACCGACTTGCCGTATTTGGATTTCAGCAGGTTCAGCGGAATCTTGCCCGGACGGAAACCCGGCATCTTCACGGTCTTGCCCAGCTCTTCGAGGCGCTCATTGATTTTCGCATCGATCTCCTCAGCCGACAGGGTGACGGTGAATTCGCGTTTCAGGTCTTCTTGTTTGGTCTGGGTGATCTGCATCGTCAAAACTTTCCAATTTTTCTCTATTTTAAATCCGGTCTTTTAGACTTTTGGTGCGGGCGGAGGGACTTGAACCCACACGCCTTGCGGCACTGGAACCTAAATCCAGCGCGTCTGCCAATTCCGCCACGCCCGCCGAAGTCTTAAAAGCCCTCCATAAATAGGAAAAATGAACGGCCGAAGCAAGTCATATTCACCCTAATTTAAGGGGCAAAACTATGCAATTGACAGAATAACGGCATAACAGCATTATGGCACTCCGTTTTACCCTTGGAGCCGAACATGTCCCTCTCACTCGCCGAGCTTGAACGCATGAAGAAAACCCTGAACCAGGCTTTTGACATGGCGACCGAGAAAATGGATTACCAGCGCACCCGCAAGCACACCTCGGATATCGATTCCGGCGTGCCCACCGCGATTGCGCAAACCGCCCTCGCCCTCCTGGAAACCAATCGCCAGATCCGCGAACTGGAAACGGAAGCGAAGGACAGCAAGCCGAAGCTGCCGCGCCCTTAAATATTTTTGCCGGAAATATTTACACTGAAAATTATTGCACTATGCGCCTGGCAGGGCGTATCACTCAAACCATGACGAGCCGCCGTTCCATTTTCAGGCATTTCCTTTTCACGCTGCTGCTGCTGGCGATTGTGGCGCGCAGCGCGATTCCGGCAGGCTATATGCCGGGCGAAGCCAAGGCCAATGGCGGCATGACGGTTATCGTCTGCGACGGTAATATGAAGGACGGGCATCACCACCCGCCCCCCGCTCATGGCAAAGACAATAGTTCAACGCCGCAGCATGTGCCTTGCGTCTTCTCCGCTGCATTCAATCTAGCTTCCGATACCTCTGTTCCGCCGCTGCCGCTGCCGATACTGCTAGCAGCCTATGTGCCGGATGCCCTTGCAGCGCCCTTCCACCACCAGCTGCTGACGCACCAATACTTCGCGCAGGGCCCACCCGTTCTTTTGCAAAGCTAACCCTTCTTTTTCCCCGACTTTGCGAAAGGACTTATCATGTCTCTCTATAAATTCGCCCTGCCCGGCGTTGCCGTGGCGGGCTTCCTGCTCGCATTCTCCACCCCTGCCCTTGCCTGCTCGGCCTGCGGCTGCACCTTAAGCCCCGACTGGGTGACGGAGAATTATACGACCAAGCCCGGCTTCAAGCTGGATATGCGCTACGACTTCATCGACCAGAACCAGCTGCGGCGGGATAGCGGCTCTGTCTCAAATGTGCCGATCCCCAATGCCGATGAAGTGCAGCGCGTGACCCGCACGCATTTCCTCAACCTCGGGCTCGACTACAGCCCCAACCGCGACTGGGGCTTTCGCCTAGATGTTCCGCTGCTCGACCGCTACCACACAACGATCGCGCCGGGTGACATTGCTGAATCTGCTTCCGATACGACAACACTCGGCGATATCCGCGTCACTGCCCGCTATCAGGGCTTTCTGGAAGATAAAAGCACCGGCGTTGAATTCGGGCTGAAGCTGCCGACAGGCCGTTTCCACCAGAACTTTGAATCCGGCCCCGAAGCCGGCAACCCCGTCGACCGCGGGCTCCAGGCCGGCACCGGCACGACGGACCTGCTGCTTGGCGTCTATAACATCGGCCGCATCGGTGCCAACTTCGCGCGCTTCGAACAGCTGACGTTCAAAACGCCCTTCGCTGCGCGTGAGGATTTCAAACCCTCGACCGCCGTGAATGCCAATGTCGGGGTCAGCTACCTCGGAATCCCCAAATGGACCCCGCAGTTCCAGCTGAACGCCAAGGTGGAGGGCCGCGAGTCCGGTGCCAATGCCGACCGTGCCAACAGCGGCAGCCGCGTCATCTACGCCAGCCCCGGCCTCACCTACCAGCTGGCGAAGGATGTGCAGACCTACAGCTACCTTCAGGTTCCGCTCTATCAGGACTACAACGGCCTGCAGCTGGCGCCGCGCTATACAGTGTCGCTGGGTTTGCGCTACTCTTTCTAAAGAACAGAACAACAGGAGAAACGAAGATGAAAATGACCGACATCACCCCCGCCGAATTCGTCTGCAGTACCTGCGCCCAGTGCCCCGCCGTGCTGGAAACCGATGCTGGCACCTATGTCATCATCGGCAAGAAGCTTTCTGCGTCAGCCTTCGCTGCCGTCGAAGGCCGCGTCGGTGCGGATGAATACGTCATCGAAGTGCCAAAGGGCATGATCGACGGCCTGAAGTAAACAGCACGCGAAAAAAAATCCCCGGTGGCTGAAAACCACCGGGGATTTTTTATGCGGGCAGTGACGCGTTATTGACGCGCGTCCATACCAGAATTGAACTTGCTGGCGTTGAGGTAGGCATCTTCAACTGCCGGGCGGGCATCATCCCACTCGAGTTCGGAATCACCGCGGGAGATGTTCCAGTTGTTCTCGATGCTGGGTGCCAGCGACTGGAAGTCTTTGCCTTTATTCAGGCGGGCAGCTTCAAGGCCGGAGCGGTATGCAGGCTCGTAGGTCGAAAAGTCTTCGCCCTTCTTGACGTAAGGACGGCTTTGATAGTTTTCTTCCCACCAGACCAGCTGGGTCGGGTTGATTTCTTCGCCAACAGCTTTGCCGATGTCGCCGCCAATAACAGCGCCAACAACTGCGCCGATCAGCGCACCGGCAGGACCTGCCGCCGAACCCATCGCCGCGCCGGCACCAATTGCAGCGGAAGCTGCAGCAGCGCCGCCCATGGCAGCGCCAACGCCGGTCGAAATGGCATGCATACCGGGTTCACCGGATACGGGGTCGCGGTTGGCTTTTTTCTCGTTTTCTTTAACGATGTCAGCTTGCGTTTCAATTTTGTTGCTCATGATATGTACCTCTTCATTGTGAATGCGCAGGGTCGCGCAATACTTCGTGTTGTGAAGGGCTAACCATGGGCAGCGGTTATGGTTCCGTTGCTTCCAATGCAGTAATGGTTGCCATGATTAATTGACTTTAATAAGATAGTTCTTATTATTCGGCATGAATGCCTCAAGCTCTCTTAACTTTTGATCTGCATCGGAATGATCCTCGGCGTTCGAGAGAGGATTTTCTAATGTATCTAGTATTTTCGCAGCCAGAGCCTTCTGTCCAGAAGTATCCCTCGGAGCTTCGCCGAGATAATTGGTATACTTTGGATTAGTGACTTCTTTAAAATGTGAAATAGCAAATGGCAAATTTTCTGGCTTTAAAGACATATCTGCCAAACCTTCAACGCCTAATTTTGCGATTTGCAAATCATTATCGAAGACCATCTGGTTTAAATAGGCTATATATTCATCGGAGGATACAATTTTTCCATACCTCTTCAATCCGGTAATCACATTATATCTTGCATAATCATCTTTAGTACGGAATAGCACAGTAAGTCGCCCTTTAATCGCTTTTTTTACATTTAAATTTAAGTCCTCATAGGCGAGCGGCATAATTTTTGGATTTTCTCGCTCCGACGCGGTATTCAATCCGGCACTAATAGAACGCGACAAGTCATCATCTGTGCTATTAATTTTCGCGGTTATAAAATCAATAAAACCTCTGTCGATTTTTGAAAGAGCGGAGATCGCTGCAGCTCTAACATTCATATTTTCGTTGTCGGTAAGTTTTCTAAGCGAATTTATTAACGGCGCGTCAATTGATGAGAAATTTTCTAAAAGAGAAATAGCTTCTATTCGTAGGTCGATATCTACGTCTTCACTCGCAATTTTCAAAAGAGCGTTTTCTATTTCAAGTGTTACTGATTTTTTTTGTCTTAAAATCTGGAGTACCCGTTTTCGCATAACAACGTTCCGGTGCTCAAGCCCAGCCATTAAATTGACTTGATTGTAATTGAATTTTTTTGATATCCAGTTTTCAAATGTCTGAAGAAAGTATTTAGCAATAGAGCGCTTCGAATATTCCTCTAGCATTCCACATGATCCAACGCTATCAACCGATGGCTCTTTCAAAATCTCCCACAGTTTTAAATCGCTTTCCCAATTTTTTGGCTCTTCGGCCAGCGCAAATTTCAATAAAACGTTTTTGACATTGTCCTTGTCGTCGCAGCCAGCAGACGAAGTGAAGATAACGTCTTCAATTAATAGATCTGCCCCGCTGTACATGGGCTGCTGATGATCAGATTGTGTCGTTAGGTTGACCCTGCACCATTGCGCACCTGAGGGTATAATTAACGCAATGCTTCCTGTCTCACGAGGAGGAGATCCGTTTTCAATATATTTTTCAGGGATGTCAAAAAAAGTATTACCTATTTTAATCGTCACAGGCACCAAGCTGTATTTGGTTTCGGGCTGAATGATATATGAGCATGCAAATGCGACTGTGGCCGCAAAAGCTAACAGAAAAAAACTACCGAAAATCAAAATATATTTCATATGAATTTATAAGCCAGGCGTTTTTTTTAATATACCACGATATATCCCAAAAAACGCAGGCTGCTAATTCTATTAAATTGCCGCCGTTCCATAACATCCAATAAAAGCAAAAGTCATGCCTAAAATGATAGCTTTGAAACTACTTCTTCTCCTCGCCCCAAATTTCCTTCGTGCGCGCATCGCGGCCGCAGCCATTGCGGTACATGGAATAATGGAACGAATTTTTGCTGTGGTAATTCTGGTGATATTCTTCAGCCGGATAGAAAGTGCTGGCGGGCTTCACCAGCGTCTGCACGGGCTGGTTGAATTTCTTTTCGACCTTGGCGAGGGATTCTTCCGCCGCTTTCTTTTCCTCATCATTGCCGTAGAAAATAGCGGCGTGGTATTGGGAGCCCTTGTCGCAGAACTGGCCGCCGGCATCAAACGGGTCGACGTTCTGCCAGAAGATGGTCAGAAGCTCCGGGTATGAAACAACGGCGGGGTCATAAGTGACCTCGACCGATTCAAAATGCCCGGTGGTGCCGCTGGAGACTTCTTCATACGTCGGGTTGACGGTATGACCGCCGGTGTAGCCCGAGACGACTTTTGAAATGCCCTTATGGTCCTCGAAGTCGCTTTCCATGCACCAGAAGCAGCCGCCGGCGAAAATGGCGGTTTTGGTTTCAGCTTTCGCTGCATGCGGCATGGCGATGGCCAGCGTCAGGGCCAGCAGGCAGAAGACGAAGAATTTCATGGCGCGTTCCTTTGAATGTAAACAATGTATCCCATACAGGCTATTCGCCGCACAGGGGTCAATAGTTACATCCGAAGAAGCCGCGCGCAAGAAAGCTTCAGCGCGCGCCGTTTTCCAGCAGGAAAATGCCCTGTTCGATCAGCACGTTTGCCTTCATCGCCCATTCGGTGCCGGCCAGCTTCTGGATACCTTCGATATCGAGCGTGGCTTTCTTCTGCTTGGGCATTTTTTCGAGGCGGACGACAAGGCCCGTCTTGTGCTGGGCGCTGCTGGAGGTGGCGTTGATAAACCAGTCAGGCGAAGACGGAGCTTTTGCGATTGCTTTGGCAGCCAGTGCATTTGACGACATTGTGGTATCTCCTATTTTGGAACACATTGAACAGCAAGGCAGACATGAGACCGCTCTACGTGCCGGCGGCAGCATTCTGGTGGTCTTTGGCAGTTATTTTCTGGGGAAGGCCTGTCGGGCGATCAGGCAAGTTCCGGCGGAGATGATGTACGCACAAGGCGTACCTGGTTCAAGCGTACCTGCTTGCACATCCGCTGCCCGCCAAGACATACGATGCAATGAGCATCGTTGTGGCGAATAGTTCGCAGGTGAATGTGAAGTCGGCGTTGCATTTGTTCGCTTGAGTTGGCCGGTTAAATACAGCAGTTATCTGCTGGTATCCATCTTCTCATTGCACTGCAGCAGAGCAAGAGAAAAACGACAGAAAATTTTAAAATTGAAATAATTCGCTGCTCGCACCCACATCCGCGAAATTATCAAACAACATTTTCGCGCTGCGCGGCAGGTACTGCGAAAAAGTCACGGGAATCAGTGGTGTTTTGCATGTTTTCGGACCCGGGCTTGTTTTGGTCAAGCCGGAGGATATAATTCCGGCTGCAAACGATCCCCTTTTGGAGCCCCTTTATGCCCTGGCACTCCCCCTTCCCCTTCCCGATCCGCACCTCCGGCCATGCCGACGACCTGTTGGACGACGGGGTTGGTATCGTCGCCGTTCGCCCGCATATCGGTGCCTTTGGCGAGCCGCGCAAGAAGCATATGCACGAAGGTCTCGACCTTTACGCGCCCTGGAGCACGCCGGTGCTGGCGGTGGAAGACGGCGCGGTTGTCGCCGTCACGCCCCTGCGCGGCGGCACGACGCGGGACGATTACTGGCGCGACATGGAAGCCGTGCTTGTGGAAGGCAAAAGCGGCCTTGTCGTCTATAGCGAATTTGCGCCGCTGAAAACCCTGAAGCCCGCGCAGATGGTCAAGGCCGGTGAACAGGTGGGCACCCTCTACCCCGAAGGCTATACCTTCCGCCCCACCGCCAAGGATGGCCACGGCACCCATGCCTTCATGCATCTTGAATTGCACACCACCGGCACGCGCCTGCCGAGCGCATGGCAGCTCGGCAAGCCGCAGCCGAAAACGCTGCTCGACCCGACGCCACACCTGCTGGCGATTGCGGTTAAAAAGTAGGCGTTACTTCGTCTCTTCCGGTTCAAACTTCAGCGCGACGCCGTTGTTGCAGTAGCGCAGACCGGTCGGGTTCGGGCCGTCGTTGAAGACGTGGCCCTGGTGGCCGCCGCAGCGCGCGCAGTGATATTCCGTGCGCTGCATGAACAGCTTATTATCAACGCTTGTCGCCACGTGGTTCGGGATGACATCGAAGAAGCTCGGCCAGCCGGTGCCGCTGTCAAATTTCTGGTTTGAGGTGAATAGCGGGAAGCCGCAGCCGGCGCAGACGAATTTTCCCTCGCGGTGTTCGTTCAGCAGCGGGCTGGTGCCAGCGCGCTCCGTGCCTTCACAGCGCAGGACGTCATACTGCTCGGGCGTCAGTTTCTTTTTCCATTCGTCGTCGCTCATTTTTATCTCCTCGATTTTTTCTTCTGAAAAAGCAGGGGTTGCGCTGTAAAAACCCGCGGCAAGTGCGATGCCCGTCATCACGGCGCCGGTCAGGAAGCGGCGGCGGTTCATAAGACTATTGCTCATATTTAAAGTCCTCCTGCCAGACTATTCGGGCCGCACGCCCGAAAGGTTACTTCATCAAGCTAGGCCGCCCGTGGCCAAATAAAAAGCCCTCCGGCAAGGGAGGGCTTTTTATCAGGAGAAATCAATAGCCTTACGGCTGGATAGCCGGGTCTTTCGGGCTGAGACCGAAGTTCGCCGGGTTCGGCGCCGCAATCTTGCCGCCGGAGGTGGCCGCTTTCAGCTGTGCGTCCTGATAGGCGCGCACAAGGCGGTCATGCTGCTGTTCGGGCGTCAGAGCACCGGTGCCCGGCTTAGCACTGACCTGCTGCGTTTCAACGCGCTGGGCTTGGCTTTGCTTCAGCTGGACGCCGTACTGGCGCGCCCATTGATTATCAATATTGGCTTCAATGCGAAGCTTTTGCTCATTTTCGCGGATACGAGCCGCGTCGTAGATCGCTTGGGTTTTGATGATGGCCGCGCGGTATTGCGCTTCCACAGCATTCGCCTGACCCGCAACGGCACCCCACTGAGTGATAGCGCCAAGTCCATGCGGCTTGTTGCGCTGGTTCGCGATGCGGGAGCCATAGCCAACTTCTTTGGACAGCTGGGTCTGATGCCAAGCTTCTGTTTTGGCGAGGTCAGCCTGCTCACGCGCATCCAAAGAAGCAAGGCGGCCGGCGCTCAATTCTTCCTGGTCGCGAATCTGTTGTTGGTATGTGGGATTGCCGGACCACGGATGCTGCGGGCGGTAATTTTGCGTCTGGCTCTGGCCGTCATTATTATAGTAGCCGCCATTGCTCTGGGCCTGTGCGTTGGAAGAAACGCCGGCCATCAGTGCGACAGATGTCACGCCCAGCAGAACCGCTTTGCGGAAACTCGTCGAAAGCCAGCCTTTTTTCTGTTTATCGTTATCCATGAACACTACCCGTTTGCCGTTGATTGTTGATCCCGAAAGCCTCTGGCACGAAAGCCTCTGGCACGAAAGCCGAAGCACACCCTAACCCAATAGTCCCGAATTGTTGACTTAAGTCATAGGATATATGCGGTTACCCCATTTGTCAATTTAGTTTGCATAAGCGCGAGTTATGTAATGGATTAATTCATTAAATATCAATGTCTTGGACGAAGGTCGCGTTTTCCTGGATAAACTCGAAACGCGCTTCGGGATTCTTGCCCATGAGGCGGTCGATGAGCTGCGCGGTGCCGCCTTCGGCCTTTTTAAAGGCATCAATACTTTGTTCGGCTAGCGGCAGCGTGATGCGGATAAGCGTGCGCTTGCTCATATCCATCGTGGTTTCTTTCAGCTGGGCGGCAGGCATTTCACCCAAGCCTTTGAAGCGGCTGATATCTACCTTCTTGCGGTTCTTGAAGGTGGTTTTCAGGAGCTCATCTTTATGCGCATCGTCGCGGGCATAGACGGATTCCCCGCCCGCCGAGAGGCGATACAGCGGCGGCAGCGCGAGATACAGGGCGCCACTGACGATGAGCGCGCGCATTTCCTGATAAAACAGCGTGATCAGGAGCGAGGCAATGTGTGCGCCATCGACGTCGGCGTCGGTCATTATAATGACACGCTCATAGCGCAGCTTGTCGAGGCTGAAATCTTTGCCCGTGCCGCAGCCGAGCGCTTGAATAAGGTCGGAGATTTCCTGGTTGCCGCGGATTTTATCGGAGGTGGCGGAGGCGACGTTCAGAACCTTACCGCGCAGGGGCAAAATGGCCTGCGTTTCGCGGTTGCGGGCCTGCTTGGCGGAGCCGCCGGCGGAATCCCCTTCGACGATAAATATTTCAGTGCCTTCGGAGGTTTTTCTTGCGCAATCTGCGAGCTTGCCCGGCAGGCGCAATTTGCGCGTCGCGGATTTGCGCGACATTTCCTGCTGGTCTTTGGCGCGCCGGCGCTCTTCCGCCACCTGAATAAGATAATCGAGGAGGTATTTACTGGCGGCGTTGTCGCCGGTCAGCCAGTGCTCGAAATTGTCCTTCACCGAGGTTTCGATAAGACGGGTCGCATTGGCGGAGGTCAGCTTTTCCTTGGTCTGGCCTTGGAATTGGGGATCGCGGATGAAGATGGAAAGCAGGACCGTCGCGGAGCCGAAAATATCGTCCGGCGTCAGAATGCCCGCCTTCTTGTTATTCACCATATCCGCATAGCTTTTGAGGCCTTTGGAGAGGGCCGAGCGCAGACCCTGCACATGGGTGCCGCCTTCCGGCGTCGGGATGGTGTTGCAGTAGGAGGTGAGGAAGCCTTCTTCCTCCTCTTCCGTCCAGGCGATGGCGAATTCGCAGCGGCCTTCGCCATCCGGGAATTCGACTGAGCCATAAAACGGCTTCGGCGTCAGGGAGGTCTTGCCCTCAACCAATGAATAAAGATAGTCGAGAATACCATTGGGAAACTTGATAACTTCTTCGGAAGGCACGCCGGGGTGTTTTTTCAGCACCTCTTCATCACAGCTCCAGGCGATTTCAACGCCGCGATAGAGATAGGCCTTGGAGCGCGCGAGTTTATAGCAAATCATCGGGCTGAATTCAGCGCCGCTACCGAAGATTTCAACGTCCGGCACGAAGGTCACTTGCGTGCCCTGCTCTTTCGTCGCGCCCAGCTTTTTCAGTTTGGTCGTCGGCTTGCCGCGGCTGTAAATCTGCTGGTAATGCTCTTTACCTTTGAAGACTTCAACGTTCAGCTCCGTGGAGAGGGCGTTGACGACGGAGGAGCCGACGCCGTGCAGACCGCCGGAGGTGTTATAAACCTTGCCGCTGAACTTGCCGCCGGAGTGCAGCGTCGTGAAAATGACTTCAAGCGCCGATTTGCCGGGGAATTTGGGGTGGTTGTCGACGGGAATGCCACGGCCATTATCCCGAATACGGACACGGTTGCCGGTGCCGAGGTGAATTTCGATGCGGGAGGCATAACCGGCGACGGCTTCATCCATGGCGTTGTCGAGGATTTCGGAGACAAGGTGGTGCATGGCGCGCTCGTCCGTGCCGCCAATATACATGCCGGGGCGTTTCCGGACGGGCTCTAACCCTTCCAGTACCTCAATGTCTTCGGCCGAATAGTCTTTTTTGGAGCTCGGATTTGCCACGTTGTCTTCCCGGTTTTCCTTATTGATTCATGTAATCTAGTGATTTTGAACAGCCTGCGCAACCCTTGAGACGGCCAAGTCAGCGCTTCATGGACATGCGAGCCCGCCGCGTTATATAATGAAGGGAGCGATAAAAACCAGTCTTTTTAATGGAATGAGCCAGACCTTTATGTCCCGTGACAAGCCGGATTACGATACCTGCCCCGCCCTTCGTACCATCGCCATGCCGGCGGATGCGAATGCCAACGGGGATATTTTCGGCGGCTGGCTGCTGTCCCAGATGGACTTGGCCGGTGCCGTGGTGGCGACGCAGAAGTCGCGCTCCCGTATTGCGACCGTCGGCATCGAGGCCATGACCTTCAAGGCGCCCGTCCATGTCGGCGACGAAGTCAGCTTCTACGCGCGTGTGGAGCGCATCGGCCGCACCTCCATCACCGTCACCATCGAAAGCTGGGCCCGCTCCCGCATGGGGGATTCTGAGGCGCGCAAGGTGACCGAAGGAAAATTTACCTATGTCGCCATCGACGAAGACCGCAAACCCATTCCCATCACCCGCGATCCATCACAGCCCGTTTAAAGGTCCAGTAAAATCATGACGCAACGCCAGACGAAAATTTTCCGCGCCGCCCTGATGGGTGCCATGGCCGCCGTTTTATTTGTCGGCATCGGCATCAGCGCCTATGCCGCCGCCCTGCCCCCCGGCACCGCCGCCGAAAACCCGCTGCTCCGCCGCGTACTGTTCGGCTTCGGCGAGGATAAAAAACCCGTCGCCGCCGCGCCGAAGGAACACCCCATCCACGACGATGCCGCTTTTACCGCCCAGACCAAAGCCTATGGCATGATGCCCTACAGCAAGGCAGAGCTTGAATTTGAAATATTCATCCCGAAGGACTGGACGGAAGCGGAAATCGCGCAATCGCTACAGGATACCTCGACCCAATCCATCATCGGCGATATCGCCAAATACACTAGTCCCATGATCGGCACCCTGCAGGTAGAAATTGTTGTGCAGGCACTTCACCTGGAGCATGAAACCACTGCGCGCAGCTGGCTAAAGAACTACTTCCTCAGCAACGGCTGGTCGCTGCAGAGCGATGTGACACCCGACGGCGATAAAATCGCCTCCGCTTATTACGTCTCGGCCGGCCTCAACGGCGCGCCCAGCACATATGAGTACGCAACCGCGCATATCAGCGGCTCCTACGTTCTCGTCGCCACCTTCCGCACGCCGCTGCCGCTGAAAGACTACGTGAAGTACCTGCAGAAAAAGACCATCGACAGCTTCCGCATTTTGTATCCGAAGGAAGACCCGATCGAGGAGCAGAAAGTCTTCACGCTCGTCGACTCCATCAAATTCGACTATCCGGCATCCTGGGATGTCGTGTCGTCAGACTTCCGCGACATGAACCGCTTGAGCGTCCACCTGCAGAGCAAGTCGCTGTCGCAAATCATCGACGGCTTCGTTCGCTTCGTCGCCATTCGCCGCAACCGCAACACCGATATCCGCGAGGAAATCGAGGAGCAGAAAAAATATTTCGATCAGGTGATGAAGCTGAAGTTCCTCAAAATGCTCTCGAGTGGAAAGTCGCCGGTTTACGACCGCTTTATGTTCAACCGCTACGAGGTCTATGATGTCCAGAACCTGAAGGGCACGGGCAACGTGCAGGAGATCCACCTTCTCGCCCTCGGCGATAAGGACTGGTACATCTTCGCCTTCCTCTTCACTCCGAAGGAATCCACCAGCCTCGAAACCTGGGGCCGCAACACCCAGACCTTCCAGGAAATCATGAAGTCGATTAAGTAAGTTTTCCTTACTGCATCTTGTCGCGGAAGTTCAGCAGAAGCTGTTTTGCATGCGATTTGGCTTCGCCGCGGAAGTGTTCGGGTAGGCCGGGGTCGCGCAGGAAGTTTGTGTAGGCCTCGAGGGTCGGGATCTCGCCCTCGTGCCGATCGATAAACCCCATATGCCACTGGTCGAATTCGCGGGCCTCGATCGGCTCGTCCAGCAGCGTGATCAGCTGATGATGCGTATTGTCGTTCGAGATGTTGTGGAACAGGCGGCGCAGCGGTTCGTGCGGGCCCTCAATGGTCTGGATGAAGCAGCCTGACTTGTAGAGCAGCATACCGGTAATGCCGTATTGCAGGTTCCGCACCCGGCTGCCGTCGAGGAGGCTGACAAGCGACTCCCTCTCCAGCATTTTCTTCGCCGAGCTGACATAGGTAATGCTGTGCACCACACTCTCCGCGATTAAAAGTTCCATGTTCAGAACGGTTAACAGTTCAAATACGAATATAGCTCCCTTGAAAAGCAAAAAAAAGCGCCCCCGTCGACAAAATGCGACGGGGGCGTTGGTGTAGTTTATGGCTTTGGTCGAATTAAACGGAGTAATACATCGCGAATTCAATCGGATGCGGCATGGTTTCATAGGCCTTCGTTTCGGCGTAGCGGAGTTCCAGGTACGCGTCGATGAAGTCTTTGGTGAAGACGCCGCCCTTCAGCAGGAAGTCGTGGTCGTCGCGCAGGGCGTCGAGCGCCTCGCGGAGCGAACCGCAGACCGTCGGGATTTCCGACAGTTCTTCCGGCGGCAGGTCATAAAGGTTTTTGTCCATGGCGTCGCCCGGGTGGATCTTCTTCTGGATGCCGTCAAGGCCCGCCATCAGCATCGCTGCGAAGGCAAGGTAGGTGTTGGCGGCGGGATCCGGGAAGCGGACTTCGACGCGCTTGCCCTTGGGGTTCGCGGCGAACGGGATGCGGCAGGACGCCGAGCGGTTGCGGGCGGAGTATGCCAGCAGCACGGGCGCCTCATACCCCGGCACCAGTCGCTTATAGCTGTTCGTAGTGGGGTTGGTGATGGCGTTCAGCGCTTTTGCGTGACGGATGATGCCGCCGATGTAGTAAAGGCAGGTGTCCGACAGGTCCGCATAGCCCGAACCCGCGAAAAGCGACTTGCCAGCTTTCCACAGCGACTGGTGGACGTGCATGCCGGAGCCATTGTCGCCAAAGACAGGCTTCGGCAGGAAGGTCGCCGTCTTGCCATAGGCATGGGCCACGTTGTGGACGACGTATTTGTAAAGCTGCATGTTGTCGGCTGAATCGACGAGGGTCGAGAATTTAAGACCCAGCTCGACCTGCGCCGGTGCGACTTCATGGTGGTGCTTTTCCATCGGCACGCCCATGGCGGCGAGGATGGAGGTCATCTCCCCGCGCATGTCGTTGGAGCTGTCGATCGGCTGGACGGGGAAGTAGCCGCCCTTGATGCCCGGCCGGTGCGCCATGTTGCCGCCTTCATAGGCGCGGTTGGAGTTGTAGGGGCCTTCGATCGAGTCAATTTCATAGGACACGCGGTTCATCGAAACATCGATGCGCACGTCGTCGAAAATGAAGAACTCGGCTTCGGGGCCGAAATAGCCTGTATCGGCGATGCCGGTGGAGCGGAGGTAGTTTTCAGCGGCGCGCGCAATCGAGCGCGGGTCGCGGCTGTAAGGCTGGCCGGTCGAGGGCTCGTAGACGTCGCAGAAAACATCAAGCGTCGGGATGGCGGAGAACGGGTCCAGCACGGCGGTCGTGAGGTCGGGCTGCAAAATCATGTCGGATTCGTTGATGGCTTTCCAGCCGGCGATCGAGGAGCCGTCAAACATGATGCCGTCGTTCAGCAGATCTTCGTCAACGGTCGAGATATGCTGCGCCGTGTGCTGCAGCTTGCCGCGCATATCGGTGAAACGGAAGGCGACGTATTCGATATCATGTTCTTTCACGAGCTTAAAGAAGGTCGCGAAGTCATGGCCGCCGCTTTTTACCTTCACGGGGGAATTCTTCATCTTCACTTTTGCCTTGACGCTGCTCTTTGCCATTTTTTTCTCCTGTTGTGGCTAGGTAGTTCGTTTGTTTTAAGTCGTTAAATCCTAAATCGCTTCTTTGCCGCGCTCGCCGGTGCGGACGCGGATGACGTTCTCGACCGGCATGATAAAAATCTTTCCATCGCCGATGCGGCCGGTCTTGGCCGCCGCCTCAATGGCTTCAATCACGTCATCGACCTGCCCGTTTTCCACGACGCATTCGATTTTTACCTTGGGCAGGAAATCGACGACATATTCGGCGCCGCGATAAAGCTCGGTATGGCCCTTCTGGCGGCCGAAGCCGCGCACTTCCGTCACCGTCATGCCCTGCACGCCGACTTCATGAAGGGCTTCCTTCACTTCATCCAGCTTGAACGGCTTGATAATCGCCTCGATCTTTTTCATGCGCATCCCTGTTTTAAAGCCGCCCTTTGATTGCACAGGCTGTGCCAAGTTAAAAAAGGCATTAATGCATTGATATTACTAACTATATTTGATTTTACATTATCAAGCGCTGCCTTATTTATAAGCAGGTGCCTAATATTTAGGCGCGGGGAGAACAAGATTCGTTGATATTGAACGCTTGTACATAAACTCTAAAAAACGGCAGTGAAAAAATTTACTACAGAGGGCCGAATTTCATACCTATGTCTGCCGCGCCACGAAGATGGCGGGAATTTATCTCAATTTTTACTCACCTTTAAGCGATGCAATAAATATTTTCGGAAAAGCGATATTTTTCAGGGAACCAAATTGCAACTTCGCTTAGTCATTCGTTAAGGAATTCCCCGTATAAACGAAAATGGTACAGGAGCCAGAACGCGCTCCCTCGAACTTTTTGGGTAGAAAAGGAATTTCAGATGGCCACAATCACCGGTACGACGGATGACGATCTCCTCTTTGGCACCACCGGCGCAGACACCATGCAGGGTCTTGCGGGTGACGACATCCTCAGCGGTGACCTTGGCAACGACACGCTCGACGGCGGCCTTGGCGCCGACGTTCTGACCGGCGGCGACGGCAACGACACATTCATCATCGACAGCATCAACGACACCGTCAACGAAAACGTTGGTGAAGGCACCGATGCGGTGCAGTCAAGTGTCACCATCACGGCCCTGTACGACAACGTCGAAAACTTGACCCTGACCGGCGCGGCTGCGCTGAACGGCACCGGCAACGAATTGAACAACCTCATCACCGGCAACAGCGCCGTCAACACGCTGGATGGCAGCTACGGCGACGACACGCTGGACGGCGGCACCGGCAACGACAAATTGATCGGCGGTTACGGCGATGACACCTTCATCGTCGATGTCGCGGGCGATGTGATCGTCGAAAACGCAGGCCAGGGCAATGACACCGTCAAAACCGCGCTCTCCTTCAGCCTTGCGACCTATGCGAACATTGAAAACATCACCCTGACCGGCGCCGCGGCGGCGAATGCCACCGGTAACGCGCTTGACAACGTGCTGACCGGCAACTCCGCTGCCAACACGCTGGATGGCAAGGTTGGCGCCGATACCATGGTTGGCGGCGGCGGTAACGACACCTACATCGTCGACGATGTGCTTGACGTGGTAACTGAAGGTTCGAACGCCGGCACGGATACTGTCAGCTCCTCCGTCGCCTTTGACCTCTCGGTCGCGGGCGCGAACGTTGAAAACCTCACTCTCACCGGTGCTCTGAGCATCAACGGTACCGGCAACGCCCTTGCCAATATCATCACCGGCAACACTGGTAACAACACCATCGACGGCGGCGCAGGCAACGACACTATGATCGGCGGCACCGGTAACGACACTTACATCGTCGACTCCTCCAGCGACGTCGTCACGGAACTGGCGTCAGGCGGCACCGACACGGTCCTTGCCGGCGCGACCTATTCCCTCGCCACGCTGGCCGCGGTTGAAAACCTCACCCTCACCGGTACCGGCAACTTCAACGCCACCGGCAACGCGCTCGTCAACACCCTCACCGGCAACACAGGCAACAACTTCATTGACGGCGGCGCGGGCAACGACACCATGATCGGCGGCGACGGCAACGACAGCTACGTTGTCGATAGCACCACCGACGTCATCACGGAACTTGCCTCACAAGGCACGGACTCCGTCAGCGCCTCCGCTTCCTACACGCTCGGCTTGAACATTGAAAACCTCGTCCTCACCGGCACTGCCGCCATCAACGGCACTGGTAACGCGCTCGATAACACCATTACCGGCAACTCGGGCAACAACACGCTCGACGGCGGCACCGGCAACGACGTGATGACCGGCGGCGCGGGCAACGACACCTACATCATTGACGGCATCGGTGATGACGCATCTGAAGCCAGCGGCCAGGGCACAGACACCGTTATCACGACGGTCGAGGGATATTTACTCCAGGCCAACATCGAAAATGATACGCTCGGCGGCACGACCGCCCACGGCATCGGCAACACCCTTGACAACGTGATGACCGGCAACGCGGCCTCCAACACGCTCGACGGCCTTGCCGGAAACGATACGCTGGATGGAGGCGCGGGTGCTGACACCCTAAACGGCGGCACCGGCAACGACACCTACGTCGTCGATAACAGCGGCGATATCGTGAATGAAGCTTCTGGCGAAGGTACCGATACGATTAACGCAACCGCCAGCGTCGACATTTCCGGTTCTGACGCCGAAGTCGAAATCATCAACCTGCTCGGCACCGCCGCGATCAACGCAACCGGTAGCTCCTCTGCCAACACCATCACCGGCAACACCGCCGGGAACATCCTATCCGGCGGGGATGGCAACGACACGCTTGACGGCGGCACCGGTGCAGACACCATGATCGGCGGGGACGGCAACGACACCTTCAAGGTCGATAACGTGAGTGACGTCGTCACCGAAGCTTCCGGCGAAGGCACGGACACCGTCATTTCCACGGTCAACTATACGCTCGGCGCGAACGTCGACAACCTCACCCTCACCGGCACTACGGCGCTTATCGCCAACGGTAACGCCGACGTCAACATCCTGACCGGCAACGCCGGCAACAACACGCTCGACGGCAAGGTCGGTGCGGATACCATGGTCGGCGGCCTCGGCAACGACATCTACTTCGTCGATGACCTGCTCGATGTCGTGACGGAAAGCGCCAGCGGCGGCACCGATACCGTCAGCGCAAACATCACCTACACCCTCGCCTCCGCGGCGAACGTTGAAAACCTCACCCTTACCGGCACCGCCGCGATCGACGGCACCGGTAACTCCGGCGTCAACGTGATCACCGGCAACTCCGGCAACAACACGCTGGACGGCGGCACTGGCGTCGATACGCTGATCGGCGGCGCGGGCAACGACACCTACGTCGTCGACGTCGTTGGCGATGTGATTACAGAGGCAGCCTCCGCCGGCAACGATACGGTTTCCGCAGGCTTTACCTATTCTATCGCGACGCTTACGAACCTCGAGAACATCACCCTGACCGGCACCGGCAATTTCAACGCTACCGGTAACACCGCCGTGAACATCCTTACCGGTAACGCCGGTAACAACACCCTGGATGGTGGCACCGGCGCCGACACCATGATCGGCGGCGATGGCAATGACACCTATGTCGTCGACAACGCAGGCGATGTGATTACTGAAGCCACGAGCGGCGGCACGGATACGGTATTGTCCGCAGCCTCCTACGTCCTCTCCAGCGTCGGCGAGATCGAAAACCTGACGCTGACCGGCACCGCGGCCATCAACGGCACCGGCAACGCGCTGGACAACACCATCAACGGCAACACCGCCAACAACACCCTCGATGGTGGTGCGGGCGCAGATACGCTGGCTGGTGGTACCGGCAACGACACTTACATTGTCGATAACGCAAGCGACTTCGTGACGGAACTGACCGGCGCCGGAACGGATGCCGTTCTCGCCTCCGTCGACTATACGCTTGGGTCCTTCATCGAAAACCTGACCCTGACGGGCAGCGCGGCCGAGGGCACGGGCAACACGCTCGATAACATCATGACCGGCTCCAGCGGTGCCAACACCCTCTCCGGCCTTGGCGGTAACGATACCTTCATCGGCGGCGGTGGTGCGGATACGCTGGTCGGCGGCGCGGGCAACGATCTCTACATCATCGGCAACGCAGGCGTCACTATTACCGAAGTCGCCAGCGAGGGCACGGATACTGTCCAGGCCTCCGTCTCGGTTGACCTTTCGACGATGCATGAAGTTGAAATCATCACCCTCACCGGTACCTCCGCCATTAACGCGACCGGTACCGACGAGGCCAACACCATCACCGGCAACACGGCTATCAACGTCTTGTCCGGCGGCGACGGCAACGACACGCTGGATGGTGGCACCGGGGCGGACACCATGATCGGCGGCGACGGCAACGATACCTTCACGGTCGACAACATTGCCGACGTCGTGACCGAAGCATCGGGCGAAGGCAATGACACCGTCATTTCCTCCGTCACCTATACGCTTGGCGCAAACGTCGACAACCTGACGCTGACCGGCACCACGGCCCTTAACGGCACCGGTAACGCCGATGTCAACATCCTCACCGGCAACGGCGGCAACAACACGCTTGATGGCAAGGTTGGAGCCGACACCATGATCGGTGGCGCAGGCAACGACACTTACATCGTCGACGATGTCGGCGACGTGATCACGGAAGGTTCCGCTGCGGGCACCGACACGGTTCTTGCCAGCTCCACCTTCTCGCTTGCGACTTTCGCCAACGTCGAGAACCTGACGCTGACGGGCGCTTTGGCCATCGACGGCACCGGTAACGCGCTGAACAACGTCATCACCGGCAACAGCGCTGCCAACACCATTGACGGCGGTCTTGGAAACGACACCATGATCGGCGGCGCGGGCAACGACGTCTACATCGTCAACGCTACGCTTGATGTCATCACCGAAGTGGCAGCGGGCGGCACAGACGAGGTGCAGTCGACGGTCACCTACTCTCTCGCGACCTTCACTCAGGTTGAGAACCTCACCCTGACCGGCTCCGCCAATATCAACGGCACCGGCAACGCCCTTGTCAACGTCATGTGGGGCAACACCGGCAACAACACCATCGATGGCGGTGCTGGCGCCGACACCATGACCGGCAATGGCGGCAATGACACCTACATCATCGACAACGTGGGTGACACCGTAGACGCCGGCAGTGGCATCGACACCTATCTCTCGTCCGTCAGCTATACCATCGCGGATATCGAGGGCGAAAACCTGACATTGATAGGTGCCGCCTCCATCAACGCCACCGGCAACAATGCCGCCAACATCCTTACCGGCAACACCGGCGCCAACGTTCTTGACGATGGCGGCTCCGGCGCGGCGGATACGCTGATCGGCGGTGCAGGCAATGACACCTATGTCATCCACAACGCGGGCGATGTCATTACCGAGATCACCACCGGCGGCACCGATACGGCGCAAACCTACGTCAACTACACCATCGGCAACTTCGTTGAAAACCTGACGCTGATGGGCTCCGGCAACATCAACGGCACAGGCAACAGCGGCAACAACATCATCACCGGCAACAGCGGCGACAACTCGCTGGATGGCGGCGGCGGTAACGACGCCTTCAAGGGCGGGCTGGGTAATGACCATTACTTCATCGACAGCACGACCGATATCGTGACGGAAAAAGTGGGCGAAGGTCACGACACCATTCACTCCAGCGTTTCCTACACGCTGTCTGCGAACGTCGAAGAACTGATCCTGACCGGCTCCGGTAACATCAACGCGACGGGCAGCAGCGGCGACGACACGCTGACCGGCAACACCGGCGACAACGTCATCTACGGTGCGGCCGGAAACGACATTCTGACGGGTGACATTGGCAATGACACCTTCATGTTCAAGGCCGCCACCGCCTTCGTCGGCCAGGACCATGTCACCGACTTTGATGCGTCGCATGACGTGCTCGATATCAGCAACATCCTGACCGGTTACACGGGAACGGGCGGCCAGGTCCTCACCGACTATGTCAGTTTCAACGACGTCGGCAGCGATACGGAAGTCTGGGTCGACAAAGACGGCGCAGGCACCACCTATTCTATGACCAAAATTGCCACACTGGACGGCGTGACAGGGCTGGATGAAGCCACCCTCGTCGCAACGGCCCACCTGCTGGTCTAAAAAGACTTATTCATCAAAAGCGCCCGGTTCAAAAAGCCGGGCGCTTTTCATTTGATAAGATATTGATATGACTGGCAGATATCATTTACGATCAATTGGCGGCACCAAAAACGCCTTTTTCGGTGCCTCTCACGTTGTTATGGCAATACGCTATGGCTTTGTGATATACCTTAAAAACTTGACCGCGCGAAGGGGGACAGCGTATATCCTGTTTTCTGTTTTCGCGCAGTATGGCGGCCGTAGCTCAGTGGTAGAGCGCTTGGTTGTGGTCCAAGATGTCGTGGGTTCAATCCCCATCGGTCGCCCCACTTTCTCCGTTATTTAAGGGATCGCCGGATGTTCGAGATACTCAGCGCGGAACAGATGAAGAAGGCCGACCTCAAGGCAATTGCCGACGGCATTCCCGCGATCGAGCTGATCACCACCGCCGCCCGCGGCCTCGCACGCATCATCGAAGACAATTTTGACAAAGCCCCCATCCTGTTCCTCAACGGCCCCGGCAACAACGGTGCTGACGGTTTTATCGCGGCCGACTTCCTGCAGAAAGCCGGCTGGGATGTGCGCTGCGCCTGCACCGCCAAACGTGCCGAGCTGAAGAACGACGCCAAGGTCTCTGTCGAGAAATGGGAAGGCGATATCGAGCCGCTCAATTCCAACCTCGGCATCAAGAACGCCGCCATCGTCGTCGACTGCATTTACGGCACCGGCTATTCCGGCGCGCTGCCGGCGGAAATTGTTACTCTGTTTGATAAAATCCGCCATCGCAAACTGAAGGTCGTCGCGGCCGATGTGCCCTCCGGCATGAACGCAACCACTGGTATTTCCGCACCCGGCACCCTGAAAGCCGATATTACTGTCGCCTTCTGCCGCAAGAAATTCGCCCATGTCATATCGCCGTCGCGCGAGATGTGCGGCAGCATCAAGCTTGCCGAAGTGCAGATCCCGGATGCGACAATTGCCTCCGTCGGCGGCTCGGTTTTCGAGAATGACCCTGCCCTCTGGCTGAAGGACTTCCCCCTGCCCGGCCCCAATACGCATAAGTTCGACCGCGGCCATGCCGTGGTGTTCGGCGGCGCGGAAAAAACCGGTGCTGCCTGCCTTGGCGCTGCGGCGGCGCAGCGCGCGGGCGCAGGTCTTGTCAGCATCACCACAAAACCGGAATCAAAACTCGTCTACGACCTTTACCGCGCCAGCATCATGTCGGAACGCTGGGTGACGGTGGAGGACTTCCGTGCCCTGCTGCGCGACGAGCGCAAGAACGCCCTGCTGATTGGCCCCGGCGCAGGCGCGGGCGAGGAGCTGCGCGACATCGTCAAAGCCGCGCTCGAATTCAACAAGGCGGCAGTACTGGATGCCGATGTCTTCACCGCCTTCAAGGACAACGCCAAAGAGCTGTTCGCAAAACTCTCCCCCGACCGCCACGTGCTGACCCCGCATGAAGGCGAGTTCGAGCGGTTGTTCGGCGAGATGGACGGCAGCAAGCTGGAGCGCGCCTTCAAGGCGGCAAAAATGGCGAATGCCATAATCGTCCTCAAGGGCTCTGACACTATAATAGCCGCCCCCGATGGCACGGCGGTGGTTAGCACCAACGGCCCCTCGACGCTTGCAACCGCAGGCTCCGGTGATGTTCTGGCGGGACTCATCACCGGACTCATGGCGCAGGGGATGGCTCCGTTCATGGCCGCCTCGGCAGGAGTCTGGCTGCATGGCGAGAGCGCGCGCAGCCATGGCCTTGGATTGACGGCGGAAGACATTATTAGCCATATGCCCCAAACACTTAACAGATTATTCCGCCTGGGCTGACCTATTCCCTAAAATTTTAAATAATTCCCACATTAACTATTCCTATGTTACAATTTAGGGATACGAGCTGCCTTAGTTGTAATTTCATCTGCGGGTTGGAGGGGCATGTCTACTCCTTGTCAGAAATCGTTGGGTTTCGGCGGAAGATTTGCGAAAATCTTGATCGCCATTTTTGTTGTTGGATTCCTCTTTATTCCGAGGGCCGCTCACGCGCAGTTCATTAGCGCCGGTGCCGATCTTACAACGCTGCTGGCCGCCATCAACGGTGACCCCACGGCGACGGCCACTATCAATACCGCCCTTGGCAATCCGGCCTCGACGCCGACGGTCGGCGATTATATCGCCGGCGCCACCGCCGCACTTGGCGGCGTTGCCAACGCGAATACGCTTATTACCGCTGCTATCGGCGGGGATATTCCGAGCCTGAACTCGATTCAGGGCGCCTTGAGCGGTTTCTATTCAAACCCCACAACCTATGGGTTTTACTACAACAGCTATTACGATCCCTACTACGGCTACTACCTCGGCGTGCCCAACGTGTACGACAACCTGATCGCTTATACGGTTGCAGGTACCGGCCTTCAGGGTATCCAGACTCTCGTGCAGGCCCTCTCTGGCAACGCAGGTGCGCAGGCCGCGCTCGGCACGGTGCTGTCCAGCCCGCCCAATATGTCCTACAGCCTTTATGCATCGCTGATCACCGGCAACTTCGGCGGTACCGCGGCGACCATTACGCTGCTGAATAACGTCATCGCCGGCGACGCCGCTGCGACATCGCAATACAACACGTTTATCGCGTCCTTGCTGTCCTCCAACAACTGTACGCTGCCGAGCTGTACGGCGTCGGGTTACCTGACGCCGGAAGCGCGCGCCTGGATCACGGCGGCAACCCCCGCCGCGACAGGTATTCTTGACACCGACGGCGATGGCATTCCCGACACCATCGACACCGACATCGACGGCGACGGCGTTCCCAACCAGTATGACACCGACCAGAACGGCGACGGCATCACCGACAACCCCGATACCGATGGCGACGGCACCCCTGACGCCGTCGACCCTACCCCCACCGGGGGCGACCCTGCAACGGGCACCGGCCCTGGCGGTACGGGCGCTGGCGGCACCGGCGGCACCGGCACGGCCGGCGGCTCGACCACGCCCCCCACCAATGATTGCGACAGCAGCGCTTCCGCACCGCTCACCGGCAGCTTCGGTACCGATCCCTGCGACCTGACCGAAGACACGCTGACCATGGACGATGCCGACTTCTACGATGTCGCCGGCGAACAGTTCGTCGAGCACCTGAACAACTGGTGGTCTTCCGAAATGCTGCCCGCCATGAAAAATATGACCGCGCAGTGGCACGCTTCCGTCATCGACCAGTCGCGCCAGTTCGGCTCCGCCATCGACAGCCATAACGTGACGAAACAGGTCAAGCAGGTCCAGACCCGCGAGATCGAGGCGAAACAGCGCATGCAGCCGAACGAGCGCACCTGCGTCTCGGCAACGCCGGCAGCACCGCTCGCCAACACCTCCGCCACGCACCCGAACATCGCGGCCGGTTTCCAGGACGACGTTGTGAAACGCTCGGCCGGCGCGCCAGGCACGCCTGCTGAAAAAGGCGGCGTCATTGATCTCAAAGACCGTCTTGCGACTTACTGCACGCAGTTCAACGACCCGGATGCCAACACCGGCGTGAACCCCTGCCCCTCGCCCACCACGGCAGGCCCGCTCGTGAACGGCGACATCGACGTCGAAGGTTTCCTCTTCAAAGACACCGTCGACCTGAAAAAGCCGGAGCAGTATGCCGCCGCCAAGGCCCTCATCACCAACCTGATCGAGCCGAAAACGCCCGACAAGCTGTCGGATGACACGGTCGACACCTCGGCCGGCCATGAATACATCCTGAAACGCGAACACGTGGCAGCACTGCGCGCGGTTGCGGCGAACGTCGTCTCCTCGATGATCTCCCGCCGCACCTCGATCCCGCTGCCGACGACAGCTGGCGGCGCAACGCCGCCCCCGCCGCCGCCCGTGCCGCCGCCCCCTCCGCCGCCGCCGCCGCCTAACACCGGCAGCAAGAGCGCTGGTGACTATTTAGCCTTCCTGAAAGCACTCGGCATTCGCGAGAACTCGGGCAGCTACAAGGGTTGCAACAAGTCCGGATTCTGCGGCATGTACCAGATGGGCCGTGCAGCGCTCGTCGACATCGGCTGCGTGACCAGCGCGGGCCCCTGGCCGGCAGACGCGGTAAACAACTATAACAGCTACCCCTGGATTGCGGGTAACGCGGCCT
Source organism: uncultured Alphaproteobacteria bacterium (assembly GCA_966211335.1). Lineage (GTDB taxonomy): Bacteria > Pseudomonadota > Alphaproteobacteria > Micavibrionales > UBA2020 > JAPWJZ01. The sequence continues at coordinate 2,183,041 of CBIHNF010000001.1, forward strand.
GCGGCGGCGTCACCTCCATCAGCGCCTTCCAGAACTGCGGTCCCTGCCAGGACTCCGCGATCAAAGCCAACATGGTCAAGAAGCATGGGTTTATCGGCGCCGCCACTTGGGCAGCTGGCTCGTGCCAGACTATTCACGGCGTCTTCGTGACACCGTCGGGTATGCTGGCTGCGGCACACCTTGTCGGTCAGGGTGGCGTGAGGTGCTTTGTCAGCGGCACAAGTTGTGGCTCGGTCTCGATCTGTAAAGACGGCTACCCTTGTGACGGTAACAAAACCTCCATTGTCGAGTACCTGAACCTGTTCGCGGGTTACGACACGCCCTTCGGCGGTGCCACTTGCGGCCCAGGCTCGGGCTCTGGCGCGCCAGTCTCGACCGCGACGGGCGCTCCCCCGCCGCCGCCGAAACCGGTCGGCCAGACTATCCGCGAAATTCGCCAGCGCGCGGGCGTCCCGGATGCCGAGATTTCGGACAACCCCAGCTACAACGAAATCATGCTCGCAATGACGAAAGAGCGGTTCTTCGACCCCGATTACTACGTCCGTATGGCCAACGACCTGAACGCGATCAAGCAGGAACAGGCCTCCGTGCGCGCCTACATCTCCCTCCAGCTGCAGGATATCTACCAGCTGCAGGAGCAGATCAACGCCCTGATGGCAGCCCGCGCCGCGATGAAAATCGATGCGACGGGTAAGCCGACGGCAAGCGAGGGCGTGCCGGTCCGGTAAAGACGATACAGTCATGAGAAGGAAAGGGTTTAATCGCCCTTTCCTTTTCTTTTTCAGCCACTTGAGTTAGTATTGCTGCCTAGAAGGCGACCACATCTTGTCGCTCAAAATGATGTATGCTATTATGAATATACAGTTTTTTTGAGCGGGCAGTTCGACAATGTCACATCTTAAAAGGGACTTCATGAAAGCGATCACCAAGGCAACACTCGCCGTCATTCTCACTGTGGGCGCTGCCGCTCCCATTATTTACAGCCATAGCGCGCCCGCGACAGAGCCTGCCGCAACGACGACTACGCATGTCGATACCGCAAAGAAACCCGAGGGCGCCGATACGTCAAAATTTGTCGCGCCGCTTATCAAGACCGGAGTGGGTGAAGAAATCCAGAAGATGTCGCCGACCGAGGACATCATGAAATTTACAGCCGTGAAAGATGCCGACACGCTGCTCAAGCAATATCCGTTCATGACGGATGTGAAAGGCTACCTGAAAGAAGACGCTGAATCTGTCGACCCCGGTGTTACGGTGCGCCCTGCCGGGCTCGCCATCGCCGAATCCAAATCGAAAGACGGAAAAAGCGACCTGCTCTTCGTCTCCTTCGGTGGGGGCAATACGCTTTGCTCAGACCAGGGTTGCCTTGTCACAGCCTACGCCAACGATGGCACCGGCTATAAAAGCGTTGGCCACTTCATCAGTAGCATCGACGTGCGCGTCGACCGCGCCAACAATGCCGTCGTCGTGACCGCGCCTACTGCGAGCGCCGCCACCAATTGGACACTGAATACAAAAGACATGAAACTTGAAGAAGGCGAATCTACCCCGCAGCAGGTCCTGTACGAACCGGCCGGAACTGGTACGGCGACGCCTGCGCCTGAGAAAGCCCCGGAGAAAGTGCCTGAAAAAGCGCCCGGACCGGTCAAGGCTCCAGCCCCCGGTAAAATGTAATCTGCCGCCGTTTAATCTGCTGATTTAACCGAGATAATTTTTCGGATCGAGCGTGCTCGTGCCGCGTCGAACTTCAAAGTGCAGCTGTGCGTTCGCAACCGTGCCCGTGGAGCCGACGGAGCCGATGGCCTGGCCTTTGCGAACGCTCATGCCTTCATGCACCGTCACGTTATTGAGGTGCGCATAGGCCGTAATCATGCCGCCCGGATGGCGGATAAGAACGAGGTTGCCGTAGCTTTGCAGCTTGTCGCCGACGTAAGCAACCGTGCCGTCCGCCGCCGCTTTTACAGGCGTGCCGCGGGGTGCCGCGATATTGATGCCGTCGTTATAAAGCCCACCCTCTTTCGGCCCGTAGCTGGAAATCACCTGCCCGCGCACCGGCCAGATAAATCCGGCCCTGTGGGAATTGGAAACATATTCCGCGTGATCCGTCGGCAGCGCTTCCGCAGGCGCGATGAGCGACGGCGGCGGAACGGTCGCGGCCTCATGCCTCTTCTGCGCCGCTTCATCGCCGGCGATTTTGCCAAGCAGCGAGTCAAAAGCTTTATGTTCCGGCGAAGGGCCGGGCTTTTTCAGCAACAGGCCGGAGCTTGAAGCTTGCGCAGGCCTGCGTTTCGATTCCGGCACGGCGAGGAATTTCGGTGCCAGTTCCGCTTGCGTCGGCACATGCTGCGCTTTTGCGGCGGATGGCGCGGTTGCAGAGGTATGCGTCGCCTCGGGCCGGTCGCCCTTCGGCTGCGGGATGCGCAGCATCTGCCCCAGATGCAAGTGATACGGCGGATCGATGTGGTTGACGGCGGCGATATGCTCCGGCGTCACGCCATACATGCGCGACAGGCTGTACAGCGTATCATTACGGCCGACCTTATGGTCGCGCGGCATTGGCAAGATAAGTTTTTGCCGCGGCGACAGCTTGTAGGGCGCGGTCAGGTTATTGGCGGCAATAATATCTTCGGCCGGCAGGCGGTAGAGCTTGGCGATGGATTCAACCGTATCGCCGGGCTGCGCCGTGACCGCGCCGTTGCGCGACTGCACGGACGCGCCGTAGCTGACGACAGGCGCGGCGGCAGGTGCCTCCGTCGCGGCGGAAAAATTGAGCCAGGCGGCGAGAGCGGTGGAAAGAAACAGAACCTTTCTTTTCAACCGGCTCATGGCGTCCTCAGGCAGGTTGCATGGCGCGGGCGCCGAACAGGAAATTGTCATCTTCTGGTTTTTCTTCTGCAGTGGTATCGACGTATTCAACGACTTCGTTGCGGGCAATATTAGGTAGCAGCGGCACGAAGCGCGTCGGCATCAGGCGTTCGGTGTCATAGCCTTCCGCCGTGCGGGTAATCCGGTAAATAAACTGGCTCGATTTATCGCGGCCCATCGGCAAGATCAGAATGCCGCCGATGGACAGCTGGTCGAGCAGCGCCTGCGGCGGCTCTAAACTGGCGGCGGCGGTGACGATGATGCGGTCAAACGGCGCCTGTTCGATCCAGCCCTTCATGCCGTCGGCGGCTTTGCAGGTGAGGTTACGCACCCGCAGCTCGTTGAAGCGCTGTTCGGCCAGCATCAGCAGCGGTTTGTGCCGCTCGATGGAATAGACGCGGCGGCAGAGCTTCGCCAAAATCGCCGCCTGATAGCCGGAGCCGGTGCCGATTTCCAGCACCTTGTGGCGATCATTCACTTTCAATTCCTGCGTCATGGAGGCGACGACGAGCGGCTGGCTAATGGTCTGGTGGCAGCCGATGGGCAGCGCCGTGTCTTCATAGGCTTGGTCGTGGAACATGGGCGGGATGAAAACTTCGCGCGGTACACGCTCGATCGCGCTTAAGACCGCGGTATCGGTGATCCCGCAGCGGCGCAGCTTCATGATCAGACGGATTTTGCGCGCCAGAAGGCTCACTTGAACATCCCCTCAAGGGTTTTTAAGGTTGGGTAGTGTGTGAGGTTCAAGGACAGCGGCGTGATGGTGACGTGCCCCGCTTTCAGCGCGCCCATATCCTTCATCTGGTCGTTTTCGTCGCGCGCGGGCGCAGCGCCGATCCAGTAATACGGGCGGCCGCGGGGGTCGATATTCTCGACCATCTCCTGCTTCTCCATGCTGTAGTGGCCTTGCGGCACGACGCGGATTTCGGTCGGCGTGCCGGCCTTGCGCATCGGTGTGTTGACGCTCATCAAAACGTTGTGGTCCCAGCTGAGCCCTTGAAAGGCGAGCAAAATTTTGGGCAGGAATTCGCGCGCGGCCGACCAGTCGGTCTTGGTCTTGCCGCTTTCATCAATGTCCTGGCTGAAGGCGATGGCCGGAATGCCCATCAGCGTCGCTTCAATTGCCGCGGCGATGGTGCCGGAATAGGTCACGTCATCGGCCGTGTTCTGGCCGTGGTTGATGCCGGAGACGACGAGATGCGGCCTGAATTCGCGCATCACGCGCTGAACGCCGACGAGGACGGAATCCGTCGGCGTGCCGTACACAGAATAGTGCCGCTTGTCGTACTCTTTAATCCGCAGGGGGCTGTGGATGGTGAGAGAGTGCCCTGCCGCCGACATCTGCGTTTCCGGCCCCACGACCCAGACGTTGGGCGTGATGCTGGTCATGATTTCCTCCAGCACCTTTATGCCTTCGGCATGAACGCTGTCGTCATTCGAAATCAGCACGCGGGCTTCGGAAAGGTTTTTAGGGAACTCAAGCATTGGCGGCTTTGGCTTTCTTCAGTTTTTCGACGGGCTCGAGCTTCGTCACGCCGTTCATGTAAGGTTTCAGCGCATCGGGAATAAGCACGCTGCCATCCGCCTGCTGGTAATTCTCCAGAACTGCGACAAGCGTGCGGCCGACCGCGAGGCCGGAGCCATTGAGGGTGTGTACGTATTTCGTATGCTTGTCCCCTTCCCGCTTGTAGCGCGCCATCATACGGCGGGCCTGGAAATCGCCGCAGGTGGAGCAGCTGGAAATTTCGCGGTAGGCGTTCTGCCCCGGCAGGAAAACTTCGAGGTCGTAAGTCTTCTTCGCCGAGAAGCCCATGTCGCCCGTGCAGAGCGCAAGGGTGCGGAACGGCAGGTCGAGCTTCTTCAAAATAGTTTCGGCGCAGCCGACCATGCGCTCCAGCTCTTCCATCGACTTGTCTTCTTCGGTGATGCTGACAAGCTCGACCTTATAGAACTGGTGCTGGCGGATCATGCCGCGCGTGTCCTTGCCGGCCGCCCCCGCTTCGGAGCGGAAGCAGGGCGTAAGCGCGGTGAGGCGCAGCGGCAGGTCGTTGGTATCGAGAATGGTATCGAGCACCGTGTTGGTGAGCGAGACTTCCGATGTCGGGATCATCCAATGGCCGGTATTGGTCTTGAACAGGTCTTCCGCGAATTTCGGCAGCTGGCCGGTACCGTAGAGCGCTTCGTCGCGTACCAGCAGCGGCACCGACATTTCGGTATAGCCGTGTTCCTGCGTATGGGTGTCCAGCATCAGCTGAGCCAGCGCCCGTTCCATGCGCGCAAGGCCCTGCCGCAGCAGCACAAAGCGCGTGCCCGACATTTTGGCCGCGGTTTCAAAATCCATACCGCCCAGTTCCGCGCCGATATCGACGTGGTCTTTGGGGTTATTGAGGCCTTTGGGCGTGCCGACGCGGCGCACTTCCACGTTGTCATCGGCGCTTTTGCCATCCGGCACCGACTTGTCGGGGATGTTCGGCAGGCGGGACAGGAGGTCAGTGATTTCGGCGCCAACGGCGGCCTCTTTCGCTTCCAGCTCGGCGATCTGCGCCTTGTAACCGGCGACTTCGGCCATGAGGGCGGTCGTGTCTTCCTTCTTCGCCTTCATCTGGCCGATTTTCGCGGAGGATTCATTGCGCTTGGCCAGCAGCGTCTGCGCTTCTGTCTGCGCGGCGCGGCGTTTTTCATCCAGCTCCAGAATCTTGGGCGTCTGCGCGGGCAAGCCGCGGCGCTTCCAGCCGGAATCAAAATCGTCGGGTGCTTCCCGAATGAGCTTCAAGTCGAACATTGCAATACTCTATGTGTTTGGAAGATTTCCCCAAATCCCAATGACTTCAATTATATGCGGGTTTTGGAATCGCGTCCAGCTACTCTTTGATTTCGGCAACGGTCTCGGGCGCCGCTTTCGCAGCGTTGCGTTTTTCGCCCATGCGGACGAGCAGGATGGAAATTTCGTAGAGCGCGAGCAGCGGCGCTGCGAGCAGGCACTGGCTCAGCACATCGGGCGGCGTCAGGATGGCAGCAACGATGAAGATAACGACAATCATATAGCGGCGTTTTTCGCGGAGACCTTTAGCCGTCACGAGCCCCACGCGCCCCAGCAGCGTCAGCAACACGGGCAGCTGGAAGCAGAAACCGAAGGCGAAAATCATCGTTGTGATAAGGCTGAGGTATTCGCTCACCCGCGCTTCAAGTTGAATCGGCAAGGCATTGGAAGAGCTGAAAGTTTCAAAGCTGGCAAAAAACTTCCATGCCGCTGGGATGACGAGGTAATAAACAAAGGCACCGCCCATGACAAAAAGCACCGGCGTTGCGACGAGGAAGGGCAGAAAAACCTTCTTCTCGTTCTTGTAGAGCCCCGGCGCAATGAACAGCCAGACTTGTGACGCGATGACGGGAAAAGCAATAAATCCACCGGCAAAGCAGGCGAGCTTCATGTAGGTGACGAAGGCCTCGCCAAGGCCGGTGTAAATAAGCCGGCGGTTCTCACCCTGCAGCACATGCGCGAGGGGGCGGACAAGGAAGTCGTAAATCTGCGGCGCGATAAAATAGCAGCCGAGCGAGGCGATGGCAAAAACAGCGATGGAGATCATCAGCCGCTTGCGCAATTCCAGCAGATGCGCCAGCAGCGGCATCGGCGTATCGTCTGGTTTATCAGTCGGTTGAATCATGTTTCTCATTCGCCGTCATGGCAATCTTGCGGCGCTCTTCCTCTTCCAGCTGGCGTTCGATCTCGAACTGCAAATTGGGGCCGCCGGGCTTGTTGGCGTTGCGGGTAATCTCGCTCAGCTCTTCCTCGTGGATGATCTTATCAAGCGATTTCTGAATATCGCTTGTGAACAATTTGATTTTTCTGATTATTTTACCTGCGGCGTGAAGCGCCTTGGGCAGGTCCTTGGGGCCGATGACGACAACCGCCACCGCCACAATGAGCAGCATCTCTGAGAAATCGACGCCGAACAAGGCTTAGTCGACTTTATCGGAAGGCGGCAGGATGTCGGTCTTGCTGGTCTTTTCTTCTTCGCCTTTGAGGCCGTCCTTGAAGCTGCGGAGGCCCTTGCCAAGGTCACCCATGACAGCCGGCAGCTTGCCCGCGCCAAACAGCACGAGGACGATCAGCAGGACAATAATGATATGCCCGAAGCTTAATCCCATAATCCGTTACTCCTCGTCCTCATCTTCTTCATCGTCCGACTCTTCGTCGTCGTCGTCTTCATCATCCTCGTCGTCCTCGTCTTCTTCATCGTCGAGGTCTTCGTCATCGAGGTCCATGTCTTCGTCATCTTCGTCGAGGTCGTCTTCATCGTCCTCGTCGTCGGAATCTTCATCGTCTTCGTCGTCCGCATCTTCGTCGTCTTCATCTTCTTCATCGACTTCTTCGCGGTCTTCGAGTTCAAAGGGTTCGTCTTCGTCCACTTCGTCCTCATCCGGCATGCCGGGTTTGCGGGGGGCCTGCGCCGTGGTTTCTTCCTGGTCGAGTTCGGCGGCAGAACCGCCCTCTTCCGTCACCTTGCCGACGAGGTCTTCATCGGTGACTTCCTGCGGGTCTTCCATGTTGCGGTCGTTGCCGTCAAACATATCGGCGGTCGGCATCGCTTCCACGGCCGGGCGCTTGTCGAGCAGACCTGCGGCTTTCAGTTCTTCCATGCCGGGCAGGTCTTCAATTTTTTCAAGACCGAAATGGTCGAGGAAGCTTTGCGTCGACAACCATGTCACGGGGCGGCCGGGCACTTCCCTGCGCTTTCCGGGCTTGATCCAGCCGGCTTCCATCAGCGCGTCGAGCGCGCCAGGGGAAGTTGCGACGCCGCGGATATTTTCAATCTCCGCGCGGGTCACGGGCTGGTGGTAGGCGACAATCGCCATGGTCTCCATGGCGGCCTTGGTGAATTTTTTGGGCTGTTCTTTCTCAAGGCGCAGGTTGGCGCCGAGGTCCGTCGCGGTGCGCAGCGCCCAGCGGTTTTCGCGCTGCACGAGGTTCACGCCGCGGGTGGCATATTGCTCTTTCAGGTATTCCAGCACATCGGGGATCAGCGACACGCGCTCTTTCGGGAAGCGCTCCGCGATCATGCCGACGGTCAGCGCGGTGGAGGATGCAAAAAGGATCGCTTCCACGAGGCGCACATCTTCCTGCGTCAGGGCGAGGTCTTCCGGCACGACGACGTCTTCGGAGGCTGCATCAAGCGCAACGGCAGTTTCGCCTTCTTCGGCAATCGCCTGCTCATCGGCGTCTTCAAGCGCGATGAAGCTTTCTTCCGAAATGATGTTTTCTTCGGCGTCGATCATCTCCTGCACGGCGGTGGGGATTTCTTCGGCATGTTCGAGTTTTTGTTTCTTTGCTCTGGCCATGATGATCAAGCCCCTTCTTCTTCGGTGGTGGTATCGGTGTTATTCAATTTTGCTTCCACTTCGGCCTTTGCCTTCGCTTCATCCTCGGCGAACATCGCCATGAGGATTTCATCGTCGGTCAGCTCGCGCGGCGCTTCGGCCGTGTCTTCGGCAACAATCGCCTCTTCAGCGGTAACGTCTTCGGAATTGATTGCTTCTTCTACAGCGGCGACTTCTTCCGTTTCTTCCGCAGCCGGTGTTTCGACCAGCGCGACTTCAACTTCGGCAGCGCCGGTTTTTAGCAGTTCGGCTTCTCTGGCCGCTTCTTCCTCATCGCGTGCAACTTGTTCGGCGGCGGCGCGGTCTTCGGCGGTGAAAGCGTTTTCGGCTTCTTCCGACGGCGAAGATTCAACCACCGGCGCGACATTCACATTGGCGGCGTCTTTCGGCACCGGGCGGCGGATGAAGATAGGCGCGTAATTCTTTTCCTGCTGCAGCTCGATCGCGCCGCGCTTGACCATTTCAAGCGCGCCGCCAAAGGTGGAGGCGACGGCGGAGCGTTTGCGGATGCGTTCGGTCAGGCCTGACGGCAGGAACATGAAGAGCGATACCCACTCCTGCGGAATTTTGCCGAGCATGCTCTCCAAACGGCCCATCGCCTCTTCCAGCGTGAAGAGGCGGACGGGGTTCAGCTTGTAGACCGAATTCTGCTGGCGCTGTTTCACATCGCCATAGGCCTTCAGCAGGTCGTAATAGGTCATGTCGTATTTCGCGACATAAGAAACGGTGAGGCCTTCCGGCTCCCCGCGCGCGAAAACGTTGTAGCCAAGGCGCGGCAGGCGGAACAGGTCGTCTGCCGTCTTGCGCATGGCTTCAAGGCGGCGCAGCTGGAACTGCAGCGCATCGGCCAGCTCCTGCGCGGTGGGTTCGGATTGCTTTTGCTCTTCCGCGGGGATCAGCAGGCGCGATTTCAGGTAGGCAAGCCAGGCCGCCATGACAAGATAATCGGCCGCGAGCTCAAGGCGCAGCGACTGCGCCTTCTCGACGAATTCAAGGTACTGGGTCGCGAGCGCCAGAATGGAAATTTTAGTGAGGTCAACCTTCTGGTCGCGCGCCAGCATGAGCAGCATGTCGATGGGGCCATCGAAACTGCCAAGATACAGCAGCAGCTGTTCGTTCTGGCTGCGCTCCTTGATAAGGTCTTCTTCAAACTTGGGTGTCTGGGCTTCGGTCATCCAACACTTCGCTTTTCGATCATGCGCTCCAGTTTTTGCTGGAGTTCTTGCCTGTTATCATTACCCTTTTTGAGGGCTGCGGTGCGCTGCGCTTCGGCGTCTGCAAGGCGCTTGGCGGCGGCTTGGGTGACTTTCGGAGTCACTGAAAGCGCCAGCTTGCGGTCCTCGAAGGAGGCGTTGCACAGCATCGTCAGATCCATCCCTGCCGCCATGGTCCCCGTAATCCGGGTTTCCAGCGTCCCGCCGAGCGCCTTCATCGAGACGTCGTCGGCCAGCAGCACGCCGTTAAAACCGATTTCCCCCCTGATCACGTCTTCGACGATCTTGGCGGAAACGGAGGCAGCAGAATCAGAATCTATGGAGGAGAATACCACATGCGCCGCCATGGCCCAAACAGCTGTTTTCATATCTGTTTGACTTAAGTATTTGAATGGTTTGAAGTCCGTTCTTGAGAGTTCTGTTAAATCGGCATCCGTCACCGGCAGCGCGAAGTGGCTGTCAACCTTGGCGCGGCCATGGCCCGGGATGTGTTTAATGACGGGGGTAATACCGCCATCCAGCAACCCACGGCAGACCGCCTCCCCCATGCGGCCCACCATCTCGGGGCTGTCACTATATGTACGGCTGCCGGCGAGGAACTGGTGGCAGTCGGGTGCCGGCACATCCATCACGGGCGCGCAGTTGACGCTGATGCCGATGTCGGCAAGGTCGAGCGCCATGAGGTAAGAATTGATGCGCGTCGCCTCAAGCCCCTCGGCCTCAGACTTCTGCGCCAGTTCGCCAAAGATTTTGGCGGCGGGATATTCGTGCCATTCCGGCGCACGCAGGCGTGCCACTGTGCCGCCTTCCTGGTCGATAAGGACGGGCAGATGCTCATCCCCCACGCTCTCCCGCACAGCATCCACAAGCTTACGGACCTGATCTTTGGAGACGCAGTTGCGCTTGAACAAAATGAAACCGGCAGGACGCTCGGCTTTGAACAGCGCGCGCTCCTCGGCGGTTAATTCCGTTCCGCTCGCATCAACGACAATCGCTTTCAGGTCGGTCAGCATGTTGGCTCCTTAATAAACGGTGATGCAGGCATCGCCCTTGGCGCGGATTGCGTCGCAGATTTCCTTCGCCTTCGCGCCGGAAACGCGGCCGGCCTGCAGGCGCTGCAGCGTGCCAGCGGCGGCATGCACGCTTTCGGTGCGCATGGGCAGGCCCTTCAGCTGCGGGTACTTGCCCTGCAGCTTGGCCCATTCTTTATTTGCCGTTGCAACGTCATGGTAGGCGCCGAACTGCAGGTAGACCTGACCCTTTGCAAGGGCGGCGGCAGCTTCCTTCGGCGTTTCCTTGGCGGCCGCTTTGGGCGCGGGTGCGGCAGTTTTTTTCGCATCGGCCGGTTTTGCTTCCGGTTTTTCCTCCGCTTTCTTCACTTCCGTCTTCGTGTCCGTCTTCACCTCGGGCGTCTTGTCTTCGGTGACGGTTTCATCGGCGTCGTTGCCGGAATCATCGCTTTTCGCGTCTGCGTCGGTTACCGCTGGTTTCGCTTCAGCAGCTTTCGGCTGCGGCGGCATGGCATCCCGCTTGTCGGTGCCGGCATCGCGGATGACGCCATTTTTAATGGCGGTCGCTTTTTCATCGCCCTTCGGCACAACCTTCTCGGTACCGTCGGCATTCTCTTTCATCTGCATGTCGAGGTTCAGCTTCGGCGACTGCTTGTCGATGGGGGCAGATTTAATGGCGGCGTCTTTATCGATCGGCTCTTCGGTGCCGGGGCGCAGGCGCTCCACATTGTCGACCGATTTCTTTTCGATCGGGTCGAAGACTGTGGAATCCTGATGCGGCACATCCATGCCGCCCGGATTTTCCGGCTTGAATTTGTAGGTTGCCTTGTCGGCCGAAATCGTGGGGATGTCGATGTCGGAGAATTTCTCGGTGCCGCGCGGATAGGCGTACCAGATGACGGCGATGAAGGCCAAAACGGTCAGCACTGTCAAAAGCCCGCGCGGCAGCATGCGCCGCGGTTCCGGCTCCAGGGGGCGCTGGCGGTTCATGTAGAACGAGCCGAGCTCGTCGTCTTTTTTGTTATTGTCCATGTTGCTCATCCGTGCAGCTCCTCAAGAGGTTCAACGCCCATCACGGCAAGGCCGGAGGCGATGACTGTTTTCATGGCTTCAACCAGCGCAAGCCGCGCGAGGCTGAGGTCTTTATCATTTTCGTGCAGGAAACGAAGAGTCGCATCATCGCGACCCTTGTTCCAAAGCCCGTGGAATTCGCCCGCAAGGTCATGCAGGTAGGTTGTGATGCGGTGCGGCTCGTGCGCTTCCGCCGCCGCCTCCACAAAGCGCGGCCAGCCGGAGAGATACCGGACAACCTGCGCTTCATCGGCAGAGGCGATCTTACTCAGGTCGGCTTTCGCCAACGCGGATGCCGACAGGTCTTCGTTCGGGAACATTTCCTTGGCATTGCGCAGAACGGAGCAGCAGCGGGCATGGGCGTACTGCACATAGAACACGGGATTATCCTTCGACTGTTCGACGACCTTGTCGAAATCGAAATCAAGTTCGCTATCAGGCGTGCGCGTCATCATGAAGAAGCGCACGGAGCCCCCGCCGACTTCTTCCACCAACTCGCGCAGCGTGATGATATTGCCGGAGCGTTTTGACAGTTTCACCGGCTCGCCATTTTTAAACAGCTTCACCATGCCGCAATAGGCGACATCGAGTTTTGCTTTATTGTCGCTGAGGGCTGCGATGGCGCAGCGCATTTTCAGCAGGTAGTTGCCGTGGTCCTTGCCGAGAACGTTGATCATCCAGGTAAAGCCACGCTGGATTTTGTTATAGTGGTAAGCGATATCCGGCATGATATAGGCCCAGGTGCCGTCGCGTTTTTTCAGCGGGCGGTCGATATCGTCGCCGAACTGGGTGGTGCGGAACAGCGTCAGCTCCGCCGGTTCCCAGTCTTCCATTTCCTTGCCCTGCGGCGGCGGCAGCGTGCCTTGGTAAATCAGTCCCTTCGCATCGAGACGCTTGAAGCATTCCTCCAGCGTGCCGTCTTCGATCATCACGCGCTCATTGGAGAAGACGTCGTGGTGGATGCCGATAAGTTCGAGATCTTCGCGGATCATGTCCATGATGAATTCAACCGCGAAGTCGCGCACCGGTTTCTGCCATTCGGATTCCGGCGCGTTCTTCCACTTGTCGCCGTCGCGCGCAACAAGCGCCTGCGCGACATCCTTCATGTATTCGCCGGGGTATAAGCCCTCCGGAATTTCGCCGATGTTTTCGCCGAGTGCCTCGCGGTAGCGGAGGTACGCCGTTTGCGTCAGCACATCGATCTGTTTGCCTGCATCGTTGAAGTAATATTCCTTGGTGACGTCGTAGCCCGCTTTCAGCAGCAGGTTGGACAGCGTATCGCCAATCACCGCGCCGCGCACGTGACCTGCGTGCATGGGGCCGGTGGGGTTAGCGGAAACGTATTCGACGTTGACCTTCTCCCCCTTGCCCATCTTGCTGTCGCCGTAATGGATGCCGTCATGCAAAATCTGCTTCACGACCTTCGCCCATTCAGCGTCGGCAAGGCGGAAGTTGACGAAGCCGGGGCCTGCAACCGATGCGTCTTTAATCTCCGGCATTTTGCGGAGATGTTCGGCAATCAATTCGCCGAGCTGCTTCGGGTTCATGCCGGCGCTTTTCGCCAAAACCATCGCGGCGTTGGTGGACATATCGCCATGGCTCAAGTCCTTCGGCGGCTCCACTTTCACGCGGGACGCGTCGACATCCTTGAAGGGGTAAAAGCTGCCCGTGCCGCTGAACGCCTGCCAGATACCGGGCTTGTGCTCCGGGTGGCTCGGGTCAAGGAAGGACATATTGGCAAGGATGCCGGCAATTTTTTCGCGGTAGTCGTGGAAAATATTCATCTCATCACCTGGTACGCGTCAAAGAGGTCTTTATGTTCCAGCAGGGCAAGACGGTCGGTCATGCTGGCGATATAGTCGGCGACTGTGCGGGCATGCCAGGTTTTTTCATCCCAGCCTTTCGGCACGGCGTCATATTGCTTCAAGTAGTCGGGCGGCAGGCAGCGCTTGTGTTCCATGAACACCGCGAACAAATCCTGCACCACGGCGAAAACCTTGCGGCGCACGCGGCTGACCTGGTGATGCCGGTAGAAATTCGCCCAGAGGAAGACGCGCAGCGCCTTGTCGTTCTTGCGCATCTCGTCCGACATCGCAACGGTCATGCCGTCCGCATGGCGGATATCATCGGGGCATTGCGGATCGAGTTTCAAAATACGGCTGCGCGTTTCCGCCAGCACGTCGATGACGTAGGTGCCCATCACATCACGGATGGTTTCCTGCCCCAGACGGTAATCATCGATGCCGGGATAGGATTTGCGCTTGCCTTGAATGATTTTCCAGACCCAGGGCACCTGCTCCAGATCGTCAATCTTGAACATGCCGGCCTGCAGCCCGTCATCAAGGTCGTGGCTGTTGTAGGCGATATCATCGGCAATTCCGGCCGCCTGCGCTTCGAGCGAGGCATAGGTATCCAGCATGAGTTCCATCTGCTTGGAGACTTCTTTCAGCGTAATCTCCAGATGCGCCTTCTTGTTTTTTTTGATGACGGGCCCGTTGTGCTTGACGAGGCCTTCGAGGGACTCCCAGCTGAGATTAAGCCCGTCGAAATTCGGGTATTTCTTTTCCAGCTTGGTCACGACGCGTAGCGTCTGGTCGTTGTGGTCAAAGCCGCCGTAGGGCTGCATCAGTTCTTTCAACGCGTCTTCCCCCACATGGGCAAAGGGCGTGTGGCCAAGGTCATGCGCCAGCGCGCAGGTTTCGGCCAGATCTTCGTCGATATGCAGCAGCCGCGCGAGAGACCGCGCCACTTGCGCAACCTCGATCGAATGCGAGAGGCGCGTGCGGTAATGATCGCCTTCGTGATAGACGAAGACTTGAGTCTTGAATTTCAGCCGGCGAAAGGCGGCGGAGTGGATGATACGGTCGCGGTCGCGCTCGAAATCGCCGCGGGTCTTGCTGGGGCTTTCGGGGTGCAAACGACCACGGCTGTCGGCGCAGCGGGAGGCGAAAACCGCCTTGCCGTCGGCAGCGAGATATTTCGCCAGCACATCATCCGCCGTCGAAATCTTTTCCGGCGCAGCAGAAGCCTTTCCCGCGCGGGGCTTTTCCGGCAGGGATTTCAGCTTCTTAGCTTTGGCCTTTGCAGGCATGGGCGTATCTCCGGGTCATTGCCAGCAAGTTAAGTCGCTGGAATTATGTTGATTTATAAGGCTTTTAAACCATATTATGCGATGGAATTAAAGGCAAAAGAATTACGCTTCAGGAGCAACAGCCATGACCGCGAATATGTCAATGACCGAGAGCGCCGCCAAACGCATCCTCGCCCTCCGCGACAAGGACAATAACCCCAAACTTATGCTCCGCGTGACGGTGCTGGGCGGCGGCTGTTCGGGCTTCAAATACGAGCTCGACCTCGATGACAACCTCGATGCCGAAGACATGACCTTCGAGAAAAACGGCGCGACGATTGTGACCGATGCAACTTCCATGCAGTTCCTGCAGAACGCGGAGATTGATTACGTGACCGACATGATCAAATCCCAGTTCAAAATCCGCAACCCGAATGAAGCCGCCGGCTGCGGCTGCGGCAAATCCTTCTCGCCGAAGATGGGTTGATCACATGGCTGATGACGTCAAAATCGACCGCGAGACCATGGCTGCGCTTGGCAAAGCGCTGAGTTTTATCTGCGGTGCGGATAACCCCTGTACCGTCGCCATGAAAGCTGCCGCCGAAAGCGGCACGCCGGCGGATGCGAAAAAAGCGCGCACGCTCTTTCTGAAACTGAAACCCGGCGACCGCGGCGCGGCCTTGGCGATGGCAAAGGGTTAATTCCCGATGCGCATCACCAGCTGGAACGTCAATTCCATCAAAACCCGCCTGCCCAATGTGCTCGCCTGGCTCGAAACCTCGCCGGTCGATGTGCTGCTGCTGCAGGAACTGAAATGCGTGACGGAGAATTTCCCTGCCGAAGAATTTAAAGCGGCGGGCTATGACGCCGCGGTCTTTGGCCAGAAGGCGTGGAACGGCGTCGCCCTGCTCTCGAAGCACAAGATTGACGATGTCAAAACCGGCCTGCCGGGCGATGAGACCGACGAGCAGTCGCGCTACATTGAAGCGACCGTCAACGGCATCCGCATTGCGTCCATTTACCTGCCGAATGGCAACCCCGTCGATACCGAAAAATATCCCTACAAGCTGCGCTGGTTCGACCGGCTGAATGCGCATGCGCAAGACCTGCTGAAAACAGAATTGCCGGTCGTGCTGGGGGGCGACTTCAACCTCATCCCCGAACCCCGCGACTGCTGGGACCCCATGGTCTGGCAGGATGATGCGCTGTTTAAAATCGAAAGCCGCCGCAAATTCCGCCAGCTGCAGAACATGGGCTATACGGATGCGTTCCGCGTGGTCAACAACCTCGACCACCAGTTCACCTTCTGGGATTATCAGGCCGGTGCCTGGCCGCGCAACCTTGGCATCCGCATCGACCACTTCATGCTCTCGCCGCAAGCGGCGGACAGGCTGGTCAGCTGCAACATCGATTCCGCGCCGCGTGCGCTCGAAAAAGCTTCCGACCACACGCCGATTACCGTTGAAATAAAGTTATAAGTAATTGAAATAAAGCAACTTTGACTTGCCCTGATGGCGGGCGTATGCTCCCACCAAATCACAATCAGGGAAGCATCATGGCTTTTATCGAGAAGCTGAAGAATTTCAAGCTGCGCAATATTTTCAAGCGCGCGGCGCAACCGCCTGTGCCGGAAGAAATCATCAACAACAAGCAGGTGCGCAAAGCGGTCATCAAAAGCCACCGCAAAAAAGTGCGCAGCCGCATCAAATGGGCCTTCCTTGCCGCCGGCACGCTCTCGACCGTTTTGCAGTTCACGCCGCAGTATGTGTCAAAACCGCTCGATGAATATATGGCGTCGAAGGGCTATCCCGCCGACTTTTCGCAGAACTTCCACACCAAGGAAATCCGCGTCTACGACCGCACAAATCCGTTGTACCCCTTCCACCTTGCCGGCCGAGAAACCGGCATGATCTGGCACGAGGCGCTGAAGGAGCGCCATCTGGGCCTGATTGGTCTATCCCTGCTCGCTGTAACGACCCCGATCAACTACGCCGGCAGCCTCTTTGACGGCTTTACACAAATGATCCCGGGCGGCAGCGCGCTTGATGCCTATTCCATGGCGAATAACGACGAGGTTTCGACCCGCGTCAACTTCATCCGCCCGCCGGGTGAATTTTCGCTGCCGAGCTTCCTGAACGACTTCTCCGGCCTTGACGGCACAAAAATGCACTTCCAGCACAACGCCGACGATATCCGCAAAGTGCTGTTCGAATTCGTCATGCTGCATGAAGCCCGTCACGGCGACCAGCAGAAGCTGGCCTATATCACCGCGAACGAGAGCGATGCCGATTTGTACGCCTTCCGCGTCCTCGCCGCACGCGGCGTTGATCCGGGATTGCTGCAGGAAGCGGCGCAGATTGTGGCGCATGCGCGCGCCATTAATGCAACTGTTCACGGCGATGCCGGCCACGTGTCTACCTTCGCCATGATCCGCGGCGAACAACGCATTTTCGACGCCCACCAGGACGCCGACGCCTTTGCCCGCCTGCACGGTATTCTGCATGAAGCCGACAAGCTGAATGACGGCGCTTTCCCGGCCTCCATGCCGGTTGGTAACCGCTATTTGTACCTGACGCTGGCGCTGGCGAAATCCGGCCTCATCGACGAAGATGCAGGCATGAAACGCGCGGCCTCCGCCTTTATCGCCTCCACCAGCTACTTCAACGATGTGTCGGGCAAGCGGATTATCGACGGGTCGTATGATCTCTCGAAAATCAACCTGAAATACCTGACGCAGAAATACGTGCCGGTGCCGGACCGCCTGAGCCCCGACACGCCGCGCATTTCGCAGTCGCCGAAACCGTCGGCATAAGGTTTATTAAAGAACCATTTCCCAGTCCTGCCGGACAAGGTTTTGCCCGCAGAAAAAGTGCGGCGTTTCCTGCACGATCTTCATGCCGGCGGCCTCGAACATGGCGGAGGCGAAATTGGGGACGTTTTCCGTGCGCATGATGACCTTTTTATAACCGGCATGCCCAGCGAACTTCAGAATTTCGTTCAGGAGCGCAGTGCCGATGCCCATGCCGCGCGCTTCCGGCGCGACGAAGGGCAGTTTAATCTCCGCGACCCCCTCCTTTTCCCGGGCGGCGCAAAGGAAGATGGAGCCGACGAGACGGCCATCGATTTCCGCGACCAAGCATCTCTCCTTGTCATGATTGTAGTTGCGGATGAAATCGCCTGATTTCTCCGCGACAAGCGCTTCGAACTCGTGGTTGAGACCGTGATCGGCCGCGAATTGCACGGCATGGCAGTGGATGATGCGGCCAATGTCGCCGATGCGGTGCGCGCGCAAGGTGAATGCGGCGCGTATCGGCTCGGTCGGGTTCAGGCCGATGCCGCCATTCACGATGCGGTCGACGACAGCCATCGCGGCGACAAGGCGGATTTGCTCCTCGACAGGCAGCGGCGAGACGATGCCGATCATGATCTTCTGCGCTTCGAGATTAACTTCCTGTCCGGTCTTCAAACCTTTTTTGGTCAGAGTAATACGGCGCTGGCGGGCATCTTCCTTCGAGCGTTCTTTCGTGATGAGACCTTGCTTCTCGAAACCGTTCAGGATGCGGCTGAGGTAGCCGCCATCCATATGCAGATCACGCGCAAGGTTGCTGGCGGTTGTTTCGCATTTCATCAGTTCGTTAATGACGCGCACTTCGGCGGCGGTGAAGCTACTGCCGAAAATGTTCTCGGCCAGAATGCCGATCTTGTGCATATACATGCGATTGAAGTTGCGTATCGCTTCGATACGCTGCTCCAACCCTGTGTCAATTGCCGGTGACGTCATTTGCCGATAACAATTTGAAATAAAATGAATGAAACAATTGTTTAATATCTTACTCCGACTTTACCGGAACATGTAAATAAAGTTAAGAATAATTATCACAGTTATGTTAAATGTTTAAGTGCCCAGCTGTTTTCCTGCTTGTCAAAATGGAAGGGCTGCACGTTGGCGCTGTGATCAAGCTCGGTAAACAGGCAGCGGCGCAGCACGCGGTAAACGCCGCCATGCGCGACGAAGAGGATATTTTCGCCGGCGTGCTTTTCAAGATTGGCCTTGAAGGCCTCGATCGTGCGGATGCGGAAATCACCATATGATTCCGCCTCCGGCGGGCAGGGATAACCGTTTTCTTCCGACGGCAAGCCACGGCGGATCATGTCATTCTTCAGGTCGTCCATTTCCTGGAGGCTCAAGCCTTCAAGGGCGCCGTAATTGCGCTCCCGCAAGCCGGCATCGACCGTGAGCGGCTTGTTGAGGCCGCTATTGATGATGGTGGCGGTTTCATGTGCGCGGCAGAGGTCGCTGACGATAATGCGGTCGATGGGCATGCGCTGCAATACCGCAATCGCGGCCGTCGCCTGCGCCCTGCCCGTTTCGTTCAGCGGAATATCGGTACGGCCCTGAATGCGGCCGTTCTTGTTCCAGTCGGTCTCGCCATGGCGGACGAAGTAAAAAGAACGCGGCAGCATGATCGGGTTTCTCCGTTGGACGGGTTTCAGGAAACGCTTTAAGGTTATACAACAAATTGGTGCATAGGGAAAACATGCGAATTTTAAAAGCTTTGGCGGTCTTCTGTCTGTTGATAGCGGCTTCGCCCGTGAACGCTGCGGAAAAAGACGCCTTTGACGCCAAGCCCCTGCTGCTCTGGTCGGCCAAGGCGGCGGCGCAGACTTTCAGTTTCAGCTTCCTCACCTTCGACAACGATATGGCGGAAGCTTCTAAAAACTTCACACCTGAAGGCTGGGACAATTTCAAAAAAGCGCTCAGCGCCGCACGCATTGCGGAAAGCGTGCAGGCGCAGCACCAGCTGGTGACGACGATTGTGGTCAAGGCGCCATCGCTGATAAAGCACGACGTATCCAAAACCCCGCCACATGACATGGTGGAAATGACGATTGCCGCCGAATACCAGAGCGGCGCGGATATCAACACCAGCTACATGAAGCTGCAGCTGGACGTTGAAGAAGGAAAAACTCCGGGCAGCTTTGCGATAGCGCAGTGGATTGCCAGCCCCATCGACCCGCCGCCCGATACCGTCACCCCTGCGCCCGAGAAAAAAGCGGAAAGCCACCCCACCCGCCTCTGCGGCGAAGTCGGCAAGATGCAGAAAATGCTGATGCAGCAGCAAAAGCTCGCCTTCCTCGGCACCAGCATCGACAGCGATGAAGTCGTGCATATCTATTTCCGCAGCAACATCGACGAGCGCTGGGCGGAGATGGAGATGGACGACAACCTGCAGGCCTGCATTGTGCGCGAAGGCTATGACTTCCATTTTCTGATGGGAAACAGAATAGCCGCGCCGGAGTAGCTGTGGATTTTTTAAGAGAAGAAAATGGTGCTGCCGAGTGGGATTGAACCGCCGACCTCCCCCTTACCAAGACCAC
>CBIHNF010000002.1:0-244349 GCA_966211335.1 uncultured Alphaproteobacteria bacterium
TGAAGCCGCCGCCTGGTACTGGCACTTCGTCGATATCGTCTGGCTGTTCCTCTTCACCGCGATCTACTGGTGGGGCAACAGCTAATTTTATCCGACGACCTCAAATTCGTCCTCAATCCGCGCTGCCCGGGTTGCCGGGCAGCGCCTTTGTTTAAGCCGCATTCGATCACGGTGGTTGATGCCTGCGCCAAATGCGGCGCGAAGCTGGGCGGCCATGACATCGGCGATGGCGCCTCCGTCTTCCTGATTTTCCTGTTCGGATTTTTACTCATCCCCATGGCATGGGCGTTTGAGAAGGCGTTTCATCCGCCGCTCTGGGTGCATCCGGTTTTGTGGGGTTCCGTCGCGCTAGGCCTCATCGCCCTGCTACTGCCGCGCATCAAGGCCTACATCATCCTGCTCGAATGGCGGCACAGGGAATAGTTACGGTTTCGGCGGCTTCGGTTTGCGCAGGCCCGGGAAGAACGGGAAGTCATCGTTCTTGGCGTAGGACGGGTTTTTGAGGAAATTGCCGAGCACGGCTTCATAGAGGCGCAGCTTCTCCGTATCGCCGCAGTTGTTGCGGCAATTCTCGAACAGCGATGAATAGCCGTCCGTCTTCATCGAGAAGTAATCCTGCACAATGCTCGCCTGCTGCTCCATGTTGTATTGCAGCAGGTCTTTCTTTTCGTCGAGGTGGTAGGGGTAGGCGGCGGCGTAATCGAACTTCAGTTTCAGGTTCAGCTTCACGGCCTCCGCCACCGGTTGCAGCACTTTATTCTGGAACTGCCACACATGCGTCATCTCGTGGATGAACAGCGCCTGATGGTAGGTGCCGCCGTCCGAATAATCGTCGCGGTAGCAGCCGTGCATGTATAAATTGCCGTCCGGCGCCATGGCGGTGCCTTCGGGATGGAAGCCCATGAACTTGTCGGCGGTGACGGTGACTTTTGAATAATCCACCGACTCGCCAAAAACGCCGCGCGCCAGCTCAATCTCGCCATGCGTGAGTTTGCGGGAGGACATGGGATAAGGCCTCTTTCCGTAAAAATTATGTATAAGATTGCTATTCCTTTTTGCAGAACAACTTTAATATAATCAAGCGATTTTTAAGGATGCGCCGCAACATGACCACCCGCAAATTCAAGCCCTCCGTCAAAGCCACCGTCACCGCCGTGATCCTGATCGGGTTTATGGTGGGCCTCGCCGTCTGGCAGCTGCAGCGGCTGGAATGGAAGACAAACATGTTGGCGGAAATGAACGCTCATATGTCGGCGCCCCCCGTGCCGATGCCGGAAAGCCTTGGCGACAAGAAGGACTGGGAATACCGCCGCGTGACCCTGGCCGGCAATTTTGATTACAGCCATGAATTTTTGCTGAAGCCGCGCACGCTCGATGGCCGCGTCGGCTACCATCTTGTCACGCCGTTCAAGCGCGCCTCGGGCGGCACCGTCCTCGTCAACCGCGGCTGGATTGCGGATGAATATTTGAAAACGGCCGATCGCCCGAAAGGCCTGCTGCAGATTGAAGGCATTTTGCAGTACCCCGCCAAAAGCACCTTCACGCCCGATAATAACCCTGCCAAGAACGACTGGTTCTGGGCCGATGCCGCCGCCATGGGGCAGGCGGCTGGCGCAGAAAATGTTGCGCCCGCGATTGTCGTCATCGCCGCCAAAACGCCAGGCGTTTACCCCACTGGCGGGCGGCTGACCATCGACATTCCGAACGATCACAAGCAATACGCGATTTTCTGGTTCTGCATGGCGGGCGTGCTGGCCTTTATCTGGTTCCTGTCGCAATGGCGCATCATTGAAGAAGCGCCTTTTGAAGAGAAAAAGCATGCAAGCCTATAAAGACCTCGAAACCCGCTTCAGCGAGTTGACGGCGCTGCGCCAGATTGACTCTTTCCTCAACTGGGACCGCTCCGTCTTCATGCCGGAAAAAGGCGTAGGCCAGCGCGCGCGGCAGGTGGAAGTGCTCAACATCAAAATCCACCAGATGGCGACCGACCCCGTCATCGGCGACTGGCTGGGCAAGGCGGAAGCCTTGAACGATTTGTCCGACTGGCAGCGCGCCAACCTTGCACTCATGCGCACACAGTACCTGCATGCGACCGCAGTGCCGCAGGCGCTGGTCGCCGCCAAGATGGCGCAGGAGACGAAGACCGAAGTCATCTGGCGCAAGGCGCGCGCCGAGAATAATTTCAAGCTGGTGCAGGATGAACTCGCCAAGCTGCTCGACATCGTCCGCCAGACGGCGGAAGTCAAAGGCCGCGCGCTGAACAAGCCCGCTTATGACAGCCTGATGGACAGCTACGTGCCGCATATGGCATCGGCCGAAATTGACGCCGCCTTTGACGATGTTGCGGCCTTCCTGCCCGGCTTTTTGAACGAGGTGCTGGAAAAGCAGGGCGAGCCGCTGCCGCTGAAAGGCCCTTTCCCGGTTGATGTTCAGGAGAAAATCGGCCGCGATGTCTGCGCCGATATCGGCTTTGATTTCACCTGGGGCCGCCTTGATGTGTCGGCGCATCCGTTCTCCACCGGCATCGGCAATGATGTGCGCATCACGACGCGCTACAACGAAGACGGCTTCATGAATTCGCTGCAGGCCGTGGTGCATGAAGCGGGTCATGGCTTTTACGACCGCTACACGCCTGAAGAATGGCAGCAGCAGCCCGTTGGCATCAGCCAGAACATGGGCATGGGCATCCATGAATCGCAATCCTTGTCGCTCGACATGCAGCTCGGCCGCTCGCGCCCCTATTGGGATTATCTGGCGCCGCGCATCGCGAAAGCTTTCAACCGCAGCGGCCCCGAATGGACGGGCGAGAACCTCTACCGCCACGCCATCCGTGCCGAGCGCGGCTTTATCCGCGTCGAGGCGGATGAGGTGACTTATCCTGCGCATGTCATTTTGCGCTACCGCCTTGAGAAACGCATGATCGAAGGCACGCTGGAAGTGAAAGACCTGCCCGCCGCCTGGAATGCCGAGATGAAAAAGCTGATCGGCGCGGAGCCGCCCGACGATCGCCGCGGCTGTCTGCAGGATATTCACTGGTATTTCGGCGCGTTTGGCTATTTCCCCGCCTATGCCATGGGCGCCTTTATTGCGGCGCAATTCGCCGACAAGATGAAACGCGATGTGCCGGACCTTGACGCGCAGGTGCGGGGCGGCAACCTGAAGGTTTACGGCGACTGGCTGCAGAAAAACGTCCAGTCGAAGGGGTGCCTCTACACGCCGCCGGAACTGATCGAAAAGGTGACGGGAAATAAATTCTCGACCTACTATTTCAAGAAGCACCTGACAGAACGATATCTCGACAAACAATATGAGGGGCAAGCGCCATGTTCAGCTACGTCAGCACCAGAGGCAAAGCGCCGCGCTTAAGTTTCGCCGATACGACGCTCGCGGGCCTTGCCAGCGACGGCGGCCTTTATGTGCCCGACCTCTGCCCGAAACTGTCGGATGCGGAGCTCGGCAATATGGCGAGCCAGCATTACCTTGAAATCGCCTGGCGCGTCATGCTTCCCTTCGTCGGCAGCGATGTGCCGTCCGAAGACCTCATCAAGATGCTGCAGCGCGCCTACAAGCCCTTCACGACGAAGGAAGTGGCTCCGCTGCGCAAGCTGACCGATAATTTATATGTGCAGGAGCTGTTCCACGGCCCGACGCTGGCGTTCAAGGACGTGGCCTTGCAGTTCCTGGGGCAGCTTTTCGATTACATTCTGGCCAAGCGTAAGTCGCGCGTCACCATCGTCGGCGCAACCTCCGGCGATACCGGCTCCGCCGCGATCGAGGCGTTCCGCGGCAAAACAAATGCTGACATCTTTATCCTCCATCCGCACAAGCGCGTCTCGGACGTGCAGCGCCGGCAGATGACAACGGTGCTCGACGACAACGTCCACAATATCGCCATCGATGGCAGCTTCGATGACTGCCAGGACCTTGTGAAGGCGATGTTCAACGACGCGACATTCCGCGATGAATACCGTCTTTCCGCCGTCAACTCCATCAACTGGGCGCGCATTCTGGCGCAGGTGGTATATTACATTTACGCCGGTGTGCGCATTAAAGACAAAACGGGCAAAGCGCCCGTGTTTTGTGTGCCGACAGGCAACTTCGGCAACGTCTATGCCGGCTATGTCGCGCAGTCGATGGGGCTGGAGGTTGAAAAATTCCTCGTCGCCACCAACCGCAACGATATTCTGCACCGCTTCTTCACCACTGGCCGCATGAAGGCGGAGGGCGTCGCGCCCAGCCTGTCGCCGAGCATGGACATTCAAATCTCCAGCAACTTCGAACGCCTGCTGTTTGACCTCTTCGGCCGTCAGGGCGATGCGGTTGACCAGACCATGCAGCACTTCCGCAAATCGGGTCCCTTCAGCCTTGATGATTCCGTCATGAACCCGATGCGCCGGTTGTTCGCCAGCGGCCGGGTTGATGATGACGGCACCGTGGATGTCATGCGCCGCATGTATAAGGAGCACAATTACATTGTCGATCCGCACACTGCGGTCGGCCTTGGCGTTGCGGAAGAATACCTGAAGGCGAACAAGGATTCCGTTGTGGTGTCGCTGGGCACCGCGCATCCCGCCAAGTTTCCGGCCGCCGTCAAAAAGGCCATCGGCATCGACCCGCCGCTGCCCCCGCATCTGGCGGATCTGTTTTCGCGGCAGGAGCGCTATCAGGTGCTCCCCAACGACCTTAACAAGGTGCAGGATTTTGTCCGCGCCGGAGTCAAAAAGTAATGCTGTATAACGCCCTGCGCCCGCTGCTCCTGTCGCTCGACGCCGAACAGGCGCATGGGCTGACGCTCAAGGCCATGAAAATGGGCCTGACGCCGCGCTATGATGTGAATGATCCTGCGCTGCGCGTAAAGTTATGGGGCCGCGAGTTCCGCAACCCGCTGGGCCTTGCCGCAGGTTTCGACAAACAGGCGGAAGTGATTGCGCCGCTGTTTAACATGGGCTTCGGCTTTGTGGAGGCCGGCACCGTCACGCCGTTGCCGCAAGCCGGCAACCCCAAGCCGCGCGTCTTCCGCGACAAGGCAAATAAATCCGTCATCAACCGCATGGGTTTCCCCGGCAGCGGTCTTGATGTGTTTGTTGAAAACATCAAAAAATTCCGCGACGAATATGCCGATGGCCTTGGCATCCTCGGTGTCAATATCGGCATGAACAAGGACGCGAAAGCGCCTTTGGAAGATTACAAGCGCGGCATTGAAAAACTCGCGGCCTATGCCGATTACATCACCATCAATATTTCCTCCCCTAACACCGCCGGCCTTCGCGACCTGCAGGCGCGGGAGGAGCTGGATAAACTGCTCGCCGCCCTCGTCGGTCTCCGCAACGTCATGCAGACGGAAGCCCTGCTGCTGCTCAAAGTCGCGCCCGATCTTGAGGCGGCGCAGCGGGAAGATATTGCCGCGCTCGTCATCGAACATCGCATCGACGGACTTATTGTCTCCAATACCACCGTCACGCGCCCTGCCGCGCTTGATGCCAAGCTTAAGGACGAAAAAGGCGGCCTCTCGGGCCAGCTTCTGCGCGACCTCGCAACGGAACGTATCGCAGATTTTTACAAGCTCACCCAAGGCAAACTGCCCATCGTCGGCGTCGGCGGCATCGCCACAGCGGCTGATGCCTATGCCAAAATCCGCGCCGGCGCATCGCTGGTGCAGGTTTATACCGCCCTTGTCTATGAAGGCCCCGCGCTTGTGCCGAATGTCCTCGCGGGTTTGGTGCATCTGATGCGGAAAGACGGCTTTAATCACATTTCGGAAGCGGTCGGCGCGGATGTGAAACTAGCCTAAGGCGCCTTGAACCGCCGTGTGCGCACGGGCGTTATGCCGCGGCGCAGGGTTGTCGTGTCCGCGATTAGGGTCGGCAGCTGCTTTTTCATCAAAACTTCTATCTTTTTGGCGATATCCGTCCAGCCTTTTTCCTCGGCGGCGTGGAGGGCGAAGGACTTTGACTTATAGGGCAGGTGCACCAGCACATTCGCGCCTGCATCGACCAGCATATCGGTAATGGCGCGGCGGTTGCGGCTCAAGGCCTGTGTAAGGGCCGTCTCGCCGTGAATATTCTGGTGGTTGAGCGGCGCGCCACGCGTAATCAGTTCTTTCGCCACTTCGTCATGCCCCCAGAAGGCGGCGAGGGTCAGGAAGGATTCTTTATTAATGACGATGCTGCCAACGGGCACGCCTGCGTCCAGCAAACGGAGCACCTTGGTAATATCGGTGCTATCCTTGCGGAGGCATTCGGTAAGCTCCTTGGTCTGCCAGTGCAGCGGCGAGCTTTCGTCATTGAAATGGTCTTGCATTTTATGAGTATACATTATCTATAATAAAAAATCAAAATCCTGAAAACATTGACTATATTTGTTTAAATTTTCTTGTCGGGCGGTGCGCAAAGCCGATATTCTGTGCGGCATTAGGAAAACGCCCAGAATCATGACCGCCAGCGACCCCAAAGACAAGAACGACAACATTATCGACCTCGGCTTTACAGCAAAGCCGGTGCCGCCGGTGTCGCTACGCATCGGGCAGTTGCTTACCCTGCGCAATATCGTGCTGGCTTTGGGCGTTGCGACTTTCCTCATTTTTATCGGCAGCGTGGTTTCCGCGCGCATTGCCTTCCTGTTTGCGGCGCTGCTGGGGCTTGGCATTGCGCTGATGTTTGAAATGACATCCCGCCGCAGCTGGGAGCGGCAGATGACCTCGCAGATGGGGCAAATGGCGCAGGACTATGAGCGCCTCGTACGCGAGGTCGCCCGCAACCGCAATGACATGATTGTGCTGAAAAAGAATCTTGGCGATGCCGGCGCGCTGGCGCGCAGCTATGGCGCCATGCCCGGCGGCGCGCCCGGCACGGCGGCCGCGGTCGAGCAACGCATGCTGAAGGCGCTGGCGGACCAGCTGTCCCGCATCGATGAACGACCGGAAGAAAAGCCGGGGCCCGATTTGCGGCAGGCGGAGCTTGACCTTTCCGCCATTACCGTCACCCCGGGCGCGGCACCGGAAAATGTCGGCCGCAATCTGACCGACAAACAGGTGCTGCAGATCGTGCAGACGGCGGTGCGGCAGGACCGCATCGATCTATTCCTGCAGCCCATCGTCGCGCTGCCGCAGCGCAAGGTGCGGTTCTTCGAGCTGTTCTCCCGCATCCGCATCAAGCCAGAAGTGTATCTGCCGGCGGAGCGGTATATCGAGGTCGCGACCCGCAAGGACCTCGTCGTCTCCATCGATAACCTGTTGCTGCTGCGCGGGCTGCAGTTGATCCGCGACACGGCGGACGAGGGCATGGGCGCAGCGTTTTTCTGCAACATCACCAGCGTGACATTGAACGACCCCAAATTCATGAGCGATCTTGTGGAATTCATCGCGCAGAACCGCGCGCTCGCGCCGCGCCTTGTCTTCGAGCTGGGGCAGCGCGACCTCGCCGCCATGAGCGCCGATGTGCTGCCGGTGCTGGAAGGCCTCTCGCGCCTCGGCTGCCGCTTCTCGATGGATCAGGTGAAATCGCTGTCCTTCGATTACGCGCATCTGGAAGTGCGGCATATCCGCTTTATCAAGGTGGATGCGGCGCAGGTCTTGCGCGAGCTGCATGAAACGGGCGGCCTGCGCCGGTTGAAACGCCTGAAGACAGAGCTCGACGCAAGGGGCGTCGACATGATCGTTGAAAAAATTGAAGGAGAGCCGCAGTTGATTGAATTGCTCGACCTCGAGATTGATTACGGGCAGGGTTACCTGTTCGGCAAGCCCATGCATGCATCCCTGGCTTTCGCGGTGACGCCGTGAGGGAAGGGGGCATCGCAACCGAGTTGGAAGGCCTTGGCGAGATCGCAGGCTTTTACGACGGCATGATCCTTGACCTCTGGGGCTGCGTGCACGACGGCTTGCAGCCTTTCGCCGAGACGATCCCGACGCTGAAGGAAATGAAGCGCTCCAAGCGCAAAATCTGGTTCCTGTCCAACGCACCGCGCCGCGCGCACAAGGTTGCGACGTTCCTCGAGCATATGGGCATCACACCCGATATGTACCACGGCATCGTCACCTCCGGCGAGGCGGCCTGGATGGCGCTGCAGGACCGGTACCTCGTCGAATGGGGCCGCAACTGCTACCACCTCGGCAACCGCGTCAGCGATGCGGCGCTGTACGAGGACCTCGACATCAATATTGTGGATGATATCGACTCAGCCGATTTCATCCTCGCGACGGGAGTCGAGCATTTCTCCGATACGATAGATAAATACCAGCCGCTGCTGGAAGCCGGCGCCGCCAAGGGCATTCCGCTGCTCTGCGCCAATCCCGACCGTATCGTGCATGTCGGCGAACAGCTGGTTTTGTGCCCCGGCGCCTTTGCGGATATATATGAGCAACTCGACGCCCAGGTATCCTGGTTCGGGAAGCCCTATAAATCCGTCTACCGCCTCTGTTTTGACGCCATGGGCACGCGCAAGGTGCTGGCCATCGGCGACGGCATGCAGACGGACATCGCGGGCGCGACGGGGGCGGGAATCGATTCCGTCCTTCTGACCGCCGGCATCCACCGCGAGGCGTTTTTCGAAGGTGCGGATGCGAATGAATCGAAGAGTCGCGGCGAGGAATTTTTGAAACAGTTCCCCTACCGCCCTACATATCTTATGAGTGCCCTGCGCTGGTAAATTAACCTTCTGCCAGTTTTTTCAGACGTTTATAAGATTTCTTTTCCAAAACGCCAAATCGGTAAAATTTTTCATAAATGCCCCTAAATTTGACGGTGTTAAGAAAAAGGGATATGATGAGAGAATAAGCCTGAGAGGGTTGATTTTTCCTGTTTTTCGTCGGGGTAAAGCCATGAGCGACAATAACGATTCCAATCGCGTTAAGGGTACATCGGTGGCAGGTTTCCTGCTGATGCCCCAGTTCAGGTTGTGTTTCAAAGGGTTTGCGCACGTTTACCCTGTTTTCATGCGCACACTCGCCATGATGTTCGCGCAATCAAAGCTTATTCCCGCCAATCACCCCGCGCTGTTTTACGGCGCGCAAGGCGTTCCCGACACCAGCATCAGCGAGCTGTTCGGCGAGGCCTGGTTCACCCTTCGGGCAACCAGAGCAACCACTTACCAGTGGGGTATGTTCACCTCTGTCATCATGATGATGGCGACGATGACGGCGGCGGTCGCCACCTTCCTCGCGCGCGTCTGTTTCGGCCTCGGTGAAGTGGCGCAGGCGCAGATCTTCTCCCATCCTTGCGACCCGTATACGGCGGGTGGCGGCTCCTGCGGCGGCGCTTCGCCTGCCACGGGCCCGACCGATATCGCAACCGTCAGCGCGATTACCGCGCCCGGTTCCCTGTTTGACAGCCGCGTCAACGGCAACGGCATCTCCAGCGACTATGCGCTGATGGTGCTCGACAAAATCCTCCGCCAGGCCGCGACCGGCTCTCCCGGTAACGGCGGCGCATTGCAGAACGCGCTTGCCAACCTGATGGGCGTCTACAACTCCGGCGTGCTGCTTGTTGCCGGTGCCATCATTTTCTGGATGATCATGTCGATCGTTGTCGATACCGCCAAGACCGGCGTTTTCGGCGGCGGCCGCCACAACATGGTCTGGACCCCGATCCGCGTCGTCTTCGCCCTCGGCATCATGATCCCGCTCGGCACGCAAGGCTTCTCATCCGGCCAGTACATGGTTATGAAACTCGCCGAATGGGGCTCCAACTTCGGCAGCCAGGGCTGGGTCGCCTATGTCGGCGGCGTTACCGCCGACAAGTCGCTGATCGCGCCTTTCTCTCCCAACAACGCAACCTCGCTCGTCTCCGGCGTCTCCAAAACCCTTCTTTGCCAGGTGGTCTACAACTCCTACCTGCAGCAGAGCACGGGCGGCCTTGACCCGCAGCAGGTGATCGTCGCGAAACAGGATGCCGCCAACCACGTCGGCCAGGTCGTCAACCGCTACACCAACGCGACCGGCGCCAACATCTGCGGCACCATCACTTATTCCAAAAAGGGTGTCGCCGGTGAAGACAACGCCGCCATCCTCGCGGGTACCGGCTCCGCCATCACGACCCCGATGGACGCAGCTTCCGTCGCTGCCGCCAACACCGGCTCGAACCGTACCGACATGACCAACACCAACGCCACGCTCGCTACCGCCATGACGGATTTCCGTGAATCCATGCTCGGCGCGCTGGAAGGCGTGATGGACGACTCCACCGGCTCCGTTATCACGACGGGCCGCAGCTGGGCCTGCAAATTCGCCGCGCGCCGTTTTGCGAACGGCGGTACCGCATCCAACCAAGTCGGTAACTCGGGCAACTGCCCCGCCGGCTTTGCGACCCCCGCGACCGAGCCTGACTCGGCCGACCAGGTCTCCATGCTGAAAGACATCCAGAACGCCATCGGCGTTGCCTATGACGGCAACACCGTCAACCCGCCGGGCTCGGTCACGACACCGCCGCCGACGAGCGCAAAAGGCGCCTTCATGACCTACGTCAACGGCGGCATGATGCCCGAGATGCGCAAACGCGGCTGGGCAGGCATGGGTATGTGGTACCAGGACATCTCCAACATGAACGGTGTGGCGCAGGGCGCGAAAGAGCCTTCTGCCTCTGTCGAGCCGGGCTCCGTCTGGACCTCGGCTGACTCGGGCTCCATGTGGCAGTGCGCGGGATCCAAGCTGATGGGTCGTGCCTGCAAAGAGTCTGGCCTTGAAGAAAAAGTCATGACGGTTCTTGGCGACTATGACCGCTGGTGGGAAGCGAACTCCGCCCCCAGCGCGGCCAACCCCGCCAACCCCACGGTGCAGCGCAACCAGGACCTGAATCAGAGCAGCAGCGGCGGCGTGAAAAGCCTGATCTCCCTCGTCCGCAGCTCGTCGCCTGGCGACAACGGCCTCCTGAACTGGCTGGCTGTGAAGCTCTGGGGCCGCGGTGATGACGTCTTCTTCATACACGCCGTCGACGAATCCGCAACCAATACCTATCCGCTCGCGCAGCTGGCCGAAGCCGGTCACTCCGTGATCTGGAACGGCCTTGGCATCCTTGCGACGCTGACGCTGCTGCAAACGCTCTCCACAATCTCGATCCCGTTCCTGTCCGCAGGTGCCGGTTTCGCGGTGAGCGCCCTTGCCGGTGGCATGGCCTCGCTTGCGACGACGTTGATTGTCGCGGGCATCATGATCGCCTTCTACCTGCCGATCCTCCCCTTCCTGCGCGTTGCTTTCGCCGTGCTGACTTGGGCGACCTCGGTGTTCCAGGCGGTTGTGATGGTGCCGATCGCGGCGCTTGCCCACCTGTCGTCGGAAGGCGAGGGTCTGGCCGGTGGTGCGCGAACGGCATGGATCCTGTGGCTGAACGTGCTGATGCGCCCGATTCTGGTCGTCTTCGGCTTCGTCGCGGGGATGCTCATCTTCAACACCTTCGCGGTCTACTTCCATACCACCTTCAACCAGGGTGCGGCCTCCGTGATCGCGGCGAATACCAACCCGATCATGCACATTATCGCGGTTGTGGCCTTCTCGGTCATTTACCTTGGCACGCTCTATACCGCGGCCAATATGTCCTTCAAGCTGCTTGACGTCTTCCCCGACGCGCTGATGCGCTGGATGGGCGGCCAGGCTGACCATTCGATGGACGACCATAGCGATGGTAAGATGATGGCTGCGACCCAGATGCTGGGCCAGATGACCCCGCAGTTCAAGAGCGGGGCCGGCGGCAAAGGCGGCGGCGGCAAGAAGACGGGGGCGACGCAAGCCTGATCTTCACGCCAAAACTTACCAAACTCTTAACGAAACCGCCGGCTTCCCGCAAAGGAACCGGCGGTTTTCTTTTGAGGGTAAAAGTCGCGCGATTTCCGTCCCAAAAGGGCTCTGATAAAATTTTATATAAATGCCCGTAAATTTGACGGTGTTAGGAAAAAGGCGTACAATTAAGAATAAACCTGAAGCCAAGGTATCAATCTATTTTGTCGGGGCAACGCCATGAGTGACGTCAGCAATCACCAGCTCGAGCAAAACCGCGCGACTGTCGCGGTGAGCGCGTTCATGGCACGCGCGCGCAAGAAGCTGGCGACGCGCAAGAAAATCAAGAAGTCCGCCGTTGCGGGTTTCCTGCTGATGCCGCAGTTCCGTCTCTCCATGCGCGGATTCGGCCATATCTATCCAATCTTCATCCGCACGCTGGCGGGGATTCTCATTCAGGCCGGCCTCGTGCCTGAAAACCATCCCGCGCAATTCTACGGGGAAGCCGGCGTTTCTAAACAGGGCTTCCGCAGCCTGATGGGCCTTGCCTGGTTCAACCTGCGCACCAAGCACTGCTCGCCCTTCCAGTGGAGCATGTTCGGCGGCGTCGTCCTCATGGCGATCACGATGGTCGCGGCTGTCGGCTCCTTCCTCGGTCGCGTCTTCCTCGGCATCGGCGAAGTCGCGCAGGCGCAGATATTCACCGCCATCAGCAACCCGAACGATCCCTACGGTGCCGGCGTCGGCGTGACGGCGATCGAGGGCGGCACATCCACCATCTCGGGCGCGGCGGGGCTTTTCGACTTGCGCGTCGAGAACAACAACATCTCGGCCGACTACGCGCTCATGATCCTCGATAAAATTTTGCGTCAGGCGGCGGCTAACACGCCCAACGGCGGCGCGCTGCAGAACGCGCTCGGCGGCCTGATGGAGATTTACAACACCGGCGTCCTTCTCGTCGCCTGCCTCGTCATCGGCTGGATGGTGACGAGCGTCATCATCGACACCGCCAAGACCGGCACACTCGGCGGCGGCCGCCACAACATGGCCTGGACGCCGATCCGCGTCGTCTTCGCCATCGCCATCATGTTCCCGCTCGGCTCTGCCGGTTTCAGCTCCGGCCAGTATATGGTCATGAAACTTGCCGAATACGGCTCCAACTTCGGCGCCCGCGGCTGGACAGCCTACGTCACCGGCGTCATCGCCAACCAGACGCTGCTGGCTCCCTTCGCCGCCAACAACGCGACGACGCTCGTCTCCGGCATCAGCAAGGTCATGGTCTGTCAGGTCGCCTTCAACACTTATGTCATGCAGTCGACCGGCGCGCTGGACCCCGATTACGTGATCGAGCGCCAGCAGACAGCGACCGCGACGTCCCCCGACGTCATCAACACCTATTCCAACAAAGCCAGTGCCAACCTCTGCGGCACCATCCGCTATACCGTGAACACGACGACGGACGACGACAAGGCCGTCCTTGCCTATGACGACACGACGCCCGTGACCGCGATGTCTGCCAGCACGCCGATGTCCGCGCCCGATAACGTTTACAAGAATGCCGGCCTCTCCACCGCCGTCACAACCTTCCGCGACGTCATGCGCGGGGCGGTTTCCTCCACCCTGACCGATACGCAGCCAGGCCTTGCGACTGACGGCGGCGCTGTTATTTCTGCCGCGCGCAAATTCGCCTGCGATTTCGTGGCGCGCCGCTATAACGACGGCGCCAACAACACGGGCACCAACCCTGTCTCACAGATCCCCAACTGCGACGCCGCCACCAAGGCCGCCGCGACCGACCCCGACCTTTCCGCCCAGCAGGGCATGCTGAGCGGCCTCATCGGCGCGATTCAGGGCGCTTATGCCAGCGGTGGGCAGGGCGCTCTTGCGGGTTATGTCACAGGCTCTATGGTCACCGAAATGACCAAGCGCGGCTGGGCCGGCATGGGCATGTGGTATCAAGACATCGCCAACCTCAACAGTGTCCTGGCGCAGGCACGGGAGCCGACCGCGACGGTCGAGCCCGGCACCGCCTGGTCGACGGGCGTTGGCGGCGGCGGCTTCGTCGCCTGCTCCGGCACCGATTCCGCAGGCGAGCCGTGCAAGATGTCCGGCCTTGAAGAAAAAGTCATGACAATCATGGGCGATTACGACCGCTGGTGGGAAGCGACCGTCGTGCCGGGCGTTGCCGGCAAGGTCGAGAAGCCCGGCACCAACATGAACGAGGACGTCAACCCGTCCCCGACCGGCATCACATCGCTGATTAAAAGCATGGCCTCTTCGGCCGGCGGCGACAATAACATCATCTACCTCATCGGCCGCCTGATTTTCCCGCGCTCGACCGACACCTTCATGTTCAAGGCTGTCGACCTTGCCGCCACTGGCACCTATCCGCTGGCGCAGATTTCCGATACCGGCCACAGCGTGCTTGGCGTCGGCCTTGGCATCTGGGGCGCAGTTGCGCTGCTGCAAACCCTGTCCACGATCGAGGGCCTTGGTTTCTCGGCCGGTGAAGGTTTCGCCTTGAGCTCCTTCGTCAATGCCATTTCCAGCATCGGCACGATGATGGTGATGTCGGGCATCATGATCGCCTTCTACCTGCCGATCCTTCCCTTCCTGCGCGTCGCCTTCTCGGTCCTCAACTGGGCGATCACGGTGTTCGAGGCTGTCGTCATGCTCCCCATCGCGGCGCTGGCGCACCTTGACACGACCGGCAAGGGCTTCGTTCCGCATGGCGCGGCGCGCAACGCCTGGATCATGTGGCTGCACATCCTGCTCCGCCCCATGCTCGTCGTCATCGGCTTCGTCGCCGGCATGATTATCTTCAACACCTTCGCCGTGTTCTTCCACACCTGCTTCAGCCAGGGCGCGACGGCGGTGATGTCGTCCCACAACTATGTCTACGCCGTCATCGCGAAGCTCGCCTTCTCCGTCATCTACCTCAGCACGCTTTATACAGCGGCCAACACCTGCTTCAAGATCATGGATATGTTCCCGGACGCCATGATGAAATGGATGGGCGGCGGCGTGCAACGCGACGTTTCGGCGGATCAGAACGTTCACCATGATAACATGGTCAACGCGGCAACCTTCCGCGCAACGCAGATCGCGGGCCAATTCCAGCGGGGTATTGCGAGCTTCAATCCCCGCATCATCGACCCGAACGAGGAAAACCTCACCAACAAGAACGCGGTTGTCACACGCGCGCAGCGCATGATGCGCACTGCCGGCGAACTGACCGACTCGACATCAAAGTCCGCGCAGGCCGACCGCGAGCTGACCATGAAACGCATGTCCCAGGCCGAGCGCGACAAAATGGCGACGCTGTCGGCGCGCGATGCAAAACGCTTCCTCGCCCACAAGTTCATGGAGCAGGAGAACAAGCGCTTCATCCGCCCCGGCCAGATCCGCGGCTTCGGCCACAGCCTGACGCAAAGCTCTGGCATCCGCGGCCTCCGCGACCGCGAAGAAGGTCAGGGCCTGCGCTGGCACAAGAAGGATACCGAATTCGTCGCGCTGGATGATCCGAACCTTGCGGCAGGTTCCATGGCGGGCATCGCCGTCGGCGACAAGCTGTTGGAAAATACGCTGGCCGCCAAGGGTAACCGCACCCATACAAGCAACATGGACATGATGAGCGAAGCGCAGCGCGATGCGGTGCGCCGTAATATCGAGGCCCAAATGTCGGGCGCCGATGCGCTGGCCTATATGTCGCTTTCGGATGACGAGCGGCAAGAGTTCATTGAATCCTATTATGCGACCGACCCTACCGCCTTTGCTCCCGGCATCGGCACGGCCGGCATGGGCCGCGTGTTCAACTACATGACGAACGACACGCAGAACGACCTGACCCGCGAAGACCGCGACGAATACGTCAAGCTGACCTCTATGATGACCCGCGACGAAAAGGCGGATCTGGCGCAGCGCTATATTGGCTGGGCGAACCGCCGCGATAAAACCACCCCCGGCACCGACCCGAACCTTCTGACTGGCCAGATGGCGGCGGCCGCCGTCACGGACAAGGGCCTGCAGGATGCCCTAGATTCCGCTGCCAATCCCAAGCCGGTGGATGATCGCGACAAATAATAGCGTGGCGACATGCCGTTGCCCGAAGCCAGCCCATTAAAAACAACCGCCGCACACCCGTGGCGGTTGTTTTATTTCAGCGTTAAAACCGGCGGGGTGGGAAGTTCCCTAAAATTTTTCATAAATGTCGTTAAATTTGACGGTTTTAAGAAAAAGGCGTACAATTAACGAATAGCCTGAATTGAAGGTGTGGCCCATATTTTGTCAGGATAAAGCCATGAATGACATGAGCGAATCCAAGCAGCGCATTCTTGCCGAAGGTCTCAAGGCCCTCGAGGAAAGGAAAGCGCGGAACAAAGCCAAACGCTTTGTGGAAAATGACGCGCCGAAGGCCGTCCAACGCTCCGCCGCCGCACCTGAAGTGAAACCCAATATCTATGTCGAAAAGCGCGCGACCGCTGTCGCCGCGCCTAAGAAGCGCATCAAGACAACCGCCGTTGCCGCCTTCATGTTCCTGCCCCAAATCGCCTGGTCGCTGCGCGGCTTTGCGCATATTTATCCTGTGTTTGTTCGCATGCTGTGTTCGCTGCTTGTGGAGGCGGGAATGCTGCCGCCCGGCCACCCGTCGCTGAAATACGGCGTGACCGGCGTTGCAAAAGTCGGCTTCACCAAGATGATGGGCGAGGCTTGGTTCAACCTGCGCACGCGCAAATCCACCGCCGCGCAATACGGCATCTTCTCGGCCGTCGTCATGGCCTCGGTCGCCTTCGTCGGCCTTGTCACGACGTTCTTTGGCCATCTTTTTGTCGGCTTCGGCGCGCAGGCGCAGGCGCAATTGTTCGCCAACCCCACCAACCCCTATGGTGCGGGCGGCAAGACAGACCTCACGCAGGTGCAGGGCATTACCGGCGCTTCGGGCCTTTTCGACGCGCGCGTGGAAGGCAACGGCATTTCGGTCGACTATGCGCTGATGGTTCTCGACAAAATCCTGCGCCAGGCGGCGGTCGATACGCCGAACGGCGGCGCGCTGCAGAACGCGCTGGCCGCGATGATGCAGACCTACAACGCCGGCGTCACCATCGTGGCCGGCGTAATGATTTTCTGGATGGTCGTCTCGATCATCCTCGACACCGCCAAAACCGGTGTCTTCGGCGGCGGCCGCCACAACATGGTCTGGGCCCCGATCCGCGTCATGTTCGCACTCGGCCTGATGTTCCCGCTTGGCTCCGGCTTCAGCTCCGGCCAATACATGGTGATGAAGCTGGCCGAATGGGGCTCCAACTTCGGCTCCAACGGCTGGTCGGCCTATGTCGCCGGCGTCGTCGGCGACCAATCCCTCTTTGCGCCTTTCGCCTCCAACGCGTCCTCCTCGCTGGCGTCGTCGCTCTCGAAGGTCATGGTCTGCCAGGTCGCCTATAACACTTACGTGCAGCAGGCAACCGGCGCGCAGGATGCCGATCAGGCCATTCAGCGCCATCAGGATGACCCGACCAATAACGCCAATATCGTGAACCACTACACCAACAACACGGATTCAAACGTCTGCGGCACCATTACATATGCTTCGGCCGCGACCGGCGGCGATATGGCGGCTGTCCTTGACCAGACAACGGGTTCGGCCCCGATGACCGCCTCCACCGGCGTCGTCAGCGCGACCGATTACACCTACAAGAACGCCAGCCTTGCCACCGCCCTCAAGTCGTTCCGCACCACCATGCGCGGCGCACTGGAAAACGAGCTGAAAGATACGCAGGTTGGCACCATCGGGTCCGGCGGCGCCACGCTTGAAATGGCGCGCCAGTTCGCCTGCAAGTTCGTCGCCCGTAAATTCCCGGATGGCGGTGCCGCAAACCCGGTCGGCACCATCCCGCAGTGTAACGCGGCCCTTGCCGCCGCGGCCGCGACCGACCCCGACGCCAGCCAGCAGCAGGCGATCGTGAACTCTATCAAGACCGCCATCATGAACGCCTATAACAGCCCGGGCGCCAAAGGCGCGCTCACGACTTACGTCGGCGGCCCCATGGTGACCGAAATGACGAAGCGCGGCTGGGCCGGCATGGGCATGTGGTACCAGGACATCTCCGCCCTCAACACCGTCATCGCCGCAGCGCGCGAGCCTGCGGCCTCGGTCGATCCGGGCTCTGTCTGGTCTGGCCCGGGCAGCAGCTCCTGGTGGCGCTGCGTTGGCAGCAAGCTGATTGGTAACTCCTGCCGTATTGACGGGCTTGAGGAAAAAGTCGTCTCCGTGCTTGGCGATTATGACCGCTGGTGGGAAGCCTCCACCCTGCCGGGCGCGCCCGGCCGCACTACTATGGCTGCCGACCAGTCAAATACCGAGCTTGAAACAGGCAGCGGCGGCGGCATCTCGGGCTTCCTCTCCTGGGTGCGCAACGCCTCTGTCGGCGACAACGGCATCCTGACGGTGCTGGCGCGCCTCATCCTGCCGCGCTCGACCGATGTGTTTATCTTCAAGGCGGTCGACCTTGCAGCCACCAACACCTATCCGCTGGCGCAGCTGGCGGACACGGGCCACAACGTGCTTGGCATCGGCCTCTTCATCTGGGCCTCGATCACGCTGCTGCAGACGCTGTCGACCATTAAAGTTGCTTCCTTCTCGCTCGGCGTTGGCCTTGCGGTGTCGGCGCTCGTCAACCTCATCGCGACCATCGGCTCCGGCATGGTCTTCTCGGGCATCATGATCGCCTTCTACCTGCCGATGGTGCCGTTCCTGCGTGTCGCCTTTGCGGTGCTGACTTGGGCGGTCTCCGTCTTCGAAGCGGTCGTCATGGTGCCGATCGCGGCGCTGATGCACCTGACATCGACAAGCGCGGGTCTTGCAGGTGACAACGGGCGCAACGCCTGGATCCTCTGGCTGAACGTGCTGATGCGGCCGATCCTTGTCGTTGTCGGCTTCGTCGCCGGCATGCTGATCTACAACTCCTTCGCGGTCTTCTTCCACACCACCTTCAGTCAGGGTGCGGCGGCAGTCATGAGCTCGACCAACTTCTTCATGGTCTATCTTGCGAAGGTCTGCTACTCGGTCATTTACCTCGGCGTGCTCTTCACCGCGGCCAATACCAGCTTCAAGCTGCTGGATGTGCTGCCTGACGCGCTCATGAAGTGGATGGGCAGCAACGTGAAAGCCGACTTCAAGGCGAACGCGCACCCCGACGGCAACATGTTCGCGGGCCAGCAGATTGTCAGCAAGTTCTTCAAGCCGACGCAGCTGAACACCCAGACGGCCGCCCAGCGCGACGCCGAGCTGACGGCGCGCGCCGAGAACGTCAAGGGCCTTGGCGACAAGCAGCTGACGGCCGGCGAGCAGAAACAGGCCGAAGCCGATATCAGCAAGACTATGTCGAAAATGAGCGACAAGGAAAAGATCGACTACGCCAACCTGCCGCCCAAGGACCAGAAGGCCTTTATCGCCCAGAAGTTCCTGGAGCAGGAAAACTCCGGCAATCTGCTGCGCGGCTATGGCACGCGGCAGTTCGGCGGCAGTCTGCTGGGGCCGAATACCGCGATGGGCGGTCCCGTGGGTGGTCCGACCGGAGCAGGGCCGGGATAACGCAAGAGACATGTTTCAACAGCAAACCGCCGGGCAGCCCCCGGCGGTTTCTTTTTGGCCATATTCCTGAATATCCACAAGGGTTTACCTAGCTTCTCATGTCTTGCCTTGAAAGCAGCGGCGCGCTATATTGACGTGCATCTTGTCCCTCACATTTCCTTTTCAAAGGCGGTCATTCCCATGTCATTTTTGCGCGCGGCCGGCATGACGGTTCTTGCAGCCGGATTTATCGCTGTATTGAGCGTCGGCCCGTCTGAAGGCGCCGATGTCGCGGTCCACGCCCTTGCCATGCACGGCGACCCCAAATACCCCGCCGGCTTCGACCACTTCGACTACGTGAACAAGGATGCGCCGAAGGGCGGGGAGATGCGCCTTGCCGCCGACGGCACGTTCGACAACCTCAATTCCTTCATCATCAAGGGCGTACCGGCGCCCGGCATCGGTATGATCTACCAAACGCTCCTCACGAAATCCGATGACGAAGCCTTCACCGAATACGGCCAGCTCGCCGAAAGCGTCGAGATGCCGGAAGACCGCTCCTACGTCGTCTTCAACCTGCACAAAGACGCGAAATTCAGCGACGGCGAACCGCTCACCGCCGATGACGTCGTCTGGACCTTCAAGACGCTCATGACAAAGGGCCACCCCGTCTACCGCGCCTATTACGCCTCCGTGAAGGATGCCGTGGCGGAAAATGCGCATCGCGTCAAATTCACCTTCAACATGGCGGGCAACCGCGAACTGCCGCTGATTTTGGGCGAACTGCCCGTGCTGCCGAAACATTTCTGGGAGAAGCGCGACTTTGCCGCGACGCTGCAGGACTTCCCCGTCGGCTCCGGCCCCTATAAGGTGAAAGCGGTCGAAAACGGCCGCCGCGTGACCTATGAGCGCGTGAAGGATTGGTGGGCGAAGGACCTTGGCGTCAACAAGGGCCAGTATAACTTCGACCAGATCACCTACGACACCTACCGCGATGAAACCGTGCTGCTGCAGGCCTTCTTCGCCGGCGCCTATGATTTCCGCGCCGAAAATATCGCCAAATCCTGGTTCACGGAGTACAAGGCCAAGCCTGTACTGCAGGGGCTGATCAAGAAGGAAGAAATCAAGCACAGCCTGCCGGCCGGCATGCAGGGCTTCGTCTATAACACCCGCCGCGCGGTGTTCAGCGACGCCAAGGTGCGCCATGCGCTCAACTACGCCTTCGACTTCGAATGGTCGAACAAGCAGTTCGCTTTCGGCTCCTACAAGCGCAACCATAGCTATTTCGAGAACTCGGAACTGGCCTCCAGCGGCCTGCCGCAGGGCAACGAGCTTAAAATCCTCGAAGAGTTCCGCGGCAAAATCCCCGATGAAGTCTTCACGACGGAATATAAAAACCCCGTCACCAATGGCTCCGGCAGCGACATCCGCGCCAACCTCGGCACGGCAAAACAGCTGCTGACGGAAGCCGGCTGGACGATGGGCAAAAGCGGCCTGTTGGAAAAAGACGGCCATCCCTTCAAGTTCGAGATCTTGACGCAGAGCGAAGCTTTCGAGCGCTGGATCAGCCCGTTCATCGCCAACCTCAAAAAACTCGGCATCGAGGCGACGCTGCGCAATGTCGATACCGCACAGTACCAGAACCGTATGGATAACTTCGATTTTGATATGACGGTCTCGACCTTTGGCCAGTCGCTCTCTCCCGGCAACGAGCAGCGCGACTTCTGGGGTTCCGAC
Organism: uncultured Alphaproteobacteria bacterium; assembly: GCA_966211335.1. Classification (GTDB taxonomy): domain Bacteria; phylum Pseudomonadota; class Alphaproteobacteria; order Micavibrionales; family UBA2020; genus JAPWJZ01. The sequence continues at coordinate 21,009 of CBIHNF010000002.1, forward strand.
AAGGCGGATGTGAAGGCCAGCCGCAACATCATCGGCGTCAAGAACGAAGCGGTCGACGCGCTCATCCAGAAAATCATCACCGCCAAGGAGCGGCAGGAGTTGCTGGACGACTGCCATGCGCTCGACCGCATTCTGCTGTTCAGCTACTACGTCATCCCTCAATGGTATTACGATGCCTACCGCGTCGCGTATTGGGACAAGTTCGGCCGGCCGGAAACGCCGCCGAAATACGCCCTCGGCGTGCCGGACAGCTGGTGGTATGACCCCGCGAAAGCGGAAGCGGTTGCCGGCAAGACTGCGCCCAAAAAAGACTAACGAAAGCACCTGAACCGCCATGGCCGCCTATATCTTCCGCCGCATTCTGCTGATGATACCGACGCTGTTCGGCATCACGCTGCTGAACTTCCTCATCGTGCAGGTCGCCCCCGGCGGCCCCGTGGAGCAGATGATCGCGAAACTACAGGGCAATGATGTCTCGGCAACGCAGCGCTTCTCCGGCGGCGGGGGCGGGGACACCGGCGTTCAGGCGCAGCAGATGCAGCAGCAGATGAATATGTCGTCCGGCACCTCCAAATACCGCGGGGCGCAGGGCCTCGACCCCGAATTCATCAAAAGCCTCGAAAAACAGTTCGGCTTCGACAAGCCGCTGCACGAACGCTTTATTTTGATGATGAAAAACTACCTGACCTTCGACTTCGGCGACAGTTACTTTCAGGATAAAAAGGTCATGGATCTGGTGCGGGAGAAAATGCCCGTCTCCATCTCCCTCGGCCTCTGGACGACGCTCATCATGTACATGGTGTCGATCCCACTCGGCATCCGCAAGGCGGTGAAGGACGGCTCCAGCTTCGACGTCTGGTCCTCCGGCGTTATCATCGCGGGCTACGCCATTCCGGGCTTCCTCTTCGCTATCGCCCTTATCGTCGTCTTTGCGGGTGGCAAGTACCTGCACTGGTTCCCCCTGCGCGGGCTGACATCCGACAACTGGGACGATATGGACTGGCCGCATCGGATTTTGGATTATTTCTGGCATATCGCGCTGCCCGTCCTCGCCATGGTCATCAGCGGTTTTGCTGGCCTCACTATCCTCACCAAGAATTCCTTCCTCGAAGAAATCAACAAGCAGTATGTGCTAACCGCGCGCGCTAAAGGCGTGCCGGAACACCGCATCCTTTATAAACACATCTTCCGCAACGCCATGCTGATCGTCATTGCGGGCTTTCCGGCGGCACTGGTCGCCATCTTCTTCGGCTCCTCCCTGCTGATCGAGACGATTTTTTCGCTGGATGGCCTGGGGTTGCTCGGCTTTGAATCTGTCGTCAATCGCGACTACCCTGTCATGTTCGGCACGCTCTATGTGTTCACCCTTATCGGTCTTGCTATCAAGCTCATCTCCGACATCGTCATGACCTATGTCGATCCGCGCATAGACTTCAACGCGCAGGGGAGCCGCTAGATGCTGTCCTCCATCGCGCGCCGCCGTCTGCACCAGTTCCGTCGCAACCGCCGCGGTTATGTCTCGTTCTGGATTTTCCTGTTTCTCTTCGTCTTTAGCTGCGGCGCGGAACTCATCGCCAATGACAAGCCGATTGTCGTCAGCTATGACCACGCGCTCTATTTCCCGGTCGTCAAATCCTATCCCGAAACCGCTTTCGGCGGCGAATTCGAGACGGAGGCGGATTACCGCGATCCCGTGGTGCAGAAACTCATCAACGACAAGGGCTGGATGCTCTGGCCGATGATCCATTATTCCTACCAGACCATCAACTATAACCTCGATGTGCCGGCGCCATCGCCGCCCTCGGCCGAAAACTGGCTTGGCACGGATGACCAGGGGCGTGATGTCACAGCGCGGCTGATTTACGGCTTCCGCATCTCCATCCTCTTCGGCCTTATCCTCACGCTGCTCGGTAGTGCCGTCGGCATTCTCGTCGGTGCGATGGAGGGCTACCTCGGTGGCTGGTTTGACCTGCTGTCCCAGAGGTTCATCGAAATCTGGTCGGGTATGCCGGTGTTATTCCTGCTGATCATCATGTCGAGCGTCATTACGCCGGGCTTCTTCACGCTGCTGGGGCTTATGCTGCTGTTCTCCTGGATGACGCTGGTCGATGTCGTGCGGGCGGAATTTTTGAAAGCCCGCAATCTTGATTATATCCGCGCCGCCAAAGCGCTGGGTGTTTCAACGCCCGTCATCATGTTCAAGCACGCGCTGCCGAACGCCATGGTCGCCTCGCTCTCCATGATGCCCTTCGTGCTGGCGGGCGCCATTTCAACGCTGACGGGGCTGGATTTCCTGGGCTTCGGCATGCCCCCGGGCTCCGCCTCGCTCGGCGAATTGCTCAGTCAGGGCAAAAACAACCTGCAGGCGCCGTGGCTGGGGGCGACGGCCTTCTTCACGCTCGCCATCATGCTGAGCCTCGTCACCTTCATCGGCGAAGCGGTGCGCGACGCCTTCGACCCGCGCAAGATTTTCAAGGGATAATGCAAATGTCTTTGCTTGAGGTTAAAAACCTTTCGGTCGATTTCGTCAACGGCAGCAGCCGCACGCAGGCGGTGAAGAATATTTCCTTCACCATCGAAAAGGGCGAAACGCTGGCCGTAGTCGGTGAATCCGGCTCCGGCAAGTCGGTGACGGCGTTGTCGATTTTGCAACTGCTGCCGTACCCCTCGGCGGAGCATTCCTCCGGCTCCATCAAGTTCAACGGCGAAGAGCTGATGAAAGCGCCGGATTCCAAACTGCGCACCATTCGCGGCAATAAAATCGCGATGATTTTTCAGGAGCCGATGACCTCCCTCAATCCGCTCCACACCATCGAGCGGCAGATTGCCGAAGTCCTGTTCCTCCACAAGCACATGACGCCCGAAAAAGCGCGTGCCCGCGTGATCGAGCTGCTGGAACTTGTCGGCCTCAATAAACTCACCAGCCGGCTGCATGCCTTCCCGCATGAACTGTCGGGCGGCCAGCGCCAGCGCGTCATGATCGCCATGGCACTGGCGAACGAACCCGACCTGCTGATTGCCGACGAACCGACGACGGCTGTCGATGTGACCGTGCAGGCGCAGCTGCTGAAACTGCTGCGCGAATTGCAGCAAAAGTTGGGCATGGCGGTGATGCTGATCACCCATGACCTCACCATCGTCCGCAAAATGGCGAACCGCGTTGCCGTCATGTACCACGGCGAGATTGTCGAGACGGCAACGGCCGAGCAGCTGTTCACCCATCCCCAGCACGACTACACCAAAATGCTGCTGGCGGCGCAGCCCAAGGGCATGCCGGAGCCTTATAACGACGCCGCGGCGCCGATGCTGAAGGCGGAGGATGTGAAGGTTTACTTCCCCATCCGCACCGGCTTCTTCCGCCGCACAACCGATTACGTACGCGCGGTCGATGGTATTTCGCTCGATCTGCGCCCGGGCCAGACCATTGGCATCGTCGGCGAGTCGGGCTCCGGCAAGACGACGCTGGGGCTGGCCATTCTGCGGCTGCTGTCGGCGCAGGGCGTAATTAATTTTGAAGGCCGCGATCTGGCCAAGATGACGGAAAAAGAAGTGCGCCACCTGCGCCGCGATATGCAGATCGTGTTTCAGGACCCCTACGGCTCCTTGTCGCCGCGCCTCTCGGTTGACCAGATCATCGAGGAAGGGTTGCTTGTCCACTTCCCGAATCTTTCCGCCGCCGAGCGGGAGGAAAAAGTCATCGCCGCGATGAAGGAAGTGGGGCTGGACCCCGCCATGCGCACCCGCTACCCGCATGAATTTTCCGGCGGCCAGCGCCAGCGCATTGCCATCGCGCGTGCCATGGTGCTGAACCCGAAGTTCGTCATTCTGGACGAGCCGACATCGGCGCTTGATATGTCGGTGCAGGCGCAGATCGTGGAATTGCTGCGCAAATTGCAACGCGACCATCAGCTGGCCTACCTGTTCATCAGCCATGACCTGCGTGTCGTGAAGGCCATGTCGCATCAGGTCATCGTCATGAAAAACGGCAAGGTGGTTGAAAGCGGCACGACGAAACAGGTGTTTGAAAGCCCGCGCGAGGACTACACTAAGGCCCTTATCGCCGCCGCCCTGAACATCGACGTCGCCGGTAAAAGCGCCGCCTGATTTGTCTTAAATTGTAACTATTTTTAAGCCGGCGTTAAAATAACGCGCGGTATACTGAAGTCATGAACGATACTTGACTGAGACTCAATTCTGCGCCGGGGGAACGCGCAACAACAAGAAAAAAAGGCGTTCTTATCATGACAAAACTCAAAGACTATACCCTGCAGATCGTGCTGTGCCTCGGCGTTGCCGTGCCGGTCATGTGCTGCGCCACTATCGGCTTTACCAGCGAAAGCTTCAATCCGCCTGCACCCGTGACCGTCACCAGCAACGACGGCGGTAATTACGGTGCCATCCCGCTGGAATCCAGCGAAGGCTGGCAGGTGCGCTTACGCGCGCTCTGACGAAAAAACCCAAACCGGCAATACTTATTCCCGTCAGCAACTGCCCCGCCTTGCCGTTTTAGGCAGGGCGAGGCAGGTGACGGGATCATGATTATTGTTTGGCAGTGTCCGCTGTTTTCTGCGGCACGCTCCAGGCGATATCGTTGCGCTCCGGCGCATAGTGGCGATTGGCGGTTTCGGCACTCACCTTCGGCGGCATGGCGAGCCCGTGCTGCTGCCAGGCATAGTAACCGCCAGCGCCTGTCAGCGTGCCGATGACAAGCATGCCGATGACGAAGACTGTCGATTTGCCTTGTTCCATCTGAGCTCTCCCTTGGAATTTCCGTTAATTATCAAACGGACGGACGGGGGAGTGGTTCCAAATTGTAGCGGTTAGCCGAATTGCTTCTCGCGGGGCAGGAAAATGGCATTGCTGGCGGTAAAATTGCCGGCCACCAGCGGCGTCAGGGCGCCGGTCGCAAACTCGCAATCAAAGGCAGCATAGCCCGCGCCGTCCATAAAGGCGAGAAGGGCGGCGGCGCTGTCGCCTGCGCGTTTGAGCGATTTATCTTCGACTTCGAGAAGCAGCACGGGGCGATAGCGGGCGAGGGCCTTGGCTGCGCCGCGCAGCATATGCAGCTCCCATCCCTCGATATCCGCCTTGATAAAGTCGACGCGCTTCAGGCTCTGCTGTTCGGCAAAAGAATCGAGTGTCGTGAGGGTGATGTTTTCCGTCACCGTCGCGCGGCCGGAGGTATCGCCGCCGCCAATATGGCTGAGGCCAAACCCTAAGGCGCCGGAGGATTTGATGGGCATATGCAGCACCTGCTCCGTCGCGGTATCGCTGAGGCCCATGGGGAAGAGTTGCACATTCTTCAGTTTGCGCAGGCGGATGACGCGGCTGATGATGGAAAGCGCGTAGCTGCCGGGCTCGAAGGAATAAACGCGGCCTTCCGGCGCCAGCTTTGCAAAAAGCTTGGTGAACTGCCCTGCATGTGCGCCGACGTCGATGACCGTGCCGTCGCGCGGGATGTATTTTTCGAGAAGCGGAATCAGCTCCTGATGATGCTGGCGTGTCAGCGCCTTAAAAAGATGCGCGCAGTAGGTCAGCTTGCGTCTGAAAGGGGAACGAAGGGCGGTCGTCATGCGGCTTTTTTCTGCTCCGGCGCTTGCGGATTATTGAATTTTTCCAGCAGCTGCGCTTCGGCGGCCTTGGCTTTTTTCAGGTGCTCTTCCTTCACATGGCCGTAGCCGCGGATATATTCCGGGATGGCGGCGATGTCGCAGGCGGTGTCATAGTTGCGGGCTGAAAGGTTCGGCAGCAGCTCGCTCACGGTCTTTTTATAGTCCTTGATCAGCTGGCGCTCCATTTTGCGCTCGGCGGTATAGCCGAAAACGTCCAGCGGCGTGCCGCGGAGGCCCTTCAGTTTTGCCAGCAGGCCGAAGACGGGCAGGATCCAGGGGCCGAATTCCATCTTCTTCAGGTGGCCGGTCACGGAATCGCGCTTCGCCAGCAGCGGCGGGGCGAGGTTGAAGTTGATTTTGAAGTCACCGTCGAAGGTATTCTTCACCTGGCTCAGGAACTGACCGTCGGTGTAGAGGCGCGCGACTTCATATTCGTCTTTATAAGCCATCAGCTTGTAGTAATAACGCGCGACGGTTTCGGTCAATTTCCCGGGGTTGCCGCGGACGCGGATTTCCGCTTCGCGCACGGCGTCGACAAGGCGCTTGTATTTCGCGGCATAGGCCTCGTTCTGATAGCCCGTGAGGGACATCATGCGGCGGTCGATAACTTCTTCCAGCGTGGTCGAAATCTGGCGGTGGCGGTCGGACCCGTCGGCCGTTTTCTTGGGGCTGGCGACATCCATGACCTTGTCGAGGTTCCAGGCCGCACGGCGGCCCCAGGTGAAGGCCTGCTGGTTCATGCCAACCGCAACGCCGTTGAGGGCAATGGCCTTCATGATGGCGGCTTCCGACACGGGGATAAGCCCCTGCTGATAGGCATAGCCCAGCATGAACATATTGGTCGCGATGGAATCGCCGGAAAGCGCGGTCGCAATCTGCGTTGCATCCAGCGTCACCAGGTTCTTGTCGCCGCAGAGCGCGGAGATGGAGGAAATCACTTGTTTCGAGGGGATATTCCAGTCCGGGCGGCGGGTGAATTCACCCGTCTGCGCCTTATGAGTGTTGAGGATAATTTTGGTTTCGCCAACTGTGCCGGGCGGGCGGATTTTGGACAGGCAGTCGCCATCCGCCGTCACCAGCATATCGGCGCCGATGATGACGTTTGCGCCCGCGATGCCGATGCGCACGGTGTTGATGTCTTCCGGTTTTTTCGCAAGGCGGATATGGCTGGTGACGGCGCCGCCCTTTTGCGCAAGGCCGGTCTGGTCCATGGTCGTTGCGCCCATGTCTTCAAGGTGCGCCGCCATCGCGAGGATCGCGCCGATGGTGACAACGCCGGTGCCTCCGACGCCCGTCACGAGTATGGCGATGGGGCTGGTCAGGTTGCCGATGACGGGGTCGGGCATCGCCTTAAAGAAGTCGGCAATTTCATCGCCGACCTTGGCGACTTCCGGTTTCTTGAGGCCGCCGCCGGTGATGGTGACGAAGCTGGGGCAGAAGCCTTTGACGCAGGAGAAGTCCTTGTTGCAGCTCGACTGGTCAATCTGGCGCTTGCGGCCGAATTCGGTTTCGACCGGCGCAATGGAAAGGCAGTTAGATTTCTTGCCGCAGTCGCCGCAGCCTTCGCAGACGCGCTCGTTCACGATCACGCGTTTTGCGGGGTCTTCCATGAGGCCACGCTTGCGGCGGCGGCGTTTTTCGGCGGCGCAGGTCTGGTCGTAAATCAAAATCGTCACGCCCGGTGTATCGCGCAGCGTGCGCTGAATCTGGTCGAGGTTGTCGCGGTGGTCGATGATGACGCCGGTCGGGAAGATGGAAAGATCGGTATATTTCCACGGCTCGTCCGAAACAATGTAAATCGTCTTCGCGCCTTCGGCATAAACCTGATTGGCGACCATGGAGACGGAAAGCTGCCCGTCCACCGGCTGGCCGCCGGTCATGGCGACGGCGTCGTTATAGAGGATTTTGTAGGTAATGTTGATTTTCGCCGCAATCGACTGGCGGATGGCGAGCAGGCCGGAATGGAAATAGGTGCCGTCGCCAAGGTTGGAGAAAACGTGTTTCTCATCCGTGAAAGGCGCCTGCCCGACCCAGGGCACGCCTTCGCCGCCCATCTGGGTGAACATGACGGTGGAGCGGTCCATCCACATCGCCATGTAATGGCAGCCGATGCCGGCAAGCGCGCGGGAGCCTTCCGGCACCACGGTCGAGGTGTTATGCGGGCAGCCGGAGCAATACCACGGCATGCGCACCACGGGCGCAGGCTGGCCTTTGATGTCGAAATTTTTGTGGATGAGCGACATGCGGTCCGCAAAGGGCGACACATCCATCAGCGGCGTCAGGCGCTTGATCAGCGCATCGGCGATCTGGCCGGGGGAGAGTTCATAGGTTTCGGGCAGCAGCGGCGCGCCGCGGTCATCCGTCTTGCCGGTCACGCGGGGTCGCTTGTCGGCGGGCATGTTGTAGAGGTATTTTTTGATCTGCTCTTCAATCACGCCGCGCTTTTCCTCGACGACGAAAATCTCTTCGACTTCCGACGCCAGCTTCATGATGCCTTGCGGCTCCAGCGGCCAGACAAGGGCGACCTTGTACACGGCGATGCCCATTTCTTCAGCGCGTTTTTTGGGAATGCCCAAATCATCCAGCGCCTGCATCGTATCCATCCAGCCCTTGCCGGTAGAGACAATGGCGATGCGCTTTTTTTCGGGGCTGATGGTGAGGTAATCCAGCCCGTTGGCGCGCGCATAGGCCTGCGCCGCCGGCAGCTTCCAGTTCACAAGGCGCTCTTCCTGCGCCACGGGCGGGTCATACCAGCGGATATTCAGGCCTTCTTCCGGCATCGCAAAATCAGTGGGCCGGTTGAAGGTGAGCTTGAAGGGATCGGTGTTGACGGAGGCAGAGCTGTCGGCAAAATCCGAAATAATTTTAAACGCCGTCCATGCGCCGGAATAGCGGCTCATCGCAATGCCGTGCAGGCCAAGGTTCAGCGCGTCTTCAATGCCTGACGGATGCAGCACGGGAATCATCGCGTGCATAAACGCCTGTTCTGACTGGTGCGGGAAGGTGGAGGATTTGCAGGCATGGTCGTCGCCGGCCAAGGCCAGCACGCCGCCGTGTTTGGAGGAGCCTGCCGCATTCGCGTGCTTCAAAACGTCCATCGAACGGTCGACGCCGGGGCCTTTGCCGTACCACATGCCGACGATGCCGTCATAGCGCGCGCCGGGCCCGAGGTTCAGCTGCTGGCTGCCCCAGACGGCGGTCGCGCCAAGGTCTTCGTTCACTGCCGGGACGAATTTGATTTCGTGCGGACCGGTGAATTTCTTGGCGGCGGCGATGGCTTGGTCAAGACCGCCGAGCGGGGAGCCGCGATAGCCGGAAATAAAGGTCGCGGTCTTCAGACCTGCCGCCTGATCCAGCTCGTACTGCATCATGGGGATGCGGACAAGCGCGTGCATGCCGTTCAAATATATACGGCCCGATTTTTCCGTGTATTTGTCGTCGAGAGTGACGGTGTCCCGCATTGCCGATACCCGTTCGTTTTCCGATGATTCTTCAGATGAATTAAGGTAGGGCGCGGGCATTTACCGCGCAACTTAATTTCCCGAAAAATTGCCATAAAAATACGGCGAAAAGCTGCGAAATTTCAAGGATTTGAGCAGCTTTATTGTGCTGCGGCGCGTCATGAGCACGGAAGGCGGGGTGGAAGATAGTGCTTTGAAAGGCTTGGCCCTTCATGTTACAACCCACTCCTGTTTATGGATTAACAAGATAGCGATTTGGAAAGGGGTGATTAACATCGTACAGGTTATCGTACGCGATAATAACGTCGACCAGGCACTGCGCGCATTGAAGAAAAAGATGCAGCGTGAAGGCCTTTTCCGTGAAATGAAACTTCGCCGCCACTATGAGAAGCCTTCTGTGAAGAAGGCGCGCGAAAGATCGGAAGCCGTCAGACGCCATCGAAAACTGGAGCGCAAACGCAAGGAGCGCGACGGCGAGTAGAATTATCGATCACCGCCTAAAACTAAAGATAAAGGGTCCGAGCAGTTATGCCGGACCCTTTCGCTTTTCAGTATTTGCATTTTTTAAAGCGCAATGTCGCGGCGGGGCTTGCGGGTCCCCATGACGAAGGCTTCGTCGGCGGTGCCGCCTTGGGCGTTGAATTCTTTTAAGGCGCGGCGGAGGGCGTCTTCGGAGACGTTGTCGAAGCTTTCGGGCGGAGTCAGCGTGTCGGCGCCGGTTTTCAGGTTCTCCGCAATCACTGTGCGCTCCCGCGTTTCGAAGTTGAAAATTTCGGTGATGCGGCGGTTGAGCTCGGGGTAGGTGCCGATATGCGACAGGCGGTTTTTGCCGGAACGCGTCCAGCTTTCCTCCGTATCGTCGATGGTCTGCAGGCTGAGCGCGGGCGCGTTCTGGTTGGCGGCGGGCGCAAGTGCCACCGGCTTCGGCGCGAAGAGATCCATCAAATGCGGCTTGCCCTTGGCGCTGGCGATGTCGCGGGGCGACTGACCTTCCTTATTCGCGATATCAGGGTTCGCGCCAGCGGCCAGCAGGGCACGCACAACGGGGGCGAATTCATTTTCAATCGCGCAATGCAGGGGCGTGCGGCCTTTTGCCAGCGTCTGTACATCCAGCTCCGCTTTTTTATCGAGCAGCGCTTTCACCACGTCAATATCGCCATTGGTCGCGGCGGCGTGCAGCGGGTAGAAATAATTGCCGTCATGCGCATTCACATTCGCGCCTGCGGCAATCAGCATCAAGGCGGCGGCGCTGTGCTTGTTGTCAATTGCCAGCTGCAGCGGTCCTTTCACATCTTTGTTCTGGGTATCGAGGTCGCAGCCATCCTGTATCAGGCGGGCGAGGGCGGGCAGCTGCCCTGCCGCAGCGGCAAGGGCCACGGCTGTGTTGCCATTCGCATCCTGCCGGTCTTTGTCAAAATTGCCGATGTTATAAGTCAGGCAATATTCGAGTTCTTTCATGTCGCCGCTGGCCGCAGCCTTCCAGAAACTTTTCTGCGAACTGATGAATGCCATGGTTATCCTCCCGGTCTCTGGACGCGTTTTTTGGCAGCGAGCGTATCATTATCCGCCGTGCCGCCCAGCTGGCGGAAGGCCTCGAGCGCTTTTTCGACCGCCGCCGTGCCGATATCGTCAAACGACACAGGCTGGCTCACGTTTTCCGCGCCGGTCTTGAGGTTCTCCGTGATGGTGAGGCGCTCGCGCGATTCAAAATTGAAAATCTCGGTCAATTTGCGCCCAAGGCCCGGCCAGTTGCCGATATATCCGACGCGCGCCTCGCCCATCAAAACCCATTGCTCCGTGCCGCCTGAATTATCGTTCGCCGTATTGGCGGGGATAGAGGCGGGCATCGGCATCGCGGCGGCGGCAGCGGTTTTGTCGGCATCCGTCAGTATTTCGATGATGCGCGTCGCATCGCGGCTTTTTGCCAGCTGCAGCGGGGTCTGGCCGCTGTTGTCTTTCAGGTCGAGCCGCGCGCCCAGCTCCACAAGCCGCTCCACCACCACGATGCGATTGTTGGAAATCGCCGTGTGCAGCGGCGTATTGCCGTTGCCGTCACGCAGGTTCAGGTCGGCTTTGGCTTCTGCCAGCGTCTCGATCATTTCGAGATTGCCGTTCTGGCCGGCGAGGGTGGCGGCAGTGCGCGAATAGCTGTCACGCACATCCACTTTCGCTCCGGCGTCGATCAGCATTTTCACCAGCTTCGCATCGTCATGCGATGCGGCGTCGGTCAACATCGTATCTTTTACAACCGTTGCGCCCTTTGCCAGCAGCAGCTCCGCCGTGTTGCGCATGCGGCGCTGCACCGCCATATAGAGCGGGTCGTTGCCGGAGTTATCGGTGATCGTAAAGTCACCGCCTGCCACCAGCAGCGCTTCCGCGGCCATCTGGTTGTGCGATCGTACCGCCTGCATCAGCGGCGTATTGCCGGAAGAGTTGCGGGCATTGATATTCATGCCGGTTGCCAGCAGCATGGAGATTATTTTGAGGTTGCCCTTGCTGCCGGCGGCGTGAAGCGGGTTATCGCCCATGTCATTGGTGATGGCATCGAGCGGGCAGGGGTTCTGCGTGGCGCCCTTCAGCTTCCATTTGGATAGGTATGACTCGACCGTTTCGACATCGCCCTTGGCGATCGCCTTGAAGAAACCTTTGTCGCTATAAAACACGGGCATGGAACGATCGCGGGTTCTGGCAGGTTGAACGGGCTTGGAATACACCGGAACTATAGAAAATGGCCGCATCTATGTCAAATATGGATAATATTCCATAATCTAATTGTTTCGAGGTGCTTTGCCTGATACGTTACCCGCGACATCGAAAGAAACATGACACCTATGGCACTTCTCACCCCCGCCCAGTTTTTCTATCACTACCGCGACCAGCAGCAGGATTATGCCCGTGTCTATGCGGCGCGGCATATTGCGCCCGGCGACGCGCTGAAAACGGTAAGCGGCGAAACCCGCGCGATTGCGGAAGGCTGGGAGATTTCTGCCTATGGTCAAGCGGGGCAGGGACGGCGGGAATATATCGCCTCGGTCATTTTTGACGAGCGGGCGGAGGACGCCGGCGATCTGCCGCCCGCGCTGCCGAAAATTGCCATGAGCCACACCGAGCTGCAGCGCTACAATGCCATCGCCCGCGGCGACAAGGTGCGCATCGCCGCCGAAACCGCCGTGGACGGCGGCGCGCCTTACGACGGCTTCCTCGTTTCCTGCTCCGGCGCCATGCCGATCTATCGCACCAACTACGAAGTCAGCGCGACGTTCAACAATTATGCCGGCCGCATCCTGTCGACGCAGGAAGAGCGCGTGGTGATGCTAAAGGGGGAACCGCTGCTCCGTGGCATCGTGTTGAACGAAGATACGACGCTGCAACTAAGGGATGGCGCGCGCACCGTTTCCGCCGGCAGCATCCTGTTCCGCGATGACAAGGCGGATGGCGGTTTCACCATCGAAGGCCCGGGCTTCACCCGCCTCGGCCTGCGCCTTGCGACGCCCGTGTTTGAAGTGACCACGGCGCTTGCCGCACCTTTGAGAGTGCGCCGGTCACCGGTCAGTTTCCCCAAAAAAGATTAGAGGCAGAACTTGGCCGAAGGTTTCGGGCCCGCCGGTTTGGTGATCGGCTCGGTCGATTTTTTCAGGAAATCGGCGGCTTTGGCGTCGACCTTTTCGACCAGCGGCAGCAGCGTGGTGCGGACGCGGGCGTGGTAATCGTTCAGCCATTTCAGCTCGGCGTCATCCAGCAGCTTCGGCTCGATGAGGTTGCGGTCGATGGGCGCAAGCGTCAGCGTGTCAAATGCCAGCAGCTTCTTGCCATCCGCATCCTTTTTGCCGGTATCGATCACGGTCACAAGGTTTTCGATACGGATGCCGTATTCGCCTTCCTTGTAATAGCCGGGTTCGTTGGAAATGATCATGCCGGGTTCCAGCGGCACGGTGGTCGAGCGCGGCGAAATACCGCAGGGACCCTCATGCACGGAAAGATAGCTGCCAACGCCATGGCCGGTGCCATGCGCGTAATCAAGGCCGACGTCTTTTAAGGGTTTACGCGCTTTTTCATCCAGCACAGAGCCGACGGTGCCTTCGGGGAAGACGGACATGGCGACCTGGATATGGCCTTTCAGCACGCGCGTGAAGTTTTCGCGCTGTTCGGCGGTCACGTTATCGACCGCGAAGGTGCGGGTGATATCAGTCGTGCCGTCAAGGTATTGCGCGCCGCTGTCGCAGAGGTAGACGGGGCCGGTCATGAGCGGCTGGTTGGTGCGCGGAGTCGAGCGGTAATGCACAATCGCGCCGTTGCCGCCGGAGCCTGAAATGGTGTCGAAGGAAAGCCCGCGGAAATACTGACCTTCCGCGCGGATTTTCTGCAGGTGGTCGGAGGCCGACAGCTCGTCAAATTTCGCGGCATCTCCCTGACCCGAGAGGGAGGCAAGGAAGCGCGTGATAGCGACGCCGTCGCGGATATGCGCGTTGATGGTGCCTTGAATTTCAACGGCGTTCTTCTTCGCCTTCATCAGCTGCAGCGGGCTTTTTTCCGCATGCGGCGTTGCGCCGGCGGATTTGACAATCTCTTCTGCCTTCACGGGGGCAGAGCCGGGATCGATCCAGATTTTTTTGCCAGCTTTGGCAAGCGTTTCAAGCGCGGGCGCGAAGTCAGCAAGGTCATGCAGGCGCACATCTGCGCCGACCCATTTTTTGGTGTCGTCCGTCACCTTGCGGTCGTCGATAAACCAGTCCACCGTACCATCCTTATGCGCAATGGCATAGGAAAGGGCGAAGGGCGTGCAGGGCACGTCGCCGCCGCGGATGTTCAGCAGCCAGCAGATTTCTTCCGGTAGCGTAATCGTAATCGCATCCGCACCTTTGGCGGTGAGGGCCGCGGCCAGATCATCCCGTTTGTCGTCGGATGATTTGCCGGCGAATTGCAGGGGGTGGGGCACCACAGGGGCGAGCGGCGCGGGCGGCTGGTTTTTCCACGCGGCATCCAGCGGGTTGTCGTTCAGCAGCACCAGCTCGCCGCCGGCTTTTTCAACGGCGTCTTTAATGCGCCTCACTTCGCTCGGCGTATGCACCCAGGGGTCGATGCCGAATTTGGCACCTGATGGCAGGTTTTTTTCAATCCATTCCGTCGGCGTGATGGTCGGGGTTGTGCCCTGGCCTTCCGAAACGCTGCAGATATCGAATTTTTTCGCATCCACCTGGTCGCGCGCCTGCAGCGTATAGCGGCCATCGGTGAAGAAGGCGGCTTTATCGGTCAGCGCCACGGCGAAACCGGCGGAGCCGGTGAATTCCGTCAGCCATGCAAGGCGGTCGGCACGGGCGGGCACATATTCGCCCTGAAATTCATCGGCGCGCGGAATGAAGAAACCATCGACGCCGCGTTTTTTCATTTCAGCGCGAAGGTCGGCCAGCTTGTCCTGCGGCGCGTTGTTTTCATTCGCAGCCAGTTGTTCTTTGAGGGCGGAAAGCTGCTGCACGATTTCGGGGCTGGAGCCTGTCTTGAACAGTTTTACCCAGCGGTCCGGCTCCCCAAGGTCGGCCGGGGCGGCGTTGATGCCGCGCAGGGTTTCCTTGATCGCTTCCACATCGCGCGTTTCGCCCGCGGCGGAGAGGATGGATTTCAGGTGTTCGTCGCCTTTGTAAGACATCGTTACTTCTCCAGACAGAACCAGGTGATTTCGTGCTTGTTATTATAAAGATGGCAGGCGCTACTGCCAGCGATTTCAAGGAAATTTTGTGTCATTTTGAAGTCCGTCTCGCCCTGGAATTTAATGGTGGAGACGATGTTTTTGACAAGGCCGGAATTTTTCCATTCCAGAAGCAGGCGCAGCAGCCTTTCCGGATAACAGATGATATCTGAAAACAGCCAGTCAACGGGGCCGATGTCTTTCGGATTGATGGAGAAGGCGGATTGTTCCAGGTGGCGCACGCGGGGAAGGGCGGCAATTTTTGGGTCGAGCGGCGCTTTGTCGCAGCTGATGACATTCGCGCCGAGCTTCTGCAGCACCCATGTCCAGCCACCGGGAGCGGCACCCAAATCAACGCAAGTCTCCCCCGGTTGCGGCATTTTACCGGCGCGGATCAGCGCTTCCCAGAGTTTCAAATAAGCGCGGCTCGGCGGCTCTTCCTTGTCCTCGGTGAAAAGATACGCGCCATTCGCGACGGGCTGGGAGCAGGCGGGGGACGCGAAAATCAGGTCTTCCTTCACCAGCGTCCATGAGCCGAGCGGCGCTGACGGCGGCGGCGTCGGGAAGCTGATGGGCTTGGCGGAAACATGCGGCAGCTTCTCCGTAATCAGCCCGCTGCGGCGGTGGAAATCATGCGGGTAATTGGCCCAGTTGCGCTGGATATCGCGCAGCTTCTTTGCGCCATCGCCGATGGACGATATCTCGATAAACCGCGGCTCCAGCCAGGTGTTTTCAGACCAGACGACGGTTTTGGGTTTTTCTTTCGTAATGACAAGGCGGCCGAAAACTTCCACGTCGCAGGCAAGCTCGGTCACGAGGTCGTCAATAAAGCCTTCGGGGGCTAGGTAGGCGGCGCCGTATTCGCTCATTGCGGCTTCGGCAGCTGCGGTTTGCGCAAGGGCGCGCCGTTGTCAAAGGCGGCTGCGACATCATACGTATTCAGCACATCGTTGCGGGCGCAGTGGCGGATAATTTCTTTCTGCAGTTTTTCCAGCCCGTCTTCCTGCTTGAGGTCAAAGGTGAGGGAGCGCATTTTTGCGCTGATATCGCCTTCGTTCAGCTTGGCATCGACACCCTGAAAGCGGATATCGAATTCGGAGATGCCGACTTTTAAAACGGGGTTGCCGCTTTCCTTGGTTGCAATGCCGATGAGGCGGTGAATGGGCCCCATGCGCAGGATGCCGCTGACAGGCACGGTCAGGCCGCCGCCCGCGAAAAGGTCAAAGGCCTGTTCCGACGCATCGCCGAACAGCGTCAGCTCCACATCCATGCCGGATTTTTTGAGGTCGCCGACCATCAGGCTCAGGCCCTCAACAGCCCGATCGAGGCCGCTGGAGGCAGAGCTGCGGGAAAATTTATCTTTCTGCGCGTTAAATTCGCTGCTGATGCCGTTAGCGTCCAGTCGCCGCATAGTGGTTTGTTCCTGCAATCAAGCTTCGGTTGAAGGCGCACATCATATCAGGCGGGGAAGCGGTGGCAATATGAAAAGGCTCACCACTGCTTCGCTATTTAAGCCTTAACTATTTAATTGTATAAGGTTTCTACCGCCACAAAAGGAATTCACAAGTTATGACAAAAGAAGCCACTGCCGCCACGCCCGCCAGCCCCATCCACCAGTTCGACAAAAGCATTCTGCGCGAATACGACATTCGCGGCACGGTGGGCAACACGCTGAAGGAAGCGGACTGCTACTTCATCGGTAGAGCTTTCGGCACCATGCTGAAGCGGGAGCAGAACGGCAAGACGGTGGCGATCGGCTATGACGGCAGAGCCAGCTCCGTCCTCTTTGCCGAGCAGGTTATCAAGGGTCTCGTTGATTGCGGCCTCACGGTCGAGAACGTCGGCCTTGGCCCGACACCGATGGTTTACTTCGCGATGAAGTCGCGGAAGCTCGATGCCGCGGTCGTCATCACCGGCTCGCACTCGCCGCTCAGCTACAACGGCGTTAAAATGGCCTATGGCACGGGCCCGTTCTATGGCGCGATGGTGCAGAAAATCGGCACGCTCGCGGCCGCCGGCGATTTTGAAAGCGGCACGGGCAGCGCGTCCAAAGTCGATGTGCAGGACGCTTACGTCGACCGCATGATGCAGGACTACCACGGCATCAAAGACCTCAATATCGCCTGGGACATGGGCAACGGTGCCGCCGGTGAAATCATCCGCCGCCTCGTCAAGAAGCTGCCGGGCAAGCATGTGCTGCTGTTTGACGAGATTGACGCGACCTTCCCCAACCACCACCCCGATCCGACCGTGGCCAAAAACCTTGTCGATCTGCAAAAAGCGGTGAAAGACAACGGCTGCGACATCGGCATCGGCTTTGACGGCGACGCCGACCGCATCGGCGCGGTGGATGAAAACGGCACCATCATCTGGGCCGACCTCATCATGGCGCTTTATGCGGCGGAAGTGCTGAAAACCAACCCCGGCGCCTCCATCATCGCCGACGTCAAATGCTCGCGCGTTCTGTTCGATGAAATCGCGCGCCTCGGCGGCAAGCCGGTGATGTGGATTACCGGCCACTCGCTCATCAAGGCGAAGATGCAGGAATTGAAATCCCCGCTCGGCGGCGAGCTCGCGGGCCACATCTGCTTTGCCGATAAATACTACGGCTTTGACGATGCGCCCTATTGCGCGGTGCGCCTGCTCAACATCCTTTCCAACTCCGGCAAGAAAATGTCGCAGCTGACGGCGCACCTGCCGAAGATGCACTACACGCCGGAAGTGCGCTTCCACGTGCCGGCGGAGCGCAAGTTCCAGGTCGCGGGCGAAATCAAGGCACGCCTTAAGGCCGAAGCCAACAAGGACGTCTCCATCATCGACATCGACGGCGTACGCGTGACGACGCCGGACGGCTGGTGGCTGATGCGCCCCTCCAACACCGAAGAACTGCTGACCGTGCGTGCGGAAGGTTATACGACCGAAGGCCTCGAGCGCGTGAAAGCGCAGCTCGTCAGCCAGCTCGCCGCCTCCGGCATCGCCTCGCCCTTTTAAACAGGAGCTATACCATGGATGTTCTGCTTGACCCGCGCGTGATGGAGCTGATCGCCTCCCGCATCTGCCACGACCTCGTCAGCCCCGTCGGCGCCGTCAATAACGGCGTCGAGCTGATGCAGGAGATGGAGGATGCCGGCGCCGAAGCGCAGCAGCTGATCGCCGATTCAGCGCAGCAGGCCTCCATCCGCCTGAAAGCCTTCCGCCTGTCGTACGGCGCGGCTGGCACCGACAAGAACGTCGGCTTCAAGGATATCCGCGATACCTTCACCGACCTTTTGAAATCCGGACGCGTCCAGGCGGAATTCGAGCCCGACCTCGGCCCCAAATTCTCCATGCCGCCGCGCGGGTTTTATAAAGTCCTGCTGAACCTCCTGATCCTTGCCGAAGAATGCAACCACGGCGAAGGCAAGGTGACTGTCAGCGCGGTTGACGGCAACAAGGGCATTCGCATCATGGTGACGGGAAAAAACCCCGGCTTCCGCGACGGCACCGAAGCCGCCTTGCGCGGCGAGACGAAAGCGGAAGACCTCGACCCGCGTTCGGTCCACGCCTATGTGACGGGCAAATTCGCCAGCTGGTTTGATCTTAAAATCAGCTGGACGGCCGCGCCAGATCTTGGAAAAGTCGAGTTCCAACTCGCGGTTTGATACCGTTCCAGCCCGCGGTTTAAAATAAATTCGCCTCGCGCCATACGAGCGTATGTCTGCGGCATTGTTTTGCAATAAACTGTTAAACCCTTTCGCGCATGCTGTAGGAAGCGGAAAGGATTTGGCATGGATGACACCCTGCAGGAATTTGTCGTGGAGACGCGGGAGAGCTTGAGCGCGCTCGACCTCGAGCTGTTGCGGCTCGAGAAAAATCCGAAAGACAAAGACCTTATCAACCGCGTCTTCCGCCTTGTCCATACCGTCAAGGGCAACTGCGGATTTTTAAACCTGCCGCGGCTTGAGAACGTCACGCATCATACCGAAACCATACTTGGCCGCTACCGCAGCGGCGCGCTGGACGTGACGCCGGATTCCGTATCGCTGCTGCTGCAGTCACTCGACCGCATCAAGTCCATCGTTGGCAGTCTTGCCGAAACGGGGGAGGAGCCGAAGGGGGATGACAAGCCGCTGCTGGCGCTGCTCGACCTTGCGGCGCTCACCGCCAAGCCCGCGGCCGCACCCGCCACAGCGCCGCCGGCCGTGCCGGTCGAGGATATCGCGGCTTCCGTCCGCCTCAGCCTAGCGACGCTGGAAAATATTTTAAGCTCCGTCAGCGAGCTGGTGCTGACGCGCAACCAGATTTTACAAGGCGCAGGCACGGCGACGCCGGAATTAAAGGCGCATATCTCCCGCCTCAACCGCGCGGTGTCGGGCCTGCAGGAAGATGTCATGAAGGCGCGGCTGCAGCCGCTGCAGGCCGCCTTTTCAAAACTGCCGCGCATGGTGCGCGACCTTGCCGCCGACCTTGGCAAGAAAATCCGGCTCGAGCTGGAGGGCGAGGATACCGAGATTGACCGGCAGGTGCTGGAGCTGATGCGCGACCCCCTGACGCATCTCGTCCGCAACGCTGCCGACCACGGGCTTGAAAAGCCCGGGCCCCGCATTGCCGCCGGCAAGCATGCCGAAGGCTGCATCCGCGTCCGCGCGCATCATGAAGGCGGGCAGGTGGTGATTGTGATTGAAGACGACGGGCAGGGGCTGGACCCCGCCGCCATCGGCCGCAAGGCGCTTGAAAAAGGCGTCGTCACGCTGGACAGTCTTCGCGCCATGAACGAGCGGCAGGTGCGGCAGCTGATTTTTACGCCCGGCTTTTCGACTGCCAATGCCGTTACCGCGCTCTCCGGCCGCGGCGTGGGGCTCGATGTGGTGCGCACCAATATCGAGAAAATCGGCGGCACCGTTGATATTGCCAGTGAGGTGGGCAAAGGCACGGCCTTCACCCTTCGCATCCCGCTCACAGTGGCCATCGTGCCAGCCATGATCCTCAGCGTCGCGGGCGCGCCCTATGCGGTGGCGCAGGCGCAGGTGCGGGAAGTTTTGCGCCTCCGCCGCAACGGCCCGCACCGCATCGAGCTGGTGGGCGATGAAAAATTTCTGCGCCTGCGCGGTGCTTTGCTGCCGCTGGTGTCCTTGCAATCCATTCTCGGCGCGGGGGATGCGCCGGATGCCAATCATCCCTGCTGCATCATCGTCCTCGGCGAAGGGCGGCAGGCCTATGGCGTGATTGTCGACGGCGTGCATTCGACGGAAGAAATCGTCGTGCGGCCGGTCTTGAGTATTCTTGCGCAGCAGCGGGTTTACAGCGGCTGCAGTGTGCTGGGCGATGGGTGCGTCGTGCTCATCCTTGACCCCGCCGGCATTGCTGCGGCCGGCGGTATTGACCTTTCCCGCGCGGCGGAAGAAAAATCCCTGCCACCGCCGGCGCCCGGCCCGGCACCGGAGCCGCTGCTAGTATTCCGCGAAGCCGGGCGCGATTACGCGCTGCGCCTAAGCGATGTCTGGCGGCTTGAGAAAGTTGATATCACAACGGTTGCCGAGGTCGGGGGCCTCAGCGTTACCGAATATCTGGACAAGCTGCTGCCGCTCTGCTTCCTGCACGGCCGTCCCCAAAACCCGCCAAAAGGCCGCGCGAAAATGCTGGTGCTGCAGGAACAAGGGCAGCCGCGCGCGGGACTGGTGATTGAAGAAGTGACGGATATTCTATCTGCCCGCATCGATGATGCCGCTGGTGAAGGCATTATCGGCACGGCGGTCATGAACCACCGGCCGCTGCCCGTGCTGGAAGCGACCGGCTGCATCCGCCGCGCGCGCGGGGAAGGCGTATGACAATCGCGCCCGCCAAGCTGCTGACCTTTCGCATCGCGGGGCAATTATGCGGCCTCGATATTCCCGCGGTGCTGGAAGTCGGACGCGGTCTGCCGCGGCTGACCCCCGCGCCGCTGGCAAAGCCGGAGGTGATGGGCCTTGCCTACATGCAGAACCGCATCGCCGCGGTCGTCAGCCTGCGCCGCTATTTCGGCTTTCCGGTGCTGATGACGACGGGTAAACCCTGCTATATCCTCGTCGAGAATAAGGGCGAGCTTTACGCGCTGTTGGTCGATCAGGTCGGGGAGGTCGGCAGCTTTGCCCCCGCGCCGGATGCCATGACGGCGCGTCTTGGCAGCGGCTGGCACGGCGCGATCACCGGCGTTTATCTGGCAAAGGAAGAGCTTCTCGGCGCGCTTGACCTGCAGAGCATTTTCAAAGGCCTCGGCATCGTGAAGGAAAGCGCGTGAAAAACCTGCTGATTGTCGATGACAGCCCCATCGTCCGCCGCATCGCGCGGGAATTCATGACCAGCCTCGGGTTTGCCTGCCGCGAAGCCGCGGACGGGCAGGAGGCGCTGACGCTTTGCGCCGCCGCCATGCCGGATGCGCTGCTGCTCGACTGGAATATGCCGGTCATGGACGGCATTGACTGCCTCAAGCAATTGCGCCAGAACCCCGGTGCCGCGGGCGTCAAGGTTATCATCTGCACAACGCATGCGGAGCTGGCGGAAATTGAAGAGGCATTGTTAGCCGGCGCAGATGAATACGTCATGAAACCGTTTGACCGCGAGATGCTGGAGGGAAAATTCCGGCAGGTCGGCCTGCTTTAGGCATGACGGTTTTCGTCCGCAAAAGCTTTCGCCCCGTCCGCGTCATGGTGGTTGATGATTCCAGCATCGTGCGCGGCCTCCTCACGCGCTTTCTGGAAGAGCAGCCGGATATTCAGGTCGTGGCCGCGCTGCCGGATGGCAAGCAGGCGATTGCGATGCTGGAAGTGGTCGACCCCACCGTCATCATTCTCGATATCGAAATGCCGGTCATGGACGGGCTGCAGACGCTGCCTGTCTTGCGTGAAAAATGCCCAAAGGTACCCGTCATCATCGCGTCTTCCGCAACGCGCGACAATGCGCGGCTCGTGTTTGAATGCCTGTCAAAGGGCGCGGCGGATGTGCTGCCAAAGCCTCAGGCGCAGGAAATGGCGCAACCCGGCGCCTTTAGCGCGCAATTAGTGGCGCGCGTGCTGGCCCTCGCCGGCCGCGCGCCGCCCGAGATTCCCGTGCCGCTGCCGGAATTGCCAGCACCACAAGCGGTGGCGCCGCCCGCCTGCATCGCCGTCTGCGCCTCGACGGGCGGGCCGCAGGCGCTGTTGCAGGTTTTCTCCGCCTTGAAATCCGGCGTCACCCTTCCTGTTTTCGTGACGCAGCATATGCCGCCACATTTCACCGCCGTGCTTGCCGAAAATATCGCGCAGGTGGCTGGCATGCCCTGCGCCGAAGCCGTGGAGGGGGAGGAAGTGACAGGCGGCCGTATTTATGTCGCACCCGGCAACTATCACCTGACGCTGCGCATGCATGACCACCGCCGCCATATCGCCCTGCTGCAAACACCGCCCGAACATTTCTGCCGCCCCGCCGCCGACCCCATGCTGCGCAGTTTGTGCGAAGCCTACAATGGCCGCGTGCTGGCGGTGGTACTGACCGGTATGGGCGCGGATGGGCTTGCGGGCTGCCGGCAGGTCAAGGAAGCGGGCGGCATCATCCTTGCGCAGGATCAGGCGACCAGCACGGTCTGGGGCATGCCGGGGGCGGTCGCCAATGCCCGCATCTGTACCGACATTGTGCCGCTGCCCGATATGCCCGCCGCTATCCTGCGCCAGCTGCGGGGGTGGCCATGAGCCTTCATCCGCAGGATTTTGCATTTTTTGCCGACATCCTGAAGCGGGAATCCGGCCTTGCGCTGACGCCGGACAAGGCCTACCTGCTTGAATCCCGCCTTGCCCCCATCGCACGGCGAAGAGAGGCGCGCGACCTTGAATCGCTGGCAACACTGCTGCGGCAGGGGCGCGACCGCGAATTGCTGCGCGATATCGTGGAGGCGATGACGACGGCGGAAACATCTTTCTTCCGCGACATGCGGCCCTTTACTGTTCTGAAGGATGATATTATTCCCAGCCTCACGCGCCGACGCGAGGCTTCGCGCCGCCTGAATATCTGGTCGGCCGCCTGCGCCAGCGGGCAGGAGGTTTATTCGCTTGCCATGCTGCTGCAGGAGCATCCGCTGCTCATCGGCTGGCACGTTGATATCCTCGCGACCGATATCTGCGCGCCGATACTCGAAAAAGCGAAGGCCGGCAGCTATAGCCAGTTCGAGGTGCAGCGCGGCCTGCCCATCCATTCCCTTGTGCGGCACTTCACCAAGGACGGCGATCATTTCGTGGTCAAGCCCGCGCTGCGTGACAATATCCGCTTCCGGCAGGCAAATTTGCTGGATACGCCGCCGGGGCAGGGTGCGTTTGATATTATCTTCTGCCGCAACGTGCTGATTTATTTTGACCCCGCGACGAAGGTGGACGCCTTGCGCAATTTACGCTGCGCCCTCGCGCCCGACGGTGTGCTGTTCCTCGGCGGGGCTGAAACGGTTGTCGGCCTCAGCGTTGATTTCCAGCCGCTGGCGGGCTGTGCCGGCGCGTTCACGCGCACCTGAATGCGGCTGGGTTTACGCGCGCATGAAAAAACGGCGGCCTTGAAAAGCCGCCGTTTTTATCTTTGGAGAAGAATTGGGTGTTAGGCGTTGGCGCTTTCCTTGACCGCGCCGGTCGGATCCCGCAGCACATAGCCGCGGCCCCAGACCGTTTCGATGCAGCCGCCGCCATCGGGCGAAATTTTCTCGATCTTCTTGCGCAGTTTGCAGATGAAGACGTCGATGATCTTGACTTCAGGCTCGTCCATGCCGCCGTAGAGGTGGTTGAGGAACATTTCCTTGGTCAGCGTCGATCCCTTGCGGAGCGAGAGAAGTTCGATGATGCCGTATTCTTTCGAGGTGAGATGCAGCTGTTTTGCATCGACCTCCACGGTGCGGGCATCGAGGTTGACGGCGATCGGGCCGGTCTTGATGATGCTTTGCGAGTGGCCCTTGGAGCGGCGGACGATGGCCTGGATACGCGCCATCAGCTCGCGCTTGTCGAAAGGTTTCGTCAGGTAGTCATCGGCGCCGAAGCCGAGGCCTTTGAGTTTCGAGTCCAGCTCCGAGAGGCCGGAGAGGATGAGAATCGGGGTTTCAACCTTGGCAGCGCGCAGGCGCTTCAGAACTTCATAACCATCGAGGTCAGGGAGCATGAGGTCGAGGATAATGATGTCATATTCGTATAATTTGCCGATTTCCAGGCCGTCTTCGCCCATATCGGTGGTGTCGACGACGTAACCGTCGGATTTCAGCATCAGCTCGATGCTTTTTGCCGTGGATTGATCGTCTTCAATGAGTAATACCCGCATAGCGCGTGTCCCCTTTTGATGTTTGCCCTTAAGCTTTGATTAGGGTAGCTGAATCAGTCTTTAACTCACCCTTACAGTATACCATGAATGTTAATAAAGATTAAAATTAGTTGCCTTCAAGACCGGAATGTTGAAAAAACCCGAATTATTTCAAAGCAAAAACCCGTTCATTCTTTTGGGGTAAATATGCGATAATACATCCAGAGGCGGGGGTTTCGGGCATGAATACGAGCCATCATTTTATCGAAAACTTAACCGAAAGCGTCGGCGAACTGGCCGATTACCAGCTTTTCGGCCGCGTCACCAAAATCCTCGGCATGCTGGTCGAAATCGGCGGTGTTGAAAAAGAACTCGCCATTGGCGACCGCTGCAATTTAACGCCCAAAGGGGCAGATCCCGTGCCGTGCGAAGTCGTGGGCTTCCGCGAAGGCCACGCGCTTGTCATGCCCTTCCGCCCGCTCGACCGTGTGGGCCTTGGCTGCCGCGCGGAAGTGGTGCCGGCGCAGCCTGCAGTTTATCCCAGCATGAGCTGGCTCGGCCGCGTCATCAACGCCTTCGGCGAACCGATCGACGGCAAAGGCCCGCTGGAGCAGGGCGAAGAACATATGCTGCTGAAAAACCGCCCGCCCGCCGCGCATGACCGCAAGCGCCTTGGCGATAAGCTTGACCTTGGCGTCCGCGCCATTAACTGCTTCCTATCCACGACGCGCGGCCAGCGGATGGGTATTTTCGCGGGCTCCGGCGTCGGCAAGTCGGTCATGATGTCGATGCTGGCGCGCTACACCGAAGCGGAAGTTTCCGTCATCGGCCTGATCGGCGAGCGGGGCCGCGAGGTGCAGGAATTCCTGGAAGATGACCTTGGAGCCGAAGGCCTTGCCCGCAGTGTCGTGATTGTTTCAACGTCCGATGAATCGCCGCTCATGCGCCGTCAGGCGGCGTATTTGACGCTGGCGGTTGCCGAATATTTCCGCGACCAGAATAAACAAGTGCTGTGCATGATGGACTCGGTCACGCGCTTTGCCATGGCGCAGCGCGAAATCGGCCTCTCGGCAGGGGAGCCGCCGACGTCGAAAGGCTATCCGCCGACGACCTTCTCGGAACTGGCGAAACTGCTGGAGCGCGCGGGCCCCGGCGTGAAGGGCAAGGGCGATATCACCGCCTATTTCTCCGTCCTCGTCGAAGGGGACGACCATAACGAGCCGATTTCCGACGCCGTGCGCGGCATCATCGACGGTCACGTGGTGCTGGAGCGGGCGATTGCGGACCGCGGGCGCTACCCCGCCATCAATATCCTGCGCAGCATTTCGCGCTCCATGCCGCGCTGTCTGTCGCCGGAACAGGCGGAGCTGGTGAAGCGCGGCCGCGAAATCATGTCGACCTATGAGGACATGGCGGAGCTTATCCGCCTTGGCGCCTACCGCAAGGGCGCCGACCCCAAAGTGGACGAGGCGATTTTGATTTACCCCAAGATCGAGGCGTTTCTGGCGCAGCGACCGACCGAAAAAACCTCGATGGTAGAGGGCTACCGCCAGCTGGCGCAGGTGCTCGGCATGCCCGCGCCGCCGGAGCCGAAAATGTCGCCCTCCGAATACATGAAGAAGAAGGGCTAAGGTTTTAGCCGATGGCCGACCTCTCCGTCCTCATCCGCCTGCATAAACACGAGCTGGATGAAAAACGCCGCGCGCTGTCATCCCTCTATACCGAAATGGCGCTGCTGGAAAACCAGCGCCTCGCGCTCGAGCAGGAATTTGCGCGCGAAAAGGCCGCCGCCTCGGACGTGCAGGACATCCACTACACTTTCCCCCTTTACGCCGAAAAAGTGCAGAAGCGGCGGGAAGAGCTGGACAAACTGGAGCGCGCCCTCGAAATCAAGATCGACGTCGCCAAGGAATCCCTCATGGAAACCTTCAGCGAGCTCAAAAAATATGAAATGACGCAGGAAGAACGCGACCGCCTCGAGCGCGAAGAACAGCTCATCCGCGAAAACGCCAACTTCGACGCGATTGCGCTGGAAGGCTTTACCCGCAAGAAGTCGGAAGAATAGTGCTCTTCAAGCAGGAAGAATTTCTCGTCGACGCTTAGCGCGGCTATTCTGAAGTTCATTCCGATATTCTTACTGTTCCCAACAATTCATTTCTAACTGTCATGTAATAATGATCACATTCTAAAAATTTTTTCGGTGTTATATTTAGATTAAAATAATCGTTCTGCTTTTTGAGAACATCAATAATGAGTCCTAAACTTGCAGCTATTGCAATTTTTGAGTGAGATTGTTGCGCGGCAATTCTATCTACATCTGCCAGTGGTAAATACGCGTTGAAAATATTTGTATGCGCGGACAAGTTAGCAATTGCATACGAGGGTAAATAAAGCTCTTGGTAAGGCTCACCTACGCATCTCACCATTGAGGCTAAATCCTTGTCCCACGAAATTTTCTGCTTGGTTGTCTGGCAAGTTTCACAATCTGTCTGTTGGAAAAGCTGTTTTGCATTTTTATAAGAATCTTCAATGGACGATACCTTCATATCTTCTGCTACAGCGACTAGCGAGTCCCATTCTTCTTTTTTTACGCCAGCGAATTCTGCTCCTTTCCAGACTTTGTGGAGGTTAATTGGATAGTATTTTATAAATAAATTAACTAATTGTGGATTTTTTAAAAGATATGCAATTGTAACCGCTTTTTCAAAAAAGCTTCTCAACAGTTTTAGCGAACCTTCGCCATGCCCATTTAATGCGAGAAATACGCAATCGTGAAAATCATACCGGCTTGAATGGCCGATATTAAATACGACGGCGTCTAATTTTTCTGTGCCCTTTCTAACGATGTTTTGACGTGAAAAGCATTCGTTGGCGACGCTGAAGACCGCATATAGCGCCTCGTGAATGCTAGGATGTTTTCGTACGAGCTCTTCGCTGACAGGGGTGAATACAAATTCTTTTTGCATGCAATTGTGTCCGTTTCGTAAAACTAAGGGGTAAATGAATTGTAGGTTTAAATCAGACCAGTGCGCCCTGCGACGGCATATCAATCGTCACCCAATTCTGCGCCTTGGTCTGGAAGCTGATGCCGCCCTCGAGGCCCGTCTGCGCAAGGCCCTTGGCGTAGCCGTGCATCAGGTCCTGCCGCACATTGAAGGGCAGCGCTTCCTGGCTGCGCAGAATAATATCGAGGCGCTGTTTCTGCATGAGCCCGTCGAGCTGCATCGCGCCCATGCGGGAGAGATTGACGTTGAGGACGAAGCGCGTCGTCGCGCCCTTGTCATCGCCGCCCTGTTTCTGACCGTCGTGCTCGTGCTGCTGGCGGCGCAGGAACAGCTGGATCTGGCTGAGTTGTTCGTCATTCAGAAAGGGCAGGGAAATCGCGCGCCAGTCGCCGGAGATATTCTCCTTCGACTGCGCGGCGATGCGGGCGAAATCACCCGTCAGCCTGTCAACCAGCGCCTGCTTGCCGCCGTCTTTCAGGGCCTTCAGCGCGGGCGCGCCGATCCAGCTTTCAATATCGCCGAGGCGCAGCGCGGCGAGGAAGAACATCGCGGTCGGCACAAGGCGCGGCGAGGCATCGGGGATCGTGTTGCGCAGCGCGGCGGCGGCATCCGTGGCGCCGAGGTTTTGCAGCGCGTCCTGCAGGGCCGGCCATTGCGCGTCCAGCAGCGGCTGGAACTTTGCGGCGTCGCCCTTGAAGCTGCCCCAGGTGGAGGGGGTGAGGTTTTCCATCACTTCCCGCGGCGACATTTCCGTGGCAGAGAAGGTAAGTTTTGTGCCGACGGGCAGGGGCCCGGTATTTTTCAGGATATATAAATCACCGCCGACGCGCACAACCGGAAAGCCGTTTGGCGTGATGGATTCCACTTCGCCCGCCAGCTGGCTCATGTTCTGCGGCGGCAGAATATCGGGGGTGAGCGATGGGCGCGCGTTCGGCACGGGCGCAGTCGCCGGCGGCGTGATGGAGATGATTTTCAGCTGGTACATATTCTCCGGCATCTGGCTTGCAAACGGATTGCCCCCCTGCGGCGGCGCGGCCATGCGCGGGGCAAGGCCGGGGGTACCCAGGGACTGCATGCTTTCCACCAGCGGCAACAGCCCGCGCAGCGCGCCCAGCGGGGAGGGCGCGACCTTCGGCACATCCGCCGCGGGCGTCAGCGACATTTTCGCCTCTGCCTGTGCCTTCACGATGTCCAGCGTATTGGCGTCTATCGCTTCCGGCGCGGCGGGGGCCGTCGGCAGGGGCGCGGCAACGGGCGAAGTGCGCGCTAGTACCAGCGGCGGCAGCAGGTTCTGCAGCTTTGCCGCCACATCCGGCCGCGTCAGGTAATCGAGGATCGCTTTCTGCTGTTCGACGGGTAGTTCTTTCAGCGCGGCCGATATGTCCGGCGCGGCGGCAAGCTTGGCAAGGGCAGCGCCGTTTAAAGGGAGCGGCTTTGGCAGCGACATCACATCGGCGGCCCCAAGATTTTCGATGATGGTCGCGGCGCGCGCAAGCTCCCCTGCCGGTACGGTCTCCTGCGGCTGCGGCGGTGTTTCATCCGGTACGCGGATAGCGGTGACGGCATCGCCGGGCTTTAAAGGCGGATGCGGCGGCGGAGCGAGCGGCCGCGCGGGCGGCGGCGCAACATCATCTGCCGTCTGCCGCGGCACGGGCGCGCGCAGCAGCGCGACATTCGCCAGTTCCTGCTTGCTGCGCATGAACAGCTCGACCGACACGGCGGTATCGGGCGGCAGCGGGGTTTTGGACTGGATGGTGATATCGCCGGCAGGCGTTGCAATGCGCACATCGCCGGTCTGCGGATTGCTGGATACGACGCGGCCTTCAACGCGCAGCGCATCAACCGGATTGCGGTATTCGGGCGGCGCATCCTTCACAGGCGCGCCGTTGAGCAGCGCCTCGGCAAGGCCGCCGCTGCGCTGGGTAACGGGCGTGCTGGTAGAACCGGTGCTGGGCGCGCTGACGGCGGAGCTGGAAACCGGCGTGATTTTTGAATCGCTCAAAGCACGCCGTCCTTTCCTGTCAGGTGAGGATTTCCGCCACCACTTTGGCGGCAATTTTCTCGACGTCTTCCGCGGTTTCGGTATTCGGGTAGCGGGTCAGGTAGGGCGTCTGCGCGCGGATAGCGTCGCGCACGCGCTTGTCCTGCCGGATGGTGCCGAGCAGCGGCGGGGAGATTTTGAGGAAGTTCTTGCAGGCCTTCAAAATGGTGGCATAGGTGCCTTCGCCTTCCTTGGCGCTGCCGGTCATATTGACGACGATCTGCAGGTTGTCGCTATGCCCCGCGGCATGGCTGAGCTTGATAAAGGCATAGGCATCCGTCAGCGCGGTCGGCTCGTCCGTCGTCACCACAAAAGTGGTATCGGCAGCGGCGGCCATAAAGCGCACGGTGCGGTCAATGCCGGCGCCAAGGTCGATGATGATGGCGTCATATTTGCCGAGCAACCCGCGAATTTGTTCAATCACCTCCGCAAGGCGCGGCGGCGGCAGCGCGGCGAGGGAACCGGCGCCGGAGCGGCCGGCAACCACATCAAAACCGCCGACTTCGTAATGCTCAATCGCATGTTCCATGGAAACATTGCCTTCGACCACATCGGTAATATCGCGCTTTGCCATGAGGCCCAGCTGCACGTCGACGTTGGCGAGGCCTAAGTCACCGTCAAACAGCAGCACTTTCTTGCCCTGTTTCGCCAGCGCGGTCGAAAGCGAAATGGAAAACCACGTCTTGCCGACGCCGCCCTTGCCGGAGGCAACGGCGAAAAGGCGCTGCGCTGGGCCCCCGCGGGCGGCGGCAGGATTATTTCCGGTCGGTTTTGCAGGGGGTTTTTGCGTTTTTGTCGTCATGGCGGTTTACCTTTTCTTGCCCGTCGTTTGAGGGATAACGGGCATCAAAAATTCTGCAAGGCTGGCGGGCGTGACATCAAGGATGCCATTGGCGACCGCTGGCGTATGGCTCGCCTGTCCAAAGGCAAGGCCGCCCTTGTCGGCAGCGCTTAAAATGCCGCCGATGCGGCGCGCGAAGTCCAGCCGCGTGGGGATGATGCGCTTGACGCCGAGAATTTCAAACGTCATCGCCATTTCGGCGCTTTCCTCGGCATCAATGCCGGCGGGCAGGACGAGGGCGGTGTCCATGGTGTCAACCGTCATCAGTTTCGCCAGCATCTTCATTTCATTGGGATCGAAGGGGTTGAGGCCGCCGGTGTCGATGATAATCAGCGGCGCGTCGGATGCTTTTGTCAGCGCGGCCTTCAGCGATTTGGCGTCTTCCGCCTGCAATAGCGGCAGCTCGAGAATGTCGAGGAAGGCGGAGAGCTGCTCGATGCCGCCCGCGCGCGCGATGTCGGTCGTGATCACGGCCGGCATATGCCCTGCCATGACCGCGCGGGTTGCCAGCTTTGCCGTCATCAGCGTTTTGCCGGCGCCCGGCGGGCCGACGAGCAAAATGGGTTCCGCCTGCCGCTGCGGCACCGGCTTGAAATCAAACACGCGCTCCAGCGATTTGGCGAGCGTGCGGCGCGGGTCGCGGCCCGTCTGGACGGTCGCGGCGCTCACGATTTTTTCAGATGTGCTGGCGGGCACGCGGTGCTTCAGCATCAGGTCCATGATCATCTCGACGATATCTTCCTCGTCGAAATCGCCAATCGGCGCGGCGGCGGCTTTCTGCACCTTCTGCGCATAGGATTTGAGGTCCTGCGCCGGCGTCGGGCGTTCCACGGCTTTCTCCGGCGCGCGTTTGGGGGAGGGCACGGGCGTCTTCATGAAAATCGGCTTGTCAAATTCCGGCGGGCTTGCGAATTCCTCATCCACCGCCGCGGTCACGCGGATCCAGCCCCCGGGGCTGTCTTTCGAACTCACGATAATTGCATCGTCGCCCAGCGCCTCCTTGATCTGGCGCATCGCGTCGCTCATGGTCTTGGCCTGGAATGTTTTAAGGCGCATGGTTCTCTATCACGTGATCTGGGCGAAGGTGCGGATCTTCGCGCGGGGGTGGATTTCATTCTGCGACATCACAATCGTCTGCGGGCGGAACCGCTCGATGATGGAGCGCACATAGGGGCGGATGCTGGGGCTCGTCAGCAGCACCGGGCTTTCGCCCTTCATCGCCATGTCTTCATAAATCGCGCGGACGGACTGGATGAACTGCTGCAGGCGCGTCGGCGGCATGGCCAGCTGCTTTTCCTCGCCGGGGCCGACGAGGGCTTCGGCGAAAGACTGCTCCCATTCGCCGGACAATGTCACGAGCGGCAAAATACCGGCGTTGTTGGAATGCTGGTCGCAAATCTGCCGCGCAAGGCGGGCGCGGACGTGTTCCGTGATCATGGTGATATTCGAGGTAAAGCCGGTCGCTTCGGCAACCCCCTCCAGAATGGTCGGCAGGTCGCGGATGGAGACGCGCTCGGAGACGAGGTTCTGCAGCACGCGCTGCAGGCCGGTGACGGTAATTTTGGACGGCAGCACATCGGCGACCAGTTTCTGGTGCGACTTCGGCAATTCGTCCAGCAGCTTCTGCGTTTCGGCATAGGAGAGAAGATCGGACATATTGTCTTTGATAATCTCGGTGATATGCGTCGTGACGACCGTTGCGGGGTCGACCACGGTATAGCCCTTGAAATGGGCTTCTTCGCGGTAGTCGGGGTTGATCCACATGGCGGGCAGGCCAAAGGTCGGCTCCCGTGTGGTTTCGCCGGGCAGTTCGATGCGGTCGCCCGACGGGTTCATGCAGAGCAGCATGTCGGGGCGGATATCGCCCTTGCCGGCGTCGATTTCCTTGATGCGGACGACGTAGGTGTTGGCGGGCAATTGCAAATTGTCCTGAATGCGGACGGAGGGCAGGATGAAGCCCATATCTTCCGCCAATTGGCGGCGGAGGCCCTTGATCTGTTCGGTCAACCGGCCTTTTTCCGGGTTGTTGACGAGGGGGAGCAGGCCATAGCCCAGCTCCACGCGGATATTGTCGATGGCGAGGGCCTTGGAAATCGGCTCCTCCGCGACGGGCGCCTTGATGGCGAGCTGCTTGTCGGCCTCGATCTTGGCGACTTCCAGCGTCTTGCGCGTCTTTAAGGTCTGGTAGCCGAAGAAGGCCGCAATGCCGCCCATGAGCAGGAAGGGGAAGGCGGGAATGCCGGGGATGAGCGCCAGCATGATCATCAGCACCGAGCTCATGATCATGGCTTGCGGATATTTCGACAGCTGGTTGAACAGCGCCTTCTCGGTCGAGCCCTGGATGCCGCCTTTGGAGACGAGCATACCCGAGGCGATGGAGACGATCAGCGCCGGAATCTGCGTGACAAGGCCATCACCGATGGTGAGGTGCGTGTAGAGGTGCGAGGCGTCATCAAACGACAGGTCGCGCTGCACCATGCCGATAATCATGCCGGCGATGATGTTGATGAAGACGATGAGCAGGCCGGCGATCGCATCGCCGCGCACGAATTTCGCCGCACCGTCCATGGAACCGAAGAAGGTACTTTCCTGCTCCAGCTGGGAGCGTTTGTATTTGGCTTCTTTTTCGTCGATGAGCCCTGCGGAAAGGTCGGCGTCAATCGCCATCTGCTTGCCGGGCATGGCGTCCAAGCTGAAACGCGCCGCGACTTCCGCGATGCGGCCCGCGCCCTTGGTGATGACGACGAAGTTGACGATGGTTAAAATGGCGAAGACGATAATACCGATGACGAAGTTGTCCTGCATGACGAAGCTGCCGAAGGCTTCAATCACGTGCCCCGCCGCCGCCTTGCCTTCATGCCCGTGCGATAAAATCAGGCGCGTCGAGGCAAGCGACAAGGCCAGCCGTATCATGGTCGAGACGAGCAGGATGGTCGGGAAAGACGAAAGATCGAGCGGTTTCTCGATAAACAGCGCCGTCATGAGGATGAGGACAGAGAAGCTTAAAGACAGCGCAAGGCAGACGTCCAGCAGAATGGGCGGCATCGGCAGGACAAGGACGATCAGGATCGCGATAATGCCGATCGCGAAGAGGATATCGCCCTTGATGCGGAAGCCCGGGCCCTTTGCAGCAACGGTGCCTGTTTCGGCCATCTGTTACGCCCCCGCGCCCGGAATGGCGACGCCGCCATCACTATATTCTTTTAGCTTGTTGCGAAGGGTGCGGATGGAAATGCCAAGAATGTTCGCGGCATGTGTGCGGTTGCCAAGGCAATGATCGAGCGTGTTCAGGATCAGCTGCTTTTCAACATCGGCCACGGTGCGGCCGACCAGCGCGCCGGTGCTGTCGGTGGCGTCCTGCACTGCGGGCGCGGAAACAACGGGGGCGGCGGGCGCGGCGGGCTTTTCCACCGGTTTTGCGGCGGTGGCAGCGGCAACAGCCGCCGCGGCCGCCGCCTGCGCGGCCTTCTGGCCCGCGAGCTGGATGGCGGAGGGTTCAATTTCCGCATCAGCCGAGACGAGGATGGCGCGGTGCATGGTGTTTTCCAGCTCCCGCACATTGCCCTGCCAGTGATGGCTTTTCAGCTTTTCGACAGCGGCTTCGGAAATTTTCTTGGGCTCGATGCCGTTTTGCTCGGAATATTTATTCGCGAACATGATGGCGAGCGGGATGATATCCGCCGGCCGGTCGCGCAAGGACGGCAGTTCAAGGTTGACGACGTTGAGGCGGAAATATAAGTCTTCGCGGAATTTGCCTTCGCGCACGGCCTGTTCCATGTCGCGGTTGGAGGTCGCGATCAGACGGATGTCGATTTTAACGGGCGCGGTGCCGCCGACGCGGTCGATGATGCGTTCCTGAATGGCGCGCAGTAATTTTGCCTGCAGGCCGGGGTGCATTTCGCTCACCTCGTCGAGCAGCAGCGTGCCGCCGTTGGCTTCCTCGAACTTGCCGATGCGGCGCGCGGTCGCGCCCGTGAAGGAGCCTTTTTCATGGCCGAAGAGTTCGGATTCCAGCAGGCTTTCCGGTATCGCGGCGCAGTTGATGGAAATAAAGGGGCCGTTGGAGCGGCGGCTTTTCTGGTGAATGTATTTCGACATCACTTCCTTGCCGGTGCCGGACTCGCCGGTAATCAGCACGGTCGCGTCCGACGGCGCAATGCGGTCGGCAACTTGCAGAACTGCCTTCATGCTGGCGTCGCCCGCAATCATGGTGTTGCCTTCTTCGGCGACGGCCTGCAGCACGGCGGCAATTAGTTCGGCATCAGGGGGCAGGGGGATATATTCCTTGGCACCCGCCTTGATGGCGCGGACGGCGGCGCCGGCATCGGTGCCGATGCCGCAGGCGACGACGGGCACGGCAAAGCGCTCCGCCTTCAGCTGCTGGATGAGCGAGCCGATATCCTGCTTCACGTCCACCATCAGAAGGTCGGCGCCTTTGCCGGAGCGGAGCGCCCCCATGGCCTGCTCGATATCTTCCGTATGGGTTACGCGCGCGCCGCGGCCGATGGCGATTTTGCCAGCCGTGCTGATCTGCCCGTTGAGACTGCCCACGATCATCAGTCGCATGGTCGGAATATCCCCTAGTGTATATTACTTACGTCGGCGAGCGGTCGGATTTGACGATCTCTGTCATCGTCACGCCAAGGCGGTCTTCAACGACGATGACCTCGCCGCGCGCGACGAGGCGGTTGTTGACGTAGATGTCAATCGCTTCGCCAACTTTGCGGTCCAGCTCCACCACGGCACCGCGGCCGAGCTTCAGCAGCTGGCTCACCTGCATCGTCGATTTGCCGAGCACGGCGGAAATCTGCACGGGAATGTCGTAAATGGCGTCGATGTCCTTTTTGCGGACTTCGGTCGTCACATGTTCCGGCAGGTCTTCGAAGGCGACATGCGGCTTGTCTTTGTCGTTGGACATTTCTCTCTCCTGTTAAGCGTTATTCTTCGGATTTTGACGCCAGCTGCATGCCGGCGACGGCTTTGGCGAATTCGGATTCAATCTGGGCGTAAAGGCGTTCATACAGGCGCTCCGCGCCGCCGTCCGCCCATTCCACGCGCACATCGGTCGGCGCAAGGTTGTCGTCGGCGATGATAATCAGCTTGCCGCCAAAGCCTTTTGAGGCGGCAAGATCCTCGATATTGCGCTTCAGCGCCTCAAGGTGGCCGCCGTTGACGGTGATGGCGATGCGCGGCTCGTCCCGCCGCGTGTCGACGGCGGTTAAAATCACATGCTCGATTTCCTGCAGCGAAAAACGCTGCGCGAATTTCGGCAGCAGCTTGTGCGTGACTTTCAATGCCAGCTTCGCGGTGCCGACCATGCTGTCGATATCGCGCTGCTCTTCCGACTTCAGCAGTTTGTCGGCGGCAAGGCCGATGTTGTGGAGCGCGCGCTGCTGTAATTCTTCCGTGCTCATCTTGGCGTCTTTGAGGCCATCCGCCTTGCCCTGCGCATAGGCCTGGCTGCGCGCCAATTCCAGCTGTTCCGCCGTGTAGCTTTCGGCCACGGGCATATCGTCAGCCGGCGCCGTATCGAAGTCGTTATTGTCGAACAAAAACTTTTTCACGTCCCCGTCCTTAATAGATGAGCTCATCTTCATCTTTCGCGGTGACAATCGTTATCTCGCCGCGGTCGGCAAGGTCCTTGGCGGTGACGACGAGGCTGGCTTGCGCTTCCTCGACATCCTTCAGGCGCACGGGGCCCATGGCGGCCATGTCTTCCTTCATAATCTTGGCCGCGCGCTCCGACATGTTGGAGAAGAAGAGGTCCTTCATGGCGTCGGACGCGCCCTTGAGCGCGAGCGGCAGGTGTTCTTTGTTAGCGGCGCGGATGACGGTCTGGATCGCGGACGGGTCGAGGCGGCCGAGGTCTTCGAAGGTAAACATCAGGCTGCGGATGCGTTCGGCGGCATCCGGGCTGCGCTCTTCGAGGCTTGTCATGAACTTCGCTTCCGTCGCGCGCTCGAGGCTGTTGAAAATCTCGGCCATAATTTCATGGCTGTCACGGCGGCTGGTTTTCGCGAGGTTCATCATGAATTCGGTGCGCAGGGTCTTTTCAACGTCGTCGAGGACGTCTTTCTGCACGGCTTCCATGCGCAGCATGCGCATGACGACTTCCATCGCAAAGCCTTCCGGCAGCAGGGCGAGAACGGAGGCCGCGTGCTCGGCGGTGATTTTGGAGAGGACGACGGCGACCGTCTGCGGATATTCCTTCTGCAGGAAGTTCGCCAGAATGTCTTCGTTCACGTTGGAGAGCTTTTCCCACATGGTGCGGCCGGCGGGACCGCGGATTTCTTCCATGATGCCGTCGACTTTATCTTTGCCGAGGACTTTTTGCAGCAGGCGCTCCGTTGAATCCATCGTGCCGACAAGGGAGGAGGTGGAGGTGATGTTTTCCGCAAATTCGATGAACAGCCGCTCGATCACGGCGGAGCTGACCTTGCCGAGGTTCGACATGGTCTGGGAGATGTTCATGATCTCCTCCTGCCCCAGCTGCTCGAAAATCTTTGCCGTGTATTCCTCGCCGAGGGACAACAGCAAAATCGAGGCCTTCTCGGTGCCGGTCAGGGTGCGGTAATCTTCACGAATGCGCATTCATAACTCCGGTAGGCTTTATATTGGTCTCTTAGCTTTCCTGGCTCATCCACTGGCGGATGACAGAAACGGTTTCATTCGGGTGGTTGGTGACGAGGTCGGAAATCTTCTGAACGGAGGACGCCTTCACCTTGCCCTCGACCGAGGACATGTCGATCATCGATTCAAGCTCGGAGGTGGAGGTGCCGCCGCCCATGCCGCCACCGGGGCCGGGGCCTGCCAGCTGCGCCTGCGGCGTCTGGCCGGGGAGGAGGGCGGTGTCTTCCATGCCCTGGCCACGCCCGGCGGTGGCGACGCGCGGCGCGGTAAAGTGCGTTGCCAGCGGGCGAAGGACGAGCAGGATGATAAGGACCGCGACGACCGAGAGCGCCAGCGTTTCCGCCATGCTCAGAATATCGCCCTTCGGGAAGCCCATGATGGTGTCGTTCGCGACCGGCGTCATGGAGAACTGGTCGGTGTCGGCAAACTGCATGTTGACGACGCTGACCGTGTCGCCGCGCGATTCATCATAGCCGACGGCGGATTTCACGAGCGTTGCGATTTTTGCCAGTTCATCATCCGAACGCGGCGTGTATTTACGGGGCGGCGTCCAGTCGGCGGGGGCATCTTTCGGCTTCTGCACGGTGGTATCGGGCGCATAGCTGCCATCGACGAGCACGGCGATGGAAAGTTTTTCTACCTGGCCGCTCTCGCGCACGAGCGTTTCCACCGTTTTCGGGATTTCGTAGTTGGTGGTTTCTTCCGTGCGGCTGCTCTTCGCGCCGGCGGCGGGTCCTTGCGTTTGCGTGGAGGCATTGCTGCTGGCGGGCAGGCCCGGCAGGTTGTTCTGGACAGAGACCGCGCCGTTGGCGTTGCTGTTGGCTTCGGTATTATCCTCGCTCACCGTCTGGGTCGAGCGCACAACCTGGCCATCGGCGTTATAGCTCTCGGTGTTGCGGTTGACGATGTCGAAGTTCATGGCGGCGGTCACATTCGCGCGCACCTTGCCGTAGCCGACGATGCGGCCGACCATATCCTCGACTGAGTTCTTGACGCGTGCTTCATAGGCTTTCTGCGCATCATCGCCGCTATGGGCGGTGCTGCCGGCATCGCCGTCGCCCTGGCCCTTGGCAAGCAGGTTGCCGTTCTGGTCGATGACGGTGACGTTGCCAGGCTTCAACTGCGGCACGGCGGCCGCAATCATGTGCTGGATGGCGGAAATGGGCTCGGGCCCCAGTGCGCCTTCGCTGCGCACGTTGAGGAAGACGGAAGCGGTCGCGGGCTGCTGCGTGCGGCTGAACAATTCACGTTCCGGGTACACAATCTGCACGCGGGCAGAGCGGATCTGGTCCATGGAGCTGATGGTGCGGGCAAGCTCGCCTTCGGTTGCGCGCAGCTGCATCACGTTGTTTTCAAAGCTGGTGCGGCCGAAGCTGTTCTTCTGGTCGAAGATTTCATAGCCGATGGAGCCCTTGTGCGGCAGGCCTTCAGCGGCGAGCAGCACCCGCGCCTTGCTGACATCCTTGAAGGGGACGGAAACCTTGGTGCCATCTTCCGACAGCGTATAGGCGATATGGGAGTTGTCGAGCTTGGCCGCAATCTCCGTCGCGTCACTGGTGGACAAATCGCCATAGAGCAAATTCATCGACGGTGCGGATGAGCGCACGGCAATGAAGACGAAAAAGATGATCAGGCCGAAGAAGGTCACGAGCATCATGGCCAGACGGCCGGCACCCAGATTCTTCATCGATTCCAGAAATGAATCCACTTAAGTAATCTCCCCTTGCTTTGATCCCACTCAAAGAAGGGAGTCCGGGCGTATAGAAAACAAGTAAACCCCAGAACCCCACTTCTTAAGATTAACGAATTTTTTCGAACTAGGCAAATTTTGCCCGTCGTTTTTCCGATTTTTCTCAAGTTCGCAGCGATTATTTCCCCACAGGCATTTGATATAGATTGGTTTTATGCCTCTGACAGCAGGTTTCTATGCAAAAACCATGCGCAAACCGTATCTCTATATTCTAATATAGGACGCATTGACGTTTTACTAATAAAGCATTGGTTTTTATAGGTAATCAGGCGCGAGCGCAAAACGCCTAAAAGTAAATAATTAGTTAATGAAGTATTAAGGAAGAATTAACAAGTAAAAATGCTCTTAACATTTAAGTAAGTTACTGGTTTTACTTGTTTTTCACTTGCGTATTGACCAAACCTCCGCTAATATAAGAATTGTATGAGTATGAGACCATGCTCGTGCGATAGGGAATCATAGAAAATGATTGAGTCTGTCGGCACATCTTCGGTCCAAGCCTCCGCCCTGAGAGTAACTTCTCAGAGCGTTTCCACGTCTGCAGCAGCCAGCCAGCAGGAATACCCCCAGCTCGTCAGCCTGCGCATCCGTGTGGACGCCACGCTCAACAAAGCCATTCTTGAAATCCGCTCGAATGATACGGGCGAAGTGGTGCAGCAGTATCCGTCTGCTGCCCAGATCCGCGCCTTCCAGCGCGCCGCGCAAATCCAGGCGAATGAACAAAAACAGCACCTCGAGCAGCAGCAGGCGCAAAACGCTACTGTGCGGAGCTCTAGCGCCGACAAAGCGCCGACATTTAGCGAGCCGAAAGTGAATGCCTCTTCCGGTAAATCGGACAGCTCGGCCGGCCTCAACCTGCCGACCTTCCAGCCGCAAACACCGCAGCCGCAGCAACAGGCGCAGACTCAAGACATTACGCCAGCGCCGCAGCAGCAGGCCGCGCCGGCACCCTCCGGCAATAGCGCGCCGCAGCAGCAAAGCGCGCCCGCGTCGTCTTCCACCTCGATCGTCGTATAAATCTGCAATGATCCGGATTGCAGCTGGGCAGTTGCCCGGTTTTTTTATGCCGTTATCAGAAAATGACCGGCAGGATGCGGCCCGGCGTGCGCTTCATATATTCCACATAAGCGGGATCGCGGGAGAGGAATTCCTCCTCGATAAACAGCCGCTGGAACTGGAACAGCGTCGAAATCAGGATGACGATGATATTCCAGATGCTGATGTTCTGCGCCAGGAAGGCGACGCCCTCAATCAAATACCCCGCATAAATGGGGTGGCGGATGTATTTGTAGATGCCGCTGGTCTTGACGCCGCGGTTGGCGGCGACGATGCCGAAGCTCTGGTTCAGCGACAGCAGGCCCGCAATGGAAATGCAGACGCCGATAACCTGCACTGCATGCATAATGATAAAATCGTGCACTTCCGGCGCGGGGCGTAGCATCAGGTAGAAACCCGTGCCGCCAATCGCAAAGGCCCAGTCGCGCCAGTTGGTGTTGACGTCGTGCTTGGGCGGCGGCCGGACGAGGAAGAGGACGGAGATCAGGAGACGCATGACCAGCATCAAAAGGCTGCTGATGCGGTGCGTATTCTCGAAATCGATGACCAGCACGGCGGCAGATAGCGCATAGACCGCGCAACCCAGGAAATTGGCGCTCTTTTCGATAAACCAGCGGCGTTTGTTATCCATTGCGGTCGTTCAAGCCTTGTTAATCGTTTAAAAATGCCGGCCGCAGATAACTGGAAAAATCCCCAATCAAATCCGTTCGTAAGGCAATATAGCCTACTTCTGTACCGTTTTTAGTAGTGAATTCAAAAAAGCGTGTGAAACCGCCATTTTTTTTTGTGTGACAGGCTAAACAGGCCTTTTTGCTGCGCAGGTAAGATCAGGTGATGCTGTCGATGGTCGATTTCACCGGCTTGTCGGCATCGAGGGGTTTTGCGGCCTGCTGGCCGGGCAGGGGTTTCACCGTCTTCATCAGGCCCGCAGCGATATTGCGGTTGATGTCGATAATGGCCTGCATTTTATCGGGCTTGGTATCAATCATCAGCTCCAGCGTGCGCTTGAAGATGAACAGCGCCAGCGTCGCGATATTGTTTTTAATTTCCTGCGGCAGCGGATGGTCTGGGTTGCGCGCGTCTTCGACGAACAGCTGCCAGAGCTTCTGGTTGTATTCCAAAATCTCGCCGCATTCGGCACTTTTAATTTTCTCGCCGGAAGCAAGGCGGCGCTGGAGATCTTCAAGTTTAGTTGCAGCCTTCAGGAGAACCTTGCCTTCGAGGGAGCGGGGGTCGACCGAGCCTGCCATGCTGCCATAAGCATCCGCCGCGACGGCGTAGGGATTTTTAACGTCAGGCATTCGACAGCAACTCCGATTCATACTGGATAAGGTTGCGCGCTTCTTTCAGCGCCTTGTAGTAATGGCCGTTGAGAATGTGATCGTTGATCTTCATGAAATAGGGCGTCGTCGACGGTGCGGCATCCTGAATGTCGCGGATCTGGCTGAAGAAAATATCGTGCAGCGCTTTCGGGTCGGCGGCCAGATACATCAGCTGGATGGTGAGGTAGATGCGCTTGCAGGGCGAATTCGCCTCGTTTTCGCGCATAATGTCTTTTTCGCGCAAAATCGGCGCTTCGCCTTCAATGTGCAGGCGGGCACGGGCCGCATCATTCGTGATCAGCGCGTTGCCGATGATGATGCGTTCTTGCGGTTTCAGGTCGATGATAAGGGCCATGTGAGATTCTCTCCTGCGGCAAAATGAAGGCGAAGTTCTTTCGCCGAATGTACCCCTATTATCTCCATAAATTCTTAACGATTACTTAATGCGTAAAAAAGTACCGGCGGGATTTTACCCCGCCGGCGCTTTTTATTCTCTTGGTCCTTAAGCTTAGAACAGCTTGAGGATGGACTGGTTGGCTTGGCTAGCGAGGGACAGAGACGT
This sequence comes from uncultured Alphaproteobacteria bacterium, assembly GCA_966211335.1. GTDB lineage: Bacteria > Pseudomonadota > Alphaproteobacteria > Micavibrionales > UBA2020 > JAPWJZ01. Next base: position 62,230 of record CBIHNF010000002.1, read on the forward strand.
GATGCCCAACTGCTGCGTGGTTTGCAGGGAGAGCAGTTTCGCGCCTTCCTCGTTCTTGTCAGCAACCGTCAGCTTGTCGCGGCCTTCTTGCAGAACGTTAACAAGGTTCTGCGTGAAGTCCTGGCGGGTCTGGATGATGTTGAGGTTGTTACCAAACGACGCTGCTTGTGCACGAACCGTATCCAGCGCGGCCTTGATCTTGGTGATCTCGGACGTGATGTTTGCAGTGGTGTCGAGAGCGGAGGTCGTCAGGGCAAGGCCGGCAACTGCAGTATCTGTCACACCGGCAACGGTCAGGGACGACGAGCCCGTTTCGTTGAAGGTAACAGACAACGTACCACCAGCCAGAAGGTTGGTACCACGATAGCCTGCGTCAGTGGTCACCGAGTCAATCTGGCCTTGGATGGCAGCATAGGAGGCCGCATCGGTCACAGCGTTGGTGTTGGTGCCGGCGTTGGCGTTGGCGTTATCAAGCGCGCTCTGCGCCAGGGCTTCTGCCTGGTTCAGGAAGCTCGTGATGGTTTTGATACCTTCGTCAGCAGCTTTCAGGACCTGAATGCCCTGGCCGATGCCGTCAAGGAGAGAAGTCAGGTCGCTTGCGCGGTTGTTAACGGACTGCGCTGCGAAGTACGAACTGGGGTTATCCAGAGCGCTGTTCACTTTCAGGCCGGTAGCGAGGCGGAGCTGGGTGCTGTCGAGGAGTTTTTGAGTGCCCTGCAGCGAGAGGAGGTTGGAGCGGAGGGCAGCCGTAAGGGTGACGTCAGACATTGCATGTTCCTTTTCTAGGTTGATGCGTTATGAAGCGGTCGCGGGTTACTCCCTTGACCATATAGTCATCATGACACGTGACCCCTTAACAAAAGGTTTACATTGCATAATCTGCACACGGCATAAACTGCCGGGGCTTTTAATGGCCTGTAATTACTTGGCTATTTCTCCTGTTTTATTTTTCGGCGGCGGATGATGTGGCAGGTTTTTCCTCCGGAATGAATCAATTTTAGAGAATCGCGTTCAAAAATGCGGCCTCTGAAAGGGATAGATGCAAGAGGCGTGCCGCGGCTGCTATGCTTGGCTGCGCAATAAACGAGGCATGACGATGACCGAACCCCTGACATTCCCTTACCGCTACAAGGCCGGCCGCCTGTTCCTGTGCATTTTCTTTTTCGGCGGTTGCGCAGCTATTCTCGCGCATGAGGCGCTGGACAATACCCGCGGCGTCATCATCAACCACCTTATCGAGCTGGATGCCGGCAATGCGACTGTTTTCTACTGGGTGCTGGCCGCGCTGTCGCTCGGCTTCGTCATCCTGGGCATTCTCGGCTTTCTGGCGCAGCTGACAGCGGATGACGAAGCGCAGGTCCTGACCTTGGGCGACACGGCCATGACGCTGCCGCAGGGCGCCTTCCGCAAGGTGCCGCGAGAGGTTGCCTACGCCGATATTGCTGGCCTTCAGACGCAGCAGGTGCAGGGCCAGCGCTTCTTGATCGTAAAGCTTGCCGATGGCAAGAAACTCAGCATCGCCGCCGCCGCGCTGCCCCGGAAGGAAGATTTCGATACGGTTTGCGCTTATATTGTGGCAAAGCTGCCAAAGAGCGCATAGGGCGGCTTTTGCCAAAAGTGCCCGACATGCGGTATAATTGAATAGTCACATCCGGCAGGGCGGTATGGATCATTACAGCATCGTCAAGCGCAGCAGTCTCGACCACGGGCAGGAACAGCTGGTGCTGCACCGTGTCAGTCTCGAGGACGCGGTTGATAATATCCGCGCAATCGAAAAGCGTTATTTGGAAAAGCAGATACCCGTCACGTTTGACTCCGACACGCTGACTCTGATCTGCAAAAGCCAGACCTCCTCCCTCACCGTGACCTACAGTATCGAGGCGCCGAGCTGGCGGCCGCTGTCGAAAGCCGCGCCGGAAGCGCCTGCCACGGTGGTCAAGCGCCTTCCGGGCACCTGATAAGCAAGCCGTCATCACCACATAAATTCGAGGCCCGGACCGGCTTCTGCCGGTCGGGGCCTCGTTAGTCCCACTCTTCGAGTCAGGGAGAGGGGTGTTATGCGTGGTTAAAAAGCCTCCTATTAGCCGAAAAGTTTCAGGATGGACTGGTTGGCCTGCGATGCGAGCGAGAGGGAGGTGATGCCCAGCTGCTGCGTCGTTTGCAGGGAGAGCAGTTTCGCGCCTTCCTCGTTCTTGTCGGCGACGGTCAGCTTGTCACGGCCTTCCTGCAGCACGTTGATGAGGTTTTTGGTAAAGTCCTGGCGCGTCTGGATGATGTTGAGGTTGTTACCGAAGGACGCCGACTGCGCGCGCACCGTATCGAGCGCGGCCTTGATTGCCGTGATTTCGGTCTGGATGCTGGCGGCGGTGTCGAGCGGCGCGCCGGCGGTCAGCGCGAGGCCGGCGGTATCATCCGTCACGCCCGCAACCGTCAGGGTCGAAGAGCCGGTTTCGTTGAAGGTCACCTGCAGCGTGCCGCCTTTGAGCAGGTTGGTTCCGCGATAGCCTGCGTCGCCGATGATGGTGTCAAGCTGCGACTGGATCTGCGTGTAGCTGGCGGCATCGACCGCGGCGTTGGGGTTCAGGCCGCCGTTGGCGTTCGCGGCATCGAGAGAGTTCTGCGCCAGCGCTTCCGCTTGGCTCAGGAAGCTGGTGAGGGTTTTCAAGCCCTCGTCGGCGGCTTTGAGCACCTGGATGCTCTGGCCGATGCCGTCGAGCAGCGAAGAAAGGTCGGTCGAGCGGTTGTTGACGGCCTGCGCTGCGAAGTAGGAGTTGGGGTTGTCGAGGGCGGAGTTGACCTTCAAGCCTGTGGCGAGGCGGAGCTGCGTCGTATCGAGCAGTTTCTGCGTGCCCTGCAGGGACAAAAGGTTGGAGCGGAGTGCGGCGGTAAGGGTAACGTCGGTCATGATTTAATTCCTTCTTTGACTCGAATGATTGGGACTATATCTCGTTATCTATCTGTTATCTCAGCTGGAGCAATTCTGCGGTCATCTGGTCGGCGGTGGTGATGACCTTGGTGTTCGCGGAATAGGCCCGCTGGGTGACGATCATCTTGGAAAACTCGTCAGCAAGGTCGACGTTGGACTGTTCAAGGGCGCCCGCCTGAATGGTGCCGGCGGAGCCCGTGCTGGCCTCGCGCAGGTTGAGCGTGCCGGAGGTGTCCGACGCGCGGAAGACGTTGCCGGAGAGTTCGTCAAGGCCGTTGGCATTGGCGAAGGTGGCGACGGCAAGCTTGAAGACGCGCTGGCTCTGGCCGTTGCTGAACTGGGCGGAGACGTAGCCGTCAGCATCGATCGAGACACCGGTGCGGACACCGGGTGCCGCGCCGTTTTGCGTGGCCGAGGTCACATCGAAGTCGCCGGCGTTCTGCGTGATCTTGGCGATGTCGATGTCCAGGTTCTGCGGGTCGGAGCCGTCACCCCAATTGATGTTGGCGAGGTTGACGTTGACCTGGCCGGTTGCCGAGGGGGTCGCGTTGAGGACGCCGGTGCCGGTGAAGTTGACCTGTCCGGTCTTCAGCACCGCGCCGTTGGGCGCTTTCATCGTCACCTGCCACCAGCCTTCGGTGTTGTTGGTGGAGGAGGGCGTTGCGAGCAGGTTGGTGGCAACCGCGGGCGGGGTGTTGGAAGTGGTGCCGCCCATGGCAAGGCCGCCGGCAAGGGGGGAGCCGGAACCGTCCGTGAGGTCCACGTTGTCGGTCAGGCTGCGCGCCTTGATGGTCAGCTGGCCGTTGGCGTCGAAGTTCGCGTTCAGCACGGGCTGTCCTGCAGTGTCAGTGATGGCGTTCAGGTCGGCCAGCACTTTCGACATATCGCCGTCGAGCGTGATGGTGACAGGGCCGGTCGCGCCGACGGTCACATCGAAGGTGTCAGTCGCGGAGAAGCCGGACTGGCCGGCGAGGGGGCCCGTGATGGTCGAGACGTTGGCGGTGCCGCGGGCAATCGCCGTCGGCGATTCAATGTGCGTGAACTCCATGTTCATGTCCTGCGCGGTGCCGAGGGAGTCATAGACTTTCAGCGCGCGGGTAAAGCTGGCGGGCGTTGCGGCCGTCGTCGGGTAGGCGTTCAGCGCGGCGGTCGAGGAAAGGTTGAGCTTCAGCGCGCCGAGCGTCGTCGGCACAGCCTTGCCGGTCACGGTCGAGAGATCAACCGGCACGAGCGAGGCGGTGGAGGCGGAAGCCGCCGGCAGGTTGCCGTTCTGGTCAAGCGGCCAGCCGTAGAGCGAGAAGCCTGAGGTGTTTTTCAGGACGCCGTTCTGGTCTTCGGAGAAGGAGCCCGCGCGGGTAAAGAGCGTTTCGGCGGTGGAGGCGGTGCCGTTTTTCACGACGAAGAAGCCGTTGCCGGAAAGGGCGATGTCGGTCGCGCTTTGCGATTGCTGCAGCAGGCCCTGCTGGTCGATCAGCTGGTTCTGCGTTGCTTTCACCGAACCCGGGCTGTAGAGAACCGAGCGGCTTTCATTAGTGACAAGGCTCGAGAACGCGGCGTCCGAGCGCTTGTAGCCGACCGTGCTCTGGTTGGCGATGTTGTTGGAGATCATGCCGAGCGCCTGGCTTTGCGCCGCGAGGCCTGAAACTGCCGTGAAGAGTGAACCGAAAACGCTCATATCTAATCTCCCTTTTTTCTTTGCCGGTCTCTTTTTTCCGGCGGTGAATTCAATCTGATTTTATTCTTGCAACGACCGTGCCAATTACGTGGCAGAAGTTGCCGCCGCTTCAGAAATTTTACGCACATCGGTCAGCGGCACGCTCTGGCCGCCGACGTTCAGCAACAATGTGCCGTCATCCGCGGATTCAAGGCTGCTCACATGTCCCGGCACATATGTCGTGACGTTCAGCGCAGTCTTCGCAGAGTCCGTCGCGCTGACTTTAATCGTGTAGGTGCCGGCGGGCGCGACGTTGCCGTCGCTGTCCTTGCCGTCCCAGGTGAAGTCATGGTTGCCGGCGGTCAGATCGGCATCTTTGGAGAAGATGACTTTGCCGTCGGCATCGGTGATGCTGATCGTGCCGGCAGAAGCTGCCGAGGGAAGCGAGTAGGCCATATCGACCGGCTTCACGCCGTCGGCGCTGAACTGGCTCGACGCCACCTGAACATCCTTGCCGATGAAGGAAACGCCCAGGGCCGTCATGTTCAGCGTCTGCATGGTGAGCAGCTTGTTCAGGTAATCGTTGCCTTTGATCTGCTGTTCGACGCCCGAGAAGGACACGAGCTGGTTGGTGAACTGCGTCGAGTCCATCGGCGACAGCGGGTCCTGGTTCTGCAGCTGTGTTGTCAGCAGGCGCAGGAACTGGTCGAAGTTGCCCGAAAGCGCGGTGCTGTCCTTCGACTGCGTGGCCGAGTAGGTGGTACCGGTGGTGCTGGCGGTTGTTGCGACAGTCATTATATATACTCCTTAAAACCCTTAGACCATGATGTTGACGCCGCGCTGGCTGATATAGCCTGCGGCGTTGACGGCAATTTTTGCCATCAGTGCATTGTCCGGGATGGTGGCATCAAGATCATCGCCATAGCCGCCGGAACGGCTGGCGCTGTTGTTGTTCGGCTGGTATTCGCCGCGCTGCTGGTTTTGCTGGCGCAGGTCGAAGGACAGGGAAGATTCATCGGCATTCACGCCGGCGCCCTGCAGAATTCTGTTCAGCTGCGCGGAATCTTTTTGCAGCATCGAAAGGGTTTCCGGCTTGTCGGCGATCAGCTGCGCCTTCATCACGCCGTCCTTGCCGAACTTGAGGCGGATTTCAAGACCGCCGAGCTCGGCCGGGTGCAGCTGCATGTTGAAGGTGTTGACCTTGGCGGCGAGGTTCTGCTGGATCTGCAGTGCAACCATCTGCGTCGTGGCGGCGGAAGCGCCGGGCGCGGCCTGCGTTGCAGTGTTCATATAATTGACGAAGCTGCCGGGCGTTGCGGCAGACGCGCTCTGCGTGCCGGTCAGGGCGTTGGTTGCGCTGGCATCATTTTGCGAGAAAGGGTTGCTGCCGGTATCGCCGCTCATGCTGTTGCCGCTGTTGCTGTCGTTCGACGCCATGGCGTTGACGAGGGCGATGTGCGAGGTTTCGGTCGCAGGTTTCGCTTTCGCGGAGGTATCTTGCGGCTGCTGTTGCGGCGCTGCCTGGGGCGCGTTGTTCTGTTGCGGCGCGGCGTTCGGGGCTTGCACCTTGTTGGCGCCATTGCCGGCAGCCGTATAATCGGCAGCAGGGGCGGCGTTGACGGCGGGCTGCATTTTCGGCGCAGCGCTCAAGACGGCGGCCATCTGGCCGTTGTCATTATCTTTGTCGTCAGCAGTCAATTTGCCGAGCGAGGCAAGTTTCTCAGACTGCACCGGCATCACCAGCTGCGCGGTCTGCGCATTGGAAAGGGCGGACTGGTTGTTCATGGCGAATTGCAGCAGCGTCTTTTCAATATCCGCATCCGACATGCCCATGCTTTTCATCAGCTTGATGGCGTCGGTGCGGAACTGGGCGATGGTGTTTGCATCCGCGGCCGGCGCGTCTACGTCCTGGTCGGCGGCGTTCTGGATATTTGTATTGAGCATGCCCTGCAGCTGGTTCATCAGGTCTGCGTTGTTCGAGGTTGCATCATCGCCCTGCAGCAGCGTTGCGAGCTGCGCGGCGAGGTCCGACGTGCGGCTTGCCGCGACATCGCCATCTTTCGACGACGCAGCGGCAGAATTCTGCATCTGGCTCTGCAGTTTTGCCGCGATGGCCGGGTGGTCTTTCAGGTAAGCGGAAATTTTTGCCGTCAGCGCGGCGCCCGATTTGGCCGGGGCGGAAGAAGCGCTTTGTGCCGAGGGCTGGCTGGCGAGGATGTTGGTGAAGCCGTCAAGATCCTGCTGCGACAAGGCTTTACCCGCAGCGCTGGCGCTGTTTGCGCCGCTGTTGCCTTGAGTTGCTGCGATGTGCTTGATCAGGTTCAAGTCTACGGACTCCTATGGTTATCCGTATCTATCCTTGCAGGAGCCGTGCCAGTTTTGGGGAGGGGGAGGAATAAATCGTCATGATTTCATTTAGAAATCGGGGGCGTATTCATAACGCCATAAAAACTCCTGTGGGCCGCCTGTGGGAAGCAGGCGGCCCGTTGGGAGGGGTCGTAGGGTTAGTGCCAGTAAACGGAAGTAGAGGGGTTATTAAGGGGTCATTAAAGCTTCTGATCCACCGACAGGGAGAGGGTGGAGGTCTTGTAAGCTTGCGATTTTCCTTTCGATGAGTAGTTGGTCTGGCGGTCATCAGCGACGGAGCGGCGTGCAGCGTCGAGAATTTTACCGACGAGGCGGGCGGCGCTGTTTTTGGCAGCTTCCAGCGCGCGCAGGTTATCGTCGAGGATCAGGGTAAAGCGGGTGCGGGCCTGCACCAGGCGTTCGCGCGCCTGCACATCCAGTTGCGCCATTTCCGTCTTGCGGCCGGCGAGGGCGGTCACAACTTCCTGGTATTCGCGGGCAAGGTTGCGTTTTTCGGCCTGCAGCGTATCGACGGTTTTAAAGTCGGTCTTGCGCAATGCCGCGGTTTCCTGCATCAGCAGCTGGCCGAAGGTGTCAATAACGCGCATGACCTTCTGGAGGTCGGTGGCGAAGCTGGTAGCCTGTTTTACGGTCGTATTCATGTTGTTCACCCTGTTTTATTGTTGTTATTACGTTGATTGATGCTGTTCCTGCATGCGGATCATGGCGGCCTGCAATTGCTGGGCAATGCCGATGCCCTGGCCCTTGGCCATCATCTTGCCGTATTCCTGCACCATCATGCCCTGAAACATTTTCTCGCCCTGGCCGCCGCCGAACATTTTGTTCGGCTCCGTGCCTTCAAACATATGGCCCATCATTTCCGAGAGGAACACGGCTTCAAAGTCCTGCGCACTTTTCTTGACCTGTTCTAGGTCAGGGGCGTTGGAGCTTTTCGGCTTGCCGCCGGCGTTCATCGCGTTCTTGGCGGTCTGCATGGCGATTTCGGCGTTGACGGGGGTCGGGATGGCGTTTGCGCTTGTCATGTTACATCACCTCGATTTCAGCCTGCAGGGCGCCAGCGGCCTTGATGGACTGCAGGATGGTAATGATATCGCGGGGGCCAACGCCAAGGGCGTTGAGGCTGCCGACGAGGGTCTGGAGGGAGACGCCTTCCTGCAGCACGGCGATTTTATTGTCGGCATCGGTCGAGACCTGCACATCGGTGCGCGGCACGACAACCGTATCGCCGCCGGTGGAGAGCGGTTCCGGCTGCGAAACCTGCGGCGTTTCGGTGATGCGGATGGTGAGGTTGCCTTGGGCGAGGGCGACGGTCGAGATGCGGACGTCCTTGCCCATGACGATGACGCCGGAGCGCTCGTCAATGACGACGCGGGCGACCTGGTCGGGGGAGACGCGCAGCTGTTCGACGTCGGTGATGAGGTTGACGATGCCGGAGTTATAGCCGGGCGGCAGCGACAGCGCGACGGAGGACGGGTTCTCGGCCTTTGCCGCCGGGAACTTCAGGTAATCGTTGATGGCGGAGGCGATGCGGCGCGCGGTTGTGAAGTCGGGGTTGCGAAGGCCAAAGCGCGTTTCTTTCATCGACGCCAGCTGGAAGGGGATTTCGCGTTCAACCACCGCGCCCGCCGAAATGCGGCCGGCAGTGGGGATGTTCTGCGTGACGGAACCTGCATCACCCTTGGCCGAGAAGCCGGCGACGGCGACAGAGCCTTGAGCCACGGCGTAAACTTGGCTGTCAGCGCCGAGCAGCGGGGTGACGAGAAGCGTACCGCCCTGCAGGCTTTTCGCATCGCCCATCGCGGAGATGGAAGTATCAATGCGGGAGCCCTGGTTGGTGAAGGGGGGCAGCGTGGCCGTGACCATGACGGCTGCGATGTTCTTGGTGTTCAGCTTCTGCTCGCGCACGTTGACGCCAAGGCGCTCCAGCATGCCGATGATGGACTGTTCGGTGAAGGGCGAGTTGTTGAGCGAGTCGCCGGTGCCGTTGAGGCCGACGACGAGGCCGTAGCCAACGAGCATGTTGTCGCGGACGCCTTCAACGTTGACGATATCTTTAATGCGCGTGGTGCCGAGCGGCCCGGGGGCCTTGTTTTCCTCGGCATGTGCGATAAACGAAACCGCGCTGAAACCCAGCGCCAGAACCGTAACCGTCAAGCCTTTCAAAAATTTGTTCATCATAACTAACCCATTCCCATGAAGTTTCCCGCTGATAAGCGTTGCGAGAACCGTGCCAAGCGGGGAATTCATTAATAGTTATTATTATCAATGGGTTGATGATTTAAAGGACGGCGGCTTGCCATAAATTGGCGTTTTGAGGCAAATATTGCCGACTATTTTTAAACGCTGTTATCTGCTTATAATTAAATCATGAAGATTGAGGGACCCAACAAGACAGCCGGCAGCAAGGGCGTTTCCAAAACCGGAGGCGCCAAGGGCGGCTCGGGCAGCGGCTTCAGCGGCCTTGTGAACGAGACGGAGGAATCCGCCCCGCAGCACGGCGCGTCTGGTGTTATGTCAATCAATAGCCTTGACGCCCTGTTATCCCTGCAGGAACTGGGCAATTCGACCGAAGAGGGCTCTAAAAAGGCGGCGCGCCATGCCGCGGGGCTGCTCGACCAGCTCGACCGCATCCGCATGGGCCTTTTGAACGGCAGCATCCCCATGGGCGCGCTGGAGCAGCTGACCCGCATGATCGGCCAGCACCGCGAAAAAGTCATCGACCCTAAGCTCGGCGAGCTGCTGGACGATATCGACCTCCGCGTGCAGGTGGAGCTGGCCAAATTCGACCGCGACCGGGTCTAGGCCTTTTTTTACTGGCAAAAATGCCGGTTTTTCTATAATGACAACGGGTTAAATGGAACGTAAAGGCCGGTTGTCTATTCGTATTGTCGCGTTATATAATCAGCCCATCGCAAGAAAATTAAGGTAACAAAGTTCATGAGCACGCTGCCCGAGAATTCGCCGACCATTCTGCCGCCGGACTACAAGCCGAGCGAAAAAGAAAAATTCATGAACCCCGTCATGCTGGAGTACTTCCGCCAGAAGCTCCTGCGCTGGCGCTCGGAACTGCTGGCTGAATCCGACCAGACCATCAAGGAAATGCAGGAAGACAACCTGCAAAAACCCGACATCGCCGACCGCGCTTCCGCCGAGACGGATCACGCGCTGGAACTGCGCACCCGCGACCGCGAGCGCAAGCTCATCTCCAAAATCAATTCCGCCCTCGAGAAGATCGAGGAAAATGGCTACGGCTACTGCGAGGAAACGGGCGAGCCAATCTCCATCGCCCGCCTCGAAGCCCGCCCGATCGCGACCCTGTCGCTCGAAGCGCAGGAGCGCCATGAGCGGAAAGAGCGCACGCAGCGCGACATGCGCGAATAAATTTAGCAATACGATAACCAAAAATGCCCTCAGAAGTTTACGCTTTGAGGGCATTTTTCTTGGGAAAGTTGATTGATGCTCCAAAGCCTCGCCTTCCTGCCGCCCTATGCTGTTGTGCTGCTGTTCTTCGTCTTCCACCTGCTGGCGGGGGCGGTGATGCCGTACCGGAACGGCTACCGGCCGCTGCTGCCGCTCGTGATGGAAAAAAGCGCGCGGGCCTATGAATACCGCCTCAACCGCAGCGACCGCGGCGACAGCGCGCTCGTCATGCGCGGCGTGGTTGTGACGATATTGCTGGCGCTGGCCGCGGCCGTGATTGCCGCGATTGCCTGGCGGCTGACACGGCATGAATTCGGCTGGACGGCGGGTTTTGTGCTGTTGATCTTCTCCGCTTCTATTATGGGCCCCCTCAAAACGCTGCGCCGCACGGCGGGGCTGCTCGACAAAAAAGAGACCGGCGGCGCGGCCGCCGCGCTGCAATGCTATTTCGATGAGGATCTGGCGAAGGCGGACAGCCATACGCTCGTCCGCCGCGGGTTGGAGTTCAGCGGCTATGCGCTCGACCGCTATTTCGTGGGGCCCGTTTTTTATTACCTCGTCGGCGGCGTTTTCGCGCTCAGCTTCTACGCTGCCTTCCTCGCGCTGTTCGATGCATTTGGCTTCACGCGCCACTTCGGCCGCACCGCGCGGCAGCTGGAGGCGGTGCTGGATTTTATTCCGGCGCGCCTCTCCGCCATCATCATCGCCTTCGCGGCCCTCTTCGTCAGCCGCTCCAGTCCGGCAAAATCCTTGCGTCTAAGCCTCTCGCAATCGAGTCGTTTTTCGCCGCGAAATCAGGGCTGGCTGGTGGCTGCCACGGCAGGGGCCCTCGGCGTCACTCTGGGCGGCCCGGTGCGCCATCGCAACGACACCGTTACGGAAAATGGCTGGATCGGTGACGCAGGCTCCACCGCCCGCCTCGATGCCAATGATCTGAAGCGGGGCACGATGCTCCTTTTTACCGCTTTCCTGTGCATTATCGTGCTTGTATCGGCCGTTGTTATTGCACTCCGGCACTAAACATAAAATATGCTGCGGCGGGTTTTATATGCCGCGGATGCTCGATTTTTTGAAATAAACATGCTGCATTGCAATGGATAATTATCGTTCTATTCCATTTTTTATCTTGTGCAGTTTCCAAAAAATGATACCGTCGATGCTGTTAAAAAAACGCACCTAATTTTGCCGTCCAGCGAGCGCTTTCTATCGCGTCTGGGACGGTCAAGACCGTCCTGGCGTTTTAACCAAAATTTAACCTTTGGACACTCTATATATGGCCACGCCCAACGACCGCAAAAAAATAGAGAGCATCCTGCGCGAACCCCTGACGCGCCACAGGTTGATTTTGGCGCAGAAATTACGCGCCGCCAAAAACCCGGAAGAGCCGAAGCCCTTCACGCTCGAAGACCTGAAAGATTTCATCACCAACATCCGCTCGACCGACCCCGAATTCCAAAAACAGGCGCTCAACGCGCTGGAAGCCGTGCAGACCGGCAAGGCCCCGCAGGAGCCGAAATTCGACACGCCCGAAATGCAGATTGTCTGGGGCGCGTCGCTGGCGTACCTGTCGTCGAACCCCGAGCAGATGAAATCCTGGGTCAAGCCGCCGGCCGAAGGCGTTGTGCTGACCGGCACCGATCTGTGGAAGCAGGTCACCGGCACCACCTACGCCTATCAGGAACTTTTGTCCCACGCGCACCACGTGCGCGAAGCCCTGCGCGACAAGGACACGAAATACGGCTGGGGCGAACCCGGCACCGGTTTCACCTTTGACCGCCAGAAAAACCTCATCAACGTCGACTTCATGCAGAGCCTCATCGTCGGCTTTGAACACGCCCGTGCGGATGTGTACCGTGAAATCGGCCACTCCCTGCTGTCGGTCAGCTATCCGAAGCGCATGCGCGACCTGTATAAAGAAATGCAGCCGCTGCTGAAAAAGTCGCGCCTCGCGCAGCAGAAAAAAGGCCCGCAGCTGAAGCCGGATGAATACAAAAAACTCCGCATGCTTTCCGCCGAATGGCAGCTGCGCCACATGCTGTTCGCGGCGGCGGAAGAAAACGTCGCCAACCGCTTCGTATCCAACATGGGCCAGCAGGTGCTGCAGGATTACTCCGTCTCGCTCAACAACACGGCCGTGACCAACCGCGGCGTGGGCCTCACCCGCGTGCCGCAGGACGGCGTCTCGGACGAGCTGAAGCGCTACATGAACCTCTGCAACGCCGTTCAGCTCAGCTTCTTCCAGAACAACGGCCTGTTCGACAACACTGAATCCGGCTGGTTCAAGGTCGGCGTCAACCCCGGCCTCGTGCGCAAGACCAATACGCTGGCCGCGCGCCCTGATGACCAGAAAGACGATACCGACGGCATCAATCACGCCGATTTCACCTACCTGCGCGATTTGTGCGGCGGCCCCAAAGGCCTTGAGAACCTGCAGCCCAAGCAGCACGAGCGCCTGTTCGGCTGGCAGAACCTGACGACGCGCGTCGAGCGCGCCGATGCCGACCGCAAGGCCATCATCGAAGACATCTGGCGCCAGTACGGTGAAGACCTCATCCAGAAAATCCTGCAGCAGACCAATGACCAGGTCGACCAGCAGCTGAAGGAAGCGCAAGAGAAGCAGCAGCAAAAAGGCGACCAGCAGGATCAGGACCAGGACGGCGAGGAGCAAGAGGGCGACGAGCAGGACGGTCAGGAGCAGGACGGCCAAGGCCAGGGTCAAGGCCAGGGCCAGGGTAAAGGCAAGGGCAAAAAGTCCAAGCAGGATAAAAAACAGGACCAGAAGAAAAAGAACGACAAGCGCGGCAAGCCGCAAGGCGAGCAGGACGACGCTGACGATGAAGACGGCGACGATGCCGACGGTCAGGACGGTCAAAAAGGCGACAAAGGCGACAAGAAGAAAAAAGACAAAGGCCAAAAAGGCGAGAAGGGCGAAAAAGGGGAAAAAGGCGACGAGCAGGACGGCGAGGATGGCGAAGGCCAGGACGCCGACGGCGAAGACGCGGACGGCCAGAAGGGCGAGAAAAAAGAAGGCAAGGGCAAAGAAGGCAAGCTCGGCGCCGATGACGAAGAAACCGTGCCCGTCGAAGGCGCCGGCGATATGCCCGCGCCCGACGGCGGCAATGATGTTCCGTCGGATGAACTTGACCCCAACGGCGACGGCCAGGATGCCGACGGCGAAGGCAAGGATGCGGACGGTCAGGACGCCGACGGCGACGACGCCGATGGCGAGGATGCCGACGGCGAAAACGGCATGACCGACGACGAGATCGAAAAAGAAATCGAGAAAAAGAAAAAGCAGGAAGCCGAAGAGGCCGACGGCGAAGACGCGGACGGTGAAGACGCCGATGGCGAAGATGCCGACGGCGAAGGCAAGCCCGGCAAAGGCAAAAAAGGCAAGCCCTCCAAACAGGCGGGCCATGGCGACGGCAAGTCGCTGGAAGAGCTGTCCAAGCTCGATTGGACGGACTACCAGAAACGCATTTCCGAGCTGTCCGGCCCCATCACGCGCGTCCGCAAACTGTTCAAGGACGTTCAGGAACGGCAATTGCAGCGCAAGCGCACCATGTCGGCCAGCCTCGACATCCTGCCCGAAAACGGCGAAGTAAAAGACCGCTTCAACGTCGACGCGCACCGCAACATGACGGTCAAGAAAGCAACCGGCCAGCTGGAGGAGGGCGACCTCAAGCGCTTCCAGATGGATGCGACCAAGATGGTGCCGACCGAAATCGACATCGTCATCATGATCGACGGCTCGGGCTCCATGAACGGCACGCCGCTGCTCTCCGCCCTGCAGGCCGGCGCCATCATGTTCGAGGCCGCCTCCGGCAAAGATATGAAGATGAACGTCTACGTCGGCATGTGGGGCGATTCAGACCCGCCCATCCTCATCAAGCCCGGCGCGGACCGCATGGAAATTGGCAAGCAGATGGCGCGCGCGCAGAAGGGCCTCAACTCCGGCACCGACCTCGCCCCCGGCATCGTCAAGATCGCCAAAACCATTGGCGAGCAGCGCGGCAAGTCGGGCACGCTTTCCGGCTTCACGCACGTGCTGATCATTTCCGACGGCGACATGTTCGATGCGGAAAAGGCCAAGAAAAACATCATGACCATGTTCGACTACTCGGACAAGGTGACCTTCGATACCGCCATCATCGGCAACAAGGGCACCAACATGGAAAAGATGGCCAACAACATCAAGGGCCGCAAGACATTCCAGGATGTCGGCGTCACGATCGAGAGAAACCCTGAAGTCATCCCGATGTCTATCGTCGGGCTGCTGCTGGAAAAAGTGAAGAAAACGGGCAGTTTCGTCGCTGTCCCGAACAGTCAAAAACGGCGAGCCATGAAAAAAGCTCATAACAAGATGGATCCAAAGCCATGAAAAATGACAACACGTCGCCCCTCCGCAAAACTCTGAAGGAGCTGACGCCCGAGCAGCTGAAGTCGCTGGAGAAGCCGCTTGGCACCTCCGACCGCCCGTACCCCATGTGGGGCTCTCAGCGCATCGAGAATGGCAACACCTCCTCGCTGGAGCAGGTGCTTTCGGTCATCGCGGACGACACCTATCCGATGAAGGTCTTCTCCGACCGTCCGTATAAGGAAGTCATCGCCATGGCATATTGCGATATGCCTGTGCCCTCCATGCTGCCGCTGTTCTTTGACGGTCTCGAGCGCCGCAAGCCCGATGCCACCAACCGCACGCAGATGATGATCGGCGATCCCGGTCACGGTAAATCCTTCCTCGGCGCCCTGCAGGGCCGCCTGCGGTCGAAAGGCCCCGTCGAAGTCCTCGACTGCGGCGGCAAGAACATGCGCGAGCTGCTGTTCGAGATGGTTCTCGACTTCGGCACCGCCGATGCTCTGCCGAAAGCCATCGACAAGCGCGTTGCTGCGGGCACTTTGGAGCCCCTCAGCCATGCGCTGCTGAAAGCGCTGCCGGAAAACGTCGTCACCACGAATGAAGACGGCAAAGTTGTTTCGATCGACTGGAACGGCCTCAAAACTGCCGGCAACGATAAGGTCGAAGCCGCGTTTGAAACCCTGAAAAAAGTCTCGAAGATCGAAGGCCTCGACAACGCCGGCGGCAACGCCCTCGGCATGAACTCGCAATACGGCCCGCTGATCCAGAAATTCATCAAGGGCGAAGAGATCGTCCTCGACGAGTACAACAAATCGCGCGAAGGCACCGACGACAACCTGCAGACCGTCTGGCAGTTCATGATCGGCGAGATCCGCGAATGCACGGTCGAAAACCCGCTGAAAAACAAGGACCAGGCTGCAGGGCCCTCGGAATTCACCTTCCGCCGCGAAGACACCAAAGTCGGCTTCTTCGTCACGCTGACCGGTAACAAGAAAGAGGACGGTGTCACCACGCGCTCCCTCAACAAATCGGTCTATTCGCGTCTGTCGCCGCAAACGCTGCCGGATCCCGACGTCATCGACTGGCAGCACCGTATCTGCCAGATGATGGTCGGCCTGCCGGTTTCGACCCTCTACACCGCCTTCAAAGACAACGCCGATAAAGACCCCGATGCCTTCGGCGACTGGCTGCTGTGGCTCCGCCGCACGAAAGCGGAAGTCGACGGCGCGCCCATTCCGGAACTGCAGGAAACCCTGCTGAAAAACTGGAAGAACGTCGTCAACTCGTCCGAAAAACTCGCCCGCTTCTATGACCGCTGGGCCGAGATCACGGATGCCGAGAAGATCACCTCCAACGGCCACGCCGACCTCGTCGAGGAAGTGGACGATGAGTACACCAAGAAGGAAGGCATCGACTTCCGCAAAATCAAGCAGCACCTTGAGGAAGCTATTCCCATCCGCCCCCGCATGCAGAAAGAAGATGCCCCCCGCGCCTTCGATACGCGCGCCTGGGACAAGGCGCCGAAGCTCGGCGAACCGGTCGAGGAAAATCCCTCGCTCAACTTCGGCACCCGTCTCGCCGAATTCCTCGAGCGCATGGTCTACGAGAAATCGGGCGCCGTCGGCAAACCGAAGCTCTACGCCAAGCTGACGAAATCCATGCAGGAATTCGCGCTCCGCGACATCACCCTGCAGGAAGCCAGCCGCTCCAAGCAGCGCTCGGTTGAAGAAGACCTGAACATCTCGGCCTTCAACGACCGCGACCTGAACAAGCAGGCGCACATGGCCCGCCATGTGTTCTGTGATTACCTCCGCCAGACGAACCCTGAAATCAAGGGCACGGATGACGACATCATCACGCCGAACAAGTTCTTCAACGCGCTGACCTTCATCTCGCAGCAGGAAACCGCCACGAAGAATGAACTCTTCGTCGCCAACTCCGACCTCGAGACCGCCTTTGCGGGCAAGCCGCTCGCGGGCGCGGTCATCAAGGACTCTGCCGCTTATGCAGCACAAGGCCGCGATGACCTCGACTTCACCTTGAAGGATCTCGTGACGCATGACGACTTCATGGCATCGCTCGCCATGCCGACCGTCGGCGCCAAGAACCTGTCGTCCATCTGGGAGCAGAACATCCGCCCCCTGACCAAGGGCGACGCGGCGAATGACACCGCACCCGCGGCGGCAGCACCGGCCTCCAACTCTATCCTCGACCTTGACGAGGCGCTTTTCATCGCTGAAAACCGCTCCGACAAGAAAATCGCGATGACCTCGCTGCAGGTCCGCTTCAAGGATGAAGACGGCGAGCGCCCTGTGTCCATCCACGTCGTGCGCAACGAAGCGCGCGGCAAGACGCTCGTCGTCTCGGAAAAAGTGCCGTCCAAACTCCTCGCCGCCTTCAAAGAGGCAGGCATCACCCACGTCGACCGCAACGACGCCAACGCAGCGACCAAGGTCGAAGCGGCGGTGGGCGAGCTGACGCGCGGCATGCCGGCTTCGGTGAAAGACCGCCTCGTCGATGCGTTCAAGTACCGCAACGAAGTCGCGACCGAGCACCTCGAAGGCAAGAACCCCGGCCTTTCGGAACTTCTCGTCGACCCGAAAATCGACATGATGTACCCGAAATTCGTGGTCAAGAGCGACCGCAAAGTGGCGGGCATGTAATTGGCAGATCCGGTCCCGCAACATCAGATGTCGAACGACATTCTCGATAAGATCGGCGCAGCCGCCGCGCAGCAGAAGGCGATGGAGCGTGGTCCCACGTTCCTGCCGCACGGCTGCCGGCTGTTCCGCGTCGAAGCGGGCTGGGAAGCCAACATGATCAAGCGCGACAAAGCCGTCGCGTCATGCGACACGCTTTTGTCGCTGGAAGAAGCGGTGCGGTCCGAAGACGTGAAAGTCCTGTTCATCCCGATGAGCGCGACATTCACCGATGCCGACATCGAGAAAATCTGCCAGCGCAACGGCGTCACTAAAACATTATTCAAAGAGGTCAAAACGTCATGAGTGGCGCCCGTTACATCAAGCAAGCGATCATTGCAGCGCTGGTCGATCACCCCGACCAGGACCGTTACAAGACGCGCGCTTTCTCCAACGACAACCTTGCCCAGTCGATGGAAGCCTCCGCTCAAGGCCACAAGCTGACCAAGGCAGATTTCTTCACGCCCGACGATGAAGGCCGCTATATCATCGACACGCCCGGCTTCTGGAAGAACTTCGACAAGGTCCTCGATGTGCTGAACAAGTCCGGCGAAAAATTCGTCATGGACGATTTCACGCGCTACCTCGACCGCAACGAAACCCGCAACCTGCTGGAAAGCGCCAAGGAAAACCAGGGCCTGTCCAAAATCTTCAGCCAGCCCGTCTGGCAGGGCCGCTTCGACGAGATGGAGCGCCTGTGGTACAAAGTGCCCGTGCCGCATCGCCGCGATACTTTCCGCAACGACGGCCTGCTCGATCCGGCCCTCAAGCGCAACCTTCTGGCCTTTGAAGGCCGCGCCATGCCGGAAGACGGCCTTGCAAAAGCGGGCCTCACCGCCAATGATCTCCGCTCCGCGTTTATCGAGCGCGGCAACTTTGAAGAAGTGAA
Organism: uncultured Alphaproteobacteria bacterium; assembly: GCA_966211335.1. GTDB lineage: Bacteria > Pseudomonadota > Alphaproteobacteria > Micavibrionales > UBA2020 > JAPWJZ01. The sequence goes on from CBIHNF010000002.1 coordinate 80,545, forward strand.
CCGCAAGCTGGGTCAGGCCGGCGATTACTTCAAAAAAGATTACCTCATGCTGCCCGACAATGCGGGCGACACCGTCTTCTACTACCAGAACGCCTGGGACAAGTATGACGACCTCGTGAAAGGCATGAAGTCGCACGGCGAAAAATTCGAAGTGGCGGATTTCGTCCGCCCCGTCGGTTTCGTCTCGACCATCCTCGCCCGCGCCGCCGAGCGCAAGGCGCTATCGAAAATCTTCACCGCCGACCATTGGGTCGACCGCCTGCCCGAAATGCTGGAACTCTGGGGCCAGGTGAAAGAAGGCTGGAAAACCTCCGCCATGAGCGCGCGAGATTTTGACAACGCCTATTCCGATGCCGAAAGCAAAACCTACGCCAAGAAGGTCGATTTCACCGCCTTTGACGGCAAGGCTGCGCTGCTGAGCCCCATCGCGGGTTCGGAAGGCCCGGCTGCCATCCTTCCCCTTGGCCTTCGCGCCCTGTGGGATGATTACGCGGCGGTTGAAAAACGCCTCGCGCAAACCGGCGAAAAAATCAAAACCTCCGATCTGCGCACCTCATCGGGCCTCATCGGCAATACCTGTCTCATGGGCGCCGTGAAGTTCGGCCATTTCGACAAAGTGGTCGATATCGCGCGCAAATCGGCAGAGCCGCTCACGCTGGACGATTTCCTCTCCAAAGACCGTCACGGCAACACGCTGCTGAACATTCTGGCAGAGCGCAACCAGCTGAACGCCGTCTTCTCCCCCGACCTTTGGGCAGGCCGCGTCAACGACATGAAAACCCTCTGGATGAACGTCCGCGTTGGCGATAAATCGCAGGTTGATTTCCAGCAAGCAGAAGTCGCCGCCAAACAGGCGACGCTGAAGCTGCAGGCCAAAGACCGCTTCAAACTGAAGCCGGGTGGGTTCTAAACAGTTCAGGGATATGCTGACTTGATGAAAAGCCGGATCGCAAGATCCGGCTTTTTTCATTCATTCCATTGTTGAGGATGACATATTTTAATTACTTAAACTTATTCTGGTCCGGCTTGTTCTTGTCGGTTTTTTTCTGGTCATACACCGGGTCGTTCGCGGCGCCCTCGTTGAGGCGGAAGGCGAAGTTGGGGCTGACCGATATGACCGGAGGCACCTGGAAGTCTTTTGAGTCATAGCGGACTTCCTTGCCGGCGATGGTGCGGACTTTGCCGCCGGCGGCTTCCACAATGGCCTGCCCGGGCGCGACGTCCCACCACTTGGTGCGGCCTTCGCGCTTGAGCGGGTAAATGACGGAAGCATCGGCCGAGTTTTCGGCCACCTGGCAGGCGCGCAGAATACCGGGCTTCGGGTCGATATTGACGGCCTTGCCGAACTGCTCGGTCAGGTAACCCTTCACCATGGGCATATTCGTGCTGGGCTCGTTCATCAACACGCGGGGCGTTTCGGCCAGCGTCGTCGACGGCCCTAGCTTTTCGCGGATGCCGAGGGCGCCGATTTTTTCGCCCGTGCCGGGGCCTGCGCCCACGAACATCACATCAAAAGCGGGGTGGTAGATCGCGCCGAGTACAACTTTGTTATCGACGACGAGCGAGATGGCGACGACGAAGGCACCGGTCTTGCTGGTGAATTCCTTGGTGCCGTCCAAGGGATCAACCGTCCAGAAAGTGCCTTTGGAAATATCGGGAATTTCGCCGCGCTCATAGGCTTCTTCTGACACAATCGGAATGTCCGGCGTCAGTTTGGCGAGGCGGGCGAGAATGATTTTTTCCGCCGCAATATCGGCGTCCGTCACTTCGCTGCCGTCGTTCTTGATGCGGACGGCGGTGTCCGCATGGTAGAACTTCAAAATCTCCGCACCCGCTTCACGCGCAATGCTCTCGACTTCCGGCAGAAATGCTTTGGGATTATCGACGCTCATGATGCGTATTATATTTACATATCGTTAAGGAACCGTCAACCGCCCTGTCGCGGGTAAAGTCTTAAAAAGATTCAATTCTTTAGCCGTGCGTATTGACGGCCACGGTGAGGAGACATATTGTAGGATTTATCAGATAATAACATCGTTAAGACGGTTCAAAAACCGCGTCAAGTATCGAAGCATAAAGGGGTTTTGCCCATGAAATCTGCTCTCAAGCCCGCCCTTGAAAATCTCGACAAGGCGCTCGCCAAGCTGGAATCGGCTGTTGAAAAGCGCTTCCTCACCGTGAAAAAGGCGAAGGAAGAACCGCAGCTCGACCTTTCCGCCCGCAACGAGCGCGAGGTGAACAAGAAAATCGCCGCCAAGCTCGACCAGACGATCAATCGCCTCGAAATGCTGCTGACGGAGGAATAAATCATGGCTGAAGTAAACATCACACTGAATGGCCGCATCTACGAAATCGCCTGCGACGCCGGGCAGGAGGGCAGGGTTGTTGACCTCGCCGCCTATATCGACCAGCGGCTGCAGCAAATCTCCAAATCCGGCGCGGCGTATAATGACGCCCATCTGCTGGTCCTGACCAGCCTTGTGCTGGCGGACGAGCTGTTTGAAGCCCAGGAAGGCCCCAAACCCGCCCGCGCCCTTGCCCAGCAGGCGGCGGCACCGATCACCAATAATCCCAATGTTAACAATGCCGCAGCCGAAAAAGCCAGCAAGGAGGAAGAGCTTGCGCTCGCCAAATTGCTGGACCAGGTGGCTAAACGCATTGATTCCATTGCGCAACGGGTACAATCGGCCTAGATTACTTTCCGGAAGGCAGCTGCAGCGTGCGTAAGACAGCACTGTCCCAGAGGCCGATAAGATCGCTATGGATGCTGTCACTGTCCAGACCGTGGTTTGGGTATATGGTGTCCAACCTGTTAACACAGGGCCTAGCGGATAACCCCGTCAACGGCGCAGGTGGCTCCTTCCACTCTTCTTTTGACCCGAGCGGAGATTTTTAGACTTGGCGCCGCACGATCCCTCCCCATTTTTAAGCAAGGACGCCGTTCGCCTTGCCGCCTTTGAAAAACGCCAGGCGCTGCCGAAGGAATACCGCGCAGCGGCCTCGCTTGCCCTTAAGGACAACTTCCTTAAAAACGTAGAGCTGCCGCCATCCGGCGCGGTCGTTTCCGCCTACATGCCCTTCAATTCTGAACTCGACCCGAAACCGCTGATGCACCACCTGCTGGATGCGGGCTACCGCATCGTCATCCCGACCGTCATCAACAATGCCGCATCATTGGAATTCCGCACCTGGACACCGGCGACGCCGGTGTACAAAAACCTGCACGGCATCGAAGAGTCGGACGAGAAGCATTCCGAAGTGCTGCTGCCCGAGCTGATGATTGTGCCGCTGATCGCCTTCGACGCGCAGGGCAACCGCATGGGTTACGGCTCCGGCCAGTTCGACCGCACGTTTGAGCATCTGCAGCAGGTGCGGCAGAAGTTTTTCGCCGTCGGCGTCGCCTTTGAAGCGCAGCGTGTCGAAGTGGTGCCGACCGATATGCATGATTTTCCGCTGCACCGTATCGTGACCGATACAAACGTCTATAACCCGCCGGGAGCCAAACTTTGAGAATTTTATTCCTCGGCGATGTGGTCGGCAGAGATGCGCGGGATGCGGTGACGGCCGCGCTGAAAGACCTGCGGGCGCGCTATAAACTCGATGCCATTATCGTCAACTGCGAAAACGCGGCGCATGGCTTTGGCGTGACGGCACAGATCTGCGACGACTTTTACAAAGCCGGCGTTGACTGCCTCACCACCGGCAACCATGTCTGGGACCAGCGCGAAATTATTGCCTATATCGAGCGCGATGCGCGCCTTCTGCGCCCCATGAACTATCCGGAAGGCACGCCCGGCCGCGGCTCCTACATCATCCAGACGCAGCGCGGCGAAAAGATCCTCGTTGCCAACCTTATGGCGCGGCTGTTCATGGATGCGATGGACGACCCCTTCGCCGCCGTCAACAAGCTGTGCAATACGCACCGCCTTGGCAAAGACGTCAACGCCATCTTCATCGATTTCCACGGCGAAGCGTCATCCGAAAAAATGGCGCTCGGCAATTATGTGGACGGCCGCGCGTCCTTCGTCGTCGGCACGCATACGCATGTGCCCTCGGCCGATGCGCGCATTTTGCCGAAGGGCACGGGCTATATGACGGACGCCGGCATGACGGGCTGCTATGACAGCGTTATCGGCATGGATGTGCAGCTGGCGGTCAACCGCTTTGTGCGCAAAGTGCCGGGCGAAAAACTGTTTCCGGCCTCCGGCCCCGTCACCATGTGCGGCGTGCTGATCGAGGTCGACGGCAAGACCGGCCTTTGCACCAAAGTTGAACCCTTCCGCTCGGGCGGGCACCTGCAACAAGCCATACCGGAGAGCATTTCATGACCGAGAACCAGAATTTCAAAGAAAAGAATTACAAGTTCCTGAAACCAGTCGCCATTGCCGCGCTTTGCGCCGCGGTCATGATCGGGGGATATATCGTGACGGAAAAACAGCCGCCCTTGAACGGCGACACGCCCGGCGTGACCTCCACCCTGCCGGTCGAGAAAGCCGTTTTTGAAACGCAGAACGGCGAGAAGCATGAAGTGGAGCTGGAAGTCGCGACCAAGCCCGTCGACCTTGAAATGGGCCTGATGTTCCGCAAGGAAATGGCGAAGGACCACGGCATGCTGTTTGAAATGGGGCATACCCCCGCGCCGACCTCCTTCTGGATGAAGAACACCTATATTTCGCTCGATATCATCTACATCGATGAAAACGGACGCATCATCAACATCGCCCGCAAGGCGGTGCCGAAATCGCTGACTTCCATCCCCTCGGGCGGGCCCGTGACGGGCGTCATCGAGCTGAATGGCGGCAGGGCGGATGAGCTGGGCCTGCGCATCGGCGACGAGGTCAACCACCCGTACTTCAACGCGGCCGCGGGCAAGTAACCGGGCCTTCATGCAAACGCACAGCCGGGAACAATTCGCCTTCGCCCTCTGCCTTGCGGCCATGGCGGGCTATGTCGACGCGTTCGGCTTTATCACGCTTGCCGGCAACTTCGTGTCCTTCATGACCGGCAATACGACGCGCCTCGCGGTGGCGCTCGGCGGCTCTCCGGCCTCGACCTCGCTGCTGCCGGGGCTGATCACGCTTTTCTTCGTCGCGGGCGTCATGGCGGGGTCTGTCATCGCGCATGTCGCAACACGTCATCGCGCCGCCGCCGTGTTATCCTTCCTCACCAGCTGCCTGCTGGGTGCTGCCCTATTGGAGGCGTCAGCGCCGGTCTATGCCAGCATCCTGCTCGCCGTCGGCATGGGCGCCGCCAATTCGATCTACGACAAAAGCGGGGAGGTGCAGCTCGGCGTCACCTATATGACCGGCACGCTGGTCAAGGTCGGCCAGCGGCTCACCGCCATGTTCTGGGGCGGTTCCAGAACCGCTTGGCAGCGTCCTGCGGGGCTTTGGTGTAGCCTGCTTGCCGGCGGCGTCCTTGGCACCCTGGCGCATCAGGCTTTCGGCGATGCCGGCATGATTCCGCTGGTAGTTTTTTCGGGTCTATTGTTGGCAACGGCATATGTGCGCCAATATTAATTGGGGCCGCATCAGTCCCGGAAATTTTAGTGATTAAAATACATGTAAACTGCCAGAATGACGGCAAGAAAAAATACAAAAAATCCCCAAGCTGGTTTTCTTTGGTTAGGGCTTTTGAGGCTAGGTCCCGATCTCTATGACCGGCTTACATCGATACTATCCAGGATCCGCCAGAGCCACATCTCAAACATCTCGCTCTCCGTTTTTATTCGTCGGCCTATCTTTTCAGGCTGACCTGCTTCACTGCGTTATTTGTGTTCACCGGCGATTTTGCGGGTGTGACGGCGTTTAAAAGCCGCGCATTTACGTGCGGGGTTCCGTGGTAATGCGCTTCACGTTCCTGAATAATGCTGACCAGGCTCTTCGCAAGGGCTGGTTGCGTCGTCTTTAAATCATGAAGGGATTGTTTGAGGTTGAACTCTGCAACGTCATGCAGTGCTGCGGCGCCAGAATGCGACAAAAGGCTTTGGCTGAATGAAAACGCGGAATGCGGGTCGGCGCGTCTTAAAATATTCAGGTTCTGCCCGAAGCGTTGTATGTCTTGCTGCAAATGCTGGGGCTGGACGCGGCCTTTTATAAATTCATCAGCAGCAAAGCCTAGAATTTCGACGACTTTCGCTGTGTCATGCAGGGAGGTAAGGGCGTTGCCGAGAAGGTTTTTAATTTCTGCGGGCGGCGTGCCGGGCGGTGTTTTGATGATGTTTGAAATCTGAGACGGATTGATTTCCTGCCTGCCCGCTTTTCCCATCGGGTAGGCATCCAGATCATAGGGGCTTTTGGCGGACATCATATCGCGCACGATGAGGAAGTGGCTATTCTCCTGAAGAAATAACTTTGCGGACGACGCAATCTCTGAGAGTTTTTGATCAAGGCGTTCGGCAATTTTACCGGCGTATTTGTCGATAACGGGAAGAAGGTTCTCATCAGTAACATAGTATTTGGAAGCGATGCCGCTTTCCGCACGTTCCTCCGGCGTGAGAAGCAAGTGGATTGCCGAAATGCAGTGCGCGTCGCCCAGCGTCGGCTTGATGACATGACGATGCAGTTGGTCCTGGTCCGCGACGTGGCGTATGGAAACATTATGGCGGGCGAGGTATTTTACGTCTTCAGCCGTTATTTTCAATTCACGCCTCAACTCATGGCGGTAAGCATGCAACGCCTAAGGGCCCTACAGGACTTATTCTCGCCTCGATAAATATCAGCACATAGGAAACGGGCATAAATAATGTGCTGTCGTGTTCGAGCCGTATAACTATTCTCCTTCGAAAGCTGTATTATGTCAATATCACCGTATCCGTTAAATGAGAATGGTTCTCATAAAAGCATTCAGTGCCACACCCCGCAACCCCCCGAAAATCCTCAGTTTTCATCGTTATGTTTTATGACCTTGCCTATCCAGCCTGAAAAGCCTTATAAATCAGGGGTTCGGAGTGTAGCGCAGTCCGGTAGCGCGCCAGTTTTGGGAACTGGATGTCGGGGGTTCGAATCCCTCCACTCCGACCACTTTTAAAGCCTTTGAGGAAGCCTTCGATGAAAGCCAAGATTTATAAGCCTGCCAAAAGTGCCATGCAATCCGGCCGCGGCGGCCACGGCCAGTGGGTGCTGGAATATGAACTCGAAACCCCGCGCAAGCCCGAACCGCTCATGGGCTGGACCAGCTCCGGCGATACGCTGAACCAGGTCAGCATGAAGTTCGACAGCAAGGAAGCCGCCATCGCCTTTGCGGAAAGCCGTAATTTTGAGTTTACTCTGGGTGCGGATCAAGTCCGCATCGTCAAGCCGCGCAGCTATCTCGACAATTTCAAATACCGCCCGTTTGAGGAAGAGAAGTAATTTTTCTCCGTCAAAGCGGCATAAAAAAACGGCCCCCTTTTCAGGAGGCCGTTTTTTTTGATCAATATAGGCGATTAATATTCGTCGCGCTGGCGGCCGCCGATGGCAGCAGCAACCGACGAGATGAACGCGCCGATCAGCATCGAGAAGAAGGTGAAGAAGGAGAAAGCGGCAGCGGCTTTGCGGGCTGCATCTGCCGCCTGTTTCGCCTTCACTTCCGATTCAACGATGCCGGCTTCGGCATCATCAACGCGTTTCACGGCTTCTTCATGGCTGACGCCAGTGTGCGCTTCCACGTTGCGGGCAAGGTATTCCTTGTCTGCTGCCGGCATTTCGCCGTTGCGAATGCCGTTCATGAACAGGCGGTTGGTTTCATTGCGCGCGTCCATATCAAGGCGTGTGCCCTTGTCGTTGCGATAGAGGCCGTCGATGTAATAGGCGAAGGGGCCGTTATCGGCACCGGGGCCAGCAGGGCGGGCCATGGCGGGGTTGGAAGCGCCGCCAGCAGCAACCGTCGCAGCCGCCTGCGTACCCGTGCCGAGAACAGAGGCGAGGGCAGAGGTGAGGAAAGCGACGGTGAAGATCGAAGCCATCGCCCACGCAAGGAAGCCATGCACGGTGTCGCGGAAGAAAACTTCATCCGTGTGCAGCCGCGTCCAGCGCGCGCGCAGGCGACCCGAGATATAGCCGCCAAAAGCGGAAGCCGCCCACTGCACGATAATGAGCCAGATGGCTGCCGTCATTGAGAAGGTGACAGCCGAAACACCGGCATTGACCCAAGGGGAGGTGAAGGACAGGCCGAGCGCCGTGCCAAAAAGCGTCAGCAGCAGCGAAACGGCAACGGCAGCAACGCCGCCGGCAACGATAGCGGGCCAGGAGACGGCACCGACGGAGAAATCGAGGCGCGCCGCGTCGTCAGACGTCATCGTGCCGGTGGTGGGGGATGGTGACATTATCGAATTCCTTCTTGGATGAAATTAGTGGCTCATAAACGACAGCAGGATGATGATCGGCAGCGGGACGCCCAGCAGCCACAGCAGAATTCCATTACCGGTTCCAAGTGACATTTGTGTTCTCCTTCAGGTTGAAAAATACGCATAACGCCGCAGCCAACAGGCGCGGCGGGAAAAACGTTCCCTTTCAATACAGTGGGGCGATAAAGGAGGCGTTAACGGAAGATATCGTTGAGGTTAAGGCGGTAATTCTGATTCGCGTAGACCGCCGTCTCCGCCTGCATGCGCGGCAGCGGATCGATCAGGTCCTCGAACCGCAGGCGACGGATCAGGCCAAGATCGCGCAAGCTCGCCTTGCCACAAAAAATACCCGTGCCGCTCACGCGGGCGAATTCACCACGAAAAGTCGTGCGGGGGTGGTTGCCGAAAGGTTTGTCCATCCGTGTTATCCCTTATTTCGTCCGCGTTAACCGCTGATCGCCGTTCGATGTTGCCGGGGATGATGCAGAGCCATCACTTCTCAAACCCCTGAATAATTTTATTGTTCCTCGATATTAAGATGGTGCGGCTTTAGGTGAAGCACAGATATGAGCAAAAATATCGCCGTATTGACATAACATATAAAGGGGTAAACGGGACCCGCAATTACGGCTATACGCGAAGGGCGTCCATAATGCTATATTGCGGCTATTGCTTTGGATAATGTCGCACGACTTTTCCAACAATTACTGTAATTGTCTGATTTATCTAAATTGTGCCCGTAGCTCAGCTGGATAGAGCAGGTGCCTTCTAAGCATCAGGTCGGGGGTTCGAATCCCTCCGGGCACGCCACTTTCCTGTTTATTTCTGCAGCGTTTTGGGATTGAAGTCGATCATCCATTCGATGCCGAATTTGTCGCGGAACATGGCGAAGTAGGAGCCCCACGGACTGTTGGAAATCGGCATTTCAACCTCGCCGCCGGTGGAAAGCCCCGCAAATAATTTGTCCGCTTCTTCGCGGCTTTCGGCCGTCACGGTTATTTTCGACCGGTTTTCATTTTCGCTGACGCGGCCGAGGTGTTCGGGAACGTCGTTCCCCATGAGCATCGTTTTTCCAATCGGCAGGGCAATATGCATGATTTTTTCTTTTTCATGCACCGCAATCTGCATCCCTTCAAAAGACAAATCCTTGAACCGGACGATTTTTGCAAATTCGCCGCCAAACACGCCGCGATAAAATTCAAAAGCCTCTTCGGCATTGCCGTTGAAGTTGATATGAGGGTTAATGGTCGCCATGACTTCCCCTTTAAAACTGATAGCGCAAAACGCCGACTTCCAGACCCTTCCAGTTTTTCTGGACGGGCAGGGCGGTTTTGTGGATGGCGGCGAGGACGTCGTCATTCGCGAGTTTATGTTTCTCTAATAGCGCATAGAGCGCCGCCTGCGCTGCACGGCCGGAACCGTCTTCGGTTTTTAGTACCACGACTCTATCCAGCTTCGGAACGACTGCGGCAAATATGCCTTCGCCACCGACCTTGGCGATGATCTCCCCTTTCGCGGCGGTGATGAGTTCGGTATCAAGCCGCTTCGTGCCGGCAACGAGGAATGGGTGCTCGCCCATGGCGGTCAGGATATGGCGGCAGGCCGTGCCGCGGAACATGCCGAGCTTGGCGGGGTTCATGAGGCGCGCAAAACCCTTTGCCATGTTGATCAGCGGCATGGCGGGGTTGGGGGCGGAGCAGCCATCAATGCCGCAGACATCGGGGGTGAGTTCCGCGCCGAACATATCCGACATGGTTTTAAGAATTTTTTCCTGCACAGGATGGTTGACGCGCGTATAACCCTGCACCGGCACTTTCATATGTAGCGCGAGGGTTAACATGCCCGTATGCTTACCGGAGCAGTTGTTGCACAGGACTTTCGCCGGCAGGCAGGTATCGGCATAGGGTGCATGCGCGCCGCATTCAAGGCAATTTTCATCAAGGCCGAGGCGCTGCAGCCAGTTACTCACTGTTGTGGTATGAATCTCCTCGCCGTTGTGAGACGCGCAGGCAATGGCGATTTCGGCATTCGTCACCTTATAGGCCTCAGCCGCCCCGGACTCCATCATCGCAATCGCCTGCAGCGGTTTGATGGCGGAGCGCGGGAAGGTGAGCCGGTTCTGGTCACCGTAGCTGGCGATAATTTTTTCCTGACCGTCCATGACAATGGCATGAATGGCGTGGCGGCTTTCAACGGCGGGGCCGCGCGTCAGCTCGATGCTGAGCGATTGAGGTGCGGGAGAAGAGGACATCTTACTTGCCGAAGCCGGTCGTATATTTCTCGTAGGGCGGGCAGCGCATGGCGTCCTGCTGCGGTTTCAGGCTGTCGCCGTAATCGACAAGCTCTTGGCGGATGCGCAGCTGTTCTTCCGCCAGCTGGCGCTGGTAATCGGCAGAGGCAAGCGCCTGCTGTTTCATGCCTTCCTGCAGCGTGACGTTATAATCGACTAGCTTCTGGCGGACCTGAAGTTGTTCCTCTTCCAGCTGGCGCTGGTAGTCAGCCGCGGCTTTCGCCTGTTCCAGCTGGCCTTCATGCAGTTCGGCTTCATAAGCGACGACCTTGGCGCGGAGATCCAGTTGCTGCTGCTCAAAGGGCGCGCAGGTGGCGCCTTGGGTGGATTGTTTGCGCGTGCCGGCGGTATCGGCCAGCAGCGAATTGAAATCGGGCTTTGCGGGCGGCAGCGGCAGTGTTTTTGCGGCGGCATCTTTCGCAGAGGTCACCGGCATATCGTCGTCCGGCGTGGTTGTGCCGTTGTCGATATTTGCAAGGGCTGCATCCAAGGTCTTACTATCCGCATGCTGCGACATATCCGCCTTCCTGGGCGTCGCGGCAGAAGCCGCAACGGGGAAGGACAGCGCAAGGCATAACAGAACCGCTGGAATATAACGCACGAGGATCATCCCTAATTTTGAATCAGCCGCTTCTTTTATTGTAAGGCGGCGGGGGCGGCTTGGCAAAAGGCGATTAGGGGTGAGTTTTATAGATAATGGTTTTTCCGGGGACTTCTAAAATAACGGTTGTCCCCCAAGGTTTATGGCAACGATCTTGAGGGCCCGATGGATAAAGTTCAAGAAATTCAACTTCATTCCCGCCAGAGGAAGCCTTACCTTCGGCATGTTTTATATAAAACCCAACTTCCGCGAGCTTCACTTTGTCCAATAACTGCTGGTTTTGGGTTGCAATGGCTAAGAGCAGGCGCTTTGTTAAGGTCACCCCTGCCGATAATCCGCTACTGAACTCGCATCTGTATAGATTCGAAAACTCATCATTGAATTCATAAAAGGGAATGCTTTGCGCTTTGGCAATTTTATCAAGAGTCGCCGAGAACTCCTTTAGCTCAACTTTATAACGCACATCCTGAGGGAGCGGCATAAGCATCAGGATAACATTTATGTTCTTCGTCTTGAGGCCAGAGATCCAGTCGGCGAGTTTTTGCTCGGCGGCAGTATTTTGAGGGGGAGCTTTCAGCGTCGCAATCGTTCTCTGAAACTTAATGTCTGCGACCTCACGGTTGCGGCCCTGCCAAAGGCTTTTCGCGTTATAAGAACCGTCCGCTTCAAAACCATCTGTTTTTCTGGCTGCGCAGAGAATATCGTCGCAACCCGAGACCGTCGGTGTTGCGAACCAGCGCGGGTCAATAGCAATCATTACAATTTTAGGCGGTAGCTTGTCGAAAAGCTGCGTTGTCTCACTGATGGCTTTATCCAGCGTCGCCATCCCGCCAAGATTGGCAAAGGGCACATTGAAATCTTCCTGCTTGAATGCCAGCACTTGGGCAGAACCTGTGACAACAATCTCCGGCTGACGCGCCGCGTATATAGCGGCGTGAAAACCTGCGATGTCATCCGTCAGGTAGGTGCCGCCATCTTTTTCAAGGGCAGCAACGGCGGTTTTAAGCGGCATGATAACACGCGCTTGTGACGGCATTTCCCGCAGCAGGTAAAAACCGGCAATAGCCGCCGCAATAACGATGCCTGCGAGCGATGCAGCAATGCTGCCAATAAGAATTTTCCTATTCTTCATTTTACCATTTTACACTGAAATCGTTGCCTCTTGCATCCACCGCGAAAATCGTTGCCATAAAATTTTAAAACATGCTTCCGCCACAACGCCGCCGTTGCGAAAAAACCGTCGCTAAGGCATCCTGTACGGCATACACATAGTGCGCGGGTGGGCGTGCTTTTTCAGGGGGTTGGTCATTACATGACCAGGCAATTTATTGATGCTTAAGAAATATATTCTGGCGTTGTCGCTGACGACCGCGCTGTCGCTTCCCTTGCAGGCGGGCGCCACGACACTGGCCGACAGCGTCGCCGAGGCTTTGCAGACGCACCCCACGATGCAGGCGAAAAAATCGGGCGAGGCGGCGGCGAAAGATTTTGTCCGCGAGCAGAAATCGGCCTATTTCCCCGTGCTCTCCGTCAACGCACGCGCGGGGCGCATCAATGAAGATGATGATACGACACGGGCCGCCACCGGCGGCAGCGCAACGTCTTGGCTGGGGGAAGGCTCCGCGACGCTGACGCAGCCGCTATTCACGGGTTTTGAAACGCCCAACCGCATCGCCGCCGCCAAAAGCCGGCTGGATGCCGCGGGTTTTGACCGCACGGGTTCGGCCGAAGACATCGCGCTGAAAGCCGCGAAGGCGCATCTCAACCTCATGCGCACGCGCGCGCTGCTGAAGCTTGCAACCGAATATGTCAGCAGCATTGAAGAACGCCAGAATTCGATCGGCCTGATGGTCAAGGAAGGCGCATCGGATGAAGCCGAGCTGCTGCAGGCGAATGAAGTGCTGATGGCCGTCAAAACCACGCGCCTTGGCTATGAAGAAGCATATCGTCAGGCAGAAGCAGATTACATTGAAGTCGTCGGCAACAAGCCCGATTCAAATCTTGACCTCGGCACCGACGGCTGGACGCCGATAATACCGCAGACGGTGGATGCCGCTATTTCCCTTGCCTCCGTCGACAATCCGAATGTGAAATCCGCCGACAGCCTTGTGACGGCGTTGGGGCAGGAATCGCAGGTCGCGCGCGGCGACCTTTATCCGAAGGTGGATGCTGAAGTCAGCTATCTCAGCCTTGACCAGCATGAGGAACTCGGCGGCGAACTGAAAAGCGCGCAGGCCATGGTCAAGATGCAGTGGAATTTCGCGACCGGCGGCGCGCAGTTCGCGCATATCGATAAATCGCTCGACCAGCGCCGCGAAGCGCAGGCGAAACGCGACGCGGCGCGCCGCATGGTCGAACATGACGTCCGCGAAAAATTTACGTCCATGCAGATCGTCGACCAGCAGCTGGGCCTGATGACGGAGCGCGAGGATGCGGCGTCCCAAATCGTCGCCAACTACATGAACCAGTTTGAGGGCGGCAAGCAGACCAACCTGCAGCTGATCAGCGCCAATTCCCGCTGGTTCGAGGCGAAGGCCGCACGCACCGACGCCGGCTTCCGCCAGCTGCTGTCGCGCTTCGAACTTTTGAGCGCCATGGGCCGCCTCCGCAACGCCTTCGCCCTGCCGTCAATGATGCCGGCTGTCACGGCTAAACGCTGATGGCTGACGCGGCTCCCCAGGCCACGGAAGCCGCGCCGACGCTGCTCGACGCTCTTGTGTACATGACCGGCTACTATGGCCATGCCCGTTCTGCCGACAGCCTTATCGCCGGGTTGCCGCTGGAAAAAGGCAGCATGACGCCGAAATTTTTCACCGCCGCCGCCGAGCGCGCGGGCTTCCGCGCCAGCATGCAGCGCCGCAAGATCGCCGATGTGCCGCTCGAAGTGATGCCCTTTATCACGGTCCTAAAATCCGGCGTCGCCATCGTGACGGGGCGCGGCGATAAAGGCTTCGTTAGGGTTCTCGATCCCAACGGCCGCAGCGAAAAGAAAGTAGCCGCGGCGGAACTGGAAAAACAATCGACGGGCTACGTTATTCTTGTGCGTCCTGATGTCGAGGCCGAAGGCGCGGAAAGCGGTCCCCTGCGCCGTCACTGGCTGTGGGGCAATGTGGTCGAAAACGCAGGGCTTTACGCCCGCGTCCTGCTGGCGACCCTGCTCATCAACTGCTTTGCGTTGACAAGCCCTGTCTTCATCATGAATTTCTACAACCGCGTGCTGCCGAACAACGCGGTTGAAACCGGCTGGGTGCTGGCGATTGGCGCGGCCATCGTCTTCCTGTTCGATTTCGTCATCCGCTCGCTCCGTGCCTATTTCATCGATATCGCGGGCAGGCGCTCCGATGTTCTGGTCGCGCAGCGGCTCTATGATCAGGTGCTGGATATGCGCCTTGGCAACCGCCCCGGCGGCAGCACGGGCGCCTTTGCCAATTCGATGCGTGAATTCGATGCGCTGCGGGAATTTTTCAATTCCGCCACCATGACGGGCCTTGTCGATTTTCCGTTCTCCCTCATCTTCGTCCTCGCGGTCTGGCTGATCGGCGGGACGCAACTGGCGCTGCTGCTGCTGGTGCTCTACGGTCTTGTCGTCCTTTCCGGATATATCTTCCAGCTGCCGGTGCGCCGCCGCGTGCAGCAGGCGATGAAGACGGGGGAGCAGAAACATGGTCTCCTCATCGAAACCATCGCCAATATCGAAACCATCCGCGGCATCGGCGGGGAGGGCGCGTTGCGCGCCGCCTACAGCCAGTTCACCGGCGCTTCGGCGGCGGCGGGGCAGGACTCGCGGTTCTATTCCGGCCTCAGCGTCCACTTCTCGCTCCTCATCCAGCAGCTGGCGAGCATTCTGGTCGTGCTGGCGGGCATGTACCTCGTCGCGGATAAGGAGATATCGACGGGCGCGCTGATTGCCTGCGTACTGCTCAGCTCCCGCGCGCTCGCACCCATCGGCGCGGCTGCGGGCCTCGTCAACCGCTACCATCAGGCGAAAGCCGCCTACCGTACGCTCGATGGCATTATGCGCCTGCCGGTCGAGCGGCCGCGGGACAAGAAATTCCTGCACCGCCCGAAGCTGACGGGCGACCTGCAATTCCGCGACGTTTCTTTCGCCTACCCGCGCACCAATGCCGCCGTTCTGCAGGGCGTCAACCTACATATCGCTGCGGGCGAAAAGGTCGCCATCGTCGGCCGCATCGGTTCCGGCAAAAGCTCGCTCGTGAAGCTGATGGTCGGGTTTTTCGAGCCCAGCAGCGGCACCATCCTCGCCGACGATACGGACCTCCGCCAGATCGACCCCGCCGATCTCCGCCGCAATATCGCCTATATGGGGCAGGACACAGCGCTCATGAGCGGCAATTTGCGGGCGAATATTTCCATGGGCCTGCCTTCGGCATCGGATGCCGACATCCTCAACGCTGCCACCATCGCCGGCGTAAACGACTTTGTACGCCGTCACCCCATGGGCTATGACGCGCCCGTTGGCGAGCGCGGGGAGGGGCTTTCTGGCGGCCAGCGGCAGGCCGTCGCGCTGGCGCGCACGCTTTTAATGAACACGCCGGTCATCATCATGGATGAACCCACCAACGCCATGGATTCCGCCAGCGAAGAGCGTGTGCTGCAGGGGCTTGAAGCGCATAGCCGCGACAAAACATTGATTGTGGTGACGCACAAACCCTCCCTGCTGCGGCTCGTCTCCCGCGTGATTGTCATGGATGGCGGCAAAATCGTCATGGACGGGCCGCGCGACAAGGTGCTTGCAGCGCTTTCCGCCGGAAACATCACGGTGCCGCAATGAGGAACGATGACGCGACCTTCATGTCCGAGCTGGATGCAGCCGCCCGCCTGAAGCCGTCGTTCGCGGCCAAATTCTTCCTGCTGGCAATCGCCGGATTTTTCGCGGCCGCCGTCGCCTGGGCGGCAGTATGCGAGGTGGATGAACGCGTGCGCGGCACCGGGCAGGTCATGCCCTCCAGCGACATTCAGGTGATGCAGAGCCTTGATGGCGGTATTCTTTCCGCCATTCTGGTCGCGGAAGGCGATACGGTGAAGAAGGGCCAGGTGCTGCTGCGTATCGATGATATGCAGTTCGCCTCCGAAGGCCGCGGCATTGAAGCAAAAATCATGTCGCTGAAGGCGCAACAGGCGCGGCTGAAGGCGGAAACGACGGGGCAGGACTTTACGCCCGACGCCGCCATCGCCGCCAAATACCCCGATATTGCCGCGAATGAAGAAAAGCTGTTCAATTCCCGCAAGCAGGAATTGCAGAATGCCCTCGCCATCATCGAAGACGAGGTGCGGGAAGCCGCCGCCAACCTGTCGGAAGTGAAAGCCAGCATCGGCAAATTCGCCCGAGGCCGTGACCTCTTGAACCAGCAGCTGTCCATCACCAAACGTCTTGTCGAGAAAAAAGCCCAGCCCGAAATAGAACAATTGAAGCTGGAACGGGAATTGAACGAAGTATCCGGCAATCTTTCGGCGGCGGCGCAGTCGCAAGCCTCGCTTGAAGCGCGCTTGTCGGCGGCGAAACGCAAAGAGGCTGAAAAGACCGGGGCTTTCAAATCTCAGGCGCTCGGCGAGCTGAATGAGGTTGAGGGCCAGATCGCCTCCATCCAGCAAAGCCTCAATTCCGTGCAGGACAAGGTGGCGCGGACAGAATTGCGCGCACCGGTCGACGGGGTCGTGCACCGCCTGCACGTCAAAACGGTCGGCGGCGTCATCCAGCCGGCGCAGAAGCTGGTTGAAATCGTGCCGGGGGAAGACAAACTGATGATCCGCGCGCGTATCGCGCCCGGCGATATTGCCTTCCTGAAGCCGGGGCAGCCCGTGCGCGTTTCCGTTACCGCCTATGACCCGCAGATTTACGGCACGCTGCAAGGCAAGTTGGAGCGCATCGGCGCCGATACAGTCGAGGACCAGAAGGGCGATGCCTATTTTGAAGTCGATGTGCAGACGGCGCAGAATTACCTGCAGGACGGCGACCGCCGCCTGCCCATCGCGCCCGGCATGGTCACGGAAACGGAAGTGATTGTCGGCAAGCGCACGATCTTGACCTACCTGATGAAGCCGGTGCTGCGCACCAAAGACCGCGCCCTCACCGAAAAATAAAGCGGAGATATTTTCCTATGCTCATGCAACTGCTGACCCGCCGCGGCTTTCAGGTGTTCCTGCTGTTGTTGCTGCTGATCGGCGCAATATATGTGCAGTTTGACAACCCCGCGCCGCTGCGCCGGTTGCGCGCCATGACGTTTGACTATTACAACAAGGCGCTGCCGCGCAAACCCGGCAATGATGTCGTCATCATCGACATCGACGAAGAATCGCTCCGCCGCATCGGCCAGTGGCCCTGGCCGCGCAGCGTTATCGGCGATATTCCGGTCGAGCTTGCAAAACTGGGCGTCAAATCAACCACCTTCGATATCGTCTTTGCGGAACCGGACCGCACTTCGCCTTCCGTGATTGCCAAAAGCCTGCCACAGACGCCGGATTTTGTCCCCGTCATCGAGAAGATGAACGCGCTACCGGATAATGACTCCGTCTTCGCGCAGAAAATTTCCATGGCCGGCAATGTCGTGACGGGATTTGTTGCCTCCGGTATCGAGGCAAACGGTGTTCCGCAACTCAAGGCGTCCTGCCTGCGCAAGAAGAGGGAAGGAACGGATGGGGATCCGCTGAAATTTATGCTTGGCAAGCGCAACTATGCGGTCAGCCTTCCTGCCCTCACGATGGCCGCCGCCGGCAATGGCGCTTTCTCGGCCGAGCCCGAAGAAGACGGCGTTATCCGTGCCGTGCCGCTCATGATGAAGCGCGTCGGGGATACGGATGGGCTTGCGTATCCGACCCTGTCGCTGGAAGCCCTGCGCGTCGGCCTGCAGCTGCCGTGTTATTCAATTGACAGCGACAGAAGCGGCATCTGGGGCGTCAGCATCGGCGATCTTTACGCGCCGACCGACAACTACGGACGCATGTACGTGTACTTCGCGGGTCATCGCAAGGACCTGTATATCCCCGCTTGGAAAGTTCTGGCGCATGACGTGCCGAAGGCGCTGGTGCAGGGGAAGTTTGCGCTCTTGGGCACCTCTGCCATCGGTCTTCTTGACCTGCGCTCCTCACCCCTCAACACGGTTCTGCCCGGCGTCGAGGTGCATGCCGAGATGATCGAGCAGATACTGCACCACCAGTTCCTTGCCCGTACGCCGGAAATCGTTCAGGCGGAGGTTGTCGCCATGGTGCTGGTCAGCCTTGGTATCATCTTCCTCGCTCCGTTCATCAGCGCCGGCACGCTTGCCTTTATCGCGGCGGTTATTATCGGCGGCGGCGTGATGGGAGGTTTTTACCTGTATGACACGCGCGGCACGCTGGTTGACCCTTATTATCCGGCGCTCGTGATCCTGATTATTTTCGTGCTGTCGTCCATCCTGACCAACCTGCGCAGCGACCGCGAGAAACGCATGATCCGCCAGGCCTTCAGCCATTATATTTCCCCGATCCTGATGGAAGAGCTGGCGGGAAATCCTGAAAAGCTGAAACTCGGCGGCGAAGTGCGCGAGCTTTCCGTCATGTTTACCGATATCCGCAATTTTACGACCATATCGGAAAGCATGGACCCCGCCGACCTTATTAAAATGATGAATGACTTCCTCACCCCCATGACCTCCGCCGTGCTGGAAAACCGCGGCACGGTCGATAAATACATGGGGGATGCCATGATGGCCTTTTGGAACGCCCCGGTCGAGGATATCGACCACGCGCGCAATGCCTGCAAGGCCGCGCTTGAAATGGTGCGGTCGCTGGCGCCCGTCAATGAAAAGCTGAAGAAACAGGCGTTGGACGCCGGACGCGTGTTTCATGAATTGAAAGCGGGTATCGGCATCAACAGCGGCCGCACTTCCGTCGGCAACATGGGCTCGAAACAGCGCTTCGCCTATTCAGCGCTCGGGGATACCGTCAACCTCGCGTCGCGCATGGAAGGCCAGACCAAGGGCTACGGCGTCTCGGTCATGATATCGGAGGAAACGCGGCGACAGGCGCCGGAATATGGCGCGATCGAGCTGGACCTGCTGGCCGTCAAGGGCCGCGCCGAGCCGGAACGGGTTTATGCCTTGCTGGCCTCGCCGGAAGATGCAATGAAGCCCGAGTTTAAGTCCTTTGTGGAAAAACATGACGCCATGCTCGCCACCTATCGCGCCCGTAACTGGGGCGAGGCGCTGCTGCTCGGTGAAGAATGCGTGAAGATGATGCCGCAGCTGGCGGGGCTCTACCGCCTCTACGCGCAGCGTATTGCGGTCTACAAGGAAAAGCCGCCGGCGGACGACTGGCAAGGCCTCTGGGTCGCGACGGAAAAATAAAGGCTCAGGTCACTGTAATGGCGACGCCGTCATTCGCCACCGCGTTGCCTTGGTGGATGACAAGCGTCACCGTCTGGCTGTTGAAGGTGCCGGTGAAAGTCGTTACCTGGTCGGTCGGCACGCTGTTGTTGACGACGCCCGCGCCAAAATCGATGGCGGAGGAGGCATTATCGATGATGACGGTCGAGCCGTAGCCGGTGCCAACGTTACCGATTTCAAGCGTATGCGTTGCATCCGTCATCTGGAAGACGTCTTTCAGCGTGAGTTGGATCGTCTGCCCGACTGTCGAGGTCGAGGAAACGGCCATGCGCAGCGCTTCAATATTCTGCACATTGTTGCTGCCTTCGAAGTTGAAGGTCTGCGTGGCAATGGAGTTGGCGCCGATGCGCAGCGTATCCACCCCGAGGCCGCCGTCAATGAAGAAGAACGATTTGTCCGGCGCAATGATGACGTCGCTGCCGGTGCCGCCGAAGAGCGCGTCCGGCCGGCCGGGTTCCGCAATCAGCGTATCATTGCCGCCGCGGCCGAAGATGAATTCGGTGTTGCCTGTGACGCTGGTGCTGGTGATAGTGTCATTCGCGGAGGTGCCGGGGTAGATAGAGCTGGTACCCGTATAGTCGCCGATATTGAAATTGACGCCACCGGCCGGTACCGGCGTGTTGACCTGCACGACGATGCTGTCTGTCGCCAGAACTGCGCTCGTCCCCGGGTCCGTCGCGGTGATGGTGAAATTGAAGTTGCCGTTGACGGTGGAGACGAAAGCAAAGGGTTGCAGCACGGTGATGTCGCCGGTCGCGGAATCAAAATGCAGCACGGGCATCGCGGCGGCGCTGGTGTCATACAGCGGCGTCGAGACGGTGTTGTAGGTGAGGCCGAGGGCGTTAAAATCGCCGCTGCCGTTGAAGCCGCTGATGGAAATAATGGGTGTAATCGTGCCGAAGTTGGCGAGATTAATATGGCCCACCACATCGCCGGCGTTCCAGCTGAAGTTGACGCCGTCGTCGCCGTTGCTGCCGACATGATCAGAATAATGCGCCGAGAAGGCAAAGCTGACCTGCGGCGGGGGCGGTGCGCCGCCGCCGCCCGTCGTTCCGCCTGTCGTGCCGCCGGTGGTTCCACCGGTTGATGTCGTGCCGCCGCCGGAAATGGAAGTCGAGCCTCCAAAGACCGCCGTGCTTGTGGCGAGTGTCGTTGAGGTATCGGCGGAGGCGAAAGTTGTTGTGGTGGTGTCAAAGGTCGACGACGGCGTGTCACCCGTCACGAGCGTCGTGCCTGTGGTGTGGAGGGCAAGGCCGGTATTGGCGGGGCCCGCCGGCGTCGCATCCGGCATTTGCACCGGCGCTGGCGGCACCGGCGTTTCCGGCGCGTGGTAAATGCCCTTGGTGATGTTCTCGAAGGTATGTCCCGCAACGCCCTGCAGGCCGCCGTAGGTATTGCTGAAGGCGGAGGAATCCATATGGCCGCTATCCGTCGGCGCAAGGTTGTAGCCGTTCAGGGTCGCGGTATCGAAGCTGGTGTGCATTTCCAGCGTACCGGCGGCGTTGGTGACGACAATGGCGCCATCGAGAATGGTGATATGGCTCTGCTGCCCCGCCGGATGGATATCCCCCGCGACAACGGTGCCGCGGATGCCGATGGAGCCGACCGGCGTGTTGATGCCGACATGCCCCGGATCATCCTTGCCGATGAGGCCGGAGGTATAAACGAACACGCCCTGCAGCATGGAGAAGAACGAATTGCCCGTATGCTCATGCGCGTTGTAGGTGAACTGGTCGACGGAGAGGCGCGCGTTCTGCGAAATGGCGAAGGTGGTGTTATCGGCAAAAAGGATATTCACCGCGCCTTTTTCCGCGGTTTGGATGATATCGCCCTGATGAACTTCCGCGCCAAGGGTGACGGCTTCGCTTTTGCCGCCCTGATGGACGATGGTGGCATGGCCGGTGACTTCGGTAATCTTGCCGACGGGGGTTGAATCATTCGCCGGCGCATCCGCCGCGGCGGCCAGCTGGTTCGGGTGCTGCGGCGGCAGGAAAGCCTCCACCATTTGCGGCGAAAAATGTGCGCCGTCGGCTGTCGTGATTTCGGGATGCGGGCTCGTGTTGAAATAACCCTCGATGCGGATGGCGTGACCATCGGGCGCGGTCAGCGTGAGGTCGGCACCGTCGCGCGCGAATTGCGCATTGGCGATAAAATCGCCGCTGGGGAGCTGCACGGGCGTGCCTGCATGGGCCGTCACGGTCGTTTCAGCGGCAATGTCTTTTGGCATGGGTTGGTGCCCCCGTAAAAGCTTTGAGAAAATATCTCTCCATTATACGGCTTCAGCCTTTAAGCCATCGTGAAGGAAAGATAAAATGCCTAATTCCTTGAGTTCATTCGGTTATTAAAGCGCAGGCGCCGCCCAGGTCTGCAGGAATTTCTGGGCATCCGCCAACGGCATGGGCTTGGCGAAGAAGAAGCCTTGAATCCATTCGCAGCCGAGGTCGCGCACGATAACGGCTTCTTCCTTCGTCTCGACGCCTTCCGCGATCACCTTCATGCCGAGGTTGCGGGCGAGGGCGATGATGGATTTGACGAGGACGAGGGAGGATTTATGCTTTGTCATCGCGCGGATAAAACTCTGGTCGATCTTCAGCGTGTCGATGGGGAAGTAGTGCAGGTAGCTTAACGATGAATAGCCCGTACCGAAATCGTCGATCGAAACGTCAATTCCAAACTCGCGGCATTTCTCCAGCGCAATCTTCGCCGGCTCCGGCGCTTCCATGAGGAGGCTTTCGGTAATTTCAAGGTGGATCTGCTTCGGGTCAACGCCGCGGCTTTTCATCGTGGTCGAAATAAACTCGAAAATATCGCGGTCGGCAAAGTCCTTGACGGAGAAGTTGACACCGACGAACAGGGGCCCTGAAACGGTCAGTTTCGGGTCGGCGGCTTTCTGCAGCTGCGGCACCGCCTCGCAGGCGACCTCGAGCGCGAAGCGTGACAGCTCCACAATCAAGCCGCTTTCTTCCGCAACGGGGATAAAGACGCCCGGCGAAATCATGCCTTTTTCAGGGTGCTTCCAGCGCATCAGCGCTTCGAAGCCCGCGATCTTCATGTTCTGCACGTCGATGATCGGCTGGTAATAGAGCATCAGCTGCTTGTCTTCCAGCGCGCCCTGCAGTTCTTTGTGGATCTTGATGGTGGAGACGGCAAGGTCGTGAATGGCGTCGGAATTCTCCGCCTTCTCGGCGTCGCCGGTGGCGGGCAGCGAAATGAAGTTCGTCCGCATCATGACGTCGCGGTAGCGGTTGGTGATGACGCGCATGACCATCTTCACGACGGGGTCTGCGCTCTCCACACGGCGGTTGAAATCCTCCCGCGAAATTTCCAGCACGTCGCAGTCGTCCAGCGCGCGGACGGTCGCCATGCGCGGCTTGTCGTCGATCATCGCCATTTCACCGATGAGGGAGCCGGGGCCGCGCACGCCGACTTGCACCTGCTGGCCTTCGCGGGAAATCAGGATTTCGACGTTGCCGCTTTCGATGACATAGGCGCAATGGCCCGTGTCCCCTTCCTTCAGCAGCAGCTCGCCTTTCTTGAATTGCTTTTTCGGCGTCATGGTCGTTGAATTCCCTGCGGCACATCGCGGTTAAAACCGACTTCTATAATAACGCCATGGCGGGTTAAGGAACAACTAATTCAGCGCCGTCCTTTCCGCATTACGGGAAGAACATATGCCTAGCCGCTCCGGCGCAAGTTTCCTAGAATGGCAACAGGAGAGGCCATGACCCTTTTGCAACTCATCATCGTTTATCTCGCGTTCCGGGCAAAGCAGCTGATCTGTGACTTTTTCCTGCAGACCGGCTGGATGGCGAGCACCAAGGCGGAGCCCTTCAACATGGGCGGCGCCAAGGCCTTGGGCGTTCATGCCGGCATTCATGCCGTATTTACCTTGGCGCTGGTGCTGTACTTCGCGCCGCAGCTGTGGTGGCTGGGCCTTGTCGACTTCCTCATCCATGCCGGCGTCGACAAGCTCAAGGGCGTCGTTACGAACAAATTCGGCTGGACGTATAAAGATTCAGCCTATTGGTGGGCCTTCGGCATTGATCAGGAAATGCACAACCTTACCCACCTTGGCTATGTCATCGCCATCGCGGTTGCGAACGGCATACATCTCAGCTGATCCAGAGCGCGTAAGCCTTGTAGAGGTAGAGTGTGCCGACCGCAAACAGTGCCGCCTGCGTGGCGCGGTAAAAATGCACATCCGTCAGCCGTTCAAGGATATGTTTCGACAGATGCGATCCCGCCATAGCGATAAAGGGCACAAGCGCGCAGAGCCATAGCGGCAGCCCGCCGGCGGCCTTGCCGAAATCCGACACGATAAAGCCGAAATAGACGAACTTGCTGATATGCGAGACGGATTGCGTGAAGGCCTTGGTTGCCACCGTTTCATGGCGGGTGAGCGAGCGGGACTGGAAGAAGATATCGAGCAGCGGCCCTGAAACGCCGGCCGTCAGCTGGAAGCCCGTCACCAGCACGCCGCACAAAAAGGCATGCAGCGGCTTTGTATAATCAAGGCGGATGTTTTTCGGCAGCGAAAACGCCAGGAAGGGGCTGATGCCCATCAGCAGGAAGACCGTCATCTTGCTCGGCAATATGGCCACCGCGACGAAAACGGCGAAGGTGATGCCCATGCCAAGGAAGTAGGGGATCAGGCTTTTGCGGTAGATATGCTTGCGGTGGATAAACGCGCGGGAGCCATTGGCGAAGAACTGCGAGATCGCATGCAGGATCATCGACTGCTGGACGGGCAACGCCCAGACCAGCACCCCCATCAGTACCATGCCGCCCGCCATGCCAAGGATGCCGGAGAGGATGGAGGTGAAAAACACCCCCGTCAGTATGTAAAGGCATGTGGAGAAGGACAGCAGCATGATGGAAACAGGTGTAGCAGATCGCCCAAAAGAAAAAAGTCCGGAGAAACTTTTAAGGGCTTCTCCGGACAAACGGCGGTAATAGAGGGTGTGTAAGTCTTTTATAGGAGAATCGGATTCCGTCCGCAACAAGAAAATGCACAAAACCTAAAAAAAAGTGAATGGTTTTGTAATAAAATGCCCAGAAAGATAGGTATTTTATCAGATAGTTTTAAAAACGGCCAAATGCGATTAATTCTTATTCACGCAAAAACAAGCAAAAATCGAGGCGTTTTTGAACGCTGAATTAACAAAAAAGGCCGAAAAATAAGGGTTTTTTGGCGTTGGTGCGCCGCAACATAATGTGGAAAATGCCGGCGCAGGCCAGCAAACCGGCGAAAGCGGAAAACGGGTGATTCAACGGCTGCGGCTGGCGGTCTGCAGGCTTGGAGTCGCGGTGTCTTGCGCGGTGCCGGCCCGGCTGATGATTGTCGCGTTCAGGCGCTTGATGTTGGTGCTGGCCGTCGTCGTGAACAGGAAGGGGCAGAGGCCGTGGATGACCAGGGCGAGGGCGGAGAAGAACAGCGTGCCGGAGGTCTTGATGGTGAAGCCCAGGTGCTGCAGGTAGCTTTCATTGGTGGCGTGACAATGCTCGATAAACAGCTTTTTAAACATCATGTTTCTCCTACCAGAATAATTGCTGTTGTTTTTTAGGCGACATATCGACGAGGTCCTGAAGCGACAATCCATCGAGAACATCCGAGATTTTATTGCGCACCTCCAGCATGGCGGTGCGGATAACGCAGATGTCCTCATGCACGCAATCGCGGCATTTTTTGTAGTAAAAGGTGCTGGCGCAGGGGATGGGGGCGAGCATGCCGTCCAGCGCGCGCACGACCTGACCTAACTTAATAGCGGTCGCAGGTTTCTTGAGGATATGCCCGCCGGAAGCGCCGCGGGAGGAGGTGAGCGTATCCGCCTTGCGGAGATCCGTCAGTATCGCCTCCAGAAACTTGATCGGCACACGCGCCTTTTTGGCAATCGCCTTCGACGGCAGCGTGCCTTCTGTGGTGGCCAGCACCACCAGCGCCTTGAGCGCATATTTGCATTTCATGGAGAGCATGATTCAATTCCTACTAGATTTATAGGAATTGAGCGCGAAAAAGGCAAGCGGAAAAGATTTGTCTTAAAAACAGGCTGTTTTATAGGGGTTTACTGTGCCGGCATCGCCAGCAGCTGTTGCTGCAGCAGCGCAACCAGCAGTTTGTCGAGGACAAGGGCGGGTTCTGCTTTCAGGGCGGCCGTTGCGGCGGCGGCGAAATCGGGCTTGCTCTGCAGATGCTCGATAAAGGTATAGCCGCCTTCCGTCACGCTCCAGACGGCAATCTTGGTTTCCTCGCGGAAGACGACGATGAAGGTTTCGCGGGGGTTGATGCTCTGGCCGGAAAGGTCGGCGCCTTCTTCGTTGATTGCGGCCCAGAGATCATCCACCGGCCAGCCGGAGCGCAGCAGGTGGACATGCGGCTGTAAATGCAGTTTCAGCTCCAACGGGTCTTTGACGCCCGCCAGCATTTCGCCCTTCAAGGCGGGCAGGCGCTTCGACATATAGGCTTCATGCGCCAGCCATTCCAGCATGGCGACATCCGGCACATAGGGGAATTTGTTGAGGTTCGGCAGGTTGGCGAGAAACTGCGGGAATTCGAGCCCGTAGCCGTTCATATCCCCGCTCACCGGCGGGAAGGCAGTGATGAATTCGCGCGCCGCGAAGTTCATGAATTTTTCGCCCAGCAGAATGGTCGTGACGGGAAAGCTGTCCTTCAGCAAATCGCGCAGGGTGAAGTGCGTGTTGTTCTTGTAAATCTGCAGCCGCTGTTCGGGGCTAAATTTTCCGCCCTCGGCAATCGGCAGATCGCCAACATCTTCCTGCCGCACGATGCGGCGGAGCATATCTTCCTGCAGGTCACGCAACGCGGGCATTGTGTGCTCCCTTGAAACCGTCGCGGATTTTGTCGGCCTTGCGCGCTTCATTCACCAGCACGGAAAGCGCGGGCAGGTCGCTGTCCCATTCAATCAATGTGGGCAGGTTGCCAAAGCGGGCCAGCGCCGCCTTGTACAACTCCCACACGCCGTCATAGACCGGGTGGTTGTGGGCATCGACGAAAATTTCATCATCGCCAACCTTGTTGACGTGATAGCCGGCAAGATGCACTTCACCGACAATATTTTCGGGTATGGCGTTGAGATAGGCGAGCGCATCAAACCCGACGTTGTGTGCGGAAACGAAAATATTGTTAATGTCGAGCAATAACCCGCAGCCCGTACGCTTGATCACCTCGGCGATAAACGCCGGCTCCGCCATTTCCGCACCTTTGAAGGCGAGGTAGGAGGAGGGGTTCTCGACAAGGATGCTGCGTTTTAAATTGTCCTGCACATGGGAGATATTATCGCAGATCGTCTGCAATGCTTTCGCCGTCATCGGCAGCGGCAGCAAGTCGGGCAGCGAGGTGTTGTTGGCCGTGCTCCAGGAAATATGTTCCGAGACGAGCACGGGGTCGATATGGGTGACGAGCGTTTTCAGCTTATGCAGATGATCTTCCGAGACGCCGCCCGCCGTGCCGAGGGAGAGGCCGACGCCGTGCAGGCTGACGGGGTAATCCTGCCGCAGTGTGCTGAGCTGCTCGAAGGGGATGCTGCCGATGCGGAAATAGTTCTCGCTGTGCGCCTCAATAAAACCGACAACTGGTTTCACGGCCATAACCTCTTCCGTATGCGGCGCGCGGAGGCCGATGCCGGTGGGTTTTTTGGTCAACAGCGCCGAAGCGCCTGAAAAGGCAGGGAAGTCTGGCATGCGGCTTAAAACTTACATCATCTTTGATTGAATTTTATGCCGCCAAGCTATCACGGCTGATAGCAGGAAGCAATTTCCGGCGAATAAGCCAGTCGGCCGAAATCCGGCCCGGGCCCGCCGCGACGATGACGGCCAAGAGCAGCAGCTGCGGCGGAATTTCCGGCGCATCGGGATAGACGAAGAGCTTGATGGCGGAGAGGAGGCCGATAATGCCGAGCGCCGCCGCGCGTCCCGCGAGCCCTAACATCAGCAGGGCCGAAAAACACAGCTCCGCACTCATCGATGAATAAACGCCGAAGGTGGGAGAGGGCACGGGGAAAGGAATATCAAGCCCCAGCCAGTGCTTCACATGGTTCGCCTGCCAGTTGGGAATGAATTCCGATTCAAACAGCGTCTTGGTGCCGTCAATGCCGGTGTATTTCGCCCAGCCCGAATTCCAGATCGCCATGCCGACGTAGAACCGGATGCCCAGCAGCACCAGCGGCAGGGCAAAGGTTTCGAGCAGCCATATTTTGCAGGCGGCGATTTTTAAAATCTTTTCTTTAAAATTTGTCATGATTTATTCCCTGAAAGTAAAAACCGCCGGAGGAATAATTCGCTCCGGCGGTTTATTATTCGCGATTGAGCGGAAGAAGTTACTTCTTCTCGTCCATCATTTTCGGCTCGTCTTTGGAGCCGCCGCTCAGCTTGTCGCAAAGGCCGGCCGGAACAGATACCCATTCATCCTTGCCCGCTTCTTTCGATGCGCCTGCACAGGAATGCGCGCCGGTTTTGCAATCGTTCTTGCCGGCTTTGACAACGCCGTAGCATTTTTCGGTTTTGGCACCGTCTTCAGCCTGGGCTGCGGTGGTGACAGCGAAAGCGAGAACAGCAGCCATGGCGGTTGCGGCGAGGACTTGTTTTTTCATGGTTCGGTCTTCCTTTGAATAACGTTAAAAAATGAGCGAGGTTTTTAAATGCCCCACAGCATGCTATTCGGAATTGGTTGAAAAATCGTTACAGCCGTTTGACGCTAAATTTTCGCGACGGCTGGTTTTAACAGAATCTTCCCCAGAAAGATTCCGGCAATCGCAAAGACCACAACGGGCAGGAAGTGCCAGACCAGCAAATGCGCCGGGCTGTCGTTGGGGCAGAGGAAGCGCATGGCGATGGCGGAGAAGCTGCCGATGCTGAGCACCATGGCGTAACCCGCCCAGCCGCGCCACACCGGCGCCCCGCGCGTCATCATAAAGCCGATGACGCCAAGCGGCGCGATCATGAACAGCGAAAGGTCGGTGAGGCAATTGCGCTCCGCAACGTCTACTGCTGAAAGCCCGCCATTCAGAACAAGCGTTAAAATTTGAAACGCCCAGACCGCCGATGCAAAGCCGATGAGGCCATAGGTGAGGGGGCGGATTTTGGTGTCCGGCACGGACAGCTGGAAAGCCGCAGCCGCGGCGGCCAGCGCGGCGAGCAGGAAGGAAATAACCTGCCCGCTATAGTCCATGCTATGCATTTTCTCGCCAAGGTCGGGGCGGGGGCCCTTTGTCACGGCGAAGACGGCAACGGCCAGAATAACCACGGTCGCGAGGGACATCACCGCCACGCGCAGGCTGACCGGCGGCAGGCGCTTCACCGGTTTCAGGTCGCTGGTCAGTTTATTGATAAGGTCATCAGTAGCCATACGCCACCAGCCATTCCTGAAGTTTTTTTAGGGCGCGATGCGCCGTGACCTTGACCGCGGTCTCTGACATGCCGAGCTTTTGCCCCGTTTCGGCCATGGAATACCCCTGTATCTTCGTCAGCATCAGCACCTGCCGTTGCTTTGTCGGCAGGGTGGCCATGGCCTTTTGCACATCGCCGGCTGCCAATGCCTCTTCTGGGGTGTTCGTATCATCGGCGAAAAAGGTTACAAGCTCGTCATTGCCTATTTCGTTACTGCCGATGCGGCCGAGCTTGCGCATATAATCGACCATTTTGTGGCGGGCGATACCGTACATCCAGTGGCGGAAGGGCTGTTCCGGCCGGTACGTATGGCGGGCGGTATGCACGGCCAGCAGAATTTCCTGAACGATATCATCGATATGGGAGGGGCTGAAAAAACGGTTGCGCAAAAAAGCCTTGAGGGCCGGCGTCATCTCGTTCAGCAGCTGGCGGTAGGCGGCGGCATCGCCATCCTGCGCCCGCTGCATGAGCAGGGTCCAACCGTCGGGAGCCGTTATTTTTGAGTCCGATGCCATTGTAAAATAATGCTTTATTGGGTATGGATAGCTCGACTTCCCGAAGATATGATGTAAACCTGATTTTTCCAAAGGATTTTTGTCATGCAAGCACAGGCCAGCCAGCAAATTTTGCCCGAAAACCCCCTGCTCTGGTCGCCGCCCGCGCCGCAAAACACCAACCTTGCCGCCTTTATGCGCGAGATTGAGATTTCCAACGGCGAGCCGTTTAAGGACTACGCCGATTTCTGGCGCTGGAGCGTGCTGAACAAGGAAGATTTCTGGTCGCGCGTCTGGGATCAGGCCAACATCATCGGCGACAAGGGCAATGTCGTTTATCACGCCGGCAAAACTTTCCAGTCCTCCCGTTTCTTCCCGCAAGGCCAGCTGAACTTTGCCGAAAATCTGCTGCGCCGGAGGGATGATGAAACCGCTATCGTCTTCAAGGGCGAGGCGAAGGTGGAGCGCAGCCTGACGTTTAAACAGCTCTACGATCAGGTCAGCCAGACGCGCCAGCTGCTGCAAAAGCACGGCGTGACCAAGGGCGACCGCGTCGCGGGCTTCCTGCCCAATATGCCGGAAACCATTATTGCCATGCTGGCGGCGACCAGCCTTGGCGCCACATGGTCTTCCGCCTCGCCGGACTTTGGCGTGCAGGGCGTGCTCGACCGCTTCGGCCAGATCGAACCCAAGGTGATGTTCGCGGTCGACGGCTATTATTACAACGGCAAGGAAATCGACTGCCGCGCAAAAGTGAAAGAGGTGATGGGCAAGCTTCCCTCCCTCAAAGCCACCGTCATTGTCGATTACCTGAAATACGATATCGCCGAAGTGGCGGGTGCCGTTTCCATGCCGAAAGCGCTGGCGGCTTTCAAGCCCGCGGAGATTGCCTTTGAACGGTTCGACTTCAATCACCCGCTCTACATCATGTTCTCCTCCGGCACCACGGGCATTCCCAAATGCATCGTCCATGGGGCGGGCGGCACGCTGATCCAGCATGTGAAGGAACACCAGCTGCAGTCGGACATTCGGCGCGGCGACAAGGTGTTCTATTTCACCACCTGCGGCTGGATGATGTGGAACTGGCTGGTTTCGGCGCTGGCGTCGGAAGCGACGCTGCTGCTGTTCGATGGCTCGCCGTTCTACCCGGATGGCTACGCGCTGTTTGATTACGTCGGCCGCTATGAATGCACGCTCTTCGGCACTTCCGCCAAATATATCGATGCGCTGCGCACCCATAACGTCAATGTGACGGACAGGCTGGAACTCTCCTCCGTCCGCATGATTACCTCCACCGGCTCGCCGCTGTCGCATGAAGGCTTTGATTACGTCTATGAGGCCATCTTCCCGAACGCGCAGCTGGCCTCCATTTCCGGCGGCACGGATATTGTTTCCTGCTTCGTGCTCGGCAACCCCATCTCCCCCGTCTATCGCGGCGAAATTCAAGGCCCCGGCCTTGGCATGGATGTGGATGTGTTCGACGATGCCGGCAAGCCGATGGCGAGCGGCAAGGGGGAGCTCGTGTGCAAAACGCCTTTCCCCTGCATGCCCATCGGCTTCTGGAACGACCCTGACGGCGCGAAATATACGAAAGCCTATTTCGAGCGTTTCCCCAGCATCTGGTGCCACGGCGACTATTGCGAATGGACCTCGCACAGGGGCCTGATCATCCATGGCCGCTCCGACGCGACGCTCAACCCCGGCGGCGTGCGCATCGGCACGGCGGAAATCTACCGCATTGTGGAGCAGCAGCCGGAGATAAAAGAAAGCATCGCCGTGGGGCAGGACTGGGACAATGACGTTCGCGTCATCCTCTTCGTCGTGCTGCAGCCGGGGCATTCCTTGAATGATACGCTGGTGGCAAAGCTGAAAAAATCCATCCGCGAACAGGCGAGTCCCCGCCATGTGCCGGCGAAAGTGATTGCCGTGCCGGATATCCCGCGCACCAAGAGCGGCAAAATCACCGAACTCGCCGTCCGCGACGTCATCCACAACCGCGAAATCAAAAACACCGAAGCCCTCGCCAACCCGGAAGCGCTGGAGCATTATAAGAACCTTGCAGCGTTGAAGGATTAATATGCGCGGTTACTTTGGCATTGGCGTCGAGGCGATTTCCAAACCGATGAACGTGGGCAACTTGTTGCGCTCGGCGCACAGCTTTGGCGCGAGCTTCTTTTTCACCATCAACTCTTCCGTCGATGTGCGGAAGATGCAGGTGGCGGATACGTCTGGCGCATTCGACCATATCCCGTTCTATGACTTTGAAAAGCCCGCCGACCTTATCAAGCCGCGCAACACCGCCCTCGTCGCGGTGGAGCTGCTGGAAGATTCCATCGAGCTGCCAAGCTTCCGCCACCCGATGCAGGCGATTTACGTGCTGGGGCCGGAGAAAAACAACGTCTCGCCGGAAATGCTGGCGCGCTGCGACTACACCATCAAGATCCCGATGAAGTTCTGCGTCAACGTGGGCGTCGCGGGGGCGCTGGTGATGTACGACCGCCTCATCAGCATGGGCAAATTCGCCGACCGCCCCGTGCATGAAGGCGGCCCCACCGCCGAATTCTCCCCCGACCAGCTGCGCGAAGAGCAGATTGTGGTACATAGGAAGCGCCAGTTCACGCCGAAGGATAGGCGGTAACTTTTCTCTCTTGCCACACCGGCGAAAGCCGGTGTCCAGCGTATCGACTTCTATCTCCAAAATATTGCGGTAGAAGTTTAAACGCTGGATCCCGACTTTCGTCGGGATGGTTAAAGCAGAAGGTTGCTGCAACGCATCAAGAAAACCCTTGTGCCATCGGCTTTTTTTGCCCGAGTCCTTTGGTGCATCGCACAAGAATTTTTTATATCCGGAGCAGCGCAGCAATCTGATATTTCTTTCCAACGCTGAAGTGCTGCACGCAACATTCCATTAATTGCAGAATCTGTCTCGCCTTTCGCTTTACAGGGTATAATTAGATATGCGAAAGCGGTTTCATGAACTGAAACTCTTGGCCGCGTAACGGCGATTGTCGCCACCGCGCCGCAAACGTCAGGGAGACATGTTAATGTCCGTATTCAGCCACAAGGAATTCCAAAATCACGAGCAAGTGTCGTTTTTCCAAGACCCCGTCACGGGTCTGAAAGCGATCATCGCCGTGCACAACACCAACCTCGGCCCCGCGCTCGGCGGCTGCCGCATGTGGGCGTATGAGAACGACGAGCAGGCGCTGAAAGACGTGCTGCGCCTTTCCCGCGGCATGACCTACAAGGCTGCCATCACCGGCCTGCCGCTCGGCGGCGGCAAATCCGTCATCATCGGCGACCGCAAAACGAAGACGCCGGACATGATGCGCGCGATGGGTAGAGCGGTTGAAAGCTTCCGCGGCAAATACATCGTCGCCGAAGACGTCGGCACCACGGTTGAAGACATGAACTTCATCAACAGCCAGACGCAGCATGTCGTCGGCATTTCCCACGGCGGCCAGGGTTCGGGCGATCCGTCGCCGACCACCGCGCTTGGCGTTTTCATGGGCCTCAAAGCCGCTGTGCGCCACCGTCTCGGCCGCAACGACCTCAAAGGCGTCAAAGTCGCAGTCCAAGGCCTTGGCAACGTCGGCTACAACCTCTGCCGCCACCTGCATGAAGCCGGCGCGCAATTGTTCGTGACTGATATGGCAGGCGACAAGGTGGACATGGCTGGCCGCGAATTCGGCGCGACGGCCGTTGCGCTCAACAGCATCTACGACATGGAAGTCGACGTCTTCGCGCCCTGCGCGCTTGGCGGCGGCATCAATGATGAAACCCTGCCGCGCCTGAAGGCGAAAGTCGTGGCCGGTGCCGCCAACAACCAGTTGGCGGAAGCCCGCCATGGCGATGCTCTGCGTTCCATGAACATCCTCTACGCGCCGGATTACGTGATCAACGCCGGCGGCCTGATTTCGGTGTACTACGAACACCTCGCCCGCAAGGAAGGCCGTGCGTATGACCGCGACCAAGTGCTGAAGCACGTCGAGAAGATCGATGCGACCTCGGAATCCATCTTCAAGCGCGCCGATCAGGAAGGCATCTCGACTGCGACCGCGGCCGACCGCATCGCCGAGCAGCGTTTCATGAAGACGGAAGCCTGCAAAGCCGCCTGAAAGTAAAAAGAACGTTCAATAAAACGCCCCTTCTGTCACCGGAAGGGGCGTTTTTCTTTTGCGATAAAACAACCTTTGGTTGTATATTGCGCCATGCGCGATGACGACATCCAGAAACGAAAACTCGAAGCCCTCGGCCGCTTTGCCGGCGGCATTGCGCATGACTTCAACAATATCCTCTCCATCATCGAGGGCTACACGCAGGTCGCGCTGACTAAAGCGGCCGCGGGTACTGTCACCGCCGCCGATCTCGAAAAAATCCTCAACCTCACGCAGCGCGGCGCGGGCCTCACGCGGCAGCTGCTGGCCTTTTCACGACAGAAGGTCGACCCCGCCGGAAAAATCAATCTCGCGGCGGCTCTCCGTGACCAGCGGGTATTGCTGACGCCGCTGCTGGGCAGCACCATCCGCCTGCACCTCAACCTGCCGCCGCGGGGCGTCTGGGTCATGGCCTCGGCGGATTTTGTCACGCAAATCATTCTCAACCTCGCCCTCAACGCCCGGGATGCGATGCCAAGGGGCGGCAGCCTGTCCATCACGCTGGAAACGACGGGGCAGGAAGCGCGGCTGATAGTGGCCGACAGTGGCGATGGCATCGCGCCCGCGCACCTGCCCCGCATTTTCGAGCCGTTCTTTACGACCAAGGAACAGGGCAAGGGCACCGGCCTTGGCCTTTCAGTCGTCTATGGCATCGTCGAGCAGCTCGGCGGCAGCATCCACGCGCAGTCGACTCCGGGGCAGGGCACGCGGTTTGATATTACACTGCCATTGGTTCAGGCACCTGCTGCCATAGCACCACCCGACAAACACGAATTTAAAGATCGCACCATATTGATTGCGGAGGACGAGCCGGAACTGCGCGATGTGCTGGCCGTCATTTTTACCGGCATGGAAATGAAGGTGCTGACCGCCGGCAACGGCAACGAAGCGATGGATGTGCAGCATCGTTTCAAGGGCCGCATCGATTTCCTGCTCACTGATGTCGTCATGCCGGGGATGGACGGCGTGACACTTGGCGAAATGTTTGCCAAGGACCGGCCGGATTCCAACGTCATTTACATGAGCGGCTACCCCTTCATGGATTCCCGCGTCGCACGGCCGCTGCCGGCAGATGCCGACTTTCTCCCGAAGCCGCTGCGCGACAGCAAAATCCGCGAGATCCTCCACCGCGCGCTCGAGCGGCGCGATGCCCGGTTGCGCGGCGAAGTGCCCCCCGATCCGCCCGAAGACGATCAACCGCCGGAGTTATGAGAAAGCGGCCAGAAAAAACTTGCGCCAGCCCATGATTACCGCTTTTATATCAGTTAGTTAGTGAACCTGCGGGGCGGTTTTTTGTCACAAATCAAACAAGTGGACGTGTTGGTGATCGGCGGCGGCGTTAACGGCTGCGCCATCGCGCGCGATCTTGCCGGCCGCGGCCTCTCCGTCATGCTGGTGGAAAAGGATGACCTTGCCTCTGCTACATCCTCCGCCAGCACCAAGCTTATTCACGGTGGTCTTCGTTACCTCGAACATTACGAATTTAGGCTGGTGCGCGAGGCATTGCAGGAACGCGAAGTGCTGTTGAAGGCGGCACCGCACATCATCTGGCCGCTCACCTTTATTTTGCCGCACCATAAAAAGCTGCGCCCGTGGTGGATGATCCGCCTCGGCCTGTTCCTCTACGACTATCTTGGCGGCCGCAAAATTCTTGAAAAATCGCACGGCAAGTATTTGACCGGTACGCTCGCCGGCGCGCCTTTGAAGCAGGAATTCCGCCGTGGTTTCAGCTATTCCGACTGCTGGGTGGAAGATACGCGCCTCGTGGTCTTGAACGCGCGCGATGCCGCCGACAAGGGCGCGGAAATCTGGACGCGCACGGAATGCACCGGCCTTGCCCGCCATACGGCGGAACCCTTGTGGACCGCCGCGCTGACAGACCTGCATACAGATGAAAAATTCGCGGTGCATGCCAAATTCCTCGTCAACGCCTCCGGCCCCTGGGTCAGCAAGACGCTCAAGCTGGCAGGCAGCGACTTCGGCAAATATAAAGTCCGCTGGGTCAAAGGCAGCCATATCATCGTGCCGCGGCTTTATCAGGGCGATCATGCCTATATCCTGCAGAATGATGATAAACGCATCGTCTTCGCTATTCCCTACGAGCGCAAATACACGCTAATCGGCACCACCGATGTCGACTACAAGGATGATATTGAGGAAGTGCGCATTTCGATGGAAGAGGTGGATTATCTCTGCAATGCCGTGTCCAAATTTTTCCGCCATCAGGTGAAGCCGGAAGATGTGCAATGGACCTATAGCGGCGTGCGCCCCTTGGTGGATGACGGCACGTCGGATGCGCAATCCGTCACGCGCGATTACATTCTCGACATGGAAGAATTTGAAGGCCTGCCCGTCCTCTCCGTCTACGGCGGCAAAATCACCACGCACCGCAAGCTCGCCGAACATGCGGCGCAGCTGGTGACGCAAAAGATGGCAGTGGAATCGAAAGACTGGACAGAAGAATCCCACCTGCCGGGCGGGGAAGGCGGCGTCTTCCAGTTCGACAACTTCGTCAAATCCCTGCGCCGCGAATACGCCTGGCTGCCGGAGGCGCTGGCCTACCGCTATGCGCGCGCCTATGGCACCCGCACGCGCGACTTCATCCGCCATGCCAAACGTTTGACCGACCTTGGCGAGCACGCCGGCGAAAACGTCTATGAAGCCGAATTGAAATACCTCGTTGACCGCGAATGGGCGATGACGCTGGAAGACGTGCTCTGGCGCCGCAGCAAGCTTGGCCTCCACACCACCGCTGAAACCCAAGCCAAAATCGCCAAACTCCTCGAAAAACTGCAAACCCATCAAGAGGCCGCGTAGATATGGCGACCCGCGATGAAATGTTGTTCGGCAATTCCCTGCGAATTAACGCGGACAGGATAAATGAAACGTATAAATCGTTAATAACGGTCTCTCTTGAGGCCTTCAAGTATTTATCAACAATTAGTGGTGGCGGTGCGGTTGCGTTGCTTGCGTACGCAGGTAGTGCTTTAAGGACGAACAGTCCGCTGCCAGACATCAAGACGCCTGTCATTTGGTTTTTGTGTGCACTTGGCATTTCAGGACTTTTATTGTTTCTTTGCTATTTGGCTCAGCTTCAGCTCTTGAATCACTTACAAGAGGATAAAGCGGTGCAAAACACTAAAAAAACCGCTACATATGCTAAGACTCTAATGATTTGCGCGGTTTTTTGGCTCGTCAGTTTTTTCTGCTGTGCAAGAGGTCTTTACACCGCCGCGATCAATCTTAGTGACGCGGGAAAATTTAGTTTATCACCAATAGTAAAACCAATAGAGCCACCAGTTGCTGAGAAAAAAGCGGAAGAATTGCCTGTGGTTATGAAGGAAGTTAAGTCGAATACTAAGGCTTTGCGAACTGTTCATAAGTCTAAAACTGGAGCCAAATAATGCCCAAATTCATCCTCGCCATCGATCAGGGCACCACCAGCACGCGGGCGATTTTGTTTGATGAGGACGGCCGTATCACCGGCACGAGCCAGAAGGAACTGCAGCTCTACTACCCCGAAAACGGCTGGGTAGAGCAGAACCCTGAAGATATCTGGGACGATGTTGAATATACCTGCCGCGCCGTCATGTCGCAGCACAGCGTGCGCGCGGCGGATGTTGCCGCCATCGGCATTGCCAACCAGCGCGAAACCACCATCGTCTGGGACCGCAAAACGGGCGAGCCTGTCTGCAACGCTATCGTCTGGCAGGACCGCCGCACCGCGCCCTTCTGCGCGAAGCTGAAGCAGGAAGGCCGTGAAGATTTGTTCCGCAGCAAAACCGGCCTGCTGCTTGACCCCTATTTCTCCGGCACCAAAGTCCGCTGGATTTTGGATAACGTCGAGGGCGCAAGGACGCGCGCTGAAAAAGGCGAGCTGGCTTTTGGCACGATTGACTGCTTCCTGCTCTGGCGTCTGACGGGCGGCGAAGTGCATGCGACGGATGTGACCAATGCCTCGCGCACGCTCATGTACAATATCGTCGACCAGAAGTGGGATGCGGAACTGCTCAGCCTGCTCGGCATTCCCGTCAGCCTGCTGCCGGAAGTGCGCGACACGGCGGCCGATTTTGGCTCCACGCACCCCGACTTCCTCGGTGCGCCGGTGAAGGTCACCGGCATGGCGGGCGACCAGCAGGCGGCGCTGTTCGGTCAGGCCTGCTTCCGCCCCGGCATGGTGAAAAGCACCTATGGCACCGGCTGCTTCGCGCTGATGAACATCGGCGATGAATTTAAAGTCTCGCAGAATAAAATGCTGACCACCGTTGCCTACCGCATCAACGGCGAAATCGCCTATGCGATCGAAGGCTCGATCTTCGTCGCCGGTGCCGCCATCCAGTGGCTGCGCGACGGGCTTGGCATCATCAAATCCGCCATGGAAACGGAAGCGCTTGCACAATCGGTTGAGGATAACGGCGGCGTTTACTTGGTGCCGGCCTTTGCAGGTCTTGGCGCGCCCTATTGGAATCCGGAAGCGCGGGCAACTATCTCCGGCCTCACGCGCGGCGCGACCTCAGCGCATGTGGTGCGCGCGGGGCTCGAAGCGCAGGCCTACCAGACGGAAGACCTCATGCGCGCCATGGCGCAGGACGCCGGCTACCCCATGACCGAAATCCGCGTCGACGGCGGCATGGTGCGCAACAGCTGGGTCTGCCAGTTCATCGCGGATATCACCTCGACGCCTGTGCTGCGCCCGCATGTGATTGAAACCACCGCCTTGGGCGCGGCGTATCTTGCGGGGCTGAAGGCCGGTTTCTTCTCCTCCGTCGATGAAATTTCGGAGGCTTGGCAGTGCGAACAGCGCTTCAGCCCGCAGATGCCGAGCCGCGAGCGCGACCGTTTGTACGGCGGCTGGCAGAAGGCCGTGCGGCAGGTCTTGGCTTAAAAACTCCAAGTTATTCCGCGCGGTTACAACTAAAGGTTGTGTAGAATAATCCCGTGATTTAAAATGGGATATGGACAAACGTGCCGCAAAATCCGAAAACCTCACTCCCCTCCAGAAGCGGCTGAAAATTCAGGCGCTGTGCCAGCAATTGCTGAAACGGCAGGACGTCATTTCCTCAGGCAAGCTGCAGCTTCTCGGGCTTGGCAAGGTTAAGCGGCGCGCGGGCAGGGACTGGCCGGGGCTGCAAAAGATTGTGCATGAAACGGTGGATACCGTCTTCCGCCGCCACCTCACCGCTGCCGACCTCTCGCTGAAATATCAGGACGACAGCTACCTTGTCCTTTTCGCGCAGGAGACGGGCGAAGCGGCAGCGGAAAAAGCCGCGCGTATTGCAGCCGAGATTGGCGAACGGCTTTATGCCGCCAATGAAGCGCGCTTCGGCACTGTCAAAATTATTCCCAGCGCTGCGGCGCTCACCGCCGCTGATGTCGCCCCCGGCTCCGGCTTCTGGAACATGGGCGATGCGGAATTTGATGCGCCGGACCCAACCGTCACCGAAGTGCCTTTGGGGCAGGGCATTATCGCGGCGGAGGAAGACTTAGGCCTCAGCTTCGCTTATCAACCCATTTGGGAAGTGCCCAAAAACGCCGTGACTTCATTTCTTTGCTGGCCCCTGATGGCGGGTACGGGCGCCACCTTCGCCGCCTACCTGCGCGCCTTTAGCGGCAAAAGCTATCACGCGACGCTGGAGCATGACCTGAAGGTGCTGGAGCAAATGCGCCGCGACCTGCTGCGGCTTGAACGGGAGGACAAGCAGGTGATGCTTGTCTGCCCGCTGCATTACGGCTCCGTCGTGCGGGATGAAGGTTTCCAGCACCTCATCCACCGCTGCGCCGCGATACCGGACGACCTGCGCAAATACCTTGTGCTCTTCATCATCGACCCGCCGCAGAAATTCATCGGCCGCGATCCGTTATGGTTTGCGCAAAATCTGCGGCGCAAATTATGCCGCGCCATCTATGTGAACGTGCCGCCGCCCTATGACCTGTCGCACCCCGCTTTCAAGACCAGCGGCATCGATGGTTTGTCTTTTATCGTCGGGGAGGGGATGGAGGAGGAAAAAATCATGCCCGCGCTCGACCGCTTCTGCCTTGAATCAAAAGCCCTCGGCGCGCGCGCTGCTATTTTGGATGTGCCAAGCCGCAGCCTTGTCAGCCTCGCCATTTCCTATGAAGCGCATTATCTTGCGGGCGATGTCATCGCAGCGCCGGTCGATGCGCCGGACCAGATTTACCGCTTCAAGCATGATATGCTGTATTTAAAACCTTAAACCAGCAGCATCAGCAGCGCGGCAATCAGCGCCGGCGGCGTCACAATTGCGCCCCATTTCAGGAATGTCCAGAAGCCCACATGCTGCCCCTCCCGCCGGATGGCAATGAGCCAGAGGATGGTCGCAAGCGACCCCGTGACGGAAAGGTTCGGCCCAAGGTCGATGCCGACCAGCACAGCATCCCGCAACGGCCCCGTGACATGCGCCGCCGCAACGGCCGTGCCGCCGATAAGGCCGGCCGGCAGGTTGTTCATCAGGTTTGAAATAAGCGCGATACCAAAGCCCGCCGCCAGCACGCCTGATGCAGGGCTCCAGCCTTCAAGTCGATGCAGAAGGCCCGTTGCGAAATCGAGGGCGCCTGCTTCGTTCATCGCGGCGATGATGACGAAAAGCCCTGCCACCAGCGGCAGCACGCTCCAGCTTACGTCCCGCAGCACGCGCCCCGCCGCGCGGCGGTCATAAAAGCTCACAGCGGCACAGGCCGCGAAGGCGGAAATACAGGCCGGCGCACCCAGCTCGCGGCCGAGGGCGGAGGCTGTCAGCAGGGCAACCGCCAGCAGAATAATGCCGCCCACAGTAATCTTTCCGGTGCGGGTCAGCGGCACCGCTTCCGGCGTTTCTTCCAGGCGGCCTTTCAGGTCACCGCGCGACAGGATGAGCAGGGCGATAAAGGTAAGAACAATCGCGGCCAGCGACGGCAGCGCGAAAATTTTCAGCCAGTCGAGCAGCGGCGGCAGATGCGCGCCATAGACGACAAGGTTGGCGGGGTTCGAGATCGGCAGCACAAAGCTCGCCGCATTGGCGATAAAGGCGCAGGCCATCAGGTAGGGCAGGGGTTTCGCCTTCGCCGCCTTGGTCGTCGCCAGCACCGCAGGCGTCAGCACCACCGCCGTTGCATCGTTTGAGAGCAGCACCGTAACGACCGTACCGACCAGATAAATATAGGTAAAAAGCCGTAGGCGCGAACCATTCGCACGCCGCACCGCTTCCGCCGCCACCCAGTCAAACACCCCCTCCCGCCGCGCCAGCTCCGCAATCACCATCATGCCAGAGAGGAACAGGTAAACATCCAGCCCCTTGGCCACCGCCGCCATCGCCGCCGGAAAAGCGATAAGCCCGCAGGCGATCAACACCGCCGCGCCGAGAACCGACCATATGGCCTCCGGCCAGGCCTTCGGCCGCACGAGCACGAGCAGGATAGAGAGCAGGGAGATAAGCCAAATGAGGGTGTTTTGCATAAAAATCGCTTGATGCGTTCCGGATTACAACCAAAGTAGTATTGGACAACTTGTTAAACAATCTGCGCTAAGATAGCAGAGTTTTTTTGAGTTCGAACTTGAAATTCACCTTTTTAAAAGTGGCTTAAATGCGTGTGTTATTGCCTGCGATTTTTTTGATTTTTATTTCTGGAGCTTCTTATGCGGATACAGATCTATCACCGTTGATGAGCAAGGCAGACAAGGGTGCTGTTGAAGCGCAATCCAAGCTTGGCTGGGATTTCTACCATGGATGGGATGGACAACGTCAGAACCGTGCAGAAGCGTATTTCTGGTTTTCTGTATGCGCCTATCACGCAAGCGCTTATACCTCGGTGCCAAAGGAAGAGCTGCAAAAAAAGTTTAATGAAGCGATCACAAAACACGACGAATATAACATGTCAGAGTTGATGACCTCCATGCGGCGCGGCCAGATATCGGAGGAATGCAGCCGGATGGCCGAAAAAAGCAAGCAGGAGGCCGCCAAAACCAAACAAGTTTTCGGCGTTGAATTCAAATCGACTTCAGAAATTGACGAGCGGATTTCAACTTGGAAATCGCAACATCCGCTTGTAAAACCCGAAACAAAAACTGCACAACAAATCGAGGCCGAAAAATCCGGGTTCAGGCTGTTTTCGGAGGCGACGGGGCCTTCTTACGACCTACAAGGGATAGATAAGCTAATAAAGTCTGGCGCCGTTATCTCTACAGACCTACTGCTGAAAGTCGCAGCGATGGGCAGGACGGAAGTATTAAGAAAGCTGGTTGATGCCGGCGGGGACATAAACGGTTCCAGCCTGGAAGGCGTCACGCCGCTGTCAGCCGCCGTTCGTGGGGGCAGCGTGGAAACTGTCGATCTTCTAATCCAAAGGCATGCAGCGCTGGATCTGAAGGATGTTCTTCATCACACGCCACTGTTATGGGCGGCCGAGGCAGGCAAAGCCGACATTGTGCGCGAACTTGCAAAGGCTGGGGCCGATACGGGCGCCACGGATTCCCTTGGTCGAACTGCGCTCATGATCGCCGCGGAAAGAGGATCAAACGAGGTATTGGCGGCACTTATTGAGCGGGGGGTGGACGTAAATAGCCTCGGCAATCAAAACGATCGCGAAACCAGCAGCTATGGGCGGAATTCAATGACCGCTCTCGACTTTGCCGTTAGAGCGAAGCGTGACGGCGCGATAAAAATATTGATCGCAGCGGGTGGCAAGTCGACATTGCCGGCGCCGGCAGGTTCTAACCCCGCTCCTGCAGGCGCAAGATCTGATGTGCCGAAGTGCACGGGATCCGCGAAAACTTGCCCGGACGGAAGTGTTATTCATCCGGAAGGGGCCCAGTGCTTGTATCCAGCCTGCCCTGCGCCAACAGCCCAAGCCGAACCGGTTGTCGACGAGAGCCCGGCAATGGCGCTGTCTAGAAAAGCCGTCGAAGTGCTTCGAGTGGGAGAGCAGGAACAACGGGATAAAGTTATCGATTTGATAACGCAAAATCCCGGTATTTATGATCCCCGTGCATTGAACGCGGTTTCCACCGCACTTTTTCACAAATTGCAGGACGATGAAGGTGCCTTTTGGTATTTTGCAGCCGAAATGAGGGCCCAGTATGACAGGTTCATTTGCCCCGTCAGGGATAGCGCATTTCGTACGCTTATGGGAGTTGCATTCAGTCCGTCGATGGAAGCTTACCAGCGTCAAAATCCGGAAAAAGTACGCGCTTTCGCCGCAAGGCTTGTCGCATGGGATCGGGCAACTCCCAGCGATTATGACCATCAATGGGCACAAAAAACACCCGTTAGTGTAATTCGTGGCGTTAAGGTTGAAGCTTCCGCCGCCTGTCTCTCAAAGGAACGTGCGGAAGCCATGAGGGAAGAAAGCCAGCTTTCCTTCGCGATGAAGCTTGCTCCACCAAGCTTGGACACTGCAAATAAAGAAATGATGGCGGCATATTTTTCGCCTTTAGATAAAAAATGGAATATGGACGAATTAAAGGCGCAAGCGGAGTCCGGTGACAAAAAGGCGCAGTTTAAGCTAAGCCATTGCTACATGGTG
This sequence comes from uncultured Alphaproteobacteria bacterium, assembly GCA_966211335.1. Classification (GTDB taxonomy): domain Bacteria; phylum Pseudomonadota; class Alphaproteobacteria; order Micavibrionales; family UBA2020; genus JAPWJZ01. The sequence goes on from CBIHNF010000002.1 coordinate 123,715, forward strand.
AAGCATCTATGTCAGCCGCCTGCTGAGGATGCAAAGCGTCGCGAAGAGGATATGAAACGGCAGGAAGTGGAGCAGAAGGGCAAACTTTCTAAAACTTTCCGCCCGCTGGATATTACTCAAGGCTATGATGAGCTGTCGATGACATGGCTCACCAAGTCTGCAGCGCAGGGATATGAGCCAGCCCTTATGGCAATGGCCGACCGGTATTTTTCCGGTAAAGGTGTTCCAAAAGACCAGGAAAAAAGCCGTGCCATTTTGCTTGAGGTGGCTCGTCGTCCTGGTTATGAAGCGAATGCTTATGCGGCCATCGGAGATAAGTATATGCGAACCCCGGATCCAAATCCGGTGGAGGGGTTTGCCTGGTTAAGCTTGGCGGAAAGCTATCGGCCCGAGCTGCTGGGAATGCGCTTAAAGATAGAGGCCACACTGACTGACGACCAACTGGCCGAAGCGCGGAAATTGGCTGAGACATATAGAGCCAAATATCATACGCAGCCCAAGTAGACATGAGTCGCAGTCAGAAGTTCTCTGCGCTTTTTGCATAAATTTATGCTGGAAAAGGTTGGAGGCACGGGCCGGAATCGAACCGGCATTCGAGGATTTGCAGTCCTCTACATCGCCATTCTGCCACCGCGCCACCTTATGAAGGCAGCCTGCAGAATGAGTGTCGTAGGCTTGGCTGCCGTCAAAGGTTATAATGTTTCGGGACACGACATTCAAGGGGCTTCCTTGAAGCCTTTACCGTGGCTGCCAAAAGTGTATATTAGGCTGAGACATAAAGTTGCTTGATATTGAGGATGAATTTGATGGCGCAAACTTTTGATAAAGCACGCGAAAACATGGTCGAGGCGCAGCTGCGCCCCAACAAGGTAACGGATGACTCGCTGCTGGAAGCCATGCGTGCCGTGCCGCGCGAAAAATTTGTGCCCCGCCACCTGCAGGGCTTTGCCTATGTGGATGAAGATGTTCCCCTCGGCAACAACCGTTATTTGCGCGAACCCGTTATCGTCGCGCGGCTGATTCAGGAAGCGCGCATCAAAAAGACGGACATCGTGCTCGATATTGGCTGCAACACCGGTTATTCCACGGCTGTCATGGGCTATCTTGCCGGCACCGTTGTCGGCCTCGAGGTCGATAGCAACTTCGCGCAGGAAGCTGACAAACTGCTGCATGACCTTGATATCTGTAACGTTGTTGTCGTCCAGCAGAAATCGTTGACGGACGGCTACCCGCAGCAGGGCCCCTATGACGTCATCCTCATCAACGGCTCCGTGCCGGAAGTGCCGATGCCGATTTTGAAGCAGTTGTCGGAAGGCGGCCGCCTCGTCACCGTGGTTTCCAGCCATGGCCATATGGGCAGCGCTGTGCTGATCACCCGCGCCGGCGATAACTTCTCGACCCGCGTGCTGTTCGATGCCGCAACGCCGACCATGGCGGGCTTCGAGGCGCGCAAGGCCTTCGCTTTCTAAAGCCGGTATTCCCGAAAATAAAGCCGGCATTCGGACTCGCTTTTGCCGCGCTTTTCACCTAAAACTTTTATATTCAACCGTTTGTGGTACTATCATCTTGTAAAGAAGAAGGCGTAATGGCTGAGATCAAGACAGAACAGGAACCGTCGATCGAGGAAATTCTGGAATCTATCCGCCAGATTATTTCCGAAGACGGCACGCCTGTGGAAGCGCCCGCCGCGCCTGTGAAACTGAAGGCGCCGGAACCCGCGCCGCAGCCGGCCCTGCGCCAGCCGCCCGCACCGAAACCCGTCGCACCGCCGCCGCCCGTAGCCGCGCCGGCCCCGCCGCCCGCACCCGAGAGGCAGCCCGAGCCGATCCTCGACCTTACCGATAAAATCGAGACTGAATTTGAGCCTGAAGCCGAACAGCCGCAGGTAAATGCCCCGCGCATCGTTCTGGAGGAAGTCATGGAAGACGAAGAACACCTCGTATCGGACCTGACGGCAGATGCCGCCGTTGCGTCGCTCGCAAGGCTTCTCGCCAACAACATGGCGCTGGAGCGCGAACTGCCCGGCAAGCCCGGCCCCCTCACGCTGGAAGACATGGCACGCGAACTGATGCGCCCGCTCATCAAGCAATGGCTCGACCAGAACCTGCAGAAGATCATCGAGAAAATGGTCGCCCGCGAGATCGAGCGCCTGTCCCTCCGCGCGATGGATAAGTAACCTTACAACGCAGACGTCAAAAAATTACGGTTTGAATTTATCGAGGATCGCCTTTACCTGCGCCTCGGAAATATCGGCGCCGCCTTTTGCCATCTGCCCGCCCATGGTGAGCGCGTTCAGCGTCATCGCCTGCGGCACGCGGGAGGCGGGATTGAAGTATTCTTTCAGCATCATATCCATGATGTCTTCTTGCGCAACGAAACTTGCGGGTGGTTCTTCCTTCGCGGCGGTGCGGAGAATTTCGGCCTTGGCGAGCTTGATATAATTGTCGGTCATGATGGGATCACGGATGTTGTTGCGACGAAAGACAAATATATCTGGAAAAGATGAAGAAGTCGAAAACACATTTTAAAGCCGTTTTAATTCAGCAACTTGCGAGATAGCGCAGGATTATTGTTTTGCATAACTAATAGATTTCTGCTATAAAGTTCGAACGCCCATTAGGCGGCAGAAAGGAGAGCATCATGAACAAGCAGGCAAGCCAACTCGCGCGTTTGGGTACGGGGCTGATGATGGCTTTCAGTTTTTCCGCCTGTGCAACGCCGCCCTCGACGCCCAACCAGCCTTCCGGCGGCACCGGCGGCGGGCTCCAGCCTGAGCTGATCGAGGCCTCTTTCCTGCAGCCCGCTGCCTACAAGCCGCCGGGCACGGATGTGCTGCGGTTTTATAACCTGCATACTGATGAAAGCATCACCATCACCCGCCATCGCGGCCAGCCGATATCCAAACAGGCCAACTGGTTCATGCGCGACTACCGCCGCGGCGAACCCGCGAATATGGACCCTGCGCTGTTTGATTTGCTGGGCAAGCTGAAAGCCGCCATCCATCGCAAGCACCCGGGGCTTGATGTGGAATTCCAAGTCGTCTCCGCCTTCCGTGACCGCGACACGAATGATGATTTGCGCGATGCCGGCGGCACGCAAGCGAAAGATTCCCGCCACACGCATGGCATGGCGATGGATATCAAAGTGCCGGGGCTTTCAACGGTTGAACTCCGCAATATCGCGACCTGCCTGAAGCTCGGCGGCGTCGGCTATTACGCGGCCGATGATTTCGTGCATGTGGATACCGGCCGCGTGCGCTACTGGCCGTCGCATGACTATCTTGCCAAGCTGAAGTGCAACTAATTTTTTCCTGACATGATTTTGGCGCAAATCTTTGCGGCCGCCGTGCAGTCTTTATCGACCTGCGCCGCGAAGGCTTTGAAGGTCATTTTCTTCTTTGGATAAAGGCTTTTGACGAGCGCCGCCTTCAGGCCTTCGCCCGCTTTTTGCGGGTTAAACGGCAGCTCCGCCGATAACCGCAAAAATCCCTGAATGCCCTGCGCTGCGTGATGCGCGGTGCTTAGGATTTTGGCATCTGCCGCTGTCAGCAGTTTTTGCGTTTTCAGCGCGGCGATCGCGTCTTCCAGCGCGGGCTGCAGCAGCTTCGCCGGCGCGGCATTTTTTAAAATAAGGTAATGCACGGCGAACATGATATCCATGATGCCGCCTTTGCGGTACTTCATGTTCCAAGGGTCTTTACTGCCGAACTGTTTTTCAACCTTCTGCCGCATTTCCGCCATTTCAAGGCGCAGCTTTTCAGCGTCCTGCGGTTCTGCCAAAATCTCGCCAACGACGGCCGCAAAGTTTTTCGCAGTGCCGGCGCTGGCGTGGATCAGGCGGGAGCGGATCAGACTCATATGCTCCCAGACCCAGGCATCCTTGCGCTGGTACTCAAAAAATCCCTGCAGCTGCGTTGCCAGCGGCCCGTCGTTGCCGCCGGGGCGCAGGCGCGTGTCCACGGCATACAAAATCCCTTCGGATGTCGGCGCGGTGATTGCAGTGACAAGCCGCTGCATCAGGCGGATATAATAAAGGTTCGGCGGCAATGATTTTGCGCCGTTGCTGGCCGTTTCTTGTCCGCCCACCTGATAGAGCCCAATAATATCGATATCGCTGTCGGCAAACATTTCACGCGCAGCGAAGCTGCCCATGGCAAGCAGCATGAATTCACCGGTTTCAAAGCTGCCGTGCGCCATGGCGAATTCACTCTCCACATGCGGCAGCAGGCAGGTGACGGCAGCTTCGGCAATGTCGGAAAGATAAAGCCCGCAGCGGCGCTGGTCTGAAAGCTGCTTCAATATATGAATGCCGGCGTGGAAGCGCTTTTCCCGCGCCCAGCGGCGTGCCGCATCGAGCACATCTTGGTAATCACGCGCGGCGGCGAGTTGGCGCGCTAGCTCTTCCTTCAAGGTATCAAGCTCCGGCAACCGGCCGAAAAAATCGCGCGACAACACGCCGTCCAGCACCTGCGGGTGGGTGCCGAGATGGTCGGCAAGCGCGGGGGAAGTGCCCATAACTTCCGCCACCAGCTCAAGCTGTTGTGGGTGCCGCGCGAACATGGAGAAGATGGGAATGCCGGATGGCAGGCGGCTCAAAAACTGGTCAAAGCGCGTAAAGGCGTCATCAGGGTGCGGTGTCGCGCCAAGCGTTTGCAGCAGGTGCGGGGTGATCTCGGTCAAAATCTGCCGTGCCCTCTCGCTGCGCACGGCGCGGTAGCGGCCATGGTGCCAGCCGCGCACAGCGGCCGTGACGGTGGAAGGACTTTTAAACCCAAAGCCTTTCAACGTCTCCAGCGTTTCGGGGTCATCCTCGACGCCTGTAAACACAAGGTTGCCGCTATCGCCAAGGTTTTGCGATTCCGTGAACAGGCCGGCGTAGAGTTTCTTGACCGTCTCGACATGTTTTGTCAGCGCGGCAGAAAAAGCGGCGGGAGTTTTGAATCCCAGAAAATCCGCGACTTCGTTAAAGGCAGCTTCCGTCAGCGGCAGGCTGTGCGTCTGGCGGTCGTCCTGCATCTGCAGCCTGTGTTCGGTGTGGCGCAGGAACAAATAGGCTTCGGTCAGCTTCTTCGCGGCATCGGCGGTGATATGGCCGGTTTCGGCAAGAACTTTTAAGGCCTCCAGCGTTGCGGGCTGGCGGAGGCGCGGCTCCCGCCCGCCATAAATCAGCTGCTGTGTCTGCGCAAAAAATTCAATTTCGCGGATGCCGCCGTGGCCGAGCTTGACGTTGAAGCCGAGGAACGGATTGCCCTTGCCGCCGGGCTTTTTCTGCTTGGCGTTGATCTGTCGTTTGATGGAATGGATGTCCTGTATCGCCGCGAAATCAAGGTTGCGCCGCCAGATCCAGCTTTGCATCACCTGCGCAAAATCGCGGCCAAGGGCGTCGTCGCCCGCAACCGGCCGCGCTTTGATCATCGCCGCGCGCTCCCAGTTCTGGCCAAGGCTGCCGTAATAGGTTTCGACGGCGTTGATGGAAACGGCGAGCGGCATGGCGCCGGGGTCGGGACGCAGGCGGAGATCGGTGCGGAAGACATAGCCGTCTTCCGTTCTCTCCTCCATCATCCGTGCCAGCTCCCGCGTCAGACGGATGAAGAAGTTTTGTGTTTCATCCTTGTCTTTCAGCGGCGATTTGGCGTGGTCGAAGATCACCATCAAATCGATATCGCTGGAATAATTCAGCTCATAGGCGCCCCATTTGCCAAGCGCGATGACGCTGATGCCGCAATCACGGAACGGTTCTTTCGGGTAGGGCAGGCGGATGGTTTTGGCCGCATGCGCCGCGCGCAAAAGATGGGCGAGCGCCGCCGCAACCGCCGCATCCGCAAAGCGGGATAGTTGACGCATGACGGCAAGGTCGTCAATCTCGCTGCCGATATCCTGTATCGCCGTCAGCGTGGCGATTTTTGTTTTGGCAACGCGCAGCACCTGCATAAGTTCAGGCGTGGACGCAGCCTCTGCCGCCTGTTTTTCCGCGCCCTCCAGCAGCTTCTCAAAACCTTCCGCCTTCAGCGCCGCTTCAGGAAAACGTGCCAGATTACCGGCAAGGTAGGCGCTGTGGCGCGAAATTGTGGACGGCACCGCGCCAGCGGGCGCGCTTTGCGTTTTTTTCGCTTTTTTCTGACCGTTATTTGGAAAATGGCGGCGCAAAACCGATGACCTGCGTTATTGAAACACGCTATAATAACAGCCGGAATATAAGGGTGACAACACAGCAAAATGCTTAAGAAGGCGATACATCACGCCAGCCGCACGGTTGTCGTTTGCTTTGAAATTGCGGGCGTCCTGGCGCTGCTGCTGTTTCTGGGCTGGGTCGGCCTCATCTGGCGCTTGTCGCAGGGGCCGCTGGCCGTCAACGACTACCTGACGCATAAGGTCGAGCGCGCCTTCACAGAACAGCTGCCCGATTTTGCCTTCACCATCGGCGGGGCGGAGCTGATCTGGGGCGGTCGCTTCCAGCCCTTCGAGCTTGAAATCAAGGACGTCCATATTACTCGCAGTGAAGGCACCCGCGTGCTGGATGTGAAGAAGCTGCGCGTGCAATTGTCCAAACGCAGTCTTGCCTTTGGCCGCATCGTGCCGCGCGTCATCAAGGTCTATGGCCCCACGCTCCGCGTCATCCGCCTTGAAGACGGCCGCTTCACCCTGAATGTGGGGGAGGAAGTGGCGAAGGATGCGAATGTGCCGGTGCCGGCCGAAGTCATCGGCCCGCCCGCACCGGTTGCGGAAGGACGCGAAGCACTGGTGAAGGGTTTCCTCTCGCAATTGCAGGAACATTCCGGCCTCGGCATCCTCGACCGCCTGCATGAAATAGAGGTTTCCGACGCCGCCGTGCTTTATGAAGACCGCGTCCTTGGCGTTGCCTGGAAGTCGCTCGATTCCGATGTGGTGGCGACCAGAGGCGACCACGGCATTGTTTCCACCGCCATGGTTTCCCTCGACATCGACAAAACGCACAAGGCCGCGCTGCAGGCGCAGCTGACCTATGACTGGGATGTGAAGAAGACCACGGCTCTCATCGCCTTCAGCGGCCTCGTGCCCGCGCGCATTGCGCAGGCGAGCGAGAAACTGAAGGACATGACCGGCATCAATGTGCCGCTGGTCGGCAGTCTCAGCCTTGACCTTGATCCCGATTTCCGGCCGGAGGAGCTGCGCTTCACCATGGGCGGCGAAGCCGGCACCTTCAACGCGCTCGACCTGTTCCCGCAGCCGATCACGGTGAAAAGCCTGTTCCTGCGCGGCAAAATGGAAGCGAAAAGCGGCATCACGCTTATCGACCAGCTGAAGCTTGACATGGGCGGCCCTGTCATCAACGCGGGCTTGAAGGTGGAGACGAGCGGCACCGCACGCAATATCGCTTTTGTCGGCACGATGACGGATATGCCGATCGACTGGCTGAAAAATTACTGGCCGCAACCGCTCACGCCCGCGCCGCGTGACTGGGTGGTAAAGCACCTCTCCAAAGGTACGGCGACGACGGCGACCGTAGATCTTGAAGGCGTTTATGACCCGACCGCCGAGCATCACTTCGTCGAAAATAAAATCGAAGGCAAGATCGATTTCAATGGCGTCACGGTCGATTACCTGCCGCCGCTGCCGGTCGTGGAAGATGTCTCCGGCACCGCGACCTATGACCGCGCCAGCTTTAACATTGCGCTGAAGGGCGGCAAACTCGGCGATCTCACGGCAGGCAAATCAACCGTCGCCATTACTGGCCTCGACAAAACGGCGATTGCGCCGGGCATCATCGACATCAACCTTAACGTCAAGGGCCCGCTGAAATCTGCGCTGCAGGTGATTGATGCGGAGCCCCTTAAATACCCGACCAAACTGGGTCTTGATATTACGGATGTTGCGGGCAAAGCGGAGGCCGCGCTGGAATTCAAGTTTCCCATCCACAAGGGTCTCACCATTCACGAGGTAACTTTCGGGGTTAAGGGCAAGCTGGATGATGTCATGCTCCGCCATGTGGCGGCGGGCATGGATCTCTCCGGCGGGCCAATGGACCTGACGCTGGATAATGACAGTCTTGACGTCAAGGGCAAGGGCAGGCTGGACAGCATGCCGGTTGATTTCGACTGGCGCAAATATTTCGCGGCCGATGCCCCTGTTGCAACGCGCCTTTCCGCAGATATTGACCTTAACGCAGCGGCCTTGAAAAAATTCGGCGTGCCGGAGGACCTGCGCGTGACGGGCTCGCTGCCGTCCGAAGTCGTCTACACGCAAAAGCCCGACAAAACCGCCGCGCTCGCGCTGCAAGGAAATATCAAGCAGCTGGGCTTCACCATGGGCCCCCTCGGCTATGTGAAGGAGGAAGGGCGTGAAGGCACGCTGGACCTCTCGCTCGCTCTTAAGAATAACCATGTGCAGCAGCTGACGGGGCTCGCGCTAAAGGCACCCGGCATGTCCGTGCGTGGCGACCTCAAGTTTGGCGATAATGACGGGCTGCAGAGCGCAAATTTAAGCGAGATCTCCTTCGGCGCCACATCGGTTTCCGCCGATATCGAAAACAAGGGCAAAGACGGCTATATCGTCAAAGTCCGGGGCGGCCAGCTGGATGCGTCATCGCTATTCAAGCCGGCCGATAACACACCGCAAAGCGATGCGGAGGCCGCAAAACAGGTGGCGCCACTGCGCATGACGCTGGATGTGAGAAAGCTCATCACCGGCCCCGACCGTGCGTTGGAAAACGTGACCGCCAGCCTTGCCCGCACCAGCTGGGGGCGACTTGACCAGCTCGACCTCGAAGCGACATCGGGCAAAAAGAAACTCTCCGTCCTCTACGGACCGCAAGGCAAAGGACACAGCCTTAAATTCGTCGCGGAGAACGCAGGCGAGGCGCTGTCCGCGCTCGGCATCAGCAAGTCCATCCGCGGAGGGCGGTTGACGATTGACGGCAGGCCGCGCCCCTCCGGCCCGCGCGATATGGCGGGCACGGCGATTTTGACCGACTTCAAAATGAATGATGCGCCGGTCGTAGCGAAGCTCGTCAACGCCATGTCGCTGCCCGGCATCATCGGCCTGTTGAACGGCGAGGGGCTTTCGTTCAAGAAAGCGCGCGTCGATTTTTCATGGACGGACAAGGGGCCGCCCACTCAGACGGCGAACATGCGCCTGCTGTCGCTTAAAAACGGCCAGACCTCCGGCGCGTCGCTGGGGCTCAGCTTTGAAGGCAATATCGACAACTGGAAAAATATCTATGACCTGCACGGTACCATCGTGCCGGTTTCGGACCTCAATAAATTCCTCAATATCATCCCCATCATCGGCACTGTGCTGACGGCAGGGGGCGAGGGGATTATTGCCGCGACCTATACGGTGACGGGGCCGAAAAGCCAGCCGGATGTGATGGTGAACCCGCTGTCCGTGCTGGCACCCGGCATTCTGCGCAAAATATTCTTCGAAAATTAATCTGCAACGATCACAAGCGCGTGCTTTTTCTTTCCTGCCGACAGCTTGATTGATTTTTCAGCTGACAAATCCGCCAGCGAAATCACACGCGTGTCGCTCTCGACTTTTTCGTCGTTCACGCGCGCGCCGCCACCGGCAATCAGCCTTCGTGCCTCGCCGCCCGAGGTCGCAAGGCCTGCGTCCTTGAACAGCACGAAGACGGGAATGCCCTCCGCCAGTTTCGCGCGGGGGAGGGAGATGGTGGGCAGGCCGCTTGCGGCGGCGCCGTCTTCAAAGGTTTTGCGCGCAGTTTCGGCAGCTTCCGTCGCGATCTTGTCGCCATGGCACATGCGCGTTGCTTCAAATGCCAGAACTTTTTTGGCCTCGTTGATCTCGCTGCCTTTCAAGGCATCCAGCTTGGCGATTTCGTCCATCGGCAGTTCGGTGAAATATTTCAGCATGCGCGTGACGTCGGCGTCTTCGGTGTTGCGCCAGAACTGGTAATAATCGTAAGGCGACAGCATATCGGCGTTGAGCCAGACGGCACCAGAAGCTGTCTTGCCCATTTTTGCGCCCGATGATGTCGTCAGCAGCGGGCAGGTGAAGCCGAAGACTTCCTTCTGGTCGACGCGACGCGACAGCTCGACACCGTTGACGATATTTCCCCATTGGTCGGAGCCGCCGAACTGCAGCGTGCAGTTATGGCTGCGGTTCAGCTCCAGGAAGTCATAGGCCTGCAGGATCATGTAGTTGAATTCAAGGAAGGTCAGCGGCTGTTCGCGCTCGAGCCTTGTCTTCACGCTGTCAAAGGTCATCATGCGGTTGATGGTGAAGTGGCGGCCGAAGTCGCGCAGGAAATCGATGTAGTTGAGTTTTTCGAGCCAGGTTGAATTATTCGCCATGACGGCGTCGGTCTTGCCCTCGCCAAAGGTGATGAACCGTGAGAAAACTTCGCGGATGCCGGCGATGTTCGATGCGATGTCGGCATCTGTCAGCATCTTGCGGCTTTCGTCCTTGCCGGAGGGGTCGCCGACTTTCGTCGTGCCGCCGCCCATGAGGATGATGGGACGGTGGCCGCATTTCTGGAACCAGCGCATCATCATGATGGAAAGCAGGCTGCCCACGTGCAGGCTTTTCGCGGTTGCATCGTACCCCGTGTAGCAGGTGACAACGCCCGTCTTCAGCGCTTTTTCAAGGCCTTCAATATCGGTGCACTGGTGCAGAAAGCCGCGTTCCTGCATGATTTTAATGAATTCGGCGCCCATATAATCCTCGAAACTTGCCTGCTATTACAATGCGCGATACTATATATAGAGATGCCGGAAAATGAAAGAAGAAGCGGAAAAATGAAGAATTTTAAGGTCATAGGCCTCATGAGCGGCACCTCGCTCGACGGTATCGACGGAGCCCTCATCACGACCGACGGTGAGGGTTTTATCACCCGCCAGGGTTTTTTGAGTGTGCCCTATGACGATGGTTTGCGCGCCCGCATCCGCGCCTGCCTGAATGTCGACATCGACAAATCGCGCCTTGTGAAAGAGGTGGAATGGGATTTAACCGTCGCCCATGCGGAAGTCGTGAAGCATCTGCTGGCGAAACTCAATCTTGAGTCCAAAGACGTCGACCTCATCGGCTTTCACGGCCAGACCATCGCTCATGCGCCGGAGAAAAAATACACCTGCCAGCTGGGCGACGGCGCGCTGCTGGCGAAGCTGACCGGTATTCCTGTTGTGAATGATTTCCGCACCGCCGATGTCAAGGCCGGTGGGCAGGGCGCGCCGCTGGTGCCGGTCTATCATCAGGCTCTCGCGCACGACAGGCAAAAGCCTGTTGCCTTCCTCAACATTGGCGGCGTTGCCAATGTGACCTTCGTCGGCAGCATGGGGGAAGTGATCGCATTTGATACGGGCCCCGGCAATGCGCTGCTAGATGACTGGATGCTGAAGCGCGGCGGACAGAAGTATGATGCGGGCGGCAAAACGGCTGCACGCGGCAAGATTGACGAGAATATTTTGAAGCAATTGCTGGCGCATAAATTCTTCCTCGCCCAGCCGCCCAAATCGCTCGACCGCAACGCCTTTGCAGCGGATGTCTACGATAAACTCTCGCTGGAAGACGGCGCGGCGACACTTGCCGCCTTCACCGCCGACAGCATTGCCAAATCCCTGTCGCACCTGCCGGCCAAGCCGCAGCTTTGGGTCGTCTCCGGCGGCGGGCGGTTGAATGATTTCATCATGAAGCGACTGGAAAGCGTTGTGAAAGCGCCCGTTGTCTCAATCGATACGCTGGGCCTCAATGGCGATGCGATCGAGGCGGAGGCTTTTGCTTATCTGGCCGTGCGCAGCTTCAACGGCCTTCCCATCAGCTTCCCCGCGACGACGGGCGTGCCGCAACCCATGGTCGGCGGCAAGCTGAACATGATTCCTGACGCCGCCTAATGGTCGAAATTTTTGAAGCTAATGAAGCGGCAATCGCCAAAGCCGCCTCCCGCCTGATAGAGGGCGATCTTGTCGCTTTCCCGACGGAAACCGTCTACGGCCTCGGCGCCGATGCGACGAACGACCGTGCCGTCGCCAAAATATTCGAGGCCAAGAGCCGCCCGAGCTTTAACCCCGTCATCGTGCATGTGAACGAACGCAGCGAAGCCGACACTTACGTGGTGTTTGACGCACGTGCCCGCATGCTCGCCGCCATTTTCTGGCCGGGGCCGCTGACGATGATTTTGCCGCGCCGCGAAGGATCATCTCTCTCGCTGCTCACCAGCGCGGGGCTGCCGACGCAGGCCATTCGCGCCCCTAGCCATCCCGTCGCGCGCGCACTTATCAAGCAGCTCGGCAAACCTATTGCCGCGCCCTCGGCTAATGCTTCCGGTACGCTTAGCCCCACCACGCCGCAACATGTGGCGGCCAGTCTTGGCGATCATGCGGGGCTTATCCTCGCCGGTGGCAAATCCGCCGTCGGTCTTGAATCGACGGTGATTGATTTAACGTCGCCCGTGCCTGTGCTGCTGCGCCCCGGCGCGGTGACGCTGGAGGATTTGAAACTGCAGCTGGGGCAGGTTGATGTGCAGCTCGAAGCGGTGGGCGAAAACCCGCGCTCCCCCGGCCAGCTTTTGAAACACTACGCGCCCAACACGCCACTGCGCCTCCGCGCCGTCGATGTCGCGCCCGGGGAGGCACTGCTCGGCTTCGGCTCCCTCAAATTCATGGGCATCCGCGGCGGCGGCGCGGCATCAAACATGCCCGATAACTTGAAAATGAATTTGAGCGAAACCGGCGACCTCACCGAAGCTGCTGCAAACCTCTTCTCCATGCTGCATCAACTGGATGCGCGTGGCGCTGCTGGGATCGCCGTGATGGACATCCCCGAAACCGGCCTCGGCCTCGCCATCAACGACCGCCTCCGCCGCGCGGCGGGTGCGCAGAATGCGTGATGAGATAGTCAAATGGATGCCAAAAATAAAGTTACTATCTATATTAAACTCTTAAATGAAGGCACTGACACGGCAAGGCGTACAGAAGCTTTATTGCTTCCTGATGGAACTTATCGGGTATTGGCAACCTCAGACTATGACCCGGATGATGAGGAGTGGGAGTTTCTTCCCGGCAGTATCGTCAAATGCCGAATTGAAAAATGGCGAGAGGAATTATTAATAGCGTACGAACTGGTACAGACGCCTTAACCGCATTTTACTTCGCCAGATAGCACCCGACCATATGGTCATTCACCAGACCCACCGCCTGCATATAAGCGTACATGATGGTCGAGCCGACGAAGGTCAGGCCGCGTTTTTTGAGGTCTTTGGCGAGGGCGTCGGATTCAGGGGAAGTGACGATGGCTTTTGATACCGTGTTCTTCTTCACCTTGCCGCCGACGAAACTCCACAAATAGGAGTCGAAAGAGCCGAATTCCTTCTGAATGGCGATAAACGCCAGCGCGTTTTTGCGCACGGAAAATACTTTCAACCGGTTGCGGACGATCGTGGCCGTCGCGAGGATTTTTTCCAGCTCATCATCCGTCAGCTTCGCGCATTTTTTCACGTCGAAATTCTTGAAGGCTTTGCGGTAACCCTCGCGTTTCACCAGCACGGTGTACCAGCTGAGGCCCGCCTGCGCGCCCTCCAATATCAGCATTTCGAACAGCCGTCGGTCATCATGCACCGGCACGCCCCATTCGTGGTCGTGGTAATGGATGTAGTCCGGCTTGTCGTCCGGCACCCATTTGCAGCGCGTTTTCGAGGCGGCTTTGCTCATTTTGAAATTCTCCGGTTCAATATACCTTGTCATTCTGAGCGCAGCGAAGAATCTCCCTTGATGCCGACAAAAGAAAAGGGAGATCCTTCACTTCGTTCAGGATGACAAAAAGGGAGTTAAGGCAGCGTCATCGCCACGACCTTGAAGGCGGGCAGCAGGGCGCCGGCCTTGGTCAGGGTTTCCTTCACGATGGGGAGTTCCGGCGCGTGGAAATCCTCGACAATTTCGTTGTAGTCGAGGGTTTTGGAGTTATTCTTGTCGTATGATTTCAAGAGGTCCGTCGCAATCAACTCGCCATTTACTTTTGACTTGGCAATCAGCTTTAGTGAATCTTTATCCGCCACTGTGCCCTGATCAGCCAGTTCCGCGAAGATAATCGCGCTGGCGACCGCGCGCTTGATTTCGGATTTGGTGAGTTTCTTGTCGGAGTTTTCATCTGCCAGTTTGAACAGCACGCCCGCGCATTCATTGGTGACGGAAATGGTGCATTGTTCCTTGATGCGGTCGATGTAGCGCATCAGCCGCACCATCTGCTGCGGAATCAGCTTCGGTGTGTTGACGCAGCCGGTGTATTCATCGTGATGGTCGAGCTTCAGGGCATCCCATTTCTTGGCGGTTGAGCCGCCGTCGGCAAAAGTGCCGATTTTAAGGACGCCGTCCTCCTGCAGGTAGGCGGGGTGCTTTTCATCGCCGATTTTGAGCATCCAGTAGTCGTTCTGCTCCGATACCAGCTCCGCCGGCAGCAGGGTCATGTCGTTTTCGGTCGATTTCAGGTAGAAATTGCGGCTGATGACAAGGGCTTCCTCGTATTTTCCGCAATCCGGCAGGGCCCAGTTGCGCTGAATCCGCTTCGGCAGGGCATCGGAAGCTTGAGCTTTGCCGCCATTCCAGCTACAAAGAAGCGCAATAAGGAAAAAGAACAGCATCAAGCCACGCGGCCGCATCATCATATTGCACCTTTGAAAACAAGGCTTTATTCTGCCACCGACTTCATCCCTGCAGCGCAAAGATTATGACAGAACAAAAACACATCCGGAACTTCTCGATTATTGCCCATATCGACCATGGGAAGTCAACCCTCGCCGACCGCATCATCCAGAAATGCGGCGGTCTTGAAGCGCGCGAGATGAAGGAACAGATCCTCGACAACATGGAGATCGAGCGGGAACGCGGCATCACCATCAAGGCGCAGACCGTGCGTCTGAAGTACAAGGCGAAGGACGGTATCGAATACCTCCTCAACCTCATGGACACGCCGGGCCACGTCGACTTCGCGTATGAAGTGTCGCGCTCGCTGGCCGCCTGCGAAGGCGCGCTGCTGGTGGTGGATGCAAGCCAGGGCGTCGAGGCGCAGACGCTTGCCAACGTTTATCAGGCCATCGACAACAACCTTGAAATCGTCCCCGTCATCAACAAAATCGATTTGCCCGCCGCCGACCCCGAACGCGTGAAGACGCAAATTCAGGACGTCATCGGCATTGATGCGTCGAATGCCGCGCTTGTTTCCGCCAAAAGCGGCATCGGCATTGATGAATTGATGGAAGATATCGTAACCCGCCTGCCGCCGCCGGAAGGCGACCGCAACGGCAAGCTGAAAGCGCTGCTGGTCGATTCATGGTATGACGCTTACCTCGGCGTCGTCGTCCTCGTCCGCGTGGTCGATGGCGTTTTGAAGGTGAAAGACAAGCTGCGTTTCATGAGCACCGGCGCCGCCTATGAAGCCGACCGCGTCGGCGTGTTCACGCCCAAACACCTGCTGACGGGGGAACTTGGCCCCGGCGAAATGGGCTTTGTTACCTGCGGCATCAAAACGATTACCGAGACGAAAATCGGCGATACCGTGACGCTGGACCGCGTGCCCTGCGAAGACCGGCTTCCGGGTTTCAAACCTTCGGTGCCGATGGTTTTCTGCTCGCTCTTCCCCGTCGATTCATCGGAATTTGAAAAGCTGCGCGACGGCCTTGGCAAGCTGGCCCTCAACGATGCGAGCCTGCATTACGAAGCCGAAAGCTCCAACGCCCTCGGCATGGGTTTCCGCTGCGGCTTCCTTGGGCTGCTGCATCTTGAAATCATTCAGGAACGCCTGAGCCGCGAATTTAACCTCGAGCTCATCCCCACCGCGCCGTCCGTCGTTTATAAAGTGTATCTCACCAATGGCGACGAGATGGATTTGTACAACCCCGCCGACCTGCCGGATGTTGTGCGCATCACGCGTATCGAAGAACCCTGGATCAAGGCGACCATTTTCGTGCCGGATGAATATCTCGGCAGTATTTTGACGCTGTGCCAGGAACGCCGCGGCAGCCAGGTGGAACTGACCTGGGTCGGCTCCCGCGCCATGGCGGTCTACCGCCTGCCGCTCAACGAAGTGGTGTTCGATTTCTACGACCGCCTCAAATCCATCAGCCGCGGCTATGCGTCGATGGACTATGTGCTGGACGGCTTTACCGAGGGCGACCTCGTGCGCATGAACATCCTCGTCAACGGTGACCCGCTCGACGCCCTGTCGATGATTGTCCACCGCGGACAGGCGGAGCGCCGCGGCCGCATGCTGTGCGAACGCCTCAAAGACCTTATCCCCCGCCAGCTGTTCAAAATTGCCGTGCAGGCCTCCATCGGCGGCAAGATCGTGGCGCGGGAAGATATCTCTGCCATGCGCAAAGACGTTACCGCCAAATGCTACGGCGGCGACATCAGCCGGAAGCGCAAACTGCTCGACAAGCAGAAAGAGGGCAAGAAGAAGATGCGCCAGTACGGCAACGTCGATATCCCGCAGTCCGCCTTTATCGAGGCGCTGCGCATGAGTGACGATAAATAAGCCTTAAATTCCGCGGGTGACCTTGATCATCATATCGATGGCGCGTTTGCGGAAGTCTCTGCCATCCGTGCCGAAATCCGCGTAATTGGTGAAGACTCGGTGGGTTTCTTTTATGGCGGCAATCTTGTCGCGCTTCGCGAGCTTCATCACCAGCTCTTCCCATTTATCGAGCGCGAGGTTTTTGAGTGGCGAATTCTTATCCCTGAAGCCTAGTGCGGCGTTGCTGGCGGCAGCGAAGGCGAACTGGATGCCGGTATTCGTTTCGCTTAAGTTATTCACCGTGTCATCCCAAAGCTTCAAAGCCTTTTTCTCGTGCGCGCTGCCGATGGGGGAATTCGCGGCAATGACAAGGCACATCATGGCGGCGCTTGCGCTTAAGGATTCATTTTCCAGCTTCATGCGGTCGAGGAGGATGAAGGTGGTGTCAATTGCGCGTTCCCGCAAGACTTCCTCGCCGGGCTGGCAGCGGTGGATAAGCCAGAGGGCGAGACCAAAGCCATTTTGCATGTTGGTATGCGCCGCCGTGTCGATCATGCCGCAGATGACGTCTTCAGCGACGATGTCGTTGATGGGCCCGTCTTCCTGCAGTCGCTGGATGGTCTCATAGACATTGCGCATGTTGCCGACCGCGGCGGAAAGCTGCGCGACTTTCAGTATCTCGTCGCGCCTTTGGCGGCGCTCAAGATCGGCTTTGGCCTTGCTGTTGAAGGGCCACATGGGCAAATGCTCCGGTTAAAATGCAGGGCCAGAATAACGGATTTCATAATCCTGTCAACGTTTCAGGATTTGCCTTTGATTTCAGCATGAAGGGCAATGGCGACGCCTAGGCCGAACAGCACGATGGCAATAATTTCCGAAGCCATGGGCAGGCGCTGCTGAAAGATAAAGGTATAGATAAGCCCGAAGGTCGTCTCCGCCACCACGAGCGGGCCGGAGATGGTGGCAGGCACTAGGCCCGAGCAGATATTCCAAAACCAGTTCGCCAGCCAGCTGGAGCCAAAACCAATCACCGCCGACCAGAACAGAAACGCGCCGAAATGCGCATGGTGGATGAAGGCGGGAATGTCGATCATAAACGCGCAAATAACGACAAGGATAACGAAGGACGACAGGCCCATAAGGTTGGTGAGGCTGACCTTTGCCTCGGGGTGCTTCTGCACAAAGTCGGTATTGCGAAGGCCAAACCATGTCCAGAGGATGAGGCAGGAGAGGAGGGGGAACCACGCAATGATCGGCGTGGCACCGGTGCCGCCGAGCAAGGGACCTGCTTCCAGCACGCCGAGACCGGCGAGGATAATGCCAAGGCCGAGAAGAAAGAGCGGCGCGGCTTTTGTGCCGCGCTTCGCCGCCAACGGAATCGTGACGGGCAACAACCCGATGACCAGCGTCGTCAAAACCCCGCCCGCCGCATTCACCGCCCAGAACAGGAGGATGGTATAAAGCCAGAAGCCGCTCGCCGAGAGCCAGAAGACCTGCCATTTGTCGCGGGTATCGAAGCCGCGCCAGTGTTTCAGCGTGGTCGTCAAGGTCGTGCAGCTGGCAAGCGCGAAGAAAAAATAACGGCCGAGCGACAGCTCCAGCGGCGTAAAATCCGGCAGTATCTGCGGCACCACGAATACAATGCCCCAGAGCATGCCGGTGACAAGGCCGGCGGCGATGCCGGTGAAAAGCTGGCGGTCGGAAGAAATGGTCAAACTGCCTTCTTGCGCGGCGGGAAGAAATCTTTCGCGCCTTTTTGCATCAGGAAGCGATAGGCAGCGGCGATGGAGCGGGCGTCGTGCAGGGCGTTGTGCTCCTGAATCGATTTTATTTCCGCGCCGACGGTGGCGGCTAATTTCCCACTGTTGGTCTTGTCATGCACGCCATAGGGCTTGCCGACATCCTTGAACCAAGGGCCGATGTTGAAGCTGTCGAATTCGTCTTCGCCGTTCGGCATGTTGTTGAAACCGAGGTTTTCGCGCATCACCCGCGCATCCCAGCCGTAGCAGCAGGTCGGGTGCGTGCCGATGAAGGCGCGAAAGGCATGATAGGCGTCGGGGAAGTCGAGCCCGTCTTTCTCGATCTCGGCTTGAGTAATGCCGGTCAGCTGCGTGAAGAAATCGCTCACCACCGGGTTTTTCACCGGTTTGATGAGGATGAGGAATTCTTCCTTTTCCGTCAGCGTATCGAGGTCAAAACGAATAGCGCCGATCTGCACCATTTCACGGTACTGGCCGGGGCCGCCCCAGTCATTGTCCATCGCGCCTTCCCAGGTGGTGAATTCGGTATCGTAGAAGACGACGGTATTCGACATTAATGATGTTTCCGGTGGCATTTGAACAGGCAGGGCTTTTTCTTTTCCGCTGCAAGTTTAGCCTTATACGCTTTCTGGTCGGCAGGGCCAACCGCTTTTTCGATAAACGCGAAAGTTTCGGCGTAATCCTGAATGTACTTGCCGGTCGGCTTCCCGGCGCCATGGCCGGCTTTTTCCTCGATACGCATCAGCGTCACGTTATCAGGGTTGGAGCGCGCCTGCAGCGTTGCTGCCAGCTTGAACGAATGCCAGGGCACCACGCGGTCGTCATGGTCCGCCGTTTTGATGAGGTGCGGCGGATATTTGGCGTTCGGCTTCACGTTGTGCAGCGGCGAATAGGCGGCCGCCACGTTGAAATCCTTCTTGATGCCGGGATCGCCGTAATCGGATTTCCAGGACGAGCCATAGGTCGCAAGGTGGAAGCGGAACATATCCGTCACCGCGACTTCCGTGATGACCGCGCCGA
Organism: uncultured Alphaproteobacteria bacterium; assembly: GCA_966211335.1. Lineage (GTDB taxonomy): Bacteria > Pseudomonadota > Alphaproteobacteria > Micavibrionales > UBA2020 > JAPWJZ01. Next base: position 142,931 of record CBIHNF010000002.1, read on the forward strand.
ACAGTTCCGGCCTCTGCAACATGGTGGCAGAGGTGAGAAGGCCGCCGTTGGAGCCGCCGTTGATGACAAGGCGTTTTTCGGACGTGTACTTCTGGGCGATGAGGTCTTCGGCAATCGCGGCGAAGTCGTCGAACACGTTCTGCTTGTTTTCGCCGCGACCTTCGTCGTACCACTTCTCGCCAAATTCGCCGCCGCCACGCAGGTTGGCCTGCACGTAAATGCCGCCCGCGCGGACGAAATGCGCGACGCCAGAAGAGAAGCCGGGGGTGAGCGGAATGTTGAAGCCGCCGTAGCCATACAATTTCGCAAGGCCCGTGCCGTCCAGCTCGGTATCCGGGTGGCGAATGACGGTATAGGGCACCTTGGTGCCGTCCTTCGACGTTGCGTATTTGCGCTCGACGATGCAGTCGTTCAGGTCGAACGGCGCTGCGCTTTTGGCGACGAATTCCAGCTTGTTGGTGTTGATGTCGTAGGTATAGGTATCGCCGGGCGTCTGGAAGCTGGAAATCTTCATCGTGAATTTTTCGTCTTCCGGGTGGATGCGCGCATAGCCCGCGACAGACTGCACCGGCAGCGGCATGTCATGCAGGTGCTGGCCATCCGGCGTGAAGACGCGCACGGCATCCGCCGTGTCATGGCCGTAGAAGGCGAACAGCTTGCCCTTGTGGATCATGGCTGAATCAAGCAGGTCGGTGTCATGCTCCGGCAGAACGGTCACCCATTTGCTTTCATCTGCATCTCGGGGGTCGAAGCGCACCAATTTGCCGCGCGGCGCGCCCTTGGTGGTGACGGCCAGAATGGTGCCGTCCTCGAATTCATACCCCGGCACAATCGTCGACACCTTCGGCGCGATCAGCTCTTTATATTCCTCCGTGCTGCCGGCAGGGCGGAAGAAGAGGCCTGAGTTTTTATCGGTGCCGATGGAATGCCAGATATATTCGTACTTATTGGTCGCAAGGCGGGAGGGGGAGACGAAGGAATCGTCATGTGGCGAGACGAATACTTTTTTATCCGCCGAAACATCATCGCCGATGTTGTGATGCATAATCATTTTGCGGCGCGTGCCGTCATGCGTCGGGTAGGTGTACTGGAAGCTGTCGTGGCTCCCTTTGTCCCAGAGCACGCTGGTGAAACGGCAATTCTCGATTTTGTCGGCTAAATCCTGCTTCTTTTCGACGTCGAGGATGCGCAAGACCTGCGCGTCGCTGCCGGCTTCGGAAGTGAAGTACACAATCCGCTTGCCGTCCGCGCTGGGGCTCCAGCCCGAAAGCGCGACGGTGCCGTCCTTGCTCATCGTATTGGGATCAAGGATGGTTTCCCACGGGCCGTTCGCGCTATCGCCAACCTGCACGACGCCTTGCGAGGCAAGCGCCTTCTGGAAGGTGCGGAAATAAACCTTGCCGTAGCGGGAGGGCAGGCTGGCGCTGTCGTAATCCAGCGCCGCAGTCATGAATTTGGTGGCGGAGGCGATGCTGTCATCGCTGCCCAAGATAAACTCGGAAAATTTCTTGTTTTCGCGCTGCGCCCAGGCGGCGGTTTCCGGCGCGTCGAGGTTTTCCAGCGGGCGGAAGGGATCGGAAACGGGGCGGCCGTGCAGCATCTCGACAACCGAATTATCGACCGGTGCATCCAGCGCGCGGTGCTGCTGCTTCGGCGTAATCTCGAACTTCATGCGGTCGTTATCGTTGGCGGGCTTGCTGAAAAGTTTATTGGCAAGATTGCGGATAGAGCGGCCCATTCCCATTGCAGGAATCCTTCTTCAAAAAACCAAAACTGTCAGATGTTTCGGATTATCAAAGATTGGAATGGTGATGGCAATGCGCTATTCGTTTTCCGAAAAATTCAAACTTTCTTGCGCGAAATATAGTCGAGCAGGCCAAGGGTCGAGGCATCATGCGCGGCCGGTTTGCCAGACTTCAGCTCGGTTTCAAGGGCTTTGGCGAGAACTTTGCCCAGCTCCACGCCCCACTGGTCGAAACTGTTGATGCTCCAGATGCTGCCCTGCACAAAAACTTTGTGCTCGTAAAGGGCGATGAGCATGCCAAGCGTTTTCGGATTGAGCGCGTCGAGAAGAATCGTCGTGGTCGGCTTGTTGCCGGCGAAGTTGCGGTGCGGCTCCGTCTCGTTCTGCTTGCCGGCCATCAAGGCTTCCGTCTGCGCGAGGAAGTTGGCGAGCAGCATGACCTGCTGGTCGTCATTGCCGAAGGGCGTATTGACCGCGGCGATAAAGTCGACCGGTACGGTATCCGGGCTCTGGTGCAGCCATTGGAAGAAGCTGTGCTGCGCATCGGTGCCGGGTTCGCCGAAAATCATCGGCCCGGTCGGCGAGGACACGCGCTCCCCTTTGCGCGTGACCGATTTGCCGTTGCTCTCCATATCCAGCTGCTGCAGGAAGGCCGGCAGGCGGCCAAGGCAGGCGTGATAGGGGATAACGGCGTAGGAAGGGTAGTGCAGGAAGTTGCGGTACCACAGGCCGATTAGCGCCAGCAACACGGGCGCATTCTGCTCTAACGGCGCTGTTTTGAAATGCTCGTCCATCTCATGCGCGCCGGCAAGGAAGGCGGCAAAGTTGTCGCGGCCGACCATGAGCATGACGGAAAGCCCAATCGCCGACCAGACGGAATAGCGCCCGCCGACCCAGTCCCAGAAGGGGAACATATTTTCAGTCGCGATGCCGAATTTTGTGACGGCTTCAGTATTCGTCGATGCCGCGACAAAGTGCTTTGCCACCGCGTTGTCATCGCCCTTGTAATGCGCCAGCAGCCAGCTCCGCGCAATATGCGCGTTCTGCATCGTTTCGGCGGTGGTGAAGGTTTTGGAGGCGATGATAAAGAGCGTCGTTTCAGGATCGACTTTATTCAGGATACGTTCAAGATCAGAAGCTTCGACATTGGCGGCGAAATGTACGCTCAATCGTTCGTGATGCCAGTGCAAAAGCCCCGCGCAAACCATTTGAGGCCCGAGGAACGACCCGCCGATGCCGATGTTGACGATATCCGTGATCATCTTGCCGCTATAGCCTTTCCAGGCGCCATCGCGCACGGCATCGCTGAATTTGCCCATGGCGTCCAGCACCGCATGCACATCCGGTACCACGTTTTTGCCGTCGACGGTAATGACAGCGTTTTTCGGTGCGCGGAGCGCGGTGTGCAGCACGGGGCGGCTTTCGCTGGCGTTAATGCGCTCGCCCTTGAACATGGCATCGCGGAGCGCGACGACCCCTGCGTCCTTTGCAAGGCTGGTCAGCAGGTGCAGCGTTTCTTCCGACAGCTGGTTCTTGGAATAATCGATCAGCATGCCCGGCAGCGGCAGGGACATTTTCTCAAACCGCTTCGCATCCTGCGCAAACAGATTTTTAAGACTGAGGCGCGTCAGCTGCTGCGCATGCGCTTCCAGCAGGCGCCAGGACTTCAGTTTCGTCGGGTCGGTCATTGTTTCGCTTTTTGCTTACTGGGGTTTCGGCGGCTCGTCCATGCCGGGGGGCTTGTCGAGGAGGATATCGACGTTGATATTCTTCGGCTTGCCGACGAGGATGGTGGTCAGCTGGTCGGCGTTCAAGAGCTTCGCGGCAATGCGTTTCACATCCGCCACGGTCAGCGCGTTGATGCGCGCGTTACGCTGGTTGATGTAGTCGGGACCGAGGTTGTCACGCTGCATGTCGTTCAGCGCGTCCGAGATATCATGCGTCGATGTCAGCTGGAGGAGCAGAGAACCGGTAAGGTAGGACTGCGCATCGCTCAGTTCCTGCGCGGTCGGGCCGTCCTTCGCCATCAGCGCCCATTGTTCTTTCAGCAGGCGCAGAGCTTCTTCCACCTTGTCGTTGCTGGCAGACATATTGGCCTGCAAAATATCTGCGCGTTTCATAGAGCTGATGACGCTGTACACGCCATAGGTGAGGCCGCGCTTCTCACGGATTTCATTCATCAGGCGCGCGCCGAAGCTGCTGCCGCCCAAAATATAGTTCATCACCATGGCGGCGTCCCAGTCCGGATCGTCGCGTTTGACGCCCTGCTGGCCCATCATGATAAAGGTCTGCGGCGTGTCGAGCGGGAGGAGGATCGTCTTGCCGGGGTAATTCAGCTTCGCGACCGGCGTATCGACCTGCGCCGCTTCATCTGGCAGGCCGCCGAAGATTTTATCCAGCGCCTGCTGCGCATCCGCCTTGCTGATATCACCGGCGATGGCGACCTTCAGCACGTTCTTGCCGAATTGTTCCTTCACGAAATTGAGCAGGTCCTTGCGGGAAATCGTGTTCATGCTCGCAAGATTGCCGAAGCCGGGGCGGGCGTAGTAATGGCCTTCGAAAAGCATGCCGTTAAAGGTGCGGGCGATCAGCCAGGCGGGTTCCCCCATGCTTTCCTTGATTTCGGAGGTGTTTGCATTCTTCATGCGCGTGATCGCATCGGCATCGAAGCGCGGCTGGGTGAGCGCAAGGCGCAGCAGATCGAAGGCGAGGTCTTGGTTCTTCGACAGGCTGCGCAGCTCGCCGTAGAAGGCGTCACGTCCCGCGGTGAAGTCCATCGAGATGGCGTTGTCGGCCATCTTGCCCTGGAATTCCTGCGATTTCAGGTCGCCGGCGCCCTCGTCCAGTAAAATGGAAACAAGGCGGCCGACGCCGGGCTTGTCGTCGGGGTCGAAGGCGAGGCCGCCTTCGAAGGAAAAGTTAAGGGAGATGACGGGGACCGTGTGGTCTTCCACCAGCCAGGCAGAAATGCCGCCGGGGCTTTTCAAGACCTGCACATCGAGGATTTTGTCCTTCGGCGCGGCAAGCGCGGGTGTTGTGAACAGCAGCAGTGCGAGCCCGATGGCGTAAACGGCGCGGATCATTGCTTGTCTCCCTTGACCGGTTTTGCCTGCGGCAGCAGAACGCCCGTCACGGGCAGGTCGCTGGAGGTGAAGACGGCATCGGCGGCATCGTTGATGTCGTCAATCGTCAGCTTGTCGAGACGCTCGACGCGGTTTTCGATGTAATCCAGCGGCAGGCCGGAGGCAAGCGCGCGGCCCACCAGCATGGCCGGGCCCTGCAGGCTGTCGCGGTAAAAGGTGAAGCTCGCTTCCATGCGGCTTTTGGCGCCGTTGAGTTCTTCCAGCGTCACGCCCTTGTCGAGGAGGTTCTTGATTTCGGTGTCGATGGCCTGCTGCAGCACGGGCAGGGGCGTGCCGGGGGTGGGCGTTGCGTAGACGCTGAAGGTTGTGTCATCCATCGCGATTGCATCATAGTCCGCGCTGGCAGATACCGCCAGCTTCTGGTCGACGACGAGGTGTTTATACATGCGGGAGGTGGAGGTGCCGCCGAGGATATCTGCCAGCACTTCCATCGCGTCGCGCCCATGCGGCACGCGGTAAGTCTTCATGACCACAGGCTGGCCGATGCGCGGGTCCTGCATCAGAATCTGGTGCTGCACCGTGATGGGCGCGGGGCGGGGGCGCACGCGCTGCGGAATTTCCTGCACGGCAAGGTTGCCGTAGTATTTTTGCGCCAAGTTCCGCATGTCTTCCAGAGTCACATCGCCTGAAACGATCAGGATCGCATTATTGGGCGCGTACCAGGTGTGGTAGTAGCTTAAGGCTTCTTCCCGCGTCAGTTCCTTCATTTCATGCAGCCAGCCGATGACGGGAATGGCATAGGGGTGGTTGACGAACAGAGCGCTCATCAGTTGCTCCTGGAATTTCGCCTGCGGCGCGTTATCGACGCGCTGGCGGCGCTCCTCGATAATCACTTCGCGCTCCGATGTCACCTCGTCCTCTTTCAGGATCAGGTTTTTCATGCGGTCGGCTTCCATCTCCATCACCTTGTCCAGTTTGGCGCGCGGCACGCTCTGGTAGAAGGCGGTGTAGTCATGCGTCGTAAAGGCGTTATCGTTGCCGCCCAGTTTTTTGACGGTGAGGGAGAACTGGCCGTCCGGCACTTTTGCCGTGCCCTTGAAGAGCAGGTGTTCAAGGAAATGGGCAACGCCGGATTCACCGGGGCGTTCATCCGCCCCGCCGAACTTGTACCAGATCATATGCGTCACGACGGGCGCGCGGTGGTTTTCCAGCACCACGACCTGCAGGCCGTTTTCAAGGGTGAAGGTTTCGGCATTGAACGTCTTGGCTTCGGCCATAAAGGGCACGAGGCAGAACGCCGCAACCATGAGAAAACGTGACGAAAAGCGCATGACCAAGCCTTTGTAATTTTTATTCTAAATGCTAGACTGCCCCGGTAACCTTTATTTAGCAGAGATGACGCATGAAAGAAAGCAACGACGACTTTATCAAGGCCCAGCTGAAGCCCTTCCGCGGCGAGATTGACAAGCTCGACGACCAGATTTTAAAGCTGCTCGGCAAGCGCTTCGATGTCGTCAAAAAAGTCGCCAAGGTCAAGATAAAGCACGATATTCCGTCCTTCCTCGGCGACCGCGTCAAGCAGGTGAAGGACAGGGCCGCAGCACAAGGCCCGAAATATGGAATTGACCCCGAGTTCCTGCGCACCCTTTACACCCTCATCATCTATCAATCCTGTGCCCTCGAAGACACGATGAAGGCCGAAGCCAAGAACAAAAAGGCGCGTAAATAACCGCCATGACTGAAAGCACCCTCGCGCCCGAAAAATCTGCCGATGGCGGGCTGCCCGCCCGCCGTATCGCCTACCGCGTGCTGAACGATATTCTGTTCCAGAAACGGAATATGGATGAAGCCATGGGCAAGGCGGCAGGCCTCGATGCGCTGCCGGGCCGTGACCGCGCCTTTGTGCGCCTGCTTGTCTCCATTGTGCTGAAATACGCGCGGGAGATGGACTTGGTGCTGGCCGAACTGCTGCACGAGCCGTTGCGCGATTTAAAGCCGCCGCAGATGATCAATATCTTCCGCCTTGGCATCGCGCAGGCGGTTTTTTTGCAAACGCCCGCCCATGCCGCCGTGAATACGACGGTGGAACTGGCGGAGGCGGAGGGGATAGCCCACCACAAGCCGCTCGTCAACGCGGTCATGCGCCGCATTACACGTGAAGGCTTCCCGCGCCTTGATGCGCGTGACGCCGGCAGGGTTTCGACGCCTGCATGGCTGTGGAACGAATGGATGAGGGATTACGGCGTCGAACTCGCGCTCGATATCGCCGCCGCGAATTTGGGCGAGGGCGCGATTGACGTCTCCGTTAAAAGCGAACCGGAACATTGGGCGGAGGCGCTATCTGCGCTGCAACTGCCGACGGGGTCGCTGCGGCTTGAGGGCGCGGGGTTTATTCCCGACCTGCCGGGTTTTGTCGAAGGCGAATGGTGGATTCAAAACGCTGCCGCCGCGCTGCCGGCACAATTGCTTGGCGATATTAAAGGTAAAACTGTTGTCGATCTTTGCGCCGCCCCCGGCGGCAAGACCGCGCAGCTGGCGGCCATGGGCGCAAAAGTCATCGCCCTCGACCGCTCGGCGGAGCGCGTGAAGCGCCTTGCCGAAAATATGGAGCGCTTGAAATTCACCGTCGACACCGTTGTTGAAGACGGCGCCATGTGGAAAGCGAAAGAGCCTGTCGATGCCGTGCTCATCGACGCGCCCTGCACCGCGACCGGCACCATCCGCCATCAGCCCGATGTGCTGTGGCTGAAGGAGCCGAAGGATCAGGAAAAACTTGTCCTCCTCCAGCAAAGGTTATTGGCGAACGCCATCAACATGCTGAAGCCCGGCGGTGTGATGATTTACTGCACCTGCTCCCTGCAAAAAGCCGAGGGCGAAAATCAGGCGACCTGGCTGCTGCAGCAAAACCTGCCCGTGAAGCTGAAACCGATATTGCAAGGTGAAATCGCGGGGCTTGATGGCTTGTTGACCCCCCGCGGCGAACTCCGCTGCCTGCCACAACACTGGGCAGACACGGGCGGCCTCGATGGTTTTTATGCGGTGCGGTTTGAAAAGGCGGGTTAATGGAAATTCAATACGTCTCGCAAAAGATCGGTAAGTTTTTCCAGACGATGGAAAAGAAGACGATCGTTGAAATCGTCGCGGTTGTCATTATCGTTCTCTGGTGGAATGGCTTCCTTTTTTCCGACAGCTGGCGTTACAAAATGACGGTTGTTGTCGAAACGCCGGAAGGTGATAAAATAGGCTCTTCGGTTTACCAAGTTTCCCATCATTCGGAACTCGGAATTTTTCCCGGACAAGGTGGATACTACTATATCAGCCGTGGTGATGCAGTCGTTGTTGATTTGGGCGCTCGCGGTTTATTGTTCGCTATCATGCAGGGGGCAAATAGCGACCCCAATTATTCTCACGATATTGCATTGGATTCATTTCCGCTCAAGAAAAAAACAAAAATTGGTACTCAGGTTACGTTGGATGAGAAAAATTATCCAATGCTCGTTCATTTTAAAAACCTCGAAGATCCAAAATCTGTCGAAGCTATCTCCCCATCAAATAAAGCGACTGAAGTTTTTATGGGTGGAGATGTTATTAGGCCGATTGCCTCTGTTTTCGGGCAGGGCGTCAAAGTAAAAAGTATTCGTCTGGAAGTCACAGACGAGCCGATTATTATAACGATTGATAAGTGGATTCCCTGGATTGCATATGTCGATACACTTTCCGGGAAAATGGTCGGCGGCAGAAAACTATACGATAATCTCTACATACTGGATTTTAAAAGGGGCAAAAATTCGTGACGCTGGGGCCCGTAGTTTCTAATAAATTCTGAGCGCAGCGATAGATGTCGCCTTAAGCCTGTCATTCTAAACCTAGCGAAGAATCGCCCTTTGCGCCGATGAAAGGGAGATCCTTCACTACGTTCAGGATGGCAGATTAGGAGATGGTGCCGTAAACCAGCAGGTGAATTTCGCCGACTTCTTCCACCTTCAGCGCAAGCCCCGCATCCTTGAGCTGCGCCTTGATTTCATCCGGTGTAAACGCCGCCAGCAGTGAATTGTAAAAATCACGGCGCAGCACTTCCGGTTCGTTGCCGGAGAGCGTGTCGACGATGTGCTGCGCGGCATCTTCGCTGTCCGGTCTCAGAAGATCCGCGACAAAAACAAATGTGCCGGGCTTGGCGTGATGCTTGATGGTCTCCCACAGGCCTTTCGGTTCGTGCAGATGGTGCAGCAGGCTGTGGCTCATCACCACTTTGTAATCACTGTCCGGAATATCGGGCGAGGGGATGTAGGCTTGCGTGAAACCGACGCGGAGTTCAAGGCCGCTGCTGCGCATGCGCTCTTCCGCCAAATCGAGCATGGCGGCGGAGCCGTCAACGCCGGTGAAATGTGCGTTCGGGAATGCCTTTGCAAAACGCTGCAGCACATCGCCGCTGCCGCAGCCGAGATCGAGCACATTGCCCGTCAATTCCTGAGCGAAGCGCGCGCGGAACAATTCAACGCGCGCGCGGTGGCTCGCGGAAAAATCGGCGGCGTCATAGGCCGCGGCCTGTTCGGCATCGTCCATCAATTCGGGTTCTGTTTGGCGGGGCATGGGCATGGCTTGGACTCCTTTTGTACTCGTAGGGCCTCTGGCTGATTAGGGCAAGTGTTTCATTAAATTGACGGAATCAACTTTTTTCAGTTGCCCGATTCGCAGGCAGCTTGTATAAAAGAGTTATGAGTCAACGGGTTCGCATAGCTCCTTCCATTTTATCCGCAGATTTCTCGAAGCTTGGAGAAGAAATTCAGGCTGTCGATGCGGCAGGGGCGGACTATATCCATCTCGATGTTATGGACGGTCATTTCGTTCCGAACATCACTTTCGGCCCGGTTGTGCTTGATAGCATTCGCAAAGTGACCAAAAAGACCTTCGACGTCCACCTCATGATTTCGCCTGTGGATAACTTTATCGAAGGTTTCGCGAAGGCTGGCGCAGACATCATCACCTTTCATCCGGAAGCGGGTTCGCATCCGCACCGCACCGTGCAGCTGATCAAGTCGCTCGGCAAGAAGGCGGGTGTTTCACTTAATCCCGCCACGCCGACCGCCGTGCTCGATCACCTCATCGACGACCTCGACATGATTTTGATCATGACGGTCAACCCCGGCTTCGGGGGACAAAAATTCATACCGCTGCTCGACAAGATCAAGGATGTCCGCGACCGCATTACCAAAAGCGGCCGGCAGATTGATCTGGAAGTCGACGGCGGCATCAATGCTGAAACGGCAAAACAGGTTATCGCGGCTGGCGCCGACGTGCTTGTGGCCGGGACGGCAGTCTTCAAAGAAAAAAACTATGCAGAGGCAATCCAGCGCCTCCGCGGGTAATAGGGTACTGACGATATAGGGGAGTGTGTCTCGCGAGGGGTCGCGGGGTGCATAAGGGGACGTCTAAATGTTTTTGACAGACACGAGTCTGATATACAAGGGAATCCGCCCGCTGCAGCGCATTGTGCTCGGCAACGTCTTGGCGAACCCGTTATCGAGCTTAAGTCTTCCGGGCCGCGTGCCCGATCATTTGCGGGTGGTGCCGCCGGACCCCTGGCCCGGCGAAACGCAGCGCGGCCGCGACATGATCGCCGGCATCTTCCGCTTTGCAGGGCAAACAATCGAAAAAGAAAGCCTGTCATGGGAACCGCAGGGCGCCAAGCCCGAATGGCTGGCAGAGCTGCATGGTTTTGAATGGCTGCGCGACCTCCGCTCCGTCGGCGGTGAACGCGCGCGTCGCATGGCGCGGGAAATGGTTGGCAACTGGCTGAACCGTTTTGAAAAGCCCGATGCCTCCGCCTGGCGCCCAGATGTGACCGGCATGCGCATTGCCGCCTGGATTTCCTTCCACGATTTCTTCTGCGCGGCGGCGGATGATATTTTCCGCAAGGAATATTTCTCCAGCCTCGTCCGTCAGGCACGTCACCTGTCGAAGGCTCTGCCCGGCAGCTTGAATGGCATTGCCCTTATGCGCGCCTATAAAGGCCTTGCCTATTCCGGCCTCTGCCTTGATGAAGGCGAGCCGCGGCTGGAACAAGCGTTTCAGGGCATCTTGCACCAGATAAAAGAGCAAATCCTGCCGGACGGCGGCCATATGTCGCGCTGCCCGCAGAGCACCTTTGAATTCCTGCAAATCCTCGTCGACCTCCGCACGGCCCTTACCGCCGCCAAAGTGGAAATGCCGGAAGAGCTACAGCATGCAATTGACCGCATCGCCCCCGCCGTTAAATTCTTCCGCCACGGCGACGGCGCGCTCTGCCAGTTCAACGGCGCGCAGGAAGGCAATCCCAATATCTGCGAAGCGACGCTGATGCATTCCGGCGCGCGCGGCAAGGCGATGAAGTCCCTGCCGCATTGCGGCTACGAGCGCATCACGCAAGGCCGCTCCAGCCTGATCATGGACGTCGCGCTGCCGCTGCAGTCGAAATATTCCGACCGCGCGCATGCCGGCGTGCTCAGCTTTGAATACAGCTTTGGCCGCGACCGCGTGTTTGTGAACTGCGGGACCTCGGAAGTGAAGGGCAAGTGGCGCGACCTGTTGCGCTCCACCGCCGCGCATTCAACCGTTGTCTGCGATCACCGCAACACCTGCCAGATTGATGACAACGGCCTGCTCTCCGGCCGCCCCGATGTGCGCTTCAAGCGGCATGAGGATGAAAATATTGCAATGCTGGAAGGCAGCCACAACGGCTATATGCCGCGCAACGGCCTCTCGCATCACCGCTGCATTCGCCTCAAGGAAAACGGCGAAGTTTTGTCGGGCGAAGATCAGCTCGTCGGCAAATCGGGCGTTGCCTATGCCGTGCGTTTCCACCTGCACCCGCATATCCAGGCCTCGCTGATCAAGGAAAACCAGGAAGTCCTGCTGCGCGCCCGCAGCGGCACCGGCTGGCGCTTTACGGCGTCGCCCGGTATGACGATTACAGTGGAAGACAGTGTTTACGCCGGCGAGGGCGAAATTCCGCGTCGCACGCTGCAGATCGTTATCAGCGGCGTGACCTCCGGCACCCCCACCATCATCGGCTGGGAACTGAAGAAAGAAAAAATGTCATGAGCATGACCGCCTCCGGCAAAATCCGCAAAATCGTCGAGGATAACGGCCAGTTCCTCGTCTCCCTCGCCGATCACGACGGTTATTTTACCGTGGCGGATAACGAGCTTAGTGATTTCCTGCAAGGCATGTTCCGCGAGGCCTATGCGGCGGGGACGGAAGTGTCCTTCCGCTACAACAAGGATCTCGTCATTTCCGAGATGCTTTTTTAACTCTTCATCGGCATCAGCAGGCAGCGCCAGAAAGCCTTTCTCGTTGGCTGTGCCCAAGCCTTTTTCAGCAAGGCAATCCACGGATAGAAATTGACCGTAAAAGGGTCTTTGCGCGGCACGATGTATTTTGCGCCGTAGACGGGCTTTGCCTGTTCTTCCGCGTAGGTGCCGAACAGCCTATCCCACAGCACGAAGACGCCGGCGAAGTTCTTGTCGATATATTCCGCGTTCGACGCATGGTGGACGCGGTGGTTGGACGGCGTGTTCATCATGCGCTCGATAGCGCCCAGCTTGCCCACCGTATCGCTGTGAATGAAATACTGGAACAGCAGGTTCAGCTGGAAGGCGACAAAGACCGTGAGCGGTGAGAAACCGACGATAATCAGCGGCACAAATACCACCCAGCCGAACAGCGGCGTCACCCACGGCAGGCGAAGCGCGGTCGAGAAATTGAATTCCTCCGAGCTATGGTGCACCGAATGCTCCGCCCAGAGCAGCGGGATTTTATGCTCAAGGCGATGCCGCCAGTAGTAGATGAAGTCGACCAGCACAAAGGCGGCGGCGAAGGTATAAATATTCTGCGGCAGGTGCCAGAGCATGTATTGGCCGATAAACCCCATTGCCGTCAGCTGAAGCGCCTTGTAGACAAAGTTGTTCAGGCAGAAGCCGATGCAAAAGACGGACAGGTTAAGCCAGGTTTCGGTGGGCTGCCGCGCGCGCCCGCGCCAGCGGTCAAAAACCATGCCGCCCAGCGCCATTCCCGCCAGCAGCAGGGCAATCCACCAGCGGTTGTCTTTCAGGAAATGAACAATGTTATCCATGGCATAGGCCTTTCATGCAAACGGGGCATGAAAGTTATACCGATGCGGCGGCCTAATACCTGTGGTTAGAGCTTGTAGCCTTTTTTCTTTACGGCTTTCAGCTTTTGCAGCTGCTCCAGCTTGCCCATGTTGGCGTCATTGGCGCCAAGGCCGAATTCGGTCGCGATCTGTTTCGCCAGCGGCAGCACTTTCTTGATTTTGGCGGCGGCGTCGCTGCCGTTCGCTTCGGCAAGGTCGATCACGGCCTGCACGCTGTTGTCGGGGTCGTTGATGTTGCAGTTCAATTCCGTTTGGGCGCGGTCCAGCAGGCGGGAGCCTTTCGATGCGTGACGGAACGCCATGCGGGAGGAGGTGCCGATAACGCCCGACTTCTGGTCGATCAGGTCGCGCATCTGGTCTTCGAGATAATCGCCGATATCGCGGATCAATTGCTCGACCTTCGGTGTCCATTGAATCATGGCCGTTATTCTCCTAACTGAATGAATTTGCAGGCAAGTTTAAAGACCGTTATGGATAAGTCAATGCGCTATTTTGGCGCCGCCACAGCTCGATTTGGCTTTGATTTGATTTACCTTTATAGTGTGACCCATCGTTTTCAAGGAGCAGAACCATGGCCCAGCCCGCAGCCGTCCCACCGGCATCCCCGACTCAAAGCCCCGTGCACAACCCCGCAACGGGCGAGGTGCTCTACCAGCTGAAGCACGCAAGCGTCGCGGAAGTGAACGCCGCGGTGGAAAAGGCGGAGAAAGCGTTTCAATTGTGGTCGGCGGAGACGACGCTGAAGCGCGCCCGCGTTCTCATGAAATTCCTCGAAATCTGCAACGCGAAAAAAGAAGAACTGGCGCAAGCCATCACGCGCGAACACGGCAAGACGATTGAAGACGCGCGCGGCGAAGTGCAGCGCGGCGTCGAAGTGCTGGAATTCGCAACCGGCATGCCGCATTTGCTGAAGGGCGAATTCAGCGAAAACGTCGGCCGCGGCGTTGACCTTCACTCCATTCGCCAGCCGCTTGGCGTTGTTGCCGGCATCACGCCCTTCAACTTCCCCGCCATGATTGGCTTCTGGATGTTCCCGATTGCGCTGGCGACCGGCAATACGTTTATCTGGAAGCCGTCGGAGGTTGACCCCGCCGCATCCAAACTTCTCGTGCAATGGTTCAAGGACGCGGGCGGGCCGGAAGGCGTTTTGCAAACCATCGACGGCGGCAAAGACGTCGTCGATGCGCTGCTGCATCATCCGCACATTCAGGCGATCAGCTTTGTCGGCTCGACGCCCGTTGCCGAATACATCCATCGCACCGCCAATAACGAAGGCAAGCGCGTGCAGGCCTTGGGCGGCGCAAAGAACCATATGGTGATTATGCCGGATGCCGATATCGACCAGGCGGCGGATGCGCTGATGGGCGCGGCCTATGGCTCCGCCGGCGAGCGCTGCATGGCAATCTCCGTCGCACTGCCCGTCGGCAAGGAAACGGCGGACAAGCTGGTCGAAGCCCTCAAAAAACGCATTTCAACGATTAAAATCGGCAACGGCATGACCGCCGGTGTTGAAATGGGCCCGCTGATCTCGCAGAAGCATCTCGATAAGGTGAAAGGTTATGTGGAGCAGGGCGTCTCGGAAGGCGCGAAGCTCGTCGTCGACGGCCGCGGCTATAAACCGGCGGATGGCAAAGGCTTCTTCTTCGGCTGCTGCCTGTTCGATAACGTGAAGCCCGGCATGAAAATTTATGACGAGGAAATTTTTGGCCCCGTCCTCGCTGTCACCCGCGTCAACGACATGGGCGAGGCTGTGAAGCTGATTAACGACCACACCTTCGGCAACGGCGTTGCCATTTTCACCAGCCACGGCGGCGCCGCGCGGCAATTTGCGCATCAGGTCAAGATCGGCATGGTCGGCATCAACGTACCCATCCCCGTGCCGATGGCCTTCCACAGCTTCGGCGGCTGGAAACGCTCCCTCTTTGGCGATGTGCATATGCACGGCATGGAAGGCGTGCGCTTCTACACCCGCCTCAAAGCCGTCACATCGCGCTGGCCGGAGGAACATGTGGCCGAATTCACCATGCCAGTGAACAAATAAGGCCAAAAAGCGGTTTTATTTGCATATTCCGACGCTTACAGGTATGTTGCCACCATTATGACGACCAAGAAGCCGCCTGACGGCCCCAAAAAAGCAGCGCGCGACCCGAAGCGGATCCAGAAAAAGATCCACCTGAAAACGCGCGACAAGCGCTCGATTTCCTCCGCCCGCTGGCTGGAGCGGCAGCTGAACGATCCCTATGTGGCGGAAGCAAAGGCGCAAGGCTTTCACAGCCGCGCCGCCTTTAAAATCCAGCAGATCAACGATGAATTGGGCCTCTTCAAGCCCGGCATGAAAATCATCGACCTCGGCGCGGCGCCCGGCGGATGGACGCAGATTGCCTGCGATATAGTGGAGCCGGGGAAGAACGGCGGCAAAGTTGTCGCCATCGATTACCTTGAAATGAAGCCGGTGCCGGAATCCATTTTCATCCAGATGGACTTCACTGATGACCGCGCGCCGGACCTCTTGAAACAGGCCATCGGCGGCAAGGCGCATGTGGTGCTGTCGGACATGGCGCCGCCCACCATCGGCCACCGTGAAACCGACCATATCCGCATCATGGCGCTGGCCGAAATGGCGCTGCAGTTCGCCTCCGAAGTTCTGCTGCCGGGTGGCACCTTTTTGTGCAAGGTTTTCCAGGGCGGCTCGGAGCGGGATTTACTTAACGCCATGAAAAAGAACTTTACGAAAGTAAAGCACATCAAGCCGCCTGCCAGCCGCAAGGATTCATCTGAAATGTATGTTGTGGCATTGGGCTTTCGCGGATAAAATTGCCTTCGGAATTTCACTCTGGGGGTCTAGCAATTATGAAAAGAAACGCCACCGTCCGCGACGGCTTGAACTTCAGCGACGTTCTGCTGGTTCCGGCCGAAAGCAACATCAAGCCGTCCGATGTCTCGCTGAAGACGCGGGTGACGAAAAGCGTTGAAATCGGCATCCCCTTTATCTCCGCCGGCACCGACAATGTGACCGAAAGCGGCATGGCGATTGCCCTCGCGCATCTTGGCGGCCTCGGCGTCATCCACGACAATATGCCGCTCGGCAAACAGGTGGAGGAAGTCCGCCGCGTGAAACGCGCGGAAGGCCTCATGGTGCAAAACCCCATTACGCTCAGCCCTGAATCTTCCGTTGCGGAAGCGATGGACCTGATGGCGACCTATAAAATTTCGGGGCTTCCGGTGGTGGAGCAGCCGTCGCAGAAAGTCATCGGCATCCTGACCGCCCGCGACCTGCTGTTCTTTGAAGATTTCGCAAAACCTGTGTCGGAGCTCATGACGCGCGACGTCATTACCGTGAAGGCGAATATCGAGCGCGCGCATGCCATGCAGCTGATGCATGAACACCGTATCGAAAAGCTGGTAGTGGTGGATGATCAGGGCCGCTGCACGGGCATTCTGACCGCGAAGGACTTCCAGAAACTTTCGAAATACAAAGACGCCGCGCGCGACCAGCACGGCCGTCTCCGCGTCGGCGCCGCCGTATCGCTCGGCAAGGACGCATTCGACCGTTGCGCCGCCATGACGGACGCAGGACTTGATGTCGTCTTCATCGATGTCGCCCATGCCCACAACAAGGAAGCGGCGCAGACCGTGTCCCGCATCCGCCAGCAGCGCTCCGCCGAAGTGCAGATCGTCGCCGGCAATGTCGCAACGGCGGACGGCGCGCGCACGCTGATCGACGCCGGCGCCGATGCCATCAAGGTCGGCTTCTCCGGCAACCGCGGCGCAGCCGCCCGCCTTGGCTTTGGCGTGCCGCAATTCACCTCCGTCATGCAGATCGCGGAACATTGCGAAATGGCGGATATTCCCGTCATTCTCGACGGCGGCATTACTGATGCCGCAACGCTCATCAAGGCCTTTGCCATTGGCGCTGAAACCGCCGTGCTCAGCTGTCTGCTGGCCGGTACCGAAGAAGCGCCGGGTGAAGTGCTGTTCCATGATGGGCAGGCCTACAAGGTTGTCAATCCGGCCGCAAAAGCGCAGCGCCGCCCGGCTTTCTCGGTCACCAGCGCCGACCCGCACAAGCAAAACGAAGACGCGATCGACACCAGCGTGCCCTACCGCGGCAAGGTTGAAACCGTTGTCGCCCACCTCGTGCAGGAATTGAAGGCCGCCATGGCCTTCGCCGGCGCGAAGGACCTGCGGTCCTTACGCGAAACCGCCGAATTCGTGCGCGCACGACAGTAAATAACTGCGGACGCGCTAATTTTTTAACTGAAATGGGGATATCCACACCATGATGCCAGCCGCAAGAATAGAGGCGGTCATCGAGATTTTGGGGGAAGTTTTTGAAACCCCACGCCCCGCTGACACCATCGCCAGTTTTTACTTCCGCGCCCGCCGCTTTATCGGCTCGCACGACCGCGCCGCCATCAACAGCCGGCTGTACCGGACCATGCGCGAATACCACCGCCTCAGCTGGTGGGTGAAGCGCAGCGGGCTCGAGGTGAATGCACGCAACCTCATCATCGCCGGTATCATGCTGGACAAGGAATTCAACGCCGAAACCATCACAGGAGCCTTCTCCGGCGCGCAATATGCGCCGATGCAGCTGACGCGCGAAGAAATGGATCTCGTCCGCATGGTCGAAGGTCAGACGCTGATCCACCCTGACATGCCGTTGCGGGAGCGCACCGAATGCCCTGAATGGGCCTTCCAGTCGCTGCAGGATGTCTTAGGTGACCGCTATGAAACCGAAATGAATTCGATGCTCAAAGCCGCGCCGATGGATTTGCGCGTCAACGCCATCAAGGCGGGGCGCGAAGAAGTGCTGAAGGAGCTGAAGCGCGAAGGGTTTGACGCGCATCCCGGCAAAATATCGCCGCTCTCCATCCGCGTCTACGGCCGCCCGAAAATTTCGCAGCATCATTTCTTCCTCGAAGGCTATGTCGAGATTCAGGATGAGGGCTCGCAGCTTGTCGCGCTTGTGGCGGATGCGAAGCCCGGCGAACAAGTGGTCGATTTCTGCGCGGGCGCGGGCGGCAAAACGCTGGCGCTTGGCGCCGCCATGAACAACAAAGGCCGCATTGTGGCCATGGACGTTCTGGGCGGCCGCTTGAACCGCGCGAAGGAACGCTTCCGCCGCGCCGGCCTCCACAACATTGAAACGCGAGAATTGACATCGGAGCGCGATAAATTCGTGAAGCGCCATGCGGGCCACTTTGACCTCGTGCTCGTCGATGCGCCATGCTCCGGCACCGGCACCTGGCGGCGCGACCCGGACAAGCGCTGGCGCATGCTCGGCCCCGGCATCTCCGCGCTGGTGCCGCTGCAAAAAGACATTCTTGATAGCGCCTGCCGCATGGTGAAGCCGGGCGGAAGGCTTGTATACGCCACATGCTCCCTGCTGCCGGAAGAAAACGAAACGCAGGTGCAGAACTTCCTCAAAGCCCACCCCGAATTCGTGCTGAAACCTGCCCGTGAGGTCGTGAAGATTGACGGGGCAGGGGATTACCTGCAGGTGACGCCCGCGCGCCATGATACCGACGGCTTCTTCGCCGCCGTGATAACGCGCGTCAAAACCGCCGCTCCGCCGAAAGAAACAGCTGAAGCATGACGGAGCCGGTCGACCATAAGAACCTTGGGGATGCCGAACGCCTTGCGGGCGGGCTACCGGGGCTGCTGATGGAGGCCGACAAGGTCGCGCATACCTTCATGAAAGGCGTGCACGGCCGCCGCCGCGTTGGGCTTGGCGAAAGTTTCTGGCAGTTCCGCTCCTACCAGCCCGGCGACCAGCGCCGCGATATCGACTGGCGGCAGACCGCGAAACGCGGCGAAGCATTCGTTCGGCAGATGGAATGGGAAGCATCCCAAACCGTCTGGCTCTACCGTGACGCATCTGAATCCATGAATTATCGCGGCTACAAGAATTTGCCGACCAAGCGCAATTACGCCGAAACGCTGCTGCTCGCCCTTGCCATCGTGATTTTAAACGGCGGGGAGCAGGTGAGCCTGCTCGGCACCAACCTTGCGCCGCAGACGAATTACAATTCCATCCAGCGCATATACGAATACCTGCCGATGCAGAACGCGCTGGCGGAGCAGGGGCGGCCGGTCGCATCGCGTTCTGAAACCATCATCATTAGCGATTTCTATTTCCCGATGGAGCAGGTGAGTGCCTTCTGCCAGTCGCTCGCGCTGCGCGGCATTCGCGGCAGCCTTGTGCAGGTGTTCGACCCCTCGGAAGAAACTCTCCCTTTCAAGGGCCGCACCAAGTTTTACGACGTCGAAGCGCCGAACGGCCAACCCGTTATCATCCCGCAGGTGGAAGCCGTGCGAGAGGAATACGAGCGCCGCTTCAAGCAGCACCGGCAGAACCTTGCCGATGCCGCGAAATCGTGGGGCTGGAAATTCTCCAGCTTCTCGACCGCGACGAAGCCGGAAACCGCGCTCGCGAAATTGTACGACGACCTTTCCGTTAAGAAGGGGCGCACGTAAATGTTTTCCCTCGGCGGACTCACCTTCCTCACCCCCTGGCTGCTTGGCGCGATGGCTGCCGTGCCGGTGCTGTGGTGGATTTTGCGCGTCATGCCGCCGCGGCCGCGCAGCGTCAAATTCCCCGCCTTTTTCCTGCTGAAATATTTACAGACAGACATTAAAACCGCAGCACATACCCCTTGGTGGCTGTTGCTGCTGCGCTCTCTCATCGTCATCCTCTTCATCCTTGCGCTGGCGGACCCTGTGTTGAAACTGTCGAATTCGCTGAGCGGTTCCGGCGGCTCTGTGCTGGTCGCGGTGGACAACGGCTGGTCCTCCGCCGCCAACTGGACGGAGCGTCAGGCAAAGCTGAAAGAATATCTGGCGCAGGTGAAGCGCTCCAAACGCACCGTCATTTTCCTGCCGACCGCCGCCGATGAGGGCGACGGCAACCTGCACGCCTATGGCCCCATGGAAGCCGGCGAGGCGGAGCAATGGGCGGATCATTTAAAGCCCGTGCCCTGGGCCGCTGACCAGCGCGCCGCCGAAAAACTGGCGGCAGAAGCGATTGACAAGCACAAGGTTACCCACAGCCTTTACCTCAACGACGGCACGGCCCAGACGATTGATGCGGGGCAAACATTGATGGCGACGCTGCAAAAAGGCGGCGGCCTTACCCTCGTCGAGGATGACAAGGTCAACAAGCCGATCATTTTGCGCAAGACCAGCGCGAAGCCTGGCGAAGTCAATTTCACGCTGGAGCGGCTGAAGCCTGCCGATAATGCGGAAGACTTCATGCTTGCCGCCTATGCGGAGCAGGGCAACATTCTCGATACGCTGAAAGTCACTTTCCCCGCCGGCGAAACATCGACCAGCGTCAAATGGGAACTGCTGCCGGAGATGCGCGATAAAGTTGCTCGCATGGGGTTGCAGCGTCCGGCCATGGCCTCCACAACCTATATCACCAACTCGCAGTGGCGCCAACACCCGGTCGGCATCGCGGCGGACCCGTCGCGGAAGGAAAGCCAGAGTTTCCTCAACGAAGTCTATTACCTCCGCCGCGCGCTTGAAACCGACGGCGCGATTGACGTCGACGCGCTCAACAACCTTTTGCAAAAAGACCTCTCCGCCCTTATCTGGCCGGACAGCGCAGCGCTGACCGCAAAGGAACGGGTTGACCTGTACAACTGGGTGCAGCAGGGCGGCTTCCTCATCCGTTTCGCAGGCCCTAACCTTGCCGCCAATCCGGAAGACCCCTTGCTGCCGGTGCCGCTGCGCTTCGGCCAGCGCGCGCTTGAAGGCGCGATGACGTGGGAAAAGCCGCTGCATCTCGGCAACGTCACCGACCAGGGCCCGCTTAAAGGGCTCGATGTGCCGAAAGATGTTGTCGTGACGCGGCAGGTATTAGCGGATCCGACGCCGGAAGTCTTCGAGCGCACATGGCTGCAGCTGGAAGACGGCACACCACTGATCACCGGCGGCGCGCTCGGCAAGGGCGTCGTTGTTCTTATCCACACTACGGCCGGCCCCGACTGGTCCAACTTCAGCTACTCGGGCCTCTTCGTGGAGGCGCTGCAGCGCATGATTTACCTCTCAACCGGCGTCAGCGATTACAAGGTGGAGAACGTGCTCGCGCCCTACATGGTGCTGGACGGTTTCGGGCGCATGCAGTCGCCCGGCAATAAATCCATCATCACCTCGCTCGACCCCAAGCAGCCCTTTGTACCCTCTCCCATGACGCCGCCGGGGCTTTATGGCAGCGATAGGCAGTTTCAGGTCTTCAACCTTGGGGATGCGCTGCCGAAAATGATCGCCCAGCCCGCGCCCGCCAGCGCCGTGACGGTAGACAACTATGGCCTTTCCGGCGAGAAAAGCATGAAGGCTGACTTCCTGAAATATGCGCTCTGGCTGCTGCTGCTTGACTCGATCGTCACGCTTGCCCTGCGCGGCGCTTTCACGCGCGGCATGGCGGCGGCGATTGTTGCGCTACTGTTGTTTACCGCGACGCCCGCGGCAGCGCAGGAAGGCGTGCCGGACCCGGTCTCCAACATTTACCTCGGCTATATCCGCACCGGCGACCCGGATACGGATCAGGTCAGCCAGAACGGCCTCACGGGGCTCATGAATGTGGTGAGCAGCCGGACGACGATTAAAGTCAAAGGCGTCCACGGCGTCGACCCCGGCAACGAACCTTTGTACCTCTATCCCTTCCTCTACTGGCCCATGACGGGCTACCAGCAGGAGCTGTCGCCGACGGCGGTGCGCAATATCCAGAGCTACCTTGCCCAAGGCGGCATGATTTTGTTCGACACGCGCGACCAGCAGTTTGCAAATAGCAACGGCGAGATCAATAACGCCACCATCGGCACGCAAAAGCTGCGCGCCCTGACCGAAAATATCCGCATCCCCGAACTCATGGAGGTCGCGGAGGGACATATTTTAACCAAGAGCTTCTACCTGCTGGATGATTTCCCCGGCGTCTACGACGGCGGCAAGCTGTGGGTGGAAAAAGAACCCAGCCCGAACTTTGACGGCGTGACTTCTGTCATTATCGGCGGCAATGACTGGGCGGGTGCCTGGTCGCAGGAAGACCGCGGGCGTTTCACGATTACCCCCGGCGGCGAGCAGCAGCGCGAAATGGCCTACCGCTTTGGCGTCAACCTGCTGATGGTGGCGCTGGCCGGCAACTACAAGGCAGACCAGGTGCATATCCCCTATATCCTGCAGAGGCTGCACAAATGAGCACGACATTCGAGTGGTCGCCCTATCTGCCGCAAATTTATTACGCCCTGCTGGCGCTGTTTGCCTTGGGCGCTTTGGCCGTCGCCTTCCTGAAACGCATGCGCGATTTTTCGTGGCGCGCGTTCTTCTTTATCCTGCTCGCCTTCGTCCTGCTCAATCCCATCGTGCTGCATGAAATCCGCGACAACCTGCCCGACAAGCTGATTGTGATTGTGGATGACAGCCCTTCCGAACACGTCGGCAAGCGCGATGCGGTGGCGGAAGAAGCGCTGGCGCACCTTAAGGCGGAACTGGCAAAGACAAATATCGAGCCCGTCATTTTCCGCTCCAGTGCGGATTCAAGCGCCGGCAAGGGCGAAAGCACCAACCTCTTCGCGGTGCTGCGCAACAACCTGATGAGCGTGCCGATGAACCAGGTCGCCGGCACGGTGATGATTACCGACGGCGAAGTGCATGATGTGCCGAAGGACCTCGGCGTCCTCTCCCGCATGGGGCCGTTCCATGTGATTTTGACCGGTAAGAAAGATGAATTCGACCGCAAGATTACCATCGTCAATGCGCCGAAATACGGCGTGCTAAACGAAAACGTCACAATCAGCGTGAAAATCGATGCCTTCGGCCGCAAGCTGGAGGGGCCGACGACGGTGACGGTGAAGCAGGACGGCCAGACAGAAACCGTCACCAGCCTCGCGCCCGATGAAACGCGCGACTTTACCTTCCGCGTCGCCCACCCGGGCCAGAACGTGATTGAATTCTCCATCCCCGTAGAAGACGGGGAGCTGACCGCCAGCAACAACAATGCGCCGGTTATCGTGAATGGCATACGCGACAGGTTGCGCGTTCTGCTCGTCTCGGGCTCCCCGCATATGGGCGAGCGCGCGTGGCGCAACCTGCTGAAATCAGACCCGTCGATTGACCTTGTGCATTTCACCATCCTGCGCTCGCCGGATACAATGGATATGACGCCGCAAAGCCAATTGTCACTGATTGCCTTCCCGGTCGAGGAATTATTCCAGAACAAGATAAACGACTTCGACCTGATTATTTTCGACCGCTACCAGTCCTACGGCATGATGATGATGCCGATGTACTTCAACAATATCGCCGCCTACATCCGCCGCGGGGGTGCCTTCCTGATGGCGCTCGGCACCGCAGATTCCATGCCGCAGGACGGCACGCTGACCAGCGGCGATCTGGAAGCCCTGCTCCCCGTTATACCGACGCCCAACGGCGTCATGAAAATGCCGTTCCGGCCGGAGCTGACGGCCCTTGGTCAGCAGCACCCCATCACCGCCGATATCGTGAAGCCCGGCATGAAGCCCTGGGGCGAATGGCACAGCGAGGCTTCCGTCGCGCAGGTGCGCGGGCAGGCGCTGATGAGCGGGATTGATAAAAAGCCGCTGCTCGTCATTGATAAAGTGGGCGAGGGGCGCGTGGCCGTGCTGGCTTCGGACAATATCTGGCTGTGGTCGAAAGGCGTCGCGCAGGCGGGGCCCTATACCGACCTGCTGCGCAACACCGCCCACTGGCTGATGAAGGAGCCGGAGCTGGAAGATGATTTCATCAAGGCCGATGCCAAGGGCAATGTGATTACCGTCGCCGAACGCGACCTGACGCCGGAAGCCAAATCCGTCCTCATGACCATGCCGTCCGGCGAGCAAAAACTTATTCCGCTGAACACCAAAGAACCCGGCTGGATCAAGGCCGAGGTGACGGTCGAGGATAACGGCATCTACGGCTTCGACAACGGCATCAAGAAGGCCTTCGCGGTCGTCGGTTCTGCGCGGAATGAAGAGTTTGCCGATGTCCATACGACGGAAGACAAGCTGAAGCCGGTGGTCAATGAAACCCATGGTGGGTTGATCTGGTATCAGGAGAATCGGGACTTTTCGCTGCGGGATGTGACGCCAAACACGGGCACCAAAGGCGGCGACAGCTGGCTGGGTTTGAAGCGCAACGGCGCCTATGCCATCGCCAATGTCGAGAGCTTGTCGCTGCTTCCTAACTATTTGACTTTGCTTATTATTATGGCGGGCGTGGTGTTTATGTGGTGGCGGGAAAGCGGCCGCCGGTAAGGCATGCAATTGCGAGTCATTCCTAAAATAAGTTTTGACAGCCGTATATAAATACCTACAATGAACAACACCAACCACTGACTGAATGTATCGAATTTGGGATGACCATTATGAGCATGAAGGCAAAGTTAGGCGCACCGACCAAGGCACCGTTCACACCGGGTGCTCCTGCGCAAAACCGCTCGCCCTCTGCCCCCGCACAGCAAGGTCCCGCTGGCAACACGAAGTAACGGCTTCGTTTTTCTCTAAAAGTTTTGTTATGACGTCAGCGCCTTCACGGCGTCTTCCATGCTGCGCGTATATACGACCAGCGCCCCGTTGAACCCGACCATCTGCAATACCGCGCCCGGCTGCCCTGCCGCCCCTGCCAGCACCAGCCTGCCATTGTTCATGTGCGCCCTTTTCAGCAGCGACACAAAAAGCCCGACGCCGTGACTGTCGAGGAATTCAACGCCGGTGAGGTCGACGATGATATTGCCGATGCCGGCTGGCAACTGATGCTGCAGCACAGGCTTGATCTGCTCCGCCGCCGCCGCATCGACAAAGCCGCCGAGGCGCAGCAGGGCGTATTGCGGCCGCACCTGAATTTCAAACATATGGCCGGACATCATCGTGGTCATGGGCTTTCTCCGTATTCGGCGACAACAAGCGTCGCGTCGTCTTTTTGCGTACTGTGAAGAAGTGATTCAAAATGTTGCCAGAGCGCAGCGGCGGTCTCTTCCGCGCCCGCCTCGGCAAGGTCATCGAGCTTGGCAATCAGCTTCGGCCGCGCCTGTCCTTCATGCCCGAAGGGAGCAAGAAAGCCGTCGGTGGCGAAAATGAGTTTGTCGCCCGCCGCTAGTTGCAGTCGAAGCAGGTTGTAATTCGCCTCCGCCATCAGCCCCGGCAGGGGCCCCGCGCTTTCCAGCGCCAGTGCGCCGGTGCGGCGCAGCAGCAAGGGGGCGGGGTGGCCCGCGCTGGCAATGGCGGCGCTGCCATCGGGAAGCAACTGGAAGCTCTGGCAGGTCAGGATGATGCTCTCCAGAAACGCATCCCCGTCGATGGAGCGGGACAGGTTGCCCAAGAACTGCGCCGGATCCGCCCCCGCCGCCTGCAACCGGAAGAGGGAGCGCAGATAGCCTGCATAGGCGTAGGAAAAGAACTTCGCCTGCTGCCCGTGCCCCATCACATCGGCCAGTACGGCCAGAAAATGCTGCGGCGTTTGCTGATGCAAAGTAAAATCCCCGCCGCCCGCTTCCGCCGCGACAGTTTTGACTGCGAGACGCCAGTTGCCGAAGCGGGCGGGCAGGCTGGGCTTCAATGCATCGGTCAGCGCGGCGTGGAAGCGGCCTTCATGCGCTCTGCGCACCTGGCCCGCCCGCGCCAGCAGCCGGCCGACAACGCCGAGAAGTTTTTCCGGCTTCACGGGCTTCAGCAAAAAATCATCAACGCCCAGCTCGCTGATATAGGGGCTGTTCTCCTTCGCCGTTTCGGCGCTGAGGAAAACGAAGGGCGTCGCATTGCCGCGCGGCAGGGCGGAGAGCGCCTGACGGAGCTCGATCCCGTCCATCTCCGGCATGTTGAGGTCGGAGACGACAAGCTCCGGCCGTGAAGCGGCAAAGGCGCGCGCCGCCGCCATGGCATTATCAAAACAGATCACCTCGTAATGGGATGACAGCATGGCTTCATGCCGCCGCAGCTGTATGGGGTCATCATCGACGAGGAATAATTTATGTTTCGCGGCGCTGGCGGCAAAGGCGGTTTTGACCGGATAGACATGTCGCACGCGGAAATGGTTGAGGTTGTCGGGGCTTTGCGTTTTCGGTGTGTAACTCACCTGCGCATGCTGCCGCAAAATGCAGGCAAGGCCGTAGCCCGTTTCCTGCAAACATTCGGCGGCAGCAGGCTTTTGCCGTGCCTCGTCGCAGCGCGCCGCGAAGTCAGCGAAGGCGGTTGAATCATCGGCAATATCAAGCGCGGCGAATTTGGGGTGCAGGCGCAGCTTTACTTCCGTCTGGCGCGGTTTTTCCGGCGGGTGCTTGGCAAGGTTGGTGAGGATTTCCGATGTCGTCAGGGCCAGCATGGAGGCGCAACCATCCTCGATGCCGGCGGCGGAGAGAAAGGCCAGCAGCTGCTGCCGCAGTGGTCGAATACTATCGTATGTCACTTGCGGGAGCGGGAAGCGGAAGACGGGCAGATCGTCTGAAGGCGGAAGGTCAGGCGCTGTATTCAGCTCTGCAATCATTCAGCTCCTTGTAACTATTACAGCATATAAGGGCCGAATAGCGCAAGGTAAGGCGGCTAAGGCATTGCGGGCATTTATTATCCGGTCTTTATTTTTTCGGCACGAAGTCGAGGATCGTTTTCGGAGGCTGTCCGAAGCGCAGGCGGTAGATGTAATAGGATTCCATCACGCGCTGGATGTAGTTGCGAGTCTCGTAAATTGGAATGCTCTCGATCCAGTCGATGACGTCAATATTGCCGCGGCGCGGGTCGCCGAAGGCGTTAATCCATTCCTGCACGTTGCCGGGTCCGGCATTATAGGCCGCGATCGCCATGGGGTAGAAACCGCCGTAGCTGTCGACCAACCCGGCAAGATAGGTTTCACCAAGGCGCACGTTGTAGCTCGGCGTACCGGTAAGCTTGTCGAGGCTGTAGGTCTCGCCCGCGCGCTTGGCCATCATCTTGGCGGTGCCGGGCATCAGCTGCATCAACCCGCGCGCGCCGACGGGGCTCAAAGCTTCCGTATTGAACATGCTCTCGCGGTGGATGATG
This sequence comes from uncultured Alphaproteobacteria bacterium, assembly GCA_966211335.1. Lineage (GTDB taxonomy): Bacteria > Pseudomonadota > Alphaproteobacteria > Micavibrionales > UBA2020 > JAPWJZ01. Next base: position 169,937 of record CBIHNF010000002.1, read on the forward strand.
GCATGGACAAGCGATTTTTCCGGATTGCCGAGCGGCAGGGACGGCAGCACCGGATAGCCTTCCGTAAACAGGAACTGGCCGATGGTCTGCTGGCAGTCCTTGTTCGCCTGCACGGCGTAGTAATAACGCTCCGTCTCCCGCGCCAGCTGCGCGACGAGGGCGTAATCATCCCGCGTCTTGGCGTCGGCGTTCAGGCGGGCGAGGAACGGGTCGATGAGGTGTTTCAGCTTCAGCGTATGCAAGATGCGCGCGGCGCGCACCAGCTCGTTGCCATTGAAGGCGGCGACGGTGGCGGCGGCGGGGCTTGCGTCCTTAAAGCCCGTCACGGCAGGGCGGCCGTAAACTTTTTCAAAGCTCAGCTGGCCATAGAAGGTTGACGGGTACTGCGCCGCAACCTTGTCCCATTGCTGTTGCAGGTTGGCGTCGTGTGATACTTCTGCCGCGCGCGCCGCCCAATAGGCGCCGCGGGCAAGGCTGATCGCCGTGGTCACCTTGCGGAACATGCCATCGAAATGCTTATAGGCGTCGAGCGGGTTATTCAGCTTGCGAAGCGAGAGCCAGCCGAGCTGCCATTCCGCCTGCGCGAATTCCATGCCTTCCGTCAGCTGGTGCTTCGCGATGATTTTGTAAGCGCCAGAAAAATCCTGCACTTCCATGCGGCGGCGGGCGAGGATGTTGAGTTCACCCCACCAGCTTTCGGGATGGGTTGTGTGCTGCGGCATGGCGGCGATAATTTCCATCGCGCCGGAATCGTTGTTCTTGCGTCGGCGCATGCGCAATCGCTCGAATAGCAGGCCTTCGTTCTTCTGCAGCTGCGCCGGCACATCGGCCAGCAGCCTGTCCGCCGATTTGTCCATACGGGCAATCGCAATGCGCGCCTGACCCGTCACACGGGCATCGGCGTTGACGAAGGCCAGCATATATTCGGCTTCTGCATAGCGCTGGTTCCAGATGAGGTTATCAAGCCGCGCTTCATGCGCGCCGGGCGCGAAGGAAAATTTATAGCTGCCGACCATGGCGGCGGTTTCATTCTTGTTCAGTTCCGCATCCAGCCAGAAGGCGGAGAGGGCGGTGCGGGCTTTCGCGGCCTGATGGGTTGCGATGAGCGCATCGAGGTAGGCCTTCATGCCGTTGAAGCTGTCCGGCGCTTCCGCATCAAACCAGGCGGCGACGGCGGCTTGGTCCTTCCATGCGGAAATATTTTTTTCAATCTTGGCGCGGAACAGGTACAGCTTCGGCCAGGTCGGGTTCTGGCGGATGAAGGTGAGCAGCTGTTGCGGCTCGACCGGCAGCGGCGTCTCCACCACGTAAATCCATGTCAGCAGCTTGCCGGCCACGGAATCGGAATGGTTTTTCAGCAGCGCAAAGGTCTTCGGCCAGTCTTCGTCCATATCGGTCGCGACGGGTTGCTTGTCCTTGGCTTTTGGCTTGACGGCGGTTTTCTTGCCGGCGATTTTTACCGGCGTTTTTTCATAGGTTTTTGACTTCCCCGCCATCGCCTCGGCGCGGTGGCCGGTGGCGGGGTTTGCAGAAGGTACTGGTTTTGCGGCGGAAATGCCGCAGACCACGGTAAAAACGGCCAAAATCCTTGCCACTTTGCCCTGAAATGACATATTCTTGCCGGAAATCGCGCCGGGGGGCAAAATCGCCCGTCCCGCGTATAAGGAAGGAATTGCATCATGGCCCGTTTCAACGGCTCTTACGTCGCCCTCGTCACCCCCTTTAAAAAGGGCAAGGTGGACTTTGATGCATTCCAGCAGCTTGTCGAGTGGCATATCGCCAGCGGGACTCATGGACTTGTTCCTTGCGGGACAACGGGTGAAACGCCCACCATCACCATTGAAGAGCACAAAGCGCTGATCGAAGCCTGCCTTGAAGCGACCGACGGCCGTGTGCCGGTGATCGCAGGGGCGGGCTCCAACTCGACCGAGACGGCCGTGGAGCTTGCGCGCTTTGCCGATAAAAGCGGGGCTGACGGTATTCTAAGCGTAACCCCTTATTATAACAAGCCCAGTCAAGAGGGCATGTACCAGCATTTCAAGGCAGTGAACGACGCGGTCGGCACTTCCGTCATCCTCTACAACGTGCCCGGCCGCACCGGCGTTGAAATTTCGGTCGACACCGTCATCCGTCTCGCGAAACTCAAAAACATCGCCGGCATTAAAGACGCCTCAGTTGATTTGAGCCGCCCGCTGCAGCTGCAAGTGGCGCTGGGCGATGATTTCACCCAGCTGTCCGGCGAAGATGCGACGGTTGCCGCTTATCTGGCGCAGGGCGGCCATGGCTGCATTTCCGTCACCGCCAACGTCGCCCCCAAACTTTGCGCCGAATTGCACAACGCATGGCAGAAACGCGACTGGAAGAATTTCGAGCGCATCCGCGATACGCTGCTGCCGCTGCACAAATACCTGTTTATCGAGACGAACCCGTCGCCCGCGAAATACTGCCTGTCGAAACTCGGCAAAATCACCGAAGAGCAGCGCCTGCCGCTGCTGCCGGTCTCTGCCGCTTCCAGAGCGAAACTCGACGAGGCGATGGAATTCGCCGGCATTTACAAGCTGGGCAAGAAAAAGCTCAAGAAGGTCGGCAAGCGCTGAAACGGATGAATGTCGGGTAAAAACAAAAATCAGGGAAAGAAGGACCCGAACAACAAGACCGTCGCCCAGAACCGCAAGGCGCGGTTTGACTATTTCATCGAAGAAGTTTTAGAGGCCGGCATCATCCTGACCGGCACGGAAGTGAAATCCCTGCGCTCCGGCCAGGCCTCCATCGCCGAAAGTTTCGCCGATGTGAAGGGTTCCGAAGTCTTCCTCGTCAACGTCTATATCCCCGAATACAACAAAGCGCATGTGAAGCTGCAGCATGAAACCCGCCGTCCGCGCAAATTATTGCTGCACAAAAACCAGATGAACAAGCTCATCGGCGCGGTGCAGCGCAAGGGAACGACCTTGGTACCGCTGTCGATTTACTTCAACCACCGCGGCATTGCCAAGGTGGAACTGGGCGTCGCCGTCGGCAAGAAGCAGCATGACAAGCGCGATGCGCTGAAAGCCCGCGACTGGCAGCGCGAAAAATCCCGCCTGATGCACGAGCGGGACTGACCCCGCCATGTTCGTCCCCGTATCCGCCGAGAACGAGGATTACGCAAGACCTTACGTCACCTATGCCATCATCCTTCTCTGTTCTGCTCTGTATGTTCTTGACGCCCGCACCGCGGAATTCGCCGCGCATGCCGCCTTTTGGGAAGCCTTCGCCTTTCACCCCATCGATTCCGCGCCGGGTCATGAAGCCCTGACGGGGCCAGCGCGTTTTTTGCAGGGCGTCGGCATGATGTTCAACCCGTTCCGTCCCGCCTGGCTGACCGCCATCAGCTCGGCCTTCCTGCATGACGGCTGCATTCACCTCGCCAGCAACATGACCTTCCTGTGGCTTTTCGGCGCCTCGACGGAGCACATCATGGGGCATGTGCGCTACATCTGCTTTTTCATCGCCATCGCGTTCTTGTCGCAGCTGGTGCAAATCATGGCCGGCGGCGTCGATGACTGGTATCACATCGGCTCCAGCGGCGCGGTCGCCGGTGTGCTCGGGGCCTATGTGGTTTATTTCCCCCGCACCAAGATCAACGCGATGCTCATGGGCTCGCTGCGCACCACCGCGCGGGAATTCCGCCTTCCCGCCTACTGGCTGCTGCCGCTGCATTTCCTCAGCCAGTTTGAAATCGCTTTCGGCCACATGGCCGTCTGGGCGCATATCGGCGGCTATGCCCTTGGCGGGTTGCTGGCGCTACCGTTCAAGGACCCTGCGTTTATGTACAAGGCGGAGGCTGACCGGCTGTTCGGCGCCGACGGCGAAAAAGAACATAAAATCACGCCCGAGCTGGTCGACGACACCAAGTGGACGCGGGCCATTCTAAAGCGCCCGCCGCTGTCCGAAATGCGCAAGAAGGGCAAGGAAGAAGCCCACCGCCGCAAAACGCGCGGCAACGACTGGTACAAGGACAAGAAGTAACCGGCATCATCAACCCTCTGGCAGCGCGGCGGCAAAATTGGTATAACTTGGGCGACGTTAAACCACCGGCCGTAAAAGCCAATTCAGAGGGAAAAAAAAGATGATGAAGAAATTGATGACCGCAGCGCTTGTCGCCGCCGCGCTCTATGCGACCCCCGCCCATGCGCAGACCTGCGCCAGCCTGCCGAACCACGACGCACTGAAAAAGCTGCTGACCGATGCGCGGCGTGCCGATAACGGCGGCCTCAACCTTGATATGTGGGGCACCATCGTCGACCGCGCCGGCAAAGTCTGCGCCGTCGCCTTCACGGGCGATACCGAAGATGCGCAATGGCCGGGCAGCCGCGTGATCTCCGCGCAGAAAGCCAACACCGCCAACGCCTTCAGCCTGAAAGGCCTCGCGCTTTCGACGGCGAACCTTTACAGCGCCGTGCAGCCGAACGGGCCGCTCTTCGGCCTGCAGGAAAGCAACCCCGTCAACGCCGCTGTCGCCTATGACGGTGATGCCGCGACCTACGGCACCGCCAAAGACCCGCTCGTCGGCAAGAAACCCGGGGGCGTGAACGTTTTCGGCGGTGGCCTTGCGCTCTATGACGCGAAAGGCAAAATCCTTGGCGCCGTCGGCGTTTCCGGCGACACGTCCTGCGCCGACCACAACATCGCCTGGCGCCTGCGCAATGCGGCGAAGCTGGACTTCGTGCCGAAGGGCGTGAGCCCCAACGGCAGCGACGAGATTATCTATGATATCGACAGCGCGCACAGCAAAAGCGGCTTCGGCCATCCGCCCTGCGGCGGCAAGGAAGCTTCCATCGCCGCTGACCTTCCGGCTCCTTCCAAGGTAGACCCGGCTGCAGCTGCACCGGCCAAGGCCGAACCTGCGAAAAAAGAAGCCGTGAAGAAAGAAGAAAAAGCCCCCGAGGCGAAACCTGCCGAAGAGAAAAAGGCAGACGAGAAAAAGGCTGAAGAGCCGAAGACGGACGAAAAACCGTCCGACGAGAAAAAAGACAAGTAATCTTGTTTTTCTGAAAAAGCCGCTCCTGCAAAGGGGCGGCTTTTTTATTGGCTATTTGGCATTACGGGCGGATTTTTGCGGTATGGGGCTGCACGCCTGCCCCTGATGCCCTATATTACGGGGGCAAATTTCCCGGCCGTGCCGGTGCCTGATTGTCAGATTACATGCAACGAAAGGTTTACCATGATCAAAGCGAAATCCTATGCCGCCTATGATGCCAAATCGCCCCTGAAATCCTGGGATTTCGAGCGCCGCGACGTTGGCGCGGATGATGTGCAGATCGACATTCTCTACTGCGGTGTCTGCCATTCCGACATTCACTGCGCCAGAGGCGAATGGTTTGAGATGGCCTATCCGCAGGTTGTCGGCCATGAGATTGTCGGCAAAGTCACCAGCACCGGCAAGAACGTGACCAAGCATAAAATTGGCGACCTCGTCGGCGTCGGCTGCCTTGTTGATTCCTGCCGCAAATGCGGCTCCTGCGGTGAAGACCTCGAAAACTATTGCGAGGAAGGCATGCAGGGCGGCACCTATATGGGTGTTGAAAAACAGACCGGCCGCCCGACGCAAGGCGGCTATTCCAGCACCATCGTCGTGGATGAGCATTTCGTGCTGAAAATCCCCGCCAACCTTGATGCCGCGCGCGCGGCGCCGCTGCTCTGCGCCGGCATCACGCTTTATTCGCCGCTGCGCCACTGGGGTGCAGGTCCCGGCAAGACGGTCGGCATCGTCGGCCTCGGTGGCCTTGGCCATATGGGCGTGAAGCTGGCCCATGCCATGGGTGCGAAGGTTGTCCTCTTCACCACGTCCCCCTCCAAGGTGGCGGATGGCAAAAAGCTGGGCGCGGATGATGTTGTCATTTCCAAGGATGAAAAGGATATGGCGCGCTATACCCATCAGCTTGATTTCATCGTCAACACGGTTTCGGCGCCCCATGACCTCAACCCGTTTATCTCCCTCCTCAAGCGGGACGGCACCCTTGTGCTGGTCGGCGCGCCGCCGGCCGCCACGCCGCACCCGTCGCCCGCCGTTTTCAACCTGCTCATGAAGCGCGTCGGCATTGCCGGCTCCGCGATCGGCGGCATCAAGGAAACGCAGGAGATGCTGGATTTCTGCGGCAAGCATAACATTATGCCGGAGATTGAAATGACCAGCATCCAGGACATCAACAAGGCCTGGGACCGCGTGCTGAAAAGCGACGTTAAATACCGCTTCGTGATTGATATGGCGACCTTGAAAAACGCCGCCTGAACTTAACCTACTCAAAAAAAGCCGCTCCAGAAATGGGGCGGCTTTTTTATTCACTGGAAAAAACGCGAAAGAAAAAGGGCCGGCTAGGGGAACCGGCCCTTTTAAAGAAGGCAATGGCTAGTCAAAGATGTGTGTAGCGCCGCTTGTCATCGAATAGAAGCGGGGTGGCTTCCTGTAGCGGGGTTCAATCCTCTGCCTTCTCTTTTTTGCCCTTGGTTTTGACGGGGGCGTCATCACCATCGGAATCATCATTGGTTTCTTCGGGGCCGGTCAGCATGGAGTTGGCGACGACGCCCGCGTTTTCACGCAATTTCTGCTCGATTGCTGCTGCGACCTTCGGGTTTTCCTTCAGGAACTTGCGGGTATTCTCCCGGCCCTGGCCGATGCGCTCGCCGTCGAAGGCGAACCAGGCGCCCGACTTCTCGACGATGCCGGCATTGACGCCGAGGTCGATGATCTCGCCTTCCTTGGAAATGCCCTCACCGTACATGATGTCGAATTCGACGACGCGGAAGGGAGGCGCCATCTTGTTCTTGACCACTTTCACCTTGGTCTGGTTGCCGACGACGACTTCCTTGTCTTTTAGGGAGCCGATGCGGCGGATGTCGAGGCGGACGGAGGCGTAGAATTTCAGCGCGTTGCCGCCGGTCGTCGTTTCCGGCGAGCCGAACATGACGCCGATCTTCATGCGGATCTGGTTGATGAAGATGACGATGGTGCGCGACTTGGAGATGGTGCCGGTCAGTTTGCGCAGCGCCTGGCTCATCAGGCGGGCTTGCAGACCCATGTGGCTGTCGCCCATTTCGCCTTCCAGTTCGGCGCGCGGCACGAGGGCGGCGACCGAGTCGACGACGAGAACGTCAATCGCGCCGGAGCGGACGAGCGTATCGCAAATTTCCAGCGCCTGTTCGCCGGCGTCGGGCTGGGAGATCAGCAGGTTGTCGATATTGCAGCCGAGCTTCACGGCATAGCCGGGATCAAGCGCGTGTTCCGCGTCGATAATGGCGCAGGTGCCGCCGGCTTTTTGCGCTTGCGCAATAACCTGCAGGGCGAGGGTGGTTTTGCCCGAGCTTTCCGGTCCGAAAATTTCAATAATACGGCCGCGCGGCAGGCCGCCGATGCCAAGGGCGAGGTCGAGGCCGACGGAGCCCGTCGAGACGACTTCAACTTCCTGATGTTCCGCACCGCCGAGCTTCATGATGGAGCCCTTGCCGAACGCACGCTCGATCTGGCCAAGTGCGGCATCGAGCGCTTTTTGCTTTTCAGCGTTATTCATATCGTTTTTCCCCTCAGGACGCAGTGCGGTAACAGATGACATTGTTATTCCCCTTTTCTCAGTTTTGCGATGCGGTATCAACCGAAACTTCTTATCTCCAATGTACCCTGTCTGTTCTTTTTTACAAGAACAAAATGAAACAAAAACGGAACATTTATTTTATTAAATGATTTCAATGATAAGCAATGGAACGCGGTCTCTGCTGCAGGGCAAAAATAGACGAACGGAACGAAAACGATTTAAGTTTATTGGAGGGGAGCAATGCAGCTGAATTTTTGACAGGAGTTTCCCATGCCAAACCCCACCGCACAGATGCAGGCCATCCTTGATGCGCATGCCAAAATGGGCCCGCTGGCGATTGAAACGCTCACTCCAGAACAGGCGCGGCTGATTCCGCTGCCGGACCGCGCGGCGGCCGCCGTGTATGGCCAGAACATCACCAACCGCACTTTTGCCGCGAGCCCGCTGCCGGTGGGCAAGGTCGAGCACCGTCTGGTTGACGGCGCGGAAGGCCAGATCATGGCGCGGCTTTATACGCCGAAGGGCGAGGCGCCGCAGGGCGGCTGGCCGGCGGTTGTCTACTTCCATGGCGGCGGCTGGGTGATTGCCAATCTTGATACTTATGATGCCTCCGCCCGCGGGCTGTGTGAAGGCGCGCAAGCCATGGTCATTTCCGTCCACTATCGCCAGGCGCCGGAACATAAATGGCCGGCCGCGCCGAATGACGCCTATGCCGCTTATTTGTGGGTGCATCGCAATGCCCTGCAGCTCGGCATCAATGCCGATAAAATTGCCGTCGCGGGTGAAAGCGCCGGCGGCAACCTTGCCGCTGTGGTCTCCCTCATGGCGCGCGACAAGGATGATGTGATGCCGGTGCACCAGCTGCTGGTCTATCCTGTCACCGACCTTGTGAACGGCGTCAAAAGCCAGTCGGCGATTGAAAATGCGATGGCGAAGCCGCTCAATAACGCCATGCTGGACTGGTTCTACGGCCATTACCTTGCCGATAAAAAGGACGGTCTCAACCCCTATGCCTCGCCGCTTTACGCCAAATCGCATGCGGCGCTGCCGACGACGACGATCATTCTGGCGCAGATTGACCCTCTGCGATCCGACGGCGAGGCCTATGCCGACCGCCTCATCAGCGCGGGCGTGCCGGTCAGCATCAAACTGTATGCCGGCGTGACGCATGAATTCTTCGGTATGTCCGGCCTTGTGTCGGAAGCGACGGAGGCGATGGCCCTTGCGACCGGCGACCTGCGCTCCGCCTTCGACCGTGGCTTTGCGCCGGTGGCGGCGGATAAAGCCATCCTCGGGCCCATCCTGACCAAGTAAGCTCTTCTTCCCTTAAAGAAAACGGATTTCCCAACAATTTCGGGAAATCCGTTTTTCTTTTGGCGCGGCGCGGGCTGTGGCACAATCGGGCATGGCCGCTTTTACCGATATCATCCGTCAATCGTCCCGCAATACCAAAATCGTCTGGTCGTTGCTTGCCGTGATCATTTTGGCGGATATTGTGCTGGGCGGTATGGAGGGCCTCTCTGTTGCCCCGCTGCGTTTTTTGCAGGTGCTGGCGGGTACGCTTGTCATGCTGGGGCTTTCATACCTTTATACTTTCCACCGCAAGGACCCGCGCATCGCGACGCTGACGCATCTGGGCGCGGTGACGCTTGTATTTACGACGGCGGCGGCGGTGTTGAGCTATATCACTGTCATCTGGGGCCGGCCGCTGATTGACCGCTATCTGGTGCAGATGGATCATTCGCTCGGCTTTGACTGGATCAGCGCCTATGACTGGCTGAAGGTGCATCGCGCGCTATATATGGTCTTCGGGGTTGCCTATTTCAGCCTGATCCTCCAGATGCTGGTGCTGCTGGTGACGCTAAACTTTTTGCGCATGATGCCGCGCAGCTGGGAATTGATGTGGCTGTTCATCATCACCTCGCTGACCTGCGTCATCGTGGGTGCCTTTATGCCGGCGGCCGGGGCCTATGGCTATTTCCAGATCGGCGATGATCCTTATGTGCATGCCTTCAGCGCTCTCCGCAACGGTAGCTTGAAGGTGCTTGGGGCGGAGGAGATGCAGGGTGTGGTGCAATTCCCCTCCCTCCATATCGCGCTCGCGATTGTATTCGCCTATAGCGCACGCGGCGTGAAAATATTGTTTCCGGTTTTTGTGGTGCTAAATATTTTGCTGGCCCTCGGCACGCCGGCCTTCGGCGGCCACCACCTGACGGATATGATCGCGGGTGCGCTGGTGGCGGTTGCGGCCATTATGGGCATGCGTGCTTATCCGGTCGTCGCGGCGGATTAACCGCGCGAGACGATGTTCTGCGGCTTGCCGTTTATAAATGAATCGATATTGTCGCAGGTCGTGAGAAGGATTTTCTCGACAGCTTCGCGCGTGTAAAAAGCGGAATGCGGTGTCACAATAACGTTTTTCTGGCTGGCAAGCGCATGGTCGATGGCGAGTGCCTCCAGCGTATGTCGCTGGACGAAAGAAGCGCTGAGGAGTTCGGCTTCCTCGCGGATGGTGGGTTCTTCCGGCAGCACATCCAGCCCCGCGGCGCGCACCTTGCCGCTTTTGAGCGCCAGCAGCAGTGCCTTGTGATTGATGAGGGAGCCGCGGCCGGTGTTGATGATGACAACGCCGGTTTTCATGAGAGCGAATTCATCGTCCGACAGCAGATGCGATGTCGCAACGCCGCCCGGCACATGCAGGGTGATGATATCGGAAGTCTGCAGCAATTCCTTTAAGCCCGTATAGCGCATGCCAAGGCTGGCGGCGGCGTTTTCCTTCGGCATGGTGTCATAGCCCAGCAGCTTCATGCCGAAGCCCGCCGCGATCTGCGCTACATGCATGCCAATGGCGCCGGTGCCGACGATGCCGATGGTCTTGCCGTCAAGGTCAAAGCCTTCAAGACCGCCAAGCGTGAAGTCGCTGTCCTTTGTCCGCCGCGCCGCTTCCGGAATATGCCGGCTGAGGCCGAGGAGCAGGGCGAAGACATGCTCCGCCACCGTTTTCTCCCCATAGGACGGCACGTTGGCGACGCGGATGTTATGCGCCCGACAGTAATCAAGGTCGATATGGTCGTAGCCGCTGGAGCGGGTCGCAATCATCTTCAGCTGTTTGAAACGCGACAGAATTTTCGCGCTGAGGTCGGAATAGATGAAGCAGGAAATGACCTCCGCATCGGCATATTTTTCCACATTCTTCTCCGTCAACGGCTCCGCCACCGCATCGAAAACCTCATCTGGCCTCAAGCGTAAAAAAGCGGCGCGCTGATTGTCGTCACATTCGAAGAAGGTTTTTTTCATGGTGCCTGCTGCGTTAGAGGAGGTCTTTTAGGTGCTTGGCAAGTTCCTGCGCGTTTTCTTTGGTTAGGTCCTTGTTGAGGTCGTGGGTCACGCGGGCTGCAAGCGCTTTCGGAAGCAAGCCGCGCAGGCTGCCAAGGGTATGCGGCGGCGCGACGAGAATGATTTCATCAAAGGCTTTTTCCTTTTCCGCCACATCCAGCCATTCGACAAGACGCTGCGCGAAGGCGATATCGGCATGGTCAGGCTTGTCATCGCGGCTGTGGGTGTGGTCATGCTTGTCGGGGTTGAGGCTTTGCGGCGCGAACATATGCTCCCCCGCCGATTTCATCTGTTTGCCCTTCGCTTCGGCATGGGAAATTTCCTCGAGGCCCTTCGGCGTTTTGCGGTAGATAAAGGCCTGTTCGCTGTCGGCCACAACGATCCAAACATGCGGCACTTTGAGGCCGGTATGCGGTTGATGTTCCCCGTCAAAGGCGTGAAAACCCTTATCCGCCAGAATGCCTGTAACCTTCATGATGAAATTCCTTTTCTTGAATGATTGAAGGTCATCAAACAGGTAACGCCGTCTTCTGTCGCCCAAACAATTATAATTAACGCCTTGCTTTGCGGGCCTCCGGCGCGATTGGCGCTTAAACCACAACGCGGCGCTTGTTGTAGCCATAGGCGAAGAGGGGCATCAGGAACAATGGGTCGGACAGCAGCGCCAGCCAGTTGGCGGTGACGCCGTTGATGTGGAGGTGCGCTGTGGTTGTGTATTCAATCGCGCTCGCCGGCGTTTCGCCGAGCGTCTTCACGAAGTACCAAACGCAAAAGCCCACAATCGCAATGCCGATGGACGTGCGAAGGTAGGCTTTCGGCCGGTAGCGTTTGCGGCAGAACGTGTAGAAGACGCCATAGACCACGACCGCATAAATCAGCGAATAGGTGAACGTGCTTTTCGCAATGACATCCACCGGCGTCACGTTCAAGGGGCGGATGCAGATGTACTGCACCAGAAACCATGCATAGAGGAAGACGAGGACAAGGAGGAATTCACCGAATTTCTGCATCAGCCGTTACTTTCCATGACTTCTTTCACCTTGGTCGCCAGCTGCTTCAGCGTGAAGGGCTTCGGCAGGAAGTAGACGTCGCTGCCCAGGTGCTCCTTGAAGCGGTCTTCCGCATAGCCGGAGATGAAGATGATTTTGATCTGCGGGTATTTTTCCTTCACCTGTTTGGCCAGCGTCGTGCCGTCCATTTCAGGCATCATGACGTCGGTGATGAGGATTTCAGGCGTGAATTTCTTCTCTTCCAGAATGCGTAGGGCGGAAACACCGCCCGGTGCATCCATCACCTGATAACCCTTGTTGGAAAGCGCGCGGGCGGAGAAGGTGCGCACGGCGTCTTCATCTTCGACCAGCAGGATTTTGGCGGAACCGGTCAGGTCGCTCGTCACCTGTTTCTCTTCGACCGCTTCTGCCTTTTTCGCGCCTTCGACTTCGATATGGCGGGGAAGATAAATGCTGAAGATGGTGCCTTTTCCCACCGTCGACTGCACGGAAATAAAACCGCCGGTCTGGTGGACGATGCCGTGCACGGTGGCAAGGCCAAGGCCTGTGCCTGCGCCGACTTCCTTGGTCGAGAAGAAAGGCTCGAAAATGCGGGTCATGATATCGGGCGCGATGCCGGTGCCGGCGTCTTCCACTTCCGTTACCGCCCAGTTGCCGGGCGGCAGCGTTTCATCGTTCGAGAGTTTCAGGCCTTGCGGGTTGGCGAGGTTCTGCGTGCGGATAATCAGCTTGCCGCCATTCGGCATCGCGTCGCGTGCGTTGACGACAAGGTTGATGAGAACCTGCTCCATCTGCCCCTGGTCGGCCTTGATAAGGCTGATGTCGGAGGAGTGCTGCAGGCGCAGCTCGATATTCGCGCCGATGAGGCGGCGCAGGAGGTGGGAAAGTTCCGAGAGCACCTCCGCCAGATCCAACACGCGCGGTTGCAATGTCTGCTGGCGGGAGAAGGCGAGCAGCTGGCGCACCAGGTTGGCGGCGCGGTTGGCGTTTTGCTTGATCTGCATAATGTCCGCAAAGCTAGGGTCGCCGGGCTTGTGGCGCAGCAGCAGCAGGTCGCAGAAGCCGATCATGGCCGTTAACAGGTTGTTGAAGTCGTGCGCGATACCGCCGGCGAGCTGCCCCACCGCCTGCATCTTCTGGCTTTGGGTGAATTGCTTTTCGAGCTTTTTCTGTTCGGTCAGGTCGATGAAGTGGAGCACGAAATTGTCGCCGGAGCGGAACTTGCGGGCATAAAGCTGCGCGATAATTTCAATGGAGCCTTTGATGGCGACTTCGATAAAGGCAGAGGTTTTATCGCCGCGCGCCAGCTGCTTCAGCCATTCTTCGGCGCGGTGCTGGTCTTCCTTATGGATGAAGCTGAGCAGATGCTTGCCGTTGATGGCGCCGACGGGCAGGCGCATCATGGCGGCGAGCGTCGCGTTGGCGTCCGAAATAGAACCGGTTGCGGTCAGCATGCAGATGCCGACGGGCGCTTCCTCGAACAACCGCTCGAAGCGGTCTTCGGATTCACGCAAGGCCTGCTGCATTTTCTGCTCGGTCGTCAGGTCATAGACGACGGAGCGGGAAATGACCTTGCCTTCTTCATCCTTGGTGATCGAATGGGTGATGGCGGCCTTGAATACACGGCCGCCCGCGCCCTTCATCAGCGCTTCGCCGTGCTGGTGATAGCCGCCGTCCTCGAAGCAGTCATAGGGCTTGCCGTCTTTGGGCGGGTTGACGAGGAAGTCATGCAGCTTCGTCTTGCCGATAATCGTGCGCGCATCGGCGCCAAGCAGGCGGAGCAGCGTGTCATTTGCAAACTGCAGCTTGCCGTCTTCATCGACGGAGAAGAAGCCGACCGGCGCATTGTCGGTGAAGTCGCGCAGCTTTTCGCGCTCTTCCCGTATCGCCGCTTCCATCTGGTAGCGGTGGGTGATGTCGTCAAAGCGCCAGTGCACATAGCCCGGCCAGCCGAGGATGAACTGGCAGGTGACCTGGTACCAGGCCGCCTTGCCGCGCAGCTTGGTCTGTATTTCGGTGGAGGCGGAACCGGCGGGCGCTGCCTTGTTCTGCAATTCTTCCAGCGTCTTTTCGATTTTCTTTGAGTGCTCGAACAGGCGGGTAAAGGAATGGAGGGATGCTTCGCCCAAACCCTCCACCAGTTTGGCAAAGCGCGTGTTGGCGTAAATCGTTTCGCCAGCGGGGTCGGTAATCGCGCGCGCCTCGGCGCTTTTTTCCAAAACTTCCGTCAGGATTTTGCGGCTGCGGTCCGCATCCGAATAGCTGCGGGACAGCAGGAACACGCCGCCGCCGCCGATGAGGCCGACCATATAGATGCCGAAGAACCAGACGCCGATGCTGGATTTATGCAGCAGGAATAAGGTCGCCATGCTGATGAGGCCATAGGCCGCACCGATGACGAAAAGCATCAGCGCCTTGATGTTGCGCTTGGAGGAAAGGCGGTTCGGGTTTTCAGGTTTTTTCTCAAGGAAAAAACCGCCTGAATTGGAGGGAGGTGTGTTCAACGGGTGCCTGCTTTTGTTACCCGCGTATTTTAGCAGGGCAGGCCGCCATAATCCAGTTATGGGTGAAGATTCAGCAGGGTTTTCGCCTTCACGTCGGTCGAATTGAACTGCGTGTCCCAGACGGTGTAGTTGTTGTCCTTCGACCAGAGCTCGATTTTGGAAATTTCGGCCATGACAAGCTTATAGGTGCGTCCGTCCATCTGGATGGGGTTCGGGTCAGCGCCCTGCGGCGTCAGCGTCATGGTCAGGCGCACGGTGTTGTCATCCCCCATCTGGCGGGTGATGGAATCCGCCAGCTCCGGCGGGCATTTCAGCCACTGGTAGCTGGCAACGCCGTTGGGAATCAGGGCATAGCGCTGACCCATATATGTATAATTGAAATAAGTCATGTCGTTGAAGTTCTGGACGAGGAAGCCCTTGCCCAGCGGGCTGTAGGCGGTGATTTTGGCCTTCACATCCAGCACAATCGGCTCCGTCACCGTCAGCAGGTTGTAGGTGTCGTACATCTTCTCGACTTCGTCCTTCAGGTACTGCGGACGGTCGTACATTTCGGTCTTGTTATAGCCGGGGGAGCTGCGCACCCATTGCTCGAAGGCCGGTGTCTTGTTGAGCAGCTTTTCGTAGAGCATGGCGACGTAAATGCCTTGCGTGAGATCAGGCTTCTTGCCGCTGGCTTCAGCGGTTGTCGTCAGCAGCAAAAGGATGGCGAGTGCGGCGAGGAGGGGGCGCATGTGAATTATCTTCTTCCCTTGAGCTTGAAGACGTAGGAGATGACTTCGGCCACCGCCTTGTACTGGTCTTGCGGAATGGTTTGTTCGATGTCCATTGAATCATACAGCGCGCGGGCAAGGGCCGGGTTTTCGACCAGCGGCACATCGTTTTCCTTCGCCACATCGCGGATGCGCTGCGCCACCGCATCAACGCCCTTGGCCACCATCTGCGGTGCGTCCATTTTGGCGGTGTCGTACTTCAATGCGACCGCGTAATGCGTGGGGTTGGTGATGATGACGTCGGCTTCCGGCACCGCCTGCATCATGCGCTGGCGAGCCTTTTGTTCGCGCAACTGGCGGAGGCGCGCCTTCACATGCGGGTCGCCCTCCGTCTGGCGGAATTCTTCCTTCAGCTCCTGCTTGCTCATGCGCATTTTCTGCATGAAATCGAAGCGCTGGTAGGTGTAATCGGCAACGGCGATGACGAACTGGATGATCAGCGCCGCAATCATCATCTTGATGAACAGGGTGCGCAGATCCGACATCGCCTGCCCGAGTTCCTCGTTGATGAAGTGTTCGACGCCGTCAAAGTAGGCGCGCACCGCCATATACATCGCAATCGACACGATGATGAGTTTCAGGACGCTTTTCACCAGCTCTGAAATCGAGCGCATGGAGAAGAGGCGGCCGAGTCCCCGGATGATGGAGATTTTACCAAGGTCGGGCTTGATAGGCTCCGTCGTGAACAAGGGGCCCGTCTGCACAACAGCCGACGCCGCGCCCATGGTCATGAGGGCGATAAACGGGAAGGCCAAATCACCCATGACGCGCGTAAACAGCCCGCGCGCGAGGTCTTTGAGGCCGGCGCCATCGACATGATAGGTATGCGCATCCGACAGGAAAGTTTTCAGCACGTCCATCAAATCCGCCATGATCAGCGGGCCGGAACCTGCGACGATGAGCGTGGCGGTGAACAGCGCAACGAAGTTGGAGACTTCCTTGGAATAAACCACCTGCCCGCGTTTCCGCGCTTCCTCCAGCCTTCGCGCTGTGGGCGGTTCGGTCTTCTGGCTGTCATCATCATCGCCGCCTTCGGACATATGCTCTCCCTATGGCGACAGGGCGGTGTCGACCACCGACTTGAAGGCGCCGAGCCAGTAGAGCATGCCGGCGGACAGGCACATGGTGAGCATGATCAGGCTTAACAAAATCTGCAGCGGCATGGCGAGGAAGAAAATCTGCACCTGCGGCATCAGCCGGCCGAGGACACCAAAACCCACCTGCACCAGCGTGCCGACGACGAGGAAGGGGATGGAGAGCTGCACGCCGACGCGGAAGGCCGCGCCAATCGTGCGCGTCATGATTTCCATGATTGGGGCCATGTCGGGCGCATGCGTCAAGGCGGGGAACAGCTGGTAGCTTTCAACGACGGAGGCCAGCATGTAATGGTGCATGTTGGACACGAACAGCAGAATAACGCCGAGCATGGAATAAAGCCCGCCGATCATGGTGCCCTGGCTCGCGGTCTGCGGGTTGAAGATGGAGCCGTTGGAAAAGCCCGCCTGAATGGAAATGATGCCGCCCGCGGTATCAAGCGCCGTCACCATGATGCGCATGACCGTGCCGATGAACAGGCCGATGAAGCCTTCCGACAGCAGCAGCGCAATCATATCCGCCGTATTGGCGGGCAGGGGCGGCAGGCTGGGGGCGAGGAAAGGGGTGAGCACCAGCGTCATGCCAAGCGCGAAATGCAGGCGCGTCTGCGGGTTGACGAAGGTATCGCCGATGCCGGGCATAACCATGAGCGCCATGCCGAGGCGCATGAAAATCAGCATAAAGGCGGTGACGTTGCCGGCGACAATTTCGTTGAGCAGGGACTGCATGGCGCCCCTTATCCCATGCCGATGATTTTATCGGCGATCTTTTCCATGAAGTGCGACATGGCCTGCGCGAAGACGGGGAACAGCAGGAAGATGGAGAGGTAAATCGCCATCATCTTCGGCACGAAGGCGAGGCTGGTTTCCTGGATTTGCGTGAGGGCCTGAATAAGCGCGACGATAAGGCCGACGACAAGGCCGATCATCATGATCGGCGCCGACAGCTGGATGGTCAGGACGATTGCTTCCCTGGCAAAGTCGATGACTTCCTGCTCGTCCAATTTAAAGGCTCCTGATAGAAGGCACCTTTAGATAGAGGTGCGCATGATCTGGTCATAAGCTTGCACCACGCGGTCGCGCACCGCAAGCACTGTATTCAGGGCCATTTCGGCGTTGTTGAGGGCCTGCATGACATCCGTCATATCCGCCTTGCCGACGAGGGCCTGGGCGGAAACTTTTTCGGAGTTGTGCTGCGCATCCATGGCGGAGGTGAGGGACTGCTTCAGCACATCGCCGAAGGAGGGGGCGTTCACATCGCTGACGGCCGCGACATCATTGCCCTGCGCGGCCTTCATGGTATTGAGGTAAGCTTTTGAAGCGTCGATAGCGTTTGCCATATTTTACTTCTCCTTAACCGCGCAGCAGGTCGATTGTTTTCATCAGCATCGTGCGGGACATTTCGATAACGCCGAGGTTTGCCTCGTAGGAGCGTTGCGCTTCGCGCATATCTGCCATCTCCAGCATCGGGTTCACGTTCGGCATTTTCACATAACCGTCAGCGCCGGCGGCCGGGTGGCTGGGGTCGTACTTCATAATGAAGGGGGTGGTATCCAGCGTCGGCGTGTTGACTTCAACTTCCATGGTGCCGTCCTGACGGTTCAGCACGTTCTTGAAGGTGGAGATCTGGCGCTGGTAGGGGTTGTCGGAAGCGGTCTTGCCGGTGGTTTCGGCATTGGCCATGTTCTCCGAAATGATCTTCATGCGGGCGCCTTGCGCCTTCATGCCTTTTGCGGCCTGTTCCATCGACTTGACGAGATCCATTGATGTAACCCCTTAACCTTAAAGTCCTTAACTGGATTTGATAGAAGATTTCAGCATCTGCATGTTTCGCATGTATAAATTGGATGCGAAGCTGTGGTCGGCGTAGTTACTGTTCATTTTCAGCAGCTGTTCTTCAAGGACCACGGAATTTCCTGCCGGGGCAGTTTCGTAGTTGTTCTTGGAATTCTTTGCCTTGGTCATGTCGCCGCCGGCCGTTGTGCCGCTGGCGGTCAGGTGCATCGGGTTGGTCGTGGTGAGGCCGGGGGAGCCGCCGCCCACCGAAGTCAGTGAAAGCGTTGAGGTCGAATGGCTCAGCAAGCCCTTGAAATCCAAGGGTTGAATGTCCTGCGGCTTGTAGCCGGGCGTATCGGCATTGGCGATGTTTTGCGACAGGACCTGCTGACGGTGTTCCGTCCAGTCCATCTTCTGCAGCAGTGCCGACATCAATGTGAGATCTTGCGTGGTCATTAGAAGTTCTCCCTCACCTATTACATATGCAACGGCTGTGCCATGTAACAACCCCCCGGTCGTATCTAAAATATAACACGAAATCAGGAACCGTCAGCCTAACATTTAAGGTGTTAACGATTTGTAAACTTTTGCTAGACTGATGCCATGGTCAATATCCTCGACGATGATGCCGACAAAAAACCGATGCCGCCCGAAGAGGGGCGGCGCATGGCTGTCGCGCTCAAAAAATATGGAATTGACGACGGTGCCATTCCCAAGATCATCGCCTCCGGCTACGGCAAGCTGGCGGAACAGATTGTGGAAATCGCCTTTAAGAACGGCGTCAAGGTGCGGGAGGATAAGGCGCTGGCCGAAATCCTCACCGCGATGGGGGAGACGAGCGAGATCCCCTCCGAAGCGCTGGTCGCGATTGCGGAAATCCTTGCCTATGTTTACAAAATGAACCAAACCTATCAAGCTGGACAGCAGCAGGGAGACATTGCCGATGAGCCGACATCAGGGGCCTGAAATCACCAGCGCCGAACTCGCCAAGCGGATGAAATCCGTTAACGACTACGTGCGCGACTGCGAGCGCCGGGTCAGCCTTGGCGAAATTATGGAGCTCGACGGCCTCGACCGCAACGTGATGGAGCTGTGCGACGCTATCGCCGCGCTGCCCAAAGACCAGAGCGCCGACTTTGAAAAGCAGATGGGCAGCCTCATCGAAAACCTTGAAACGCTGGCGGATGCCATGCGCATACAGCAGGATAAAGTCGCCGCAGAAGAAGGCAAAGCCTGATGGATACACCGTCACTGCTGAAATTCTTCTTCGCCTTCGCCTTTGTTCTGTCGCTGATGTTCATGCTGTCATGGGGGCTGAAACGTTTGGGCCTTGCCGGCACCAGCCTGCTGCCGAACGGCAAGCGGCGCCTGCGCATCGTTGAAACCCTGCCGCTCGACATCCGCCGCAAGCTGGTCATTGTGCGCCGCGATAACAAGGAACATCTTCTCGTCCTCGGCCCCACCGGCGAAACGGTGATCGAGGCGAATATCCCCGTTGACGACAACCTCATCGAACTCCCCGCAATGAAAGAGCAAAAGAATGCCGAAGCTTAAGTCGTTGCTGACGAAATCTGCCGTTCCGCTGCTGGGGCTTGTCGCGCTGGCGCTGCTGCTGGTGCCCTCCCATACCTTTGCGCAAAGCCTGACGCTGAATTTGGGGCAGGACCCGACCGGCGGCGCAGCCGGTGCGGCCAACGGCGGCGGCTCCGTCGCCTCCCGCGTTATTCAAATGGTCACACTGCTGACCGTGCTGTCGCTCGCGCCTTCGATTTTGATGATGATGACGTCCTTTACGCGCATCGTCGTCGTCCTCTCCTTCCTCCGCACCGCCATGGGCACGCAGCAGACGCCGCCGAACACGGTGCTGATCAGCCTTGCCATGTTCCTGACGCTGTTCATTATGATGCCGACCATTCAGGCCTCCTACGATCAGGGCCTGAAACCCCTCATGAACAATGAAGTCACGGAAATTGACGGCTTCCAGAAAGCGGCGCTGCCCTTCAAGCAGTTCATGCTGAAGCACACGCGCGAAAAAGACCTCGCGCTGTTTATGAACCTGTCAAAGACCGACGCCAAGAAAATCAACGATCCCGCCGTTGATACGCCGATGCAGGTGGTCATCCCCAGCTTCATGATTTCGGAATTGCGCCGCGCCTTTGAAATCGGCTTCCTGATTTTCCTGCCGTTCCTCGTCATCGATATGGTGACATCCTCCATCCTGATGTCGATGGGGATGATGATGCTCCCGCCGGTCATGATCGCCCTGCCGTTCAAGATCATCTTCTTCGTCCTCGTCGACGGCTGGTACCTCATCTCCGGCTCCCTGGTGCAGAGTTACGGGGCGGGATAAGTTTTCACCTCTTTCAAATCACCTTTAACTATCGGCCAAGCTATGGGTAAAAAAGAAGACAAAGACGCGCAGTTCTGGATCATCGTGGCGGTGGTGCTGCTGATTATCGGCGGCAACCTTTTGTATTATTACCGCGATAGTCCCGCCATGACCTGCTGGAAATTCGGGCCGTTCTTCGATGAAATGGCCTGCCTTGCCGCCGGTTCTTCCCCGCACTGATATCATTTTTATCCCCGAGGAGTTTTCGGCATGTCTGTGACCCTCGCTGAACCCATCGCCGCCAGTACCGTCACCCTGCAGCAGGAAACCGATGCGCAATTCGTTTCGCGCGTGTCGCCCTTGCTGCAAACGCTGGAGCTGGTGCGGGAGGAAAAATACGCCGATTACTGCTGGCGCCGCAAAACCGCCATGACCATCGGCACGCTGCTGACGCCGCTGACCGGCTATGTCGACTGGCTGCTGGCCTTTGCCGACCATAGTTCTTCCTCCAGCAACCACGGCTTTGGCGTGACTTTTATTGTCTGGGGCGCGCTTTGGTCCTGGGTCGTGGTGCCGAAGCGCAGCTATGTGAAAAGCTACAAGGCCAGCATATTGCCGCAGGTGGCGCGGTTTCTCGGCCTGACCCGCTATGAAATGGACGGCATCATCCCGATCGGCGAGCTGTTGAACAGCGGCATTCTGCCCTCCCATGACGTTTACGATTCCGAAGATTATTTCGAAGGCAATTACAAAGGCGCGCAGCTGCGGTTTGCACAGGTGACCTTCAAACGGCGGGAGAGTGACGGCAAGCGCACGCGCTACGTGACGGTGTTCAAAGGCCTCGCTCTTATGATCGGCCTGCCGAAGCCGAAGTTTTACGGCCATACCATTCTCACCGCCAACCACTCCGGCATCGGCAGCTGGTTTGAAAGCAAAGCGACGGGCTTGCAGCGCGCCGATATGGTCGACCCCGTGTTCGAGAAAAAATACGATGTCTATACCAGCGACCAGGTCGAAGCCCGCTACCTCATCGACCCCGCCATGATCGAGCGCATCAACGAGCTGGAGAAAGTCTATGTCTCGACCGGCGTTTCCATGTCCTACCAACAGGGTAGCGTCTTCGCGCTGATCGCCTGCAACAAGGACTACTTCGAGCCCCCCGACATCACCATCGCCGCCACCGACATCGACGCGATGCTGGAAATTAAGCGGGAACTGGGGCAGGTCCTCAACCTTGTCGATTACCTCGATATTTACAAGCCGGTTGAAAAGCCCGCCGCTTAAAAATGAAGCCGGCGGTTCCAGCTCCTTCAGGACCGCCGGCTTCGGGCTACTTTTATGTTTCTATCTGTTGTTTAGGCTGCCGCTATTCTGGCGAGGCGACGGGCGTTGATGCGACGGCGGCTTATGCACCAGGCGACGAGGGCAAATCCCGCAACACCCAGCCAGCAGGCAATCGCCACCAGCACCATCCGCACACCGTAAGCGCTGGAGACGTGACCCATGACCGCGCTGACGGGAATGAACATCAACGAGACCAAAAGGCTCTGCGTCGACAGCACGGTTGCCCTGCGGCTCGAGTCCACGTGGCGGTTGACGGCCTCGCTCACGCGCGGGGCTGCAACGCCATACAAACACGTACCGCCGACCATCAGCAGCGCAACGCCGAGCCAGCCGGGGCTGACCGATGCCGCGAGGCAGATGCCGACCGCCGCGCTCCAGACAATCATGAGCGGGCGGAGGGAGCCGACCTTGCCGTCCAGCTTGTGACCCAATTGGGACGACAAACCGCCAAGGCAGAAGCCGACCGCCATAAGAACGCCATACCAGCTCTCCGGTATGTGCAGCGCCATATAGTAGGACTGCTGCGTCCACATGATCATCTTCGTCGAGCAGAACATCACCGCCGCGAAGAAGATGATGAAGCCGACCTGCGGATGCGCCAGCGCATACTTCGTCGTCTCGATCACATCCAGCACCGGATGTTTTTCCGGCCGCCGTCGGTGACGCTCCGGCTCATCGATCTGGCAGGCGATAATCAAGCCTGCGAGGAAGGTAAGCGCGGTCAGCAAAATCGGCGCGGTATGCATATGCGGATACACCAAGCCGCCGATAACGCTGGCGAAGGCGACGCTGTAAAGGCCAAGGCCCGCACGGCGTCCTTCCCGCTTCCTGTATTCCGCCTCGCGGCCTTCCGACATCAGCGATTCATAGAGAATCGAGGTGTTGGTGCCGTTGAGCAGGCAGATGCCGACGCCGATAATCGACTGCGCCAACGCCGCCATGAACAAACTGTGCGACACCAGCAGCAACGAATAGCCGATCAGCTCCATGAGCGTGCTCATGGCCAGCACGGTTTTGCGCTGCCAGGTATCGGACAGCCAGCCGCAGGGCACATCCAGCAGGACAAGCGTCGCCGCAAAGGCCGCCTCCCCGAGCAGGAAGTCCTGAAAGCTGAGGCCCATTTGGTCCCGGTAAAACGGCATGATGACCGGGATGACAAACGACAGGTTGATGCAGACGGCATGCATTTCCAGCAGCCTTATGTTTCGATCGACACGCATAATCTCCTCGCATTGTTAAAATCAACAAGGCGGAGGCGGAATGACCGTTTTCTTTTTCGGATTTCCCCTCGGCCTCAAACGGCCGGTGGGGGAAGAGGGATGCTCTTACAACACTTGCCGCAGTTCAGGCGCAGTACCGGTTTCAGGAAGCTGGACAAAAAGATTGCCCTTCGCGGAGACGGATTTCGCCGCCGCGTTATTCCAGATGCCGGGGTTATGTTGTTGGCAGTAAGACATGATCGTCCTTAAAATTTTGCAGTCCTAATAAGCAGTACTTGAATTACAACATGGATTCGCGAAATTTTCAATAATTTAATTGCTGCAGCGCAGCAAAAGCTTGACTATTCGGCATTATGGATTAGATTGGGCACTCTTGAAAACCCGTCCGGAGAATTCCCATGCGCCGCAGCCTCGCCGTTATTGTTATCGCTTCTTTCCTGCTCTCGGGCTGCGCGAATGACAGCAACCACTTTGACTCGCGCACGGATTCAGCCACGCTCCCCGTCTTCGTCCTCGCAGCAGCGCTGCTCGGCGGCGCGATCGCGGCTTCGCACTAATAATTTGATATATCAAAGTCCGGTTTAATGACCGCCGAAATACCTTTGAGGTAATTTTAGCGGATCGCTGTAGGGCAACTTTTTTACCCAATCTGCGTATCGCTGACTCTGCGTAATCACGTGAATGTAGGGATTGTGCGTGACGGGTTCTTTTGTCATTTCAACGCTCACTTCTCGCAGAACGACACCTTTGCCAAACGCTTCTTCAAAATAGTCATGTTTTAGTAAAACGGGATCTTCAAATGATCTGGCTTCAACGTCTCTGAGACGCTGCAGCGACGCTAGGTCTTTAGGATTTTTGAAGTAAACAAATGTTGGGTATAGGTCTTCAGGCAAAATGACTTTTCCAGTTAAGGCTGCGTAATAATCCTGTCCTTCAAGTGTCAAAGGGCCATCGAAGGGGAATGCTTTAAATATAACATCGTAACCGTAGCTGTCTTTGAATTTGACGTTGTGGATCAGCGCATAAAAAACACCCCTTTTCCCAAGATCGACGACAACCGCCTCGCCGCTCGACAACGTTGCATATCCGCCGCCCTGCTCAGAGAAAAGTTTTGGTTCATTGTGTGTGGTCACTTCGCGTACAGCCGAACCCGTAACAATGCCTTCCGGCGTATTGACCGTAACTGTCATTCGATAGTGCCAGCGTTTCACGTTCAATAATTGGTCGGACAACGTACTGGCTTGCGCGTGAGCAGGAAAATATCCGATTACTAATGCTAAAATAATGACTGCAGATATTTTCATCCGTTTCCTGCTATATAAATATTATCGTCTCATGAAAAATTCGTCATGATAGTTGACGGCGTCCAGCGGAATGGCGACATTCAGCGCCCTTATATCCGTGCCTTCAACAGGCGCGGAGGTGACGAATTCGCAGAGCCTTGTTTCCAGCGGCGCGTTTGATTTCCACAGCTGGTACACCTGCAGCCGCCCGAACTGCCGCGCGATGACGTAGGGCCGGTATTCGAACTTGATGATGTAGGAACCCTGCAGGCTGGCAAGCGATGCCGCGAGGGCCGAATTGTCATTCATCGACAGGTGCGGGAAGTCGCCCAAGGGGCCGAGCGTCGAATAAATCTTTTCTTTCCGGTTATCGCCGTCAAGGTCAAGCAGCGTGTCGCCACTCCCTCCATCCCAATGCCAGACGGGCAGGGACACGGCAGAGTCACCGGTGAGCGAAAACATGCCGATGGTTTCGCCTTTCCCTGAGTCATTCACCGGCGCGCCGGCGCGGTAGCGCAGGTAGAGCGCATTCATCGGGTTCACCAGCTGCCCGAAAACTGCATCGCAAACGGGAAGCCCGCGGCCGAGTTTATAGCTGACGATGTATTCGTAAGGCGCGGGAGGCTCGGCCAGTGCGGGGTTTGAGAGAAAAAGCAAAAACAAACCCGCGATAAAACGGCGCATTAAAACTCTTCCTTCGTGACGCGCGCGATGGTGAGGACGAAAATTTTTTCCGCGCCGTGTTTTTTTAAAACGCGGGCGCATTCGTTCAATGTCGCCCCGCTGGTAAAGACATCATCGACCAGCATCACGGTTTTGCCAACGAAATTGTTTTGCGGCGCGATGCCGAAGGCGCCGCGCACATTCTCGCGCCGGTTGGCGCGGGAAAGGCCTTTCTGCGGCACGGTCTGCCGCAGGCGGAGCAGGGCGTCCTGCAATACAGGCTTGCAAGAACGCCGCCCGACTTCCGCCGCCAGCAGCGCCGACTGGTTGAAGCGCCGCTGCCACAGACGTTTGCGGTGCAGCGGCACGGGCACAATATAATCTGTGGCTGGCAGCAGGTCAGCACCTGCGCGCAACAGCCAGGGCGTGAAAGTATGCACGGCATGCAGCCGGTCGCCGTATTTATAATCAATCACCAGTTTCCGGCTTGCGTCATTGTAGACAACCGCCGATCGCGCGCGGTCGTAATGCGGCGTTTCCTCAAGGCAGCTGGCGCACAGAACACCCAGCGGGGTCTCGAAGCTGAAGGGGATGCCGCAGGTGTCGCAGAAGGGATTCTCGATAAAGGCCAGTTGAGACCAGAAAGAGGGTGCCACCATGCCCGGCGCATCGACAATATCGCCGGAGCCGAGGCAGCGCGGCGGCAGCAGCATGTCTATCGTTGCATTCCAAAGACTTAGAATGCGGTTGCGGGGTTTGGCGGCGTTGGTCATAACCAAGACAATGCCCAAAACAGGCAATCTAATCAATGGTTAATCTATTTTCCCTAAAGTTCTTGTTTTTACCTATTCATTAATATATTATTTCGCAATTGAGCAAAAACTGGAGGTTGGTTACCAGTCTTTGTTATAATTGGAGTTTGAAGTGACTTCCAAGAGAGCCGCTGTGTCCAAGGTCGATAAGACTGAAATCAACGAGCAGGTTGCCGCCAGCATCCGGAATTTTTCCGAACTTGCGAAGGACGAAGCTTCACGCCAGCGCTCCATCATCGAAATGCCCGAATTCATCCAGCGGAAAGCCGCGCTGATCTCCGCGCACTTCCTGCTGCCAGCGGGCGCGCGCGTGGTGGACATGGGCTGCGAGCGGGGAGAGGTCAGCTATATGCTGGCGCTCCTGAACCCCCGCGTTGAAATCATCGGCATCGACCGCGACCAGAAATCCATCGAGTTTGCGCGCAAGCATTACCGCCTGCCGAACCTGTCGTTCCGCCAGACGGATATTTCCATTCCCGATCTGGAAGATGAATCCGTTGACGGCATCATCAATTCCAACATGCTGCACCACGTCTATTCCGCGCATGGCTATAACCCGGATGAAGTGACGCGCCTGCTCGAAAAGCAGATGCAGAAGCTGAAGACCGGCGGCACCATGCTGATCCGCGATTACATCATGCCGCCGGATGGCGAATATGTGCTGCTGGAACTGCCTAACCTGCCGAGCCAGGGGCATACGCCCATGGAGCTGTCGGATGCCGACCTGCTCGTCCACTTCTCCCAGCATTCGCGCCCCATGGCCTCCGGCTGCGAAGGCTTCTTTATTGAAGAGCTGATGCCGCGCCGCGAAGGCACGCGCCTGTTCCGCCTGCCGCACAAATGGGCACTGGAATTCGTGCATCGCAAAAACTATCGAAAGGACTGGGAAAACGAATTGCGGGAAGAATATACCTTCTTCTCCTATCAGGATTTCCGCCGCGAATTCGCGCGGCTTGGCATGCGCATGGTCTTCTCCGCCCCGCACTGGAACCCCTGGGTCGTGAAAAATTGCTTCAAGGGTCGCTTCCAGCTGTATAGCGAGGATTATTCGCCGCTGCAGGCGCCCGCGACCAACTACTTCATCGTCAGCCAGAAAGTCGCCGACAAGCAAAGCCTTCTGCTGGAAGAGCGCCGTCCGAGCCAGAAGCCCGTCGGCGACTTGCAAATCATGGTGGTGCGTGACAAAAAATCCGGCGCGCTGCACGAGCTGGTGAAACGCCCCGGCGAATATTGCGATATCGTGCCCTACCGCATCACGCCGGATAACCGGCTTGTCGTCTATGTGCGCTCCGGCTATCCGCGCCCCATCGTCAATGCCGTCTCCCGCAACTCCCATAACCTTGACGGTAAAAAGTGGAGCGGTCACCTGATCGAGCCCGTCACGATGGATACGGTCAACATGACCGACGACATCGAAGAAAACCGCAAGATGATTTTCGAATACGTGCGCAACTACGCGACGCTGCGCGCGAAGAACGATGAAAGCTGGTATGTGGGCGACACCTATTTCCCCAGTCCCGACCGTATCGACGAAGCGATCGAACCGGTCTTCGTCGAAGTCGAAAACCCGCAGCGCACGACCTGGCCGATTAAGGAAGACAAGGAAGTCAACTTTACCGAGATCGGCACGATCACCGAGCTCGACGCCGCTGACATTATTCTCGCAAGCCAAGTCGGCCTTCTGCCCGAACCGCGTCTCGAACTGCATGTGTTCGAGCTGATGTCGCGCTACAATATTCCGCTGCCGCGCTGGATTGGCGAAGTGATGCCGAAAATGGCCGGCGACCCCGTAACACCGGAAGACCCCGATGACATTCTGGATTCCTGCGAGCCTGTCGACTTTGAAGATGAAAAACGCGGCGCGGTTCTGCTGAAGCCCGTCAAATCCGTCTTCGTGGAAGAGGGCAAGGTCGGCCGCGGCACGCGCGGGTTGTCGTCGCAGGATATCGAGTTCATCGTGACCGACGACGGCATTGAAAACATCGCCGTGGTCATTCCCATTTCGCATGACTGGGACAACAACCTGCTTGTCGCGCTGGACCCCAAAATCCTGCCCGTGCCGAACCGCCTTGGCGGCGACGGCGCGATGCTGAATGCGCCCAGCTTCCCGCTGCCCCGCAACGTGAAGACCGTCGAAGACGCCAAGAATTTCATCGCCGATAAATTCCACGTGCCGGTTGAGCAGGTAGGCCAGCTGGGCGAAAGCTATTTCACGCATACGGGCGTCACGCCCCAGCGCGTCTATCCCTTCGTCGTGTCATCCCCGCCGCGCGTCGCCGGCATGCCCAAATGGCGCTATGCGCCGCTGAAGCGCATGTGGCGCCTGTTCGCCTTCCAGCGTTTCTCCGGCGTGCTGCTGAAGATGCTGGCGCGCACACAGATGGCATCGGAGGCGGACAACACCTTCTCCCTCAACCGCAGCCCGGTAAACCTTAAAAACCAGGGCTTCTCCCTCGCGACCGAAAAAACGGCCGTGGAAGCGAAGAACGTCGGGTATTCCGCTGTTCCCTCCCGCGTCCTCGGCCAGCGCGGCGGTGCGGGCGGTGGCGGCGCGGCCGCGGCCAAGACGGAAGAATACCAGCCCTATCAGCCGCCCTCGCAAACCTCCACCGCCGTGGGGCAGGTTATGCCGCAGCAACCGGCGGCGACGCTGCCTGCCAATAATTTACCAGTGGGCCCGCCTGCAAAAATAGACCCCGCCGTGCTGGAGCAGAGCAAGGCCGCGCAGGCGATTATCGAGAGCATCGTCTCCCCCCGCATCGGCAAACGGTTGATGGACAGCTACGCGCAGGCGAAGAAGCTGTTCAAGGGCGGCGATGAAATCCACATGAAGGAAACGCCGACGGTGGCGCAGATCGACAAAGACATCGTCGCCGTCGCCGACCAGCTGAAAAAAATGCGCAACGACCGGCTGACGCTGGATCTGCAGCCGCCCAAAGACAAGGGCGGGCGGATGTAATTCCGCGATTGCCTCATGACCGCATCCCCCACCGTTTTTGACCGCCAGCTTCTGCGCCTGCGCCGCGACCGAGCCGCACAGAACATTCACGATTTCGACTTCCTGCTGGCGGATGTATCAAACCGTCTCATCGACCGCCTCGACATGGTGCGCCGCGAATTTGCCACTGTCATCGACCTTGGCGGCGCGCATGGCCTGCTGGCGCAAAAGCTGCGCGCACGCGCGGGGACTGACATTGTTTTCACGACAGATATTTCGCAACGGCTGGCAGCACAATCCGGCGGCGTCGTGGCGGATGAGGAATTTTTGCCCTT
This sequence comes from uncultured Alphaproteobacteria bacterium, assembly GCA_966211335.1. Lineage (GTDB taxonomy): Bacteria > Pseudomonadota > Alphaproteobacteria > Micavibrionales > UBA2020 > JAPWJZ01. The sequence continues at coordinate 198,919 of CBIHNF010000002.1, forward strand.
CGCAAAGCACAGCCTTGATGCGGTGGTGAGCAACCTGTCCCTGCACTGGGTGAATGACCTCCCGGGTGCCTTGATTCAAATTCGCAATGCTCTGAAGCCCGACGGCTTGTTCATGGCGGCGCTGCTCGGCGGTGAAACCCTGCGCGAACTGCGCGCAGCGCTGATGGAAGCTGAAATGGCCGTGACCGGCGGCGCATCGCCGCGTGTGTCGCCCTTTATCGACCTGCGTGATATGGGCGCGCTCATGCAGCGGGCGCAGTTTGCGCTGCCCGTTGTCGACAGCGAAATCATCACGGTCGATTATTCCAGCCCCCTGAAGCTGATGCAGGATTTGCGCGGCATGGGCGCGACGAATGCCACCTTCAACCGCCTGCTGAAGCCAACGCGGCGCAAGGTCATATTGGAAGCCGCGCGCCTCTATCAGGAAAAATTCGGCGACGCCGCAGGCCGCGTTCCCGCGACCTTCCAGGTCGTCTACGTCATCGGCTGGGCGCCGCATGCCAGCCAGCAAAAGCCCTTGAAGCCGGGCTCCGCCGCGGCGCGCCTTGCGGATGCCTTAAAAACCGATGAAATCGGCACCGGTGCGGCTGTTTCCGAGGATTGACAATTCCATAAAGGCCGATTAAGGTCTGGCTGATTTCAACAGTCCCGATTTTTTAAAGGCTTTTCCCATGTCCAAGAAGCTTGCCGATATTTTCAACCATTTGTCCAAACCGCAGGTCGAGGCCGCATCGCGCCTTGATACCGTGCTCGATACGCTGCAGGCCAAAATCGACTCGATGAAAACCACCGATCCGTCCAAGGACATGATCATGATCCAGCTGCCGCTTGGCGAAATGCCGGCCGACAAAACCTGGGACATCATGATCGGTTTTGAAAAAGAACTGGCCAAGCGTTACCCGCAGGTCGACTGCATGATGGGAGGCACCAATTCCATCTGGGGCAACGCGATTTTCATCACCCTCACCATCGGCCGCGACAACGACATGGCAAAAGCGCTGAAGGCCGGCCTTGATCCCCGCGACTACAATGAATACTACGACAACGTCATGAAACGCCTTGGTGAGGCGAAGGGCATGGAGCGCTTTGCGGAGAAAGCCAACTTCGACACCATCCATTCCGTTCTGCACCGCGTGACCGCCGACGGCGGCGATGCCAATGCCGCGGGCCCCGTGCGCACCAGTATCCCCACCAGCGCCTATTCCCGCCCGCACGAATTCTTCGGCCGCTATACGATGTGGGACGTCGACGCCAGCTGGCCGAAACCCGCGCTGCTGCCGCAGTTCGCGCATATCATCCCGAAACCGAAGAACCCTTGAGATAATTTATCAACACAAAACCCGCCGCCGGATTTCTACCGGCGGCGGGTTTGCTTATTCTATAATCGCGTCTTGCGTTATTTCGGGGCGGGAGCGGGGGGAGGCGTGACCAACACGCCAGCTCGCGGCGTTACGGTGGACTTCAAATCTATCCACACAAGATATTGATAAAAATGAGTTTTATAGGATTATATCGCGTGGATTACTTCGCCGCTGTCATCAGGTAATTAACGCTGACGTCATCGCGGCTGAGCGCGAAGGCATTGGCGAGCGGGTTGAAGGTCATGCCGCAGATATCGGTGATGTCGAGGCCATTGGCGGTGATATGCGCCGCAAGCTCCGACGGTTTCATGAACTTCTTCCAGTCATGCGTGCCCACGGGCAGCCAGCGCAGGATATATTCCGCCGCGATGATGCCGAGCATATAGGACTTCGGCGTGCGGTTCGGCGTCGACATAATCAGCAACCCGCCGGACTTCACCAGCTTCGCCAACGCCTTGATAAACACATCGACGTTGTCGACATGCTCGACGATTTCGAGCGCGGTGACGATATCGAATTTTGCGCCTGTGGCCGCGAGGGCTTCGGCCGTCGTCGCGCTGTAATCAATCTTCAGGCCCTGCGCCTTCGCATGCGCCGCGGCAATTTTAATGTTCTCTTTGCCGGCATCAACACCGGTCACGCTTGCACCCATGCGGGTGAGGGGCTCGGTCAGCAAGCCGCCGCCGCAGCCGATATCGGCGATTTTAAGGTTTTGTAAACTCTTGAAGCCCGCCGACAGGCCGAAGTGATCGCAGGCTATACGCTTTATATAGTCCAGCCGCACGGGGTTGAGTTTATGCAGCGGGCGCATGGGGCCGGATTCATCCCACCATTTATCGCCGAGAGAATCGAATTGCCGAATCTCTTCGGCATTAATCGTCGACTTGGTTCCAGAAATTTTCGATTTTTTTTGCGACATAGATTGCATTTTATCCATTTTTTCCTCCTGAAAACTAACGCCTTTTTCGCCCGTCTCACAAGGGTTAATGAGAGGTAAATTCCATATTCTATTTACTTAACTAATTTTTCATAGCGCGAGCGTAGTCTTCGAGGTGGGGAAACTAAGGAACTAAAAAACAGGGGCCAAGAACATGATCAAGAGCAGCATCACTTCCTTCATCGCAACCGCCGGCAGCCACGCAGCACAGAACAGCGTTGTGTTCGGCAGCATGGCAGTGGTCGCAGCGGTGGCGGTCGGCTTCCTCTTCATGTTCAACGAAGCGGCTTACCAAGGTGGCGTGCAGCGCCGCAGCCAACTGGGCGTGATGCCGGAAACGAAATTCGCCAACAAAACCTCGGCCGATACGGCTGTCGCCCCCGCCATGAACTTCCTCGCCGCCGCTGACGAACAGCCGGCCTTCGCGGGCGAGCTGATTGCGGTTGCCAAAGACCTCGCGGTCCGCGTTCTCTCGGGCAAGGCGCCGGTTGCGGAACTCATCGCGATGCTCGACATGCTGGAGCGCATGGGCGTGAAAGTGAAGGGCCTGTTCAACATCGGTTCCGCCTTCTACACCCCGAAATTCGAAGCTGAACTGGACGCCAAAGCCGCTTAAGCCTAAAGATTGCTTAAAGACGGCGACCATGGCATCCTTGAGTCCTGTATTCATTCAAGGTTTTGCCGGCGAGAGCGATGGAAGATTTCAACACAGCCCTCATCCGCGAGAAAGTCGACATCATCGACGATGCCGCCGCATCAGGCGCGGACGACGAGGCGAATGTCATCCGGAGCAACCGCATCTTCCTGAAGCTGCAGCAGCCCGCACCGGGCCACAAGACCGTTACCGAAAAAGTCGTTATCCGCTGCCAGAACATGCACAGCACCATGCGCCTTGCCGCACGGGTGATGACGGAATTTTACGACTTCGGTTTTTTCGGCGCTCGCGAAACGCCGTTTGACTGGGACGCCGCCTGGGCGGACAGTCAGTCAGACTACGAGAAGGCGTACAACCAGCAAAACTGGGCTGCCGCCTATATCGACGGCAAGTCCGTTTTCCGCACCCGCCATTCACCCTTCACCGATATCATCGAGCAGTGCGCGATGCTCAATATCGATGATTACGACCAGACGATGCGCGTGACGCAAGGGGCGCTGAAGCGCGTCGGCAAGGAAGTGAAAATCAGCCATGCCACGACGGTTGCCGCCATCATGACCGATGTGGGCGACCAGATGCGCTGCGGCATTCTGCACCGGACCGACGGGCGCGATGCCGCATTTAACTTCACCGCGACCGGCGGCGTTGCCGCGGCGCGCGTGCCGCAATCGCTGGGAACTGTCGGCCTGTTGCTGGAGGGGCTTAACCTGCGCCATGCGCTGCGGGGGCTTTCCGCCAGTTCGCGCGTCGGCTTTGCGCGCAAGCACACCGAAATGGATACGCAACTCACCGCCGTTACCGCGCGCCTTGTGGGCATCGACAGGGCGATACGGGATTTTGAACAAAATTATTCAGTCAAGTACCGCCCGGAAAAGCCCGTCTTTTTCGGCGGCAAAGCGTTAAGGAGTTAAATCATGGATAAGAACCAGTTCGACCAGATGCTGAAAATGATGCAATCCGACAGCGACAGCGACGCGCTGATGGGCCTGCGCGGGTTGCAGGGCCTCTTCAAGCATGACGGCGTCGATTTTGGCGAGGCGATTGCCTTCCTCGTGCAAAATATGGACGCGGTGAAGGCCAAGAAACCCGTCATCGACAACGCGCCGAAAGCCGCTGCCGCCCGCCCGCCCGTTACTATTTCCGGCATGCCGCAGTGCCATATGCCGCGCGGCGGCTTTATCGAGATTGTGCCGCCCGGCACCACCACCGGCCTGCAGGTACAACTGCCCGGCGCGGCGGGTGAAGACGCCGAAAACATCGCCAATAATTTTAAAGACGCGCTGGTGGCCGCCGCCATCAACAAAAGCCGCTTCAAATTGAAACTCATCGACATGAAGAACGCCAGCGGCGAAGTGGTGGAGACAGCCCTGCAGGCGGAATATGAACGCGCCGGCATGACCGCCATCCGCGTCTGGGCTAATGTGCGCGGCGAAGTCGCGGCGCTGGCGACGGTGTTGCGCAAGGCGCTCGCCACCGCACTGCCGGACCTTGTTGCCGCTTAAAAATTCTTGATCGCGACCGTCATGCCCTCCGGCGTCGGCAGTAAAATGCCGGTGTAATATCGGTCATCGCCCAGCCGCGCGTTGAAGGCGGTCATGGCATCGAAAGCCGTTTTACGCACGCGGTCGACAGGTTCCGCCGCATAGACCGCGCCGAATAAAAACGTGTTGTCGCCCACAATCAGCCCGCCCTTGCGAATGTTCTTCTCCGCCCAGTTCAGGTAGTTCATATAGTTCAGCTTGTCGGCATCGATGAAGATCATGTCGAAGGGGCCTTCCAGTTCCGCAAGGCTTTCCAGCGCATCGCCGACACGCAGTTCGATTTTTTTACCCGCATCAAATTTCGCAAAATGCACCGCGGCTTTTGCTGCGCGGTTTTGATCTTTTTCGAGCGTGATAATCTTGCCATCTGACGGCAAAGCTTCCGCCATCCACAGTGCCGAATAACCGCCGAGAGTGCCTACCTCGACAATCTTTTTCGCGCCCGAAAGTTTCACCAACACCTGCAGGAATTTCCCCTCCTGCGGCGACAGGCTGATCTGGTCGTTGGGATCAGTCATGTTTTCGCGCACGCTGCGGAGCGCATCGCTCTCATGCGCGAAGGTGTCGCGGATATAGTCAAACTTCGCGTCTTCGCTCATGACAATTGCTTCATGACGAAGGTATGAATTAAATAGCCCGCGACCAGCAGCGCGAGGCCCATGCCGTACAAGCCCCAGAAGCCGAGCTTGATTTCTTTCGCGAACAGGAACGGCACGAAGAAGAGCAGCGACAGCGGCACCGCGACGAGGATGCTTTTGGCAAATTTGACGGAGGCATCGGCGTTGCTGTATTCCGCATAGGAAAACGCCAGCACGAGGAGGGAGGCCAAGGGCAGGGCGATAATAAACCCCGCCAGCTCCGGCTTTTTGTCCGACAGCCATGAGGCGAAAGCAATCACCACGGCGGAAATGGCTATTTTTACGGGGAACCAGTACATGGTATATTCCTTCTCTGAGATGAGAGCAGAGTAGGGCAGCAGGAGTTATCTTTCAAGAATGCGCGTGGTGGTTTTGACAGGGGCGGGGATATCGGCGGAATCGGGCATTCGCACCTTTCGCGCGGCCGATGGCTTGTGGGAAGATCACCGTGTGGAAGATGTCGCCTCGCCGGAAGGCTTCATCCGCGACCCGAAGCTCGTCTACCGCTTCTATAACGAACGCCGCCGCCAGCTGGGCGAGGCGCAGATCCAGCCGAATGCCGCGCATGTCGCGCTGGCAAAACTGGAAGAACGCCTCGGCGATGATTTTCTCCTGGTGACACAGAATATCGATGATTTGCATAAACGTGCCGGCAGCCAGCGCTTGCTGCCCATGCATGGCGAGTTGCGCAAGGCGCGCTGCACCGGATGCCTTGGCCTTAATGACTGGACGGCGGATTTTGATGGCGCGACAGCCTGCCCGATGTGCGGCGATACCAGCCTGCGGCCGCATGTGGTCTGGTTTGGCGAAATGCCGCTGTATATGGACCAGATTTATCACGCGCTGAGCCATACCGATGTTTTTGCCGCGATTGGCACCTCCGGCAACGTCTATCCAGCGGCGGGATTTGTTGAGGTCGCCAACAGGGTCGGTGCCGAAACGATTGAATTGAACCTTGAGCCGTCCAATCGCGCGACGGCCTTCTCGCAAGCCCGCTATGGCAAAGCGACGGAGACTGTGCCACTATGGGCAAACGGCATACTGGACAAAATTTCATGACATCATCGCCCCCCGCCATCCGCATCAACGAGCATTCCTTCCGCAAAGTGAAGGCGGGCTACCCGTGGGTATTCCGCTCCGAAGTGCACAACGCGAAGGAGGCGGATGCGATTACGCCCGGCACGGTCGTCGATTTCACGCGGGAGAAGGGCGATTTCGTCGGCCGCGGCTATTACAACCCGAAGCCGCAGCTGGTCGGCCGCATCCTGACGCTAAAGGCCGAAGAGAAGATTGAAAAGTTTTTCATCTACCATCTCATCGAAAGCGCCATGGCGTTTCGCAACAAGTTATATGCGGAGCCGTTCTATCGCCTGATCCATGCCGAAAGCGACGGCATGCCCGGCCTCATCATCGACCGCTTCGGCGATGTGCTGGTGGCGCAGGTGAACACGGCGGGCATGGAAACGCTCTGGCCGCATATCGAAAGCTCTCTTAAATCTTTGCTGCGCCCGAAGGCGATTGTGCTGAAGAACGATACCACCGCGCGCGAGACGGAAGGTCTGCCGCAGGGCGTATCGGTCGTCTTCGGCGAATTGCCGGACGAATTCATCACGATTAAAGAAGGCAACGCGCAGTTCAAGGTTGATGTGAAGAACGGCCAGAAAACCGGCTGGTTCTTTGACCAGCGCGACAACCGCGCCTGGGCGGCGCAGCTGGCGAACGGCGGCACGCTGCTGGATGTGTTCTGCCACACCGGCGGCTTTGGCATCCACGCCGCGCTGAATGGCGCGACGGAAGTGACCTTCGTGGATTCATCATCGGATGCGTTGCAGATGGTGGACCGCAATACGGCGCTGAATAACATCGCCAATAAATGCCAGAACATTGAAGGCAAGGCTTTTGATGTCATGGAAAAACTGCCCAAAATGGGCCGCAAATATGACGTCGTCTGCGTTGACCCGCCTGCCTTCGTGAAGTCGCGCAAAGACCTTGGCCCCGGCATGAAAGGCTACCAGAAGCTCGCGCAGCTGGCGGCACCGCTGGTCGAGCGTTCGGGCTATCTCTTCTTCGCCTCTTGCTCTCACCACGCGGAAGTGAAGGATTTGCTGGAGGTTGTTTCCGGCGGCCTTGCCAAATCCGGCCGCCCGTTCCAGCTCATCAAAACCGCCGGCGCCGCCCCCGACCACCCGGTGCATCCGATGCTGCCGGAGACGGGGTATCTGAAGGCGCTGACGTTCAGGTTTTTGGATTAATCCAGCTGTTCACCATGAAGAAAAAGCGAATTCTTTTGGTAATAGGGATTCTTGCCTTAGTCATCGCGATGGTGCTTAACAGGCACAGAATTCAAGGGGCGTATACGTCAATGCGTTAGAGCGTGTGCCGAATCTTCTGGATGTGAAAATTACTAGGAGAATAAACATGGACAAGCAAGCAGCTCAGTCAGCAGTAAATCTTGTACAAGAGGCTGGCGACGCCTTAAATAAATTGACCATAATTTCTATGCAGTTGCCAGACAAGGAAGAGCAAATTGAAATAAGAAAATACCTTGGAAGCGCCATGATTTCTCTTAACGACCTCTTGAGGCACATAGTCAGACAATATTCAGATTTAGACCCTGATAGAAAAGAAATATCGGAATAATGATTTAGGAACATTAGACCCAACCTCTCTCAAATGTTCGATCATTAAAAATATGTGTATTTTCGAATGTATGCCCGCAACGCCAACGGATTAGTCAGCAACGTCGCTGCGCCCATCAACGGCACGGCTACCAATCTTGCTTCCAGCATCACCTTTTTGGGCACAAAGAAGTCGGCCCTTTTCCGAGCGTTGTGCTTCCTTATATAGCTCATTAGCGGACTATCCTTGTCATTTCGAGCGAAGCGAGAAATCTCCTCTTGGCATCACAAAGGGGAGATTCCTCACTGCGTTCGGAATGACAATTGTAAAGCACCTCTCCTCTTGGGAGAGGAAGGGGCCCGCGTTAGCGGGAAGGTGAGGGTTCTTTCGTGCCGATAAAAGTACCCTCACCCTGACCCTCTCCCAGGGGGAGAGGGGATGATTGTTAAATCGTTCCCGTCTCCGGATTGATCTGCATGTTGTCGAGCCAGAAGACGTCGCCGAAGGCTTTCACGGGCAGGCGGTTGGCGATGTATTGGGTGAGCGCATCGAGCGCGCTTTCCGGCCAAGGCGGGTTGATGATGATAATGCCGGAGCCCGTCATGCGGTAGCCTTCCTGCGGCGGCACGTCGAGGCGGATTTCGCTGACCATCACGTCCTTGATTTTTGAATTGCGGAGGGCGGTGAGCATGCGTTGATAGCCGCGCGAGTCCAAAATCGGGTACCAGATCATGAAGACGCCCTGCGGCCAGCGCTTCCACGCCTGATAGAGCTGCTTGGCGAGGAAGTCATATTCCGTCTTGATTTCATACGAGGGGTCGACGATGACAAGGCCCTTGCGGTCCGCCAGCGGCATCATGTCCACCAGCGCCTGAAAGCCATCGGCTTTAATCACGTCGGTGTTGGGAAAGTCCTTCATGTTTTTTTCCAGCTCGGCGAATTCGCCGGGGTGGAGTTCGGTGCAGATCAGCTTATCGGATGAGCGCATCATTTCGCGCGCGATCACGGCGGAACCGGGGTAAGTTTCAAGAATGCCGTCGGGGTTGTACTTCTCGACGATTTCTTTGAGGCCGCTCGGCAGCGTGCCTTTATCGTAAAAGTACTGCGCGCCATGGGTGAATTCGGAGGTTTTCAAGGCCTCTTCCGATGCTAGGTCGTAAATCCCTCTGCCCGCATGCGTATCCAGCACCGTCATTTTCGGGTTTTTCTGCTGCAGGGTTTTGAGGAGCTGGATGAGGATCGCGTGCTTCTGCACATCCGCGAAATTGCCGGCGTGGTAGATATGTTGGTAGCTGAGCATGATGTGCTTTCAAATAAATCGGAAAAAGAAAAAGCCCTCAGATCACTCCAAGGGCTTTTTCAAGATAGTCAGATATCTTATACGGCCTTGAGATTAACGGCAGTCATACGACCTTGACGATCCGGAGCCAGTTCGTAGTTAACTTTCTGGCCTTCGTTCAGGCCTTTCAGGCCCGATTTTTCGACAGCAGAGATATGAACGAAAACGTCCGTACCACCACCATCCGGAACAACAAAGCCGAAGCCTTTTTTGTTGTTAAACCATTTTACGGTACCACTTGGCATACTAGTCTCTCCTTGAGCATCAGTTAGTAAAGAGTACCTGGAGCCGCCAATCTCAAAGCCGTTGATACGTATTGAGCGGAAACTTAGGCACCCTCCAGAAATATCGTATTTCCGATACCCCTGCAACGACATAAACAGGAAGGGGCTATGGCTTTGTAAAATAGCGATAAAACGTGGTGTTTATGCACCGAAGAACAGGGTTTTTTCCACTGTCCGGCCAGCTGGTTGAATTATGTTATTCCGCCGATTCTGCCTTAGAAGAGGCAGAGCAGCCACACGACCGCGACGTTGAGAAGCGCGATGAAGACCGCCGCGCTGCCGCCGTCCTTGGCGTGTTTCGACAGCGGATGGATTTCACCGCCAAAACGGTCGACCACGGCTTCAATGCTGGAATTCAAAAGCTCGATGATGAGGACGAGCAGGACGGAGGCAATCATGCCCGCCGCCGCAAGGTGGCTCGGCGCGATAACGAGCGCGAGCGGGATGAGGACGACGGAGAGTGCCAACTCCTGCCGGAAGGCCGCTTCCGAGCGATAGGTCGCGGCAAGGCCTGCGCGCGTATAGCCCATAGCCTTGATGATGCGGGTGAGACCTGTGTTGCCGGGTTTCATGGCGCGGGTTACAGCTCCTGCTTCTGGTAGGATTTGTAGAGGTCGCGGATGGGGCCCGGCACGGTCAGCGCCTCGGCCGAGGGCAGGTCAGAGGTGATGCGGCCTTTTTCAAGATAGATGATGCGGTCGAATTCCGGCAGCAGGTGCAACCGGTGCAGCGTGGCCACGATCGTCTTGTTCTTGAAGTGGGTGAAGACGTTTTCGAAAATTTTTGCTTCCGTCGGAAGATCCACGCTGGAGGTAGGCTCATCCAGCAGGATGATATCCGACTGTTCCGCCGCAAAGAGGCCGCGCGCCAAGGCGAGGCGCTGCTTTTGGCCCACCGAGAGGTTGACGCCTTTTTCGCGGATGTCGGTATCAAGCCCATCGACCAGCTGGCTCAGGACCGGCATGAATTCGGCGAGCGCGAGCGAGCGGTAAACATCCGTATCCGGCACATCAAGGCCGAAGGAGACGTTGAAGCGGATGTTGCTTTCAAAAATCTCGGGGTCCTGCGGGATGAGGGTGGTCAGTTCCGCAAGGGCGTTGAAGGGCGCATCCTTGCCGTCGATCTTCATGGTGGAGGATTCAGGCTCGTGCAGGGCGCGCAGGACGGAGAGCAATGTTGATTTGCCGCCGCCCGAGGAACCGATGAGGGCGATGCGCTCCCCGTTGTGGATTTTGAGATTCAACCCGTTCAGCGTGCGCGCGCGGTTGGTGACTTGCGTCTTGTAGCTGAAGTTGAGGTCGGAGATGACAACTTCCTTCCAGTCGTCCGGCACTTCATAGGGCAGCGGGCGCACGAAGCGTTCATGGTCTTCCAGCAGCGACTGGATGGAGCGGAGAGAGGTGAGCGAACTCAGCCAGCCGGCATGCAGCGACATAAAGTCAAAACCCTGGCTGCCGACCCGGTCCTGATACATATAGACGGTGACCAGCGTACCCGCCGCGATGCCGATGCCGGCCTCCAGCCGGAAGTGGATGAAGCTCAGCAAAATCGCGCCGAGCATGGAGACGTTGAGCATGGTGTAGAGGAAGTAGCGCCATTCGTTGATCTTCGCTTCCTGCACATATGGCGGCATGGCAATGACCTGTTTCGCGTGCATGGTGTTCTGCGCGAATTTCTGCAGGCGCAGAATGACGATGGAGACGATATTGCTGACGTAATCGAAGAAGGTGGCGGAGGAGATGTGCGAGGCCTCGTTCGAGAGGTGAATGGCCTTGGTCATCTTGCGGTTAAGCGTGATGATGATCATCATCGACAGAACGAAGCTGAGCGCGCTGGCGGCACCAATGCGCCAGTTGAACCAGACGAGGATGCCGATGGAGCCAACCAGCGTGCAGACGCGCTGGAAGCTGATGAAGCCCGATTCCGCGAAGTTACGCAGCGCGCCGCCCGCCGTGCGGATGCGGTTGATGGTGGAGCCGGAATGGTTGTCTTGATGCCAGCTTAAGGGCAGTTCCGTCAGTTTCTTGAACAGGCTGTCGATGTAGTTGATGTAGACGATCATGCCGGCGCGGCGTTCCATGACGCGCGCGGGGCCGTGCATCGCCCACATGCCGATCTTGCAGATGAAAATCTCCCCAAGGACGATCGCGGAGTCCCGGAACAGGTTTTTATCCGCCACCTGCAGCACGTTGACGAGCTTGCCGAACAGCCAGGGCACAGAAAGGTCAAAGCACATCGCGCCGAAAAACAGCACATGGTAGAAGATGATGATCTTGCGCTGCTCCGCCGCGTACTTCCACACTTCCCGCCATAATTTCAGGTAGGAGTTGTTGATGACGGGATCAATGACGCGGTTGATAAGAGCGGGGAGGGGCATCGGCGGCTTTCTTAAAAATCTGACCCTGATATTAAAGCCATGGCACGCCGGAAAGAAACCATGTTGACGTTAAAAACGCCAATCAGCCGCGAAGTGTTGCACTCGCGCTATAAGGAAAATATTTATGGCAATCGTTTATTGCCGCAGGCTTGCGAAAGCCTTACTTATCAGGTGTTTTTGGCGGATGGTGCTTGATGGGGCAGGTTGAAATGCCGAGCATCGCATACAGGGCGCAGGTGCCCATGGCGGCGTTGACCAGCAGCGCGGTGCCAAGGATCGGCATCCACCACCCCATATCGCCGGACAGCGCCCAATACAGCAGCAGGCCCATACCCGCCACAACGCGCGCAATACGGTCCCAGTTGGCAAGGTTTTTCGACACGCTTTTGGTGGGGCTCATGATATTTCTCCTGTCCCTTCATTATATAGCCTGCAGGCAAAGGGTGACAAGCGTTGCATAAAAATGCATATTACGCGCCTTAACAGCGGGCGGCATACAGATACCCATGGCATCGACACTTATCCTCAGCGTCCAGGACGGCAGCATCACCTTCGGGTCGAAGAATATTTTTCGCGAGCTGTATTTCAATATCCATGAAGGCGACAAAATCGCCCTCGTCGGCAAGAACGGCACCGGCAAGACGACGCTGATGAGCGTGATCACGGGCGACCGCGACCTTGATGAAGGCGAGCGCTGGATGCTGGCCGGCACCACCATCGGCTATCTGCAGCAGGAAGTCATCCCGCTGCCGGGGCAAACGGTGTATGACTTCGTTTTCGAGCAGCTGAAAAAGCAGGGCCTCGAAGAAGCATCACAGTACAAAGTCGAAATGGTCATCCAGCCGCTGGAGCTGAAGCCGGACGACCGCATGGATATGCTCTCCGGCGGCCAGCTGCGCCGCGCGGCGCTTGCAAGGGCGCTGGTGGAAGAGCCCGAAATTCTGCTTCTGGACGAGCCGACCAACCACCTTGACCTTGAAGTCATCGAATGGCTGGAAGGCTTTTTGCACAATTACCGCGGCGCGGTGCTTTGCGTTAGCCATGACAAAACCTTCTTGGCCAATATCTCCAATAAAATTTTCTGGCTCGATCGTGGGCGCATGCGCGTGGCACCCAAGGGCTTCGAGTTTTTCGACGAATGGTCGACCGAGCTGCTGGAACAGGAAGAGCGCGAATTAAAGAACCGCCAGAAACTGGTCGATCAGGAAGTCGAATGGGCCAGCCGTGGCGTGAAGGCGCGGCGCAAACGCAACCAGAGCCGCCTTGCCAAGATGCACGAAGAACGCGCCCGCCTGAAGGCGGATAAAAGCGCCTTCCGCCGCATGATGGCGCGGGTGGACCTCGGCGAGATGGAAAACGCCGAAGTCGGCTCGAAACTTATTGCTGAATTCTTCAAGGTCGAAAAGAAATTCACTAACGAGGAAGGGCAGGTCAAACCCATCCTCAATAAATTCTCCATGCGCATCGCGCGTGGTGACCGCATCGGCATCCTCGGCCGCAATGGCTCGGGCAAAACGACCTTCCTCCGCATGTTGACCGGTGAAATGAAGCCGGACATGGGCAAGGTGAAATTGGCGCGGGAGCTGGAATTTTCCTACTTCGACCAGAAGCGCCGCGACCTGCATGCCGAATATACGCTGCACCATACGCTGGTGAATTCCGGCGGCGACCATATCATGGTCATGGGCAAGCCGCGGCATGTGCGCGGGTATCTGCGCGACTTCCTGTTCGACCCGCAGATGATCGACCAGCGCGTCGGCACCCTGTCCGGCGGGCAGAAGAACCGCCTTTTGCTGGCGAAAATCCTCGCCGACCCCAAGCCCTTGCTGATCCTCGACGAGCCGACCAACGATCTCGACATGGATACGCTGGATATTCTTGAAGAAATCTTGTCGCAATACACCGGCACGCTTATCGTCGTCAGTCACGACCGCGACTTCCTTGACCAGACGGTCAGCAAAATCCTGGCCTTCGAGGGCGAGGGCAAGGTGCAGGGCTATATCGGCGGCTATAGTGATTATCTAGAGGCCAAGAAGCGCCGGAAGGCTTCCAAGCGCAACGATTACGACGAGAATGACGACGATGATGATTTCGTCTTCCATGAAAACAAGCCCGGCAACGACCGCCCCGCGCCCGTACCCGTCGCCGCGCCGAAGGTCTACAAGAAACTCACCTACAAACTGCAGTTCGAATACGACAACCTGCCGGCAAAAATGGCCGCGCTGGAAACCGAAATCGCCGATCTCGAGCGGATGCTGGATGATTCCACCCTCTACGCCCGCGACCGCGGCGAGTTTGAAGCCGTCTCCAAACGCCTTGTCGAGGCGCGCACGAACTTGGAGAATGCGGAGCTGCGCTGGCTGGAGCTTGATGAAATGAAGAAGCAGGCGGAAGGCTAGGGTCTCCCCGAATCTGTTTTGTCGGTTGCGACTTTCCGCAATTGAAATCAAGCGGAAAATGCAGGGCAAAACGCGCTTTTGCCCAAGCCCCAAAACGCGCCACCTGCGGGAAACATGCGGTTTATAAGGGTTTTTGAGCGTCTGCTGCGGCGCATTACCGCAAAAAAACGGCAAAAATGCGCGTTTATTGGGGTTTTCGCCGTTTTTCCTGTTGGCGCAGGTTTTCTAATCTGTCATGAATCATGGTGTCACGGTGCGCAAGCATGATTCTGGGGTGCCGGTTTTTCGGCGACGATCCCCGCCATTTTTGAACGCCGATTGTGCAACAAACGAAGTAGAGTTGAAAACATGGCCAAAGCAACCCAACCGACTGTTACGCTGAAAAACATCGCTGCTGAAATTGCCGAAAAACACGAAATGCCGAAGAAGACGCTCAACGCGATCATGGAAGACCTGATCGAGAGCCTCGTGAAAAACCTGAAAAAAGGCAACCGCGTCCGCATGGCCGGCCTCGGCATCCTGCAAGTGCGCAAGCGCGCTGCACGCATGGGCCGCAACCCCGCCACCGGCGAAACCATCAAAATTCCGGCGAAAAAGAAAATCGCTTTCCGCGCTGCAAAAGAACTCAAAGAAGCAGTCGGCAAGTAATTCTTCGCTGATAGAAATAAAAAAGCCCGCTCTTCACAGAGCGGGCTTTTTTTTATCCGTGGATCAGCTTGAACAGCCACATCAGCCCGCCCGCAAAGGCGAAGCTTAAGGGGAGGGTGAGCACCCAGGCCCAGACGATATTGCCGACGATACCCCAGCGCACGGCGGAAAGGCGCTTGGTCGCGCCAACGCCCATGATGGAGGTTGAAATCACCTGCGTCGTCGACACCGGAATGCCAAGGTGGGAGGCGCCGGCGATGATGATGGAGGCTGTGGTTTCCGCGGCAAAGCCGTGAATGGGCTGCAGCTTGATCATTTTGCTTCCGAGGGTGCGCACAATGCGCCAGCCGCCCGACATGGTGCCCGCGCCCATGGCAATAGCGCAGCAGATTTTCACCCAGAACGGCACGGTGAAAGATTCAGTCGGGTAGGTGAGAAGCAGCCCGAGCGCGATGATACCCATGGATTTCTGCGCATCGTTAAGGCCGTGGCTGAGCGCCATGAAGCCTGCCGAGACGATCTGTAATTTCGAGAAGATGCGGTTGATACGGCCCAGCTTCACGCGATACACCATCCAGGTCAGCGCCGTCATCAGCAGGAAGCCGATGGAGACGCCGAGCAGCGGGGAGGTGAGCATGGGCATCACGATCTTCGCCCAGACCGCAGACCAGATAATATTGTCGTTACCATTACCGCCCGAAAAGAACGTCGCACCGAGCAGGGAGCCCACGAGCGCATGCGATGACGAGGTCGGCAGCCCCTTATACCATGTGATCAGGTTCCAGATGATGGCGGCGATGAGCGCACAGATGATCGTCGGCATAGTGATGGAGGCGGGCACGACGAGGCCTTTGCCGATGGTGGCCGCAACTTCCGTGCCGAGCAGCGCGCCGATGAGGTTGAGCACGCCGCCGAAAATAACCGCCGGCACCGGCCGCATCACGCGCGTCGAGACGACCGTGGCAATTGCATTCGCCGAGTCATGAAAGCCGTTGATATAGTCAAACACCAGCGCCAGCACGACGACGGTGATAAGGAGCATGAGGGCCATTCGCGGGGCGCCTTAGCTGTGTTTCAGGGTGATTTGCAGCGCAACGCCCGCGGCATCGCGGTAGCCGTCGATGATGCGCTCCAGCAGGTCGTAGATATCTTTCTTCACCATCAGGTCGCGCGCTTTTTCTGACTTCTCCACCAGTTCCGCCAGCAGTTCGGAAAGGATTTCATCGCCTTTGTTTTCCAGCGCGTCGAGCAGCGCGGCTTTCTCGATGATCTGTTCGGGCTTGCCGCCTTTGATAAGGGCGTGGACCATGTTGTCCATCGCATCCGCTTCCTGCGTGATCAGCTCCAGCTGGCGGCCAAGGTCGCCGATCTCGGTGATCTTGAAAATCTGCAGGTGCTCCCGCGTTTTCTCGATCGTTTTGGTAATGCGGTAGAGGTATAGGCAGAATTGCTGAATATCTTCGCGGTCGAAGGGGGTGATGAAGGAGAGGCAAAGTTCTTTCGTCACCTCGCCGGAAATTTTCTTCGCCTGCAGCTTGCAGGCCTTGATGGCTTTTGCGGCTTCTTCGCGCGCTGCCGGATCGGAGCTTTCGATGAAGGTCTTCAGGTGCGTCGCGCTGGTATGCGCCTCTGCCGACAGCTGCTCGATAAACGTATAAAACTTGCCTTCATTGGGAAGAATTTTGGCGATGTTGAGCATCCGGGTTTCCTTGCATACGCGTGGGGTACAATTGCTGCTATGCAGCAACGTAACCCGCCCGCTGATTCCCGTCAACCAATTGCCATAAAAGAGGATTGGTTTACGCGCCGAATTCCTTGGTTTTCGGCTTTGGAATTTGCAGCGCGCAATCCGCCAGCGGCGGCGGATTGCCCTTCAGCTCGATCAGCTTGGCGCGCATCGCCTCCAGCACCTCCACATCCAGCTGGGAGAAGGGGATGAGGAGAATGCCGCCCTCGCTGGAGCCCGTGCGCGCGGTCAGCATGCGCAGGTTGAAATCATAGTTCATATAGCTGGTGCCGCCTTCGGACGGCTGGCGGATTTGCAGCACGCCGTCGTGCAGCTTGCGGGCGCCGTAGTCCTTGTTGAACTCTGCGGTCAGATCCATGATGTCACCTCGTTAAGGGCTCAAAATTGCCATAACGCAACCGCCGCGTCAACCCGCTTTATGGAGAGGGTTATTCGGGCTATGGTCGCGGGCCAGAAACAAGAGAGGCCGCCATGAACGATTACGAAGCCAAAGTCCGCCAGTTCCACCAAGCCGTGGGGCAGCAGGTGAGCGAGCCTTTCAGCGCGAAACTGCTCGAGCTGCGCCGCACGCTGATTGCGGAAGAAGTGAAAGAGCTCTTCGCCGAATTCGACAAGGCGATCGAGGAGCTGAAAACCGGCAGCGTTACGCGCAAGACGAAGGCCGACCTCATGAAGGAAATGGCCGATGTGCAGTATGTGCTCAGCGGCACCGCCGTCACCTTCGGCCTGCCGATTGATGAAGTGTTCGACCGCGTGCACACCAGCAACATGTCCAAACTCGGCCCCGACGGCAAACCCATCCTCCGCGACGACGGCAAGGTGATGAAGGGCCCCGATTATTTCCCGCCGGTGCTGGAGGATTTGGCTTGAAGTGGACGGAGTATTCAATGAGCAAAAAATCAATCATCGCAATAGCAGCATTGCTGTTTGCGAGCCTCGTCCCCGTCTACGCCTGCGCGGGCTTGGGCGGCACCAGTGAATACCCCGCCTTAAAGCTGCATTATAAAATGACGGTTGAAGTCGAAACTCCTGAAGGAATTAAAACAGGGGCCGCAGTCAGGGAAATTTCAATCGCGTTTCGCCCCATGCTATTGGGGGAAGGTGGAGACAAGCATATTAGATTAGAAAAAGCCGAAGCGGTCGCTGTGGATATGGGTGGTCGCGGCGCGTTGTTCGCAACATTGGGCGCTGCTACTGATACAGCATTAATATTTTTCCGCGCATTTCCTAGTCATTGTCCTGAGGGAGACATTAGCCGTTGTAGTATCAATTATTATTCTTCCTTGAAACCTGGGAAGAAAGTCCAGTTATCTAGTCTCTATTATCCTATGCTTGTGGCTTTTGAAGATTTGAATAATCCTCTAAGCGTGAAAAAACTCATAGATGTAAGCTCCTGCGATGATCCAAAAACAGAATTAAAAACCAATTCGCATTGTATTAAGAACGATCACTTTAAGGAAGTTTTTGGCGAGGGCGTTAAATTGAAAGGTATCTATATAGAAAAGACTGATGATAAATTTTCTCCTCGTGTAGAGAAATTTTTAAGGTGGCTGCCTGAAAAATATGGCCGCCAATTCGACGGAAGCGGTATTCAGTTGCTGAGTTCTAAATACCCTGTCGCAAACATGCTTAGTGTTGGAAATTTCTCCACCGAAGTAGGTAAAAAATGATTATAAAATTAGTTATCCCCATCGTTGCGCTGTTGGTTATAGGCTTGAGCACGTTTTAGGGCTGAGGTAAAAACACTTTTTAACCTATAAAATATCTAATTATATAATAATTCAGATACTTAAAAAGTTGTTGAGAATAATTAGCATCGCCGCGCGCATTTCTGGTGTTATTGGCGTCGTTGTCGCCTCCCCAATATACTGGCCGTGTAACCCCGGCAATACGACAAGGCGGCCTTTGGGCAGCAAGCGCATCATGGCGGCGGCGTGTTCGGGGGTGATGATGTCCTGATCGCCGATGAGGACGAGGGCGGGGACCTTGATGCTTTGAATGTCGCTATCCGGCCAGTCCTTGAAACCGTTCAGCATCGCCATGATCTTCTGGCCCTGCAGCAGCATGTTTTCCGGCTGCGGGTTGTTGGCCGCGAAATCTTCCTGCAGCGGTTTGGGGAAATTCTCCACCTTCAGCGGCTGCTTGAAAAACTCGCGCACCGGTGGGTAGATGCCTTCCGACTTATAGAAGGCGGAGCCGATGATAATACGGCGGACAAGAGCAGGGTGGCGTATCGCCAGCTGCATGGCCACATTGCCGCCATTGCTGAAACCGAAAACATCGGCGTCTTTCACGTTAATTTTTTCCAGCAGCGCGGCGGTATCATCCGCCATCGTGGCAAAATCGAACGGGCGGTCTTTTATGTCTGCGGTATGGCCGTGGCCCTGCTGTTCGATGCCGATGACGCGATGGGTTCTCGCAAGATCGTCGATGATATTGCCGAAGGTCGTCTTGATGGAAGACGCGCCGCCATGCAACAGCACAAGGTCCGGGCCTGAGCCGCGGATCTCGTAATACATTTTGAGGCCGTGGATATCGGCATAGTCGGCATGGGCAGGAATTGATTTTATCATGAATAATCCAAGCAGGATAATAAAGGCAGGTTTGAAGCGCATGACATCTTTCGCGTTTTCTACTTAGGTGACGGCAACATTGATTGGGGAAACTTCCGGTGGCTGTTATATTCGGTCAGCGTTTCGATGGCGCAGGCGACCAGATCCTGCAGGGTGGGATTGTCGGGGTGGGCTGAGGGCCACCATGGCTTGAGCAGGCTGTGTAATTCCAAGGCAGCATTTTTATTCGTGAGTGTCAGAATTCCCGGCGCAGGTATCAGCGTCCATCGGCTTTCATGGATTGTTCCCTCCGTCGAAATGGCATAGATGTTGCCGTCGGCATCAAATGCTCTGGCGTATTCGCCGGCTTCTATGTCAGGCGATTCCATACTGCTTTCCGCCTCCTCAACGGTTTCATAGATGGACAGATCGCCGTTTTTTTCCAGTAAAAAAATAGTCATCTATCGTACTCTTCAAAAGTATGCAGATTTTTATCTACAGCGAGCAAAGAAGAAGCACCAGCAGCCCGAAATCGCGGTTGGCGCGGAAGATTTTAAGGCAGCTGCCAGAGTCGTCAGGCTGCCAGCGGTGCAGCTGCCACATGATGTGCAGCGTGCAGGGGAAGAGCAGCCAGCAACTTAAGTTACTCGGAGCGGCGAAAAACCTGGCGACGCCGAACAGGGTGAGCGCGGCGAAGAAAAATGCGCCGACGATCACTTTGCTGTTTTTACCAAAAAGCAGGGCGGTCGATTTGATGCCGATCATGGCGTCATCTTCCTTGTCCTGATGCGCGTAGATGGTGTCGTAGGCGAGGGTCCAGAGGATGCCGCCGGCGTAGAGGATAAGGGCAGGCTTATCAAGACTGCCGCGCATCGCCGCCCAGCCCATGAGCGCGCCCCAGTTGAAGGTGAGGCCGAGGAAGGCCTGTGGCCACCAAGTGATGCGCTTCATGAGGGGGTAGGCGACCACCAGCAGCAGCGACAACACGCCAAGACCAATGGCGAGGGGCCTGAGGGTCAGCAGAATACAGAAACTGGGGAGGAGGAGGAGGGCGAGGAAGGCGAACGCCTGTTTCACCGTCACTTCGCCGGCGGGCAGGGGCCTTGTGCGCGTGCGCTCCACCTGCGCATCCAGCTTCCGGTCCCAAAGGTCATTCACCACGCAACCCGCGCCGCGCATAAGGATGGCGCCGAGGGCGAAGAGTGCCATGAGTGCCCAGCTGCGGCTTGTCATATGCGCCAGACCGCCCGAGGCAAGAACGATGCTCCACCACCCCGGCAGCAGCAGCAACCAGGTGCCAATCGGCCGGTCGAGCCGCGCCAGCTTGACATAGGGGTGCAAGCGCGGCGGCGTCATTCTGAAAATTGGCTTCTGGATTTCAATGTCGGTTGCCATGGCGGTTATCCTAGTTGCTTCGCTGCCGATTGTCACCTTCCAGCCGTGGTGCCAGCCATGCTAGCCTGTGGGCATGACAGTGGATGCTTATAAAAACCTTCTCCGCCTTTTTGTGTCACGCGACGATATGTCGCGCGGAGATAATATCGAGTTATCAGAAGGTCAGCACCATTACCTCAGAAACGTGATGCGGGCAGAAGCAGGGCAGCAGCTGCGCCTGTTCAACGGCCGCAACGGCGAATGGCTGGGAGAGCTCATCGAACTTAGCAAAAAGAAGGCGATAGTCACGCCGGTTGAGAAACTGGCTGAACAAAAATCATCGCCCGACGTCTTCATCCTCGCATCGCCGATCAAGAAAGAAGCGCTTGATATGATTGTGGAAAAAGCATCCGAGCTGGGCGCTGCCGTTTTCCAGCCCGTCACCTGCCAGCACACAGTCGTCCACCGCTTTAATGCCGAGCGCTTGAGCGCCATTGCGACCGAAGCCGCCGAGCAATGCGAGCGGCTGGATGTGATGGATGTGCGGGAGCTTGTCACCCTCGACGCCGCGCTGGCCGGCTGGGACCCCGCCCGCCGACTGCTGTTCTGCCAGGAGCGGGGCGCGGCGGCCCCCTTGGCCGAGGCGCTGGCCAAACTGCCCGCGACCACCCCCTATGGCATCCTGATCGGGCCGGAGGGGGGATTCTCCACCGCCGAGGTAGAGAATCTGCGCCGCTTGCCGTTTGTGACGCCTGTCTCCCTCGGCCCCCGTATCCTGAGAGCGGAAACGGCGCTGATCGCGGCGCTGGCCGGCCTCCAGCTGCTGACGGAAAAATAATCTAAGGTCCTGATTTTATTAGTGCATATACGGAAACTCTTTATCCGTTAAGGTAATATTATTACAAAATTAACCGGTAATTAAAAATTTATTGACATAATTTGCACGTAAAGCTATAAATCTATATGCACGGACTGCAGACTTGCGACGGAGATAACACGCCGAAGAGCGTGGGCAAGTTCGGCCTCGTGCTGCGTAGCAACGGTAAAATTATGGTGTCAAAAAATGTCTAGCCCGAGTCAGGTCGACAATAAGGTTATATCCGGCAAACAGGATTTAGTGGAGTGGTTCGAAAAGGGATGTACCCCGAACGCCCAGCGCCTGATTGGTGTCGAACACGAAAAACCCCCTTTCTATCTCGCCGATGGCAAGCCCGTCTCCTATTTGGGTGAAGACGGCCGTCCCGGCGTGCAGGATTTCATCGCCAAGATGGTGGCGGAAAAAGGTTGGCAGCCGGGCGAACCCGAGCGCGGCCTCATCGTCGAGCTGAAAAAGAGCCAGGCCGGCTGGACTTTCGAGCCCGCCCTGCAAATGGAAGTCGGCGGCGCGCCGCTCCGTAACGTCCACCAGAACGCCAAAGAGACGGATGAAACCATCTCGGAAGCCGTCGCGGTGACCAAATCCCTCGGCTTCGGCATGCTGGCGGCGGGCTTCCACCCGACGCATCTGTCCAAAGACCTGCCGATGATGCCGAAATCGCGCTATGAAGCGCTGTTCAACTGGTTCGAGAAGAAAAAATTCCCCAACGCGAATGACGTCGCTTCCTGCACCTCGACCGTGCAGGTCAACATGGGCTACCAGTCTGAAGAAGACATGGTGAAAATGCTCCGCGTCTCGCTGTCACTGCAGCCGATCGCGGTGTCCCTGTTTGCCAACTCGCCCTTCTGCGAAGGCAAGCCGACGGGCTATGAAAGTTTCCGCTCGCATAAATTGCATGACAACATGGGCGGCCGTTACGGCTTCATGCTGCCGATCGCCTTTGAAAAAGGCTTCGGCTTTGAAATGTTCACCGACTATGCCATGAACACCATGCCCATGATCGGCATGTACAAGGGCAACGTCTTCATGGATGCCAACGGCGGCAAGTTCCATGAT
The DNA here is from genome assembly GCA_966211335.1 of uncultured Alphaproteobacteria bacterium. Classification (GTDB taxonomy): domain Bacteria; phylum Pseudomonadota; class Alphaproteobacteria; order Micavibrionales; family UBA2020; genus JAPWJZ01. The sequence goes on from CBIHNF010000002.1 coordinate 221,323, forward strand.
TTCATGGAAGGGAACCTCGATATCGTGCCGGGCCAGAAAGCCACCATCGGCGACTGGAAAAACCACCTCAACACCATCTGGCCGGAAGTTCGCCTGCGCCAATTCCTTGAAATGCGCGGCACCGACAACGGCCCGCAGGAAATGATCAAGGCGCTGCCGGCTTTCTGGGTTGGTCTGCTCTACGACAAAACCTCCCTCGACGCCGCTTACGAAATGGTCAAGGACTGGACCAACGAAGACCGCGATTACCTGCGCGTCACGACGCCGCGCGACGGTCTGCGCACCCAGTTCCTCGGCACCACGGTTCAGGAAATCGCCAAGACCTGCCTTGAACTCTCCGAACAGGGCCTGAAACGCCGCGGCGTGAAGAACGAAAAGGGCCAGGACGAGAGCATGTACCTCGAGCCCTTGAAAGAAATCGCCGAGAGCGGCCGCAGCTGGGCGACGCGCCTTGTCGACCTCTACAACGGTCCGTGGAACGGCGACATCAGCAACATCTTTAAAGTGATGAACTACGAAAACAACCCGTCCGTGCTGAAAATCGGCAACGGTCTGGAGCAGAAGGCGCAGCCTTCCGCACGTGGCATCATCCTGCCGGGCGACCGCGACTTCCGCATCGGCAACGGCTAAGAGCTTTTAACTTTTTTCTCCGCCAAAACCCGCGCGCCTCCGTAACAGGCCGCGGGTTTTGTTTTGCCCTCTTCGGTGATAGACTTTCCGCATGAAGGCAAAAAAGAAAAAAACGCCAAAGCCGCGCTGGACGATTTACATCCTGCAATGCGCCGACGGCAGCTTTTATACCGGCATCACCAACAATCTTGAAAAGCGCCTCAAAGCGCATCACGACGGCACGGGCGCGAAATACACGCGCGGGCGCGGGCCGCTGACCGTTGTGCATACGGAGACGCGCGCGGCGAAGGGCACGGCCCTCAAGCGCGAAATCGCCATCAAAAGCCTTTCCCGCGCGGAAAAACTGGCCCTGTTCAACCCTTGAGCGTGACGGAACTGCTCTGGCTTTCGTTTATTGGCCAACAGCAAGTTTAACCATCAAAGGATTGAAATTATGGAAGCCTATGTCCAAAACGCTGTCAGCGCCGCCGGCAAAATTCTGCCCGTCTGGGTCATTGTGGCGGATGAACGCGAGGCCCGCTTTTACCTGAAAGCCGGCAAAGAACTCAAACTCCTCTCCGATGTTTTCCCGTCCCCCGGCGCCGCCACCGTGGATGCCGGCCGCACCGGCAAGCATGCCTATGACCTGACCGAAGGCCAGCGCCGCCATGACCAGCTGGAATTTGTGAACGAAGTCGTCAAACTGCTGGAGCGCGCGAGCCAGCAGGGCGATTTCGGCAGCTTTATCCTGATCGCCCCGCCGAAAACGCTGGGCGAACTCCGCAAGGGTTTGACGCCGGCGCTGCAGAAAATCCTCACCGCTTCCGTCGCAAAAGACCTCATGAGCTATGACCAACGCCGCTTGAGTGACGCGCTGCCGGATTTGCTGGAATCAGCCCAGTAACTTTTCAGGTGAACTGTTTTGCGCGGCGGGCGTTAGTCACGCATTCAAATTCCGGCATTTTTTAAACCATACTCAGGAGATACGCTATGACCAAGATGAAAACCTTCCTCGGCCTCGCCGTTGTATGTGCGGGCCTTATGACCGGCGCAGCTGCGCAGGCACAAGACAACGCCATGACCTCGTCCTCCTCGACGACCACGACCACTACCCGCTATTTCGCGCCGGAACAGCGCACGGTTGTCAGCAACTGGATCATGCAGCAAAACAAAGACCAGTGCCCGGCCGGCACGACGCGCATCAAGGAAACCCACCTGATGGGCCTCCGCGATCCGTCTTATAAGTGCATCGCGCCGAAAGGCTCGACCATGACCTTCTACAAGCCCGGCACCGTTCTGCCGAGCACGGTCACCTACACCGAACTGCCCTCGACCGTCGTGACCCAGCTGCCGCCGGCACCTGAAGGCGAAGCCTATGTCACCACCGACAACAACGTCTACCTCGTCAACAAACAGACCCGCACGGTCGTTGACGGCGTGACTGTCGTCGGCACCGAAGAGTAACTTTTTGTCACAAAAAAACCGCCGCTCCTTCGGGTGCGGCGGTTTTTTTTATTGTTTCAACGCTGAGCGGATTAAGTCTTCGTCCCGCCCACCGTCAGGCCATCGATGCGGAGGGTGGGCTGGCCGACGCCGACGGGGACGGACTGGCCGTCTTTGCCGCAGGTGCCCACGCCTTCGTCCAGCTTCATGTCGTTACCGATCAGCTTCACCTTGGTCAGCGCATCCGCGCCGTTGCCAATCAGCGTTGCGCCCTTCACGGGTGGGCCGATTTTGCCATCTTCGATGAGGTAGGCTTCCGACGCCGAGAAGACGAATTTGCCGGAGGTGATATCCACCTGACCGCCGCCGAAGTTGACGGCATAGAGGCCCTTCGGCACGGTCTTGATGATTTCCTCGGGGCTCATGGTGCCGTTCAGCATGACGGTATTGGTCATGCGCGGCATCACGTGGTCGGCGTAAGATTCACGGCGGCCATTGCCGGTCGATTTCACGCCCATGAGGCGCGCGTTCATGCGGTCCTGCAAATATCCGGTGAGGATGCCGTCTTCAATCAGCGTCGTGCGCTGCGACGGCGTGCCTTCATCATCGATGGTGATGGAGCCTCTACGGTCCGGCATGGTGCCGTCATCCACCACCGTCACGCCCGGCGCAGCGACGCGCTTGCCGATCATGCCGGTGAAGGCGGAGGTGCCCTTGCGGTTGAAATCGCCTTCAAGCCCGTGGCCAATCGCTTCATGCAGCAAAATGCCCGGCCAGCCGGGCCCCAGCACAACAGCCATTTCGCCGGCAGGTGCGGGCACGGAGCGCAAGTTTACTTCCGCCTGACGGAAGGATTCATCCACCGCCGCTTTCCAGACGGATTCATCAAACAATTTATCGTAAGCGTAACGGCCACCGAAACCGTAGTAGCCATCTTCCATGCGGCCAGACGCGTCTTCAAGGTAAACCGAAACGTTCATGCGGACGAGGGGGCGGATATCGGCCGATTTGCCGCCGCCCGCGCGCACAATTTGTATCGCTTTCCAGCTGGCGGCGAGGTTGACCGATACCTGCTTGACGCGCGAATTTTTGGAGCGCGCATAGGCGTCGATATCCTGCAGCAGCTTCACCTTTTTCTCGAAAGGCACCTGCAGCAGCGGGTTGTCTTCAATATACAATTGCTGGTTGGTCTTGATGGGGTCGAGGTCCATGGTGCCGCCATGGCCGCCCTGCGCCGCCTTCACCGTCTCGCCCGCGCGGGCAATGGATTTTTCCGACAGCTCGGACGAATGCGCGAAACCAAACGTCTCGCCGGAGACGGAGCGCAGGCCAAAGCCCATATCGGTATCATAGGTGCAGGTCTTCAACCGGCCGTCGTCAAAGCTGAAAAACTCTGTCTGCACATATTCCATGTACAGCTCGCCATCATCCCCGCCGCCGAGGCTGTTATCGACAATCTTCGACACTTTCTGCGGGTCGAGCTTGTTCTTTTCAAAGAAAATCTTGTCGGTCGTATTGATATGCGAAGGCATCTGGCGCGGCATCCTTTTGTTACCTGCTTAAGATAGCATCGTGAGGTTGAAAGGCGAGTAGCTAAATGTTGCCATAATTGCAAGCAATTACAAGGGCATGACAGGCCTATGCCGATAGGCTAGCATTTGCGCATGAAATTCCGCGAACTGCTCATCAACCAAAAGGCCCTGCGCCGCATCACGCGCGTCTATGTGCCGCTGGTCATTGCCGTCTGGCTTTTGCTGGAAGGGCTGGGTTTTGTCACGGGCGGTGCGGCACCGAAACTTGATTTGCAGCAGGATTTTGCGCATCTGGCGCCTGTCGTTTACAGCGACAAATACAACATCGAATTTTTCGGCCTCGAAAAATTGCACCCATTCGATACCGCCAAGTACCGCCGTATTCTTGAGGTGCTGGTGACGGAAAAAATGCTGGCGCGGGGCAAGATTATCCCTGCCGCGCCGCCGGATGATGCGCTGCTGAGCCTTGCCGAAAGCGATGAATACCTCAACAGCCTGAAATCGTCATGGTCTGTCGCAGGCATCATGGAATTGCCGTTCCTGCGATTTTTCCCGTCGCGGCTGACGCGCCATCTTGTGCTAGAGCCTATGCTTTACCAGACGGGCGGCAGCGTGCTGGCGGCGAAGGCGGCGCTGGTGCGCGGCGCGGCAGTGAACCTCGGCGGCGGTTTCCACCATGCGTCTCATGATCGCGGCATGGGCTTCTGCCCATATGCGGATATCAGCCTTGTCATCAAATACCTGCGTCAGCAAAAACTGGCGCAGAAATTCCTCATCATCGACCTCGACGCGCATCAGGGCAACGGGCACGAAACAGATTTCGGCGACGATGCGGATGTCTATATTCTGGACGCCTATAACGGCGAGGTTTTTCCGCATGATGAAGCCGCCAAGCGGGGAATAGACGGCAAGGTCGAGCTGCCCGCCTTTTCCGGCGACGCTGAATATTTTCCGCCCGTGCGTCGCGCAATTGAAGCGTCATACAAAACCTTCAAGCCTGACCTTGTCATTTATAATGCCGGGACGGACGTGCTGACGGGCGATCCGCTCGGCGCGCTGGATATTTCCGCCGAAGGTATTGTAAAGCGTGATGAAATGGTGTTTCAAAAGGCGCTGGCGGAGAAAACGCCCATCGTCATGCTGCTTTCCGGCGGCTACCAGAAATCGAATGCGGCGGTGATTGCGGCAAGCCTGTTGAATCTGCGCCGGAAATTCGGGCTTTTCAAAGCGGATTGACAGAAAGTCGCGGCGGTCTAGAATACCCTTCATTCAACAGGAAAAATCCAGATGGACGGCGAAGACGATATTCTTGGCATTCAGCTTGTGACGGCGGCCGCGACGGGCATGCTGGAGATGGTGGATGCCGCGCTCGCCGCGGGCGCCGACCTGCACTACAACAACGATCTCGCCCTGCGCTCGGCCGTATTTACCGGCAACAGCCATATTGCGAAGCACCTCATCGAGAAAGGCGCGGATATCCATGCCTCGGCGGAGGAGGCGCTGCTCTATGCCGCCAAGCGCCGCGATGATGATCTGGTGCGGCTGCTGCTCGACAAAGGCGCGTCGATTGCCGTCATGATGAGCGCGCATAAAAAGGAAGTCGACCGCGACTGCCTTGAAACCCTCGACGGTCACGAATCAAGCAAGCTGCGGGAGGCCTTCGAGGCCAATTTCTCGAAGCTGAAAAAGCCCGAGGCCGGGCAGAAATTCCGCCTGCCCAAAAAACCGCCTTCTCCCTGATAAATTGAGCATAAGTCCTGTAGATGATAATCACTCGCAAAGAAGTGTTGGATTATCATTGACTTAGCTTTCCAACTTTGTCATAACATGCATCAAGAAAGACGGCCCGGGGAACTGAGAAATCGGCGGGCCATTACCGGCAAAAGGGGATACATAATGGTTTTCTGGAAGCTTTTCGGCTCTGAAGAGAAAGTCCGCCACGCGATCGAAGAATCCGTGGGTTACAACATTTCGCCGACCAAGGCGGATATTCTGCAATTACCGGCCAACGACGCGAAACATTCCAAAGCGGCGCTGTCGCTGCTGCCGGTCGGCGTCAACCCGACACCGGTTGACAATACCGCCAATATGGCCGAGCCTTACTCCATCACGCCCGCCGAAAAATGGGCGGCGAAAAACAACGATGGAGAGACTGATGCCGACGAGCGAGCAAAACGCACTGTCCGCTAACGCCTTAAAAACCGTCCTTACCAATATCCACGACAACCAGCAGCAGAACCGCCAGAACGTGAAGCGCCATGCGTGGTGGCTTGCGGGCGGCCTTGTCGCAGGCCTGTTTGCGCCGGTGCTGCCGCTGGGCCTTGCCGCCGTCGGCGTGCTGGCCTCGAATATCGTGACCTTCGTTGCCGCGGCGAAACTTGTCGGCGACGCGGGCAAGGGGCGCATGCTGCATAAGCTTGCCGCCAATATCACCAAAAGCAATTTCGTCGGCAAGCTGAACGCCAATACCGAAAAGCTGGTGAAGCTGGCCGCCAAGACACGCAAAATTTCCAACATCGGCGTCTATTCGACCCTCGGGCTTTTCGTCGCGCTGCTCATTCCGCCGGTGGCGCCGGTGGCGGCTGTTTTATACGGCACGGCCTTCCTTGGCACTGTTGCGGCGATTGGCGTGAACAGCTGGGTGACTGGCAGGGCCGTCGCCTCCGTCGATACCGCCAATGCCACCTATCAGGCGACCGGCGTTGCACCGGCAGCACCGGCGGCGCTGGTATCTTCCGGCAGCGTCGGCAAGGGCCCGTCGCCCGCGGCAGGCTTCAACCATGCGGTGAACAATAACGTGCCGCCCCCCGCCAACGACGAAGCAAAAGCGGCCAAAATCAATCCGCTGAAGCCCTGATCCGTTTTACCGAATACTGCCCAAAACCGGCGGCTTAACATGTTTAAGCCGCCGGTTTTTTATTCTATAGTCGGGGACATTTCGAACATTGGGAAAACGACCATGACGCAGCTCGCCTCGGCCCTCAGCCCCGCTTCGCAGGAATTCCAGACCAACCGCGACGCGATGCAGAAAATCATCGCCGACTACAAGGACAAGCTCACCGAGATTCAAAAGGGCGGCGACGAAAACGCCCGCGCCAAGCACCTCGCCCGCGGCAAAATGTTGCCGCGCGACCGCGTGAAGAACCTCATCGACCCCGGGTCGCCGTTTTTGGAATTCTCCGCCTTCGCGGCGTATAACACCTACAAAGACGTCGTGCCCGGCGCCGGCATGATTTCCGGCATCGGCCGCGTTTCCGGCACCGAATGCGTGATTGTGGCGAATGATGCGACGGTCAAGGGCGGCACCTATTACCCGCTGACGGTCAAAAAACACCTGCGCGCGCAGGAAATTGCGGCGCAGAACAACCTGCCTTGCGTCTATCTGGTCGACAGCGGCGGCGCGTTTCTGCCGCTGCAGGATGAAGTCTTCCCCGACAAGGAACACTTCGGCCGCATCTTCTACAATCAGGCCAATATGTCTGCGCGCGGCATTCCGCAGATTGCGGCCGTCATGGGCAGCTGCACGGCGGGCGGCGCTTATGTGCCGGCGATGTCCGATGAATCCATCATCGTCAAAAACCAGGGCACCATCTTCCTCGGCGGCCCGCCGCTCGTGAAGGCCGCGACGGGTGAGGAAGTGAGCGCGGAAGACCTCGGCGGTGCGGATGTGCATTGCCGCCAGTCCGGCGTGACGGACCATTACGCCCAGAATGACGGCCACGCGCTGCAGATCGTCCGCCGCATCGTCGGCAACCTCAACCGCACCAAGAAGATCGATCTGGCGGTGAAGGATGTGCGCGCGCCGAAATATGACGCGTCGGAAATCTATGGCATCATCCCCTCCGACAGCCGCAAGCCTTTTGATGTGCGTGAAATCATTTCCCGCATCGTCGACAATTCGGAATTCGACGAATTCAAGAGGCTGTATGGCGAAACCCTCGTCTGCGGCTTTGCGCATATCTTCGGCTATCCCGTCGGCATCATCGCCAACAACGGCATTTTGTTCTCGGAATCCGCGCTGAAGGGCGCGCATTTTGTGGAGCTGTGCTGCCAGCGCAAAATCCCGCTTGTCTTCCTGCAGAATATCACGGGCTTCATGGTCGGCCGCAAATACGAAGCGGGCGGCATTGCGAAGGATGGTGCGAAACTGGTGCATGCCGTTTCCTGCGCGCAGGTGCCGAAATTCACTGTCATCATCGGCGGCAGCTTCGGCGCCGGCAACTACGGCATGTGCGGGCGGGCTTATAACCCGCGCTTTATGTGGACCTGGCCAAACTCCCGCATCTCCGTCATGGGCGGGGAGCAGGCGGCGAGCGTGCTGGCGCAGGTGAAGAAGGATGCCATGGCCGCCAAAAAAGAAGTCTGGCCGGCGGCGGAGGAAGAAGCCTTCAAAAAACCCATCCGCGAGCAGTATGAAACGCAAGGCCACCCGTACTATGCCTCCGCGCGCCTTTGGGATGACGGCATCATCGACCCCGCCGATACGCGCATGGTGCTGGGCCTTTCCCTTTCCGCTTCCCTGAACGCGCCGATCGAAGACCCGCGCTTCGGCATTTTCAGGATGTAGGATGAAAGCCTTCGGCCCTATGACACTGAAATTTTTCGGCGCCGCGTTTTTGGGGCTGCAGGCAATACCGGTGCTGGCGTGGTTTATCCATCCGTTCTGGTCGCTGGCGAGCAGTCTTCTGGTCTTTCCAGTTTCAGCTGTCGTGCTTTGCCTGCTTTTCGTCAAGGGACGGGCGATGGCGCGCTCTGCTTCGTTCATCATCGTGTCGCTGCTCTATGCGCTGTCGATGGCGTTTCACGGCTACTTCACCTATATCGGCTTCACGCAAGGGTTCCTCGATTAATGGCGGACAAGTTCCTCATCATCTTTGGCTCCCTTTTCAGCGACAAGGCGAAACGCTACGGCCAGGTTGATACATTGCGCCTGCCGGAGGATGCGAAGACGCTGCTGGCGGGCTACCGCACCACGGTTATCGGCATCCTCGTTATTTTTCTGCTGCTTATGTTCCGCATGAAGCTGTGGTCGCTCGCCTTCGGCCTGCCGCTGCTGATTGGCGGCTGGGTCTTGAAGGGGCATTTTGAAAGCCGCCTCGACCCGCTGCTGGAGCCGTATTTTCCAAAGCGGGAGGATAAGCCGAATGGATAATTCGCTCTATTACCTCAGCCGCATTTACGGCAAACAGGGGCAGAAGGCGCAGAAATATGCGCTGGTTAATCCGCTGCAGCTGCCGACCGCGCTGAAAATGATGCTAAATGCCTATCGCCTGACCTTAAGCTGCATTCTGCTGTCGGCCACGCTGGCGCTGATCGAATTTACCCCGCGCAGCCTTCTTCTCGGCGCGGTGCTCGTCATCGGCGGCTTCTATTTCAAATTCATCCTCGAGCAAAAGATCGACGAAAAGCTCGAACCCTATTTACGCAGGAGAGATTAATGTCCGAAGACCATCTGCTTTATAAAGTCGACAACGGCATCGCTACCATCACCCTCAACCGTCCGGAAGTGCTGAACGCCTTCAACGAGGCCGTCATTACCGATATGACCGCGCTGTTCCAAAAGGCCGGTGCCGATAAATCCGTGCGCGCGGTGGTGCTGCGCGGCAATGGCAAAAGTTTTTCCGCCGGCGGCGATCTCAACTGGATGCGCAAATCGGCCGAATACACCTACCAGCAGAATGTCGATGACGCGATGAAGCTGGGCACGCTGCTCAAAACCATCAACTTCCTGCCCAAAATCACCATCGCCCTTGTGCATGGCAATATCTTCGGCGGTGGCGTGGGGCTCACCTCCTGCTGCGATATCGCCATTGCGGAAGACGGCGCACAGTTCTGCCTGTCCGAAGTACGCATCGGCCTTATCCCCAGCATCATCGCGCCTTACGTGATTAACGCGATGGGCGAGCGCATGGCGCGCCGCTATTTCATGACGGCGGAGCGTTTTGATGCCGCCACCGCGCATCGCATCGGCTTCGTGCATGAAGTCGCACCCAAAGGCGGGCTGGATGCCGCCTGCGACAAAATCATCGAAGCCATCCTCGGCGGCGCGCCGGAAGCGCAGGGCCGCGGCAAAAAGCTTATGCTCGACATCATCGGCCGCCCGCTGGATGACAAGCTGATCCAGCTGACCGTCGAGCAAATCGCGGAAGCCCGCGCCTCTGATGAGGGCAAGGAAGGCCTTTCCGCCTTCCTCAACAAACAGGAACCGAGCTGGCGGAAAAAGGCTTAAGCCGCCGGCGGCTTCATATCCGCTTTGATTTCGGCCGACGCCGCGCGTGGCAGGGCGCACATTTCGCCGTCATCGGCGACGCGGGTGAAGGCGGTTTTGAGGCGGTTGTCGTTCGCCGCGAAGAGGGGTTTTGGCGCTTCCACCACATTTTCATTCGCCGCAACGGGTGCGGTTTCGGCAGTTTCAATGGTAACAGCGGGCTGCAGTTCCGGTTTGGTAACAGGCTTCAGCTTTTCCGCCGGCACCGGGTAGAAGAAATCAAGCGTGTGCCAGAGGCCGGTTTTGATTTTCTGCACCGGCGCGGCAAGGCGGGCGGTATGGAATTCCCTCGCTGCTGTTACCACAAACATAACGGGTTTTTTGGCCGCCTTGACAGCGCCCATGGTGGCGATACCGCCGGCAATGCCGGTGGCGGTCACGGCCGCCAGCTCGATAAACTTGTCGACGCCGGGGCCGGTCGAGAGCGTTTCGGCAAGCGCGGCAAAGGCATGTTCCGCGCCGGGGATTTTCGCAATCATCAAATGTCCGCCCATATAGAACAGCGCGGTCATGCCGGCAGCGCCAATGGTTTTCATGACGGGGGAGGCACCGCGCAGCAGGGCACGGCCCGTGGCGCGCTGCGCCTTGGCGATCATGCCGTCGCCTTCCTTTTCCGCAAGATGCAGCGCCACATCATCCATCTTGATGATGCCGATAATGGTGGTGTAGAGCAGCACAGTCGCGCCGACGCTGGTAATGCCGAGGATGGCAAGCTTGGTCAACAGCGGCGCCGCCGCGACCATGCCAAGCTGGAAACCCGCAAGTTCCAGCGACATCGCGGCGTCCGTCTTGATCGCCTGGGCAATGCGTTCCTTCTCGTAACGCAGCAGCGGTTCCTTGCCGCCCTCGACAGCCTTTTTCAGCTCCGCGCGGCGCTGGGCGGTTTTTTCGGGGTTCTTGCGGTCGAGCAGTTTCTTGGCACCTTCATAGCAAATATACGCACCGCTGCCGAGGCAGAGCGGTGTGATGAGGGCCGGCGCCAAAGCTGCAATCGCGAAGGTGCCGGGAATGACATAGAGCAGCTTGTTCTTCAGCGCGCCTTTGGCGACGGCCAGCACGACGGAAATTTCATGCTTCGGGTCAAGCTTGCCGGCCTTTTTGTTGATGGCGCTGCCAAGGTCGTCTTCCGCAATCTTGGCGGTCTTTTCGGCGGCCAGCTGCGACATGGTCGACACATCGTCGAGCACGTTTGCAACGTCATCCAATAGGGCGAGAAGACCGCTGACGGCCATGGTGGTTAATCCGGTATATGAGGTGAACAGCGGAAGCGCGTTTTGCTTCCGAAATTCATCATACGCTTCTCGCTCTGTAGGGTAAGGGGAAATTTCAAAATTAACGGATTCAGTTAAAAATTTCCCGCGGCGTGTAATTTGTTTGCGGCAACGGCAGGGCACTGCGGTACTTTTGTCATGAAGCGGGGCAACGGGAGCGCAGGTGGATGGAATCACTGCATAAAATTCCCACTTTAGCTTCATGGGTCTCCGTCGTATAGTCTGCCGCGCAAAACCCCAAGGGAAACCGCCATGCAACTCATCGACCGCGACGGCCGCCTGACGCCCGTCCTCAAAATCCTCACCGACTACCCGCGCGATGATCTGGCGCATGACGAGGTGCATCAGTCGCTGGTCACCGCCTGCGTTTCCCGCGGCATTTACCCCGCGAATATAGATGTCGGCGCGGTGCCGGGCATGGATACGATTGTGGCGGGGTTTAAAACCGCGCAATTGGTGTTCAATTCCAAACTCGGCTACGGGCATATCTTCCACACCAACTGCGCGCCGCGTAAAAATATCGTCAGCATCAAAAGCCAGGGCGAAAAAATCGTTCTCGGCATTACCAGCCAGGGCGTCGTCGCGCTCATGGTCAACTCCGGCTATTCCATCGCGCCGTTTTTTGAAGCGGTGAAGGCGGGGGAGATGATGTTCTTCCAGACCTCCGTGCCGGATAGCGGATCACAGTTCCGCTCCCGCGATTTCTTCCCCGACGCGATGGCGGATTTGACACTGCACCTCGCGACGCGCTTTGCGGCCCTTGGCGAAGATAAAATCAACCAGCTGCTCAAAGCCCGCGCCTTCCGCGAGATTCTCGACGGTTTCTCCTACCTCGGCGCGGAATTGGACCTTGATAGCTTCCCGCATCTGCCGGAAGCGACGGTTTATTACGTCGACAGCTTCGGCAACATCAAGCTCAACTACAAACACAAGGCGCTGCTGGCGCAGCATGCGGTGGGCACCAAGCTCGTCGTCGCCATCGGCAATACGGTGGTGGATGCGATTGTCGGCGACGTCGGCTTCAGCATGGGCGAAGGCGTCATCGCCGTCACCGCCGGTTCCTCCGGCTGGTCGGTCGGCACGGGCGAGAAAGCGATGTTCGCGGAAATTTTCCTGCGCGGCGGCAGAGCGGAGGCGCAATTCAACGGCCTTTCCACCGGCGACCAGGTATTGGGCCTGCCGCGCGATACGCTCAACAAGGTCATCGACATGCTGCATGCCGCGGGCCGCGACGCCTCCGGCCAGTTCGGCCTGTATAACATTTCCGAAGCGCGGATTTTGAAACTGCTCGGCCGCTCCCGCCTGCTGCAGAACGGTTTTGACGCAGGCGCGCTGAATGCGGCGCTGGCATCCGGTACGCTTGTGCAGAAACTGGTGGCATAACATGACGCTCGATTTCAAGGAATACCAAGCGCAAGCCCGCAAAACCCGCGCGATACCGGATGAGCACCGCGTGACTTATTCAACCCTCGGCCTCGTCGGCGAAGCAGGGGAGCTGGCGAACAAGGTCAAGAAAATCGCAAGGGGCGACGCCAATCGCGCCGAACTCATCGAAGGCATCAAGGGCGAAATGGGCGATGTGCTGTGGTACCTCGCCGCCCTCTCCGACGACCTCGAATTTTCGCTGGAGGATGTGGCCAAAAAAAACCTGGAAAAACTCCGCTCCCGCTTTGAGCGCGGGGTGATCAAGGGCGGCGGGGATAACCGCTGAGCTTTAAAACCACTTGATAATTTTTTTCAGCACACCTTCATCCGCCTTCGGTGCGGGGGTGGGCGGGGCTTCGGCGGGGCCGAGGCTGTTGTTGTTGGCGGGAGTTTTGCCCTTGAGGGGGAAGCCGGCCAGAATGTCTTCTTTCGCGACCTGCAGGCTGCGCTCCGCAAAGGCGCGGCGTTTGGCGTCCCAGTAGGGGCCTTCCAGTTTCAGCCGCTGGCCGCCGACGGTGACGTTGCCCTTCAGGTAGGGCTCCAGCATGCGGGCGCCAAGCTTGAAGGTGTAATAGCCGGTATCTTCGCCGAGGGCGATTTCCGCCAGTACCTTCAGTGCGCCGGTGCGGTCATTGGGGTTCGCCTTCAGCGCGTCGCGGTAGGGCTGGAAGGCGGCCACGAGGCTGCGCATCAGGCTTTCATGCGGCGTATGCTCGAGCGCGAAGCGGCGGGCGAGGTGGAGGCTTTGCTCCGGGTTCAGCGCCTTGAAATCGATCTTGTCCTGCACCTTGGCGAATTCATCGAGCGTGAAGGAGGTGAAATGCGACTGGCTGCCGTATTCGATAAACGACACCGCACGCTGCCATGACACGACCGATGCGCCCGCCGCCTTATCGCCAAACCGCTGGATGTTGCGGATGACGGCATAGGTATCCGCCGCAGCTTCGGAATACAGGGTTTCGGACAATGTCTGGTTTTTGAGCGCGTCGGCGATCAGCAGGTGGCCGAGTTCGTGGTCGAATTCGGCATAAACCGCCATTTCGCGCGGCTGCGCCGTGGTCGTGAACAGCCGCTCCGAATGCGCGGTGGGGTTATACACAATCACGCGCGCTTCCGCCTGCCGTTTGGCGATAGATGATTTTAGCTTCTGGCTGTTGGAGGCTGCGAGTGTGACAAAATCCTCGATCTCCTTTTTGGAGGCAAGGCCCGTGCCCTCGACCGTCATGCTGCCGTGGATGGTCATGTCGGGCAGGTTGACGACGGCGAAGGTGCCTTTGAGGCCGGGGAAAGACGCATGCGCTTCACCTACCGCGGCATTGAATATGTCGCGGAGGTTGAGGTCCTTCTTCGGGGCCGGTTCCGCCATTACAGCAGGCGCTTCTTGAATTGTTCGAAGCGTGGGTCGACCTGCGGTTTCGGGAAGGCGACGATATTATCCTTTACCTCGCCTTTTAGCGGCATGCCGAACAGGAGGCCGTCTTTTTTGAGGCTCGCGGATTTGTCGCGCATCTGCTCCCGCACATCATCCCAGTAGTCGCCCTTCAGCAGCATCTTTTCGCCATTCCCGTTCTGCACTTCGCCATTCAGGAACGGGGCAAGCACCCGCGCGCCGATTTTGAAGGTGTAATAGGCGTTGTCGGAGGCAAGGGCGATATCCGCCAGCACCTTCAGCGCGGTTTCGATGTTTTCGGACTGCTGCATGGCCTGGCGCACGGGGCGGAAGGCGGCGGAGATGGTGTCGGTCGCATCGAAGTGCGGCGTGTGCTCCAGCGAGAGGCGCTGCGCCAGCTTGATCGTCTGGTCGGGCGTCATGGCTTTAATGTCGAGCTTGTCTTTCAGCTGCGCCAGTTCATCAATCGCAAGCGTTGTGAAGTGGCCGCGGTCGCCGGACATCACGAAGTCAAACGCACGGCGCCAGCCGGCCTTTTCAATCGCGCGGCTTTCATCGCCATAGCGCTGGATGTGGCGGAGTACGGCAAAAGTGTCAGCCGCCGTCTCGCGGTAGCAGGAATCTTTGGAGAAGAACGCGCCCTCGACAACGAGGTGGCCGAGTTCATGGTCGAAGACCGCCATGCTTTCCATGACGTCCGACTGGTCGCGGCCGGTGAACATCTTGAAGGGCAGGGGCGTATAGGCCATGACGCTGAGGCCGGTGTTGGGAATTTTGGTGGCGAGGGACGAGCCCGCTTTTTCCGCCGTCGCCGCGATGCTGTCTGCGATATGCTGCAGCTCCCCATGGCGCAGGTTGACCCGCGACGGGTCGACGGAGATAACGGTGTCGGCATCCGGCAGGTTGATGAAGAGGAAACGGCCCTTCAGCTGCGGGAAGTCTTCCGTCGCCTTCTGGACCTCATGGTTGAAAATTTCGCGCAGGGATTGCTTGCCGTTAAAGCCGGGCAGCGGTGCATTGCTCTTCAAAGTCATGATGTCATCACTCCTCAATGTTGCGCGGAATTACGCAAATCATGCAACTTTGCTTCTAAACTGTAAAGTTTTACGCATGAAAACATCAGTAATGGACATAATATTAAATGATAATTTCTTAACGCTGGAATAAAAATGCGCAAAAGCCCATTTCCAGCGGCGCGGCGACGGTTAGCGTTTAAAATCAGGTTTAAGGAGACGTCTTCGGGCCTGTCAGCGCCAGCGTCACGCGCTGCGGCAAAGCCTGCTGCTGGCGGCGCGGCGGCAGCATGTCGGATTTATTCTGCTCCAGCAGTGCTGCGAAGTCGTACAGGTTAAAGTGCCGCGCGCGCGCGGCGAAAGTATCAATCATCCTGTCGCGGTCATAGGGCGAGAGAACGAGCGGTTCTTCCTTCAGCAGCGCGCCTTGCTGGTTCATCAGCGGCTGGAAGCAGGTGGCACCCAGCATAAAGGAAAACCTGTTGGCGGTGGAAAGGCAACTGGTGGCAGTGAGGTGCAACAACTTCATCTTGTCGAAGTCGGGCTCCTGCTTCACATAGGCGGCGACAGCGGCATAGTCGCTTACCGCACGGTTGAGGTCTGACTGCACGGGCGTAAACGTCATCGCGTAGCCCTTGGCGAGCTGCAGCGTTTCTGCCGGCGTCAGGTTGCTGAAATCGCGGCTTTGCGCATGCTCCAGAATAGTGAAGGTTACAGGGCTCGTCAGGTGCTTATATTCGCCGCTGGCGATAAAGGCGAGTGAGCGGCTCGCGCCAAGCTTGGCAAAAATCGGGTCATCCGCGCCGAATTTCTGGATGGCGCGGATGGTCGCAAAGGCGTCCGCGAGGCATTCGGAGTAGGGATATTCCCGCGCGTTATCTTCCTTCGACCAGCGCAGCAGCAGATGCCCCGCTTCATGGTTGAGAACGAAGAAATCGCGGAAATGCCGCTCCCGTTCCCGCTCCGGCAGGTCCGACTGCAGCGTCGGTATCAGCACCACGACGTTGAGGTCGAAGGCATCATTCGGCCCGTCCGGGATTTTTCGCCAGAAGGCCTTGGAGGAAAAACCGTCGATGGAATCCTGAATGCAGTTGGCGACGTAATGCGGCAGCAGCGGCAGATAGCCGTTCGGCAGCCCGTGGGTGTTGCCAATAAGGTTGAGCGGATCATGCGTCGAGACGAAAATGCTGTTGCCGTCCAGCTGCGGATAATCTTTGAAAATCGCGCGCGTTTCCGCCGCCATATTAAAACGGTATTCGCTGACGTCTTCCGTCCATATCAGTTCTTGCGCCATATATATCCTGTTGAAATCGCCTTTATTATGCACGTTTTCCTTGAACAATCGGTTAAAAATCCTGTTTTTCCAACGTGTTCAAGGCGTTATGGCTTGGTTAAGATTTTCGCATTATAATAAACGGCATGGCGCAGCAGGACGGGCAGGAAAATACCGGCACGCAGGTCTTTGATTTGGCAAAGGCCGTCGAAATGGCGCGCCGCGATTTCCCCGCGCAGACGAAAAACATCACGTTTATCGACACCACCGCGCCGGATGCGGAAGACCAGCTTTACGCCTGGGCCGTGAAGGCGGGGCAGAACCAGATCCAGTACGAAACCCTGCTCGATTACAAAGACCAGCACATCACTGTCGCGCGCGAAAGCAACGGCCACCGGCTCATCGCCCTGCCGCTGGGGCGGGAGGCGGAAGACGGTGCCTTCCCCGGCAATCCCTATAAAAGCGCGTGGTACAGCTTTTTGCACGAACTCGGCCATTTTGTGGTGCCTGAGGCACATGCCAGCACCGGCAGTAAATCGACGCAGCATAATGAACATGCGGCCGATACCTTCGCGGCGGTCATGGGCCTGCAACTTGGCATTTTCGACAAGGCCGATATTGCGGCACTGGCGGACGGGCGCAGCCACGGCATGCTGCTGACCAAAGACGTCACGCATCTCACCTCCATGTCGCTCGACGCCATCGTCATCAACCCCAAGAACATCGACTTTATGTCGCTGTCAAAAGCGGAGGTGGTGGCGATTGCCAAGAAACACGCGGCAACCTTTGAAATGGAAGAAGGCATCGGCAGCAAATTCGCCAATCTGCAGGGCATGCATCGCTGGGCGGAGAAGGAGGGCATTCCGCTCGCCGATATCGTCTCCGAAAAGCTCGTGAAAATTCACGAAATTGCGATGACGGCGCCCGCACAGTCGCAGGATTTCTACCTTGCAGCGCGCATTCTTGATACAGCGCTTGAAACCGGCATCATGAAATACGGCAGCCAGCAGGCCGAAGTGGATGTGACGGCGACCGAGTGGAAAGACATGCGCTCCAAGCTGCAGAGCAAATGGCTGTCGGAACATCCCGAACGCGACATCGGCGGCAAGAAGGCGCTGGAAAGCCCGGAACTGCACCGCAAGGACGAGGTGCCGAAAACCCTCATCGGCCGCATCAAGAACAGCGTCACGCCGCTGAAAATCTAAGCTTATGAAAAGTTAAAGTCCCGCCCCGCCCGTTGAACTGGCGGCGCAATGGCCGTATAGTCTTTCCACACAACATATAAAGACGGGGCCGACCGGTGACCATTCAAAAAATCCTCATCGCCAACCGCGGCGAAATCGCCTGCCGCGTGATGCGCAGCTGCCGCAAGCTCGGCATCCAGACGGTCGCGGTCTATTCGGAGGCGGATGCCAAGGCGCTGCATGTGGAAATGGCGGATGAAGCCTTCCTGCTCGGCCCCGCCGCGGCGCGCGAAAGTTACCTGAATATCCCCAAAATTCTCGAGGTTGCGAAGGGCGCGAATGTCGATGCCATCCACCCCGGCTATGGCTTTTTGTCGGAGAACGAGGAATTCGCAGAGGCGGTCGAAAAAGCGGGCATGATTTTCATCGGCCCTCCGGCCGCCGCCATTCTTGCCATGGGCGGCAAGTCCGAAGCGAAAGCGCTCATGGAAAAAGCGAAAGTTCCGCTGGTGCCGGGCTATCACGGCGACAAGCAGGATGAAAAATTTTTGAGCGAACAGGCCGATAAAATCGGCTTCCCCGTGCTCATCAAGGCTTCCGCCGGCGGCGGCGGCAAGGGCATGCGCGTCGTTGAAACGGCGGCGCAATTCTCCGAGCAGCTGCAGGGCGCCAAGCGGGAAGCGAAAGCCGCGTTTAATGACGACCATGTATTGCTGGAAAAATACCTCGTCTCCCCGCGCCACGTTGAAATTCAGGTCTTTGCGGATAAGGCCGGGAATACGGTGTATCTGTTCGAGCGTGACTGCTCCGTCCAGCGCCGCCACCAGAAGGTGATCGAGGAAGCGCCGGCCCCCGGCATGTCGCAGGCGACGCGGGAGAAGATGGGCTGTGCGGCCGTTGCTGCTGCGAAAGCCATCAACTACGTCGGCGCCGGCACGGTTGAATTCCTGCTCGATGCCAAAGAAAATTTCTACTTCATGGAAATGAACACCCGCCTGCAGGTGGAGCATCCGGTGACGGAATTCATCACAGGGCTCGACCTTGTGGAACTGCAGATTAAAGTGGCGGAAGGGCAGAAGCTGCCGTTTGCCCAAGCCGACCTGCATATCGACGGCCACGCCATGGAAGTGCGCCTTTATGCGGAAGACCCCAATAACAACTTCCTGCCGGGTGCGGGACAGATCCAGTTTCTGCGCTTCCCGCTGGAGTCTGACGTTGTGCGCGTCGATACCGGCGTGCGCGAAGCGCCGATGGGCGAGGGGGATGTGATTTCTATCCACTACGACCCCATGATCGCCAAAATCATCGCCCATGGCAAAACCCGCGAGGCCTGCATTGCCAACCTGAAGGGCGCGCTGGACCAGACGCTGATAACGGGGCCGAAGACGAACCTCGTCTTCCTGCGCACGCTTCTGGATAACGCCGATTTCAAAAAAGGCGGCGTCGGCACCCATTTCATCGCGACGCATGAAAAAGAACTGCTGCCGCCGAAAGCCCATCCCTCCAACCTGTCGCTCGCGCTCGCCGTTTTTGGATTGTTAAAGGAGCGGGAAAAGCCGCTGCCGGCGGTGGATGCCGCCTCGCCGTGGAATGATATTTCCGCCTGGCGCATTGCGGGTAACGATGACGAAACTTTTAGCTTTCAAGTTGAGGGCAAGCCCGTCGCCGTGCGTGTCTCGAGCGCCAAGGGCTTTGCGCATCCCGTCCTGACCATGCCCGATGGCAAGGTGATGTCCTGCTTCTTCGAGCCCTGCATTTACGACATGAGCTTCGATGCAAAAATAGACGGTAAAACGCATAACGCCGTCATGATGCGGGATGGCCGCGCCCTTGTGCTGCTGCACCACGGGCAGGAAGATCATCTCACCTACCTCGACCCCTTGAGCTATGACGAAGGCGAAGACGCCGGCCACGGCAAGCTGACCGCGCCGATGCCGGGCAAGGTTGTCGCCGTGCGCGTGACGCTTGGCGCAGCCGTCAAGAAAGGCCAGCCGTTGGTGATTGTGGAAGCCATGAAAATGGAACATACCATCACCGCGCCCGCCGATGGTGTGGTCGAGAAAATCCACGCCAATGTCGGCGACCAGGTGAACGAGAAATACGAGCTGATTTCGCTGAAAACAGCCTAAAGGGCAGGCGGCGTTGGATCATATCCAGTCGATCGGATTTTACTTTTCCTTTGTACCGCTGGAGCTGCGCGGCTTCCTCATCGCAACCGTGCTGGTCGTGCAGGCGATTGCGCTTTATCAGGTCTTGAAGGTCTTCCGCCGTCCGCGCCGCTATAAAGCTGCCGCCGCGGCAAAGCCCGTCAGCCCGCGCGACAGGGCGAAGGCGCGGGAGGCGGCGCTTGCCGAAGGCTTTATCGTCGATGACGTCGAGCGCGACATGCCGGATGAGGCGTCAGGCCTGTTACGCCGTGTTACCTGCGCGCATTATTACTTCCCCGAACGCATCTGGGCGCGGGCGTCATGGGTGCTTTACCGCCGCCCCGGCGCCGAAACCGGCGGCCTCGCCCCCGGCTGGGTTTTTCACCAGCTGGAGGGCATGACAACGACGCCCGAAAGCTTCAGCGCGATCGCCGGCATCACCGCGGATGACCGCCCGCCGCGCGGCGTTTTCGAGATTGAATCGCGCGATAATTTCCTGCATTTCTATTGGGATGAGGCCGGCGGCAAGTCTGGCGTTGCCCGCTTCAAGGACTATATCAACAGGCTCAAGAACCTCAGCTGAAAGAAACCTCATGTACCCCTCCCATGTCCGCATCGTCGAAGTCGGTCCGCGTGACGGTTTACAAAACGAAAAGGCCATCGTGCCGCTCGATGCCAAGGTGAAATTCATCGATATGCTGTCCGACACCGGGCTCCAGACCATCGAGGCCGGTGCTTTTGTGTCTCCGAAATGGGTGCCGCAGATGGTGGATACGGCCGAGGTGTTGCGAGCGATTCTCAAAAGAAACAATGTCAGCTACCCCGTCCTCGTCCCGAACGAGAAGGGTATGGAGGCGGCGATTGCCGCGGGCGTCACGGAAATTGCCGTGTTCGCGGCCGCTTCCGAAAGTTTCAGCCAGAAGAACATCAACTGCAGCATCGCCGAAAGCCTTGAACGGTTTAAACCCGTCATTGCTGCTGCGAAAGCGAATAACATCAAGGTGCGGGGCTATGTCTCATGCGTGCTTGGCTGCCCCTATGAGGGGGAAATTGCGCCCGCCGCTGCGGCTAAAGTTGCCAAGTCACTGTTCGACATAGGCTGCTACGAAATATCTCTTGGCGATACCATCGGCACCGGCACGCCCGTCAAAACGCGCCTCATGCTGCAGGCAGTACGGGAGGTTGTGCCGGTGGCGGCAACCGCCGTGCACTTCCATGACACCTACGGCCAGGCGCTCGCCAATATCCTTATCGCGCTGGAGGAGGGGATCTGCGTCGTCGATTCCGCGACGGCGGGTCTCGGCGGCTGCCCCTATGCGCAGGGCGCCAGCGGGAACGTTTCAACGGAAGATGTGTTGTATATGTTGGATGGTATGGGGATTCAGACGGGTGTTGATCTTTCCAAGGTCGCGGCGGCCGGTCGTTTCATCGCGCAAACACTTGAAAAACCGCTTGTTTCAAAGGTTGGACAGGTGTTCGAAAAACGGTTAAAATAGGAATTATTGGAATTTGCCGCGGGGAAAGCCTCGGCTGCCGATATTTAGCCTTATCGATTGGAATGAAATGCGCCTCGACCGCCAAACCGCGTTGAACATGATGCAGAACCTGCTGGAGCTGAAACGCCAGCGCGGAGAAAACGTGCCGGGAGATCCTGTGTCTTTCTATGGGTTTACGCCGGATGATATATCCTGCGTCCATTTCTGGAAGGGTGAGGAAGAAGGCACATGGTTCCGCCTGCATGACGGCCGCGTCATTGATCAGGAAGGCCGTCCCGCCGAAGCCGACCAGACGCTATATGGCCCGCCGACGTCCCCGCGCGCGATCGTCCTTTAATCCACATTTCATAATCATTGACAGCCCCTCTGTTCCCTTCTAATTTTGGCGGGAATTTAAAGAGGAGATGAAGAATGCCACGCGATCTGGATACGTTGCGCGACGTCCTGTGGACGCAATTTGAGAAGGCTGTCGAACGGCAGGGAAAATACGAAGACCCCAGCAGCACCGCAAGTTACACGCCGACAAATATGGCCATCATGGGCCGCAATTCGATCGCGAATCTGGCGGATGCCATCGTCAATCTCGAGCGCGAAAAGCGCGAGCGCAGCGTCGACAGCAATACCATCAAGCTGCCTGGCAAGGGGGCGTAACACATGGCGAAAGACCTCAACGAGATTCGCGACGAGCTATATATAGCCTTCAATAAAGCGATGAAAAACGCGAAGTACCCGAGCGATGTGCTGGCCTTCCCGAAGCACGCGCAAGCTGCGGCACTATCGCTGCAAGCTGCGGCAGCAACAGCCGAAGCGATTGTGAAAGTCGAGCAGGAACTGCTGCAGCGCGGCGAAACCAAGCCGAAACTGAACCGCAGTGAAGGAGCTCAGCCATGACCAGCAACCTGAACGAACTCAAAGACCGCCTCTATGAAGCCTTCGATGCGGCGATTGCGCGCGGCAAATCGGAATGGGCGATGGACGGCCTGCGCAATACCAGCGTGACCGCGGCCGCCGAACTTGCCAAAGCCATCGTCGTCGTGGAAACCCGGCTTGATGAGCGCGAGTCGGCACAAAAGAGCGCCAAGCTCCGCACGCCAGGCACGTGAATCGGGCAGGCGTGAATCAGGAATCGGATGAGATTGCCGGATTCTTGGTCACGGGGACTTGAATTTGAAGCCTAGCACCATATTTTCCTAATTCTGGTCGCGGGGGTGTGCCGGAAAATACTGAAGTAAAACAAGCGGATAAAGATTTTCAAAATTGTCTTTGACAAGCAGGGGTCGCATCCGTATAACCACCCTCACTGAACGCCGCGGCGACGCGGTCGAAAGCGAAAGAAAAAAAAGCAAAACACCGCGATTTTTTCTGTTGACTTAAGGGAACTTTCCCACTAGTCTCCTGCTTCTGACGAAATCTCTCCTCTCCGAAAAACCTTCGGGTTTAAGGCAGGAGAGTTTTGCGGTCAAAAACTAAAGACTACCGGTTATTGAACATTGTAGATCGATGAGAAGAGATACGCAGGCAGCGGTTTGTGGACGTGTTTAACGTTTCAAAACGACCTGCTCTGAGTATCTCAGCATAGCCGAGACAAGCTTCTCACGAAGTTTGTCTCAATAGTGATAGAAGTCTTCGGACTTCTAAATACTTTAACAGTGTAATGTTTCTTCGGAAACATTAAGCAGGTCTCCAAGTACTATACAGAGATCCTTTGAAATCAAAAGCAAAGGGATCGAATTCAACTTAAGAGTTTGATCCTGGCTCAGAATGAACGCTGGCGGCAGGCCTAAAACATGCAAGTCGAACGCTGTAGCAATACAGAGTGGCGCACGGGTGAGTAACATGTGGGAATATGCCTTTTGGTACGGAACAACGTTTGGAAACGAACGCTAATACCGTATGGTCCCTTCGGGGTAAAGATTTATCGCCAAAAGATTAGCCCGCACTAGATTAGCTAGTTGGTAAGGTAATGGCTTACCAAG
>CBIHNF010000003.1:0-218453 GCA_966211335.1 uncultured Alphaproteobacteria bacterium
ACGGCACCTTCGTGCGCGTCATGAGCTGGTACGACAACGAGTGGGGCTTCTCCAACCGCATGTCGGATACCGCGGTTGCCATGGCCAAACTGAAATAAACGGCTGATTCAGCTGTACTTTTATTCATCCCTCACCCGCCCGTGCCCGACTCGTGGTACAATGGTAGGTGAGGGATGATTATTTCGGGGTTATTGCAATGGTCGATGGCGTCAGCTTTCTGAACACAGGGATTCCCACCGGCGGTAACGGCGTTAAAGCCGATGCCGCCAAAAGCGTGGTGGCCGACCCCAATACCCTCGCCGCCGTGCCGGTGCAGGGCGCATCAACCCCCGCGCCGCCCGATGACAGCGGAAAAATTTCCAAACCGCAACCGGTCAAGGAACAGCCCTTCGCCGCAGACACACAAGCGACGCTGCTGAAGACACAAGAAGACCAAAGCGCGCCGCCGCAGACCCGCACCAAGCAGGAAGTCACCGCCGCCGTCAAAAGTTTCGATGAAACGCAGGCGCTGCGCAATGCCCAGCCCCAGCAAGAAGCGCAAAAGCCGGAATACGCCAACACCGGCACCGGCCTCAAGGTCAACGTTTAAGCGACAGCCGCCGCCCGTTTGCGCGAGACGACAATCAGCACAACCATGATCGCGAGCAAAAGGCCCGAGGCTGCGAAACGGCTGAGGTCGAGGCCGCCTTTTTCAATCGGCTTGTCGAGGTAATCGCCCACCACCGCGCCGAGCGGGCGGGTGAGCACAAACGCCAGCCAGAACAGCCAGACGCGTGACACCTTCGTGAACTTGTACAAAGCCGCCACAATCGCAAGCGCGCTGGAGAAAACGACCGCGCTGCCGGCATAGCCAAAGCCCGCGTCATCCGCCATCCAGTCGCCAAGCGCGGTGCCGAGGGTTTGGGAGAACATGATGGTGACCCAGTAAAACACCTCCGCCTTGCGTGTGTGGATGTCGCTGGCCGAGATGGTGCCGAGCGTCTTGTACCAGACCGCGAGGGAGATCACGAGCAAACCCGCCAGCAGCGCGGAGCCGCCGGCATAGCCGATGCCAAGGGAACGGGTGGAAAAATCCGCCATGGTCGTGCCGACGGTCGTCGTCGCAATCACCGTCGCCCAGTAGAGGAACGGGTGGAATTTTGCCGCGCGGATCTGGAAGAAAACCGCAATCAGGAACAGCACCGCGAAAATAGCCGTGCCGACGAGATAGCCGAGATTCATCGACATCGACACCGCATCGCCGCCCGTTTCGCCAAGCGTCGTCGCCGCGATCTTGATCATCCAGAAAACAAGCGTGACCTGCGGCACTTTGCTGAGGGCGGTATCAAGACGGGTATCGGCGGTCATGGGTGGCTTTCTGAGCATAGATTTCAGCGGTAAATATCAGCCTAGACTAACAGCCTTAAGGCGGGCTGAGCAGCCGCAAATCTGCCGCCGCAGCATCTGCCCTTAAAACTTCGGTATTATGTTATCCACGCGCCACCCCGCCCTTGCCCCTGCCCGAACCACTGCTTTAATATAGCCGCAAAAGAAGTGAGCAGAATCCAGAGGGAATAAAACCATGCGCGTTACCGCCGAAGTCAAAAAAATCCTGTCGCATTATGAAAGCGACACCCCCGCCGTCAAGAACAACATCGCGCGCATGTTGATGACGGGCAAACTGGCCGGCACTGGCAAAATGGTCATCCTGCCCGTCGACCAGGGTTTCGAGCACGGCCCCGCCCGCTCCTTCGCCGTCAACCCCGATGCGTATGACCCGCATTACCACTATGAACTCGCGATTGAATCGGGCTGCAACGCCTATGCCGCGCCACTTGGCGCGTTAGAGTCCGGCGCCAATACTTTCCTCGGCGAAATCCCGACCATCCTGAAAATGAACAGCTCCAACAGCCTCATCGAAGCGAAAGACCAGTCGGTCAACGCTTCCGTGCAGGACGCCGTGCGCCTTGGCTGCGCGGGCATCGGCTTTACCGTCTACCCGGGTTCCGAATTCATGCTGGAGCAGCAGGAAGAAATTTCGGCGCTGTCGGAAGAAGCGAAATCATACGGCATCGCAACCGTGCTGTGGTCCTACCCCCGCGGCGGCAAGGTGAGCAACCCGCAAGGCGAAACCGCCATTGATATCGTCGCTTATGCGGCGCATATGGCGGCACAGCTCGGCGCGCATATCATTAAAGTGAAGCTGCCGACCGACCACCTTGACCTGCCGGAAGCGAAAAAAGTTTACGAGCAGTATAAAATTCCCGTCTCGACGCAAGGCGAGCGCGTGCGCCACATCATGAAATCTGCCTTCAACGGCCGCCGTATCGTCGTCTTCTCCGGCGGCGCGACCAAGGGCGAGGATGCCGTTTATGACGACGCCCGCGCGATTTTCGAAGGCGGCGGCAACGGCTCCATCATCGGCCGCAACTGCTTCCAGCGCCCGCGCGAGGAATCGCTGAAGATGCTGAACAAGATCATGGATATCTATCTCGGCAAGGTGAAATAAGGCGATACCTTTGACCAATAACATTCCAGACGCTCCCGGCTGCCAGCTCTACATCATCACGCCCCCGAAACTCGTGCCCGAAGCTTTCGCGCCGCACCTCGAACGCGCGCTGGATGAAGGCAATGTCGCGGCGCTGCAGCTGCGGCTGGAAGAGGCAAACGAGCAGCAGTGGGAAGACGCCATCGGCCGCCTGATGCCAATCGCCCATGCGCGGGAAGTCTCCTTTATCATCAACAACCATGTGGAGCTCTGCGCCAAAACGGGCGCCGACGGCGTTCACCTCGGCATCCACGACATGCGCATTTCGGAAGCGCGCAAAATTCTGGGCCCTGACAAAACCATCGGCGCGTCCTGCCTTGATTCCAAGCACCTTGGCATGACGGCCGCCGAACAGGGCGCGGATTACGTGAGCTTCGGCCCCTTCTTCACCGCGCGGAGCCCCTACTACCCGCAGGAAAACTACGCGCCAAAATATATGGTGTCGCCGAATATCCTGACGTGGTGGAGCGCCATCATGGAAGCGCCTTGCGTCGCCGCCGGCGGCATCAAGCCCGCCAACTGCCGCGATATTGTGAAGGCGGGCGCAGATTTTATTTGCGCGTCCACTTCCATCTGGGAATACACCGGCGGTGCCGCCGCGGCCATCCGCGAATTCCAGGAAGCCATGGGCCACATCCCGAAAAAAGTCGCGGGCTGATCACCAATATAAATAATTTTTTTAAGGTACCTCTGTCTCAAAACGCAGCTTCTGCGCTTTGATAGCGATGCAACCGTCTACTAAATAAATGTATGTGACACTGCCCTGCGATGGCGTCCAATAACTTATTGTCCCCGCAGAAGCGTTTTTTTGCATGCTATCTAAATCGCTGATCTGCGAAATGGATTCGACCTCTTCAAATATTACCGATGCGCGCTGCCGATGTCGGTCACTGTCGGCATTTAAATAAAACTCGATACTGAGCATGACTTTTTTGGCGACATAATCAACGCTCGTGCTTTTCAGCAACGCATCATGCAATTCAATGTCGTCTAATTTTATCAATCGCTTTACTTGCCGGGTCTGCGCTGCTTGGGCGTCGCAAGCGCTTTGCCGAGATCCATTTTGTCGAGCTGTTCGAGCGCGGTGACAACGCTTTCGGGCGGCTGGCCGCCGTGGGCTTTGATGATGCCTGCAACTTCGGCATAGGCCTCGCGGAGGCCCGGCGTCACATCATATTCACGGCCGCCCAGTTTAAGCTTTTCTTCGGACATCTTTGTATCTCCTGCTGTTTCCAACAGGATACGCCGAAAGGCTTAACATTTTAAAACATCTAAGCGTTTTCAGCGCGTTACGACGGGCGCAGCCTGCACCAGATCGATGTTTTCCGCGCCTGTCGCCAGCATAACCAGCCGGTCGAGTCCCAGCGCGTTGCCGCTGCAGGGGGCAAGGCCGTGGTCGAGCGCGGCGAGAAAATCTTCATCGACCGGATAATCGTCACCATAGATTTTTTTGCGGAGGGCAACATCATGGATGAACCGCTCCCGCTGCACTTTCGCATCCGTCAGTTCGCCGAAGGCATTCGCAAGCTCGATGCCGCAAACATAAACCTCGAACCGTTCGGCGAAGCGCGGGTCTTCCGGCTTCGGGCGGGAGAGCGCGGCCATGGAAACCGGATAATCGTAAATGACGGTCGCCGCGCCGACGCCCAAGTTCGGCTCGACTTTTTCCATGAGGATTTTGAGCAGCGCGTTTTCCCAGTCGTCGAGCGGCGAAACATAGACGCCGATGCGTTTTGCTTCCGCATTGATATGCGCCAGATCGCAAAGGTTATGTTCGATATCGACGCCCGCATATTTCTTCAGCGCATCGACGACGGTGATTTTTTCGAAAGGCGCCTGCGGATCGCAGGTTTTATCCTTCACGCGCATCGGTTGCCTCACCACATGGCGCAGCAGCTCGGCCGTTTCGTCCATCATGTCTTTATAATCCATGCCGCGTTGGTACCATTCCAGCATGGCAAATTCGGGGCTGTGCCAGCGGGAGCCTTCGGCGTTGCGGAAGACTTTGGCGAGCTGGTAGATTTTCGGCAGGCCCGCCACCAGCAGCTTCTTCATCGTGAATTCGGGGCTGGTGTGCAAATACAGCGTGTCCCGCCGCTGCATATCGGCGGAGACAAGCTCGGTGCGGAAGCCCTGAATATGCGGCTCCATACAAGGGGCCACCTGCAGGGCGGGGGTTTCAACCTCCAGATAACCGCGCTGGTTAAAAAACGCCCGTACCTCTGCAAATATGCGTGCCCGTGCTTCAAGATAGGGGATTTTGCGGCCGAATAAATCGGGGTGCCACCAGTGTTGCGTCATGGCTGCAGCTTGAACTTCTGGCCTTTGGCCTTTTGCTGCAGCTGCTGTAACTGTTCCTGCCGCGCTTCGACGGCAAGCGCCTGCGCCTTTGGCAGCGCCGCCAGCAGGCTGCGCACGCCCGGCGCGGCATCACTGGAGGAGGCCGCCGCAAGATCCAGCGCCGACTGACCGTTGGCATCGCGGATGGTGGGATCGGGTTGCTTCCACAAGACATTTGTCAGCAGCCGGTCACCTTCGTCAGACAGCATCAGGCGCACAGCCTCATGCAGCGCGGTCGAGCCGTTGGGGAAAACCTCGTCCACTTCCGCGCCGGAGGCAATCAGCACGCTGGCGAGGAAATATTCCTGCAGCTGCAGCGCCTTGTTCAGCGGCGAAATGCCGTCGGCATCGCGAAGGTTCAGGTCGGCGCGCTTGGTGCAGAAGCCGAGAAAGATAACCCGCTGCAGGCCGGTGGTGCTGTCATCCTCGCCCCCGGCGGCGATGCGTTCCATCAGCGCGAAAATCATGGGCCTGCCGCTGGCATCGGGCGCATTCGCGTCGTCCCCGCGGTCAAAAGCCTCGGTGACCGCTATCAGGTCGTCCGTCTCAACAGCCTCGAGAAGCGATTTCGGCTCCATCAGCGCGGGCCTTTCGGGGCGGCGAAGCGCACCGTCTTGACACGCGCAGGCGCGGCGGCGCCGGTAAAGACGGCTTTCACTTCGGATGCGATAAATTCAGCCTCTTTGCGCTGCGCCAGTTTTTCCACGCCTTCGGCATAGGCCGCCATCGCATCCACAATCACCTGCGCTTGCGGATATTCCGCAACAAACGCTTTCGCCTGTTCATAGGGGGTCAGACCTTTGGCGTTCGGTGTGGCATTGGCATCCGCCCCACGCTCCAGCAGAAACTGCACGCGCTCTGCTTTGCCGTCCTTCATGTCCATGTTGATGGCAGAATGAAGAACGCACATTTTTTTATCGCCGGCGGGAATATCGGCTTTCGCGCCATTCTTCATCAGCAGCTCGGCGATATTAAAGTACGTTTTCTCCAGCGCGGCGGTGAGCGGCATCATGCCGTCATCATCGGGCGCGTTTACATCCGCCTTGTGCAGCAGCAGCAGCTTGACCATGTCCTCATCGCCTTCGGCGGCGGCATGATAGATGGCGCTACGCCCGTTGCTGTCCTTCGCGTCGGGGCTGGCGCGCTCGGCGATATAGTCGGACACATCGTCAAGGCTGCCTTGCAGCACGGCCTTCAGCAGGAATTTATCAAGCGAGCTCATGGTTGCAGCCTTTTCTTCACATCGGCATCGAGGCTGCCCATGAATTTTTCGACGGCGGCGGTGTAATCGCCCTCTTCGCCGAGGTTCTTATTGATGGCGCCGTGGTTGAGCGGCTCTTCCACCACCTCGGCGCGGACACCGAGGGCTTTCGCCTTATCGGCATATTCATGCGCCGCCGGGCAGGAATCCTGCCGTTTGGAGGAGCAGACGCCGAGCCAGGGCAGCGAAGCTTCGGACAATTGCTCGACCGGCGATACTTTCGTCCAGAAGGCGGGGTCTTTGCCGAAAACTTCTTCGTACACCGCCGCGTGTTTTAGCTTCATCTTGCCGGCGACATCCACCACCGCGCTATCGAGCGACACGGTGCCAAGCCAGGGCGCGGCGCCAAGCTTTGCCGCTGTCGCCGTATCCGCGCCGATGAGGGAGACGAGATGCGCACCGGCCGAATGGCCCATGAGGATTATTTTACCGGCATCGCCCTGCCAGTCAGCGGCATGCGCCTGCACATATATAAGTGCCTTGGTCACATCCGCTGCCTGTTCCGCCACATTCGCGCCGTCGGGCAGCATGCGGTAATTGGCGGAAACGAAAATGAAACCTTTTTCGACCCAGCGGTTGATCTTGTTTACCTTGACGCCACCGGCCGCCTTGTCGCCGATGCACCAGGCGCCGCCGTGGATCATCAGGATGACCGGATAGGGCGCGGCATGTGCGGGTTTGGCGGGCAGGTAGACGTCCAGCGCCTGCGCCTTATTCGTGCCATAGCTGGCGGAGACGGAAGGCACCGGGCGCATTTCGCCATTGCGCGGCGCATGCGCGCCGCCGAGAAGGGCCGACATGCGGGCGCAGGACAGTCTGGAGCCCGGACCTTCTTCAATACCGCCGCCTTGCGCGGCACCCGCTATCAGCGGCGCGCAGAATACGGCGAAAAAGAGTGCAGCAATGATGTAAATACGCGTCATAGGGCCTCTTGAGAAAGCGGCAGAATAGCCATAATATTCCATAAAAGCAACCACTTCGTCATATTTTCCAATAAATAAAGCAATTCCAACCTCTTCCCCCATATTTCCGCCACTTCCGCCGCGCTTGACTCTTTCTCCATAAATCCCTTATAAACAGCTCAGTTTTGTTGAGGCAAAGCATATCCCCTATGGATGTCTGCTTGCGCTCTGCGTCCCCCAGTCGGCGAAGTTACGCTCACTGGGGTTAATTGGTTTTGGGCTTTTGAGGATTTTGAATGTTTGAATCACTCACCAACCGCCTTGGCGGGATTTTCGATGGGCTGAAGGGCCGCGGGGTTCTGCGCGAGGAGGATGTGACCGAAGCGCTGCGAATGGTTCGCGTCGCGCTGCTCGAAGCCGACGTCGCCCTCCCCGTCGCCCGCGATTTCGTCGAAAAGGTGAAGATCGAGGCGCTCGGCGAGAAAGTCATCCGCGCGGTGAAGCCCGGCCAGCAGGTCGTCAAAATCGTCCACGACCAGTTGGTCAAAACGCTTGGCCATGAAGATTCCGCGCTGAACCTCAGCGTCACCCCGCCCGCCGTCATCCTGATGGCCGGCCTGCAGGGTTCGGGCAAAACCACGACCTCCGGCAAGCTCGGCAAATTCCTCAAAGACAAGCAGCGCAAGAAAGTCCTGCTCGCCTCGCTCGACATTTACCGCCCGGCGGCGCAGGAACAGCTGGAAATCCTCGCCAAGAAATGCGACGTCGGCAGCCTGCCGATCGTGAAGGGCGAAAGCGCCGTCAAGATCACCAAGCGCGCGCTCGAAATGGCGCGCCTTGAAGGTTATGACGTCCTGATCCTCGATTCCGCCGGTCGCCTCTCCATCGACGACGCGCTGATGAACGAGCTCGCGGAAGTGCGCGACCTTGCGAAACCCGCCGATATCCTGCTCGTCGCCGACGCGCTGACCGGCCAGGACGCGGTCAATACCGCCAAAAACTTCAATGAACGCATCGGCATCACCGGCATTGTGCTGACCCGCGTTGATGGCGACAGCCGCGGCGGCGCAGCCCTTTCCATGCGCGCCGTCACCGGCAAGCCCATCAAGTTCCTTGGCATGGGCGAACAGCTGGACGCGCTGCAGGCCTTTGACGCCGAGCGTATCGCCGGCCGCATCCTTGATATGGGCGATATCGTCTCCCTCGTCGAGAAAGCTGCCGAGCATATCAATATCGAAGACGCCAAAACCGCGGCCGAGAAAATGGCCAAGGGCAAGTTTGACTTGAGCGACTTCCTGACCCAGCTGAAGCAGATGAAGAAAATGGGCGGCCTTTCCGGCCTCATGGGCTTCATGCCCGGCATGGGCAAGCTGAAAGGCATGATGGAAAACGCGAACGTCGACGACAGCATCCTGAAAAAACAGGAAGCGATTATTCTGTCGATGACGCTGAAAGAGCGCGAAAAGCCGGAAGTGCTCAACGCGTCGCGCCGCAAGCGCATCGCCGCCGGTTCCGGCACCACGGTGCAGGAAGTCAACAAGCTGCTGAAGCAGTTCCAGGACATGCAGACGATGATGAAGCGCATGCAGAAGCTGGGCGGCAAGGGCGTGATGCGCCACATGGGCGCGCTGTTTGGCGGCGGCGGCATGGACGAAATGGAACAGATGGCTAAAAACATGCAGGACAAAATGGGCGCCGATGGCTCCCTTGGTCCCAACCCCTTCGCGGAGGGCGGCAGTTTCCCGCTCAATCCGCTGCTGAACAACGGCAAGAAGGGCAAATAAAGTTTCTAACAGGATTTGGCGCAGTTTTGAGGTTGCAGCGCCTGATTTCATTTTTCAACGCGACCCGATTAACAATGGAGTACTTAAACAATGCTGAAGATCCGCATGGCCCGCGCAGGCGCCAAGAAAAAACCCTACTACCACATCGTCGTTGCCGACAGCCGCAAGCCGCGCGACGGCGCTTTCCTTGAAAAGCTGGGCACCTACAACCCGGCGCTGCCGAAAGACCACGCTGACCGCGTGAAGCTTGAAGGCGAGAAGATCCTGGCGTGGATCAAAAAAGGCGCGCAAGTGTCTGACCGCATCGCCATCTTCCTCGGCAAAGCCGGCATCCAGCCGATGCCTGCACGCAAGAACAACGTGCAAAAGGCAAAACCGAAAGCGAAAATGACCGACCGCGCCAAAACCCGCGCTGAAAAAGCCGGCAAGGCCGCTGAAGCCGCTGCAGCTCCCGCTCCGGCAGCTGAAGAAGCAAAAGCAGAAGGTTAATTGGCAAGTTGAGCAAAGCGGTCGCATCATCGGTGGATAAAGACACGGGCAACCTCACCTGCATGGCCGAGATCGTCGGCATGCATGGCATCAAAGGCATGGTCAAGTTGAAGATTTTCGGCGACAACCCTGCCGCCCTCACCGATTATGCGCCGCTTTGCGACGCCAACGGAAAGAAGACTTATAAAATTCTCAAGCTTCACGAGCACGGCAATATTCTGCTCGCCGAAATTGAAAACATTCAAGACCGCACCGCCGCTGAAAAGCTGCGTGGTGTGAAGCTCTACCTGCCGCGGGAAGCCCTGCCTGCGATCAAGGACGACAAGACTTTCTATCACGCCGACCTCGTCGGCATGCGCGCCCTCGACAAGGACGGCAAGCCGATGGGCAAGGTCATCAGCGTCGACAATTTCGGCGCCGGCGACCTGCTGGAAATAAAGCCCATCAAGGGCGCCAGCTACTACCTGCCCTTCAATAATTCATGCGTGCCGAATATCGACACCGCAAAAAAAGAAGTCACCATCGAAGTCCCGCCGGGACTGTTGGACTAACCTTCAATCAATAAATTTATGCTGAAAGCGGCTTGGCGGCTGCGAAGCGCACGGTTTTGAGCGGTTTCATATCACGCTTCACCACGGCAATCGTGGTGATTTCCTTGGCCAATGCCGCAGCTGCCTTGGCCGCTATTACGGCAGGGCCTTCCGGCCATTTCTTGCCGTCCAGGTACCATTCTTCCGTGCCATCCGGCTTGGTGATTGCGGGGCCATCTGCGCGATGCAGCTTGCCCTCGAGGTGCCATTCCTGCGTGCCGTCCTTGCGCGTGACGGCGGGGCCGCCAATGCGATGGAACCTGCCGTTGACCGACCATGACTCCGAGCCATCCGCCTTTGTCGAGGCCGGCCCGTCCAGCCTGTGCGCCTTGCCCTCCTTGTACCAAGCCTCGGAGCCGTCTTTCTTTATCGAGGCCGGGCCATCGAGGCGATGCATCTTGTCAAACTGGTAATACGCCTTATCGCCGTTCGGCTTAATGACGGCCGGGCCATCATTACGGTGGAATTGTCCGTTTTGTTTCCATTCTTTTTTACCGTCCGGATAGGTCAGCGCAGGCCCGTCGAGGCGATGGTGCTTGCCGTTGACCATCCACTCCTTTTTGCCCTTGCCGTCATTGAGTGCGGGTTCGCCATCATCGCGGTGCGGCGTACCATGGACGCGCCATTCTTCCCGGCCATCCTTGTTCTTCAACGCGGGGCCGCCGATGCGGTGGAGCTTGCCGTCGAGATACCATTCCTCCGACCCGTCGGGATGAATGATTGCAGGCGCGTTTTCACGATGCAGCTTGCCGTCCTTGTACCATTTCTGCAGGCCTTGCGGGCTTGTGACGGCTGGCAGGTCCCGGTCGCGGTGGCAGAGCCCGTCTTTATACCATTCCTGGCGTCCGTTCATTTTGACGATGGCTGGCTTGTCATCCGCGCGGTGGCGCTTGCCGTCGACATACCACTCCATGTTGCCAGTGGCGCTGATATCGGCCGGCAGGTCGTTGTCGCGGTGCCGTTTTCCATGCCGGTACCAGAGTTTTGCGCCCGATACTTTTTCCACCGCGGGCAGATCATCCTCGCGGTGAAGTTCGCCATCCAGAAAGTGGTAGGTGCTTTCGTTTTCGACGCGCGTTGTCACGCCCTTCTGGGGCGGGGGATTCATCGCTTCATCGTCAAAATCGGCGGTGAGGGACATCCGGCTTCCTTTAAAAAGATCGCCAATAATAACTTAATTTCCATATTTAGTAAAGCGCTGGTTTTTAATGCCCGCTTTTAATAGAATAGGCCCATGAAAAAGCCAGCAGCCGCCCCGCCCCGCCTGTCCGTCAAAATTGTCACCCTGTTCCCCGAAATGTTTCCGGGGCATCTGGGCGCGAGCCTTGCGGGGAAGGCGCTGGAAAAGAACATCTGGTCGCTGGAGACCATCAACCCCCGCTATTTCACCACCGACCTGCACAAGACGGTGGATGATTCCCCCTTTGGCGGCGGCGCGGGCATGGTGATGAAACCCGATATTCTTTCCAACACTCTGGAAGCCAGCCGCCCCTTGGGCCGCTTCATTTATATGACCCCGCGCGGCAGGCCGCTGACGCAGGCCAAAGCCATTGAACTCAGCGCCGAGCCGATGCTGACGATCCTCTGCGGCCGCTATGAGGGCGTCGACGAGCGCCTGCTGGAGGCCTATCAGGCCGATGAAATTTCGCTGGGCGATTACGTGCTGTCCGGCGGTGAGCAGGCGGCGATGATATTGCTCGACAGCATTATCCGCCTGCTGCCGGACGTTATCGGCAATGCCGGCACGCATGACGAGGAAAGCTTCCACAACGGCCTGCTCGAATACCCCCATTACACCCGCCCCGCCGAATGGACGGGGCCGGACGGGCAGCTGCGGAAGGTGCCCGACGTTCTCTCCTCCGGCCACCACGCCAAGGTGCGGGAATGGCGCCTCGCCCAGTCGGAAGAAGTCACCAAGGCGCGCCGCCCGGATTTATGGGAAAAATACAAAAAGACCAAGCAATCCAAGGATTAACGATTTATTAACCTTTTGCAGCTTATTATGTATTTGGTCTTTCCTGCTGCTATAAGGTCTAGGTCATCAAAGAAATTCAAATAAACAATTGAATTTCAGCCCTAATTTAGCGTATGAATCCCAAACCGACTGAATCGGCTTTACCGCTGATTCCGTCAACCCGGTAACTTACAAGATGTGGACCGCCGGAGCGCAACCGATTAAATCGCGCTTTCGAATATAACGGGTCCCTAAAAAAACAAAGGGTCATACCTATGAACGACTTGGAAAAATTTGAACAGAGCCAGATCCAGAAACTTTCTGGCGGCAAAAAAATCCCCGAATTCCAGCCGGGCGACACCGTCCGCGTCAACGTGAAGATCGTTGAGAAAACCGAGAAAGAAGACCGCCACCGTATTCAGGCCTATGAAGGCGTCTGCATCGCACGCGGCGGCAAAGCCATGAACCAGAGCTTTACCGTGCGCAAGATCAGCTACGGCGAAGGCGTGGAGCGCGTGTTCCCCCTCTTCTCCCCCGCGATCGAAAGCATCGAACTCGTCCGCCGCGGTTCCGTCCGCCGCGCGAAACTGTATTACCTCCGCGACCGTTCCGGCAAATCTGCCCGTATTCAGGA
The DNA here is from genome assembly GCA_966211335.1 of uncultured Alphaproteobacteria bacterium. Lineage (GTDB taxonomy): Bacteria > Pseudomonadota > Alphaproteobacteria > Micavibrionales > UBA2020 > JAPWJZ01. The sequence continues at coordinate 12,482 of CBIHNF010000003.1, forward strand.
ACGCGAGAACAACGATACCGTTGACACCGCCGACAAGGGCGCCGAGAAATCGGCCGCTCCCGCTGCAGCGGCTCCCGAAAAAAAAGCCGCTAACGGCTAATTCTTCGGCGTCAATACCGATTATCGCAAACGGCCACCCCTCAAAAGGTGGCCGTTTTGTTTTGGCGTAAAAAGGTCTATCTTCGCTGGCAACAACAACATCCAGCGTTTCCTTGGGAGTAAACCCGATGACTGCACCGCGCACCATGTTCCAAAAAATCTGGGACAATCATGTCGTCAGCCGCAGCGCCGATGGCGCCTGCATCATTTATATCGACCGCCATCTGGTGCATGAAGTCACCAGCCCGCAGGCCTTTGAAGGCCTCCGCATGGCGGGCCGCACCGTGCGCCGGCCGGATGCGACGCTTGCCGTCGCCGACCACAACGTGCCGACCAGCGCCGACCGCAAGACCGGCCTTGTCGCCGATCCGGAAGCGAAGCTGCAACTGGATACGCTGACGAAAAACACCAAGGAATTCGGCATCCAGTATTTCGACATGAATGATAAACGCCAGGGCATCGTCCACGTCATCGGGCCCGAGCAGGGCTTTACCCAGCCCGGCATGACGATTGTCTGCGGCGACAGCCATACCTCGACCCACGGTGCTTTCGGTGCCCTCGCCTTCGGCATCGGCACGTCGGAAGTGGAGCACGTGCTGGCAACACAAACACTGCAGCAACGCCCCGCGAAAAACATGCGTATCACGGTTGACGGCACGCTTGGCGTCGGCGTCACCGCGAAAGACGTCATCCTCGCCATCATCGGCAAAATCGGCACCGCCGGCGGCACGGGCTATGTCATCGAATACGCAGGCAGCGTCATCCGCGGTCTGTCCATGGAAGGCCGCATGACAGTCTGCAATATGTCGATCGAAGGCGGTGCGCGTGCAGGCCTGATCGCCCCCGATGAAACGACCTTCGCCTACCTGAAAGGCCGCCCCCTCGCCCCCAAAGGCGCAGATTTCGACAAGGCGGTTGAATTCTGGAAGTCGCTGGTCACCGACCAAGGCGCGGTCTTTGATAAAGAGATTACATTGAAGGCGGAAGACATCGCGCCGCAAGTCACCTGGGGCACCAGCCCTGAAACCGTCGCGCCCATCACCGGCAGCGTGCCAAACCCTGCGCTGATCGAGGATGAAGGCCAGCGTGCGTTTATTACCCGCGCGCTCGACTACATGGGCCTCACCCCCGGCACCAAGCTAACGGATGTGAAAATTGATAAAGTCTTCATCGGCTCCTGCACCAATGCGCGTATCGAAGACATGCGCGAAGTGGCGAAAGTTGTTGAAGGCCGCCATGTCGCCTCGACCGTCTACGCCATGATCGTTCCGGGCTCCGGCCTTGTGAAGGAACAGGCGGAGAAGGAAGGTCTTGATAAAATCTTCATCAAGGCGGGGTTTGACTGGCGCGAAGCCGGCTGCTCCATGTGCCTTGCCATGAACGCCGACAAGCTGGAGCCGGGGGAGCGCTGCGCTTCCACCTCCAACCGCAACTTTGAAGGCCGTCAGGGCCGCGGCGGCCGCACCCACCTCATGAGCCCCGCGATGGCAGCGGCGGCGGCGGTGACGGGTCATTTGACCGATGTGCGCGAACTTGCGAAAGCATAAGGAATAATACCATGCAAAAATTCGACAAACTTTCCGGCCCCGCCGCACCGCTCAACATGGTCAATGTTGATACCGACATGATCATCCCGAAGCAGTTCCTGAAAACCATTCAGCGCACGGGGCTTGGTAAATTTCTGTTTAACGACCTGCGCTTCACGCCGGAAGGCGCGGAGAAGCCGGAATTCGTTCTCAATAAACCAGCCTACCGCCATGCGCAAATTCTGGTCGCCGGTGAAAACTTCGGCTGCGGTTCGTCGCGCGAACATGCGCCGTGGTCGCTGCTCGATTTCGGCATCCGCTGCGTGATTGCGCCGAGCTACGCGGATATTTTCTACAACAACTGCTTCAAGAACGGCGTGCTGCCGCTCGTCCTGCCGAAGGAAGCGGTCGAGGAGCTGATGAAAGACGCTGAGGCAGGCTTGGAGCTGAGCGTTGACCTTGAGGCGCAAACCGTCACAGGCGGCAACCGCAAGACCTATAAGTTCGAGATCGACCCCTTCCGCAAAAAATGCCTGCTGAACGGCCTTGATGACATTGGCCTGACGCTGGAACATGCCGCAGAAATCGGCAGCTATGAACAGGCGCAAAAGCAGAGCCAGCCTTGGCTTTTCGCCGCAGAGAAAGCTTAATATCCAGCGGAATCAAGGGCTTTTCTTTAACATATTGACAAGCAAGAGCGGGCGGCTAGACTGACGCCAATTCAAAAATTCGCGCTATAACAGAGGATGTCACAAACATGGAACTCCCGAAAAAAAATACCCTGAAAGCCGCTTTCGTTGCCGCCGTTGCCGGCCTCACCTTGACCGGCTGCGCCGTTGTGCCCTATGAGCCTGCGTACCGCCACCGCGAGCCCGTGATTTTCGTGCCGCAGCGCCCGGTCATCGTCGTGCCGGAGCCGCGCTTTGAACACCATCACCCGAACTACCACCCGCACCGCCGCAACTGGTAATCGACTTAAATTTAAGGAACTCCGCGCATGACAAACGTCAGGCAGATCGTCGTATTGCCGGGTGACGGCCTTGGCCCCGAAGTCATGGCGGAGGCCTTAAAGGTCATCGCCTGGTTTAACAAGAACTTCGGCAGCAATATCCAGACGGTCGAAGGCGACATCGGCGGCATTTCCATCGACCGCCACGGCGTGCCGCTATCTGACGAGACGCTGGAAAAATGTCGCGCCGCGGATGCCGTGCTGCTCGCCGCAGTCGGCGGCCCCAAGTGGGACAAGGTTGATTACAACATCCGCCCCGAGGCCGGCCTGCTGAAGCTGCGCAAATCGCTGGAGCTTTTCGCCAACCTTCGCCCTGCGAAAGTGTTTGACGCACTGGTCGATGCCTCAACCTTAAAACGCGAAGTCGTGCAGGGCCTTGATATCCTCATCGTGCGCGAACTGACCGGCGGCGTTTACTTCGGCGAACCGCGCGGCATTGAAACGCTGCCCGATGGCCAGCGCCGCGGCATCAATACGCAAGTCTATACGACGTCGGAAATCCACCGCGTTGCGCGCGTTGCCTTTGAAATGGCGAAGCGCCGCCAGAACCGCGTGTGCTCCGCCGAGAAAGCCAACGTCATGGAATCCGGCAAACTGTGGCGCGAGGAAGTGACGGCGCTGCACGACAAGGAGTATAAAGACGTTGAACTTTCGCATATGTATGCCGACAACTGCGCGATGCAGCTGTGCCGCCGCCCGTCGCAATTCGACGTGATCGTGACGGACAACCTGTTTGGCGATATTTTATCCGACGAGGCTGCCATGCTGACAGGCTCCCTCGGCATGCTGCCCTCCGCTTCCTTGGGCGAAGTGAAACCGAACGGCAAGCGGGCGGCACTGTACGAACCCATTCACGGCTCCGCCCCCGATATCGCCGGCAAAAACATTGCCAACCCGCTGGCGACGATTTTGTCCGTCGCCATGATGTTCCGCTATTCCTTCGACATGAAGACGGAAGCAGATGTGCTGGAAGCGGCCGTTGAAAACCTGCTCGGCCAGAATTTGCGCACCGCCGATATCATGTCGGACGGCTGCAAGAAGCTCTCCACGTCCGAAATGGGTGACGCGTTGATCGCAACGCTTTCTGCCAGAAAGCAATCTGCCGCTTAAAATTTTAAGGAACCGCCATGACCAAGAAGTACGACGTCGTCGCCCTCAGCGCCATTTGCGTGGATATCCAGCTGAAGGCCGATGATGCGCATCTTGAAAACCATGGCGTCAAAAAAGGCCTGACCAATCTTGTCACGCCGCGGACGGTGGCAGACATTACGGCCGGTCTTGCCCCGCACATCTCCCCCGGCAGTCCCGGCGCGAATGTGGCGGCTGGTGTTGCCCTGCGTGGTGGCAATGCCGCGCTGATTGGCAAAATTTCCAACGATGACCACGGCAATTTCTTCAAGACTCGCGTGCAGGATAACGGCATCGCCTTCACGCCGCTGCTTTCGGCCAATGACGAAACGGCAACAACTGCTGTGCTGGTGATGACAACGCCCGATAAAGAGCGCACCTTCGCCTTCTCCGCCGGCGCGGGGTATGAGCTGGCACCCGATGATATCGACGGCACGCTGATTGCGGCCGCGAAAATCACCTATCTTGATTCCTACCTTTGGCTGTCGGAAACCGGCAAGGATGCCGTGCACCACGCGGCGGATGTCGCAAAGCAGACCGGCGGTCTTGTCGCCCTTGCCCTTAATGATGCGGGCGTTGTCGGCCGTAACCAGAAGGCGTTTTTGAAACTTGCGCTTTCCCATGCCGATATTCTTGTCGGCGACCAGAAAGAATTCGGCGCGCTCTTCGGCACATCGACGCTGGAAGAGACGATGGCGGCCATTAAAGCCTCCGGCAAAACCGCTTCCATGACCATGGGTGCCAAAGGCGCTTATGTTTTTGAAGCGGGCGTCGAGACGCATGTGCCCGCCAACCCCATCGCGCGGGAAAAAATCATCGACACGAATGGCGCGGGCGACCAGTTCGCGGCAGGCTTCCTTTATGGCCTCGCGTCCGGCAAGACGGTGGCCGAGGCGGGTAAACAGGGTGCCGACTGGGCGACTGATATTATCCAGCACATGGGCGCGGAGCCGAAGGTCGGCCGCAATGCTGCCCCGCCTGCGCGTAATCTGAAAAACACGCCTTAAGCGCTATACCATAATTACCCACAGGCGTTCCGGTTTTTAAAGACGCGTTTGAACCCTTTTGCTATGGTGACTGCGAAGGGTATCGCTGACATGAAACAGTTCCTGAAACGCTTGTCTCTCCCGTTTTTTGCCGCCGTCCTTTTTACCGGGCTGCTGCTGCAGCACGCTGCGCCCTCTGTCGCCGATGATGACGAGCCGCTGGCCATCGTCATCAAGATCGACGGCCTCATTTCACCCTCGACGCTGGACCTTGTCACCCGCAGCCTGCAGGGCGCGGCTGACCAGAAGGCCGATGTCGTTATCCTCGAAATGCAGACGCCCGGCGGCCTTTACGATTCAATGCAGAGCATCATCCAGAAAATCCTCGACAGCTCTGTGCCGGTCGCGGCCTACGTGTCGCCGCCAGGCTCCCATGCCGCGAGCGCGGGCACCTATATTCTCGAAGCCGCGCATATCGCCGCCATGGCCCCCTCGACCGTTATCGGCGCGGCAACACCCATCCACATGGGCGACAACAGCCCGATGGAAAACTTCACCGCCGACCAGGTGAAGGAATATGCAACGCCGAAATCGACGCTCGACCACAAAATGGTCAATGACGCCGCCGCCTATATTCGCGGCCTTGCGGAGCTGCGCGGCCGCAACATGGAATGGGCGGAGAAAGCCGTGCGCGAGGCCGTGAGCCAGACCGCGACCGAAGCCCTTGCCTCCAAATCCATCGACCTGATCGCGATTGATAATAAAGAGCTGCTCGACAAAATCGACGGCCGCGAAGTGAAGATGGCGGGCGCGAAAACCATGAAGCTGCACACCAAGGGCGGCCGGATTGAAACCATCCACCGCGACTGGCGCACTGACCTTCTCGACATCATCACTAACCCTAACGTCGCCTTCCTGCTCATCGTCTTCGGCGCTTTCGGCATTATTTACGAATGCATCCACCCCGGCATGTTTATTCCGGGCGTAGCGGGCCTTATCGCCTTTATCCTTGGCCTGTTTGCCATGAACGTGCTGCCGGTCAACTATACCGGCCTTGCGCTGCTGCTGACCGGCATCGGGTTGATGGTGGCGGAAGCCTTCGCGCCATCTTTCGGCGCGCTAGGGCTTGGCGGGGCGATATCTTTTGCAGTGGGGGCAAGCATGCTTATCGACAGTAAAGACCCGACCTTCGGCATCGACCCCTATGTGATCGGCGGCGTCACGCTGACGGCGCTTGTGGTCCTCAGCATCCTTCTTGCCGTCGCCCTGCGCGCCCAAAAGCGCCCCGTCGTCACCGGCGTCGAGGAGATGAAATCTTCCATCGCCGAAGTCGTCAACTGGAGCGGCGGCAAAGGTGAAGTGCGCGTCGCTGGTGAAATCTGGTCGGCCATCGCGGCCTCGCCGGACTTCATCATCAACCCCGGCGACCGCGTCAAAATTCTCGAGATCGACGGCCTGCGCCTGATTGTGCAGCCGGAATAAAATCGGATTGAACTTGGCTTAACTTTATTGCGACAGAAAGGATTACCCCACCATGGGTTTCGGCATTACAGGCTTTTTCCTCGTCCTTATCCTCATCTTCCTCGGCTACACGCTGCGTGTGCTGCGGGAATATGAGCGCGGCATCGTCTACACCCTCGGCCGCTTCACCGGCGTCAAAGGCCCCGGCCTGATCGTCCTGATCCCCGGCGTGCAGCAGATGGTGCGCATCGACCTCCGCGTCCGCACGATTGATGTACCGAGCCAGGATATCATCTCGAAGGATAACATCTCGGTGAAGGTCAACGCGGTCGTTTACTACCGCGTCGTCGCGCCGGAAAAAGCTATCAACAACGTCGCCGACTTTATGCGCGCAACCTCCGAACTCTCGCAGACGACGCTCCGCGAGGTCCTCGGCAAGCATGAGCTGGACGAAATGCTGACCGCCCGCGACAAGCTTTCCGCCGATATCCGCGAATTGCTCGATAACCAGACCGACCAGTGGGGCATCAAAGTTTCCAACGTCGCCCTCAAGCACATCGACATTGCCGAAAGCATGATCAAGGCCATCGGCCGTCAGGCGGAGGCGGAACGTGAACGCCGCGCCAAAATCATCTCGGCGGAAGGTGAACTGCAGGCCGCCGGGAAGCTGGTGGAAGCTGCCCGCACGCTGGCGACCGACCCCAATGCCATGCAGCTGCGCTATCTCTCGGCCTTCCAGGATATCGCCAACGACAAGACGAATACGATCATCCTGCCGCTGCCGCTCGACCTGCTCAAGCGCCTCGGCAGCTAATTCCAAGACTTTCAAAAAAGCCGCCGCAGCCTGAAGGGTTGCGGCGGCTTTTTTATGCCTTGATGGCGGCGCGCGATTTGCCGATCGGGCGGTATTTGCAGGTGAAGGTAAAGGGCTTCGGATTATCGGTTTTGACGAGGTGGATATATTTGCCACTACCCTCGATGGCGGCGTTTACAGCCGAGAGCTTTTCAACCTCGAAGGTATAATCCTCGTGCCGCTGCGGCCAGTGCAGGATTTCTTTCAAGGCGCGCGCCTTGGCTTTTGATTGCGTCGGCGCGACAACGAAAACATTCTTGTGCAGCTCGCTGAAATCATCAGGGTCATAGCCGCCGAGGTTGACGAACCAGAGCTTGTCCTCCGCAGCGGGCGGCGCATCTCGCAGCTCGATATTGTAGCCATCCGCCGATGTCAGCTCGCCCCAGCAATCAAGGTGCAGGCTTTCGGGCGTGCCCCACCAGCCGGCTTTCAGGCTGTCATAGGTATCCTCGATCGTTTCCGCGACACAGAAGCGCACATCATGCAGCTCGATCAGCGAGGCTTGGGTGGAACCGCCGATGTAAATGGCGAAGAGTTTCATGATGAGAATCCTTCAGGGCAAACGGGCTTTTGGGCTGGCCCCATGCTAAAGACCGCGAAACTGCCATGCAAGGGACTGTTTTTACTGGTAAAATTTTCCTTGAAGGATATGGCCATTAAGGTTAATCTGCGCCTCTTGCCGTCGGGTAATAAATCCTCATATTTGCGGAGAGGTGGCCGAGCGGTTGAAGGCGCTCGCCTGGAAAGCGGGTATACCGTAAGGTATCGTGAGTTCGAATCTCATCCTCTCCGCCATTACCCTTTTAAGAGCCCATGATGCTACGTTCATTTGTGCTTGCCGTTTTTTTAGCTGTAAATGTCTCTTTTATCGTGCCGGCCAAGGCCGACCCGTTCCCCCCCACTGGCGACGCAAGCCGTTTTCCCAAGGCCGCGAAAATAGTCATACAATCTGCGAACAACGGCACTCTCGATGCCGAATGCGTTCTTGGTTACATGTCTCTAACCGGCGTAGGTATTAAAAAAGACGCTGCCGAAGCCGCTGCTTGGTATAAAAAGGCCGCTGTGGCCGGTTGCGGTTTTTGTGCTAATGCACTTGCTCTTCAATATCTCGGCGGAATTGGTGTGCCGCAGAATATAGAGGCTGCAAAAAGTTGGCTTGCAAAAGGAAACGGCACGCTAAATCAAAATTTACGCCGCTATCTTGAAAAACAGGATGCAGACCGAGCCAATATTCTAAAAAACAATCCTTGGGCTGACAAAGCAAACGTCGACGCCGGTGCCAACTTTGCATTAGCTGAATTCGCACAGCAATTGCTTGATGCAGCATTGCAAAACCAATATGCCGAGATCATCCGTACCTTAACAACTCTAGAAGAAAGCTAACAATAGCTTAGCTCTCTTTTTCTATCTTTATGCTTTATCGGCTATTTTAATTTTTGGAGTTAACCATGAAAACCCAGGTAGAAAAATTTTCCGCGGCGCCCGCTGTCGATATCCTGCGCCCGCTGCCGATCGACAGCTGGTCGCCCGCGCGCGATCCGGCTGCCGATATCTGCGCCATGCTGGAAAGCGGTCTTGTGCCTTACTTCCCGAAGCTGAACTTTGAATTCCAGCCAGCTGAAAAATACCTGCTCGACCCCAAATGGTCGGACGGCAAGGCGAAAAACATTTCCCTGCGCCCCACCGGCAAGCTGACCGGCGCGACGGGCGACGAAAAAGCCATGGCCGATATTCACGGGCTTTTGACGCGCTATTCCGCCGCCGCGAAATCGCTTATCGCCGCGCTGATCCCCGCCTATATGCCGAACCTGATTGATGGCAATGCGACCTTCCGCAACGTCGAGATCCGCGGCCGCAAATCCAGCTGGCGGAAAGACGATACGCGCCTGCATGTGGACGCCTTCCCGTCGAACCCGACGCAAGGCATGCGCCTGTTGCGCGTCTTCACCAACGTCAACCCGAACGGCAAGCCGCGCGAATGGCGCGTGGGCGAGCCTTTTGGCGATTTCGCGGCGAAATTCCTGCCGCGCACCAAGCCGCCTTTCCCCGGTTACTTAACCGCGCTCAAAACCCTCGGCATCACCAAAAAGCGCCGCAGCCTGTATGACCACACCATGCTGCAGCTGCATGACGCCGTGAAGCACGACATGGACTATCAGAAAAGCGCCCCGCAGGCGGCGGTTGATTTTATGCCGGGCACAACCTGGCTCGTCTTCAGCGACCAGGTGCTGCATGCGGCCATGGCAGGCCAGTTTCTGATGGAGCAAACCTTCTACCTGCCGGCGGACGCCCTGCAGCATCCGGAAACCTCCGTGCTCAGCGTGCTGGAACGCCTGTCGCAGAAAAAACTGCTGACGAAAGAAGACCGCTAACAAGCGTTCAGGTTATTGCCGCAGCGCGCGCCGTTGCCGCATCGGCGCATATATGACGGTAAATCTCCTCGCCCTGCTCCTTGCTGCCCGCGCGCAACACGGCAGAGGGGTGGTATGTCACGAGAATGCGGGCATCGCCCGCTTCAAACCATTTGCCGCGCTGTTCCTTCATACTGAAGCCGTGCCCCAGCAATGATTTCGCCGCGGTGAGGCCGAGCCCGAGAATGATTTTCGGCTTCACGGCGGTACGTTCCGCCTCCAGCCACGGTTTGCAGGCGTTAATCTCCCGCGCGTTTGGCGATTGGTGAATGCGCTTCTTGCCGCTTTGGGTGAATTTGAAGTGCTTGACGGCATTCGTCATGTAGACGTCATCGCGGGTAATTCCTGCAACCTCCAGCGCCTGCATCAGGACTTTGCCAGCGGGCCCAATGAAGGGAACGCTTGATTGATCCTCCTGCTCACCCGGCTGTTCGCCGACGATCATGAGTGGCGCATCTTCGCGCCCCTGGCCGAATACGGTTTGCGTCGCATGGCAGTGCAGCGGGCAGCCTTCGCAGGCTTTAGCGGCAATTGAAAGCGCGGCAAGACTTTTCTCCACCGGCAGGAATTGCGCGGCGGAGCGGGAAAAACCTTCCTGATGCCGCAGCATTTCCTCCACCCGCGCCGGCGCTTCCTGCAGCAGGTCGGGAATAATCCGCGTTTCCGGCATGGTGTGCCAGTAACGCACCGGCATTTCCTGCTTCATCATTTTTACCTTGATGCGGGCGGGGTTGAAAATGGCACGGTAGAAGGTCAGCCACACTTCCTCCATCGCATCATCGGCAGGTGCAGCCTCCTTCGGCACGCCGGGGCCGTAAATAAGTGCGCGGCCATTCCACGATACGGATTGCTGCGGCGTCATGATTGTCCAGTCCATGACGCCGAAACGCCGCTGGAAAAACGGCGCGACGAGCGGCAGAATTTTATGATCGGGGCAGTGCCAGGCCGCAAATTTTTCGCGGCCTGAGTCTGTACCGAGGCTGCGGAAACGGACAAACGCCTTGGCCTTATGCGCATCGCGGGAGACCTGGTGCGCCATTGTCATCAGCCGGTGGATCAGCGGGTCATGCGCCAACAACAACACATGTTTTTCGCCTTGCGTGAGTCGCCACAAGGCGCTGTAAAGCAGATGCCATTTTTCCGGCGACACATGACAGGCGACCTTTTCAGCGATATCCATGAAGGCCGGCGGGATGGTGAAGGTTTTGGGAGCGTGAGGGGTTAAAAGCAACGGCATCTGCGGCGCGAAAAGGCCTGCCTGTCCTGCATCATGGACCGGCCATGCGCAATCATCGGGTTTTAATCCCGCCTGCAAATACCCCCGCGCCGCCTGCCGCCAGCTGGCAAAATCATGCACCGCCGGAACCATTATAACGCCAGCTGCAGTTGCTGGGGCGCGGCACTTGTCAGCCTAGCGCGGAGGTTAAGCGTATCGATCATTTTGGCGGCGGCGTTATTATCCGCCGTGACGACAAAATAGCGCGCGTGGTTCAGGCTGACGCGCAATTTTTGAAGGTCCGCCATGGTGATGCGATGATAGCGGCGGATGCGTATGATTTTATCGACGGAACTGACGCCGAAGCCGGGCACCCGCAGCAGCGCCTCCCGCCCCGCGCGGTTGACATCAACCGGAAAGAACGCGGGGTGACGCAACGCCCAGGCGGTTTTGGGGTCGACCTCCATATCAAGGTCGGGGAATTCCGGCGTCACGATATCATCGACCTTGTAGCCGTAGAACCGCAGCATCCAGTCCGCCTGGTAGAGGCGATGTTCGCGCAGCAGCGGCGGCGTTCTTACCGGCAGGCGGCTATCCGCATGCGGGATGGGGCTGAAGGCGGAGTAATAAACACGGCGCAGCTTGTAGCTGCCATAGAGAGTCGATGCGGTTTTGAGCACATCAAGGTCGGGAGAGGGCGTTGCGCCGACAATCATCTGCGTGCTTTGCCCCGCAGGCAGGAACACAGGCGCTTTCTTGAGCGTCTTTCTTTCATCGCTGATCTCGACCGCCTTCGCCTTCAGCATCGACATATTCGATTCCAGCTTCACGCGGTCTTTTTCCGGCGCGAGGGATTTAAGATCGGCCGTCGTCGGCAGTTCGATATTCACGCTGAGGCGATCAGCGTAAAGGCCCGCCTTCTGCACCAGCTCGTCTGCCGCGCCGGGGATGGTTTTGAGGTGAATGTAGCCGCGAAACTGGTGATCTTCCCGCAAGGAACGCGCGACCTCCACCAGCTGCTCCATGGTGTAATCGCCGTTGCGGATGATGCCGGAGCTTAAAAACAGCCCCTCGATATAATTGCGTTTGTAAAACTCGAGCGTCAGCCGCACGACCTCCTCGACCGTGAAGCGGGCGCGCTTGACGTCGCTCGAGACGCGGTTGATGCAATACTTGCAGTCGAAAATGCAGTGATTGGTCAGCAAAATCTTCAAGAGGGAAATGCAGCGGCCGTCCGGCGTATAGCTGTGGCAAATGCCGCTGCCCTCGGTCGAGCCGAGGCCGGGGCCTTTCCGCGTCTGTTTGGAGCCGCTGCTGGCGCAAGAAGCGTCATACTTCGCCGCATCCGCCAATACCGCCAATTTTGCCTGAATATCGCCCATAGCGCCTTGTTCCTGTTACCGAAACAAGACTAGAACAAAACAGGTACAAAATCAAGCTAATTTCGGGTTGAAACGGATGGCACCAGCCGCGCGGCCGACGACGCCCGGGAAAAAGGCGCCGAGCTGCGGCAGGATGGGCTGCATATAAGGCAGCAAGGCGATACGAGCAAGGAAAGACGCAAGCCGGACGGGGATTTTGAAATCCTGACGCGCCTGCCGGTGATAGGCACCAGCACCGGTGCCATTCAGATAGCAGCGGGCCGCCAGCTGCGCCGAATGCAGCGCCATGGCCATGCCATCGCCGGCAAAACTGGGGATAACCGCCATCTGGTCGCCGAGACGGTACAGGTTTTTATCCTGTCCCGCATCTTCAAAAACATAGCCATAGGGCATGCCGTAAACGGCGAGCGGCTTGTCCCATAGCGGTGTCGCGCCTGCAAGGCGTTCGCCCAGTAGCGTAGAATTTTTCACCAGCATTTTTAAAAGCTGATCCCAATCGCCACCAGCCGATTTATAGACATCACGGTCGACCAGCAGGCACAGATTGGCGGTGCGATTTTCCACAAGTTCAATGCCGGCGTAGCCACCGCGGAAGAACAGCAGCTCCGTCGCCTCATGCAGGATTGCGGCCTGCTCTGGCGAGAGACGGAAATGCATTTTCAAGCCGATAAGTCGGCTGTTGAGGTGTTTTGGACGATGCCATCCGCGCAAGTCCCCCTTGCCGCTGGCGAGAAATATATTCCGCGCTTCCATCACACCCGCCGTGGTGTCGAGCCGCCAGCCGGATTTATCAGCCGCAAGAGCGGTGACCACGACCCCGCGCTGAACCTTTGCGCCGCAGGCTACCGCCCGCCCCAGTAGCGCTTCGTCAAGGCAGAAGCGGGATAGGCTTGCCGCACGCCCGGGAAGCCGCAACCGGGCGGATGCGCCGCCACAACCCAGCATGAGGTAATCGATTGAGGCAGCGCCAAGCCCCGGCAGATCAACGCCAAGCCGCTGCAATTCACGCACCGCGTTCCAGCTGATAAATTCACCACAAACTTTATGGATGGGCGCGGTTTCTTTCTCCAGCAGCAGGACATCACGGCCCTCCGCCGCGATTTGTGCCGCTGCCGCCGCGCCGGCAAGCCCGCCACCGATGATAACAATTTCTTCGCTCATGGCCTGACCTTCGAAACACAGAGGCGGAAGGGGAAAAACCATGACACTTTGGCCCCCGTAATACCGGCCTGACGTAATTTTTCGTGCCAATCGGCGGCGGTGAAAGCGCGCGCGACGGAAACTGGCGCATCGTGGCGGATGAGCCTGTTGCGGGAGAGCAAGACGGCATATTTGATAAACCAGTACGGCAGCCAGTGACGATGCAGGTCGTTAATCAGCCAGCCACGGTTTGCCGTTTTTTCCATCCAGCGGAGGAAATCAATCAGCTGCGCATCGGTCAAATGATGGGCGAAGAGGGAGGAGATGATGATGTCGACCTCGCCCGGCGCCACGTCAAAAATATTCGCGGTTTGATAGTCAATTCCGGTAGCGGCGCTAAGCTCGGCTGATTTTTTCGACCAGGGGTTCAGGTCGACGCCGGTCAACTTAAAATCAGCGAACTTCCGGCGGATGTGCCGCAGCATGTCCCCGCCCCCGCTGCCTGCATCGAGAAGCCGGAGTTTCTCGCCAGAAAATTTACCAAGCCAGTCTAGCGTCGGCCGATAGGCAAGCGTTAATGTGTTGATACGGGCAAGGGTTTGCAGGCAGTCGTGGAATTCCGCAAAACTGATGCCGCCACCGTCCATCAGCTCCGGCTGCTGGCTACGCTGGCTGAAATCGGGCATCAGGCAACCCCTGCGAAGCGCATGCTTTCAACGGTGAGGCCCGGGCCAAAAGCCATGGCGCAGCCCTCCCCTTGCGGCTTGGCATTTAAAATTTCTTCTAAAACAAACATGATGCTGGCAGAGGACATATTGCCGAAGCGGCGCAGAATATCGCGTGATGGTGCCATGGCCTCTTCGTCTATACCCGCACCATCGCGCACAGCATCGAGAATGGCGCGGCCACCGGGGTGAATTGCCCAATGCGCGATGTCGGCGGCTTCAGCGCCGGCGGTAACATCCCCCAACATGTCGGGTAAAGCTGTGTGAATAGCCGCTGGCACTTTCGTCGACAGCAGCATATCAAAACCGGCATCACCGATGTTCCAGGTAATCAGCTCGGCACTGTTGGGCACGACAGTGCTGCGGAATTCTTTAAGCTCCAATCCTGACGGCACGGCAGATACGATGCTGGCCGCGCAGCCGTCGCCAAACAGCAGGAAGGCCAGAAAATCTTCCAGCGTACGCGCCTTGGTGAGGTGAAGGGTGCAGAGCTCGAGATTAATGACGAGTATTTTCGCCGCATCGTCGGAGCGGACAATATGCCGCGCCAGTTTCAGCGCGTTGAAGGCGGCATAACAGCCCATGAAGCCGATCATTGTGCGCTCGACGGAGGGCGCGAGACCATAGTGCCGCACGATATCCAGATCAAGCCCCGGCGCGTAAAAGCCGGTGCAGCTGGTGACAATAATATGTGTCGTCCCTGTCACGTCGAGTTTGTCGATAGCTTCAATAGCAAGCTTCAGCGCGTGCTGTTGGTAAAAGTCCATGCGCTTTGCCGTCCCGGGAAAGTCGTTCTGGCTATAAAAATCTTCCGTGTCCAGAAGGCCGGGCGAGACATGCGGCTGGAGGAAGGAGTAACGATGCTCGATGTGGCCGCGTTCCGCCATGCGGCGGAACAGCTGCCGGCTTTTATCATCCGCCATCAACTGGGGCGCGTAATCGACAAATTTGCGGTGGACATCGTGCGGCGGGACGGCTGTTGCGATGTTATTGAGGTAAGCGGCAGCCATCGTTTCAAATCCTTTTACGGGTCAGGGCCACTAACGGCGCGAGCGGGCGTGAGTTCCGGCCGGAACAAAAGGCCGCCCCATATAGTTAGCTTTGTAACGTCAGGTTTCCACCGAATCAGGCACTTTTTCAGGAGATTATCATGACTATCTCGACCATTGCCCTTATCCTTATCGTGCTGCTGGTTATCGGCGCTTTCCCGGCCTGGCCGCATAGCCGTAGCTGGGGTTACGCCCCTGCCGGCGGGCTGGGTACGCTGCTCGTGCTGCTTATCTGCCTGCGCGTGCTGGGATATATCTGACCTCTCTCTCATTACTGGAACATGATGCGGCGGCAGCGGCTGGAAATAGCCCTGCCGCCGCTGCGCTTTCCAAGTGGCGCGGCGCGTGGTATATTTAGTTATATGGTTAAATAACGGAATGTATCATGGTCGCCGAAAAAATCTTTGCCGCCCTCTCCTCCGGTGTCCGCCGGAAAATCCTGGCCTATCTTTCCGCCACCAGCCTGACGGCCGGCGAAATTGCCGAGCGTTTTGATATTTCCAAACCGTCGCTGTCCAAGCACCTCAGCATTCTTGAAAACGCAGGGCTGGTGAAGGGCGAGAAACGCGGCCAGTACATCCATTACAGCCTTGTGCGCGAAAGCCTGACCAATACCCTGAACGGCTTTGTGTCGGAGGTTTGCCCCGTCGCCCGCCCGCTCAAGAACGAAAGCCGCAAAATGGCGGCGGATCGCAAAAACGACTAATCGCCGCTTGCCGCCACCCCGCCGCCTTCGTAAAATCGGCTGGAAGGGATGCCAACCGCGATGAAAATTTTAGCCTCTACAGTTTTAGGCCTATGCTGCGCCCTGCTGCTGGCGACAGCTGCAGCTGCCGCTACGCCCGCCACCAAAACTTCCCCCGTCAATGCCATGTCTGTCGAAGACATCCCCGATCAGGACCGCATGAACGGCTTTGCCCTGAAAGACTACGCCAACTTCCAGAAGGAATGGCCGCTGGTCACCGTCCGCTTCCGCAAGGACACCGGCGAGCTGCGCTTTACCTATGCCAATGACCTTGCCTATGCCGCGCTGAAAAACGGCGCCACCGAATACCCCGACGGCGCGGTCTTTGCCAAGATCGGCATTATTACCGAGGAAGACCCCGCCTTTACCAGTTCCGCCGTACCGTCTGGCGCGCGGCGCTTCCAGCTGATGGTGCATGATTCCAAAAAATTCCCGGAGACCCACGGCTGGGGCTTTGCGCTATTCGATGCGCGGGCGAAAGCGTCCGGCAAGGATGTCGCCTTGCGCTCCGCCGCCTGCGACGCCTGCCATGCGCTGGTGCCGGAGCGCGGCTATGTGTTTTCGCAAGTGATGAAACTTGATGTTGCCGATACCATTCCCGTCGCGCCCGTTGCGAAGGACGATCCGGCGCGGGTGCATTTTGAAACTGTCACGACCGATAAACTGCCCAAAGCCCTCGCCTCCCGCCTGCCAAAAGAAGTGAAGCAGGTACGGCTGCTGCGCGGCGAATTGGAAAAACATATTTTCCGCGGCACGATTGATGAAATCCGCCCGACGCTGGCACTTGAAGCGCAGCGCACAGACATGCCGGCGGCACTGGTGAGCGAAGACGGCACGCTGTTTTCGCTGGTGCAGCGCGATATCAAGATGCCCACCTGCCTTGATGGCAAAAGCCTGCATATGACGGGTTTCTATACGCTTGGCAGCCTGCCCGGAAAACCGTCGAACACCGTCAACGCAGAATCCTGCGAAGCCCCCTTGAAGAAGTAACTGTTTAATCCTTGCTGGCGTGGCTTTCCGGCGCGCGGAAGCGGGAGCGCATCAGATCGATCTCCCGCACCGTTTCATGCATGACATCGTCGCTAATGTGAAAGTGCTTGCGAAGATCGACGATGGTATGGTGCTCCACATCCAGCACCTCCTGCCACAGGCGGTTTTCGGCTTTGACCAGCGGGTGGTTCTCCATCGACGGTGGCTCTTCCGGCCGGATGGGCGTGCTGGGACCACTGCCGAGGAATTCGACGCGGTCGCGGTAATGGCTGTGGATGCGGTCAAAGGCAGTCGAGGGAATATCGCCGCGCTGCTTCATGCCTTCCAGCCTTTCCAGCGCCGCAACCGCCGCCTTTTTCCGCGCCAGCCAGTTTTCCTGCAGCACGTTCCAGTCGTAGGTAACGCGCATTTTGTCGAGCAGCAAGGGCAGCGTCAGCCCCTGGAAGAGGATGGTGACGAGGATAACGCCGCAGGCGATGAAGATGATGAGGTCGCGGAACGGGAACAGACGTTCGTAGGAATCGGACAGCGGCAAAGCGAGTGCGAGGGCAAGGGAAACGACGCCGCGCATACCCGTCCAGGCGACAATAAAAATATTCTGCCATGACGGTGCAGGATCGCGCTTGCGGACGGAGGGGAAAAGCCAGCGCGTGGCATAGCTGACAACATAAACCCAGGCAAAGCGCGTGAGGATGACGGTGAGAGACACCAGCAGCGTCGTCGTGACAAGGAAGCCCGCGCTGTATTCCGACAGGCTCTGGAAGAGTGACGGAATATGCCGGCCGATGATGATGAAGACAAGCCCGTTAAGGACGAACGACATCATGCGCCACACCGCTTCCGACTGCAGACGGAACGCGCTGTTGAATTTCAGCGGCGCATACCAGCTGACGAGAAGACCCGCCGCGACGACGGCAAGAACCGCTGAACTCCCCGCAGCATCAGAGACGATATAGACGAGAAACGGCAGCAGCAGCATGGCAAGGATTTCGACAGACCGTTCCTTGATGCGCGGAAACAGCGCGACGAAGCCATAGCCGAAACCAAGGCCGATGCAGACGCCGAGCGCTGCCTTCCACAAGAATTCCAGCGACAGGGTACTGATGCTCAGGGTGCCCGCCGTAAATACGGCCGCGACGGTGAACTTGTAGAGCACGAGGCCCATGGCGTCATTGACAAGGCTTTCGCCCTCCAAAATCGTCTGCACGCGGCGAGGCATCTTGACCTGCTTGGCGATCGCCGTCGCGGCGACGGCATCGGGCGGGGAAATGATGGCGCCTAAAACCATGCCCGTCAGCCAGTCGCCACCCGGCACGATCTTCTGGAAGATCCAGGCCGTGGTGACAGATGAAAAGACGACAAGGCCAATCGCCAGCTGCAAAATCGGCCTGAGGTTCTTGGCGAAATCACGCAACGACGTGAAGTAAGCCGATTCCATGAGCAGCAGCGGCAGGAAGATCAGCAGCATGTATTCCGGCGGAATCTCGAAACTCGCGATACCCGGAATAAAACCCATGCCGATGCCTGCAACGATGAACAGGATTGGCGAGGGAATGGACAAGCGTTCCGCCGCGACAGCGGCAGCGCAGATGGCGCCGAGCAGGACGATAAGTATTTCGATGCCGTTCATGCGCCTGTCATGCCATTACCATTCGACGGGTTGCGGATTGCGCTCTTCAAACCCTGCCTGATGCCAGTAGGGATAGGCGGGGTCACGGTGGCTGGCGTCATCGAGCACCTTCACCTGCGCAGGCGTCAGGTTCCAGCCAACAGCGCCAAGGTTCTGCAGCAGCTGTTCTTCGTTGCGGGCGCCGATGATGACGCTGGAAACGGTGGGGCGCTGCAGCAGCCAGTTGAGGGCAACCTGCGGGACGGTCTTGCCGGTTTCAGCGGCGACTTTATCGAGTGCATCGACGACGGTGTAGAGATATTCTTCCGGCACGGGCGGGCCGTAGTCGGCGGTCGCATGCAATCGGCTGTTGGCGGGCAGCGGCTGGCCGCGGCGGATTTTGCCGGTGAGGCGGCCCCAGCCAAGGGGGCTCCAGACCATAAGGCCGACACCCTGGTCGAGACCCAGTGGCATCAGCTCCCATTCATAGTCGCGGCCGATGAGGGAGTAATAGCCCTGATAGGCGACATAGCGCGCAAAGCCATAACGCTCCGACGCCGATAGCGCCTTCATCAGGTGCCAGCCGGAATAGTTGGAGACGCCGATATAGCGCACCTTGCCGGCCTGCACCAGCGTATCGAGCGCGGAGAGTGTTTCCTCGACCGGCGTTTGCGCATCGAAGCCGTGCATCTGGTAGAGGTCAATATAATCGGTGCCGAGGCGTTTCAGCGCAGCTTCCACCGACTTGATGAGATGGAAGCGGGAGGAGCCGACATCATTCGCGCCCTCGCCGGCGCGGAACGTCGCTTTGGTCGAAATCAGGACCTTGTCTCGACGGCCCTTGATGGCGCCGCCCAAAACTTCTTCCGACATGCCGGCGGAGTAAATATCGGCGGAGTCAAACATCGTAACGCCGTGATCAAGGCAGATGTCGACAAGCCTTGTCGCCTCCTTGACGTCGGTCGAGCCCCAGGCCTTGAACAAATCGCCCTTGCCGCCGAAGGTGCCGGTGCCGAAGCTCAGTGCCGGTACTTTGAAGCCCGAATGGCCGAGACGCCTGTATTCCATGGAAGCTGTTCCTCTTGCGTTTGAATGACTTGTTCAGGTTATAGGGCGCAGGTAGCCGCTATCAAGCCTTCATACGCTTAAATCACCTTTCACGCGTCGAGCTTTTTCCTTAAGTCTTCCGGCCGGAAGGGTTTCGCAAGATAATCATCCATCCCGGCCTCAAGGCAGCGGTCGCGGTCGGCCGGCAGCGCATAGGCGGTCATGCCGATGATTTTGATTCGTTTCTGCCCCGTTTCGCGCTCGATCTTGCGGATGGCCCTTGTCGCCTGGTAGCCGTCCATCACCTGCATCTGCACATCCATGAGGATGGCGTAGTAAGGCTGGCGGCCGAATTTTTCGAGCGCGATAAGGCCGTTTTCAGCCGTATCATATTCATAGCCGAACTGTTCGAGGAAGACGCCGGCGACCAACGCGTTGGGCGCGTAATCCTCCACCAGCAATATCCGCCGGCCCTCGGCGGCGCGATGCTTCGTCCGGCGGGAACCGTTGCCCTCTTCCGTCTTTTTCGCAGCCGCCAGTTCATGCCGCTGCACCATCGGCAGGTAGACGGTAAAGGTGGAGCCGCGGTCGACGACGCTGTCAACGGTAATGGTACCGTCCATCATCTCGACGAAAGTTTTCGCAATCGCAAGGCCGAGGCCCGTGCCGCCAAACTTGCGGCTGATGGAGCTGTCGGCCTGCGTGAACTTATCAAAGATAACCTGCACTTTTTCCGGCGGAATGCCTACGCCGGTGTCGATCACCTGAATGAAAACATCGTCGACGCCTTCCGCCATGGATTCATGGGCAAGTACGACAAGCTTGATTTCACCTTTGGTCGTAAACTTGACGGCGTTGCTGCAAAGGTTGGTGAGCACCTGGCGGAGGCGCGTCGGATCGCCGAAATATTCCTTGCCGTCGACGGCGGCAGTGTCGACCGAAATGGCAAGGCCGCTTTCCTTTGCCTTGACGCTCATCAGCGTGAATACCTCATCCACCAGCTCCGACAGGCTGAAGGGAATATTCTCGAGCTCGAAGCCGCCGGTCTCGATCTTCGAGAAATCAAGCAGGTCGTTGATGATGGAGAGCAGGGATTCCGCGCTCATCCGCAGCGTCTTAATGAATTCCTGTTGCTTAGCCGTCAGCGGCTCGGACATGGCGAGAATATTGGCAAGGCCGAGAACGACGTTCATCGGCGTCCGTATCTCGTGGCTCATGTTGGCGAGGAATTCGGATTTGGCGATATTCGCTGCCTGCGCCTTGTCGCGTTCTTCCTGTAACTGCCGGGAGTTTTCCTGCACCAGCTGGAGGACGGAGACGAGCTTGCCGATCTCGTCATTGCCATAGGCAATATCCGGCATTTCATAGGGCTCGCCGCGGGCGGAACGGTAGAGCGCATCCGCCATCGAATTGACGGGGCCGATCACGCGCCGCGTGATGACGCGCCAGGAATAGAAGCTGAGGGCGACCGCGAAAGTGAAAAGGAGAAGGCTCCACCAGATGTTGGTCTCGGCATCGGTCTTGAAGCTTTCGACGTAGATCTGGTTTTGGTGCAACACACTGTCCATCATCGCATGCAGCGAGTCGACGGATTGCGCCGCAAGCGACAGCCACATGTCTGCAGAAATGGGGTATACGGGTTTTTTACGGCTGGTGTCAGACCCTGCGAAAATGCCCTTGATCTGCTCGAACGTCATGAAGTACTGGGTTTTCGCTTCCTCGAGATGCGGTTTCAGAGAATCGCCCCAGGATGTCGTCGAGATAAATCCGCGCAGCATTTCCCAGCCGTATTCAATGCGGCCCTGCCAGATGAGAAGATCGCGCTCTTCCTGCCGGTTGGGGTATTTACCCTCGGCGATCAGGCGGCCCAGCAGCGCATATTCGCGGCCGGCGTACTCGGTGATCGACCATGCGGTGCGCGCAAAGCGCATGCGCCGGGCGATACTGGGATTATCCGACAAATACGGGCCGGAATAGGCTTCCATCAGCATGTCGATATCGTCGATCAGTCTGTTCGCCGCGCTGAAAATTTTTGACGAGAGATCCGTAGGGCGGGCTGCCACGGGCTTCTCGACCGCGGCATCGAGAGCATGGCGCAAATCGGCGAAAGCGGCGATATCTGCCCGCACCTGTGCCGACAAGGGCGGTAGTTTTGGCGCCAGTATCGAGCCGCGCTGCGTGTCCTCGACCGCGTAAAGGGCCTTATCTGCCGAGGCGCGCGCCGTGCGCAGCTCTTCCATAAGCTCATCGGTTTCGCCGGGCGGCGTGTAAAGAATGGAAAGCGCAGCACCGCGCTCCAGCGACAATGATTTTTCCGCCTCATACAGACGGTCCATGACTGCGGAAATGACGCGGACATCCGCCGCCTGCCGCAGATTGACGTAGGATTCCCAAGCGTGATAGGCCGCCTGTGCCGCGATGAGGAGGTTGAGGAAGCCGATGATGGCAAGCAGCGTGACACGCAGCGAAAGCTGGCGATGCTCATCTGGCCGCGACTGCGCTTGGGAGAAAGGGCTCATGGCGTCACCAGATCGCCAAGGCGGAGCATGCGGGGCTGGATGGTAATACCGCTTTTCTCCGCGACGCGTTTGTTGATAGCCATGTGAATACGCTGATCCTGCATGGAGAAGCCGACCATGCCGCCACGGCGGGCGAAATTGGCGATATCGCTCATGGTGAAGACGTTATCCTGCGCCGCAGCCGTCAGAATATCGCCAAGCTGTCCTTCCTGGCTGCGATCAATATACAGCAGGTCGCAATTGGCGATGCCTGCCTTGGATGACAGGTGAGTGATATGGATGGTGTATTGCTGCGCGGTGCGGCCATCCAGCGGATCAAGAGCGCCGGCGAAGGCATCACCGCCATAAAGACAGACGCTGAGGTATTTACCCTCCGCACCGCTGCCACGCGGCGGCCATGTTGTGTATTTGAGGTAATTATAGACAAGACCTGCCTTGATTTTCTGCTCGTCGAGATGCATCGCCTCCGCGCCCGCCGGCAGCACGCGCAGGAAAGCAAGCGCGGCAAACAGGCAGGCGGCAAGGCGTAGCACTCTTGAATGGCGCATCAATAATGCCATGTCACCCGCCCGTAAACGGCGCGCGGCACTTCCGCGGCATTGAGGCCGCCGGCAGTTCCGAATTCGCGGTGCGACGCCTGCAACAGGTTCTGGCCGATGAGGTTGGCATCAACTCCGTCGCTGATGCGGTAGCCAAGGTTTGCGTCAAGCCGCGTATAGGCGGACACATGGCTGGTATCAAGGCCGCTGACTAAATAGGCCGAGGTGTTCAGGCTCCAGTCATCGCTGATCTTCCAGTCGGAACGAAGGTTGACTTGGTGATGCGGTGTCAGCCCTTCGGCAGTTTCCTGATTGCCGAAGCTGGAATCATGGCTATGCGCCTCGATATTGATATAGCTGTAGCTACCCTTCAGCGTCCAGTCAGGCCGCACATTCCAGCTTGCCGTCAGCTCGCCGCCATATGTTTCAGCCGTCATGGAATTGCCGAATTCAATTGGCGTCACCGTAAAGGGCGGATCGATGCCGTTATTGACGACAAATCCCGGCAGCGAGTGGAAGCTGGCGAGCTTTGAATAATCATTGAAGAACAGCGCCGCATCGAGCGAGACATCCTTGCTGACCTGCTGGCGGTAGCCGGTTTCATAGGCGATGAGCACTTCGGAAGCAAAATTACCGTTCGGCACAAGGCGCACCTGCGATCCCGCGCCGTCCTGCGCAATGACAAATGCGTTTTGCTCCAGCAGGGTCGGTGTGCGCACGGCACGCGCGATGGAGGCCCAGAGAGTCTGCCGCTCGTTCGGCGTCCAGTTCAGCGAGGCACCAGGCTCAAGCTCGAAACCCGAATAATCGTTATGCTCGACCTTGGTGCCGAGGGTGAGGAAGAGGTTGTCCGGCAGCAGCGTGATTTTATCCTGCACGAACAGGTTGAAAGTATTATCCGTCCTGCTGGCGGGGTTGACCTGGAATTCCGCTGAGTTCGATTCGTTGCTGGTGACAAGGCGATATCCACCGCCGACCACAATTTCATGCCGGCCGCGCGCAGCAAGGTTATACTGTGCTTCGGCGTCAAGCGTAAAATGGCGGTCGTCTATGATCTGCGGATCGATGCGCGATGCGTAATCGATGTAGGACTGCAGTGTCAGCAGCCCGCCCGATTCCGTCTGCTTCTTCCAGCGCTGCAGAAGATTGCCGCCCGTATAGTCCAGCGTATTGTCGATGACGGTGCCGAAGCCCGGGCCAAAATTCGGGATGAAGTCGTTCTGGTCGGTCTTTGTGCGGTAAACATCGCCTTGCAGCGTGTAATTATCCCAGTCGGCGCGGAAGCCAGAGCGCAGGCTGTTCCAGGCATCGTTCGCGCCGCTGCCGTTGCCACGGTCAAAATTGTCGCGGTCAAAAGCCTTGGCATACACACGGTAGGCGCCGCCATCGGCAAGCGCGCCGCCGTGCCGCGCGGCGATAGAGGATTCTTGCGTGCCATAGACTGCGGTCGCGTAGTCGCCTTGCGTCGCGCTTGCCTTGGCCGTGATGATGTTAATGACGCCATTGACGGCGTTGGCGCCCCAGAGCGTTCCGCCGGGCCCGCGCACAACCTCGATACGGTCGATGTCGGCAAGGACGAGATCCTGCGCCTCCCAGAAAACGCCGGCAAAGGCAGGGTTATAAACTGTCCGTCCATCGATCATGACCAGCAGCTTGTTGGCCGTCGTGCCGTTGAAACCGCGGATACTGACGGCCCAGCTATTGGCATCGGCCTGCGCGACATTGACGCCGGGCGCCATGCGCAACGCGTCTGGAATGGTCGTAACGCCGGAGCGCAGAATGTCATCGCGCGTGATGACGTAAACGGCAGCCGGTGCTTCGGCAAGGCGCTCGCTGCGGCGGGAGACCGACGTCACTTCCGCGGCGAGAAGTTGCTCCGGGGGCAAGTCAAAATAGTCGCCGCTGCCGGCGCTAGCAGCCTTCGCCTGCGGTGTCATGAAAATGCAGGCCGCCGTCGCAATTATTGCGGCGCGGATCAACCGGCGGTATGCCTTTTGACTCTTTCTTTTCATTACGCTTGACGCCCTGACGGCAGTGAACAACGTGCTCAAATTCTAAATTTTTACGGCGGCATATATAAGTAAGAAAATTATTCCCCGCAAAATAAAAAAGGGAACTTTTTTGGTGTTTTAAAAAATTTTACGTAACCGGAAGCGTTACGACAAAACTAATCCCGCGTCCGCCGATACCGGGGCCGATACGGACATCCCCGCCATGTTGGCACGCGATGTCGCGCACAATCGCAAGCCCGAGGCCCGATCCCGTCTGCACGGTGCCCATGACACGATAAAACCGGTCAAAGACGCGCGGCTGTTCTGCCTCCGGAATGCCGATGCCATCGTCCGCGACTGTCAGCGTGATCATGCCGGGCGCCGCCGTAAGGGAGATCACCACCTGCCCGCCCGCAGGTGAATAGCGCAGCGCGTTGTCGACGAGGTTATCGACCAGCACCTGCAGGTTGGTCGCATCACCCTGCACCACGGCGCGGGGCAGCCGCTCTGCCTGAAGCGATATGTTCTTTTCGATCGCCTGGGGTGCAAAATCTTCCAGCGCGCGCGACACGAGTGGGGCGATATCGCATTCAATCCGCGCCGGGCTTTCAACGCCAAGGCGCGTCGAGGTGAGAAGTTTTTCAACAAGGTCGATGCAGCGGCGGATGCCCTGCTCCAGCTTCTGCATGGCAAGCTGTCGCGCATCCGCCGTCGCCGCACGGTCGAGCAGTTGCAGCTGCAGCTGGATGGCGGTGAGCGGCGTGCGCAGCTCGTGCGCGGCATCGCCCGTGAACTGGCGCTGCGTTTCCAGCGCGGCGCCGAGGCGCTCAAGAAGGCCATTCAGCGCCGTGACCAGGGGCTTCACTTCGGAGGGCACCGGGGTTTCATCGATGGGGGAGAGGGATTTTGGGGTGCGCTGGCTGATGGCATTCGATATCGTGATCAGCGGCTTCAGGCCGCGGCGCACCGCGTACCAGCTGAACAGCCCGAGGATGGGAAACAACAGCAGCACGGGCAGCAAAATATTGACGGCGATCTCTCCCGCCAACTGCGCCCTGCCGCGGAAGGGCTGGGAGACCTGCACGATGTCATCATCGGCGCGGACGGAAAAGCTGCGCCAGCGCTGGCCGTCGAACTCAGTGGTTTTAAAGCCGCGTTCTTTAAGGTCGGGAAACAGAACGGCGGGATGCGAGGAGTACAGCAGGCTGCCGTTGCCATCCCATATCTGAATGAGAAATTCTTTCTCACCCTTGACCCGCTTCAAAAGCCGCGCCGTGGGCGGCGAGGCGGTGCCGGAGACGCCGGAGACATGGGCGATATGCAGCGCGTCTTCCTGCTGCTGGATGACCTGCGCCGTCTGACGCAGCTGGGTGTCGAACAATTCACTGATTTCATCGAGCGCGCTGTAGGCCGCCGTCAGCAGCAAAAGAATGGAGCCAATAAGCAGCGCGAACATCAGCGACTTCTGCAGCTCCCCGCGGATGGAGAGAACCGGCGTCTCGGCGGGCGTGCCGGTCATGACTTCTGCACCGTATATCCCATGCCGCGGATGTTGCGGATGAGCTCACGGCCGAATTTTTTGCGCAGCTGGTGGATATGCACCTCGACCGCGTTGCTGCCGACTTCCTCGTTCCAGCCGTAGAGCCGCTCTTCCAGCTGGCTGCGGGAGAGGACGACACCGGGGCGCTCCAATAACGCGTGCATGATGGCGTATTCACGAAGCGACAGGACATCCGCCTTGCCCTCACAGGACAATTCTTTGGTCAGGGGGTTCAGGGAAACATCGCCGAAAACCATGAGAGGGTCCGAGCGGCCGGCGTGGCGGCGGAGGATCGCGCGCATACGGGCCTCCAGTTCCTCCAGCCGGAACGGTTTTACGAGGTAATCATCGGCACCGGCGTCGAGGCCTGCGACGCGGTCGCCGACGGCGTCTTTCGCCGTCATGATCAGCACCGGCACCTGGTCCTTGCCCTGCCGCACTTTCTTGAGCACATCGAGGCCCGGTACGCCCGGAATGCCAAGGTCGAGCAGCACGATATCATAGACCTTGGTTTCCAGCGCCTGCAGCGCTTCGTCGCCGCGCTGCGTCCAGTCGACGGCATAGCCATCGGCCTTCAAGGCCTGCTGCAGGCTTTCGCCGATCATCTGGTCATCTTCAACGAGGAGCAGACGCATTGAATTTGTTCCTGTACAGGATATGTCCGAAGTAAAGCAGAGCGCCGATGAACAGCGCGGTCAGCGCGGAAGCGATAACATGGCTGAAATAATGCTCCCCCCGCGCGATCTGGATGACGCCGAGAAGCCCGCCGGTGGCCAGCCCCGCCACGAGGCCAAAGCGCTTCACATTCGCCGCGACGGGCGCGAAATACAAAACCATCAGGCCAAAGCCCGGCGAGGGATGCGCCGCCGGAAAACAGATGGGGTTTGGCGGGCCCTTGAACGGCAGGGTCTTGACCGGCCCGTCAAACAGCCCGAGCTGCGAGGGGCAGTAATGCCCCGTCACATGCTTCAGGTACGCGACGATGCCGGAGGTGCCGCCGATGCCGAGCACCAGCGCGAAACAGAGGGAGCGCCACGGGCGCAGCTTTTGGACTTTAAAGCTGGCGAGCCAGACAAGGGCGGCTGCAATGGCAATGCCCGTGAATATTTTGGCGGGCACCGTGTGCAAAAGAAATGTCGAGAGCCCGTCGCTTTTATCAAACGTCCAGCAGGAATGCGAATTCGCCGCCGTGCAGGGCCGTGTAAAGAAGAGTTCCGACAGGGCTTCATCAAACGGCAGGCCGCGCGAGAGCAGCAGCAGCGATGCCGCATAAGCGGCAGCGCAAAGAGCCAGCCATGCCCAGGGGCTGGTGGCGGGCTTTGTTACGGCTGTCTGCTCCATGTCTTCCACTTCGAGGCCCCCTGATAATAGGCGATGGCCTTGTCGAGCATCGTCTGCGGCGGCTTTGCTTCCTTCACCAACTCGTCGTTATGGCGGCTGAAATATTCCGACACGCCGACCGGCTTCAGGATGATGAGCCCGTCGTGAGTCAGGTATCCGAGCTTCTGGTAGTTGGAGATCAGCGCGCGTTCCGGGCTTTCCTTCATCAGGTCCTTGCCGTAGAAGCGGCTGTCGTAGCTGACGCCCATGAGGCCCAGCAGCGTCGGCGCAAGGTCGATCTGGCTGGCCATTTTATCGACCTTCTGCGGCTTGATAATGCCGGGGGCGTAGATGAACAGCGGAATATGGTATTTGTCCGGCTGCAGTTCCGCCTTGCCGGAGCTGCCGGCGGTATGGTCGGCGATGATGACGAAGATGGTGTTCTTGAACCAGCTGTGCTTCTTCGCGTCGTTCAGGAATTTGCTGATGGACCAGTCGGTGTATTTGACGCCGCCCCAGCGCCCGCTGTGCGACGGAATGTCGATGCGGCCATCCGGGTAGGTATAGGGGCGGTGGTTTGACGTCGTCATGATCATGTCGAAGAAAGGCTTGCCGCTGGCGGCTTCCTTGTCATTCTCCTTCAGCACGCGGGCATAAAGGTCTTCGTCGGCCACGCCCCAGACGTTGGCGAAAGTGATTTCATCTTTCGCCAAGCTATTGCGGTCCACGATGTCGTAATTATTCGCCGCGAAAAAGGCGTTCATGTTGTCGAAGTAGCCAAAGCCGCCGTAGATGAATTTGGTGGAATACCCCTGCCCCTGCAGCACATGGCCGAGGCTGTTCATATTGCCGTTATCCGGCTGGCGAACGATGGAGTTGCCCGGCACCGGCGGCATGCCCAGCGTGATGGCGGAGAGTCCGTAAACCGTGCGCGTGCCCGTGGCGTAGAGATTGCGGAAGAACATCGAATGTTCGGACAAGGCATCAAGGTTGGGCGTCAGCTTGTTGGCATTGCCGAAAACGCCGAGGTAATCGGCGCTTAAGGATTCAACCGTAATCAGCACAAGGTTGTATTTCGAAGGTGCCGGCTTGTTTTTGACGAAGCGCTGCAGGGGCGATGCCGGGTTGGGCACGCCCTCAAGGCCAATTTCCGTACGGAGCGTGTCGACAACTTTGCTTTCCGGCAGGCGGGCATAGAACTTGTTGTAGCTGAGCGTGTTGTTGCGGAAGGCGCTGAACAGCTCGTAAATGCCGTTGCGGGCGACTTCGTTCATATAGCGGTTATCACCGATATGGTCGGCATAGCTGCTGCGGACGCCGAAGAAGGCAACGACGCAAAGCGCGGCAAGCCCGGCAAAAGCGGCACCGCGCTGCCGCAGCGCGGGCGGCGGTGACAGCACGGGCTGCTTGAACACGCGGATGGAGAAGTAAGCCGCAATCACCGCCATTGCCGCCATGAGCGGGAAGACGGGATAGGATTCGCGAATGTTGCCGATAACTTCCTGCGTATAGACAAGATAGTCGACCGCGATGAAGTTGTAACGCGCCTGGAATTCATCCCAGAAGAACCATTCGCCGGTGGCGGAGAACAGCATGATGAAGGCGATGATGAAAAAGAAAACGGCCGTCACCGCACGGTCAGCGGCGGTGCCATGGCGGCTTGCGGGGAGCGCGAGCAGGTAGAGGGCGACGGGAACCGCGAAATAGAAAAACACCGTCGCATCGAAAATAAAGCCGAGCAGGATGGCCAGCGGCGCACGCGGCAATGCACCCGCAACATCGGCCCAGGCGGTGCCCAGCAGCACGAGGCGGATGAGCAGTTCGACCCCCATGAAAAAGAGAAAGAAAGGCTTCAGGCGGGAGCAGAAATAGGTGAGCGCGGAAGGCATGGATAAGAGGCTTTTCTGATGCAGTGGCGAAACAGGTTGAAGAGTTTTCTTATCCCAAACTTAAGCCAAACTTAAAACGACGTTCCGGAAAGTATTATTGGGGCAAATCTTTTCTTATCAGCGTTTTAGACGAAAACGGGGCGCAGGTCAAAGACCGGCGCCCCGTTTTTATCGCTATTACGTCAAATAAGTCTTAGGCAGCGTCGCGGCGCGACTTGCCGAAAGACTTTTTCGGGCCGCCGGCCTTGAAGCCGCCGTTGCCGCGGCGCGCTGCCGGGCGGTCGCCGCCGGCTTTGTAAGGACGGTCGCCACGCGGCTTGTCAAAGCTGCGCTCGCCGGCCGGTTTGTACGGACGGTCACCGGCGGCTTTATACGGGCGGTCGCCACGGGGACGGTCGCCGTCAAAGCTGCGCTGGGGTTTATCGAAGGAGCGCGCGGGCTTGTCGAAGCTGCGCGGGCGGTCGTTGTTGTAGGGGCGGTCCGAACGCGGCTTGTCGTAGGAACGTTCAGCCGAACGCTCCGGACGATCATTGTTATAGCTGCGTTGCGGCTTGTCGAACGAACGCTCAGAACGCTCGTTATTAAAGCTGCGCTCCGGCTTATCGAAGCTGCGCGGACGATCGTTGTTGTAGGGACGATCCGAGCGGGGCTTGTCAAAAGAACGCTCGGAACGCTCGTTGTTATACGGGCGGTCGGAACGGGGCTTGTCGAAGCTGCGTTCGGGTTTATCAAAGCTGCGCTCTGCACGGGGCGTATCGCTGCGGGTGTGCTCGGCTGCGTAACCGCCGGGGCGGCGCTTGTTGAAGCCGGATTTATCCGCGTAACGGTTCTCCGGTTTCCCGCCGAAGGATTTCTTGCCGCCGAAAGACTTGTTGCCGCCAAAGGAACGGCCGGCTTTCGGATTGGAAGCTTTGCCGGCGGGGCGCGCTTCACGCGGCGCACCGGGGTTCAGCAGCTGGTCAATCTCGCCCCACATTTCAAAGTCCTGCGGCGTGACGAAGCAGACGGCGGAGCCTTCTGCGCCGGCGCGCGCCGTGCGGCCGATACGGTGGATGTAGTCTTCCGCCACCTGCGGCAGGTCGTAGTTGATGACGTGTTCGATGTGCGGGATATCAAGGCCGCGGGCCGCGACGTCCGTCGCCACCATGACGCGGTGTTTCTGGTCGCGGAACGCCTGGATAACGCGGTTGCGCTGGTTCTGGTTGAGGTTGCCGTGGATGGCGGCAGAGCTGTGATCATCATCGTTCAGCTTTTTCGCCATGCGGTCGGCGCCATGTTTCGTCTTCACGAAGATGATGACGGAGCCGGAGCGCGAACGCAGCTGCTGGAGCAGTTGCGAATATTTTTCGGACGCCTGCAGGCGCACGACTTCCTGCTGGATTTTCTTGATCGGCGCGTTGGCAACACCGACAGCGACGCGCTGCGGGTTGTTCATGTAGCGCTCGGCGATTTTCACGATATGCGGCGGCAGCGTGGCGGAGAAGAGCAGCGTCTGGCGCGTCTTCGGCATGCAGGCCAGAACGCGGTCGATCTGCGGGCCGAAGCCCATGTCGAGCATACGGTCGGTTTCATCGAGGACGAGGAAATCGGCGGTGGAGAGGTTCAGGCTGCGGCGCTCGAGGTGGTCGTTGATGCGACCGGGCGTGCCGACGATGATGCGCGGGCGCGCTTTCAGCTGGTTCAATTGCTTGAACATGGATTCGCCGCCGATCAGCAGCGCCGCCTTGATCTGGTGCGAGCCGACGAGCATTTTCTTCATGGCGTCGAGGACCTGCGCCGCGAGTTCGCGCGTCGGGGTCATGACAATTGCCATGCTGTTCGGGTTGTTGAGGAGACGCGTGATCAGCGGGATCGAGAAGGCGGCGGTCTTGCCGGTGCCGGTCTGCGCGGAGCCGAGGATGTCACGGCCTTCGAGAGCGAAGGGAACCGCCTGCGCCTGGATGGGCGTGGGGGTCGAGAATTGCATTTTCTCCAAAGCGGAGAGAAGCGGCTGGGGCAGGCCCAGCGTGTTGAAGTTTTCCATTATCGTTGCCTTTCAAGGTCAAAAATTTGGCAACAATAATGGCGGGGGAAAGCTCTGCGGCGGGCGTCATCATGACACCCGCCGGAGCCTTTAATCCCTACCCGTTGCCAGGTATCTTCCCGAAATCCGGGAAGAAAATTTAGTGGTTAAGCGACCAGCTTGATGTTGGACGCTGCGGTTTTGCCGCGCTGCGTTGCGAGGTCGTAGGAGACTTTCTGGCCTTCGTTCAGCGTGTTGATGCCGAGGCCTTCAAGTGCGGAAATGTGAACGAACACATCTGCGCCGCCTTGATCGGGCTGGATGAAGCCAAAGCCTTTGGCGGGGTTGAACCATTTAACTGTTCCGGTTGCCATGTATGGATATTCCTTTATCGAACCGTTGATATCGGTCTCACATCACCGTGACGCAAAACCATAAGAGAGGTTTACCAGGGGGTTTAGGTCTGGAACTCTTGGTCAAACGCAACGAAGATCTTTAAAGGAAATCGTTTCGTATCTTTAATGATACGTCCGCCCGCGAAGGCGGCCTGCAAATGCGAAGAGTTAGTCTCAACTCGGGAGTATATGTAACACCGCTCACGACATAAAACAAGGGTATTCTGTAAAGACAAACGCCTTTTAGAACCTGTTTCCGGTAATTTAATTACTCTAGTTGATATAAACCTCATGCGGAGAATATTTGTTGAGAATCGTTCTCGCCTTATCTTCCTGTTCCGGGGAGCGAAGATTCACCCAGAGCAGCAACCCGCCCTTATCCATCGCGGTCTTCACGTAGTCCTCATGATGCTTGGCAATGAAACGGGCGAAAACGGCGCCGATGCTGGCGCCGCCGATGCCGCCGAGCGCAGCGCTCGCCATGACGACCGGCAGCGTGCCGACTGCAGCCGCTGCTATGCAGGACCCGATGACCGCGCCGACATAGAGCGGCACACCCAGCGCCGTCCCTTCAGCAGAGCCGCGCACTTCATCCGGCATAAAGACATCGCGCGGCGCATGGTGGTCGCGTTTCGCTTCCTCGACACTGTGGTACACATGGCCGACTTTTTCCTTCACGGTATTTTCATCGGCGAGGACGCTGAGTTCCTGCAGCATGAATCCGTCGCGCTGCAGTTCTTCCATGGCGTCTTGCAGGCTGACGGCGTCATCGAACACCGCGACTGCTTCGTGAATAATTCCAGTGTCTTGGCTGATGTGTTCCATGGCGTTACCGTCCTGTTTCCTGTTGGCGCTGAAAAAACCAACGCGCGTATCCACAGAAAGTTTCAGAACAGCGCCAGCTGTGCATCCCGCGCATTGCGGCGGAAATGCGCGGTTGTCAGTTCCGCGCGGCGGTTGAGGTTGAAGCGTTTTTTCGCCAGCTTGAAAATCATATTCACCTGCTCGGCATAAAACCCCTCCCCGTGCATGCGGCTGCCGAATTCCGCATCGTTCAATTTGCCGTCGCGGATGGAGCGGATGCGGTTGAGAATTTTATCGGCCCTGTCCGGAAAATGTTCATGCACCCAGGTCTGGAACAGGTCTTTCACGCCATAAGGCAGGCGCAGCATCGTATATCCTGCAGACGAAGCGCCGGCATTGGCGGCCGCTTCCAAAATCGCCGGAATCTCATGCTCGGTCAGCCCCGGCACCACGGGGCCGATGAGGACGTTCACGGGAATGCCCGCTTTCGCCAGCTGCTCGATTGCCTTCAGACGCAGCGGCGGCGTTGTGGCGCGCGGCTCCATGATCCTTGCCAGTTTCGTATCGAGCGTCGTCACGGAAAAATTGACGGAGACCAAATTCATCGCTGCCATCGGCCCCAACAGATCAATATCGCGCGCGATCAGCGCGTTCTTGGTGATGAATGAAACCGGGTTCCTGAAATCCGCCAGCACCTCGATGCAGCTTCGCGTAATCTTCATCTTGCGCTCCAGCGGCTGGTAGGGATCCGTCACGCCGCTGAGGAAAATGACGGCGGGTTTCCAGCCGGGGCTTTTCAGCTTTTCTTCCAGCAGCCGCGGCGCATCGGGTTTCGCGAAAATCTTTGTTTCAAAGTCGAGCCCTGCCGAGAGGCCGAGATATTCATGCGTCGGCCGCGCGAAGCAATAAATACAGCCATGCTCACAGCCGCGGTACGGGTTGAGCGTCGCGTCCATGCCGATGTCGGGGCTGTCGTTAGTCGATATGATGCTTGTTGATTTATCACGAAATACCTCCGTTCGGATGGGGCGCGGGCCGAATTCCTCTTCTTCTCCCTCAATAGGCAGCAGCCCTTCCGGATCCGCCTCGACGGTGAGCGGCTCGAAACGTCCGGCTGGGTTCTCCAGCGCCCCGCGGCCGTGGTTGAGCGGCTTGAGATCATCGGTTTTGCGGCTGGGGGTTTTGTAAGAGGAATCAGCTTTCATTTTTCGACTATAACACAATATACCAATTATGTTCTATATATGTTCCAGTAATAAGTATTTATGGCAATGGAACTACCCTTTCCGCGCAGTGTTTGAGTCAGGGTAACCAAAATCCGGCCCCGACTACCGGCAAACGACAAAGAAGGGTAAGTGCATGTTGAAATCCCAGCAATTCGCAGAAGATGCTCCCGTCCAGGACCTCGCCAAGACGGAAGAAGAAAAACGCAACGCCAAATCCGAAAAGCGCCACCATTCAGATGAGAGCACGATTATGCGCGTGCTCGTCGTCGACGATAACGTTGATTCCGCCAAGACCATGGGCTGGATGATGGAGATGTTCGGCAATCAGGTGCACCTGGCCTATACCGGCCCCGAAGCGTTGAAAGAAGCGCAGGAATTTAAGCCCCACCTCGTCCTTATGGACATCGGCCTTCCCGGCATCAACGGCTATGAAGTCTGCCAGACGATGCGCCGCATGCCGGAGCTGGAAGACGCCGTGATTGTGGCACAGACCGGCTGGGGCGAGCGCGAGCATAAAGAAATGTCGAAGGAAGCAGGCTTTGACCATTATCTTGTGAAGCCCGTTGAAATGGGCGCGCTGAAAAAGCTCGTCGATACCATCCGCTCGGCAGCCCAGTGAGTTCACATTTCGGGAAACTGTTATCTTTCAAGCACTAACGGAACTGAAAATTCGTTCTGGCCGTTGGCGCGTGCAGTAACAACCCCCGAAAGGAAACTTCAATGAAATCTAAGTATGCAATCGCCCTTACCGCTTTCCTGGCTCTCGCCGGTATCGCTGGTACGGCTGATGCGGCCGTTGACGGCTTCGTCACCCATAAAATGGTCCTGCGCGCAGGCCCTAGCGCCAACTACCCCGCCATCGCCACCATCCATGGCAACCCTGCCATTGATATCTACGGCTGCACGGCCGGCGGCAACTGGTGCGACGTTGGCTACCGCGGCGTTCGCGGCTGGGGCAACGGCAAGAACATGGTCGGTGAATTCCGCGCCAAGCGCTATGCTGTGAACCGCTACCAGGAGCGCCTTGGCGTTCCCGTGGTCGAATTCAACCAGACCCGCTACTGGAACGATTACTATCGCGACCGCCCCTTCTACCGCACGACCACCTACTGGTCGCATGGCGAGCGCTACGACAGCCGCAACCAGCGCTGGATCGACCGCGATCATGACTTCGTTGATGACCGCGTTGACCGCGATCACGGCACCAAGAACAACTACATCACTGATGACCATCACCACCAGAACGGTCAATTTGACCAGGACAACTGGCATCAGACGACCAACTACAAAGACCGCTACAATAACTAATCGGTCTTGAGTTTCACCTGCATTTTCAGGTGCAAAAGAAACCCCGCAGCTGTGCCCCAGCTCGCGGGGTTTTTCTTATGCGCCGCCGAGGCGCATAAAACACTGCGGCGGGGAAAAGGCTTTTCGCATCATCCCCGCCGCAATTATTTGGTATTGCCTTTGTGACTTGTCACGGACTGTTCAAACCCCGCAACGCAGCTTCCAACAGACTGCCGGAAACTTTGTTCCGGCTAGCAGAGCAGCTGCATATCTTTTTCGGTCTGGCCGTTGACGGGGTGCGTAACATCATCCGGCATCGCAAAAACGTTGCCCATATTGCCGAGGATCTTCTGGACGCCCGCGAAGACTTCTTTCAGGTTTTTCACCTCGTCCGTCGATTTGGGGCCAAGGTTGCCGCCTTCGTCTTCGAGGCGCGACAGCTCTTCCTTCGCAAGGCCGACGCGGGCGTGAATGTCATTCAGCCATTTGGGGCCGTTTTCAAACAGGTGGCGCGTCGTGCGCAAACCATCAGCGCTTTGCACCATCCAGCCCATCAGCATATCGGTTTCACGGCGGAGGCCTTCGTGCTCCAGCAGCTTGGCGTTTTTGGCCAGCAGGGCACGCAACTCCATCACACTGTTGTCCAGCGCATCAATCTCGCGGGCGAGAAAATTCACGTAGGCCGGGTTGGCCTTTGCTTCACCATTCACGTTCACGATGATCGGCTGGCTGTTGGGGTTATTCTCGTCCATGGTTTTGCGCTCCTGTTGGCGTTTTTATGCTTTCACCTGCCAACCGCCGGAGCCTAGAGGCCGTTCCTTGGCAGGAAACTCAAGGGCTTGGGCGGGCGTTGGGGGGCATAACGACACCAGTCTTGTCACAAAGGAGAACGAATATGGCACCTACCAAAAAACCCGCTACAAAGGCCGGCAAAAAGCGCAAAGTTACAAAAGTCATGGATGAATACAAAGCCGGCAGCCTGAAATCCGGTAAAGGCGGTAAGGGCGGCAAGGTAAAGTCTCGCAAGCAGGCCATTGCCATCGCCCTGTCAGAATCAGGCCAGTCGCGCAAGAAAACTTCCAAAAAATCCACGCGGAAAAAGTAAAACAGGCGCATGAAAAAAGCCCCGGGAATAAACCCCGGGGCTTTTTTTGTTCGGTAGACTGGCTTACGGAACGAGGCTGTAGGCCTTCCGTTCATGCGCTTCCAGCGTCGGCAGCGTAGAGGCTGCAAAGTAATGCAGCGATTCCGAGCGGCCATTTGCGCGGTAGTTGCGGAACAGGCGGACAGCATCGCTATGCGCGGCGCGTTGATCTTCGATATACGCGATATCGAAATCATGGCCGTTCAGGCGTTTCAGCTCGTTCAGCTTGTCCTGATGTTCGCCGTCAAGCGTCTTGACGATCTCGTCTTGGCTGACGTTCGACTGGGCCACCGCATTGCGGAGGTCGGCCGAAGCGGCAGTGTGGTCTTTGATCATCATTTTGGCGAAAGAGCGCACTTCGCTGTCGTGCGACTTGCGGAGGGCAAGGCGGCTCGACATGATTTCGAAGTTGCCGCCGACGGCGGCTTCATGCACGAAATGCGCGCTGTTTGCACCCGCCATGGGGGCGTGATGGTTCATGACGCAGCCGGAGAGAAGAGCTGCGGCCAGCATGGCGCTGGCGGCCTTAAAGGTTTTGGATTGCATAATGATATTTCCTTGGGGTTAGTCGTGATGTTTAGCGTTCTGGTCGACGATGTAGCCACCGACTGCGCCGGCGCCCGCGCCGATCGCCGCGCCGCAGGCAACGCAACCGCCGGTCAGGCCTGTCACAGCCGCGCCGCCGAGAGCGCCAATGCCCGCGCCGGACACGACGCGCTGCTGGGTGTTGTTCATGCCGCTGCAGGCGCCGAGCGCCAGCATCATCACGCCGCAGAGGGCGCCTTTGGAAGCGAGGGAAACAAACTTGGTCATGGTGGTTCTCCTAAAAAGAATTAAACGGTTATAGGGCGAACGGGCGGAGGGTGAGTCTCGTTCCGTTTGGGTAGATAAATCAGTAGCTTAAAAAGATGGCTGCCCGGTCAGGGCAGAGCCGGGCAGCCTATAGCAGAGGGCGGCGCGCATAACGCGCATTGGTGTGGAGAGACCCTCTGTTATTCCCTTTAAGTTACTTGTTCACTTCCGCTTCAGCGCGGTTTTTCGCGTCGATGCTGGAAATATAAACGCCCTGCCATTCCTTCATCTCGATCGCCTTGCTCTTGTCGACGTCGACCTGGTTGAAGGCTTTGCCCGTGAATTCGCGGGGGGACAGGCCGTTGCCGTTCTTGTCAAAGCGGCTGAGCTGGGTGCGTTCCATGAACTGTTCCTGAGTCACGACCTGCTTGTCGGCCATGCCGTCATTGTCAAAGTCGTAGCTGACGACGGTGGTTTTCGCGACCGGCGCGATGGTGAGGACAGCCGGGCGTTCGAATTCGTTATTGTCGATCACCTGGTTGCCGTCGGTGTCATAGAGCTTGAACAGCACGTCGCCGATTTCGCGCGTCGACAGGATATGGTCGCCGTTGGTGTCGAAATCTTCAAAGTGGATCGTGCGGGTGCCGACCGGCACAGCGCCGGCTTCGGTGACGACATTGGTGGTGACAGCGGTGGTGGAGGTCGTCGTCGTATCACGCGTCGTCACCGCATTGCCAGCGGGGTCGACGGTGGTGGACTCTTTTACGACAGTGGTCGCAGCAAGTGCCGAGCCAGCGCCAATCAGCAGCGTAATCGCTGCGGCAGACGCCAGAATCTTTGCTTTGTTGAACATAATTTTCTTTTCCTTTCGAAGTGTTTAGTCAGGGTCGCTAACGGCTGGTCCTCCTATTGGTTCCACCCTTAAGCCGTGCATTGGAAAATGGCGCAACTTTATTTCAACCCCTCGGAACCTGAACAGCTGCGCAGCCGTATGCGGTGCTGAACTCACCAGATTTTTGATCACTCATCCAAGGAGATACATCTATGTCCAAGGCCAATTTCATTACTGCCGTGTCGCTGGTCGCCCTGTTGGGCGCGGCGCCGGCTTTTGCCGCCACCACGACGACCTATGATAAAGACGGCAGCGTCGTCACCTCCTCCCATGACACCTCGCTGAAGCAGGACATGAAGGAAGACTGGCAGAAAACCAAAGCCGCCGTCGCCCGCACCGCCGACAAGGCCGATGCCAAAATGGATGCCGCCGGCGATAAGCTGAAGGCCATGATGGTCAGCGATGATGCCAAAACCAAAAACGCGCCGATCACTCTCGACAAACGCATGACCGCCGAAGGCATTATCGGCAAGCCGGTCTATAACCAGCAGAACGATAAAGTCGCGGTTGTCGAAGACATCATCCTCGACAAAGACGGCGCGGCGAAACTCGTCGTCGTGAAAGACGGCGATTTTATGGGTCTCGGCGGCAAGCTTGCGGCCTTCGACTATGACGCCATCATCGATCGCACCAAAGAAGGCGATGTCGTGATGCCGATCACGGAGAAAACCATCGATAAAGTCGCCGAATTCTCCTACGAGCCGACCACCAAGGAAAACGTGCGCCTGATCCCCGACAACGGCTACAGCGCCAAAAAAATCCTCGACGGCAACCTTGTGGATGAAAACGGCAAGAAACTCGCCGCCATCGACAACCTGTCGATGCGCGATGGCCGCGCGAA
Organism: uncultured Alphaproteobacteria bacterium; assembly: GCA_966211335.1. GTDB lineage: Bacteria > Pseudomonadota > Alphaproteobacteria > Micavibrionales > UBA2020 > JAPWJZ01. Next base: position 51,039 of record CBIHNF010000003.1, read on the forward strand.
ACTCGTGATCGCGGCCTATGACCAGGTTCTCGGCATGGGCGGCGACAAAGTGGCGCTGAACTTCGATGCCACCCGACTCGTCCGCGACAAAGACAACGTCGACCTGAAACTGAACCAGTCACAGGCGGCCGAATTCAAGAACTTTGAAAAGACCACCAAGTAACTGCAACCCTTGAAGGAGAATAACCATGAACAACGACATCATTAAAGGCGAATGGAAAGAGATCAAAGGCGCGGTCCAGAAGAAATGGGGCAAGCTGACCAATGACGACCTCGCCATGATTAACGGCGACCGCACGAAACTCGCGGGTTCCATCCAGAAGGCCTACGGCATCCAGAAAGACGAAGCGGAAGCCCAGCTGAAAGAATGGGAAAAAACGCGCGTTTAACCGCCGCCAATACCCTCCAAAGAAAGACAAGGCGCTTGCTTTCCCTCAAGGCAGGCGCCTTTCTTCTTTGCGATACTCAAAATATAGGCCTATAAGCGCAATTGAACTATTTGCGGCGCTGCAGCGTTAGCTGCAGGATAACCGTTTCAATTCAGGAGATCTAAAACCATGCAAAAGATTGATAATGCCGTTAACTCCGGCAAAGAATACGCCAAAGACGCGAAAAACTATGCAGCCGGCGCCGTGAATGCCGTCGAATCCGAATATTCGGAGATCGCCGACATCCGCGCCGACATCTCGTCGCTGAAAGACAACATTGCCGCCCTCACCAGCCACGTCAAAAAAGACGGTCAGGCGAAAGTCGGCGAGCTGAAAGAAGCCGCGACGAAGCGCGTTGACGACCTCGTCGCCAAAAGCGACCTGACGCTCGAGCAGATTTCGGAACAGGTTAAAGCCAACCCCCGCCAGGCGATCCTGATCGCTTTTGCGGCTGGCCTTCTGACCAACTTCCTCCTGCGTTCGGGACGTTAATAATGCTGGCCCTCATCGAACCTGTGATCATGCAGCTTTTGATGAACGGCTTCAACCGGCCGTCCACCCCCATGTTGCCGTCGAAGTCCGGTATGGCGCTCACCGCGCTTGCCGTCTTCCTCGGCTGCACGGGTATCGTTTACATGCTGATTGCCTTCCACGAAATCATCCTTGCAGACTATTCGCCGCTCATCGCGGCGCTCGGCACCGGCGCGCTCAGCCTGTTGCTGGCCGCCTTTGCCGCGACGACAGCCTGCCACCTGGATGATCTTCGCAAAGCGAAGGCGCGCATCATGCACGACAACTCGAGGAATTCCCTGATCGAGGCGATTGAAGCCGCGACTAAGGGCCTTGAAGAGCCGATTGCCGATCATCCGCGCACTTCCGTGATCCTCGCGAGCCTTGCGGGATACATGGCAGGCAACAAGCTGCACTAAAACAATCCGACAACGTCAGTGTCAGGGCCGTCTTTAAGGGTTAAAACCCTTGGCGGCCCTGATGCCGTTTGGGAGGCGTTGGATTAATCCGCGACTTTCGCTTCGCCGGAGAACATATAGCCGACGCCGCGCACGGTTTTGAGCAGCGCGGGGTTCTTCGGGTCATCGCCGAGTTTCTTGCGGATGCGCGCGATCTGGATGTCGATGACGCGGTCATAGACATCAAAGTCGCCCTGGCGCGTCAGCTCGAACAACTGCTCGCGGGAGAGCACGCGGTTGGGGGAGACGACCAGTGCCTCCAGCAGCTTAAACTCGCCGGAGGTGAGATCTGCCGGCGCGTTGTTCTGGTCGAACAGCTGGTACTGCAGGCGGTCGAGCACCCAACCGGAAAAAGTGATACGCTTGGCCTTGGCAAGGCCGCCGCCGGTTTCCGATTTGTCCTTGGAAGGCGGCTCGGCCGTGGTGCGGCGCAGAACGGCCTTGATACGGGCCGACAGCTCCCGCATCTCGAAGGGCTTGGTGAGGTAGTCATCCGCGCCCATTTCGAGGCCGACGATTCGGTCCGTCGGCTCCGTCTTGCCGCTGACGACGATGACAGGGGCCTTGGATTTGCTGCGAATTGCGGTGAGAAGGGTCAGGCCATCGTTATCCGGCAGGACGAGGTCGAGAAGGATGATGTCGGGGTGGCCCGAATCAAGTTTCTCCTGCATTTCCTTGCCGTTAAGGGCTGAAAGCACGACATAGCCCTGCATCTCCAGATACTGGCGCATTACCATCTGGAGGTTTTCATCATCATCAACGGTCAGTACTGTTGCCTTATGCAAAGCCCATCGTCCGATTATGTAAAAAAAATGCTGGAATTAGAGGTACTTCCGTTACATATAAGGCTGGGGCTACAAAAAAGATACAAATTTTTTCCAAAGGTTAACGCGACTGGCGTTTGGAGCTTACAACCCCCCGCTATTCTGAAACTAGAGCACAACTGCAACAGAATTTACGGGAGATCACCATGTTCGATCAAAAAGCACTCGTCGGCGAAATGTCGAACCTCCAGCGCTTCGCCCTGCGCCTGACGCGCAACTCCAGCGATGCCGAGGACCTGGTGCAGGCCACCCTCCTCCGCGCCCTCGAAAAAGCGGACTATTTCGAGAACGGCACCAACCTGTTCTCCTGGACCTCGAAGATCATGTTCAACATCTTTGCGTCGCAGTACCGCCGCAAGAAAAAATTCGAAACCCAGTATGATCCGGTTCCCTATATCGACGCTGCTTCGGTCGCGCCACAACAGGAAGCCATCACCGACCTCGCCCGCGTGAAGGAAGTGATGAAAGAACTGTCGAAAGAGCACCGCGAAATGCTCGGCCTCGTCTGCATCCGCGGCCTTCGCTACGAAGAAGTCTCGGAAATGCTGCAAATTCCGGTCGGCACTGTCCGCTCGCGCCTCTCGCGCGCCCGCAAACAGCTGCAGGACCTGCTGGAAAACCGCGAACCAATGCTGCTCGAAGGCTTCAATCAGGGCATTCCCGCCCACATTACTGATGGCGCGACGCAGGATTTCAGCGGCAGCCACGTGAACTGACAACAGGCTGCTTTGATCCTTAAGTCGTCCCGCTTTGGGGCGGTTCTTGCGGCCTCTCCCCCCTGACAGGAGAGCCCGCTCCCAGCGACCACCCCAAATGTGCAAGGCCCCGCGGCATAACCGCCCGGGGCCTTGCATCTTTTTTGGGTTATCAACTTAACTGTCTTCCCGCGAAAGCGGGAATCTAGGGCAAAGCAAAATTAAGCTCGTTTAATGTGGGTTTAAAGGGCGGCTTCCAATTTATCCACACAGCTGTTTAGAAAGCTACGTAAGCAAGTGGTCGAGCAAAAATTGATTTCAATTTGGCCAAGGCTTTGAGTATCCCCGACATGCAAGATGGCATCCTTCTCAGTTTTTGACCCGCTATGAAAGCCAAAATCCAAATAACCTTCCATCCGCTTATGTGGGGAGCCGTTATCCTTCTCATCCAATAACATCGCACCGGCGCTAATAAAGGCGAATTTGCTGCCAATAAATGGCTGTCCGCAGTTGCGACAGCCGTTATCAGAGTTATGTGACTTATTTGCAGTGCCACCAGAATCTATCATTATCTATTTTCCGTTTATTTATTTGAGGGCCGTTATTCCCGCAAAGCCTGGAATCTAAGGCAATAAGTCAAGGCCGATTGATGCGGCCCTAGATCCCCGCTTTCGCGGGGATGACAAAGGAGAGCACGGCTTACGCAGGCTTCTTATTCAAAAACTCGAATATCTTCGCCCGCAGGTCGGCCTCGATGATGGGTTTGGCGAGGTAGCTGTCCATGCCGGATTCAATGCACTTCTCTTTATCACCCACCAGAGCATGTGCAGTCATGCCGATGATGGGGGTGCGGGGGAGGTTCTTTTCCTTTTCCATGCGGCGGATCTGCGCCGTGGCCGTAAAGCCGTCCATTTCGGGCATCTGCACATCCATGAGGATGAGGTTGTATTTGTGGTCCTTCCAGCAGTTGAGCGCCTCGAGGCCGGTTTTGGCGACGTCGTAGTTGCACTGCAGGCTGTCAAGCAGATAGCTGAGGATGACGATATTGCCCTCGTAATCCTCGACCAGCAGCACGCGTTTTTGCGCGATGTCGGCCGCAGGAGCGACAAGCCCCGCGTCTTCCACCGGCAGCGCCGCGCTTTCCGCCGTGCGGGTGCGGATGGGCACGCCGAGCGTGAAGGTGGAGCCATGCCCGAGGGACGACTGCACGTTGATATCCCCGCCCATGAGGCGCGCGAGGCGGAGTGAAATGGGAAGCCCCAGCCCCGTGCCGCCGTATTTGCGGGAGACGGAATTATCCGCCTGCTTGAAGCGCTCGAAAATCATGGCGAAATGCGCGGGATCGATGCCGATGCCGGTGTCCTGCACCTCGATGCGGAGGGTTTCGCCGCCGGCGATATCCACTTCCTTATGCGCCATCACATTGACGCCGCCCTTGGTCGTGAACTTGATGGCATTGCCGATGAGGTTGATCAGGACCTGCCGCAGACGGATGCGGTCGCCATGGAAAACCTGCCGGTCCAGCCCGCCGTAGTCAAACGCGAAGCGGATACCCTTTTCCTGCGCCTTATGCTCGAAAATCGCCACCACCTGGTCGAAGAGGTCCTGCAGGCGGAAGGGCTTGTCTTCAAGTTCGAGTTCACCGCTTTCGATTTTGGAGAAATCGAGGATATCGTTGACGAGGTCTTTGAGCGATGCGGTGGAGGATGACAGCGCCTTCACCAATTGTTTCTGCTTGTCGTTCAGCTGGTCCTGCGTGCCGTCAAAAATTTCGGCGATGCCGCTGATGGCGGTGAGCGGCGTGCGGATTTCATGGCTCATATGCGCCAGGAATTCGGTTTTCGCGCGGTTGGCCTTTTCCGCGAAGGCTTTCGATTTTTCCAGTTTTTCTTCATAGGCCTTGATGTGGGTGATGTCGGTATGCGCGCCGACGAGGCGGATGGCCTTGCCGTCGGCCCCATAGAGCGCCTTGCCGCGCGCATTCACCCAGATCCAGCGCCCGCTTTTGTGGCGCAGACGGTAGACGGCGAGATATTCCGCAACTTCGCCGTTGAGGTATTTCTCGATATGGTCGAGGACGCGGGCTTTATCATCAGGGTGAATGAGGTCGCGCATCGCGTCCTGCAGCGGCGGCAGCTGGCCCAAATCATAGCCGAGCATGGCGCAGAACTGGCGGGAATAGAAAGCGGTATTGGTGATGAAATTCCATTCGAAGAAGCCGTCATTGGCGCCTTCCAGCGCAAGGCGGAAGACGTTTTCCGCGTCGCCAAGCCCTTCATCCTGCCGTTCCTGCTTCATGCGCTGGCGGGCATAGTAGACGTTCAACAGCATGAAAATGACGGCGGTGAGGAAGCAGCACAGGATATTGCGGTACCGCGCATAGCGGCGGCCTTCCTGCAGCGCCTTCTGGCTGGCATCAAGGCTTTGTTTTTCCTGAAGCAATATATCCTTGCTGATGCGCGCCATATTCTCCCGCGCGCCTTCGACCGCGGCATAGGGCAGCATCGCCTTCGGCACCGGGCGGCTCGCGGGGATGCGCTGGCGTAGGGTTGCGACGTCGTCGAGCTTTTCACTGAGCGCGAGGTAATAGTGCTGCAATTCCTTGATGCGGAGGCTCTGCGCCGGCAGGCCTTGCGTCATCTGGATCATGTCGGCCATAAGGTCGGAGCTTTCGGCCTTGTCGTTTTTGTAATGATCGAAGGCGGTGTCATTCGCCGTCAGCAGATAGCCGCGCATATCTGCCACCATGCGCTCGGCGCGCAGGGCCAGTTCCTGGTTGCGGCTGATGATGTTGGTGCTCTGGTCGATGGCAAAGTTATAGGTATCCACCATCTTTGCGCCGGAGGAGATGACGAAGATCATCGTGCCGCAGCAAATAACCAGCAGCGCCAGCGACAGCAGCCAGTGCTGGTACCGGCGGAAAAGGAGCGGGAATTTTTGGGCGGCGGGCATATTCATGAGGATAATTTTACCATTGAACGCTTAACAAAAAGCCCCTTTTTTTAACCCCCGCAGCGCGAAAAAGAATAAAAAAAGGCTGCCCCGAAAGGCAGCCTTTTTCCATCAATGACGTTATTGCGCCACTGAAAGCTCTTATGCAAACCGCGGTTGTTAAACCGGCGGCGCCTTGCCCTGCAGCGCGTGCATTGCGAAAGCAATGACGAACAGGATGATGAAGGCGACAAAAAGAATGCGGGCGATCTCGATGGAGATGACAGCAACGCCGCCAAAACCAAGGAAACCCGCGATCAATGCCAAGACCAAAAATGACAATGCCCAGCGTAACATGATGTTTCTCCTTATTGGTTTATTGACGGGGAGAGCCGGTGTAGGAAGCTGTTCCCCTCTGTTCAGTCCAACGGTGGAAGCAGGCATTTGGTTCATGTCCATTTGATCAGGAACGAAATATTCCGCAAAAGGTTGGGACATATACGCGGCAAGGGGGAACGGCACCTTTATTTGCCAGCGAGCGATAAAAATATTCAGGTGATGCGATGGAACAAAAGCCGATAGACGATCTCGACATTCAAGCCCTCGTCGACTCCCAATTGTCTTGGGAGGAGGAAAAAGAGGTCTGGAAAGCCATCGAAAAGAACCCCCAGTTTACAAAGCGTTATCAGGAACTTACCAACCTCAAAAAGGCTCTCCTGCTGTGGTGGGCCGAGGAGAATGACGACGCAAAAAAGCCTGAAACCCGCAGCTACCAATCCGCGCTGCAGAATTAACGCAGCAGGCGTTGCGGGTAACGCCAACATCGTTGCGGATTTTTAATTAGCTGATAGCCTGACAAACGGATATCCTCTCCGGCAAGTGCGAATGATTCGCAGGAGAGGTTTTTTCTGTTGTATTTCAAAGGCTTGGCTATGGTTTCCGAAGTGAATTTCTCCCCATTGCCATCCCGCCCGCTGTCGATCCCCAAGGGCAAGCGCATCCCCCGCACGCCCGATAAGCCGCTGCCCTTCATTAAATACGTCTTCGACCATTGCTCCTCCCGCATGAAGTGGCTGGCCCTCGCCTCGCTGCTGCTCGAGATTTCCTCGACCGCCGCCGATACCCTCATCACCTGGGTGCTCGGCCGCATCGTCGGCGTGATCACCGCGGCAACGCCCGAGACCGTCTGGCCCGGCGTCATCCATGAACTCCTGATCCTCGCGGGTCTTTGGACCTTGCGTAACGCCGGCTACCGTTTCCGCGAGTTTCTGGAACGCCGCTACGTGCCGGAATTGCTCAACACCACGCGCTCCCTCCTCTTCGCGCGCCTCATCCAGCAGAGCCAGTCCTTCCTGCATGCGAATTTCGCGGGCGTCCTCGCCAACCACGTGCGCCGCGGCGGCGATGTAATCTCGTCTTTGCGCGACAAGGTGCAGTACAACATCATCCCCCTCTTCGTGCGCTTTTTCACGGCAGGGATTCTGCTCTACCAGATCACGCCGGTTTTCGCCCTCTTCATCCCCGCCTTTATCATCGTCGGCGCCGCCTGCGCGGTGATGACCGCGCCGAAGTGGACGAAGCTGTCGTCGACACAAGCCGAAAAATCATCGCTTTTGACGGGATATATCGTCGATTCCACCACCAACCTCTCCATCGTGCAGCAGAACGTCGGCTGGCGTGAAGAGCAGGAAAGATTGGAATTCGCGCAGGATGAAATGACGAAATCCTTCGTCGACCGCATGACTTACGTGAGCATTTTCTGGGGCGCCTTCGATACCGCCATGACCTTCTTTTTCTGCGGCTTCATGGCCCTCGTCGTCTACGGCTGGCAGCACGGCATGGTCAATGCGGGGCAGTTGGCGATGACGGTCGGCCTTGCCATGAACCTTTTTGGCGCACTGGCCGGCACGGTCAACCTGCTGTCGTCAAAATTCGATGACATCGGCATCCTCCATGAAGCCCTGCACAAAATCTCGACCCCGCTCAGCATCATGGATGCGGAAAACGCGCCGGACCTCGACGTCACCAAAGGCACCGTCGAATTCCGCGATGTCGATTTCAACTACGGCGGCAATACGCCGCTGTTCTCCAAACTCAACATCAGCATTCCCGCCGGGCAGAAGGTGGGCCTTGTCGGCGTCTCCGGCGCTGGCAAAACCACGCTGTGCCAATTGCTCCTCCGCGCCTATGACGTGAACGGCGGCGGCATTTATATTGACGGCCAGAACATTGCCGAGGTGACGCAAGACAGCCTCCACGCCTCCATCTCCGTCATCCCGCAGGAGCCCGTGCTGTTCCACCGTTCCTTAGGCGAAAACATCCGCTACGGCCGCAATAATGCCACGACCGAAGAAGTCGAGCGCGCCGCCGAAGCCGCCGAGGCCGACGGCTTTATCGCCAAAATGCCCAAAAGCTATGACACGATTGTGGGGGAGCGCGGCGTAAAACTCTCCGGCGGCCAGCGCCAGCGCATCGCGATTGCGCGCGCCATCATCAAGGACGCGCCCGTGCTGGTGCTGGATGAAGCCACCTCCGCGCTCGATTCCGAAACCGAACGCTCCATCCAGTCCGCCATGACGACGGCCATGAAGGGCCGCACCACCCTCGTCATCGCCCACCGCCTTTCGACCCTTGCCAGCATGGACCGCATCATCGTCATGGAACACGGCAAAGTCATCGAGGACGGCAGCTTCAAGCAGCTGATGGCAAGCCACGGCACCTTCGCAAGGCTCTGGCAGCTGCAGGCCGGCGGCTTCCTGCCGGAAACCCTGCCGCAGCCCCAGCAAAACGCGGGTTGAAAAATACTGCTCGAATTAATAGTTAATCCCCGAATATTTTGGTCGGGGACTGGCCGCTTGTTTAGCCGCAGGAGTTTGAGTTATTTTTATTAGCAAGGCTATATTGGAGCGCGCATGAAAAAATTAATATGGACAACGCTTTTCGCCATCACGTTAACCGTTGCCCTCCCCACACTCCCGAAAGCCGAGACAGATATTGCGCAAATTGAAGAAAAAGCTCGGCAAGGTAACGCCAGCGCGCAATCAGACTTATGTTTCGCGATGAACGGGGTTAAGAAGCAGAATTTAGATTGGTGCGAAACACGCGCATTATCCGGCGATACAGGTGCCAGCAACAACTTAGCCAAACACTACGAATTGGGCGACGAAGTACCGAAAGATTTAGTTCAGGCTTATGCTTGGTATTCTATGGATCAAGGCAATTTTGAGCCTTTGGACCGCGTCGCAGCCCTAATGTCTGCCGACGATATTACAAAAGCTGAAAAAATTTATGCGACACGTCGAAACGGGTTGAAGGATGCTAAAAAGAAACAAAACGCCGGAGTTTTGTGCGTATGGAATTTATATATCAACATTCATCAAATTCTTAATAACTGTCCTTCCTTGCCGAATATCGTGACGCAAGATTTGAAAAAAGCTTATTTCTGGGCAGTAGTAGCCACCCGTTCGCCCAACCCCTCTGCGCCGGAAGATGAATGGCAGCATGAAATTGGGAAGCTTTTGACAAGGAAGGAACGAACGGAAATACAAAAAGACGCCGGTCGTTGGCAACCAACTCTTCAAGGAGACGGTGTAGAGGACTTGAACAAAGGTTATACGCTGGAAGCAGAGAAAGACGAAAAAACTGCTGCAGTATATCTCGAGAAGTCGGCTGATACAGGAAACGCAAAAGCGCAGAGGTTACTGGCTAAGTTGTACTTCCTAGGACTGCCACCAAATCTCGAGCAATTTAACAGCAGGCTGGATATTGCAATTCAAAAACTAGCCCTGCACATCGCGAAAAATAGCGTGCCGCCTATAGATGTGAATATTTTAAAAGACAAGGCGGCTCACGCCAGATCCCCATTTGGCTGCCTTGATACTTCGGCCGCGCGAGGAATTATTAATAGAATCGCTGCTGTACCCGCCGCGGAATTCGAACAACATCTAGAGGAAACCTTATCCAGTAATGGCATACCCCAAATGGAGCCGTGCTTCTAATAGCGTAATTCCGAACATGAAACACTCATCCGTAAAAAAACTATTCTTCCGATGCGTGGTAATATCGGCACTCATGATCCTTTCGGCTTGTGTTTACGGAGACCGAACCGCGCGACTGGCACCCTTCTATGCCCCGAATGGGCAGATGATTTCAGATTACCTAAAAGATCGGTTTCCCGCAGGCACAGACGAAGGTCTTCTGATAGGGGAGTTTAAGGGGCTAGGATATAGGTACATATCGCCCGCGCATCCGAATGACGAAAAAAAACTGGTCTTTCCCACTAGCTGCAACTTTCATTTGACGGAGGGAATGGGGCACGATTTGCAGCTATTTATCGTGTGGCATTCCGACAACGCTGGCAAAATAATTAAAGTCGCGGAGCCGCACTACGTCGCGTGTAAGGGAAATATATTATTTTAAAGCGCTGCTTCATTCGATTTTGAGTAGGCAGTTTTGCGGACTTACAGGTTGAACGGCAAACCCAATTCTTGGGCAATCCGCATTGAAAACATCAAATATTTGACTCTACCGCCCAAAAATGGTCTTATGGATACATGCGGTTGATGATTTTGAACATTTCCGGCTCAGGTCTCTGGTGGCGTTAAACGCCGCCCTTTCCCGCTATTCCCCCCATGCTATTGTTATTCCCTGAAGCGCAGCCCGCTTCTCAATAAAATTGCCCTATAGGCCGGTTATGAAGATTACGTTTTCCGATACTCCGCTCAACTATGCCGATGGCATCGACTTTATCGTCGGCCGGCTTGATGGCACGAAGGGTATGTATATGGCCTCCGACACCGATTACCCCGGGCGCTATTCGCGCTGGGACATCGGGTTCGAGGCGCCGCCGGTGGAGATTATCGGTTATGCGGATAAAACCACCTTCCGCGCCCTAAACGCGCGCGGCGAAAAAATCATCGCCATGCTGGCGGGGCTGTTTGCGAAGCATGCGGATGACGCCTTCACCGTTGACCAGCACGGCGGTTTTATCTGCTGCAATATCACGCCCGCGACGCGCGCCTTTTCGGAGGAGGAACGCTCCCGCCAGCCCTCTCCCCTCTCGCCGCTGCGGCATATCATGAAATATGCCGAGAGGTTTGACAGTTTTGCCGGTTTCTACGGCGCATTTAAATATGACCTGCTGTTCTGCTTCAACCCCATCACGCTGAAGCACGACCGCGGCCCCGCGCATTCGCTGTTCCACCTCTACCTGCCGGACAGCATCTATCTGCTCGACCGCCGGAAAGAAACCGTTTTCCGCCGCGACTATGAATTCAGCGGCTCTGGCGAAGACACGCGCGGCACCGCGCGCCCCGCAGCGGTTGACGGCAAAACCGCCGCACCCGCCACCAAAGCGCCCGAGATTTCCAGCAACATGAGCGATGAGGATTACGCCGCCATGGTGACAAAAGCCGGCGAACATATCCGCAAGGGCGATGTGTTCGAGGTGGTCTTGAGCCGTAAATTCCGCGCGCCCGTGTCCTCCCCGCCCTCGACATTGTTCCGCAACATCCGCCGCATCAATCCCTCGCCGTATGAATTCCTCATGCAGATGGGGGATGAGCAGCTGGTGGGGGCATCGCCGGAAATGTTTGTGCGGGTTGAAGGCGCCCGTGTTGAATCCTGCCCCATTTCCGGCACCGCGCGGCGCAGCAAAGCGCCGGGTCAGGCCGCCGTGATTGAAGACGCGATTATTTTGCGCGACCTGCTCAATTCTAAAAAAGACGAAGCGGAACTGACGATGTGCACGGACGTCGACCGCAACGACAAGGCGCGGATATGCGAGCCCGGCTCCGTCCGTCTGCTCGGCCGGCGGCAGATTGAAAGCTATGTTGGCCTCTTCCATACCGTCGACCATGTGGAGGGAAAATTGCGCCCCGGATTTGATGGCATTGATGCCTTCCTCTCCCACATGTGGGCGGTGACGCTGACCGGCGCGCCGAAAACGGAAGCCGCCAAGCTGATCGAGAATTTCGAGCCCGAAACCCGCAACTTCTACGGCGCGGCCGTGGGCGCGCTGCATTTCAACGGCGATGTGAACACCGGCATCACCATCCGCACGCTGCATTTGAAAGACGGCATCGCCACCTATCAGGCAGGGGCGAGCATTGTGTATGACTCGGTGCCCGCCGAAGAAGCGGCGGAGACACATACCAAGGCAACATCCTTCAAGCGCATTCTGGCGGGGGATGTTTCCCTGCCGGCGGAGCGCCCCGCCAACAAAACCGGCGCGGGCAAAACCGTGGTGCTGATTGATAACGAAGATTCCTTCGTGCATACGCTTGCCGATTACATCCGCCAGACGGGCGCGACGGCGGTGACCTATCGCCACGGCACGCCTGTGGCGGATATTCTGGCACTCAAACCAAATCTTATCGTGCATTCGCCGGGCCCCGGCATGCCGGAACAGTTCGGCGTGCCTGCGGCATTTCAGGCCTTCGCCGCGGCGGGCGTGCCGCAGTTCGGAGTTTGTTTAGGTCTGCAGGGCATGTTTGAATCCTTCGGCGGCGCGCTCGGCTATCTGCAGACGCCGCACCATGGCAAGACATGGAACATCAAACACACAGACCATAAATTGTTCGAAGGCGTTGCGAACCCCTGCACCGTTGGCGCTTACCATTCCATTCATGGCCTCGCCGCAACGCTGCCCGCGAAGCTGGATATTCTTGCCACCAATGACAACGGCGTGATCATGGCGCTGGCACATAAAACGCTGCCGATCTGGGCGGTGCAGTTCCATCCGGAATCCGTGTTGTCGATGGAAGGTTACGCCGGCCACCGCATGATTGAGAACGTCATGCAGCATCTGGCAGGCAAGGCATGAGCAGTTTAGCGCCCCTTCCCGCCGCCGATAATTGGACGGCTTTCATGGCCGACCTCTGTGGCGATACGCTTGACGCCAGCGCCAAAACCGCGCTGCTGCTCTCCGTGCGTGATGAAGACATCACCGGCGATATGCTGGCGTCGACCGCCGGTTATATGCTGTCAAAAGCGCTGCCGCTGCATATCGAAGGTATCGATGTTTGCGGCACGGGCGGGGATAGCAGCAAAAATGCGGTCAAGACCTTCAACATCTCGACCGCCGTCGCCTTTGTCATGGCGGCTGCGGGCGTTTCGGTCGTCAAGCACGGCAACCGCGGCGTCTCCTCCCTCTCCGGCAGCAGCGATGTGCTGGCAAGTCTGAAGGTGCCGCTCTGCACGACGGCAGACGAAGCAATCGCGCAGCACAAGGCGCATAACCTCTGCTTCGTTTCCGCACCCGCCTTTCATCCGGCGCTTGCCACGCTCGCCCCCATCCGCCGCAGCCTTGGGCGGCCGAGTTTTCTGAATTTGCTGGGCCCCTTGTGCAACCCCGCCCGCACCTCGAAACAGTTGATGGGCGTGTATTCTGCGCGTTTCCTGCCGGCCATGGCGGAAGCCGCCCTCGCGCTTGGCCGCACCGATGCCATGGTCGTGCATAGCGAAGACGGCCTCGATGAAATCAGCCTCGCCGCGCCGACGGATGCCTATGTGGTAAAGGACGGCAAGGTAACCGCGCAGCGCATCACGGTGGAAGACGCAGGGCTGAAACCCGCGCCGCTCGAAAAACTGGCGGGCGGCTCATCGGACCAGAATGCCGCCATCATCCACGCCATTTTCTCCGGCACTTCCGGTGCGGGTTTTGATTGCCTCTGCATCAACGCCGCCGCAGGTTTTGTGGTGGCGGGCCGCAGCGCGAATTTGAAGGAAGGCGCCTGGCTTGCCGCCGAAACCATTAAATCTGGCCTTGCCTTGCAGAAACTCAAATCCATGAAGCAGGTCGCATGAGCGGATTTTTGCAAAAAATCGCCGGACTGACGGCGGAGCGCGTGGCAAAAGCGAAGGCCGCCGCGCCCCTCTCCGCGCTTGAAGCCATGCCGCTCTACGCCCGCAAACCGCGCCCTGTTGTGCCCGCCTTCCAGCAGCCCGGCTACAACATCATCGCCGAAGTCAAATTCGCCAGCCCCTCGGAAGGCACCATCGTCGAGGACCGCCAGCCGCTGCAAGTCGCCGCCGGCTACCTCGCCGCCGGCGCAACGATGCTCTCGGTCTTGACCGAACCCCTCTATTTCAAAGGTGAGCTCGATTACCTCGCCGGCATTCGCACCGCGCACCCGGAAGCTTTATTGTTGCGCAAAGATTTTATGGTCGATACTTATCAATTGCATGAAGCGCGCGCCTATGGTGCCGACGCAATCCTGATCATCGTCGCCATGACCGACGCCGCCGTGACCAAAGATTTATATGACGGCGCTTTGGCCCTCGGCCTGACGCCGCTCGTTGAAGTACATGATGCGGATGAAATGGACGCGGCCTTGGCCCTCGGCGCAAAAATGATCGGCGTCAATAACCGCAACCTGAAAACCTTGAAAACCGACCTCAACATCAGCCGTGAATTGGCGCATCAAAAGCCGGACGGCGGCGTGCTGATTTGCGAAAGTGGCCTCTCGACCGCCGCCGACCTGCAGTCCATGCGCGCCATTGGCTATGAAGGGTTTTTGATGGGCACGCATTTTATGCGGAAATCCGACCCCGGCGCGGCGCTCGCCGCCCTGAAGGCCGCGCTATGACCCGCATCAAAATCTGCGGCCTCACCCGCCTTGAAGACGCCGCGCTGGCACAAAGCCTCGGCGCATGGGCCTTGGGGTTTATTTTCTATCCTAAATCGAAACGCTATATCAGCACAGCCGATGCCGCGACGATTATTCCGCAGCTGAAAACGCAAAGCTTCGGCGTTTTCGTCAACCAGACGGATGAAGCGCTGCAGATTGCGAAAACCATCCCCCTCGCTGGCCTTCAACTGCATGGTGACGAGACGCCGGAGGAATGCCGTAAAGCCCGCGCCGTTTTTCCGGGCATCCTCATCAAAGCCCTGCGCCCGAAAACGAAAGATGATCTGTCTCTTGTTCAAGATTATAAAGGCATCGTTGATTTCATCCTGCTCGATGCCGCCGCCGATGGCCATTACGGCGGCAGCGGCATGACCGCCGACTGGTCGCTCGTGCGCGATGCGGAAACTTTCGGCATCCCCGTCATACTTGCCGGCGGCCTTACCCCTGATAATATTTCTGCTGCCGCGAAATCCGGCGCTTATGCGCTTGATCTCTCGAGCGGCGTGGAAGCCGCGCCGGGTATCAAAGACCCCGCAAAATTAAAAGCCCTGTTTGAAGGAATTGCCCCATGAAAACCAACACCCGCCAGAACCCCGATGATCGCGGCTATTTCGGCGAATTCGGCGGTCGCTTTGTGCCCGATACGCTGATGGCCCCGCTGCTGGAGCTGGAGCAGGCCTATAACGCGCTTGAGGGCGATGCGGGTTTCTGGGCGGAATATGAATCGCTGCTGAAAAACTTCGTCGGCCGCGAAACGCCGCTGCAGCCTGCCGCACGCCTTTCCGAACACCTTGGTAGTGCGAAGATTTATTTGAAGCGGGAAGACCTGGCGCATACGGGCGCACATAAAATCAACAATGCCATCGGTCAGATTTTGCTGGCGCGGCGCATGGGCAAGACGCGCATCATCGCGGAAACGGGCGCGGGGCAGCATGGCGTTGCGACCGCGACGGCCGCCGCCGCCTTTGGCTTATCTTGCGTCGTCTATATGGGCGCGGATGATATGGCGCGGCAGGAAATGAACGTCTTCCGCATGCGCCTGCTGGGCGCGGATGTCGTGCCGGTCACGAGCGGTTCCCGCACGCTGAAGGATGCGGTGTCGGAAGCGATGCGCGACTGGGTCGGCAATATTGCCAACACCCATTACCTGCTCGGCTCCGCCCTTGGCCCCCACCCCTACCCGCGCATGGTGCGCGATTTCCAGGCCGTGATTGGCAAGGAAGCGCGGGAGCAAATTCTGGCGGAAGAAGGCAAATTGCCGGACAGCGTCGTCGCTTGTGTCGGCGGCGGCAGCAATGCGATTGGCATTTTCAGCGGCTTTACCAATGATAAAGACGTCGCGCTTATCGGCGTCGAGGCCGGCGGCACCGCCATTGCACCGGGGCAGCATGCGGCGCGTTTTTCCGGCGGCACGCCCGGCGTCTTCCAGGGCATGCGCACCTTTATATTGCAGGACGAGCAGGGTCAGGCGCAGCCAACGCATAGCGTTTCCGCCGGACTTGATTACACCGGCGTCGGCCCCGAACATGCCTTTCTGCAGGCCACCAAACGCGCGAGCTACGCTTACGTCAGCGATGACGAGGCGGTTGAGGCCTTCCACCTGCTGGCGCGGCTGGAGGGGATTATTCCCGCGCTTGAAAGCTCCCACGCGATCGCCCATGTCTGCAAAATTGCGCCGGCCATGAAAGGACAGGTGATGATCATCAACCTCTCCGGCCGTGGCGACAAGGATATCGGCATCATTCAAGGCTATGAAGCCGCGAAAGGAAAAAAATAATGACACTCCGTCAAACATTGATGGCAGCACGCGCCGCCAAAAAATCTGCCTTCATTCCCTTCGTCATGGCGGGCGACCCGGATTTGAAAGCGTCGGAAGATATTATTCTGGCGCTTGAGGCTGCGGGCGCTGCCGCGCTTGAGCTGGGCGTGCCCTTCTCCGACCCCGTTGCCGACGGCATTACCGTGCAGCAGGCGGCGGAACGCGCGCTTGCCAAGGGCACCACGCTGCAAAAGGTGCTTGGCCTTGTGAAATCCCTCCGCACGCGCGGGCTTAAAATGCCGGTCTGCCTTTTTTCCTACCTCAACCCTGTCTACCATATGGGCTATGCGGCGTTTATTGACGCGGCGCTTGAATCTGGTGCGCAGGGCGCGCTGCTGGTAGACCTGCCGCCGGAAGAGGCGGGCGAATACATTGCCCTTGCGAAGACGAAGAATTTTGAAACCGTCTTCCTCTGCTCCCCGACGACATCAAGGGAACGCCTGCGCCGCATTGACGAAGCCTCCACCGGCTTTGTCTATTACGTGTCGCGCGAAGGGGTGACGGGCGCCATGGCCGCGCTGCCGCAGCAGCTGGATGAAAAAATCGCGCGGCTGAAGGCCGACCTTGCCAACCCGGTGGCAATCGGCTTCGGCATTTCCACGGCGGCGCATGTGAGGGCGTTGCGCGGCAAGGCGGATGGCATCGTCGTCGGCTCCGCGCTCGTCAAAACCATCGCCGAAAACGCAAACGACCCGGCGGAGGCCGCCGGGTCGAAAACGCGTGAATTGCTTGCGTAGTTTCTAGCCTTTACACGATCAGGTTGCCGTCCGCCACCAGCTGGATTTCGTTGGTGAGGCCGTTGATGTGCGTCAGCGTCGCAATCGTCGTCCAGTGCTGGCCGTTGGCCACGCCATCCGCATCGATCTGGACGATCGAATTCGCCCCGCTGTCGAGGATGCGCAGGAAGCTCGAGAGGGGCGAGGTGGATTCATTCGCCGCGCTATAGGCCGTGAGCAGGGCCGACAAATCCAGCACGTCATGTTCGACGACGCTGAAGAACTGGATGGTATCGGCCGCGCCGGTGGTGCCGGCGTCAAACACGAAGGTATCCGCGCCGCCTTCGCCATACAGCTGGTCGGCGCCAAGGCCGCCGTGAATGGTGTCATTTCCGTCGCCGGCATGGATGACGTTGTTGCGGGCATTGCCGGTGATGGTGTTATCCGTGTCGCTGGCAAAGAAACTTGTCACCGTCGAGCCAAGCGTGATGTTCTCGATCGAGGAGGTCGGCGCCATATGGTAGTTGTTTACGGTGACGGTCAGGCTATCCGTGCCCTCGCCGGCATTCTCGTTAATGACATCGTAGTAATTGTCCACAAAGTAGCTGTCGTTGCCGATGCCGCCGGTCATGGTGTCAATCCCGACGCCGCCATCCAGCGAGTCGTCGCCGTTGCCGCCAAAGAGGATGTCATTGCCGGTGTGGCCCAGCAGCACGTCGGTGCCGTCGTTGCCGCTCAACGTATCATTCCCGGTGCCGCCATCCATCGCGTTGTTGCCGCTGTTGCCGGTGAGGATGTTGTTTTGCGTGTTGCCGATCAAGGCAAAGTCGCCAGTGCCCGATGCGGTGAGGTTCTCAAAGCCGGCTTTCAGGGTATAGCTGAGGCCCGCAATGACGGTATCGATACCGGAAGCATCGGTCAGCACGTCGCCGGTGGTATTGACGATATAGGTGTCATTGCCCGCGCCGCCGTTGAGGTGGTCGGAGCCGAGGCCGCCGTCCAGCGTGTTGTTGCCGATGTTGCCGGTGATGGTGTTGTCGAGGTTGTTGCCGGTGCCATCGATGTTGAGGCTGGGGCCGGTTGCGAGCAGCACGAGGTTTTCGACGTTGGCCGTCAGCGTATAGCTGATGCTGGAGCGGACAGTATCCGTCCCCTCGCCACTTGCTTCCGTCACAATATCGCCCACGTTGTCGACGACATACGTGTCGCTGCCCTTGCCGCCGGTCAGCGTATCCGCGCCGATGCCGCCATCCAGCGTGTTGTTACCGCCGTTGCCGGTCAGGTTGTTATCAAACGCGTTACCGGTGATGTTGACGGCGTTGGTGCCGGTCAAAATCACGAATTCGACGTTTGTCGGCAGCGTGTAGGAGCCCGAGGTCAGCGTGACATAGGCGGTATCGGTGCCTTCGCTCGCGTTCTCGATGATGATGTCATTCGAGGTGACATAGTAGGTGTCGTTGCCGAGACCGCCGGTGAAGGTGTTGACGCCGGAATTGCCGACAAAGGTGTTGTCGTTGTCGTTGCCGATGCCGTTGATATTGCCGGTGCCGGTCAGCGTCAGGTTCTCGATATTCGCATAGGCCGGTAGCGAGAGGTTGAAGCTGGTCGAGGCGACGATGGTATCGGTGCCCTCGTTCAGGTTCTCGGTGATCACGTCGCCCGCGTTATCGACGATATAGGTGTCGTTACCCGCGCCGCCGATCATGGTGTCGGCGCCCGCCTTGCCGTCCAGCGTGTTGTCGCCGGAGTTGCCAGTGATGATGTTGACATCGCCGTTGCCGGTGCCGCTGACGCTTGAAGTGCCGGTGATGACAAGGTTCTCGATATTCGCGCCGAGCGTGAAGGCGACGGTGGAAAGCACCGTATCGGTGCCCTCGCCCGCGCTTTCGGTCGCAGTGTCCTTGATATTGTCGACGACGAAGGTGTCGTTGCCAAGGCCGCCAACCAGTTTGTCCGCGCCGATGCCGCCATCGAGCGTGTCATTACCCGCGCCGCCGGTGAGGATATTGACGCCGCTGTTGCCGGTAATGGTGTTCGCGCCCGCATCGCCGGTGCCGTTGATGGCGCCGGTGCCGGTGAGGGTGAGGTTTTCAATGCCCGAGCTGGGGGAGAGCGTGTAGGTGATGCCGGCGTAAACAGTATCGGAATCACCGATGCCCGCGCCATCGTCATGGATAGCATCGCCAGCCACATCGACGTAATAGGTGTCGCTGCCGTCGCCACCATTCATGTCGTCTGTGCCGGTGCTGCCGATCAGCGTGTCATTACCAAGGCCGCCGATCAGCGTATCATTACCAGCGCCACCGTTCAGCGTGTCGTTACCACCAGCACCGTCCAGCGTGTTCGCGATGCTATTGCCGGTGATAAAGTTATCGCCATTATCACCGATTGCCGTGACTGCAGTGGTTCCCGAAAGAATGATGTTCTCGACGTTGCCGCCGGGCGCAAGGATGACGTTGACATCCGACTGCACGGTATCGTTGCCGCCACTGACGCCTTCAACAATGATCGTGTTCGTAGCGGTGCTGCCGAGAATGTAAAGGTCGTCACCGAGCCCGCCAATCAGCGTATCGTTGCCGGCAGTGCCGATGAGTGTATCGTTGCCAGTCCCGCCATCCAGCGTGTTGTCGCCGCTGTTGCCGGTGAGGGTGTTGTTGCCGTTGTTGCCGGTGCCGTCAATGTTGCCAGCGCCGTCAAGGATGAGGATTTCAACTTCATTGCCGAGCGTGTAGGAGGCGGTAGCGTGCACCGTATCCGTGCCTTCGCCCGCATTTTCGACGATCAGGTCGGTCGTGGCATTGACGAAATACGTATCATTGCCGATGCCGCCGACAAGCGTATCGAAACCGCCGATGCCCGCGCCGACGCCGTCGATAATGACGTTGTTGCCGCTGTTGCCAGTGAGGATGTTGTCGCCGGCGTTACCGGTGGCGGTGAGGTTCGCGGTACCGGTGAGGGTGAGGTTTTCAACTTCGCCGTTGGTTGTATAATCGCCAAGGACATAGCTGACAGAAGAAATGACCATGTCAGTGCCTTCGCTGCCAAGTTCAGTGACAGAGTCAGTCGAATTATCGACATAGTAGGTATCGTCGCCGGTGCCACCCGCCATCATATCCGCGCCGGCGAGACCGTCGAGCGTATCATTGCCCGCGCCGCCGTCTAGGCTATTAACGGAATTGTTGCCGGTGATGATGTTGTCGAGCGCGTTGCCGGTGCCATGCACAATACCGGTATCCAGCGTCAGGTTTTCGACGTTCGCTGCTAGCGCATAATTGTTGACGCGGGCCAGCACTGTATCCGTGCCTTCGCCACTGTTTTCGGTAATCTGATCGCCAAGTATGGGTCCGGCGGCAAGTGTATCGACAATGTAGGTGTCGTTGCCGGTGCCGCCGATAAGGACGTCAGAGCCACCTGCGCCATCGAGCGTGTTGGCACCGTCGTTGCCGGTGATGGTGTTGTCGAGCGCGTTGCCGGTGCCGTTGATGGAGCCGAAGCCGTTGAGGATGAGGTTTTCAATGTTGGCACTGAGCGTGTAGGACGCCGCGGCATAAACGGTATCCGTCCCCTCGCCCGCGTTTTCGATGACGACATCGCTGCTCGCATCAACGAAATAGATGTCGTTGCCAAGACCGCCAAGCAGGCGGTCGGAACCCGCGCCGCCGTCGAGCGTATCGTTGCCACCCATGCCGACCAGCTGATTGGCAGAGCTATTGCCGATTATAACGTTATCACCGTTGTCGCCAGTGCCGTTGATGGCGGCAGTGCCAATCAGGGTAAGGTTCTCGACGTTGGTGCCGTTGGTCAGCAGGCTGAAGGTGGCGGATGCCTGGATGGTATCGATGCCCTCCGTCGTGCCGCCGTTCTCCACTACAACGTCGCCGGTATTGTCGACGACATAGGTATCATCGCCAAGCCCACCGATAAGACGGTCGGCGCCGGTGCCGCCGTCGAGCGTGTTGTTGCCATCGTTGCCGGTGATGGTATTTGCAGAAGCGTTACCGGTGCCGGTCAGCGGGAAGGTGCCTGCCGCGAGAACAAGGTTTTCGACGTTTGCTCCGAGCGTGAAGCTGACGCTAGAGAACACGGTATCCGTGCCCTGCCCTGCGGCCTCCATCACCGTATCGCCAGCATTATCGACAAAATATGTATCATTTCCGGCAAGACCGGACAGTGCATCGGCACCGGTGTCCCCATCAAGGGTATTGTTGCCGGCGTTGCCGGTGATGACGTTGCCAAGAGCGTTGCCAAAACCATCGAGATTGGCAGTACCGGTGAGCACAAGGTTTTCCGTTGTTGTCGTCAGCGTAAACGTTATAGCGGAGCGAACAGTATCAATCCCCTGACCCGCGACTTCATCGACGATGTCGCCGCCGTCGTCAACAATATAAGTGTCGTTACCGCCACCACCAGACATCGTATCCGCGCCCACGCCGCCGTCGATGGTGTTGTCGGCGGAGTTGCCGACAATACGGTTGTTTAGATCGTTGCCGATGACGTTGCTGGCCGCCGTGCCGCCGAGGAAAATATTTTCAACATTCTGGCCGCGGGTGGACATATCGAAGGTGCCGGAAGGCAGCGTCACCAGTATCGTATCGTTCGTACCAGCCGCGCCGCCCGCATTTTCAATGACGCGGTCCGCGACGTTATCAAGGAAGTAGATGTCGTTGCCGTCGCCGCCGACAAGCGTATCCGCGCCGCCTTTGCCATCAAGGTTGTCATCGCCATCAAGGCCGGTCAGCGTATTGACGGCCGCATTGCCGTAGATGGAGTTTGAGTAATTGTTACCCGTACCGTTGATAGCGGCAGTTCCCGTCAGGCGCAAAATTTCGAAGTCATCCAAAAGCGTATAGGTTCGGTTGACGTAAACGGTGTCGAAACCATTGCCGCTAAGGCCGGTTTCGATAACCTGATCTCCGATGTTGTCGATGTAATAGGTGTCGTTGCCGTCTCCGCCAATCATGGTGTCGGCGCCGACGCCGCCGTCGAGGGTGTCATCGCCGATTCCGGCAGCGAGGCTCGTGGCATTGCCCGTTGTGCCGCCGTCAAGAATGTTGTTGCCGTCATTGCCGATAAGGACGTTGGTGAGCGCGTTTCCAGTGGCAATTAATGCCGCCGTACCCAGCAACGTCACGTTCTCGACAGTCGATGTCGCCGTACCGACGACCTGGGGCGACGTGAGAACGTAGTCAACGGATGAAAAAACCGTATCGATATCCGTTGCCGACCCTGCGAGGACGTTGACGATATCGTTGGCGTCATCGACATAGAAAACGTCGTTGCCGCCGGCGCCGATCATCGTATCCGCGCCAAGCTTGCCGTCCAGCGTGTTATCGGTGCTATTGCCCGTGAGGATGTTGACGCTGTCATTGCCGATGCCGAATACGGCGCTGCCGGTTATGAGCAAATTCTCGACGTTGACGGAAAGGGAATAGGAGACCGAAGACTGGACACTGTCGATCCCGCTGCCAAGACCAGCGAATTCGACGATCTGATCGGCCGCGTTATCAACCAAATAAACGTCATCGCCATCGTTGCCACGCATCTGGTCGATACCGAGGCCGCCGTCGATCGTGTTATTTTCCCCCGTCGCGCCGACAAGAATTGTATCGTTTCCATCCAACCCGAGGATGGTGATATCACCTGTACCGCCGACCAGTGAATCGTCGCCAGTGGTGCCTGTCAAAGTCGCCATCTTTTTTACTCCGGGGTAGAAAACTGAATGAAATTTGAATTTTGCTGCTAAAGTTTACAACAAATCACCATCTGAATCCCTAGTATTTCGCATCCACTTTATCTGCCGGTAAGACGCGGGGAAACGGAATTTATTTTCATATTTAATCGTCTCCGCGCGTTCCCCATAAAAATTAGTTCGCGGGCACGCAATTACCATAGCCCTGCCGATTTTTCAGGTGATAAAGTTGTCGGCGGGCGGTTTATGCCGTAATATTCGGGGCATGAAAGAAAATAACAACAGCAATAGCAATAACAACCGCGGCGCCGAGCTGCTGGCGGCCTATGTGGTGGGCGATACGGATGTGCGGCCCTGGGGGTCCTACACTGTGGTCGCGGTCGGCATCAATTCCGACCACGAGGAATTCTGTGAAAAGGAAATCGTCGTCAACCCGCAGCAGATTTTATCGCTGCAGTCGCACGACCACCGGCGGGAGCACTGGATTGTGCGGCAGGGCGTGCTGACCGTGGTGCTGGATGGCCAGCGCCTCGAGGTGCCGAAGGGGCAGGATATTCGCATTCCGCTTGGCGGCATCCACTGCATGGCAAATTTGGGCGCGACCCCCGTGATTGTGAAAGAAATTCAGGCCGGCACCTGCCGGGAGGAAGACATCCGCCGCTATATCGATGCCTACGGCCGCGGCACGGAAGAAGCCAAAGATGACCGCACGGTGAAAAGCGTCGAGATTTACAAGCAAATCCTGACCCAGCTGAAGAAAGGCTGATCCCTTGCGCATCGGCATCGATTTCGGCGGCACCAAAACGGAAATCATCTGCCTTGATGCGAAGAACGGCAAGGAGCTCTACCGCCAGCGCGTGCCAACCCCGCGGGATGATTATTTGGGCACGGTCAAAAATTTCAAGGCCCTCGTCGAGCAGGCGGAAGCGACCCTTGGTATTAAAGGCACCGTCGGCATCGGCATTCCCGGCACCGTGGTGCCGGAAACAGGGCTCATCAAAAATTCCAACTCCGTCTGGTGCAACGGCAAGCCGATGCAGAAAGACACCTCGGAAGCCTTGGGGCGCGAGGTACGCATGGAGAATGACGCCAACTGCTTCGCCGTATCGGAAGCGACGGATGGCGCGGGCGCGGGCAAAGCGCTGGTCTTCGGCGTCATCATCGGCACCGGCTGCGGCGGCGGGCTTGCCGTCAACGGCGCGGCACACCGCGGCGTCAACAGCATCGGCGGTGAATGGGGCCACAACCCCCTGCCCTACCCGCACCCGAGTATTGCCGATTCAAAACCGCTGTTCGATATTTTCGAGCAAGCCCCCACGACAGAAGACAAACTGCGGGATGAGTATTTCCAGCCGCTCGCCGTTTCGGAATACCCCGGCCCCTTGTGCTATTGCGGCCGCCGCGGGTGTTTGGAGACCTGGATTTCCGGCACCGGATTTAAAAACGATTACCGCCGCGTCACCGGCGTTGAAAAATCAACCCACGACGTGATTGCGGAAGCGGAACGCGGCGATGCCGTGGCATTGGCGGCGCGGAGCCGTTACGTCGACCGCTTCTCTCGCGCCCTCGCGCAGGTCATCAACATCATGGACCCCGATGCGATCGTGCTCGGCGGCGGCATGAGCAATGTGGCCGCGCTGTATTCGGAAGTCCCCGCCCGCTGGACCCGCTACGTCTTCTCCGACACCGTCAAAACCCCGCTGCTAAAAGCAACGCACGGCGATTCCTCCGGCGTCCGCGGCGCGGCTTGGTTGTGGGGACGTGGCATTTAGTGAAAGTTTAAAAATGAGGTTATCGCGCAGAAACAAGATTTTGCTCATCATCTGTGTCGTTCTAGTTTTATCGTTTGATTTTTATGTCTTTTATTCAAAAAAAACTTCCAAGGAACAATCCTTAGTCGTTGACCCTAAAGATTTTATAGACGACTGGGGCGTAACTGATGAATCTCCAGACCCAATGGAAAACCTCAAGCGAAATCTATCAAGCATGAAAAAGGAGATGGGTCAATTTCAGATCGAAAAGAAGCGAGACAGCGTAGACTATGAAGTATTCGATTTAGACAGTGCTAAGGCATACGTGAATGAAACGGAAGTTAGCAGGGTTCGAAACCCTACAATAAATCGCAATATTGCTTATACCGGCTATTGGTCGTTCTATGTGGAAACCTTAAAAGCCATAACGGACCAAAAAAGCGATAATTTTACGCTCAGAATCCATCGTCAAGATCTTAATAAGAAAACGCTGGATCACTTGGTCTTTCAACTGAAAAACATCAATAAAAACTATTGCGAAGGCGCCGTGCGTAAATTTTCTACGGCCATGAGTGAAGAAGCTAAAGTTATCGAAGATATAAATTACAAAGATGGCTGCGCGCTCAGCTCGAATGGCGACTTATACTATTTTTTTGAAATAGCTCATAGATATAGAAATAAAGGTGACGCCACTTGGCAGCCCGGCCAGTAAATAGAAGGGCGTTACCTTTACCGCACAAACTTCCTCCACTTCATGAAATACCTTTGCGCTAATCCGTCACCTTAAACCTAGCCTCATCGCTGTTGCTGCGGATTTCCGGCACGTACATGGCGTGCAGCTGGTCGGGCATGGCGTGGAACTCGCCGGGGATTTCGGCGCGGAGTTCGTAGCGGAGCAGGTGCTTGCCCTGCTTGAGGTGGCCGATGAAGAAGGCGGCTTTCTGGTCGCGGAATTCTTCGTACAGCGGTGTGCGGCTGTCCGTCTCGCGGCCATCTTTATCAAGGCCGATCGCCTCGCCTTCGCCGCTGGTCAGCTCCACGGCTTCGAGGCCTGCGGGTTTATAATCCTCCGCCAGCAGGTATTCGTAGTTGTTTTTGGCGTCGACCGTCACTTCCACGCGCACGCGGTCGCCGCTCTTCAGGGCATCGCCTTCTTTCAGCTCCGCCCAGTCCTGGTTGTAGCCTTTCAGCAGCGTTTCCTTGGTCGATTGGCGGAAGTATTTGCGCGTCACGAATACTTCGTTGCCGGCCTTGGTGATGGGTTCTTCCAGCGTGAAGAATTTGGCATAGGCCGCCATATAGAGCGCGCCTGTGCCTTTCATGCTGACTTTCACTTCGTTGTCGCCGTCTTTCAACACCTCGGCCGGAAGGTCGATCAGGCGGTTGAAGCTGAAGACATTGCTGCGATCCACCTTGCCTTCGCGCACGACTTTGCCATTCACGGTCACGGTGTAGCTATAGTCCGGCGTCAGCTCGTGCGTGGCCTTCAGGTAGTCGGAGAGGCCCAAGATAGCAATCGCCGTATCCCGCGTGTTTTTCCAGCTGGCGCCACGGCGGTTGAGCGACATCCATTTCACCGCAGGCTCCAGGTATTTGCTGCTTGCATCCAGCTGCGCAAGGGCGCTGATGTTGAAGGCGGTGGCTTCCACGCCGCCGTCGCTCCAGCGATAATTCACGCCCGCCTCGCCCCAATGGGCGGTCGCGTTGTCTTTATCTTCCTTGATGCCGTTGATGATGTTTTGCGACAAAATCCGTACATGTTCCGCATCGCCGCGCTTGTTTTCCGACAGGGCGAACAGGGCGCGGGTATAGGGGTTCAGCTTGTCGCGCATATCCCAGAGGCGGGCGCGCTGTTTTTCCTCGAACGCGCTTTTGCTGCCGGTGTAAGACAGGGCATGCAGCATCCAGGCAAGGCTGTCAGGGTTGTTTTCTTCCTGCACCAGCTGCGTTTGCAGGAAAGAAACGGCGCGGGAAATAACATCCTCCTTCACCTCGACGCCGGCGGATTTGGCGAGCGACATGCCCCAGACGACGTAGGACGTCATAAAGCGGTCGCTGTCACCCGTTTTCCACCAGCCCCAGCCGCCATCCGCATGCTGGAAATCGTAGAGGCGTTTGAGGCCGTCATCGGTCATGGTTTTGAGGCGCGGCAGCGTGGTATCGCTGCGGCGTCGCGGGTGACCTGCAGGGTCGTTGCGGGCTTCGAGCACATCGCTGATATAGGCGTCGACGTCTTTATCCGCAATGCCGAGCTCGCGCATTGTCTTGCCGACGATGACGGCGGGCAGGAAGCGGCTCATCGTCTGCTCGACGCAGCCATAGGGGTAGTCGGCCAGATACGGCAGCGCATCCAGCAGGTTCGCCGCCATGGAGGGGGAGAGGGAGAGGCGCAGGCTCGTCGATTCCTTGATGCGTTCCTTCGGGATGCTGATATGCAGCACCTGTTCGCCGCCGTCTTTCATGGCGAGGGACTGCGCGAGGAATTTTTCGATGCCGTGCGGAATGACGGGATAGGTTTTTTCCATCGCATCCGCGGCTTTGCCCGCTGCGGCACGCACGGTAAGTTTTGCCGTGCCCGCATGCTGGGCGGAAACCGCCCAATCCGTCCGCGCTTGGCCGTGTGCCGGAACCTCGATCGGCCCCTGCTCGCCCTTCACAAACTCGCCGTTGCGGTAGAGGCCGGTGATGACAAGGCCTTCGGCCTTCAGCTGCGGCGTCACGGTAATGGCGGCATCGGTCATATTGTCGATGATCGCAGAGACATCCGTCAGGTCACGCTCGGTAAAGAAGCGCGGGGCCTGCAGGCGCACCTGAAGCGATTTTGATGACGTGACTTCATGCGTCACATTGCCAATCGCCGTCTGCGGCGTATCCGCCCGCGCGGTAAGGCGCCAGGTGGTCAGGCTGTCGGGGAAGACCGCATTCACGCTTGCCTTGCCATTCGCATCCGTCTTGACGGACGGCAGCCAGATGACGGTCGAGCGGAAATCATTGCGCACCCGCTCGTCCGGCGGAGGAGCGCCAGCAGAGCCCGCGTCTTCCTTGCCAGCCTCGTTTTTGGAATCCATGGCTGATTTGTCTTTCATCAGCGTCTTTTTGGCCGGCATCGCTTCCTCACGCGCCATAGACATGGCGGGGGCTGCGGGGGCGGCCATGTTCATCGCCATACCCGATTTCAACTCGTCCATGGCGCGCATGCCGCCGCCGAGCTGGCCGAATTCCTGCGGCGCGCCTTTGGGCATATTGGACCCATCGCGGCGTTTTTCATTTTCTGCATCGTCTTCCGTCATCAACGCGCCTTTGTCGTCACGCACCAGTTTGACGTAGGGACGCTGGTAGAAGCTGGCTTGCGTCTGCACGCTGAGCAGCTTTTTATCGCCGTAGAAGAACTGGCGAATGTCGGGCGCGTATTCGTCCTGAATGTAATACACGGCAGCATCGGTAAGGCCGATGGCGACTTCGGCGCTGACGGGCTTACCGTCTTTATCCGTCACCTCAATGCCGAAAGTGCCTTCTTCCTGCGGCTGATATGTCGCCTTGTCGGACGTCACTTTGACATTCAGGAATTTTTCCGCGGGCGGGACGATAAGCTGGATATTGGCGGATTTCAGCTGGTAATGATCGCCGCTGACGGCGCTGAGGAAAATATTGGGGATGTATTTGCCATCAACCGGCAATTCCACCATCTTCACGCTGCCGTCCATATGCAGCACACGCGCGTCGTATATATTGTCGCTTTCGGCGGAAAGCAACACATCGGTCCCCGGCTGGTCGGAGACGACCATAGCACGCAGCGTTTCGCCAGGCGCATAGGTGTCTTTCTCGGTAATAATCTGCAGCCCGCCGTAGCGGTAGCCGATATTGGTGGAGCTGGATTTGCTGACGAACACATTCGCCGCGCCCGTCACCTCATTGCCATTGTCAAAGCCGGTGAATTCGACCGCGTAATAGCCGTCTTCCGCCGGTTCAAATTCAAACACAGCTTCGCCCTTGTCATTCGTTTTGACGAATTTGGTCAGCACTTCGGTGCCGTCATAGCCGCCGGGGTTGACGGTTTTGCCATCCTGAATCACGGGGTCGCGCCACCAGTTGCGCAGCACGCGCACCTTGCCTTCAACGGCGACCGGCGTTTCATCCGCCGTCATGGTCTTGACGGTAACCTGCGCCTTGTCGCCCGGGCGGTAGAGGTTTTGTTTCGCTTCCAGATAGGCGAAGAAGGCGGTTTTGGTGACTTTTATTTCCGACGTCGCGCGGATTTCACGGCGGCTCTTGTCCACCACGCGGGCCTCGACGCGGTACTGCATATCCGCGCCATCCTTCGGCGTGTCGATGGTGAAATGCGCCTCGCCCTTCTCGTCCGTCTTGATTTTTTCGGTCTTCAGCAGTCCGCCGCCGCCGTAATAGCCGTTGTTCTGCTGGTACATGTCATCGTAATACCAGCTGTACTGCCGCCACGGGCGATAGGTGCGGTAGAGTGGCGAGGCATAGACAAGGTATTCAACATCCGCATTGGCCACCGGCCCGCCGAAGTAATATTTCGCGTCGACATCCACCGTCACGGTATCGCCAAGGCGATAGGCATTGATGCCGGATTTATCTTCCTTCGGTTTCGCCGCGACCTTCACGATGAATTCCGGCAATTTATATTCCTCTAACCGGAATAGCCGCGCTGTCGCGTAATGCGTGTTGCCGTCACCGGAATAAAGCTCCATGCGGTATTCGCCCAGCACGGCCTTGTCGTCCAGCACCATGGTGTCGTCAAAGGCGCCGTAGTCGTTGGTCGTATATTTGCCTTCTTTCACTTGCGTGCCCTGCGCGTTGAAGATGAGCGCTTTTACCGGCATGTTTGCCGGCGCGTTAAAGCTGCCATCCTGCGGCTGGCGCAACAACCCCTTGAAGCTGATCGTCTCCCCCGGGCGATAGGCAGGGCGGTCGCTGAAGGCGTAGAGCCACCATGCGCCCTTGTTGTTCTGGTAGTTGGGATAGTAGGTGTTCTGCACGAAGGCCTGACGTTCGCCCGTGCCGGCCACGCCGAAAATCTGGTGCTGCTGCTGGTATTCCTGCTTGCTGCTGGATTTCAGCGGCGTTTTGAACAACCCATCATCATCCGTCACGCCGTCGATATATTCCCAGACGGTGCTGTTGGTTTCATCGTAATAGCTATAGGCAAGGCGCAATGTGGTTTTGGGCGCTGGCTTGCCGGTTTTGGCATCTATTGCAAAGAGCAGTGCCGAATTTTTCGCGACTTTGGAAACAAGGGCGAGATCGCTGACGAGCACGAGGTCATAGCTCGGCACAGTCACGCCATCCGCCGTTGCGACCATGATGTAGGCGCCCGCGTCCAGCTGCCCCGCCTTCGGGTCGGCGGCATCGGAATCGGCTGCTTTACGCCATTCGGCAAGGCCTTTGTATTCGCTGTGGGAGACATGCTTGCCTTCTTCGGCAAGGGCGATATCCGTCTCCAGCGCCTTGGGGAATGATTTGTAGCGGCCGCTTTCCACTGCGGCGCGCATCGCTTCCTGATAGTTATAGTAGCCGGATGATCTATCCGTCTTCGCCACCAGTTCTTTCGCGAGGTCGATTTTATAGAACGCCAGTTTCGCGCCCTTGATGTTGCGCCAGCTCATGCTGAACTGTATTTCCGAGCCCGGCACGAAGTTATTGCCGACGCTGATATTCAGCGCGGGATTGACGATGGATTCAAGGCGGCGTTTCGATTCATCGAGCCACGGGGTTTCGCCGGCTTTGTATTTTTTAATCAGCTGGCCATAGGCATCCGCCGCTTTTACGAAATCGCTGTGGTTTTCGTAGAACACGCCAAGCTGATAGGCAGCATCATCCGCCCAGTCGGAATTTTCAAAGTCGTCCATGACGGTATGGAATTCATCCACCGCTTTTTTCTGCAGTTTTTCATCGCCGGAATAATTCTGCATATAGGCCATGGCAAGGCCGTAATGCGCGCGCGATTTGTCGGCATCAGACTTGGCGACTTTGAGAATTTCCTCATACAGCACCTGCAGGGAGGTATTACCTTGAGGCGGCGTCACCGGCTGGATTGATTTTTCGCCAAGGCGGATGGGCCTAATATCGGCATTATACCAGCCCCAGCGCGTGGTGATGAAATCGGCCAATTGAAAACTGATGGAAATGAACTTCTCGCGGGCAAGGTCCACATCGCTGGAGCCTGCCCACCAGTCGCGCGCGTCATCGAGCCATTTTTTCACATCGGCGGCGTGGCCGTAGGGATCGGTATCGCCGTATTGGGTGGCGAGGGACACGGAAGCTTCCGCCCACCAGCGGTCATGGTCCTTGCCGTCGATGAGTTCCTGCAGGTTTTTCTGCGCGGCGTCTTTTGAATTTTCGTCTTTCGCTTTCAGCGCGCTGTCTGACCATTTGAAGGTCACTTCACGCGCCAGCGCCTTGTCGGATTTATCATCGAGGAATTTGGCGAATTCGCCTTCCGCCAGCTGGTATGATTTTTCGGCGTAGAGCTTGTTCGCCGCAGCAAGGTCATCGGCCGAAGTGGCTTGGGCGAAATTGGGCAGGAACAGGGCCAGCAGCAATGCCAGAAATGCCAGATGCTTCATGATAAAAATCTCCTGCCCTTAAAATGCTTCTTTCCATCAGACGCCTGAGGAGGCGGCATCCTTGGAAAAGATTTTCAAGTGTAGGCAGGGCGGGTTTAAGAAGCTGTTAACATTGGGATTTTTAACGCCTGCGCGTCAATAATCGACGCGGGCGTCGAGGAATATTTCATCGCAGTTTTTATCCGGCGCGCCGCGGTCGATCACCATGAAATCGCTAACCTTATCAAGGGCTAGGCTGTAGTGGTGCCAAGTGCCCTTGCGGTAATTGACGCCTTGGCCTGGCCCCGCGACAAAGGCCTGCATTTTGCCGGCGTCAAAGTCACCCGCCGGCGCCACAACCACCATATATATGTGGCTGGAGAGCGGATAGAAGGCTTGGGACGACAGCGGGTGCCGCTCCATGACCTTTATCTCAATCGGCCTCGGCAGGGGTTTGGAGCGGAAGATGCTGACGAGCGGCTGGCCGCCCTCCGCCAGCAGATCAAGCCGCGCGAGGTCATGGTAGCGGTCGGTATTGCCGTAGTTGATGTGGCGCAGTTCGCGTGCGCTGCCAAGCTCCAGCACATCGCCATAGGGTGCGAAGGCTTCGATGGTGAGCGGCTGCGGCTTTAAAACAATCACGCCAAAGTTCCGTAGAGGCGGAGGCGGCTGATGCCGCCGTCGGGGATCATGTTGACGCGCACATGGGTGATGGCGCCGATGTCCTTCAGTTCCTTCTTGTACCAATGCTCTTTGTCGGGGCCGAGCTTTGTTTCCGGCAGCAGGTCCGGCCAGTACAATGCTTGCGCCGCGATGGTATCGGGGTTCGCTCCCGGCATGTAGAAACCCTGAATGGAGCATTTGTCGGGGTAGTTGCCCTTGTGGAAGGCGGTGTGCACCATGATCTCGTTAATCTTGCCGGCATGGCCAAGCTCGAAAATCGCCCAGTCGAAACCAGGTTCGCGGCGGCGGCGCGTTTCCCAGGCGTCGCCCATGTTTTCGCCCTTGGTCGGCTTCGTCACATTGACGGGGGAGCCATAATGCGCGTCGCTGGCGGCGAGCAGGCGGCCGCCGTTTTCCATTGCCAGCAGGTCGACGGTTTCGTTCTTCTTCGTTTTCGACCAATCTTTGTTGATGCGGCCGAAGACGCGCAGGCGCGCGACGCCGCCATCGGGATAGATATTCAGGCGCAGGTGCGTCCAGGCCTCGCGGCTTTGCACCGGCAGGATGTTGGATGAATTTCCAACCATTTTGGTGGGCGGCAGAATTTCCACCCATTTCGCCTTGTCGCCGGGGTTCGCCTTATCGGAGACGCAAGCGTCGATCGATGCTGCGGGCGCGTAGTTGCCGGTGAAATGGCTGGTATCAATATCAACACCCTCGACAATGCCTTCCTGCCCCAGCTGGATGATGGCGTGGTCATAGCCCGTGCCGCGTTTACGGCGGCTTTCCCAGCCGTCCATCCATTTGCCGTGGTCGTCGTACAAATCGGCGATCCATTTGGCGGGTTCAGGGGAGATAAGGCGCGATTTATCGGCAAAGAAATCATCCGTCGCGAAAACGACTTTGGCGCCAAGGTAGGGCACGGCAAGGTTGTTGAGTTTGGTGAAATCAGCCATTTAAATCGTCTCCTGTAAGGCAACCAGCCGGAAGCCGGCGATTTTGTGAATTTGTTCGAGCGCAGCTGCGAATTCAGCCGCTTCATCATTTTTGATACGTTCGCGGAAGGCGGCCAGTATATCCGCGCGGTTGAGGCCCTTGACGGCCACGATAAAGGGGAAGCCGAATTTTTCCTTGTAGTCCGCATTTAGCTGCTGGAATTCGGCGAATTCTTCTGGCGTGCATTGGTTGAGACCTGCGCCCAGCTGTTCCGCCGCCGATTGTTTCGTCAGCGTCGCGGCATCCGCCGCGGCGACGGCCAAGTCAGGGTGAGCTTTGATGAGCGCCAGCTGCTTGTCATGCGGCGCGCGCGTCACGGCATCCTTCATCGCGGCGTGAAGTTCTTCGACCGTTTTTGCTTCCGGTACCACAATAAAGGCGGTCTCCGCAATCCAGGGGGAATGTTCGTAAATGCCGCCGTAGACTTTGACGAAGGCGTTTTGCCCCAATACAGCAGGTGTCTTTTTAAGTTCGGTCATATGCCCGCCTTATAGGGGTGATGTTTGTGCCAGTGCCGCGCAATATCCACACGGCGGCAGAGCCAGACTTTATCGTGGCCTTGCACATACTGGATGAATTTTTCCAGCGCCGCAATGCGCCCCGGGCGGCCGACGATGCGGCAGTGAAGGCCAACGGAAAGCATTTTCGGCGTCGTTGCGCCTTCGGCGTACAGCACATCGAAGGAGTCTCTGAGGTAGTTGAAAAACTGGTCGCCGGCGTTGAAGCCCTGCGCGGTTGCAAAGCGCATGTCGTTGCTATCCAGCGTATAGGGGACGATCAGCTGCGGTTTTTTGCCGCGCGTATCCCAGAAGGGCAGGTCATCGCTGTAATCGTCAGCATCATACAAAAAGCCGCCCTCTTCCACCACCAAGCCCCTCGTGTTCGGGCTAGTGCGGCCGGTGTACCAGCCGAGGGGGCGTTCGCCGGTGACATTTTTAATCACCTCGATCGCCTTTTTCATGTGGGCGCGTTCGGTCTTGATATCCACATCCTGATAGTTGATCCAGCGGTAGCCGTGGGAGCAGATTTCATGGCCATCGCGCACAAAGGCTTTGGCGATATCGGGATATTTTTCAAGCGCGAGGGCGACCGCGAAAATCGTCACCGGCACATTGTACTTTTTGAACAGGCGCAACAACCGCCAGACGCCCGCGCGGGAGCCGTATTCGTAAATCGACTCCATGCTGATATGGCGGCCTTCGATGCGTGCGGCGCCGATGATTTCGGAGAGGAAGGTTTCGGATGCCGGATCGCCGTTGAGGACGCAATTCTCCCCGCCCTCCTCATAGTTTAGCACCAGCTGCACGGCAATGCGCGCGCCGTTTGGCCAGTTGGCATGCGGCGGGTGTTCGCCATAGCCGACGTAATCGCGCGGGTCTTTCGGCGCGGCTTTTTTGGTTTTTTTAGCGGCTGTCTTTTTGGCCATGACATCACTGGTTTTGAAAAGGAGGCATATTTTGCCCTTTTTTTGCCGGTGAATACAGGTATCTTGGAAAGGTATCGGCGCTTTTATTTTTTCATAAGGTTAAAACAAATGGGCAGGCTCACCACCCACGTTCTCGACACCGCGCACGGCCGCCCCGGCAAGGGCATGACCTTAAGGCTCTACAAGGCCGACAAACTGCTGCTGACCGCCAAAACCAACGCCGACGGCCGCGTCGATGCGCCGCTGCTGGAGGGCAAAACCTTCAAGCCCGGCAAATATCGGCTTGAATTCGATGCCGGAAAATATTTCAAAGCCGAAGGCGTGAAACTGCCGAAAAACGCCTTCCTCGATATCATCACCATCAGCTTCGGCATTGCCGATGGCGCAGCGCATTACCACGTCCCCCTGCTCGTCTCGCCCTATGGCTATTCGACTTATCGGGGGAGCTGACCCCCACCACTTGTCATTCTGAGCGCCGCGAAGAATCTCCCTTTGTGCCGATAAAAGAAAAACGCGCCCATGCGCCCAAAATTGGTTGATCCAAGTTTCGTAACGCCGTTACCGTAAAGGTTGCCAGTGACTGAATCTTTTTTTCTATCAAATCTTGGCGTTCCATTTGCACTGCATGCTACTTATCGTATGCGATGGTTTTCTGCGGGGCTTCCTAAGAACGAAGTTAATGTACTGATATGGTTTGTTTACCGAGACGCAAATGATCAGCTCCAGATAATGTTGGGAGCAGATCCAATTATTCCCCCGAATTCAAAAGAAGATGAATTAGACGGTATGCGATTCTATTTGGCTGGGAAGCAGCAGGATATTGATCTTCTTTGCGAAGATTATTTCATTGACTACGATAAAGACAAAGAAAAGCTAAAGTTGACGAAGTTGAAAAAAATGTAAAAGTTCTGCTTTTCGGTGACCCGCCCCTTTATAATTGAGTCCACCTCTGGAGTGAATCCGAGTAGGTTTTGGGCGTTTTATAGGAGGGATGAAGATGGCACGGAAGAAGTATACGGCGGAACAGATTATAGGATTTCTGCGACAGGCCGAGGTGAGGGTCGGGCGCGGGTGCGGCATGGAAGAAGTGGTGCGCGAGATTGGGGGAGGTTCTTCGCTGCGCTCAGAATGACAGTGATTAGTGAGTCAGCGCGTCGAGCCCAAGCCCTAACCGCCTACGTTCTTCCGCCGTCATGCCGCTTTCATTGCCTTGCGGCATATTCTGGGTTTTGACGGCCTGTTCCTTGATGCGCGGGGCGTTGGTTTTAATTTGCTCCATGGTGTCGAACATCAGCCCCTGCGGCGGCGCTTCGATGCCGGCATGCGTCGGCGTGTCGCTGTGGCAGTCGCTGCAATGAGTGCGGACGATCTGGCGCACCTCGGCCGGCGTGACAACTTCCGCCGTTTTCGTGGCAGTCGCGGCCGGCGTGAAAACACCACTCGCCGCCAGCATGATGAAGAGGTAGCCAGCGACGCCCGCGGCGGGATAAAGGTAATTCGTCGTGCCCTTGTGCTTCAGGTTGAAGAACTGGCGGATAGGCCAGGCCGCCGCGCCAAGGCCCGCGAGAATGAGCCAGCTGTATTGCCCGCTATAAAGCATCGGGTAGTGGTTGCTGATCATGATGAGCAGCACCGGCAGAGTCATGTAGTTGTTGTGCATGGAGCGTTTTTTCGCTTCCTTGCCCAGTTTCGGGTCCGGCCGCTCGCCGCGCAGCAGGCTGGCGACGGCGATTTTCTGCTTCGGGATGATGACCGCGAAAACGTTAAGCGCCATGGCCGTGCCGATCATGGCTCCCACATGGATAAACGCGCCGCGCCCCGTGAATATTTGGCTCAGCGCATAGGCGGAGGCGGTCAGCGCCGCGAACCAGATGACGCCGAACACCTTCGGCTTGTCGCCGAGGCTGCTGGAACATAAGGTATCGTAAAACACCCAGCCGCCGAGGATAAAGCCGAGGCCGATCAATGTTGCCTGCACAGGCTCCAGCGCCATTTTGGCGTTATCGATGAGGAATAAATTCGCGCCGTAATAATAGACAAGGCAGAGCAGCAGGAAGCCGCTGATGAAGGTGAAATAGGCTTCCCATTTGAACCAGTGCAGATCATCCGGCATATCGGGCGGGGCGACGGTGTATTTCTTTTTATGATAGAAGCCGCCGCCATGCACGGCCCACAATTCTCCGCCAACACCGGCCGCTTTATCCGCCGCGCTGTCGGGCGCTTTTAAACTATTGTCCAGCCAGACGAAGTAAAACGACGAGCCGATCCAGGCGATGCCGGTGATAATGTGAAACCAGCGGAGCGCAAGCCCTAGCCAAGCGGCGAGATCAATGTCCATGGCCTGCCTTCTCATGCGCCAGAACCCAGTCATAGGCCTTGGTGGTGATGAAATTCGCCAGCTGCGGCGACATGACGAGTTCGTGGAAAATTTCCGACGCCGCGGCAAGGTATTGATCATCCCCCTGCGCTTTCAGCTTGCCGATTTCCTCGGCCAGCATCGCGGCCATGAGCGCATCGTCAATCAAGCGGCCGTCCTGCAGCTTGGCGCGGTGGCGGCGCCACTGCCAGAGCTGCGTGCGGGAAATTTCCGCCGTCGCCGCGTCTTCCATGAGGTTATAGATCGGCACGCAGCCGTTGCCCGCAACCCATGCCTTCAAATAGAGCAGGCCGATGTTGATGTTTTTGCGCAGGCCGCCTTCGGTGATATTCCCCTCCGGCAGTTTCAGCAGGTCGGCGGCGGTAATGTTCACATCCTCGCGCAACTTCGCTAGCTGGTTCGGCGTGGGCATCGCCTTGTCGAAAATTTCCTTGGCGACAGGCACGAGGGCCGGATGCGCAACCCAGGTGCCGTCATGGCCGTCGGCCGCTTCGCGCGATTTGTCGGCGCGCACTTTTTCGAGCGCGGCGTTATTGGCGGCGTCGTCATTGCGGATGGGAATTTGCGCCGCCATGCCGCCCATGGCGTGTGCGCCGCGGCGGTGGCAGGTTTTGATGAGGTTAAGGCTGTAGCTGCGCAGGAAATGCGCCGTCATGCCGACATCGCCGCGGTCCGGCACGATGCGTTTCGGGTCGGCCGAGAACTTTTTGATGAAGCTGAAGATATAATCCCAGCGCCCGCAGTTGAGGCCCGTGATATGGCCTTTCAGCGCATGCAAAATTTCATCCATCTGGAAGGCGGCGGTGATGGTTTCAATCAAAACCGTCACGCGCACTGTGCCGCGCGGGATGTTCAGCGCGTCTTCAGCTGCGAAAATAACATCTTCCCAAAGCCGCGCTTCCTGCCAGCTTTCCAGCTTGGGCAGGTAATAGTAAGGACCGGAATTTTTCGCCTTCAGCGCGCGCCAGTTGTGGAATAGGTAGAGGCCAAAGTCGAAGAAGGAGGCTGACATGGCGTGGCCATTCGCCACCAGATGCTTTTCTTCCATATGCAGCCCGCGCGGGCGCACCAGCAATACGGCGGTTTTATCTTTAAGCTTATATTCCTTGCCTGATGCCGCATCTTTAAATTCAATCGTGCCCTTGTTGGCATCGATCAAATTCAGCTGGCCGGAAATTAAATTCGCGAAAGTAGGCGTGCTGGAATCTTCAAAATCCGCCATGAAGCAGGAGGCACCGGAGTTGAGGGCGTTGATGACCATTTTGCGGTCGGGCGGGCCGGTGATTTCCACGCGGCGGTCAGCGAGGTCAGCAGGTGCAGGGTGAACTTTCCAGTCGCCGCTGCGAATATCGGCGGTATCGGCGATAAAATCGGGCGTCCAGCCGGCGTCCAGCTTCGCCTGCAGCGCGTCACGCTCTTTCAGCAGCGCGCGGCGGCGGGCGCCGAATTTTTCTTCGAGGTTCCACAAAAACGCCAGCGCTTCCGGCGTTAAAATGGCGTCCTGCCCTGCAATTTTCGGGGCCGTGATGGTGAATGTCATGTTTAGCCTTTGTGCGCGACAGTGCCTTTAATCCAGGTAATTTCTTTAGGTGTCCAGATATGCGGCGCGTCCGGTGCGGTGGTCTTGGCGCGCATAATGGTGCCTTCGCCCGGCTTCAGACTGACTTTACCGCCCTTGTTGAAGACGTCGATCTTGCCTTTTTCAAGGTAGATCCAGCATTCGTTATTTTTCATGGAGCGGATGATGTGCGTGCCCCGCACGCCGATGGTGCCAAAATTGAGGCCGATGCTGACATCTGAATCCGCGCCCTTATCCATCTTGCCGCCGAGATAATCAAAGGCCGCGCCGATAACGCGGTATTTGGCCGAGCCTTCGACCTTGGCGGGATCAAAAACGTATTTATCGATGGCGAGGAAGCCCTTTTTGGCGACCACCATTTCCGTGCCGTCGACGAAGGCGATTTTCACGCGGCCATCATCGCCGGTGCGTATGATATCGCCGGCGTTGACGACGTCGTCCGCCTTGATGCTCTGCACGTTATCGCCTTTGTGGGCGAGGACCGCGCTGCCGGAAATTTCAGCAATTTTGCCAACGGGCGTTGCGGCATGGGCCGGCATGCTGGCAAGAAGCAGCAAAGCGGCTGTAAAGGCGAGAAATTTTTGCATAGCGGTCTCCGTTTGTTACAAGGCGGATATTACCACTTTCGGCCGCCGCGCCAAAAGGGTTACCATTTCGCATAAATTTAAAATATTACACTACTTCAAGGTAGTCGAGGTCGGCGGAGAAGGTTTCGCGCACCAGCGCAAGGCCGAGGAAGGCGAGGCACATCACAACCGCCATAATGGCAAGGCCGCTATTGGCAACGCCCAGCTGCGGGCTTAAGGCCTGAAAGACCGCCGTGATGGGGATGACAAGCCCGCGCACGACATTGGGCACGGAGGTGGCAGCCGTGGCGCGCAGATTGGTTCCGAATTGCTCCGCCCCGATCTGCACGAACATGGCCCAGAAGCCTGCGCCAATACCCATGAGAAGGCAGAGGAAATAATAAACCTCCACCGTCTGCGGCTTGATGATGACGAAGGCGAGGATAGCCGCCATGAGCAGGACGAGAGAAATGGCAATCGACTTGCGGCGGCTTTGCAGCAGCTGGCTCATAATGCCGCTGAGCGCGTCGCCGATGGCGATACCGATATAACCGTAGAGCACGGCCTTGCCTGCCGTCGGCATGACGATCATGCCGAAATCCTTGGCGAATTCGGGCGTGAAGGTGAAGAACATGCCGATTGTGGCCCAGAGCGGCGCGCCGATGAGGATGACGGCTATATAGCGGCGGAACAGGTCGGCGTTTTTAAAGAACATCAGCAGGTTGCCGCGGGAAACTTCCTTATGCCCCGCCAGATTCTCGTACATGCCGGATTCCTTGACCTTGATGCGCAGGACGAGCAGCAGCAGACCCATGACGCCGCCGATGATATAGGCCGTGCGCCAGTCGGTCATATCCGCCACAATCGCGGCGACGGTCGCACCCAGCACGCCGATGGTGGCGATAAAGGTAGTGCCAAGCCCGCGCACCGCCTTCGGCAGCAGTTCCGACGCGAGGGTGACGCCGACGCCCAGCTCCCCCGCAAGGCCGAGACCGGTGATAAAACGCAAGGCCGCATATTGTTCGACCGAATGCACAAAGGCATTGGCAATATTGGCGACGGAGTAGAGCAGGATGGAGCCGAAGAGGACGGAAAGCCGGCCGAATTTATCGCCAATCACGCCCCAGAAGAAGCCCCCCAGCAGCAGCCCCGCCATCTGCACGTTAATCAGGTAGACGCCCTGCTGGAACAGCGCATCGCCAGAGACGCCAAGGTCTTTGAGCGATTGCACGCGCACGATGCTGAACAGCAGCAGGTCAAACACATCGACAAAGTAGCCGAGCGCCGCGACGAGGATGGTAAAGGCGAGAATTTTATCCGCCGTGATCTGCTTCAGGCCGTCGGTGATGCTGGCGCTCGTCATGGCGGGTAACCCTTCAAAATCGTATCAATGATGCGACTGAAGAATTACCCGAAATGACTGGCCAGTACAAGCAGCGGAATAGTGTTACGCGACCTTATTGCTCTGCAGCATTTTGCCGAGCAGCACCTGCACAAGACCCCCGCCGTTATTGTCGCCGCCATTGGCATTGCTGCCGCTGACGAGGATCTCCGGCGTGATTTTAAGGCCCGCCGCGGAAATCGCCTTGATGACTTCAACGGTGGTGACACCCTGCGCGGTCAGCGCATCGACCTGGTCGCGGTAGGCTTTGGCCTGCGCCTCGCCCTTCGCCTGGATGATGCCGGCTTCGGCGTCACCCACCATCTGGGTCTTGGCGGCATCGGCCTCGCCGATCATGCGGACTCTCGCGGCGTCACCACGCGCGCGTTCCTCGATCTGCTTGGCTTCATACTGCGCGACTTTGATGTTGGCTTCGGCGGTGACGATGTTGACCTGCGCATCCGCTTCGGTCTTCGTCTTCTCGAATTCGATGCGGCGCAGTTCGGCCTGCTGCTTGGAGTCGTACATCGACTTCTCCTGCTCGGCGAGGTTTTTCTGCTGCGTCGTTTTCATGAGCGCTTCCGGCAGGTGAATGTTGGTGACCATGACGGAGACCACATCGACGCGATACTTGATCAGGTCGGCGCGCACGGCTTCTTCCGCCATTTTTTGCTCTTCGGCACGGTTCTGCTGATAAGCGATGGCGGGGGAACGTGCCACCTGCGCCCTGAAAATACCGTCGATCTGCGGGTGGATGACGTTGCTTTCCAGCTGGGCGATGGAGCCGATTTTCTGCACTACGTAAGGCGCATTCTCCGGCAAAATCCGATACTGGCAGCGCACCTCCACCTGCATCGGGAAGCCGTCGTGCGAGACGACCTGGAACGGGTCAAAGTTCGCCGTGCCATTTTTCGCGGCCTCCGCGCTCCACTCCACCGAACGTGTCACGGTCGGAATAACGATGACGGTATAGGCGAGCGGGTTGATGTTATAAGCGCCGGGCCCCAGCACTTCGCGCTGGATGCCGCGGAAGCCCTTCGGCACCACATGGCGCATGCGGCCTTCATCATCCGATGCGTCCTCCGCCGTTTTTTCCGATTTGAATTCGGACGGGTCCTGCCCGATGTTGGAAATCAGCACGCCAACCTCACCCTGATTGATAAGGATTTGTTTGCGGCGGGAAACGGAGAACAGGTAGGGGTTGATGTAATAGGTACCGGGTGTGAGGATGCTTTCCTGCGGGCCGCGCATGCCGCCGTTGTCAAGGAAGACCTGACCTGCCTGGAAGTTGTTGTGCAGCTCGGGCGTCGGCACCACGACGTCGCGCGTTTCCATGGATTTGCCGTCGCGCGCCTCGACGACGCCGATTTCGTTTTCGGCGATCTTCACAGCTTCGCGCACCTCGACCTTGAAAATCTCGGTGTTGATGTTGTAGCTGCCGGGGCGCAGGAAGTCGATCTGCGGGCCCTTCTGGCCGCCGTTTTTGAGGAAGGATTCCGCTTTCTGGAAGTTGTCGTGGCCGGAGACGCTTTTGGCAAGCAGGCCCGCGAGCGTCGCGCCGTCCGCCGCGGTGATGACGCCGATGGAGCCTTCGGGGATGAAGGTCTTCTTGATCTTCGTCACCTTGAACAGGTAGGGGTGGATTTTGAACGTCCCGTTGGTGAGGAAGCGCAGCTGCTTGCCGCGGATGCCGCCGTTGCTCAAAAACCCGACCGGGTCCTGGAAGTTGTTATGCGCCTCACCCGCCGGATCATCGGCGAAGATGCGGCCGGAGGAGAGCGCCGCGCCATCCGTCGCCTCGACAATGCCGAGTTCATCGGAGGAGATGGTGAGGAACTGCGGCTTCATGACGACGCGCGTCAGCGGCCATAAAATCATGTGCAGGCCGGGCGAAAGATATTCCGCCTTCAGCCCCACTTCACCGCTGAGGGCGAAGACGTTGCCGGGATGCAAAGGCTTGCCGAAGAACTGCCGCTCCATGACCGCAAGTTCCTTGGAACCCACGTTGACGAAGAATTTGCCAACCATCACGAGGAATACGGCGATGCAGACGATGGTGATAATGACGTGCGCGTTTAAAAGTGAGTCCATGGAATTGCCCCCTCAAAAAATTTGCCGGTAGAGCGGCGATTTAAATTTAGTAAAAACAGGTTAACAATCCGTAATTGCCCATAACCCTAAAATTCCATTGCGCCGAAAGCCCCTTGCCGCTTAGAAAAAACCAAGGCTAAATGGCGGCATCAAAAATGACCGGGTGATGACATGAAATCGAAGCGGGTTGAATTCCGGCGGCGCGACGCTGCGGCAGATGATTATTTCGAGATCAAAGACCCCAGCATTGTGCAGGCGGCAGACGGCAGCTTTTATATGTACGCCACTAACGGCATTTCGCGCACGGAGCCCTGGGTCGTCGGCCGCTTTCACGCCGCAACGCCGGAAGGCCCGTGGCAGGAGCTGGAGCCCTGCAAGATCATCGGCGTCGAGGGGCCGGAAGTTGTCGCGCCCTCCGTGGTGCTGACGGAACAAGACGGCAAGCCGCTTTGGAAGATGTATATCCAGACCAGCTGTTTCGGTGCTGACGGCGTGATTGCGCTTGCGACCTCGAGGGATGGCATCACCTTCACCGGCGTTGAAAAAACGCCGATGGCAAAGGCGGATCTCCCGAAGGGGGTGACACCCGTCATCGGCCTTTACGACGTTGCGGTGTCGGATGTATCGAAAGGCGGCAGGGCCTATGAATGCATGGTTTTCTCCGCCTACCGAGAAGTTGGCAACGGCGATATTTTCGTGGCCCTGCGCGACAAGGCGGCAAATGACGAGAACTGGGTCCAGCCGCGCATGGGGTTGAGACAGGAAGACGTGCCCTTCCACAACAAACCCGGCAGCAGCCAGTACGAATGGGGGCTGGAGGGCGCCAAGGTCATCCAGCTGGCAGAGGACGCGTTCCTCATGGTCGGCGTCTGCTTTTTAGATAAAGACAAATCAGAACGGGGCACGCGGCAGCGCGTTTTCTTCGCGGCGGGCTCCGACCCGCAAGGGCCTTTTCTGGCGATGTCGACGCCGGTGGAACCGACCGCCTATCCCGAAGGCAAAGGCGAAAACGGCCATCCCGACACCATCGACCTTGGCGATAAAATCGGCCTGATCTATCAGGAACGCGCGGGCGAAGGGCGCGACAAGCCCTGGCACCTGCGCTATGCCGAAATCACGAAGGATGAACTGCTGCAGGATGTGCGCGCCCGCCTTGCGCAAAATGCCGCGCCGGTGAAAAAAGCCGCCAGCGCACCGCGTTTTAATCCATAATCGAGCATCGCATCAGTAGTTTTTTAAACTTTGCACCTTAGAATCAAGGGCGGAGTTTTTTTCATGCGCCGTTTGCTGTTTATTTTACTGTTCCTCGTCTTCTGGCTGCCGTGCCTGCTATTCACGTCCGGCAGCGCCAGCC
This sequence comes from uncultured Alphaproteobacteria bacterium, assembly GCA_966211335.1. Lineage (GTDB taxonomy): Bacteria > Pseudomonadota > Alphaproteobacteria > Micavibrionales > UBA2020 > JAPWJZ01. The sequence continues at coordinate 94,489 of CBIHNF010000003.1, forward strand.
TGTCGCCGCCGCTGCCGGCGGTCGAGACGATGCGCGGGCCCTATGACTGGCACAAACTGGGCATGGGCTTCCGCTTTGACGGCGTCATGCCCGATATGCTGATCAAGGGCGTCCGCGAACTGCCGGATAAAAGCGGCATCCTGTTCGCCTTGCACGGTGACTTCATCGAATGGCTTTATGGCGGCGGGCATATGCAGCACCATATCAAGCTGGGCAAGGTCTATGACAGCGGCATCGCCGCCCGCCCCGTCGTGTCGGACTGGGATATCGAGCATGACGCAGGGCTGACCCACCGCATCGGGTCTTTGCGCTTCAACGGCTTTTTTATCCCCTCGCTGCTCATGTCGCTGGCCCTGCCGATACTGTTTTATTTCTGGCTCATGGCAGATGCGATAACCGTCATGACGCCGGAAGAGCGCAAAAGGCGCGATGATGCCTTTGTGGAGCTGGTGCAGCTGGTAGAAGCGCGGGCGAAGAATGACCCCGCGTGGCTGCGGCGCAAAACGGTGCGCCTTGCCTTTCTTGGCTATCTTGTCGTCTTTGGCAGCATATTGTTGATGATCCCGCTGGGCCTCGGCCTTGGCGCGGCGGTGATGGTGATGACGGGCGGCAACGCGGCCACGGCCAAGCTCGCCTTTATCGTCGCGGCGGTGCCCATCGGCTTTGCCTTTCATATGGGGCGGTCGCTGCTGCTGCAGAAATTCCCGCCGCTCGGCATTGAAGTGACGCGCAAGGATGCCCCGGCGCTGTTCGACTGGCTCGATAAAATGATCGCCGCCGCCAAGGGCCCGCGTTTCGCGCGCGTCTTTATCAGCCACGAGCTCAACGCCTCCGTCTCCCGCAATACAGGGGCGCTGGGCTTTTTCGGCCTCGGGCCTGTGGAACTCACCCTTGGGTTGCCGCTGATGCAGGCGCTGATGCTGCCGCAGCTCGGTGCTGTGATCGGCCATGAATACGGCCATGTCGCGGCGCGCGACAATGCGCTGGGCCAATGGGTCTACCGCATCCGCAACAGCTGGGTGGGTTTGGGCCAGCAACTGCAGTCTGAAAAACTCTGGTACGCCCTGCGCCTCAACCGTTTTTACGACTGGTTTATCGGCGTTTTCAGCGCCTATAGCTTCGCCCTGTCCCGCCGCTGCGAATATGAGGCAGATGCTTTTTCGGCGCGCATCGCGGGGGCGATGGAAAATGCCTCGGCGCTCACTGCCGTCGCCGTGCGGGCGGAGGAGCTGAACCGGCTGTTCTGGCTGCCGCTGTGGAAGGAGGCGCATAACAGCCCCGATGTCGGCACCATCCGCCCCTATGAAAAGCTGCCCGCCTTCTTTGCGGAGCCGCGCCAGCAGGCCGAAGCGATTGAGGCGGTGCGCCAGCAGGAAACCGATTACGCCAGCACCCACCCCTCCACCATGGACCGCGTGCGCGCCATCAACCATGACTTCATCGAGCCGGAGCCCGTCGCCATCAGCGCCGCGCGGGAATTGCTGGGGCAGGCCTTTGAGCACCGCTTGTCGGAGCGTTTCTCCCTCCACTGGCAAAGCCAGGCGGCGCCCCACTGGCAGGCGAAATTTGACGAACACGCCCGCACGCGCGAAAAAATGATCGAGCTGCGTAAAAAGACGCTGGCGGAAATGACAAGGGCGGAGCTGGGCGAGCTCATTCAGGCCGCAGACCATCTGCTGGAGGATGACGCCATCATCGAGGCGAGCGAGGAAATTTTGCGCCGCGAGCCCGGCAGCCCCGGCGCCCGCATGAACCTAATGGGGCTGAAGCTGGAGCATCATGGCGACGAAGGGCAGATCGAGCATCTCGACCGCTTTATGCAGGAACACCCGCAATACCTGCCGAATGTGTGCCGCCATATTATTGCGCATTACACCAAGACCAAACGCCCCGATGCCGCCAAACCCTATGCGGAGAAAGTCACCGCCTGGGAATATGAACGGCAGGCGGCGGCGGATGAGCGCGCCATGGTGCTGGAGACGGATGAATTCGAAGCCGCGGACCTGCCCGCCGATACGCTGGCGCAGATTGCCGCGGCCGCCGCGCGGCATAAATCGGTGAAGACGATTTTTGTCGCCAAAAAGAAGGTGAAGTACCTGCCGGAATTTCCGTCTTACGTGCTGGCCTTCAGCCTGAAGTCGATGGGTTTCCGCAGCGAGAAAAAACAGGTGGAGGATTTCCGCGCCTTCGCGCGGGAGCTGCAGCTGCCGCCGGATGTGACCTTTGCCGCCCTTGTCCGCGTGCCGGGCCTTGCCGCCAAGCTGGGCAAAATTAGCGGCGCAAAGCTCTATCCGCCGCTGAAATAGTTATATTTTCCAACATCTTAGAAAACTTCAGTTTATTAAGGAAATAATTAATTCTCCTGTCGTATAATCGGCCATGCGCGAAAGGCTCTATTCACCAGCCTTTTCAACGACGTTACCGGATAGATGATGGCCCCTGAACTGCAACCGACGCCCGAAGCAAAAACCGAAAAATTGTTCACCGCAGTTTTTGAAGGCGACGAGGTTGCGCGTTTCTTAAGCCAGTTCGTGCTGGCGGGAAAGGACCGCGACGCGCGCATCAAGGCGGAGCCGGACGCCGGTTGGGAACATCTGCCGCAGTCGAATGCCGACGTTTTGGAAGATATCAAAACCCTGTGGCGGCAACGCGGCTTTTTAACGCCGGCGGAAACGCAGGCCGCGCTGGTGGAAAAATATACGCCGAACGCGCCGCCCGAAATTCATGATTTTCTCTATCAGGCCGCACTGTCGCGCAACGCGCCCGACCCCATCACCGGATTTTTGAGTAAGGAACACGCCTATAGCGCGACCGGCCTTGCCCACCTTTACGCGCTTGAAACGCAGCAGCCCATCGCCATGGTGGAGGTTGATTTTTCCAACATGGCCGGCACCAATGATTTTTTCAGGCAGATGCTGGCGGCGGAACGCGGCATTTCACCGGACGACCTGCCGGGCCGCGAGGAGCGTAAATATACCAACCTTGCCATGGGCGTGCTTTGCGCCTCCATGGTCGATACGCTGAAGAAAACGCTGCCGGAGGGCGCGCGCATTCTGCCGATCCGCACCGGCGGGGATGAGTTGCGCATTCTGGTGACGGGCCTTGAGGATTCCCGCGTTATCCGCGGCCTTACCGACCAACTGCACAGCGACATTGAAAAGCACATTGCCGGCATGGGCCTGCAGGACCACCCGCACACCAAGGACCCGTTGAACCCAGCCCGCAACGGCTTTGGCGCGGCGCTCACCATTCAGGACATGGGCACCATTAAAAATCCGCACCAGCTGATTCAGGAGCTGGACGGCCGCATCAAATACGCGAAGGACGAACTGGGACTTGTGCGCCTTGGCCAGATTGATGGTGACATGCACGCGGCAACCACAAGGGCGCAGCTGACCTTTGGCGATATCACCCTTCCGCCCGGCGAAACGCCCGACAGCTTTATCGCGGCGGAACAGAAACGCTATGCCGATGGCGCAAAACGCGCTGCCGAAAAACTGCACGCCATGAACCCCGCCTATAACCCCGAACTGCCGCAGGGCAGCCGTGGCTTTTTGAAATATGTCGACGCCGTCTTTTCCGCCCACGCCCCCAGCCGGATGGAAGCGCCCAAAGCGCCGGCACAAATGGATGCGCATGACGCAGCATTTATATCGCTGGAACCCATGGCGACGCTGCACGAGCGCCGCGTGCATGTGGCGAAAAACGCCTTCACGACATCGGGCGCCGTCGCGCATATGCTGGAGCTGAGCCTTGCCGCCCTGACGCCGCACGACCCTTCGGCGCAGGCGCTGATGCCGCAGGTGGTCGCCCCTACGATTGAAGCCTATGCGCGGGAAATAAAAGACTACGCCAAGAAATTCAAGCCCAAGGACCCCGCCGTGCGCGAAGCGCTGCTGCAGGCGAACATGCTGCAGGCGGATATCGGCACGCCATTCGCGATGTCGGTGTCGTTCCACAATCTTGCCGGCCTCAACAACGCGCTCGGCCACCATTATTCGGACCTTGTCCTCCGCCATATGACGGAAATCATCGACCAGTCCTTCGCCGCCGCCGGCATTCCGGAAGGCCCGCCGAAGCCCTGGCTGATCGCCCATGACGGTGGCGCGAACTTCACGGCCGTCATCCGCCCCGGCGTCACGGATGCGCAGGGCGAAACGAAATTCATTTCCCAGCACCACCTTAAAAAAGCGCAGGAAGAAATCGCCGCGCGGGTCGAGGTGCTGAACCATACCGGCATTGCCGCCTTCCTTGCCGATAACGGCGTGCATGTGGACAAAAAACTGCGCCAGCATTTAAGCGACGAGGGCCTGAAAACCTTCGCCGATATCAAGGACCCGAAAATCCGCGAAATGCCGGCGCATGGCACAACGGTGACGGGCAAGGTCGACGGCATCAAGGCGGCAACCATTCAGGGTCATATTTCGCCGGAAGTGACCAAGGGCCACATCTTCGTCGATGAATTGCGCCAGATGTGCGAAAGCCAGCTGGAAGTCATGCGGCGCGAAGTCATGGTGCGCAATTACGTGACGAAAGTGGCGGAAGAAAAAGCCCAGCCGCTGTCCGATATTTTCAATGACAAGGCCGCCGCCAAACTGCCGACGCTGCAGGAGCGCCAGACCATCGCCGTGTTCCGCCGCCTGCCAAAAGAGGCGACGGACGATATGGCGCCGGAAGTGAACACGCTGGTGCAGTTTAAAATGAAGGCACTGCATGCGGCGGATGAAATTGCAGCGGCGAAACGCGCGCGCAAGCCCGATATCGCCACCGTCCACCTGTGGAAGACGCGGCAGGACCGGGCTATGCGGCTTTTCGCGCAGGCCTTTGATGAATTTGCGCAGAGCGGCGGGCTCATGGAAGTCGCCGCCCACTTCCAGAAAACGACCGCGCCGGACGCAGCGCCCAAAGCCGCCCCCGCCACCAAGCCGACACGCCATGAATTCCGTCCGAACGGAGGGCACAAGCTATGACCGACCCTGTCGCCGCCTTCCTCGATAAAATCGGCCCGCGCGCGCTTACCTCCGACGAGGCGCGGCAACTGCAATTGCTGCGCGTGCAGCTGGGGCTGGAAAAGGGCAGCAGCGTTATTGAAAACATCAATGCCGCCGACAAAAAATAATCCTGACATCCTGCCCCATCCCCGATAAAATCGACCGGTAACTGACGCCAACCGGAAATCCCTGAACATGACCGCCTTCCTTGCCAAAAACCAGCGCCGCGACATGGCCTATAACGGCCCCATGCGCTCCGGCCTTATCATCGATGCGCGGGCGCTGCTCTCGGCGGGGTATTCCAGCTACCAGCAGCAGCTGGTCGAAAAGCTGGGGCATGACTGGTACGCCCCCGGCATCACCGCGCGCAGCAACGGCATGCAGATCGATGTCGACACCCGTAGAGGCCGCACCATCGTGCCGGGCTATTTCGCCGGGCGCCTGCTGACGGGCGATGCGCTGGCCAGCGCTCTCAAAAATTTGCAGCTGCCGGATACCATCACCTACAACGGCTCCGTCATCTTCCACATTACCTCCATCGATGTGCGGCTCTACGACATGGGCTATGGCTCTGTCACCTTCAAGGGCGAGCTGGAAGCCTTGCATGATTTAACGCTCGATGAATACCGCCAGTCGGCGGAAAACGCGGGTTCGGCCCTCAACCAGTACAAGGCGCTTTATTTAGAGACTTTCGAGCAGGTGCTGGCCGCGCTGCAGCCGGACTATGTCGTCGCGAGCTTCTTGGGCGCGCTCCACAAAAACGGCTACTGGGCCAACAGCTGCCTTGCCAAGGGCATTGGCGACCTGTTCTGGGTGCACCGCATCTACGCCGTCGCCTGCACCACCACGGCCGAATTCAACGACAAGCGCGACACATCCCGCTCCCTCGTCTATAGCGAGCAGGCAAATTTACTGGAGGATATGTCGATCGTCGCGGGCGTCGCCTTCTACCCCGGCAACGGCAGCTCGGTCGCCGTGTTCGATGCCACCCGCGCGAAGATTGACGATACGGCGACGCTGGCCAGCATGGTGCGGGCGCAGAATATTTTTTACGTCTCGGCGGAAGACGTCGACCGCGACCTCTTCTACCTCAGCAACGATCTCGACCGGCAGAAACATTCCAAGGATATGAATTTGCTTGAGCGGCAGTCGCAGCTGATCGTCGAATACCAGTCGAAGGTGACGCTGTTCAAATCCATCTACGATGATTTTGACAACAGCCTCGACCCGCAGGGTTTGAAAATCTGGCACGCGCTTGAAAAGGCCTGGCACACACGCGACCGGTTCGACAACCTCAACACCAAGCTCGACCTTGTCGAGAAAATCTATAACCGCATCCGCGACAACCTGTCGCATCTGCAGAACAAGCGGCTTGGCGTCTTCATGCTCGCCTTCACGCTGATCAGCACGCTGTCGGTCATTGTCGATACGGTCGACTTCACGCAAGGCGGCGCGCTGCAGGCACCCTCCGCGCTCCGCATCGGGGTTCTTGTCATCCTGCTGGCGGCGCTTGCCTTCTTTGCGCTGCGGCTGCTCAACGAGCGTGAAAAGAATAACAACTGATTTCGCTGCCGAATTTAGCATTTTATGGATAGCCGCGCCCGAATCAATTGACGCGGAGCGCCCCTGTTTTTAATGATAGGCGCGCTGCACCCGTTTGGAGTTTCCGCCATGTCATCATCCCGCGCCAAAGCCGCCGCCCCCCTCACAAAGCCGCAGCATGACACCGTTGTCATCCTCGATTTCGGCAGCCAGGTGACGCAGCTGATTGCAAGGCGCATCCGCGAGATCGGCGTCTATTCGGTGCTGCTGCCCTTCAATACGCCGATGGCAAAAATTCTGGAGCTGAATCCCAAGGCCATTATCCTTTCCGGCGGCCCGGCCTCCGTCACCGAAGCCGGCTCCCCCCGCGCGCATCAGGAAATTTTTGAGCTGGGCATTCCCGTCTTTGGCATCTGCTATGGCCTGCAGACAATGGCCGAGCAGCTGGGCGGCAAAGTTGCCCCCTCCGCCAAACGCGAATTCGGTCGAGCGCACCTGACGGTTGAAGACAATAACAACCCGCTGTTCAAAGGCATCTGGGATGGCAAGGCCGACCCGCAGGTCTGGATGAGCCATGGCGACAGTGTGACGAAAATTCCCGACGGCTTCAAAACCATCGGCAAATCCGCCACCTGCCCCTATGCCGCCGTAGCGGATGAAAAACGCAAATTATACGGCGTGCAGTTCCACCCCGAGGTTGTGCATACGCCCGAAGGCAAGCAGATCATCGCCAATTTCGTCCTCAACATCGCCGGCTGCAAGCCCGACTGGACCATGGCCGCTTTCAAGGATGAAATGATCGCCGCCATCAAGGCGCAGGTCGGGAAAGAGCGCGTCATCTGCGGCGTCTCCGGCGGCGTTGATTCAACGGTCGTCGCAGCATTGCTCCACGCCGCCATCGGCGACCAGCTGACCTGCATCTTCGTCGATACCGGATTGATGCGCCTGAATGAAGCCGATGAAGTCGTCAGCCTGTTCCGCAACCACTTCAACATTCCGCTGGTGCATGAAAAGGCCGGCGATATTTTCCTCGGCCGCTTGGCGGGCATTACCGACCCCGAGCAGAAACGCAAAATCATCGGCAAAGCCTTTATCGATGTGTTCGAGGATGCGAAGAAACGCGCGGGCGAAGCGCCCTTCCTCGCCCAAGGCACGCTCTACCCCGATGTGATCGAGAGCGTATCCTTCGCGGGCGGCCCCACCGTGACCATCAAGTCCCACCACAACGTGGGCGGCCTGCCGGAGGACATGAAGTTCAAACTGGTCGAGCCCCTGCGCGCCCTGTTCAAGGATGAAGTCCGCGCCCTTGGCGTCGAACTCGGCATTCCTGAAAAATTCGTCATGCGCCACCCCTTCCCTGGCCCCGGCCTCGCCATCCGCATTCCCGGCGAAATCACCGAGGAACGCCTGAATATCCTCCGCAAGGCCGATACGATTTTTATCGAGGAATTGCACAGCGCAAAACTCTACACCGAAACCTGGCAGGCCTTCGCCGTCCTGCTGCCCGTGCGCACCGTCGGCGTCATGGGCGACGGCCGCACCTATGACCATGTGCTGGCCCTCCGCGCCGTCACCTCCATCGACGGCATGACCGCCGACTACGCCCCCCTGCCCCACGAATTCTTGGGCAAGTGCGCCGTCCGCATCGTGAACGAAGTCAAAGGCATCAACCGCGTCGTCTACGACATCACGAGCAAACCGCCGGGGACGATTGAGTGGGAGTGATATAATCACAGCCGTCAGCAACATGAAAACGAGCGAAAATTGTTTTACTCTCGCCCAGATATAAAGCCCCTAAATTGGGATTTAACCGCGTTGCCGAGAGCTAACGGCAGCAGAAATTACGACGCGATCACGACTGACGGAAAGCCGCTGGGCTTTCGGTTTAGTAGTGGCTGGCTTACTGCAAAGCACAGCGAGGCAGGCGGCCCGAACAACTATAATGAGATGAAAAATGTTATCGTTGAGCAGTCGATAGCACCCTTTGGTACACAGTATATAAGTCCAGAACAGATATGTGATATTTTGGGGCTTACAGTTCAAGGAGAGAAAGTCTCCGCTCCATCCGAAGAAGAAGTCGTCGCTATCAAGGCCAATATGACCGGTAGCGGTGATTTTTTTGATTGGTCAGGCCGAACCGTCCATTGGGTTAGTCAACACATGCTTATGCAAGGGGATGACGTACAATCATTTAAAAACGCTATTCTAAATAAATTTAGAAATTCTATTTTATTTTATCCCAGCTTCACCCCCGGCTATAAGGCCATGACCTGCAGGCCAATTGCAAGCGAGGAGTCTTTTATCTCGGGAGTACTAGGAATAGGCGCCAAGGTAGATATGGAGAATTTATTTAATCGGGACATCTCCCCAAGAGCATATCAAAATATGTTCTCATTAGTTGTAAACATCAGTGCGCCTAACCGTTTAATGCCAGACTCGTCCGGAAAAGATTTTATTAACAAAAAAGCGGGAGCTGAAACATTGCAGTATGAAACGACAAATTTTCATACTTACTCGATTAGAGCTGAATATAAAAATAGCGATGAATTGTCCCATGTAGAAATGCGGAATTTTCTTACTCTTCTAAATGAATATTTTTTTAACATGTATGACATTTATAATATTCAAACGGGCGCGCTTGTAAAAAGCGGCCATAAGGCAACGGACTATAGTCATGCTTTAAAAAATTGGTGCTTGGAGAAACCAGATAGATATTTAAAGGTTGGCGTTGAAGAAAAGAAAAGTTGGCACGTTCCAGCCAGCTTTGAGCGATTATCCAAGGATGACGAAACCCTATTCTACGGGTTGCGCCCCCAGCCTTAAAAGTTCTGCAGTCGGAAAAAAGTAAGAGATGTTGAATGATAACCCACGTCATCATTCAATATTGAAGGAAGATTCTTCGCTGCGCTCAGAATGACATCTTATTTATTGCGCGCGGCTTGCCCATAGTTACTGAAAATTTCGCGACATATCTTTGGACTTTCTGCACTGCATCATATATAAAGAATTGCAATCAGCACCCGCCCCCAAAGCAAGGATGATTGCCATGGCTAAAAAATCCGCCCCCAAAAAAGCACCCAAAATCACTGACAAAATCCGCGCGACGGAAGGGCTGACCTTTGACGATGTGCTGCTGCTGCCGGGCGCATCGGACATTCAGCCGCTGGATGCCGATACATCGACCCGCATCACCAAAACCATTTCCCTCAACATCCCCCTCGTCTCCGCCGCCATGGACACGGTGACGGAGGCGGATGCGGCCATTGCCCTCGCGCAGGCGGGCGGCATGGGCATCATCCACCGCAACATGGAACCGAACGAGCAGGCCGAACAGGTACGCCGCGTGAAGCGCCATGAATCGGGCATGGTGCTGAACCCCATCACCATCGGGCCGGATGCGCCGCTTGCCGAAGCGCTCGAGCTGATGCAGCGCTACCGCATTTCGGGCGTGCCTGTTGTGAAGCCCTCGGGACTCCTCGTCGGCATTCTCACCCACCGCGATGTGCGCTTTGCGGAGAATAAGAAGCAGCCGGTGCGGGAGCTCATGACCTCTGAAAACCTTGTGAAGGTCTACAACAAGGTCGACAAGGAAAAAGCCAAGAAGCTGCTGCACAAGCACCGCATTGAAAAGCTGCTGGTGGTGGATGATGAAGAGCGCTGCATTGGCCTTTTCACCGTCAAAGACATTGAAAAAGCGCAACTGCACCCGACCGCCTGCAAGGACGAGGAAGGCCGCCTGCGCACCGGCGCCGCCATTGGCACGGGCGACGGCAACTTCGCCCGCGCGGAAGCCTTGATGGATGCGGATATCGACCTGATCGTCGTCGACACCGCGCATGGCCACTCCAAAAACGTGATTGATATGGTGAAGCGCCTTCGCCGTCTCAACAACCGCGTGCAGATTGTGGCGGGCAATATTGCGACGGCGGAAGCCGCCGAAGCCTTGATCGGCGCGGGCGTTGACGGGTTGAAAGTCGGCATCGGTCCCGGTTCCATCTGCACGACGCGCATCGTCGCGGGCGTGGGCGTGCCGCAATTGACGGCCGTGATGGATGTGGCCGCGGCGGCTGCGAAAAACAATATTCCCGTCATCGCCGATGGCGGCATCAAATCATCCGGCGATCTCGCCAAGGCCATTGCGGCCGGTGCGGACTGCGTGATGATGGGCGGTATTTTCGCGGGTACGGACGAAGCACCGGGCGAAGTTATTCTTTATCAGGGCCGTTCCTATAAATCCTACCGCGGCATGGGCTCCGTCGGCGCCATGGTGCGTGGCTCGGCCGACCGTTATGCGCAAGGCAGCGTGAAAGAATCGCAGAAACTCGTCCCCGAAGGCGTCGAGGGCCGCGTGCCGAGCAAAGGCCCCATCGGCAACGTCATCCACCAGATGGTCGGCGGTTTGCGCGCAGCCATGGGCTACACCGGCAGCCACACGATTGCGGAGATGAAAGAAAAAGCCAAATTCATCCGCATGACCGGCGCGGGTTACCGCGAAAGCCATGTGCATGACGTCACGATTACCAAGGAAGCGCCGAACTATCGCGCTGATTAATCAGGTTAAATTTTTAACCGTTGACGGGGGCTGGGACCCGCTGATATAAAATCGCCAGTTATCGGGGAGTAGCCTCCACTTCGAAGTTGGGATGCGGCCAACATACTTGCATGAAAATGCATGGTCGCATCGGCGGAACAAGTTCCGCTTGGCGAGACTGATACGCGCGTAAAGCCCATACTCGGCGGGTTTTACTGTGTCGTATCATCAACCTGCCGGGCGGAGATTTCGCCAAGATGACTGTCAACCTTCTCGCCACTGCCGTTCTCGCCTTCAGCATGTCGACTGATGCTTTTGCCGTTTCGATCGGTAAAGGCGCCGCTTTAAGCCGCCCGCGCTTCCGCGATGCGTTGCGCATGGGCGCCATTTTCGGCACGGTCGAGGGCATTACGCCGCTTGTCGGCTGGGCGGCGGGCTTTGCCGCCAGCAGCTATATTGCCGCGATCGATCACTGGATCGCCTTTACCGTCCTCGGCCTTATCGGCGCGAAAATGATTTTCGAGGGCTTGCAGAAAACAGCGGATGATGAAAAGCCGCAGCGCCACGGTTTTGGCCGCCTGCTGCTGACCGCTTTCGGCACCAGCATCGATTCCATGGCGGTCGGCGTCACCATCTCCCTGCTCGGCACGGAAATTGGCTTGACCGCCGCGGCGATTGGCTTTGCGACCTTCCTGATGGTGACGATGGGCATGATGGCGGGGCATTACGTGGGCGCGAAATTCGGCAAGCTGGCCGAAATCTGCGGCGGCGCGCTGCTCATCTTCCTCGGCACCAAGACGCTGTTCGAGCATCTCGGGCTTATTTAATCAGCAGCTGAAATCTAGCGTCGCGGTCTTCACGACAGCATCGCCCTTGCCCTTCGCTGCGTGGCCGATGACCCAATACGGCTGGTTCATCGCGGATAGTTTTGCCTTCAAGGCATCCGGCTGCGATGTCGCCATGACAAAGCCGATGCCCATGTTGAAGGTTTCATACAATTCCTTGCCTGCCATGGAAGACCGCTTCACCATCTCGCCGAAGATATCGGGCATTTCATCAAGCGCCGGCAGTCTGTCGATCTTGAAATCAAAATTCATGTTGATGCGCGGAATGTTGGACAGACCGCCGCCTGTGATATGCGCCATGCCATTCAGCAGCGGCAGCACTTCCTTCACGACCTTCCAGTAAATGCGCGTCGGCGTCAGCGCCTTTTCCAGCAGCTCCGTTTCGCTTTCCTTGACCAGGCGTCGCACCAGCGAATAGCCGTTAGAATGAATGCCAGAGGACGGCAGGGCAATGAGCGTATCGCCTTGTTTAAGCTTTGATCCATCGACAAGGTTCTTGGTTTCGACTTCGCCGACGCAGAAGCCGGCAAGGTCATATTCACCCGCGCCATAGAGCCCCGGCATTTCCGCCGTCTCGCCGCCGATCAGCGCAGCTTCGGATTGTTTGCAGCCGTCGACGATGCCTTCAATGATCGCTTCGGCGACAGGCAGCTCGAGCTTTCCGGTTGCGATGTAATCGAGGAAGAACATCGGCTTCGCGCCGGTGCAAATCACATCGTTCACGCACATGGCGACAAGGTCGATGCCGATGGTGTCGTGGCGGTCGAGCATCTGCGCGATGCGCACCTTGGTGCCGACGCCGTCGGTGCCCGCCGCCAGCAAGCGGTCTTCGCCCATTTTATACAGCGCCGCAAAGCCGCCGATGCCGGAGATGACACGGTCGGTATAGGTGCTTTGCACGCGGGCCTTGATGCGTTCGACAAAGGCGTCGCCGCGCTCGATATCAACACCGGCGTCCTTATAGGTGACTTTCTGGGCTTTGGTCATGGCTGGTTCCCTTAATGGCGGAAGTGGCGGCGGCCGGTAAAGCTCATGGCGATTCCGGCGTCGTTGCAGGCAGTGATGACGTCTTTGTCCTTCACGCTGCCACCCGGCTGCACGATGTAGCGGATGCCGGCGGCGGCCGCGATGCCGATATTATCGGCGAAGGGGAAGAAGGCGTCCGACACCAGCACGGCCTCGGCCAAATCCTTGTGACCGTTTTCATGCGCTTTTTCGACCGCCTGCTTCATGCTGACAAGGCGGTTGGGGTTGCCCATGCCGGCGCCGACCATGCTGAGACCCGCAGTGTTCTGCAGGAACAGGCCGATGGCGTTGCTCTTGAGGTGTTTGCAGGCCATGACGCCAAAGCGCGCGAGTGTGGCTTTGTCTGTCGGGAAATCGCGGCCGGTCATCGGCTTGAAGTCCGCATCCGCACCCTCGTCCTCCTGCTGCACGACCCAGCCGCCGGAAATGGAGCGCACCATGATGGATTTATCCGTGCCCGCATAGGTCGGCAATGCCAGCAGGCGCAGATTCGGCTTGGCAGCGAAAATTTCCTTCGCCTTGGCCGAGTAAGACGGCGCGACGATGACTTCGACGAAACGGTTGGCCAGCCACTGCGCCACATCGTCGCCCACTTCCGCGTTGAAGGCGAGGATACCGCCGAAGCTGCTGATAGGATCGCCGGCCCAGGCGGCCTCTAACGCTTCAAGCGGCGTTTTTCCGAGCGCCGCGCCGCAGGGGCTCAGGTGCTTGATGATGGAAACAGCTGCCGGAAATTCCTTGACGCCAAGGCTGGCAATATCGCCGCAGCTGCGCCAGGCGGCATCGGCATCCAGCAGGTTGTTGTAGGAAAGTTCCTTGCCTTGAATCGGCTCCGCGCCGGCAAGGCCCGGCTTGAATGGGTCTGCATGCACCCATGATTTCTGGTGCGGGTTTTCGCCGTAGCGCAACTGGCGGCCGGAATGCACGGGGATGGAGAGCGTACGCTGCTCCTCCCCCAGTTTTTCTTCCATTTTGGCGGCAATCAGCGCGTCATATTCGGCCGTGTGGCGGAAGGCTTCAAGCGCAAGGCGCGCGCGCGTTTCCGCCCGCACCGCGCCGCCGGTTTCGTTCAGGTCGCGAATGACCATGCCGTATTGCGCGGGGTTGGTGACGACGGCGACAGATTCATAGTTCTTCGCCGCCGCGCGGATCATCGTGGGGCCGCCGACATCGACATTCTCGATGATCTCCGCCCAGTCAGTCGTTTTCTTGGCGACGGCTTCGAAGGGGTACAGGTTACAGATAACAAGGTCGATCGCTTCAATTTTCAAATCCGCCGCCTGCTTCAAATCTTCCGCATGGTTGCGGCGGAACAGCAGCGCGCTCGAAATTTGGAAGCTGAGCGTCTTCATGCGGCCGCCGAAGGCTTCGGGGTTGCCGGTGACTTTTTCGACCGGCGTATAGGCGATGCCCAAACCTTCAAGGAATTTACCTGTGCCGCCGGAGGAGATAATTTCCACGCCGCGCGCCTGCAGCTTGTTTGCAATTTTTTCCAGGCCAGATTTATCGCTGACGCTGACCAGCGCACGCTTAACCGAAACGTCGTTCATCTTTTTTCTCCTCACCCTTCATGATCCGCAGCATATTTTGGAATATCATCGCGCCGTCGCCCGCGGTGCGTTGCGTGCCCGGCATTTTATAGGTTTCGCTGAACATATAGGCTTCCGGGTGCGGCATCAGCCCCAGCACCGTGCCGGACGGGTCCGTCAGCGCGGCGACGCGGCCGTAGGAGCCATTCACATCCTCCGCATAAGTCAGCGGAATAAGACCCTGGCTGACAAGCGCGTCGTAATGCTTTTTCTCCTCGCCCGCCTTGAAGGCAATGCGGCCTTCGCCATGGCGAATTGGGAGCTCGATGACGGTTTTATCAAGACCTTGCGTCCAGAGACAGACGCTCTGCGGATCGATATTCAGTGACACCCAGCGGTTGATGAACTGGCCGGATTCATTCGCCGCCAGCGCCAGAATGCGGTCTTTCGCATCGGGGTACGGCAACAGCCCGAGCTTCACCAGAACCTGAAAACCGTTGCAGATGCCGATGATGGGTTTTTTACCCTCGACCATTTTGAAAAACTTGTCGCCGAGCTTGTGGCGGATTTTAAGGGCGAGGATTTGCCCGCTGCCAAGCTCGTCGCCGAAAGAAAAGCCGCCGGGAATAGCAAGGCCATCCGCAGCCTTCAAAACCTCCGGCGATGCCAGCAGGTCGTTGACATGGATGATTTGCGATTCCGCGCCAGAAAAATCGAGCGCGAAGGCGGTTTCCCGCTCGCAGTTGATGCCGTCACCGGCGAGAACGATGAACTTCGGTTTTTTCATGTTCAAAACCCTTTCTTCCAGCTGGTGACGAGTTGGGAGAGCGGTATCGCCTCTCCCGCCACACTCAGTTTGTCATCGCCCGTCACTTTGCCGATTCGCGCGCAGCTGACGCCCTTGAACGCCGCTTCAAACGCCGCCATATTTTTATCCGCCACACTAACGACAAAACGACCGGGCCCTTCGCCGAACAGGGCGGTAACATCGCACGCCATATCCAGCTGCGCGCCAAGCCTGCCGCCGATGGCGCTTTCCGCCACTGCGGTCAGCAACCCGCCATCCGATACATCGTGGGCGGATGCAATAAGGCCGGCGTTCAGCGCGGCGTGGAATTTGCGGTAGAGCGCAAGGTTGGCGGCAAGGTCAACCGGCAGCGCCGCGCCCTCCGCCACATCAAAGGCCGCCGCATATTCGGACCCTGCGAGGCCTGCGCCCGCGCCGAGCAGGTAAATCGCATCGCCTGCGCTACGGAAGCTGCTGGAAACGCCGCTGCCCATCTGCACACGCGCCATGGCGGTGACCATCAGCGTCGGCAGGCAGCTGACGCTGATGTCTTGCCCGCGACCGTCTTTGCCGCGGAAGTCGTTCTTCATGCTGTCCTTGCCGCTGACCAGCGGCGCGCCATAGACCTTGCAGATATCGTAAAGCCCTTCGCAGGTGCGCACCAGCTGCCCCAGTTTATAGGCGCCTTCCGGGTTTTTGGCAGAAGCGACGGGATCCGGCCAGCAGAAATTGTCGAGCAGGCAGAGCATATCGGGGTCGCCGCCCGCGACAACGACGTTGCGCACGGCTTCATCCACCGCATATTGCGCCATCAGGTAGGGGTCATGCAGCGAGAGTCGCGGCGCGAGGCCGCAGCCAATGGCGACACCTGCATCCGCCTTGCCGCCATGCGGCTGCAGCCAGATAACGCCGGCGTCGGAAGGCGCATCGGCCTTGGCGCCGGTAAAGGGCTTCATATGCGTTGCCGCCTGCACTTCATGGTCGTAGGCGCGCACCCATTTTTCTTTCGAGGTGATATTGGGGCGGGCGAGGAGCTGCAGCAGCACCTCCGCCACCGTTTTCGGTGCGGGCTGGCGCTGGTTGTTCAGGCTTGTCGTCGCCGACCATGCGGCGCGCGGCTTCGGCCCCGTCCATTCCGCCTGCAGCTGCATTTGCGGCAGCGAGTCATGGAGGAATTCAAGCGGCAGCTGGCCGGTGAGCGTGCCGGCGTAATAAACCGTCAGCATGCCGCTGCCATCAAACACGCCGATATCAGTCGCGGATACGGAACGGCGGCGGGCGAGGTCAAGGAAAGCGTCGGCCGTGGCGGGCGGGACCGCCACCGTCATGCGCTCCTGGCTTTCGCTGACCATCAGCTCCCAGGGCGAAAGACCCGGGTACTTCACGGGGCATTTGGCAAGATCAAGGCGCGCGCCGCCGGACATCTGCGCCATTTCGCCGACGCTGGAGCTGAGACCGCCGGCGCCGTTATCGGTGATCGCGCTGTACAGGCCAAGGTCGCGCGCTTCGAGCAGGAAATCCATCATGCGTTTCTGCGTCAGCGGGTCTCCGATCTGAACGGCGGTGGCGGGCGCGTTGTCATCCAGCTCCAGCGAGCTGAAGGTCGCGCCATGAATGCCATCCGCGCCAATCGCGCCGCCAACCATGAAGATGCGGTCGCCGATAGATAGTTTCTTTTCAGCCGAGGGGCGGCCGTTCGGCAAGGCAGGTGGCATCACGCCAACGGTGCCGACAAAAACCAGCGGCTTGCCGGCATAATCGCGGTCGAAAAAGAACGCGCCGTTGACGGTGGGGATGCCGCTTTTGTTGCCGCCATCTTCAACGCCCTTATGCACGCCTTCCAGAATGCGGCGCGGCGATTTGGGGCCGGCGGGCAGCTGTTCCGCGGGGCCGAGATCGGGCGGGGCGAAGCAGAACACATCGGTATTCGCAATCGGTTTCGCGCCAAGGCCGCAGCCCATGATGTCGCGGTTGACGCCAAGAATTCCGGTGAGTGCGCCCCCGTAGGGGTCAAGCGCCGAAGGCGAATTGTGGGTTTCAACCTTGATGCAAAGATCGACGTTATTATCAAACCGCACGATGCCGGCGTTGTCGCTGAAGACGGAGATGAGCCAGTGGAGCCCGCGCTCCTGCTGGATTTCACGCGTTGCGCGCTTGATGTAGGTTTTATAAAGTCCGTCGATGACGCGGGTGCCGTTTTCATCCGCAAAGTCGATGCGTGCGGAGAAGATTTTGTGCTTGCAGTGCTCGCTCCAGGTCTGGGCGAGGATTTCAAGCTCCACATCCGTCGGCATGGCGGGCAGGTTTTGCGCCGCGCGCGCCTTGATGACACCGGCGTCTTTGTAATAGGCCTGAATGTGCTTGAGCTCGGCCAGCGACAGGGCAAGGAAGCGGTCCTTGCTGAATTTTTCGAGCGCCGCGTCATCCATATCCAGCGATACGGCCTCGGCTTTGGGCGAATGGCTGAAGACGGGTTTTGGCAGACGGATGGCATCAAAACGGTAGAGTGCCTTGAATTTGGCGTAGGTCCAGACATCGGCTTTCTGGATCAACTCGTTCGCGAGCAATTCGCGGGTGACTTTTTTGGCACCGGCCGCGTCAATATTGCCGAACAGGAAATAGAGGCTGCCGCTGGCGACTTCCGCTGCAAGGCCGGTCAGCTGCAGCGCTTCCTCGGCCGAGCGGGCGGCGTTATCCGTCACGCCGGGGCGGTACGAAATTTCCGCGACATAGGCGGGTGTCTTTCCGCCGAAGTTGTACTCTGCGGCATCGAACTGCGCACGCTGCAGAACGGGGTCGACGAAGACGGCGGTGATTTTTTGCACGGCATCGTTGGCGGGGGTTTTGGGCGCGACTTTGTAGACTTTGACTTCTTCGATGGAAGCGAGCGGCACGCCGAGGTGGTTGCGCGCGGCATCGGCCCATTTCTCAAGGCGGCGGTCCGGGATATTGGCGCTGATTTCAATCCGGACCGCGTCGCTCATGCTCTTTTTCCTTCTTTGCCGAGGCAGACGATTTTCTGCTGTGACCCCGGTATCGCCTTGACCGACCAGTCGCCGGTCGAGAGATGCTTTAAAAATTCCTGATAGATGTCGTATTCGAGCGCCATGCCGCGGGCGCGGAAGCTGTCAAAATCTTCCTCATCATTGCGGGCGAAGGCCTTTTGCAAAATGATCGGGCCGCTGTCGACTTCATCGTCGACAAAGTGCAGCGTCACGCCCGAGACCTTCACACCCGCGTTGAAGGCGGCAAGGTAGCTGTCCTTGCCCGGAAAGGCCGGCAGCAGCGAGGGGTGGATGTTGACGATACGGTTGACGCCGAGTGCCTTGTCATGGAAATGGCGCAGGAAATCGGCGGAGAGGATGCGCATATAGCCCGCGAGGAAAATCCATTCGACTTTGTATTTATCGAGCGCGGTGACAATCGCGGCTTCATGGTCTTCCTTCGTGGAATCTTTCAGGCGCGGCACAATTTCGTAGGGGACGTTAAACGCCTTCGCCCGCTGGATAACGCCGGCATAGGGCTGGTCGGTCAGGATCAGCGCGATATCGAGGCCCTTGTTGCCGGCGCAATGCTTCAGGATATTTTCGGCATTCGTGCCGTTGCCGGAAGCGAAAATGGCGGCGCGGAGCGGTAGGGTGTTGGGCGCGTTACTTGCCAATATCTTTCCTCCAGTGCGCGCCGTTGAAGCGGATGGCGGAAATGGCGGCATAGGCGCGTTTCCGCGCTTCGTCCATGGATTTGCCGAGCGCGGTGATGCCAAGCACGCGGCCACCCTCGTTCGTCCAGCCGGCCGCCTGCTTTTTGGCGCCCATGACGAAGAGAAGGTCATTGTCGTTGCGGCCGTGGCGCAGCATGGATTCTTCAAGGTCAATCTTCTGGCCGAGCGTCATGCCGGTGCCGAAGGTTTCGGGGTAGCCTTCCGACACCATGACGACATGCACGGCGGCAACGTCGCGGAAGCGCACATTGTCGGCAGGCGTCAGGCTCCCGCGCGCGGCTTTGAGGAAGAGCGGCACAATGTCGCCATCGATCAGCGGCATGAGGATCTGCGTTTCAGGGTCGCCGAAGCGAGTGTTGAATTCGATGACCTGTACGGCTTCGCCATCCACCATCAGCCCCGCGAAGAGGATGCCGCGGAAGGGTGTGCCGTTCTTTGCCATGCCGTCCAGCACCGGCTGGAAAATATTTGTCTCGACGAATTTGCGCGCGGCATAGGACGGCCAGCCTTTGGGCGCATAGCCGCCCATGCCGCCGGTGTTTGGGCCCTGATCGCCATCGCGCACGCGCTTGTAGTCGCACACAAAACCGAGGGTCGTGAAATTTTTGCCGTCACAGAGTGCGAAGGCGGAAACTTCCTTGCCGGTGATTTTTTCTTCCAGCAAAATCCGCGCGCTTTTGACCGTGCAGGCGGGATTGACCATGAAGTCGAACAGCGTCTGCACCGCTTCCTTGCGGTCGTGCGTCACAACGACGCCCTTGCCGGCGGAAAGCCCGTCGGCCTTGATGACGATGCCTTTGCCTTCAATATCCCAACCGCCGAGAGCGGCGATTGCATCTTCATGGCTGTCGCAGACGGTGAAATTCGCGGTCGGAATATTGACCGAGCGCATGAAATTTTTGGCGAAGATTTTGGAGCTTTCCAGCTGCGCCGCCGCTTTCGACGGGCCCATGACCGGAACGCCCGCCTGCGCCAGCATATCCGCCGCGCCCGCCTCCAACGGCTTTTCGGGGCCGACGACGACGAGGTCGATGTTCAGCTTTTGCGCGGTTTCAAGAATGAAAGCGGCATTGCCGATATCGCCCGCGATGCAGCTGACTTTATCGAGCGCCGCCATGCCGTCATTGCCCGGCATGGCGTAGATTTTACCCGCTTGAGAGCTTTGCGTCATTTTCCACGCAAGCGCATGTTCGCGCCCGCCGCCGCCGAGAAGAAGGATATTCAGCGGCTTATCGTTCATGCCACTTCCTGCTTTTTGGGCGCGGGTCTTGCAACGTCGTCAAGGCTCCAGGCATCCGCGAACACGCGGCCGCCGCAGAATTTTTCCGACAGCGCGGTGGCAAGGCCCTTGTAAACCATCTCGACGCGCTCCTTCACGGCAGGCGCGAGCAGCGGCGGCACGGATTTCAATTCATCCGTGCAGATGGATTTCCAGTCCTTCTCGCCGCGTTCCTTGGCGAGGGATTTGGCGGTTTCCAGCGCCTTGTACCAGGCGGTCGGGCGGTAGAAGCCGCGCAGGGCTTCTTTTGACAGGTGCTGACCGTTCTTGATGAGACGGAGTTCATCGGGGCCGATGGAATCGACCAGCATGAAGTCGCGCGAACCATCCGGTTTTTTGGCACCGAAGGCGAATTCCAGCTTGCCATCCCAAAGCTCGATGCCGATTTCGGCGAAGCAGTCTTTGAGGCGCAGGGAGACGAGACGGGCAATGGAATTGAGCGCCGCGAATTCGGCATCCGACAGGCCGCCGGTCATTTGCGATTCCGCGTAGTCCATATAGCGGTCGGAGGTTTCAAGCTTGGTCGAGAATTCGACGACGGGCACTTCGAACGTATCGCCCGTTTTCGGCGCGGCTTTGAGGCCAAGGGATTTGCAGTAGTCCGGGTTGCCGGTACGTTGCAGCAGGCTGGAGCCTTCCGGCACGCCGAAGCGGAAAATGACTTCCAGCGGCACCAGCGCGTTTTCCGGTGCGTTGGCATAGGCCGAATAATCCCAGGTCAGCTTGCCGCCCACGGAGCTGCTGGCAGGTTCGATCACCTTCACCGGCTGCACGGCAAGGCAGCGCGTGGGGGAGAGGAACTCGCGCTGCAGCGGAATGGCTTTCGCATCATGGTCGACGAGGCCGATGGCGTGGTGCTTGAGGCCTTGGGTTTTGAGGGCTGCGAGCGCGGGATCATTCTTGAAAGCTTCCGGCGCCTGCCAGTTGCTCCAGGTTTCCGGCTTGCCGAGGTAGTCGAAGAAGAACCAGCCCATGAAGGCCAGCGCCGCGCCTTTGTCGTTCAGCAGCTCGGGCATTTGGCCCCAGTCAAAAATGCTGTAACGGTCGGAGAATTCGAAAATATAGGGTGCTTTGCCTTTAACACCGCGGACGTTTTTGACAGAACCTTCGTAAATGATTTCGGGAAGCATCAGGCGGCCCTTTCCTGTTTCGATTTCATGGCGCCGCGCAGGCGGTTGAGCGAATGCACGGCATTGCGGAGGTTATTGACGCCGACCCAAAGGCCGCCGGCATTGGCAAGTTCCAGCGCTTCCAGATAGGCGGCGGGTTTTGCGATGTCGTCTTTGGAGAAATACGGCACATGCAGGCAGAAATCATCCGCCCGCACTTCCGATTTGTCTGTCACCAACAGCACGTTGAAGGCGGCTTTGTCTTCCGCCCCGGAAATCGAAATCTCGATTTTCTTTTCTGTCGCGGCGGTGCGCGCTTTTTCGATATCGGTTTTGAGGTCCGGGCAGTCCAGCAGCTGCGTATTGCGCGCGACGAAATGCAGGCGGGAGAAATCGACCTTCGCATCGGCATATTTTTTGAGGAATTTCACAATCGGCTCGACCGAGGCGGGCCCTGCGGTAATAACCGGCACGCCCGGCGGCATTTGGGCGATGGAAGCAAAGGAATCAAGCCCCGCAAACTGGTTCGGCACCGGCACACCGAAGACCGGCACATCGACCATCGCGGCGACAACGCCGGGCAGCGCGGCGGCAAGGCCCGCGCCCGCGACGATCGCGTCAAACTTGGAATTTTTCAACCGCGCCTGCAATTCTTCAAGGTCGCGGTGGGCGGAGATGACTTCGCTTGCGACGTCAAAATCCTTGCCCAGCGTTGCCGCCAGCGGATTTTGCACCGTTTCGTCCGATTTACTGCCAAAGACCACAAAAATTTTCATCGACATCACCCTTCATCGCTAAAAATTAAAGTTCAAAAACCCTTATCCTGCCGCCCGCGCCTTCTTGCGTTCTGCGGAATACAAATCGCCTTCCAGCACCGCGGTCGGATATTTCTTGTCGACGCAGGCCATGCAGAGCTTGTTGATGCCGATGGCCGCGCGAATGTCCTGTTCATCGAGATAAATGATTTTTTTGACGCCGATGAATTCGGCCAACTGTTCCGCGGTTTTGTCATGCGCCAGCAAATCGCGCTCGTCGGGGAAGTCGATGCCGTAGAAGCAAGGGTGGCGGATGGGCGGGCAGGTGATGCCGAGCGTCACTTCCTTCGCGCCGTATTTTTTCAGTAGCGAGACGATGCGCTTGGCAGTCGTGCCGCGCACGATGCTGTCATCGACGAGGAAGATGCTTTTGCCTTCAATCTCGCCGGTGATGGGAGAGAGTTTCAGCTCCACGGCATGGTCGCGCTTGTCTTGATTGTTGAGGATAAAGCTGCGGGCGACGTAGCGGTTTTTAATCAGGCCTTCGCGGTACGGCAGCTTCAGCGCATCGGCGACGGAAATAGCGGCGGTGCGGCTGGTATCCGGCACGGGCATGACGACATCGGGATTGATTTCAGCGGCGGCAATGGCGGCGCTCGCCTTCAGGCCCAGACGCTCGCCGAATTTCAGGCGCACGCCGTAGACGGGCTGATGGTCGATGGAGCTTTCCGCGCCGGAGAAGTACACCCATTCAAAGAAGCACTGCGCGCGTTCGGGGTCTTTCTTGACCACAGCGCTCTGGAAGTTACCAGCCTTGTCGATATAGATGACTTCGCCGGGCTCGACATCGCGCAGGTATTTATAGCCGAGGTAGGTCATGGCGATGGTTTCAGACGCCAGAATCCACGTCTTGGTGCCGTCGTCATTTTCGCGCATGCCGAGCGCGAGGGGGCGGATGCCTTTCGGATCGCGGAAGGCGACCATGCCCTGCCCCGCCATCAGGCCCAGCACCGCATAGCCGCCGACGACCGTTTCAAACATTTTGGCGGCGGCCTGCTTGATATTCTCGAAGCTGAAGGTCTTCTCGGTCGGCATCGCCTGACCGTTCATGAGGAAGTGGCCGAAGTAGTGGATGAGCACTTCCAGATCATTCCCCGTCAGCAGCTGGCGGCGGAAATTGGTGCTGAGGTCTTCCTTCAGGCTATAATAATTGAGCGTATTGCCGTTGTGGACCATGCCGAGGCCGAAGGGGATGCCCTCCACCATCGGCTGGATATCGCGGCGGCCATCACCGCCGGCGGTGGCATAGCGCGTATGGCCGATGGCCATGAAACCGTTGAGCTTTTCGATTTTCTGCTGGCTGAAGACATTGGCGACGAGGCCGAGGTCTTTTTCCATAGCGAACATGCGGGAGACGTTGTCGTAGGTCAGAATGCCGGCGGCGTCCTGCCCTCGGTGCTGCAAAGCCAGCAGGCCGCGATAGGCGTCATATGCCGCGGCACAGGACATATTTCGACCGCCGATTTGTTCAGGGCCGATGATGCCAATAACGCCGCACATTTAATGATCACCTGTTTATTCAGGAGAGATGAAAGTGGTAAGCGGACTATATAGGGATTCGGACGCGGAATGCCAATTGTTTCCGGCGGAATTTTGCGGGTCGCGCGCGCTTTTCAGAAAGTTGTTTCATAACGCCCTGCTCCGCAATAAACGCCATGAATACAATGCCGCTGGATATAAAAACTTCCGGTGTTAAACTTGGGGCTACTGGCGAGAATTCAAAATTCAACTGTTAAGGGAATGACATGTCCGACCTCACCAACGATCCGAAAACCGCGGCGCTGCTGGCGCGGGCACAGAACATCATGATGAAGCCTGCCACCGAATGGGACGTCATTGCGGGTGAATCCGCGACGGTCAAAGGCCTGTACATGAACTACGCGCTGATTTTAGCCGCCATCCCCGCGCTTTGCATGACGCTTGGCAATATCCTTTTCCTGCATGTGAACCTGCTGCACGCAATCAGCTCGGGCCTTGCGCAATATATCCTTAGCCTGTTCGGCACCGCCGCCCTCGCCCTTTCGGTCGATATGCTGGTGCCGCAGTTCAACGGCGTGCAGAACCAGGTGCAGGCCTTCAAGCTGGCGATCTATTCGGCGACGCCCGGCTGGATTGCGGGCGCGCTATTCCTGCTGCCGCAGCTGCGCAGCATTGCAGGGCTTATCGGCCTTTACGGCATCTACCTGTTTTATATCGGTGTGTCGAAACTGATGAAGGTGCCGCAGAACAATGCGGTGATTTTGACGGTGATCGCTTTCGTCATCACCTTCGTCATCATGGCGCTGGCATCCGCCACCATTTACTAAGAAGCGAAGACAAAAAGCGGCTTCCCCTTATAAACCGGGGGAAGCCGTTTTCTTTTTGGCGTTCGTGTTAGCGGCAGCCTTTTTGCGGTATTCGGCCGCGGCATCGAAGATATGCGACATCTTCGTCGGCTTGGCGAAACCGGCAAAGCCATTCGTCTTGATATATTCGTAGAGCGTGCCGACTTTCATTTTACGGCCGTCGTTGGCGGCAGGCGTGTACATTTTTGAAGCAAGGGCATTGGCAAACTCCTCGTCCAGCAGGGCGCGATCCTGCAGACTGCGGGCGCCATGGCCGCCGGTCAGTTTTTCAAACCCGGCACCGTCACGCTTCGCCATCTGGTCGAGCGAATAAATCGCCAGCTGCGCCAGTTCCGGCTTGTGGAAGGAGGCGATATTGGGCGTGCGAAGGCTCGACTGGTGATCGATGTTCTTGCCATAGGTCGCGGCAATCGGACTGCCGTGGACTTTAAATTGCGCATGCGCCCATTTTTCGTACGACAGGCGGATGCGGTCGTGCAGGGTTTCGATGCTGTCGCCTTTGAAAGCCTCATGCGCCTGGCATTTCTGGAAGACTTCCATCGCGTTGTTCTTGCGCTCATGCTGGTTGACCGGGCGGTCGTAGAGCATGAAGTGAGAAATCACATCCATCTGCGTAAAGGTGCGGCCGAGCTGGTCTTCATCAAACTGCGTGACCTTGCCGTCTTTCGACTTCGGCTGCAACTCGGCGGAGGGGCGGTTTTTGAGCGCCCAGTAAAGGCCGGCAACGGGCGCGATGCCTTCAAGCCCGAAGTCGTGCAGAAGCTGCATATGGTCCAGCTGGCGCTGTTTGTTCTTGTGCGCGTTGCCGGAGATCATGCCACCATGCAAATCACCGCCCCAGGTCGCGTAGGAATTGCGGCCTTCGTCAAGGTTGGGGTTGGAAATGGCGATCTTGTTCTCGACGTTGGAGAACAGCATGATCAACACCTGACGGAGGCGCGCCTGAATGTTTTCATAGGCAATCGAATGCTCGTCCTTGGCGGTGGAGAGCACATCGCCTGCCACTTCCTCAAACGTCGATTTCACCACATGCACGCGGCGCTCCAGCTCCTCCGGCGTTGTCTCTTCCTTGCGGAGGCGCAGCACGCCGGCGATTTCCTTGCGGATTTCGGCATCGCGCTCGTCGGATATCTGGCCGGGGTTCACGCCGGAATAAATTTCGGCATAGACTTCCACAAGGCGCTGCACATTGCGGTAATGGAACTTGCCGCCAATGCCCTTGAAAGGCTTGCCGTCTTTATCGACGCCGCCTTCGACAAGGGTTTTCGCGGCGCGTAATGTATCTTCCGAGCTGTTGTCGGTGCCCATGTAGACGCAGGTGAGCATGTTATCCATGATCGTCTCGACCGCTGCATCCTTGCCGCCGGTCTTGAACGCCGCGAGCACCTCATTTTTATACTTAAGGTGGCTCATCTGCTCCATGAAGCCTTCAACGCCCAGCTCCGCTATGCCGAGGTCGACCATGATGCGGACCTTGGCGGCATTGTAGCTGGAATCCGCGCCGCCGGAGAGGGCTTGCGTGACGCCTTGAATTTTATTCTTGCGCATATAGTCGAACAGCCAGAGCAGTTCGTTGCGCATTTCCTCTTCCATCTCGCGGCGGGGGCTGCTTTCCCATTTCGCGGGGCCATCCTGCTGCGGGGCGGAATGCTTCACGGCGAAGTCGTGGGCGATGACGGCATGTGGCGCATGGCCTTTGTCTTTGGGCGGCGTGACCGTCACGGTCTGGCTGGTATACGCGAAATCGGCGAAGCTGGCGCGGACACCTTCCGAAATAATCTCGCCCTTCTGCGCCATAATGCGGCTGCCGAACTGCGCGAAGGTGGAACCGGAACTGCCGAGACCATCGGTATGCACCAGCACATCGCAATGTTTCGTTGCCAGCTTGCAAAGCTCGTGGTGCTTGTCGATTTTATTGGCGACGGGCGGGCTGGCGTTGGGGTTCAAAGCAATCGTGATATCAAAATGCCGCGCCTTTTGCGCCAGCGGATTGTCGCGGTCGTAATCGCGGTTATCGGGGGAGCCATCGTAGCGCGAGCCGATCCAGTATTCCTCGCAGATGATATGCGTGAGGTTGACTGTTTTGCCATTGCCGCCAAGCTGCACCACGGGGCTGCCGAAGGGGATGACTTTTGCCGGCACTTCCGTGCCATCCGCATAGGTCATGGCCGGTAGTTCGATAAGAATAGTGCCGTCGCGGCCCTTGCCGAAGCTGTTGGTGTATTGGTTGGCGAGCGCATCGCTCCATTCTTCAAAATGGCGCTTCTCATAGCCGCGCTCGTAGTTGAACAGGTAGCGCTTGGCGGACATAGAAACGATATCGCCGCCGGAGAGCAGCGTCTGCACGTTAAACTGGTTGTTGATGCGGTTGTAAATCGGGTTTTTGCGGCGCTCGTCCTGATCGGGGATGTCTTTATCCGCGAAATACCACGGGTGGCCGACGGAGATGACAAGGTTCGGGTCTTTCGATGCCGCGTAATCCGCGATCAGCTGCAGCATTTCGCGCGTCTTGGAATTATCGGAGTAATAAAAATCATCGCCGCGTTCGTAGCCGGTGAGCCCCAGTTCTTCCAGCGCCAGAATATCCGCGCCATCCTCCACCGCCTTGTCGATCGCCTTGCAGATATTGGCGACGTTGCGCGGCCAGTCGCCGCCCGTCTGGTTGCAGCTGGCCGAGGCGATTTTAAGCTCGAAGGGTTTCGTCATGGCATTTTCCTTGAGGGCATAGGCTTGCTTGACAAGGCCGGTCGCGGCGGATGCCAAGTCGGAAAGAGTAGAGGTTTTTGCGGCAAGCAGCACTTCCGCCGTGGTGATCTGCGCTTCCTTGCGGAGGCGGTCAAGCGTCAGGTCAAACACGGTGAGCGGCACACCGGCTTTATCCAGCAGCGCGGCATCGGGGTTTTCGGCACGGGCCTTTTCGGCGGCATTAATAATGTATTCGGGGGCGGACATCAGTGCGCGCTGTTCCGGCGTCAATTTGCGCAGGTCAAAACTGCGGATATCCGTCGCGTTGATGGCGTCGTCGGCGGGGTCGGCGTTGTGGGATTCCCAGGCGGGAAGCCCGCGTTTGCCGAAGCCGTCCATATATTCAGACAAGGGGCGAATGGCGCCCCCCTGCTGCGCGGCATCCGACGCTTTGGTGCGGTAATGGACAACGGATTTTTCCTTGAAGGGCGTGCCGTCGAACATTTTGAAAAACGCATCGAACCACTTTTCCTGATTGCCGACGTCCGGCAGCGTCAGAATAAAGGCTTCGTTATAAAACTGCGGCAGCGCAGCTTTCAGCTGTTCTTTTTGCTGCTGCAGCGTGAGCGGGTTTTTAACGGGGTCGAAAAACGGGCTGTCCGCGCCATTGGTGGAGCCGATGAAGATAACGGGTTTCAGCCCCGCCGCCGCAATTTCCTCGATACAGTCGGCATGGACGCGGTGGAGCGGCGCACGGCGGCCGATGGACACGCCGAATTCAAGACCTTTTGCTTTCAGGTCTTTTT
Source organism: uncultured Alphaproteobacteria bacterium (assembly GCA_966211335.1). GTDB lineage: Bacteria > Pseudomonadota > Alphaproteobacteria > Micavibrionales > UBA2020 > JAPWJZ01. The sequence goes on from CBIHNF010000003.1 coordinate 122,500, forward strand.
CGACATCACCGGCAAGGCCGCGGAAGAAACCGTTCATCTGTTACCTGTCGATCCCCTTGAACTTAGGCGTAATGGCGGATTGAGGCTTTCCCGGGGCTGTCAGTGACAAGATCCTCTCGACCGTCGTCGTGCCGATATGGCGGGATTTTTCAAGGCGCTCCGGCGTGCCATCAAGGCTGAAAGGCGTTTCCGCCCCGCCCGGCACGGGAATGCCGCGCGAAATTTCCGGCACGAAATTGGTTTCCACCTGCATGCCGCGCATCTTGAAGTGGCCGGCCAAGAAGTCGACGATGTTGTTGGCGGAAAACTCGACGCAGAAGTTGGTGGCAAGGCCGCCGATGTTGATCTGCACGTCTTCAATGCCCTGTTTTTTCAGGTTCTGGGCGATGGTCTTGAAAACATCCCAGGCGGCAGTCATGGTTTCGCCGTCGTTTTCAACGCCGATGCCGTAGCTGTCCACTTCCGACTGCGCGCCCTTGCGGACGACGTAGAATTCATTGCCGGTCGCGGCATCGCGGTGATAAACGGTGAGGCTCATCAGGTCGCCGGCGAGCTTGTCTTTCAGCTCCTGCGGCAGTTGCATGTCTTCCGGATAGAGGCTGCTGTCCGTGCCCTGCACGCAGTGCTTGGTCCAGAGGGTTTGCGTTGACAGCAAACGGCCTTCGCGGCCCATTTCGTTGAAGGTTTTGTCAAAGTAGCTGTCCAGCACTGCTGTCACGCGGCCGCGGTCCTTTTCCGACGGCGCAAGGCCGGAGGATGTTTTGACTTCAACCTTGCGGATGCGGCCGTCGGCTTCTTTGAGGCCGATAATATTGCGCTCTTCATCCAGCACGATTTCGTTGAAGGGGAACGGGATGGGCGGGTTGTCAAAGCCGTTGAAGAAATGCACGGGCTGCTGCGCCGCAAGTTCAAGCGCGGGGCCGATCATGGCGGGCTGGTCGTTTTCGGCCAGGAAGGCTTTGAATTTTTCCGTGCGATAGGCCATGACGCCGGGGTGGTTAACCATGAAGGAGATATGGTTGCTGGGGTGGTAATCCTGCCCCAGAATAAAGGTCGTGTTACGGCTTTGCGCAATCATCTCGCCCATGATCGGCGTCACCTGTTCGCCCTGCGGCACGTATAGCACGCCGCCGTTTTTATCGGTCAGCGACAAATCCATGAAGCCGCGTTCCGGGTCGATGAAGACGTTGATGACGGCGGTTTTGCGAGACAAGGCTTTCATTATTTCATTCCTCCCGCTTTGGGAAAGTTCTGCGTTTGCGACGGGGCATTGCCGCCCTCAAAGCGTTCTTTGTATGCGGCCACCCCCTGGTTGGCAGCGGCATGGCCAAGATGCTTTTGTTCAACCGCCATGCGCTGCACGAAGAGGTTATGGTCGAGATAGACCGGCACATGCGCCTGCGCGGCGGGCAGGGATTTCTCCAAGGCTGCGATATCAATCGTCAAATTCGCATCGCCCGATTTGCGCGCGCGGTTGAAGGCTTCGACGAGGGCGGAGGCCAAAGCCTCATCCCGCGGACGTTCCACGTTGCGGACGCCGGGCGGCAGCGTTGCCAGCTCGTCCTTGATCGCTTTTGTCAGCAGCGGCAGGTCGGTCGTGAAAATGCCGGAACCTGCATAAGTTTCTTTCTGCGCGGGCGCTTTATACACATATTCGCCTTGCGCATCGAAGACCGGCACCAGCAGGTCCTTGAAGGTGAGCGCAGGGGACGCGTTGGCTTTGTCGGCGAAGTTGCGGAGGTTCACCATGCCCCCCTTGGCATCAAGCCCGAGGTTTTCGTCAAAAATAACGACGCGGTCCAGCTGGCCTTCCGCCGTATAGTAACGGCGCGAATTGATTTTGCCGGGGTTGGATGATTTGACCGGCGCGTTGGAAGCAACCTTCATGATCGGCGTCATGGTTGCATCTTCCGGCAGATGCTTGCCGTCCAGCACATCCATGTAGACGGAGGCGCCTTTATAGACGAGGCCCAGCGGCGGCACATGCGATCCGGCGGTTCCGATGCCCCAGGATTTGAAGAAGGCGCCGGCGGCGCGCATTTCCTTGGCGACATATTCGTCAATGCCGTCGGCGGCGGAGCAGAAGACGGTGCATTTATCGGCGACTTTCAGCAATTGCGCATCGGTCATGTTCGCCACATCTTTCGGGGCGGTGCCGGGGATGAAGCCTTCTTCCGCAAAGCGGCGCAGGGCGATTTTGGAATATTTCACGATATCGCCGGAGTCAAAGCGCACGCCGTAATTTTCGCCAAGGCCCTCGGCGCGGAGTTCCTTGATGACCTTGATAGCGTTTTCAAGACCCTGAATAGGATCATAAGTATCGACAAGCAGAATGCCGCTTTCGGGATGCGCGAAGGCGAAGCTGCGGAAGGCGTCTTGGGTCAGCGCCTGTTTCAATTCATCCGTCTTGCCGTCCTTTTGCATTTTGAACAGGCCAGCCATGGGAATACTGGCGACCTCATGCGCGTGGGTCATGACCCAGGCGTGGTCCATGGTGCCGGCGAAAGTCATGCCGAATTCTTTGGCCGCAATACCAGTGGAGCTGGAGGTGTAGCCACCCATGCCGAGGCTACGGGCAGATTCAATCAGCGCGCCAAGCCCCGGGCCGCGGCGCATGCCCTGCACCGACGCGGAACCGGTGGGGGAACCGTTATCGAGCACCTCTTCCAACACATCGCTCTGCCGCGCGCCTTGTGTCGCATAGGCGCTATGGCCGTTGATGATGCCGAGGGCGACGGATTCCAGCATCTTGACCTGCGCGAGAGGGCCTTCGACGCGGAGGACGGGCTCCTGAGGAAAGAAGACGGCGCCTTCGGGCGCGGCATCAATCTTCAGCTTGAATTCCATTTTGGAGAGGTAGTCGATGAAATCATCCGGGAACTGGCGCTGGCCGGATTTGGTTTTCAAGGAAGACAGGTAATGGAGATCATCATCGGAAAAGCCGAACTGCTGCCAGCGTTTGACGATATCAATGACACCCTCAAGCCCGGCGGCCACGGTATAGCCCGCGCCCAGGGCTTCTTTGCGGCCGAACATATAAAACACGGCAGGGTTATCGGCCCGGCCTTCCAGCCAATAGGCATAGGCGGTGGTGAAATGGTATTTATCGGTCACCAGCGGCGTTGTCTGGTCGATGGCGTAGTTGTCAGAAATAAAGCCCATTATCACACCGTAATATAAGAAGATTTAAGGATTTCAGTCTCTTATTGTAATTTCAGCGAATCTATTATACTCTTATGTCAAAGTCAAGGAGTTATGCTAGGTTAGAGTATATATAGGTTGTACACCCATTTATCATAGGCTGTCGATATGAATAAACCGCTAAAACCGCTTCTTCTTTTGGGCAACAGCATTGCCCCGGAAACGGCTAAAGAAATGGTCGATTCAGGGCGTTTTGACCTGCTCAAAGGGGCCAGCATCGGCAAGTTCGGCAGTGACGAGCCCTTTGTGGAGCTGATGAAGGGCGAAGAGGCGAATTTCGCCGCTAATGCAGAGCGATTGAAGGGTTCGACCGTCTACCTGCTGCAATCGACGGCTGCGCCTGTCTCCGACAATTGCTTTCACCTGATGCTCATGGCCCATACCGCCAAACGCTATGGCGCGGACAAAGTTGTGGCCGTCGTTCCCTTCGCCGCCTTTATGCGGCAGGACCGCCCTTTCAAGAACCGCTTCACCTCCGTCGCCGCCGATATGTGGGCGAATGTGCTGAAGACCGCGGGCGTCGACCAGATCGCCACCATGACGCCACATTCCAAAGGCGCGATGGAAAAGTTTGAAGCCGTTTTTGGCGACAACTTCATACCCGTCTCCGCAGCAGAGATTTTCGCGGCAGATATTAAAAAGCGTTTCACCGCCGATATCGCGCTGCTCTCCATCGGCGCCCCGGATGGCGCGGACAAGAAGGAAGACGAAGGCCAGAACCGCGCACGGGAACTCAGCCGTGCCGTCTTCGGCCATGCCAATGACGACGCGATGTTCCGCATTTCCAAATCCCACACCGGCGTCAGCGACACGAAAATCGAAACCTTCGATGGCGATGTAAAAGGCAAGGACTGCGTGATTGTCGACGACATGATCGACGGCGGATCGACCATGATCAACGCCGCCAGCCTGCTCAAAGCCAAGGGCGCAACCTCCGTCACCTGCTATGCGACGCATGGCATTTTTTCCGGCGCGGCGATTGAGAAACTCCTCTCCGCCAAGCATGACGGCATGCACAATGCCATCGACAAGCTGGTGATTTCGGACTCCATCCCCAATGCGCAGGAAAAGCTGGAGGCGTTGATTGCCAAGCAGCCAAACTTTAAGGGCCGCGTGGAAATTCTGCCCGTGGGTAACGCCATGCTGCAGCAAATTGATATGAACAATGCGGCAAAAGCGGTACCCCAGCGCCGCCGTGCCAACGGGCCTCAAGCTTAACGCTTGTATCGAGAATTTGGCGGGGGTAAGAAGGGTTATACCCCTTTACAGCAAAGCTGATTCCCATGACCGCCGCCACCGTCAAAGCCCCCCGCTATTCCTTCGCCGTGTTGCGGCTGCCGAATTTCCGGCGGCTGTTCTGCGCCCGCATGTTCGCCATGATGGCGCTGCAATCGCAATCGGTCATTGTTGGCTGGCAGATTTATAAACTTACCGGCAGCCCTTTCCTGCTCGGCCTCACGGGCCTTGTCGAAGCCGTACCCGCCATCTCCTGCGCGCTCTTCGCGGGGCACCTTGTCGATATCAGCAAGCCGGAAACGGTGTACCGGCTTGCGCTCACCGCGCTCTTCGTCAATACCATCGGCCTGCTGTTGTTCGCGGGCGGGCTGGTGCAGATTGACGCGCAGCCGCTGCTATACTTCATATATGGCGCTGTCTTTTTCTCGGGCGTTGCGCGCAGCTTTATCGCGCCGTCGACATTCACGCTGCTCTCCCGCATTGTGGTGCGGGAGGATATGCCCTCCGCCACCGCCTGGATGGGCACGGGCTTCCAGTTCGGCTCGGTTAGCGCCCCCGCGATTGCGGGTCTTGTCTACGGCGGCTACGGCCCGCATGGCGCGTGGCTGATGCCTTCATGCCTCATGGGCATGGCCTTGATTGCGGTCTATACGATGCAGTTGCCGGAACATATCCGCGGTGAAAAACGCGAAAGCGCCGTCAAATCCATCAAGGCGGGCTGGAGCTTTATCCTGACGCACCGCGTGCTGCTCTCCTGCATGGCGCTTGATATGTTTGCGGTGCTGTTCGGCGGCGCGGTCGCCATGCTGCCCGCCTATGCGGAGCAAGTGTTGCATGTGGGGCCGCAGGGGCTTGGTGCCCTGCGTGCGGCGCCCGCTGTTGGCGCGGTGTTCACCACGCTGCTGCTGGCGCTCCGCCCCATGACGCATATCTCGGCGGTGCGCCTGCTGTGGTGCGTTGCCGGCTTCGGTGTCTGCATGATCGGCTTTGGCGCCTCGACCTCTTTCTGGCTGTCGATCGTCTTCCTCATCATCTCCGGCGTATTTGATAGCATCAGCATGAACATTCGCGGCGTTTTGATGCAGCTGCTAACGCCGGACCATATGCGCGGCCGCGTTTCCTCCATCTCCTCCATGTTCATTATTTCCTCGAACGAGATTGGCGCGTTTGAATCGGGCACGGCGGCGAAGCTGCTGGGTCTTGTCCGCTCGGTCGTTTTTGGCGGCTTCTGCACCCTTGCCGTCTGCGGCCTGATCGCCCAGCTGTCGCCGAAATTCCGCAAAACCGTCGTCGATGTGAAAGAAACCGCCAGCCGCTAAGTCTTTCATTTTATTGCGCTGCAACATATCACATTGAACATAATGTTTTAAAATCACACATTGAAGTGATACTATCTTTCCATTACAAACCACAGAATCTTAAACCCTTCTGGGCGGCGCGATGGAACGGACGGACTTACCAGTTGAAGCCGGATCTCCCGATACGCTGGGCGCGACGCCCATGGGTAACGGCGTCAATTTCGCGATTTATTCCCAAAACGCCGCACGGGTTGACCTCTGCCTCTTCAGTGATGACGGCAAGACCGAAACCGCCCGCATTCCCCTGCCCGCCCGGACAGGAGACGTATGGCACGGCTTCTTCCCTGATTTAAAAGCAGGACAGGTTTACGGCTACCGCGTCGACGGGCCCTATGATCCGGCGCAAGGCAACCGCTTCAACCCGCAGAAAGTCGTGATCGACACCTACACCAAGGACGTCGTCGCCGAAGCGGAATGGACGGATGCACATACCAATCCTGCGAAAGATAACGCCGCTGTCACGCCCAAATCGCGTGTTGTCACGCCGCTGACATCGCCGCTCGTGCCGGGGCCGAAAACGCCCCTCGCCGACAGCGTGATTTACGAGCTGCACCCCAAGGGCTACACCGCCGCCAATAAGAAGGTGCCGAAGGAATTGCGCGGCACTTACGCCGGCCTCGCGTCAAAACCTTCTATCGATTACATGAAAGACCTTGGCATTACGGCGGTGGAATTGCTGCCGGTGCATGCGAAGGTCAATGATTCATGGCTGGCGAAACTGGGGCTTAAAAACTTCTGGGGCTATAACACGCTCAGCTTCTTTGCACCGGAGCCGTCTTACGCGGTCGACCCCAAAAACGCGCGGCAGGAATTCCGCGACATGGTCAATGAATTCCACAAGGCGGGTATCGAGGTCATTCTCGACGTCGTCTACAACCACGCGGCCGAAGGCAGCGAAACGGGGCCAACGCTTTGCTTCCGCGGCATCGACAATAAAACCTATTACAAGCTTGATCCTTCAGACCTTGGCAAATACATCAACGATACCGGCTGTGGCAATACGCTCGATCTCTCAAAACCCGTCGTCCGCCAGATGGTGCTGGACAGCCTGCGCCACTGGGTGACGGAATACGGCATCGACGGTTTCCGTTTTGACCTTGCCCCCGTGCTGGGCCGCGAGCCTTTTGCTTTCAACAAAGATGCCGCTTTCTTTAAAGAACTGGAGGCCGATCCCGTCCTGTCGAAAGTCAAATTGATCGCCGAGCCTTGGGACCCCGGCCCCGGCGGCTATCAGCTCGGCCAGTTCGGCAAGAAGTGGTCGGAATGGAACGACAAGTTCCGCGACGATATCCGCAAGTTCTGGAAGGGCGCATCCGATACGCTGCGCGGCCTTGCCAACCGGCTGACCGGTTCGTCACCGGAATTTTCGGCCGGCGGGCGCGGCCCTGAGGCTTCCGTCAACTTCGTCTCCTGCCACGACGGCATGACGTTGCATGACATTGTCAGCCATAGCTACAAAAAGAATTTGGCGAATGGGGAGGACAACCGCGACGGCACCTCCGAAAACTATAGCGCCAACAACGGCATCGAGGGCGATACGACCGACCCTGTGATTATCGCGCAGCGCGAACAGCAAAAGCGCAATTTACTGACGACGCTGTTTTTGTCGCAAGGCACGCCCATGCTGCTGGCGGGTGACGAGCATGGCAATTCGCAGAAGGGCAATAACAACGCTTACTGCCAGGACAATGCACTCGGCTGGCTCGACTGGGACGGCATTACCGCAGAAGGCAAAAAGCTGACCGCTTTCGTGAAGAAGCTCATTAAATTCCGCAAAGACCACGACGTGCTGCGCCATACCGAGTATATGCACGGGGGCAAAAAGGACGCGCATGGCGTGGCCGATGTCACATGGATCAACGCCGCAGGCCGCCCGCAGGTGGCGGAAGACTGGCGCAATGTTGAAGACAAATGCCTTGGCGTCGTCTTCAACGAAGCGGCCGCCAAAGGCAAGCCGCAGGGCGAGCGGTTGATGGCGGTTTTCAACAGCCATTGGGACAAAGTTGATTTCAAGCTGCCCGCGTTGAAAGGCGCATCCGGCTGGACGCGCGTGCTGGACACAACGGCGCCGGAGGCGGATGCCGATACAGCCCCGATCGCGGATGGCACGGCGTATAAAATGCCTGGTCGCGGCGTGGTCGTTTTCAGGCAGAATACGTAAGCGATATCAAGGGCAAGGAACCGGAATCAGCCGCCTTCTGTTGATATAGCAGGTATAAAAAGCCCGCTATAAAAACAAGGAGACGGCCGGATGATGAATCATATTCTCCTGATTTACCCCTGCAATACGACGACGCTGATCGTTGCGCCCTTCACACGTTTTGGCGGTAGTTATTTCCGCCCCTCGCCGGATATTATCCGTCCGCGCCCGCAGCTGCGCGTGGTGCCGTCGCGCAATCAAACGCCGCACCGTTCAAACATTTAATTAAGAAGCGACTTGTCGCGGGCCGTTATATTCCGGCAGCAGCACAATGGCTTTGAGCCCAGGGGCGTTGTCTTCCAGCAGGAGCTTGCCTTGATGCAAGCGCACGACCGCATCGGCAAGGTTGAGGCCAAGGCCGATGCCGGGCGTGTTGCGGCTTTCATCAAGGCGGAAGAAACGCTCCTTCACCTTGTCACGGAACTCGGCGGGAATGCCGGGCCCGCGGTCGGCCACGATAATTTCAATCATGCCCTTGGTAGAGGATGGCTGCAGCGTGATTTCAATATCATGCTGGCCGGGGGAGAATTTTGACGCGTTGCTGATGAGATTGGCGATAGACTGGGACAGCAGCTGCTTTTCCCCCAGCACAATCATCGGCACTTCGGTCGTGTTCAGCACGATGCCTTGGTTTTCACCCTCTAAATAGGCGGCGTAGAATTCCGCAAGGTCATGCACCATGACCGACAAGTCAATCGGCTCGAACTGCCGCGCGACGGACAAGTCTTCCGCCTTCGCGATTCGCAGAATGCCGTTGAAAATTTCTGTCAGATGGTCGATATCCTCGATACATTCCAGCAGCGCGGCCTGCTGCGCTTCAGACATATGGCCCTCCTGCTGACCCAGCTGCTGCAGACGCAGGCGGATGCGGGCAAGGGGCGTGCGCAAATCATGCGCGATGCTGTTGGTGGAATCCTTCAAGGTCGAAATCAGGGATGCAACCCAATCCATCATCTCGTTGAAGTTGCGACCAAGCTTGGCGAATTCGTCGCGGCTTTCCTCCGCCTTGACGCGGAAGTCGATTTCGCCGGCCATGACGTGGCGGTAGGCGTCGTTGACCTTTTCAAGGTGCCGGCTGATGAGGAAGAGAATGAAGAAGGTGAGGCAGAGCGCCGAGAAGACCGACAGCCAGACGTCGCGGATCAGCGACGATACCAACGCCTGCTTCATCTGCTCCAGACGCACAAGGTCATAGCCGACGATGAGGCTTTGCCCGCCTTTGAGTTTCTTCAAATAGAGCAGTGCGTCCACAGGCTTCAGCGAATAGTCGAAATTGACGCCCTGCTGGTACCAGCCCGGCATGGCGTTCAAGAGCTCCACAGGCCAGGACTTCAGGTTGCCGTGCACGACATCGCCGGAGCGCATGGCGAGCAGCAGGTGGCGGTCGTCCGGCTCATTCGTGAGCGCATCGACAAGGTAGGTCGCGTAGCGCACGCCGTTGCGCTCGATGCCGTGCTCGATTTCATCTTCATGCGCCAGAATGATCTGCTGGATGTTCTGCTGTTCCGACTGCACAGTGCGCAGGTAGGAGAAAACGCGCAGGCAGATAAGCAGCGTCAGCAGCAGCAGGAAGATGGCGGCGCCGATGCGGAAGGTAAAGGAACGAAACATATTTTAAGTGGAAATCTTGTAGCCCGCGCCGCGGATCGTATGGATGAGCGGCTTGTCGAAGCCCTTGTCGATTTTATTGCGCAATTTACTCATCTGCGCATCGATGAGGTTGGTCTGCGGATCGAAGTGGAAATCCCAAACGCCTTCCAGCAGCATAGTGCGGGTCACAACCTCGCCGGGGCGGCGCATCAAATATTCCAGCAGGCGGAATTCGCGGTTCTGCAGCTCGATCTGCTGGCCGCTGCGCGTCACATCGCGCGTGATCAGGTTCATTTCAAGGTCGCCGACGGAGAGGCGCACTTTTTCCGCTTCGTGGATATTGCGGCGGGACAACGCCTCGATCCGCGCCAGCAGTTCGTCAAAGGAAAACGGCTTGGCGAGATAATCGTCGCCGCCGGCACGTAAGCCCTCGACGCGCTCTTCCACTTTGCCGAGGGAGCTTAAGACCAGCACGGGCGTGTTTTTCTTGGAAGTGCGGAGGGCCTGAATGACCGCGAGGCCATCCAGCTTCGGCAGCATGCGGTCGACAATCAGCACGTCGTAGGATTCTTGGGTTGCAAGACCGAGGCCTTCAAGCCCGTCGAGCGCGAGATCGGGGTTGTGGCCCGCCTGTTTCAGGCCGTCCACAATGTATTTACCGAGGCTTTTATCATCTTCAACGACGAGGATACGCATGGGCCCTTTTATACCTGAAAAAGAAAAGGGAGAGAAGCCGATAGAGGGGATGGCTTCTCTCCCACACCTCTCGGGGCAGCGAGCGGTGGTCGTTTATCGCCCCGTTTGCTGTTACCAGCATACCTATGGGCAAGTTCTATGATTCAATCTTGGGCCACCTTCCATGGCGGCGTTCTGCAGGGGGAGTTAAATCTTTGCAATGTCGAATTCGTTAGTTAAAACAAGCGTTTAATTTACCCCTGCCGCCGCCGTGCGGAAGCCTTTATACTGGCCGGGAAAGAGGGGAAAAACCGCCATGTATCGTGACCGTTTTCTTAAAAGGCTGTTTATGTTCGCGATTTTGTCGATCTTCGCGATGCCGATGATCTTGAAGGGACTCAGCAACATCAACCCCCTCAATCCCGTCGCGCAATTCGCGGGCGAAAAGCCGCAAGGCCCGACTTTATCGGCCCAGCGGCAGGAACATATTCTGCATGGTGATGCGACCGGCGGCGGCCATATGCACGGCATGAACCGCCCCTGCAAATCGGAATTCCCCGTCAACTGGTCGGAGCAGGATATTATTTCGACCATCACGGCGGAGGCGGCGAATGACAACCTGCCCTGGCAGCAGCAGGCGAATGGCAACTATGTGGCGGATGCCGTCGACCATGGCGTAAAAATTCGCCTCGTCCTCAGCAGCGACCGCACGCAAATCATCACGGCCTACCCGCTCGACCGCGCGCGCAACCCCTGCCCGCATCCGGCCAACGATAACCAGTAATTACTTTTTAGATTTGTAAGGATGCGCGCGGCCCAGATAATCGGTCGCGGTGTATTCGCCCGTCTCGCCTTCAACGACAGGGCTTTCCGTCAGCGTGACTTTGCCGAAGCCGCCGGGGATGTCCAGCACGTAGTCCGGCATGGCGATGCCGGACAGGCAGCCGTGCAGCTGCTTTGTAATCGCGCGGCCTTCTTCCACCGAAAGGCGGAAATGGCTGGTGCCGGGTGCCATATCGGGGTGGTGCAGATAATAGGGCTTTATTTTCGCAGCAGTGAGGGCGCGGAAGAGTTCTTCCAGCGTTTTCGCATCGTTATTGACGCCCTTCAGCAGGACAGATTGCGACAGCAGCGGAATGCCGGCGCGGATGAATTTTTGCACCGCGGTTTTCGCGTTTACCGTCAGCTCCCGTGCGTGGTTGCAGTGGATGACGGTGTAGACGGCCTTGTCGCTTTGCAGCGCGGCAATCAGTTCATCGGTAATGCGGGCGGGGTCCGCCACCGGCACGCGGGTGTGGAAGCGAATGACCTGCACATGCGGGATGTCATTCAGCGCCGCCATGATATCGGCGAGGCGGCGCGGCGACAGTACGAACGGGTCGCCGCCAGTTAAAATCACTTCCCAGATGGCGGGCGTGTTGCGGATATAGGCAAGCGCTTTCGCCAGCTCGTCCGCATTCAGCATCTCGGAACCGGGGCCGACTTTTTCACGGCGGAAGCAGAAGCGGCAATACACGGCGCAGACATGCACCGGCTTCAGCAGCACGCGGTCGGGATAGCGGTGGACGATGCCTTTGACAGGCGCATGTGCGCCATCGCCGATCGGGTCTTCAAGTTCTTCCGGCGTATGTTCAATCTCCCGCGCATCCGGCAGGTACTGGCGGGCGATGGGGTCGGCGGGGTCGGCTTCATCCACCAGCGCCATCACCTCATCCGTCACGGAAACGGCGTAGCGTTCCATCACCGCATTCATGGAGGGGTCGGTATGCAGCTGGATTTTCCGTTTGGGCGTCATCATTCTTCCGTTTTCGAAGATTTTATGTACACTAAAGCCGCAGATTTCTCAAAGAAAACCCAATTATCGCAATCATATCCGACTTATGAAAAACAACCTTGGCCTCGTCACGCCCGCTTTGGAATACATGCCGAGCTACATTGCGGCACTGAAGGAAGGCCACCGCTGCGGCGCGAGCCCGCTGGCGACATCGGAGCAGATCGCAGGCTATGAAGCACGCGCACAAAGCTACCTAGACGATTTATTCGCGCCGCAGCCGCCCACCTGGACGAACGACAAGGGCGAGGAATTCGAGCGCGTGCCGATGACGACGATGTGGCTGGTGGACGGCAATACATTCATTGGCGATGCCAAAATCCGCCACCGGTTAAACGCGCAGCTGGAGCAGTCCGGCGGGCATATCGGCTATGGCGTCAGGCCATCTATGCAGGGCAAGGGCATGGCGACGGAAATGCTGCGGCATTCGCTCATCTGGTGCCGCGATAACCTGCAGCTCACCCGCGCCCTGCTGTCCTGCCGCGTCAGCAATGAAGCCTCCGCCCGCGTGATGGAGAAGAACGGCGGCGTCCTTGTCGACATCACCCCGCATCCCTTTTACCCGGGCGAAATGCAGAAACGCTATTGGGTGCCGGTGCCGGAATAGGCCTTCCCATTGAATTATCTTTACATAATTCGATATTCCTGATACTTATAAGCGTCCGAAAGGCCGAAAACCTTGCGCTTTGCCTGTGAAATCAGGCATCTAGACTGCTCTGCAGCGGGAATATCTGGGAATCATGACCAAGCCGAACATCATCAAGAAAAAGAACACCAAGGCGCAGGAAGCGCCGACGGTCGGCATCGTCAGCCTCGGCTGCCCGAAGGCGCTGGTCGATACCGAACGTATCCTGACCCAGCTGCGCTCCGAAGGCTATCAGCTGTCGCCGGATTACGAGAACGCGAATGTGGTTCTCGTCAACACCTGCGGCTTCCTTGATTCAGCGAAAAAAGAATCCCTCGAAGCGATTGGCGAAGCGATGGACGCCAACGGCCGCGTGATTGTGACGGGCTGCATGGGCGCGGAACCGGAGCAGATCACCAGAGAATTCCCCAAAGTGCTGGCCGTCACCGGCCCCCAGCAATACGAAGCTGTCGTCAACGCCGTGCATGCCGCCGCCCCCGCGCCGCATGACCCCTATGTTGACCTCGTGCCGCCGCAGGGCATCAAGCTGACGCCGCGCCACTATGCCTATTTAAAAGTTTCCGAAGGCTGCAATAACCGCTGCACCTTCTGCATCATCCCGAAACTACGCGGCGATCTCGTCTCCCGCCCGATCATTCAGGTGCTGGCGGAAGCCGAGCGTCTGGTGAAAGCCGGCGTGAAAGAAATCCTCGTCATCTCGCAGGATACTTCGGCCTATGGCATCGACACGAAATACGCCGCCATGCCGTGGAAGAACCGCACTATCCGCACCAAGTTCATCGACCTCTGCCGCGAACTCGGCGAGCTCGGCGTCTGGACGCGCCTTCACTATGTGTATCCCTATCCGCATGTGGATGAAGTCTTCGGCCTGATGAACGAGCATAAGATTCTGCCGTACATCGACATCCCCTTCCAGCACGCGAGCCCGGCGGTGCTGAAGAACATGCGCCGCCCCGCGCATCAGGAAAAAACGCTCGACCGCATCAAGTCCTGGCGCAAGGAATGCCCGGATCTCACCATCCGCTCCACCTTCATCGTCGGCTTCCCCGGCGAAACCAACGAAGATTTCGAAATTCTGCTGCAGTGGATGAAGGAAGCCGAGCTCGACCGCGTCGGCTGCTTCAAGTACGAGCAGGTGACGGGCGCGGATTCCAACAAAATCGATCCGCATGTGGCGGAAGAAGTGAAGGAAGAACGCTGGCACCGCTTTATGCAGGTGCAGCAGGAAATTTCCGCCCGCAAGCTGGCGATGAAGGTCGGCAAGACCATGCCGGTTATTATTGACACCGCAGGCAGAGACGGCGGCATCGGTCGCACCATGGGCGACGCGCCGGAAATTGACGGCAGCGTCAAAGTCAGCGGCAAAAAACTGCAGCCCGGCGATATCGTGCAGGTGAAAATCACCAGCTCCGATGAATACGACCTCGAAGGCGACATTGCGGCTTAACGCCTATTGCGGGTTGAAGGGCAGTTTTGTTTTCGCCTTGGCAATCGCCTGACCAAACACTTCTTCCTCGGACATTTTACCGCCAGCGCGCTTGTGCTCATTGAAGGCGCGCGTGAGGCCTTCTTTATCATCAAGGCTGGAGAAGCTGTCGCGCAGCACGGCTTCAACGCCGCCGTCTTCCTTGCGGATCAGCGTTACGCGCTCGCGGCGCTCAAAATCGAAAACTTCCTGCAGCGTACGGTCGGCAATGGCGTGACTGAAGGATACCTGCATCGGGTTTGCGATCAGCAGCGCCAGTACTGCCGGTTTCTTCTGGTCACGCGCGTAATCGGCGGCGGACTTGCCGTGTGCGTTGACGTTATCGCGCCGGGCACCGGCGGCCAGCAGCATACCGGCGATTTCGTAATGGCCGTGGTAGGCCGAAAACATCAGCGGTGTTGAGCCGTTTTCGTTACGAACATCTGCATTTGCGCCATTCTCCAGCAGGTAGGCGACGCAATCAACGTGGTTGCCCTGCACGGCAGAAATCAGCGGGCCGTTGATGCCGGCGATATTCACTTCCATGCCGCGCGCGACGAGGCGTTTGACATCCGCAAGGCGGCCTTCGGCGCAGGCGGCGCTGAGGTCTTCATAGGGTTTCATTTGCCCGCTCCCGGCAGCTGAATTTTCGGCTTTGCGTCGGGGAACACCATGTCGGCGCTCAGCGTGCCGCCGCGGCGCTGGTGCTCCGCGTAGGCTTTTTCAAGCAATGTCGTATTCGACATATCGGCGAAATTTTCGCGCAGCATGGCTTCAATCGGCGCCCCCGCTTCGCGGCGGACGAATGTTACACGCTCCAGCGCAACAAAGTTGAAAACATCTTCCAGCAGCCTGTCGCCCGCCTGCTGGCGTAGGATGACGATATCGGGCGTGTCTTTGGGCGGCTCTGTTTTTGCAGGAGGCTCCGGCGTGGGCGCGACAGCTGCTGCCTTGCGCTGCATGTCGAACCGGTTAATCAGCTGCACCAGCTGCGGCTTGCGGCGCTGGAAAGCAATGTCGAAGGCCGTACGGCCCTTGGTGTCTTTATAATCAAGTCCCGCACCCGCCTTCAGGAGCGCTTCCGCGCAATCCACATGCTGCATGTCGGCGGCATGCATGAGCGGCGTCATGCCGTTACCATCGCGCACATTTATATTCGCCCCCTTGCCAATGAGGAAACGCACGGCATTGGCATGGCCCATCCAGGCCGCGCTGCCGATGGCCGTCAACCCCAGCTGCCAGGCGCTGCCGCGGGCGTCGATTTCCGCGCCCTTGATCAGGTACATCTCCATATCCGCAAGCTTGCCGTTTTCGGCGGCTTTTACAAAACTGCGGTTGAGTTTTTCCTGCGGCGTCGCCATCACCCCTCCATGCGGGGAAGGGTTTTCTGCTTCTGCAGGCCGGGGAAGACATGATCTTCCGGCAGGCGGCCGCCACGGCGCGCATATTCGTCGAAGGCGTGGCGGATGGCGGCCTGATCACCGATGGTATCAAAACCTTCCCGCGTCATCGCCTCGACCGTGCCTTGCGGCGCGGCGCGCAGCAGGGAAATACGTTCCCGCGCGCGGAAGTTGAAAATTTCTTCCAAGGTGCGGTTGCCAAGCGCGCGCTCGAAGCTCACTTCATCGGGATGCTGTGATTGAGCGGGTTGCGCGGCTTCCAGCAGCGGCGCGGAGGCTTCTTCGACAGGATCGAGCGTTTTTTGCACAGGCTGGCGTTCTGGCTGCGGCAGCAGCGACTGGATGCGGTCGATCAGTGCGTTGTTGCGGGCGATTTTCGCTTCCGTGAGGGCGGAGCGGCCTTCCGTGCCGGTGACCGCCACATCCGCGCCAAGATCGAGAAGCGTATTGGCGATAGCGATATGCTTCTTGATCAGCGCCGAAATCAGCGGTGTTTCGCCCAGCTTGTCCGTCGCGTCGATATCTGCGCCCCGGGCCACGAGGTATTTCACGGCGTCCAGCCTGCCGTTTAGCGCCGCTGTGCCCAAGGCGGTCTGGCTCCAGTCGTCAGGTTGGGTGCGCGTTTCAATGTAGGCACCCTCATTCAGCGCGTCCCTGATGCCATAGACATCGCCCTTTGCCGCAGCCTTCAGCAATTGACGGTCGAGTTTTTTCTGCTTGTCGAAAAACACGGTGAATTCGCTCCGATTAAATTTGTCATAGTAGTAGCAGCGCGACTGGTCTATGGCAATAAATAATGGCCGCAGTTTTATGGCAATTTATGGGAACTTGCTGTTTGCCCCGCTCGTTTCTAAACTCCTCACATCATTTGGTTTTATAAAGGACATGCGCCATGAAAACCCTTCCCGCCCTCGCCCTTATCGGCCTGCTGCTCGCCTCGACCGCCGCCGAAGCGAAAATCGTGACGCGGGAGATTCCTTATAAGGATGGCGCAACCGCCCTTACCGGCTACCTCGCCTATGACGATGCGATACGCCACGCGCCCGGCATCCTCGTCGTGCATGAGTGGTGGGGCTACAACGACTATGTCCGCATGCGCGCGGAACAGCTGGCCAGCCTAGGCTATGTCGCCTTCGCGGCGGATATGTACGGCACCGGCAAGTTCGGCAACAACCCGAAGGAAGCCGAAGCCCTTGCAACCCCCTTCTACAAAGACCCGCACCTGATGCTGACCCGCGCGGAAGCCGGCCTTGCCGTGCTGAAGCGCCAGCCGCAGGTGGATAAAGACCGCGTCGGCGCGATTGGCTATTGCTTTGGCGGCTCCGTCGTTCTGGAAGTCGCGCGCCACGGCGCGGATGACGTGCGCGGTGTCGTCAGCTTCCACGGCGGCCTTAAAACATCGGAACCCGCAGAAGCCGGCCGCGTGACGGCGCAGGTCCTCGCCCTCAACGGCGGCGCGGATAAAATGGTGACGGAGAAAGAGCGCAATAATTTCCGCAAGGAAATGACCGATGCGGGCGTGACCTTTAAAACCGTCGATTACCCCGGCGCGACCCATGCCTTCACGAACCCCAAGGCAACGCAGATCGGCAAGCGTTTTGATATGCCGATCGAATATAACGCGGAGGCCGACAAGGCCAGCTGGGCGGAGATGCAGAAATTCTTCAAGCGCATTTTCAGCGCGCCCGTGCCGCCGAAAACCCCGCCTAACGACCGGGAAGCGCCCGTCACCAAAACTCCTTAAGCGGTTTTAATATCCCGCAGGAAGGTGCCGACCTGACCGCGCAGCGATTCCGACTGCCGCGACAGGTCTGACGCCGCCGCAATCATCTGGCTGACCGCCGCGCTGGCGCCAATCGACGTTTCCTTCACATCCGTCGCATTGGTGGAGACCATGGCCGTTGTCTCCGCCGCCTGCCGCACGTTGCGGGCGATTTCTTGAGTCGCCACGCCCTGTTCCTCCACCGCAGCGGCGATGGCGGAGGATATTTGGTTCATCTGCCCGATGGTGGCGGAGATGCGCTGCAAAACGCCGACCGTCACTTCCGCCGAATTTTGAATAAAGCTGATCTGCTTTTCGACTTCACGCGTGGCGGTGGTTGTCTGGCTGGCAAGGTCTTTAATTTCAAAGGCAACGACGGCGAAGCCTTTGCCCTGCTCTCCCGCCCGCGCCGCCTCAATCGTCGCGTTGAGCGCCAGCATGTTAATCTGGCTCGTAATTTCGTTGATCACGTCGATGACGCTGCCGATGCGCTCGGCCGCTTCATTCAAATGCCCGGCCTGCGCATTGGCGCTTTCCGCCTCCGCAACAGCGCTGGTCATGATGCGGTGGCCGTTTTCGACCTGACGGCCGATTTCGCGCACGGAGGCGGATAATTCTTCCGCCGCGGCCGATACGGTCTGCACGTTCTGCGAAGCGCCATTGATACCTTTCACCAGCGCGCCCAGTTTTTCGCTGCTGTCCTGCGCGCGTTTCATGACGTCGCGCGATGTCGCATCCATTTCCGTCGCGGCGGAAGCGACGGTATCGGCGACGCTTTTCACATTTGCTTCAAAATTATCGGCCAGGCCCGCCTTGGTGTTGCGGCTTTCGGCTTCCAGCCGCAGCTTTTCCGCAGCGTTGTGCTGGAAGCCCTTCACCGCGCGCGCGATGGCGCCAATTTCATCCTGCCGTTTCAGGTAGGGAATTTTCTCCGCCAGCTTGCCGGCGGAAATATCCTCCATGCTGCCGATCAGCCTTTCCTGCGGACGGAAAATGCGGAAGCGGCTGTACAGCGGCAGGAACAATGCTGCCAAGACTGTGACAAGGGCAACGACTGCAGAGCGTGTATCCGCGCCGCCGAGCGCCTTGTTCTGCTGCGCGCTCAAATCGTCGAGGTTTTTTTCAAGCATCCCGCTCAGCTCATCCGCTTTCACGGCGATGCTGTCGAAGCGGCGGTTGAAATCCTCCGTCATACCGGCGGATTCTTTCGTATTCGCCGCCATATCACGCTTTGCTGTTTCCGTCAGCGTTAGCCCTGCTGCCGTGTAACCCGCAACTTCTGTAGAAAGGGTTTTCAACAGCACCTGCGTATCTGGCGGCAGGTTCATGCGCTGCAGCTCGGCAAAATCTTCGTTGAGGGCAGCGGCCATGTCGCGCGCCTTGGCACTGGCATCATCCATCGCCTTACGGTCACCGACGGGCACGGCGAGCAGCGTGCGCAAAACTTCCGCCCGCAGCGCGTCATGCAGCATATCGGCATGCATATGCCGCCGCAGCATTTCCGCCGCACGGTCGCCCGCCGTCACGTCATTGATAAGCCCCTGCAGGATAAAATGGTTCTGCCCCGCCGCCAGCGTGACGAACACCACCAGCACCGCGCTGAGAAGGGTGAATTTGCCTTTAAGTGTCATGCGCCTGTATTCCCGCTGTAAACAACTACAGGGTGCATTATCGCATGAAACAACTAAAGATTGTACTAACAGCTGCGCTTTATAAGGTTATGGAATTTTAGCCGGGTTACTTCTTGAGAAGGTCGCGGATTTCCGTCAGCAGCTCTTCGCTTTTGCTGGGCGCGGCAGGCGCAGCCGGTGCGGCGGCTTCCTTCACCTTCAGCTTGTTGATCGGCTTCACGACGAAGAAGAAGATCGCGAAGGCGACGAGCAGGAACTGGACGAGGGTGTTGGCGAACATGCCGACGTTCCAGGTGGCAACGCCGGCTTTTTTCGCATCCGCCAGCGTTTCGTAATGTTCGTGATTCAGCGTGAGCGGAATAAAGATGCTGCTGAAATCCACCTTGCCGACGATAAGGCTGAGCGGCGGCATGATGATGTCTTCGACCAGCGACGACACGATCTTGCTGAAGCTGGCGCCGATGATGACGCCGACCGCGAGGTCCACCACGTTGCCGCGCATGATGAAATTCTTGAATTCCTGAAGCATTTCTTATCCTTTGATTCTGTTGCCTGCGGCGACTTTAGCGCAGCTTTTGCACCGCGCAAGAAAATTAGTAAGCAATTGAAATAATTCATGAAAACAGGCATTCTTATTTTCCGAAAATGATTTGCATAAGGAAAATGCGGGTGCTATAGTCCCCAGCATTATTAACAATTCCGTATTGAGGATTTTTGATGGCCGACGACCTTCCATCGAACGCGCAATTCCGGCTGCCCGAAGACCTGACAAGTCTGGCGCAGATGCGCGACCAGCTGTCTGACTACCTCAACACGCTCGAGCGCAACACAGATAGCGTCAACGGCTGGCTTGCGAAAAACCAGAACAAGATCATCGTCGGCCACCACCAGCTGAGCCGCGCCGTCGACGGCAAAGATGAAAAAGCAGCGCTTGCCGCGCTGCAAACGCTGGGCGATGCCTCCGGCTTCGTTTTGTCGCTGCAGGATTTTTCCGCGCGCGGGGCAAAAGCTTTCGGCGCGAAAAGCGCCTTTGTAAAGGCGGTTGATAATATCGCCCGCGGCGTGCCTGCCGCCATTCTTGAAGACCTGCCGGAACTGACCATGCCGGACCCGAATGCGCCGCTGCCGCAAGTCGTCGCGCCCCCTGCCCCGCCGCAGATCGCGCCGGAGCCGGAAGATTCCAAGAAATGGTGGAAGCCTGCCTCCTGGTTCCAGAAGGGCGGCGCGGAAGAGCCGAACACGGAAGAGGAAAGCCAGCGCCGCATTGATGAAATCAAGCGCAACTGGAAACTGGTGCGCAGCGAACTCATCAGCCTGCAGAGCGACCGCCATTATTACATCGACAGCTTCATGGAATGGATCGGCGAGACTCTGGAGCCGGAAAAGGGGGTTGAAGACCCCGCCGCCGCGAAATTGATGGAGAAATACCAGAACCCGCAATACGTCATCGACCTTGCCGTGCAGGATTATGCCGAAGTCATCGATGTGAAAGCCCGCCAGCTGCGCGAAAAGGCGCTGGGCTATTCGGACGCCGCCGCGCTGATCGACCAGCAGCGCATCGCCGAATTCGTCGCGAGCCTACCCAAGCTGTTCCCGAAGCCCGAAACCAATGAAGCCAGGCAGCAAAAAGATCTGCTGCTGCAGGACTTCGGCGTCGTGAGTTTTGCCGAACTCGCGCTTGACCGCGTCAAATCCCGCGCCGACCAGTTTTTACTGCTCGACGCCGCGCTGAAATTCGAGCCCGAATTCAAGTTGAAGAATAATGCCAGCAAACTCGATATTTTCGAGCGCATCCTCAAAGAAACGACGGCGAAAGACCCGCTGGATGTCCGCGCCCTCAAAATCACGCTGAAGAAGCTGCGCAGCAACGGCAGCAACGATACCGCCGAGCTGATCGGCCTGAAGGTGCCCGGCAAATCGGTCTTCGAGCGTCTGGCTGAACGTTTTGACGCCAACCTCAACAAAGTCCGTGCCGCGTTCGACGAGCTGCTGGACGGCATTGATGCGCCCCCCCGCAACGTGCAGCTGCAGATGCACTCCGTCAATCAGGCGATCCGCGACAAGGATGTCCGCAGCCTCGCAAGCGCCCTGCAGGGCATCGAGACGACGGGATCATCGCAGGCCTTCAAGGGCCTTTGGGCGCTCAGCTACCCCGGTCGTTCGCTTCTTGACGACATCACGGCTGTTGCCGCAACGAAGAAAGACCTCGCCCTCCTCACGGACCGTGCGCTTTCCGCGGGGCTCATCGACGAATTCAAGATCAACTCGAACGCTGCCAATGCTTCCGCGCCGAAGGTGATCAAGTTTTTTAACGAACAGGTGATGCAGGGTCAGGGCGACTTTACGCTCACGACGGCGCGTCGCCTGCTCGGCACCGCCTTTGCCAACGGCGGCCTCGACCTGCTGCGCAAGGAACTCACTAAATCCGGCGGCTGGCTGGAACAGACCGTCGCAAGCCCGCTGCCGCCCGATGAAAAATCGAAATGGGTCGCAGCGCTGCTGGAGCCCTTTGCTTCTGACATCGTGCGCTCGAACATTCTTGCCGAAGCTGCAAAATCGGCAAAAGACCCCGCCGCCGCCAAAACGCTGAACGACATGGAAGCCAACCTTGCCGGCAGCAATATCCGCCTCGATGACGGCCGTATCATGACCAACCTCGACCGCGTCGCCAATATCTGGTACGCGGCCGATACCGGCACGCTGCGCTTCACGGTCAGCGGCGTCGGCCATGTGCTGGCGAACGATGTTTCCGCCCCCATGGCGCAGGAGATTTTGAGCCATATCCAGCGCAAGGCGCCGGGTTTTGAAGCGGAATACGACGGCCTTTATAACCCCAAAAACCTCGACCGCATTGTCACCAATCCGCAGGGCACGCTGATTTACTGGCAGAACCGCAACACCGTGCTGAACGTGCCGGATGCGACGGTCGCGGCCTTGCACAAGCACGCCGATTTCATGCATGTGACCGGCACCGACGGCAATATCCAGAGCGTCAACCTGAAATCCATCGCCCTGCTGCAACCGCTGTCCGACGGCACCCATCTGCTGGTCGACAAATTCGGCGATGTGCAGATTCTGGCGGGCAAAGTGCAGCTGGCGGCCAAAGCGCCGCTGCTCGATCTTGGCGGCACCTACTTCAACCCCGCCAACGCAGGCCTGCTGTCGCTGAACGCGGAGAAGAACACGATTGATTTCCGCTGCGAGAGCAACGATTTCGAAAACCTCATCGAAAGCGCAGCGCCCGGCAAGGGCAACTATTTCTATTCCGTCGAGCTCGGCTCCAAGGCCGAGTTCAAGAAAGTGGAAGACGCGGTCGCAGCGAACCCCGCTCTCGCCTCGCCCGGCGGCGCATCGAAGGCGCTGTTCTTCAATATCGAGCGCCTTGGCTACCTGATGCACACGGAAGAGCGCGAAAGCGGCTTTAACTGCCGCAAGTTCGGCCATTCGAAAAAGCCGGGCTTCATCAGCGCGGATGCGGATTTTGCCGAAGCCATTTATCAGGGCCTTTCTGCCAACAAGGAACTGTTCACGGTCGGCAACATCATCACCCACAAGAGTGTGATTGACGACGCCTATTACAATTCCGACAAGCAGCGCTTCTATGTGCTGGTCGGCGACACCGTTCTGCAGGCCGCCTGCGACGAGCGCGAGGCCTATGACGCCTTGAAGAAACTCTCGAAAGAGCCGGGATTCACCGTTGTCGGCGCAACGACCATTAAAAACCCTGCGCCCGCCGGCGTCGGCACAGTTGAGCTACCGGCCGATATCGTCAACCTCGGCCGCACCGCGCTGCAGTATTACAGCGACGCCCAGGACAAAACCTTTTTGGTGGCGGAGAACGAGCGTTTCTTCAACATCGGCCTTGATAAACACCAGTCCCGCCAGCTGTTCGATATCCTCGAGCAGGACGGGCTGAAGGCCGCCAAGGCCGCGACGGCCTTGAATGCCTGGACGCAGAAGCTGCAGGAAAGCGCCGCCAACCTGCCGGCGCTGACGCTGCGCGCGACGCCGTCGCTGACAGATACCTCGCGCGAATACCTGCTGCAGCAGGTATTGGGCAAGGAATCGGAAACGCGCCCCATGCCGGAGCCGAAGAAGGACTTCAGCATCGTGACCGCGCCGCTGCGCACCAACGACCGCTTCGACTACCCGCCGCGCGCACAGAAAAAGGCCGCAGCTGTAACAAAACAACCGCGGCCTTAATCAAATTAGTAATTCCGTTAAACCTTAGTAGGTTTTGGAATCCTGTGCTGCGTCTTCTACGGCGTTGCCGGCAGCTTTCGTATCTTTACCGACGCCTTCAACAGTGTTGCAGGCTGCGAGCGGCATAGCGAGGACGGCGAGAAGGCCGATAGCGATAATAAGTTTTTTCATGGTTGATCTCCCTTTCGTTGAATGCAAACGCATGGAGCAGGTAAATCGCTCCATGCGGCAGCAAAAAAATTAAACCGGATTAGTTGTATCGCGGGGCGTTGTTCGGCGTCACGACGACGGGTTCGGCGGCGGGCGCAGGCGCGGCTTCGGCGCGTTCCATGCGGTCGCTGGCTTCATCATCGCCAGTCACATGGTGCCAGTCGCTTTTCACGCCATGCCAGGTGTTGGTGCAGCCGGCGAGCGGCAGGGACATCACGGCGAAAAGGCCGAGGGCAAGGGCGAGTTTGTTGAATTTGGTCACGGGATTCGAGCTCCTGTTGGGGTTCATTTTCCAACAGACGATAGCATGGGATGAAACCAAATCAAGGGCTGGGGGGCTGCGCGGGCGTTGGTTGGTCATAATGCTGTGGAGATGCTGCGTTATCCTCCGGCCCATGGTCGCGCCTCCGCTGCTGGCGGCCATTGCGCTGTTTCCACGGCGCAAAATTCTTCAAGGTTTCGCGGCCTTCGGGTGACAGCTGCTGCATCACCTGCTGGCGCGCATCGCGCAGGGTCGAGAGCAGCTGCGCCTTGGCGGCAGACTCGGCGGCGACCGCGGCGTCCAGCGCCGACTGGTCAAACGGTTCGGCGTTTTGCGCTGCCTGCAAATTATCCTTCGCGGCATCCAGTTTCTGCTTCAGCGTTTCGATCGCAGGGCGGCTGTTTTTCTTGGCGGCTTCCAAGATCGCGCGGTCGGCGGGCGAGAGTTTTTCGCGAAGCTGCTCGTCCTTCTTGCGCCAGTCGGCTTCGCGCGCGGCATCCGGCGCCGGCTTCACATCCGGCGCGTCGGAAGAGTCAGCTTTACTGTATGACTGCCCCACCATGAGACCCGCAAGGAAGAGGTTGCAGGACAGCGACAGGAACAGGAACGCGCCAAGAATAATGACCAGACGATCAAGCCTCATTTACAGTCCCCCGTCATAGGCGTCGGCATCATCCGCGTCGCTATGGATCAATTGCGATTCCGTGTAATAGGCAGGATCCAGCAGCGTATCCTTATGCTGCTGCGGCTGGAAGCCGACGAGGAAGCCGAGCAGTGCCGCCACCGCAAGACCGCCGCCCGGCGCGAAGAGCCACAGGGGCCGCCAGTTAAAGCCGCTTTTCGCGGGGCCGGAAACATCCGCCGCCCTGACGCCCTGCTTCGTGCGCGCGACTTCCGCCATGATGCGCACTTCGAGCGCGGATACATTCGGCTCCTTCGGCACATAAGCGCGCAAAACATCATCGAAGCTCACATGCTTTTCCAGCAGCTGTTTTGCTTCCGGCTTCGCCTTCATCAGCTCCACCGCGGCGCGGATCTGGCTTTCCGGCCAGCGCGAGAGATCGGCGGAGTATAGGTCGATGTTCTTTTCAAAGTCCTCGAGCGTCATCATGGCTTTTCCTCCACCAGCTTGTCCCTCAAGATCCGGCGCGAACGCACGAGGAGGGATTCAACCGCCTTGACGCTGATGCCCAGCATGTCGGCAGCTTCCTTGTTTGAATAGTCTTCATAAAAACACAAAACGAATGCCGCCCGCTGGCGGTCCGGCAGTTCGGCGAGGGCGTCCTTCACGCGGGCCGACTGCTCCTGCCGCTCAAGGCCGCGCTCCGCATTCGGCGTCTCGTCTTCCGGCTCCGCGACGTCATCGATATTGGTGAAGCGGTGCTTGCGCTTTTCATCGATGCAGAGGTTGAGGACGATGCGGTAGAGCCATGTCGTAAATTTCGCGCCGGTCTTGCCGGGGTCTTCCCAGTCGGCCGCATGTTTCCAGACGCGGATGAAGGCTTCCTGCGCTGCGTCCTCGGCCGCGCCGCTGCCGCCCAAGATGCGGGACGCAAGCCGCACCGTGCGCGACAAATGGCGGTGCATCAGCCGCTGGAAGGCCCGCTGGTCGCCCGCCGCCACAAGGCGCATCAGCGCGGCATCATCCTGCGCTTCCTGCTGCACGGGGTTAAGCGGGCTGTGGTCCATCAGTTCCTTGTCGGCATGAAGGGTTAAAATCGCTTTGCTCCCTGACGTTAAACGGTTTTTCAGGTACCTGCCAAGCTTGTCACGGCATATAAGGAGGAATCCTGCGGCATTTGGCGCAAAGTTTTCATATTTGATGTGCAGGGTTTGTCCCTCGCCGGCGTGACAAATGGCAGATACAATGAAAACAAGCCTGCCGGGTTCGCCGTAATCATCCGAATTCCCCATATAATTCAAAGGAGTAATCATATATGACACAAGCTAAAGTCGCATCGCTGCTGAGCATCCCCCTATTCGCCCTCGCCCTCTCGGTCATGGTGGCCAGCGCGGCCGTGGCGGAAGATACGCCTGCTGCTGCCCCGACGGCCACGGCGGCAGGAAGCGACAACGCCGGCGAACATGGCGGCAAAGGCGGCCACCACCGCTGGATTCCGTCTGAAGCCGAAGTCAGCAAGCTTGAAGCCATGAAGCCCGAAGACCGCAGAGCTTACATGAAGTCAGAGCGCGAGAAGTTCAAGGCGCTGCCGGATGCCGATAAACAGAAGCTGATGGCGGAGCGCAAGGCGGCTTATGAGTCGCTGTCCCCCGACCAGAAGAAAGCGCTGCATGAGCGCATGAAGGCCCTGCGCCCGCAGAAAGACGGCGAAGGGGGCGGCCGTGGCGGTGAAGGCGGTGCCGGCGGTGGTAAAGGCGGCGAAAAATGGAAATCCTTCGTCGACAGCCTGACGCCCGAGCAGAAGGCCAAGTTCGAGGAACTCCGCAAGGAGCGCCATGGCGGCGGCGGTGACGGCGGCTGGAAATCGCGCAAGAAAGACGGCGATACCACCACGACAACGCCTGCCCAATAAACCGTAACCGATAAATCAGGCCGCGGCGGAAGGATGCCCCCTTCCCCGCGGCCTTTTTTGTGCCGTATAATCACGGCATGACACGCAAAAGCATCAAATACCGCTTCGACAACGGCCGTGGCCAGAGCCTTGCCGCCACCCTCGACACGCCGGATGCGGAGCCGCTGTTCTACGCCGTCTTCGCGCCCTGCTTCACCTGCCCCAAGGAATCGCACGGCGCCGCGAAGACGAGCCGCGCCTTGGCCGAACTCGGCGTTGCTTGCGTTCGCATCGACCTCACCGGCCTCGGCGAGAGCGAGGGCGATTTTGCGGAGACAAATTTCACGACCCGCGTTGCCGATATTCTGGCCGCCTGCAAAGCCGTTGAAAAAGATTACGCTGCACCCGCGCTGCTGATCGGCCACAGCATTTCCGGCACCGCCTGCCTTGCGGCCGCAAAGTCACTGCCGCCGAGCCTGCAGGCGATTGCCACCATCGGCGCACCCGCCGACCCCGCGCATATCATTGAAAAATTCAAGCGCCAGAACGCCATCACGCCGCGCGGCGATATGGTGGATATCATGGTGATGGGCACCAAGGTCACCTTCCGCAACACCTTCATCAACGACATGCTGGCGCAAAACGTGGAGAGCGACACCAAAGCCATCGACCGCCGGCTGTTCATTTTCCATGCGCCGCACGATAACGTCGTGAGCATGGAGAATGCGGAGCTGATTTACGACCGCGCCAGCAGCAACCCCGCCGGCGATGTCGAGCTGATCCGCCTCGACGATGCCGCGACGCATCTGTTCGAAAACCGCAAGGAAGACGCCAATTTCGTGGCGGCAACGCTGGCGGACTGGTTCAGGATGCACCTGAAATAATTATAAATCGTTGCCCGGCTTTTTTTTCGGCGGCAGTTTTGGCTGCGGCTGGGTTTTGCCTTGCGCCCCGCTCTGCACATCGATGATGGCGTCGCGGAAGATGCGGCGGAGGCCGGTCATTTGCGGCTCCGGCACATTACTCAAATCGCGCTTGCGCATAATGCCCATGTTCTTGCCCATTTCCTGCAGCTGTTCCTTGGTGCGGCTTTGCGGCAGGTCATTGGGCACATAGGCCATGATTTTGCGCATGTAGCGCATGCAGACTTCATGCACGGCGGCGCTTTGCGTTTTCGCGCCCGCTTCGCAGACAGCGCCGATGGTGGCCATGACTTTTTCACCGTCATTCGCCTTGTTCTTCCGGGCGATCAGCGCGGTCGCGGCAAAGGCCTTCTGCATATTATGCTCGGCATCGGCGGAGAGATGCACGCGG
This sequence comes from uncultured Alphaproteobacteria bacterium, assembly GCA_966211335.1. Taxonomy (GTDB): domain Bacteria; phylum Pseudomonadota; class Alphaproteobacteria; order Micavibrionales; family UBA2020; genus JAPWJZ01. Next base: position 149,997 of record CBIHNF010000003.1, read on the forward strand.
TTTGCAATATCCACCGCGAGGTCGCGCGCCTGCTGCGGCGTCAGGTTCTGCAGCCTGTTCTGGCGGTTGAGTTCCACGACTTCGTCAATCGCACGGCTGGTCCAATGCGTGATATCGTCTTTCTGCACCGCGTTCATGTTGCGGATGTCGCTGATGTATTCAGGGAATTTGCTGGCAGCGCCATAGCGCTGGTAGTGGCGGATCATGGCATAGGCATCCGCCTCGCATTCCGCTTTGTTGCCAAGGCTGGAGACTTTCATCGCCTGCTTATTCAGCGACAATTGCGTGACGGCATGGCCAAGTTCATGGTCGAGCACGTAGCGGTGCCACATTTCGGTATTGTTGAAGTCATCTTTCATGACGGGGAATTTGGCGTTATCGACCGGATCGTCGGACACGAAGATCGATTTGAGCAGCCGTGCCGAAAATTCATCCCCCGCCGGAATGACGACGCGGGCGAAGATGGGGCTTTCAGGTTTGGCGATAAACGGGCTGTCGGAAATATTGACGGAGGCGGGAAGCTTACCTTCGAAAAGCCCGAGGGCGAGAGATTTCGCCATGGTCAGTTGCGCCGCAGGGAAGGCGGCCTTCACGGCGTCAAGGTCAGCGGCAATGCTGGCAACGGCATCCTTGCCGGTCGCGAATTGCTGGTGGTTGAGGATGAAGACGTCTTTTTGATGCTCGGGGAAATCCGTATAGAATTCCGCAATCGCGCTGGCGAGGTCCAAGGACGCACCGCCGGCATCGTCCTCAAGCGTGCGCTTGATTCCAAAGGCCATAACCATCTCCCGAAAATGTGTTGAGCCGGGAGTGTAGGAAATGCCCCCGCGCCTGTACAGATGGTTTCGGAAATATAAAGCCGAGTTATGGAATTATTTGAACTTCGTCATCGTCTTTTTAAACCGCTCGGCGATCATGTCTTCGCGCTTGTGGCGGTAGTTTTTGACGACCCAGCGCCCGCCCGCCATCACATCGCGGATGGGGTTCGTGTTGGCGGCGAAAATAAACGCATCCAGCAGGTGGTCACGCACCTTGCCCGCCATAAAGGGTAGCGTGTTGTCAAGGACGAGGAAATCGGCGCGGTGGCCGATTTCGATTTTCCCCGCCTTGCGGCCGAGGGCCTGCGCCCCGCCCCGCAGCGTGCGGTCATAGAGCATAGCGCCGACGCTGGGGATATTGTGGTCCTTGATCAGCGTGCGTTCGCGGTAAACAAGGCGCTGCACGTATTCCAGCCAGCGCAGCTCTTCCGCGACGCTCACCGTGATATGGCTGTCGGAGCCAATCGCAAAGGTGCCGCCCTCGTTGAAGTATTTCACGAGGGGGAAAATACCGTCGCCAAGGTTCGCTTCCGTCGTCGGGCACAACCCCGCGACCGCGCCAGATTGCGCAAGGCCTTTAATTTCCGCATCGGTCACATGGGTGCAGTGGACAAGGCACCAGCGGGAATCAATATTCGCGTTTTCCAGCAGCCATTCGACAGGGCGTTTGCCGGACCATTCAAGACAGCCCTCCACCTCGCCCGTCTGCTCGGCGGCGTGGATATGGATGGGCGCATCGGGGATGAGTTTGCGCAGCGCCGTGGTCCCTTCCAGCAGCATTTCCGGCGATACGGCGCGCAAGCTGTGATGTGCGAGGCCGATTGTGACCTGCGGCGTTTCGCGGAATTCGCCGTGCAGCTCGCCGATGATGCGCATGAGTTCCGGCACGGTGTTGAGAAATCGTTTCTGCCCTTCCGCCGACGGCTTTTCGCCAAACCCGCCGAAAGCGTACAAGGACGGCAGATGCGTGATGCCGATGCCGGTCTCTAGCCCCGCCTTGATGACCTGGCGCGACAGTATTGCGCGGTCATTATACGGCCTGCCGTCCGGCTGGTGATGGATGTAATGGAATTCGCCGACGGAGGTGTAACCTGCCTTCAGCATATCAACGTAGAGCTGCGCCGCCAGCGCCTCGATATCCTCGGGCTCGATGGTGCTGAGGAAGCGATACATGGTATCGCGCCAGCTCCAGAAGGTATCCTTCTTGCCGCTCGCGCGCTCGGCGAGGCCCGCCATGGCGCGCTGAAAGGCGTGGGAGTGGATATTGGGCATGCCCGGAATCAGCGGCCCCGCGGCGATATCGGCCTCGGCGGGATTGGCGGGTTTTTGCTTAAAACTGTCGACGCCGACGATCCAGCCGTCCTTGTCGTATTCGATAAGGACGTTGTCGGCCCAGCCATCGGGCAGCAGCGCTGTTTCGGCAAAAAGCGTGGTCATTTGTAGGACTTTCTCCCGAGGTCAAAACCCATTATAAAGATATATCTTTAAGCGCAGAAGGGCAGCAAAAATGTTCGACAGCCTGTGGAAAAACCTCACCGCCGCCACCATGGTTCCCGGTGATGACGGCTACGGCATTATCAATAACGCCGCCATCGGCATCAAGGACCGCAAGATTGCCTACATCGGCAAAACCGCCGACCTGCCAAAGCCGCCGGAAAAACTTTCGGAGTATGTCTACGACGGCGAAGGCCGCATTGCGACGCCCGGGCTGATCGACTGCCACACACACCTTGTCTATGCCGGCGACCGCGCGGCGGAATTCGAGCAGCGGCTGAAGGGCGCGACCTATGAAGAAATAGCGAAAGCCGGCGGCGGCATCATGTCGACCGTCACGGCGACGAGAGCCGCATCGGAACAGGAGCTTTTCAAGCTCGGCATCAACCGCTTGCGCCAACTGTTTTTTGACGGCGTCACGGCAATCGAGGTGAAATCCGGCTACGGGCTGGACCTTGAGACCGAGCGCAAAATTTTAAAAGTCGCCACGCGCCTGCGTGATGATGCGGATTTCCGCGTGCAGCGCACATTTTTGGCCGCCCATGCATTGCCGCCGGAATATAAAAACCGCGCGGATGATTACATCGCCCTCGTCTGCGAGATGATGAAGGTACTGCATAGCGAAAAGCTGATCGATGCCGTTGACGCCTTCTGTGAAAACATCGGCTTTACGATTGAGCAGACGCGCAAGGTCTTTGAAACCGCAAAAGCGCTTGGCCTGCCGGTGAAATTGCATGCGGAGCAATTGACGAATATGGGCGGCGCCGCGCTGGCAGCGGAATTCCGCGCCCTTTCTGCCGACCACCTTGAATACATCGACGAAGCGGGCGTGAAAGCCATGGCCGATGCCGCGATGACCGCCGTGCTGCTGCCGGGCGCCTTTTATTTCCTGCGAGAAAAACAGCTGCCGCCGATTGACCTGTTCCGCAAATATAAAGTGCCGATGGCGATTGCGACCGACCATAACCCCGGCACTGCTCCCGTCCTCTCCCCGCTGCTGATGCTGAACATGGCCTGCACGCTGTTCCGCCTGACGCCGGAAGAATCCCTCGCCGGCATGACGCGCCACGCCGCACGGGCGCTGGGCTGGACGGATTGCGGCACGCTTGCCCCAGGCAAAAACGCCGAAATCGTGCTGTGGGATATCAAGCACCCGCGCGAACTCTGCTATAATTTCGGCTATAACCCCTGTTATGGCACCGTCATGGGCGGCGACTGGCATCCTACCGACCATGAATAGCAGATCATGAATAACTGTTCATTAACATCAGCCACCTTATAATTAAGGGCTGACGGGGAAACGCAACGTGGCCAGATTTTTTTACGCCTTCCTGATTATTTTCTTCCTGTTGCCGCTGGCGGCGAAAGGCGACACGCCCGCCAACGCAGCCGCGGGCGACGCCGCCTATTTCGTCGCCGTCGATGCCGCGATTTCGAAGCCCGACACCGCCGACTGGAAAAATATCCGCGTCCTTTACCCGCAAACCACAGCCTTTAAAGATCACACCACCGACGGCCCCGTAAAAGGCTTGCATGAAGCCGGCGACAAGGCCGCCGCCGAAAAAACGCCGGAAGCCGTGAAGGCCTTCAAGGACCTCCTGCGCGCGCATATGGGCAGCATCGACAGCCATTTATATGCGCTGCACCTGCAGTCAGCACAGCCACTGGACTTCATCGACCCAGCCTTTGAAAAAAAGGCGGCCAGCGGCTTGATACAGGCAATTATCTCGACCGGCGATGGGCAGAGCGCCGCCACCGCCTTCCACACCCTTGGCATTGACGAGCAGATTGCGCTGCTGCGCAGCTATTACAATTTCAAAATCACGGGACGCACGAAAGAAAACGGGCTGGATGTTTTCAGCGTTGCGAACGACAAAAGCCCGCAGGACGCCAAAGTCTATTTCATCATCGGTGCCGCTGCCGCTGCGCCGTCGCCGCTGGATGATACCGCCCTGCTGGAGGTGCGCACCCGCGCCGCCAAGCCACTGCCGCCCGTGCAGGATTCGGCATACCTGAAACTTGTAGATGACGCGATGGCCGCGCCGGACAAGGCGGACTGGAAAAACATCCGCGACCTTTACGTCAACACCAGTTTCTTCCGCCAGCACGCAGGCCTGCTGCCGGAAGAGTTTTTTGCCGATGCCGCGAAAAAAGCCATTGCCGCCGGCACGCCCGCCGAAATGGCGACCTATAAAGAATTCCTGCGCGACCACTTCGGCAATATCGCCAGCCACAAGCAGGCCCTGCGCGATATGGCGGGCTATGGCGACAAGACGCCCGACTTCCTTGACCGCACGCTGGAACAAAAAGCCTTCGACGGCTTGATGCAGGCGATGACGGCGGGTGCCGATGGGCTTTCCATGAAAACCGCCTTCCGCACCATCACCCTCAACGAGCAGCAATATGTGGCGGAGGATTTTCTGCACATGAAGGCGCGCGGCATGGGCCTCCGCATGGAAAACGGCCATGTCTATAACATCGTGAAACTGCAGGACGACAAGGGCACGACGCGCGATGCGTATTTCTTGCTCGATGACCGCATGACGCAGTTTTCGCTGATGCCGAAGGTCGACCCCGTGCCGGTCATGCCGCCGGAGCCGGTACCGCCAGCGGATGCCGCATATCTGAAACTTGTCGATGAAGCGCTCTCCAGCCCCATCCTCGCGCAATGGGCGCAAATTCGGCAGGCATATCCCGATACGACATTCTACCGCAATATCGGCCCCACCAATATCAGCGAGGCATCGGCGGAAGCCGTGGCAGAAGCGGAGAAGGATGGCACGGAGATCAGCGACCAGGCCCTCGCCGCCTTCGAGCGCGACCATTTCGGCGCGCTGGGCCTGCACTATAAACTGGCGGGTTATGCCGAACGCACGAAATCGAAAAACATAAACGCGCATTACGAGGCGCTGGCCTTCCGCCAGATGCTCTCCAGCATCCTCTTGACCGGCGACGGCACCAGCCTTGCAACGCCCTTCGTCCTCATCAGCCCGGAGGAGGAAGGTTTTTTCCTGTCGTCCTTCTATAACGAAAAAGACGCGAAACCCCGCTTCCTGAAACAGAACGGCGTCGCCTATTCCGTGGTGTCGGTCAAGAACACCGACACCGGCAAGCCGATGGACGTCTATTTCGTCTTCGACAAGCGCATGGTGCAGGCGAAGTGAAACGCGCCGCGCTGTTCATCGCATTTCTGCTGACCGCGACACCGGCGCTGGCGGATGACGCCACCGACAAAGCCTATCTGGCGCTGGTGGATGCCGCAATTGCCGACCCCGCGCACGGAAAGTGGTGTGAAATTCGCCAAGCCTACCCCGATACCAGCTTCTACCGTGCCTTCGGCGGCCTTGCGATTGACTTGAAGACGGAACAGGCCGGCAAGAAGGTTATCCTCGACAAAACGCCGGAAGCGGCTGCAGCATTCAAGGAATTCCTGCACAATAACTTCGGCAGCATTGGCGCGCACCGGTATGCGGAATATTTGTACCGCTGGAACGGCGACTTGGCGAAAGAAGGCATGGAGGGCATTTTGCCCGACTTCGGTCATGGCATCGACTATATTAATTATAAAGTCGAAAAGACCGCGTCCGCCGCGCTGCTCGACTGCATCGTGAAATCAGGTGACGGTCGCAGCACGGCGACCGCCTTTAAAGTCATCAGCAAGGAAGAAGAACAGATACTGATTGACCAGTACTTCCATGTCACAGCCTCCGACCTCGACCTCAAGACGGAGAACGACCACATCTATAACATCATCAAGGTCGATATTCCCGGCGTGAAGGACAAGGTGGATGTCGTCTTCCAGCTGGATGACCGCATGGGCAAGGCGACCCTTGGCGGCACCGGCACGAATACGGACAAGGCCTATCTGACCCTCGTCATGAAATCGCAGGAAAATCCGGCCGCGACCGACTGGACGGAACTGCGGCATATTTATGCCGATACCTCTTTCTACAAACCGGATTCAGAAATGCTGCTCTGGCCCGCGCTGATGGCGGCGGGCGACAAGGCGGTGAAATCCCCCTCGCCGGAAAATGACGCCGCCTACAAGCTGCTGCTGACCCAGCAATACGGCTTCTTCATGTCGCATTTCCACGCCCTCGGCCTCTGCCAGCGCGGCGCGCCCGCCGTTGTCGACTGCGCCAAGGAAAAAATCGCCATTAAGGGGTTGCTGGCCAGCGTCGCCAAAAGCGGCGACGGCAAAACGCCCGCGACGGCCTTCCAGATCATCGATATGGCGGAAGCGCGGCTGCTGATTCAGGAAGTCTATAAATTAAAGCAGGCGCAGCACGCCGTGGTGCATAACGGCCGCCATACGCTGGATGTGGTGGAATACAAGGATGCCGACGGCAAGGCACAGAAGCTTTACTTCAATCTTGACGCATCGCTCGCCAATTAACGGCCGTACCGGGCGCGACCCCAGCCGAGCAGCGCGTCGAGCACCGCCTTTAATTGCACCTGCAGCTTTTCAGCCTTTTCGGGCTGATAGGCATAGGGTGCCCCCTCATCCATATAATTGCCCCAGGTCAGCTCCATCTGGATGGCGTGGATATCATTCGCGGGCTGGCCGTAGAAGCGCGTGATATGGCCGCCGACGAAGCGGCCGTTCAGCACGGCGGAATAATTGCCGCCTTCGGCCGCCTTGAACGCCGCCTCCGCCATTTCGGGCGGGCAGGAAGTATTATGCGCGGTGCCGAGGTTTAAGTCCCACAGCTTGCCGTCAAACAACCGCGGTACTTGCGTGCGGATGGAATGGGCATCGTATAAAATCGCATAGCCGAATTTCGATTTCAGCCGCGCGAGCTCCGCCTCCAGCGATTCATGGTAGGGCTGCCAATAAGACGCAACGCGGTTTATTTTTTCGATCTCGTCGGGTTCGTCGCCGTCTTTATACAGCGGCTCGCCATCGAAAGTCTCAAGCGGGCAAAGACCGGTTTTGACCTGCCCCGGGTATAAGTGCTGGTCGTCCATCGGCCGGTTGAGGTCGACGACGTAGCGCGAATGCGTTGCCATCAGCATGCTGCAGCCCATGGCTTCGGCGAAGCGGTAGAGCTTGTCGACATGCCAGTCGGTATCGGGCAGCGCCAGCGCCGCTGGCGTCATGCGGCTTTTGATATCCGCCGGCACGAAAATTCCCATGTGCGGAATACTGATGAGCAGCGGAAGCTTGCCTTGGTGAAGCTGGCGTCTTTGCATGATTTTCTAGCTGTAAAGGGAGGGCAGCAGCGCGCGGCCGACGAAGGGCAGGAAGGTGCCCTGATTGACGAGACGCGTCGCAACGCGGATATCCGGCGCGAAGTAATGGTCTTCGTGATAATGCCCGACTTCCGCACGCAGGAACTTCACCGCCGCCTGCAGCGATTTGCTGGTTTTCAGCGGCGCGTGAAAATCGACCCCTTGTGCCGCTGCCAGCAGTTCGATGCCGACGATAGTGGCGGTATTGTCGCCCATATCGCCCAAGCGCCGCGCTGCATAGGTCGCCATGGAAACATGGTCTTCCTGGTTGGCGGAGGTTGGGATGCTGTCAACCGATGACGGATGCGCGAGGGCCTTGTTTTCGGAGCAAAGCGCCGCCGCCGTGACATGCGCGATCATAAAACCGGAATTGACGCCGGCGTCCTTCACAAGGAAGGGCGGCAGGCCGCTGATTTTTGAATCGATCAGCATGGCAATGCGCCGCTCCGACATGCTGCCGATTTCGGCAATCGCCAAAGCAAGGGAATCCGCCGCCATGGCGATCGGTTCGGCATGGAAGTTGCCGCCGGATTTCACTTCGCCGGTCTCCAGAATAACGAGCGGGTTATCTGTTACCGCATTCACTTCGCGCAAAAAGATATCGGCGGCGAAGCGGATATGGTCAAGGCAGGCACCCATCACCTGCGGCATGCAGCGGATGCAATAGGGGTCCTGCACCTTCGGGTCATGCGCGCTGTCTTTGTGGGAATCGCGGATTTCGCTGCCCTTCATCAAATGCAGGTAGGTCGCGGCGACATCTATCTGCCCCTGCTGGCGGCGCAGCTTCTGGATTTCGGGGTCAAAAGGCGTTGTACTGCCGAGCGAGGCATCAACCGTAAGGCAGCCCGAAACAACGGCGGCGGCAAAGCATTCTTCCGCGCGGAAAAGCCCGCGCAGCGCGAGAGCCGTTGACACTTGCGTGCCGTTCAGCAGCGCCAAACCTTCTTTTGGCTCCAGCTCCAGCGTTTTGATTTTGAATTTCTTCAGCACATCCTTGCTGTCGAGCACTTGGCCCTTCACACGCACCTGCCCTGCGCCGAGGATAGGCAGGCTGAGATGGGCGAGCGGCGCAAGGTCACCTGAAGCGCCGACGGAACCTTTTTCAGGGATGCAGGGGTAAATTTCGTTGTTGTAAAGCGCAAGCAGGAAATCAATCACCTCCCGGCGGAGACCGGAATAGCCTTGCGCGAGGGCGTTGATTTTCAAAAGCAGGATAACGCGCACGACATCATCATCGAGAAATTTGCCAACGCCGGTCGCATGCGACAGCACAATGTTGCGCTGCAGTTGCGCAAACTGCTTTGGTTCAATCTTCACTTTGGCGAGCGCGCCGAAACCGGTGTTGATGCTGTAAACCGCGTCACCCTTCTCGACGATATCATCGACAATCGCTTTCGAGGCATCGATGCGCTTGTAGGCCGCGGCATCCAGCTTTACGGGCAGATGGTGGCGCAGCACCATGCGCATGGTGGACAGGGTGAGCGTGCCTGGTTTCAGGACGAAGGTTTTCATCAGCCCACCATCGGCAAATTCAGGTTTTTTTCGTGCGCGCAGTCGATGGCTTCTTCATACCCCGCATCCGCATGGCGCATAACGCCGGTGGCAGGGTCATTGGTGAGAACGCGCTTCAGGCGTTCTGCCGCTTCCGGCGTACCGTCCGCCACCACAACCATGCCGGAGTGCTGGGAGAAACCCATGCCGACGCCGCCGCCATGGTGTAGCGATACCCATGTCGCGCCGCTGGCGGTATTGAGCAGCGCGTTCAGCAGGGGCCAGTCCGACACAGCGTCGGAGCCGTCTTTCATGCCTTCCGTCTCGCGGTTGGGGCTGGCGACGCTGCCGCTGTCCAGGTGGTCGCGGCCGATGACGATGGGCGCTTTAACTTCGCCCTTCGCCACCATATCGTTCAGCGCAAGGCCGAGCTTGGCGCGGTCACCAAGGCCGACCCAGCAGATGCGCGCGGGCAGGCCCTGAAACTTAATACGCTGCTGTGCCATGTCGAGCCAGTTGTGGAGGTGCTTGTTATCCGGCAGCAGCTCCTTCACGCGCGCATCGGTCTTGAAAATATCTTGCGGGTCGCCGGAGAGCGCCGCCCAGCGGAAGGGGCCGATGCCGCGGCAGAACAGCGGGCGGATGTACGCGGGCACGAAACCTGGGAAGGCAAAGGCATTCGTCACCCCCTCCTCCTCTGCCATGGCTCGGATGTTGTTGCCGTAGTCGAAAGTCGGCACACCCATGGCGTGGAAATCCAGCATCGCCTGCACATGCAGCGCCATGGATTTTTTCGCGGCGGCGATCACTTCATCAGGATTCGAGAGACGCTTTTTCTCTGCCTGTTCCCAAGTCCAGCCGAGCGGCAGGTAACCGTTCAGCGGGTCATGCGCGCTTGTCTGGTCGGTCACCATGTCGGGCTTGAAGCGTTTGTCGGTTTTCGCAAGCGCCGCCAATTTCGGGAAGATTTCTGCGGCATTGCCGAGCAGGCCGACCGAAATCGCTTCGCCTTTTGCATGCGCGGCCTCGATCATCGCAATTGCCTGCTCGATGCTGGTTGCCTTCTGGTCAAGATAGCGGGTTGCCAAACGGCGCTCGATGCGGCTCGCCTGGCATTCAACACCGAGCAGCGAGGCGCCGGCCATGGTCGCGGCCAGCGGCTGCGCGCCCCCCATGCCGCCAAGACCGCCGGTCAAAATCCATTTGCCTTTCAGGTCGCCGTTATAATGCTGGCGGCCGGCCTCGACAAACGTTTCGTAAGTGCCCTGCACAATGCCTTGCGTGCCGATGTAAATCCACGACCCCGCGGTCATCTGCCCGTACATCATCAGGCCCTTGGCATCCAGTTCGCGGAAATGTTTCCACGTTGCCCATTCGGGCACAAGGTTGGAATTGGCGAGCAGCACGCGCGGCGCATTTGCATGCGTCTTGAACACGCCGACCGGTTTGCCGGACTGGATGAGCAGCGTTTCATCCGCTTCCAGCTTCCGCAGCGTTTCGACGATTTTATCGTAGCAGGCCCAGTTGCGCGCCGCCTTGCCGATGCCGCCGTAGACAACGAGTTCATCGGGGTTTTCGGCAACGTCTGGATCAAGGTTGTTCATGAGCATCCGCAGCGGCGCTTCCGTCAGCCAGCTTTTCGCGCTGAGCTTCGTGCCATGCGCTGCGCGGATGATGCGTTTATTGGCGAGGGCTGCGGTGTCTGCGGTCATCGTTCAAAAACTCCCAATTTTGCGGCCGTGCCTTAAATATGAATCGCGCGTCCATCCACCGCCAGCGCCGCTTCCTTGACCACCTCGTTGAGGGTCGGGTGGGCGTGGCAGGTGCGGGCAATATCTTCGGCGGAAGCGCTGAATTCCATGGCAAGGGCGATTTCGGCAATCAGCGTGCCGGCTTCGGCGCCGATGATATGGCAGCCAAGAACGCGATCCGTTTTCGCATCGGCGAGGATTTTCACAAAACCATCCGTCGCATTCATCGCGCGGGCGCGGCCGTTGGCCATGAAGGGGAATTTGCCCGCCTTGTATTCAACGCCGGCTTCCTTCAGCTGCTCTTCCGTTTTGCCGATGGTGGCAACTTCGGGGAAGGTGTAAACGACGCTCGGGATCGCATCGTAATTGATGTGGCCGGACTGGCCCGCGATGATTTCGGCGCAGACGACGCCTTCATCTTCGGCCTTATGCGCCAGCATCGCGCCGCGCACGACGTCGCCGATCGCGTAGATGCCGGGCACATTGGTCTGGAAATGATCGTCAATTTCGACGCGGCCGCGGTTGTCCATTTTCACGCCCGCCTTGTCGAGGCCGAGGCTGGCGGTGTAGGGGCGGCGGCCGATGGAGAGGAGAACGGTTTCAACCTCCAGCTTTTCAGGCGAACCACCGGCGGCGGCTTCAAGGTTCAGAGTCACTTTGCCTTTGGCGGTTGCAGCGCCAGTGACTTTGGTGGAGAGCTTGAATTCCATGCCCTGCTTGGTCATGATTTTTTTCATCTCTTTCGAAATTTCAAGGTCGGAGCCCGGCAGGATGCGGTCCATGAATTCGATGACGGTGACTTTGGCGCCAAGGCGCTGCCAGACGGTACCCATTTCAAGGCCGATCACGCCGCCGCCGATAACGGCCAAGGTTGCCGGCACTTTTTCCAGCAGCAGCGCACCGGTGGAGGTGACGATCTGCTTTTCATCGACCGTGACGCCGTTCAGCGGCGTGCTTTCGGAACCGGTCGCGATGACGATGTTCTTGGCATTCACGGTCTGCTTCTTGCCGTCTTTGCCGGTAATATCCACCACGCCCGGCGCGGAGATGCTGCCGGTGCCAATCAGATGGTCGACCTTGTTCTTCTTGAACAGGAAGGCGATGCCATTGGTATTGGCAGCGACGACCTTGTCTTTATGGCCCATCATTTTCTTGATGTCGATTTTCGGCGTGCCGACATCGATGCCGATGCCCGCAAAGTCATGCGCCGCATGGGCGTATTTTTCGGAGACGCTGAGCAGGGCTTTGGAAGGGATGCAGCCGACGTTGAGGCAGGTGCCGCCAAGCGTGCTGTCTTTCTCCACACAAGCGACTTTCAGGCCCAGTTGCGCCGCGCGAATCGCGCAGACATAGCCGCCGGGACCGGAGCCGATAACCACCACATCGTATTGAGCCGTTGCCATCTTTTTCATCCTTTTTTTAACGTGGCCAAATTTACTGCAAGGCCATTGGTTTATCGAGTCAATTTGCGCTGCGGGCGATGCGCGATTGAAAATAATTTCAATTATCGTTTGACCCGAATCGGCCGTTTTGATATTCAGGAGTCTTCGACAAATTTCATCTCCGTGTTGTTGAAGAGTTTCTAGAGAGTGTGTAAAAAAAGAGAAAAGGCCGGGCCGTAACCCCGGCCTTTTCCAATTTTTGGGAAGGCAAATGCCTGTAATAAAAGCCTTTTCACGCCGCAACGCCTCAAAATACGCCTTGGAAACCAATTGTTTATGTTAATGATTTAAGCTTGATATGCCGAAGCCTTTTCGCTTATGGTAACGGCATATTTATAAGGACAGGATCACCGATGAAAAAAGCGCGTTTGCAGGACGGCCAACTCGTCCTCGCCCATCAGTACAACAAGGCCGCGCATGGCGACAAGCTGTGCTGCGCCGACCCCAACTGCCCCGCGCAAATGACCTTCCGTAGAGAGACGCTGACGCATGGTGCCGCCGCGGTCCGCTCTGCCTCCTTCGTGTCGAAAGCCGTTGCCGACCACATTACCACCTGCACCGCACATGAAGATTTCGCCATCATGGCGAAGCAGCAAAAAAGCATCGAGCAAGGGCTGAAGGAAGGCAAGACCATCGTCCTTAACCTCAACATGCAACTCTCCGATGCGTTCAACGCCGCAGCGCTTCCGTCCGACCTTATTGGCCAAGCGAGCACGGCCGAGAAATCCAACTACGTCACCGCGCCCGTCAAAAGCGTCGAAGACCTGCTGCACCTCAAAACCGTGATCGAGGAAAAGGGTGGCGCGGCCGGCCTTGCGAAAACCGTGGTGAACTACAAGGGCAAGACGATGCCCATCAACGAATTCATCATCGACAGCAAAGATAAATTCCGCGCCCTGCTCAACAAAATGTACAAGAGCGTCGACAAAGCCGCGCCCGGTGCGGAAATTACCGAATTCCCGCGCCTGATCGAATTCCGCGCGACGCAGAACACCAAGAATTCAGAGCGCGGCGCCATTCGCGGCACCCCAACGACCTTCGTGAAGGAAGGCGGCAACCGCCTTGTGCTGCTGCAGAAAGCCGAAGTGCCGAAGGAATTCGAGCGCACCTTACGCGGTGAGAACGTGCATATCATCGCCGAGCCGAAACTGAACTATGCCGAGGCGAAAGCCGTGCTGGGACGCCTGAAGCGCGAGCGCGAACAGACCGTCTTCCTCAACCTTCGCTGGAACGTCGTCGGCGCCCACCAGTTCACGCCCATCGAAACGCCGGAAGCCAAACCCCAGCCCAAAAAGCCGGAACCGCCGACGTCGTTGTTTGGATAGGCCCTTCTTTGTCATCCTGAACGAAGTGAAGGATCTCCCTTCTCTTCGCGACACAAAGGGAGATTCTTCGCTCCGCTCAGAATGACAGCGCAAAAAAAAGCCCCGCATCGCTGCGGGGCTTTTTTTTGATTCAATTCAAATCAAACATCCAGCAACAACCGCTGCGGATCCTCGATCGCGTCCTTGACGCGGACGAGGAAGCTGACTGCTTCCTTGCCGTCGATGATGCGGTGGTCGTAGGAGAGGGCGAGGTACATCATGGGACGCACCACGATCTGGCCATTCACGACAACCGGGCGTTCCTTCGTCGCATGCATGCCCAGAATCGCGGACTGCGGCGGGTTGATGATGGGCGTCGACATCATGGAGCCGAAGACGCCGCCGTTGGTGATGGTGAAGGTGCCGCCGGACATTTCTTCGAGGCTGACCTTGCCGTCACGGGCGCGCGCGCCGAAATCGCCGATTTCTTTCTCGATTTTGGCAAAGCCTTTTCCATCCGCATCGCGCACGACGGGGACGATGAGGCCGTTCGGGGTCGAAACCGCGACGCCGATGTCGTAGTAGTTTTTATAGACGATATCCTGACCGTCGATTTCCGCGTTCACGGCGGGGAAATCTTTCAGCGCCTGAATGGCGGCTTTGACAAAGAAAGACATGAAGCCGAGCTTCGTGCCGTGTTTCTTCTCGAAGCTTTCCTTGTACTGGTTGCGCAGGGCCATGACGTGGCTCATGTCGACCTCGTTAAAGGTCGTCAGCATGGCGGCGGTGTTCTGCGCTTCTTTCAGGCGTTCCGCAATGCGCTGGCGGAGGCGCGTCATGCGGACGCGTTCTTCCCGTTCTGCGTTATTGCGCGGGCCGGAGGGTTGCGCAGGAGCTTTTGCGGCAGGCGTTGCGGCAGGGGCGTTCAGCGCCTCCAGCACGTCGCCCTTGGTCAGGCGGCCGTCTTTGCCGGTGCCGGCGATGCCAGCGGTATCAACTTTTTTGTCATCCACCAGCTTGCGCACGGCGGGCGAGAGGAAGGTGTCGTTGCTGTTGCTGGTGGGTTTTGCCGCAACCTGCGCCGCCTTGGGCGCTTCGGTTTTGGCGGGAGCATCTGCTTTGGCGGGTTTTGCGCCGGCCGCGCCTTCGGTGATCAGGCCGAGAACAGCGCCGACGGAGACGTTGGAGCCCGTCTGCACCTTAATTTCCTTCAGCACGCCTGCCGATTTCGCGTTCACTTCCAGCGTGACTTTATCGGTCTCCAGCTCGACCAGCGGCTCATCGACCGCGATGCTGTCGCCGATTTTTTTCAGCCATTTCGCAACTGTCGCTTCCTTGACGGATTCGCCGAGCGCGGGGACGAGGATTTCGGTGGCCATACTATTATTTTCCTTCCAGTGTGAGGGCGTCATTGAGCAGTGCTTCCTGCTCGGCGTTATGTGTTTTCAGGGATCCCGTGGCAGGCGCGGCGCCGGCAGGGCGGCCCACATAGCGCGGGCGGCCGGCCTTATGCTTAATGTCCTTCAAGACGCCTTCGATGCGGCGGTCGAGGAAGTTCCAGGCGCCCTGGTTCTCCGGCTCTTCCTGGCACCAGACGATGTCGGCATCGGGGTATTTTTTCAGCTCTTCGCCGAGCGGCTTGTCGGGGAAGGGATAGAACTGCTCGATGCGGACGAGCGCGACGTTATTGACGCCCCGCTTTTCCCGCGCTTCCAGCAGATCGTAATAGACCTTGCCGCTGCACAGCACGACGCGTTTCACGGCTTTATCGAGCTTGTTCGTTTCCGGCAGCACGCGGCGGAAGCGCGCCTCGCCCGTGAAGGCGGAGATCGGGGAGACGCAGAGCTTGTGACGCAGCAGCGATTTCGGCGTCATGATGATCAGGGGTTTCCTGAAGTCACGGCGCAGCTGGCGGCGGAGGGCATGGAAATAGTTCGCGGGGGTCGAGCAGTTGAGCACCTGCCAGTTGTCTTCAGCCGACAGCTGCAGGAAACGCTCCAAACGGCCGGAGGAGTGTTCCGGCCCCTGCCCTTCATAGCCATGCGGCAGGAGGAGGACGAGGCCCGACATGCGCAGCCATTTCGTTTCGGCGGAAGCGATGAACTGGTCGATGATGACCTGCGCGCCGTTGACGAAGTCGCCGAACTGGCCTTCCCACAGCACAAGGGCGTTGGGGTTGGCCTGCGAATAGCCGTATTCAAAGCCCAGCACGGCGGCTTCCGACAGCGGGCTGTCATGCACTTCAAACTTCGCTTGGCCCGGGTCGATATTATTGAGCGGGATATAGCGGAATTCGTTCTTCTGGTCGATCAGCGCCGCGTGGCGCTGGGAGAAGGTGCCGCGGCCACAGTCCTGCCCGGAGAGGCGAACGCGGTGGCCTTCACAAGCGAGCGCGCCATAGGCGAGCGCTTCCGCCGTTGCCCAGTCGAAACCTTCGCCGGTTTCGAACATTTTCTTCTTCGCTTCCAGCTGGCGGGCGATTTTGGGGTTGAGGTCGAAGCCTTCCGGCACCGAGGTAATCGCCTTGCCGATTTTCTGCGCAAGTTCCGGCGTGACGGAAGTTTCGCCGGAGCGTTCTTCGCCATAGGCCTGCTTCAGCCCCGTCCAGCCGCCTTCCAGCATGTCGGCGCGGTTCGGCTTGTAGCTGGTGGCCGCCTGGAATTCTTTTTCAAGGCTGGCGGTGAAGTCGCTGTAGATTTTATCCGCAGCTTCTTTCGTCAGCGTGCCTTCCGCGACAAGGCGGTCGGCGTAGATGGTGCGTGTCGTCGGCTTGCTCTTGATGACCTGATACATCTGCGGCTGCGTGAATGCGGGCTCGTCCGATTCATTGTGGCCGTGGCGGCGGTAGCAGACGATGTCGAGGAAGACGTCTTTCTTGAAGGTCTGACGGTATTCAACCGCCATGCGCGATACGTGCATGACCGCTTCCACATCATCCCCGTTCACATGGAAGATGGGCGACTGGATCATTTTGGCGACGTCCGTGCAGTAGTTTCCGGAGCGCGAATAGAGCGGCGCGGTCGTAAAGCCGATCTGGTTGTTAATGACGACGTGGATCGTGCCGCCGACGCGGTAGCCCGGCAGGTCCGACATCATGAGCGTTTCAGGGACAATGCCCTGACCGGACAGCGCGGCGTCACCATGAATCAAAATCGGCATCACGGCGAGGCGGTCGTTGTCTTTACGGATTGCCTGTTTGGCACGGACTTTGCCGACGACGACGGGGTCGACGAATTCAAGGTGCGACGGGTTGGGGACGAGCGAGAGGTGGACGTTTTCACCGCCGAAGTCGCGGTCGCTGGAGGTGCCAAGGTGATATTTCACGTCGCCCGAACCCTGCACGTCATTCGGCTTCGCAGGCGTGCCCTGGAATTCCGAGAACATGGCGGTGAAGGATTTGGAGAGAACGTTGGTGAGCACGTTCAGGCGGCCGCGGTGCGCCATGCCGAAGGCGACTTCGCGGATGCCGAGCTCCGCGCCGCGGCGGATGACTTCTTCAATCGCGGGGATGGTGCTTTCGCCGCCTTCGAGACCGAAGCGCTTGGTGCCGGTGAATTTGGTGTCGAGGAATTTTTCAAAACCTTCAGCTGCTGTGAGGCGCGTCAGGAAATGAGTCTTCTCTTCCTTGTTGAAGGGGGTGTTGTTCAGCGATTTTTCAAAGCGCTCCTGCAGCCAGGCGCGCTGGCCGGGGTCTTGAATGTGCATGAATTCGACGCCGACGGTGCCGCAGTAAGTTTTCTGCATGATGTCGATGATCTGGCGCAGCGTCGCACGTTCCTGACCGAAAGCGCCGTTCAGGTAAATTTCGCGGTCCATATCGGCTTCCGAAAAGCCATAGGTCTGGGGTTCCAGATCGGGGTGATGGCGCTTTTCGGTGAGGCCGAGCGGGTCGAGGTTCGCGAGCAGATGGCCACGCACGCGGTAGGAGCGGATGAGCAGCAGCGCGCGCACGGCATCCGTCACGGCAGCTTTGGAATCGCCCACAACCGGGCCTGCGGCAGGTTTTTTATCGTCTTTTTTGGCTTTGGCAATGTCATCGGTATTCGCGGCGCCGGAAGAAAGCACGGCGTTGATTTTTTCCGCGCTGGGCTTCCAGCTGGCGCCCTTCAATTCGCCGACCAGCAGTTTCGCGTCATCGCCGAGGCTGCCGAAGAGGTCTGACCAGCTGCTATCAATGCTGGAAGGGTTCTTGGCGTATTTGGCGTAAAGGTCGGCGATATAGTCGGGGTCTGCTGCGGAGAGGAAGCTGAGGGCGTCGCGTTGTGACATTTTTTTTCTTCTGTTGGCGTTGACCGCCGCGCCGATGGGCTGGCGCGGCGGCTTTAGATAGCTTTAGGCGGCTTTCATGGCTTTCATGACAGCTTCGCCAAGGCCGGCGGGGCTGTCGGAAATGACGAAGCCGGCAGCCTTCATGGCCGCAACCTTGTCTTTCGCCGCGCCCTTGCCGCCCGCGATGATCGCGCCGGCATGGCCCATGCGGCGGCCCGGGGGCGCCGTGACGCCTGCGATAAAGCCGGCGATGGGTTTTTTGTTTTTGTAGTTCTTGTAGAATTCGGCCGCGTCTTCTTCCGCCGAGCCGCCGATTTCCCCGATCATGAGAATGCCTTCGGTTTCGGGATCGTCGAGGAAGAGCTTCAGCGCGTCGATGAAGTTGGTGCCGTTGACGGGGTCGCCGCCGATGCCGATGCAGGTCGTCTGGCCGAGGCCATTCGCCGTCGTCTGCGCCACCGCTTCATAGGTCAGCGTGCCGGAGCGGGAGACGATGCCAACCTTGCCGCGTTTGTGGATGTGGCCGGGCATAATGCCGATTTTGCATTCGCCGGGGGTGATGACGCCGGGGCAGTTGGGGCCGATAAGGCGCGTCTTCGACTTGTTCAGTTTTTCGCGCACCTTCACCATGTCGAGCACCGGAATGCCTTCGGTGATGCAGATGACGAGGTCGAGGTTCGCGTCAATCGCTTCCAGAATGGCGTCGGCTGCGAAGGGAGGCGGCACGTAAATGACGGAGGCGTTGGCGCCGGTATCATTCACCGCTTCCTTCACGGTGTTGAAGACCGGCAGGTCAAGGTGCTTGGTGCCGCCTTTGCCGGGCGTCACGCCGCCGACCATCTTCGTTCCGTAGGCAATCGCCTGTTCGGAGTGGAAGGTGCCTTGCGCGCCGGTGAAGCCCTGGCAGATGACTTTGGTATTTTTGTTGATGAGTACAGCCATGTTATGCGGCCTCCGCTTTGACAGTGCTGACGACCTTGTTGGCGGCGTCAGCGAGGTTATCGGCGGAGATGATGTTCAGCCCCGACTCTTTCAGGATTTTCTTGCCTTTTTCGACGTTGGTGCCCTCTAACCGCACGACGAGCGGCATGGTAAGGCCCAGTTCGCGCGCGGCGGTGATGATGCCTTCGGCAATCACGTCGCAGCGCATGATGCCACCGAAGATGTTGACGAGGATACCTTCGACGTTCGGGTCGGACAGGATGATGCGGAAGGCTTCGGCCACGCGCTCTTTCGTCGCGCCGCCGCCGACATCAAGGAAGTTGGCTGGGTCGCCGCCGTAGAGCTTGATGATGTCCATGGTCGCCATGGCAAGGCCTGCGCCGTTGACCATGCAACCGATGTTGCCCGTGAGCTTCACGTAGTTGAGTTCATGGTCTTTCGCACGTTTCTCGGCCGGATCTTCCTCGGCCACGTCGCGGAGGGCTTCGACTTCCTTCTGGCGGAACATCGCGTTGTCATCGAAGTTCATTTTCGCATCGAGCGGAATAACATCGCCCGACTTGGTCACGACCAGCGGGTTGATTTCAACGATGGACGCATCGAGCGAAATAAATGCATCGTACATTTTCGAAATCACGTCGACGCATTTGCCGACCTGCTTGCCTTCCAGCTTCAGGCCGAAGGCGATCTGGCGGCCTTGGAAGGGCTGAAACCCCACAGCGGGGTCGACGGTGACGTTGAAGATTTTCTCGGGGTGTTTTTCCGCGACTTCTTCAATATCCATGCCGCCTTCGGTCGAGGCCATGATGGTGACTTTCGACGTTGCGCGGTCGATGAGCATGCCGAGGTACAACTCGCGAGCGATATCGCAGCCGTCTTCGATGTAAACACGGCGCACTTCCTGACCCGTCGGGCCTGTCTGATGCGTAATCAGCTGCATGCCGATCATTTTCTTGGCGGCTGCCTGAACGTCGTCAATCGATTTGACAACCTTGACGCCGCCGCCCTTGCCTCTACCGCCCGCGTGAATTTGCGCTTTCACGACATAGACGGGACCGGGCAGTGATTTTGCGACCGTCACCGCCTCTTCCGCGGTATAGGCGACGCCGCCCTTCAGGATGGGAACGCCCCTTGCCTTCAGCAGCTCTTTCGCCTGGTATTCATGGATATTCATGTTGGTCTTCTTTCGTTTTTAAAATCAGGCCGCAGCCGGTTTCAGGTTTTTCGCGACATCGCAGAGGGTTTTGACGGCGGCGACGGATTTGTCGAACATCGCTTTTTCTTCTGCGTTCAGCTGGACTTCGATGATCTTCTCGACGCCCTTGGCACCGATCACCACCGGCACGCCGATGTAGAGACCTTTAACGCCGTATTCGCCATTCAGGTAAGCGGCGCAGGGCAGAACGCGGCGCTTGTCGAGCAGGAAGCTTTCCGCCATCGAGATTGCCGCAGCGGCAGGCGCGTAGAAGGCCGAGCCGGTTTTGAGCAGCGCCACGATTTCAGCGCCGCCGTCACGGGTGCGCTGCACGATTTTGTCGAGCTTGTCTTGCGTCGTCCAGCCCATCTTCACAAGGTCCGGCAGCGGAATGCCACCGACGGTGGAATAGCGCACCAGCGGCACCATGCTGTCGCCGTGACCGCCGAGAACGAAGGCGGAAACATCTTCCACCGAAATCTTGAATTCTTCGGACAGGAAGAAGCGGAAGCGCGCGGAGTCGAGGACGCCGGCCATGCCGACGACTTTTTCGGGCTTGAAGCCTGTCACTTCCTGCATCACGCCGACCATCACGTCGAGCGGGTTGGTGATGACGATGACAAACGCATTCGGCGCGTTTTTCTTGATGCCCTCGCCAGCCGCCTTGATGATGCCGGTGTTGATGCCGATGAGGTCGTCGCGGCTCATGCCCGGTTTGCGGGGAATGCCGGCGGTGACGATGACGACGTCTGCGTCTTTAATCGCCGCGTAATCGTTGCTGCCGGTGAAGAGGCCGTCGAAGCCTTCGATCGGCGCGGTCTCGGCGATATCAAGGCTCTTGCCCTGCGGCACGCCTTCCGCGATGTCGACGAGGACAACGTCACCCAGCTGCTTCATGCCGGCGAGGAGCGCGAGCGTACCGCCGATTTGACCTGCGCCGACGAGCGCGATTTTTTTACGAGACATGTTCTGATTTTCCCTAACCGGTTTTTGAGGATGGATATTTATAAGGAATCCAAGCTGGCTAAAAAGTAGCACAAACTGGCATTGTTTCTAGCCCTTTTTGCCGTAAATTACAGGTGGATAGGGCGTGGTTGACGGGCTTTTTTCATACATGATAAAAAAGCCCCGTGCGGCGCAACAAATTTTCCCTGCCCACCCATATTACTGGGCAGGTTATGGCAACCGTTTATAGTTTCAGGAGGGGCACCGTGCTATTATACCGCTATGAGTGATTACAAGCCGCGCCACTTCCCGCTGGATAATACCGTGGGGTCCGAATTTTTCACCCGCCAGCAGGATGGATATTCCTGCGGTCCGGCCTGCATTGCCTCGGCCGCCAACGTCTACCAGACCGGCATGACCTATGAGCAGGTACGCAAAAAGCTGAAGCCCACCAACTGGGGCGGCACGCCGCAGGAGCGCATGGATAGCGTGAGCCGCGAGATTTTGCCCTATGAACATTCCGGCCAGCACATGTACAACGGCGGCGTTGCTGTTGCCTGCATCGACCATGGGGACGAGCCGCATTACGTACTGCTGCTCTGCCGCGAAAACGACGAAGTGATTTATTACGACCCCTACGAGCACGAATTGGTCATCGACCGTTTCGAAGCGCTGATCTGGGAGCCCGGCTACGGCTTCACGCCCAACTGGACGCTGAATTTCAAGGCGGTCGACGGCAATACCATCCAGAAATGGCTGGAATATGTTGCGCCGGCAACCCAGCTGGAAAAGAAACCGGCCGCGAAAGACGAGCCGAAGGCTTAAGCCTTACAGGAAAGACGATTTCGCCGTATCGACCAGCAGGTCGGAGACGTCCCAATACGCATGCACGGGTTTTTTGAAGAGATCCGCGCCGTCGACCGCGTAATAAATCTGCATCATGGGGTCGCGCACTTTTTTGGTAGCGATGATTTCTTTCGCGCCGGGGTTGCCGGCTTCGGCGGCTTTCTGCAGGATTTCCGTCCCCGTTTTGCGGTCTTCCGGCGTGCCGGTGCCGGTCAGGAAGCAAAAGGCGTAATGCAGCGCGGCATCGCCGACGGCGACGGAAGGGTCGGTATCGAAATACAAAAGCGCACGGCCGAACAGGTCAAACGCCATATCGGGGTTGCGCGGCACGATGTCACCGGAGAGGTAAATAACCCCGAGCGCTTCATAGGCGGACCCTTGCCCGCCCGCGCCGGCCTGTTCGAATAATTCCATGGCCCTTGTGCCGTCGCGCGGTACGCCCGCGCCATCCAAGTAGCGGTAGGCCAGCTGCTGCGCGCAGAGGGCGGAGCCGCGCTTCGCCCCTTCTTCGTAAAACGCAATTGCGTTTTCAAGGCTGAGCGGCAGATGCTCCCCTTTTTCAAACCAGGTGGCAAGGTGCCAGCAGGCATCGCCGCTGCCGTTGCTGAAGGCCTTCTTGTACCAGTAGAGCGCTTTTGAATAATCGACCACGGGGCCGGTGCCGTACTGGTAGCGGCGGCCGACATCGAGCTGCGCGTCCACATCGCCGTGCTCGGCTGCCTTGCGCATCCACTCGTAGCTGAGGAAGGGTGACTTTTCGAGCCCCTCCTCCCCCGTTTCATACCAGGCGGACAGCTGCATCATCGCGACGGTGTTGCCGTCGCGCGCTTCGTTGCGGATATCCTGCAGTTTATCGGCCATGGTATTCCATCACAAAAAAGGTCGCGCCTATCTTAAGGCCGCATGCCGAAAAACTCAAGCTGCCACGCGATTTCAGCGGCGGTGAGCGGATATTCGGTGCCGCCCTTTGGGTATAGCAGATCGCGCGGCTGCACACCGCCGCCAAGGCGCTGCAAATCAAGACTGAGGCGCGGCGGCAGGTGCGCCCGCCAGCTCAACGCCACAATCGGTTTGGCAGAATGCGTCGCGAGGATGCGGCGCACGACATCCGGCATCGTATTTGCCAGATAGGCGAGCGCGAGGATGACGAATTCCTTTTCCTGCCAGGCAAGGGCGTCGGCAATCACATCCGGCGTCAGCGTGCCGGATTCCACATAGCGATGCAGTTTTTCTTCCGGTGCCATGCCCTTGCCGACGGCGGGGGACGCATATTCCATGCGCCGCGTGACGAGGGAGACGATGGCGCTGCGCGTTGCGCTGTCGTAATCGCTGCGGTCCTTCAAGACCTGCAAAATCGCGTCGCTGACGAAACCGGTCAGCTGCCGGGCGAGGTCGACGGTCAAATCCTTGCGCAAAGCCAGCGGACGGTGCCAGTCCGGCTGGTGACGCGCTGCTTCCACAATCGCTTCCAGCGTCGCCGGCAAAAATTCCGCGCCGGGGTTGCTGATGAGGACGGAGGTGCCGGGCACATCATTCGTTTCAAAAACGGCCTTCGTAATTTGCGCGCTGACGCTGCTGCGGCCCGCGATGGCGGAAATGACCCAAGGGTCGGGGTGAGCGCCCAAAATCTGCAGCATTTCGTCATCATCGAGCGCGATGCAAAAGCGCAGGATGGGTTCGGAAATTTCACGCTCCACGTCTCGCGCGAGGCGGGCGACGACGGAGGGCGGCGCTTTCGCGTAGTCTTTCAACGTCGATGACAGCGCGCGCCGCACGAGCGTGACTTCATCCTGCGCCAGCATTTGCAGGGCTTTCACGGCATAGGCATAAATCTGGCTGTGTTCGTCCGGCGATAAATTCGGCAGCAGCGTGACAATACGGGAGACGAGCGCAAGGCGCACATCGACATTGGGGTCGGCGGCCAGAATGGGCGCCTGCTCCATCGGCGTACCTTCAACGCGGAGGGCAACCTGCTGGTTTGACGCGATGCCGGGCGTCTCCATCAGCGGGCGGCGCTGTAGTGCCATTTCCTTTAACTTTGGTTTTTTGGTGAAAAGCTTTTTGATGAATTCAAGCATCTAGCGCCCTGCCCTGTATTCCGGCGACTGCATTTCCATGAGGCGGCTGACCGTACGCTGAAAAACCTCCGCGTTTTCACCGCCTTCGTAAAGCTTGTCCGGCGGCGCGGCGGCGGATAGGACAAGGCGGGCGCGATTATCATACAGCGTATCGATCAGCGTGATAAAACGCGACGCCGCATTGCGGTTCGCATCCCCCAGCCTTGGCACATTTTCGACGATGAAGACGCGGAAATGCTTCAGAAGCTCAAGATAATCCAGCGCGCTTTTTGGCTGCTCGCAGAGTTCGGCGAAAGTAAAGCAGGCGACCTGATGCGCCGCTTTCGGTACATGGATGGTGCGGCCCTTGACGGTAATGTCCAGCGGTGCGCCGGCGTCGCCATCTGCCACGGTCTTGAATATTTTCTGCATTTCCGCGTGGGCATCTTCATCATGCGGCCAGAAGTAGACCTGCAATTCGCGCAAGCGGCGCAACCGGTAATCGCGTACGCCGTCGAAGGAGAAAATGTTCAACCGCTCCTTCAGTAGCGCGACAAAGGGCTGGAAGCTCGGGCGGTTGAGGCCGTCGGCATATAAATCATCCGGCGCGATGTTGGAGGTTGTGACAACGGTGACGCCGCGGTCGAACAGCGCGGTGAACAGGCGGCCCAATATCATCGCATCGGCGACGTCGCGCACCTGGAATTCATCAAAGCACAGCAGCTGCGTCTCGGATGCGATTTTGTCGGCGGCGGCAAACAGGTCGTTATCGATGCGCTCGGCGGCATCTTTCCTGCTGCGTAGCTGATGCAGGAAATCATGCACTTCCAGCATAAAGGCGTTGAAATGGACGCGGCGTTTTTTTTCGACGCGCACCGCGCCGAAGAATAAATCCATCACCATGGATTTGCCGCGGCCGACGCCGCCGTAAAGGTAGAACCCCTTCGGCGCGGGCGCGGCTTTTTTGAAAAGCCCGAGGAAGGATTTTTCCACCGGGGCTTCCAGCTGGCGGCGCAGCTGTTCCAGCGCCTCAAGGGCGCGGCGCTGGTCGTCATCGGGCGTGAAGGCGCCGTCTTTAACCCGCTGGTCGTATATGTCGGTGAGTGTGGTCATGTGTTTGCGGCGCTGCCCTTTATCTGGCGCCATCCTAAAACCTTGGGGTTTTGCTTGCATCATAAACATATATTTTCATAACCCGTGTTTTGCCGTCTGGCGCGGCACTATATTGCGGCGTATGATAGTTCTCAGGACTTTTTATTTCCCTTTATCAGGAGTAATGACATGGCCCACAAATGCAAAGGCACCTGCGCAAAAGATTTCGCTGACAAGGCAAAAAACCAACCGCCCGCAACGCCGCCGGCGCCCCCTGCCAACGACCAGAAAAAAGAAGAGCCGAAGCACAAGTGCTGCGGCCAATGCAAACCGTAAGGTTTTGCTGAGTGATTTAAAAATCCCCGCCCTCAACCGGCGGGGATTTTTTTATGGGCCCTTGCGCAGGTGCTGCGCGATGAACTTGACCGAGGCGTCGAAGGATTCCGCGTTGATGTTATGGCCGAGGTCCTTGACCAGCACCCCGTCCGTCTTGATGCCGGCGCGCTTGAGCCGTTTGACGGAGGCGTTGAAATGCACGGAAATGCTGCTCATCGCGCGGTCGAAAACTTTTTTGAAGCGAGACGGCGGCCGTTCGATGGTTTTGGGGCCGTTGTAGAAATAATGGTCCTGGTCGCCCATGATGAGCATCGTATCGGGCTTTGATTTCGGCTTCATGATGGGGAAGACGGGGCTGGAATGCGCGACTACGGCAGCGCAGGGCGCGTCCCGCCGTGTGGCCATCTGCACCACCATCGCGCCGCCGAGGGAGAAACCGTAAAGAACGAGGCCGTCGTCTTTCAAGCCGCGCTTTGCCAGCTGCGCATCCGCAAACTGGTTCAACTGGTCGACGACCGGCACGCGGTTGAAGAGGTGGCTTAAGGCAAGCTCCAGCCCCTGCCCTGCGTCTTTCGCCGATTTATACCAGCTATAAAGGTCATCGACATGGCCGACGCCGTATTCGTCTTTATGCCCCTGGCTTGCCTTGATGCCGACGGGGCCGCGCACCAGCAGCACATCCGCATTCGGCCATTCTTTTTGGATATTGGCCGGAAGGTCCTTGAACATTTCAGGATGGTTGCCGTAGCCGTGCAGGAAAATCACCAGCGCATCCGGCTTGCCGGATGCTGCGGGGAATTCCATGAAGTCGAAACCGTTTTCGTTTTTCATCGCGGCCTTTTAAAACTCATTCAAGGCACAGCATCTATCCCGCCAAGGATGAACAAGCGTAAAAGAATGAAAAATGCTTGTAAACCCTAATAAATCCCGAAGGCTTGACCGACTATGAAAACGTGGCTAGAGTTTTGCGCATGAACCCGTTCAAAAGAAAATTGGCGCCCGAGTTTAATGCGCCGCAGCAATCGCTGAAAGCATACACCATTGTGCTGGTGAAGCCGCAGCAGGCGGAACCCTTTGCGGATCGCCTGTCACGCTGGCTGCTCTTACACGGCGATGGCCAGAAAGGCGTGGCGCAAAAGCCCGCTGCCGCCGATGGCAAAGTCACCGTCAACTGCACGGAAGCTGTCATGGCAAAAATCGAGCGCCAGTTCGCCGGCGATATCCTCGAGACGCTGCCGAAGCCCGAACACATCCGCGGCGCGATCTACCCGCCCAAGGTCGACCCCTGGGACGTCAGCCTCTGGAGCCGCAAGCCTTAAGCTTGCTTAAAACTGGTCATTCGCAATCTGCACTGCCGTCTTGTGGCCGCCCATGATGGGGGCAGTCAGGCCATGCACATAGGGCAGCAGTGCTTCGGCGAAGAAGCGGGCGGTGATGAGCTTGGTGTTGTAGAAATTTGCATCATTGCCCGATGACGCCAGCGCGTCGTAAGACGCGAGGGCCATGCGTGCCATCATGTAGCCGCCGGCCACCAGCGAGAACTGGCGCAGATACGGCGCGGCGGAGGCTGCCATGGTATCGGTGTTTGATTTCGCATTCGCCAGCATCCAAGCGGTCGATTCCTCCAGTGCGGAAACCGCTTTCAACAGGCTGACCTGAATAACATCCAAATCGTCGCTCGGCTTTTGCGCGAAGTTTTTCAGATAGGCTTTGATTTCCGCCATGAAGCGCTGCGCTTCCGCGCCGCCGTCACGCAGGACTTTGCGGAAGACAAGGTCATTGGCCTGAATGCCATTGGTGCCTTCATAAATCGGCAAAATGCGCGCATCGCGGTAGAATTGCGCGGCGCCGGTTTCCTCGATAAATCCCATGCCGCCGTGAATTTGCAGGCCGGTCGAGGCGGTTTCAACAGCAAGGTCGGTCGCCCAGGCCTTGACGAGCGGGACAAGCAGGTCCGCTCTGGCCGCCGCATCATTTTGGGCTTTTGCATCCGTCTCCTTGCGCATACGGTCCACCATGCCGCCGGCATAATAGGTGAGCGCGCGGGAGGCTTCGGTATTCGCTTTCATGGTCAGCAACATGCGGCGCACATCGGGGTGCTCGATAATCGCGACGCGCTTGCCGGACTTATCGCCAAGCTTCATGCCCTGCACACGGTCTTTTGCGTATTGCAGCGCATGCTGGTAGGCGGCTTCGGCGAGGGCCACGCCCTGCTGGCCGACGCCAAGGCGGGCATTGTTCATCATGGTGAACATGTTGCGAAGGCCCTTACCTTCCTCGCCGACCAGATACGCAACCGCGCCGTCATTTTCGCCATAGATCATGACGCAGGTGGGGGAGCCGTGGATGCCGAGTTTATGTTCCAGCGAGACGGCGCGCACATCGTTGCGCTTGCCGAGGGAACCGTCATCATTCACAAGGAATTTCGGCACGATGAAAAGCCCCAGGCCATCATTGCCTTCCGGCAGCCCGTCGATGCGCGCCAGGACGAGGTGGATAATATTGGGGGTGAAGTCATGCTCCCCCCAGGTGATGTAAATCTTCTGGCCTTTCATCAGGTAATGATCGCCGGTCTTTTTCGCGGTGGTGCGGATGGCGGCAAGGTCGCTGCCCGCCTGCGGCTCCGTCAGGTGCATGGAGCCTGTCCATTCGCCGGAGGTCATTTTGGGCAGGTATTTGTCTTTTTGTTCAGGTGTGCCGTGTTTATCAATCGCCTCGATCGCCGCCTGCGACAGCAGCGGGCAGAGCGAGAGGGCAAGGTTGGCCGACTGCCACATTTCACCGACCGCCATGCCTAGGGAGTACGGAAGGCCCTGACCGCCATGTTCCGCCTCGCAGGTGACGCCCGTCCAGCCGCCTTGGGCGAACTGGGTATAGGCGTTCTTGAAACCGTGCGGCGTCTTCACGCCGTCGCCGGAAATTTTTGATGTCTGCTTGTCACCCGTTGTGTTCGTCGGGGCCCAGACTTCGGCGGAAAGACGCGCCGCTTCCGTCAGCACCGCTTCCACCACATCGGGGGTTGCGTGTTCGTACCCCGGTAATGCGGCAATGCCTTCCATGCCGGCGATCTGGTCGAGGACGAAGCGCATGTCTTTAAGCGGGGCGTGATACATGGAAGGGCTCCAAAATGAATTCCGGCAGTCACCGCGATTGGCGACTGCCGGAAAAGACTAGCATTTTGGAACGGCGCTTGAAACAGCGCGCATCTTGCCCGTTATTATGACGGGCGGAACGGGTTGCGGGGTTTCACGGGCGCGGGGGCCGCAACCGCTTCGCTTTCCAGCAGCTTGATCAGAAGCTTGGTCTGGCCGCCGGCGCTGGCATATTCGGTATCCGACAGTTTGGCGGCTTCGGTGACGAATGTCTTGACCAGCGGATCAGCCTTGTTGCCCTTCAGCTTATGGATATTGAAGAAAACCTGGCTTGCGGTCATAAGGTCTTCCGCCACGCGGCGGTCTTCCTGGGGTTCTTCCTCGACAAGGCCGACGGCCGCCATGAAATCACCCAGCAGGCCGCCGAGTTCGGCGAGCGGGCTGTCTTCGATCACGTTGCGCGCATTCAGGGCCAACTTGATTTGCGGCAGGTCGGCGGCGGGGAATTCGGCGCGGAAGTCGGCCAGGAATTCGGCCTCCACCGCATCAATCGCCTTGCGGCGGGCGGCGGGTTTCATCTCGGCCAGCGGCGCGAAGGCGGCGTCAACAGCCGCCGGCGTTTCGGCGTCGTAAATCTTCGCCATGATGGTTTTAGCGTTAACGTCAGTCATTTTATCACACTCTCTTCTGGTTTTTTGTGGATTACGGTTTCGGCGTCTGGCGGAAGGGATTGGCGGGGGCTGCCGGCGCTTGAGCGGCGGCCACATTCACCATCAACTTCAGAACGCCGAGCGGGGAATTATAGTCTTCATCGGAAAGCTTGGCAGCTTCGGCGACGACGGCTTTGACCATCGGATCGGCGGCATCGCCCTTGCTCTGGGAGATTTTGAGGAAGACGAGGGATTGCGCCTGCCCTTCCGCGACGGAGCCGACCTCGCGCTCGAGACTGGCGAGCAGCAGGCGACCCTGAGGGGTGTTTTTGGTAGCATCGAGCAGGTCAATGACGGCCTTCATTTGCGCAAGTTCCGCGCCCGTCGCCATGCCCCGTTTCCATTCGGAGACGACTTGGGTTTCGATAGCGTTGATAGCGAGGGTCTGGTGATTGGCAGGCTGCTGCGCGATATCGGCAAAAATGGCTTCGACGGTTTCAGGGGTTCGGGCTTTGCGGATTTGGGAGGCGTAGGTATTTGCGTTGAATTCAGGGGTCACGATGTTTCTCGGTTGTTGTTATGAATAGCGGCCATAGGGGTAGCACCCGCCTTTGGCAAAGGCAACGACATTCCATAAAATATAATTATCAAATTACATAATATTATTACCACCCCTCTGGCACACCCCTTGCAACTCTTCCCTATATAAGGAGGCCTAAAAACAGGCCCCAAGGGTTCAGGAGTTCGGGTTATGGCGTTTTCAGCAGGGGTACCATCGGAAATACTCCACAAATATCAGGGAGTTGCCTCAAACCGCGTTATTAATGCGGTGCAGAAGGCCGCCAAAGCCACCGGCGTTGATTTCACCTTCCTCATGGAAAAAGCTTCCACCGAGAGCAGCTTTGACACTAACGCCAAGTCAAAATCTTCCAGCGCGACCGGCCTCTATCAATTCATCGATGACACCTGGCTTGGCATGGTAAAGCGCCATGGGGAGAAGTACGGCCTTGGCGACCTCGCCGATAAAATCGAGATCAAGAACGGCAAAGCGACTGTCGACAGCGCCGCTGCCAAAAAGCAAATTCTCGCCCTCCGCAAAGACCCCGAGATTTCAGCCTGCATGGCCGGCGAGTTCTGCGCCGAAAACAAGGACTTCCTGCAGGACCACACGAAAGGCGACGTCGGCTCGACCGAGCTGTACCTCGCCCACTTCATGGGTGCGGGCGCTGCCGCAAAATTCCTGAATGCGCGCGCCTATGACGGCGATGCGGTTGCCGCCAAAATTTTCCCCAACGCGGCGCATGCCAACAAAGGCGTTTTCTACGACAAGAACGGCAAGGCGCGTTCGCTGGATGACGTCTATGCCCTTTTCGACAAAAAGTTCACAGGTGGACAGGCAGCCGGTTCCTCAACAACTCCGGCCTCGACCTCGACGGACGACAGCTCCACCAAAGCGCCCGCGGCCAGCGCCGCAGCATCCCGCCATCACACCCATACGGCCGCGCGGGCGCTTCCTGTTTTCGATGACGCCAATGAAGCGGATGATATCATCTGGCGCGACGACCCCCGCTTCCAGCACCACGGTGCGGGCAAGAAGAATGCGGGCTCCATCTATGCGCAGGCCAATGCCTCCGTCAGCCGGTTGTCGGCGGCCAGCATCATGGCGATGTCGCAGATGGATGAAACCACCATGGCGTCAACGGGCTTCGGCCACCGCAAGGACCGCCACGGGTATAATTCTTAAATCTCTTTATCATTCTGTTTAGAATTTAGTGGATTTGAATATCCGGTGCTTTCAACGCCGCGCCTTCCGCCTTTGCGGCGTCCTGCAGCGAGGTGATGATATCACGCGCGTTGATGGTGATGCGGGGCTGGAAGGTTGATTCACCCTTCGCCAGATCCGCAATCATTTCCCAAGGCGACTTCTTGGCGGGATACTGCACCAGCGGAATATCCGCCTTGGCATCCAGCTTCGCAACGTCCTTGGCGACTTCCACCGCACGGTCAAGACCGCCGAGGTAATCGACCAGCTTGCGGTCGAGGGCCTGCTGCCCGGACCAGACGCGACCTTCAGCCACAGCTTCCACCTGTTCGGGCGTGAGGCCGCGGGCCTGCGAGACGCGCGCGATAAAGGCTTTGTAGATCATGTCGAGCGTGCCTTCAAACTTTGCCATTTCCTCGTCGGTGAACAGCTTGCCGGAAGACCACATCTGCGCATGTGCGCCGTTGGAAATGGTCACCCAGTTGACGCCGAGCTTGTTGAGGAGTTCGAGGACGACCATCTTGCCGCCGAAGACGCCAATGGAGCCGGTGATGGTACCGGGCTGCGCGACGATTTTATCGCCGCCCGTCGCGACCCAGTATCCGCCCGAGGCCGCATAGCCGCCCATGGAGATAATAACGGGCTTGCCGCCTGCGCGCGTCTGCATGATGGCGCGGCGAATGGTTTCCGACGCTTCCGGCGAGCCGCCGGGGCTGTCGATACGGAAGACGACAGCAGCAACGTCATCATCTTCCTGCACTTCTTTAAAGGCATGGACGACAGTTTCCGCCTTGATGCCGCTTTCGCCGAAGCCGACATGGTTGTCGGCGGAGGTGCCGCCAAATTGCGCAATTTCACCGGCTGCGATGATAAGGGCGATTTTCTTTTTGCCCGGCTGTTTTGCCACTGTTTTGCCGGCGTCGCGCTCTGCCTGTTCTTTCGCCTTCTGGATCATGTCCTTGAAGGATCCCATGCCGGAATTGTCGGGCTCGATATCGTCTTCATAACGGTCGAGGCTGACGGTTTTTTCGGTGGTAACGCCCGACTTCTGTTTCGCATCCGCCAGCACCTCATCATAATAGCCGAGCTGGTCGACAAGTTTCAGCTTCAGTGCCGCTTCGTCGTCATAGGGCGCGTTGTCGACATCCGCCTTCACTTCCGAAACCGTCAGGTGACGGCTGTCGGCGATGCCTTGGATCATCTGGCCGGACAGGTCGTTGATGAGGGATTCCATGGCTTCGCGCGCGGGCGCCGACATATCCGTCAGCGTGATCGATTCGACCGCAGATTTATAGGTGCCTTTGTGGCCGAACTGCGGCGTCACGCCGACTTTATCGAGGAAACCGCGGAAAAACGGCACTTCCGCCGCCATGCCGGTGATGGAGACAACGCCGATCGGCTGCATCCACACTTTATCAAAGCCGGTCGCGAAATAATAATCCGCCATGCCGGAAGACATGGTGCCGTAGCTGTCGGCATAGACTTCCGCAACCTTGCCTGCCTTGCGGAAGTTGGCAACGGCGGAGCGCAGTTCCTGCACCTGCGCCACGTTGAATTTAATATCCTCGATCTTGGCGACGAAGGCCTTCACGCGTTCGTCCTTCGCGGCGGCGTTCAGCGTCTTCACGACGTCGTTCAGCGTCGCGGAGGAGCGCAGCATGGGATTGGTGAGCGTCGGGCCGGAAACGACTTCTTCAAGGCCGGATTTGAAGGTGTAGGTGAGAACGATTTTATCCGGCAGCGACGCGGGCTCGAAGCTGCCGAGGCTCGGGAGCTTGGACAGCGCGACGCCGATGAGAATGAAACTCGCAATCACCATGAGGCCGACGAAGAAGATGATGCCGCGAATGAAGCGGAAAAAATTCCACGGAAAGCCTTCGCGTTTTTTCACGACGATAACTTCTTTCACGGGCTGGTTCGCGGTTGCCATGTCAACACCTTTTGCAAAAACGCTTTTAAATTTTCTGGAGGATAACGCATCATTCGTGATTGAACGACTAATAATTTGGAGATATATTTTCTCTCAAGATTTCAAAAATACCGGAACCAAAAAAAAGCCCCATGCGCGGAAACACATGGGGCAATATCATCGAAGCGAAGTATTAAGGGGGGAGCGCCGAGGCCAGCGAACTGGTTCGGCGCTTTTCCTTGAGTCAAAGTTTCTAATCTCTGTGGATAAGAGTCGAGTCCTTATTTTTCGCATTCCCGCGCAGCGGAATTTTTGATTGTTTATCAGCAGTTTAATCGCCTCGCGCCGCGCAGCGCTTTCCACTGATTATGTAGAGTCCATGCGCAAATTGCGCTGAAATCCCATGGATTTGCGATTCCCCGATTCGGCATCACTTGAACGGACTCCGCTAAGAATCTGATTTGACTCGATTGTGCTTACAGCCCGCACTGCGCGCGATGGCGCAAAAGATGGTCGCACAGAACGATCGCCAGCATCGCTTCCGCAACCGGCGTGCCGCGCAGGCCGACGCAAGGATCATGGCGGCCTTTGGTGATGATTTCCGTTTCCGAGCCATGCACATCAATCGTTTTCATCGGCGTGAGAATCGAACTGGTCGGCTTGAAAGCCATGCGCACAACAATATCCTGCCCCGTCGAAATACCGCCGAGGATGCCGCCGGCGTGGTTGGAAAGAAAATGCGGCTTGCCGTCCTTCATGCGGATCTGGTCGGAATTAATCCCCCCGCCCATCTCGACGGAGGCAAAGCCTGCGCCAATCTCGACGCCCTTCACGGCATTGATGCCCATCATGGCGGAGGCGATATCCGCATCGAGCTTGTCGGCAACGGGCGCACCAAGGCCTGCGGGAATGCCGCTGGCGACGACTTCAACCACCGCGCCGGCGCTGCTGCCTGCCTTGCGCGTTTCATCAAGGAATTTTTCGAACAGCGGCACCGCTTCCGCATCCGGGGAGAAGAAGGCGTTTTCCGACGCCGCCTCCCAGTTCCAGTTCGCGCGGTTGATTTTATGCGGCCCCACCTGCACCACCGCACCGCGGATAGTGACGGCATCACCGAGCAGCGCATTCAACACCTTGCGCGCAACGCCGCCCGCCGCAACCCGCGCCGCAGTTTCGCGCGCCGACGACCGGCCGCCGCCGCGGTAGTCGCGGAGGCCGTATTTTTCCTGGTAGGTGAAATCGGCGTGGCCCGGGCGGAATTTGTCTTTTATCTCGGAATAGTCCTTCGACCGCGCATCGGTGTTGCGGATGACGAGGGAAATGGGGGTGCCGAGCGTCTTGCCTTCGAACACGCCGGACAAAATCTCGACCTTGTCCTCTTCCTGCCGCTGCGTCGTGAAGCGGTTCTGCCCCGGCTTGCGGCGGTCGAGGAAACTTTGGATATCCGCTTCCGACAGCGCAATACCCGGCGGCGTACCATCGACTACGCAGCCGAGCGCCGGTCCATGGCTTTCGCCCCAGGTCGTGTATTTGAAAACCGTGCCGAAGGTGTTGGAGGACATGGCGGTTATTCCCCAAAGCTGCAGGTCAGTAAAAAACGGGAATCAGGATTAGCCGGAGATGCCGTTGAGGAGTTCCGCCGTCTGCTTGGCGCTGTCGACCTGCACCATGCCAACGGTGTGGTAGCCGCTGTCGACGTACAGCACTTCGCCGGTCACGCCCGCGCCAAGGTCGCTGAGCAGGAACAGCCCTGCACCGCCCACATCCTGCGTCGTCACGTTGCGGCGAAGGGGGGAGTTGAGCTCGTTCCATTTCAGGATATAGCGGAAATCACCGATGCCGGAGGCCGCGAGGGTCTTGATGGGCCCGGCGCTGATCGCATTGACGCGGATGCCTTGCGGCCCGATGTCATTCGCGAGGTAACGGACGGAAGCTTCCAGCGCCGCTTTGGCAACGCCCATGACGTTGTAATGCGGCATGACGCGTTCCGCGCCGTGGTAGGTCATGGTGATCAGGCTGCCGCCGTTCTTCATCAGCGGTACCGCGCGCTGCGCGACCGCGGTGAAGGAATAGACGGAGATGTCCATGGTTTTCAGGAAATTCTCGCGCGTTGTGTTCAGGTACATGCCGTCGAGTTCGTTCTTGTCGGAATAGGCGATGGCATGGACAACGAAGTCGAGGCCGCCCCATTCCTTTTCGACGGCGGCAAAAGTCGCGTCGATGGATTTCTGGTCGGTGACGTCGCACGGCAGCACCAGTTTCGACTGGATGGATTCTGCGAGCGGGCGCACGCGCTTTTCAAGCGCATCGCCCTGGAAGGTGAAGCCGAGCTCCGCGCCGTGCAGATGCGCCATTTCCGCAATGCCCCAGGCGATGGAGCGATCGTTCGCAACACCCATAACGAGGCCGCGCTTGCCTTTCATGAGTGTGCTTGCTTGCGTCATGGAGCCATTATCCTTTTGGGTGTTCTGCATGGGGAGGGACTTCTGAATATATAATTGAAAGCGGAGGCTTGTTGCCGGTGCCGCATCCTACACAATTATATATACCCGTCCACACCTATATATATGGTCACAATTTGCTACAAATTCCCGCGCGCTCTTTCGAAACAGATTCTCTCTTCTTCTCGAAAAATATAGCGATAATGTGGATATGAAAAAGAAACGCGAAAAAATGGTTCCATGTTATGAAATTCGTCGGGTCATTTTATTTGAAGAACATCAACAATTTAATTATATTGTGTAGCAAGTCTGCATCACCCCCGGTGCTTCTTTGACGCTTGCTTTCAAAATTGTTCTCGTGCCTTATCGGCACCGCCAACATAGAAAACAATAAAAGGTCTGATGTTTTGAGACATTTCACTTCACCTCGCACGAGGATGTTCCGCAAACGCCGTTTCGGCATGCGCCATGTTGTTATCCCCGCGCTCGCACTCGCTGCAGCCTATGGAATTTTTATCAAAGCATCGCCTGACGTTGCGCCTGATGCTGCTGTGCTTGCCGCCAATGCGCCGCTGCCCGCTGTTTCCGTCGCCGCCGCGGATCCGCAGCGTCCCGCGTTTGAAGTGCTGAATTTGAAAGACGCGTTTGACGCGAAACCCGTCAACCCGTCATATCAATATGCGCAGGGTCAATTTAATCAGGGCACCGAAGAATCGGCGCCGAAGCCCGTCGTCCTGCAGGAACCGGCGCGCGTGGCGCCCTCTTCCCAGCAGCTGGCCTATATCCAGACCGGCATTTCCAAGATTCTGAAGGCCGGCACCAACCTGCTGGATTCGCAGAAAAAAGTCACCGTTGGCCGCGGCGATACGCTGATGGACCTGCTCGTCCGCAATGCCGTGCCGCGTGATGAAGCCGTCGGCGCCATCACCGCCCTTCGCAAAGTATATGACCCGCGCGACCTCAACCCCGGTCACCATGTCACCGTCTTCTTCCACAAAGACCCCGCCCTTGCCGACCCGAAATTCGTCGGCCTCCGCATCGAGCAGGACTCCATCAATTCCCTGATGCTGAACAAAGGCGAAGACGGCCAGTTCAAGGTCAACCAGGAAGCGAAATCGGTTCACCGCGAACTGAAAGGCTTCAAGGGCAAGATCGACAACTCGCTGTACGTTGACGCGAAAGCTGCCGGCGTGCCGGATGCCGTGATCCTCGACTTCATTAAAATCTTCTCTTTCGGCGTCGACTTCCAGCGCGAGATCCAGAACGGCGACAAGTTCGACATCATGTATGAACAATACGTGACGGACGAAGGTATCGTCGTTCCGGGCCGCAGCAACATCGTCTATGCAAAGCTCGGCCTGTCCGACCGCACGATGCCGCTGTACCGCTATGAAAGCCGCGACGGCGAAGTCAGCTACTTCGACGCGAACGGGCAGGGCGCGAAGAAACCGCTCATGAAAACGCCGATCGACGGCGCGCGCATTTCTTCCGGCTTCGGCTTCCGCCGCCATCCGGTTCTCGGCTACAACAAAATGCACAAGGGCATCGACTTCGCAGCCCCGCGCGGCACGCCTATATTCGCCGCCGGTGACGGCGTTGTTGAACGCGCCGGCCCCTTCTCCACCTACGGCAACTATGTCGAGATCCGCCACCGCGCAGGACTTGAGACCGCCTATGCCCACATGCAGGCTGTGAAAGCCGGCGTACGCATCGGCAGCCGCGTAAAGCAGGGCCAGGTGATCGGCTATGTCGGCACCACCGGCCGCTCGACCGGCCCGCACCTGCACTACGAAATCCTCATCAACCACGCGCAGGTCAACCCCGCGACCGTCAAGCTTGCAGGCGGCAGCGCCCTTGCCGGCAAAGACCTGAAAGCCTTCAAGGCGCAAGTCTCCAAGATGGACGGCGAATTCGCGAAAGCGACGACGCCTGTCTCGATCCCGGCTGTGGCTTCCGCCGCGCCGCTGGTCAAGACCGCGAACTAAGCTTTACAGCTGCAATCAAAAAGCCCGCTTTGATTTTTCAAAGCGGGCTTTTTGCTGCGTGATTTCTTTTTAGTAACTGCCGAAGACGTTCTGACGGTGGCCGGAGGAATCGGTGATGCTGAGGAAGGGCTCCTGCTTCGCATCCGAAAGGCCAAGACCCATGACAAGCCGGTCGCTGCCCTTCTTATCCTTCATGATCAGCACCGGTGATTCATTGTCGCCGGCAAGACGTAGCAACATGCGGATATGCCCGCCGTTGTCCGACAGCGCCAGCAGCGGCAGCCCGCGCTCGCCGGGGCCGTTATAGGTGCCCATCTGCAGGCGCATGAGGCCGTTTTCACCGTAGAAAATCTGCCCGCCCTGCCCGTCCGAAACATAGGTGTTCACGCCCTTGGGGTTCTTGGCGTCCGACACCGCAAAAAAGCTTTC
This sequence comes from uncultured Alphaproteobacteria bacterium, assembly GCA_966211335.1. Classification (GTDB taxonomy): domain Bacteria; phylum Pseudomonadota; class Alphaproteobacteria; order Micavibrionales; family UBA2020; genus JAPWJZ01. The sequence continues at coordinate 187,479 of CBIHNF010000003.1, forward strand.
CTGCTGCTGCGCTTCCGCCCGGTGGCCCGAAAACAACATGCCGGCAAAGCCGCCGGCGAAGGAACAAACGGCCAGCACGGCCAGCTGCAGATAGAAACGGCGCGGGGTCATAAACAATCTCCTGTTTTAAAAAATTACTGTTTTTGCTGCCAGCGGCCGTTTTCATCCTGCTGGAAGTAGGATGTGGCATGGCCGGCATCTTTATACACTTTCCAGCGCTGGCGCGCGGCGGCGACGGCGGCATCGTCGTTGCCGTCAAAAATTTCGCAGCAGAGGGTGTAGTCGCCGACGGCGTCGGAACTCGCGTTATCGGCAAGGATCAGCACGGTTGCGGCATTGGGGTTGTCATCCCCTTCGGTGAGCCAGACCGGCTGCTCCGCCTCATTGCCATCCTTCACATAGCCATGCGGCAGAAAGCTGCCGGGGTCGGCGGACCAAAGGGCGTTGCTTAAACTTTCAATCCGCTCCCGGCTGCCGGCTTTCACGACAATGCGGTGCTTGCGCTCCAGCGCCTTGGCAACAATCTCCGGCAGCGCCTGTTCAAGGCGTTTTTGCTGCAGGTGATAAAAGCGCACATCGGTCATGGAATTTCCGCCGGTTGTCAGGGGGCTGTTCTGCGCCTATTATTGGTAGAAGCCTTCAGAAAGGGCAAGCGAAATGGCCTGGAATACGGCGAACGGCGATGAAAAATTATACCTCATCCGCAGCATCAACCGCGCGGAGCCGCTGTACCGCCATGCGCCCGACGACACCATTGTCGAAACCCTGCCCCTGCCCTTCTATGCCGACGGCATGCTGGTGAAAATGACCCGTGCCCGCCCCGGCGAAGCGCCCTTGTGGTATGTCGCCGCGGCTGGGGAGCTGGTGCCGCTGGATGGGAGCATCGCCAATATCCACCATGCCAATGCAGCCGCGCCATTAAAGCTGGATGCACAAACGATCGGCGCTTACCTGAAATTTCGCCTCTTCTTCGCGAAGGAAGGCTGGCTGGAAGGCCTCGTCGCGGCGCAGCAGCCGGAGGGATTCAATGCCACCGCCCGCGTGCTGGCGGCGGATGGCGTTTATGAAACGCTGTTCAGCATCTCGCCGCGCGGCGAAACCACCGTGCTCAACCGCGAGAAAACTGGCACAGCCAAGGCCGTGCCGAAAGACTTCGCATTTTAACCCTTACCCTGCCGCCATGGCGTTCAGCTGCACGTAATCCGTCTTGCCGGTGCCAAGCACGGGGATCACTTCCACCTGCTTGATGGTTTTAGGAACGGACAGTTCGTTTAAGCCCAGCTTGCGGAAATGCGCCGAAATATCTTCGGCCTTTGCCTCCGCCGTCGTGAACAGGATCAGCCGCTCGCCCTTCTTCTCGTCCTTGACGCTAACAACGGCGTGCATTTTGTCGGGGTAGAGCTTTTGCACCGCGACTTCGACCGCCGTAAGCGATACCATTTCCCCTGCGATTTTCGCAAAGCGCTTCATGCGGCCCTGAATGGTGATAAAGCCGTTGTCATCAAGCCCGACGATATCGCCGGTGTCGTACCAGCCTTCTTCCGGCGGCTGCAGCACGCCCGGCAGGTCGGCTTTCAGGTAGCCGAGCATGATGTTCGGCCCCTTGATCATCAGGCGGCCGGATTCCGCGGCGATGCCTTCGACCTTCTCGAGGCTGTGCACCATACCCGGCATCAGGCGGCCAACGGAGCCCGGCTGGTTGTGCATGGGTGTGTTGATGGATATGACCGGCGCGGTTTCGGTCGCGCCGTAGCCTTCGAATATCCGCACGCCGTATTTTTCGGCATACACCCGCCGCGTTTCTTCCTTCAGCTTTTCCGCGCCCGCGAAAACGTAGCGGATGGCGTGGAAGTCATAGGGATGCGCAAAACGCGCGTAACCAGACAGGAACGTATCAGTACCGAACAGGATGGTCGCATTGGTGTCGTAAATCAGCTCGGGCACGATGCGGTAGTGTAGCGGTGACGGATAATAAAACGCGCGGATGCCGGAAAGGATGGGCAGCAGCGTGCCGCCGGTCAAACCGAAGGAATGGAACATCGGCAGGCAATTAAACACGATATCATATGGGCCGAAATCTACGCGGCTCGCAATCTGGTAGCGGTTGGCGAGGATATTTCGGTGGGACAGCACCACGCCCTTCGGCGTACCTTCGGAACCGGAGGTAAACAAAATCACTGCAGGATCATGCGCACTCGCCCGCTGGCGGATGGTGTCCAGCGTTTCTGGTGCAAGCGTTGCCGCAAGGCCGTAGAGCTTGTCGGTCACGCCGACGGCGGCGCGAATATCCTCGATATATAGAATATCAATGCCGGCATCCGTCAACGCAGTCACAGTCGTGCCGAGCTTGCCCATCTCGACGAAGCGGCGGGAGGTGATGACGGTTTTCAGCATCGCTGTGCTGCAGGCGCTCAAGACCTGCGCGGGCCCAGCGGAGAAGTTAAGCATCGCCGGCACTTTGCGGATATGATGCAGCCCAAAGAAAGTCATGGCCGTGCCGACCATATTCGGCAGCATGACGCCGACCGCGGGGATAGTGGCAGCAGAGTCATGCTTGATGCGGCTTTCCAGCACCCGGCCCAGCACCATGCTGCGGGCGATAAAGGTCTGGTAATTTACCGGCTGGCGCTGCGGGTCTTCCGCAATGATGTGCTTCTTGCCGTACAAATGCGCGGCATCCATAAGGGCGGTCAGCAGCGGACGTTCGATGTCGCTGGCGTCAAAAATCATTTGCGACATCATGTCGTAGAGCTGCGCTGCCGCCAGCTGGCGGCGTTTGCGGCCGAAAACACCTTCCGGCAGCAGAAAATCGCGCGGCGGTAAAATGGTCAGCGTAATTTTGGGGAAGCGGCGGATGAGCACCTTGCCCTTCAGGCGCGAGAATTTCGTGAACTGCGCACCATCAATACGGATGGGCAAAACTTTCGCCTTCGCCTTATCGGCAATCAGCCCCGGCCCTTCATAAACCTTCATGAGGGAGCCGGTGACGGTGATGCGGCCTTCGGGGAAGATCATGCCGGTCTTACCGCTTTTCACGACCTCGACGAGGCCTTTGAGCGCCATGGGGTTGGTGGGGTCGACGGGATAGGCATCAACCATTTTGAGCAAAGGTTTCATCCACCACGCCTGCGCGATATAGGTGTTGACGGCGAAGGTGATTTTGACGGGCAAATAGGCGGCGATTAGCGCGGCGTCGAGGAAGGAGGTGTGGTTGGCGATGATGAGCACGCGCGGACCTGCCGCCTCGTAATTCTCCATGCCTTTGACCTCGACTTTATAGGCCCAGCTGAGGATCGCGCGCATGACGGAGCGGAACAGCGCATCCGGCAGCAGTTGCACGATATAAACAGCGACCAGCAATTGCAGCAGCGCGATGGAGAGGAATATTTCCGGCAGCGTGAAATGCATCGACAGCATAATGGCGGTCAGCACCGAGGACGCGACCATGAAAATCGCGTTCATGATGTTAAGCCCCGCGACGATACGGGCAAGGTATTGCGGATCCGCGTTTTTCTGCACAATAGCATAGAGAGGCACGGCGAAAAGCCCGCCCGAGACAGCGATCATGAAAAGGTCAAACACCACGCGCCAGTTGTGCGGGTTGGAAATAAAGCGACCCGCCGTGACATAGATATGCATGGTGGCACCGCTATCGGTCTCCACCGCATGCGGGCCGATCAGGTCATGCGCGGCGAAGTAAAGATCGATTCCAAAAATCGCCATGCCGATAGCGGCGAGCGGCACAAATGTCGCCTGCACCTGCCCCTTCAGCAGCTTGTTGCAGAGGACAGAGCCAAGCCCGATGCCGATGGAGAACAGCGTCAGCAGCAGCGTTGCGACCGATTCATCGCCGCCAAGGAAATCCTTGGCAAAAGCGGGGAATTGCGTCAGATACGTCGCGCCCACCAGCCAGAACCACGAAATAGCGAGGATGGAGCGGTAGACGGCGACATCACCCTGCTGCAGGTATTTCATGATGCGGACAGTTTCCTGCCAGAAGTTTTTATTCACGACCAGTTGCGGCTCCGGCCCCGGCGCGGTGGGGATGAAGTGGCTGGCGGCATAACCCGCGATGGCGGTGACGATCACAGCGACCGAAATCACTGTCTCCCCGCCGTGCGTGACGAGCACGCCGCCAAGGATGGTGCCGAGCAGGATGGCGAGGAATGTGCCCGCTTCAACATAAGCGTTACCTTCCAGCAATTCTTTGCCGGCAAGGTGCTGCGGCAGGATGGCGTATTTAATGGGGCCAAAGAAGGTGGAATGCAGGCCCATGCAGAACAGTACGACCAGCAGCACCGAAATGCTGTGGGCAAGGAAGCCGATGGCGGCGAGCGCCATGAAGACGATTTCCGCGATCTTGACGTAGCGCGCCATGGTGGCGCGGTCCATTTTGTCGGCGAACTGCCCGGCTGTTGCCGAGAAGAGGAAGAAGGGCAGGATGAAAATGCCGCCGGCCAAGGCGAGGAACATCTGCGGTTTCACGCCTTCCGGCAGCTGCGATGCCAGCGTGAAAGTGACCAGCATAAGCAGCGCGTTCTTGAACAGGTTGTCGTTGAAGGCACCTAAGAACTGCGTCAGGAACAGCGGCAGGAAGCGGCGGGATTTAAAAAGGCTCATCGACATTCATCCTTGGTAGCCGGTCAAAAAATAAACCCCGGGCTTCTGTCGCCCGGGGTTTTTGTATCGTTATGCGTGATGCCCTTTGCAGCGCATCATTTCTCGCAGTATTCGGAAACGAAGCGGTCCAGCAGGCGGACGCCGAAGGCGGTTGCGCCTTTCGGCACGCCCGTGCGTTCCTTGTTCGTCCAGGCCATGCCCGCGATATCAAGGTGCGCCCATTTGACACCATCCTGGATGAAGCGCTTCAAGAAATGCGCGCCGATGGCGGAGCCGGCATCGCGGCCGCCGGAGATATTCTTCATATCCGCGGCCGGGCTGTCGATCGCCTTGTCCCAGGCATCATTCAGGGGCATCTGCCACAGTTCTTCGCCGACCTGCTTGCCGCTGTCGATAAGATCGGCTGCGAATTCACCGTCGTTGCAGAAGATGCCGCCATACTCATGGCCGAGGGCGATGATAATGGCACCGGTGAGCGTTGCGAGGTCCACGATATGCGTCGGCTGGAATTCTTCCTGCGCGTACCAGAGGGCGTCGCACAAAATCAACCGGCCTTCGGCGTCGGTGTTGAGGATCTCAACCGTCTGACCGGACATCGAGGTCACGATGTCGGAGGGGCGGCAGGCAGTGCCCGACGGCATGTTTTCGGCAATCGCCACAACGCCGACGGCGTTGACCTTCGCCCCGCGCGCGGCGAGGGCTTTCATGAGGCCCGTCACAGCCCCTGCGCCCGCCATATCCCATTTCATGTCTTCCATGCCGGCCGCGGGCTTGATGGAAATGCCGCCGGTGTCAAAGGTCACGCCCTTGCCGACGAAGCAGATGTTGCGGTCGTGCTTGCCGGCGCCTTTATATTCCATGGTGACAAGGCGCGGCGGACGGTTGCTGCCCTGGCCCACGGCTTCCAGCGCGCCCATGCCTTTTTTGTTGATGTCTTTTTCATCCAGCACCTTCACCTTGATGCCGAGCGGCGTCAGCTCGCGGCGGATGATCTGCGCGAAACTTTCCGGGTACAAAACGTTCGGCGCTTCGGAGACGAGGTCGCGCGTGAGGTAAACGCCCGCCGCGACTTTTTCCGCATCGGCGAAGGATTTTTTCGCTTTCGCCGGATTGTCGACGGTGAAGCTGATGGATTTCAGCGTCGGCTTTTTCTCTTTCGGCTCTTTCGTCAGGTATTTGTCGAAGCGGTAGGCGGAGAGCAGCGCGCCCTGCGCCATGGCAGCCGCAACATCACCGGCATCGGCGCCTTTTTTCACCGGCACATCGGCGAAGGCAACTTCGGCCGTGGCGGCTTTTTTCTGGTTGAGGAGGGAGACGAGGCTGGATCCCAGCTTTTCAAAATCCTGCGCTTTCAGGTCTTCCGCCTTGCCCAGACCCAGGAGGATGACATGGCTTTGCGATACGCCTTCGGCGCCCGCGATAACAAGGCTCTGGCCCTTCTTGCCGGTAAACTGTTCGGCGGCGATGGCGCGCTTCAGGGCGCCTTTGGTTTTCTTGTCGATCGCTTGCCCCGCGTCGAGCAATTTGCCGCCTTCGGTGGCGAAAGCGACCACGGCGTCTGATTTCGGGGGTTTGGACTCGAAGGAGATTTTCATGGCTGACCTGTTTTGTTTTCCTTTTTAGCGCGAAAAGGGTTAAAAATCCCTTGAGGCACCCTTATATTAAAGCCGAATATAATTGGCGGCGCGCGCTTATTCCACCGTAAGATCATAAAATGCTGATGACCCGCTACCTTATGAAGAATCTGCTGACCGCGACGGCGTTTATCGCCCTCACGCTGACGGCGGTGGTGTGGCTGACGCAGTCTTTAAAGATTCTGGAATTGGTTGCGAACTCCGATGCGCCCTTCGGCCTCTTCATCCGCATGGTCGCCCTCATGCTGCCGAAGTTTCTGGAAACCATTTTGCCCGTCTCCCTCGTCATCGGCGTGCTGTTCGTCTATAACAAGATGATTATGGATAACGAGCTGGTGATTTTACGCTCCTGCGGCTTTGACCAGCGCCGCCTTGCCCGTCCTGCCCTTTATATCGCGGCGGTTTTCACCGTCATCGTTCTCGCCCTTGCCACCTATATCTCGCCCTTTTGCTTCGTGAAGATGCTGGCGACGCGCACGGCGGTGAAGACACAGTATTCCGCCTTCCTGCTGCGGGAGGGGATTTTCAACACCTTCGGCGCAGATCTCACCGTTTACCTTCGCGCCCGCGACCAGAACGGCGACCTTGTCGGCCTTGTCATCCATGACACCCGCGACAAGGACAAGCCGCCCGTCACTATCACCGCCAAGCGCGGCCAGCTGGTGATGAATGGCGATGTGCCCAACATCATCGTGTTCGACGGCATGCGCCAGCAGCTGGAGCGTGCCGGCACGCTGTCGAAACTCTATTTCTCGAAGTACGAGATCGAGATCAACGGGCTTGAAAGCAGCCCGAAGGCGCGGAATTTGGACCCCGCCGAACGCACATTGTCGCAGCTGCTGCACCCCGATTTCAGCGTGAAGTATGACCGCGACCATGCGGAGAATTTCGTCGTCGAAACACAGCAGCGGCTGGTTTCCCCCTTCAACACGCTGTCCTACAGCCTTGTCGCCATGTCGATCCTGCTGCTCGGGCCCTTCAACCGCCGCGGGCAGAGCCGCAAGGTGATGGTGGCGAGCATCATCGTCGCCGCGCTTATCATCGGCAATATGGCGATCGATAACGTGACGAAGAAGCACACCGGGCTTGCGCCGCTACTCTACGTCTATACCTTCCTGCCGATTTTCCTGTCGCTCTACGCGCTCGGCAATGGCGGCGAGGAAAAAGTCATGGGTCTCCTGCGCCTGATCAACGCGCGCGGCAACCGCAAATGGGCGGAAGGCAGGGGCACCGCATGATCACCAATTCCGCCACGCTTTTCCGCTATATTTCAGGGCATTTCCTGCGCAACGTCTTGTTCGCGGCGCTGATTTTGCTCGGCATCATCTTCGTCATCCACAGCATCGAGATCATGCGGCAGGCGGCGGAGCGGCCGGATGTATCGATGCGCATCGTGCTGGAAATGTCGGCGCTGGTACTGCCGCAGTACGCGCAGCGCATGCTGCCTTTCGCCGTATTGTTCGGCGCTATCTACAGCTGCTGGAAGCTGAACCATACGCATGAGCTGGTCGTCATCCGCGCCGCCGGTATTTCCGCCTGGCAGTTCCTGTCGCCGATGATTGCGGCGGCGCTGCTGTTCGGCGTTTTCGCGACCACCGTCATTAACCCCGTCTCGGCGATCTTGATTTCGAAATACAGCCAGATGGAGAACACCTACCTGAATGCCCGCAACAACCTCTTCTCCGTTTCCCTCACCGGCATCTGGCTGCGCCAGCCGGTGGAAGACGGCTATGCGATTGTGCATTCCGCGACCTTCGACCAGAAAGCATGGATGCTGTCCAACGTCACGATCTTTTACTTCGATAAGGACGACGCTTTCAAAAAGCGCGTCGACAGCCCCCTCGCCTACCTGAAGCCCGGCTACTGGGAAATCCGCAATGCCAGCATCAATGACCGCAGCGGCGATATCCGGCAGGCGGATGTCGAAAAACTGCCGACGGAGCTGACAGGCCAGAAGCTGGAAGAATCCTTCGCCAACCCCGATACCATTTCCTTCTGGAGCCTGCCGGAATACATCCGTATTATGGAAGAAACAGGCTTCCCCGCCGTCTCCATGCACATCCAGCTGCAATCCCTGCTCGCCAAACCCTTCCTGTTTATGGCCATGGTGCTGCTGGCTGCGACATTTTCGCTACGCCCCCCAAGATTCGGTGGCACAGGCTCCATGATTGCCTTGGGAGTCGCGGTCGGCTTCTTTATATTCTTCATGGAATCAATGCTTAACGCCTTCGGCATTTCACAGAAGATACCGGACTATCTGGCAGCCTGGACACCCGCTGCCGTCAGCCTTCTTCTCGGGACAACGGCCCTCCTCCATCTGGAAGACGGCTAATGCCTTTAGTGAACTCTAAGGCCTTGGAATTAAGCGTTAAGTAATTATATCTGGCTATGATTGAACCGAACGGCAAAACCGTTTCAAACACAAAATTGAGCATTAAAGAAAGTCCAAGGGCAATGTTTTCGGCAACCGGCGCTACCAAGACAAAAATGGCACAGAAGCTTATCGGCCTCACGCTCTGCGCCTTCCTGACCCTCGGCACCGCATCCTGCGCCCATTCGGTCAACCAGCAGGACGGTTACAAGTCCGGCATGCGCGACCCGATCGAGCCGATCAACCGCGGCATCTTCGCCTTCAACAACGTGCTCGACATCGCGCTGATCGAGCCGCTGGCAAAGGCTTACAACTTCCTGCTGCCCTCTTTCGTGCGCGACGGCGTGACCAACTTCATGCACAACCTGCGCTCGCCGCTCATCGTCGGCAACGAACTGCTGCAGGGTGACATCAAGGGTGCCGGCGTTGCCACCGCCCGCTTCATCATCAACACCACTGCCGGTATCGGCGGCCTCGTCGACGTCGCCGCAGCGCAAGGCTTTGCCTATGAGCCGGAAGACTTCGGCCAGACGCTCGCCGTCTGGGGCCTTGATGACGGCTTCTACCTCGTCCTCCCCATCATCGGCCCGTCGAGCTTGCGCGATGGCGTCGGCCTTGCGGTTGACTCCTATGCAGACCCCGTGCGCATCGTCGCCGACAACACCGACAACGACTGGATTTACTACACCCGCGTCGGTCTTGAAGGCCTTGATACCCGCGCCCGCTACGTGAAAGCGGTTGAAGATCTCCGCCGCAACAGCCTTGATTACTACGCGGCCGTCCGTTCGGCCTATGCGCAGAAACGCCATGCGCTGATCCGCGACGAAGCGGTTGCGCCCACGACTTATGACGCCAAAGGCAAAGTCAATGGCGGCGGCGCGGACTACAGCGCGCAGATCCCGAATTACTGATGTATCGAACTTATCCGGCGAAGAAAGTGTAAGAGAACAAAGACATGAAAACCACCGCCTTCAAACTGCTGCTGACGGGCTTCGCGCTTGTCATCGCGCTGGCTGCTCCGGCACCTTCCTATGCCAAAGGCCAGGGCGGCGATTCCGCCGCTGCCGCCTTCGTCCAGACCATGGGCAATGAGGCACTGACTTCCTTAACCGATCGCAACATCCCGACTGCGGAGCGCGCGACCCGCGTGCGCACCCTGCTGCGCAACAACTTCGATGTGCCGACCATCGCCCGCTTCGTCCTCGGCCGCGGCTGGAACACGGCGACCGACGCGCAGAAGGCGGAATACCAAAAACTGTTCGAAGACATGATCGTCAAGACCTACACCAAGCGCTTCGCCGATTATTCCGGCCAGTCCTTCAAGGTCGACAGCGCCTCGCCGACCGATAACGGCGACAGCATCGTCCGCAGCCAGATCCTGCAGAACGACGGCCCGCCCGTGCAGGTCGACTGGCGCGTCCGCCCCAAGGGCGGCCACATGAAGGTCGTCGACGTCGTGGTCGAGCAGATCAGCATGAGCCAGACCCAGCGCTCCGACTTTGAATCCGTTATGGGCAGCAACGGCGACGTCGAAGCCCTCCTCAAATCCCTCCGCGCCCGCTCCTCCTCTTCAGGCGGCATGAGCAAAAAGAAGTAAGCATCACCGATTAAAAAAAGCCCCGCAGAGATGCGGGGCTTTTTTTGTTTCTAAAATCCTCCTCGCCCAAAGGAAGAGGGGTGGTAAGTAAGCGATTAAGACGCTCTGCGCAGCGGCCGGTACTTGAAGCGATGCGGCTGGTCGGCGTCTTCGCCGAAGCGTTTGCGGCGGTCTTTTTCGTAGTCTTCGTAGTTGCCTTCGAAGAACACAACTTGGCTGTCGCCTTCGAATGCCAGCATATGCGTTGCAAGGCGGTCAAGGAACCAGCGGTCGTGGGAGATGACGACGGCGCAGCCGGCGTAGTTTTCAAGCGCGTCTTCAAGCGCGCCGAGCGTTTCAGTATCTAGGTCGTTGGTCGGTTCATCGAGCAGCAGGAGGTTGGCAGGCTCTTTCAGCATCTTCGCAAGATGCACGCGGTTGCGTTCACCGCCCGAAAGGATGCCGACTTTTTTCTGCTGGTCGGGGCCACGGAAGCCGAAGCTGCCGCAATAGGCGCGTGTGTTCACTTCGCGCTTGCCGAGGTAGAAAATATCGTTGCCGCCGGAAATTTCCTGCCAGACGTTGTGGTCGCCCTGCAGCGCGTCGCGGCTCTGGTTGACGTAGCCGGTTTTCACGGCCTCGGCGACGGTGACGGTGCCGCTGTCCGGCTGTTCTTCGCCGACGATCATGCGGAACAGCGTGGTCTTACCCGCGCCGTTGGGGCCGATGACGCCGACGATGCCGCCGGGCGGCAGCTTGAACGAAAGATTGTCGATGAGCAGGCGGTCTTCATAGCCCTTCGAGACATTGGTGAATTCGACCACGTTCTGGCCAAGGCGCGGCGGCACGGGGATGATAATTTGCGACGCGCGCGTCTTTTCGTGCTTTTCGCTTTCCGCCAGCAAATCGTTATAAGCGGTGATACGCGCCTTCGATTTCGCCATGCGGGCTTTCGGCGACTGCCGCACCCATTCCAGCTCGCGCGCGAGGGTCTTCTGGCGGGTTTCGTCTTCGCGGCCTTCCTGTTCAAGGCGCTTGGCTTTCTTTTCAAGATAGCCGGTGTAGTTGCCTTCATAGGGAATGCCGGAGCCGCGGTCGAGTTCGAGAATCCAGCCCGTCACGTTGTCGAGGAAGTAGCGGTCGTGGGTGACCATGACGACGGTGCCGCGGTAATCGGCAAGGTGGCGCTGCAGCCAGGCGACGGATTCCGCATCCAGGTGGTTGGTCGGTTCATCGAGCAGCAGCAGGTCGGGTTTTTCAAGCAGCAGCTTGCAGAGCGCGACGCGGCGCTTTTCACCGCCGGAAAGATTGGTCGTCTTCGCATCTGGCGGCGGGCAGCGCAGGGCGTCCAGCGCAACTTCCAGCGTGCGCTCAAGGTTCCAGCCGTCGGCGGCCTCGATCTTGGTTTGAATCTCTCCCTGCTCCGCCATCAGCGCGTCAAAATCCGCATCGGGTTCGGAGAAGAGGTTGGAAATTTCGTTATAGCGGTCGAGGAGTGCCTTGGTGTCCTTCATCGCCTCCATGACGTTTTCAAGAACGGTCTTGTCGGGGTCGAGCTGCGGTTCCTGCGGCAGGTAGCCAATGCGGACGCCGTCCGCCGCCCAGGCCTCGCCGTTGAATTCTTTTTCAACGCCGGCCATGACTTTCAGCAGCGACGATTTACCGGAGCCGTTGGGGCCCAGCACGCCGATTTTAACGCCGGGCAGGAAGCTGAGATAAATATTGTCCAGAACCTTCTTGCCGCCGGGATAGGTCTTGGACAGGCCCTTCATGACATAAACGTATTGATAAGAAGCCATGGCGTTGATTCCCTTGGGTAATGTGACGATTGGTAGCGGCTGCCGGTATTCTGCCCTTGGATTTACCATTTTGCAGGGGAATTCGTCAATCTTTCAGGCTGGGGCTTAAGGTAGGGCGCGGCGATAAAGCCGCCAGCCGTGCAGCGTCATGAATCCGCCCAAGGCGACCGTGCCGATGAAGACGAAGGGCATGAAGAAGATCAGCACGTTCCAAGTTTCAAGCAGGTTGTGGCCCCAGAGAAAGGTTTCCAGCCATGCGGCGGGAATAGCAGCGCCTATGGCGCAGAGCAAGGCAGCTGCATAGGCCTTGCCGACATTAAGTAAGTTGAAATCGGGCATCCGCGCGGCCTTCAGTGCCGCCACTCCAACCATGGCGCCGCCCGCCGCCCAGCCGAACATCTGCAGCGCCATATCGTGATAGGGCATAACAATATGGCTGACGCCTGCATAGACGAGCGTCACCGCGGCAATCGCGCCGCCCAGAGCGGCAAAATATAATCCTGCGCGTAGGGAATGATGCGGCGGCTGCAAGGTCACGGGATTTTTGCGATAGGCAAAGGCAACGCCCGACATAGCCGCGAAAGCCAGCACCGGCAGCAGCACGGCATAGGTTACTTCGCCGCCGGATAAAATATCTTTTGGCACAAGGCTTGGCGACCAGGCGATCAGAATAAAGGCGGCGATGCACCCACCAGCGGCAGAAGCCAGCCTGCCGGCGCCATCTACAAGCTGTTCCTTCAAATTATGCAGCTCGACCCTGCGGCGGAAACGCCAGAGCGCATGGGCGGCCCAGCCCGAAAGCCCTGCAAGAAAAATTCCTTCGCCCGTATAATTCAGGCGCACCACGCCACGCGCCATGGCGCCAAGCACGTCGATAACAATGACGAGAGCTGCGATCGCGGCAGCGACAGCCAGCGACGCCAGCAGAAGGCGCAGCGCTGACAAGCTCCGCTGCTGCATAAAATCAGCCGCGGCGGAAGACGAAGACGAAGGTGACGATGCAGGTGATGACACCGAGGATGCCGATGATTTTCTCGAGCGCGAGCACGCGGTTCACAATGTCCTTCAGCTCGTCCATGATGGCCTCGTTGATTTTGACAGCCAGCTGCGGCTCGAACCGCTTGAAGGCATAGGGCAGCGCCATGCTGATGAGCACGATGTTGCCAAGCAGTCGCACGAACATGTTGGTGGGGTCAGAGACCATCACCGGCGTTGCGCAGGCGGCAAGAAAGCCGTAAACGACGCAGCCGACGCCGATATAGTCCATGTGACGCTTGATAAGAACCAGCGCCTTGTCGATGGCCGGCGATTTGCCGGAGACGGTAGCGCTCAGGTACAGCAGCGAAAACACCGCCAGTGCACCGAAGGTGATAAGCCCGAGTAATCCGATCATGATATTGCCCCTTACCTCAAAAACAATTCTTTGAGATTGCCGATAGCACATTGCACCACAGCGCGGTGAAAGGCACAACCGCTATGCGTTTCAAATTATTTGATTATTCAGGGTTGTTGCGGATTTGCAGCAGCAGCGCGCGCGCCTCGCTCTTTTCCGAAGCGATGGGCGTGCGTTCAATATACTGCTCAAAGGCCCGCACCGCTTGCGACGTCTGGCCAAGCTTGGCGTAGAGCACCGCCTTGTCGAACAGCGTGCGGTATTCATCGGGTGCCAGCGCCTCCATCGCTTCCAGCACGATGATCGCCTGCGCATATTCTTCCGTCTCAATCAGCCGCTTCTTGAGGTTGTTTTCAAGCCGGATCAGCATATCGCGATTGCCGACAGGGTTATAAAAATTATGGGAAAGTTCGGCATGCTTGCCGGCGATGGATTTCAGCAGCGAGCGCAGCTCCGCGGCGTTCATCTCCTTGCCGCCCTGGAAGGGGTCGAGGATGATGCGCTCGCCGTCTTTTTCCATGCGGATGAGGAAGTGCCCCGGGAAATTCAGGCCTTCAATCGGCCAGCCCATGCGGCGTGCAAAGGTGATGTAGAGGATGCCAAGCGCGATCGGCAGGCCTTTGCGCCGCTCGATGACGCGGATGAGGCTCGCGTTCTGGATGTCGTCGTAGGTTTCGGTATCGCCTTTATAGCCATGCGATTCATGAATGATTTTGCGCAGGGTCGCGACGCGTAAGCTGAGCGTATCTTCATCTTTCTGCCGCAGACGCGCGGCGAATTCTTCCGCCACATGGTCGCCGAGTTTTTTCAGGTGGTTGCGGTAGCGGTCGGGATTGATGCCGGGCAGGAAGATCAGTGCAAGGGCAAGCGCAGTTTCGCCAAGGTTGATTTCGGCATCCTCCTGCGATCCTGCGAAGCGCACGTATTCCAGCGCTTCGTTCGGCGTTTCGAAACGGTTGAGGTCGCCATGCAGCGCCTCGCCCAAATCGTCATCCGGCAGATCGGGCGGTGCCATCGCGGCCCCTTCCTTAGTTGGAGACGGGTGCTGGCGCGGGCTGGGATGCCGGCGCGCCGGTTTCAGGATTGACGAGCCCCGCCGGCACTTCTCCGCGCAGGCGCACATAGCTCGTCACGTTTTTCACGTATTTGGTGTTGCGCGCGTAATCCAGCACACGGTCCAGCTCTTTCTGGTCTTCGGCGATGCCCATCAGGAAGACGGTGCCGTTGACGGTCTCGATCGTGTAGTTGATGGACTGGATATATTTGTCGAACATCAGGTGCGTCTTGATGTCGCTCGTGATCCAGCTGTCGGTGACATAGGCTTTCACGCCACCACCGTTATCAATCGTGACTTCGTTGATGACCTGCTTCACGCCATCCGCCTGCCAGGCAAGGCGCACGGCATCGACGCGCATATCGGGGTTCGGCACGGAACCGGTAATAAGAACACGGCCTTCCTTCACGGTCATGGAGAGGCGGCGGTAGAGGTCAAAGCCGCTCTTCAGCCAGAGGTCTGTAATCTGCAGGCGGATGGTCGCATCCGTCGTTGCGCTCTTGATGCCGCCTTCCTGCGCTGCCGCAACGCCAACGGTCGCGCCCGCGCCAACGGCAACGCCCACGGGCGTGCAACCGGAGAGCCCCTGCGCCAGCAGCGCGGCGAGGCCGAGGGTGATGGAAACTTTGCGGAATGTCGTCGTCATTTTTAAACCCCTAATTACTCGTCAGAATGCGTTCTCGATATGCTGGGGCAGCTTGCCCGGGGCCATGACCAGCGCATCGAACCTTGTCTCGAAAACAGTGTAGCTGGTATGGCGGGCGAGGTAAAGCTCGGCCGCCCGGCGCACGCGCTCCTGGTTGATCTGGTGGATGGCTTCAGCCGCGTCCTCATGCGTTTTGCGCATCTTGACCTCGACAAAGGCGATGACGCCATAGCGCATGGCGATAATATCGATCTCGCCCATATGCGTCTTGAAGCGGCGCTCGAGGATTTTATAGCCCTTCATGCGCAGGAACAGCGCGGCAATGGTTTCCGCCCTTGCGCCGCGCGCGTGGTTGGTCTGGTCTTTTGACGCCGGCGTCTTCATTTCTTTTTCTTCAGCAGCAATGCTTGTTGGTACACATCGCTTTTTTTGCGGCCGGATTTGGCGGCGACGAAGCCGGCGGCGTCCTTCACGCTCATCTCTTCCTCCTCCAGCATTTTGCGGAGGAGTTTTTCGACCGTGGCGTCCGTCCAGTTTTCTATCGCGTTATCCAGCGGCGCTTCGACGATAATGACGATTTCGCCCTTCGGCGCACCGGCTTTTTTGTAATGCGCGACGAGCTCCAAAAGCGTGCCGCGGCGCACTTCCTCGAATTTCTTGGTCAGTTCGCGCGCGACGGCGGCGCGGCGGTTGCCCAGCATATCGGCCATATCGGCAAGGCTGGCTTCGAGGCGCGGCGCTGTTTCATAGAAAATCAGCGTCGCCTTCACATCTTTCACTTCAGACAGAGCTGCCTTACGCGCCACCGTTTTCGGCGGCATAAATCCTGCGAACATAAAACGGTCGCTCGGCAGGCCTGAAAGCACCAGCGCGGTGAGGGACGCGGAAGCGCCCGGCACGCAAGTGACCGGCAAGCCCTCTTCCACCATTGCCTCGACGAGCTTGAAACCGGGATCGGAGATGAGCGGCATGCCCGCATCGGAAATCAGCGCGACGCGGCCGCCGTTTTTGATGGCCGCCACAATCTTCGGCCGCATTTCGGCGGCGTTATGGTCGTGATAGGGAACCTTGTCGGCATGCAGATCGTATACAGTCGTTAGCTTGCCGGCTTCGCGCGTGTCTTCGCAGGCGATAATATCGACTTTCCCTAATATATCGAGGGCGCGTAAGGTAATGTCCCCCATGTTGCCGATAGGTGTCGCGACAATATATAGTCCGGGTTCGAGGTCAGAATCTGATATTCGCGCCATGATCGATGTCTATAATGGTTTACCGTTTTTCCAGCTTTAAGGAGCTTATACCCGCCGTGACGAAATTATACAAAACAATCGGTCGCCCGCTCAGCTATTTCTTCGCTTTCGCCTTTGTCGTGATGCTGGCCGGCTGCGGCCCGCAGACGAGCAGCGGCTGGAACACGCGCAACACCGGCGTCGTCACCAATGACCCCAACGCCATTCCGAACATGGCCTGGCAAACCCCCGGCGACCGCAAGGAGCTGGCCGCCGAAGGTAAACAGGCTGCAGCTCCCGCCGCCAACCTGCCCAAAATCAACGTCGCCATCCTGCTGCCGCTCACCGGCAAGAACGGCGACCTTGGCCAGTCGATGCTGAAGGCGGCGCAGATGGCGCTGTTTGATATCGGCGCTGGCAACTTCAACCTTGTGCCGAAAGACACGCACAGCACCCCCGCCGGTGCCGGCGTTGCCGCGCAGGAAGCGATTTCCGGCGGCGCGCAGCTGCTGCTCGGCCCCATCTTTGCCGAAGACGTAAAAGCCGTGAAGCCCGTTGCTTCCGCTGCGAACATCCCCGTCATCGCTTTCACGACGGACTGGACCCTCGGCGGCAACCAGACCTACATCATGGGCTTCCTGCCCTTTGCGCAGGTGAGCCGCGTTGTGCAGTTTGCGCAGACGAAAGGCCTCAACCGCGTTGGCGTGCTGGCGCCGCAGACGCCCTATTGCGATGCCGTGATCTCCACGCTCGGCCGCAGCGGCGCCGACATTGTGAAGACCGAGCGCTACTCCCCCGGCAAGAGCGACTTGCAGCCGCAGATCGCCGCCTTTGCCACCGCCAACAAGACGGCGGATGGTTTTACCTTTAACACGCTCCTCCTGCCACTCGGCGGCGAAGGCCTCCGCAGTCTCGTCTCCGTCCTCGCGCTGCAAGGCATCCGCAACGACAACGTGAAGCTCATCGGCACCGGCCTCTGGGATGATGCGTCTCTCACGACCGACCCCGCGCTTTACGGCGGCTGGTTTGCCGCGCCCGACCCGCAGCAGCGCCGCGATTTCGAGCGCCGCTACACCGACAACTACGGCGCTGCCCCCCCGCGCCTGTCGACGCTGGCCTATGATGCCACGGCGCTTGCCGCCGTGCTGGCGCGCTCCGGCGATGCCAATCCCTTCACGCCTGCGCATATGACGAATGCGCGCGGTTTTGCCGGCATTGACGGCGTCTTCCGCTTCCGCCCCGACGGCATGTCGGAGCGCGGCCTTGCGGTGATGGAAATTCAAGGCGGCCGTGCGCGCGTCGTCGACCCCGCGCCGACAGCCTTTATTTCTTCGGGCTTCTAAACCTTGAGCCTCAAGGATATTCAAACGCGCATGGGCGCGGCGGTGAAAGCCGCGGCAAAACCTGCTGCGGCCGTGAAGCTTGTCGCGGTCAGCAAAATGCAGCCGCTTGAGAAGGTGGAGGCTGTTCTGAACGAAGGCCATCGCGTCTTCGGCGAGAACCGCGTGCAGGATGCGATAGAGCGCTGGCTACCCTTGCGCGAAAAGTATAATGACCTGCAACTGCATCTGATCGGCCACCTGCAGAGCAACAAGGCGAAAGATGCCGTCAAGCTTTTCGACGTCATCGAAACTATCGACAGTGAAAAGCTGGCTGCCGCGGTGAAAGCCGAGATGGATAAGCAGAAAAAATATCCGCAGCTGTTCATTCAGGTCAACACCGGCGAGGAAGAACAGAAAGACGGCGTTGCGCCAAAAGACCTCGGCACACTTGTGGATTATTTCCGCAAGGAATTGAAAATCGAACCGGCAGGGCTGATGTGCATTCCGCCCGCCGATGAAATTCCCGACATGCATTTTGCCCTGCTCAACAAACTTGCCGTTGAATTTGGTTTGAAAAACCTCAGCATGGGCATGAGCGCGGACTTTGAAACCGCGATTCGATACGGCGCCACCCACATTCGCGTCGGCAGCGCCCTCTTTGGCGTTAGGGAAAATCACTAAATCGTTATATTCCAGCTGCTTGTGAAATAATCAAGGTGAGGCGAAACTCCCTCTTGCCAAGGGGGAATCACGTTGACATAATGCCCGCACCTAGACATAAGTAACGCTTGATGATGACGAAAAAGTTTCGCGAATTCACGCCGGATTAGCTAAATATGTCCGGCGCAAATCAAAAGACGAAACACTTGGCATCAAGTCGGCATAAAAAAGAAATCTTCGAGAGAGGCACATAAGACATGGGTAAAATTGTTGGCATCGACCTTGGCACGACCAAATCGGCGATTGCGATCTACGAAAACGACCAGCCTAAAATTTATCAGAATTCCAAAGGCAAGCGCACGACGCCCTCCTACGTCGCCCTGAAGAAGAACAAAAAAGACAACACCAGCGAATGGGTTGTCGGCGACACCGCCAAGAACCAGGCGATCATGAGCCCGCTGACCACGCTGTACGGCGTGAAGCGCCTGATCGGCCGCAAGTTCACCGATCCTGAAGTGCAGACGATGGCGAAGATGGCCTCCTACAAGATTATCCCGAACCCGAACGGCAACGGCGACGCCTGGGTTGAGGTCGACGGCCAGAAAATGTCCCCGGTGGAAATTTCCGCCAAGGTCCTGCGCGAGCTGAAAGAAGCCGTTGAAAAGCAGATCGGCGAGCCGGTCACGGAAGCGGTCATCACCGTTCCCGCCTACTTCAACGACGACCAGCGCAAAGCCACGAAAACCGCGGGCGAACTCGCGGGCCTCGATGTGAAGCGCATCATCAACGAGCCGACGGCAGCAGCGCTTGCCTACGGCATGGACAAGAAGAAATCCGGCAAAGTCGCGGTCTATGACCTCGGCGGCGGCACCTTCGACGTTTCCATCCTCGACATCACGATCGACCCCAAAGAAGGCAGCATGATCCGCGTGCTGGCGACCAACGGCGACACCTTCCTCGGCGGCGAAAACTTCGACGAGCGCATTTCGGAATTCGTCATCAAGAAAATCAACGATGAATTCGGCACCGATATCGACATCCACGACAAGGCATCGAAAGCGCAATATGCGCAGCAGTTGCAGCGCATCCGCGAAGCCGCTGAAAAGGTGAAGATCGACCTGTCCTCGCAGGATACGGCGGAAATCAGCCTGCCGTTCCTGACGCCGGAGATCAACTTCTCCTACGAAATGACGCGCAAGGAACTGGAAGACCTCGTCGACGACCTCATCAAGAAAACCCTGCCGCCGTTCCAGAAGTCGCTTGCCGACGCCGGCCTGAAACTTTCCGACATCGACGACATCATCATGGTGGGCGCGCAGACCCGCATGCCGAAAGTCGTGGAAGTCGTGAAGAACTTCACCGGCAAGGAACCGCGCCGTGACGTGACCCCCGATGAAATCGTTGCCATGGGCGCCTCCGTCCAGGCTGCGATCCTGCAGGGTAACGTCGACGACGTGCTGCTGCTCGACGTCATCCCCCTCTCCATCGGTATCAAGATCTCCGGTGACCTGATGGACAAGATGGTTCCGCGCAACACGACGATCCCGACGGAAGCCAAGGGCGTTTACTCGACCTACCAGGACAACCAGCCCAACGTGGAAATCCAGATCTACCAGGGCGAGCGCGAAAAAGCCTCCGAGAACAAGCTGCTCGGCAAATTCTCGCTCGACGGCATTCCGCCCGCACGCCGCGGCGAGCCGCAGATCGAAGTCTCGATCAACATCGACGCCGACGGCGTGATGAAGGTTGAAGCGAAAGACCTCGCGACCGGCAAGGCGCAGAAAGTCACCGTGAAAGCGAACGGCGGCCTGTCGGAAGCGGAGATTGCCCGCATGCTGAAGGACGCCGAAATGAACGCCGAGAAGGATCGCAAGTTCCGCGAAGCCGCCGGCGCCGATGCCAACGCCGAATACGCGCTGAAGCAGGCGAAGGGCGACGAAACGCAGGACTACTTCCTGCAGGCACCGGAAGAGCTGAAGCAACAGTTCGCCGAAACCGTGAAAGAGCTGACCGACGCCCGCAAACTGAAAAACGTCGAAGCGATCCTCGAGAAGACCGAGAAGCTGAACAATGTCCGCATCCAGATTGGCGACGCCTTCCGCGCCGCTGCTGGTGGCGGCGTGAGCTCCGACGCAACCCCGGCGGCACAGCCGGAAGCGGCGGCGAAGACGCAAGACGACGTTCCGCCCGCAGCACCGAAAAAAGGCCCCGGGGTGACACCGCCGGCGCCGTGATCGGCGTGAGGCTGTTATAAAAAAACCCCGCCGTGATGGCGGGGTTTTTTTGTGGCGTGGTGGTGCGAATCATTCTTAAGTTGACATAATTTATAATCGATTTGAAGGGGTTAAGGGGATTTTTCAGGGTTGAAAAAGGACTGTTTCCGGCCGATCCCCACATCCCAGATGCGAACTATTCTCAACAAAAACCTCTTCGGACGAATTTTCTTACGCCCTTCTTCCTACCCCCAATTATGCGAGTAAACCCAATATTTTGCGCGCATCGCCCCCGCGCGGAACCGCGCCCGGAACGGTGGTTCGTTCATCTTCAGGTAATAAATTTTTGGAACACTGGAGTTAGATGGTTATGAAAATAATCATCTCGAAAGCCCCGCTAAAGGGGATGGTGAAAAAACGTTACGAGGAGCACGAGAAAATGAAGAACCACAAACGCCCGAACTATGCCTGCTGTCAAAAACCCGCCACACCCAAACCCAAAAAACTGACCCACCACCTGCATCGTCTTGCCGCGGTTGCCACCGTCGGCATGTTGTGCGGCACGGGGCGCACGGCGGAAGCCGCCGGCAGCTCAACGACCTTCAGGGACATGGCCGGCAATATCGTCAACTCCGTCTCCGGCGGCACCAGCCTTATCTCGGCACTGTGCTGGATCGGCGGCGCGGGGCTGGGGGTTGCAGGCATCTTTAAGCTGAAGAACCATGTCG
This sequence comes from uncultured Alphaproteobacteria bacterium, assembly GCA_966211335.1. Classification (GTDB taxonomy): domain Bacteria; phylum Pseudomonadota; class Alphaproteobacteria; order Micavibrionales; family UBA2020; genus JAPWJZ01. The sequence goes on from CBIHNF010000003.1 coordinate 208,724, forward strand.
ATAACCCGGGGCAGACGCCGATGAAGGATGGCCTCATCCGCCTTGGCTGCGGCGGCGGTCTCCTGTCGTTCCCGTTCATCATGGCGGCGATGCAGGGCTCAGTCTCTAACGGCTCACTCACAGGCATCAATGCGACAAACGTCGTCCTTGACAGCGTTTCGATCTTCGCCGGACCGTAAATAGCTGACACAACGGCCCATTACACACAGGCAAGAGAGAAGGTCTTCACTGCCGAAGCGGTGAAGGCCTTCTTTCTTATGCCGGATATACGGGCTTAAAACTTAAATCTTGATGCCGAAGCGGGAGAGCAGCTTTTTGGCGGGGTTGGTGTCCGCGGCTGCATCGTCGTTGGCGGGCTTTTCGGCGGTGGCGTTGAAGCCGCCGGAGACTTTCGCCTTCATGTTGAGGCCGGGGCCAGCAGGTTTCAGGCTATTGGACGGCTTCGGCCCGTTGGTATCCGCCGTCATTTCGGCTTCGGCCGCGCGCTTCAGTTCAATGTTCTTGTCGAGGATGTAGCTGGCAAGCTTGACCGCGCCATAGGCGCCGCCCACAACTGCCGCCACGGTCAGGATGCCGAGAGACCGGGACAGGAGGCCGACCGTGCCGACCGCAATGGCCGTTTTGCCAAGGCGCTTCGACCAGGTGGCGAGGGACTGCTGCCACAACTGGCTCTTTTTAATGCCCTCTTCCGCTTCATCGCGGTTGCGGATGCCGAGGAGCCATTTTTTGGCGGAAACCAGTTGTTCTTTGAGGTCCATAATTGGCCACACCTACATTATAAAGGATAAGAAATCCTGCCCTGTTTACAAGTTATGTTAATAGTCAATATTCGGGTGTTTGTAAAGCGGTAAAATGGCCCTGCCTTTTGAACGGATGTTCATAAGTTCAAAAATATCAGAATCTTAGCCAAAATCATTTCATTAATTTTTCGTAAATAAAGACCTTGAGTGTTTGCCATATTTATGTCAAAAATGCGGCACCCAAAAACCGCCGGCAAGAATCACAATGCGCTTGAAGAACAACAGACAGACCAGATAGTCTCGCGCTCCTTTCACCCGCATTCATTCCCGCCAGCCAAGCTATTTAACACGTCACAAAAAAAGGTTTCCCCCATGTCCCAGCAACAAAACCAGCCCAGCGTCATCCGCCTCCTGAACTCGGCCGCACTGGGACGCAAACTTCTGGCGACAACGACCATGACAATGGCAGCCCTGCTGGCAACAGCATCGAGCGCCTACGCGGTGGGCCTGACCGAAACCCCCACCGGCGGTAACGTGGTCGGCGGATCGTCCACCATCACCTACGGCACCGGCAGCATGACGGTCGACCAGACGACAGACCGCTCCGTCATCAACTGGGACACCTACAACATCGGCCAGGACGCCTCGGCCACCTACAACATGCCAGGCAGCAATTCCCTCTCCGTCAACCGCGTCGTGGGCCAGGACCCGTCGCAAATTCTCGGCACGCTGAAATCCAACGGCCGCATCATGATTTTGGACCCGAACGGCGTCTTCTTCAGCAAGACGGCGACGGTCGACGTCGGCGGCATCATTGCGTCCACCGGCACGATTGACGAAGCCAACCAGGCGCAGCTGATGGCCGGCGGCAAGTTCGACATTGATAATATCGACGCCAACCCGAATGCCAAAGTTTCCAACGAAGGCAATATCAACGTTGCGTCCGGCGGCCTTGTCGCCTTCGTCGCGCCCTGGGTTTCCAACTCCGGCTACATCAACGCCAAACTTGGCAAAGTCACGCTGGCGGCGGGCCGCAAGGTCACCGTTGACCTCGCGGGTGACGACCTGATCTCCATGGCCGTATCGGGCCAGCTGCAAAAAGCGCTGGTCGAAAACAGCGGCACCATTGACGCACAAGGCGGCCGCGTCGTCATGAGCGCGAATGCGGCCAAAGGCGTTGTTGACACCGTCGTCAACATGTCCGGCGTGATCAAGGCCAACAGCTTCAGCCAGCAGGGCGGCAAAATCGTCCTCTCGGGCGGCGGCGGCAAAGTAAAAGTTTCCGGCAGCATGACTGCCAGCGGCAAAACCGGCGGCGGCAGCATTAAAGTCACCGGCAACGACGTCGAGATCGCCGATACCGCGACCCTTTCCGCCGATGCGACCGATACCGGCAACGGTGGCGACATCCGCCTTATCGCCGACGACAGCATGATCTTCAACGGCGCGGTTTCCGCAACCGGCGGCAGCATTTCCGGCAACGGCGGCAATGCCGAAATTTCCGGCCTTGGCACCCTTGGCTTCAACGGCCTTGTCGACCTGTCCGCCGCCAACGGCCAGCTGGGCGACCTGCTGCTTGACCCCACCTTCGCCATCATCAATTCCGGCGCCGTGCCCATCGGCTGGCTGCAGGACTACGTTATTTCGGCCTCCGCACTCGCGCTCGCCATGGCGAACGCCAACGTCACCGTCGCCGCGACCAACTACATCGACGTCGGCACCAAGCAGGGCGGCTATACGAATGATCATTGGACGGGCAACAGCGTGCTCGACGGCCTGATCACCGCGGGCCTCAACGCGCTTGACGACGGCGATATCGCCCTCAAGACCTGGAACTTCCTGTTCTTCTCCGGCACCACCAAGGGCGACCTGACGCTGACCTCCGCCAATGTCAACTTCAACCGCAACCTCACCATGGGCAACGGCAACCTGAAGGTGAATGCGGGCAACGAAATCGACTGGAACGCCAATGTTAATATGAGCGGCGGCGGCAACATCAATGCGACCGCCGCAACCGGCGCGCAGATTTTCGGCGCGGGTTCCAAGCTGACGACGGCGGGCAAAGTCTCCCTCGCCGCCGGCACCTACATCACCCAGAAAGCGGGCGCGGGCATTACCGCGAAACAGCTCGACATCAATTCCGGCTCCTATGCCGACTTCGGCCTGTCGGGCTCCGACAACCATGTGAAGAACCTTGGCGATGTCACCACCGGCGGCTTCATGGTCTTCGCCAACAAGGACGCGCTGAACACGCTCGGCAAAATCCACGCGACCAACGGCAATATCTCGGTTGCGTCTGATTCCGACCTCACCGTTTCCAACCAGATCCTTGCCGACAACGGCAACGCACGCCTTTTCGCCAAGAACGTCACGCTGAACGGCGCCGGCAGCCTCTCCGGCATCGGCCTTACCAGCATCAACGCGGACGGCAACATCGACCTGAAATCGGGCGCCTTTGTCAGCACCTCTGCCGGCGATATCTATGTCGGCCAGTCGGGCACCTTCCACAGCGCCGACGCTGAATCCATCCGCAACACCGACGCCGCCGGCACCATCACGCTCAACCAGAACGTGGGCGGCAGCATTCAGAACGCCATCGACGCGATTAAAAACGACGGCAACGGCCTTAACACCGTCACCGTCGGCAAGGGCACCTTCAACGAAGCCCTCACCGCCGACCAGAAAAACCTGAAACTCGTCGGCGACGGCACGGTCAATTCGACGCATATCGTCGGCGCCAATACGGGCGCGGGCCTCACCGTCGCGGCGAACAACGTTTCCGTCAACGGCATGGTCTTTGAAAACTGGGCGAACGGCATCCTCGTGAATGGCAGCATCAACAGCCTGACGCTGGACGACGTTGTTTCCCGCAACAACACCAACGCCGGCTTCAAGGTCGCGTCCACCGGCAGCATCGACGGCCTCAAAATCACCAATGCGCATTTCGACAACAACCTGTTCGGCTTCTACGCGGAACAGCTGGCCGACGGCTCGACCGACATCAACCATGTCACCATGGACACCGTCAGCTTCAGCAACAACGCCGAGAAGGGCGTCTACACCGAGAAGCTGGACAACGCGTCGCTGAAAAACATCACGCTGAACAACAACGTGAACGGCGGCATGGACGTCAACCTGAAATACAAGAACTACAGCAACATCACCGTTGACGGCGTGACCGCCAGTGGCAACGGCGGCACCACGGTCAACGTGAAAGGCCGCAACGACGCGCCCTATAACGTCAACCCCGCCAGCCTGACCGGCCTTACCATCAAGAACGCGAATATCACCACCGCCGGCACCGCGATCGCCGTCGGCAATAACGTGTCGGCCGCTGATGTGTCGCTGAACCTGCTGAATGCCGCACGGGGCATCATCGCCTACACGGGCGCGAATGTGACGATCCACGACAACACCATCAACAACACGACCGAATACGGCGTGCTGATGGCGGGCGCATCGGGCAGCGTCTATAAAAACACCATCGCCGCGACGTCGGGCAACGGCATCTGGCTCTACGGCGCGCCGGGCGTCACCGTCGGCAAGACCGACCTTACGGATGGCAACACCATCACCGGTGCCAACACCGGCATCAAGGCGGAACTGGGCAGCAACAACGCTGTGATCAAGGGCAACACCATCAACTCCACCAACGGCAACGCCGTTGACGTGCAGAACAGCTCCGGCGTTTCCATTGCGGGCAACAGCATCGGCTCGACCGGCGCCATCAAGGGCGACGGCATCAATGCAAACTATGCGGATGGCGTTAAAATCACCGGCAACACCGTTTCGAACACCATTTCGACCGCTTATGACCTCGGCTCGGGCATTCATGTCACCAACGCGACCGGCGCAACCATCGGCGGCGCTTCGGCGGCAGATGGCAACACCCTTTCCAACATCAACTGGGACGGCATCAAGCTCGGCTCGACCAACGGCGCGCTTGTCTCCAACAACTCGGTCAACGGCACGACCCGCGTCGGCATTTACGCCGGCAGCGCCAACGACACCACGATCAGCAACAACAAAGTCATCAACGCCAACAAGGGCCTGTCGGGCTATGGCGCGATCTCGACCGACTTCGGCAGCAACCTCTCCATCACGGGCAACGATGTTGACGGCAATGGCCTCAGCAACGGCGACAGCGGCATCCGCGTTTATGCGGCAGGCGGCAAGAACCTGGTCGACAACAACCAGGTAGATAATGTCGCAGCAAACGGCGTGGTCGGCGATTCCACCGCCAACCTCACTGTCAGCAACAACAAGATCGGCAAAAACGGCGGCAACATCGGCGGTGATGGCATCCTCATCTCCGGCTTGAATTCCGCGTCCGGCAAAAACGCCGCCAACAGCCAGGTCGGCGCCTATGGCAACGACATTGCCGGCGTTTCCGGCAACGGCATCCATTTTGTCGGCGCGCAAGGCAGCCAGGCGAACGGCACGGTTGATATCGCCAGCAACACCGTCACGGGCGCCGGCGCCAACGGCATCCTCATCGACGGCGGCAGCTTCGTTTCCGCCTACCTCAACAACCTCACCGGCAGCCACCTGTCCGGCATCGAAGTCCTCAACGCCACGACGGCCTTCACCAGCTACAACACCATCCACGGCCAGTATGCGACGACGGACTCCGGCATCCGCCTCGACAACAGCAGCAGCGTGACCGCCAACGGCAACACGATTGACGGCTCGCTGATCGACGGCATCCGCGCCTTTGACAGCGCGAACCTGACCGCGAACGGCAACACCATCAGCAGCGTCAACGGCTCGGGCATCGGCCTTGCCGGCAGCGACCATGCGCGCCTTGGCGACAACACAATCACCAACACCGGCCGCGGCTTCTGGGTCGGCAATTCGGATGACGCGCAGATCATCCACAACACCATTTCCGGCTCCGCCACCTACGGCGTGTTCCTGACCAACTACAACGGCAGCAGCAATGACGCCGTGATCGCCAAAAACACCATCACCGGCGGCCAGTACGGCGTCTTCGTCGAAGGCGGCGCCACCAACACCACCATCGGCGGCGCAACCGCGGCCGACGGCAACAGCATCACCGGCGCATCGGTTGATGGCATCTATGCCAACGGCGGCAGCAAACTCACCGCCACCAACAACACCATCAAAACGTCGGGCAACGACGGCATCGAGATCAACGGCACGTCGCAAGTCAGCCTGTCGAAAAACACCATCGACGGCGCGCTGAACGGCATTTCGGTCGTTTCCTCCGCCGCCGCCTCGATCGTTTCCAACATCGTGAAGAATTTCACCGGCACCGGCATCTACCTTGATCCCTCGGACGGCTCCTTCATCACCTCCAACACCACCACCGGCGGCACCACCGGTATCTTCACCGATGGGGACAGCAACGTCACCATCAACACCAACAACGTTTCCGGCGCATCGGCGGCGGGCATTAAAGTTGCGGGCGGCGCAAACAACAAAGTCACCGGCAACACGCTTGCCGGCAACGCTATCGGCATCGACGGCGAGAGCACGAGCGGCCTGCAGGTCACGAAGAACACCGTCACCGGCGGCAATACCGGCATATTCCTCAACAACAGCAGCAACGCCGTGATCGGCGATGCGACCAACACGACGGTCGGCCAGCAGAGCGGCGACAACGGTAACAAAGTCACCGATGCCGCCAACAACGGCATTCAGGTGAATGGCGGTACGGGCAACAAAGTCAGCAACAACACCGTCAGTGGCAGCGGCTGGGATAACATCAACACCCAAGGCGGCGACGGCATCACCATCGCCTACAACGACCTGCAGAACGCCAAGGGCGCTTCGGGCGTCGCGGTTATCGGCACCTCGAACGCGACGGTCGACCACAACAAGATCGACAAGGCGCAGCGTTTGGGCGTTTATGCGGAATACGCAAACGGTCTGAAAGTCACCAACAACACCATCACCAATACGGGCCTTGAATACGCCCTTACCGGCTACAACGACTTCGGCAGCGGTGTCGCGGTCGAGGCGACCGATGGCGTGACGGTCACGGGCAACACCATCTCCAAAGCCTCGGGCGATGGCGTCAGCATCGGCGGCGCAATCAACGTCGCGTCACCGGGCAGCAACGTTGCGCATGCAACGGTTGACGGCAACACCATCAACACCGTCAAGGGCGACGGCATCCACGCGACCGCCGGCATCACCTCGGCGTCGAACAACATCATCGGCAATTCGGGCGCAGGCTCCATCGCCGGCGATGGCATTGATATCGCTTCGTCCAACGGCGCGCTTGTCACCGACAACAAAGTCTCCAACACCGGCGCCAACGGCATCCTGGTTTCTTCGAGCGACGCGGCGCAGATTCTGCGCAACATGATCAAGGCAGCGGCGATTGACGGCATTCAGGTGAATGGCGGCACCGGCGACACCATCAGCACCAACAGCATTCTCGGCACCGATGCGTCACCGACGATCAAAATCGGTAACCTCACCATTTCCGCCGGCTCCAACGGCGTCAACGGCGCAGGCCGCGACGGCATCCATGTCGCGGGCTCCAACTCGGCCATCATCAGCGGCAACAACGTGACGGGCGGCAACAGCCTTGATGCGCATACCGCCGGCAAAGGCGCGGCGAACGACGGCATCTATGTCGCCACCAGCGACAATGCCACCATCTCCGGCAACACGATTGCGGCTGGCTCCACCCTCGCAGCTTCCGGCAGCAACGGCGCTGGCAACAACGGTATCGAGATCAGCGGCGGCAAAGCGGCATCGGTTTCCGGCAACACCATTAAAGGCGGCCTGCTGGGCGCGGCCGGCGCGGTCAACGACGGCATCCATATCTCCGGCAACCAGTCGGCGGTAATCTCCGGCAACTTCATCCTCGGCGGCGGCGTCAATGCTTCCGGCGCGGGCCATGACGGCATCAACGTCGACAACAGCGGCGCGCAGGGCCAAAACGGCAAAGCCGGCGTTTCCATCACCGGCAACAAGATCGCCAACACCGCCCTTGCCACCGGCGCGGGCCATGACGGCATCCATGTCACCAACAGCGCCGGCAAAGGCGCTGGCGCGGCAGCACTTGTCCAGAACAACAACGTGCAGCTGGCCGGCAACGACGGCATCTTCGTCGGCTCCACCAACGGCGTGAAAATCGACACCAACACCGTCTCCCTGACGGGCGCGAATGGCATCAGCCTTGATGGCTCGAACTCCGCCAAGATCACGGGCAATACCGTCTCCCTCACCGGCAGCAACGGCATCTATGTGGATCCCTCCAGCTTCGTCACCATCTCCGGCAACGGCGTTTCGCTCAGCTCCGGCTATGGCATCGAAGTTGAAAACGGCGCCGGCAACACGGTTTCTTCCAACACCGTGTCGCTCACCGGCAAAGACGGCATCCGCATCAACAGCAGCGCGCTGGCGAATGTGTCTGACAACACCGTCACCGGCTCCACCGGCGACAACATCCACGTCCACGACAGCCTTGGCAGCAAAGTCATCCACAACACGGTTTCCGTGGCAACGGACGACGGCATTGACGTAGCGAACAGCGCGGGCAGCCAAGTGAAGACCAACACCGTGTCCCTTTCCGCGAAAGACGGCATCCGCTTTGACGGCGGCGCCCTTTCCCTCATCGATGGCAACACGGTTTCCCTTGCGGGCGCCAACGGCATCGAACTGTCGAACAGCAACCTTTCCGGCGTGACGGGCAACACCGTGACCGGCGCGGCGCTTGACGGCATTTCGCTTGCATCGTCCAAAGGCGTCTACGCAACCGGAAACACAGTATCGCTGGCGCTGAAAAACGGCATCGAGGCAAACGGCCTTTCTGCCGCGCTGATCGGCGGCAACACCGTCAGCCTGTCCGGCAATGACGGCATCCGCACGGGGGATAGCGCCACTGTCCAGATCCTCGGCAACACCGTCACCGGCTCCGGCAACGACGGCGTGGAAGTCATTAACTCGACCGGCGTCAACATCGGCCTCAACAAAGTCAGCCTGTCGCTGAAAGACGGCATCTTCGTCGACCCCTCGACCGGCACCATCGTCGGCAATACCGTGTCGCTCTCCGGCGTCAACGGTATTGAAGTGGACGGCAGCAACGGCTTCCTCATCGCGGCGAACGACGTTTCGGTTTCCGGCAAAGACGGCATCCATGTCGCGAATGGCGACGGCACCAGCATCCTTGGCAACACGGTTGCCCTGTCGGCACACGACGGCATCAACCTGTCGAACGCGAACGGCAACATCGTCGGCCTGAACACGGTCACGGGTTCGCTGCATGACGGCATCCACCTCGACAACGCCATCGGCAACGCCATTGCGGGCAACACGGTGAACCTGAGCGGCCATAACGGTATCGACCTTGATACGACCGCCCTCTCCATCGTCGCCGGCAACACGGTTACCGGCTCCCTGCATGACGGCATCGCGCTGGATGGCGCTGCCGCCTCGGCTGTGACCGGCAACACGGTCACAGGCTCCCTGCATGACGGCATCAATGTCGCCAAGGCCGTCGGCACCGGCATCAACGGCAACACGGTTGGCCTGTCCGGTCATGATGGCATCTCGCTCTCGAGCGCGGCACTGTCGACCATCAATAGCAACACCATCACAGGTTCGCTGCACAATGGCATCTCGGCCGCCGGCATCATCGGCACCGATATCAACGGCAACAGCATCCTGCTGTCCGGCAACGACGGCATCAACGTCAACGGCGCGGCCCTGACCTCCGTCAGCGGCAACACCATCGGCGGATCGCTGCATGACGGCATCAATGTCGCCAACGCTGCCGGCACCGGCATCAACGGCAACACGGTTGGCCTGTCCGGCCATGACGGCATCTCGCTTGCGAGCGCGGCGCTGTCGACCATCAACGGCAACACGGTTGCAGGTTCGCTGCATAACGGCATCTCGGCCGCCGGCATCATCGGCACGGATATCAACGGCAACAGCATCCTGCTGTCCGGCAATAACGGCATCAACGTCAACGGCGCGGCCCTGACCTCCGTCAGCGGCAACACCATCGG
>CBIHNF010000004.1:0-195634 GCA_966211335.1 uncultured Alphaproteobacteria bacterium
GGCTAAAAATGGTGCTGCCGAGTGGGATTGAACCGCCGACCTCCCCCTTACCAAGGGGGTGCTCTACCACTGAGCTACGGCAGCATGCCATTTTAGGTACTTCTTTAACCAATAAATTCATATGGTTAGAAAACGAAAACGTCTATTTTCCCGTTTGCGACATCATCAATAGTGCATAAGACCTCGTGTTGTCAACGATTCTACACGCGTAAAATACCCTTATGCTCAAACGGAGCAGAATTTGCTTTCTTTCCGGCGAAAAGTTTTGTTATGCTCGATTCCATGAAAAACACATCAAAATCCCCGCGCGAGATTTTCGCCGAACGCACATCGCTCCCCGTCATCGTGGCGCCGATGTTTTTGGTTTCAACCCCTGAGCTCGTCATCGCTTCCTGCCGCGAGGGCTTCGTCGGCAGCATCCCCGCCGCCGGCAACTGGAACACGGCGGGATTTGAAAAATGGCTGCATGAAATTAAGGCGGGCCTTGATGACCTCAAAGCGCAAGGCCTGTCGCCCGCGCCCTACTCCGTCAACCTCGGCGTGCGCAAGCCCGGCCCGCGCCTCGATGCGGATATCGCGGTTTGCGAAAAATTTGAAGTGCCGATCATCCATGCCTCCGGCGAAGTCTCGAAAGAAATCGCAGGCCGCATCCACAGCTATGGCGGGATTATCCTGCAGGATGTAACGACGGCGGAAGAAGCGCGACGCGCTGTCGCCAACGGCGTAGACGGCGTGATTGCCACAACGCAAGGCGCGGGCGGGCAAGGCAGCACCAGCAACCCGCTCGGGCTCATCAATGAAATCCGCCAGTTCTACGACGGCTTCGTCGTGCTCGCGGGCTGCGTCTCGACCGGGCAGGATATTGTGACCGCGCTATCGATGGGCGCCGATGCCGTCAACATGGGTACACGCTTTATCTGCACCAAGGAGTCCGCGGCGGAACAGGGGTACAAGGACATGATCGTTCGCTCGACCGCCGACGATATCATCTACACCTCCGCCCCCAGCGGCCAGCCCGCGAACTTCATGAAGGAAAGCATTCTGAAGGAAGGCTTCGATGCCGCGAAGCTGAAAAAGGAAGGCGCAGGCGCCGAGCGTATCGTGCCGCCGCCGGGCGAAGCATCGAAAGCCTGGATAAAAATCTGGTCGGCGGGGCAAGGCGCAGGCAGCGTCAATGACATTCCGACGATGGCAGTGCTGGCGAACAGGCTGAAGCAGGAATATCAGGCGGCAAAAACGAAACTGGCGGCGAAATTCGGCTTTACGACGCCAGCGAACAATAATCGGAAGATCGACCCGCCGGCGTTTGGCGGTTAAGGCTGGGGCGACGGCATCCGCGGTCTGCGCGGCGGTGCCATTTCCGGGCGTTGGCGCAACAGCGCTTCAACAACGTCAACATCGCCCTTTTCAGCCGCCATCTCGAGCGGTGAGCGGCGCGGCCGGTCCACCGGCAGTGCGTTCGCGGCGCGGTTAAAATCATCCATCATGTTGCGACGGGGAGGGTTACTGCGCGGCTCGCTGTTTTGCGGCGGCGTTTCGGGATCAGGAACAGACATGCCGCCGTTTTTCAGCGTCTTGACCGCCATTTTCTGAACCTGCTGGCGCGTCAACCCGATCTTCAATTTTTTCAGCGTTTTCGGCGGGGCATCATGAAGGGATTGAACACCCTCGCCCTGCTTTTTTGCCTGTCCCTTGAACGTGACTGTCTTCAACGCTTTAACCCTGAAGTTGAACTGGAAGTTATTATATCAAAACACCGCGCCTTATGCAAATATTATGACAAAACAGCTGTTCTTGCGCCCCCCGTATTAAAACGGTTAATTTCAACACCATGACCGCCAAGGACAAACCCACTTCCGCCCCGCTGCCACGGGCGCATGACGCCAAAGACAGGGCGGATGCGCTGCGGGGCAACCTTGCCAAGCGCAAGGCCCAGGCGCGGGCGCGCGATGCCGGCGATAAAACCAATCCGAAGGAGAAGAACTAACATGGCCATTATGCCCGATAGCTGGATCCGCGAACAGGCGACGAAAAACGGCATGATCAAGCCCTTCGAGGAACGCCTGAAGCGCGAGGGCGTGATTTCCTACGGCCTCTCCTCCTACGGCTATGATTGCCGGTTGTCGGACGAATTCATGATCTTCACCAACGTCGACAACGCGATTGTCGACCCCAAGGCTTTCAACCCCGCCAGCTTCGTCACGCGCAAGACCGATGTCTGCATCATCCCGCCCAATTCCTTCGTGCTGTGCCGCACCGTGGAAACCTTTAAAGTGCCGCGCGATGTGCTGGTCATCTGCCTTGGCAAAAGCACCTACGCCCGCTGCGGCCTTATCGTCAACGTGACGCCGCTGGAGCCGGAATGGGAAGGCCAAGTAACACTGGAAATTTCCAACACCACCCCCCTGCCCGCGAAAGTCTATGCGAATGAGGGCATCGCCCAGTTCCTCTTCTTCAAGGGCGACAGCGTCTGCGAAGTCTCCTACGCCGACCGCGCCGGCAAATACCAGAACCAGACAGGCGTGACACTGCCGAAGATGTGAGCACGGCAATGAGCTGGTCCGCCGCGCAATACACCAAGTTTGAAGACGAACGCACAAGGCCTGTGCGCGACCTTGTTGCGCGCATTCCCGACATTGCCGTCACCACCGGCATCGACATCGGGTGCGGCCCCGGCAATTCGACGGAGGTATTGGCGGCGCGTTTTCCGCAAGCCACGATTAGCGGCATCGACAGTTCCGCCGATATGATTGCGGCGGCGAAGAAACGCCTGTCCGCCCTCAATTTCGCTGTGGCAGATATTTCAAACTGGACGGGCGATGAAAAATTTGACGTCATCCTGTCCAACGCCGTGCTGCAATGGCTGCCGGATCATGAACAGCTGCTTCCCGCGCTGGTAAAGCGTTTGAACGCCAAAGGCTGCCTTGCTGTGCAAATCCCCGCCAACCTCGCCGAGCCGGCGCAAACCCTGATGCGCGATATTGCGAATGACGGCCCGTGGAAGGCGAAATTGGAAGCCGCCGATGCGACGCGCCACGACCGCCACAGCGCCGACTGGTATTACCGCCAGCTGCATAACCTTGGGCTGAAAACGGATATCTGGGCGACGACGTATTATCACCAGCTCTCGGGCGGCGCGACGGCGATTGTGGAATGGTTCAAGGGCACGGGACTTCGCCCCTTTATCGACCCGCTGACGGCGGAAGAGCGCGCGGAATTTTTGCGCCGCTATCAGGATGCCGTGGCCATGGCCTATCCGGCGCTGCCGGACGGCTCCGTGCTGCTACCCTTCCCGCGCCTGTTTTTCGTGGCACAAAAAGCTTAACCGGGTTTCGGCAGGCCGGGCTTCTTGGAATCGCTGACGGCGAAAGGGTCGGCCGGGCGGCCGCCGAGCTGGACGAGTTTGTCGAAGGCTTCCTTGATCGCCTCCTGCCGCTGCACATCGACAAAATTCTGCACCGACATGGCCGGTTTTTCCGGTTCGCGGTAAATCAGCTGCTGGGTAAAGAAGTTGAAGCTGAGCGTGAGGCCGCCGCGTTCCCGCACTTCAATTGTCGTGTCGCTGATTTTGACGAAGCGGTTGGGGTCGATGGGCGGCGGTGGCGGTGGCGGCGGCACGTAATCCGGGCGCAGGGTAATCAGGTATTCTTTGACGTTCGTATGGCCCTTGTGCAGCGCGTGGTCGTAAGCGCCCATGTTGCCCTTGTCGATGGCATTCACGTCTGCCTTGGCTTTCGCCAGCGCTGTTAAGGAATCAAGATGGCCATTGATGGCGGCTTTGATAAAAGGCGTCTGCCCTTCCGCGTCGCGCGTTTCAGGATTGGCGCCGGCCTCCGCCAAAATAGAGCAGATGCGGCCATGGCCGTTTTCCGCTGCCACCAGTAAAGGCGCATCGAGCGGCAGTTTCTGCCCGCGCTCCGTAGCCGCCTTCAAAATCGCATGCACCAGCGGGATGGAGCCCGTTCTGGCGGCGACGAGCAGCGGATGGTTGCCGCGCTCATCCTGCAGCTGCACATCGGCGCCTTTTTCAATCAGCCGGCGGGCGCAGCGTTCATGCTTGTTGCCAATTGCCGCCATCAGCGCGCTGCGGCCCGGCGAGGTGCAGACGTTGACGTCAATATCCGGCCGCGCCATAAGCAAATCGAACAGCGCATCACGCCCCTTGCTGCAGACGGAGGTCAGCGCGTGGCGTCGGCCGGCGTAAACCTTGTTCACATCCGCTTCGGCCGCGACGACCTTCATGATCAGGGAATCCGGCATTTCGGAAGACAGCAAATCGGTCAACAGGCAGCCGTCTTCGCGCGGATAGCCTTTTTGCGCGGTGCCATTATCAATCAGGTAGGTTACCAGCTGCACGTTATTTGAATGCACGGCTTCGAGGAACGGCGTTTTACCGTTCGGCATTTTCGCTTCCGGCGACATGCCCGCTTTGACGAGGCGTTTAAAAACCTCGAGATGCTTGCGGTTGATGGCGTTCGAGAGGGGCGATTTTTTGCCTTCCGACTGGACATTGACGGTCGCGCCATGCTCCAGAAACAGGTTCACGACGCGCAGCGCCATGGACTCCGAGTACAGCTCCGTCGCCCAGAGCAGCGGATGCTGTTTCGGCGGCGCGATCAGGGCGTTGACGTCAGCACCTTTTTTCAAGGCCGCTTCCATGCCCTCGAAGCTTTCCGCGGCCATAGCCTTGATGAAAACCTCGTTGCGCTCTTTCTGGCTCAGGCCGAGCATTGTTACGATGCCCCCTGTTGCAGACCGGGCTTGCCTTTCAGCGTACCTTTCGCAGGGTCCGGCGGCGTGCCGCCGAGGGATTTCAGTTTCTCATACGCTTCGGTAATGGCGTCCTGACGCTGGATGTCGGCGAAGTTCTGCACGACAACGGCGGAACCACGCTCCATCTCCCGCACAATCACCTGCTGCGTCCAGAAGTTGAAGGTCATGGTGAGGCCGGCGCCTTCGCGCACTTCAAGGCTGTGGTCATTGAGGCGCGTGAAGCCGTAGCTCTGCACGGTCGCGGTCGCGGCATCCGCCGGCGCGGTATCGGCGCGGAAGCGGCCCAGCACGGCTTTCGCCTTCAGCCGATTGCCGCCAATGGCGTGGTCATAGGCCTGCAGGTTGTGCGCATCGGAAATTGCGGGGTCGGCGCCCGCCTTCAGCAGAATTTCCAGCACCTCGTCGTTGTCGCTCTTCGCGGCGCACATCAGCGCCGTTTGCTGGCTACGGTTGAGGCCGTCAACTTCCGCGCCCGCCTGCAACAGCAGCTCCACAATGCGGCCATGGCCGCGCTCCGCCGCGATGCAAAGGGGATTGGTCAGGTCCAGCGTCACACCCTGCTGCTCGGCCGCGCTCAAAATCGCTTTCACCGCGCGGATCGCGCCGTTCTGCGCCGCGAAGGCGAGCGGCGTCTGCCCGTCGTTCGACATGCAGTCCGCCTTGGCCCCCGCCTTCAGCAGGGATTCCAGCACATCGATAAAGTTTTGCCGCGCGGCGGTAATCAGCGGTGTCACGCCCTGCGGGTCGGCAACATTCACATCCGCGCTAGCCGCAATCAGCAGCGCGGATGTGGGCGCCGCGCCTTTTTCAAGCGCGGACTGCAGGGGTGTGCGGCCTTCCTTGTTGACAAGGTTCAGCGACAGGTTCGGTTGCTCCAGCAGCAGCTTCACGGCGTCCGTCTGATTGCCTTGCGCCGCCAGATGCAGCGCGGAGCTGCGCTCTTTCAGCGTCTGGGCGTTGATGTCGACGCGCGTCTTCAGCAGCGCCTTCAAGAGGTCCACCGGCGCTTCAAAAGCGGTGGCGACGGTGAGCAGCGTGCCCTTCGTCTTGGGATTGGTATTAATATCGCCGCCGCCGCTTTCCAGCAGCGTTGTCGCCGCGCGCCAGTTTTTGCTGCGCAGCGCCGTTAGCAGCGGCGTGTCGCCGCTGTCATTCTGGTGTAAAAGATCCGCGCCGACGCTGATAAGCTTCTGCACGACGGGCGCATAATCCTTGTTGTAGGACGCCGCATAATGCAGCGGGGAATTGCCATCGGCGCCGCGAACGTTGACATTGGCACCCTTGATCACCAGCGCTTCCACCACCGCCGCGACGTTGCTTTCGCGGTACAGGCTGAAGGCGGCAAACAGCGGCACGCCGTGGCGGCCTGCCGCCACATCGGGGTTGGCCCCCTTCTTCAGCGCATGAATGACCTGCTCCGCCGAGCTTTCGTTGAAAGCATGGCGGAGGGCAGCATCTTTTTCTTTCTGGCTGTAACCAAACATAAGAACCTGCGGCAATGGGACGGGTTTAATTGTCAGATAATAGTTTTGTCATATTTTTTGTCAACAGCCGCGGCAGCCGGTTGACATTATATGCCGCAGCCATTAACCTTTGCCAGATTACATAATGGTGCAGCCTTGGAATCCCACTATAAAAAACATCTCATCGTCGTCTACCACGCCAGCTGCATCGACGGCCTTGCCTCGGCCTGGGCGTTCGACCTGAAGCACGGGCTCGACGATAACATCCACATTTCCTACATCCCCTACGGCCACCACAACATCCCCGATGCCGAGTGCAATATCCGCGCGGAGCTGAGCGACGGGGCGGAGGTGTATTTTGTCGACGTCGCGCCGACGAGGGATTTCCTCGACGAGCTGCTGGGCCCCAAAAAACCCCGCCCCGCCCTCGTCCGCGTCATCGACCATCATAAATCCGCCTTCGAGCTGCTGAAGGATTACAAGGCACCTGCGAACGCGCCCGATTTCAACCTGTTTATCGACCCCGTCGCCCCCGCCGCCAGCGCGATTGTCTGGGGCACGCTGATGCCGGGTGCCGAGCCGCCGGTCTTCCTTTCCATGATCGAAAAAATGGATTTGTCGCGCGACCTGAAAGACGAGGCGGACCTTGAAGCTGCAGCCTTGATTGATTCCAAAAGTATCGCGACCGTCGGCGAGGCCTTCAACAGTTTCTGGATGCTGTCATCCCTGACGTTAAAAGACATGCGCACCGCCGGCCGTAATATTTTGTCCGACCAGAAAAACCGTATCAACAAGCTGACCGACAACATCATGTACACGCGCATCGCAACGCGCGACATGACGCTCGGCGATGCCGGCGTGATCTGGGTGCCCACCATCAACGCCGACGTGCAGAACTTCGGCCGCCAGATTTCCGACTACTTACGCGAACAGGGCGAAAAGACCGGCCTTGGCATGGCCTTCGCCTGGTATGTGCAGGGCAATGGCTCTGTCACCATGAGCATCCGCTCGGATGGCGAGCCGGATGCCAGCATCATCGCGCAATACCTTTGCGCGCATCAGGGCGTCAAGGGCGGCGGGCACCGCACATCAGCCGCCGTGCATTTCTCCTCTCTCCACCAGTTCGCCAATATCATCCCGCTGTTCACGGAAGAGCAGATGATGGCGGCGAAGACGGAAGCGCTGGCGTCATGAAAAAAGGCCTCAAAAAAGCTTTCGCGATTGCCGCCGTTGCAGGTGCCGGGATTATCGGCCTCGGCACAGGCATCGGCGCCATCGAATTCCAGCGGGAAATTCAGGCACCGCCGGGCGTGCATTGCACCGCGCCGAAGGGCGACGGGCACCCGGTGCTGGTCGTGCCTGCGCTGACGACAGACGATAAATACATGCAGCCCCTTGCGGACCGCATCCGCGCGGAAGGTTATAAAGTGTATGGCTGGGAAGTCGGCTATAACCTTGGGCCCGATGCCACCAAGGCCGCGAAGCTGGAAGCGCAGCTGAAAAAAATCTACGCCGAAAATGGCAACCAAAAGGTCAGCCTTGTCGGCTACAGCCTCGGCGGCGTCTATGCGCGGGAAGTGGCGCGGGCGCACCCCGAGATGGTGCGCGATGTCATCACCTTAAGCTCCCCCATCAACTGGCAGGATGACCGCCTCGAGCAGATCCACAAATTCTACACAGCCACCGGCCATGCGGCGGATGCGCTGCCCGTGCCGACGACGGCACTCTATTCCAACCACGACTGGATCGTGAAGGGCGAGCTGGCGAAGATCACGCCTTCCGCCATGGCCGAAAATATCGAAGTGCAGCCGGGACACGGCGCGCTGCCCTTCTCCGCCGAGGGTCAGGGCATTGTCCTCAACCGTCTGGCGCAGACCTTCCCCTGGCAGCCGATGCCGGCGGATGCCTGCCGTTACACAGTGCCGAAGGTACGATAAAGCGTCGTTTTCCCGATTCTCTCATTGTCCCGCGTAAAACCCTCCGGGATTAAATTCAGCGATTTCAAGTAAATATCCATAATCATTTGACAGATGTGGCCACTTCGGTGATTCTGGAGTCTTGGCTACGGGCCGTGACTGAGCATCTACTCCCGTAGCCGACGAATTTTAGACTGATGATTTCTACGGACTATACTTGAGCCTCTCCAATATCTCCGCCATCCCGGTTGCCACCGGGATGGCTTTTTTTTCATTTGCAGGCTTTTGCAAACTATATGGCAAAACAATATCACAGGAGATTGCTTGTGTTTCATCCCCTGCCTATGGGAAAAAAAGGTGAAGATTGAACGCGAAAAAGGGCAAGCACATTCCATGGATAAAATTCGTATTTACGGCGGCGGCGAGCTGAACGGCACTATTGAAATCAGCGGCGCGAAAAACGCGGCCCTGCCCCTGATGTGCGCCGCCATTCTCACCGACCAGCCCTTGACGCTGAACCGCGTGCCCGACCTGAAGGACGTGCTGTCGCTGAACGAAGTGCTGGAAGAGCTGGGCGTTAAAACCAAATACGATTCCAAATCGAAACAGCTGCTGCTGGACGGCGGCACGATCAGCAGCACGGAAGCCTCTTACGAACTCGTGCGCAAAATGCGCGCCTCCATTCTCGTCCTCGGCCCGCTTGTTGCGCGCATGGGCATTGCGAAAGTATCGCTGCCCGGTGGCTGTGCTATTGGTACGCGCCCCGTCGACCTGCACATTGAAGGCCTGAAACGCCTTGGCGCGGAAATTCTGCTGACAGAAGGCTACATTCAGGCGAAGGCGCCGAACGGCCTCACCGGCGCGCCCATCCACTTCACCAAAGTTTCCGTCGGCGCGACGGAGAACGTGATGATGGCGGCCGCCCTTGCCAAAGGCACCACCGTACTCACCAACGCCGCGCGCGAGCCGGAAATTGTCGACCTTGGCGAGCTGCTGATTAAAATGGGCGCGGAGATTGAAGGCCTTGGCACTGACCGCATCACCATTCACGGCAAGCCCTATTTGCGCGGCACGACGCATACCGTCGTCGCCGACCGCATTGAAGCCGGCACCTTTGCTGTCGCGGCAGCCATGACGGGCGGCAAGGTCACGCTGAAAAATGCCGATATCAACCACCTGCAATACCTCATCGACCCCATGCTGAAAGCGGGCGTAGAATTGTCGGGCGACGGGCATAACGTGCATGTCAACCGCCTTCGCCAGCGGCTGCACGGCGTTGACATTATGACGGAGCCCTACCCAGGCTTCCCGACCGACCTGCAGGCGCAGATGATGTCGATGATGACGGTGGCCGATGGCGCCGGCATGATCACCGAAACGATTTTTGAAAACCGCTTCATGCACGTGCCGGAACTGGCGCGCATGGGCGCGGATATTACCGTCCACGGCTCCTCCGCCCTTGTGCGCGGCGTGCAGAAACTGAAAGGTGCGCAAGTGATGGCGACGGACCTTCGGGCCTCTGTCTCGCTCATCCTCGCGGGTCTTGTGGCTGAAGGCTCCACCACCGTCCACCGCATCTACCACCTCGACCGCGGCTATGAAGACCTGGTCGGCAAGCTGGAGGGCGTGGGCGCCAAGCTGGAGCGGCTGAAAGAGGAAGCGGCGTGACGGAAAATCCGCCCGCCCCGCACCGTATCGCCGCCATCAAGCTTGATTCCGAAAGCATCGGCACCCGCTCGACGGAGCTGGAGATTGAACGGCACCGCGCCATTTCGGACCTGCTGGAATCGAACAGCTTCCGCCTTAAAGAACCCGCGGAAGCGGAAGGCCCCTATCGCCTGCTGCTCACCCTGCAGGGCGAGCGCATGGTGATTGCGGTGACCTGCGACAAAACCGGCCATGGCACGGAAATGCCGTTGCCGCTGTCGGGCTTTAAAAGCATCATCCGCGACTACACCATCGTTTGCGACAATTTCTATAAAACGGCGCGGGCCGGGGAAATCCATAGACTCGAGGCGATTGACCATGGCCGGCGGTCGATTCACGACGAAGGGGCCGAAAAGCTCATCGAAACCCTTGAAAACCATGTAATTTTGGACAAATTGACCGCAAGGCGTTTATTTACGCTTTTGTATGTGTTACATATGCGGGGCACAACTAACATAATCTGAGGAATAATGTCCGAAAAAGAAGACCTGATGAGCTTTGAAGGCGTCGTTGCAGAACTGCTGCCGAACGCCATGTTCCGCGTCAAGCTCGATAATAACCACGTCATCCTCGCCCACAGCTCGGGCAAGATGCGTAAAAACAAGATCCGCATTCTTGAAGGCGACCGCGTCACCGTTGAAATGACGCCCTACGACCTGACCAAAGGCCGTATCACCTTCCGCCACAAATAAACGGCATCTTCATACCGGCAAAATACTGGGAGAGAGAAACGATGACGCTCATCCTCGCTTCCGCATCGCCGCGCCGGCTGGAATTGCTGAAGCAATCCGGCATCGTGCCTGCCGCTGTCGTGCCGGCCGATATCGATGAGACGCCGCGCAAAACCGAACAACCCGAAATTTACGCCGCCCGCATCGCCAGTGAAAAGGCTTTGAAGGTCGCGGGGCTGCACCCCGGCAAAATCATCCTTGCTGCCGATACCGTCGTCGGCGTCGGCCGCCGCATTCTGCTGAAGACCGAAAAGACCGAAGAAGCGCGTGCCTGCCTCGAGCTCATGTCCGGCCGCCGCCACCGCGTGATGACGGCGGTGTCCGTCGTCGGCCGCGACGGGAAGCAGAAAACCCGCGTCGTGATGTCCGTCGTGCGCTTCAAGCGCCTGTCAGAACCCGAGATTGCGGCCTATCTGGATTCCATGGAGTGGCAGGGCAAAGCCGGCGGCTATGCGATACAAGGCAAGGCCGCGGCGCTGATCCCCTTCATCAGCGGCTCCTATAGCAACATTGTGGGGCTGCCGCTGTTCGAGACGCTGAACATGCTGCGGGAGGCCGGTTTATGAGCACGGGTTACGAGCTTTTCATCGACGAGATTGACGGCCGCCTGCATGCCGCCGTGCTGCATAAAGCAAAATTGGTTGACCTCTACGTCGACCCGCTCGATATGACCGCCGGCTGGGCCTCGCTCTACAACGGCAAGGTAGTGAAGGTCGACAAAAAGCTGGACGCTGCCATCATCGACCTTGGCAACGGCTTGCAGGGGATATTGCCCGCCAAGCACGTCCATTTTATGGGCGAGGACGAGTCCACCCGCCGCACTGGCATTGCCGATTTGCTCAAACCCGGGCAGATGGTGATGGTGCAGGTGAAGTCGGAAGGAAAGAAGGCCGGCAGTTCCGAAAACGCGAAACTGCCGCGCCTCACCATGAAAATCTACGTCATGGGGCAGCACCTGCTCTACTCCCCTGTCCTCAACCGCGTCACTATCTCGCGCATGATTGATAACGATGATACGCTTGCCCTCACCGCCAAGCTGAAAGGCAAAGGCGGCTGGATTGTGCAGCCCGGTGCGGCGTCGGCGGATGCGAATACAATTCTTGCGGAATCAAAGCGCCTGCTGGATGAATGGCAGATTATTAAGGACAGCCGCGATACCGGTGAAAGCCGCCCGCGCCTTTTGAAGGGCGCGCCGAATGCTGTGTACCGCGTACTTGGCGACTACGGCACGGCGCATTTCGACCATATCTATGTCGCCAATAAAATCCTGCTCGACCAGTTTATTGCCTGGTGCGAAAAGTTCGAGCCGTCGCTTGCGACCTCGAAACGCCTGCGCCTCTTCAAGCCGGAAAAAATCGGCCAGCGGCTGTTCGAGATTCACGATGTGTTTGGGGAGCTGGAAGACCTCAATAATGACATGATCCATCTGCCGGGCGGCGGGTCCATCATTCTCGAGCCGACTTCGGCCTTCCTCGTCATCGACGTCAATCAGGGCAGCGGAGATGGCGCGGTCAGCGTGAATGTGGAAGCGGCGGAAGAAGTGGCGCGGCAGATACGCCTTCGCAACATTTCTGGCGCCATCCTTGTCGATTTTATCGGCATGAATTTGAAGACGGAGCGTTTCCAGCTGATCACCGCGATCGAGCAGGAATTGAAGAATGACGCGGCGTCAGCGCAGGTGCATGGATTTACGCGCCTCGGCATCATCGAAATTACGCGCAAGCGCCGCAGCGGCTGGCTGGCCGAAAAGCTGAAATAAAAAAAGGGGATTTCCGTCGCGGAAATCCCCTTTTTCAATCTTTAGAAAATTAGTCTTTTTGACCTTCGGTCTCGATATCCAGTTTGATGTCGTCAGACACGTTCGGCACGTAAGCGTTGATACCGAAGTCGGAGCGCTTCAGCACGGTCGAAGCGGTGAAGCCGACGGCGTCTTTATGCGTCATCGGGTGCTCGCCTTTTTTGTTCAGCTTCACATCGAGCGTGACGGGCTTGGTAACGCCATGCAGCGTGAAGTCGCCGGTGATGGTTGCGGTGTCGCCCTTGGCTTCAACTTTGGTTGATTTGAATTCGGCGGTCGGAAATTTCGCGGCGTCGAGGAAGGCGTCGGACTTCAAGTGCTCGTCCAGTTTTGCAACGCCGGTCAGCAGGCTATTGACGTCGACGACGACATCAAGCTTGCTTTTGGACTGGTCTTTTTCATCAATCACAAGCGTGCCTTGCGTGATACCGAAGTGGCCCGACGGATTGGAGAAGCCGAAGTGGTTCGCATGGAACAAAATATTCGTGTGGTTGGGGTCGAGCTTGTAGGTATCGGCAGCTTCAGCGCGGGCGGGCAGCAGGAAAGCGAGGGCGGCAGCGGCAAGCAAAAGGCGTTTCATCAGGTCTTCTCCGGCGGAATGTTGAATTGGCAGGCGCCTGCGGTCGCAGGGCTATCTCACATGATAGGGCATGCCGCTATTTTTGGTAGGGAATAATGCGGCGAAATCCCGATAGTTACCGGCGTGTGCGCGACTTTTTTTGAAAGACTATTACGCGATCTTGGCGGCAGCCGCTTTGGAGTTTTCGTAAGCAATGCGGATGCCTTGGGAGACGATATCCGGCAAAATCACGTCGAATATCTTGGTGTCGCGGAACAGCTGGGAGAAACCGCCCGTGCCGATGACGACTACATCCTCGCCCTTGAACAGCTCTTTCCGGTAGCCCGCGATAATCTCACGCATGCCGCCGAGGTGGCCAAAGTAAAGGCCGCGCTGAATGCACTCGCGCGTCGACTGGCCAAGGTAGGTATCCGGCGCCTCGATATCGACTTCCATCAGTTTTGCGGTGTTGGATTTGAGCGCCTCCATGGAGAGGCGCATACCCGGCATGATAATGCCTCCGAGGAAGTCGGCTTTCTTGGTAACCGCAATCAGCGTCGTCGCGGTGCCAAGGTCGGCGATGATGCAGTTCTTGCCGGGGAAGGCATCCACCGCGCCAATCGCGCCCGCGATAAGGTCCGCCCCAACTTCCGACGGGTTCTTGTACTTGATGTTGATGCCGGTCTTCACGCCCGCCTGCAGCACAAAAACTTCCGCTTTCGGGAAGTACTGGGTGAAGGCGTGGCGGATGGTGAAATTGCAGCTGGGCACGACGGAGCAAAGCGCCGTCACCGTCACCTTGTTGAAATCGATCTGGTTGGTCTCGAGGATGCCGCGCAGGAAAAGCCCGAACTGGTCGGCCGTGCCGATCTGGTGCGTCGCATAGCGGAAGCGCAAGGCCAGTTTCTTCTTGTCAAACAGCGCACCAACGATGTGCGTGTTGCCGACGTCGAGACATAATAGCATTTCCGCGGTACTCCTTCAGGCTGCCCTCTCCTTTTTAACCTCAGAAAGCGGTACGTTGTCAATAAGCCGCACGTCGCCCAGCCAGGCGGCGGCAAGGCGGCGGCCCCATTTGCTGGCGACATATTCGGGTTTAAAGCCGGCTTCGCTGAGCTTTTTCATGATTTCATCATCGGAATAGCCGCTTTTGAGCAGGCGGGAGATTTCCACCGCTTTCGCCTGCTGTTCCGGCGAGAGACGCGCGTTGCGGGAGCTTAACGCCAAGCCGCTTTCGGCGCGGATGGTATGCCCCGCGATGATTTCCGTCGGCACAAACAACGCCTCCGTCATTTTTCGCACGAGGGTAAGCTGCTGGAAATCCTTCTCGCCAAAATAGGCTTTGTCGGCACCCGCAATATTCAACAGCTTTAAAACGACAGTGAGCATGCCTTCAAAATGCCCGGGGCGGAATTCGCCCTCCAGCACTTTCGAGATATTGGATTCCGACACCTGCACTTCATAGCTGTCGGGGTACATGGCTTTTTCATCGGGGTTGAAAACGTAATCAACGCCGGCGGCTTCCAGCAGCTTGCAATCGGCTTCAAAGGTGCGGGCGTACTTTTCAAAGTCGGCGCGCTGGTTGAATTGCGTCGGATTCACGAAGATGCTGACGAGCACATGGTCATTCTCCGCCTTCGCCTGACGGCAGAGGCTGATGTGCCCTTCGTGCAAGTTGCCCATGGTGGGCAAAAAGCCGAGTGTGCCCTTCAGCGCCTTACGCTGTTTTTGCCAGCTTTTTGGATCCGAAACTATGGTCGGCATCGGGGAAGACTCCTTTTTTGACTTCGGCGACGTAGCTGTCGATCGCATCGGTGACGAGCTCCGCGCCGTTCAGGTATTGTTTCACGAACTTCGGCTTGAATTCGGTGTTGAGGCCGAGGAGGTCCTGGAAGACCAGCACCTGCCCGTCCGTCTGCGGCCCCGCGCCGATGCCGATGGTGGCGATTTTCAATTCTTTGGTGATAGTCGCAGCAAGCTCCGTCGGCACGCATTCCAGCACAAGGGCGAAGCAGCCGGCCTCCTGCAGGGCATAGGCTTCTTCCAGCAGGCGTTTTGCGCTGTCATCCGTCTTGCCCTGCACATGGTAGCCGCCGAGGATATTCACGAACTGCGGCGTGAGGCCGATGTGTCCCATGACCGGCACGCCGGAATCCGCCAGATGCTGGATAAACCCTGTATTGCCGGAAGCGCCTTCCAGTTTCACCGCATGCGCACCCGCCTGCATGATAGACATGACGGCATTGACGTTATCGCTCAAACTTTTGCGGTAGGACATGAACGGCAGGTCGCCGACGATAAATTTATCCTTCGCGCCGCGCACGACGGCGGCAGTGTGATGCGCCATCAGCTCCACCGTCGCCTGCACTGTGCTCGGGAAACCGTGCATGGTCATGGCAAGGCTGTCACCCACCAAGAGGCAGTCGACATTGGTTTTATTCACCAGCAGCGCCGAGGTATAGTCGTAACAGGTGACCATGGAAATTTTATCGCTGGACGCCTTCTTCTTCGCGAAGTCGAAAATGTTCATCATGACGTTTTGTCCTTTGCCTTTGCTGATTTCTTGTCGGTTTTGGCCAGATACGCTTTCACAAAACTCAAATAGACGCCCTGGTACGGGTCGCCCTGCAGCGCCTTCAGGTTGGCATTGACAGTGTCCATGTCGCCGCGGGCCAGCGGGCCCGTCAGCGCGGTCTTGTAATCCTTCAGCAGGTTTTCCATCTGCTGCTTCAAATACATGTCGCCGAAATGCGCGGGGAATTCGAATTCCTTCGTCAGCGTTTCAAAAAACTTCTGCCACAGCAGCGCGGTGAAATTGCCGGCGAGCACGCAGGTCGCGTGGTATTTCGCTTTTTGCTGCGCATTCAGTCGCACGTTGGGGTTATGCAGGTTGGGCAGCAGGTCGCGGAAGGGCGGCGCCTTCGCGTCAATCACAAAGGGAATGGCGAGGTATTTTTCCAAGCTGTAGAGATCCGGCCCGAAGGTCATGAGCGGATGCGCGCCATAGGCCTTCTTGGTGACAAGGCTGCCGGAGAAATGCACCTTGGTCGCGGCGGGCAGCGATACCTTCAAGGCCGTAATGCCTTCGGAGAGTTTGCGGATGGCGTTATCCAGCTGCGCCGCGCTTTCCGGCACGCCGATATATTCCTGCACGGCATCCAGCATTTTATGCAGCTGCACCATGTGGCGGCGCGCGGCGGCATGCAGCGTATGCGCCTCGACAAAAGATTTCAGCGCCGCGCCCATGTTGTTGAGGGCGGCGTGGTTCTTGTCCTTGTTCAATTGCGAAAGGGCGGTGTTGAAGGTGCGGATGTGGGCGCAGGGCGCGATATCCGTCAGGTGCTCGTCGATAAACGGCTCGATGGCGGAATCTTTGATGAGGAGCAGAATATGCGTCGCATCCGTCGTCAGCTCGTGCAGGCGCGACAACGGCTGCGAGCGGTCCCACTGGCTGTATTGCTTGATCTTGAGGAGGGAAAAATAATGGCAGAAGTGCCGCGCGACGCGGCCGTTGCCGATGATCAGGTATTTGGGTACTTGTCTCATGATCAAGCCCTAAAGGTTCAAGGATAGTGCCGTGGTCGTGCCCGTCCTACCGGATCGGGCCTGTATATATTATAAGATAGGCCGTTGCA
Organism: uncultured Alphaproteobacteria bacterium; assembly: GCA_966211335.1. Taxonomy (GTDB): domain Bacteria; phylum Pseudomonadota; class Alphaproteobacteria; order Micavibrionales; family UBA2020; genus JAPWJZ01. Next base: position 16,583 of record CBIHNF010000004.1, read on the forward strand.
CCGCGTCAAACAAGACATTTGCAGGTGGTAAAAGCCAAGTTATTGCAATGGCTTAAAAAGATATAGACATAAGCTTAGATTCTGGATTATAAGATTGCCTGCTGCGTAAGCAAAACGTGCCCGGATAGCTCAGTTGGTAGAGCAGATGCCTGAAGAGCATCGTGTCGCTGGTTCGACTCCGGCTCCGGGCACCATTTTCCTTTATGCGGGCGCGTAGCTCAGCGGGAGAGCACACCCTTCACACGGGTGGGGTCGTAGGTTCAATCCCTACCGCGCCCACCATTCCTTCCAGACAAAATTTCCGAATCTACCGCAAACTAACCTCCGCCACCTTGTCCTTGTAATCTTCCTTGGGGTCGGAGCCGAGGAGGATTTTGATGCCGGCGAAAAGGCTGGATTCATTCAGCCAGATTTCTGCCTGTTCGGCATCGAGGCGCAGCAGGGTCAGTTTCGGGTCGGTCTTACCGCCTTCGAACCATGCTGCGACGTAGGGGTTCCAGAGGCGGTCGATGACGCCGGCGTCTTTATCGACGCTGAGCGCGCCGTGCAGGCTGGCGAAGACTTCGTGGTCTTTGGAGGTAAAAGCGGCAATCGCGCGGTCTCCGTCACCGCCATTTTCGCCAACGCGTTTGACTAAGGCGTTGTCGGTGCTGGTGAAGAACCAGATCGGGCCGCCGGCGTCGCCTTCGATCTGCGCGGTCATGGGGCGGGAATGGCCGTCGTCAATGCCGTCAATTCCGAGCATCATCGTACGGTCGGATTTCAGGGCCTTCCAGAATTTGGCTTCGAGGTCGCGGGGCGTTGTCATGGGTCATTCTCCGTTATTGTGCTCCTCCATCAATGACTGCCGCGGCATTCGGTTCCCCGCCTTAAATCTTTCACATATTCGGATTTTTGCGGGGTTTTTGCACCGCAGCGCAAAGAAGGCTATAATTAAAGGACAGTTTCTTTTGCAAAGGACCGATGCCATGCGTGCTGCCCCTGCCCTGTTTTCCCTCGCGCTGCTGCTTTCCGCCACGAGCGCCGACGCCAAGGTCATGATGGCCGCGCCGCGGCCGGAGCCGGTTGCCTGCACCATGGAAGCCAAGCTCTGCCCGGATGGCAGCTCGGTATCGCGCCAAGGACCTAACTGTGAATTTGCCGCCTGCCCCGATGGTAACCCGCCGCCGCACCGCCAGCATGTGGCGCCGATGCCGGTGAACCCGCAGAAAAAACCGCCCGTCACCACGCCGGACGACAATAAAGACGACGCGCCGGATGCGACAGAAGGCAGCGAAGGCAGTGATGGTTCCTCAGGCGATGAAGGCTCCTCCGGCGGCGATCCCGATGATGCCGGCACGGAAGGCAGCGGGGAATAATCCATGGCCAAATCGCCGCACGACCTGTCCTCCCGCCGCATACTGCTGATTATCTCGGGCGGCATTGCGGCCTATAAAAGCCTCGACCTTATCCGCCGGTTGCGCGACACGGGCGCGGATGTGCGGTGCATCCTGACATCTGGCGGCGCGCAGTTCGTGACGCCGCTGTCTGTCGCCGCGCTGTCGGAAAATAAAGTCCATTCGGAAATCTTCTCCCTCACCGATGAATCGGAAATGGGGCATATCCGCCTTGCAAGGGATTGCGACCTTGTGCTCGTCGCCCCCGCTTCCGCCAATATCATGGCGCGGGCGGCGCATGGGCTGGCGGATGACCTTGCCACCACCGTGCTGCTGGCGACCGATAAACACGTGATGTTCGCGCCTGCCATGAACCCCGTGATGTGGTCGAATGCCGCCGTGCAGGAAAATGTGGCGACGCTGAAGCGCCGCGGCCATACGATTTTGGAGCCCGCCTCCGGCGATATGGCCTGCGGCGAAAACGGCCAGGGCCGGTTGCTGGAAGTGCCCGCGATGGTGGAGGCTGTCGCCGGTTTTTTTTTGCAAAGCGGCCCGCTGAGCGGGTTTAAAGCCCTCGTCACCAGCGGCCCGACGTTTGAACCGATTGATCCTGTCCGTTTTCTCGGCAACCGCTCCTCCGGCAAGCAGGGGCATGCAATTGCGGCGGCGCTTGCGCAGGCCGGAGCTTCCGTCACGCTGGTCAGCGGCCCGACGAAGGAGCGCGACCCCGCCCGCGTGCAGACCGTGCATGTGGAAACCGCGCAGGAAATGCTGGATGCCTGTTTGAAGTCCCTGCCCGCCGATATCGCCATTTGCGCGGCGGCGGTGGCGGATTTCCGGCCGGAAGAAACCTCCGACAAGAAAATCAAGAAGACGGGCAAAGACCCCATCACCGTGAGATTGGTGCAGAACCCCGATATTCTGGCGACGCTGTCGCAAAGCAACCAGCGCCCGGGCCTCGTCGTCGGCTTTGCGGCGGAAACGAATGACGGGCTCGAGAATGCGAAAGCCAAGCTTGCCAAAAAAGGCTGCGACTGGCTGGTGCTGAATGATGTCTCCAACGGCAAGGTCTTCGGACAGGACAGCAATATTGTGACGCTGCTGCAGAAAGCCAAAGACGGCAGCATCAGCAATGGGACATGGCCGGAAATGGGTAAGACGGAAGTCGCCCGCGACCTCGTCGCCCGCATTATCGGCAATTTCGGCAAGTAAAATCATCCGCTTAATCTCTATGGAGCAAAAACGCCGGAAACGGCGTTGGCCTTGGCGTTGAAGTCGCCTTTCCATGGAGCGCCGGCATGTCCGAAACACCCGATCCGATCGACCCGCATATGCTGGAAACTCAAGCCGCGATTGCCGCCGCCCGCCACATGCCCGCCCCGGAAGAACGCAGCTCCCTCGGCAAATTTATCGTCGGCTTCTTTGTGGTTTACGCCTGCCTCGTGGTATTGGGCGAATTGTTCTATGACGGCGACATATTTATCGGGAGAGAAACGCCGACGCATAGCATCGTCAAGGCCTGTAACGCTAGTTTCCGCGCCCATCCATTCAGCGGCAGTTTCACGGCGGATGTTTCGACCGTCGCCTCCCCCTTCACCGATGCCGATGCGAATACGACCTTCAAGCTGCTCGAAGACGGCGGCTTTACGCTGACGGATGCAACGCGCAAATACCGCGACGAACTGGTCTATAACGACTTCGTCATCGAAGGCAGCCGGGATGCCAGCAAGCTGTGGCCGGAAATTTTGCGCAAAGACAGCTGCAACGTCAAAATCATCCTGAAGGGAAACAAGGTGACGGGCGCGATGGCGGAAGCGCAGCGCGTCATGATCGGCTCGACGACCGCGGGCAAAAATACCGTGGCCGCCGCCGTCGTCAAATCGCAGCCCGCGCAGGCGGTGGCGGATGTGCTGAACACCGTGATCGACAACGCCAAACCCGTCGCCGCCGCCATGGCGCCGCCACGGCCGATGACGCCCGAGGAATACGGCACCATGCCCGGGCATATAAAACCTTAAATCAAAAAACCCTGAACTATTTCGAAATCCAGCCTTTTTCGTGATCGACGAAAATGCGGAACCACAGCTCCAGCACGAGCAGGGAGAAGACCTGCCGCATAAACAGCACCTCGCCGGATTTGGCACCGCTGATGATGCGGCGCACCGCCAGCCAGTCGAACAACCCCCGCCGCTTCACGCTGGTTTCAGACAAGCAGGTTTCCACCATTTCCTTCAGTGGATTGGTGTTGAGGCAGATTTCCAGCAGCGATTTTTGTCCCGGCACCGGCGGCGGCGGTACGGGCAGCGCAGCAAGCGCGGGGAATTTACGCTCCACATAGTTGCGCAGCAGCGTCTTGCGGCGGCTAGTGGTGCGGCGGAGATGATCCGGCACGCCGAACATGAATTCTGCCATCTTGTGGTCGGCAAAGGGCAGCCGAGGCGCAAGGCCGTTTGACATCACAAGTTTATTGAACGGCGTCAGCACGCCATCCGGCAGGAAATGGTCCGTCTGCGTGCGGACGAGCGATGAGAGCAGCGACGGCCAGCCGGGGTTTTTGCGCGTCTGGTCGGCAAAGGTGCCGGAGGCCTGCGACAGTGCGCCGAGCGTCAGCTCCGCCTTATCCCGGGCATCAAACACGGTGGATAGGCACATTTGCTGCTGGTAGAGGGAGCCAGAGCGCATCGCATCCGCGAAATCGACGATCTTCTGCTTCGTGCGCGCGCCGATGTTGCCGGTCGCGCCCATGCGCCTTGCGGCCATGCTGACAGGAATAACAGCCTTGAATTGCTTCATAACGGTATAGAGCGACACCGGCAATTTGTTGGCCGCCAGCAGCGCGTCATGCAGCGGGTAGTTGGCAAACAGCGCATCCGCGCCGGTGCCGGAGAAAACCGCCTTCATGTTCTGCCCTGCCGCACGGCTGGTCAGGTGCGTCAATAAAATATCGATATCCGCCAGCGGCTCGTCCAGCGACCAGACCAGCTCCGGCAGCCGGTCCATATATTCCGGCTGGAATTCAATTTCATGATGGTTGCAGCCGAGCGCGCCTGCGATATCGGCCGCGCCAGCAACGCCGTCACGCGCCGTGCCGAAAGGCGCGGAATACACGGTAACCGGCCGCCGCGAATGTTCCGACAACAGGCCGAGGATAGCCGCGCTTTCAAGATCGCCGCCCGCGATCGCGCCATAGGGCACGTCGTCAAACTGGCGGAGCGAAACGGATTCTTCCAGCAGCTCGTCAAAGCGCGCCTGAAAATCACCGTCCGTCTTCAGCACCGGGTCGGGGTTTGAGAAACTATCCCACTGCCAATAGGGCTCGATCATGACATGCAGTCCCGCGTTCCATGTTAAACGGTGGCCGGGGGGCAGCGTGTGAATGCCCTTGAACATGCCGGGCGAACCGGGGCTGTATTGCAGCGACAAAAACGCATCGATGCCCGTCATATCGGGCAGCATACGCACGGCGGGATGTTCCAGCAGTGACTTGATTTCGGAGGCGAAGACAAAGGAGCCGCTTTGCGTCGTCGTATAATACAAGGGCTGCACGCCCATCTGGTCACGCGCCATGAAGACAAGGTCTTTCGCCATGTCATGCACGGCAAACACAAAGACGCCGCGCATATGGGTGACGCAATTGGGGCCGAACAGCTGGTACAGGCGCAGGACAACCTCGGTATCCGTCATCGTCGTGCAGTTGACGCCGCGATCCGCCAGCCTGCCGCGCTGCTCGGCGTGGTTATACAGCTCCCCCGCAAAGACAATCGCCAATTTGCGGTCTTCGGAATAGAAGGGCAGCCAGGTTTCTTCGGGGTCGATGGTGGCAAGGCGGCGGACGCCCATGTAGACGGGCGCTTCAATGTGGAAGCCTTCCGCATCCGGCCCGCGATGGTTCAGTTTTCGCACCATGGACTGGAGGACGGCAAGCTCCTGCGGGTGGCCGAGATAACCTGCAATGCCGCTCATGCCTGTACTTCCTTCGGGTATTCGTGACTCAGCGGCGCGGCTTTCGGCGCCGGCGTCACGCGGACAAGCGTGATCTGGTTGCGCTGGCGCTTCAACACCTCGAAGCGGAAATCATAGAAATTGAACGTCTGGCCGACGGCGGGAATGCGCTGGGTTTCAAACAGCAAGAGGCCCGCGACGGTCGAATAATCATCATCCGGCAGCTTCCAGTCGAAATCGCGGTTAAGGTCGCGGATGGTGACCTTGCCATCCACAATCATGGTGCCGTCCGCCTGCGGGCGCACGCCGGAAACAGCGGTGTCATGCTCGTCGTCGATCTGGCCGACGATCTCTTCCAGAATATCCTCCATCGTCACCATGCCGGTGACAATGCCGTATTCATCGACCATGATGGCGAAATGCTCCCGCCTGCGGCGGAAAGCCTGCAGCTGATCAAGCAGCGTCGTCGATTCCGGAATAAACCACGGCTCCATCATCGCGTTGTTGACGTTGACCTTGGAAATATTGCCGCCGCAGTTGCGCAGTTCCTGCAGCAGCAGCTTGGTATGGATGACGCCGACGATATTGTCGGGGCTGTCCTTCCACACGGGGATGCGGGTGTAGGTGCTTTGCAGCACCTCGTCCACGATCTGCTCCACCGGCGTTGCCAGGTTGATCATGTTGACGTTCTTGCGATGCACCATAATTTTTTCGACCGTGATATCGGCAAGGTCCATGATGGAGCGCAGCATGGCGCCCTTCGCCTGCTCGACCGGTTCCTCCGCATCGGAGCCCTTGAACAGCTCGATCGCGCCGCGCAGCTCTTCCTCATGCGCGGTTTCGGAATGGCCATGGGTGTCGAGCCCGAAAATGCGGAAGGTGACGCCGACGACCTTGCCAACCGTGATGGTGACGGGGGAGAAAATCATGACGAAGAATTTAACCGGCACCGCCAGCACGAGGGCCATGCGGTCCGCATACATCAGCGCATAGGTTTTGGGCATAACCTCGGCAAAAACGAAAACGATGACGGTGACGCCGAGCGTCGCAATCGCAATCCCCTTCTCGCCAAAGACCTGCAGCAGCACGGAGGTGGCAAGGGAGGAGGCAAAAATGTTCATGAAAGAATTGCCAAGCAGCAGCGCCGAAATCAGCTGTTCTTTCTTTTCGCGGAGGGCGAGGACGAGGGTCGCCAGCTTGTTGCCGTCCCCCTCCAGCGCCACCATGCGGGCGCGGGAGGCGCCGGTCAGCGCGGTTTCGGCGCCTGCGAAAAAGGCCGATGCCAGCAGCATCGCCACGAATGCGCCAATGTTAAACCCGTAATTCGCCATCTGCCCCATCCTTCAACGTAAAGTTCTGCCGATTATAAAGTATAAGCCCTACGCTGGAAACTGCCCGTCGAGGAAGGTTTTCAGCACGCCCGCATCCACATCCCGCGCGACGAACGCCTTACCGATGCCCCTGGCCAAGATCAGGGTCAGTTTGCCGTCTTCGGCCTTTTTGTCGCCGCGCATTTTTTCGAGCACTGTCGCGGCATCCGCCTTGAAGGGCGCGCGTGTTATAAGGCCGAGTTTCGAAAAATGCGCCTCAACCCGCGCCACATCCGCCGCGGGGCAGAGTTCCAGCATTGCGGAAAAGCGGAAGGCGAGCAGCGTGCCGATGCCGACGGCCTCCCCGTGCAGCAACCGCCCGTCATAGCCGCCTATCGCCTCCAGCGCATGGCCGAAGGTATGGCCAAGGTTCAACAGCGCGCGGATGTCTTTCGTCTCCGTCTCGTCCGCCGCGACGATATCGGCCTTCGACTGGCAGCTGGCGCGGACGGCCTCAGTCAGCGCGGCGGGCTCTCCCGCCAGCACCGCGGTGCCGTTGGCATCCAGCCAGTCAAAAAACTTGGCGTCGTTGATAAGCCCGTACTTCACAATCTCTGCATAGCCTGCCTTGCTCTCGCGCTCCGGCAGGGTTTTCAGGGTTTCCGTATCAATCAGCACATGGCGCGGCTGGTAGAAGGCGCCGACGAGATTCTTGCCGAGCTTCGTGTTGATCGCCGTCTTGCCGCCGACGGAGCTGTCGACCTGCGCCAGCAGAGTTGTCGGCACCTGCACGAAGGGAATGCCGCGCATGGTGATGCTGGCGGCAAAGCCTGTGATATCCCCGATCACCCCGCCGCCGAGGGCGATAAGGGTTGATTTACGGTCTAACTTGTAACTTAAGGCTTTCTCGACAATATGCTGCAGCTGCTCGAAATTCTTGGTCTCCTCGCCCGCCGGCAGAATGACGGGCGGCATGGGCGTGAAGCCGGCGGCTTCAAGCGCATGCATGAAGTCGATAAGGTAGAGTTTCGCCACCTGCTCATCCGTCACAACGCAGCACTTCTTCGATGGCAGCAGCGGCTTCAGCCGCGCGCCCGCGTCTTTCAGAATGCCCGCACCGATGGTGATGTCGTAGCTGGCGCTGGCCGCTTCGACTTTGACTTTCTTTTCAGCCATCTGCGGCTTTCCTCTCGTTCAACTTCTCAATAATGCGCCGCGCCATTTCTTTTGGCGTCTGTGCATCCGTCACCACGGTAATATCAGCCTCTGCATAAAGCGGATAGCGCAAGTCCATGAGTTCCTGCAGTTTCGCGCTGCGGTCGACGCCGCGCAGCAGCGGGCGATTGTCCGTGCGCGAAGTGCGCTCCACCAACGTCTCAAGACTGGCCTTCAACCATACGGACGTCGCATGGGTTTTCACCATCGCGCGGATATCCGGCTGGATAAAGGCGCCGCCGCCTGAGGCGAGGACCTTGTCCCCTTCTGCCAGTAGCCGCAGCATGACCTTTTTCTCGCCAGCGCGGAAATTGGCCTCCCCGAACTTTTCGAAGATCTCGGGGATTTTAAGGCCGGCGGCTTTCTCGATTTCCTTGTCGGCGTCAACAAAAGGCAGCTTCAGAAGGCGCGCAAGCTCGATTCCGACCCGGCTTTTGCCCGATCCCATCAACCCCACCAATACAATAATTTTGGACGCGCGTTCCATTTTTTCCCGTAAATACAATGCGTTATATTCGCATTGCGCGGCCTTGAAATCAAGCCCGCATCGTCTATCTTGGTCTTATGAAAAAATACGGTTGACTAATACTCAATCGTTATGTAATAACTAATCAGCTTTATGGTATATACCCTCCGAGTGAGTCGAGAAGACGTCACAAATCACGAGGAGAAGTGTAGCCAGAACGCGAAGCACGAGGTATGTTGCAAGGCATGCTTCAGGACGGTGCAAACCAAACGTCCATAAATATGAGAGAGCAAAATGATTTCGAGACTTATTATGGCTCTTATGTTTGTGGCGCTGGTCGCTGTCGCAGGTGGTTTCGTGGCTCTGGCGGCCTGGGATGTTCCCGTATCGCAGACACCTGTTGAGAAAACGCTGGACGCCGCTCACTACCTCTAATTTGAGCCCCCGGAGCGCCTTTTAACATCTGTTTGAGAACGGTCATCCGCCAGCGCTCGAATCGCCGGGAAAATCCCGCACGATTCGGTATTGGAAAACGGGTCTGCCAGCACCTTAAACCACTCAAATGTGGGGGTTTTTGGGTGTCGGTGACAGGATATGACGACGCATGCGATATGCATGGGATAAAGTGAAAAAAACCAGTATTTTTCATGACTTTAAGGGTTATGCTCAGTTACGGCCTTAAGTTCATGTAATACTAAAAATAATTTTTCACATATTGCCCCTTGCAATTACCGTTGGGATGCGGCTTTATGTCTTAAAGTTCACTTGTTACGGAGGAGTATGACCCTGATTTAACCGCGAAAACCGGAAAGTTATGGTCATACAAAGAAACTTTACAAAGGAGAATACTACAATGGCTCGTCCAGGTCGTCCCAGAATGCCCAAAGCTCCCCTTCCCGGGACTGTTGACGCATTCCTCGATATGCTCATCGCTGAACGCGGTGCGGCACTCAATACCCGTCATGCTTATGAACGTGACCTCGCAGATGTCTGCTCTTTCCTTAAGAAGCAAACCAAGGAAATCGACAGCGCGAACACGACTGACCTCAAATCTTACCTGAATGAACTTGGCGCCCGCGAAAACGCGAAGAGCAAGGGCGGCGGCAAAACGGCCGTTCGCACCATCGCTCGCCGCATCTCGGCGCTCCGCCAGTTCTACGGCTTCCTCGTTTCCGAAGGCAAACGCTCGGATGATCCGACGTCCACCATCGAAAGCCCGAAGCAGACCCGCACCCTGCCGAAAATCCTGAGCGAAGATGAAGTCACCGTGCTCATCACCACCGCGCAGAAACAAGGCGGCCCGGAAAGCGTCCGTCTCGTGGCCCTCCTCGAGATCCTTTATGCAACTGGTCTCCGCGTTTCGGAACTCGTTGGCCTGCCCCTCACGTCCATCGGCCCCGACAGCCGCTACCTGACTGTCGAAGGCAAAGGCGGCCGCGAGCGCATGGCTCCCCTGTCCGAACCCGCCCAGAAAGCCATGAAAGGCTATATGGATATCCGCACCAAGTTCCTGATGCCCGACCGCACCGACAGCCAGAGCAAATGGCTCTTCCCGTCGCGCACGTCGGAATCCGGCCACCTCACCCGCCAGCGCTTCGCGCAGCTCCTGAAAGAGCTGTCCCGCAACGCCGGCATCGATCCGGAGCGCGTGTCACCGCACGTTCTGCGTCACGCTTTCGCGACCCACCTGCTGAAGCACGGCGCTGACCTCCGCTCGGTCCAGAAAATGCTCGGCCATGCTGACATCGCCACGACCCAGATCTACACCCAAGTGGTCGGCGACCAGGCGAAAGCCGCTACCGAGAAGCACCCGCTCGCTGCAAAAGTGGCGTAAGCTTTTCGAAGCCAAACGACAAAAAACGGGAGCCTTGCAAAAGGCTCCCGTTTTTCTTTGAAGAATTGGAGAGCATGTGAAAATCCACTCTTCTGTGTATGCCGCCGGCGCGGTCTTTATCGTTTTGGCGGTGTTCCAATTATCTCTGGCTGCCATGGGTATCGTGGGATATTTCCAAGTAGAATCCGCTTTCCGGTCCCCGGCAATCTTGCTGTTTCTGGTACTACCGGCCTTAGGCAGCGGCCTATTTAGTGCTTGGGCGTTTGACTTGCTTCGTCAGCAGATAAAACTAAACAGGGATGACCGGCCGGAGATGATGATGCTTGCGCTGGTGATCGGCTTCAATGTCGCTGCCATGATTTGTGAGTTGATTATTTATTGCCTCAGCCATATTTGAGGCATTTTAGAGTACATGTGAAAATCCGCACGTCAGTTTATGTCGTCTCCCTCATCCTGTGCCTGCTTTCGGTTCTCGAAATCTCATTCATGGAGCATGGCGCGCTGGCGGCCTTTCGGCAGGAGTTTTCTTGGATTGTCTTAATCAGCGTGCCTGTGAACATCCGTTATGCGCTTCATTTGTACAAAAGCGTCAAAGAAGACTTTCCCCCTGACCTTGAAATGTTTCTGCTGGTACTCGCGTTAAACTTTGTCAGTATCATAAGTGGCGGGTTATTAGTTGTGCTGAGCGACCTTTAACAGTGTAATTTCAGACATTTGGCAACTTCCCATAGCAATGGAGCAGGAATCTGTCCTTAACCGTTAGGTGGAATGCAACCCATTCCAAACCCAACAACCAAGGAGCTTCACCATGAACACCGATAAAATCACCGAGCATATGGAAGTAAAATCCGCTGACGGCCAGCATGTCGGCATCGTCGACCACATGGAAGGCAAAGATAAAATCAAGCTTGCGAAGATGGATAAAGCAGCTGGCGGCATGCACCATTTCATCCCCGTCGACTGGATCGACCATATCGACGCGCATGTCCACCTCTCCAAAACGGCCGCTGATGTGAAAGCCCAATGGCAATCGTAATACGACAGCCATAATTTCTCCTTTTTGGAGAAATGAAAAAAAGGGTAGCCTTTACAGGCTACCCTTTTTTCTTATTGTGGATGTGAACATGCGCCTGTTCCTTGCGATTATTTTCTGCCTGCTCACCCTGCCCACCTTTGCGGAGGCACCGGCGGATTACTATGGCAGGGTCGCCTTTACCTATGGCGGGGGAGACGACGGTCTTTGACCATCAGCTGCGGTTCGAGGATTATCTGGCGGCGCATGCGCCGCGGAAGGTGGCGAAGGATATTGATTTCACCAGCAACAGGTCTGCACGCAAATATAAAACACTACTGCGCGATGCGCTGAAGGCGGGCGCGGATTTCAACGGGCATTATACCGTCGCGATCTGGGGTTGCGGCACGGGCTGCCAGGAAAGCAAGATCGTCGATATCGAAACAGGGCGCGTGATTGATATCATGACGACGGGGCAAGGCGTCGCTTACCGTAAGGACAGCGCCTTGCTGATTGCCAATATGCCGGAAATGGCGAGGGCCGACTGGCTGAGCTATTGTACGCTGGACGGGGATAACCCGCGCTTCCTCGCGCTGCAGAAGAACCGGCTGAAGCCCCTCAAAAATCTGGATTGTCGCGGGTTTGGAAAAACAATGCCTCCGGCCTCTGCACCGACCCTGCGAATTAAACTGCGGTAGCGAGAACGTCGGTCGTCAAAACCTAGCGTGTGTTTTTAAACCGCACGGTTTTCATCGGGCGGATAGCACGCGCGGTCTGTGTTGCGCCCCAGCGGAAGGCGGTTAGCTCTTCCTTTTCGGCTTGCTTGATGGCAGCCATGAACTTTTCACTAGCTTCATCTAGTTTCTTGCGGCTTTCCGCCATTCGCTGCCGGGATGCTACCGCGTGCTCATCAATCTCCTGCATTGTCGCAACCAGACGGTCTGCCAAGGCATTAAAGTCGATCTTCCCCTGGCTACGATGGCTTTCTTCCCTGCCGGTTTGTATTTTCTCAGCGGTCACGATGCTGACTTGAATTTGACAGTTTTCAGCGGGCGAAGGCTACGCTTGATGCGGATCGCTTCTTGAGGACTTTTCGCAAGCTCGGAAATTTTTGCCTTTTCTGCGGCGGCGGCACGTTCCTTCTCCATCTTCCGTCGCTCCGCGGCAACACGCTCCTCGTGCTGCATGATCAGCTCCGATGCAGCATCGCGGATTTTCTTTTCACAGACCGTTTCCAGCACAATGGCGACCTCGTTAAAATCCGACGCGAGCTGGCTGGCTGTCCGCTTGCCATTTATGCCGCGACGCCAGTCGCTACAGTCTTTTGGTGGCTTCGCAGGCTTATGCGCCGCCAATAAAATACTTTCCGCCAAGATATTGTTATTCACCGTCATCGTCCGTATACGCGCATTATTCGACATCAATGCCGCCAGTTGATCTATTTGCGAGAAAAGAAAATTTTGCATTTTCGGTTCGCACTGCTTTAGCTGACGGATTGTATCTTCCAGAAACCGCGTCACCAGCAGCTCGACCACCGCCGGTCGCCCGTTTTCGAGTGCAGCAAACAGGCCGCTTAAGAGCCATTGTTTCGTTCCATGGCTACCGAAGTTACGGTTTTCATAGCCATCGGTGTCGACACCCTCTTTAAGGAATTTATTTACATGCGCCGCATCTCCGTTTTCCACGGCGGTGAAAAAGGCGCGAATGCGACGCGTCGTATCAAACTGATGCGCGCTTTCCTTCGGTGCCAGCACGGCGTTGAGGATGGTGTTTATAAATGGACGCTTCACGGCCTATTACTCGCGCGTTACGCGGCGGATTTCGGTTTCAGCTTCAGCTGCGGCGCGGTCAGGCGGATAACGGCAAGGCTTTCGCGTGTCTCCTGAAGCTCGGTCAGCTGCGCCGGCGTTAATTCGCGAACGACCTTGCCCGCCTTGGCGTTGAAGGCCGTTTCAAGGGTGCCGTCCGTGTTGAATATTTCAACCGCCGGGTCGCCGGCGGGGCTGTTCTGGAGCTTGCCGTGCTGGCATCGCTGCACCATTTTCAGCTTGCCGTCTTCGGCATAGACTTTCAGCGCGGGGTCGCCGCCGGAGCCGTCCTGCATCCTGCCAAGATTGGCGCGGGTCTGCTGCTTTAGCTGGCCGTTCGGGTAATATTCATTATCTGCATAGCCATAGGTCATGTTGTCGGACAGGAGGCCCTGCACGAAGCGGCTTTCGCGCAAGAGTGCGCCGTCGGCATAGTAGCGCTGCTGGGCAGGCTCTCCGGCGGGGCCGTCGTTCAGCTTGCCGTCCTTGTAGCGGTCGACAGAGATGATGCTGCCGGGGGCGGCTTTCAAAAGGCCTTTGATGAGGGCCTCGGGGCCTTGGATGTTCTGGTCGAGTAACTTGCAGGCATCGGCCAGTTCCTTGGTGTCACGTACGCCGATGACGATAGAATAATGATCCTTGCCCGCGCCCGCGACCAGTTCAAATTCTGCAACCATGTAAATCTCCCTGCGCAATTTCGCCAAAGGCCCGCCGCAAAATGCAGCGTCTTTGTAAACCTTGATTGTTTTGCTGATAGTGCGTGGAAGACAGGCGAGAAACCTTTAAACCGCCAGCCCCGAAGGTATTTGCACCCAGCTTATCGAACACATTACGCCCGAGGCCGGATTCTGTCAAATTTATGCATCTAATGAATTGTTTTAACTGATTTTTCTGAAAATCTTAGACGGCCATTCCTATCTCTCCACTAGCCGACCTTTGCAAATCCACGCCATATCCAATATAAACGTGTTTCGCCCGTGACCGGACGATTTATGGAAGGCAATCGATGTACCATCTTGAATTCGAAAAACCCGTCGTTGAACTGGAAGCCAAAATTCTGGACCTCCAGAACATGGACACCGGCAGCGGCGTCAACCTGAAGGAAGAGATCGCCCGTATCCAGGAAAAGGCCGAGCGCATTCTGGCGCAGACCTATTCAAAACTGACCGCCGACCAAAAGGTTCAGGTCGCGCGCCATCCCGCACGCCCGCACTTCCTTGATTACACCAAACGCCTCATTCAGGACTTTACGCCCCTCGCCGGCGACCGCTTGTTTGGTGAAGATGCGGCGCTGCTCGGCGGCCTCGGCCGTTTCCGCGGCCAGTCGGTCGTGGTGATGGGTCAGGAAAAGGGTGCCGATACCGCAACGCGCATCCACCACAACTTCGGCATGTCGAAGCCCGAAGGCTACCGCAAGGCGCAGCGCCTGATGGCCATGGCAACGCAGTTCGGCCTGCCGATTGTGACGCTAGTTGATACCGCCGGCGCCTTCCCCGGCATTGAAGCCGAAGAACGCGGCCAGTCGGAAGCCATTGCGAAATCTATCGAAAGCTGCCTGCGCGCGGAAGTGCCGGTCGTTTCCGTTATCATCGGCGAAGGCGGCTCCGGCGGCGCGATTGCCATTGCGACCGCTGACCGCGTGATGATGCTGGAGCATTCGATTTACTCCGTCATTTCGCCGGAAGGCTGCGCCTCTATCCTCTGGCGCTCGGCCGAATTCGCGAAGGACGCCGCGCGCGCCCTGAAGCTGACGGCGCAGGACCTCAAGCAGCTCGGCATCATCGACACCATCATCGAAGAACCCATGGGCGGCGCGCACCGCGAAGCTGACCGCACCATTGATGTCGTGGGTGATTACGTGGAAGCCGCGCTGACGGAGCTTTCCAAACTCGACGGTAAAACCATCAAGACCCGCCGCCGCCAGAAGTACCTGGAAATGGGCCATACGCTTTAATTTTAAAAAGGTTTTCCCGATGTCGCTCTCCAATAAAGCCAATGGCGCTTTCAAGCGCCTTTCCAACGGCCCGCTTTATTCGCAAAAAGAGCTGGCGAAGGCGGAAGGCTTTCTCGCGGCGGAAGGCTTCACACCTGTTCAGGATAATGCGGTGCTGGGCATGCGCATCTATAACCGCGGCACTGCCGAAAACGGCACCGCCGTTATCTACCTCGACGAACTGAAATGCCGCCCTGAAAACAGCGGCATCATGATTGTGACGAAACCCGGGCAGGAAACATTCACGGGCGGCGTTTGGGACTATGTGCGCCAGAAAGACATTGCCGCCACCAAAAACCCTGTCCTGCGCTTCCTCAAAAAAGCCAACCCGTTTTAAGCCATCACCTTGCAAAACGCCGGAAGCCTTAAACCTTACTTGTGGCCCTTCCTGCGCAGCCTTGCAGGGGCCGTGATTGCCTTCGGCACTTTCCTTGTACTGCTGTCGTATCTGCCGAATGAAACCCAAACCGGCAGCGCGGCAACACCGGATCCTTGCATAAACCCACGCTTTATCTGTGGGGCCGCTGCCTCGCTGGGCGCAGTTATCTCGGGCTTCTGGCAGGTTTTTACGGGCGGCGCAGAATTCTCGCGGCCTATGGTGGCCGGTACCGCCGCTACCCTCGCCGTGGTCACAATACTGTGCATCGCGCTTTAGAAAGAAATATTGATGAACGACAACCAAGACTGGAAGCCCTGCACTTCTCCCACACCGGACGATATCATCCGCTGGACAGAACCTGTCTGGGCGCCGCCGACGAAGAAGCGCGGCAAGCCCGACGCGATTGGTGAGCAGCGCATCACGGCCGCCGTTCTCGACATCGGTGAGACGGTGGAATTGAAAGTACGCCAGATCGAGCAGATTTCGCTGGATGAAGGCGCAACTTTGAAAGTAAAGCCCGGCGATATCATCCGCCGCAAGCCGGACAGCCTGATCAAGGGCGGCTGCGAAAAACTCGGCTAAAGATTATTTTTGAAATGCGGCGCGCAGGCCGTTACCCGCGCGATAAATAACCGGCTGCACCTGTACCGCCCAGTTCAGCAGCGATGCCACGAACATATGGTTCTCCCGCGCTGCCTGCAGGTAGCGGTGATATGTTGTGCCCGCAGCATAGGGGTTTGGCGCCGCCAGCGGCATTAGCATAAGGACAGAAAGGAACGCACCCGCAAGCCCTGCGCGAATGGCTTTGGGCGAGGCGTCAACTTTCACCTTGCCGGAACGGATCAGCGCCTCCGGCAGCAGCATCAAGCCGCGGAACAGCGTCATCATTACAACGCCAAGCGACACGACGAGTGAAATAGTGGGAATGTAAAGGGCCTTCACGTAGTCCTTCCCCTCCTCCATCTCGACCGCATCATCCTTGTGCTTCTTGCGGTCGGAGGACAGCTCCGCCAGCATCATGTCGATCATGCGCTGGTTGCCGGGCAGCACGTATTTTTTAAAGAACATATCTTGCGTCATCAGCATTTTTTCGACCGGCGGCAGCGTCGGGTCGATGCCGAGGGCATTCATAAATCCGTTTTCATCAAGCCCCGGCGGCAGCTTGTCGCCGAACTTTTCTTTCCACTTGCCGCGCGCCTGCGCCGCGACGAGCGTGCTGATCGTTTCCTTGAAAGTCTTCGGGTCATAAACCCAGTCGTCCGGCAGCGTAAAGTCTTTCAGGTCAAATTTATACCGCAGTGTCTGCTGCACCTGCTCCCGCACCATCTTGCGGGTTTTGGGGTAGCTTAAGAACTCGGCCTTGTCGGTAATGTCGGGCGGGTAGCCGGAATGGATCGTGAATTCCCTGACCGCTTTCGCCTGTGCCCTTTGCAGCCCATCGCCGCTGTCGACATCCGGGCAGTCGCCGCGCTTGTTGCAGAGGTCATTGATTTGCCCCGCATAGTTCATGGTCTGCCGTATCGCCTGCCCCACCATGACAGATACCTGCTGTTTAAAGTCATGAACGCCGGACAGGTATTTCTGCCAGCCTGCTTCCATCTGCGCGTCGATTTCGGCGACGGCTTTGTCCGCCTCCCGCCCGATAACGACGGGGTCGAGCGCGTTCTGGTACATATCAGAGGCGCGTTTATAGGGCCCGTAATATTTTGAATAGAATTTCTGCGTCAGGTCCTTGGCATACTGGTCGCGGGCATCTGTGACTTTTTCGGTATATTTTTTATACTGTTCCTGCGGAGAAAACCAGACGCCCCGCACCGCCGCGCTTTCCACCAGCATATCGCGGTTATCGCGCAGGTCCTGCAGCACGGCATCCGGGTTCATCATCCAGAGGGCGGAGGTGATGATGCGGGCGGCCTTCATATCCGGCGCGCCTTCGGAATCATTGCAGAGCTGCAGGTCGCCAAGGTAGAGGGCGCAATCCTCCAGCCCCGCGCGCAGCATCAGCATATAACGCGCATCCTGCCGCTCCTGCCAGTCGGTGCGGTCGACGACATAACGCTCAATCAGCAGCTTCTGGCCAAGGAACATGGCCGGCCATGCCATCAGCAGCAGGGCGATGAACATCTGCGGCCGGAAGCGCCCCGCGCTCATGATGGCAACAAGGACGCCGAGACAGGGCATAATGCTCATCATCACGTCCAGCGGCTCCAGCGCGAGCGGCGCCGAATAGCCCTCACCTGTCCCCGCGGGGAATGTATTTTTGAAGATGGAGATAAACGGCAAAATGCACACAACCGCGACGCCGAAAAACAGCGCCCAGTCCTTCCGCGTCCGTAAGCGGAAACCCGTGGTTTCAAACAGGCCCAGGATCAGCAGCGAAAAACCATAGGCGGAAACCGTGCGGCCAAAATATTGCAGGTCGTTGATTTCGGCGGGGTTCGATTTGACGCTCCCCGCGACTTCCAGCAGCTTCATATTAAATACGGCTTCAGCGGCAATATATATGACGCTGAGGGTAAATAGAATCAGGCCGAAAGGCGTGAAGAATTTCTTCGATGTCGCGGAGGCACCCTGCATCCGTTCATCATATCACGCGGGGTACACCGCCGTTAACGGCTTTTCCTGCCGTTGAGACGCGCGGGCACGAGACTGAGCCGCTGCTGCACCTGCGTCACGCGCGGAATGCTGCGGGCAAGGCTGCGGTAATAATCCATAAGAAAGACCCTAAGGGCGCCGGTGAACGACGATCCTTCAGGTTTCAGCTCGTCCACCGCCGTGCAAAGGTCATGAACGGAGACATGCTCCGCCCGGGCAACATCTGCCAGCGCTTCCCACATCGGGGGCTCCAGCCGAACGCTGGTGCGACGGTTGCGGATACGCACGTTCTTGCTGACCAGCCCGCCTTCGGGGACATGGTTTTTTTCCGCTGTTTCGGGGGTGATTTCGACCTGCTGCATGGCTGCCCTTTACGCTATAAAACCATTGTAAGCCGGCTGGACTTTTAAAACAACTTTAAATTGCATCATCAAGTATGCACAATTTTTAGATGCGTTCATGTTTTGGCAATATTATGAAATTTTATCCCTGCATCGACTCTGGTGGCTGTGATAAAATAGTAAATTGAGCGATTTCAAAGGGTAGGCAAGACCCCAAAACGGCTTATATTGTGCAATCGGCGCGGGAGGCGCTCTGTTGTGTCGACGTGGAATTTCAAATTCAAATATAGCTTCGGGGACTATGTTTCCGACAACCTGCCGGCGCTGCGCAAGAACTGCGAAATCAGCGGCTGCAGCGGCCTTGGCGAATTCCGCGCCCCCAAATCACGCTCGGAGCTCCGCGATTATTACTGGTTCTGCCTCGACCATGTGAAAGAATACAACGCGAACTGGGACTTCTTTAAAGGCATGGGCCGCGAGGAAATCGAGGCGCAGATGCAGAAAACCGCCGTCTGGGACCGCCCCACCTGGCGCTCGACCCAAGCCGGATTCAACGAGGAAAAAACCCGCCAGCGCATCTACGAGGCTTTTACGAAAGGCGAGAGCGTTTTCGGCGATTTCAACGCCCGCGGCGAGCCCGAGCAGGAGCAGCGCGAAGCCCATATCGATATCCGCAGCATCCCCCACCCCACCATCGAGGCTTTGGCGGTGTTGGACCTCTTCCCGCCCATTGACTGGGAACAGGTAAAAACGCGTTACAAATCCCTCGCCAAAAAGTATCATCCGGATACCAACCCGGACGATAAAAAGGCGGAAGAGCAGCTGAAGAAAATCAACCTCGCCTATTCCATCCTCAAATTGTCCTATCAGCATTATACCAACCTCGACGAGAAGTGATTTCAATGTCTGTCTCCACCGCCACCAAGCGTATCCCCGACATCATGGTTTCCGTGAAACAGCTCTTCGGTATCGATACCGACGACCTGCAGGTGCCCGCCTTTTCCCAGCGCGCCGACAACGTGCCGGATGTGGACGAGGCTTATCGCTTCGACAAGAACACGACGCTCGCCATCCTCGCCGGCTTCGCGCACAACAAGCGCGTGATGGTTCAGGGCTATCACGGTACGGGTAAGTCAACACATATCGAACAGGTGGCGGCGCGCCTCAACTGGCCCTGCATCCGTATCAACCTCGACAGCCATGTCAGCCGCATCGACCTTATCGGCAAGGATGCGATTACGCTGAAAGAAGGCAAGCAGGTCACCGAATTCAAAGAAGGCATTCTACCCTGGGCCCTCAAAAACCCGGTCGCCATCGTTTTTGACGAATACGACGCCGGCCGCCCGGACGTGATGTTCGTCATTCAGCGCGTGCTGGAGACGGAAGGCAAGCTCACCCTGCTCGACCAGAACGAAGTCATCCGCCCGCATACCGCCTTCCGCATTTTCGCGACTACAAATACCGTTGGCCTTGGCGATACCACGGGCCTCTACCACGGTACGCAGCAGATCAACCAAGGGCAGATGGACCGCTGGAACATCGTCGCGACACTGAACTACCTTGCACCGGAACAGGAAGTCGAAATCATCCTCGCCCGCGCCCCCGCCTATAAAACAGACGAAGGTAAGCGCACCGTCACTGCCATGGTGCGCATGGCAAACCTGACGCGCAAAGGCTTCATCGCCGGCGATCTTTCCACCGTCATGTCGCCGCGCACCGTTATTCACTGGGCAGAAAACGCACAGATCTTCGGCGACCTCGATTTCGCCTTCAACGTCACCTTCCTCAACAAGTGCGACGAGCTGGAAAAATCCATCGTCTCCGAATACTACCAGCGCTGCTTCGACCGAGCGCTGATCAAGACGAAGGAAGATTAAGGGCAGGCCGATGTCCGACAACCACGATCCCGTCGAAAATTTCAAACTGGCGACGCAGTCGACGGCGCGTGCGCTGTCGAACCGCGACGATGTGGAAGTGAGTTTCGGTGGGCATCTTGCGGAGCTGTCCGACAATGCGATCAAGCTGCCCGCCCTGCCGAAAACGCTGGATGAAAATGAAGCAAGACTGATACGCGGCCTGTCGGATACTTTCGCGCTGCGCCTGCGTTACCATGACACCGCCCTGCACCAGCGCCATTTGCCTGCAGACCCCAAGGCCCGTGCCAGCTATCAGGCGCTTGAAGATGCGCGCATCGAGGCGGCGGGCACGGAGCATTACCCCGGCGCGTCATCGAACATCGAGGCGGCGCTGCGCCATGATGCGCGGCGGCAGAAGCTGGAAAATGTCAGCAGCATGAAGGATGCACCGCTGGCTGAAGCCTTGCGGTATCTGGCAAGAGAGGCCTTTACGGGCCGCAAACCGCCGAAAGAAGCGCAGAAGGTCGCCAAAATCTGGAAACAGTGGATTACCGAGCACCTGGGCGCGGAAGCTTTGGATAACCTCCGCAAATCCATCCACGACCAGGAAACTTTCGCGAAGCTGACGCATCAGATCATCGACCGCATGGAGATGATCTCAACCCCCGCCGAGCCGCCACCGACGCCAGAGAACGGCGAAAACAAGGAAGAGCAGGATGGCGACGGCGGCGAGAAATCGGCCGAGGAAACGGAAGATAAATCGACCCCGCCCATCGGCATGACCGAAGAAGCCGATATGGGTGAGCGCGCCGAAAAAGACGTCGAGACCATGGGCGGCGAGGAGATGGAGGACGTCGAGGGCGACGACACCGATGAATCCGAAGACGCCCGCAAAAACACCCCGCGCGATAACCAGAGCGCGCTCTATGGCGACTACAAAATCTACACCGCCCAGTTCGATGAAGACGTCAACGCCAAAGACCTCTGCGAGCCCGAGGAACTGCAAAAACTGCGCAAGATGCTAGACAAGCAGCTGACGCACCTGCAGGGTGTAATCACGCGCCTTGCCAACCGTTTGCAACGCCGGCTGATGGCGCAACAAACCCGCAGCTGGAACTTCGACCTTGAAGAAGGCATGCTTGACCCCGCCCGCCTTTCCCGCGTGGTGACGCAGCCCTATATGCCGGTCAGCTACAAGCAGGAAAGCGAAACCGATTTCCGCGATACGGTGGTGACACTGCTGATCGACAATTCCGGCTCCATGCGCGGCCGCCCGATTACCATCGCCGCCATGAGCACGGATATTCTTGCCCGCACGCTCGAGCGTTGCGGCGTGAAGGTTGAAATTCTCGGATTTACAACGCGCGCCTGGAAGGGCGGATCCTCCCGCGAAAAATGGCTCTCCGACGGCAAGCCGCAAAATCCCGGCCGCCTTAACGATCTGCGCCATATCATCTACAAGGCAGCGGATAATCCGTGGCGGCACACGCGCAGCAACCTTGGCCTCATGCTGCGCGAAGGCTTACTGAAAGAGAACATCGACGGGGAAGCCCTGCTCTGGGCCTATCAGCGCCTGATGTCCCGCCCCGAGCAGCGCAAGATTTTGATGGTGATTTCCGACGGCGCGCCGGTGGATGACTCCACCCTTTCCGCCAACCAAGGCAATTACCTAGAAGAACATCTGCGCCGCGTCATCCACTTTATTGAAGACAAAACGCCCATCCAACTGCTCGCCATCGGCATCGGCCACGATGTGACGCGTTACTACAAACGCGCCGTTACACTTGTCGACGCCGAAGAGCTTGGCGGCGTCATCACCGAAAAACTTGCAGAGCTTTTTGAAGAAAAATCCGGCAAGGGCCGCAAGCGCCGTTAATACGTTACAAACCTCTATTGAAAGCTATCACCATGTCCGACCACAAAATCCACAAACCGAAAGCCGTCAGCGGATTCCCCGAATGGCTGCCGGAGTATCGCGCGGTCGAGCTGGAATGGATGGACAAAATTCGCCGCGTGTTTGAAAGCTATGGTTTCTGCAACATCGAAACCCCGGCCGTGGAAGAAATTGACGCGCTGCTGGCCAAGGGCGGCGATACGGAGAAAGAGATTTACAC
Organism: uncultured Alphaproteobacteria bacterium; assembly: GCA_966211335.1. Classification (GTDB taxonomy): domain Bacteria; phylum Pseudomonadota; class Alphaproteobacteria; order Micavibrionales; family UBA2020; genus JAPWJZ01. Next base: position 38,824 of record CBIHNF010000004.1, read on the forward strand.
CCTCACCCGCCTGCATGCCGAAGAAGGCGACAAGGAAGCCCGCCTTGCCCTGCACTTCGACCTGACCGTGCCGATGGCGCGTTACGTGGCGCAGCACTTTGGCGACCTCACCTTCCCGTTCAAGCGCTACCAGATGCAGAAATCCTGGCGCGGCGAGCGTCCGCAAAAGGGCCGCTACCGCGAATTCTATCAATGCGATATCGACGTCGTGAACATCGACGACCTGCCGCTGCACTTCGACGCTGAACTGCCTGCCGTGCTGTTCGAGGCCTATGAAGCGCTTGGCATTCCGCCGGTGCAGCTGCGCCTCAACAACCGCAAAATCGTCATGGGTTACCTGCAGGGCCTTGGCGTCAACGATGCAGGCGTTGTTACCCGCATCCTCGACAAGCTCGATAAAATCGGCCCTGATGGCGTGCTGAAAATGCTGGCCGCTGCCGGCGTGCCCACCGAAGTCGCGCAAAAATCCCTCGCCTTCGTCAACATCAAGACGAATGACTCCTCCTTCGTCGAACAGGTAAAAGCGCTGGGCGTCGAAAACGACTTGCTCACGACCGGCCTGAACGAACTGAAATTCGTGACCGACAATCTGTCGCATCTGCCGCAGGGCGGAATGGTTGCCGACCTTGGCATTATCCGCGGGCTCGATTATTACACGGGCACTGTGCTGGAAGCACGCTTCCGCGAGGGAGACCCGATGGCGATTGGCGGCGGCGGTCGATACGACGACCTTGCGGGTTCATTCATCCACCAAAAACTGCCGGGCGTCGGCCTTTCGATTGGCCTTACCCGCCTCTTCGGCCTGCTGATGGACAAGGGCCTTATCCAACCCGGCCGCAAAGCACCGACGGATGTGCTGGTCGTGCTGCCCGATGAAGCCAGACGGGCAGAAGCCGCCCTTGTCGCGCAGACGCTGCGTAAGAAAGGCCTGAATGTGGAGATGTTCCACTCCGACGCCAAAATCAAACGCCAGCTTGCCTATGCGGAAAAGAAGGGTATTCCCTACATCTGGTTCCCGCCCTTCAAGGATGGCCAGCCGCATGAAGTAAAGAATATGGCAAACGGAGAGCAGACGCAAGCCGATGCCGCCAGCTGGCTGCCAAAAACCGCCTAAAGCCCGATTTTACTTTTGTGTAAACGTGGTAAGCTTCAGGAACATTTTAAATCCGGGATTTGATCATGCCGAATAAATTCGCCCTGTTGTTCACCGCCCTCGCCTTTTCCGCGATCGCTTTCGCCTCGCCGGCGAAAGCCTATCAGCCGCGATCGACATACACCTACATCCACAACGAAGCTGAATACAGCGTCGAGCTGCCGGACGCGCCGCTCGGCGAAACCATCTGGGCGGATGGCAAGGCGAAAATCCCCTACATCGACAATCCGCCGAAATACGGCTCGATTGGCGAATACGCGCAGCTTATCCGCGTCGATCCCGACACCGGCGATAAATTTGAAGTCAAAATCACTTTCCTCAAGGCGGAGCGTGACTTCCTGCTCTCCATGACCAAGCAGAAGATGATGGACTCGCTGAACGATATTTTCAAGGACACCCACCTCGACCAGCAGACGCGGGAAGAGCACTTCAACGCCGGCAACGATACGCTGAAGTGGGCAACCGTCACCGGCTTCTCGGCGGATGAAAGCAACAACCTGCACTTCAACGCCGCGCATTATCTTGTCGGCATCAACTCCATCATGGTGCTGCAGGTGACCTACAACGTTGAAAACAAGGTTTTTCAGGGCTTCTATGATACCCTTGCGAAATCGATCAAATACGCGGGCCTGAAATAATTTCCGACATACGCTCCGGGCAGGGACAATTAAGGAGCGACAATGGCACCCTTTAATAAAACGAAATTCGAGCTGCTGGGCGCGGAAGAAACGCTGCTGACCCATCTGCGCAAATTGCGCCGCAGCGAGCGTGGTGCCATCGACAAGACCGCGACGCCGCCGGACGACGATTGTGCCCTGACCCGCGGCCAGCGCATCGCCGACACCGTAGCAGCGACCATGGGTTCCTGGCGCTTCATTATTATCCAGTCAGCTATACTTCTGTGCTGGATCATCCTTAACGTCACCGCCTACGTGCACAACTGGGATCCATACCCGTTCATCCTGCTGAACCTTGCGCTGTCTTTTCAGGCCGCCTATGCGGCGCCGTTCATCATGATGAGCCAGAACCGCCAGCAGGATATTGACCGCAAAGCCGCACAGCGCGATTATCAGGTCAACATCAAGGCGGAGCTGGAAATCGAGCTGCTGCATCAGAAGATCGACCAGATGCGGGAAATGGAAATCCTCAACCTCACGCAGGCCGTGAAAGACCTGACCGACATCCTCCACAAGGCGAAAATCGACATTCACCCCGCCAGTTAATCCAGGTTTTTCAAGCGTTAATAAAAATTGGCGATAATAAACTTGCATCCGGCCGCGTTTGGCCGCAAAAACTCTGCATGACCGCTCTGCGCCGCTACATTTTTGCCCTCCTTGTCGCCGGCCTGCTGCTTGTACAGCTGGGTCAGGCGCAGCATTATAAAATCCACTTCCTGGAACCCGGCTACCAGTCTTCGCCGCAGAAACATGCACCCGCACATTCGGAAGCGGATGATAACTGCGCTTTCTGCCTGTTTCTGAAATCCTTCGTCGCCATATTCGCAGCTGTGGCTGCAGTCATTATTTCCGCGCGCATTTATATTCAGCAACCCGGCTTGCAGCAGCGGCTTTCCGCACTGATGCTGCCGCAGCTTTATGCGGCGCGCGCACCCCCTGTGGCCTGATTTTTCCTCAGGTGGCTATCGTTTCAAAAATAATCAGACTTATAGGAGTGTCATTTTCATGACCCTGCTGCATACACGCGGGATTACGGTCGTCCGGCCGCAATCTGTCCCGCTCGGCTTTCCGGACATTACTGTTCAGCCAAAAGACAAAATCCTCATCCTCGGCCCCTCCGGCTGCGGCAAGACGACGCTGCTGTCGATTATCGCGGGGCTGCTGGCCCCGACGACGGGGGAGGTTACATTCGAGAAGGAAAATTTTTACGCCATGCCCGCCCGCCAGCGGGATTTAAAGCGCGGCCGCGCCTTCGGCTTCGTGTTCCAGACGCTGCATCTGCTGCCCTCCATCACGCTCCGCCAGAACATCGCCCTTGCCGGAGATATGGCGGGTATCGCGGCCAACGCGGCACGCATCGACAGCCTGCTGGCAAAACTCCAGCTTTCCACGAAAGCGCACCGCAAACCCGAAGCCTTAAGCCAGGGCGAACAGCAGCGCGCGGCGATTGCACGGGCAGTATTGAACAGCCCGAAAATCATCGTCGCGGATGAACCCACCTCCGCGCTTGACGATACCAATGCCAAGGCCGTGCTTGAACTTCTCATGGCGCAGGCGGATGAAACCGGTGCGGCGCTCGTGATCGCGACGCATGACAACCGCATTGTGCCCTCATTTTCGAAAGTCATCCGCCTGCAAACGGCGCAGAAGGAGGCCGCATGAGCCCGCTATCTCTCGCCCTCGCCTCCATCCGGTCGCGGCGGCTGAACACGTTCCTCTGCATTTTCTCGACCGCAGCAGGGCTTGCGCTTCTCTGCGCTGTCATGCTGCTGTCGCAAGCCATGAGCGCGGGCCTTGCCCGCAACATCGAAGGCGTCGATATCGTCGTCGGCGCCAAGGGCAGCCCGGTGCAGCTGATTTTATCCTCCCTGTACCACGCCGATATTCCGAACGGAAATATCGAGCAGGCGGATGCCGATAAAATCACCAAGCTTCCGCAGGTCAAAAGCGTCATTCCGCTGGCCCTCGGCGACAATTACCGTGGCTGGCATATCGTCGGCTCCAGCCTTGATTACCTGAAGCTCTACGGCACTGGCTATGCGAGCGGCGGCGATTTTGCCAAACCGTTTGATGCGGTGGCAGGTGCGCTGACAGGCCTTCACACTGGCGATAATTTCGCCGGTATTCACGGCTATGCGGCAGATGGTGATGATATTCACCACTATCACAACTACACCATCACTGGCGTGCTGAAGCCGACCGGCACGGTACTCGATCGCCTGATCGTGACATCGGTCGGCAGCGTGCAGCAACTGCATATGCACCCCGATGCGGACGACCCGGACGGGGCGGAGGACATGAAGTTCGGCCATCAGGTGACGGCGCTGCTGGTGAAGGTGAAAAGCCCTCTTTCCATCATCGGCCTGCCACGCCGGATCAATCAGACGACCAATCTTCTGGCCGCCAGCCCGAGCTTTGAAATGACAAGGCTGGCGCAGCGCATGGGTTTCGGCCGCGATGTGCTGACCTATTTCGGCAGTGCGGTAACGGCCTTGGCAGCACTGATGCTGCTGTCATCCCTCACTTCCAGCCTTGCGGCGCGGCGCTATGACCTTGGCGTGCTGCGCGTGCTGGGTGCGGCACCGCTGATGCTGTTCACAACAGTTATGGCTGAAGGGATTATCCTTTCCGCCGCTGGTACGGTGTGCGGCATCATCGCGGGACATGGGCTTGCCTATGGCGTCGCGGCGTCCATCCGTAGCCTGAACGGCTTGGTGCTGCCATCCAACCTCATCGCGCCGCAGCCGTCAGACGGCGTCATCTTGCTGGTCGGCCTTTTCATCGGGTTTGCGGCGGGCATCGTGCCGTCGCTAGCGGCGGGACGCACGGATATAGCAGCGCTGTTGGCACGCGGGAGGGGATAGTCATTCCACGCTTGCCCGTCAGCCGCCTCAACATCATTTTCGCCGCGCTGCTTCTGCTCACGGCAATCTGGGGATATGTTGAAACCGCCGGAAAGCCGCTGCCCCCAAAACAGGGCGATGCCGCTTCCCGGCGGCAGCTGGCGATTGACCGGCTGTTTGGCGGCGATACATTTTTCGACCCCGCCGCGGAAGATGTGCTGACCCCCGCGACCAACGATAACGACAGCATCAGCTGGAAACAGCTGGCGAAGGCAAAGCCCGGCCCCAAGCCGCAGTTTGATAAAGAACTGCTGGGTTATGAAGGCCGCAGCGTCACCATCACAGGCTATATGTTTCCGCTGGCCGGCATCGCGGCGCAGTCGCATTTCCTGCTCAGCGCCTATCCGCCAGGCTGCCCATACTGCCTGCCGGCGGGGCCGACGGAGCTGATCGATATTGAGGCAACATCGGATATTCCGTTCAGCTACGGCCCGCTCACCATCACCGGCATTTTTCACCCGCTGCAAAAGCCCGAGGAGACCGCCGACGGTTTTCTCTACAGGCTGACAACGGCGAAAATCCTCAAATGAAAGTTCCCGCTATGAATATCCTTCGCCTGTTTTTCATTCTTGCGATCGCCTTCTCTACCTGTGCCCTGAAGAAGGAAAAATACATCGTCACACATAGCACAATGACGGGCACCATTAGCGTGCCGGACAGCAGCGCCACCAGCCAGCCTGCCGACGAGCGCAAGGCGCAGGATGCGCTGCCGAAATCGAAAGACAAAGTCTGGGAAGACTTAAGCAATACCAAGGTAAAGCTGGACGAGAAAACCGGCCTCTTCAACATGGAGTACAGCGACAGCGTCAAGGCGCTCGAAGGCAAAAGCATGGCAGTGACCGGCTTCATGATGCCGCTGGAGGGCGGCGAGGAGCAGACCCACTTCCTGCTCTGCAAGCGCACGCCCACCTGCCCCTTCTGCATGCCGGGCGGACCGACGGAAGTCATCGAAATCAATTCCGACAAGCCCGTGAAATGGGTGGACGACATGGTGCGGATAGAGGGGAATTTGAAGCTGCTGCCGCCGAACGACAACGGGATGCTTTATCAGCTGAACGCCGCGAAAACGGTGCCGATGGCACCTTAAGCATTATGGCAATAATATTTGACGGCTTTAGCCCCATTTGCTAAAGGTTTTTATGGTTAAAGCCGTCCTCATCGACCTCGACGATACGCTGATTGAAACGCAGGCCCTGTATATCGACGGCCTCGCGCGGCTGACCCGCGTCATTCAGGCGCACCGCTACACCACCGACAAGGATATCCGCACCTTTTGCCTGCAGCGCCTTGTCGACCTGTTCCCCACCCATGGCTACAGTGCCGCCGCCCTGCCGCAGGGGTTTGAAGATACCTTGCGCCATTTCATTCCGGAGGCCTCACCTAGCGACATCAAAGCCGCGCGCGATATCGCCGCCGATGTTTTCACCCGCACCGCGACATTGAAGGACGGCGCGGCGGAGGCCATCGCCATGCTGGCGCAGCACTTCCCGCTGCATCTGGTGACGGCGGGCGATGAAGCCGTGCAGCGCCATCGCATTGGCGCCCTACCGTTTCGGGAGATGTTCAACAGCGTCACGATTGTGCCGGACAAGACAGAGCAGACCTATCGCGACGTTTTAAAGGTGATCGGCGCATCAGCGGCGGAAACGGTCATGATCGGCGACAGCCTGAAATCCGACATTATTCCCGCGACATCCGCAGGGCTGCAGGCGATTTTTATTGAGACCAGCAACTTCAAAAAGCTGGAAATGCAGGGCCAGAACCTGCCGCCAAAGGCCTTGCAGAAAAGCAGCCTGATGGAGGCCGCGCGCTTTCTGACGCGCCGGATTTAAACCCCTGTAAAGGCGCGTACTTTTTCCACCATCGAATAGAAACCGTTGCGCCGGTTGGGGCTGATGTGCTGGTCAAGGCCCAGCTCGCTGAAGAGGGCCGGTACGTCAACTGCAGCCGCTTCCGCCTTGGTTTTGCCCACAAAAATAACTTCGACAATGGCGATCAGGCCCTTGACCAGCGCGGCATCGCTATCCGCGGCCAGCGTCAGCCGGCCATCCGCATCCCAGCCCATGACCATCCAGACCTGGCTCATGCAGCCCGGCACCTTTGACGCCGGCGTTTTGAGGGCTATATCCATAGAAGGCAGCTGCTCGCCGAGGGAGATCAGATAGGCGTATCTATCCTCCCATTCGTCCAAAGCCTTAAAGTTATCCACAAGCTCGTCTATATTCATATTCCTGATAAGCCTTTTTTAACTGCTCAAGGCGCTAAAATAGGGCGAAACGGGCTTGAAAGCCATGCCTGTTTCGGGGTATCTCCATTCTCTTGATAATGTACTTAAATACCTGATCAAGAACGGTTGGCAAGGCGCGAAGTCTGTTCTATCTTAAGGGTATGTCCTGCCGCGGAAACGGCAGGAAGCGGGAATAGAAAAGGAAAAAAAATACAATGAGCAAGACCGGTTCCGGGGATTCGAAAAACACGCTGTATTGCTCCTTCTGCGGCAAAAGCCAGCATGAAGTGCGCAAGCTGATCGCGGGCCCCAACGTGTTCATTTGCAATGAGTGCGTCGAACTCTGCATGGACATCATCCAGGAAGAGGACAAAACCCAGCTGGTCAAATCCGGCAAGGGCATTCCGACGCCGAAAGAAATCAAGAAAGTGCTTGATGATTACGTCATCGGCCAGGACCGCGCGAAACGCGTCCTCGCGGTCGCCGTGCACAACCACTATAAGCGTATCGATGAGGGTCTGGCGAAAGGCTCCGAAATCGAACTCGCGAAATCCAACATCCTGCTTATCGGCCCGACCGGTTCCGGCAAGACCCTGCTCGCGCAGACACTTGCCCGCATCCTCGACGTGCCCTTCACCATGACCGACGCGACGACGCTGACCGAAGCCGGTTACGTCGGCGAAGACGTCGAGAACATCGTGCTGAAACTGCTGCAGGCTTGCGATTACAACATCGAGCGCGCGCAGCGCGGCATCGTCTACATCGACGAGGTCGACAAGATCTCGCGCAAGTCGGACAACCCGTCTATCACCCGCGACGTGTCGGGCGAAGGCGTGCAGCAGGCTCTCCTGAAGCTGATGGAAGGCACCATGGCCTCCGTCCCGCCCCAAGGCGGCCGCAAGCACCCGCAGCAGGAATTCCTGCAGGTTGACACGACCAACATCCTCTTCATCTGCGGCGGTGCCTTTGCGGGCATCGACAAGATCATCTCGAAACGCGGCCGTTCCAACTCGATCGGCTTTGGCTCCGACATCAAGGGACCGGATGAACGTAGAGCCGGTGAAGTCCTGCGCGACCTGCAGACGGAAGACTTGCTGAAGTTCGGCCTCATCCCCGAGTTCGTCGGCCGCCTGCCCGTGCTGGCGACCCTCGACGACCTCGACGAGACCGCGCTCATCACCATCCTGACCGAGCCAAAAAACGCGCTGACGAAGCAATACGCCCGCCTCTTCGATATCGAGGGCGTGAAGCTGACCTTCCAGGACGACGCCCTGAAGGAAATCTCCAAGCGCGCTATCGAACGCAACACCGGCGCCCGCGGCCTCCGCTCCATCCTCGAGATCATCCTCCTCGACACCATGTTCGAACTGCCGGGCATGGAAGGTGTTGAGGAAGTGGTCGTGAAGGGCGAAAACGTCATCAACGGCACGGCTCCCATGCTCGTCTTCTCCGACAAAAAGAAGGTGAAAGACAAAGACAAGAAAGCCGCGAAAGAAGCCAAAGACAAGGAAGACACGGCCGCCGCCTCCTAAGGCAGCAGCCCTTCCAGACAAAACCCCGCAAGGCAACTTGCGGGGTTTTTGTTTGCGCTTTTCCATCGTGGCGCGATAGGCTTAAGCAGCTCTTTTTGGAGAATTCATTTGAGTAAAAATTTAGCGCTTTGCCTAATTGCTTTAAACTTCACCCTCACCTCTCACGCCCGTGCCGAAGAAAAAGTCACGCAGCCGATGGCGAACAGCTATTGCGCACACTTCGTCGAGAAGCCAGATGATTTTAAGCCAATAAAAAATACAGACGTTTGCATAGCGAATGAACGACAAGCAAACGAAAAAGTACCTTGTTTTGAAACCAAAGTTTTCGGTGCGCATGAACCCAGAAAATTTGCCGTTTTGCCTATGGGCGGGACTTGTCCGGGCGCGACAATCCTTGAACTGGATAATTTTGTACAGCCGCCGAATGTTTTTCAGACTGTTAAAGGAAGTTGGGAACATGCGGCAGGCAGTCAATACGTGGATCAAGCGTACATTGCCGTACAATATGATGGCCAATTATTTTTTACAAATTCCAAAAAATCTCTTCTTCAACTCGCCACGGACCGTGGCAACGTGGTCCTTTGCCAAATAAAAAACGAATTAAAAAAATGGCATAGTCCGGACGTCTGCCAGGAATTCGCGGATAATAAGTTTACTAGTCTAGAAAACCGGCTAGAAAAACGTAAAAGGGCTAAAGACTATGTTGTCGACGCCTTGCCTTCTATGGACATTCCCTACGAAACCGACGTTGATATAAATAACGACGGAAGGCCGTATAAAGTTTATTCCGTTGTTTACGATTCCAGCGCCGGTTGTGGCGGCAGGAGCGAATTTCTATCTATAGGTGGAAATATCCCTGAAAAGAAATATGGCCTGAATGTCGAACTCCGCAAACTCACAAAAATTGATCTTGGTCAGGAAGGCCACTGGTCGTTTATAAAAATTCAAGGCAAAAACTATCTCGCAAAGAACGCAGAGTTTCCTTCCCAAGCATCCGCGAGTGAGCCTCTTCGGCAGGAAGAAGATTTTGGCGACCGAGTCCTCTATGCGGCTGCCGGCTGGCATTTCGAAGAAATTTGCCGTCTTAAACCCCTCACCAAAAAAGTTTTCGACACGACAGAGAGCTTTAAATAGCGCCCGAAGAAAAAGCCCCGCCGGATAAACCGGGCGGGGCTCTTGTCTCCTCTAGGGAAGAGAACTTGATCCTAGTCCTGCTTTAAGGCTTCGGCGGTTTCGGCACGGGCGCTTTTTGGGCAGGTTTTTGCTGAGTGGGCTTTGTCATGATAATGCCTCCAGTTTTTCTAGGTTTTTTGTGTAAGCCTATTCAGGCTACGCCGATGACGGCTGGCGGCAATCGCGGATTTCTATTCAAGAGAGGTAACGGCTTTAGACGCCTGATATCTTGAGCAAAATAAAAGCAACCGTTTTTGCATAATCACTTTTCTGGGCGGCGGTCAGGGTTTTGTCCTGCGCGAGTCTGACATAGGCGACTTCGGCGGCGGTAAGGCCGGCGGCATAGGTGACTTTGGCTGTGCCGTACTGGGCGTTATAGATTTCGGTGGTTCGCTGGATAATGCCGTTGTAGCCGTAGTGCCAGATAAATGCTTCCACAACAGCGGCGCGGCCCATGGCGGCGGCGGCGGTTACGGGTGTCCAGCCGGCGGCATTGGGCACATCGACCTGCAATCCGGCTTCCACGGCGATTTTCAATTGAGAATCGATCTCATCATCCCGCGACCATTTGGCGATGTATTGCGCGAGGGTCGAGCCGTGGGAGCCGGAGCGGTCATTGAGCCGTTTCGCCCCTGCTCCACGTAACGCTTCCTCCAGCCAGTGAATTGTCATGAGCCTGCCTGCAACTGGCGATGCGGGCGCGGCGATGTTAAAGGGCGTGTCACCGCGCGTATCGCCGAGGTGCGGATTTGCACCGGCCTGTAACAACAGGGAAACGGTGTCCTCGACATCCACTCCAGCGCTTTCGGCGGCGGCGGCGTGGTGCAGCACCGTCCAGCCGTTTTCATCGGTCGCGTTCACATCCTGTGGCATCACCGCCAGCCAGTCGCCGATATGGGCGAAGCTGTGCCTGGCGGCATCCCGCAGAATGTCTTCCGTCGTGGACATAAAATTACTTCAGCTGCGCTTTCCCCGGCTGCACACCGTTCCACGCCATGGGGGCGACGACGGCGATGGAGGTGTCGGGGGAGCCTTCGATCACGCGCGTCGTGCGCACGATGTAAACGAGGCTGCCGTTTTCATGGTCGTACAAACGGTCGATCTGCAGCGTCTTGAAGATCAGGGAGCGGTGTTCATCGAACACCTTTTCGCCCTCGTCATCTCCCTCGATTTTATCGGTGTAGGAAATGGGGCCGGTCTGCGAGCAGGAAACGGAGGCGATGGACGGGTCTTCGGCAAGCCCGAGGCCGCCCTTGATGCCGCCGGTCTTCGGCCGCGCGACATAGCAGGTGATGCCCTTGATTTTCGGATCGTCAAAAGCCGTCACCACGATTTTGTGGTTGGGGCCGACAAGCTTGAAGGCTGTCGACACCGCGCCGATTTCGCGCGAATTGTCAGCGAAGGCGGCTGTAGAGAGGAGAAGGAAAAGGGCGAGGAAAAGATGTTTCATGAGTAAAACTTTCTAAAACTTGTCATCCCGAACGCAAGTGAGGGATCTCCTCTTCCTTTTTTCGGCACAAAGGGGAGATTCCTCACTTCGTTCGGAATGACAAAGTGGTTTAAACGTTCAGCAGCAGGTTCGCGCGTTCCCAGGAGGAGATCACGGTGTTATAGGCCTTGAACTCGCCTTCCTTGATCGCGACATAGGCGTTGACGAAACGCTCGCCGAGCAGGTTGGACAGCGGCTTGCAGGACTTGAATTTTTTCAAGGCGTCGGCCAGGTGATACGGCAGGGTCTGGCCTTTCTTATAGGCGCTGCCCTTGATCTGCTCCGAGGGTTCAATCTCTTCCAGCATGCCGAGCAGGCCGCAGGCGAGGGTCGAAGCGATGGTGAGGTACGGGTTGCCATCGGCGCCCGGCAGGCGGTTTTCAACGCGGCGGTTTTCCGGCTTCGAGACCGGCACGCGCAGACCCGCGGTGCGGTTATCAAGGCCCCATTCGACGTTGATCGGCGAGTCCGTCTGCTTGTGGCCGAAGCGGCGGTAGGAGTTGACGTTCGGGGCAAACAGCGGCACCGCATAGGGCAGATAACGCTGCAGACCGCCAAGGTAATGGCGGAAGTATTTCGTCATTTCGCCTTCATCGGTCGAGAAGAGGTTTTTGCCCGTCTGGTTGTTGATGACCGACTGGTGCACGTGCATGGCGGAGCCCGGCTCCGTCTGCATCGGCTGCGCCATGAAGGTCGCGTAAACGCCGTGGCGCATGGCAACTTCACGCGCCGTGCGCTTGAACAGGAAGGCCTGATCGGCCGCTTCCAGCGGATTGCCGTGATTGAAGTTCACTTCAATCTGGGCTGCGCCGGCTTCATGCGACAGCGTATCGATATCAATGTTCTGCTTTTCGCAATAGGCGTAAACGTCTTCAAACACCGGATCGAACTCGTTGACGGCGTCGATGCCATAGGCCTGACGGCCGATTTCCTGACGACCCGAACGGCCAACCGGTGAGGTCAGCGGAATGTCAGGGTCGGTGTTGACGGCGACAAGGTAGAATTCCAGCTCCGGCGCCACAATCGGCGACCAGCCGCGCGATTCATACTCGGCGATGATTTTCTTGAGGAGGTAGCGGGAGGACATCGGCACCGGCGTGTCATCGGCATAAAACGCGTCGCAAATAATCTGCGCCGTCGCTTCGGTGTACCAGGGCACAAGGCGGGCGGTGGATTCATCGGGCGTCAGGTAGACGTCGCCATAGGTCGGGTTGACGTGATCGTCGAGGTCGTCGGGGTAATCCCCCGTCACGGTCTGCACGAAAACTGTTTCGGGCAGCGGCATGCCCCTTTCCCGTAATATTCGAAGCAGCTTGTCAGCAGGGACAATCTTGCCGCGGGCGATACCCGCCATATCAGGGACAAGGCATTCAACTTCCGTAATCTTGTGTTCCCGGATGAATTCTTCTAACTTGTCCATTCAGACAGCCCCTGTTTTTAGTTATGTGAATATCTTGGACCCGAAAACGAGCCATCCGGACAACTTCAATGTCCCTTATTACGCGGTTTCGGCGAACAAGCTCGTTGCGACTCTAGGCAGTCTCAAAAAAGAGGTCAACTGCGATATTTGCGTGGTTGGAGGCGGTTTTACTGGACTTTCGGCAGCGCTGGAGCTGTCACTGAAGGGCTATTCAGTCACTCTTCTGGAAAAGGATACCATCGCTTCTCTCGCCTCCGGCCGCAATGGCGGGCAGCTGCAGCGCGGCTTCCCCAAGTCGACGGAGGAGCTTGTCAGCCGCTACGGCTTTGACGATGCCAAGCTCATGCATGACGTCTCGATCAAGGGTATCGAGCTGATCAAATCCCGCATCGAGGCGCATGACATCAAGTGTGGCTTCAAGCCGGGGCAGCTGACCGCCGCTTTTGACGACAAGCAGATGAAGGCACTGGATGCCGACCGCCTCGGCTGGCAGAAGTTCGGCTATAGCGACATGCAGATGTTGGACAAGGATGCGGTGCAGGATATCGTCCATGCCAAACCCTACATCGGCGGCCTTTTCGACCCGGCTGGCGGGCATTTCCATCCGCTGAACTATGCCTTGGGCATCGCAAGAGCCGCCCAGCAGGTCGGCTGCCAAATTTACGATCATTCCCCTGCCCTATCCATCAACACCGGCGACCAGCCGAGCGTCGTGACCGCAGAAGGCGTGGTGCGCTGCAAGTTCATCATCCTTGCCGGCGCCATCAAACTCCAAGGTTCCGAAAGCATGGCCGCCCGCTCCATCACCGCGGCGGCACATATGATTGCGACGGAACCGCTCGGCGAAAAAATCGCCCGCACGATCATGCGCGATGATATTGCCGTCTGCGATGCGCGTTTCATTATGGATTATTACCGCCTGACGCCGGACTACCGCCTGCTGTTTGGCGGCAACTGCAATTACAGCGACCTCGACCTGCCGAACGAGCCGGAACGCCTCCGCCAGCGCATGCTGAAACTGTTCCCCGATCTGTCGCCCGCCATCATCGAGCATTGCTGGCGTGGTCCGCTGGAATTCACCATCAATCGCATGCCCGGCCTCGGCCGCCTGTCGCCAACCGTGTATTACGCGCACGGCTTTGGCGGCCAGGGCGTTGTCGCGACCAACATTCTGGGCAAGGTGCTGGCGGACGCGGTGATGGGTCAGGCCGAAACCTACGATGTTTTCGCAAAAATCAAGCACTTCCCCTTCCGCGGCGGGGACAACCTGCGCCGCCCGCTGTTTGTGCTGGGCATGACTTGGTACCGCCTGCGCGACAAAATCAGCCTTTAATGAGGTTGGCGACTGCCGCGTTTATAGTAAGATACTTCACCTTCTGCTGGATTTCGTTTTTCTTTTTCCGGATGCCCTGATGCTTAAAAACCTGCTGCGCAAAAAGAAATCGTCGACCTCCTTAAGTAGTCCGGAGGCTGACCGCCTGCGCCTATACAAAGCCATTCTGGCGACCGTGCCGGATTTTGTATATGTCTTCAGCCTCGATTACAAAACCATCTATGCCAACGACGCGCTGACTACCATGTGGGGCGTACCTGACCCGACCGGCATGACATTCTCCGAGCTTGGTTACGAGCCCTGGCATGCGGAAATGCACTGCCGCGAGATTGACACCGTTGCCGCCACGGGAAAATCCCTCAAAGGTGTTGTCCCCTTCAACGGCACCGGCGGCCGGCGGATATACGAATATATCTTTAACCCGATCTTTGACGAAACCGGCAAGGTCGAGGCCGTCAGCGGCACGACGCGCGACGTGACCGAGCGCCAGACATCCGAATTCGCGCTGGCGGAAAGCGAGCGTCGCTTCCGCGATCTCGCAAATTCCGTGCACCAGATGATCTGGGTGACGAAGCCCGATGGCACCCATGAGTATTTTAACCGCCGCTGGTACGAATATCTTGGCGTGCCCGACAACACACCGCAGGCGGCGTGGCCGGAACTCTTTCACCCCGATGAAACGCAGCATGTTTTAGGCAGCTGGCAGAAGGCCCTTGCGGCCGGCGACTCTTTCGAGCTTGAATTCCGCATGCGCCGCCACGATGGCGTATACCGCTGGGTACTGTCCCGCGCGATTGCGGTAAAGGATGATGCGGGCCAGATCCTGCGCTGGTATGGCACAAGTACAGACATTCAAGACCTTGTCGACGCACGCGAACAGGCGGAAAACGCCAACCGCGCGAAGACCGATTTCCTGACCAACATGAGCCACGAAATCAGGACGCCGATGAATGCCGTCATCGGCATCGCCAATATCCTCGAACTTTCGGCACCGCTGACCAGCCGGCAGCAGGAATATATCAAGACCCTGCAGGTCTCGGCCGACTCCCTGCTCTCGCTCATCAACGACCTGCTGGATATTGCCAAAATCGAGGCGGGCTCTTTCGAGCTGGAGCAAATTCCAACCAGCCTGACGAAGCTGATGGCCGATGCCGGCAGCATCATTGCCCTGCGCGCGCAGGAAAAAAATATCACCTTCAACATGGAATGCCGCTGCGGGCGCGATGTGCTGTTCGTCGGCGATCCCGCGCGTATGCGTCAGGTGATCATGAACCTGTGCGCCAATGCGGTGAAATTCACGGAGAAAGGCGGCGTGCGCGTCATCGTCAGCAACCCGCCCTCCGGCAAACCGGGCATGGAGCATATTGTCGTCGAGGTGATCGACACCGGCATTGGAATTCCTCCTGAAAAACTCGACGCCATCTTCCAGAAATTCGTGCAGGCCGATACCTCCATCACCCGCCGCTATGGCGGCACCGGACTTGGCCTTACCATCACCCGCACGCTTGCGGAGATGATGGGCGGCACCGTGACGGCGACGAGCGAACCCGGCAACGGCTCTACCTTCCGCGCGGAATTCCTGCTGCCGGCGGCCGTTGACGGCACCGTTGTCGGCGGCATGGCGCAGGAAGGCCCGTTTGAAGTCCCCGTACCTGCTGACATTGCCAAGCCGCGCGTGCTGCTGGTGGAGGATTACGCGCCGAACGTTTTGGTCGCCACGACTTTCATCGAGGAATTCGGCTTCGATGTGGATGTTGCCAATAACGGCCTTGAGGCGCTGAATAAAATCTTCGCGCCCGGCGCGCGCTATGTCGCGGTTCTCATGGATGTGCAGATGCACGGCATGGACGGGCTGGAAGCCACCCGCAATGTGCGGAAGACGGAGCTGGAAAAGGGGTTGCGCCGCATTCCCATCATCGGCATGACCGCCCATGCCCTCGCCGGCGACCGGGAGCGCTGCCTTGCCGCCGGGATGGACGATTACCTGCCGAAACCCTTCAATCCCAGCAGCTTGCGCGACAAGCTGGCCGAAGCCGCCGGCAAATCTTGAATTTTGCCGCAGGCCGTCTTATAAATCTCTCCCAAGAAGGATCGAGATCAATACCATGACCTATGTCGTTACCGACGTCTGCATCAAGTGCAAATACACCGACTGTGTGGAAGTCTGCCCCGTCGACTGTTTTTATGAGGGCGAGAACATGCTCGTCATCAACCCTGACGAATGCATCGACTGCGGCGTCTGCATCCCCGAATGCCCGATTGATGCCATCGTGCCGGATATCGACAGCCGCGCCGAGCCCTTCCTTGAGCTGAACCGCGAATATTCGACCGGCCCCTGGCCAAATATCACGCGCAAAATCCCGGCCCTGCCGGAAGCCGAGGATTTCAAGGACATCCCCGACAAGATCCGCCTCTTCAGCACCGAACCCGGCAAGGGCGATTAACTTTAGAGCTTAGTACCCGCGTGGGCCGAACTGTTGCAGTACGGCTTGCGGCGGGCGACCGACGGCGCCGGCATTATCGAGAATCTCGGCCAGCACCTGCCCTGCGGGCGTATTGTTCTGAACCTCGGCGGCCAGCTGCCTGGGGCTGTATTCCTGCCCGCTGATGGTGAAGACACCGGAGTTGGGCGAAGAATGGGTTGCCGCCCACTGGCGCAGCGTATCTGTAAATTTGGCGGTCAGGGCATTCGTGTCATTGTTCATGGCAGGACTCCTTTCAACGTTGCTGCGCCGCGGCGCTGTGAAATAATTGTGTTACCCTTATACCCCATCTTAAATTATTCTGTCAAATATTCCTTTCCTGTCGCAATTTAAATAAGCAATTCGAATTCGCATTTTTCTGTCGCGGCCGAAGTTATCCACAAGCAAATCATCCACTTAAGCCGGCTTCCTCATACTCCCAAAACCTTGATGTTTAATGCTTTCTTAAGAATTATCTTGAAATTTTATGTCATTTCAGGTAGTGTCTCTTTTACGTGACGAAACTCCGTCAGATACAGGATTATTCTGTAAAATATATTTCCGGCGACACAGAATATCATTTCTTTAGAGAGGCATCGACATAATGGCAAAGATTACCAAAGCAAAAGCTAAACCGGCTGCGAAGAAGGTAACGACGACCACCCAGAAGCCCGCCGCGGCAAAGAAAGCCGCCCCGGCCCCGAAATCCGTAAAGGCCCCGGCTGTTAAAGCCACCGCCGCCGCCAAGACGCCCGCGACCGCCGTAAAGGTCACGATGAAGGGCAAGACCGCGATGAAGGTCGCCCCGCCCGCGCCGAAGGCAAAAGCGCCTGTCTCCCAAATGCTCCCCTCCAAGCCGAAAACCGTCGAGGCTGCAGCCCCCGTGGCAGCGCCCGTCGCTATCGTGCCGAAGAAGCCCGAGAAACTCGATTTCGGCGCCGGTGACTTCGTTGTTTATCCCGCGCATGGCGTCGGCCTCGTTGAAGGCGTCGAAACGACGACCATCGGCGGCATGGAAATTACCCTCTACACCATCTGCTTTGAAAAAGACCGCATGCGTCTCAAGCTGCCGGTCTCCAAAGTGAAAGCCTCGGGCCTTCGCAAGCTGTCCTCTAAGGACCGCCTGAAGGATGCGCTGGCGACCCTGCAGGGCCGTAGCCAGACCCGCCGCGTCATGTGGTCCCGCCGCGCGCAGGAATACGAAGCAAAAATCAACTCCGGCGACCCCGTGTCGATCGCGGAAGTCCTGCGCGACCTGCGCAAGGATACCGATGAATCGGAACAGTCTTACTCCGAACGCCAGATTTACCAGGCCGCTCTCGAGCGTCTTGCCCGTGAAGTCGCCGCGATCGAGAAGATTGACGAAAAGAAAGCCGCTGAAAAGCTGGAAGCCGTTCTCTCGAACGTCGCTTAAACATCTGGCAGTAAATAATAAAACGGCCTCCTTACAAGGGGGCCGTTTTTATTTTGCCTGATCTCCCCGCGTTTTCGTTTGACAGAATTATGGTAACACCATAGAGTCTTTATAACTCGTATAAACGAGAAACAAAAAACAAAACGAAGGTGTGCATATGGCTAATATCGATATCAAAGGTCTCGACAAGGCGGAACTTCTCGCGGCGCTTTACAACAACTCCAAGCCTCTCGGGCTCGGCTTTCTGAGCGCGGATGCGAAACCGATGACCAAGGAACAGGCGCAGCAACAATATGGCGATGGCTCCTATGACTACCTTAACGGCCGCGTCATGAAAATCAGGATCAGCGGCGACACGATGGATCCCTGGGGTTACGACCGCGACAATGGCGAGGGTGCTGCAGCGAAGGCCGTAGAAGCCGTCCGCAAGGGCCAAACCTCTGCCCCCGACAACACAAAGAAATTCGGCGCCGCATTGAATGAGTTCATTGCAGATGCGCGCGGCACAACCAGCCGCAGTGAGGGCAATGTCACAACGCTGGATCTCGGGATCGAGCCCGATCTCTTACAGGCGCTCAAACAGGCGCGCGATAAATTCCGCACACCCGAAGAAAAAGCGACCGTTGTCGGCCGTGACCTCAAGGGCCTGAAACCGCCAAAATTCCAAGGCCAGTAAATAACCAGCTTTCTAAAGAAGCGCCCTTTCCACGGAAGGGGCGTTTCTTTTTGTGGCCGTTAAAAAGTCTCCTACTCGACGGTTGACACCCCCGCCTCTTTCCCTAAAATGGCGCCTCATTTTCAGGAAACGGGATTATTCTGCATGTCATTCGGCAAAAAGCTGAGCCGCATCTTTAACCGCACTGTCACGCATGGCGCCTTCATCGCTGCCAGCCTCATCGGCAGCGGCGCGATTGGTTATGAGGTGGCGGACCATCTGGATGGCGTTCAAAGCACGCAAGCCATTGTAGCCAGCGCCGACGCGCATCAGGCCGCGCTCGAAAAAATCAACCGCATGAGCGACGAGATCATCCGCTTTGAGGGCCAAATCCAGTTCACCGCCTCCGCGCTTGAACATGCCAAGGCGAATATCGGCACCAATGGCGGCAAAATTTCCGAGCAGCTGGCCGATGTACAGGCGGGCTTTACGCGGAACGAGATGGCGCAACAGGTGCAGATGACGCGCATCGCAGATTTCAGGCGCGAGATCCTGTTCAACCCCGCCCTGTCGGAAAAAGAGGCGAGCGATATTTATGACGCGCTCTGGTACAAATCCAACAGCTCGGAACTGCGCAATTTCTTCTCCCCGTTCGAAGACGCGCTCGCCTACCGCGATGAAACAATCGCCGCCCTGAAACTGCCGCACAATCCCGCCGCCGTGACCTTCAAGGACGCGGAAGCGGTCGTCACCGCCGCGCGTGCGGCGGATGACGCGTCGGACAGCCTTGAATGGAAAATGGGTGTTGCCTCTGGCATCGGCTCCCTCGCCGGCCTCTTCGGCCTCTCCTTCCTCGGCGCCACCCGCAAACGCCGCGAAGAAGCAGAACCACGCCAGCCGAACCGCAAGCCGGACGACAAAAATACGATCCGCGTGGTGCTGAAGAACGCGCCTTAAATTTAATTGGGCTTAAACTTTACTGCCTTGCGCGCGATAGGGTGAGTGGTGCCGGTCCTGAAGACGCCCATGGTGTCGCGCCAGGCGTTTTTGCGTTTCAGAATTTCAACTTCCAGCAACTTGACGACAGCGCCCGCCGATTTTTCGCGGGCGAAGGCGAGTGCGTCACGGTTTTCCTTGTCGGCGGCATCAATATCCGCGCCGCGGTCGAGGAGAAGGCGCACAGCTTCTGTGCGGTTCAGGCCCGCCGCCTGTATCAGCGGCGTTGCCCCGCCGAAGTCGCGGCGGTCGATGGCGGCGCCGGCATCCAGCAGTGCTGAAACACTTTCTGTTTTATTGGCGCGGGCCGCCCAGAACAGCGCTGTCCAGCCAATCGGCTCCCCGCGCGTCACATCGACATATTCGCGGCCGTGCGTTGCGATGAACTGGCGGATACCGTCGACATTGCCGCTGCCGGCGGCATCGATAAAAGCGGCAATCTGCTGCTTGTCGGGCGCGGTCATGGATGTCAGTGCCCGGAGGGTTTGAATTTAACGGCTTTGCGCGATACGTCGCGGGCGATGCCGCGGGTCGTGAGGCTGTGGATGACGTCGCGCAGGCGCTCCGCCTCCAACTGCTTTTCCAGCGCGCGGCGGGCGCGGTCATCGGCAATCAGCCGCGCAACGTCGCGGTGATTTGCAGACTCTGCCTGCGCCTCGGCGGTGAGGCCGCGCTTGTCCTTCAGCTCCATATTGGCGCCGCGATGAAGCAGCGCGACAACCGCATCTTTCTTGCGGTTGGAGATGCGGTGCTGCCCGTCGCGGTTGTTGTCATGCTTGCCGGCCAGCATCAGGGCGGTTTCGTCCTTGTCGTTCGCATGGTCGATGTTTGCGCCGCGGTCGAGCAACCAGTCGATGCAGGCCTTGTAGCCCTTCTCCGCCGTCAGCAGCAGCGCCGTGTTGCCATTTTTGTCGGTGGCGTTGATGCCGGTGCCAGCCCTCAGCAGCACATCCATCGTCGGCGTGTGGCAGGTTTCGGCGGCTTTCATGAAAGCGGTTTTGCCCTGCGCATCGCGCGCATCGACAATCGCGGGGCCGTATTTATCAATCGCCGCCTGCAGTCCGACCTTCGAGCCCTGCGCCGCGATGCGATGGAAGATTGAAACTTCCTCGCTATCGGGCGCATAGCTGGCGGCCTGGTTAAAGGCAGGGTTTAACGGTCGTGACATCGGTCTTTCCGGTGCTGGTCTGTTGAAGACCTGACCGTAGCAAAGGAGAGAGTTTATGTCAAAGGGGGATTGCTTCTTTAAGTCAAATGAATGACAATGATTTTATTCAATAAAACAGAGTCGATCCTGAAGGCGGGGCTGCGTTATACGTGTCGTTTAGTCATAAATTCAGCAACCTCGGCCACCCGAGCCGCATCTGGACGGTCTCTGCCATCCATGGCGAGCATGGCCAGCTGGTGTCGGTGCATAAAGCCGTCTTTGACCGCTTCGCGCCCGGCGACAGGCTTATTTATACCGGCAATTACCTTGGCAGCCGCTACGCCAAACCGCTCGAGACGCTGGACGAGCTGATCCATTTCCGCGCGGCTCTTGTCCAGCGCCATGGCGTGCCGGCCGATGACATTGTCTTCCTGCGCGGTGTGCAGGAAGAGCTGTTCGCCAAGCTGCAGCAGCTGCAGTTCGCGCCCAACCCTTCTGCGGTTGTGGAGTGGATGGAGCAGAAATATCCCGACCTCGACAGCATTCTGCGCGCCTATGACAGCAGCCTTGCCGAGGCTGCCCGTACCGCGCGCGAAGGCATCCTCAATCTCACCCGCTGGTCGAATGCACTGAAGACGCGCATCCGGGCCGAAAATGGCCATGAAAGTTTCTTCAGCGATCTGCGCCGCGCCGCCTTCACAGAGCATCAGCTGAAGCGCGGCGGTGCAGGTAACGACAACCCGCCCAGCAACCTGTTGTTCGTCCATGCCGGCATTGACCCCGCCCGCCCGCTGGATCAGCAGGGCGACGCCTTCTGGTGGGCATCAAAAAACTTCAATATTATGGAACCATATCTTCCCTTCAAATCCGTCATCCGCGGGCATGACCCGGAGCTTCAGGGCGTGCAACGCGGCAAGGGATGCCTGTCCCTCGCCGGCAGCTGCGGCTATGGTGGAAAATTAGTTTGCGCCCAATTATCCGGAACCGGCGAAATCCTCGAGATTCTGGCGGCTTAGCGCAGGAAATGTATATTTTTCTTACGTTCAAATATCCGGAACTGTAGTTTTATTTCAATTGTTTAGTATATATGGTGCAGTGCGGCAGAATTCACCGCTCATTCACCATAAATGAAATATAATTGAACATGCGGAATGATCCGGCACAGGTGTTGCTTCGTACAATAGATAAGACAAGCACATCAGATCAACCGCACTGCCAAACCGGCAAGAAAGAAGGCTTGATATGGCCCACCTTGATGATCCGACAACCCAGCAGGCAAACCTGCGCTACATTCGCACGGCGATGCACGAGCCGCTGCTCGAGCGCGAGCACGAGCTGAAGCTGGCACGGGCATGGAAGGAAAAGCGCGACGAGAAGGCGCTGCATGAACTCGTGCGCTCGTACACCCGCCTTGTGGTTGCTATCGCCGCGAAGTTCAAAAATTACGGCCTCCCCATGGGCGACCTGATCCAGGAAGGCAACATCGGCCTGATGGAAGCAGCTGCCCGTTTCGAGCCCGCGATGGAAAACCGTTTCTCGACCTATGGCACCTGGTGGATCAAGGCGCAGATCCAGGACTATGTCCTGCGCAACTGGTCTATCGTCCGCACAGGCACTACCGCGTCGCAGAAATCGCTGTTCTTCAACCTGCGCCGCCTGCGCGCGAAAATCACGGGCCAATCGGCACGCGATTTCCTCGATGCGGATTCAGTGGCGGCGATTGCCAGGGAACTCGGCGTCGAGCCGCGCGAAGTGACGCAGATGGAAGCCCGCATGAACGGCGGCGACCAGTCGCTCAACACGCCGATCGGCGAAGAAGGCGACAACGAGTGGCAGGACATGCTGTCCGACAACGGCCCCAACCCCGAAGAAGTGGTCATGGGCATGAAGGACGGTGCGACCCGTTCGCAATGGCTGAACAACGCCCTTGGCGAACTCTCCGACCGCGAACGCACCATTATTAAGGAGCGCCGCATGAACGACGAAGTTGTGACCCTTGAAGACTTAGGGAAACAGTTGGGTATTTCCAAGGAGCGCGTCCGCCAGCTCGAGCAGCGCGCCATGGAAAAACTGAAGAACTCTATTCTCATAAAAGTCAAAGACGCAGGTCTTGACCAGCTTGCCCTCTTCGACGCCCGTTAAAACGCCTGTTTTTGCAGGAATTGTCAACGCCCGTGTTTTCATGTTAGGATTTTCCTCATGAAAACACGTGGCGCTATTTTCTTTATGATCTTGGTCAGCTTCCTGCCTTTCCTGGCTTTACCGTCGGGGAGCTTTGCTGGAACACCTGAAGCAAAGCAAGCGGCCCTCAGCTTCATAGATAAGAAACGGGCCGCTATTGCGAAAAAAATTTACGTGCCCGTGCAAACGAGCCCTGAAGATCTTGATCTTGTTGCTGTCGGCATTGTCAAGGATGTGATCAAGCCTGATACCATCAAGCTGGAAAACGGCAAGGTCGTCACTCTCATCAATATTCGTGTGCCGCTTCTTTACATGCCCAAGGCTCAGGAGTATTTGAAAGAAATCCTCGTTGGAAAAAAGGTTGGTGTTTACCAGCGCAACTTCCCGGGTGTCGCGACGACAGACCGCCACGAGAATATCATTGGTCAGGTGCTGACCGAAGGCAACGTCTGGGCGCAGGCCGACCTTGTTCTCAATGGCCTTGCCTGGGCGGACAGCGCGCCGCATAACCGCGACATGGTGCAAAAACTCTATCAATATGAAATTATCGCCCGGACAAAACGCGCCGGCTTCTGGAGCGCGCCGGAGCTCTCCGTCAAGAATGCCAAAAGCATTCTCGACAACTCGACGAATTCATTTCAGGTTTTCGAAGACGTCGTGAAGAGCTATAAGCCGGTCGGTGAGGACCTGTTCTATTTCAACTTCGGCAATGACCCGACGACCGATTTCACGCTCGTGATGGACAAAAAATTCGGCAGTTACTTCGCCGACCCCGTGACCGGCGTTTTCGACCCCAACAGCTGGAAGGGCCGCAGGATCCGCGTGCGCGGCTGGATCACCAGCAATTCCGGGCCCATGCTGGAAATCACGCATCCCGAGCAGATTGAGTTCATCGGGACCGAGGGCACGATGGATGCGACGCACGCCCCCGTCAAGCAAAGCCGCCCTGTTCAATAATCCATTCCAGTGAGCCAGAATATGTACCCAGCGATTGCGCCGTTCGACACCGGCCGTCTGAAAGTCGACGGCATTCACGAACTGTACTATGAACAGTCCGGCAACCCAGACGGCGTGCCCGTGGTCTTCCTGCACGGCGGCCCCGGCGCAGGCTCCAGCCCCCGCCACCGCCAGTTTTTCGATCCGAAACATTATCGCATCGTCATTTTCGACCAGCGCGGCGCCGGCAATTCGACACCGCATGCGGAACTCCGCGAGAACACGACGCCGCATCTTGTCGCCGATATCGAAACCCTGCGCCAGAAGCTGGGCATTGAAAAATGGCATGTCTTTGGTGGCTCCTGGGGCTCGACGCTGGCGATTGCCTATGCCATCGCGCATCCGGCGCAGGTGATCAGCCTCACCCTGCGCGGTATTTTCCTGCTGCAGCAGCGGGAGCTGGACTGGTTCCTCTACGGCATCAAGGCCATTTTCCCGGATGCCTGGGAGGCTTTCGTCAAGCAGCTGTCGGAAGAAGAACGCAAAGACATCCTCGCCAGCTATTACAAACGCCTGACGCATGAGGACAAAAAAATCCGCCTGGACGCCGCGCAGGCCTGGGCCGCCTATGAGACTTACTGCTGCGCGCTGATCCCGAAGCCGAAGATGGTGGAGGAAAGCATGGAGCCGGCTCACGCCCTGCCCATCTCCCGCATCGAGGCGCATTACTTCATCCACTCGCGCTTCTCGCCGGATGATTACCTGTTGAAGAACATCGGCAATATCCGGCATATCCCTGCAACTATCGTGCAGGGCCGATATGACATCGTCTGCCCGCCGGAAACCGCCTTCGAGCTGCGGAAAGCATGGCCGGAGGCTGAATTCGTGCTGATCCCCGATGCCGGCCATTCGGCTTTTGAACCGCCCATTTCGGCAGCATTGGTGGCCGCAACAGACAAATACCGCGACTTGTAAATAACATAATATTTTGCAAATCCACCTCATACGTCAAGCTTGCGGCATTACTGCTTGCGCCTAAAAATGACTCCGTCCATATTTGGCTTCAACTCAAGAGGATTTGTGTAAACGCCATGACCAAGCCGCCCAAAAAATTCCTGACACTCGATGACATCCAGCCCCAAGGAAAGGTCGTGCTGCTGCGCGCCGACCTCAACGTGCCGATGAAAGACGGCGACGTGACGGACGCGACGCGCCTCACCCGCCTTGTGCCGACGCTGGTGGAACTTGCCAATCGCGGCGCCAAAACCGTCATCCTGTCCCACTTCGGCCGCCCGAAGGGCAAGGACGCCAGCCTGACGCTGGAACCTGTCGGCAAAGCGCTGGCGAAAGCCTACGGCAAGCCGATCGCCTTCGCGAATGACTGCATCGGCGAGGTGCCGAAAGCCGCCATTGCAAAGATGAAAGACGGCGACGTCCTTCTGCTCGAAAACGTGCGCTTCTACGCAGAAGAAGAAAAAGATGATCAGACCTTCGCGCAAAGCATTGCATCGCTTGGTCAGCTTTACGTCAACGATGCTTTCTCCTGCGCCCATCGCGCCCATGCGACGACCCATGGCATCGCCCGCCTGCTACCCGCCTATGCCGGCCGCTTGATGGAAGCGGAACTGGATGCGCTGAACGCGGCGCTGGAACATCCGGAACGCCCCGTTGTCGCCATTGTCGGCGGCGCGAAAATTTCGACCAAGATCGACCTGCTCAACAACCTCGTCACGAAAATCGACTACCTCGTCCTCGGCGGCGGCATGGCGAATACCTTCCTCGCGGCGCAGGATAATCCGGTCGGAAAATCCTTGTGTGAGCGTGACATGAAGGACCAGGCCCTCCGCATCATGGATACGGCTGTCAAGAACAAATGCAAGATCCTGCTGCCCGTCGATGCGATTGTAGCGACCGAATTCAAGCCGAACCCCGACGTCAAAACGCTGCCGACCGATAACATTCATGACGGCGAAATGATGCTCGACATCGGCCCTGCTTCCGTCGCGGCGATTGCCAAAGTTCTCGACGGCGTGAAAACCGTTTTGTGGAACGGCCCCATGGGTGCCTTTGAAACCCCGCCCTTCGAAGTCGGCACCACCGCCGTTGCGAAAAAGGTCGCTGATCTTACCGCCGCGAAAAAAGTCATCAGCGTTGCCGGCGGTGGCGATACGGTTTCTGCCCTCGCCATGGCGGGTGTTGAAGAGAAAATGACCTACGTATCCTCCGCCGGCGGTGCCTTCCTCGAATGGCTGGAAGGCAAGACCCTTCCGGGTGTTGCCGTGCTGCAGGAACGCGCGGGTTTGAAGAAAGCAGTTTAACAATCATGAAACGCAGCCGCATTTTATTGATCGCCGCGGCTGCTGTTTCACTTGTTACTGTTGCCCTCACCGCTTCCGCCATGATTGTGCGGCCTGATTTCACCTTTTCGGGTTATGTCGAAATTGTGCGCCGGAAGGAAAGCTGCCCCGAGCGGGATTGCTTTGCGGAGTATTTCTTCCTGTCAAACGGCACCATCGTGCGAAAACGCTTCCCGACGCCGGACTATGAAACGCGACCGGAGTTTTCCGTGCGGCAGGCAGTCCCGCGCGATATCGGCACGCTGATTGAAACCGTGCGCGGCTTTATCGTGTCGCACCCCGCGGCGCAGAACTGGAGCGTCGACAACGACAAGGCCTATCTGTTGGAGTCCGGCAAGATTGCAACCTATTCCGCCGCGACGTCGGATGATTTTTCGGCACTCCTTCGCAAGGCACAGACGGTTTTCAACGCGGCAGCCGAAGCGCCCGCTGCGGATGATTTTTTCCTGCACAGCTATTACCAGCTGACGGGCGGCGATATTGCCGACTTCCATGTCTTCGGCGACGGCACCCTGGTGTTCAGCTGGTTCAAGCGCCGCTCCGATGAAATGAAAAGCTCCGATCTCACCATGCTGGATGCCAAGGCACTCGGCGAATTGCGCGGGCTTGCCAAATCGGCGGCGGAAGGCGGCGTCGCGCCCGTGCCCTACCGCAAATGCGATGCCCAAAGCGGCATTGATTACGCCCTTGTCGAAATCCGCGACGGTGGCGACTACGTGAAAAGCTACCTCTGCCCGGAAGACGCCTCGCCACTGATGAAGACGTTCGAGTTTTTGCGCGCGCGCCAGCCATAACAAAAAGCCCGCCGGGCTTTAACCATCGGCGGGCTTTCCTGTGTGGAAGTAGAACCTTTAAATCATTTCGGGGCTCTTCAGCCAGGTTTTCATGACCCGCTGAACGTCGAAATCCTTGATCGCATCGAAGTTTTTAAGAGCGAGCGCCAGTTCGCGCTGGTCGACAATCTTGTCACCGGTGCGAATGCCGCGGCTGAGCAGGAACAGGGACGCAAATTCCGATTTCATCATGCCGATGTAGCGGCAGGCGACGACGAAGGGCTTGCCACCATCCTTCTGGATCAGCTTCACGACATATTCCGACGCAAGGCCGGAGCGTTCGGCGAACAGCGCGATGAAGAAGCCAATCTGGCCGCGGCGTAAAGTCTTGATCATGAGGTCGGCGGTAATGTCTTTGCGCTCGTTAAAGCGTTTTGCGAGCGCCGCCATTTCGGGCGTTGTCTGGCGCAGGCCCTTGGCTTCATTGCTCAGCTCGTGGATGAGGTCTTCGATGGCCTGCTCGACGACATGGCCGGCAATAACAAAGCGGTCGCTGATTTCGCGGCGGAGCGCCTGCGATACCACCATATAAAGGTCGATTGCGGTTTCGCCGTCAATTTCCGGTCGGCGCAGTAGAGGTGCCTGCAGCTCTTCCGACTTCAGCGAAAATTTTGCGAGCTTCTTGATGGAAGATTTCGCCAGCTGCGCGCGCTGGTTATCAATCAGGTTCAATACCGTCGCGGGATCCCCCGTATCAATCAGGCGGTCGGCGACGAGCGGCGAGAGCGTTTCACGGCGCGCGATGTGCTGCCAGTGTTCCTGCCCTTTCGCGGCGATAATATTCATGAGGTGGTTTTCACTTAGCATCGGGCTGTGCGTCAGCACATGGCGCGCGATGGAGATATGATCATTGGCAAGAAAGACGATAAGGTCTTCCGGCACATTGCCCTGCGCCGACAGGCGCTCCGACAAAGCCTCGCGCAGGTCGGTCTCGGCCTGGCGGATAAGGTTGAGCATGATTTCGGAGGCGATGCCCTTTTCGTGTTCCGACAGCTGTTGCTGGTCGAAAAACTGTGACACCGCACCGGCCAGCTTGCGGCGGCCGGCTTGCGACGTATCTTGTGCGCATTGAAGCAGCTCTTGCGGATCCAAGATGTTCACCCCTTTTTCTGCGGATGCCGTATCCATCCCGTTCAGTCCCCCAGTAAATCCCTCGTGGTCCCCGCGTTGCCTCTCCCAAAACAAGGCGGGTATGCGAAAGATATTTGCAGTATTCCCCTATTCATTCAGTGTAAGGCTATTATGTTAATTAGATATTAAAACGCCCGTATACCTATCATATCAGATAGTTAATAGATGACTCAGTCATATAAAATTTTAGATAATATGTAGAGACTCGGCAATTCGCTTTTACAGCAGGCAGGCGTTTGAAACGCGTTAACACATTCTTTACCTACCGCTGCTATGATGAAGGTGGAATAATGTACGTCAGGAGTTTTTGAATAGTGGTCAACGCAGTCGGTCCAGGCCCTACACCGAATATCCAGTTCCAGCAGAACAACAACTCTGCGGCACAACAGGAAATTCGCGCCCGCAATGACCAGACGCAGCCGCGCCAAGCCCCTGCTGCAGATTCACAAACCGCTGACCAGCGCTCCCTGCAATCGAAAGACGAACAACGCCGTCAGGCCGCGGTTGCCGCGCGCCGGCAAGATCAGGTACGCACGGCTGACAACGCCCAGGACAACCGCCGCGGCCAGCTGCTCGACATTACAGCATAAACGAAATTCACCCGATCAGAGCTTTGTCAGGGGGGCCTCCCGCTTTTATCAGCAGGGAGGCTTTTTCGTTGATATCGTTTATTAAACGGCGTTATTTTGACATAATTCATATTCCTGCTATCATAGCGGTACTGGGCAACCGTTATGGAGAGGTTCATGGGCTTTGCTTCTGGTCTGGTCGATAAAGGCATCGATTTTCTGGTCCACTTCGGCAATGACTTTAACGAAGCAGCCACCCACCGCCCGCGCAGCCTTGAAGAAGAGCAGGCGCAGTTTTTCAAAGCCATCATGAAAGAAGAGATCGGCACGTTCACCGCCATCGCCGCGCGCCATGAAGGCGAGTGGCAAAGCTGGCGACAGGATGGCATGTCGCCGCTCCACTACGCGCAGGACAGCATGTCCTTCCAGTCCTTCGTCGCGCTTTGTGCCATGAATATCGACAAAAATGAAAACTACGGCAACGGCTGGACGCCATTCATGTTCGCCGTGAACTATGGCGACCGCACTTTCATAGATTACACGCTGGGCCACAAGCCCGACCTGAACGCGCTTGCAACCGTTGACGGCAAGGGCCATACCGCGACGGCTCTGCACCTCGCGATCGAACGGCGCGATGTTGAGACTATTCAGGCGCTGATCGAACATGGCGCGGATACAAACGTGAAGGCGAACACACGGTTGGGTACCCTCTCCGCACAGGAATATGCCGAAGCATGTCACGAAAAAACGCTGGCCGAAATGGTGAGCCTCGCGCCCCAGATCAAGGCGTTGCATGACGAACGCTTTGGGTCGTTCCGTCCGGTGAAAGCCCTGACCACCACCCTCGCCGCCTAATCCCAGCACTGTCATTTCGAGCGTAGCGAGAGATATCCTCTTTTTTCAGGGAGAGGGGATTCCTGACTTCGCTCGGATGAGAACGTAAATAGTGACTTGCATTATGATAGTTACTGGCCTATACTAAAAGAATGAAACGGAAAAGCTATGCAGATATGTGCTGCCCCATCGCCCGCAGCCTGGAAGAAATCGGCGAATGGTGGAGCATTCTTATCCTGCGCGACGCCCTTCACGGCATGACGCGGTTTGATGAATTCGAGACCAGCCTTGGCATTGCGCCTAATATGCTGACGAAGCGGCTGGCGACGCTGGTGGACAACGGCCTCATGGAAAAGCGCCCCTATTCCACCAAGCCGCTGCGCCACGAATATATATTGACGCCGAAGGGCACCGATTTTTATGCCGTTCTTTTGTCGCTCGTTTCCTGGGGCAACCGCCATGCGATGAAGGGGGAGAAAAAACCCGTCCTCCTCACCGACCGCGAAACGGGCGAGATTTTCGAGCCGCAGCTGTTCAATCCCAAAACATTAAAACCCCTCACGCCCCGCTCCATACGCCTCATCGCGGGGCCCGGCGCCACGGAAGCAACCCATGCCCGCCTGCGCCTGCGCGCGGAAAAAGCGGCGCAGCGCACATCGAAAGAAACGCCATGACAGCCCTGCCAAAAGCAAATCTGACGCCCCTGCCCGCCGCCGTGCTGAAGCGGGAGGATATCGCGGAACTTTCTGGCCTTGAGGTCATGCAATCGATGCAGGCGGGCAAACTGCCACCGCCGCCGATTGCGGAGACCGCGAATTTCACGCTTGTAGACGTTGCCGATGGCCGCGTGGTGTTTGAAGGTATGCCATCGGAGCGCTTCCTTAATCCGCTCGGCACCGTGCACGGCGGCTGGATTGCGACGCTGATCGATTCCGCTATGGGTTGCGCAACACATACCAAGCTGAAGCCGGGCCAGGTATATACGACGATTGAAATGAAGCTGAATTACACGCGCGCCGTGTTGCCGCAAACGGGGCTTGTGCGCTGCGAAGGCTATGTCGTCCACGCGGGCGGCCGCATTATCTTCACGGAAGCGCGCCTGACGGACAAAGATGGAAAAATACTCGCCCACGGCTCGGAAACCTGCCTAGTCATGGACGCGAGACAATAATCTGCTGAAACCTTAGGAACCATCATGACGGCGCAATCCATGGCGCAGGGACAGGGCATCGCCCTACCCGGAACGAATTCCACTTCCCTGCCCGAGACGCCGGCAGCGATCAACCCGTGGTTCGTCGCCATCACGGTGACGCTTGCGACGTTCATGGAATTGCTGGATACGGCAATCGCCAACGTCTCCCTGCCCCATATCGCCGGCGGGCTTGCCTGCAGCTATGACGAGGCGACATGGGTTTTGACGAGCTATCTTGTCTCTAACGCCGTCGTCCTCCCCCTTTCCGCCTGGTTTTCCCGCGTGTTCGGGCGCAAGCGCTATTACATGATCTGCGTTGCTCTGTTTACCATCAGTTCCATGCTCTGCGGACTTGCGCCGAATTTGCCGATGCTGATTTTCTTCCGCGTACTGCAGGGCATCGGCGGCGGCGGCCTTGCGCCGGTCGAGCAGGCGATTTTGGTTGATACCTTCCCCGCGCACAAACGTGCCGCCGCTTTCGCACTCTATTCAATGGCCATCGTCACCGCCCCCGCCATCGGCCCGCCGCTTGGCGGCTGGATTACCGACAGTTTCAGCTGGCGCTGGGTGTTCCTCATCAACGTGCCGATCGGCATTTTGTCCCTGTTCCTGACCTACAAGCTGGTGAATGACAGCGCTGCCTTCAAGCAGGAAGTGGCGGAGGCGCGCTCCGCCGGCAAGCTGCGCATTGATGCGGTCGGCATCGGCCTTGTCGCCCTCGGCTTTGCCTTCCTTGAAGTCGTGCTCGATCGCGGCGAGCGGCTCGATTGGTTTGAAAGCAGCTTCATCTGCATCTTCTTCACCATCGCCGTCATCGCCCTTGCGGTCGCTTTGTGGTGGGAGCTACGCCACCCCGACCCCGTGGTTGAAATACAGCTGCTGAAGGAGCGTAATTTCGCGATTGCCAATATTTTCTATTTCACCTTCGGATTCGTGCTGTTCGGCTCTACCGTCATGATCCCGCAGATGCTGCAGTCCCTCATGGGCTATACGGCGACAGATGCCGGCCTTGTGCTCGGCCCCGGCGCCTTCGTGATTGTGATGCTGGCGCCCATTACCGTGCGCATCCTGCCCAAAATCGGCCCGAAGCGGCTTATCTGGTTCGGCTTCACGGTACTGGGGCTTGCCATGTGGTATTTCGGCAGTTTCGATACGCAGACGGATTATTATCACGAAGCCTTGGCGCGTATCGTTCAGGGCTTCGGTCTCGCCTTCCTCTTCGTGCCCATCAGCCAGATCGCCTATTCGCGCCTGCCGAAAAACAAGAACAACAAGGCTTCCAGCCTTACGAACCTGTTCCGCAACCAGGGCGGCAGCTTTGGGATTGCCTTCGTCACCACCATGGTCGCCCACCGCGCGCAATATCACCAGAGCGTGCTTGTCAGCGATCTGACGCCAACATCGGAGCCAACGCGCAGCACTCTATCCAACCTCGCGCAGGTTTTCACCCAACGCAGCCACGGCTATGGCGATGCCAGCGTCATGGCAAAGGCCGAGCTGTATCAGGTCGTGCAGCAGCAGGCGCATATGCTCGCCTTCCTCGACTGCTTCCACATTCTGGGCTGGATCGCAATCTGCGTTGCGCCGCTGGCACTCTTCATCGTGAAGGTCGCTCCCGCCGAAAAACCGGCAGAAGGCGCGCACTAAAAAGATTCTCTGTCATACTGACCGAAGTGAAGGATCTCCCTTCTCAAACAAGTAAGGGAGATTCTTCGCTGCGCTCAGAATGACAAGATTAGAGGAAAGCCACTTCCGTAAAGCTGCGCAGCTTGCGGCTGTGCAAACGGCCGGCGCCCATGGCCCTGATTTTTTCCATGGTGAGGACGCCGATTTTCAAGTGTTGCTCGACGCGTTCGCGATAGAAAGTATCGGCCATGCCGGGCAGCTTCAGCTGACCGTGCAATGGTTTATCCGAGACGCAGAGCAGCGTGCCGTAAGGCACGCGGAAGCGGAAGCCGTTGGTGCAGATGGTGGCGGATTCCATGTCGAGAGCGACGGCGCGGCACTGGCTGAGGCGCTGCACGGGAACGGATTGTTCCCACAATTCCCAGTTGCGGTCGCTGACAGTTGCGACTGTGCCGGTGCGCATGATTTTTTTGAGGTCATAGCCCTTGAAGCCGGTAACCTCCGCGACCGACTGCTCGAGCGCGACCTGCACCTCCGACAGCGCGGGGATCGGCACCCAGATGGGCACGGCATCATCCAGCACGCCGTCATCCCGCACATAGCCGTGAGAGAGGACATAGTCGCCGAGCTTTTGCGAATTGCGCAGACCCGCGCAGTGACCCAGCATAAGCCAGGTGTGGGAGCGCAGCACCGCCACGTGGTCGGTAATGGTTTTCGCGTTGGAGGGGCCGACGCCGATGTTGATGAGCGTAATGCCGGTGCCGTCTTTCCGCTTCAAATGGTAGGCGGGCATCTGCGGCAGGCGCGGCGGCTTCTGCCCTTCCGGCGCAAGGTTGCCGGAGAGGTTGGCGTTATGCGTGATGACGTTGCCGGGCTCGACGAAGGCGGAATATTCATCGTTATGGTCGGCCTGCGCCGGATCCTGGCTTTTCGCCATCAGCGCATGTGAATCGCGGATGAATTCGTCCACATAAAACTGGTAGTTGGTGAAGAGGACGAATTTCTGGAAGTGCTCGGCCGAGGTGCCGGTGTAGTGCTTGAGGCGCTGCAGCGACAGGTCAACGCGCTGCGCGGTGAACAGCGCCAGCGGTCCCGGCTCGCCGGGACGCACGGTATGCGTGCCGTTCGGCACGGTGTCATCCATATGCGCCAGATCCGGCTGGTCGAAAATCAGCGGCAGGCGCGCGATGTGTTCCGCGTTCAAATCACGCTCGAGGTGGAATTTATCACCCAATGCGAAGTGCAGCGGGATGGGCAGTTCCGAGACGCCGACTTCCAGCTCCGACTGCGGGTGGTTCGTCAGCAGCAGTGTGAACTGTTCAAGGTAATATTGCTTGTACAAATCCGGCCGCGTCAGCGTGGTCGAATAGGTGCCGGGGCGGGAAATGAAACCGTAGGACAGGCGGTTGTCGACGCTCGGCCCCTTGGTCGTGGTGATGGAGACGTAGGGATAATTGGCGCGAATGCGCACTTCATCCATTTCATCGCGGCCGAACATTTCAAAGGCGGCGCGCAGGTAGGCCGTGTTGGCCGTGTAGATTTCATTCACCCAGTTCCATGCCTTTTCAGGGTCTTTGAAACCCCTGGTCGTCATAAGGCCGTCTTTGATGGGTGATGGTAACTTAGATCCGATGAACAATTGAGTCTAACCCCGTTAATCCTGCGGCGTAATCCTCGGCGACGAAGGGTCGCAAGTCATCCACGCCTTCTCCTATACCTATAGCATGAACTGGTAAACCAAACCTTTCTACTAATGAGACGAGGACGCCGCCTTTCGCGGTGCCATCCAGTTTGGTCACTATCAGACCGGTTATGTTAACGGCCTGCTTGAAAAGATCGACCTGGCTGTGCGCATTCTGCCCCACGGTCGCATCCAGCACCAAAATCGTCGCATGCGGCGCATCGGGAATTTTTTTCTGGATGACGCGCACGATTTTCGATAACTCTTCCATCAGGTTCGTTTTGTTCTGCAGGCGGCCCGCGGTGTCGATCATCAGCACGTCCACATCCTGCTTCAGCGCTTCATCAAGCGCTTCGAAAACAAGCGCCGCGGCATCCGCCCCCTCCTCCTTCGCGATGATGGGGCAGCCGATGCGGTTCGCCCAGACCTTTAATTGCTCGACCGCCGCCGCACGGAACGTATCGCCCGCCGCCAGCATGATTTTGCGGCCTTCGGCCTTGAACTGGTGGCCGAGCTTGCCGATCGTCGTCGTCTTGCCGGTGCCATTGACGCCAGCGACCAGAATGACAAACGGCTTTGAGTATTTGCTGAACATGTTCTTTTCGGCGGGCGCCAGAATTTTTGCGATTTCGGCGCCGAGCGTCGCCTTGATTTCTTCCGGCGTCACTTCGGTGCCGAAGCGTTCTTTTGAAATGCCCTGCACAAGGCGTGCTGCGGTCGCGGGGCCAAGGTCGGCGGTGATGAGCAGGTCTTCGAGTTCCTGCAGCATCGAAGCATCAAGTTTTTTCTTGGTGAAAATATCGGTGATGCCGGAGGTGATTTTGACGGACGACTGGAACAGGCCTTCCTTCAGCCGCGTATACCAGCCCTTTTTCGACCGCGCCTCGTCCATCGGCTTTGCGACCGTGGTATCGGCATCTTTTTTCTTGAAAAACCAGACCATTCGTCAAATTCCCTGTTAGGCGCTGAATATATACCGTTGCCTCTAAATTTCCAGCAGTTCGGCGTAGACCGCCATTGTCTGCCGGCCCATCTGTTCCGTGGTGAAGTTCTGGCGCACATTATCCAACGCGGCGGCCGCCATCACCTGCCGCTGCTCTGGCGTCATATCGAGCGCCTCCTGAATGGCTCGCGCATAGGCGGCGACATCATGCGGGTCGATCAGCCAGCCCGTGACGCCGGGCCGCACCGTCTCGCGCGCGCCGCCGTGGTTGGTCGTTATAACAGGAACTCCCATCGCCTGCGCTTCCACCGGCACGCGGCCGAAGCCTTCCGGGATGACCGTTGGCGACAGCACGACATCCGCCAGTTTATACGCCGTCACCATGTCATAGCTGCCGATGACGACTTTACCTTCAAGACTGTTGCTGCGTATGCTGTCCTCCAGCTCCGTGCGGAAACCGGCCGTGCCGGTATTGGAGGTGAGGAAAAGGCAAAAAATATCGGACCGACCCAAGACCCTCAGCGCGTCAATCGTGAACTGGTGTCCTTTGGAGCGCGTCAGGCGTGCGGGCAGCAAAAGTACTTTCGCATCCGCCGGAATGTTGAAATGGGCGCGCGCTTCAGCCACCTGCGCCGCTGTGACTTTGGCGGGATTATAGCGATCGAGCGGAATGCCACGGTGGACAACGCGCAGGATGTCCGGCTTTACCTGATAATTATCCCGCAGATATCCGGCAAGATAGGCGGAAACGGCAATCACCCGCTCGCCACTGGCGATGGCGGAATTGTAAAAACGCTTCAGGTTGCCGCTGATTTTATGCGCCGAATGGCAGCTGGTGACGAGATGCGCCTTTGTTTTGTTGACGGCATATTTCGCGCTCCAGGCCGGCGCGCGGGAACAGGCATGGACGATATCAACATTATATTTTTGAATGATCTTGCGGATAAGGCCAATGTTCCGCGCAATCGCGATAGGGTTTTTGCTGTTGACCGGCAATTGCACATGAATGCCGCCTGCCGCCTCGATTTCCTTCACCCGGCTGCCGCCGCCGGAAATGACGATCGACCTGGCGCCCGCTTTCACGATCTCGGCGCTCGTATCGACAACGCCCTGCTCCACGCCGCCGGTGTTTAAGGCCGGCAATATCTGCGCAATCACGGGCGGCATGCCGGCGGCGACGTATTCGGCGAAAGTCTTCATTACTTCACTTTGCGCAAGGCAAGTCCCGGGCGACTGGCAATCGCCGAACGTTCGACCTTGAAACCGTCGTTGGCTGCGATGAATTCATCGACCGCCTTGGTTTCCCCCGGCCATTCCTCAAGCCCGTATTCGTCAAAGACGAAAAGGCCGCCGACGGAAAGCCTGTCGTGCAGGCTGTCGAGCATCACCTTGCAGGGCTCGTACAAATCGGCATCGTAATACAGGAAGGAGAATTTGGCGCCGGGGTTTTTCTCCAGCATGGGCGGCAGCGTGTTTTCGATGTAGCCTTTATGAATGAGAATTTTGTCCTCGTAGCCGAACAGGCGGATGAATTCGCGCAAGACGTCCTCGTCACCGCGATAGCGGCCCTGGTTACCGTCCTGAACGCCGTCCTGCTCCTTGAAATTCTGCAGCCCTTCGAAGCTTTCAAAACAATGCAGCTTTTTCTTGTCGAGAACATTATAAATCTGCGCCAGCTTCGCGAGATACATGATGTTGGAGCCGCGGTGGGAGCCAAATTCGGCGATATCGCCCGGCACATCCAGCGTGCTGCGGAAGAGGTCGAGGATTTCAACCGTGCGCGCCAGCGTCTTGGTGCCGACATACAGGGGCCAGTGGTCGGCCACGCTGTAAATTTCCTGCTTGCCGAGGTTTTCCGACAGCTGCTTGCGCCGCGCCAGGAATTCGCTTTTGTTAGCCATTGTTTTCTTTCTTCACGGGAATGATTTCAGCATTGAGCGTATCGGCGCTGTTGTCGGCCTTGCCGCCCTGCTCGCAGTCAAAGCGCCACTGGTGGCGCGGGCAAATAACGTAACGGCCGTCAAATTTGGCGTATTTCAAATCCGCGCCCTGATGCGGGCAATAGCGCTTGCAGGAAACGGATGACTTGCCGTCCTCCGCTGTCAGCACCACGCGCTCATCGTTGCTGCGGAACTGGGAAAGTTTGCCAAGGCCGTATTGCAGCTCGTCCGTATCATTGGCGACGAAAAAGGTGCTGAGGACGGAATCAAATACATCTGGATCACGGCGGTTGCGGAACAGGAAAGACAGGAAATAAGTGCCCCAGCCGCGCCCTGACTGCATCAGCCTGCGTAAAGCCGCCGTTGACGTCTGGTGCAGGTAGTAAGGCGGGGTAAATTGCGGCGCGGTCTTTTTGGCGAAGGTATTGTTCGCGGCGTCGATCACATAATTATGCTTGGCGCCCGCATCATCTGTCACGACGAAATTCACGGTGCAGGACAGCGGCGTTTCCGGATTGGCGCGCAAGACATCAACCTTCGCCTGCATCTCCGCTTCAAAGAAAGTCAGCGCCTCGGCATGGCTGACATGTTCCGCCGGCGGCAGGGATTTGTCCTTATCGCGATAGTATTGGATAATATCGTTCAGCTCTTTCTCACCCAGCGGAACCGCTTTATCGGCAAAGCTAATGCCGTTGGCTCCTGTTGTCGCCGTGCCGCCGACGTCGAGGGCGACAAAGCCTACCAGCGCTTCCTTTTCCGCCAGATAGGTTTCAAATTCCCACCATTTCGGGAAGATCGTCTCGACCTCGAAGTTCAGGTGGTAATGTTCCGGGTAGGGAAAAATCGCGGGGCCCGCGGAGGGCATGTAGTAGGTCGGCGCGAGGTCTTGAATAAAATTTTTAGCGGCCAAAAACTTACGCATCTTTTTCTGGCGGGAGATTTTTTTGTAATCATCCTTCGAGATGTCATAGCAGATCGGGTGCATATTCGCGCCGCTGAACTGGGACGAGAGAATGTCAATGTGGCCGCATTGCTGCTTCAGCCATTCGGCGCGGTCGAAAATCTTGCAGTCGTTGCCGTCGAAGAAGCTGAAATCCGCCGTTTTCACGAAAATCGCGGAGTCGCGGTTGATGCCGCTTTCGTCGATGAAAATTTTGAATTCAATATCGTGGAACTGCTGGGAGACATTTTCATCGACCAGCTGCGGCGTGGCACCGAGCTTGGCGGCGACGCGCGTCTTGAAGTAAGAGCTTTCGTAATTCGGAATGCAGAATTGTTGAGCCAGCGGCAGAATTTTCTGCAGCGTTTCTTCGTCAAAATGGTCTTCATGCTCGTGCGTCACATAGACCAGCACCGGCTTCTGCTTCATTTTTTCCAGCAGCCAGCCAAGCTTGCCATCATTCGGCGGCAATTGCCGCCACGCGCCAAGAAACGCGCCCCGTGCCGACAGCCATGGGTCGATCAGCACGGCGGCCTTGTCCGTTTCAACGAGGAAACAGGCATGTCCCAGATATGTCAGCGTTGTCATCACCTACTCCAGATGGCGGAAAGTAGCAGGAAACGGCTGATATTTGAAGAGAAAAACCGGCAGAAAAGGCAATGGTTATCAGGGGGTTAAGCAACCCTGCCGATGAGCTTGCCGTTTTCAACGACTTCCATGTGCACATCGACAAGGCTGCCGAGCGCGACATCCGACAAAACCTGCACTTCGCTGAAATACGCCGTGCGGCCGGTGTTGCCCTTTTCGACGAGCACGGGAAGCGTTTTGCCAACGAGCGTCAGCAGATGTTTTTCAACCTGTTTGGCGCCGACCTCGCGCAATATTTTGGCGCGCGCCTTGCGAAGGCCGCCTTCAACCTGCGGCATTTTGGCGGCCGGCGTGCCGGGGCGCGGGCTGTAGGGGAAGACGTGCAGGAAGGTCAGGTCGCATTCCGTCACGGCCTTCAGCGTGTTCTCGAACATCGCGTCGGTTTCGGTCGGGAAGCCGGCGATAATGTCGGCGCCGAAAACGATATCCGGGCGCAGGCTGCGCGCGCGGTCGCAGATTTCTTTCAGGTGGTGACGCAGGTGGCGACGCTTCATGCGCTTCAGCACCATGTCATCGCCCGCCTGCATGGAGATATGCAGATGCGGCATAAAGCGCGGTTCCTCGCCGATCAGCTGCCACAAATCTTCATCAATCTCGACGGGGTCGAGGGAGGAGAGGCGCAGGCGCTTCAAATCCGGCACCAGCGCCAGCAGGCGGCGGATCATCTGGCCAAGGCGCGGCGCGCCCGGCAGATCGGGGCCATAAGAGGTAATATCAACGCCCGTCAGCACAACTTCATTGTAGCCGCCGGCGACCAGCTTTTTGACTTGCTCGACAATTTCGCCCATGGGGACCGAGCGCGAATTGCCACGGCCATAGGGGATGATGCAGAAAGTGCAGCGATGGTCGCAGCCGTTCTGCACCTGCACGAAGGCGCGGGCGTGGGATTCAAAACCCGCAATCATGTGCCGCGCGGTTTCCTTGACCGACATAATATCGTTCACCGTCACGCGCTCCGTCTGCGGCTGCGTCCAAGTCTCGGCTTTCAACTTTAAATCATTGCCGATGACCTGGTTGACTTCCGGCATATCGGCGTAGGATTTCGGGTTCACCTGCGCGCCGCAGCCCGTAACGATAATCTTGGCATCCGGATTTTCGCGTCGCGCGCGGCGGATGGCCTGCCGCGCCTGACGCTCCGCCTCCGATGTCACGGCGCAGGTATTGACGATAATCGCGTCATTCAGGCCCGCCTTGGCGGCGTGTTCCTTCATGACTTCGGATTCATAAATGTTCAACCGGCAGCCGAAGGTGACGACGCGCGGGCCATTCTTCCCCTGCCGCGCCAATTGCTCGTCGGCGTCGGGGAGTTCGATGATCTGCTCTTTATGTTCGTGGGCGTCGTGCATCGCTGCCTTTTAGCACATTTCCGGCTTATTTATATGAAAATTTAAAGCTCTATCTCGCCGCGATAGGCTTCCGCGACTGCGCCGGTCATGACGACATGGCCGTCGCTTTCCCGCCATTCAATCTCCAGCTCCCCGCCATCCAGCACAACGGTGACTTTGCGCTGGGTCAACCCGCGGCGGACGCCGGCTACGGCGACGGCGCAGGCACCGGTCCCGCAGGCTTCCGTAATGCCGACCCCCCGCTCCCAGACCCGCATGCGGATTTTGGCGCGGTTGATGACATGGGCGATTTCGACGTTCACTTTCTCGGGGAAAAGAGAATGGTTCTCCACCTTCGGGCCCAGCTTTTCCAGCGGCACCTTTTCGATGTCGTTATTTTGCAGGAAAAACACCGCATGCGGGTTGCCCACATTAACGGCGACCGGATGTTTGAGGACGCCTTCGGAAATCGACAGAGAAAGTGTGTCTTCTTCGTGACTTATCGGAATATCCTTCCATTCTAGATAAGCTTTACCCATATCAACGGAAACCTTGTCCTTACGCATCACCGCTTCCAGCCTTGCGGCTTTGGTTTCAAGGGTTACGCCCTCTTTCTTGCTTTCATCGATCAGCAATTTCGCCACACAGCGCGTCGCATTGCCGCAGGCGCCGACTTCGGAGCCGTCGGCGTTATAAATGCGCATGAATGCATCCGTCCCTGCCGTCTTCGGCGGGTCGATAATGATGAGCTGGTCAAATCCGACGCCCCGGCGGCGGTCGCCCATGGCGGAAATGGCGGCGGCGGTCAGTTTCACAGGCTCCTGCCGCCCGTCAAAAATGACGAAGTCGTTGCCAAGGCCGTGCATTTTGATGAATTTCTTTGTCATATCGTTTATATAACCTGTTTATGTTTCTTATACAACATTTTAACACCCTTTTCTCACCTAAAACGTTGTAATTTCGTCAAAAAAACTGCACATAACTCCTGAAGTAATATTGCAATTGCCGGGGCGCAAGGCATATACTCTCCGCAGATTCTTACCATACAAAAAGACCACCGAAGCGAGGAATTGCTATGTCTAAAAACGTTGTTATCTTTCTGGTTCTGTTCGTTCTTGTTGCCGGCGGCGCGCTTTTCGCGCTGAAAAATTCGGCAACACCCGTGACCGTCACGACCGCCACCGTCACGGAAACGCCGGCAAAGCCTGCGGAAACGGCCACCGCTGAAAAAACAACCCCGGACAGCGCCGCAAAACCCGCGGACGCCCCGGTGACCGCGGACACCGCCGCCCCGAAAGACGACCCCAATACTATTAAAGATGAAAGCATCACCGGCAACGACCAGTCCGTGATGGGCTCCGGCGCGCCGGCGAAAGCGGATGACGCTGCCAAGACCGACGACACCGCAAAGACGGCAGAGAAAACCGAAGAGAAAACCGAAGAGAAAAAAGTTGAAGGCTCCCCCGTTGCCCAGCCTGCCGTGACCGGCGGCGCCAGCGGCTCCAGCCTGCTGTCCAACTCCGCCGCAACGGACGTTGATATGACCAACGCCCTCGCCGAGCGCGAACTGGGCGACCCCGATGCGCCGATCACGATTATCGAATATGCCTCGATGACCTGCCCGCACTGCGCCCGTTTCTCCAACGATCAGTTCGCTGGCGTGAAAGCGGCCTTCATCGATACCGGCAAAGTCCACTACATCTACCGCGACTATCCCTTGGATACGACGGCCCTCAAAGCCGCCATGATGGCGCGCTGCGCGGATCGCGCGAAATACTTCGACCTCGTCGAAGTCATTTTCAAGAACCAGGAACGCTGGATCAAGTCGAGCGACCCGATCGCCGGCCTGAAGCAGCTGGGCGCGCTTGCGGGTATGGATGAGTCCTACATCACCTCCTGCATGAACAACGCCGAACTGCAAACCGAACTGCTGCGCCGCATGCAGGACGGCACCGCCAAGTACAAAGTGAACGCAACGCCGACCTTCGTCTTCAACAACGGCGCGGAGTTCCTCTCCGGCGACCAGACGGTTGCAGACTTCCAGAAAGTGATCGACAAGCTCTCCGCCAGCAAGGGTAAGTAATTCCATGGTCCAGTTCAAAAAGCTTCGACTGACAGGTTTCAAATCTTTCGTCGAGCCGACGGAACTTGATATCGGGCAAGGCCTCACGGGCATTGTCGGCCCGAACGGCTGCGGCAAATCCAACCTTGTGGAGGCCCTGCGCTGGGCGATGGGTGAAAACTCGCCCAAACGCATGCGCTCCTCCGACATGGACGACGTGATTTTTGCTGGCACCGAACAGCGCCCCGCGCGCAACCAGGCGGAAGTTGTCATCTCCCTCGATAACAACGACCGCACCGCGCCCGCCGAAATCAACGATTCCGATGAACTGGAAGTCTCCCGCAAGATCGAACGCGATGTCGGCTCCGTCTACAAAGTAAACGGCAAGAACGTGCGCATGCGCGACGTGCAGCTGCTCTTCGCAGACAGCTCCATCGGCTCGCACTCCCCCGCGCTCGTCTCCCAAGGCCGCGTTGCCGACATGATCAACGCGAAACCCACCCAGCGCCGCATGGTGCTGGAGGAAGCGGCCGGCATTTCCGGCCTGCATGCCCGCCGCCATGAGGCGGAGCTGAAGCTGAAAGCCGCCGAAACCAACCTTCTCCGCGTCGAAGACGTTCTCGGCGCCATGAACAACAACCTTGAAGGCTTGAAAAAACAGGCGCGGCAGGCATCGCGCTACCGTAACCTGTCCGGCCATATCCAGACCGCCGAAGGCTCCCTGCTCTATTTGAAATGGCAGGAAAGCCAGACCGCCGTCGCTGCCGCCATCAACGCCTTCGACGTTGCCGAAAACATCGTGCGCGAGCAGATGGTGATTGTGACAAACCTCACGACCCAGCAAACCGAAGCCGCCGCAGGCCTGCCGCAAATGCGCCAGCGCGAAGCGGAAGCCGCAGCAGCCCTGCAGCGCCTGAAGCTTGCCTATGGCAGCCTTGAATCGGAAGAGCGCCAGGTGCAGGAAGAGCGTGCGAAATCGGAGCAATTGCTGAAACAGTTCAGCGCCGACGTCGCACACGAGAACCTGCAAAAGACCGAAGCCGCGACCAGCCTTGAAAATCTCTCGACCGAGCGCACCACGCTGGAGGCCGAAGCCGGCAACCAGTCCGAGCGCGAAGAAGAAGCGCGTATTCTGAAAGAAGAAGCGCAAGCAAACGTCGAGAAACTCGAAACCGAACTGACCACGCTGACGGAAGACGTCGCTGGCCAGGAAGCGGAGCGCAACAGCGCCGAGCGCCGCATTGCCGACCTCGACCGCCGCCTGCAGAACCTGCAGCAGCGCAAAGCGGGCTTCGAGCAGCAGCACGCCTCCATCATCGCATCGACGCCGGCGAAGGCGGAACTTGAAACCATCGCCGCCGACATCGTCACCGCGGAAGAAACCTATGCCGCTGCGCGCACGACGCTGGAAACGGCAGAAGCCGACCGCGCCGCCGCCGATACCCGCGTACAGGAAACCAACGAGACGCTGCAGACCGCGCAGCGCAACCACAGCCAGCTGAATGCGGAAGGCGATGCCCTCCGCCGCATCCTGCGCAACCAGCAGGAAGGCTTTCAGCCTGTTGTTGACCTGCTGAACGTCGACGCCGGCCTTGAAAAAGCCCTTGCCGTTGCCCTTGGCGACGACCTGCAGGCGGCCCTTGACGGCACCGCGCCCATCTTCTGGCGCGAACTGCCGGAATACGCAACCGTCGCGCCGCTGCCCGGCACCGCGAAACCGCTGACGCAATATGTGCGCGGCCCCCATGCCCTCAACCGCATCCTGACGCAGATTGGCGTCGTCCAGACGGCTGAAGAAGCCGAAGGCCTGATGGCTGACCTACAGCCCGGCCAGTGCCTTGTCACGCTCGACGGCGGCGCATGGCGCTGGGACGGCCTCACCGTTTCCGCCAATGCGGAAAACGCGGCCGCCATCCGCCTGCAACAGAAAAACCGTCTTGCGGATATTGACGCCGCCCTCGTCTCGGCCATCGAGCAGCTGGACGCCGCCCGCACCGCGGCCGATACGGCGAAGCAGCAGCGCAATGCCGCGGCCGATGCCGTCGGTGCTGCCCGTAATGCACAACGTTCGGCCGAAGAAGCGCTCAACACGCTCCGCCGCCGCCACAACAACCTCAACAAGCAGCTGACGGAAGTCACCGCGAAACTCGCGAGCCTTGAATCTTCCATCGAAACCGCCGGTCAGGAGATCGAAACAGTCTCGGGCGAACTTTCCGCCGCGAAATCCGCCTTTGAAGCCCTGCCCGACACCGCCGAAGCGCGCGAGAAAATTGCCGCCTTCAAAGTGCAGCTGCAGGAAACCCGCCAGCAGCTGGCGAACCAGCAGGCACTGCATGCGGAAATTACGCGCGAAGTCGAAAACCGCAACCGCCGCCTGCGCCAGATTGAAACCGATGTGTCTAGCTGGAACGCGCGTCTGGAGCGTATCGACCTCCGTCTTCTGGAACTCGAAGAACGCATCACGCAAGCGCAGGATGTTCTGGAGCGCCTGTCCGAACGCCCCGGCCAGATCGAGCGCGAAAAGCAAGACCTGATGTCTCATATTTCCGAAGCGGAAGTGAAGCGCCAGGAAGCGGCCGACATCCTCATCTCGTCGGAAACAACGGCGAATGACCTCTCCCGCGATCTCCGCGCTGCCGAAAGCAAAATGTCGGATGCGAAGGAAGCCCGCGCCATGGCGCAGGCGGATGTCAACACGACGCAGCACACGCAGACCGGCATTGAAGCCACCATCACCGAAAAATTCAGCTGCACACCGGAAGAACTGGTCGCCAAGCTGGAACTCGTC
This sequence comes from uncultured Alphaproteobacteria bacterium, assembly GCA_966211335.1. Classification (GTDB taxonomy): domain Bacteria; phylum Pseudomonadota; class Alphaproteobacteria; order Micavibrionales; family UBA2020; genus JAPWJZ01. Next base: position 83,391 of record CBIHNF010000004.1, read on the forward strand.
GTCGCCGAACTAGGCGATATTTCGAGCTGGCAGGGCAAGCTGGAGCGCCTGCTCCGCGAGCGCGACAACATGGGTCCCGTCAACCTGCGCGCCGAAGTCGAAGCGCAGGAAATCACCGATAAAATGTCCAGCATGTCGTCGGAGCGCGATGACCTCGTCGCCGCCATCGAAAAACTGCGCGAAGGCATTGCGACCCTCAACAAGGAAGCGCGCACCCGCCTTCTGTCAGCCTTCGACACCGTCAACACCCACTTCCAGAAGCTGTTCACCCGCCTCTTCAACGGGGGCGCCGCATACCTGAAGCTGATCGAGGCGGAAGACCCGCTGGAATCCGGCCTCGAAATTTACGCGCAGCCGCCGGGCAAGAAGACCTCCGTCCTGTCGCTGCTCTCGGGCGGTGAACAGACACTGACCTCCATCGCCCTTATCTTCGCGATGTTCTTGACCAACCCCGCGCCCATCTGCGTGCTGGACGAGGTTGACGCCCCGCTTGATGAAAGCAACGTCGACCGCTACTGCACCCTGCTGGAAGATCTGGCGAAAGACGGCAAGACCCGCTTCATGGTCATCACCCACCATCGCATGACCATGGCCCGCATGGACCGTCTCTACGGCGTCACCATGTCGGAGCGCGGCGTCTCCCAGCTCGTCTCCGTCGACCTCAAGCAGCACGAATTACAGCTGGAAGAAGCGGCTTAAGCCATTTCCCACCGGAATTAAAAAAGCCGCCCGTTACAGGGCGGCTTTTTTGTTATCGGAAATTTTACGGCCTCGGTGGTTTCGGCGCAGGTGCGGCTGCCTGCGGCGCGGGCAGGCCTGCTTTCACAATCGCCAGATAGTTCATACCTGTCGAGACATCCATCTGCGCCTGATAGGTTTCATCCCAGATAAAACCTTTTTTGAGCAGGTCGGAAACAAGGCGGATAGGGTCTTTGTAGGCAGAGAAATCAAAGGTCAGCTCCGTCGCTTCGCCGCCATTATTTTTCGGCAGCAGGTGGCTGATGACATGTTCGAGGTGCTGGTCGTAGTCGCGGCCTTTGGGCGAAAATTCGACGAACAAACCGTCCAGCAGCCCCGTCGCCGTGGGGTCGCCGCCAATCGCAAAGACGAAGCGGTTGGCAAGCGCGGTGCCGGCTTTCTTCAGTAATGCCGGGGAAATCTCGTCCTCTTCATCCAACTGGTCGATGATTTTATCGGCAGCCTCGTTACGTGCGGTATCCGTCTCGATGACGGGCGACGATACCAAGGCACTGTCTCCTGTGAAGGCGGCATTCGCAGCATCGGCAAGGCGTCGCGCCTTGAACTCGCCGGGCGCGGTTTCGACGACTTCCAGCTGTACGCCGGTCTGCTTGTTTTCAAACTGGCGCACCCACTGGCCTTCGGGGTTCTTCTTTTTGGACAGGCGCTTCCAGTCTTTCTCTTCCCCGCCGCCGTGCTGGGCGAAGAAGTGTTTCAACTGGTCGGAAGTCGTTTTGTCAGACATATTCTGCATCCTTGGCGGCAATGGAAGGCCTATTCATAATCATTGACGCGCGCGAATACAACTCAATAGATAATTTATATTTATCAATGGCTTGACTTGGCATTAACCCTTACCCTTGTCCAGTCGTGGTAAAATGCAACTGTTCCATATAACGAGGCCAGTTTGAAGCTCTGGACGAAATTATCGGCTGTTTTTACCGCGGCAGCGCAGGTGCAGCACTTCCCGCCTGCCGCCGCAACGGCTCCGCCAGTGCCGACGGGTGAATGGTCGATCATCGTTGACGCCGACTGCAAGCGCGTCACCAACCGCCCGGCCGAAATGGGCGATATGCTGGCGCGGCAACCTGTGCCCTATGCCTTTGGCGGTACGCAGCCGCCCTTCAAGAACGACCCGAAGCTGGGGATCGAGCAGAACGCGCAAAAGCTCGTCGATTACGAGTGCCGCGCCGCGCGCAACAAGGAATTCCTTGAACAGGCCGTCTTTATTCTGTCGCAGACGAATGACGGCCGCCGCCTGCTGCAAAAAGCCAGGCAGGAAAAATTCACGCTGGTGTTCGATGATGAACGCGTGGCCGAGGTTGGCGCGGTCGGGTTGTGCGATTATTCCAAGAAAGAAATTCCGCTCGCCGAGGGCCGCAGCGTCAATGAGGTCGTGCTGACACTGAAGCATGAACTGCAGCATATGGACGACATCAGCGAAGGCCTTGGCTACAGCCACCACGATACGCCGCGCAACGGGCAGATGGTGCAGCGCGCGCTCGAGGGTAATGCCCGCGTTTCCGAAGCCGTGGCCGCCGCCGAGGCGCTGCTGGGCGCGCCGGAAGGCCCGCCGCAGCAGTTCCGCACGGCAGCCCTGTTCAACGACCTCTGGCACAAGCTGCCGAAAATGGCAAAGGAGATGAACGCCGCGCTGCCGCTGGCGGAAAAGAAGGACTGGACGGGTTTTGCGGCCAAAGTGCTGCCCGCCTTCTATGCCGAGCGCGACACGCTGAACTTCTACGATAAATATTACGCCGACAACATGAAGCGCCACGCCCCGGATGTGGGTTTTGATGTGCAGCGCCTCGCCTCCAAAACCGCCACATGGCAGGAGCGCGACGAAAGCCAGAAGCGGCTCGACTGGTTCAAGCATGATGCGACGACGCTGTTCAACAACGATACTGTCACCCCCGCACAGGTCACGAACGCACTGCATATCTGCAACCAACCCTATGGCGCGAAGCTGGGCGGGTTTGATGTGGGGTCGGACGCGGCCCTCGCCTCCGCCCCTTCCATGAAGGTTCATTTCGATACGCTGAAGGCGAATATCGCCGTGCTGATACCGGGCAGCGACAAAGGCAAGCTGCTCGACCTGCCGGCGCTGGAGAAAGAACCTGTTGCTGAAAAAGCCACCGCCAGCCCCTACGGACAATTCAGGACAAAAACCGAAATCGCCGCCGATACTTTCCAACCGCTGAAACAGCCCGACCGCATCGATTCCGCCCAAGGCAGGCTGACGACGGGCGAGACGATCAATAGCTTTGTCACCACCCGCTTCGCCGGCGAACTCGGCGAGATGAAAAGCGGCAAGACGGAACTCGACCGCGTCAATTACACCATCATGATGCAGCTGACGGATGGCCGGCGCACCGGCAACCTCAAGGGCGCGGTGAGCGGGTTGATTGATGCCGGCCTTCGCGCGCCCATCGGCGCCTTCCCGCAGGAATACCTGCAGGACCTCTACGGCCGCATCCGCATGGCGCAGCAATCCGGCGCAACGGGCGACCGCAGCCCCGTCACCCGCTCGGAACTCAAGCTTCTCGAACACTGGCAGGAGATGAAGGAAAAAGGCCTCGACCCCGTCTTTATCGACAAGCAGACGAAGGAACAGTCGTGGGTCGCGCGCAACGACCAGATCCTGCATTACGCCGCGCACATCCAGCGCCTGCTGCCTGGCGAAGATGTGAAGCCGCCCCGTCCGGCGCTCTATTCCCAGCGTGCGATGAAAGTTTAATACCTGATATTGCTGGTGAATTTACAATAATCGAATAATAACCATTTCGCGTTATGCTGGTAGTGCAAGGGCAAAGGACGCGACCGGTGGGATTTCCGCACAAGTTAAAACTGCTTCTGACCATGGCGATGCTGTCATGGTGTTTCGCCGTGCCTGCCGCGCTGGCGGATGAAAAACTTATCGTGGCAAGGCCGGATAGTTCCTGCGATATCATCGGCACCGTTGCCGACATGAAAAAAGTCGTGCGCTCCCCCTTCTCCGACGGAACGCCCTCCACCATCGTCATCATCGAGATGCATATTTCCGTGAACGTGCAGAACCGCCGCCCGCATAATGCCAGCACTGCCACGGCTTCATCCTGCGCCGTCAATCCGCATAACGAGCTGGTGACGTACAAACTCTGCTCCAGCGCGCAGCCGCAGGAGGGCGATAAAATCATGGCGACGGAGGCGGGATCCAGCGGCACAACCTCCGCCGCGCGCTGCCTCTTCGACCTGCAGATCATGCCGCGGACGGCTTCTAAAAATCAGTAAATTATCGGCTTGTTAGCGGGTCGGGTCATCGCGGCGATGTGCGATAATCGCATGCACGCCGAAGAAGAACAGCAGCGTGCCGAAGAACGTCTCGAGCCCGACGATAAAGCGGATGCCGTTAGTGATGGGCACAATATCCCCATAGCCAAGCGTGCTTAACGTCACCAGCGAGAAATACATGCTTTCCACAAACGTCAGGTCGCGCGGCACGCCGCGGACGAGGAAGTGGTGCAGGTCCGACAGATGCTCGATAATCCGGTAGATCGCCGCGAAGACGACGATGATCATGGAATAGAAGGTGAAGAAGGCGAAGGCAGGCTTGATAAGCCTTGCGTTGCTGGTGAAAAAGTCGCTGAACAGCACCCCGGTATCAACCATCATCAGCGTAAAGTCGCGCGACGCGAAGAAGACGAGAAGGCCGATGGCGCTCATTTCCATGAGGAAGGCAAGCGCAAGGTGGCTTTGCAGGGCATCCACCAGCACGGGCGGGTTATCAAGGTCGACCTGATGCAGTACGAAGGCGCCGATGCCGATAATGGCGATGGGGATAAGCCAGAAGAAGGAGCGGACGAATTCCGCTTCCTTGATGTATTGCTCCGACTGGATAATTTCCTGGATTTCGCGGCGCTTGAAAACGGTGCCCGCCAGGTAGCAGACCAGCGGAATAAGGAAGCCGACGGCAAGGTAATTATCCGGCACACCGCGGAAGATAGAGTCCACGAAGAAGGTGAAGAAGCAAAGATAGATGGTGATGGCGTTGGCAAAGACGACGTTGAAGAAAGCGGAGCGGTTGCCGAACAGGATGTGGAAGGCCGACACCAGGAGGATCACTGCCGCGATGGAGGTATAAAACAGGTGGATCGTCTCATTCGAGGCATAGCCGACAATGCCGAGGAGCAGCGCCGAAAAGCCCACCGTCGACATGTGGGTGCGGTAGAATTCCATGGCGTGGCGGATAAGCGATAGGGTAAAGACGCGCGGCACTAAATGATTTTTCCTTCAACAAAATCTTGCAACATCAAGATATTTACACCATAAATACGGAAAAATCACCTGTGAAACGCCCGATTAACGTATAAACTTTTGCAATGTTGACCCCCGCCCCTTTCATCGTCGCCGCGCTCTATAAATTCGCAAGCCTGCAAGGCCTGCCGGAGCTGCAGGAAAAACTGCAGCAGCTCTGCGATGCTCAGGATGTCTGCGGCACGCTGCTGATCGCGCATGAAGGCATCAACGGCACCATCGCCGGCACGCGGCAGGGGATTGATGCCGTTCTGGCCGGCATACGCGCTGTGCTGGGGCTTGACGGCCTTGAGCACAAGGAGTCGACGGCGGAAAGCCAGCCCTTCTACCGCATGAAGGTGCGCATTAAAAAAGAGATCGTCACCATCGGCCTGCCGGACGTCGACCCCAACGAGGTCGTCGGCACCTATCTGGAAGCGGATGACTGGAACAAACTTATCAACGATCCCGAGACGATTGTTCTTGATACCCGCAACGACTATGAAGTGAAAATCGGCACCTTTAAAAATGCCATCAATCCGCATACCGAAAGTTTCCGCGAGTTTCCGAACTATGTGCGGCAAACGCTCGACCCCCAGAAGCACAAAAAAATCGCCATGTTCTGCACCGGCGGCATCCGCTGCGAAAAGGCATCGGCCTATATGAAGAAGCTGGGGTTCGAGGAAGTCTATCACCTCAAGGGCGGCATTTTAAAATACCTCGAGACCACGCCGGCGGAAAAATCGCAGTGGCTCGGCGAATGTTTCGTCTTCGACCAGCGCGTAGCGGTGAAGCACGGGCTTGCGGCGGGCTCCTATACGCTTTGCCCCTCCTGCCGCTATCCTGTAAGCCCGTTGGAAAAAGAAGATCCGAAATATATTGAAGGCGTCGCCTGCCCGCATTGCCATGATCGTTTAAGCGAGGAGCGCAAGACCCGCTCCGCCGAGCGGCACAAGCAGATCAAGCTGGCGGAGGCGCGCGGCGAGAAACATATCGGCGTGAAGTACACGACCGAAGGCGAAGACGATCAGCCCTGAAAGGCCAGCACTGCGGCAAGCGCCGCCGACATCAGCCCCACCAGCGCATTGACCATGAAAGCCATCTGCGTCGAATAGCCTTCCGGAATTTCCACCGGCTTCAGTTTTTTGATAACGCCCTGATACTGCCAGCCCGCCAGAAAGGCGAAGACCGCCCCCATGATGAGGAAAGCGATGCCGATCCAGTAGGAAACGCTGGTGCGGTGCTCCAGCTTTTCAATGGCGAAGCCGAAGGCCATGAGCGTCAGCGAGGTGCGCGTCCAGGCCAGCGCCGTGCGCTCGGCTGCGAAAAAGACCCTTGGATCATCAAGTACGGACATGCTTCTCTCCTGTTCGGCCCTGATTGTAACCAAAACCAACCCCCGAACGAATGAAAAAAGCAGCCGCTTGAAGGATGCGCCGGAACACTTATGTTACTGGTAGATTGGTCAGGCGGGAATTCTGGACGAAGAAAAGGAATATCAAATGGAAAAAGCAGCATTTGGCGCGGGTTGTTTCTGGGGCGTGGAGGCGAAATTCCGCCAGCTGAAGGGCGTCAAACTGACCGCCGTTGGCTATATGGGCGGCCATATGGACAACCCCACCTATAAAGACGTCTGCTCGGACGAAACCGGCCATGCAGAAGTTGTGCTGGTCGAATTCGACCCTGAGGAGATTTCCTACGAAACGCTGGTCGAAACCTTCTGGAACTTGCATGACCCGACGCAAGTGAACCGCCAGGGGCCCGATACGGGCAGCCAGTACCGCACCGCCATTTTCACCTATTCCGATGCGCAGGAAGAAATCGCCGAACGGTCCAAAAAGGCGCTCTCAGATTCTGGCAAATACAAGAAGCCGATTGCCACCATCGTCGAGCCTGCCCAAACCTTCTATATCGCTGAAGACTATCATCAGCAATATCTGGAAAAACGCGGGCTTGCGAGCTGCCATATCTAGGGTTTACCCCGCCCTTTAAGCGGTTATGCGTTATGTGCTAGGTTTTCTTTTGAGCTTTCAAAGGAATACCAGCCATGCCCAGCCAGCCCCTGCTTAAACACCTCGCCGACCAGACCGCGGCGCTGCACGACCAGGGGCTGTTCAAGACAGAGCGCATTATCGTCTCCCCGCAGCAGGCGGATATAACGGTGCATGGCGCGGGCAATGACGATAAGCATGTTATCAACCTTTGCGCCAACAATTACCTTGGTCTTGCCAACCACGCGCGGCTGATCCATGCGGCGCATGATGCGCTGGATCGCCACGGCTTCGGCCTTGCCTCCGTCCGCTTCATTTGCGGCACGCAGGACCTGCACAAGCAGCTGGAAAGCCGAATGAGCAGCTACCTGCGCACGGAAGACACCATCCTTTACACCTCATGCTTCGATGCCAACGGCGGCTTGTTCGAAACCATTCTGGGCGAGGAAGACGCGGTCATTTCCGACGCTCTCAACCATGCCTCCATCATCGACGGCATCCGCCTTTGCAAGTCGCAGCGCTACCGCTACGCCAACAACGACATGGCGGACTTGGAAGAACAGCTGAAAAAAGCCTCCGGCGCGCGCTATAAACTGATCGCAACGGACGGCGTCTTCTCCATGGATGGCATCATGGCGAACCTGCCCGCCATTTGCGACCTGGCCGATAAATACGGCGCGATGGTGATGGTGGACGACTCCCACGCCGTCGGCTTTACCGGCAAAACCGGCGCCGGCACGCCCGAGCATTTCGGGGTTCAGGACCGTGTCGATATCCTCACCGGCACCTTCGGCAAGGCGCTGGGCGGTGCCTCCGGCGGCTATACCTCCGGCAAAAAAGAAGTCATCGACTGGCTGCGCCAGCGCTCCCGCCCCTACCTGTTTTCCAATACCGTCGCCCCCTCTATCGTCGGCGCCTCCATCGCTGCCCTTGACCTTATTCAGGAAGAACCCGCGCGCCTGCAAAAGCTGCGCGCCAATGCGCTGCATTTCCGCAAGGGGATGACGGCCTTGGGCTTCGACCTTGTGCCCGGCGAACATGCCATTATTCCCGTCATGCTCTATGACGCGCCCCTCGCCAAGAAAATGGCCGATTTGCTGCTGGAGGAAGGCCTCTACGTTATTGCCTTCGCCTATCCCGTCGTGCCGCAGGGCAAGGCGCGCATCCGCACCCAAATGTCCGCAGCACATGAGATTAAGCATCTCGACAAAGCCATCGCCGCCTTTGAAAAGGTCAGCAAACAACTGGGCGTCATCAAGTAATTTTTTTTAATCAGGAGATTTTCATGAGCGATATTTCGATGCCCCCGGAACAACCCGCCGCGCCGACACCCGCACCGGCGACGAAAAAATATCTCCTTGATAATCTTGGGGTGAAATTTTTCGTCCTCGTGATGGGTTATATTTCGCCGCTGCCGGTCGCCATGATGATTGCGCAGTTCTGGCTCGACAGAACAAATAACGGCGCAGTTAGCGGCGTCAGCCTTGCCAGCGAGGCGCTGGATGGCACGAATGGCGCGCCGCAGTGGATATGGCCGCTGGCTTTCGTTCCCGCACTCGTCCTTTTCCTGATCTGCTTCAAAAGCACGAGAGGTAAAATCGGCGCCTTGGTATCGCTGGTCGTCATCAGCTTCGCCATCATCGCCCTCTTCTTCCAGCTTCAGCCCACAGTCCTGCCCTGAATAATCCAACGCAAAGTACCGCCATGAAAGCCCTCTGCAAAAAAGAAGCCAAACCCGGGATCTGGATGATCGATGCGCCAGTGCCGGAAATCGGGCCGACCGATGTGCTCGTCAAAATCCGCAAGACATCTATCTGCGGCACCGACGTCCACATTTACAAATGGGACGCCTGGTCGCAGAAGGCCGTTCCGGTGCCGATGATTACTGGGCACGAGTGGATGGGCGAAGTCGCCGCTATGGGCAGCATGGTGAAAGACCTGAAAATCGGCCAGCGCGTGTCGGGGGAAGGTCACCTCACCTGCGGCACCTGCCGCAATTGCCGCGCAGGCAAGCAGCACCTCTGCATCCATACCGTCGGCGTCGGCGTCAACCGTCAGGGTGCCTTTGCCGAATATTTCGCCCTGCCCGCCTCCAATATTTTTCCGCTGCCGGATGATATCTCGGACGATATCGCCGCCTTCTTCGACCCGCTGGGGAATGCCGTGCATACCGCGCTGTCCTTTGACCTTGTGGGCGAGGATGTATTGATCACCGGCGGCGGCCCAATCGGCTGCATGGCGGCGGGCATCTGCCGCTTTGCTGGCGCGCGCCATGTGGTGGTGACGGATATCAACCCCTACCGCCTCGAACTTGCCAAAAAGATGGGCGCAACGCGCGCCGTCAACATCCAGAAAGAGAATCTCAAAGACACGATGAAAGATCTCGGCATGACCGAAGGCTTTGACGTGGGTCTGGAGATGTCCGGCGTCGGCTCCGCCTTTCAGGGCATGCTGGATTTAACGCGCCACGGCGGCAAAATCGCGCTGCTCGGCCTTCTCCCGGCCGACCTTGGCATCGACTGGAACAAGGTGATCTTCAAGGGTCTTATCCTGAAAGGCATCTACGGCCGCGAAATGTACGAGACCTGGTATAAGATGAAAGCCATGGTGCAATCCGGCCTTAACCTGTCCCCGATGGTTACGCATACCTTCAAGGCAGATGACTTCCAGAAAGCCTTCGACGTTGTTCTTTCCGGCGAGTCCGGCAAGGTCATTCTCGACTGGACGTAAAATTAGCTCAAAAACCGCGCCGGCGGCAGTTCGATGAGGTTGTCGGCGAGCTCGTTAACGTCGTCTTTCACGTCGGGAAAATGCGCGCTTAAAATCGCCTCGCAGGATTTGACGGCTTTAAGGTAGCCTTCATGCACATGGCCTTTGTGAATGTCGTCGATGAGTGAATTGACGATGCCGCTCCAGATGCCGGGCTGCACCTTGTCGTTGATGCCCTTATCCGCCATCAGCTCCACGTAATGCTCGTCGATGGAGACGAACAGCATAACACCGGAGCGTTTATTGGTTTCATTCAGCTTCTGCGCGAAGAACTGCTCGAAGGCGTAGCGATGGCAGTTGCCAAGGCGCACGGCGGCGGGGGTCAGTTTATGCCGCAGCGGGGTCATGGTGAATAGCGCCGCCAGCAGAATAAACAACCCGCTCTGCAATTCAAAGGTCACGGCAAAGCCGGATTGCGGGGCGAACTGCTGGATAAACGGATTGGCGAGCGGCGAGAGCAGCGCCAGAAAGGCCGCCCAGAACAGCGGGAACATAACATAGCGGGCGGAGCTTTGCGCGATGACGCAGACCATTTCGCCAGTCGTCACACGCTCCAGCGCTTCGACCGCCTTTTTCACATCCTCGCGCATTTTGTCGGTGACTGTGAAGCCCATTACCATCTCCCCCAGGCGCCGCCGCCGAAAATATCAATCCGCTTGTGCTTGCCGAAGAACAGGAAGTAAATAAGCGCCAGCGGCGCCATGATGAACACGGGCAGGAACTGGCGCAGCTTTTCCATCTGAGTCATGTAGCGCCCTTGCAGCGCGGCGAAGACGGCAGCGCTGCCATTCCGCAGGGCGGCTTCGAATTCGCCTTTATTGATCTGCGGGTTCATTTCATTGTCGTATATGGAGGCGATGATTTTCGGCGTCAGCAGCTTTTCCATGCCCGGCCCCTGCACGATGACCGCGCGGCGTTCCTTGACGGTCAGCATGACAAGCACGCCCGGCGCGGTCGCCGCGCCAATGCCGTAATTGACGCCGACTTTTTCGGCGAACAGTTCCGGCTTCCAGCCCTGCACGGTTGGCACGGTCATGACTGTCATCGGGCGGCCGGTAAAATACTGGGTATCGTCGGCGGTTTCCGCCAGCTTGCGCTTGCCTTCCTCGCTCAGGATTTTCGCTGTGTCGACAAGATGCCCCGCCGGCACGTAATAGGGCGAATAGGGATGGATGGCGAGCGCGGGCTGCGGTGCCGCCAGAAAAGCCATCAAACCAATGCATAAAAGAAGAATGCGCATAAATAAAATACCTGCCGGATTTCATCCTGCCAGCAATGCCTTAATATTTGCTTTATTCATCAATTATGAAAACGCCTCGCCTGTTGAGGAAAGCCGCTGTTTCATGCACATTAGGGTAGTTTTAAAGCATCAGGAGCCGAGACCATGAGCGCGAAGAAAAAGCCCGCCGCCAAATCGAATGTGCAGCAAATCGAAGTCGCCGATACCGCGGCCTACCTGCTGAAAAAACTGGGCGTCGCGCCGAAGACCTATACCGGCGGCACGCTGAAGGTGCAAAGCCCGATTGACGGTTCCGAAATCGGCCGCGTCGTGGTCGATACCCCGAAATCCCTCGATGCCAAAATCGGCGCGGCGCATGACGCCTTCCTGAAATGGCGCACCGTGCCCGGCCCCCGCCGCGGCGAACTCATCCGCGTCTTCGGCGAGATACTGCGCCAGAACAAGGAAGACCTCGGCAAGCTCGTCACCATCGAGGCCGGCAAAATCATTACCGAAGGCCTCGGCGAAGTGCAGGAGATGATCGACATCTGCGATTTCGCGGTCGGCCTCTCCCGCCAGATTTACGGCCTCACCATCGCCTCGGAACGCCCGTCGCACAAGATGCAGGAAAACTGGCATCCCATCGGCGTCGTCGGCGTTATCTCCGCCTTCAACTTCCCGGTCGCCGTCTGGTGCTGGAACTTCGCGCTTGCGATTGTCTGCGGTGACGCCGTCGTCTGGAAGCCATCGGAAAAAACGCCGCTGACCGCCCTTGCCTGCCAGGCGCTGTTTGAAAAAGCGGCGGCGCAGCTGGATTATATTCCCGATGGCCTGTCGCAACTAGTGCAGGGCGAGCGCGAGATTGGCGAACGTCTGGTCGATGACACCCGCGTCCCCGTTATTTCCGCAACCGGTTCCACCCGCATGGGCAAGGCTGTCGCGCCGCGCGTTGCCGCGCGTTTCGGCCGCTGCATCCTCGAGCTTGGCGGCAACAACGCCATGGTGCTGACTCCTTCGGCCACACAAGACCTCGCGCTGATGGCGACAGTCTTCGGCGCTGTCGGCACGGCCGGCCAGCGCTGCACCTCGCAGCGCCGCCTGATCATTCAAAAAGACATTGCGGATAAATTCGTTTCCCGCGTGAAAAAGGCTTACTCCTCCCTCCTCGGCAAAATCGGCAGCCCGCTGGACAAGAACACGCTTCTTGGCCCGCTGATCGACAAGCATGCCTTCGATGCGATGCAGGAGACGCTGAAGAAAGCCAAAGCCGCCGGCGGCAAAGTGCATGGCGGCGAGCGCGTGCTGCAAAAAGAATTCCCCAACGCCTATTACGTGACGCCCGCCGTGGTGGAAATGCCCAAGCAGGGCGATGTGGTGAAACACGAAACCTTCGCGCCCATCATGTATGTGCTGAAATACGGCAAGTTCGAGGAAGCGCTGCAGATCAACAATGACGTGCCGCAAGGCCTGTCGTCCTGCATCTTCACGAACGATGTGCGGGAGGCGGAGATGTTCACCTCCGCCGCGGGTTCCGACTGCGGCATCGCCAACGTCAACCTTGGCACCTCGGGCGCTGAAATCGGCGGGGCGTTTGGCGGAGAAAAAGAAACCGGCGGCGGACGCGAAAGCGGATCCGACAGCTGGAAGGCCTATATGCGCCGCTCCACCAACACCATCAACTACGGCACAACCATGCCCCTCGCGCAGGGCGTGAAGTTCGACGTGGAGTAAGCAGCATGAACGCCGGCATCGTCATGCTACAGGATGGCACGCCTTGCATCGCTTATGATGAAAAGCTGCCCTTCCCTATTCACCACATCGAGTTCTGCCGCGGCGACTTCCAGATCTCCTTCGTCTACGACGCGCCGAAAAAGGGCCCCGGCGGCTCCTTCATGCGCGAAGCCCGTAAGTTCGAATTCCCGCTCGACCACCCCTTCGTCAAGCTGCTGGAAGAGCGCGGCAACGTCGCCGTCGCCTATATGGCCAAGGGCGATCTCCTTGAAATTAAAGTATATCCCGTGATTTTTACCCACTAGCCCCTGATTTTGATATACTGGTTGGAATATTCCGAGACCCGAGATTTTAAGGAGTTTTGCCATGGTTGATATCACCCCCAATGCCAAAAAAGGCGATGCCGCACCACTTGAAGGCGCGCTGGGTCCTGAAGTCGCCAGTGTTGTAAACCTTGCGTTTAAAGTGATGACCATGGGCATGTGCCTTGGTCTCACCCGCACCATCGGCCCTTCCCTTGCAAGCCCGCTGCTGAACAAGATGGAGCTGTCGAACCTGTCGCTCGGCAACAGCGCGATGCAGATGAAACCCGCCCTTGGCATGCAGCCCCCGACGCTTACCATGGCCGGCCGCAAATAAATTCAGAGCTTCTTCCTAAAGAGAAAAAAGGCCCCGGGAATTTTCCGGGGCTTTTTTTCGGCCGCACGCATGGATTGTTGTTATATAACAAGGGTTTAATGGAATAAAATTGACATAAATAATAGCCAGCCCTAATGTCTCAGCAGGGTGCAAACTTCGGCGGTGCGGTTTTCTATCAGGCCAATTTCCCGCGCCACTTCGCCGCAGCGCCCGAAAAATCCAGTGCCGTTATTAGTTGCCATTTCCCGCCCTTCCACCTGCGGGAGGATGTGCGCGTTTAGAAAGGAAACCATCTTGAAGTCTCAAAAAGGTAACGTTGCTCTGAGTATGTTGTTCGCCGCTGCTACCGTTGGCATCGGCTATTGTGCCGGCCGCCTGCATGGCGATATGGAGACCAACAAGGAATTGAAGAACAGCGTCATCATCCAGCTGTCGGATGATCAGGAAGCCCTGCGCCGCAGCGGCGCCATCTGCCCACAGGCGATGACGGATGTGTTCCGCCAGGTGCTGGAAGAAAAAGACCGCCTGAACGCGCCCCTCGCCCGCATGAACATGACTGGCCAGACGCCCGCGATGCTCGCCTATTGCAAAGGCATCAAGCAGTAATTTGACGCAAAAAAAAAGAGGCCGCAAAATTTGCGGCCTCTTTTTTTATGGCGTTGCGCGGTTACGGGTTGAAACCGTTGGCCGCTTTTTTCTTCGGCGCTTCCGCTTTCGGCTCATGCGCGAGCTTGAGTTCAGGGCGGTGCTTGTCGAGCCAGAAGGCGAAGACAAGGCTCTTCATGTCGAGCAGCTGGCCATCTTCCGCGCGCTGGATGAATTCATTGGCGGGGATGACGACGGTCTTGATGTTCTCCCCCTCGCCCGGTTTGCCGTGGATGCCGCCGGCCTGCGTTGCATCGATGATGCCGACGACGAGCGAGATACGCTCCGACGTTCCGCCGGAGCTGACGAAAGCACCTTCGTGGATCAGGCGCGGGTTCTTCAGGTCAACGCCGGTTTCCTCATGCATTTCGCGCACGGCGGCGGTGATCGCATCTTCGTCCTTGTCGATCATGCCGGCGGGCAGCGCGTCGACGAACGGGTAGACGCCGGCGGCCAGCATACCGGGGCGCATTTCATTGACGAGCAGCACTTCGTCCCGCACCGGATCGTAGCCGAGCATGGCGACCGCATGGCCGCGCTCGAAGTTGAGGCGCTTCAATGTCATGGTTCCGCCTTCGTGGCGGTCCATTTCAATGGTGAGTTCGTCCATCTTGAAGAAGCCATTATAGACGCGCTCTGATTTCACAATCTTCGCCTGCGGCTTCTTATCGTCGTCGGACATGAACGGCTCCTGAAAAATTGAATTGTCAGCTATTTTGACATATTCGGCGGCGTTGTGCCACTGGAAAAACGCAAGCCCATCCCAAGTTTTCCAAAGATATCAATTAGTTGAGTATAGAGCATAAGGGCAAAGGAAAAAAAGCCCGCCTTTTCAGGGGCGGGCTTTTCATGTGCGATCGAAATGTCATTTGCCTTCAGCGGGCGGTGGCGGTGGAGCCTTCCCGGCATCACCCGGCGCGCCTCCTCCACCCTCACCATCTTTTGGCGGCGGGGCTCCATTGCCCTCATGGGGCGGCGGGCACGGCGGTGGTCCTTTGTGGTCACCGTCAGGCGGTCCTTTACCATCCGGCGGCGGGCCCTTGTGATCTCCGGGCGGCGGGCCGCAGGGCGGTCCACCGGCGGGAGGACCACCGCTTGCATCAGCAGGAGGTTTACCAGCGCCATCGGGCGGCGCGGGAACGGCGCCAGCCTCACCGCCCGGTGGCGCGTGTGGCGGACCGCCGTCATGGGCGGGCGCGGCCATCATGACGTTTCCGCCGGCGGCGGCATCGGCGGCATGGGCAAGACTGGGGGCCGCGAGCACCATTGCCATCGCGGTCATCATCACGAATTTATTCATGCGTTATCATTCCCCTGTTGGTTATCGGAGCCGGGAATCCTTTACTGACCTATAGGATAGTTGCCGGATATCTTTCTATTTTCACCCCTCGATGGTTAAAGACTCATTATCCAACGCGCGTATGGATGCAAAGACGCAGCAGCGTCGCAAAAAAGTCACGCCATAGAAAAAGGCGGCAACCCGTTAAGGATGCCGCCTTTTTCAAAGAGATAGTTGAATGCTTAGTGCGTTGCGCTGCCGCCCATAGACGAGCCGCCAGCGGCGCCGCCCATGGAAGAGCCGGCCGACGGCGGTTCAGCCGAAGGCGCAGCGGTCGGGTTGGCGGAAGGCTGGCCGAAAGGATCGGCGCTGCCGCTCTGGCCCGAGGGCGAGGTTGCGGGCGACGCCGGTGCATCCAGCGGGTTTGCGCCTTGCGTCGGGGCGACGTTCGGCACCACGGGGGGCGACGTCGGCGTCGGCGTTGTTGCAGGCGCGGTTGCATTCATGTCCGGCATTGCAGGTGCGGGTGCCGCTTCCAGCGCGGGCGTCGACACCGGCGAGGGTGCGGCATCCATTGCGGAAGACGCAGGCGCGGCTTCTACTGCTGCGGGTGCGGCAGCTGCTTTGCCGTGATGTTTTTTGGTGCTGGTCGCAGCCGCTTTCTTGGTGGATTTTTTCTTTTGCGATTGCGCGAAGGTGTGGTGGCGGTGCTTGTAAGCATCGGTACCGGGGCCGTTCATGACGAGGCCGGCAGGCAGGCCGTCTGCGGATTTCGCGGGGGCAGATGCCATCGGCGCAGCAGCAGCGGGGGGTGCGGCAGCCTTGGAATCATCAACCAGCGACGGGCGCATGCTCTGCATGCCAGCGCCGTCCATCTCGTTCGGCGCGGCAGCCGGCGACATGCTGTTGTTGGCGCGGGGCGCTTCGATGCCCTGCTGGATTGCAGCGCGTTCCACGGCCGTGGTGGTCTGGCCGACGTGGGTATCGCCTGCGGTCTGCGCATGGGCGTAAAGGGGTGCGGCAAGCACGAGGGCCAGCGCGGTTAGGACGACGAATTTTTTCATGTGTAGCTCCAAATTGGGCAAAGATTAACGGGGCGAAGGGATCTGCGACAGGCTCCCTCAAGCCCTTGCAAAACCAAGGAGTTCAATATGGCATGGGCGGGCAAATAAAATCCAGCCACTTGTGCACAAAAATAACCTTTTGGAATATATAGGAAAAATGCCGGGCCTGAAAATAGCCGTTTAACCCTGTTACGAATCGTTATATTCTAATTGCATTATGATTATTAAAACGAAAAACAGCTGCAAAAATCTGCCCGTCGCCGCCCCCCGTGCGCGACGACTGCCCCGCTGACAGCGGTGGAGCCTTCCTCGTTTCTTCCTCGGGCACAACTCCAAATTAAATGACTTCGAGCCCCGGTTTCCGGGTCCTGACATTTCTATACGGAGCGCTTCCGAGATGACCAACGCAAAACCCACAAAACTTTTCAAATCCGAAAGATGCGATTACCGGGAATTCGGCGTTTATGCCGACGGCCAGAGTTTTGCCGAGAAGCACCCTGCCCTCCTCGAAGCCATCAAGTCGCAAACGCTGGAACAGCTGACGGCGAAAGACAATCCGCTCGCCGATGAGCTCGGACATGCCGTGCGGAAACTGCCGGAATATCTTTCCTTCCTCAAAACCACGCTGAAGGCCGACTTCTTCTTCGCCGCCTTCAGCCAGTCGGAGCCGAACCCGCATGCGCCGGAAGGCAAGCGGACGGGGCAGAAGGATGTCGAGAACTTCGTCCTCGAGCGGATCAAGAACCAGTATTCCGAACCGCGGCAGAATTACGAATTCGTTGTCGAGACCGGCAACAAGGTGATTGGGTACGTCGAATTGTTTGACCCCAAACCTTGCGAACACGGCCTGCAGTATGAACGCGGCGTCTTCATCACGGGCGGCGAACAGGGCGGCGGCTATGGCAAGGAAGCCATCATCGCCCTTACCGACTTCGCCTTCAAGCATCTTGGCATCGGCCGCATCTTCACCATGGTCGACCCCGAGAACGAGCGGTCACGGAACAACATTCTGCACAACAGCGGCGGCGTTCATTTTGGCGAGGAGGAAAGCAAATATTCCCACCTCGATGGCGGCGGCAAGACGCGCCACCTGTTCCACATCTATCCTGCGAATTTCTATGCGGCGGTGGAGAGCAAGGGAAACCAGAAATACCTGGCGCAGCCGCATGATGATGGCGCTGATACGCCTTCTGCAAACAGCGTCATGCTGCCGAAGTCGCCACGGAAACTCGGGCCGACATGAGCCCGATGATGATGTCCTTAAATATCAAGAATACCGAAGAAGCATTCCTTGCGTCCCGTCAGCCAGGCCCATTGATGGTCGCCGTAGCTGAAGTGCCACCATTCGGCGGGGTAGTTGATGAAGCCGGCATCTTCCATCGCCTTCTTCAAAATGCCGCGCATTTTTTCCTGCGCGGGGGTAAGGCCCTTGGCGGCGGTCTTGGTTTTCTCGTTTTTCTCGTGCATGGCGGTGCCCATGTCGAACTCGGCGCCGTCGGCGTCGCAGAGCGTGAGGTCAATCGCGCAGGCGGCCATATGGCCGGAGCCGATGCCGTCGTAGGGATTGGCGGTAAAGTTTTCGCACATCTGCATGAAAGCCGTATCGTCCAGCTCGGGGTAGCGTTCTTTCATCAGCTTGTTGGTATTGGCCCAGAGCTTTTCCTGCTTGGCAAAAGAGCGGTAGGTTTCAAACACCATGAGGTGGTAGCCGGTCGGCAGGCGTTTTGCGGCGTCCTTCAGCATGTCGTAGACAGTGGCGCGGATGCGAAAATCGTCATTGCGGCGCGGATTGGGGAAGAAGCCGTCCTCGAGGCTGACGGTCGCAATAGCGGGCGTGCCGTCTTCGGGCAGGAGCGTAATGGACTTGAGGTCCATGACTTCGGGAATAATATCTGCTTTGGCCATGGGCTTGCTCCTTCCGCCAAAACATCGCAGGATTCAACGGATGCGTCAAGCGCACCGCATCGGCAATTACTCACTCAAAAGGAAGCTTTCTAATGGAATTTTATGATATCAGCGCGTTCACGAAAGAAGGCGCCAAAGTCATTGGTAACCCCGCTTCCGTCACGATTGTGGAAAGCTTCCCCGATGATGCGACCATGGGGCATGCCGCCAAAACCCTTGGCTCCCCGATGACGACCTTCGTGCGGCCGACCGCGCAGCCGGATGTGTTCGAGATCCGCCACTTCTCCCCCGACGGCGATGAATGCCATATTTGCGGCCATGCGACGCTGGCGGCGACGGAAATGCTGGCGCGGCAGAACCCCGCCCTTCGCACGGACAAGCACATTACCTTCATGATGAACCCTAAATTCGGCCTGTCCGGCGACAATAAAATCGACGCGCACATCGAAGGCCAGAAAATCGCCCTCACCATGCCCGCCATCCTCGACCTGCAGCCGATGACCGACCCTGAGTTCTATAAAATCCTCTGCGACGGTCTGCGCGTGCCGCAGGAGGCGCTGCAGATGCCGGTGTACTTTGCCCCGCGCATTCGCGACCTCGTCGTCGCCTTCAAAGACCCCGATGTGCTTCTGAACCTCGACCCCGACTTCCCGAAGCTGAAGGACATGGCGATCAACGGCAAATACATCCACGAAGGGCTGATGGGCACGGCGAAATCGAATATCGAGGGTTTTGACGTGATCAACCGCGTCTTCCTGCCCGGCATCGACGTGAACGAGGACGTCGCCTGCGGCTCCGGCAACTGCTCCGTCATCCCCTTCTGGGCGACGAAGAGCGGCGCCTTCCCCGAAGGCACCGATGATTTCAAGGTCGTCTACCCCTACCCGCCCGGCAAGAAAGAGCCCGGCCAGCAGGACCACGTTGGCGGCATCCAGCAGATACGGATTGACGTTGAGGCGAGCCACATCCTGCTCTGCGGCGAAGCCAGCCTGAAACAGGTGCGCGAGGTGCACTTTCGCAAGGTGAGCCCGGAAGGCCAGAACATTGCACCGAAACCATAAAATTTTTCTAACACTGAAAAGCCGAATCAAGTTATTGCTGGAAATATGAACAATCATCTGGATGCCATTCACCTGATGAACTATGCCGGCGAGGCCCCGAGAGGCCCCAAAGCCGCTGTGGTCGCGCGACGACTTATCCGCTGACAGCGGATGGGGCCTTCCTCGTTTTAAACGGGCAAAACTCCGAAAAATCCTGAACTTGCTGCCTCTCGATACCCTTGAGGCGTCTTTCATTACATTTTCTCTGGAGTTACACCTATGTCCGTACAGCAAACCGGCGCGTCCGATATTCTCACCCTTGATGGCATCGTTGAAAAAACCGTGGCCATTTTCACCGGCGATGGCAAAAAGCCCGAGACCCGCAAGATGGGCATCGAGGTGGAAATGCCCTTCGTGAAGGCCAAAAACCTGCAGCCGATCAAGTTCAGCGGCAAGAAAAGCATCAGCGCGATTTTCAACACCCTCTCGAAAAAGCGCGGCTGGAAAGCCGGCAGCATCGAGAATGGCAAGGTGACCTCGCTTGCCGGTGAAAGCGGCAGCGTCACGCTGGAGCCGGGCGGCCAGATTGAATTTTCCTCCGCGCCCCGCACCTCGCTCGCGCAGCTGGCGAAAGACGTCGGCAACTATGTCGAAGACCTTGGCTTCGTCTCCAAAAAGCTGGGCGTCGATGTGCTTCCCTTCGGCTTCCACCCGCATGTGGCGATTGATGAAATCCCCTATATTTCCGAACGGACGCGCTTCGCCGCGCTGAAGCCGGTGTTCGAGGCGGAGAACGGCTATGCCGCCTGGGGGCAAAGTTCCTCCGTGCAGATGACGCTGGATGGCAAGACCATGACGGACAGCTTCGCGGCGTTTAAACTCGGCCTGCAGCTGCAGCCCCTTGCGGCCGCGATGTTCGCCAACTCCCCCTTTGCCGTCGGCGAAGACAGCGGCTACCAGACCTGGCGGCGGCAGAACCTGCTGGCACTCGACTCCCCGCTCTATAACGTGCCAAAAAATATCTATGACGAGAATTTTACCCTAACCGACTGGGCAAAGCATGTGCTCAGCGTGCCGATGAGCTTCGTCGTCCGGAATGACGAATACTTGGCCGTGGCGCCGAAGCCCTTTCAGGACATGATCGGCAAGCCCCTGCCGGAACTGGCGCATCTGCCGAAGGACCAGCAATACCTGACCTCCAACGACCTGCTCGACCACACGACCGGCATCAAGCCGGAGATGCTGCTGAAGCCGAACCAACTGCTGGAATTCCGCGCTGCCGACCTGGGGCCGAACCCCGAAAGTTGGATGGCCCTTGGGGCCTTCTGGACCGGCCTGTTCTACGACGAAAAATCCTTCAAGGCGGCGCAGGAGCTGGTGAAAGGCTGGACGAATGACGAGCGGGAAAACCTGCGCGCATCGGTTGCTGTCAGCGGCCTCAACACCCCCATCGCCGGCAAAACCGCGCAGCAAGTCGCGCTCGACCTGATCCAGCTGTCAAAAGAAGGCCTCTCCCGCATCGAGCCCGACGCCGTCAAAATGCTGCTGACGCTCGAAAAAGAAATCGCCGCCGGCGTCACCCCCGCCGACAAAGCGCTGCAGAAACTCGCCAAAAACAAGGGCGATTTCACGAAGACGATGAAGCAGAGCTTGTTGTTTGGCAAAAAGTAACAGCGGCTATCCGCCGTCGGGACTGGAAGCGTTACAGTAAGGCTCTGCCAGCATGTAGGACAGGAGCGACCGGTGGCTGCGTTCGGCCTTTTGGGTTTCTTCGAGCTGGCGTTGCAGCGCGAGGGCGAGTTCGCGTTCGCTGACGATCCCTAAGAACTGGTTACGGTCGTAGCGGCTGACGACGGGCATATAGCGGTAGCCGCGCCGCAGCATCATGCCGGCGGCTTCGGAAATGGGGATATCGTCATCCAGCGTTTCGGGCTTTTCGATCATGGCATCGGACACCAGCATGTCGTCGATGTACTTCCTGAAATTGGTGCTGCTGATGAGAGGGTCGGCGCTGCACTTGAAAATATGCCGCAGTACCGCGCGCTCGGTCAGCAGGCCGCACAAACGGCCTTCGTCGTCGACGACGCCGGCGGCACCGTGAATTTCCTCCTGCAGCAGCGGCAGGATGATTTTGAGGTAATCATGCTTGAAAAAGAAAGCGCAGGGACGGCGCGACACGATGTCGGCGATGGTGACAGGCGCTTCAGTGGCATTGCTGTTCGCTGCAATCGTTCTCATGGCTGTACTCCTTTCATGGGCACGAGAATTCAACAACCGGGTGGGCGAAACGCCCGCTCCCACTATTATTTACGCACGAACTTTAAAAACGGTTTAATGGTTGCGACACTTTTTTTTGCGCTTGAAGCGGCACGCAAAAAAAGCGCCCGAAGGCGCTTTTTTATGAAGCAAAATTATAAAAACTTGTAATTATTTTCCAAGCTTGGCGGGCTGGACAGAGGCCAGAGCAGCCGGACGCTCCGGCGCTTCGCCGGGGTGTTCGGTATTGAGGCGCACGTGACGCTTCATCTCTTTCTTCCAGTCGCGGGTGTCGACGACGTAGCGGCTTTCCATTTTCGCCGCCTGCGCCTGCAGGGCTTCCGCTTCCAGCTCGCGCTTCTTATCCTTGCTGAGGGGCTGGCCGCTGTTGTCGAGGTCATAGGCCTTGAAATAGCCCATGTGCTTCAAAATCTGGCGCGCCGTGCCCTCCCCCTTGATGTCGGAGGGGATGTTCAGTTTTTTCGACTGGCCAAGGCTCGCGTCGGGATCGTTCTTGATATAGAACAGGTGCCCGCCCGTCGCATGGCTATACTGGTAGCCGAGCTTGGTCGCCTGGCGGATGATTTCTTTTGACTCGCGTGGGATGCCGCTCATGCGTGGCCTTTCACATCGTTGCCCTTGGTCTCGAAATCGAAGGTGACGTTTTCGCCGTCCTTCAGCTCGCCGTCCATTTTCAGGAAGTCGATGGCGAGAGTTTTCGAGAGGTCGTAAATTTCTTCACGGTCTTCGCATTCAGCCACAAAGCCGGGCAGATCGTCGCTGGTGGCGAGATACACATTCTCCGGCAAATGTTCGATCATGATCTTGATATGGCGCATCAATTCGCTTCCGATTCATCTTGGCTGTTGAAAATAATTGTACCATGAGAGGGTTAAAAACACCAAAAAATATGTATAAGCAGACTAAATTGTCATTTTATTTCAATCGCATAGAAAAAGCATTTTAGCGGTACACCGCCATGAAAAAACCCGCCGGGTTGCGCCGGCGGGTTTTCTAACTAAGGCCGGGGGCTTATTCAGCCGCGGCGATTTTAAGTGTTTCGGGCTCTTGGCCTTCCGCTTCGAAGTCCGGCACCAGCTCCAAAGCCTGCATGTCATACAAAGCCTTGTAGCGGGAGTTCGGCCTTGCCATCAGGCTGGCATGGTCGCCCTGCTCGATGATCTGGCCCTGGTCGAAGACCAGAATCCGGTCCGCCTTCTGGATGGTCGACAAACGGTGCGCGATGGTAATCGTCGTGCGCCCCTTCATCAACTCCTGCAGCGCGAGCTGGATGTAGTGCTCCGAAATGGAGTCCAGGCTCGAGGTTGCTTCGTCCAGTATCAGCACCGGCGCATCGGCCAGAATTGCTCGCGCAATCGCGACCCGCTGGCGCTCGCCGCCCGAGAGCTTCACACCGCGCTCGCCCACCAGCGTATCGTAGCCTTTGGGCAGCGTGAGGATGAAGTCGTGGGCGAAGGCTTTCTTCGCGGCCGCCTCGATGCTCTCTTTCGTGGCATCGGGATGGCCGTAGGCGATGTTTTCCGACAGCGAGCGGTGGAAGAGGATGGGGTCCTGCGGCACCAGAGCGATCTGGCGGCGCAAAGATTCCATCGTCACGCTGGCGATATCCTGCCCGTCGATCCGGATCTGCCCTTCCGTAAGGTTGTACAGACGCTGGATCAGCTTAATGAACGTCGACTTGCCGGAGCCCGAGGGCCCGACGAGCGCGAGTTTTTCACCGGCTTTGATATCGACAGTCAGGCCCTTATAAATAGGCTTGCCCGTGCTCGGGTAGTTGAAGCCGACGTTGTCGAAGGCGATCATGTCCCTTCTGCGCGACGGCGTGACGACCAGCTCTTTTGCCGCCTTGTCGTCCGTCACGTCATCTTCCCGCTGCCAGAACAGGATAATGTCTTCCATGTCGGAAACCGAGCGCTGCAGGTGGGAGATATGCATCCCGATGTCGCGCAGGTAGCCGCCAAGGATAAAGAAGGTGGTAATCACCAGCACGATGTCGCCGGGCGTCGCCTTGCCCATCTTCCACAGCACAATAGTGGTCGCAATCATGCTCGCCATCATGCCGAGGCGGAAGACGGAGCGCGCGGCATCCGCCGAAACGCCCGTCTGCCACGACCAGCTGGCCTTCTTCTGCCAGGTGTCGGCCACGACTTTGAAGATCGCGTCTTCGCGGCCTTCAGCGCCGAATGCCTTCACGGTCGGGTTGCCGGTGATGATATCCGCCAGCGTCGCGCCGACCTTGGTGTCGGCTTCCGCGGATTCACGGAAGCGCGGCGCCAGAATGGCAATCGACATCCAGATGGACACGGCGCAATAGATCGTGATCATCACGCCGGCCGCAAGACCCACCATCGGCAGTTTCCAGCCCAGCATGATCATGACGCCGATCATGATGGTGATGGCAGGCAGGAGGCCCATGAGAATGGTGTCCTCGAAGCTGTCAAACGCCCACATGCCGCGCGTGATCTTGCGCACAGTGCCGCCGGCAAAGGTGTTGGCGTGCCAGTCGGAACTGAAACGCTGCACTTTCGCAAGACCGTCGCGCACGATCGCGTACAAGTTACGCGTCGCAAAGGCGTTCCATGCGTACATGGAAAAGATGCGCAAAGCCTGATGGAAGAACGCGAGCGCGGAGAAGGCGAAGAACGCCATCCAGGCCTCGTGAACCATCGCGGTGCTTGTCTCGGCGGCGGGTTTCACCATCGCGTCGACAATGCGGCCGGTAAAGACAGGGACAATCGCGTCCATGGAGACGGAGGCGAGCATAAAGACCGCCGCCGCGATACCATAGACCTTGTTCGGCCCCCAGTAGTGCATGGCGAATTTCGTCACGTCGCGTGCCGAAACCTGCCGTTCTTTTTTCTCTTCTTCGTCACTCATGACATTGTTACGGGGCGTTTATTGAACGCGCCCATATTCCCTTTAAATAAAAGACCTGTTGCACGATCCAGAAGCAAAGACGAAAAGCCGAAGCCAAAAGCCGGGCGATGCCGTTTGAAGTCCTTTGCGGTAGTGCCAGTTATTGGTATTGCGAGAAACTTGGCTTGTAACCTGGAGCGTTTAGTTGTTGTCCAGGCAGCCAGATGAGACGTTACGTCGTCAGCGGAGGCCCGGAAATGAAGTGGTAGATGATTTGAGAATCATAGTTCATTTCCTCCTGCGTTTTGGGGGTTGAAGTTGTGACGACTATGACACAAAGCGCTGTGCCTGAAAAGCTACAATTTCTGCAGCGGGCCGAAATCAGCCGTTCGTTTCCCAAATAACCATCTTGTTAAAGGGACTTTCTGCACAAATTCTTTCAATGATTTCAGCGGTGATAAACGCATCCTGTGGCAGAAATATAACATGCGCCGCAGGATCTTCCATCAGCGTGCGGAATTCAGCCGGCGTCTTCGCCAGTTTTATCTCCGGCGAATGGCGGATGATCTCGGCCTGCCAGCTGCTCACATTCAGCCGCGCAAGGCGACTGCCGTGCTGCATGCCGAGCCGCGCGGTATCCGCCGCATCTTGAACCGCAAGGGTTTCAAGGATTTCGCGGGCGTCTTCCGCGCTGATCTGCTTGTCCTGTCGTGCTGCCGTCGTCATTCAAATCCTCCGTCGCCTGTTGAGGGCGTTGTGAAAGTTTTTAAAAAAGCAGGCCTTACATGTTCATGCCGCCGGAACGCGCCTTCGGCTTCACGATGCTGGTGAAGACCGCAGGTTCCGCACGGGTGCCCTGAATCAGGTGGCCGAGGGTCGAGCCTTCCTTGATCTGCGGCTCGTCCGGCCCTGCGTTCGGGTCGGCTTCCAGCTCGCAGATCGCGCTGAAGGCGTTGATGAGACCTTCGATCACTTCCTGCGTATGGCCCGATTTCAACTGCCCGTCGACGCCGCGCACATGCGCGCCTTCGGCGAGGAACTCGTTGATGCGGGTGAGCGAGCTTTCTTCCGAACGCACGATGTAGGTCATGCCCTGCTTCGCCAGTTCTGCCTGCAGCTGCGGCGCAATCGCTTCAGGGCCGATGACGAGGTATTTGTGGCGGTCGACATCGGTTTTGTTCAAGTGCACCTTGTCTTCGATGACGAAGAGGAACACTTCTTCCTTCCGCGCATCGACGGCCTTCAGGATGCCGAGGTTGAAGCCCAGGGAGGCTTTGCCCATGGCGATGTTGAACGCTTCGATTTCCAGCGGGTCGTTGGACATTTCGCCTTCCATCCGGTCGATCATCTCCACCGGCCACAGCAGCTTGCGGTTGGCTTCGCCGTATTCGGGCACGACAAGGCTGGCAAGCGCGGCGCGGAAGTCGACATACTGGTATTCGCCCGTCGCTTCCGGATCCGGCGCGTCGTACACCGGCACGGCGCGGCCGACAAGCATGGGGTTGAGGTTGATGTTGTCGAGGTCGTCGTTCGGCATGACGAAGGCTTTCGGCGACGGGTCGCGCTTGCCGTCCAGCTCCCTCAATGCCTCGCCAAGGCGGGCGAGCGGGATGGTGTATTCATCCTGCTGGAAGTTCGGCCACTGGCTCTTGATGCAGGCCATAAGGACGTTGCGGATGGCCGTTAGCTCTTCCGTGCCGCCCACTTCCTTGAGGTCGTCGTATTTCAGCAGCGTCGCGACGGATTGTTTTTCTTCGCTGGCGCGGGCTTCTTTCAGCTCGGGCTCGGTCACGCCGTTGGTTTCGGCGATTTTGAGCAGTGCCGCGCGGACGAGCGGCATGCCGATCGTGTCATTCGCGATGTCTTCCTCGATCGCCTTCACAAGGTTGGCGCCGAAACGGTGCCAGCCAGGGCCGCTGTTGCCCACCGCCGACATATCCAGCTGCGCAAAGGCCGCCGCAAGGTCGGAGGAGAAGTTGGCTTCAAAGGAATCCCGCACCTCCGGCGAGGATTCAATCGCCTTATTGAAATCGGCGATGATTTTGCGGAAGGACACATGCACGCGGTCGTAGCCGGAGCCGATTTCATCCGCAAGGTTTTCATAGGCCTTGCTTTGCAGCAGCGGCGAGGTGGGATCTGCCAGCTGCAGGCGCTCGTGGTAATAAGCTGCGACCTGTTTCACCGCCTCGACCGTTTCCTGGAAGTTCTTCAGGAAATAAAGTTCATGCGGCGGGATCGCCTTCACTTCTTCCGCATCAAGGCCCAGCTTGCGCAGGTTGAGCAGGTATTCGGAGAATTGCGCCGGATCCGCCTTCGCCCATTTTTCATGGACAGTGTAAAGCGTCGTCAGCGGCAGGCCGGTCCAGGTCTGGCCGATACGGTGCGACCAGTCGTTCTCCGCCGGCACGCCGACATACATCGGGTTCAGGCGGGTCTTCATGGAAACGGAAATTTCCTGCGTCGTATCGCCGTCGGTAGAATCGTTACCGGCAACGCCGACGAACCAGCCGACCTTCAGGTCGCCGCGGTTGATGGTGATGGATTTGGGGCTGTCGCCCTCCTCGCCTGATTGTGCCATCGGGTTCTGGATGGTGACGGTGTCAATCTCGCCGTTCGCGAACTGTAGCCAGGTCTGGAAGGCATCGAGCGTGCCTTTTTTCGACTTGTTGAATTCATCGAGGAATAACGGGCGGCCTGAGTTGATGGATTCAAACACCTCGCCCGGCACGGTCTTGATGCCGAAGGCGTTCGATTGCACATCGATGCCTTCGCGGTCGTAAATGGCCGACAAAATGCGTTGAGCACGCAAGGCCGCATCGCCGCGGTCTTCTACCGCCACGTTCTTGCCCTGCTGTCCTTCTTGCCGGCGGGCGCCGATGGCATCCCAGTTTATGAAGATTTTTTCGCCGTAACCATTCATATCAACGTAGGACTGTTCCGTTGAAAGTTTGTCGGTATAGTTTCCGGGCATTTGGGGGTAATTTTCATTCCGGCCGGTCATTGTCTGTTTACGTACGACCGAGCCCGGGAACTGCTCTTCCAGAAGCTGCAGAGATTTTTCGGAGATTTTGCCCTGCTCTGCGCGCTTGTCGAACTGTTCCTTCACGCCCTGGCCGTAATCGATAACGGTGCGGAAGAACAATTCGCGCATGTTCATGCCGCCGCAGTCGACGGAGATGGCGCCTTTCGGGTGCGTCAGGCTGCCCATCAGCTTGAACAGGTGCGACTTACCAAAGGCGGCATCGCCGAAGACGGTCATGATCTTGTTCTTGCTCTGCGGCTGCGTCTTCTTCAAAAGGTCGCGCAGCATGAGCATCATGGAAGGGATCGGCATCTGGCGGAACAGCTGGCCGTTGACGCGCTCGACCGACTGCGGGCTGTAAACCACCAGCGGGTTGTTCGCATCCTGCACCACGCCGATGGTGTTGACGACCTGTCCCTGCTCGTTCTTGACAAGCTTGACCATGGGATAGGGCAGCGCCGAGAAACCGACCGGCCGGCGCAGGCTGTTGATTTCCGCTGTCGTCAGCTCCGAGAGTTTTTTGTCCATCACGGAGTTGGGTTCTTGTGCCATTTTTATCTGCTCCCTATAAAACTTTTTCGCCTGTCATATTCTTTAAAATTTTAAATGCCTAATCTTTCCGTACCAGCCGCGCGTGCAGCGCCTTCATGTGTTTGCGCTTCACGGGGTCGGGCTCGCTCTTGACCTTGAAGCTGCGGACGCGCTGCAGCATAAGCCGCGCGAGGTCCAGCGGCACCTTTGCCGCCTGATTGCCGCGCAGCATGCCGACAACGCGGTTGCCGGACTTGTCCATCACGGTCTGGATCGCCTGCTCCATGCGCGTCGTGCGCACATCGCCATCGGGGCGCAGCACGGCCACGTCCATCGACATGTTTTTGGAGAAACTTGCGAACTTCACGAGGGAGTCGACCGCCTGCGCGAAGTCACCGATGTCGCCGTCGGAGAAGACCAGCATATGGGACGAGCCCGAAACCGTGCCGTTCTTGTTTTTGTGATGGGCCAGCACATCGACGGAGCCGATGACGGCGGGGTCAAGATCGGTGCCGCTGTTGATACCGTCGCGGAAGGACTGCAGCAGCTGCCCCACTTCCTTGCGCGGCGTCGTCGGCGTCGCGATCAGGCGGGGCTGCTTGTCGCCCCACATATAGATGAAAGAGTCGATGCCGGCGAGAAGGCAGGCTTCATAGACGATGACGGCCGACTGGATACTGACTTCCATCGCCGTCGTGCCGTTGCCGAGCTTGAAACTGGGCATGGAAGCGGAACCGTCGATGAGGGAGAAAATCTCGATCGTGCTTTCGGTCATGGCGGTCTTGTCTTCCAGCATCTTCTGGAAGTCGCCGATTTGCAGCGGCTGTTTCGAGGCCTGCTTGAATTTCGTTTCCAGCACCTTGTCTTTGTCGAGGCGGCTCTGGATATCGCCATCATCGGCCATGAATTCATGCGTCTTCGCCTGCTGCAGAATGGAGCGGCGCTGTTCCTTGCGGATCTGCTTGAAGGCATTGGCGACAAGCTGGATGACGGGCGCCAGTTCCTGCACGCGGCGCGCGTAATCCGTCCAGTCGCCCTTGGCAAGCTCGGCAAGGTCGATACCGGCGCCGTTGCCGCCGTTGTCGGAGGAGCTGTCCGAGGGTTTGGAATCCGACATATTCTGTGCGGCTTCCTTCATTTTCTCTTTTTGCTCGTCGGTCAGGTCTTCGTTGACGACGCTCTTGTTCTTGAGGTCGCCGACCTTTTTCGGCTTCTTCGGCTCCTGCGGCTTATTGTCCTGGTTCCAGCCGGGGCCGCCGGCTTTTTCACCCTCTTCGCCGTTTTCGGGTTTGTCGCCATCGGCCTTTTCGCCGCCTTCGCCCTCGCCCTTGCCGTCGTTTTTCTCGCCGTCGTTCTTCTTGTCCTTGCCTTTACCCTTGCCGCTGCCGTTTTCCTTGTCGCGCTGCTCGCCGGGGTTTTCAGCCATATCGCCGACCCGGTCTTTCAGGTCGTCGCTCATCTCCATTTCAGGGTCGTCTTCAGCGCCGTCGCCTTCGCCCTCGCCGGGTTCGCCAGGCTCGCCGCCGCCTTCGTCGTCCTCGTCTTCCATGTCGTATTTGCGGCCGCCGCCACCGCCGCCTTCACCGGGGGACTGCTCGCCGTCGCCGGGGCTTTGTTCGCCGCCCTCGCCGCCTTGTTGCGGCTCGCCATCATCGCCACCCTGCTGCGGCTGGCCCTGATCGCTTTTATCGCCTTTGTCGCCCTTGTCCTGTTTATCCTGCTTTTGCTGCTTCTTTTTCTGCTGCTGCTTGTTCAGCTCCTGTTCGACTTTTTTCTCATGCTCTTTCATGAGGACGTCGGCATAGGGCTTGAGATACAGATCCCAGATCTGTTCCATCAGCAACCCGCGCTGCACCGATGTTGCGGCGACGACGGCGCGGTAGCTGTCTTTAATATTATTGTGCGGCTCGTGCACCAGCATACGGTCAGAAGCTTTGGGTTGCAGGTTGCGGATGCCGCGGGCATGCGCCGCTTGCTCTATCAAGGTTTCAACCGGGTTTTCGGCCGAGGCACCGTCCTTGCCCAGCAGCTCGTTGCGGGTGAGCAGCTTGCGCGCAGCTTGCGCTTCTTCCTCCGGCGTTTTGCCCTTGGCCATGAAACGGGAAAGCTGATTACGGTCGAGCGGCAGATCAACGATGTCGCGGCTCGCACCCATGGTGCCGACGGACAGGTCATAGAGGAACTGGAAGGCATCGCGGCCGTTCGCGCCTGGCACTTTCGAGACATCCACCGTCTTGCGGATATCATCCGGCAGAATGCGGAAGCGTTCCCAGTTTTTATCCTTGCCGGTGAACAGGCCGTTCTTTTCGTAGAAGGCGAGCAGCACGGTGGTCTTGATCTGGTCGAACATTTTCGACGCGATTTCAGGCGAGATATTACCGGCCTTGATATCCGCAATCTGCTGCGGGTTCAGCGGCGTTTCGCGGAACTTGAGGAAATCGTCGCGCTTCTGGTTGGCTTCGGCCTGGCGCTTTTTCTGGTTCTGTTCGAAAACATCGCGCTCGGCGTCGCCCATGTTTTTCGGCATTTCGGTGCCGATTTTGACGTCGCGCGTGCGGTCATCGCCGCGGACCATCTCGCCGAAGCCCTGCAGGATGGTGCAGACGTAGTTGAGGCTGTCGCCGAAATCCTGCGGCAGCTGCTGGCGCATGTTGGTCGAGAACTGGTTGACGACGTTGTCTTCCGTCATGTGCCACAGCTTGAAGCGCAGCTGCCACTCATAAACGTCCATCTCGATCTGCTTGATCTCGCTCTTCTTGTATTTCTTTTTCGGCTTCGCTGCATCGCCATCCGCTTCGCCGTCGACGGTGCGGGGGTCGATGAAACCCTTCACCTTTTCGTACAGCTCCTTCATATGCGGCGAATAGGTGTTGGAAAGCTCGGAGTGGCCGATTTCATGCAGGTTGACGGCGCGCACATGCTCGAACCCCGTCAGCATCATGTAGTAGAGGTCGAGGTTGATGTGGTTTTTGTGCGGGTCGTAATAGAACCATGTGCCGGGCTGGCCCCAGTCAAACGTCGTGTCGTCGTTCTGCAGCGATGCGCCGATGACCTTGGAGACGGCGATCGCCTCGTTATGCATGCCGACGGTGCTTTCCAGCTGTTCCCACAGTTTGGAGCGGCGCACGGGGTCTTTGCCCGTCTGCATCATGCGCGTCAGCGTCGCGGCCCAGAGCAACTGCTTCTCCGGCCCGTTCAATTCGATATCAATGGCGGATGGGGCTTCGCGCGCGGCGGAAGCATCCTTGGCAATCTTCGCCTGCTTCGCCATATCGGGGCGCAGCTGCACCAAGCGGTCGACGAAACTGTCATACTGCTCGGCGGAAAACTTTTTGTCCTGGAAAGCCTGCTTCAGTTCAATGCGCAACTTCGTCATCGGCAACGCCAAGATCCGATCGATCTCGTCATTACTGCCGAATACCCGTCCCGCAGCTGTTTTCAGCTTTAAGGCCATTGCCGTATTAACCGCCTCTTTTTACACCCGTTTTTCGTGCATTACCCTTGGCTTTGGATATACACATTATTTTCTATAATAATTAAATTACGCTTAATATCAAAAGAAATCTTTTAACAAAAATAAACCATTGATATTGCTATGTAATAAAATTACCCAGAAATTAAATTATTCAAGGATTATGGCAAGATACGCTTTACCGCGCGGAATCAATTGCCGCTTTTTGCGTGTCTTGGGCTTTGCCCCGGATGGGTTTAAGATGGCCAAAACAGGAGACCGGCACGATGCTGCAAAAAGACTTTTTCAAGATTACTGCGCTCTACACCATCGGCATCCTCATTACTTTTTACATCTGCTGGTCGATGCTGCGCATGGCGCTGCCGGAAGCGCACCTTGACCTGTTGACGACCCTCACAACCGCCTTCGGCGTCAACCTGCCGAATGATATGCCGCTGAACATGAATACGGAGGCGCGCACCGCCGCCGTCATTTTCATCATCGCCCTGCTATCTATCGGCCTCGTCGTGCTGAACGTGTTCTTCGGCGCGATTGTCACGGCGCGCTTCATCCGCCCGCGCGTGAATCTTGTGACGTCCAAGAAAGGCGTCCTTAGCACCACCTGGAACAAGGAACTGCCCTACATCCTCATCCGCATGTCGAATTTCTATGTCGCCGACCTTGTCGATGTGAATATAAACGTGGCGCTGACGGTAGAGGAAACCCATACCACGAATGGCGAGGTCGACCAGTTCCGCACCTACTTCACGGTGGAAGACTTCACCCCGCAGCGCATCCTCGTCATGGAGCAGCGCATGCCCTGGAGCATTGCGGTGCCGGCGGAAATGACGCTGAAGAATTCCAAAATTCACGGCTATCGCTTCCTGCCCGGCAAGCTCATCACCGAAAGCATTGCGCAGGGCAAGAAGCCCGACAGCGTGAAGCGCAGCCTGCAGATTTTGATTCAGGGCACCGATGCCCGCTCCTACTCCAGCTTCGTCATCCAGAAAACCGTGGTGATCGACGAGCAGCTGGGCGCCAACTATACCCTCCACCTGCACAAAGGCGCCTTCAAGTCGCTGCCGCTGCGGATAGAGGATGCGGCCCAGATCGAGCAATACGTTTAAGGGAACTAACGGGCATATCGCTGGTTAACCATGCAGGGGGCAATCACCTCATCCGGCGTGGAGAGACAAATGGTTAACCAAATCAAAGACAAATCCGATAAACCCGAAAAGACCGAAACCCTGCACCTGAACGGCCGCGAAGACATGAACTTCGAGCTGCCGCTCAAAGCCGTCGACCACGAAGGCGACCAGAAGTTTCAGGAAAAATTCAGCGGCGACATGTTCTACGGCTCGCCGACCGCTATTAAGAAAATGAAGAAAGCCGACAAAGAGGCCGCCAAATTCAACGACCTCACCGAAGAAGACCGCCTCGACCCCATCCTCAACCACGACCGCATCACCCAAGACCCGAACCAAGAGGCGGCGGGCGGGTAGTCTGGCCGTTCGCTTTTAGCTATTTAAACAGCCCCTGCCTTTACTGGTGGGGGCTGTTTTCTATAGACTAAAAGCCGTACATCGGAGGTATATAATTGAATAGAATTTTAATAGCTTTTATCTTTCTCGGCATTTTTTCATTACTTCACGCTAGGTCAATGGAAGCTGCCACCTCGAATGCCGACCCTGCTGTCATGATGATTGATGCTGGCCTTTCAGGGGGAGTCCTGAAGATAAATGCCCGCCCCATTACGTCACGTGGACTGTTTAGGGATCTTCTGGACCTGCGGGAAAAAGGAGTCACTCAAGTGACTCTTTTGGTGCACGAGAAAATCACGATTAAGCAGATTTTTAATATTACTGCAATTTTAAACAAAGCAGGGTTTGTGGGGCCTTCGGTTAAAGTGTTTGCTTTTGATAAAGACAAAACAGAAATGGAGGAGATGACATTTTCACCTCCCTATATATTTTCGGCGAGTACAAATAATCTAAAGCCAATGCATCCTCCTGCTGCACCGCTTAAGTAGGAGACGTAAAAGACTGTGATGAAAAGTTTCCTTATCAATTCACTGGGGACATTTGCGTTAGTCGGAATCCCGACGATAGTGCATTATTTTTGGGTCAATCGCTCGTTACCGATAGACGACAGATTTCCGCTCTCATACAGCTATTCGCGTGCACTGCGCTATCTGGCCAAGTGGATTGCGACAGCCGTCATGATATTCGGCGCAATATTTACTCTTACTGCGATCATGAGCCTTTTGGATATTGAAGGCGCAGAACACCAGCCGTCGTGGGCCATTTTTGCGGGTTTCCTTTTCACGGGCGTAGGATACGTAATTCGTAAGATATTTAAACTCAGCCTGTACATTTCATTAGTAGAAAAAATGAACCACAATTTGACCGATGCATGGAAAGTTGCCGCTATGGATCTTGGCATCAAAGTCGTTGCGCCTTTCAGGTTGATCGACTCGTTTGGCCGTTAGCATTGGTTTGATGCCCTCATCGCAGATTTCGGCGGGCCAAAGGGAACAGTTGTTCAAGGATACTCCAAGCTCGCTGCTGACGATGTAAGAGCAGAGCAAGGATATTGTATTTCGAATTTATCCGCCTCCTACGCGACATATAATCGTGAACTTTTCGTCGATACCCTGAATGACTGGGGATGGCATGGCGACGAGAGCAAGACCCCTGCGTGGTACACCGGAAAGCCATGGGGAAAGTAAGACAGATTTCTTCATTTCAGCAAAAAAGCCCCGCATCGCTGCGGGGCTTTTTTGTTGGCGGTTGGTTTTCCGTTAGAACGAAATAAACAACCCGCCGTTGATCGAGATGTTGGCGCCGGTGACGTAGCCTGCGCGGTCGTCGCAGAGGAAGCTCACCACATAGGCGATTTCTTCCGGCTGGGCCATGCGGCCCATGGGGATCTGGTCGACGATCTGCTTGGTGACGTCGGCGGGGATCTGCTTGGTCATGGCGGTTTCGGTGTAGCCGGGGGAGACGGAATTGACCGTCACGCCCTTCTTCGCCACTTCCTGCGCGAGGGCCATGGTAAAACCGTGCACGCCGGCCTTGGCGGCCGAATAGTTGGTCTGGCCGAACTGGCCTTTCTTGCCGTTGACCGAGGAGATATTGACGATACGGCCATAGCCGCGCTCCGTCATGCCGTCGATGAACTGCTTGGTCACGTTGAAGAGGCTGTTGAGGTCGACGTTGAGGACCGAGTTCCAGTCGTCTTCCGTCATCTTCTTCAGCGTCTTGTCGCGCGTGATGCCGGCGCAGTTGACGAGCAGGTCAACCTTGCCGTATTTGGCGACGATATTCTTGCCGGCTTCGGTGAAGGACGCGTAGGAGGCAACGTCGCCCGCAGCGATATCGATGCTGAGGCCTTCCTGCTGCCATTCCTTCAAACGCGCCTGCGCGTTCTGTTCTTCCGCCGGGTGGTAGCCCGCGACGACCTGGTGGCCTTTGAGCGCCAGTTCACGGCAGATTGCCGTTCCGATGCCGCCTACGCCACCCGTCACGAGGGCTACCCTTTTTGCAGTTGCTTCTTTAGTCATTGATCTGCACCCGGTTGAAGAAAGTTAAAGGAAAAATTGCAGCGCTATATTACGCGGCTTTTTTGCCTTTGGAAGCGGTTTTCGTTTCGTTCGCTGCGGTTTTCAGCGAGGTCTCGAACAGCTGGTTGTAGACTTTGCCGGCTTCAGCAACGATGTCGGCGCAGGAACGTGCGCTGTCAACGAGCAGTTTGCCGGTTTCTTGTGCGAGTTCAGCCTGCAGCGATGCGAGGTCCTTGACGTCTTTCGTCTTGGAGGTCTCTTCAGCGGAGCGCTGGGTGATTTCGAACAGGGCGGAGGTCAGCTCGACTTGTTCAGCGAGGAGTTTTTCGCCGATTTTGAGGTTGGTTTCGCCGAGTTTCTTCCAGTTTTCGAGGGATTGCTGGGTCAGTTTGTTGATGGTTTCGAAGACTTCGTAGGTCATGTGATTTCTCCAATAAGAGGTTGTTAGGCTTTGAACGGTTTAAAGGCGTAGTCAAAAGGTCATAAAGAATCGCGCAATGCTGCGTCGCACCAATGCTGCAATGCAACATATAGGATTTTGGCTGGTCCTGTCAAGGGGTGCTCCCTGCCCCTCCAGCGCGTAACTAATTGACTTTGCTTGATTTAACAAAAAACCGGCGCATAAATCGCCGGTTTTTTGTCTTTAAATACCCTGTCCGGCGGTGCTTATTGCCGCGGGGTTGGCAGGGATTGAGGTTGCGACTGGAAGGCGGCATGGGGCGCGGCGCGGAATTCCTGCACCTCCTTGTCGTCCCACTTCACCATCTCCCAGGGCACTTCGGCGCTGGCCCTGCGGAAGGCGTCGTAGGTCTTGATGGCGACGTTCTTGCTGCGGGCCGTCGTGAATTCCCAGGCGATATCGAGCGGGCGGATCATGTTGAAGACCAGCGCCTTGGCTTTCTGCGACAGCCACTTGCGCGTCATGATGATGCCCAGTTGCGATCCGATGATGATGCCGGCATTCAGCGCGCGGAAATACGGCACGCCCATGGCGGCATCGCCGACGAAGAACCAGCTACGGTCCTTGTCCTTCGCCACCGCAAATTTTTTGGCGGCATAGAGCGACAGGGTGAGTTTGGAGACCTTGGCGGAACCCTCGCGGTATTCCTCCCCCGCCTTGGTCGCGCGCACATTCATATAGGTCTGGATGTCGCGCGCCAGTTGTGCGGGGATGCGGCCGTCCGCCAGCGTCAGCGGGTCCTTGAAGCTCGCCTGCGGCAGCGCGTCGTAGGTTTTCTTGTCGACGAAGAAACGGAGCGTGACGGGCGTTGTGCCCTCTTTCTCGCGGCCCACATATTCGAAGGCCATGTTCTTCATCAGCTTGTTGGTTTTATAATTTTCGCTGCTGAAATCCAGCGTGCCGGCCTTGCCATTCGCCTGGTATTTCACTTCCACCACATATTGTAGCGGAATATCGATCTTGTCGTTCTGGCCCAGCAATTGCTGGCGCATTTTGCTGTGCGCGCCGTCGGCCGCGACGAACATTTTGCATTCGGGGTGCAGCGCCATCACGCTGTCCGGTTCTTCCATCTTCTCGTAGGCGATTTTGATGCCGAGTTTGCTGGCGTAGGTCTTTAAGGCTTTCTCAAGGTCATGCGTGCGCACGTAGACGGAGCCGACTGCCTGACCGAAAGCGGCCGACAGCGTGCCGAGCTTTTTGCCCGTCACTTCCTCGTAAAATTCCCGCTCCGCCTTCGACTTGGAATTTTTGCCGTAGAGCAGCATGGAGAAATGCTCCAGCCGCAGCACATGGGAGCGCTGGTATTCGGTATAGCGCTCATACACCTGAATTTCGAGATTGGGGTCGCGCTTCTGCGCCTGAATAGCCGTCCACAGACCAACAGGTCCTGCGCCGACAACAACGATATCTGCCATTTTGAAATCACTCTTTTATAAAAACACACCCCGGTCTTTTAATAAGCCGGATTACCTGACTGAAGGGCAGAGTGAACCACTCCATCGTCGCTGATGGGCATCTTACCCCTCGCGATGGTTATGTCAATACAGATATTAAAGTAGTTTGAATTTATTAGATAATTCCCGTGCTGATCGCGCGAAGGGCAGCGGTGAAAGCGGCGCGGTCGAGCGTTGCGGGGAGTTTCAGCAGGGCGTTGATGCGCCGCTGCAGCAGGTCATAGGTCGCGGCGAAAACGGCGGTGATTTCCGCATCAGTCCCTGTTGCCGCGGCAGGGTCTGCCATGCCCCAGTGCGCTTTCACAGGGTTGCTCGGAAAAACGGGGCAGGCTTCCCCTGCTGCTGAATCGCAAACGGTGATAACCGCGTCCAGCGCTTTATCGTCGAACTCATCCCAGCTTTTACTGCGCAGCCCTTGCGTGGGAATACCCTTGGCTGCCAGCAGCGCAAGGCTTTTCGGATGCACATGGCCAGCAGGCTTGCTGCCCGCGCTATAGGCTTCAATGCGCCCCTGCCCCAAATAATTGAGCGCCGCCTCCGCCAGTATAGAGCGGCAGGAGTTGCCGGTGCAGAGGATAAGAATTTTCAGCGGCGGTTGCATCAGCAGCAGCTTTTTTTGCCATCGGCGGCCGGGGTGCAGCAAGCGGTTGTTTCAGGTGTGCAGCAGGAATTTTCTTCAGGCGTGGATTTCTCCGTCTTGAAAATCTCGGCGTCTTCCATGGTGCGGTAGGCTTCCCACGGCAGGCCGGCGGGGTCATGCACCCATGATTTATCGGAACGGGCGTAGCAGCAGACCGTTTCACCCTCTCCCGTCACCGACATATCGGCGGCCCTCAGCCTGTCCCGCAATTCGGCCAGCTCCGCCTCATCATCCACCTGAATGCCGAGGTGATCAACACCGGTTTCACCGCTGCGGGTCGAGATGGCGAAGTTGACATGCGGCTCATCGACCATCCACTTGGCATAGTCGGGTTTGGTTTTTACAGGCGGCGCACCGAACAGCGCGGAATAGAATTTGATCGATTGCTCAAGGTTATCGACCCCAACGTGAATGTGCAGTCGTTTCATTTTTTCTTTTCCTTTTTGATTTCTATTGATGGAGCGCAGCAGTCGGCGAGTTCGATGACGCTGCAGCCCTTCGCCTTGTCATCGCGGATGCTGGCAAATTCATCGCGGCAGCAGTCTTCCACCATGTAGCGGATGAGGGCGGTGAAGAAGGCAAAGTTGGCGGTATAGATCACCGACCGCCCCTCCCGCTTCGCCGTCACAAGCCCCGCGTTGGCCATATGCGAGAGATGGAAGGATAATGTGTTATGCGGGATATCGAGCGCCGTGCTGAGCGCCCCCGCAGCCGACCCCGCGTGCCCCCGCTCCACCAGCAGGTGGAAGACGCGCAGGCGGGTTTCCTGTGACAGCGCATCGAAGGCCAGAATCGCTTTTTGAATGTCCATATGTCCAGAATAGTCGACATGTTAGGTCACGTCAACTATCCAGAATGCTTGGCTTTTGAGCAAGCTTAAGCTGCGCCTAAGTATTGTGGGGTACAATAGTATTCACCGGCAACTTTTACGAAGCGAAATTCAAAATGCTTAAAGCACACCAGCTTTCCGCACTTATTCTCGACGACCAATCCATCATGAGAGACATCATCCGAAGCCACCTTGTGGCGATGGGCTTTAATGATATCCACGTCGCAGCGAATGTGGAAGAAGCGGACAAGGAAATGCGCAGGAAAAGGTTCGACATCGTTTTCGTCGACTGGATCCTGCCCGGCGAAAGCGGCATTTATTTCCTCGAGCAATACCGCCGCAACAAGGCCTACGACAAGGTCGCCTTCGTCATGGTGACCGTGCAGTCAGAGCTGAAGCACGTAACCGCTGCAATGGCCGCTGGCGCGACATCGTACATCATCAAGCCCCTCGTCGGCGGCGATTTCCAGGCCATCGTCTCCACCGTCATCGAATGGGTCAATATGGCGCGGATGCCGAAGAAGGCCTGACGGATTACTTGCTCTTCTTTTTAGATTTCGGCTCGGCGGCGGGCTTTTCTTCCGCGGCGGGGGCTTCGCTTGCCGTTGAGGCGGGGCGGATGCCGGCGGTGGCGAGGTCGAAGAACCTTGCCTGCATATCCTGCCACATCGACAGGTTGCGCTCGGTCATATCCTGCACCATGCGGGTGACGGGGCTGTCGATAGTGGCTTCGACGACCTGCTGCTGGAAGCGCTTCTGCTGTTCGGAGAACATCTGCATATTGCGCTCGAGGAATTCGCCGAAGACGCCCTGCGCCGCGTCATCGTAATAGCGGATGAATTTGGTCAGCATGTCGGTCGTGAAAATGGGCGACTGGCCGTTTTCCTGGTCGATGATGATCTGAACGAGGATGGAGCGCGTAATGTCCTCCCCCGTCTCGGCGTCGACGACTTTGAAATCGACATTGGTGCGGATGATGTCATGCACCTGCGCCAGCGTGATATAGGAGCTTT
This sequence comes from uncultured Alphaproteobacteria bacterium, assembly GCA_966211335.1. Classification (GTDB taxonomy): domain Bacteria; phylum Pseudomonadota; class Alphaproteobacteria; order Micavibrionales; family UBA2020; genus JAPWJZ01. The sequence goes on from CBIHNF010000004.1 coordinate 122,778, forward strand.
TTTCCGTGTCGTACAAACGGCGGTTCGGATATTTCTTGATGACCCTCAAAGCATAGCTCCTGTTTTTCTTGTTATTGCCGGACTGGTATCAGTCCATGAAGTGCCCGCCGTTGGTGGCGAGGTTTGCGCCGGTGATGAAACCGCTTTCTTCCTGCACGAGGAAGCAGACGGCATGCGCCACATCTTCCGGCGTGCCGAAGCGGCCGACTGGGATTTGCGACATGATGCCGTTACGGATGTTTTCGGGCACCGCCATGATCATATCGGTGGCGATATAGCCGGGCGACACGGTGTTGACGGTGATGTTCTTTTTCGCGACTTCCTGCGCCAGCGCCTTGGTGAAGCCGTGCATGCCAGCTTTTGCCGCCGCGTAGTTCGACTGGCCGAACTGGCCCTTCTGGCCGTTGATGGAGGAAATGTTGATGATGCGGCCAAAGTTGCTGTCCAGCATGTAGTCCAGCGCCGGGCGCGTCACGTTGAAGACGCTGTCGAGGTTGGAGGAGATGACTTCGCGCCACTGGTCATGGCTCATTTTGCGAAGGCTGGTGTCGCGCGTGATGCCGGCGTTGTTGATGACGACGGTGATGGGGCCCAAATCAGCCGCAATCGCCTTGATGCATTTTTGCGTTTCATCAAAATCGCCGACGTCGCACTTGTAGAGCTTGAAGGTGAAGCCCTGCTTCGCCTGTTCGGCCTGCCAGGCTTTGGCCTTTTCCTCGTTGCGGTAGGTGGTGGCCACAATATGGCCCGCCTTGGCGAGGCGCTGGCAGATGGCGGTGCCAATGGCGCCGGTGCCGCCGGTCACAAGGCAGACGCGCGGCACAGCCACGGCTTGAGGGGGAATATCGGTATTTTGGGGGATCGAGGCTTCTTTGGACATGGGCATGGCGGCCGTCATTGTTGAAAGCTCCCTGAAATTAAAAAATTAACCTAAGAATATCAACCTTTGTTTCCTGGAGGCGTCACGGACGGGCGAAATTTCCCGCCAAAAAACGTCCTCCGGCAGGAGATAACATAACTTTTTTGCTGCAGCCGCGCAAGCGGAATAGGCAATAAAACCGCATGTTTTTGCGATTTGCGCTTGCAAATAATGTTGCGCTGCACCATGTTATTCTATATTTCAAATGATAAGTCATAACAGCAAAGGATCATCCCCATGACCGCAACAAAATCCGCCCAGAGCGCGCCGGACTGGCAGCAATATTGGGACAACTGGTTTCAGGGGCAGCGCGCATTCTTCGAAACGCAGCAAAAAAATTCCGAAGGCCTGCAGGGCCAGTGGGGCGAATTCTTCAAGGCATGGCAGGGCAGCCTCGCGCCCTCCCTCCCCGGCGCCAACAGCTACCAGCAATACTTCCAGCAGGCGGGTCAGCAGTACCTCGACATGCTGCAGCACTTCCAGCAGTCGACCGGCCAGAACAAGACCGTGAACGACACCACCGCCGACTGGATGAAGACGATGCAGAGCAACTTCCTCAACATGCTGCAGGTCAACACCGCGCCCATCGACATGCAGGAAAGCTTCAAGAACACGACCGAGGCGATGACCAAGGCAGGCCAGGCCTGGGCTGCCGCCTTCCAGCCGCAGAACAACCCCTTTGCCAACTTCGGCAACCTCGGCCAGGGCTTCAACTGGCAGCAGCCGCAGGGTGACTTCGCCGCGCCCTTCCAGAACTTTGACATTTTCGGCTTTGCCGCCTCCATCCCCGGCATCGGCTACACCCGCGAAAAGCAGGAAGAGTATAACGAGCTGTACAAGCGCTTCGCCCTGTTCCAGGCCGAAACCCGCAAGTACAACGCCGCCATGGCGCAGGTCGGCATCGAGGCGCTGCACAAGTTCCAGGAATACGTGCAGAACCCGCCCGAAGGCGACGCGCCGCTGAAATCGCTGAAAGAGGTTTACGCCCGCTGGGTCGACGTCTGCGAAGATGTTTACGCCAAATATGCGATGTCGGAGGAATACACCAAGCTCTATGGCGAAGTCGTTAACGCCCTCATGTCCTTCAAGGCGCAGGTCAACCACATCACCGACGAAATGGTCGGCCAGTTCAACCTGCCGACCCGCAAGGAAGTCGACAGCCTGCACGAGCGCCTGCATGAAATACGCCGCGAGAACCTTGCGCTGCGCAAGGCCGTGGACGAGCTGCGCGGCGTGAAACGCCCCGCCGGCAACACCCCCGCGCAGAAAGCTGCGACCGCCGCTAAAACCGCCAAAAAAGGAGGCAAGAAATGAGCGCCATCCAGCTGAAGCCCGACCAGATTTTAAAAGAAGTCACCAACTTCAACGTCAAGCTCGCGGAAGGCATCAAGAACCTCCGCGATGTGGGCGAGCTGCCCTCCGGCGTGACGGAGAAAGAAGCCGTCTACACCGAAGACAAGCTGACCCTGTACCACTACAAAAACCCCAACCCCGACGCCGCGAAGAACAAGACGCCGCTGCTGATTTCCTACGCGCTGGTCAACCGCCCCTATATGACCGACCTGCAGGAAAATCGCTCCACCGTGCGCGGTTTGATGGAACAGGGTCAGGATGTTTACCTCATCGACTGGGGCTACCCCGACCGCTCCGACCGTTTCCTGACCATGGACGACTACATCAACGGCTACCTTGACCGCTGCATCGACGTCATCCGCGAGCGCAATGAAGTGGACAGCGTCAACCTGCTCGGCATTTGCCAGGGCGGCGCCTTCTCAATGTGCTACACCGCGCTGCATCCGGACAAGGTGAAGAACCTTATCCTCATGGTGACGCCGGTTGATTTCCAGACGCCGGAAAACATGCTCGGCAAATGGATCCAGCATATCGACGTCGACCTGCTCGTCGACAGCCTTGGCAACGTGCCGGGCGACCTGATGAACTGGACCTTCCTGAACCTCAAGCCTTACCGCCTGATCGCGCAGAAATACATCGACATGGTCGATATCCTCGACAATCCCAAATCCGTCTGCAACTTCATGACGATGGAAAAATGGATTTTCGACTCCCCCGACCAGGCCGGCGAATGCTACCGCCAGTTCGTGAAGGATTTCTACCAGGACAACAAGCTCATCAAGGGCGAAGTGGAGCTGGGCGGCGAAACGGTGAATCTCAAGAACATCACCTGCCCCGTGCTCAACATCTACGCCCTCGACGACCACCTCGTGCCCCCCTCGGCCTCCAAAGTCCTCGGACAATACGTCGGCACCAAGGATTACACCGAAGTGTCTTTCAAAGGCGGCCACATCGGCATCTACGTCTCCGGCTCCGCCCAGGCGCTTGTGCCGCCGTCCATCGGCAAATGGCTGAAAGAGCGGGATTGATACGGATTTGATTTAATTGAAAAAACCGGCGACGCCCAAAAGGCCCGCCGGTTTTTTTTTGCTACCTGCGGCGGCCAGGTGTATAATGGTCACATGAAGTTCCTGAGCGCCCTCCTCGTCCTGACCTTCCTTGTGACCGGCTATGCCGCTGCGGCGCATGCCTTTGGGCAGCTTGCGCCCTGCCCCATGAATGGCGGTAAAATGGTGATGGCGGTCGACATGAAAGACTGCTGCGACCACGCCGCAAAAGCGCCCGTGAAGAGCAGCTGCGCCTCCTGCGACTGGTGCTGCGCCATGACGGCCGTGACCCTGCCGGCGGCCCTGCCCGTGGTTGAACTGGCGGCAGCGATGCCCGATATTCTCTACCCGCCCCTGCCCCGCGCCGATTTTGATTACCCCGCCCTGCGGCCGCCGAATGCCGCTGCCTGACTGAAGCTGTTTTTAACCTTCAATCAAGCACAAGGAATATCCATCATGAAAAAACTCCCCATGGCCATCGCCATGCTCGCCGTGCTGACCCTCTCCGCCTGCGTCACCTATCCCGCGCCCAGCGGCTGCCCGATGAAGATGCAATGCTGCGCCGGAAAAATGAGCTGCTGCAGCGATAAAAAAGGCTGTTGCTGCTGCAACGGCGACATCAAAGGCGGTGCTCAAGGCTGCCCGATGCGCCGCTAGGCTGAAATGAAAAACCGGCGGCACCGAAAGGCCCGCCGGTTTTTTTATTCCGATCGTCATTCCCGCGAAAGCGGGGATGACGAAGATATATTACTTCGTCCCGAAAATCCGATCCCCCGCATCGCCTATGCCTGGCAGAATATAGCCGTGCTCGTTCAGTTCGCGGTCGATGGCGGCGGTGTAGACGGGGACATCGGGGTGGGCCTCGTGGAAGTTTTTGAGGCCTTCAGGGGAGGCGACGAGGCACATGAATTTAATGTCGGTCGCTTCCGCGTCCTTCGCGCGCTCGACGGCGGCGATGGCGGAGTAGCCGGTCGCCAGCATGGGGTCGACGATGATGGTGCGGCGGCTCGGCAGGTCATCGGGGAACTTCAGGTAATATTCCACCGGCACCAGCGTTTCAGGGTCGCGGTAAAGGCCGATATGGCCGACTTTCGCGAGCGGCACCAGCTGCAGCAGACCATCAAGGAAGCCCGTGCCCGCGCGCAGGATGGGGAGGATGCAGAGCTTTTTACCCGCCAGCATCTTGGTTTTCATCTTCTCGAGCGGCGTTTCGATCTCCACGTCTTCCATCGGCAAATCGCGCAGGATTTCGTAGCCCATCAGCGTCGAAATCTCGCGCGTCAGGTTGCGGAATTCGTTGGTGCCGGTGTCCTTGTTGCGCAGGACGGAGAGTTTATGCTGCACCAGCGGGTGGTCGATGACGATGACTTGGTTCTCGGGCATTTAAAGTAATCCTTTGCCGGTAAATAATTAAAAGACGGTGCCGTCGCTGATGATTTTCAGGGGCGGGTCGGCGCTCGGGCGTTTTTCTTTCGCAATCTTGCGGCCGGCGTGCCAGCTGCCGCCTTCCAGCAGACGGGCGAGCGGGAATGCCTCCGGCGCAAGGCCCAGCCGCTCCGCCACCGGCAGGCGCAGCTTGTCCAGCAGCGCGACGGTCAGCGCCCGCCATTCGACGATGATTTCGTCCGACGGCTTATGCGCCTTTTCCAGGTTCGCTTCATCGACGAGGGTAATCAGGCCGGTATCGACGAACAGACCGCCGTTGCGGTATTCGGCGAGACCCGTCAGTTCGTCAAGCCCCGTCACGCGAATGCCCGCCCATTCAAACGGCTCCAGCAGCGAATAGGTCAGCCACTGGGAGAGTTTGTGAAAGGGCATCAGCTGCGCGGTGTTATCCGCAGCCGTGATTTTTTTGTGCGTCCAGACATCGCCAAGGTTATGCCCCTGCACGACAATACGGCCGGGCCAGATAGTTTCAAAACCGGAGAGCAGCGCGCCAAGAATATCCTTCGCGACAACCGTGGTATGCCCCTTGCCGAGCGTATCGTAGAGATTGCCGGGGCGCGGGTTGTTCTTGCCGAAAATTTCGGGATGCGCTTTCAGCGCCAGCGACAGGCTTTTCACCAGCTGAATGCGGCCTTCGAGGCCCAGCATCGGGTTATTCGGCCCCGTCTGGAATCCCGCGGCCAGCTTGCGGTCATCCAGCTTCGCAAGGCCTTCCGCATCCGCCTGCAGCGGGTGCTTTTTATCGCTGGAGAAAAGCCCATCCGCAAACATATGGAAGCTGGCGAGTGCCAAGCCTTCCGAACGGCCGATCTCGACGCCGGTGCCGGATTCCTTGTATTTCCACTGCGCCCCTGCCCCTGCGTCCAGCAGGACGGAGACGACAGCAAGGTCAATCGCCGCCCGCACCATTTCGTCGCGGTCGGTAATTTTGTTTTGCAGCGGGGTCCAGCGGTCGATGCCGCCGGCGGTGAAGTGCCGCCAACGCCCGTGGTAAGGGATTTTAAGGTCAGGGTAATTGCCGCGGATGGTTTCCGCCACAAGGTCCGCGACCGCGCCCAGCTTGTCCATATGGACGCGGAAATAATCCAGCTTGCCGGCGACGCCGAGATCAAGAATCTGGTGCGCGCGGGTGCGGATGGTGGAAGGATCACGCAAGTATTTCACAGCGTCCGCCTTCACGGGTGCGGCGGCTATGGCGGTCGGATTATTATTCTTCAAGCTTGCGGCCTTTCACGTGCTCGAGGTCGGCCTGGCTTTTCACTTCGGTATGCGCGAAGTAGCCGGCCGCCTTCTTGGCTTCCATTTCAACGGCGGCATCGGCCGGAATAAGCTCCGGCGGAATTTCCACGCGCTCTAGGATTTTAATGCCCGAATTCGTCATGGCGTTGTACTTCATGTCGCTCATGGAGGCGAAACGGTCGATCTTGGTGATGCCGAGCCAGTGGAAAACATCGGGCATCAGTTCCTGGAAGCGCATGTCCTGCACGCCCGCGACGCATTCGGTACGCTGGAAGTATTTGTCGGCGCGGTCGCCGCCTTCCTGCCGTTTACGCGCGTTGTAGACGAGGAATTTGGTGACTTCGCCAAGCGCGCGGCCTTCCTTGCGGTTGTAAACGATGAGGCCGTTGCCGCCGGCTTGAGCCATCTCGATGCAAATCTCGAGACCATGGCACAGGTACGGGCGGCAGGTGCAGATGTCGGAGCCGAAGACGTCGGAGCCGTTGCATTCATCATGCACGCGGCAGGCAAGCTTGATGTTCTCGTCATGCATCTGCGCGGGGTTGCCGATGAAGTAAAGCGTATGGCCGCCGATGGGCGGCAGGAAAACCTTCAGGTCGGGGCGCGTGATCAGCTCCGGGAACATGCCGCCCGAATGCTCAAACAGCGCACGGCGCAGGTCGGTCTCTTCAATATCAAAACGTTTTGCAAGCCCCGGCAGGTGCCAGACGGGGTCAATCGCCGCCTTGGTTACTTTCACGTCACCGTTCTTGGTGAGAATATCGCCGTCCGGCTTCAGGCGGCCGGCGGCAATCGCATCGCGGATTTCGGGCATGTTGATATGCGCCTTGGTGACGGCAATCGTCGGGCGCACATCGAGGCCCTTGGCGCGCTGGTCGTTAAAGGCATCACCCGCCATATGGCCCCAGGGGTCGAGGGAGACGATTTTATCGGGCTGCGTCCATTGCGGGTACGGGCCGATAGGTTCGGCGGGGCGCGTGTTGGTGAGGTCCGGCACGTGCAGCGGGTCAAGCGCGCCAATCGCAACCGCGACCGCGCGATAGACGGAATAGGCACCGGCATAAGCGCCGATGACGTTAGACGCCGCATGGTCGGCCATGCTCGCAATCAGCGGCCCGCGTTCTTCCAGCGTCGCCGCGCCCCAATGGATTTTGGGGATCTTGCCGTCTTTCGGCGGGTGCGAGGTAAGGACGATATGCGACGGATTGTTGGTGCGGTTCTTTTTCATGTGCGTTGGCCCTGTCGGTCGAAATGCGACCTTATATTTAAATAAGCGCTGATTTTGTCATGGAACAGGCTTGAGGGCAAGAATTCCCCTAAAGCGGTGCTGCGCCGCAGCAAAAGCTATTGCGGCAGATGCGTCACGAGCAGGTGGGCGAGTACAACCGCACCAAAACCGCCAATAATAAAGGCCGAAACCACATTGGCAGCCCGCAGCGCTTTATGATCAAGCCGGTGGCGCAGGAGGCCAATGCCGCCCGACAAAATGCACCACCACAGGAAGGAGCCGAGGAAGACGCCACTTACCATCGCCCCCGCCAGCGTGTAGTCGATATGCGAATCCGTCGTCACCATGCCAAGGCCCGCAAAAATGGCGACGAAGGAAATGATGGTGGCGGGGTTGGTGAGAGTCAGCAGGAAGGTCGAGGAAAAATCGCCAGCAATTTCTTTCAGCGTATGCACATGCTTTTTCGCTTCGGTAATCTCATCGGCCGAATAGGGCTTTTTCAGCAGCGTCTGGATGGCAAGATACAGCAGGAAAACGCCGCCGATGAGCTGGATGGCGGCGGTGTACTGGCGCATGAATTCGGCAATGGCGGTGAGGCCAAAGGCCGCGACCGCGCCGTAAAAACTATCCGCCAGCGCCGCGCCCGTGCCGGAGGCAAGGCCCGACGACACGCCGTTCAGCAGCGTGCGGCGTATGCAGAGAATGCCGATCGGCCCGACCGGCGCCGCGATGGCGAAACCGATGGCGATGCCTTTGCTGAAAAATTCGAAGTTCGTATCCAAGATTGCCCTATTTCACGAGGTAAGAAATTTCAGGCGAGGCGTAGACGGTTTTATCCCCCTCCCGCACCCGCGCCTGCAGTGTATATTTGCCGCGGGAAAGCTGCCACAAATATTTATCACCCGAGGTTGCGACGTTTTCGCCGTTCAATATCCAGTCAACCTGCTGCTGGGCTTTGAGGCCGCGTAGCGTGAACTGCAGTTTCTGCTTATCCTGCGGAATACGGGGGTCTACGGCCATCTGCAATCCATCCGTCGGGCGGATAATCTCATAGCCTGCTTGCGCCGGCTTCGGCGTTTCGCCCGGCGCGGTGCCACGCGCAAAAAGTTCCGACCGCATATAGCAGCGGCTGGCGTCATGCGGCGTTTCGATGCAGAGGTCTTTCTGCACCAGATTCTTCGACCGCCACAGCGGCGCCGAGGGCGTGTTGCGGTTGAGCTCGTTGAAGATACTGCGGAGGGCGAGCGCGGGACCGGTCGATCCCGTCACGCCGTCCATCGGCTGGCGGTCGAGGTTGCCCATCCAGATGCCGACGAGGTATTTGTGGTTATAACCCATCACCCAGGCGTCGCGGTAATCGGTGGAAGTCCCGGTCTTGGCTGCCGTTTGCACCGGCAGGTTCAGCACACTGTTATCGCCAAATTCCAGCCGCCGCGCCCAGGGGTCGGAGAGGATATTGCCGATGAGGGAGGCGGATTCCGGCGAATAAATCCGCGCGCCGTCCCTGAGCCCTAAATCATCCTGCAAAAAACGCAAGGGCCGTTGCACGCCGTGATTGGCGAGCGCCGTGAAGCCGCCGACCATTTCCAGCAGCGTAACTTCGCCATTGCCGAGCGCAAGGCCTTCGTCGTAAATCTCGACACCGCGATCAAGGCTCGCAAAACCCATGCGGTGCAGCGCATCAAGGTATTTATCCGCGCCGACATGGTTGATGGTGAGCAGCGCGGGAATGTTGAGGGAGTTGGCCAAAGCCTCCCGCAACGGAATGCGTCCGTAATACATGTTGCTGTAGTTGCGGAAGTTGTGGAGGCCGGTGCCGATGGCTTCGGACAGCGGCGCATCGTCAATCATCGTCGCCGGCGTCCAGCCGCTGTCGAGCGCGAGGCCGTAGAGCAAGGGTTTCTGGGAGGAACCCGGCTGGCGCGGCACGGTGACCGCATCAATCGCATGGCCGGGTGCATCGGCATTGCCAGCGCCCGCCACCACATAGGCCAGCACATCCCCCGTCGTATGGTCGACGACAAGGGCGGCCGCATTGTGCAGGTTGCGTTTCGCCAACTGCCGCACACGGTCGTCAAGAATGCGCTGAACGGTTGCCTGCAGCCCCGCATCCAGCGTTGAATGCAACCGATTGCCCGCGCCCTGCGCATGGGCGCGGAGGTAGGCCGCGAAATGCTCGGCGTTCACGGGTTCTGCGGGCGGCGTCAATTGAAAGGTTTCCGCCTTCACCCGCGCCACATCAGGCGCTGTCATAACGCCTTGGGTTTCAAGCGCTGCGGCAAGGCGGTCAATGGCGTTGGTAATCTTGTCGGGATTTTTGTAGAGGTCGTAGCTGCTGGGCGCACGGGCGAGGACGGCGAGCGCCAGCACTTCCCGCGGCGTCAGCGTCGACAAATCACGGTCGAAATAATAGCGCGAAGCCTGCGCCACGCCGCGGCGGTTGGCGGCATAGGGCACTTGGTTGAGATAAAATTCGAGGATTTCCGCCTTGGAATATTGCGCTTCCAGCAGCGCGGCCTCCCAGCCCTCCACCCACTTCGACCAGATGTTGCGCGGGCGCGGGTTGATCATGCGCGCGACCTGTTCGGTGATGGTGCTGGCACCGCGCACGACATGGCGGGATTTCCAGTTCTGCAACAAAGCGCTGCCCCGCGCCTGCCAATCGACGCCGTTATGCTCGAAAAACCGCTTGTCTTCCGACACGACGAAAGCCTGCTGCAGCAGCCCGGGGATTTGATAGAGGTTCAGGTTGTCGTAAACGTTCCAGCGGTTCTGGTAGCTGATGGTGAGCGGCTGGCCGTTGCGATCCGTCACCTGCAGAGTCTGCGCATCCGACTGCAATTTATGCAGCGACGATTTGACGGGGGCCACCGCCGTACAAGTGGCAATGGCGAGGGCCGCAAAAGCCCCCGCCATGCCGTAGAGTGCCTGTTTGACGCGGCGGTTCATTTTAGTTGTCGTGGCCGCCCTCTTCCGGTGCGTCGGATTCATTCTCCTCCGGCGCATCCTGATCATGCTCGTCGCTATTATCGTCCGGCGTTGCATTTTCATCCGGCTTCGCGGCTTCGGGTTTCGGCTCCGCTTTCTTGTGCGGCGCTTCTTCCGGCATGTTGGCGGGGCGTTCAGCCACCGCCAGCTCGCCGGTTACATCCTTGCCGTAGACGTCGGAGTCGTACATTTCTTCCGCCAGCGTCGGCATGATGGTGAAGATGCCTTCCGCAATCGCCTGCGCCGTATAGCTCAAGTGATAGTTGCCGGCAGGCAGGTAGTCGGCATAGAAGCGCACTGAATCATGGCGCAGTTCCTGATGGTAGAAGCTCCAGCGGGAGACGTTATAACCTTCCCAGTCGGAGAATTTGAAGAACCAGGAACCGCCGGCGGCTTCAAAATCGCCCTTATCCGCATCGACCTGCGAGGTGTTCGCCAGCTCGCGGTTGACAGGCTCGAGGCCGCCCGGCACCGGGTCATTGACGGCGACGAAATTGCGGGCTGCGGGCAGCGACAGGTAAAGGTCAACACGCACAAGTTCGCCGCGTTTCACTTCATCTTTCGTTTTCAGCAGCTCCCACTTGTCGCCCCGCTCCACGCTGTATTCGCGGTGCAGCTCGATGCCGGAGTTGACAGGCTTTGCAAGGTCGGCACGCGGCGCGTAGCGGAGGCGCGTGTTGTAGTACAAGCGCCCTGCCCCGTTCCGTTCAATGTCGACCGTCGCCTTGGTGCCGACATCGGCGGGCGTAATCGGCCGGTCCAGCGTCACCTGCTTGTCGCGGAGGTCACTGAAGGACGTATGGCCGAATTCCGCGCCGTTCAGGGCGGCGGTGACTTTCATGTCCGGCTTCACGTTTTCGTAGACCTTGCTGTAGTCGGCGAGAGCGTTCATGCAGAACATGTTCTCTTGTGTGTTTTCCCAATGGTCGCGGTCCTTGCGCGTCTGGGTGATGGTGCGGACGAGCTTGAAGGGAATATCGCCCACCAGCTCTTCGCCCTCTTTCGTCTCCCCGTATTCAAGGAAGGCGTCGAGGATGGCGCAGTTTTCACGCAGCGGGCTGGCAAGGATACGGAGGTAGGAATCATCCAGTTCCTCGTTGAAGATGAATTTCCCGCCCGTCTGGTTGGAGTGGGAAATAATATCATCCGCCACAGGCTTCGCCATGTCGATCGCGCCCTTGACACGCAGGGTCGCCATAAGGAAGTGCGTTTTGCCGAACAGGCTCATCTGCTTCACATGCGGGGCGTAGCGGTCCAGATCGGCCTTGGTGATCTTGCCGTGCTCCGACAGTGCCGCCAAAGCCACAGCGCGAACCGTGGAGCTCATGCCTTCATCATAGAAAGTCGGCATGACGTCGTTTTTCAGCAGGTTCAGCAGGTAGCCGTGCAGCTTGTTTTCGACTTCGACGGGCACTTTATATTTGGAATGCTCCAGCCAGTTGAAGGCGATGGCGGTATAGGCGGAGAGGTACGGGTCAACGTAATCATCCTGCGCCAGGAAATACGTCATGCCGCCGTTCGGGGCCTGGAAGCTGGAGGCAACATCAATCGCCGCCTGCCCCAGTTTCTCGGCACCCGGCCAGGTGAACGTATCCGGCATATACTGCTTCAGGTTGAGGTAGTTGGCGGCCATGACACCTTTCGTTAAAATCTGCTCCCAGCAGATATAGGGGTAGTCGCGCATGTAGCGGAACGCCCCTTCCACCGCCGAAATGACGGAGGGCGACAGCACGACGCTGACGCTGCCGATATCGGGAAAGATATCTTTCGGGAAGGCGATGCTTTCGGTCGCCTTGTTCTCCGTCGTCGTGCCGTAGTTGGCGGCGGTCTCGAGCGAGCGCATTTTGTTGACGGGCAGCACCTGTTCCATGCCGTCGCCGTCAATGCTGTCGAAGGCCTTGACGGTGAACTTGATCTCGCCTTGCGGCAAATCGCGGCTCTCCTCCACCACGCCCACCTGCACCGGCATAAACACGGTCGCGCGTTTATAGGGCTCAAGCTTGATGGTTTCGGTATAGGCGTCTTTGGTCTTCGCGGTATCGATGAGGCCGCTCGCCTTGATTTCGACGTTGATGGTGCGCGGCTTGTCGGTGCGGTTCATGACGCTGAAGCCGGCCTTGAAGCTGTCACGCTCCGTCACCTGGTTCGGCATCACAGGGCGCACTTCGGTCGGGCGGTTGACCTTGAAGTTACCCTGCCCCAGACCCATGCGGTCCGTCGGCGTTGCGGCAAGGGCGAGGACGCGCCAGCCGGTCAGGTTGTCGGGCGCCTCGAAGTCAATCGTCGCGTTGCCGTCCTTATCCGTCTTCAAGCTGGGGTTCCAGTAGGAGACGAACTTGAACAGGTTGCGGATGGACAGGTCGCTGCCGCCGTCGCCGCCGGGGTTGGCGCCCTTCTTCTCGAACTTCTGACGGCCGAGCAGCTGGGTGAGCAGGCTGTAGTTGCGCAAATCCAGTCCGTCCAGCGTGTAGAAGCCGTTGTAGGGGTCGAAGTTGGCGGTGCCGCCGGTGACAAGATCAAAGACGGATTCATCCAGCACCGCGACCGCGAGCTCGATGGGTTCGTTTTTGCTGCCGGGCTTTTTGGGTTCGGCATGCAGCGTCACCTGCACTTTGTCGCGCGGGCGATAGACCTCCTGCGGGGTTTTGGCGGTGACGAGCATTTCTTTATAGGGGTCTTTGACGGGGACGGAGACATAGCCCATGCGGAAGCTGGGCTTGCCAAGATCGACGCCGCCGTTGTCAATGGGTTTGTCGACGCGCGGCGAGGTGACAAGCACGGAAAGATAGAATCCGGGCAGGTAATCCGGCTTCACATCAAACTCGATGACGGGGGTCGAGCCTTCCAGCGTCTGCACGAAACTGTCGATGACGCCGTAACGCTCGATCGTCACCAGCGCCTTCGCGCCGGGGAACGGGTTCTTCACCAGATAGCGCGCCTTGTCGCCGACATGGTATTCGGTTTTTTCCGGCACGATGGGCAGCAGAACGTCGCTTTCGTTGTTCCACAGCACGTAATCGCTGCCGGTCACCCAGAAACCGAGGCCGGAAGCATGTTCGCGGCCTTGCGTGTCGGTGATTTTGGCGAGGGCCTGATACGACCCCGCCTGATCGGGCGTGTAGGAGCAGGTCAGCGCGTCCGCATCGGACGTTCCGTCACAGCTGCCGACGTCTTTCCATTCGGTATTGTAGTTGGTCAGGTACGCGTTCCCCGCGCCCTTGGTGCGGACGGCGGTGGTTTCCATGCGCTGCAGCGTGATATGGACTTTGGTGCCTTTCGCCGGCACGCCTTTTTCATCCGTCACGATATATTGCAGGTCGACGGGCTTCTTGGCGGAATAGGCCCATTGCGGAGATTTCAAACCCACAAAACGGTCGACGCCGACATAATCGGCCTCCGACTGCGCGGCGACGTATTTGCCGCGGTCATCCTGCACCGCGGATTCAACGGTCAGGCGGCCATAGGCGAATTCCTGCTTCGGTACGGAAAATTTCGTCAGCTGGTCGCCCTTGTCCGTCAGCGGCTCGATCTTCTGGAAGATTTGCGCGCTGCCATGGGTCGAATAATCCGGCAGCGTGAAGGTGAAGCCCTGCGCATGCGGGTCTTTCGATTCAAACACGCGCTCCGCCAGCAGCGCGGTCGTGCGCACTTCGGCATCCGTGTACGGGCCGCCGGAATGCAGTTTCGCATCCGCCTGCACTTCAACTTCCTGATCGGTCTTGAACAATTCGCCGTTCAGCTGGTTGGTGACTTTGAACGGCACGGGCGTGAAGTCGGAGACGAGCACGCGCAGCGGCGTCCAGGTGCCGTTTCTTTCAGACTCGCTGTTCTCTTCATCCGAGCTGCCGTCCTCCTTCGCATTCACGAATTTGCCGGTGAGGCGGAAGCTGTACCAGCCGACGGGGGCTTCCTTGCCGGTGGTGAATTCGCCGGAGTACGCGCCGAATTCGTTCAGCTTCACGTCGTCAACCGTAGAGGCGACGTTGTCCATCGGGTCGACGATTTCGAGCTTGTAGCCTTCCTTCGGCGCCGGCACCAGCGTGCGATCGTTCTGGTCGCGGACGTAGAACTTGTACTGGATGGTATCTCCCGCGCGGTAAATACCTTGCGCCGTGGTGCCCCAGGTGTGGATATGGCCGTATTTCTTTTTGTTCGACGGATAGATATTTTCGTTCGATGCGCGCCAGGTATCAATCGCGAAATCGTTGTTCAGCGGCATCACCGCCATATCGTCGCCCTTGTCGATGCGGACGAAGATTTTGGGCGATGAATCATCCCAGCCTTCGTTCAGGTCCAGCTGCGGGTCGATTTTTTCGGTGCCGGGCAACAGCGCGATACCGTTGTCGTTACTCACCGCCGTCGCCAGCACGTCATTCGGCTTCGACAGGGTCGAGAGCGCGTCTTTATATAATGTGACTTTGGCTTTGGAAACCGGCGCACCCGTCGACATATCCGTCACCCAGACGAGGGTGGAGAAATGGCCGATCTTGACATGCACCTGATAGGGCGTGACCACCGCAAACAGGCGATAGGCGGATTCCGAGCCTTTGTCGACATAGGGCGTCGTGTCCATATGGCCGTAGACCGCGCCGCTCTTACCTCCGAGGGCCTCGCGCACGCCGAAGGGCACGGCAAATTGCGTGTCGTTCACTTTCGGCACATTAGTGCTGGCGGATTTATCATCCGCCACGCCCGCTTCCGTGACACTGCGGTATTTGAAGCCGTAATTGTCGAGGTTGTTCACATACAGCGGCACTTCGCTGTCGGTATTTTTCTCCAGCACGGCTTCATGGTGGTCCAGCTCGAAGTTGGGCTTGCGGTGGTCGGTATCAAACACGACCGTCAACTGCTTCATCAGTTTCCGGTCGAATTCATCTGCCACATCGGTATCGGGCAGCTTGGTGAAAAGGCCCTTCATCCAATGCCAGACTTTGCCGAAGAAGCCAAGCTGCTGCGCCTTGACCTTCACGGTGTATTCGGCGGCGGCTTTGAGGCCATAGGGCAGGCTCACATCGTAGGTGCGGCCAATAGTGTGCGGGCTGGTCAGGTGCGAATATTCGTAGGACATATCGCCCCAGACATCATCCTGATTGTCCTTGTTGCCAATCGCGGGGCTGAAATCAAACTGCGCTTTTACCATGGAGCGCTGCACGGGCGCGGTGAAGGACAGCGAAATCGTCGCCATGGGGTTGCATTTCTTGTCACCGGCGGCTTCGCCGGGTTTGAAGAGGATTTCGGTATCGGCATTGTTGCGGCAGCGCACGCCGAGCAGTTCAAGCTCGGGGTAAGTATCAAAGCTGACCACATCCCGCTGCGCGACCGACAATTCAGGGCCGAGGGCCGAGGAGAGGCCCGGCTTCAGCTTCATGGTAATCGTGGTATTGAGCGGCAGCTCCTTCGGCGGTTCGACGAGCCAGATGCGGCGGGCTTCCTCTCCATCCTTGGCGGTCAGCTGGTCGTCGCTTTTGCGCACGGGCTGCTTGCCCATATCGAGCCAGCCTTTGCCAAAGGGAACGTAAGACGGCGCCTGATGATCATCGGGGTCGGCGCTGACGCCAAGTTTGTAATCCGTCTTGCCGTCATTCAAAAACAGCGACTTGCCCATGGTGGATTTGGTGACCGGCTGGTCCAGCACCACGCGGATGACCGGCGTGCCGGGAGAGCGCCATGTTTTAAACGAGGTATATTCAACATCCGCGCGCTTGGTGATGAAATTGTCTTCATAGGCTTCGGCCAGCTGTGCGCCGTCTTCCGCCTTGATTCCCGGCAGCATCTTCATGCTGTATTTTGTCGAGCGGTCGAGCGCCGCTTTTTCCGTCAACTGGCAGGCCAATGATGAGGTGTTGATCCAGCGCCATTCGCAATCGACCGCAGGGGTGATGGTGACGGGAATATCTTCCTTCGCGCGTTCCATTTTGCCGAGCGGCACGACCGGGCGGTTGAAGGTGAAGACGATCTGGCGTTCGGATGCCACATCCTCCCCCGTCGGCGTGACGCGGATGACGCGGAGGTCTTTCTGCTCGGCCGCCTTTGCGGAGTCATAGGCAGCATGTGCCGCCCCCCCGTTG
Source organism: uncultured Alphaproteobacteria bacterium (assembly GCA_966211335.1). Taxonomy (GTDB): domain Bacteria; phylum Pseudomonadota; class Alphaproteobacteria; order Micavibrionales; family UBA2020; genus JAPWJZ01. Next base: position 139,065 of record CBIHNF010000004.1, read on the forward strand.
ATTGCAAAAAGGGCGACCGCCAAAACCAGCAATAACTTGCGCATCATTCGCTCCGCGAAACAGCTTGTGAAATTCGTCTTGAGAAGTGTCCACTATAATGATGAAAAAGACATAAATACCAGCGGGAAAATATGTTCTTGCAATATTCGGCATATGGAATTATTTTTTCGCCATGCAACAGCAGAATGACAACAAGCAAGCCGCCCTCAAGTCGCTCCTCGACCAGGTGTTTTTTGAACATCCGCGGCAGGCGGGCGAGACCTATTGGGAACATTTCAAGTTCACCATTTCCATGTCCTGCCGCCTTGGCCTCTGCTGCGCCGCGCTGCTTGTCCACGGGCTTGTTCCCAGCCTTTTCGTGCATACCACCAGCAACAAGATGAAAAAGGCCAATGCCATTTTGCGCGCCCGGGCGGATAAAACCATGGAAGCCGCCGCGCAAGATAGTAACTGGATCATCTAGCTTTTAGACATTTCCTGCCCCTCGCCCCGTCTTGACAGCACCCATGCCCCATGGTCATTTAGGGCAACTTTATTATCATGCATTATGCAAACAGAGCCCCTGACCATCCGGCAGGCATGCTCCGCATAATTTTGTTTATTTCCAGTGGAGATTCCCATGTCCGACCCCGATAAAAAACCTGAAAGGGTTGAGCCCACTTTTGTTGGCGCAACGCCCGCTGATATCAAAGATATCCCCGCAGCCCCTGCCGTGACCAATACCAGCATCGCAGAACCCGCCAATACCAACGACGCCCCCGCGGTTGAAGCGCCGTCGAATGACAACAGCGCCGAAGCCCCCGCTGCCGCCGCCCCCGGCATCAGCCGCAAAAAGAAAATCCTCTCCGCCGTCTTCAACATGGCGGCCGGTGCGGCCGTGACGGGTGTGGTGAAAGCCGCTGTCGTCGCTTCCATGACCTGGGCGGCTGCGCCTGCGGTGGCGACGCTGCTCGTCTCCTCCCTCGCCGTTGGCGTGGCCTCGGCCAGCTTCTGCCATCTTGCGCAAACGCGCGCGGCGAAGAAGAACAACACCATCGCTCCCAAATTCTGGAGCAAGGCGACTGCGAAAACCGCCGCGAAAAGCTCGGCCTTCGCCCTTGTCGGCGGCGCGCTGTTCCTCGGCTTCAGCGAAGGCATCATCCAGAACTGGCTCGGCTTCGGCCATCATGTGGCAACGGCGCCCGTCGGCGCCCCGCCCGTAACGGTGGAACATGCAGCGCCTGTGGTTGCAGCCCCCGTTGTTGCGCCTGTCGCTGTGCCGGTCGAACACATCGCTCCTGCCGTTGTGGCTGCACCGGCTGTGCATTGCGCAACGCCGGTCGAGCAGTTTACCGACCTCATCAAAGGCCACCATGTTTCGGCGCAGGTGACGGATGCCATGCACCGCGCTGCCTCGAGCAACGCCCATGTGGCGGCGCAGGGCGCGAAGGATATGGCCTTCTACGCCCAGAACGGCCTTGGCGGCGTGCCGAAAGATGCGCATGTCGCGGTCGAGCTGTTCAAGCAGGCGGCGGATGCCGGCAACGTGCAGGCGCGCGTGGATATGCTGTACCTGCAGCACCACGGGCTTGATACCATTACGGCTGACAAAACCTCCTCCCTCTCCGCCATGAAAGACATCGCGCACAACAGCCGCGCGAGCCACTTCGTGAAGGCCTGGGGCGGCGCCGGCAAAACCCTGCCGCATGTCGACTTCAACACCGACACCATTCTGAAAGGCGTGAAACTGGCGTGCCCCAAGGCATAAGGTTTTAAAACGCTCGAAAAAAAAGGCCGGAATTTATATTCCGGCCTTTTTTTATTGTGATTTTTTATTGAATAAGCTTTTTCACAACCGGCCAGGCCAGCTTCGGCTTGCCGTCCTTATCCTTCAGCCCCAGCGTGCAGATAAAGTCGCTAAACTTGTTGCGGATGTCTTCATTGATTTTATCAAAGCCGTAATAGCCGACAAAATTGCTGCAGTCTTTATCGGAAAAGTCATTCAGCAGGAAGATATTGGCAAATTTTATCTGCTCGTGCTGCGCAATTGCGCCGGTCGCGTATTTGAAAAACTGCGCCTGCTTCTGCTCAGACGACCCTACCAACGCACCGGTCGGATAGCCGACTTCCTGCAGCAGCACGTCATGCGAGCCAGCTGCTTTCACCATGCTGTCGATATGCTCGCCCACGTTTTCTATCGGCAGGGGCTTCAGGTCGATCAGCGGGTAGTAGGTGAAAATGGCGACTTCGCTAGCGTTCAGCAGTTTCTGCACAATCGCGCCGCGGCCATGGCGCAGGCCTTCGAAAGTCACGGTGATGCCGACCTTGGCGCCGGGCATCGCTTCCCGCGCCGCTGCGGCGGCTTTTTCAAAGAAGATTAGATAGGCGGCAAGCTCCTTCGGATGCAGCTGGAAATAAACATCCGCCTCGTTGCCAATCGAGATGTATTTCGGCGGCACAGGGTTTTCCGCCTTCAGCGCCGCCATCAGCGCCTTGAAGCGCGTGATCATGGCAGGGTCGTCCCAGGCTGTTTCGTTCAAATCTTCCGGCATGTCGCGGCGCGTGGTGTTGATCAGCTGGAAGCCGAGCAGCAGCATGCGGCCCTTATCGGCATTGTCATGAATGTCTTTCGCCAGCTGTTTCACGTTATAATCGCCGGCTTTCGGCTCCAGCTCGTGCCAGGTTTTGGCCTCCAGCAGCGCGGTGACATGTGCATCGTCAAGGTCGGCCAGCGCCGCCTGCCAGTCCTTCAGGCTTGCGCCCGTGCCATGCACCGGATACGGCGAAATGGCGTAGCTGGTGGCAAAAGCCGGCGTTGCCGCCAGCAGGAAGACAAAAAGAACGAATTTTTTAAACATGACCTGCCGCCGTAAATTTTGCTAAACTGCGCTTATGCATGACAACCATAGCATTACATTATCATATGAAGACCTGCAATCGCGCATCCTCTACCGCGACCAGCTGATCATCGTTCTCGACAAGCCGCCCGGCATTCCCGTGCACGCCGGGCCGAAGGGCGGCGCGTCCCTCGAGGATTATTTCCCGCAATTGCAGTTCGACTACAAGGAACGCCCCCACCTCGCCCACCGCCTTGACCGCGACACTTCCGGCTGCCTTGTCCTCGGCCGCAACGAACGCGCGCTGCGCAAGATGGGCAGGCTGTTTGAAACTGGCCGCGTCAAAAAAACCTATTGGGCGATTACCGAGAACCGGCCGCCCGCTGAAGAAGGCACCATCAACCTGCCGCTGCTAAAGGTGAAAGCCCCCAAGGGCTGGACGATGCAGGGCTCCACCAGCGGCACCGAAGGCGCGCAGGAAGCGGTGACGGATTACAAGGTTTTGCAGAAGCTGCGCAACAACCGCGCGCTGGTCGAGCTTTACCCCAAAACCGGCCGCACACACCAGATAAGGGTGCACCTGAAATCCATCGGCTGCCCGATTGTCGGCGACTGGCTCTATGGCGCAAACCCCGAGCGCCCGAAGGACGGCGAATTCCCCCTCCTCCACCTCCACGCCCGCAGCATCGAATTCCCGCTATACGAGGACAAACCCGCGATTACGGTGAGCGCCGAAATGCCGCAGCATATGGCGGATTCGCTGGATTAACGGTTAAAGTACCAGTAGCCGAAATTGAGGTAGGCGGCGAAACTCGTCCACAGCAGCGGCGGGATCATCAGGTAGGCGGCTTTGCGCTCCGATTTCCACGCCTTGGCGATAAAGCCGAGGGCGACGAGGTTCATGACGAGTATCCAGATAAAGCCCGGCAGCAGCAGATGCGCCGAAAAGAACACGAAGCTCCAGCCCCAGTTCAGCGCCGTGTAGACGGTGAACAGCGCGAGGAGAGTGCTGCGCTCCTTGCCCGCCGGCACCTTCCAAGCCCACCAGCCCGCCGAGGCGATGAGGATATACAGCGACGTCCAGACCACTGGAAACAGCCAGTTCGGCGGCGACAGCGGCGGCTTGTTGAGCGTCGCATACCACCCCTGCACATCCCCCAGCGTCGCCCGGCCGATAAAGGCGGAGATGGCTTCATAGACGACGATTGTAGCAATGAGGGAGAGATATTTTTTAACGCTGGCGGCCATTCTTATTTCACCATCAACTCATAAAAGATTTCCGGCTCGGTTACGCCATCCGGCCAGACGAAATCGGCGGTGTGGGTATAGACAAAGCCATGCTTCTGGTTGGCGGCCTTGGATGCCGCATTGCTGGCGCGGTGGGAAACGGTGATGCGTTTCACCACCGGATGCCGCCGTGCCCAATCAATACGCGCTTCGTACATCGGCACCGATGCGCCTTTACCGCGCCATTCTTTCCCGACCCAGGAGCCCCAGAGCTTGGCGGTTTGGCCGGAGGGATCCTTTTTCATGTCGACCACAATGCCGGTCATCCCGATCGGCTTGCCGTCCGCGAAAACGCCGAAAACGCCAAGGTTGGGGTCTGACAGGTCATCACGCCAATAGCTGTCGTCATAGGCCGCCGCTTCTTCATGCTTGCGGCTGAAGACATGCGGGTCGGCCCGTAGCGCGTTCAGGCGCATTTCCTTGTACAGCGGCCATTCGTCGGCATTGAAAGGCCGGACGGAAAATGTCATGCCGCAAGCGCCTTCGCATCCGTCAAATCACCTTTCAGCGCTTTTTCGTAGACGGCCGCATAATCTGCGGGCGTCAGCGGGATGGGGTTGCCGCCGGCGGAGGGGTCTTCGGTCGCCATGCGGCCGATGTCCTTGATGCGGTCGGCGGGGACGCCGATATCGGCAAGGCTGTTCTGGATGCCGAGTTGCTGGCGGAAATCGAGCAGCCATTTCAGCACGGCTTCGTACCCGTTACCCTTCAGGTTGAGGACGCGGGCGAGGATATCCATCTTCTCCGTAATCGCGGCGCGGTTGCGGACCATCACATAGGGCACCAGCACGGCGTTGAGCAACCCGTGGTGCTTGTCGTAGATCGCGCCGAGGGGATGCGCGAGGGCGTGGACGCCGCCAAGGCCTTTCTGGAAGGCGGTCGCCCCCATGCTGGCCGCCGCGAGCATGGCGGCTCTCGCTTCAATATCCTTGCCGTCCTTGTACGCGCGCGGCAGGAATTCGGCGACAAGGCGCATGCCTTCCATCGCCACGCCATCCGCCATCGGGTGGAAGCCGGGGGCGCAGAAAGCTTCGAAGCAATGCACGAAGGCGTCAATGCCGGTGGCGGCGGTGATATGCGCCGGTAAACCAACCGTCAGCTCGGGATCTGAAATAACCATGGCGGGCTGCATTTTGGCATGGAAGATGATTTTCTTTTCATGCGTCAGTTCGTTGGTAATCACCGACGCGCGGCCAACTTCCGAGCCGGTGCCGGAGGTCGTGGGGATTGCGACGACCGGCGCCATGCCGGCTTCATTGACGCGCAGGTAATTATCCCCCTCGTCCACAAAATCCCAAAGCGGGCGGTCCTGCCCCACCATCAGCGCAATCGCCTTCGCGGCATCAAGGCCGGAGCCGCCGCCGAAGGCGATGACGCCGTCATGCTTGCCGTCTTTGAACGCTTTCACGCCAGCTGTGATGTTCTCGCCGGTCGGGTTCGGCTTGATATCGGCAAACAGGCCTGTTTCAAGGCCAGCATCCTTGTTGATCTGCAGCGCATTCAGCGTGATGGGGTTCGCCTTCAGCCCCGCATCCGTCATCAAAATCGGCCGTTTCATGCCCAGCTTGCGGCAGGCTTCCGGCAGTTCTTTAATGCGCCCCGGGCCAAACAAAACGCGCGTCGGGTAATTCCAGCTGCCGGTGATTTTTTTGTTGTCGGTCATGATGATTTTTCCTTAACGGTTTTTGAGATGGGTTTCGAGCTGCAGCAGGCGTTCTGCTGCGGCATTCAGGGTTTCGGGTTTTTTGCAGAAGCAGAAGCGGACGTAATTGTGCCCGAGTTCCGGCCGGCTGAAGAAGCTGGAGCCCGGCACGCAGGCAACGCCGACAGTTTCGATGAGGAAGCGCGTGAAGGCGACGTCGCTCTCGAAGCCGAATTTGGAGATATCCGCCAGAATGTAATACGCGCCCTTCGGCGTGTGGAAGGGAATGCCGGCGCGGGTCAGGATATCCATCAGCATCGTGCGGCGCTCGTCATACAGCTTGCCCAAGGTCGTGTAATAGCTGTCCGGCAAGCGCAGCGCCGTCGCCCCTGCCCTTTGCAGCGGCGCGGCGGCGCCGACGGTCAGGAAGTCATGCACTTTTCTAATCGCGCCCGTCAATTCTGGCGAAGCGATGATGGTGCCGATGCGCCAGCCCGTAACGCTATAGGTTTTGGACAGGCCGTTGATGGTCACCGTGCGCTCCGCCATGCCGGGCAGCGTCGCGAGCGCCACATGGTCCGCACCGTCGTATAAAATATGCTCGTAAATTTCATCCGTGAAGGCCAGCACATCCCATTTCTGGCAGAGGTCGGCAATCTGCTGCAGTTCGGTGCGGTTGAACACCTTGCCGGTCGGGTTGTTGGGCGTGTTGATGATGATGGCTTTGGTTTTGTTCGTAAACGCCTTCGCCAGCTCATCCGGGTCGAACGTCCAGTGCGGCGGCTTCAAGGTGACATACTTCGGAATCGCGCCGGCCAAAATCGCATCCGGCCCGTAATTCTCGTAGTAAGGTTCGAAAACTATCACCTCGTCGCCGGGGTCGACGGTGGCCAGCATGGCGGCCACCATGGCCTCGGTCGCGCCGCAGGTGACGGTGATTTGGGTTTCCGGGTCGATATCCAGACCCAGTGTGCGCTTCGTCTTCTCCGCCAGCGCATCACGGAAGGGCTTATCGCCCCAGGTGATGGCGTATTGGTTGACATCATCCTGAATCGCTCTCGCCGCCGCGTCCTTCAATTCCTGCGGGCATGCAAAATCAGGAAAGCCCTGCGCAAGGTTGATCGCCTTATGCTTCACGGCCAGCCGCGACATTTCACGGATGACCGATTCAGAAAACCGCGCGGCCTTCTGGGAGATTTTGCTGCGGGGATTGGCAACAGCGGCGGGTAATGCAGTCATATCAGGCCTTCTTCAAATGGAAGCTTTTCGGGCGGGTGAGGTTTTCGAAGCCGATGACGGACATGGAGCCGCCGCGGCCGGTGTCTTTCACGCCGGTCCAGGTGAGGCCGGGGTCGACGTAGTCGCAGCGGTTGAGGAAGACGGTGCCGGTTTCCAGCTCCTCCCCCAGTTTTTCGGCGGCTTCGGCGTCTTTCGTCCAGATGGAAACGGTGAGGCCATACTTGCTGTCGTTCATCAGCTTCACTGCTTCGGCGTCGTTCTTCACTTTCATGATACCGACGACGGGGCCGAAGCTTTCTTCCATCATCACGCCCATGCTGTGGTCGACATTGACGAGGACTTGCGGCGCAAGGTAGGGCGTGCCCTTTTTGCTGGCGGGGAAGAGGCTCTCATCCACCAGCGCCTTGGCGCCATGCTTCACGGCGTCGTCGATCTGCGCGCGCACAAAATCCGCCTGCGCGGTGCGCACCATGGGGCCGAGGTTGGTCGAAGGGTCGGTCGGGTTGCCGAGCTTGTAGGTCTTGGTCAGCTTCACAAAATCTTCCACGAATTTATCGTAGAGTTTTTCATGCACGTAAATACGCTCGATGCCGCAGCAACATTGGCCGGAGTTGAAAAACGCGCCATCGACAAGGTTTTCAACCGCGGAGCCGAGATCCGCATCTTCACGCACATAAGCGGGGTCCTTGCCGCCAAGTTCCAGACCGCAGGCGACAAAGCGGTTGCTGGCCGCCTTCTGCACGATATGGCCGACGCGGACGGAGCCGGTGAAGTTGATGTAATCAATGCGCTTGTCTTCCGCCAGTTTCTGCGTATCGGCATCCGACAGGTCAAGGTGCTGGAACACGCCATCCGGCAGGCCTGCCGCCTTGAAGCCTTCAGCAAAACGGTCGCCGACGAGCGGGGTCTGGAAGGAATGCTTCAAGACCACCACGTTGCCCGCCAGCAGCGCCGGCACAATGGCGTTGACGGCGGTAAGGTACGGGTAATTCCACGGCGCAATAACGGCGACGACGCCCAAGGGCTCGCGACGGATGAAGCGCTTGAAACCATCGCGATTGTCGTGCGGAATAACATCGGCGAGGGCTTTGGGCGCCAGCTCAACCGCATATTTCACACGCTCCGAAAAGCCGCGCAGGATTTCGCCGGATGTCTGGCTGATGGGGCGGCCCATCTGCCAGGTGATTTCCTTGCCGATCTCGGCGGCATGGGCCACCATATGATCGAGGAATTTCAGCATGTATTTCTGGCGCTCCGCCAGCGGCACTTTGCGCCATTCCTTCTGCGCTTTTTTTGCCTTGGTCAAAACCGCATCGGCCTCGCTCCATGTATGGAACGGACGCTCGACGAAGACGCTGCCGTCGACGGGAGAAATGGTCTGCATCAGGTTGCTGGTATCTTTTTTCATTGGCTGTCCCATATTCGGCTCCGTTAGATGATTTCAAAATACCGCTGGAGTTCCCAGTCGGTGACGTATTTGCGGAATTCGCGTTCTTCCCATTCGCGGCTCTGCGCGTAATGCTCGACGAAGGTGTCGCCGAACAATTCGGATGCGGCTTTCGATTTGCGGAGCCGCCCCGCCGCTTCGGTCAGCGTTTGCGGCAGCTGCATATGGCTCGGGAATTTCTGCTCATAGGCATTGCCCTCGACTATTTTCGTCGGCTCGATGCCATGCTCGACGCCCCAGAGGCCGGAGCCGATGGAAGCGGCGAGCGCGATATAGGGGTTAATGTCCGCCGCGGCGATGCGGTATTCGATGCGCTGCGATTTTTCGGAGCCCGGAATAACGCGCAGCGCCGTGGTGCGGTTCTCCACGCCCCAAGTCGCATTCGTCGGCGCCCAGTAACCGGGCACAAGGCGCGAATAGCTGTTGACCGTGCAGGCAATCATGCTCAGGAATTCCGGCATCAACGATTGCTGGCCGCCAAGGAAATGCCGCATGGTGTCCGACATCTGCAGCGGCTTCTTCGCATCAAAAAACACCGGCTTGCCGGATTTTTTATCCTGCAACGAAATGTGGATATGGCCGGACTGTCCCGGCACCTTGTTGTTCCACTTCGCCATGAAGGCGGCCATCCAGCCGCGTTTTTGCGCAAGGACTTTTGTGAAGGTTTTGAACAATGCTGCGCGGTCGGCACTCTCCAGCGCTTCGTCGTACATGATGGCGGCTTCGAGGACGCCGGGGCCGGTTTCGGTATGCAGCCCTTCGATGGGGATGCGCATGTCGCGGCACATGGCGAGGAGGTCATGGTAAAAATCCGCATGCACCGACGACCGCAGCATGGAATAGCCGAAGTTGCCGGGGGTGATGGGCTGAAGACTCTGGTAGTTTTTGGCCCGCACGCTTTCCGGCGTTTCGTTGAACATGAAGAATTCAAATTCAATCGCCGCGCTGACGTTAAAACCCATGTCGCTCGCGCGCTGCAAAACGCGGCGCAGCGTGCCGCGGGGGCAGACGGCTTCGCCGCGGTCGGCAAGTTCCGCGATGAACAGCGGAATATTTTCCTCGAACGGCAGCGCGCGCACGGAGCCCGGCACGATGCGGCACAGCGCATCGGGGTAGGCCGTGTGCCAGCCGGTGAATTTGGAGCTGTCATAGAGCTGGTCGTTACTGTCCCAGCCGACGACGACGTCGCAGAAACCGAAGCCGTGGTCGAGCGCGGAGAGGAACTTCTCGATCTTCATGTACTTGCCGCGCATGATGCCGTCGACATCGAAGAAGCCGACCTTCACGAATTCGCAGCCGAGTGTGCTGAGACCTTTTTTAATGTCCGGTATCGTCTTGCGGCCGAAGACCTTGTCGACGTCAAACACACGCGAAGGCGCGGCAACGCCCCTCGCCTCCCCCAGCAGATCGGTAACCGGTTTCACTTTCGGCGCAGCCATAACAAGTCTCCTTCGCCGCCCCGCGGGGCGTGCGGAAAAATGTGAGAGGGAAAGGTGACTTATTATATAGACAGCTTTATGGCGGGGGAAGCGGGAGGTGGGTTTGCATAATGGCAATCACGCCGCGCGATTAAGACAAAGAATCTAAATAGATTACTTCTTCTCCCTAAACCCATCCACACACCACCCCACGCCGAGGCCGAGCAGCCAGATGGCGGCCAAGGGGCCGAGGAGGATGATAAGGAAGCTGTCGGTATCGAGGCGGTAGGTGCGCGGCACGGCGGTTTCTATGTTGAGGCGCATTTTGCCGAGGTTGAGGGAGATGTGGCTGTCTTCGGGCGCGTCGTCGCCGTTGTCGACGTCCTCATGGCGGCGGCTTGCGCCCTCCTCCCGCTTCATCCATTTATAGAAGTAGTGGTGGCAGCTGCGCACCTCGTCCTGCACGGCCATGCACATGTGGCGCTGGTCGTTCTTTTCATGCAGCGCGACGCCGCCGACCAGAACAATCCAGACGATGCTGAGCAGGATGCCGATGCGGGCAAGGCCGCGGGAGGTTTTGGAAGCCATGTCAAAGTTCCTTATGAATTAAAGCGCGGGTTTCTGGGCGCGCGGGGCGGTTTTATCGTCATTCGCAGCCCCTGTGGAAATTAGCCGTTGTTGCAGGCGGGCGTTCAGCTTTTCGGCCATGTCCTGCGGCAGCGCGTCCTGCAGCTCGGCGAGGCGTTCGATGAATTCATCGGCGCTGACGCGTTTATTGTCCCATGCGGTTTTCAGGCTGGGGGTCGCGCGAATACCGGGTACTGCGACGGCAACGCTGTCATCTTCCGCCTCCGTCTCCAGCAGGCGGAAGCCGGGTTCGGAGAAGGCATAGGCTTTCTTGCCGGCGAAATAGCGGCCGCCGTCCAGCACTTCGACGCGCGCGCGTTCGTCCTTCACGCTGTCGAGGATGTTGCGGATAACCTCCCCCGTCGTCTTCGCGTTGTCGCCGTCCAGCGCGGCGGTGACGTTCATCATCATCAGCTGCGCGCGGTGCAGGCGGTAAAGGTCCGACCTTGCGCCCTTGACGCGCTGGCCCGCGAAGTTGACTTCCGTCAGCACATCGTCGCGCGCGTTCTTGGCGCGGTAATATTCCAGCGTATAAACGCCGATGCCGACAACGCCGAGCCCCACCGCAGCCCAGGCAAGCGTATTGATGGAGAGCAGCGCAATGGCGGACGACCACAAAAACTTGCTGCCCCATGATTTAGAGGTGTCGATCATCGTCGTGCCGACCGCGACTTCGGAGGTTGCCGGCAATTCAAACTTCATGCCGCGGATAAGCCCCGCGAAGGTGATGGGCGCAAGGCGATAGCTGCCTTCGACCAGCGTCTGGTTAAAACGGTCAACGGTACGTTTCAGGCGATCAAGCATCGCTTTAGTTTCCTTAAAAATGCGCCGGAAGGGGGAGGTTAGAACAAGTGGCGGGGTTTGTCAAAATGGGAAAAAGTTGCGTAATATCAGCAAATTGTCATTTCGAGCGCAGCGAGAAATCTCCTCTTCTGCGTCACGAAGGGGAGATCCCTCACCTTGTTCGGGATGACAGCTTTTATTACGGCTTGAACTTCGGCTTGCCGGCTTTGGCTTTTGCTTGAAGTTTCTTCAAGGTTTCCTCGGCGGCGCGTTTCTGGTCGTCCTTGTTGGCGCCGTCGAAGTCGCGGTTGCGGCGTTCGGGGGATTTGTTGGTTTCCCAATCGGCGAGGAAGCTTTGCACGCTGGCGTAGAAATTGCCGAAGGCGGCGCGCGACTGGTCGAGCGCGGTCTTGCCCTGCTTGTCGCGGATCAGGCTGTTGGCACCATGGTCGATGAGTGCCTTCATGCAATCCATCTTGCCGCTGGTGATCGCGGCACGCATGGCGGCGAAGAGCGGCGTGGTGCCGTCATTCGCCTGTGCATCCACTGTCGCCCCTGCCCGCACCAAGGCCGCGCAGGTTTCGGCATCGCCCCTTGTCGCGGCTTCATGCAGCGCCGTGCGGCCGTTGACATCCTTGCGGTTCAGATCCGCCTTCATGCGGATAAGGTCGCCTAAAATTTCGCGGCGGCGGTAGGGCTGCATGTCGGAAAGCGCGGCGTAATGGCTGGCGGTGCGGCCGCCGGCGTCGGCCACATTCGGGTCGGCGCCGGCGTTGAGCAGCCGTTTCACATCGCCGCTTTCGCCCCGCCGGATGGCATCGAGAAGATTGCCTTGCGTCGCGGGAGGAATAGCGGCCATGTGCTGTTTCGCCTTTACCTGGTGGAAAGCCCCGTGACGCCTGCCGTGCGCGCGATGAGTTCGATCATCGCAGGGTTGCCCGATTTTACCGCGAGGGACAGCGCTGTCCAGCCGTTTCTCGTCTCGGCGTTGATATCGGCGCCGGCGGTAATCAGCTCCGCCGCGATTTTGAGATTGCGGGTTTTCACCGCCACCAGCAGGGCCGTGCGGCCTTGCGCGTCCTTCGCATCGAGGCGCGCGCCGTCCGCAATCAATTGCCGCACCACGCGCGGATTGCCGTTTTCCACGGCAAAATGCAGCGGCGACAGGCCGTCGCGGTTGGTATCATCAAGGGGGACAGGGGGGAATTTGCGGACGTAGTTACGCTGTAAAGCCATGGACAATGCTCCTTCAAGAGGCACAAAAAAACCGCCGACGTATAGCACGCGGCGGCACATTGTCCGCCAACGCTTTAGCTGCATTTATAATGCGCCCGCAAGCTGTCAGCTTCAAATCGGCGCAGAAACAAAATTACGTCTGAGTCGGCCTGTTGTCAAGAATTGCGTGAAGAAAAAGCACAGCCCAGCCCAGCATGAGGCAGGTGCCGCCCACCGGCGCCGTCGCGCCAAAGCCTTCAAAGCCGGTGAAATACTTCGCACAAATTCCGCCCGAAAACAGCGCGATTCCAAGGCTGAAGGCGGTTTTGGCGGCCAGCATCCAGCGCCCCGGCAGGCGGCTGATGTAGAGCAGCACGGCGGCATGGATCAGGGCGTAAACCGTCGCCTCCGCCACCATCTGCTTTGCATGTTCATCGGACAGCGCATGCGCCCCCACCGCGCCGGCGATGACGGCGGCAAGGCCGAAGAGCGCGGCCAGCGACTGCCAATAGTTTTTCATGAAGCCCCCGCAAGTTTTGCAATGCGCGCCTGCCACAGGCACAGTGCGGGCGTGACGCCCAGCTCCATGCCCAGCGCGAACAGGCCGATGGCCGGGGGCGTGCCGACAAACAGAAGGCTGCCGAGCCGCGCAACACCGCCGGTCACAACAAGCAACGTCAGCAGCCGCACGCGCGCGGTTTTGGTTTCAATGGCGGGAACGGACGACCAGAAGCAAAGCCCAATGGCGAAGAGAATGCCGAAGAGGTAGCGGAGATTACTGTCGAGCGACACATTCGGGGTATCGATAAAGTAGCGGCTGCCCAGCACCACCCCTGCCCCGCCCGCAAACACGGGCACGCAGGCACCGATGATGACGGCGGTCTGCAGCAACCGGCGCTCGGCGGCATAGGGTATCACTTCGGATTAAAGTCTTTCTTCGCGCTTTTTTTCTTCGCCGGTTTCTCGTCAGCCTTGGCGGGCTTTTCGGAACCGGGCAGCGGATCATCCGGGAAGTATTTTTTGCGGATGGCGGTGATATCGCCCGTGGGCGGCGGATATTCCATCTTCAGGGATTCAAGCTTTTCCAGCACGATGGTGGAGATAGCGAGATCGCGGAACCACTTTTTGTCGGCGGGAATGGCGAACCACGGCGCAGCATCGGTCGAGCATTTGCCAAGCGCGTCTTCATAGGCATCCTGGTATTTGTCCCAGAATTCACGCTCGGTGAAATCACCCTCGTTCACCTTCCAGTGTTTCGACGGCGTATCAAGCCGTTCTTTCAGCCGCTCGATCTGCTCGTCCTTGCTGATGTGCAGGAAGAACTTCAGCACATGGGTGTTGTTGTCGGTCAAATTCTGTTCGAATTCGTTGATGCGGTCGTAGCGTTTCTTCCACACCTTCTCCGGCACCATGTCATGCACGCGGACGATGAGAACGTCTTCATAATGCGAGCGGTTGAAGACAACCACTTCGCCCTTGTTCGGCGTTTGCTTGTGGATGCGCCAGAGGAAGTCATGCTCGCGCTCCTCAAGGCTCGGCGCCTTGAAACTCGCGACGCGCACGCCCTGCGGGTTCATGGCACCGGCGATGACTTTCACCGTGCCGTCCTTGCCGCCGGCGTCCATCGCCTGCAGCACGATAAGAAGGGATTGCTTGTGGTCGGAATAGAGCAGCTCCTGCAGCTCCGCAATGCGGGCGAGGTTCTTGGCGGTCTGCTCTTTCGCCTCTTCCTTGGTCAGCTTGCCTTTGTAGCCGGTCTCGATATCGCTCAGGTCAACCTTGCTGCCCGGCTCGATCCGCAACTTCCTCGAAAAATCCACGCGCCCTCTCCTGCTTTTTCCCACTTGTAGTATATCCTATTTATTATGTCAATTGGTTAATGCGCGCTGCACGCGCTCATTATTGACGAACAGGACGGTTTGGGAAAGTTTAAACGGGCGTTCAAGAAAAGTTACATATCCTCGTCATCATCCCCATCATCACCATCGCGGCTGTCTTCATCGTCCTCGTTGTCTTCATCTTCGAGTTCGACGGGGTGCTGGCGGGTGTAGGCGTTGGGGACTTGCGTCACATCGCTGGAGTGGCTTTCGGTGCCGTCGTCGTTCGGCGGCAGGCCGATGACGGGGACGTCATCATCAGCCACATCGTCCTGGGCGTCATCCATGTAATCATCCGCGCCCCTGGCGGTGTAGCCATCGGCGGAGGCCAGCTGGAAATGCGCGGGTAACGCGGCGGCGCCGGCCTGTAACGGTTGCCCGAACAGCGCGGCACCCAGCAGGGCGGCGAAAATGGCATAGGCTTTTGACATGGATTTCAGCTCCTCTTCCCCTCAAGTATATCAGGGAAAAATGAATAAAAATTGTTACGAATTATCAATGCTTTAGAAAGCTTGAACCAGTTGCGACCTATTCTCAACAAAAACGCGTCACGGCCCGTTCGGCAAATTCTGGATGAGCTTCTGACGCTCCTCCGTCGTCAGCGAGCCTGCGATATCGGAGCCGAGCACCTGCCCTTTTTCCAGCAGCGCATCGACCGATGTGCGCACCTCGGCAAAGGCCTTGTCGAGGTCTTCCTGCTTATAGGCATCCTGCGCGAGAATTTTCTTCACCGCGTCGCGCTTCGCTTTCACATCTTTCAGCTGCTTCTGGATGGCGGGCCAGTCTTTCTCCGCCGCGGCCATCGCCTTTGTGCGGCTGTCTGGATTAAGGTCGCTGAATGCCGAGATCACTTGCGCGATCTTGCCGCCGCCATTGCCTGCATAAATATGCTTGCCGACCAGCAGCCCGCCGAAGAAAAGGTTCAGCGCAAGACTGATGAGCAGCACCCAGCCCATGCATGATTTGGAGCAAGCCCCCATTGCACCGTTGATGTCAGCACCGTTCACATCCGTCATATGATATCCTCCACACCAATATCACCAAACAAAAGCGCACCAAAACCGCCGCCGGCCGCATGGCCTTCGTGCCCCATGGCAATGCCTATGACCGCGACAATCGCAAGCGCCGCGATTTTGAGCGACAAACCGTAACGCCATTCCGCCGCAAAGCGCTGCAGGCGGCTGACATTCGCCGGACGTCTCTCCTGCGCCAGATGCGGCACCACAGTCGTGATGCGGTTCAGCAAATCCGCCGGCGCGGGGCCGAAATCCATCTGCCGTATCATCGCTTCAATATTGTCATGCTCAGCCATATCGTGCCCTTTCTTCTTCCAGCAAACCGCGCAGCGTTTTGCGCGCGCGCACCAGCAACCCTTCCAGCGCCTTGACGTGCATATCCATCACCTTCGCGGCCTCGGGGTTTGTCAGCCCCTGGAAGTAGCAAAGCGTCACCGCCAGCTTCTGCCGCTCCGGCAGCGTATCAAGGGCGACGCGCACCTTGTCGTTCTTCTGCCGCTCGGCCAGCAGCGCCTCGCCGTTCGGCCCCTCGCCTGCCATATCTTCCGGTATCTCTGACGCCGTGCGGTCGACTTTCGTTTTCCGCAGCTGGTCGTGGCAGCAGTTGACGACGATGCGGTAGAGCCAGGTGGTGAAGGCCGCCTTGCCTTCCTCCCACCGCGGGGCGTAGATCCAGAGGCGTGTAAACACCTCCTGCGCTACATCTTCCGCTTGCGCCTGTCCTTTGACCATCGCCCGTGCGATGCCGTAGATGCGGTTGATATGCCGCTTCGCGAGAATGTCAAAAGCCATGCGGTCGCCCGCCGCCACGCGCGTCATCAGGTCTTCGTCCTTGATCGATGACGGCTGTGGCTGCATCGTCGGTTTCAGTCCTTGAATGGTTACGGGTTGGGCGTGAAAGTCACCGTGCCCGTATGCGTGTTGCCGCCGACGCCGGTATGCGTATCGGTCAGCGTATTCGTGTCCTTATCATAGCTGTAGTCCGACGAATTGGAATAGGTCTTGCCAGATTGCGTGGTGACGGTGTTGCTGTTGCTTAGAGTTCCGTCGCCATGCGTCGTTGTGCCGGAATAGGTGCCGGTGTTGCCGCTGCCGGTCGTATAAGTTCCGGTGCGCGTGCCGCCGCCGGCCGTGCCGGTCGATGTCACCGTATGGCCCTTGGCGCCTGTCGCCGTACCGTTATAGGTATCGGTCGTTGTGTTATAGGTGCCGGTGCGCGTGCCGCCGCGCGTGTTGTTGAGGTTGCGGGTGACGGTCGTGTCGTCCTTGTTATAGCTGCCGTCGATGTTGCGGCCGAAGGTGCGTCCCTGTTCGCCTGTCACACTCTGGTTACGCGTCCACCCCTGCCCGCGCGCGGCGCTGCCGCTGCCGGAATAAGTGCCCGTGCGGCCGGAGCCCGTGGAATAGCCGCCGCCATGCGACCAGCTGCGCGCCTCCGCCGTGGATGATGCCGCCATCAGTGCCACAGCGGCGACGAGTGCGAGGGTCTTGAGGGGGAAAGCTTTTTTCATGTGCGTGTTCCTTTAGGGGCAATGTTGTTGTTCTATGTCCATTATACCGGGCAGTGGTTAAAACCCCTGCGTGGCCATATATCACCCTGAAAAGGAACGAAAATTCTGCCTATTGGTAGGTCAGCTGCCACTTTTTTTTGAAAGGAACAGCCATGCCCATCACCCATGAAAAAGGCATCGAGGAACTCGATAAACTTAAAAAGAAGCCCGACAGCCAGACCGATAACAAGAAGGCCGAGCCGAACGAAAACAACGTGCCCGACCCAGAAGGCGAACACCCGCCGATGTATTCCAAATAAAACGCATAGAAAAAGGGCCCGGTGGAAACCACCGGGCCCTTTATTCGTGAGGCGATATTATTCGCCGCGCAGTGCGTCTTTAGCACCGCCGACAGCGTTCTGGACTTTGCCAGCCAGCTTTTCAGCCTTGCCGTCTGCTTTCAGTTTTGCGTCGCCGGTCAGTTTACCAGCGGCTTCTTTGATGGCGCCTGCGGCTTGCTTGCCCGAACCTTCGATACGATCTTTATCCATGGTGTTCTCCTGATTGATTTCGTTGACGTAACATTCGTAAAGACCAACGGCAGCGCGGCAGCTTTCGTTCCTTATCCTTAAAAGCAGCTGAATTCGCACAGTTTTCCGGCATTTGCGGTGGCTTTTTCCGATGCGCCGACCTAAATTAGGCGCATGAAACGGTTCCTCCTCATCACGTTTATGGTTTTCCTGTTCAACGCCTACCTCGCCTTGCGCATTTCGATGCGCTGGCCTGCGGCGGCGGATCATCCTGTTCTTGTCAGCATTTTCACGCTTGTCTTCGCGCTGCTCGAAATATCGGGGCCCTTCGCGGATGATTACATCCACAGCCTCAGTGAAAAACGCTGGGCCGCCGTCACCGCGCGCGTCTTCAGCTGGATCGCCTATATGGCGATGGGCATCTTCTCCATCCTCCTCATTTATACACTGGTCGCCGATGTTATTTCGCTGGCGTGGCGTTATTTCTTTCCGCCGCAAGACCTGGAGGCTTTCCAGCTGCGCACGCTGCTGGTGATCGCGGGCGCAACCACTCTGACAATCATCATCGGCCTTGTGCAGACCTTCACGGGCCCCGTGATTAAAAGAATAACCGTTCCGCTGAAAGGCCTGCCGCCCACCTTTGATGGTTTCCGCATCGTCCAGATCAGCGATTTGCACGTCGGCCCCACAATAGGCCGCGATTACACCCAGAAAGTCGTCGCCATGGCGAACAGCCTTGCGCCAGACCTTGTCGCCCTGACCGGCGATTTTATTGACGGTACCGTCAAGCAACTAATGCCGGGCGTCGAGCCGCTGAAAAATCTGAAGGCACCAAGCGGCATATACTACATTCCCGGCAACCATGAATATTACTGGGGCGTAGATGAATGGCTGGATGCTTTCACCAGCCTTGGCGCGCGGGTGCTGATGAACCGGCACGAAGTTGTGACGCGCAACGGCGAAGGCTTCGTGCTTGCCGGCGTTCCCGATTATTCGACGCTGCATATGAAAGGTGTCGAGCGCCTGAACCCTGAGAAGTCGCTTATTGGCGCGCCGGCGGGTCTTGTTAAAATACTGCTCGCCCACCAGCCGGCGACCTATGACATGGCGTCGAAAGCGGGCTTTGACCTCATGCTCTCCGGCCATACGCACGGCGGGCAATACTTCCCCTACAGTCTCATGATCGGGCTGTTCCAGCGCTATCATGGCGGACTTGAAAGCCATGGCGATCTGCAGATTTACACCAGCCACGGCACCGGCTACTGGGGCCCGCCGCTGCGCACCTTCGTGCCATCGGAAATTACACTGCTGACGTTGAAAGCCGCCTAAGTAAATTAGCTGAAACGCACCATCTTTTTCGTCTCGTCATCCCAGAGGGCGAGGCGGAAGCAACCCGGCACGTCTTTCAGTGTGCGCTTGGGCACATCGCGCAGGGCGGGGATATTCGCAAGGCATTCCCGCAGGCGATAGGACGGCACGTTGCCATTCAGGTGGTGGATATGGTGCAGGTTGATGTTGTTGACAGCCCAGTTGATGACGGCCGGAAATTCAAAGTAGGAGCTGCCGTGCATGCCGGCGTCAAAATAGGTCCATTCATCGGCACTGTTCCAGTAGGTGTCTTCATACTGGTGCTGAATGTAAAAGCCCGCAACGCCGAGTGCGCTGCCCAGCCAGACGACCGGCAGGTAGACAGTCCAAAAGGCATGCCAGCCGCAGAAATAAACAACGCCCGCGAAAACAGCGGCGATGCCGATGTTCGTTGCCATGATGCCCGACCATATCTTGACGGTATGGAACGGGTTGTCGAGCGGCAGGCGGAACTTGACGCCAAACAGCATGAACGGCGCGATAATCAGCACGAAAGCCGGATGGCGGTAAATGCGGTACCAGGCTTTGCGCAACGGGGGCAGCGCCTGATATTCCTTCACCGTCAGCGTATCAAAATCGCCGACGCCGCGGCGGTCGAGGTTGCCGGAAAAAGCGTGATGCACCGTATGCGTCTTTTTCCAGTAGTGGTATGGCGCAAGGGTGAACATGCCCAGGACGGTGCCGACGATATTATTGACGCGGCGGGAGGTGAAATAGGAGCCATGGCCGCAGTCATGCTGAATGGTAAAGAGCCGCGTCACCATAAAGCCCGCGAAAGGCATAAGCAGAAGCGAGGCGTACCAGCCCCGCGGCAAGCCGTACATCATCCCCGCGGTCGAGGCGACGAGGATGGCAAAGGTCAGCGAGATTTCAAGGACAGCCTTTTTGTCGTCAGGCGCGGAAAACGTCTTGATGCGTTTAATCAGCGCATCGGGGTGGTCGGTCATTATGTTTTACCTTGTGAAGTGCTTGCCGGTTAATCTCTGCCATAACATACAGCATTCCGAAGGGTTTTTGAATGCGTTGTTATGCACCCGGCCTTGATGCCCTCCCCAAAGGGCCCAACACCTTGGAAAAAGATAATGATTCCCTTTGGAACCGTTTGTTGTATTGCACCATTGGCACCTTACATTCGGAGTTACCAAAGAAACCCTATCCATAACAACTTAAGGAATATACCTATGAAAAAAGTCCTCCTGACCGCAGCCCTGCTGTCCTTCGTACTCGCAGCTCCGGCCGCTTTCGCCGCTGATACCGAGTTCAAAACGACGACAGAAGTCTCCAAAGACAAAGACGGCGATTCCAAAGCCGAAACGACAACCACGTCGAAAGACGCCAACGGCACCGAAACCAAAGACGAAAAATCGGTAAAAGTTGACGCTGACGACAACGGCGACTTCAAGAAGACGACCGAAATCGAATCCAAAACGGATCCGAAAGGCCTCTTCAACACCAAAAAATCCACGACCAAAGAAGTGGTCGAGAAAAAAGACGGTAAGATCACGACTGAAGTGAAGAAAAAAGTCGATGGCGATACCGTTGAAGATTCCAAAACCGAAAAGCCCGCAGAATAACTTCTGCCAGCGATTTGACAAAAAACACGCCGGAGCAATCCGGCGTGTTTTTTTAATATACTCGGATTTGCAATTCTCCACGCCACCCGCTAAAGAGGACACCATGCCAGCCTTCGTCCGCCTACCCCTCGCCATTCTGCTTCTGGCACTACTGTTCGCAAGTCCGGTCGCTCAAGCGGCAAACAATCTCTGCACCGCCGGCAACGATCAGCTCTATGCCGCAGGCGACAGCACGGCGACCTGGACGCAGGAAGACCTTGCCAAGGGCCGCGTCAGCAACGCCTGCGCCAGCCTTGTGGGCACCGGCTTCGGTTTCTATGCCGCACTCAGCGGGCACATGAAGGCCGCCAGCGCCGATGCGGTGCTGAAACGCTTCGCGGCCATTTCCTCGCTGGCAGGCATGACTTACTGGTCGGAAACCGATAACCGCAATGAAACGCTGGTGCGCAAGGCAGTCGCGCTGGACGGCCCGGGCGGCGCAACACGTGCCGACTTCACGCTGGCGGAAATCCGCAGTGGCAAAGAGCTGTATTTCAGCCAGACGGACAACCGCTCCGCCCGCCCCGTTGAATACCGCATGACGGCCAGTATGCAGAAATCGGGCAAGATCGTCGTTTCGATTATCAACACCAGCGCCGTCTACTGGTCGGTGATCCCGGTGTTCAAGCCGCAGGCGCTGCAGTCGCTGTATGTGCTGAAGCCGATCGGCAACGGCCGCTATGGTTACTTCAGCCTCTCCGCCGTGCGCAGCGGCCTTGGCATCGCCGGCGCCAGCCAGCAGAAATCCACCCTCAACCGCGCCCGCGCCATGTACGCACATTTTGTGACCCCCTGACCTGGCGAGAATGATTCGCAAGAAAAACGCGATCCGACCGTAAAACAGCCCAGCGCAAGATTGTTGCCCGCATGAAGTCGATGCAAGAGTGTGAAAACCTAATCCCTTGATTTGCCGTGTTTGTGCGTTTGCACAATTTAACCAATTCATATTGTTGAGTTTTTTACTGGGCAAAGCGCAGATTTTCCGTACAATCTAAGGCTTAAGTCGGCCAATTTGAGCTGACACAAAATAAAAACGGCACGGTGTGGCATGCAAAAAGACATCTCAATCCTGGGCAATGTGACCCAGGCCGAAGAAGCGAATTTTACCGTTACGGAACGCGAAATCGCGCGCATCGCCCGCGAGCTTGACCGCCGCTTCCGCCCCCAGTTCGAGCGCCGCGAATTCATCTTCACCCTCGACGGTGACAGCATGAAATCATACCTGCCGGAAGGGCTGCACGACGATACCAACCTCATCAAAACGCAGCATGTGCCGATTGCCTATAACGTTTGGCCCGCGCGCAGCAACCCTGACACCGCTGAAACCATCATCTGCCTCGGCGGCATCTACAACAGCGCGCGGCGTTTTGACTTTTTTGCGGAAGGCGCCGCTGAAAACTACAACATTATCGCGCTCGATTACCCCGGCAAGGGCCATAGCGGCAACTTCCGCATGCCCGGCGATTACACGCTGGAAAATTATGCCGAGGTCGTAAAAGAGCTTATCCGCGATGCGTCGCCGAACGGAAGATATCATCTGCTCGGCCACAGCCACGGTAGCAAAGTTATTTACGCCATGGTGGAAAGCGGCTTCAGCGATCCCAACTGGTCCGGCACCATCATCGGCGACATGCCGCCCGAAACGCCGGCGGGCCCGAAGCTGCGCCGCGCCTGGCGCAACCGGGAACGCCCAGCATCTGCCACCATGGAAGATGCCGTGCGCAAGCTGACAAACTTCCTTGCCGGCCACGGCGATCCCGTGGACCCGAACTTCGTCATCCACGACTTCAACCACGGGTTTGAAAAATTCACGCGCGAAGGTTTTGGCTGGGCCTATGATCCTAACTCCATGTACGGCTACGCTGACGAATACCTGAAACCCTACGACAAATGGCAGGCTTTTAAAGACATTCCCACACCCATCCTGTTGCTGGCCGGGGAGAAGAGCAATACAGCGACGCCGGATGTGGTGCAGAAAATGCTGGAAGTGCGTCCGGACATGTCGCTGCTGATGTATGAGGGCGTCGGCCATTACCCCGAACTGGTGACGCCGAAACGGATTGACGAAGTTGTCGCCTGGGTGACCCATTCTGACGCCATCAATGCGCCGCTGCGCGGCATTGTGCCTTCGGACCCGTCGGAAGATATGCGGCTGGCAATTGTGCAGGACAACAAGCCGACCGCCGCGAAAACCCAAACCGCGACGCCCAAGCGCCGCGGCATGGGTGGCCCCGCCTGATGCCGAAGCTGTCGACATTGCCGATCCTCTTCATTCCCGGTGCCTCCTCTGACGAGGCGAACTGGGAAGCGCAATGCGCCTATTTCAATGGCAGTGCCGTCAACCTGACCGCGCTCGATAACATCAGTGCCATGGGCGATGCCGTGCTGAAAGCCGCACCGCCGGAGTTTATTATCTGCGGCACCTCCATGGGCGGCTATGTCGCTTTTGATGTGCTGAAAAAAGCAGGCGGCCGTGTAAAGGCGGCTATCCTCTGCAACACCTCCGCCCGCGCCGATACGCCGGAGCGCCAGCGCCAGCGCCGCATGGAAATCAACGCCGGCGAAGACGCCTATAAAGCGGCGCGTCTTGATGACAATCATTACGCCGCGTTCCTGAGCCCGAAAACGGCAACCGACAAGGCGTTGCTGGCGCGCCTTCGCGCCATTTCAGAACGCGTCGGCTATGGCACCTTCAAGCGCCACCAGCAGGCCTGCATGGACCGCGCGGAATCGCTTTCCTACCTCAAAGACATCAAGATGCCGGTGCTTGTCATCGGCGGCACGGACGACACGCTGATCCCCCCTGCCCTGCAGCGCGAAATTGCCGAGGGCATTGCGGGCGCGCAGCTGGCGCTGGTACCCGATACCGGACACATTACCAACATGGAAGCGCCAGTGGCGATGAACGCTGTCATTGAAAAATTCCTGGAGGCGGCATGACCACGGAACCCATCAAGGAAGTGCTTTTCGACTGGGACGGCACCTGCGCCAATACCGAAGAGATCAGCGCCACTGTTACCCGCCGGGTTTTATCCGACTACGCCAACAGCGTTTTCGGCCGCCCGATGACGGAGGCCATTGATGGCCTCGAAATGCGCGGCAAAGATTTTGGCCAGATCGCAAAGCAGTTCCAGAACGCCGTCAACGCCGGCCTGCCGGAAAACGCGCGGGTCACGCTGGATATTGAATATCTGCGCATCAACAAGCTGCGCCCCCTCAGCGCGGAAGCACTGCTTGACGCCCCACTCGCGACCGGAATCGGTGCCGCTTGGGCGGAATTGCAGGACGACATGGGCCTTGGGCTCGCCGTCGTCAGCAACAGCCCGCGTCTGCGCATCCAGCCGCTGCTGGAAAAACATGAATTTACGACGCGAATTCCCGCCCAGCGCCTCTTCAGCGCGTTCGAGGATGTCGCGAAGCTGAAAGAAGACCCCGCGATTTATTTGCTGACGGCCCAAAAGCTTGGCATTACGCCCGCTCAGGCCGCCGCCGTTGAAGACAGTGCCACCGGCATGCGCGCCGCGACGAGCGCCGGCATCGGCCTCCGCGTCGGCTTCACGGGCCTCGCCGGCAAGGAACAAGCCGAAGAGCTGAAACAGACGCTTCTGAACGAAGGCGCCCATATCGTCATCAACGATATGAAAGACCTCCCTCAAGCCATCCGCAACTACCACCGCCGCAACCTCACACCTTGATGGCATGGGCCAGACGCAAAAAAACCGTCGTTAATAAAACGACGGCGCTAAAGCTATTTTAGGATTGTCTGAAAAGATTGGTTGCGGGGGCAGGATTTGAACCTGCGGCCTTCAGGTTATGAGCCGAAACCTAGCTTCTTTAAGTATCTGATATTTCACAACGAAATATCAGGTTTCTTATACTGGGTAAGTACTGGGTAAGTCAAGTAAAGCCTCATTCATTCGAATTAGAATTTATGATGCAGGTAACCCCTTAGTCGCTAGACATAGATCTTACTTTCCCGCTTAAGACCAAGTGTCACCAAAAAGACCACTTATCTGCTCAAGTTTTTGAGGGAATTCTTTCTCGCACGTAATACCAAAATACGTCGCGGCGCGTGTCGCGCCCACGTATAGATATTTCTCGAATAAGTCGGGCTGACTTTCCACGAGTTTGTCTAAATCCACGAAGAAAACGGCCTCGAATTCAAGCCCTTTGATATGCTGGACGTTAAATACACGCACAGCACTGTCGCGTCCGCGCACCTGTCCGTCGGCGCAGGGAATGACTTGTATATTCTGATCCTCCAAGGCACGTTTCAGCGCTTCGGCAACAGAGCGCACAGATTCTTCATCATTCACCAGAACGGCGACGGACGGCAGCTTGCCGAGGGATTTTTCGATCTCCTGAATACGAGCGGCCAGCCATGCCGCCTGTGCCTCCCGATTATCGAGGTTTAACGCCAAGACAGGCGCAACGCCCTCGTTATCAGCATATTCTTCGGATATGTGGACCTCGGCTACACCCTCGCCGGAAAGACCTATAATAGACTGCGCCAGGCGATGCAGGTGGTTACTGTGACGATAGGTTATAGAAATCCGTTCATCGGCGATACTGGGAACAGCCCATTTCACCTGATCTATGGAGCGCACCCCATAGTTTGTAAAACGCTGGTTGAAATCGCCACAGGCAAAGAAAGAACGTATGCGGGGTCGTGACAGCGCCGCCATGCAGGCAAGCTGAATTGGCGAGAAATCAGTGGCCTCATCAACAAGGACCTGCGTGTAATAAAGGTTCTGGAGGCGATCAAGTGTTTTCCGGGCTTCGTCGTCAGGAGTTCTGATCCCTACGATGAGATCGTCAGTATTTCGCAGCATAGCCAGAAGGATGATATCGACTTCCAGAGGATGAATATCAGTCGGTGCAAAGCCGTCCCCACGGTAGAGCCTTCCATCCTCCTGTTTTGCGCGCCGGTAGCGGCGGTAGCGGGTCGGAATTTTGTCAATATAGCCACGCACCGGATTCACGAAGCGCCGGAGTGCTGACTGAACGATCAGGCTTTTGCCGACGTCTTTTGCAACATCTTCGCTAATGATTCTGTCGCCCAGCCATTCGATAATGCGTCCCGTAGAGCTGGCCTTGGGAACCTGCTTGCCCTGCGCGCGCGTTCTGGCATGCGTTCTGGACACAGCGATGTAACGTGCCATAGCGGCATGACGCTTTGTACGAGGCGTTTCAATTTCTTCCTCGGTGTCCGCGTCCTCCTCGTCCGGGTCGTCATCGGATTCAGACAGGGAATCCATGAATACCGACAGCTCATCAAGGAAAGAACGGTTCCTGTTAACCTGAAGGTTCAAAGTTTCCTGAAACTTCTTATCGGTCTCTTTCTTCCGCGTGTCGGCGGCTTCTTTGATTTTTCCCGTCAATGCAGCGAGGGACGAGAACGTGGATGGCACGCTTTTGTCGTCAACATCCTTAATCGCCGAAAGAATTTTCCGGCCGATGTCTACGACTTCGGATGCGTGGTTTTCCATCAGGCGCTCTGCGTCGACCTGCAGTTCCTTCCAAAATTCAGCTTTTTGCCATTGGTCAAAATCGCTAAAAAGACCGATCAGATCTTCTTCAGCCGCTCGTGCCAGTGTCGCCGCTGCATCCTTCATCACAAAACGGCCTTTATTCGCCCCTGATTTGAGAATCGGAAAATTATCGCGTGCCAGTTCTTCCCTGAAATCAGCCCAGGTTTTCACCTGATTGTCTGATGCCGGAATTTTCTCACGGCTACATGCCTCTTTGATGACAAGCTTTAGAAGTTCCGTAGGAGTAAACATGACCCAGTTGCTGGCGTGGCCCGTCTCTGCATTTGTCAGTGAAAGAAGCCGTTTTTCGTCGTCATCAAGGAAATTTGGATCGATCTTCTGGTTCAAACGCAGAATCAGAGTCGTTGTCTTTCCCGTACCTGGCGCACCCAAGATCATAAGCTGGCTGTCCAGCGGCAGGCGGAAAATCTTGTCCTGATATTCGTCAAGAACAGGCTGGTCGCGTAAATCCATTCGCTCAATAGTAACACGGCGTATCCCGTTTTTAATGTTTTCGGAAGCATTTCCTTCGTTGAGCAGAGCCTCCAAAAGGTTTTGATCTGTAATCTCCTCGTCACCAGCAGCCTGACGAAGAAACGCTCTCAAGGATTTGACGGTCCTTGCGTAACCTTCGCCTCTTATTTCTGCCCTGTGCGTATCCCATTCCCGGTTTTCGATTTTTGGAGAAAACCGTGCGTTTTCCAAAATGGTAACCGTTTGGCCGCTCGGCAGATCATATTCATCTCCGACAGGGATAGATGCCATGCGCCCCACGGGAGCTTTTAATGAAGTGAAACGGAGGTAAGGAGGCGAGCAATCCAACGAGTTATTGCGGGAGAAATAGTATGTGTCTCTTGTCCCATTTTTTCTTTCAACGACAACTCGGGCGAGTGCGGGTTCGGCGGCAATTCCTTCATATCCTGCCTTCAGATCTGCCCGTACACTTTGAAATTTTTGATCTGCGCTACCGTTCGTAAACGTATTATTGGCAATTTGTGTGGCTTCGCGTCTGGAGGGGGCGCTTTTCAAATACTCCCGTGCCCGACGTGCGATAACGGAAAAAGAGCCAAGGCATTCTTGAGCAAGTAACTTAATTTTTTCATCAACGGTTAACTCTGAATTTTTTTGCCCTGCGAGAAAGCATTCTTCCAATACCTGCTCTTCAGATTTAGCCAGTTCATCATTCGCAACGACTTCGGCGTTGAGGGCAAGAATGGCATCAAGCTGTGCCTGTTGTGGCTCATTGCTCCCGCCTTCCCAGCGGTTGACTGTGGCGAAAGAAACGCCCAGACGATTAGCCAGTTCATTTTGCGTTATGTTAAGTTTTGTCCGGATGGAGCGGATAGTCGAAGCAATGTTTTCTTTCTGGCTCATAGCGAAAATCACCCTGTAAAAATGTTATGTTTGATATGTATGCTATATAACAATGATTGTCAATTGAGAAAAATTATCCGCGTTTTATGTATAATACCATGGCCTTCGCTTCCAAAGCTCTGTACAAAGAAATGATGATTAACCCCGCAATTCATCAGAGCATAGTTAACATTATTAATCCCATTTTGAAGGCCGCTATCAATATATGCGTTTCCTGTTTCATGATGCTGACAATTGAGACAACTCTCCTATGACAGCTTGTTATCAAGACAGCCTGGAGAACTTCATCGGACAAGCTCCCGACCTTCTGATTGGCAAACTTACAATCGGGCTCGCAAGAGAGGGATTCGATACGAATACGCTGACAACATTTTCTTGGCAGCAAGAAATATCCGAGCTTCAGACATCTTTGCGTCAATTGACTCAACTTCTGCCCGATGTCACCCACTGGACGATCCTATTAGAGTATACAATACCGATAATTGGTCAGCGGGTGGACTGTGTTCTGCTTGCCCATGACGTCGTTTTCGTCATCGAATACAAAGGTGGACATTCAGCCAGTGCCCGATCGGCGCTGCTTCAGGCTCAGGAATATGCTCTTAACCTGCAGGATTTCCATGAGTCCTCACGCGGACGTTCTACAATACCTATAGCCGTAGGCGCCTTTAAAACATCTCTTCAGATAGAAACAATGTGCGAGCATCAGGGAGCCGCCCTCCCGCCCGCTCAGCTAGCCGACTTTATCGTTCGTGGCTATAAATTATGGGGTGGAAAGAAAGCTAAAATTGAAGCTGACGCGTGGAATAACTCCCGATACTTCCCGGTTCCAACAATTATCGAGGCTGCTTCCTCCATCTATCGCAATCATACAGTTAAAAACCTCGCCTATTCGCGCGCCGGCATCGACAATCTCGAGATCACTCAAAAGGCAGTCGTAGAATTGGTGCAGGATGCCAGACAGCGCAATGTAAAGAAGCTGATTGTCATCACAGGAGTGCCCGGAGCCGGAAAGACACTGGCTGGATTAAATGCGGTTCAGCAGGTTACCAGTCAGCTGAACCTAGAAACAGAACAGGCTTCATTTCTTTCAGGTAATTCTCCGCTGGTAGCAGTTCTTCAGACAGCTTTAAAGCGCGATATTGGATCCAGAAAAAAAGGAGTGGCGCGCTCGGTCCAGTCGAGGGTTCGGGAAGTTCACAGGTTTGTGCGGGATACTTATGAGTCCAATAGGCCACCTGCTGACCGGCTTATCATTTTCGACGAAGCTCAAAGGGCGTGGACCGCAGCGAAAAACAAAAAAAAATTCGGACGGGATATCTCCGAACCCGAAATGGTTCTTAAAATCATGGGCAGACATGAGGGTTGGGCTGTAATTATCGCGCTGGTCGGAGGAGGACAGGAAATCCATGGTGGAGAAGCTGGTTTGGCAGCATGGGGGGACGCAATAACAACCAATGGTGGCTGGGAAGTCATCACCTCTCCGGAAGCGGTCCTGGGAGGCCCTTCTGTTGCCGGCTCACGCCTGTTTAGAGAAGGACAGCAGGAGGCCGCAGCAATACAACTCGAACCTGCACTGCACCTTGCAATTTCGAAAAGATCCTTCGAAACTGAAGTAACAGCTGCCTGGGTTAACGCAGTACTGGATGGCAGAGTGGAAGAGGCAAAGTCACTTTCATCGGGCGGTCTGCCCATTTATCTAACCAGGAATCTTGGTGCCGCCAGAGCCTGGCTCCGCTTGAACACCGCAGGAAATCGCCGGGCTGGCCTGATTGCCAGTTCCGGCGCAACACGCCTTCGTACAGAAGGGGTCGAACCTCCGACTTTCAATTTTTTATCCGGCATCGACTACGTGAAGTGGTTTCTTGAGCCTTCAGGTAATTACCTGTCCTCAAATCAGCTGGAAGTTGCAATGAGTGAATTTGAGATGCAGGGACTGGAAATCGATCTAGCAGCACTCCTCTGGGGTGGAGATCTGGTTTTTCCAGAGGGGAAAGTAGTGACGAGAGTTCTAAAAAGAAGCAACTGGACTGTAGTCAGCGGCAGGGGAGATCCTCAGGCGTCAGCTGACGATCCACGAATAAGGATACAGAACAAGTATCGCGTGTTGCTTACACGCTTCCGTAAAAGCATGGTTATATTTGTTCCTCAGGGAATCAAAGACGATTCAACCTGCGCATCTGAAGATTTTGATAGCGTTTACGACTATTTACGGAGTTGCGGCATTCGAGATCTTCCCGGAGAATAACAAATTCAGATTCTGCCTAGGAACATTTTCTCTTCACAGTTCGTAGACCTTCACCCGCTTGAAGCGGCAAGAACTCCATCTACGAGTGCTTTCGGCCCTTTATAAAGGCCACATTGTACCCTCTCAAGCCTTCCTTCAATTTTGAGGTACGCATCACCTTTACCATTCAGTGATTCTGCGCCTGCTTCACCCATAACAATCACACTTTCCTGTCTGCCCCGGCATTTTAAAGCCAGTTGAGCAGGCAAATTGGAGCGAATAGTTGTGCTTAGGGTTTCAGCACTCGGCTTTTGGGTGGCAATAATGACATGAATTCCGCAGGCTCGTGCTTTGGCAGAAAGCCTGCCCATATTTTTCTCAATTGCCTTTTTTGCTTCCGGCTCCGCGACCAGGTCCGCGTACTCGTCAAGAACAACTACGATCCTGGGCAGACGTCGGCCTTGGCCCAGTTTATTATTATACTCGCTCAGAGAGCGCACAGCGTGATCGCGGAACAATGTGTACCGTTCCTGCATCTCCTGGACTGCCTGCTCCAGGGCTTCTACAGCATCAGTATCAGCGTAGCGGATTGGACCTCTCACATGAGGCATGCCCTCGAATGACGCCAGTTCGACTTGCTTTGGATCCACTAAAACGAGCTGCACCTGTTCAGGACTGTAGAAATGGATCATCCCGTAAAGAATTGTGTTGAGCGCTTCTGATTTTCCACTACCAGTTTCGCCGCCGATAAGAAGATGCGGAGAGCGTGAAGAAGAAAAGTCGATTGAAATAATCTCTCCCTCCTGGTTCTCTCCGAGAGGTATGGCAAAAGCGTCTCCATCGGGGCTCTTACATTTTTTCCACATCTCTTCAGTGGAAACATAATACCTGTCCTCCTCCTTCTTCGGCACATCTATGTTCACTGTTCCGCGGTCCAGTGTAAAATGCAAAGACTGGTGATGCTCCAGCTCAAGCGCGTTATGAAGAGTATTGGACTCGCCTATAATCTTATCCGGCCTTACCCCTCTTCCGGTTTTGAGTCTGAACTTGACAGACGCCGGCCCTTCGACAAATTCAGGCAGGCCGTCATTGGGAGTTTCGACGTTAACATCGAACTCCTCAAGACAATCCAGAATTTTTTGATACATTCTTCTCATTTCGACTTCTGGCATGCCCCGCACAGATCTCTCAATACTGACATCATTGGCGGGGTTCACTTCAGGTGGTCTGCCTAGCGGACTCGTACCAACCCTGGTTGCAGGCACTTCAGGCGCGCCGTTTGCAGCCATTTTTGCACCGGCCACAGATTTGGTATCGCTTGTTTCATCGAGTACAGACTTGTCATCCGTTTTGTTAAGCTCTTCAGCAATGTCCCCCGAACCGGAGGGAGTGGAGACCTCCGAGAGGCGCTGTCTCAACAAACTGAAAATTTCCTCTGAGCCAACCCTGAAAACATCCACTTCACCTTCTTTGGACCTTTGCTTTGTTTGGGTTTCGTAGAGACAGTTCGAATACATACCCCTGCAATACAAAAGCTGATAATCCCCTTCGCGGAAAGAATCCAAATCTTCGTGCGATATTCTGTCTGTTCTTGAAGAGGTAGCGGTAGAAACTACCGCGCTGTCACTGACACTGTTTATGGCATTCAGAATCGACTGTCTCCAATATCTGGCATCCGGACTTTCTCCGTTCTCGTTTTTAGGCTGCAGCGCAAACCTGAGCAAGGCTAAAGTCCGCTCCACTTGGTCGACACCATGACTGTCGTAAGACTTTCTCAGCTTCGCCTCAAGAACCAGAAGGCCGACAGCAAGTCGGCCGTTTATCCTTGAAAAATCTATCCTGCAAAGATCCGCCCGGTCAGCGGAGATTCCTCCCCGGAACCACTCCAAATGCTCATCAAGGGAAATCCAAATCGATACAGTATTGGCTGGGTCCTCAGGGAGATACTCTCTCTCGGCAATTCTCTTTCCAATCATAACCCCTATTACTTCTTCGGTTATTCGGGACAATCCCAAAGAACGCAGAATCAAACTTGGCGCCACACCCCTGATTTCGTCATACACTTCTTTTGCGAGATCTTCCGCCAATACATTGTCACTTGTCTTTGTCAGTCTTGATATTTTTCTTGCCAGCCGCTTGATCACAAATTCCTTACCGGCACTAGATGAAACAATCAATGTATACAGGTTGTTCTGACCGACCCCCTCCTTGACATTCAGAACATCCGGTCTGTTTGGCAGGCTCTCTATCTGGTCACGCCCGACATAGTGGTCAAGTGTAATCACCCAATGTGAGGCTTCATGAATTGCAGAAAAAAGGTCTTCTGCATCTTCAAAGCGGATTTTGAGCTTAACGAAGTCAATATTGTCCGGCTTGTCCGGTGAAATAGCCTCCGAACGAAGAAGTCTCACATTCATGGTCGACCAGTCACAAAGCAATTCGTCAGGAAGCCTCGGTTTCAGCACAATAGAAACCGCACCGGCATCAGCATCCCGATCAATATATTCCGAATGATCATAGAGAACATGGTGCTGGCCCGGCAACTGTTCGACAGACTGCTCAGAAAATTCGTTAACCTCAACCCTGTCACCGAAAAAGTTCGGTACTACTGTAATGTCATATGCTTCATTTCGAATTTTTTTTGCGGCTTCCATCGGGCTGTCCAGATCCATCAGGAACAGCTGTATCGGAGGATTGAGAAGACCCGTCCGTTTTATACGGTTATCTGTATGGAGTCTCTGAAATGAGGCAATCAGAGGATCCCATTCGGCCTTCGGACAAAATACATGGCAATGGATCGGGATGTCTCTGGCATTGTTTTTGCGAATTGATTCAACAAGCTTTTTGGGGAAGTCGCCTCCTGAGGGCATCAGAAAGAGAAGCTTAAGTCCATCTTCCTTGTATGGATGCGCATTCAGATATGAATCAATTTCATTGGAAATGACGCCTAAAGAAACCGAATCTAACTCGGCTTTCCAAAAAGCAGTGCTGGCTCCCTCACGCTTTATTGCCGCAAACAACTCGGAAAATCCATGCTCGGCAACGGGTACCATCAGGGTTCGCGAGGAATTAGCAAGTACTGGCGGTTGAGAATGAGGCGATAATGATGAAAGACAGGATAGATAGAAATCTTCATTACCAGGGTTAGTCTCAAGAGCAAAGCCCAATGCCAGAATACAGACATTTTTAAGCTCTGTAAGATAGCGGGCGAGCCAGCGGAGCCTCAAAGGATGGAATCCAAGCATTAAAGCTGAATTTGTCCAGTTGATAACGTCAAATGAAATTACGGTGTTCAGCCTTGTGTCCAGGGATCCGTTCGGGACAAACTGGCTTCTCGCATCGCTAACTATTTTTTGCCATCTTGAAACATATTCATTCATATCACTGATGGAAAATCCATTTTTGGTAACAGAAGTCCTGAAATCACTCCTGGCGCATAAAAGTTCTTTTATAACGCTATGTTCACTTACATCCTGATCTAGGTTAAAGGTTTCGAAAAAGTCACCGGCTGGCTGCCTGCGCTGAACAACTCCCTCGATAGCAGCTGCGTAATCTGCGCCATCAATACCAAGCAGTTGCTCCTGTGAGGGAGCATCATCAGCACAGAGCAATATCCAAAGCATTGCAAGCCATTCGACATCGTCTGGTAGCCACAAGAGCTCGCTTGCTCCGGCGAGGTCTATAACCTCTTTTTTGCCTTCACTATTTACGCGATAACATTCGATTGATATGGGCAGGCCAGCATCCCAGACAGGCGCCGCCTTGGGGTCTTCATCATCCATATCTTCATCAGCCAGATCCGGAAGCTCGGGCACACTTCGGATTTTGGTCAGCGCACTATCCAAACGGAGCGCAACCGAACCGGAATCTACGGATGAAGCTTCGGCTATCTCCTCGAGAGATTTGCTATACAAAAATGAAAACAGCCCCATAAGATGCGGAAAGTTTTCAGCGTCGCGCCCCGGTTTGAGCAAAAGAGTTGCGCCTTCAAGTTCCTTCGGATTATCAGAAGTTTTCAGCAGATTGACGATCTGGGTGAAAGGGTCCTTGAATTTCCTTGCTGCCGGATAAGCAATCTTTTTCAGGATCTTTGCTGTAGAATCCTTAATTAGAGATGACAGTGGCGCTAAGCCCTTATCGCTTTCATATTCAAGAAAATACCTTGCAGTATCCTGCTCCTTGTCATTTAGTGCGTCAATAATTCCCAGAGACCTGAACTCCTCGACACGTCCCTCTCCGCTTTTAACCTTTAGATCGTGCTCGGCCGCTTCAATTTCCGCGTCGACCTTTTCGCCCAATGGAACACCTGCAGCCTTCTCAGATGCAAACAGCTGCTGATAAACCCAGAACTCTATACAGCTTCTGGTTTCGAACGACCTGTTTCTCACAAAATTAAGGCAGAGTTCTTTATTTTTTTTGCCTTCTTCAGCCCCCTGTGGGTTTCCGTCCCTGTCCTTGAACCTTGTTTCATCGATACGCTGAATAAGTTCCACGTCTTCCTGGTCAATGCCACCGGGATTTTGCCCGTCAGATAACCGGTAATTGAGGATCAGGCGTCTGCTGTCCGCAGTGGAATCCGACCAGTCCGGATCAGGAAACATACCCAGACTTTCCAAACTCTCACCCACTGCCTGAAACTGGCTGCCCTCGTCTAATCCGGCACCGCCGACCGTTGATAATCTCTTACAAACCCCGTAGACAAAAGAAATATACTGTCTTAACCCAACCGGAACGTTCTGCCTTTCAAGAAATGTTCTGATCGATGTCATTTTACTGTTCAATTCGCCGGGCTTTGGTCGTGACTTGCCATTTGCGGCTTCCCAGCAAATTGAGATCAGCTTTTCTTCGGCGTTAAACTGACCGGCCTCGTCCAGGCTGCCGTCCAAAAGGTTTCTTTCCCTGATAGTAAAAATATTCTTCTGGCTCTCCTCGTCACTCTGGTTCTTTGTGTGTATATAAACCAGCCCTTGATCATTGTGGTTTCTGTAGTAAGTAATCGAATGCTTGGGATCTGCCCTGAATTTTATATCAACATCAATTTCCGCGTCACTGGCAATCAGCACGCGCACTTTCTCAAAAGGCGTACCATTTGTTTCCCGTTCCCATTCCGAAAGAAAGCATTTGATTTCTTCCGGTAACAGCGTTTTTACACGGATTGCCGGTCGCTCTACTCCCAAGTCACTTGAGTCGGACTTTGGACCAAGTTTGAACTTCAGTGTTTCACAGCACAGCTTTGCTATCAGTTCATTTTCTACCATTTCAAAGCCTCTGCACTTACCATTTTTGTTGCATCAGAATAGGAATGCATCAATCCGGCAGCAAGCAAGTCTTGGGAGAATGCTGCAGCATTATCATCGAAAACGCTTGTATCGAGCTTTGCATGGAGGCCGTCTTCGGTCGCAGCCTTGCTGTCTATAACGAGTCCGTGATTTTTAAACAGAGTGTATACAAAGTCATCAAATGGCACCTCCGACCCAGGGCCGGTATAAGCCATTACAAGTGTCTCCATCAGATCCATCCCCAGAACAAAATGACGTTTACCAGTAAAAGCGTTGAGTAGACCTATACGGGCGGCAGTACCAGAGAAAAAGGCCTTGAGCTTTTGCCTGTCCTTACCCGACAATTCCTGTTCTTTTTCTTTCGCACACTTGGAAGCGGCTTTCTCGATGGCACTTAATATTTCTTTGAGGCGCCGATTTGATTCCTTCCGGATCTGACTGGCGCCCTGGCCACAATCAACCAGAATGCTTGGACACGGCTCACTTATGTAGGCAGCCGCCCTTCTTGCCTGTGTAGTCGCAAGCCAGAACCCCGTCCAGGTCAGCAGCGAGCTTATGCGAGCCGATGCAGAAACCCCTTTATGAGACAAAATCCCCGCAAATCCGTTGCGGTAAAAGTCATTTTGGCCGTCTTCATCCATGACCCTGACTTTTTTTGCGATCGAATCCTCCTCGGGACCCTGTGAGGCACCTTTGGCATCAAGAACTTTTGCCAGTCGTTCCAGAGCAGTGGGGTTTTCTTCGGGAAGTAATTCCTCCAGGCCGCGTTTTATAATATTATATCTTGCCTGATCCTTATCAGACCTTAGGACCTCAAACGCAAGCGCGCCTCCTCCACGGTAGTATCTTCTCTCAATACGTGTTTGGGAATTGCCCCCACTGCGTCTACGGGCGTCCCAATGGATTAGTGATCGAGTATGGGGGAAGAAATGAGCCGCCTCCCAGCTTCCTGTTTTCTTGTTTGGCACGTCAAGCTTTAGACATTCCAGTAAATGTCGAAGTGTGTCCGCGGCTGTTTCGCCTACGAAGACACTTTTACCTTCATTACCAATAACAAAATTTTCGTGGTCCCAGACCAGCCTGCGGGCAAAATCCTGCGAGGTCCTGAAAAATTTCGGATTTTCCCCTTTGACAAGAATCTCATTATTTTCAGCTTTATAAATATAATTGAAAAGCTCGAGACCAGGGTAGAGACCTGCTCCGTCCGCTTCCAGGACGCCTCCAAAGATCTCGGTAGATATATCCGGCAGCTTTATCGTCTTATCAGCTTCCGACATCAATCACTCCCCCTTCATCAAGAGAGACTGTTTTTTGCTGTCCCCCTACAATAACTTCAATCCCTGATATCTGCTCTCTCCGCGCTTCCCCTGCGAGAAACCCCAGAAAATTCTGAATCTTTCTAATATCATGCTCATAGAAGGATTCGGGGAGATATCCCGACGATGCCCTCATAATGCAATCAAATGTCAAAAGATTTAGCGGAAAGAGGGTGTCTTGTTCATTCTGCTGCAGTCCGATACTCAGATACACCTGCCGTTCCAGCCAGTCGACTGCGCGGGCAAGGGAGAACTCCTTCCGGCTTTCATCTATGCTCCAGGCATCGGACTGTTTAAGAATCTTTATGCGGCTCGATTGTATCTTCGAGGCAATTATCGCTGCATGATTTGTGGACTTCCCAAATGCCGGGTCTACAAGAAATAGCGCTGTCGAGTGTTCTTCAGAAAGCCTTAAGCCCTGTATTGTATGTAGTCCCTGGATAAGTTTTTTCTTGATTTTTACGAGCCTGGTAGGATCCTCTGGGCCCGGACTTAACAGCCATCTGAAATCATCGTAGTGACCAAACCCCAAAAGCTTTGCATCGAGCTCCCCGTCATCGTCAATTACGTGATCGAAGAAATGTCTTCTTCTAAGATTTCTGACTACATCCTTAGAAAAATCGCTTTCCGCCTGCCGCTCAGAACGGCTTTGCGGATCACCAATAATTTGGTCAATCCCGTCCCTCGCATCAATTTCGAGACTTTCCTTGCCGATTTTACGGCTGAATTTAAGCTCGAAATTTGCATCAGAAAAGATTGGATCATTTATGAGCCTTTCATCTACCTCTCTGATTGAAACACGCCCAGGATCAAGCTGCCAGAACGATGATAAGACGGGTATATGCGACAATTTATCATGGGTCAGGGATTTTGGATGTGAGAATGCGAGATTGTAAAACATATATTCGTGTTGCCAGCCGTCTTCCCTACTCTTATGTACATTCTCACAGCTCAGTCCGCCTGTTAAAAAATATGCGTAAGCCATCAAAATTTCTCTGATGGTCACAACTGTTCCGAGCCTCTCAATGATGGCAAAAAGCTCCTGAAGCCGCTCTTTTCTTTGTGGGAAGTCGCTATCACTCAAAAGCTGCTTGTTCCTGTAAATCGGGCATTTGCCTCGGCTATCGCAACTTTCACAAATTTTCCAGAAACTCCCATGCAACCATCCTGGACTCTTTCCTCCGCCTTTGAGCACCTTGCTTACAAGAGATTCATCTGCGCCTGTTGCAACAGACTGATAATTTAGATTGATAATATGGCTGATGTCATCTGTGCACACCAAGCCGGTTTCAAATGAACTCACAAATTTTCTCTTGAGCCCAGAAAGCTCTTCGCTATCTTCTTCAAGGGCGGCTCTTAAGCGGCCTTCATTTATGCATACAATAGTTGTTACTTCTTTATCCCTCACAGACTGGGAGAGGATTTTTCTGGTTTCTTCTAGCTCGAACTCGGAAAGATCCTTATAGATCCTCAGCTTTCTTCCATCCCCTTCCTTTTTTTCTAGTACTTCGCCATTACACTTTTCGTTCAGGGCCTGCTTAGATTCTGTATCAGGATAATTCAGATAGTCCTTAATAATTCTCGCACATAAGTGTGTTTTTCCGTGGCCCGCATCGCCGGTGAGAATAACCAGTCGCGGTCCTGCCGGAATAATCCTCAGAAGGTACTCCAGCGCATTAGTGGTTATCTCAAGTGTGTCTTTTGATGATCTGTACTCTTCAAGTATCTGATCAAAGGAAGCATCGAAAGGCAGATATCGATGCAACCGCTGGACATGAACGCTTTTCTCTCTTGCCATTTCTAATCCGTAAATAATAAACGCAATTAATTATTAATTTTGAGCTCAAATACTATCAGAGAGAATGTTAACTTACAGTTGTATAACGACCTTCAGTTTTTTTTATGTGAATTATCTTTCTTTGCGCTCAGACGAGGTAAAATTTAGTTGATTACGCCTCAAAAATGCCGGTAAAAACTGCACGAATGATGACGAATAGGTTTCAGATGCGGCTCAAACTAACTGCAGAAGTGTCACGATTTGTTCTTTATATAAACTCTAATTGGTCTAGAGTAAAAATTGAACGGCTTCTCCGGTATATAACATAAGAGCTAGAAAGATTCTCATAATGAAGCGCTCTGAACCTATTCCGATTATCGATTTATTTGCAGGTCCCGGCGGCTTAGGAGAAGGTTTCTCAGCGTTCCGAAAAAATAACGAACTTCGCTTCCAAATAAAGTTATCTATCGAAAAGGACGTGGCGGCGCATAGAACGCTTCGCCTCAGAAGTTTTTATCGCCATTTTAGAGCGGACCGCGTTCCTATTGGTTACTACCGTTACATTTCGGGTCAATGGTCATTGGAAAAGCTGATTCAAGCGTACCCAAAACAATGGGAGGCGGCCTGTAATGAAGCATGGCTTTGTGAATTGGGAAGCAATGAGTTCCCAGACCAGCTGGTCGATCAAAGAATTGCCAAAGCCCTAAATGGCGCCAAGGAATGGGTTCTCATTGGCGGCCCGCCATGTCAGGCTTACTCCGTTATCGGTCGTTCCGTTATGCGTGGCAAAGACCCAGAGGCGTTTGAAAAGGATCATCGGCATTTCTTATATAAACAATATTTAAGAATTATCGCGAAATTTAAACCTTCTATGTTTGTCATGGAAAACGTAAAAGGTCTGCTATCTTCAAAAATCAATGACCAATTTATCTTCCACAAAATACTTCAAGATCTCAAATTAGATGGCGATTACGAAATCTATTCTCTTTCAAGCGCCACTGAAAAACTTCAGCCACAAGACTTTATAGTTCGCACTGACCAGTTTGGGATTCCACAATCGCGCCACCGGGTAATTCTAATAGGTGTTCGCAATAATTGCGGTTTAGGGAAACCAGATCTTCTTGTACCTAAAAAAGGCTGTGCTGTTTATCCGCTTCTTAAGGATCTTCCGAAACATCAAAGCGGCCTGACAAGTGGCGAAGGCAGCAAGAAAATAATCAAGGCGATTTTAAGACAGGCCGCGAAGACTATTAAAACCTCAAAACTTCCCAAAGAGGTCAAATCGGTTTGTAAAAACGCACTCGCTGGGAGATTGCCGATCACAGTTACTCGAGTTAAAAAAACTGGCTCACGGCAATTATTAAACTGGCTGAAAGATAAACGACTAAAAGTGGTTCTTAATCATGACGCCAGAAGCCACATGGCTTCTGACATTCAGCGCTATTTCTTTGCTTCTTGCTATGCTGCAGCAATGGGCGTCTCCCCCAAACTGAAGGATTTTCCAAAAACGCTCCTGCCAAAACATAAAAATATGAAAGACTTCGCAGACCGTTTCCGCGTCCAATTGGCGGGTAAATCTTCCACGACTATTCTGTCACATATAGCAAAAGATGGACATTATTACATTCACTACGACCCACGGCAGTCACGATCGTTCACCGTTCGGGAGGCGGCCAGATTGCAAACTTTTCCCGATAATTATTTTTTCGAGGGCGGCAGGACTCAGCAATATGCTCAGGTAGGTAATGCCGTCCCACCGTTTCTAGCATTGCAAATCGCTGAAGTGACCTCACAACTTCTTGCTGGCCGGAATTCGCTTGTGAACACTAACTTTAAACCTGCTTTTCAAAAGTAATGGTTGACGTTCATACCAAGGCTCAGCGCAGTCATAACATGTCGCGTATTAAGAGTCGCGATACAAAACCCGAATTACAGCTTAGAAAGCAACTCTGGCGGCAAGGCTTCAGGTACTCTCTAAAAGGCAGCAGGTTACCTGGTCGGCCTGATTTGGTGTTGACCAAATATAAAACGGTAATTTTTATTGACGGCTGTTTTTGGCATCGTTGCCCGGAACACTTTAAAGCCCCTGCATCTAATGTCTCTTTTTGGGACAAAAAAATTCAATCAAATGTTGATCGCGATGCCCGAAACGACTCGGCTCTACGTGCTGCAGGGTGGCTTGTTTTACGATTTTGGGAACATGAGATTGAAAAAGATTTAGCTCGAATCGTTACAGACATTGTCAACACATTACGCCGCAAAAGACTTTAATTGTGCCTTAAGCTGGCTAACCGCTGTAAAATTTCTTCACTAATTAATTTTAGAAGCATCGTTTATAGGCACATCAAATGGTAAAAAAGTTTTCGAGAGCATTAGATAAGAATCGATTCATCGCTTCTGCTTTTATAGCAATTATTAGAGAATTCTTTGGATCCCATATCTGAGCAATGCCTGTAAGTTTTGCTTCTCCAGCTTGCCATTCACTCGAGCATCCACCTCTGACGAAGCCGGTATCCCAGATAGGGGCACCACTAAAACCCGGCGGCTTTGGCAGTTTACCTTCTCTTCCATCAGCTGACTGAGCAAGTCCCATCTCATAGTGAATTGCAAAATGAGTATCAGGGTTATGATGGCACGGAAGTTTCGTTTGCTGTGTCATATAGTTCGTTCGTGGAGTGATGAGCTCTTTTGTGGCAGGAATATAAAGAGAATTCTGGCCGGGGTGACCTGCAACAAAGAATAACTCATGTGTTTCTGGATCGTGAGTTTCTGCAATACATTCAGTTATTAAAGCTTCCCTATCTCTCACCTTCCAAGAATCGTCGCTGATCAAAG
The DNA here is from genome assembly GCA_966211335.1 of uncultured Alphaproteobacteria bacterium. Lineage (GTDB taxonomy): Bacteria > Pseudomonadota > Alphaproteobacteria > Micavibrionales > UBA2020 > JAPWJZ01. The sequence continues at coordinate 179,769 of CBIHNF010000004.1, forward strand.
TCACAGCTAGATCGACAGGCCAGACGCCCGTGACCCACTCGTTATTAAGCTGGTGGTAAGAGTCTCCTCCTTTCGGCAAATGAGCGAGCTGCCTTTTTTCGGTTAATGCTTGGGTTCGAACATGCTCACAGGTTAATAAAAAGGGCTTATTGGCGACGTTAAAATATAATCCACTGCCCGCCGCCGAGGCTTCCAGCCCATCGCTTGTCTTCGATATCGTTGCGATACATGGCTGATACATCTTAAGCATCGCTTCCTGCACTTGAAAAAAGTGTGCCTTCCACTCTTCTTCATTTATCATTAATGACCTGCATTCATGTGATTATTGCACCCTCTTTCGCTTCCCACAGTCGGTCTAGGGCAACCCTTTTCGCAGTCTGATGGACTTGTTATTGGCAGCATCGATGAAACATACAGTACCTACGCTGGCTCTGTCTTGTAATCACTCAAAGTGTCCCCTCCACTCCTGGACGTCGTATGATTGATTTGTATGCCCGATCATCTGGAAAAATAAAGAACGAGACTGTCAAGTTCTTTCTCGGGATCAGCAGGATGATCTCGCAAACTTCCGCTGCTGAGCCAATGCCGCAGTAGGCTACAAATCAACGCTCTTGCCGCGGCCCAAGGGGATTAGGCGGTGATGAGCTAGCCGCCTTATACACAGCGAACTAGTTCTTTTTTTACTCATGCAGAAGCTTTTTTAGGTATTTTCTACAGGAACAGGTACAGCAATCCGCGTTTTAACTTCATTATAAACCTGTATGCCAACGCTTTCGCTCACCTCTAAAGAGACCATTATACAATAGGGGACAGTGGTTTTTTTCAATTTTCCGCCATCCTCTAAGCAATCAACTTCTATCACTAGTTTTTCACCATCAACAAATGCCACAGAACTACTGCCTTCCAGAACTTCATGCTGCACTGTTCCCCGCTTGACAGCCCGATCATCTGCCCCCTGCCTTGCGATCTGAAGTTCCTCGAATGGAGGATTAAACGATAGAGCGGCAACGCGATATTTAGCATTGAGCGGATTAACGGGGCTAATCCACGCTAAAGTCACCAGTAGTTTCCTCCAAATAGGCTTTCCGGCGAGCGATGGAGGAAGCGGCAATTCAAATCGTTGCGCTTGGTCGACTTTGATCTCACCCAAGCCCACCAGTGTAACCCTTTCATCACTGCACGCAGTCACACGTGAGGACGTTGGCGATCCATAGCCTAATAATCTGGCCGCAATCTTGCGAATGGTTGATCGATCACGTCCATTAAACGCGCTTTCTATAGCACTATATGCTTCACCCCAATTTGAAGCATGACACAGCATTGCCTTCAAAATCGCCGGTATGTGCTTTTCGTGAATTTGGCCCAAATCGAGGCCATCGTTTCTCCATTGCTGGATAGCCTCATAAAAAATTGAGACTGTCCTAGTAGCAAGTGCTGTGGCGTTACTCGTTCCCCGACAAAAAGTCGTGGGATTAGAATTTAGAACGGTTACACGCGGTGATGCCACCTTGTGACCGGGAGCGGAGCTGTGATTGCTGATCTCAAGATGTACTTTGTTGTTCCTTGGAACGGCCGTATAGAATTGACGTCCGCCTGACATACAGACTTCAGGTTTAATTGATCTGCGAAAACCATGTCCGTGGGCGCTAATGGGGCTCGGCAGCATCATTGACGCATAGGGATTGACTCTCAAATCACCAGTTCGAACCTGCGATGAATCTGAATGAAGGGCTCCAACAGAAATAGCATTGATGGCCTCAGCGGGTGATAGCGCCCTTCTATTTCGTGTGTCCGCGTAGATTGCCTGTACTATTTTTTTTTGCTTTTCGTCCGCCGAGAGATTTTCAAAATTCCGCACACTCATGTCCAGCTCGATATGTGAGCCATGATTTCCAGCACTAATGCAGAATAAAACACTGTACTTCCACGACGCCCAATCTATAAGCCGAGCAAGAGGGCTTATTGATGACAGGAACGGTCTTGCGCTGTCTCCCACCGAAAGGTTTATCACTTTGATATCGGGCGCAACGGGAGCTTCCTCTGCGGAGCCCTCAAAAATTCTGATCAAGGACCGATACAGAAGGTCGGTTACAAGCTGGTCTTGAGGAACACACTCGCTCATATTTCCTACCCCGTCTCTAAAGGGCTTTAGAATAGGGCGCACATAGACTTTACGATTTATTGCGGTACTTGCTGTTGATAAGTCGTCATGGATAATAAGGGAGCAAATGGAAGTACCATGCTGCCTATCCTGTGCCTCGTATGCGGCAGAAAAATTGTCAGGGTCATCAAGTATTATGTGTCTATTGAGCAAGGGATGACCGGTTAAGGGCACTCCATCCAAGACAGCAATAATTGGACTGTCTGTAACCTCTAAACTTAAATCCCGAAGTGTTGCATCAGAAGCTTCCTCCCCCTCAGGGACTTTAATGAGGCATTGTCCCACGGGTCTAAAAAACATGACTTGGTCGCATTTAATAAGTTCGACAAGCCCGGAATTACGAATTTTCCTGAGATTATCGACGCCATTGATGGGCAGCTCAGCGAGAATGGCATGATATCGTATATCTGCGATGTCAGAAGCCGCGATGACACGGCCACCGTATTCAGTTATTATGTGCTCAACATGAGATTGAGCGGCAACCCTATGCTGTGGGTTAGATTTGAACCAAAGTTCGATTTCGACAGGAACCGGCTGTGTTGGCTCGTATTGAACACGAAATTGCCAATTTTCGATTATATTCGTTTCCCTAAGCCTATCTTTCACACCCCATGGCCGTATCTGTCTCAGATATCTAAAAATTTCTTTCCAAGCCCCTTGGCCGTGAGGAAATTTAACGTTCTCATCTTTGGTGTATTGGTCAAAAAGCGTTTGAAGTTGGCTCAACGCAGTGGAATTGGCCATAGCCAGATAAATATGTCCGCTAAGAGTCCTGTCGGGATTTGCGGGATCGAAGAAATCGGTATCTGGCTGTGTCTCGTATTCATCAATTTCGGCGAGCCATTCAAGTTCAGGAATACCACGTACGGCGGTCAGAAAATTTTGTGCTGTGCCAATTGTTTCAAGGACAAGAACTTGTTCTGGCTCCAATCCTTCTACCGTTGTGGAAAGCCCCGCAGTTTTTTTGCGAAGAATGTCGCCCAAAGCTGAAAATTTAGGAGCAAGTCTCGTTCGTTGCTTACGCCAACCAGGTGGGCGAAGTGTGGGCGGTACACTGCTTCGTTTAGCGCGTGCAAAATCCTTCGGAGGCGTAAAAAATAGAATCGGTTTCGTTGTCATTTCTGCCCACTAAAATATTCATTTATTTGGCACTGGCTCGATTGGTCCATTGATCGAGACAATTCTTAACAATTTTTTTTATATCAGCTTGCTGGTGGCTGAGAACGAATTTCCTAAATATGTCCTGACAGAACTGCTCAGCTTCAGCATAACTGATACCTGCCAATTTTCCTGCGAGTGTCGCTGATGAATATCCCAGTGGCTGTTTAATATTTGCTTGAAATCTTGAAAACCACTCTTCTAATCTTTCAGTCGTCGGGGCTGGCAATTCCAGCCGGCACTCAAACCGACGCCAAGCTGCCCTGTCTAGTAATTCTGGATGATTGCTTGCGGTTATCACGATAACGTGGCTGGGTAACTTATCCATTTGCATTAACAGAGAACTTACAACCCGCTTGATTTCCCCTGTTTCATGAGTATCGCCACGCTCTTTACCTATTGTATCAAACTCATCAAAGAACAATACGCAGTGGCGGGTTCTTACGTACTCGAAAACTCGTTGCAGTCTTGAGGCAGTTTCGCCTAGGAAACTTCCAATTAGCCCTTCATATCTTACCGTAATAAACGGAATAGAAAGACTTTCCGCAATTGCTTCAGCAAGACTTGTCTTTCCGTTGCCGGGCGGCCCAACTAATAAAATTTTATGGCGAGGTTCTAACCCATGCGAACGCAGAACATCCGTTCTGCTGTGTTCTTCAATAATTTCTAGACACGCTTGTTTTGCTGAAGCGGGAAGAATTAGGTCGTCCAAATTCACTCTAGGCACAGTTTGGAAAATTAAATCACGTACCTTCTCATCATTTTCAAGTGTACCGTTAGCGTGCCAATTTTTCTCTAATGATTCAGCAAAAATATGATGATTTTTTGCCCTTTCATCAGCGATCATCGCTTCAATGGCTTTCGCCAATAGCTTTTGATCTCCGGAAGTTGCGGACTTTATAAGTTTTAGAATTAAATCTGATCGCGCCATGACTTCTATCTGTTCCTACCTTAAGTCTATTAGTATAAAATATGTGGGTATATTGAAAGGTTAATTGTTTAAATTACTCTAACATAAGCTTTTTTTAGGATAGCTCTCTACTTTCCATCTCTACTGACTACTTCGGCAAAGCCCTTCATAGACCAATTCATGCGTGGAAGGCAGGTAAACACGCCGTGCCATGGTGTTTGGTTAGGGGCAGCTAGAACGGCTTACTTCAAGGGGCTTCATCTGTCATGAGGGTGATTAAGGGGCTGCCTATAGGGGAGAGCCAACATCTCTCCTGTTCCGGTACCGGATGGTGTCGGGGGATATGAAAGCTCCTCTGACTGGGCGCATTGCATCGGCCATAACGGTGCATGGTCTGGAAGGCCAAACGAGGCGGGGCGGCTCATCGGTCGCGCCTGTCTCTGGTACGGGACCAACCCCAGCGACTGACGCGCCCTGCGCGGCGGTCGTGGTGTCGGGTGCGGGAGTGCCAATGGCAGGATGCCAGGGCGAGGCCGGATGATGCAGCCCGCGAGGGTGCGGCAGCTGGCGTTTTCGCCTTGGGTATTGTGCCTGCGCCGCCGCGTTAGCGGCGTCACACTTCGGGGAGGGATGCAACGGGAGGGGTAAACAGGCGGCGATAGCTGCGGCATTACCCCTCCGCTTGCCAAGGTCGGCATTGAAGGGCGAAATCCGCCAGGATTTTGTACTACAATGCACACCTTGCCTGCCGCCACTTCGCGGCGTCACTATCGATTTCAAATATTTTTTAGAATTTTATTGCTCGCCTTTAAAGCTTCGCTTCAAGGCTCGCTTGCTGTCGCAGAATCTCGAAAAGGATTCATGCGCTTGCTTAACTTACGGTCTTAAAGAATTGATGTTCCGGCGTCAATGACGGTGATTAGGTTTGTACCGCGTTTTGAATTGGGGCTGAGATGCTGGTTTAAATTCCGATTAACTACCGCTTGATACGATTGAAGTATCAAAAGATCGGCAAGGGACTCGACTTCGTTTGAACGGCTTGGTCGGCTTCTCCGGATAGGATTTCTACCCTCACGCGCCTGCGTTGGCCGTGAACTCTTGCCGCATTTCTTTGAGGCTGCCGACTAAGGCGTTTCGGGGGAACGCTTGACGGAAGACAAGAGCAAGTATGCGCCGCCATTTTCGCTCCGACTGACCGTCGAAGAACGGTCAAAGCTGGATGCCGAGGCCGGGCCGCTTCCCTTGGGTGAATACATACGTACTCAGCTCTTCGAAATCCCCTCATCCCGTAAAAGAACCTTCCGTCGGCCTGTTCAGGATGAACAGGCCCTGACCCAGGTATTGGGGGCGCTGGGCCGCTCGCGCCTGTCGTCGAATTTGAACCAGCTGGCCAAGGCGGTCCATAGCGGCACCCTTCCGGCTTCGCCGGAAGTCCATCAGGCGATACTTGACGGACTCAAGGAAATCCACGCCATGAGCGACTTGCTGGTCAAGGCGCTTGGCCTTCCCGAGGAGGGCCGAAAATGATCTTCTATGCCTCCCAGCGCGGACGTTCCGCCGAGCTTGCCGCCCACCTCCTCAACGGAGACCAGAACGACCATGTGACCGTTCACGACATTCGCGGCTTCGTGGCTAATAATATTACCGACGCCCTGCGCGAGGCCTATGCCATGAGCCGGGGGACGCGCTGCAAGCAGTTCCTGTTTTCGGTGTCCCTCAACCCGCCGGAAACAGCGGACGTAACCGTCGAGGACTTCGAGGCGGCTATCGAGATGATCGAGTTGCGATTGGGTCTGACGACGATGCCCCGCATCGTCGTCTTCCATGAAAAGAACGGCCGCCGGCATTGCCATGCCGTCTGGTCGCGGATCGATACCGAAAAGCTTGTCGCCGTCCGCATGGCGCATTTCAAGATCAAGCTTATGGAGGTGTCTCGCCTTCTCTTCCTCCGGCATGGCTGGAAGATGCCCAAAGGCATGCAGAAAGGCCAAAGAAAAGACCCCTTCAACCTGACGCGGCAGGAATACCGCCAGGCCGTCCGACTGGCGGAAGATCCGCAAGCCCTGAAAGGCATGTTCAAGGCCGCATGGGAGCAATCGGATTCCAAGGAAACCTTTGCCCGCGCCTTGCAGGAAAACGGCTTCCTGCTGGCGCGGGGCGATAAGCGCGGCTATGTCGCCCTCGATGTGAAGGGCGGGGTGTATTCGCTCACCCGCTGGATTGATATTGGTACAAGGGATTTAAAGGCGCGTCTCGGCAAGCCTGAGACGCTGCCCGATGTGACGCAGGCGAGAGACTATCTCGCCTGCCGCATGACGGAAAACCTGAACAGGTTTATCACGGAGGCGAAAACAAAGGCGGCCGAGAAACGGACCCCGCTCGTCCAGGAGCTGAAAACTATCGTCCACCAGCAACGGCATGACCGCCGCGAGCTGCTGGACCTCCAGCAGGCGCGGTGGACACAGGAGACTAAGCTGCGGTCGCAGCGGCTTTATACCGGCGTGTCAGGGGTATGGCAGCGTGTCACAGGCGAATATCAAAAGGTAAAGCTTCGGAACGAAGCCGAAGCAAAGAAAAGTCATGAACGCGACGCCAAGGAGCTTCATGTACTTATCCGCTCTCAGCTACTGGAGCGGCAGGAGCTACAAAAGACCGTCAAGTTTTACAAGGCAGAGCATAAAACCGAAGTCTTCCGGCTGCGGCAGGAAATCGCAAGATATGTCATCACCCAAACAGAACCGCCGCACCTGCCCGCCGCAAAAGCGGCCAGCGTTGCGGCGGTCGATAAAGTGCCGCTTGCGGCTCAACTGGCGCAGGTCGAGGCCAAGCTCGGCCTGCTCTCAGGCGATATATCAATGCTGCAGGCTTCGCTCGAAAGTAACCTGATCTCCGATGAACAGCGCGGCAGAATCCGCCTGCTGATTGAGAAGACGCTTGCGGCATTGCAGCTTAAGGTCATTGAGACCAAGGAAGAACAGAAATTAAAAATTGAAGAAAAGACAAAGGAAATTCAGGCGCGGCAAGAGCAGTTTAATGATTACGTTCGCGAATACGCCACCCTGCAGCTCAAGGTAGAGGCCGAAGTGCGGCAACAGGCCGCCAACCGCGCCTTCGTCGAGTTTATCAACAATATGAGTTACTCCCTTAATGGTGTTCCTCGCTGGAATATCGCCGTGATGTCCCCGCCGCCTGAGCGGCGGCTGGATGAGCGCGAATACATCCAGAAAGTTGTTTTGCAGCGCGATAATGGCCAGCTGCTCGACCGTGTGTTCAAGGCACCGGAAAACGAAAGTCAGGTTTCCAAGCGCCCGCCAATTGATCCGAAGATGGCGGTGCCGAACCTGCGCCAGAACGTCCTTGAGGTGAATGAAATGCTGATGCGGGCGGGTATTAAACCGCGTGGAGGCAAAGGCTCGAGCGCCGTGGTGCCCGCGCAAGTGAAGCTGACAACGACAACCAAGATTAGTTTTAACAATCTTAAATGATGGGTGACGCATGGCTTGGGAACAAACTAAAGAATTCGTTGAGTCTGACGTTGTAGAATGGATTGAAGCGATATGGCCTGTGACAAGATACAAAAGAAAAAAGAGCAAACCTTGGGGCAAGCAGAAGGTGACGGCACAAATCGCCCAGGTCGACGGAGAGTTTGTAAAACTGACCGTTCTTAAAGCCGCCGTCATCGAAAACATTATCGGCTCAGAACTAAAGCCGCATAAAGTCGGCACCACGATCACGAAGAAGCGGGCAACGCTTCTTCGTGGTAATCCCGAGCGACTGCATTGGAGCGAGGAAGATGTTCGCGCTGCGCTTATCGCGCAGCCCATTAATCGCGTATGATGTTGGGAAAATAGCATTGAATTTTCAAGTACATAACCAATCATTAGACAGCATTTATTGAAATATACCAAAAAATGGTATATATTTGGAGTTAGGATATGAGTTGGAATGTTGGCTTTATCAGCAAAGCCGCAAGGTAGGCGGGAAAACTGCCTCCAAAAGAGCGAGATTTGCTGGCCCTTCTTGTGAGGGAGATACAGTTAAACGGTCCTGTGCAAGCGAGCTGGAGTAACTATTCTAAACTCGGAAAATATACATACCACTGCCACCTAAGCTACAGATGGGTAGCTTGCTGGAAGGTTGAAAACAGAGAATTGAAATTAATAGAGGTTTATTATGCCGGTAGTCGAGAAAACGCGCCCTACTAAAGAAGTCAAAGTGACCTTTGGCAGCGGGCGGAGTGCGCGTGTTTTCGCGCTCACTTCTCATCAGGCGCGGAAAGCTGAAGCTTTTGTTTCCGCTCAGCTTAAAGAAACGAAAACGGAAAAAACCATTCCTGCCGATCAGGTACTTCCTGAATTGGCAGACGATGTATTGCGCCCGGCCGCGATGTTGCGCGGCGCAAGAAATAAAGCCGCACTTACTCAAAAAGAATTGGCGGCAAAGCTGGAAATTCACCAGCACCATCTTTCTGAAATGGAGCATGGTAAACGGCCTATCGGTAAAGCTCTGGCGAAGCGTCTTGCTGAAGTGCTGGAAACCGATTACAGGCTCTTCCTTTAAAACAACGAAAAATAATAATTCAAAGGCGCTGCCGTTACCGGCAGCGCCTTTGTCTGTTGCGGCTATGCCGCCGCGCTTTCCGCCCTCCCCTGCATGTCATTCAGGAAGTCAGCGGCGCGTTGGGCATGTGCCGCCGCGCTGAATATGGCGCGTTTGTCCTCCTTCAAGGCCTTTAGCCATTGGTCGATATATTCCGCATGGTCTTCCCGAATTTCCGGTGTGATGCCTAAATCTGCGCTTAAGAAAGCTGCGCCAAGTTCTGCGACCAGTTCCTCCCGCGCATAACCATTATCGCCAAAACGCTTGGCGTCAAAACTGCGGTCAAGGCGGGTCTTGTGGCTCGTCCAGTGCGTCAGTTCATGCAAGGCGGTCGCGTAATAGCTTTCTTTGTCCTTGAAGGCTTCAAACGGCGGCAGCTGGATAATATCCCGCCCCGGTGCGTAAAAGGCGCGGTTTCCGCCGTGGCCAATAACGGCCCCTGTTGCCTTCATGAAACTGTCGGCTTTCTCGATACGCTCCGCTATTGAAAGCGGTTGCACCGGCTGCGCGTAATAATGGGCCGGGAGGTTCTCAACCTGCTCGACGTTAAAGACGTTATATCCTTTCATGAAGAGTATCGCCTTCTCCGTGTCTTCGCCTTGCTCGTTCGTCTCGGTACGTGTCAGGGTATTGGCGTAAACCACAAGCGATGATTTCTCGCCTTTCCTGACGTTGCCGCCGAGCTCCTGCGCCTGCTTAAAGGTCATCCAGATGGGCGCGGTATAGCCTTTCTCCATCGCTTCGCCCCAAAGCAGCAGAATATTCATCCCTCTGTAGGGTGTTCCATTGTGCCGCAAAGGTCTGGAAATTTTCCCCGCCGTATGACTCACGCTCCAAGGCTTTAGCCAGGTGCGGACTCCTTTCTCCAGGTCGGCAATGATGCGGTCCGTTACGCGTGTGTAAATGTCTTTCTTAAGGTCGGTCATGATTTTTCCCTCCCTTACGCTGCTGCCAGCATTACGTCGATATAGGCGACTGCGCCGCCAGCAGCGCGAAGTGTCGCGGCTGCAACGCTATCGCGGTAAAAACCGCGCTCTGCCAAAGGCAATGCCGCATGAAGCGGCTGGAGGCTTCTCACTTTAATCGTCGCGTAGTCTTCGCCTGTGATGCGTGTTGAAAGCCGGTCGGCCTCCACTTCGATTTCCAAAGTGATGCCGTTCCATTCCAGATTGTGGGTTTGCGCTTGGGTCATTTCTCTATCCTCTTCCTTGGGTTAAAAGTGCTTTGCGTCTCGCATATGCACTTCTGCCCTCCGGCGAGGATGGGGTAGCAACCGCAAGGGCGGGAAAGGCCGAGGGGTATCACCCATGCTGCACAAGCCCCCACTTAGCCCAGCGCAGCTGGCGGGGCGCGGAAGCATGGGGATACGGCTTTTTCCGTTTATCGAAGACCCTTGAGGGCGCGAGGGCAACAGCCCTTAGCAACCCTCTTAATTATGACTCTTTTCCCGAATGCCCCTTTTCCCTGCGAAAGGGATCGTCACCCGCATGGGCTATGACAGCTACTCCAGCTGGCATAGTGCGCGGAGCCCATAGAGCCTCGGCGCGTAAAGCGCGTTCGCCCAACTCTTTTCAGTATTCAGGAACTGGAATTTTAGACTTGGGTCATTTCTCCCGATGGCCTCAAAACCATACGTCTCTTCATCCTCGACCTTGCAGGGGTTCGCCACGGCCGCCGCAAGCCTGACGGCTTCTCCACTTCGTTTCGAGCGAGTGCGGCTGTGTCGATACGCCCTGCCTTGTCTTCGTCATGAAGGCCGTGATGGTTCGCGGCCAGAAAACGAGGAGAAAAAATATGACCCAGCTCATCACCCAATCAGAACTTGAACACCTCTCCGAGCCGGAGCTGCGCTTCAAATACTGCGCGGTTCTCAATGATCTCAACAGCAAGTGCCATGACCTTCAGGACTGGCCGCTGACAATGGTCACGCTGCAAAACATCCAATCCTCAATCGCTCGCCACCGTCAGCTGAGACCGAAGTTCTAGACCCAATTAAAAAGGGGTGCGCTTCTGGCGCACCCCTTAACAATTCTCAACGATTTCATGGCGATGTTCTGGCCCTACTTTTGGCTGGAATATTAACGTATAATATGTTATACTTTATATAGTAAATCGTTAAATTAGAGGCAATAAATTGTCTTTTATTTTGAAAACGCCACAGGAGATTAGGCTAGATTTGGCGCAACGCGCCAAAAAGTGTCGGCTTACCTTTAACTTAAGCCAAGAAGGTGTAGCCCGTCGCGCGGGCATATCGGCAGGTACGGTTAAACGATTTGAGAAAACAGGCCATATCTCAATCGACTCTCTATTAAAAATAGCTCTCGATCTCGATGCGACTAAAGATTTCGACAATCCATTCAGTCAGGAATCAGGTGCTCCTGAGTCTATCGATCAGATCATTGATGTTCCCACTCTACCGCAGCGGGGCCGGGTAAAATGAATTTCACCCCCACCAACTCCCTCAATGTTTTGCTGTCCAATGACGGCAAACAACTGCCCGTCGGTAAACTCGCGCTCCGGGAGCGCCAAGTCTGGTTTCAATATGACTCGTCATTTCTCAGCAGCGGCATTCAGTTATCCCCGTTTCACCTGCCTTTAAAACCTGGCGTGGTCCGGGGCGACCCCAAAATTTTCGACGGGCTTTTTGGCGTTTTTAATGACTCCCTGCCCGATGGATGGGGCATGCTGCTGCTGGACAGGCATATGACCACACTCGGCATTCATCATGATAGCCTCACCGTTCTCGACCGCCTTGCCTGTGTCGGCCATAAAGGCATGGGCGCACTCGCCTATGAGCCGGATTACGGAACAGAAGAACATTCTTCCGAGGCATTAAACCTCGACCGTCTGGCACAAGAAAGCCGCGAAGTTCTGGACGGCAATTCCAAAGCAGTTTTTGAAGAATTGTTATCCCTCAATGGCTCTTCCCAAGGCGCGCGCCCGAAAGTCATGGTGGGTGTCCAAAAAGACATGAAGGGCGTTATTCATGGCACGGATGAGCTGCCAAAAGATTACGAACATTGGCTTGTAAAATTCACGTCCAGCAATGATCCCGAGGATAGCGGCGCAATAGAATATGCCTATAGCCTCATCGCGAAGAAAGCTGGAATAAATATGCCGGAAACATACTTGTTTCCGGCAAAAAAGGGCGCAGGTTATTTTGGCGTCAAGCGTTTTGACCGTGACGGAAATAAGCGCCTTCATGTGCATACAGTAAGCGGTCTCCTTCATGCCGATCACCGCCTACCCTCTCTCGACTACAAGAACATACTCAAAGCTGGCATGGCTTTGACAAAATCCATGCCCGAGGTAGAAGCGCTATTCCGTCTCGCGGTATTCAACGTGCTGGCGCATAACCGCGACGATCACGGCAAAAACTTCTCTTTCCTTATGCAGCCCGACGGCACTTGGCAGGCCGCGCCTGCCTATGACTTAATTTTTTCGTCCGGCCCAGCGGGTGAGCACAGCACAACGGTAATGGGTGAAGGTAAAGCGCCTGCAGTAGATCATCTCCGCCGTCTTGCAAAAGAATTCGACATCAAAAAGACAGAAGACATTATCGAACAGGTATCTTCCTCGCTTGCTGACTGGGAAAAGTTTGCCATTGAAGCTGGCGTGTCCCCTGCCTCCCGCAACAGAATAGCGAAAACCATCAATCGGAAGTAACAGTGCTAAACACCTTTCTCATATTTAAAGGCAGACTTAAAAGCATATTCCGCTAAAATTTTTGTTATAAGAATAGCCATTCCATCCTTCCTGTCATGAAGAACATTTATCGAAACACCCTTTAGGGAATCGAGCTTCCAGTCTTCAAAAGCTTTTCTTATTTCTTCCGTGCTGTTTACTTCGCCATTTGAATCTTCTGACACAATATTCTCATACCAAATCAAACCCTCCGGCGTTTCTCGCTGAGTGTTATAACCAATAATTTGAAGAATAGACCTCTTGGCCTTGTAATTTCCCAAGGGCCAAATCTCCGTCGTTAAGACATACATTTTAGGCCTCCAATAGATCGGGGCTAAATTGCGCGACAGACAGTTCAGGCGACATAAACGCCGCCTTGCCAGCAACCCGCTTGAATTTGATTTCAATGCAAACTTTCAAATCCTCACCCCGGAGCAACGTATTGGAAATTGATGGGTGCGATAAATCTACAATAATCTTGACGACAAAGTAGTCACCCTCAAAAGCCTGCTGAAAATCGTCGTATTGCATTAGGTCTACCGCGTCGATAGCTCCAGGAAGTATGGTGGTTAGTTCGCTTTGAATTACTAAGGTGTAGTCCGCAAGAAATTTGTTCAGGAAATAATTTTCAAAGGATTCCGCGATCCAAGCGTCTCCCCAAAAATAATCCTCATCCTCCAAATAATGCGTCAACTGGATGGCCATTGTTTCCGCATCTGGAAGCGGCAGATTTAGCCCTTTCAGCTCTTCCATCCTTTGCGACATGCGCTCTACGTCAGGAATGAGCACCTTGGACTTCTCCAGTCTTTCAATGGGGAAGGTTGTATCGGCGAGTAGCGCGGCCTTGCTTGAATAGGCAAAAAAGGCAGCGACTAGCTCATGAGCATGGGATGAGCCAATTTCTTTATCAGTATAAAGAGACAAGCGCAAATAATCGGCGCAAGCTTTTGTGATGTCTGATTGCATATGCAACCTCCATAAAAGCTGGGCTTAATTTTGTAATTAGAGAATGCTTAAATAACTACGATGCCAGCGGTTACAAAGGATTGCTAACGTGTAGTGAAAAGTTATCGTCTTTTTGGTCATTCTCAGCCAAGGCAACTTCCGATTCCAAGAAGGATGCTAGAGCATAGATTTTCCTTTTTCAAGAAATTTTCCGGCGCTGAACGCCGTCGATAGTGCTACGGGCAAGCCTTCGCTGTGGGGAGAAGCTGAACTTCTCCTTAAGCAGGATTTGACAGTGGGCATCTGCCCCCTGTCCTTTTCAAATCCTATTGCTCTTCATCGGGAAGAACAGGGTTTTTAGGCTTTCGTATTCTGCGAACGTTGATGAGACCAGCATCCAGCATGTTTTTGATATGTGCAGCATAGTGTTGCTCGATCATATCAACGCTGGTTCGGCAGTTCTTCGCCAGCTGGTAAACATCAGCGCCTTCCATGAGACGAAGGCAGATATAGGTATGACGAAGGCTGTAGGCCGTGCGCTTATTATCGTCCCGGTCATATTTTAGATTTTCACGTTCAAGCAAATTGGAAAGAATTTTGACGTAACTTGTAGGGAATACCGGATCGGTTGGCTGCGGATATTCCGGCTTGCCCGGCTCTATGAGCGTCGCGGGCTTTTTACGAGCTAGCAGCCTCTCGTAAGGCCTCACGGCGTTAGCCGTACTTTTGCAATAGCCGGTCCCGCGCTTCCCCCTCACCTCGATAACAAGAATGGTTTCATTGGTATCTTCATCGAGAACGATTTCAATGTCTCGATGCTGTAGGTTCTTGGCTTCATCAGGCCGAAGGCCGGTATTCGCCATGAACAGCACATAGTCATGCAGCTGTTCAGCGCTCCAAGTCACATGGGGCAGAGCCTTATCGGCATAGTTACGCGTGGCGGTATAGAGCTGCTTATATTCAGCAGGGCTAAACCAAGGACGATGAGAGACTTTGCCATTCCTGCGGAAGGGCTTTGATAGATCGGGTAGCGATTCAATCGAACGATGGCGCTGCGCGTTTTTAAGAACCAGTCGAAGCGTGACAATCTCATTATGCAAAGTCTTCTCGGCCGGGACCCTCTGCTGCGTTTTCCGGTTATCAAGGGCATGAGGATTTTTCGTTTCGCGGGGCGTCATACGCATGACGCGATATTCCTGAATTTTTGCGGAGTTAACTTTTGAAATGGGAAGATCGCCCAAGAACGGGAGCAGGTGAACACGAAGGCGGATTTCATGCCCCCTTACCCACCTAGGGCTGCGCTGGCCTTCGGTCAGGCGGGTGTACTCCATGAGAAACCGCTGGGCCTCCTCGCGGAAGGTCGGCTCAACGATGGCTTCACCGGTGGGGCTTAAAGCACCAACGGAGATCTTACCTCGCAAATCCAGATACCATTCCTCGGCGTCGTGGATGGCTGGCTTTAGTTCTGTGAGTTTGGTGCTGTGTCTGTGGTTCTGGCCGTTAACGAATGCGGCGGCGTACCAATACTTGCTGTCGTCGCGTTTAAAGACATAGGCGCGACCACCAAGAATATCGTGAGTTTCTCTCTCCATAGAATCATCTCCATGTAAGGAGTTACGGCCAATACTGGGTAAGTACTGGGTAACTCATTATGACATTAAGATGCTTAAAGAAGAGTTGCTAACTCATTGAAAGATTGGTTGCGGGGGCAGGATTTGAACCTGCGGCCTTCAGGTTATGAGCCTGACGAGCTACCGGGCTGCTCCACCCCGCGTCAATCGAATGCCAGACTTAGATACATCACGCGAGGTGAAAGATCAAGGCTGGAGGCCATTAAAAAAGCCGGCTATGAAAGCCGGCTGTTTTAATTGGTCATTGTGAATAGGTTAACGATAGTCGACATAGCTGTTTGTGAGTTTGGAAGACCTGGCAGCGTCCTACTCTCCCGGGTCTTAAGACACAGTACCATTGGCGATGAGGCTTTTCACGTCCGAGTTCGGAAAGGGATCGGGTGTTTCATCCTCTCTCTGACCACCAGGTCATCCAAACTCACAAACTTATGTCGACATCCGTAATAATTACCGTATATTTAGCAACTTTGATTTCAAAGTTCTGAGATCACTTCATGCGGCTTTATCACTACACGTGATAATAAATTCAAGCCGATCGAGCTATTAGTACCAGTCAGCTAAAGACATCACTGTCCTTATACACCTGGCCTATCAACGTCGTAGTCTACGACGACTCTCAGGGAATACTTGTTTTGAGGAAGGTTTCACGCTTAGATGCTTTCAGCGTTTATCCTGTCCGTACGTAGCTATCCTGCTATGCCACTGGCGTGACAACAGGTCTACCAGAGGTACGTCCATCCCGGTCCTCTCGTACTAGGGACGGCGCCTCTCAATATTC
>CBIHNF010000005.1:0-165506 GCA_966211335.1 uncultured Alphaproteobacteria bacterium
TTGGAGAAGCCCCACTCGTTGTCGTACCAGCTCATGACGCGCACGAAGGTGCCGTCGATGACCTTGGTTTCTTTCAGCGCGAAGATGCTGGAGCGGGGGTCGCCGTTGAAGTCGGTCGACACGAGCGGCTCGGTGTAAGTGCCGAGGATGCCTTTCAGCGGGCCGTTGGTCGAGGCATCGATGATCGCCTGGTTCACTTCCTCGACCGTGGTCGGGCGGTTGGCGGTGAACTTGAAGTCGACGACGGAAACGTTCGGCGTCGGCACGCGGAGCGAGGTGCCGTCCAGCTTGCCCTTCAGCTCCGGCAGCACGAGGCCGACGGCCTTCGCAGCGCCCGTCGAGGTCGGGATGATGTTGACGGCGGCAGCTCTGGCGCGGTGCAGGTCCTTGTGCATCGTGTCGACGGTGTTCTGGTCGCCGGTGTAGCTGTGGATCGTCGTCATGAAGCCGTGCTTGATGCCGACCGCTTTGTTCAGCACAAAGGCGACGGGCGCAAGGCAGTTCGTCGTGCAGGAAGCGTTGGAGACGACGACATGCGCCGCCTGCAGCTTGTCATGGTTGACGCCGTAGACGACCGTAATGTCTTCGTCCGTCGCGGGGGAGGAGATGAGGACCTTTTTCGCGCCGGCCGCGATGTGCTTCATCGCGTCTTCTTTTTTGGTGAAGATGCCGGTGCATTCCATGGTGATGTCAACGCCAAGGTCTTTCCACGGCAGCTGCGTCGGGTCTTTGATGGCCGTCATGCGGATTTCATGGCCGTTGACGATCAGCTTGTCGCCGGAGGCTTTCACGTCGCCCTTGAAGCGGCCGTGCACTGAATCGTATTTCAGCAGATGGGCATTGGCTTCCGAGGTCGCAAGGTCGTTAATGCCGACGACGGTAACGTCATTGCGGCCGCTCTCCATGATGGAGCGCAGCACAAGGCGGCCGATGCGGCCGAAGCCGTTGATGGCAATTTTAACTGTCATTTGTATTCTCCCTACTTTTACCTTTTGTTATCGTCCGTATAATGGCACGGACACTTTCATATTTCGAGCGTAAATACTGCAAAAATGGCGCGAAAATAAGCCGCTGAATTTGCTGTCTTAATCTTCTTCCTGTGTCTTATTTTCCAACAGGTTTCTCATGAAACCGCCGGGATTATAATAAAACTCCTGCAGTATCTGAAAATTTTCCGTTTGCTTGTATGGCTTTTCAACTATGCCTTTATTCGTCAAGTGCAGCACGCAAGCGTCAGGATAAGCCATGATGAAAGGCGAATGGGTCGCGATGATGAATTGATTTCGACCCGTCTTTTGCTTTTCGTGAAGTAGCTTAACGAAGTCCATCTGCTTTTTTGGAGATAGTGCAGCCTCCGGCTCGTCCATGATATATATGCCGTAATCGCGGATTTTGTTACGAAAGAGGGCTGAATATCCCTCGCCATGCGACAGTTCCTGAAACTCCCTGTCGGCATAGTCTTCTGCGCTGCTCATGCCTCCGCCAACTTCGACGTTGTACATATCCATCTGCTTGACGAGCGCATGGATCGTCTCGGCGCGGGTATAAAAGCCTTCCGTGACTTTTGGCAGCCATGCCGCTTTCAGAAACCGGCTAAACTTTTCTTGCCCGGCGTCGCCAGCCATGTAGTTCTTGTTGCCGCCATAGCCGCCAAATCCGCATAATGCGGCAATTGCCTCGATAATCGTGGATTTGCCGCTGCCGTTCTGGCCGACCAGAATGGTGATATTATGCGTGAACTCAATTTCAAAAGGCGCTGCGCGAATGGAGGGGATATTTAAGGGATATCCTTCTTCACCCTCGGCCTTTTCAGGGTCGAGCCAAATCTTTTTAAGATAAGGCGCCTTCAGTTGCGGGAGCTTTGCCTTTTTGGCCATCCTCGAAAGCTATCAAACTCTTTTCTTCACTTGTTCCACGACGTTTTCCGCCGTGATGCCGAAGTGCTTGTAGAGTTCCTGGTAGGGCGCGCTTTCGCCGAAGCCGGTCATGCCGACGAAGATGCCGTCCTGGCCGATGATGGAATCCCAGCCGAAGCGGAGCGCCGCTTCCACCGCCACGGTGACTTTCGACTGGCCGAGCAGCGTTGCCTTATAGGCTTCGTCCTGCTGCTTGAACAGCTCGAGGCAGGGCGCGGTGACGACGCGGGTCGAAATTTTATCCGCTTCCAGCTTCTTCTGTGCTTCAAGCGCGATTTCAACCTCGGAGCCCGTCGCCCAGATGGTCACGGTCGGCTTGCCCGAGGCTTCGGAAAGAATGTAGGCGCCTTTTTTGGACAGGTTTTCAGCCGCGCCTTCTTTGCGCACCAGCGGCAGGTTCTGGCGCGTCAGCACGAGGACGGACGGGCCGGTCGTATGCTCAAGCGCGATCTGCCAGGCTTCCGCCGTTTCAATCACGTCGCAGGGGCGAAGCGTCAGCACGTTGATCATGCAGCGCAGCGCCGCCAGATGCTCCACCGGCTGGTGGGTCGGGCCGTCTTCGCCAAGGCCGATCGAGTCATGCGTCATGACGTAAATCACGCGCTGTTTCATGAGGCCCGACAGGCGGATGGAGGGGCGGCAGTAATCGGTAAAGGTCAGGAAGGTGCCGCCGTAGGGAATGAAACCCTTATGCAGCGCTATGCCGTTCATGGCTGCAGCCATGCCGTGCTCGCGCACGCCCCAGTACACGTAGCTGCCCGAATAATCGGACTTCGAAACCTTGCCCATCGATTTGACGAGCGTGAGGTTGGAGCCTGTGAGGTCCGCCGAACCGCCAATCATTTCAGGCAGCGCAGGCACGAGGACTTCGAGCACTTTTGCAGAGGCGGTGCGCGTTGCGATTTTCGGCGCTTCGGCAACGGCCTTGGTTTTGAAGGCGGCGATGATGGGGTCGACAACCGCCGTCACATCGCCTTTTTGCATACGGTCGTAGCTCTGGCGCTTCTCGCCGGTCAGGGCGTCATAGCGCACCTGCCAGTTTTTACGCTCAGTTTGGCTTTCCGCGCCAGCGGCGCGCCAGCTGTTCAGCAAGTTTTCGGGAATTTCAAACGGCGCATGCGACCAGCCAAGGTTTTTGCGTGCGCCCGCAATCTCTTCATCCCCTAGCGGCGAACCGTGGGAGGAGGAAGAACCCTGTTTCGTCGGCGCGCCATAGCCGATTTTGGTTTTGCAGCAAATCAGCGACGGCTTGCCGGTGTTGATTTGCGCGGCGGCAATCGCTTTCGCAATCTGGCCTGCATCATGGCCGTCAACGGTAAAGGTTTCCCAGCCGTAGGACTCAAAGCGCATCGAGGTATTGTCAGTGAAGGAAAGCGAGGTCGGGCCGTCGATAGAAATTTCATTGTCATCGTAGAGGACAATCAGCTTGCCAAGGCCCAGGTGCCCCGCGAGCGAGCAGGCTTCGTGCGAGATGCCTTCCATCAGGTCGCCGTCCGAGGCGATGACATAGGTATAGTGGCTGGCAATGTCATTGCCGAAGCGCGCGTTCATCATGCGCTCTGCCAGCGCGAAACCGACGGCGTTGGAAATGCCTTGTCCGAGCGGGCCGGTGGTGGTTTCAATGCCCGCTTCAGGCATCACTTCCGGGTGGCCGGGGGTAATGCTGTGCAGCTGGCGGAAATTCTTCAGCTGCTCCAGTGTCATCTTCTCGTAACCCGTCAGGTAGTTGAGGGCGTAGAGCAGCATGGAGCCGTGGCCGGCGGACAAGATGAAACGGTCGCGGTCCGGCCAGGTGGGGTTGCTGGGGTCGTATTTCATGAACTGGGTGAACAGCACCGTCGCCACATCGGCCATGCCCATCGGCATGCCGGGGTGGCCCGAATTGGCCTTCTGCACGGCATCCATGGCAAGGGCGCGCAGGGCGTTCGCCAGCTCGTTGTGCGTGGCGGCATCGGGGCTTTGTTTTTTGGCGGCGGAGGCTTGGGACATTGGCGTTCCTTATAAATGACGGCGAAAAGGGAAGGCGAATTCAACCGCACAATGCCCCATGCGGCGGCCCCCCGTCAACGCTAGAAAACTACGCCCAAACTTAAGTTTGGGCAGCATTTTCACGGTACAAAGCGCCCCTTGCCATAACATGAAGCCGCCCCGTTGCCAATGACGGAAGGGAGCCTTATGATTCCCTCAAATCCACAGCCAGCGATATAGCCCGGAAAGGGGAGAAGACCATGTCCAACCGCACCCCTGAAATGGGCGATGCCGACTACCCCGATTTCAAGAACATGACGATCAAGCAGATGCGCGAAGACATGACCGCGCTCAATCACCTGATCAAAGAATTAAAGACGATCGAAAAAGATAACACCAAAAAATTCGCCCTTACCTGGGGCGCAGGCACCCTTGCGACCGCTGCTGTCACGCTGATATTCCCGCCGGCCGCTTTCCTCGTCCTCTCGACCTCCACCATGATGAACGTCGACCCCATGGCCCGCACCATGATGGCGCGCGACATGTTGCGCAAGGCGGAAGATTTGCGGGAGCGCTACAAAATCGTCTGGCGCGCAAGACCCGGCCGAGCCTTCCACGACGTCGCCGCCCGCAGCAAGCGCGAAGCCGAGCGCAAGAAGCAGAACAGGAAGTTCAAGTTTCCGGGGTTTGGGAAGTAGCGTTGCGGTCTATCTAGCTCTATGCTTTGAGGTGCGCGCTCTCCACGCGAGAACGCGGGCATTAAGCTTCGCTCTTTGCTCGGCTGTAATGTTTGGAAGGGGGGTGTTATCACTCAAGTCCGCTTTCGAGTCGGAAACGGTGAGCCAGAAATAAGCCTCCTGATCATCCGGTTTACCGGCAAGACCTAAATAAAGAATTCTCCCCAGTGCGCCTTGCGCCAGCCCGTGATTCCCCTTCGCGGCGATAAGGTACCATTTCATGGCTTCAGCGTAGTCTTGCTTGACGCCAAGACCCACTTCGTACATCAGACCTAATCGATACTGGGCTTCCGCGTCATTTAATGCGGCTGCTTTCAAGAACCATTTGCGCGCTTCATCCGTATTTTTAGCAACGCCTTCGCCATGTAAATAATGGCGGCCGACTTCGGCTGGATTGTATGAAGGGTCAGTTGGCGAAAGCGACTTCAAATAAGCGAGATCGCTTGCTTGCCGATACCATTCGTGCGTTTGTTGTTCCGCGGGAAGTTCGTTGTGGCCAAGGATTGCCTGATGCTCTGCAAAGGCGACTTTGTATTCATCACTGTGTAAGATTTTGTACTTGTCTATATTGTTAGTGCGCTGCTTTCTCGAAAAAACTGTGCTTCCATATCCGCCGCGTGTACCGCAAGTGTCGGAACGGCAGGCGCCGTCATCATCCTCGAACGACAATGTTTTATCCGAGACCCTAATCCGGAAAGTGCAATAATTACCATCTTCGTTTTTGAAACGGGAATACGTCAGCGCATCGTCTTTGGCGTCTGCAATCCCGCTCAGCTCGCATTGATGGCCGTTAAAGAACCAGAGTTGCGTATGAAAGTAAGCTGTATTCTTGGTGAGGGGAAGAATCGTCAATTCGTCGACACTTACATACCGACTTCCACTAACGTCCCCATTCTCGTGTTGCTGCTTATAAACGCCCTTCAAATCATTCAGCCGAAAGGCTTCGTCGGCAAGGCTTTGGGTGGGAAGATAAAATATGATAAATCCAAAAATAATAAACCGCAGTGACATCATCTTAAGCTTTTTTCATACGCTTGGCCGCCGCTATTATTTTCCCCACCGGCTTTTCCACCAGCTTCCACACCGGCACGGCGATAAAGCCGATGACGGCGCCGAGGGCGACGGTGGCAAGGAAGCGGGCGAAGCCATGCGCTGGCAGCAGGGCGTCAACCGCATGTACGCCATGCGCGACGATGCCGCCGCCGACCATGAACATGGCGGCGGTGCCGACGACGGAAAGGGTTTTCATGAGCCAAGGGGCACCGCGCAGAATGGCGCGGCCCGTGGCGGCGATGGATTTTTTCGTACTTTTGGCAAGGTGCATGCCAAGGTCGTCCAGCTTGACGATGGCGGCGACAAGGCCGTAGACGCCGACGGTCATGCCAATGCCGATGGCGCAGAGAACGGCAGCCTGCACAGCAAAGTCGGAATCGCGCACGGCGGCAAGCGTAACGGCGACGATTTCGCCGGAGAGGATGAAGTCGGTTTTTACCGCCTGGCCGATTTTCTGTTTTTCAGCGGCCAGCAGCTCCTCGGCGCTTTTTGCGGCGGCGGTGCGGATTTCTTTAAGGTGCTTTTTGTCGTCTTTATCCGCATGCAGTGCGTGGATGATTTTTTCGGCGGCTTCAAAGCAAAGGTAGGTGCCGCCAATCATCAAGAGCGGCGTGATCAGCCATTCGGCGACAGCGCTCAGGGCAAGGGCGGCGGGGATCAGGATCAGCTTGTTGCGGAAGGAGCCTTTGGCAACGCGCCAGACGATGGGCAGCTCGCGCTTCGGGTCAATGCCCAGCATGGCTTCTGCGTTGACGGCCAGATCGTCGCCGGTGATGCCGGCGGTCTTCACCGCCGCGACTTTGGTCATGACAGCGATGTCGTCGAGAAGGGCAGTGATATCGTCAAGTAGGGCAAGCAAGCCGCCGGCGGCCATGGTGTAAATACCTTTGTAATTTTAAAAGGGAGCGTAGCGGATTCCGCTGTGCTTTGGAAGCGTCAGGGTTTTGGCGCCGGCCGCTTTTGGGCGGTGGCCGCATCCGGCTGTGTTTCCGGCGTTTTCAGCGCGGCAGCCATGGACTGCCGCAGCGGCGTCACGTTTTTCAGCGCGCTGCCCGGTGTTTCTGGTGCGGCGATCACGGCGCCATTGTCGTTGGCGGTTTTGGCGGGCTTTGTCTTGAACAGCTTTTTCGCAGCGGTCACAAGATTTGCCAGCGGCTTGCCGATGTGCTCGATGACAGGCATGGCGGCAAGCCCCGCCGCCGCGCCGGCAACGGTCGCAACCGCCATCTCAATCATATCGGCCACCGCCGGCGTTGATGAAATGGTGTGGGCGAGGTGCTGAAGACCATGCGCCGCCGCTGGAATGCCATGCAGCATCAGCCCGCCGCCAACCATAAACATCGCACCGGTGCCAAGAACCGAAATTCCTTTCATCAGCGGCGGCACCGATTTGACAAGCCCGCGCCCGAGGCTGCGGATGGATTTGCTGAAGGCGCTGTCGCCCTGTTTTTTCATCATCGATGCGCCAAGATCGTCAAGGCGCAAAAGCCCGCCCACAAGGCCGTAAATGCCTGCCGTCATGCCAAGGCCGATGCCGCCCAAAACCGCGACCTGCGTAATGAAGGGAGAGGCCGCGACCGCGCCGAGGGTGACGACAACGATTTCCGCCGATAAAATTAAATCGGTGCGGATGGCGCTTTTGATTTTGCCGCGCTCAATCTCGGCCGGCGTGCCCTTCGGCTTTTCATCGACGCCGATATTGCCGTGGTTGCGGTGGAGAACTTTTTCGATACCCTCGTAGCACAGGTAGATGCCGCCCATTGTCAGTAGCGGCGTAATTGCCCATGGCGCCGCAAGGCTGAGGCCCAGCGCGGCGGGGATCAGCATCGCCTTGTTCTTGAGCGACCCCTTGGCCACTTCCCAGACAATCGGCAGCTCCCGCTTGGGGTCGACGCCGGACAGTGCCTGCGAGTTGACGGCGAGGTCGTCACCCGAAATGCCCACTGTCTTGCTGGCTGCAACCTTCGACATCGTGGCGATATCGTCGAGCAGTGTCAGTAGTCCGCTGGCGGGCATTTGATTCCTCTATTTGTCTTAACTGGTGCCTTTGAGCATAGCGGGTGGGGTACTATTTGACAAATTTTCGCCGTGGAATTTTATATCTTTCTGTATTTACAGCATAAATTCGGGAGGCGATAAAATTGACATAATCCAGTTTTATTGCTAGAAACAGATATCATCAACGGATAGGTGCTGCATGTTCCAGGAAATTTACGAAGCGGGCGTCGCGTTTGCGGAAACGCGCATGAATGGTTGGGCGCAGCGCTTTCTGCCGGGCAAGCGCTTCAACGCGGATGACAAAAAGTATTTCGCCGGCGCGGCAGCGCTGTCCGTCGGCAATCTGGTCGAGAATTTAGGATACGTCGGTGCGCTGGTCAGCGTGACGCTGGCGGCGGTGGCCGTGTTCAACCCCGTGACGGCAACAGCCATGGGCCTGGCGGGCGTGATGGCGGGCGGGGCGCTGTCCGGCGCGGCGATCTGCTTTGGCAGCGGCATGGAAGAGGGCGGCGACCGCAACAGCGGGCTACGCAGCATCCGCAAAGCCGTGCAGTCCGGCCTGTGGCAGGGCTTCCGCGAGGATGTGCGCAAATGGATCAACCCCAAAAGCGCGCGCATCGACTTTGATGCGGTGAATAAAAAAGACGCCGCGAAAAAGCTGGAAGCCGTTCCGGCCCCGAAGCCGCAAGGGCCGCAGCCGCGTCCTTAATCATAACTCTATTTTGAATTTTTGAGCGGGATGATTTTCGCATCCGGCGTCGGCGCCGTGTAGGGCGGAATCTGCTTCAGATTATAAAGCGCGCCGATCTTGCCGTTCTCGAAATCCGCCTTGCTGAAGGCGGGGGCCTGTATCTGCCGCTCGATGCTGTTCCAGACCGTCGACTTCATGGTGTTGAAGTCGAGGCGGGGGCGAATGATGAGCTGGTCTTTGCCGTTCAGGTCCTGCGCCTGTTTCACCCAGTCGGCATCGGAATCCACATCATACTGCCCGGCGGCGAAGGAGCGCTTGGCGGTGTTGTAGACGTGGAAGGAAACCACTTTGGCCGGCAGGCTGGAGAATTCTTTTTTATTGTCGTTGCTTTCCGGCGGCAGGCTGCCGGGGCGGGCGCGGACGAGCAGGTCGAGGAAGTCGACAGCCTCCCCACCTTCATCGCGCGGGCGCAGCGGGATTTGCGTATAGCTATAGTCAATCTCGCGGAAGCCCATTTTCTCGTAGTAATCGCGCCGCCAGAACTGGTCGGTCTTGGCGCCGCAGGTGTCTTCCAGCAATTGCGCGGGCGTCATGCGCAGCGGCGCGTTCTGTTCGCAGAACTGGTAGAGGTTGATGGACTTCGGCGTTACATCCGGCCCGAATGTCGAGGCGATAAACTTGCGGCCTTCGTCTTCCGCCACCTTCATGGTGTGGTCGCCAAGACCAAAGGAGCGGTGCTTGGGATCGACGAAACTATAGGTCAGGTGCTGCGTGCCCTGCACGGTTTCCTGCACTTCCGCATCGCGCGCGGCGCTGAAGGTGGAGATATAACGCGCGGCGACAATTTCTCCCTTTTCATCCTCCACCACAATCCACTGCTGCTTGAAGGGCGCGCCTTCCGCCTGCGCGGTTTTATCGCCGTTGTCCTGCAGCACGCGCAGCAGTTTCGCGAAATCTTCACGCTCGTCGGCGATGGGGAACATGCGCTCGTAGAGGCTGTACATGCGCTTCATCAGGTCCTGCGCTTCGGCCGTATCGGCACTATCGATGACGCGGGTTTTGAGGCGGCTGGTGTAGTCGGCTTTCGCTTTCGTTACCGCAGCGGCATCGTTGATGTCGCCGTCCCAGTTCATCACGGTCTTGATATGCGCTTTCGATTCCGCCAGCTCGCGCTTCATCTCGAACAGCGCGGCGCGCGCGTTGAGGAGAAGCTGGCGGGCCTCTTCGGCGTCGGCGCTCAAAGGGCGGGCGGGAAAGTTGAAGTCGTCTTTCTGTGACATGCCTTTTTTCTACGCGGAAAAAGCAATTCTGGCCAGTAACGGTGTGTGACAGAATATTATGGTATATTCAATGCCCTGTCAAACAAGGTTCCACTTAAATTAGTACTTAACTATCTGATTTAATAACGAATTCCGAGCGTTACAGTGCCAAAAATGGAAGGGTCGGTCTGGTCGGTAAACTCGCGGGTGCGGTAGACGACGGCATAGCTGAGGCGCACCTTGCTGTAGGTCAGGGCAAGCCCTGCGGTCGCATCCGCCACGAACGGGATTTTATCAACGCTGTAACTATCCGCAAAAGTATTGCCATCGAGGAAGATATTACGGGCGACCGCGCGGCCTTCAACGCCGCCGAAAAGGTGCCAGGCGAATTTGCTTTCCGGCACGATAAAGGCACCGGTACCGGGCATGGCGGGGCGCACTCGCACGGGGTCATCCTGCCAGCGGCCTTCCTTCGGGCTGATGCGGAGGGCGAGGCCCGCATTGGCATAGGTATAAATATTGCCAAGCGTCACGCCGAAGTGCGGCTCCACGCCCGATGACAGGCCCATCGCGTCAAACCCGTAACGCTCCGGAAACCGGCGCTCCCAGCTCAGCATCAATCCCGGCTCGTTCTTCAGCTGGTTGCCCCAGCCGCGCGGCTCCGGCGAGCCGGAGATATATTCATGCACGAAGCTCTGCACCTGCTTGCCAAGCGCGGCGGGGCCGATAACCCCCAAGGTTGCTTCCAGCTCGTCAATATGGTTGTCGGTGATGGAGACAAGCCCCGCCGAGGTATAGAGGAAGGCGGCCCAGGGCCGGTCCTTAGGGTCCTGCGTGACGCGCGTAATATCCTTCGGCGTGTAGAGGTTATGGCCGAGGGTATAATAAATGCTCGTCGTCTTGTTGATGCTGAAGGTCGGCACCAGTTTGTCGATGGTGTCAAAAAACTTCGGCGGCTTTGCGCCAAGGTCGAAGTAACTCAAGCGCGCCCCGTTGGTATAGTTCTGGTCGGTGCCGCCGCCGTAGAGGTCATTCTCGGAATTGAAGGTGATGAAGTGACGCTGCTTCACATCGCCGATCTTCTCCGCCACATCCTGCTGCAGCGTCGGCTCCGTCACCGGCACGGGGTTCAGCTTCGCCGGTTCGTCAAGCACCGTCGTCGGCTCGACGCCATAGGTCGCGGCCTGCGCTGGAGCGGCGGCGAAAAGAAGGGCAATGAAAAAGGCGTTTAAAAACTTCATGGCGGCCATTTTACAATGACCGCCATGAAAGCTGTTAGGCAATAATTTGCAACGAGGCTACTCCGCCGCCTCCATATAGCTTTCCAGCGGCGGGCAGCTGCAGACGAGGTTGCGGTCGCCGGCGGCGTGGTCGATGCGGCCGACGGGGGGCCAGAACTTGTCCGCGATCAGGTGCGGCGCCGGATAGGCCGCGTCGTGGCGGCTGTACGGGCGGTTCCAATTGTCCGCGGTGAGGTCCGCAAGCGTATGCGGCGCCATTTGCAGCGGGTTGTTCGCCTGCGGCCATTCGCCTTTTTCCACTTTCGTGATTTCCTGGCGGATGACGGTCAGCGCCTCGATAAAGCGGTCGAGTTCCGCTTTGCTTTCACTTTCCGTCGGCTCGATCATGAGCGTGCCGGGCACGGGGAAGGACATGGTCGGCGCGTGGAAGCCGAAGTCCATCAGGCGTTTGGCAATATCATCGACGCTGATATGCGCCGTGGTTTTAAAGCCGCGCGTATCCAGAATACATTCATGCGCTACATAGCCGTTCTTGCCTTTGTAGAGCGTGGTGTAATGCTTTTCGAGGCGTTTGGCGATGTAGTTGGCATTCAGAATGGCAACCTGCGTTGCCTTCTTCAGTCCTTCCGTCCCCATGAGCGAGATGTAGACCCACGAGATGGGAAGAATGGAAGCCGAACCCCAGGGCGCAGCCGAGACGGGGCCTATGGCGTTTTCACCGCCGACGCCGTTGAGCAGCGGGTGGCCGGGCAGGAACGGGGCGAGATGCGCGCCGACGCCGATGGGGCCCATGCCGGGGCCGCCGCCGCCGTGCGGAATGCAGAAAGTTTTATGCAGGTTCATGTGCATGACATCGGCGCCGATCTTGCCGGGGCAGGCAAGACCGACCAGCGCGTTGAAATTTGCGCCGTCCATGTAAACCTGTCCGCCGTTGTCGTGGATGATCTTGCAGATGCCGCGGATCTCTTCCTCGAACACGCCGTGCGTCGACGGGTAGGTGACCATGAGCGCGCCAAGCTTGTCTTTATGCTGCTCGGCCTTCGCTTTCAGGTCGCCCAAGTCAACGTTGCCGTTCACGTCGCAGGCGACGATGACAACTTCCATGCCGGCCATGCTGGCCGTCGCGGGGTTGGTGCCATGGGCGGAAGCGGGGATGAGGCAGATATTGCGATGCGACTCGCCGCGGCTTTCATGATAGGCGCGGATGACGAGAAGCCCCGCATATTCGCCTTGCGATCCCGCGTTCGGCTGCAGCGTGACAGCGGCAAAGCCGGTGAGGGAGCAAAGTTTTTCTTCAAGGTCCTTCAGCATCAGCCGGTAGCCTTCCGCCTGATCGAGCGGGGCGAAGGGATGCATGTTGCCGAATTCCGGCCAGGTGACGGGGATCATTTCCACGGTGGCGTTCAGCTTCATGGTGCAGGAGCCGAGCGGGATCATGGAACGGTTAAGGGCGATGTCTTTGCGCTCCAGCAGGCTCAAATACCGCAGCATCTCCGTTTCCGAGCGATAGAGATGGAAGGTCGGGTGCGTGAGATATTCCGACGTGCGGCGAAGCGCGGCCGGGATGCGGTCAGCCGTGCCGGCATCAAGCGCTTCGACGCTGAAGCCGAAGGCGCTTTTGCCGGAGAATATCTGCCACAGCGTCACCACTTCCTCGCGCGTCGATTTTTCATCGAGCGAGAGACCGATGGAACCGTTGCCGAGATCACGCAGGTTGAACATGGCGGCTTGCGCGCGGGTCAGAATCTCCTGCGCCTTGTTGCCGGCATTGACCGTCAGCGTATCGAAAGCGAATTCGTTTTCGACGGTAAGGCCGAGGTTTTTCAGGCCGGCGGCGAGGATGGCGGTGAGGCGATGCACACGGGTCGCGATGGTTTTGAGACCTTCGGGGCCATGATAGACGGCATAGAAACCGGCGATATTCGCCAGCAGCACCTGCGCGGTGCAGATGTTGCTGGTCGCTTTCTCACGGCGGATATGCTGTTCGCGCGTTTGCAGGGCGAGGCGATAGGCAGGCTTGCCTTTGGTATCGACCGAGACGCCGACGATGCGGCCGGGGGTCGAGCGTTTGAAGTCATCCTGCACGGCAAAGAAAGCGGCATGCGGGCCGCCGTAGCCGAGCGGCACGCCAAAGCGTTGTGCGGAACCGAAAACAATATCCGCGCCCCATTCGCCGGGCGGCTTCAGCAGCGTCAAGGCGAGAAGGTCGGTCGCAACAGCGACGACGGTGTTTTTGGATTTGGCTTGGCTGGCGAGGGCTGCATAGTCATGCAGCATGCCGCTGGTGCCGGGGTATTGCAGGATAATGGCGAAGCCGTCTTTTTCGACCAGCTCTTCCGCCTTGCCGATAATAACCTCGATGCCCAGCGGTTTGGCGCGGGTTTCAATGACGGCGATGGTCTGCGGGTGGCATTCATCGCTCACCAGCACAGTGTGGCTGGTGGAGGTGCTGACGCGTTTGGCCAGCGTCATGGCTTCCGCAGCTGCCGTGCCTTCATCGAGCATGGAGGCGTTGGCGAGCGGCATGGCGGTCAGATCCATCACCATCTGCTGGTAATTGATCAGCGCTTCAAGGCGGCCTTGTGAAATTTCGGGCTGGTAGGGCGTATAGGCGGTGTACCAGCCGGGGTTCTGCAGCACATTGCGCAGAATGACGTTCGGCGTCAGCGTATCGTAGTAGCCGGTGCCGATAAGGGAGCGGAACAATTTGTTCTGCTTCGCCATGCCATACAGTTTTTCGAGAGCTTCATGCTCCGTCATGCTGTCGCCGGTGACGGGCGCTGATTTTTCGAGAATCGCTGCGGGCACCGTTTTGGCGATGAGGTCGTCGAGGGAGGAGGCACCAACCGTGCGCAGCATGGCGGCAATGTCGCCCTCGCCGGGGCCGATGTGGCGGCGGATGAAGTCGTTGCGCTGTTCAAGGTCCTGCAGGGTCGTCATGCGCTTAAAGTCCTTTAATGTAGTCATTGTAAGCCCCTTCATCTTTCAGGGCTGAAAGTTCGGAATCATTGGCGACTTTGACTTTGTAGAACCAGGCCGCGCCCATCGGGTCGCTGTTGACCATGGCGGGGTCGGCGGCCAAGGCCGCGTTGACTTCCGTCACTTCGCCCGTCACCGGTGCGTAAACTTCCGATGCGGATTTCACCGATTCAACAACGCCGGCCTGCGCGCCCTTGGTCAGTTTCGCGCCGACTTTCGGCAGTTCGACGTAGACAACGTCGCCAAGCGCTTTTTGCGCATAGTCGGAAATGCCGACGGTGCCGATGCCGTTATCGACGGTCACATATTCATGGTCTTCGCTGAAGTAGGTCTTGCTCATGTCTAAATCCCTCAATCTTTTTTGTAGTTGTGCTTGACGAAAGGCAGTGCGGCGACTTCCACGGGGCGGTGTTCACCACGCAGCAGGGCCGTTAATTTGGTGCCGGTCTTGGCGTATTCGCTATTCACGTAGCCCATGGCGACGGGGCCGCCGAAGGTGGGGCCAAAACCGCCGGAGGTGATGACGCCGACTTTTTTATCGCCGGCATAAATCTCCGTCTTCTCGCGGATGGGGGCTTTGCCCTCCGGCTTGATGCCGACGCGCAGAATATAGGTGCCGCCTTCCAGCTGCTTCAGAATTTTCGCAGCGCCGGGGAAATTCGCTTCCTCCCTCCGGCGTTTCGGGATCGTCCATTTCAGGTTGGCGTCAATCGGTGATGAATTTTCGTCGATGTCATGTCCGTACAGGCAAAGCCCCGCTTCAAGACGCAGCGAGTCCCGCGCGCCGAGGCCGATGAGTTTGACCTCCGGCTCCTGCAGCAGCTCCGTCGCAAAGGCTTCGACAATGCTGTTCGGCACGGAAATTTCATAGCCGTCTTCGCCCGTATAGCCGGAGCGGGAGAGGAAAATTTCGTGGCCCTGATATTCCGTTTTGGCCGCTTCCATGAATTTGAGGTCGAGGGCTTGGCTGAAGAAAACGCTCGCGACCTGCTCCGCCTTCGGCCCCTGCAGGGCGAGGAGGGCGCGGTCATGCAGTTCCTGCAGGCGCGTCACCGCGCCGATTTTTTTCTGGATGAAAGCAAAGTCCGCTTCCTTGCAGGCGGCGTTCACGACGAGGAGTAGGGTATGTTCATCCCAGCGCGTGACCATGAGGTCATCAAGAATGCCGCCATCGTCATTCAGCAGCACCGTGTAGCGCATCTTGCCGGGGGTGAGGCCGCGGATATCACCGGGGACGATTTTTTCAAGCGCGGTCGCCGGGTCCATCGTCGGGCTGCTAAGTACCGCTTGTCCCATGTGCGAGACATCGAAGAGGCCGGCCAGCTCGCGGGTGTGCAAATGCTCCTTCAGCACGCCCATGTCATTATATTGTACGGGCATGTCATAGCCGGCGAAGGGCACCATTTTGCCACCATGCTGGATGTGCAGGTTCCATAACGGTGTTTTCTTGAGCGCGGATTGCGATAAAGCGGCGGCTGGTTCCAAGGCAGGTTCCTTTTTAAAAGTTCAGAACTTGCCCCTCTCTGTCTTCTTTACCTTAGAGATTCCGCACCTTTTCAGGTACTTGCTCCTTTGGCGTGGCCGGGCCACTTTCCAGAGTTACGTCAGATGCGAAGTATGCACCCTGCCTTGCGGTCCTTTTGCCTGAGAGTTTCCGGGGTGGTTGCTCCTTCGGCGCCTAAGGGTATCGTCTTGGTCTCTCCCGCAAGGCTATCGCTTTGTATGATTGACACTAATGTCTCTTCTTCTAAAGTCAACCAAGCGATGAAACCAACAGGGGCACACCAAGATGACAACTCAACCAAAACGCGCGGCCGTACCGGAAGTAGCCTCCAGCTATGCCCTTGGATTTATTGTTATCTTCTTGGCCGTCTATGTGCTGAACCTCGCCGCCAGCATCATGGTGCCGCTCGTCATGGCGGTGTTCATCTGGTACCTCATTAACGCCATTGCCAGAGGTATCGGCAGCCTTTCCCGCTACGGAATCACCGTGCCGCGATTCCTTTGCTTCGCGCTCGCCATCTCCTTCCTGCTGCTTGGCATCTGGGGGATTTTTGAACTCATCCGCGACAACGTCTCCAAAGTCGCGGCGGAAGCGCCGACCTATCAGGAAAATTTTGAAGCCATCAAGCCGAAAATCTTGAGCCTCCTCGGCCTCGACCATGTGCCGACGCTGCAGGAAGTCGTGCAGCACTTCGACCTTGCCAGCATCATCAAGACTTTCGCCGCGCTCTGCACCGGCATCGCCGGCAAGACGGTGGAGGTGCTGTTCTTCACGGGCTTCCTGCTGTACGAACAGCGCTACTTCGCCCGCAAGCTGGACGAGATGATCGAGGATCCGAGCCTCGAAACCAAAATCCGCCACATCGTCGCCAACATCGACATTAAAATCCAGCGCTACATCGCGGTGAAAACGCTGGTCAGCTTTCTGGCGGGTGTTGCGACCTACTTCATCCTGCGCATCGTCGGCGTCAACTACCCCGCCTTCTGGGCGCTGATGGCCTTCTTCCTGCACTTCATCCCCTATGTCGGCACCTTCGCCGCCATTGCGCTGCCGTCGCTTATGGCGCTCGTGCAGTTCGGGGTTGATGCGGATGGCGTCAAGACCTTCTTCACCGTCGGCATCTCCCTCGGCGGCGCGCTGATGCTGATCGGCCATATTCTTGATCCGCGCCTGCTCGGCGATACCATGAACCTCTCCCCCATCTGCATCATCCTGTCGCTGGCGATGTGGGGGATGATCTGGGGCGTGCCGGGCATGTTCCTCGCCATTCCGCTGCTGGCAATTCTCGTCATCACCATGTCGCAGTTCGAAAGCACAAGGCCGCTCGCCATCCTGTTGTCGAAAAATGGAGTCATTGACCGCGCGGCGAAGAAGGATCGGGTTTGAGTTGCTTCATATTTTTAAATGATATCGATCATATTGCCTGCCCATAAAGTTGGATCGAGTAGCCGAAGTGAATGAAAAGAAAATGACAATTTCTAAGCCTTTGTTTAGAAAAATTGTAATTCTGGTTCTATTCTTTCTTTTTGTAACTCTTGTATGGGGCCAGATATTTCCCTCGGGCACTTGGCGGTATAAAATGACCGTCGCCGTGGAAACGCCGGAGGGAATTAAGCAAGGCTCTGCTGTAAGAGAGGTGAGCGTCCACCGTGGTATAAGCCTTACCCCCGAAATGCTTCCATCAGTTCGAGTGCGAGGGGAGGCAGTACCGGTCGATTTAGGCAAGCGAGGCGTTTTATTCGCGCTGACCGGCGGGGATTACATCGCGGATATGTTTTTTGATGCTTTTCCGCCGCCAAACGCAGGTGCCTTAACCCGCCGTGGTATTAAATTTTATAACCGGCTTAAAGGAAAAGCAGTCATTAAGGAAATTAATTACCCGACTTTTGTTTTCTTTTCAAAGCTTTCTCAACCTCTTTCAATTATGAGGGTCTCAGAACCTTCCAGAATAGATTTTTACCGAAAGAATATTCCGGCGCTACGGATTGAAACCGTAAAAAAGGTTTTTGGCGAAGGTGTAAAAATCAAAGAAATTTCAATCGAAATTACTGATGAGCCCGTAGACTGGAAGATCGAAAAACTATTGCCTTGGCTTAGTCGGATTAAAAGCGGCTTTATTGACGGATCTGAGTTCTCCGGTCCCTCGCCTAATAACTTAAGCGCGGTAAATTTTATTATCGGTGAAAAATGATGGACGACAAGCTTTTCTCGCCATGCTGCTGTCGAAAAACGGCGTGATTGACCGCGCGGCGAAGAAGGATCGGGTTTAAGTCCGGTCTTTAAGGCGACGGCGGCTTGTTCAAATGCCGCTTCATGCGCTCCAGCTGGCCTTTGAGGCTCTGGTCGATGACCTGGTTGTCGTTGATGACGATTTTGACGCCGCCGAGAAGATCGGGGTCAATTTTCGTTGTCGGGGCGGCCTTGATGTTGAATTTCTTGTTGAGTGCTTCGGTGATGTTGGTGACCTGCGCTTCGGTGATTTCCTTGGCGGTGATGATGAGGACGTCGGTGAGGCCGCTGTCCAGCTTCTTGGCTTTGAGGAAGCCGTCATAAATCCACGGCATGAGCGATAATTTGCGCTCGTCGACGAGGATGCCGATGAATTCGGCCTGTTCCTCGTTCATCTCCAGCTTGTCGGTCACGGCCTTGATGACCTTGCGCAGCTTCGGCGGTGTGATTTTGGGGTCGCGCAAAATCTGCTGGAATTCGGGGTTCTTCACCACCTCCGCCATGATCTGCAGCTTTTCCTGCCAGTCCGCCACAAGGTCGCTGTCTTTGGCGAGGTCGAAGGCTGCCATGGCGAAGGGCTGTGCTCTGCGCGCGGCGGTCTGCTTGTTGGGTTTTGATTCCATTATTCAACATCCTTCTTGATGAAGACGAAACGGCTGTAGAACCAGCTGAGGGCCAGCAGCGACAGGCCAAGGCCGAGGAAGCTGGCGACACGGTAAAGCCCTTCCAGCGCGCCTGCGTCGTACAAAAAGACTTTGCCGACGGTGAGGATGAGCAGGACGAGGGAGGCGATGCGGAGTTCCTTGCGCTTTTTCAGCGTGCCGACAAACAGCAGCCCCGCGCCGAGCAGCAGCCAGGCGGCGGAATAGGCGTAGATTTCCGCGTTCTCCGTCGGGCCTACCGTCAAATCCGTGCCGTGGAACAGCTGGCGGACGTTCAAGGTGACCAAAAGGAAGATCAGCAGCAGCGATGCCGCGCCCTTCAGCCCCGGCACCGGCGCCATCACGCGCATCTGCGGCTGGTCTTCCACCCACAGCCAGAACAGCGGCAGGCCGTAGGAAATGGCAAGGCTATTGAGCAGGAAGACCGCGCCCACATTGGTGCTGTTGAAGAGCGGGTTATAGACCAGCACATCAAAGTAGAAGACGCGGAACAGCGCGATGGAGAACAGCGCCGTGCCGCCCCAGAGCAGCGCGCGGCGGGCAAAACGCCGGCCGGTGTAAACGGCAAGGAAGGCGGCGGCGAAGAAGACGTTGGTGATGACGCCGCGCTCGAAGAAGCCCGCCTTGTGGAACAGTACATCCGCCGGCACATGGAAGGCGCGGCGGGCGGCATAGTAGGCCAGCAGGCCGCCAAGGCCGACACATGCCAGCTCCAGCGTCTCCACGATCTTGCCGTCACCGCGGAGGCGGATGATGTAGCTGGCCAGCCCCAGCATCACCAGCGGCATGCCGAGCTGGAAGAACGGGTCTGCGGCCAGCGACAGGTTGCCGAAGCTTTCACCGCCAAGGCCGAACAGGCTGTGCACCGCAACCGCGAACAGCAGCAGCACCTGCGGCGCCAGCAGCACAACGAAGGCGGCGAAGAGGGTGCCGATGATGCGGCGGAGCGCGAAGATGCCAAGGCGTTCATAAACCCAGGCGGCGGCAAGAATTTCACCGGCGAAGGCGACGGGCAGGAAATCCTCATGCACTTCGATGAGAAGGGCGATGGAGATAAAGCCCGTCGTCATCAGGCAGAACAGCGCCAGCAGACGGTCGCGCAATTCTGCGTTATCGAGCGGGTTGCGGAAGGCGCCGCCCGTCATGCCCGCAAAGAAGATGGCGGCGAGGATGGCAAGGGCGCTCCAGAAATGCGCATTCGCTGTTTCGGCGATGTTCAGCAGTGCATAGGCATGCTCGCCGATGGTCAGGTAGCCAAGGCCGTAGAAGCCCAGCACCGCGGCGGCCAGCGTGCCGCCCCAGAGGAAGCTGCGCTGCGCCTGATAGAAAAACAGGCTGCAGGCGATGTAGAGGGCGGAGAAGGCGGTCAGCACCGTTGCGTAGAGCGGGCTTTCGTCATGCCGCCACAGCGCCAGCATGACAATGCTGATGCCCATGGAAAGGATCGGCAGGTAGCGGTATTGCTGCGGCTTGAAGTAGGTCATGACCATGCCGCCAAGGCCGAGCAGGCCGTAAATGCCCCATTCGAAAATGCCGAAGTCGCTGCGTTCCATGACAAGCGCCATGAGCAGGCAGCCGACCGTGGTCGCGACTGCGCCGGTGGCATTGACGGCCTTGATGGTTGCGGCATCCATGTCCGGCTTTTCGCGCACCTGCGCGCCGATGGTGGCGCAGACGGCCAGAATGAACAGGCCAAGGCAGATGCCGTCATCGGGATTAAAGTGACCGCCGAAGATCCACACCGGCACCCAGAAAAGCCCCAGCAGCGTGACGGGAATGGCAAGGATGAGCCAGCCTTGCGAGCGCACCAGCGCAAAGAAACCGGCGACAAGGAAGTAGAGGTAGACGAACAGCGTCACCGCATTGGGGTGGTCGGTCGAAACCATCATCGGCGTCAGGAAGCCGCCGATCAGCCCCATGATGGCAATCGGCATGCCATGGCGCAGCGACAGGATGACCGCGAAAACGGTCACGGCGGCAAGGCAGACAAAGCCCGCCATGGGCGAAATGACATGCCAGACGGAAACGGCGGCATAAGCGGTGGCGTACAAATCGCAGATCGCGGCGCCGGTCAGCGCCTGCGCAATGCGCGTGCCATCCGCCATTTGCGGCTGGCGGCTGCGGATATAGCGGCCGGCAAAGGCAAGCGCGAAGCCGAAGGCGGTGCCGAGGAAAATACGCACTTCGTTGGTGAGCAGGTTCTTCTCGATCGAATATTTCACAAGGTAGAAACCGGCGAGGGCAAGGCAGACGCCGCCGATCCAGACCGGCAGCTTTTTGCCGAACTGGAATTCAAAGCCGGCGTTTTTCGCCTCGTTTGTGTCCTTGGCTTTATAGATGTAGGGCTTGGCGGCGGCAGGCGCGGTATTCGGCGCGGCACTCGGCGTTGGCTTCGGCGTCTGCGGCACTTCGTCGCTCCACAGCACATCGG
The DNA here is from genome assembly GCA_966211335.1 of uncultured Alphaproteobacteria bacterium. GTDB lineage: Bacteria > Pseudomonadota > Alphaproteobacteria > Micavibrionales > UBA2020 > JAPWJZ01. Next base: position 20,669 of record CBIHNF010000005.1, read on the forward strand.
GCGGGGAGGAGAGGTGGACGGAGGATGACGGCGTCTGCCACACCGCCTGCGACGGCGGCAGCGGGGAGGCGGGGGGAATGGCGGTCGGCGGCGGCACCATGGGAATGTCGCTTTGCGACGCGGCTTCGGGCGGCATATCGGTGCCGGGCACATCTTCCGGCAGCAAGGTCTTCATTACCTCCGGCTTTACATGCAGCTTCAGCTGCGCTTCGGCAAGCCGGTTGACCTGTATGGTCAGCTGGTCAAGGCGGAGGCCGGTGTCGGTTGCGTTGTCGCGAATGTCGTTGGTGCGCTTCCACAGGATTGCGACCGCGATCAGGACAAGAAGTCCCCAAAAGCCAGACATGGTTCTGCCCCTTTTTCTGCCAGTTGCTGAAAAAAAGCGGCGGGTGCCCGCCGCTTTTTTTCAACTGTATCTCGTTTCTTTACATGCCGGGAGGCTTAGGCGCCGCCGGCGGGTTCTTTTTTGCGTTTGCTTCTTTTGCCGCCTCTTCCGCCTTCAGCGCCTTGCGGTCGGGCTTGCCGATCATGGTCTTCGGCAGGCTGTCGCGGTATTCAAACAATTTCGGCATCTCGTAGGACGCCAGCTTGTCGCGGAGGAACTTGGTCATCTCCGCATTGCTGACTTCCTGACCCGGCTTGAAGACAATGTAGGCCTTCACATTCTCGCCGCGGTAATCATCCTTCACGCCGGCGACGATGGTTTCGGACACCGCCGGGTGCTGCATGATCGCTTCTTCCACCTTGCGCGGGAAGACTTTCAGGCCGGAGGCGTTGATCATGTCCTTGATGCGGTCGACGATGAAGATATAGCCCTCTTCATCCATATAGCCGACGTCGCCGGTGTGGAAGAAGCCGTCTTTATCGAGGACCTTGTCGGTCTCCGCCTTGTTGTTCCAGTAGCCCTTCATGACCTGCGGGCCGCGCAGGCAGATTTCGCCTTCCATTCGGATGGGGCATTCCTTGTCGGGGAATTCCAGCTGCACGATGCGCACATCGGTTTTCGGCAGCGGCATGCCAATGGAATTGGTTTTCTTGTCGCCATGCACGGGGTTGGCGGTGACGATGGGGGAGGTTTCGGACAGGCCATAACCTTCGGTAATTTCCTTGCCGGTTTCCTGCTTCCAACGCATCGCCGTCGTTTCCGGCAACCCCGCGCCGCCGGAGAGGCAGACTTTCAGCGATGACATATCGTACTTCTTGAAATCCGGATGATCCATGAGCGCCTTGTAGAGCGTCGGCACGCCCGCGAACATGGTCGGCTTTTCCTTGTCGATCAGCTTCAGCGTCGCTTCCGCCTCGAACTTCGGCAGCATGGTGAGTTCGGCGCCGAGCTTGAACGCAAGGTTCATCTGCACGGTCATCGAGAACACGTGGAAGAACGGCAGCACGGCGAACATTTTTTCCTGCGTCGCCGATTTGGGGCCGCCCGCGAACCACATGCCCGCCTGGTTGATATTGGCGGTGAGGTTGGCATGGGACAGCATGGCCGCTTTCGGCACGCCCGTGGTGCCGCCGGTATATTGCAGCACGGCCAGGTCTTCCGGCTTGATGGCGACTTTCTTGGGTGCGCCTTTCGCCTTCATCATCTTGGCGAAGGGGAGGTGCGTTTTGTCATTGGCGACTTTGACGGTATCCGACTTGCCGAACAGGCCTTTCACGGCGTTCAGCGTGCGGAAGGCAAAGCCTTTAACGGACGGCAGCGCATCGGCGAGGTCGCAGACGATGATTTTTTTCAAACAGGTCGAGCCATCCAGCATCTTCTCGACTTTCGGCTGCACCTGCTTGACGTTCAGCGTCACCATGATGTCGCACTGGCTGTCGTTGATCTGGTGCTTCATTTCCTGCTCGGCATAGAGCGGGTTGAAGTTGACGACCGTCGCGCCGGCCTTCAGCGTGCCGTAGTAGGCGATGGGGTAGAAGGGCGAGTTCGGCAGGCACAGGCCCACATGCTTGCCGGGGCCGATGCCCTGGTCCTGCAGGCTTTTGGCGAATTTGTCGACCATCTCGCCCATTTCTTTGTAGGTGAGCGTCTTGCCCATGAAGCTGAGCGCGGGTTTGGCCGCATTGTTCTTCACCGATTCATCGAACAGGTCCACCATGGTGGAGACGGGCACGTCCATCTCCCAGTCGATATCCACCGGGTATTTTTTCGTCCAGGGATATTCCTGCTTCGGCTGGGGCTTGGCGGCGTCGGACATATCGGCGTTCTCCGTCTGAAAAGGGAAATAACGAAATAAAAAGCACCCGGGGCCTTCGCCGTTTTTTTAGTTCTTTTTTTGAAGGTCAAAAAACCGTAACACCTTCATATGTTACTGTAAAGAAAGCTTGTTTTGTCATAGACCTTGCTGCGCTGCGGCGAAAGCCAGCGCTCCGGAATAAGCGGCAACGACAGCCTCAAAACCCCGCCCGCTTCCGTCCAGTAATTAGCCTATTGACTAATTAGCTAATTTAAGGGATGATACAGATAGAGACAACAAAAGGAGGACGTCATGCTGGTTTACGTTTATTCCGTCTATCTCGCCATCAGTGTCGCTATCACGATCTGGGTCGGCAATACGCTGCACCGCAACGGCCGCGTCTTCCTCGTGCAGAATTTTCAAGGTAACGAGGCGGTGGCCGATGCCATCAACCACATGCTGCTGGTCGGCTTCTACCTCCTCAACTTCGGCCTCGTGCTGCTGACCTTAAGCGAAGGCGCCAAGCCGACGGAAGTGGCGGCAGCGATGGAGTTCCTCTCCACCAAAATCGGCCTCAACGTGATCGTCCTCGGCATGCTGCACTTCTGCCTGATGTACGTGCTGGTGCATTTCCGCGACCTGTCCGTCTTCAAACCCCCCCCTAAACCCCCTCGCCCCCGTTTTTTAACAATTTGTTTTTTATTTTAAAAAAAAAAACGGCCCCGGTGACGGGGCCGTTTTTCTTTGAATTTTTGTACTGGAAAAATCAGGCGCGCGTCCTTAACGGCGGGACCATTTGCTCTTGGTTTGCGGCCCCCGAAGATCGGGATATTCGGGATTGATCTCGCGCCCGGCGAGGTAATTGTCGACCATGCGGGCTTTGTATTCGGCATTGGGAACAAGCGGCGTCTCGCGCGCCTGCAGCGCATTGCTCAGGCGCACCATGTCGGCCGCATGCGTCGCGATGTCATAGCTCACGTATTCGGTGACCTTCAACACTTTTTCCGGCTTGAATTTCAACATTTCCGCGACAACCTCGGCAGATTTGTCATTGAACGCCGTGATGAAAATGGGCTGCATGACGGTCGTCGGAAAAGCGCTCACGCCCGTGGGGCCGATCCAGATGCTATGCAGGGCATTCACATTCGCGCCGTCTTCAAGCGCTTTGCGCACAGCCTTCGGGTTATCCGCCTTGACCGCGCGGGAAAGGGCCTTGTCCGGCGTCGAGCGGAATTTTTCGACGACTGCCGCAAAGATTTTTCCCAAGTCATTTTTCTTCATGGCGATGCCCTTCAACTTAAACACGGAACTTAAAACACTGAAAATAACGGCCGCTGCCGCAATAACTTTGCGGCCAGCCGACTCCGGCAATTGTCTCCGGAACACCATTTTACCACGCCTGCCGTTCGACGGGACTATTTTCCGAAAACATCAACGGGAGAGCGTTTTTTATATAATATTTTTCAATATGTTAGCGCCGGCATAGGTGATAAATAAAAAAACGGCCCCTGTAGGGAGGCCGTTTTTTCTGTCTCGAAATCGGTATTTGTAAAGTTACGGCGTCGGCGGTTTCGGCGCGTCTTTTTTGTCGTCTTTCTTCGGCACGACGTCTTTCGGGACGGCGGGGGCGAAGAGGTCGAGGAGGCCGGAGCCGGTCGTCGGCTTGTCGGGGTTGGCTTTGGTCGCATCGGCAATTTTCTCGCCGGCTGCTTCCGCGCCATCCACCACTTTGTCTTTCACGGCCTTGAAGGCGCCGGAGGCAACATCGCCGACTTTGCCGGCGACTTCGTCGATCTTGCCCGCAATCGGCTTCGCTTTTTCAGCGAGGTCGGCGGTTTTATCGGCCACGGCATCGGTAATCTCGCCAGCTTTTTTGGAAACGTCGTTATAGGTTTTCAAACCCTTCTGCGCGATCTGCATCGCCTTCGCGGCGCGCTTCATGTTGCGCTCGTTCGCCTCTTTTTTGGCGGCGCGGATTTTCGCGGGATCGGTTTCTTCATGATGGCGGTCATCGACTTTTTTCTTGATGCCGTCGAGCCAGTCTTTCATGCCCATGGGTATTCCCTTTCAAAGAATGATTATAGAATCTGCTGTAAATGATATTGCGCCGACCCTAGCCCCGCAAGCAATGAAAGTCAAATTTTATGGAAGATTGCCGAACAATTTACCCTGCGGGGATTCTTCTGGTAAATCCCCTTTCGGCAGGCGGGTCGCAAGGGGAACAGGAGTCAACATCAGCCCCTCGGATTCGGCCGCCATCAGCTGGTGCAGCTCCGGCAGCGGCGTATCGCCCGCGAGCCATTTCTTCACCGCGCCGGGCGTCCGCAAAATCACCGGCATGCGGTCGTGGATGGGCGCGATGGTTTCATTGGCGGCTTTGGTGAGGAGAGCGAAGCTTTCAATCACCTCGCCAGTGCCGGGGTTTTTCCATTCATCCCACAGCGCAGCAATCGCGAAGCTGGCGTCATTTTCAAAATGAATCTCATAAGGCTGCGAGGGTTTCTGCGCGCGGTCCCATTCAAAGAAACCATTGGCAGGCACCACGCAGCGGCGGGATTTGAACGAATCCTTGAAGCTTGGCTTCTCCGCAATTGTTTCCGCCCGCGCATTGATAAGGGAGGTGAGGGCGTCTTTCTTCGCCCAGCGCGGCGTCAAACCCCAGCGCAAAGTTTCAATTTTATCGCCGCGGATGACAGAAATTTTCGTGCCAGGCGCATGGGTGGCGATGCCGGTCGCAACATCGCCGACGATACCCAAAATCTCTTTCAGTTGCGCCAAAGCGCCAGTTTGTTTAAATCTGCCGCACATGATACTGTTCCGTAAACTAGAACGGACGGCAATACAAGCAAGAGGATAGACGGGATATGGCGGGTAAAACGGTTCTGACGGGCGTGCAGGCAACAGGCATGCCGCACCTTGGCAATTACATCGGCGCCATTCGCCCCGCGCTTGAAAAAGCGGCGCAGGAGGAAAAATCATTCCTCTTCATCGCCGACTATCACGCGCTCAATTCCGTGCATGATGCCGTCGCCCTGAAGCGCGACACCTATGAAGTCGCCGCCTGCTGGCTGGCGCTGGGGCTCGACCTCAACCGCACGATTTTCTACCGCCAGTCCGACATCCCCGAAATTCCGGAACTGACGACGATTTTATGCGCCGTGACGCCGAAAGGCCTTATGGACCGCTCGCACGCTTATAAAGCCTCCGTCGACCGCAACAAGGCGGAAGGGCATGACGCGGACCTCAACGTCAACATGGGTCTCTACACCTATCCGCTGCTGATGGCGGCGGATATTCTGTCGATGCGGGCGGATATTGTTCCCGTCGGGCACGACCAGACGCAGCACATTGAATTCGCGCGCGACATGGCGGGCTATTTCAACAATGCCTATAAGCCTGTGCTGACGCAGCCGACCGGCCTTATTCAGGCGCAAAGCGCAACCGTGCCGGGGCTGGACGGCCGCAAGATGAGCAAGAGCTACAACAACCATGTGCCGCTCTTCTCCGACGCGAAAACGCGCCAAAAACTCATCATGAAGATCATCACGGATTCCAAACTCCCCGCCGAGCCGAAGAACCCCGATGACAGCACGATCTATAAAATCTATTCCTACTTCGCCACCGCCAATGAACAGGCGGCCATGCGCCAAGCCTTCCTCGACGGCGGCATGGGCTATGGCGATGCGAAGAAGCTGCTGGCGGAAGCCGTTGAAAAAGCCCTGACCAAACCGTCTGAAATCTACCAGAGCTACATGGCTGACCTCGGCAAGCTCGATGACATTCTGGAAGAGGGCGCGGCAAAAGCCCGCAAAGTCGCCCGCAACACGCTGTCTGATGTGCGCGAAGCGATTGGCGTCAAGCGATTGAAATAATGCGCTAATGCTGCTTTATATTGACATAAATAGCGTGTGCCGCTACGGTAGCCGCCAACTGTTATATAAAGGCTGCCCATGCTGAAGTTTGAAGACACCCGCTTGCTGCGCCACCCGACGGTCGAGAAGGCCTATAACGTCATGCGCACCTTCTTTCAGGACGGGGATGATTTTGCGCTGAAAGCCGTCGGCACGGGCGAGATTATTTCCGCCTATGCCAAGAACCCCGACCCCGATGCGATTGCCGCCAGCATACTCATGGACGGCATGATTGTGTCTTACGAGGCGAGCCAGTTTGCCAGTTCCGTCAGCCCCAAGGCGGCGGAATACCTCGAGAAGTTTTACGAACTTGATCTTGAAAACCCCGTCTACAATTCGGTCGGCGAACAGCAGGTGCTGCTTGCCCATTCCATTCAGGGGCTGGAGCAGGTGCGGGGCATGATTGAGTCCGACAACCCCGACTACCGCCGCATCGTGCAGGTGCTGGATGTGAATGAAAAGTCGCTGCTAAAAATCGTCCATGCGACGACCGAGATGGAAATGGCGCAGATTGCGCTCGAAAAATTCGTGAAGGCCAAGCAGGCGTTGAACGACCTCGTGAAGGTGAAACAGGCGGAGCTCGATTTCGACAAGACGGGCCTGCCGAACCACCCCGATGTGAAGGCGGTCTACGAGCATATGAAAGCCTGGGATATTTCTGGTCATCCGCTCGGCGCCTATACACAAACCAACACCGGCATCGCGAAAGTGCTTGTGGAAACGGGCGCAACGCAAGACCCTGATGTGATCGGCGCGGCGCTGCTCAACCAGTACCACGCCAGTTCCGGCGGCGCGCTGGAGGGCAAATTTTCCGCCCGCCTTGTGGAGCTGGTCAAGGCAACCTCGCCCTGGTCGCGCGACGATGACTCCGCCAAGCAGACCGGGCCTGACATCGAGATGATCCGCAGCGCGGCGCTGACCTACTTCCTCGAGCGGCAGACGGAAGGCCTCCGCCAGTATGCCGATACGGAAGATTTTGAAACCATCCGCGGCGTCTACGCGCTGGAGAACCTTGAAACCATCCGCGACAGGATGGAAGCGCGCATTGCCACAGAAACAACCGCGCCGCTGAAGGCGCGCATGACGGCCGCCGTGAAGGCCTGCGATGATTTGATGAACGAGCCGGAAAACAAGGCCATCCGCAAGCCCGGCACGCCGCATCTTGATCGTGACTGGTAATTAACCTTTTTATTTCCTAGAGTACCCGCACCGCACAACAGAAAGACCACGCACATGAAACACGTCATTCTCATCGCTTTCGGCCTGATGATTTCCGGTGCGGCTTTCGCCGACTCAAGCCTCGAAACCCCTGTTGTGGTCAAAACGTCCAGCCAGCCGAGAGCCTCGGCCGAGCTGATTTCCGCCCGCATCAAATCGGCGCTGGAGGGCAAGCGTTATACCCTCGTTGCCGCCTGCGATGGCGATGGCTGCAAAACCGGCCCGCGCTAAGCCGTTTTACGTAAAATAATCCCGATAATACAATAGACCGGAAAACCATATTCAGGCATTTTAAGCCTCGCGTTTTACCCGTGTTTTAAAGGCTCCCCGATGACCATCGATTACGGCACAACCATCCACCTCCCGAAAACCGATTTCCCGCGCCGGGCCGGCCTTGCCCAGAAGGAACCCGAGATTCAAAAACGCTGGGATGCGATGGACCTTTATAACCGCCAGCGCAAAGAGTCGAAGGGGCGTGAAAAATTCATCCTCCACTTCGGCCCGCCGTTTGCGAACGGCCATATCCACCTCGGCCACCTTTTGTCGAAAACGCTCAAAGACCTCGTCAGCCGCAGCCAGCAGATGACGGGCAAAGACAGCCTGCTCGTGCCGGGCTGGGACTGCCACGGCCTGCCCATTGAATGGAAGATCGAGGAAAAATACCGCGCCGAAGGCAAGAAGAAGAACGAGCAGGACCCCGTCGCCTTCCGTGCCGAATGCCGCGCCTTCGCGCAAGGCTGGGTCGATGTGCAGAACACCGAGTTCCAGCGCATCGGCGTCATGGGCGACTGGAAAAACTATTACTCCACCATGCACAAATCGTCGGAAGCGACGATCGCGAAAGAGATTCACAAATTCCTGCTCAACGGCGGCCTCTACCGCGGCTCCAAACCCGTGATGTGGTCGATCCCCGAGCAGACGGCGCTTGCTGAGGCGGAAGTTGAATACAAGGACGTGACGTCTGATACCGCCTGGGTGAAATTCCCCGTGAAGAAAAAAGGCGCGAATTTCCCTGCCGCTTTTGACGGCGCATCGGTTGTCATCTGGACGACGACGCCTTGGACGCTGCCCGGCAACCGCGCGATTGCCTATGGCGAAGCGATTGATTACCTCATGATCACCGTCAACGCGGTGGCCGATGAATCGCTGCTGAAAATCGGCGACAAGCTGCTGGTCTGCGCCGCGACCTTGAGCGACTTCCAGAAAACCGCCAAAATCACGGCGATCACGGAATCTGCCGCTGTCAAAGGCGCGGCGTTTGACGGCACCACCTGCCATCACCCGCTGCACGGCAAGGGCTATGAATTCGATGTGCCGATGCTGGCCGGCGATTTCGTGACGACGGATGCCGGTACCGGCTTCGTCCATATAGCGCCGGGCCATGGTGAAGACGACTATCGTTTAGGCCTGAAACACGGCGTTGAAGTGCCGCATACCGTCAAGGGCGACGGCACCTATTTTGAGAACGTGCCGCTCTTCGCCGGCATTCCGGTTTACCTTGCCGACGGCAAAAAGGGCTGGGCGAATAAAACCGTGCTGAAGGAAATCACCGAAGCCGGCAATCTTGTCGCCAAGGCGCAGATCCAGCACAGCTACCCGCACAGCTGGCGCTCCAAGGCGCCCGTCATCTTCCGCAACACGCCGCAGTGGTTTATCTCCATGGAGAAGAACGAGTTGCGCGCGAAAGCATTGGCGGAAATTAAAAAGACCCGCTGGGTGCCGGCGCGCGGTGAAAACCGCATTGCCGCCATGGTCGAGCAGCGCGGTGACTGGTGCGTTTCCCGCCAGCGCGCCTGGGGCGTGCCCATCGCTATCTTCGTCGACAAGAAAACCGGCGAGCCGCTGAAGGATGAAAAAGTCCTCAACCGCATTTTTGACATTTTCAATGCCGAAGGCTCCGACGCCTGGTATGCGCGTCCGGCGTCCGACTTCCTCGGCCCCGATTACAAAGCGGATGATTACGAGCAGATCACCGACATCATCGACGTCTGGTTTGAATCCGGCTCGACGCAAGGCTTTGTGCTGGAAAACCGTCCGGAGCTGTACCGCCCCGCTGATTTGTACCTCGAAGGCTCCGACCAGCACCGCGGCTGGTTCCAGTCGTCGCTTCTCGTCGGCTGCGGCACGCGCGGCAATGCGCCTTTCAAGGCGGTATTGACGCACGGCTTCATCCTCGATGAAAAAGGCTACAAAATGTCGAAGTCCACGGGCAACGTGACCTCGCCCATGGCCCTCACCGATAAATACGGCGCGGATATTCTGCGCCTCTGGGCCGCAGGTTCCGACTACACGGAAGACATCAAGTTCGGCGAAAACATTTTGTCCGGCCACGTCGATATCTATCGCCGCATCCGCAACACCTTCTGCTACCTGCTCGGCAGCTTCGCGGATTTTGACGCGGCAAAAGACAAGGTCGATTACAAAGACCTGTCCGACATGGACAAATGGGTGCTGCACCGCCTGTTTGAAATTGACGCGACCGTGCGCCAGTGCATTTACGACTTTGACTTCCAGCTGCTGACCACCACCGTGCATAACTTCTGTGCGCGGGAGCTTTCTGCCTTCTACTTTGACGTCTGCAAGGACACGCTGTATTGCGAAGCGATGGATTCAGTGAAGCGCCGCAGCGTTGTGACGGTGCTGGATCATGTCTTCAACCACCTCGTCCACTGGCTCGCGCCCGTGCTCTGCTTTACGGCGGAAGAGGCATGGTTGTCCTACAAAGGGCTGCCGCTCGCCGATACAACCACCTCCATCCACCTTTCTACTATGCCCAAAGCGCCTGCCGAATGGCAGAACGACCAGCTGGCGGCAAAGTGGGAGAAAATTGCCGCCGCCCGCAGCGTCGTCACCGGTGCGCTGGAAGTGAAACGCGCCGAAAAACAAATCGGCGCTTCGCTGGAAGCGGCACCGGAAGTTTACGTGGCCGATGCGGCCTTGGCGGCGGAGCTGAAAGCCATTCCCTTTGCGGATGTCTGCATCACCTCCGGCATCGCGCTCAAATCGGGCGCGGCACCGGCCGGGGCCTTCACGCTGCAGGGGGTTGAGGGCGTCGCCGTCAGCTTCTCCAAAGCCGAAGGCGCGAAATGCGAGCGCTGCTGGAAATACGTGACGGATGTCGGCAGCGTTGCCGCCCATCCCGCGCTCTGCGCCCGCTGCGCCGGCGTTGTGGCTCGCGAAGCGGCCTAAACTTTTAAGAAGAAGAAACTAAACCAATGACTGCCATACTTCTTGCCCTCGGCACTTTTTTCTCGACGCTGGGGGGCGGGCTTTTTGCGCTGAAATTCAACGACCGGCTGCATTACATCCTCAGCTTCACGGCGGGGGTGCTGCTCGGCGTCGTCGCTTTCGACATTCTGCCGGAAATATTCGAGATCGCGCATATCACCCGCATTTCGCCGACGGGCGCGATGATTGCGCTGGTGCTCGGCTTCCTTGTCTTTCACAGCCTTGAAAAGCTCGTCCTCATCCACCACCAGCATGACGACGCCTATCAGGCCGACCATCACCGCCACCCGCATGTCGGCGTCATGTCGGCCTTCGCCCTTACCGCGCATAGCTTCATGGACGGCGTCGGCATCGGCCTTGCCTTCCAGATTTCCAATGAAGTCGGCGCGGTCGTGGCCCTTGCCGTCATCGCGCATGACTTCTGCGACGGGCTTAATACCGTCAGCCTCATGCTGGTGAACAAGAACACGCGGGGGCGCGCCTTCAAGATGCTGGCGCTCGATGCGCTGGCACCCGTCTTCGGCGCGATCTCCACGCTCTGCGTGCAGGTGCCGCCGGTGGTGCTGATGTATTTCCTCGGCTTCTTCGCGGGCTTTTTGCTTTATATCTCGGCGTCCGACATTCTGCCCGAAGCGCATTCAAAAGCGCCGCCGTCCCGCGTGCTGCGTTTGCTCGGCCTCACCTTTTTGGGTGCGCTGTTTATTTTCACCGCCGTGCATTTCGCCGGCTGATTTCGCTTTGGATGGTTAGTTCAACCCCGGCGGCCGTGGCGGCGGCAGGGGGATGTTCGCGGGCGGCACCGGTGCCGCGGGCGTGTCGAAAAAGGTGCTGCTGAACTTGTTCTTGAACAGGTCATAGACTTCCATCAGCGTGCGCGGCACGCGGCCGTGTTTATAGAAGACGCCCTTGTTGGCGACCGCCGCCTTGGGGAAAATGGTTTTCGCCGCCGCCGCCGGTTCGCGGTTCAGTTTCACGATGAATTCCACCGCCTGTCCGTCGCCAAGGAAGTGCGCAAGGTACTGGTCGGTGCGGGTGATATTGCGGCTGGGCAGGGCGGCCTGCAGGTTGTCGAGGTTTTCGCGCGCAAATTCCGCGCCCATCAGCGCCATCACGCGCGGGTCGGTTTTAAGGCCGATGACGTATTTCTCGATAAACGGGTTCTTGATATTGGCGGCGGTAATCACGCCCTCGTGGTTGCGCTGCACGATTATGTTGTTGGCAATATCGGTCAGGCCATATTTGCCGCCGGTCTTGTACAGCGTCGTCAGCCAGCTTTTGTCGATGAACTGGAAGAGGCCGGTGGCGGAGGAGGTGGAGGCGGAAATGCCGGCATCAAAGCCGCTCTCCGCATTGGCCAACTGCATCATGTAGCCGAAATCAACCCCTGCGACTTTCGACGCATGGCGCACGGCAAAGCAGGTGGCGGGCGTGATGTTGGGGAAGCGCGCCGAATATTTCGCTGAATCTTCCAGCGCCTGCGCCGCCGCTTCCGACAGGATCATATCAAGCGTCTGGCCCTGCGCCAGCATCGGCTTGCTCATGAGCGCGAATTCCTGCAGCGCTGCGGTGGTCAGCGGGCCCTTGACGCCATCCGCACCGCGGATGCCAAGTTCGAAGCCGATGGTCATCAACGATTTTTGCTGGTCGGCCACGGTGATATCGTAGCTGTAATTCATACCCTTGTAGGCGGTCGCCGGCATTTCCGCCTCATGCATCAAATATTCGCCGCCAAGAAGCAGGGAGATGCGGGGGTTGCTGCGCATGGAGATGATCTGGCGCAACACCGTGGGGTCGGCCACGCTGACCTTCACGGTCGGCTTGCCGGTGGGGCCGGGCATCGGCTCGCTCACCTCGATCTTGTCGGCGAAGAAGCCCATGCCGTGTTTGGAGCCTTGCGTCTTCATGAGGTAGAGCCAGGTGGAGACATCGAATTTATAAACGTTGTCGGACAAAAGCTTGCCGGTGGCGACGTTCATGACGTTGCCGGCATTTTCCTGCAGGCGCGTGACCATGACATCATAATTCATGCCGGTCTGCTGCGCTGCAAAGCGTAAGGTGGCCGCGACGGGCAGGGAGATTTTGTATTTCTTGACGTCGGCGGCGGCTTCCGCGCGCAGATCCGCCAGCATCTTCACTTCGACGCGGGACAGCGGCCCCGTCGCATCCGGGTTATTCGTCAGCGTGCGGAATTCGCGGATCGCATCGCGGGAATTGGAGAAGAAAATGTTCGATGATTTTTCATCTGCCGTATTGAACAGCGGCGCGAAGGAGGACAGCGGCAGGAAGCGGTGCGGCAGCGGCACCGGCGTGCTTTCCGGCGGCGGCGCAAGGTCGAGCGCGATCGGCGTTGTATTGGCGACCGGCACCGTGGGCGCGGTTGGCGTCAGCGACTGCGCGGATACGGCGAGCGGAGACATCATCACGCTGCTCGCAATCATCGCGGCGCGGAATTTACGGCGGAGATCGGCTTTTTCGAGATGTGGAAAGTGCATGTACTAACTCTCGGTTTTAAAACAAAAAAATGCCGGGGATTCGCGAAATATGAGTCAGCATACCATAATCTGGTTAAGAAGTCTACAATTCATAATCAAATCAAGGGGTTAAAATTATGCAATCTGCAGACGGTGATTGACAGCAGGGGCAGGGGCGGTGAATTCTAGTCGCGCGGCTGACTTTTATTATTTCGGAACTATATAGGGCACGACCCCGTTTACTCTCACTGAAGGACTAAAAACATGACCGGCAACGAAACACCGCCCCCCGCCAATATCGACGGTTTGAGAGACCAGCTGCCCGATTACGCGAAGGATATCCGTCTCAACCTGTCGGCCGTGATCAAGGAAGACCCGGCATCGGGCCTGACGCTTTCGCAGGTACATGGCATCGCGCTCGCCTCCGCCTATGCCACACGCAGCCCGCGGCTGATCGCCGCGATTGCAGGCGAGGCTGCCAACCTCTCGCCCGAGGAAGTCAACGCCGCGAAAGCCGCTGCCACCATCATGGCGATGAGCAATATCTATTACCGCTCCACCTATATGACCGGCGACGACGAGATCGGCCGCCTGCCAGCGGGTCTGCGCATGAACGTGATCGGCAACCCCGGTATTGATAAAATAACTTTCGAGCTGTACGCCCTTGCGGTTTCCGCCATCAACGGCTGCAGCGCCTGCATTGCGGCGCATAACAAGACGGTGCAGGACCACGGGCTTTCGAAAGTTGCGGTCCAGCACAGCTTCCGCATCGCGGCGGTGCTGAACGCGGCGGCGCAGGCCTTAAGCATTTCATAAATTTTTTAACCCCAAGGAGACTTACAATGGCAGACAAGAAAACCAACAGCGCAGTCGTGGAGGCACTCTCCAAGCTGCTCGCAGACACCTATACGCTCTACGTCAAAACCCAGAACTATCACTGGAACGTGACCGGCCCCGGCTTCCATGGCCTGCATATCCTGTTTGAAGAGCAGTACAAGGAACTTGCCGCCGCGAATGACGAACTGGCGGAACGCATCCGCAAGCTCGGCGCGAAGGCTCCTGCCAGCTTCGCGGCTTTCTCGAAACTCGCCACCATCAAGGAAGAAACCGGCAACCCCGACCAGAAGAAAATGCTGGCGACCCTTGCGAAAGACAATGAAACCGCTGCCGAAACCTGCGACAAGCTGATTAAGATCGCGCAGGAAGAAGAAGACGAAGGCACTGCAGACCTCGCCATCAAGCGCATTCAGGACCACCAGAAATATCACTGGATGCTGTCCGCCTACCTCGAATAATTTGCCCTGACCAAAAAAACGCCCGCAGGTTTTGCGGGCGTTTTTTTTATGCCGAAAACCCGGCGAAATAATCGGCGAGGTGGTCGATGAATTTGCGCATGCGGGCGCTGAGGTGCCGCTGCTGCTGGTAGACGGCCTGAATCAGCAGCGGTTCATCCTCGAATTCCGGCAGCAATATCTCGAGGCTGCCCTCGTTAATCTCCCGGCCCACAATAAAGGTCGGCAGCAGGGTGATGCCGCAGCCATGCACCGCGGCTTCGGCCAGAATGCTGCCATTATCTGTCGCCATGCGGCCCTGCACCGGCTGGTTATGCTTGCGGCCGTTGATGCGGAAGGTCCAGCTGCGGCCGTCATTCACGCCGTTATAGACAAGGCAGTTGTGCGCGGTTAAATCCTGCGGCTTTTCCGGCCGCCCGTGCTTGGCGATATAATCCGGCGATGCGACGACGACGGTGCGGCTTTTGGCGAGGAGGCGCGTCATGAGCGACAACTCTTCCACCTTGCCGATACGGATGGCGATATCGACATCGTCTTCGGCAATCCCGAGGTTGCGGTCGCCGAGCTCGAGCCGGATGGAGACATCAGGATATTTATCAAGGTAATCGGCGACGGCGGGGCCAAGGAAGCGGGTGCCGAAGGTGACGGGCGCGGCAAGGCGCAGCGTGCCGACGGGGTTTTCATTGGCAAAGCGCAGCTGCGCCTCCACCTCCGACAATTCTTCCACCAGCCGCCTTGCGTTATCGAAGTAGACATAGCCGGCATCCGTCAGCTTCACATGCCGGGTCGTCCGTTGCAGCAGGCGGGTGCCGAGGAAGGCTTCCAGATCGCTGATGCGCTTGCTGACGACGGAATTGGCGATATTGAGCCGCCGCGCCGCCTCCGCAAAACTATGCGTCTCGGCGACGGTCAGGAAGGCGGTGATATTGGCCAGTTTGTCCATTATTCTAATTTATCGAATAATACATTCAATTTAAACAATATTATCTAGATTATGCAGAAGAGTTATATTGAAGATAGAAAAGGAGACAAATCATGCAAAAGATCATTTCAGGCGAAAAACGCGGTCAAACGGGCACGGATTGGCTCGAAAGCCATCATTCTTTCTCGTTTGGCGAGTATTACGACCCTAAAAACATGGGTTTTGGCCCGCTGCGCGTCATAAACGAAGATTTTGTCGATGCCGGCAAGGGTTTCCACACCCATCCGCATGCGAATATGGAGATTATTACCTATGTTCTCGAAGGCGAGCTGGAACATAAGGACAGCCTTGGCACCGGCTCCCGCATCCGCCCCGGCGATGTGCAGCTGATGAGCGCGGGCCGCGGCATCCAGCATTCCGAGTTCAACCCCTCGCCGGAGAACCCCGTCCACCTGCTGCAGATCTGGATCATGCCGGATGAAACCGGCACGCAGCCCGGATACCAGCAGACGACGTTTCCGGCCGCTGAAATTGAAAATGGGTTGCGCCTTGTTGTCTCGCCGACGGGGGAGAATGGCTCCCTCACCATCCGGCAGGATGCGAAGCTTTGGGTCACGCGGCTTGCGCCAGAAAAATCGGTTTCTCTGGAAATTGATAAACGCAAGAAGTATTGGTTCCAGGTTGCCCGTGGTAAGGTCGATATCCGCGGCGCCGCCCTCAAGGCCGGTGACGCGCTGGCACTGGCGGACGAGGCGGGCGTGGCCGAGATTCACGCGGCCAATAATGCCGAACTTGTCATCTTCGAACTGCCGCAGTAACGGGAGATATACCATGGCACAAATCAAAATCCTCGCCTTCGCGGGTTCCACGCGCGAGCAGTCGCTGAACAAGAAACTCATCCGCATCGCCGCGCGCGGCGCGGCGGAGGCGGGGGCGGAGGTGACGCTGATTGATCTTCGCGACTACCCCATGCCGCTGTATGACGGCGACTATGAAGATGCCTCCGGCCTGCCGCCAAAAGCGCTGGAGCTGAAAAAACTTTTCCTGAGCCATGACGGGCTGCTGATTTCCGCGCCGGAATACAACAGCGGCTATTCGGCCGTGCTGAAAAACGCGATCGACTGGGTGTCGCGCCCGTCGGAGGAGGGGGAGAAGGCCTTCGCCGCCTTCGGTGGGAAATACGCGGCACTGATGTCGGCATCGCCGGGCGGCCTTGGCGGCATCCGCTGCCTCTACCAGCTGCGCGAGATGCTGCAGAATATCACCATCACGGTCATGCCGCGCATGCAGGCGCTGCCGCAGGCGCATAACGCCTTCGACGATGCGGGCGCGCTGAAAGACGAGAAAATGGCGAAATCCGTCACCTCGCTCGGGGCGGAGCTTGTGGCCACATTGAAGAAAATGAAAGCTTAAGGGACAACCGCGGAAGGCAAATGAAGGACAGGCCCACCCTGCTGGAAGGCGACGTCGGGGCGCATTTGCGCCGCCTCGCGCTGCCGCTTGCCTGGGGCATGCTGTCGATGACGTCTTTCTCCGTCGCGGACACCTTCTTCATCTCCCGCCTTGGCACGCAGTACCTTGCCGCGCTCGGCTTCTCGCTGCCGGTCGTCATGTTCTTCATGGGTATTATCTTCGGCATTTCGGTCGGCACCACTTCCGCCGTCTCCCGCGCTTTCGGCAGCGGCGATTTTCCGAAGCAGCAGCGGCTTTCGACCGATGCGGTGACGCTGACCGCCGTCGTTATTCTTATCGCATCCGTCATCGGCTTCTTCGCGCAGGATGCTATTTTCCGCCGCATGGGCGCGACGCCCGATTTAATGCCGCTCATCCGTTCCTATATGAACATCTGGTACATCGGCATGCCGTTCATTGGCGTCATGATGGTCGGCAATTCCTGCATCCGCGCGACGGGGGACACGCGTTTCGTCTCCCATATGCTGACGCTGCTCTCCGTCATCAACATCGTTCTCGACCCCTGCCTGATTTTCGGCCTCGGGCCCTTCCCGAAGATGGGCCTGGCCGGCGCGGCGGCAACGCACGTTGTCGCCAGCTATGTCACCTGCATGGTGTCGATGTATTTCATCATCTTCAAACGCAAGATCGTGCGCACCGACCTTATCATCCACCCGCACCTGCTGGAATCGTGGAAGAAGGTGCTGCATGTGGCGGTGCCTGCCATCATCAGCAACCAGATCGCGCCCATTTCCGCCGCCATCATCACCTGGATGGCCTCGGGCTTCGGGCGGGAAGCGGTGGCAGCGCTTGGCGTCGCCAGCCGGATTGAGAGTCTCGCGATTTTGGTTTTCTACGCCATGGGGGCCAGCGTTTCCATTTTCACCGGCCAGAACTTCGGGGCCGGCAACTACGGGCGCATTCAGGAAGTGACGGCGACGGGCTCCCGCTACGCGCTGATGTGGGGCGGGATCATGGCGGCAATCCTTTGGGTTTTCGCCTACCGCATCCCCGTGCTGTTTGACGGCAATCCGGAGGTGATCGCCTATACCGCGCATTACCTGCGCTGGGTGCCTGTCAGCTATGGTGCCATGGGCACCATGATCGTCGCCAACGCCGCCCTGAACGCCATGGGCCGCCCGTTCGAGGCGACGACGCTGATCTTGCTGAAAGCCATCATCATCTATGTGCCGCTGGCCTATTTCCTGCAGGAGAGCTGGGGCTTTCAGGGCATCCTTATCGCGCTGATGGGCACGAACTTTATCGTCGGCCTTATCACTTATTTCTGGAACAAGGAGGTTGCGTCCTGATGCAACGTTTGAAAATTGCCGTCATCGGCACCGGCGTTGCCGGCAACGGCGCCGCGTGGCTGCTGAACACCGCGCATGATATTACCGTCTACGAAAAGAATGATTACACCGGCGGCCATTCCAATACCGTTGTCACGCCGCACGGCACCAAGGTTGATACCGGCTTTATCGTCTACAACCTTGCAACCTATCCCAATTTCATCGCGCTGATGAAAGCGCTGAATGTCGACACGCGGGAAAGCAATATGTCCTTCGCCGTGTCGCTGAATGACGGCGGGCTTGAATATTCCGGCGACAGTATCAATACCTTGTTCGTGCAGCGGCGCAACCTGCTGCGCCCGCGCTTCCACCGCATGTGGATGGATATTATCCGCTTCTACCGCGAAGCGCCGGAATTCCTCGCCGCCAACCCCGCGACCACGCTGACTCTGGGCGATTACCTGAAGGCGGAAAACTACGGCCCCGGCTTTACCGACGAACACCTTCTGCCGATGGGCGCCGCCATCTGGTCGATGACGCGGGATGGCATGGCGGAATTCCCGCTGCACAGCTTTATCCGCTTCTTCAAAAACCACGGACTTTTGACGCTCACGAACCGCCCGCAATGGCGCACCGTCATTGGCGGCAGTCAGGCCTATGTGGCAAAACTGACCGCAGGTTTCAAAGACAAAATCCGCCACAACTGCCCGGCCGTGCGTGTCGTGCGTGAAAACGGCAAAGTCATCGTGCACGATGCCAAGGGCGGCAGCGAGGTCTACGACCATGTCGTTATCGCAGCCCATGCGGATGAAGCGCTTGCCATGCTGGCGCAGCCGACGGCCGATGAAACGCGCATCCTCGGCGCCATCAAATACAGCGAAAACCGCGCCCTGCTGCATAGCGATGAAGCGCTCATGCCGCGGCTTAAAAAATCATGGGCGAGCTGGAATTACCTTGGCGTCACCAATACCGCCAAACCCGCCGTTTCGCTGTCTTACTGGATGAACCGGCTGCAGTCGATTGACAATGCCGAGCCGCTCTTCGTCTCCCTCAACCCGCTGCAGGAGCCGAAGGCAATCATCCGCGAAATTACCTACCATCACCCGATCTTCGATCGCGGCGCGATCGAGGCGCAGCAGCACGTCGGCAAAATCCAAGGCACCGGCGGCGTCTGGTTCTGCGGCTCCTACACAGGGTATGGCTTTCACGAAGACGCGCTGGCCTCCGGCCTCACGGTGGCCGAGAATTTCGGCGTGAAGCGGCCCTGGGTGATCGAGGAATCATCGCCCGCCGCCGGCCATACACGCAAAACCGCATGACGAATTCCTGCATCTATTTCGGCGGCACCACCCACCAGCGCCTCCGGCCCTTCCGCCACGGTTTCCGCTATCGGTTGTTCATGCTGTTCATCGATCTTGATGAAACGGAAAAGTTGCAGGCGGCGGCAAAAATAATCTCCTACAACCGCTTCAATATTTTCGGCATCTATGACCGCGACCATGCAACGCGTGACGGCTCCTCCATGAAATCCTGGGTGCTGGAACATGCGGCGAAACGCGGTGTTGATTTGACAGGCGGCAAGATTTTCATGCTCGCCTTCCCGCGCCTGTTTGGCTATGTCTTCAACCCGCTCACCATGTACTTCTGCCGCAATGCGGCGGGCGAGCTGGTGGCGGTATTGTACGAGGTGAAAAACACCTTCGGCGACCAGCACGGCTACTTCATGCCCGTGACGCAGGAGGGGGAGGTGGTGTCGCAGCATGCGCACCTGAAGGAATTCCACGTCTCGCCCTTCCTCGATATCGCCGGCAAATATGATTTCACCTTGAAGGACCCCGGCGAGAAGCTTGCATTGCTCATCCGCCATACGGATGATGCCGGCGACCTGCTGCTGGCGACATGGAACGGCCGACGGGCGAATCTGACATTTTGGAACCTTATGAAGGCTCTGGTGTTATTCCCTTTCCAGGCTTTCTACGTTGTATTCGCCATTCACTGGCAGGCGCTCATTCTTTGGATAAAAGGGGCTAAATACCACCCGCATCCGGCGCCGCCGACCGACGACGTCACTTGAATCTAGCTGTTGAAAGACGACCTGATAATTTTTAAACTGACCTCCATACACCCCGAATACCGGAGCCACCCCTGCCGACGGACACAAACAGCATGACCTCCGACGCCGCCATCGATGCGCTGCACGCGATGCAGTACAAGCCTACGCACGCCTTGCGCTTTTTGCTGAACCTCACTGCCACCTGGCAGCACGGCATTGCGCATGTGCAGTTGCCGAACGGGGAGATGCTGCTGTTCAAGGGCACAAAGCCGGGGCCGGAAGCAACCCTGCGCCTGCATCATGACCGCTTCGCGCGCCGCTGCCTGCTGGGCGGGCAGCTGGGTTTCTGCGAAAGCTACATCGACGGCGACTGGTCCAGCCCCGACCCCGCGAAATGGATGGAGCTGTTTTTGCTGAACGAGCCGCAGATGCAGCAAAGCCTGATGGGCAAGCCGATCCCCCGCGCGCTCATGAAATTTGCCAGCGCATTCCGCAGCAACACGCGGAAGGGTTCGCGCAAAAACATCAGCGCGCATTACGACCTTGGCAACAGCTTCTATGCCTTCTGGCTTGATCCTTCCATGACCTATTCATCGGCGTTGTTTGCAGATGAAAAAATGTCGCTGGAGGCAGCGCAAGAAAACAAGTACCGCACGCTCGCCACGCGCCTTGGCATCCAGCCGGAACATCATGTGCTGGAAATCGGCTGCGGCTGGGGCGGCTTTGCCGAATTCATCGCCAAAAACATCGGCGCGCGCGTGACCGCCATCACCATTTCAAAAGAACAATACGCTTATGCGCAGGACCGCATTGCGAAGGCGGGGTTTTCAGATCGCGTCAAAATCCTCTTTAAAGACTACCGCGACCTGAAGGGAAAGTACGACCGCATCGTCTCCATCGAAATGGTGGAAGCGGTGGGGGAGGAATTCTGGCCCGTTTATTTCAAGACGCTGTCCGACTGCCTCGTCCCCGGCGGCAAGGCGGGGCTGCAGGCGATAACGATTGACGAAGGCTGGTTCGCCGATTACCGCAACACGGCGGACTTCATCCAGAAATACATCTTCCCCGGCGGTATGCTGCCGACGAAAAGCATTATCCGCCGCGAAGCAGAAACGGCGGGTATGCATCTTGAAAGCATGGAAGGCTTCGGCCTTGATTACGCACGCACGCTGCGCCTCTGGCAGGATAAATTTCAGGCCAGCTGGCCGCAGATTTCCGCGCTCGGTTTTGACGAAAAATTCAAGAGGACGTGGGAGCTGTACCTTGCCTATTGCGAAGCAGGCTTTTACGCCCGCACGATCGACGTCGTGCATGCGGTGCTCACCAAATATTAGGCGAAATATTAAGCTTCGACCTTTTTGCGGATGAAACGCAGCACGGCGCCGAGGACCGGCAGGTGCTCGTACAAGCCGCTCGCGGCATCCCAGAAATCAAGGTGGCTTTCGACCTTGCCTGACGTATCAAACAGCACGTCGCTCATGCCCTCGACGGTGACGGGCTCGCCCTTGCCGCCGACGCGGTAGATAAATTTCCAGCGTAAATAAGCCTGCCTGTCGTGGTTATCGCTCCAGCCATAGCTGTTGATGGTGAAGTCCGGCGCGCCGACGGTCTTGAACATATCGTCGAAAACTTTTGTGATGTGCGCCGTGCCGCGCGCGTCGTTGAAAGGGTCCTTGAACCGCGCATCCGGCATAAATACGTCGTCGATGTTCTTCAGCGTTTCGGGCGTCAGCGTTTCATAGAATTTGATATAGCGCTGCAGCGCGGCGTCAAGTGCGTGTGGCATGTCAGGCTTTCGGTTTTTTCATGGCAAGGCGCGCCGCCGCCTGATAGGCGCGGTCGGGCAACAGGCCCAGCAGCTTGAGCAAAAAGGCAAAGCGCCGCGGGAAGGTGATTTCAAACCGGCTCGAGGATAGCCCCTTCACAATACGGGCCGCCGCATCGCCCGCATCCATCAGGAAGGGCATGGGGAAATCGTTTTTCGCGGTCAGCGGCGTGCGCACGAAACCGGGGTTGATGACCTGCACTTTAATGCCATGCTCGTGCCCCATAATCGCCAGCGCCTCGGTAAAGTTGATCAGTCCCGCCTTTGACGCGCCATAGCCCAGCGAATAGGGCAGGCCGCGATAGCCCGCGACGGAGGAGACGATGGCGAGATGGCCTTTTTTGCGGCGGATGAAATAAGGCAGTAGCCCCTCGACGCAATGGGCGGTGCCGGTGAGGTTCAGGTTCACCTGCGCTGCGACATTGTCGCTGTTGAAGGTTTCGAGCGGTTCGGAGACATAGGAGCCCGCGTTTAAAATCGCAAGGTAAATCGGGCCGATGGTGCTTTCAATTTTGTCGACGACGCCCTTGATGCCGGGCTTGTCGGTAATGTCGCCCTGCAGCGGAATGATGCGGCCTTTGAATTCCGCGCCTAGCTTGCCCATATGCGCCAGCCCATCGGGGCTCCGGGCGGTGATGACAACGTCCCAGCCCTCCTGCGCCAGTGCAATCGCCGTCGCAGCGCCGATGCCTGTCGAGGCGCCGGTGATCCAGGCAATCGGGTTTTTAGCGGGGGCGTCAGCCATGGGACTAATATAAGGCACCAGTGCCTTTTTTGACAGGGGAACAGGCGGTTGCCATAAGTTACCCGAAGCGCCGCAGGCTGTCATAGCCAAGGCCAAGCGCGACGGAGGACAGCTTGTTTTCCTCCGAAAACTGCGCGGCGGGGAAGCGTTTACGGATCATCGCCTTCAGGATCGGCGTCTCGGTCGGCCCGCCGGTTAAAATGATGGTTTCAATGCGTTCCGCCGCAACGCCCGCGCCGTCAAGGCATTCATCCATCGCGGTTTCTATCTTGTCGACCTGCGTTTCCGCTGCGCCGTCAAAATTGTCACGGGTGAGAGGCAGATGAAAGCCATTCTCAACAAAACTCAAATCCGCATCACAGACGTCTTCCGACGTCAGCGTAATCTTGGCGTCTTCCACCGCGGCAAGCACGCGGTGGCCGATTTCCTGCTCGACCGCTTTGAGGAAACGCGAAAAATGTTTCGCGTCATGCGATTCCGCCATGATGTCTTTCAGCATCTTCTTGGTTTTCGGCGTGTACAGGAAGTTGATCTTCGACCATTCGGAAAAATCATGGAAGGGCGAGGCGGGGACATGCAGTTTCTTTTCGCCGTAAGTGGAGCGCGAGCCAAAAGCCGGCATAAAGCTGCCAAGGCTGAAGCCCTTATCGAAATCATTGCCGCCCGTGCGCACGCCGGCATTGCCAAGAATGTCGCCGCTGCGGTCGGCCTTGGCAGCATGCGCCTTCGCGACGCGGATAACCGTAAAGTCGGAGGTACCGCCACCGATATCGACGACTAGGGCAAGCTTTTCGATTTCAATTTTCTGCTCATGCGCGAAGGCCGCGGCAATCGGCTCGAACTGGAAGGTGACATTTTTAAAGCCTTGCGCCTTCGCAATCGCCGCCAGCTGGTCTTCCGCCCGCGCATCCGCCGCATCATCGCCATCGATGAAGTGGACGGGGCGACCCATGACGACCTCGGTCAGCGAAACATCCGCCGCCCCTTCGCCGGTGCGCTTCAGGTGGCCGATAAAATCGCCGATGATATCTTCAAAGCGGCGCAGCTTGCCGTTCACAACCGTGCCCTGTTCCATGAGGCTGGTGCCGAGGATGCGTTTCAGGCTGCGCATAAAGCGGCCTTCTTCGCCTTCAAAAAACAGCTTCTGCGCTCTACGGCCGAAAACGGCTGGGTGGGTGGTGGCATAGAAAATCGCGCTCGGCAGCGTGTTGCTGCCGTCTTCCACGGGCAGCAGGCGCACATCGCCTTTGTCGCCGGTCGCAATCGCCGAGTTGGAGGTGCCAAAATCGATGCCGCAGAACGTCATGTCGCACCCCCTTGTTTTTGGCAAAGCAACGCTTTTAGACCCCGCGGGGCAGAGTCGTCAAGCGGCTTTTTTGGCCTTCTTCTTCGGCAGCGCCTTTTGCTTGCAGGTCAGGAAGGCGTGGCTGAGGATTTTATAGGCGAGTTTCGCCGCCAGAAAGTCGCAGGCGTGCAGGCCGGGTTTCGGCGCCAGTTCGTTCACATCGGCGCCGACGATGGTCGAGACTTTGGCGACTTCGCGGATGATGGTCATGGTTTCATCCCAGAACAAGCCGCCCGGCTCCGGTGTGCCGGTTGCGGGCATCAGGCTGGCATCAAGGCCGTCGATATCGAAGGTGAGGTAGACGGTCTTGCCCTTGAAGTGGCTGACAATCTCCTTGATATCCCACTTCGCTTTTTCACGCGCCCAGTAGATTTTAACGCGGGATTTATTGGCTTCGAGGAAAGGGATTTCCGATTGCGAGATGTTGCGGATGCCGAAGGAGAACAGCTTGACTCCCTTGTTGTCGAGCGCGCGGCGGAGGGCTGCCGCATGGGAGAAATGTTCGCCATCATAGCCGTCACGCAAGTCCGCATGCGCATCGAAATGCAGGATATGCAAGTCTTTATATTTGCGCGCGAAGGGGCGGATAGAGCCAGCGGTGATGGAATGTTCGCCACCGAAGACCATAGGGAATTTGCCCATATCAAGGACTTCCTGCACCTGCGCATCCAGCTGCTCGAGCGCTTTGGCAATCGGTTTCACGATTTTCACGGGCTCTGCCGTCACGATGCCGATTTTGCGGAAGGGTTCGCACCAGAATTCATCATCGAACAATTCAACTTCATGGCTGGCGTCAATCATCGCCTGCGGGCCCTTGGCCGTGCCGCCGCCATAGGAGACGGAAGCTTCAAGGCCGAAGGGGATGATCACGGCCTGCGCATCGGCGACCGAGCTGGCATCCGCTTTTTCAAGGCCAAGGAAGGCATTTTCCGGTTTGATGAATTTCATGAAGCTTCTCCTAAATGTTTCGTTGCGCAAGCCAGACCGTGCGGCCGCCGCAGGCGGCGTCTTCAACGGTATGGACAATAACCTTAAATCCCGGGGTTTCAAGCAGGCTTTTGTATTCTTCCGGTGCAAGGCTGGCATGGTGAATGTCATGCCCCTGCATCACGCCATAGCTGGTGCCATCGGCCCCGCCGGTATTGAACAGAAGTACG
Organism: uncultured Alphaproteobacteria bacterium; assembly: GCA_966211335.1. GTDB lineage: Bacteria > Pseudomonadota > Alphaproteobacteria > Micavibrionales > UBA2020 > JAPWJZ01. The sequence continues at coordinate 45,757 of CBIHNF010000005.1, forward strand.
GCGCCGGGTGCCGCGTGGCGGCCGAATTTGGCAATCATCGCGCGCTGCTCATCACCTGTTAGGTGGAAAAAGCTGTCCCAGCCGAGGATCACATCATAGCTGCCGCCAAAATCCGCCGTGCGCATATCGCCGACGCGCCAGTCGGCGTCAGGAAAGCGCGCTTGCGCCAGTTCAATCATGCGCGGCGCGATATCCATGCCGGTCACGGCAAAGCCCTTTGCGATGAAGAAAGCCGCCATCGGCTCCCCCGGGCCGCAGCCAAGGTCGAGCAGGCGTTGGCCGGGTGCCAGCGCCACGACTTTTTCAAGATAGGGCGCTTCAAACAGCGATTTGTTGCGGCTGGCATCGAACCAGTCGGCAATCTCCTGATAGGCGGTGGCGACTTCCGTGCTGCGCATCACTTACTCGTTGTCGATGATGCCGCTGCCGGCCGAAATGGCAAGGAAGGCGTCGCGGTCGAGGTTGATCTGGGGGCCGAGGTCGTAATCTTCCAGTTCCTCGATCGGCACCCATTTGAAATCGTCGTGTTTGGGGGTGAGTTTTACGGTGCCTTTGATCAGGCGGCAGAGGTAGGCGACCACCATCAGGGGCGCGCCGGCGCGCTCGCCGGTGCGGGCGTTGAAAATCTGCATCGCTTCCACCTCAAGGCCGGTCTTGGTCTTGTATTCGCGGGCGATGGCGTCTTCCGGGCTCTCGTTCGGCTCGATGCCGCCGCCGCAGAATTCCCAGCCGATATGACCCTGGCTCGCGGGCTGCACCGCGCGCTGCAGCAGCAATACGCCGCCGTCATCGTTCATCAGCACGCCAAGGGCGCGGACATTGAATTGGGACATCTAAAATAAACTCCTGAAAAGGTTTCCGGCCGGAGCGTCAAGCCCCGGCCGGAGTGTATCGCGGTAAAGCTTACTTGAAAAGCCTCGCCCAGTTCTTGCGGCTGCGTTTTTTCCAGTGGCCGCGGTGGTACGCGTCCGAGGCCAGCAGCGGCAGGACGGAGCCTGCTTCCGCAAAGACCATCTGTTCCATGGCGACGTCCACCTTGCCCCAGCTGCAGGCTTCTTTCAGCGTGGAGGAAGAGCAGGCGCCGTCGCGCACATCGGCAACGGTGATCTGGATCGCGTATTTGTGCATGTCGACGTTTTTGTGGCCGAGGATTTCAGCGCAGACGACGGTGTCTTGCGTGAAGTTCTTCGGCACGCCGCCGCCAACCATGAGGAGACCCGTGGTGCCGGCCGCTATTTTAATGTCGGTCAGTTCGCGGAAGTCTGCGACTGCGTCAATGCACATGTAGTTCTTCGGGTTCTTTTTCTGGTGCAGCACGAGGCCGAAACCGGCCGAGCTGTCCACGAAAGCCGGGCAGAAGATCGGCACGCCGTGTTCGTAGCAAGCCTGCACGAGCGAGTTTTTCTTCTTGGCTTTTTTGGTCAGGTACTTGCCCATCTCCCAGATGAATTCGCGGGAAGAATAGGGGCGGCGCTCTAGACTTTGCGCGATTTCAAAGATGGTGTGGTCAACCGCCTGCAGGTCTTCTTCATCGATGTAGGTGTCGTAGATACGGTCGATGTAGAGGTCGCGCAGCTCGCGGTCATCAACCTGGCTGTCCGCCTGGTAGTGCTTGAAGCCGAGGGCTTCAAAAAAGTCCATATCGACGATGGAAGCGCCGGTGGCGACGATCACATCGACCATGTTCGACTTCACCATTTCGGTGTAGAGGTCCATGCAGCCGCCGGCCGAGGTCGAGCCCGCGAGCGTCAGGATGGAGGTCGCCGATTTATCGGCCAGCATGGTGTTGAAGATCTCCGTCGCGCGGCCGAGGTCGCGGGAAGTGAAGGACATCTTGCCCATGGCTTTCACAATCGGGCGCGCATCGAACGATTTGATGTCGATGTGCTCGACGGTGTTGTTCAAGAGCGCCGCCTTGCGGTTGCTTTTCGGATGCGGCTTGGTCTTGATGGATTTGAGGTTGCTTTTCATCTGTGGTGGTTCCCTTATCAAGTTTGCTGTTGCGCGGAAAGCAGGCGCCTTATCCCCGTTGGAGGATCAAGCTGCCTGCTTAGTTATAAGTTCTCGTTGTTCCTGTTAGAAGACCCTTAAGCGGCGCAAAGCTCTTTTGAATCCGTCGTTTCCTGGTCTTCATACATCGTGACCACCGGCGCCGATTTGACGCTGACGGTTTCATGGGCGGAGAAGCCGTTGAAATCGGTGCGCATCGTGTTGCCATAGGCGCCGAGCTGGCCGATCTCGATGTAATCCCCTTCCCGGACGTCTTCCGGAAGATAGAAGGGGCCTGGCATGTAGTCGATGCTGTCGCAGGTGGGGCCGTAGAAACGGAAACCCTTCAGCGGCGCATCGGTGCCTCCCGGCGTCGGACGGATGAGACGAACCGGGTAACGGAAACCGACATGGCCTGCATCAAACAGGCTGCCGTAGGTTCCATCGTTAATATAAAGGACATCGTCCTTGCGAAGATCGACCTTCACCAGCACCGAGGCGCTTTCGGCGACCAGGGCGCGGCCCGGCTCCGCCCAGATCTCGTAGCGATCGGGGTGGGGCAGGCGGTCAAGCGCGTTCTCGATCGCGACTTTATAGTCGGCGAGGGGAGGCGGCTGCATGTCCGGGTAGATCGAGGGGAAGCCGCCGCCGACGTCAATCACGTCGACTTTCGTGCGCGGCATGGAGCGCAGGATGCCGCCGACGAGCGAGAGGGCGGTATCATAGGCCTGCGGGTCCATGGTTTGCGAGCCGACATGGAAGCAGATGCCGGTTTTAGAGGCGACTTTGCGGGCGGCTTTCAAAATCTCGGCGGCTTTTTCCGGCGCGGCGCCGAATTTGCCCATGAGCGGCAGTTCCGAGGAGGTGTTCGGCACGGCCAAGCGCAGCATCAGGCCCAGATCTTTGCTTTTGCCGGTGCAGGCGACGATTTTCTCCATCTCCTCGACCGAGTCGAAGGAGAAGTCGCGGACGCCGTAGTCGAAATACGCCTGCTCGATGGCATGGCGGCTTTTGACCGGGTGCATGAAGGCGATATGGGAGCCGGGCGCGCATTCGTGCACCAGCTGGATTTCCGGGATGGAGGCCGCGTCATAATGCTTGATGCCAGCGGCAAAAAGCCCCGACAAAACGTATTTGGCGGGGTTAGCCTTGACGGCATAAAGCGTTTTACCGGGGAAATTCGCCACGAACCAGCGCGCTGCGTTGTGCAGGGCGGCAGGGCGGAAACAGGTTACCGGGATAACGGGGCGGCTACGTCGAACCACCGCATCGGGCGTGTCGTATTCTTCCATTTGCAACTCCAAAAGAGAACGTCGAGAAGAGAAAGTGACTTCGAGATGTCCCGCACACAGATGGTCCGCTGCAATGGCCTCATAATTTATGTTATAGGCCGATTCGATTCATTGTAAAGTATTTTTGAAATTTCCTTGCCCGCCTGCCGCGATTAGTGCAGCAGTGACGCGCTTTCAGCACACATTAAAAATTTGCGAGGGAAAAATTTATGAGGTGAAAATTTGTGAGGGGCGTTACGGCGTGCGCTTCAGCGGGGCCACTGTGGCGGTTTTTGGGCCGCGGAAGCTGACCAGCACCGGCTCCCGCGCCACGATGTCGACGCCGCGGGCAAGGTTGGCCTGTACATAGTCTGTTCGCGCCACGCCCAAAATCAGCACCTGCTGCAATTTCGTAATCTCGGCGGGGTAGAGGGCGTTGTCGGGGTCGGCCCGCAGCTGCTGCAGCAGCCCCTCCCGCAGATTGCCATAGGCATGGATCATGGTCGTCGGGGTGATCTTGCCGTCGAGCTGGAAGGCCTTGTCCTGCAGCAGGGCGAAGGCGTCGAACTGCTTCAGCTGGTCGAAGGTCACCTGCTCCGCCGCCGAGAGGGGGCGGTTCGGGTCGGGCCTGTCGGCCATCTTCCGGTCGAAAATCTGCATATATTTCAGCGCCCGCTGGAATTCGGGGTCGTCATTGTGCTTGCCGCGGTAGGCCATCTGGTCGCGGCGGCTCAAATCTCGGAATTCAAAGATATACTGGATGCTCTGCTCCGTCTGGCCGTAGCGCTGCACCGCCCACTGGTAGACCTCCTTTGCCTGATCGTCGTTCATCAGGGTGCGGAAGGCGCCAATCCCATAGCCCTCGACCATGGTCTTGAAGCCATCCAGCACGGGGCTGGAGACGTGGATATTGTCTTTCGAATTGGCGCGGCGCCAGGCGCTGACGGTATCGATAATATCAAGGCCCGCGCCTTCCTCCCGGATCATGTCGCCGAGCGCCGCGACGTCCGACATCGCCTCCCGCTGAGTCTGCAGGGCGACGGCGCGGTAGAAAATCTGCCGCTGCACGTTTTCCGGCAGGTTCATGGTGGTATCGGGCTCGTTGCTGCCGGTTTCCCGCGGGCAGTGCCAGCTTTCATGCCGGTTGATGAAGGACAGGCGCTGCTGGTAGGTGAGCCCGGGGATCAGGTAGGGCGTGTTGTCGGAGCTTGGCACGATGATGCAGGCATAGGCCGTGCTGTCCGACGCGCCGAGGGGGAAGGCGGCGGGGTCCTGGTTGAAGACCGGGGGGCCGAAGCGGAAGGGCGTCGGCGTTGCCATGTGTTTTGTGATGCGCAGCAGGTAGTCGCCGCTGACATGCACCTGCTGTTCTGCCAGCAGCTTGGAAACCGCGCTGAAGGGGTTGTAGCCAATCGCCAGCGCGGCATCGAAGCGGGCCGGGTCCAGCACCACGACGACGTTCGGGCTTGTCGCGGGGGTTCCGGACGGGCCGGGCGCATCCAGCTTCAGGGTGATTTTCTGGTCGAGGCTGTCGAGGGTGCGGGCGTAGCCGGTTTCGGCGCCTTTTGTGGCGGGGGTGAAATGCGCCCGCGCATCTTCCATGAGGGCAATGGAAATATTAACGCGGCGCGTCAGCTCCTTCGCGGCGGCGGTATCGGCCGGTGCGGCAACGCCGTCGGACGGCAGCATGAGCACGGCGGCAGGGGGCGGGCCGCTCGGCGCTTTGCTCGGCACCGTCTGGGCATTGGCGGGCATGCCGGCCAGCAGGCTGGTCGAAAGGGCCGTCGAGAGGACAAGTTTGCGCCAGATGGACGTCAGCGATTTTTGCTGTTTCATGTCGGTATCCTGCTTTTGCCGGTATCCTGTTTCGGGGCGGGCCTGGCTTTCATGCCTTTGACAAGGGGTTCGACCGCCGTGAGGTCAATGCCGCGCCGGTTGTTGCGGTCAACATAATCGCAATCCTGCACGTGGTAAATAAAACTTTGCTGCAATTTGGTCATTTGCGCCGCCAGCAGCACATTGCCGGGCTGGCTCTGCAGCCGGAGGTGAAAATCATCCTGCAGCGCGCCATAGGCCTGCACCAGCGTAACGGGGGTGATTTTACCGCCTAGGGCAACGGCCTTCTCCTCCAGCGCTTCCACGGCGTTCCACTGGCGCAGCTGGGTCATGACCTGCTGCTCTGCAGGCGTCAGCGGACCTGGGCCGGCATCGTCCGTCCGGCGGTAGTAGTAGGCGAGGAAGTCAATCGCCTTCGCAATCTCTGGGTCGGTCCTGGCTTGCTGGCCAAAGCGCAGCTGCGCCCCCAGATCCGCGATTTCCAGCCGGACACCGGCGGCAAGGCTTTTGGCGGACATGCCGTATTGCACCGTCGTCTCGATATAAAAATCGCGTGCCTGATCATCACTCATGGCGCGGAAGGCGGGCAGGCCCATGGCCTCCACCCTCGCCTTGAAGCCGGCGACCACGGGGGCGGAAAGGTGCATCACATCGGTCGGGTAGCGTTTGCGCCAGCTGGTAATTTTATCCGCCAGGTCGAGGCCGTAGCCATCCTGCCGGATCATGTCGCCGATGGCCCCGATATCGGCGAGGGATTCTTTGCGGTAATTATTGGCAAAAATTTCCATGGCGATCGGGTCATCGACCTGCGCATCCAGCCTGCCGGCCAGCACGGCCTTGATTTTGGCGGGCGGCAGGTGGCGCAGGGTAAAGGCGGCATCAAGGCAGTGCCAGCCCTCATGCCGGTTGGCGAAGGTTACCTGCTCGGTGGGGGTCAGGCCTTTAATATCGACCTGCAGCGCGTGGTCTGACGACGGGATGATGACACAGGCATCCGTCCCCGTCCGGCGGGTGTTCATCATCGCATGCGGGTTCTGGGTGAAGCCCGGCGCACCGAAGCGGAAGGCGTAGGGGGCATCCAGCTGCGCTGCGATATCGGCAACAAGATCGTCCGGGGCCTGCATGTTCTGCCCGCGCAGCATCAGCCGCACGGCCTGCGGCACCTGAAAGCCCAAAGCCATGCCGACATCGAATTTGGCGGGATCAAGAATGACGACACGGTCATGCAGGCTATGGTCGCCTTTTTTAAGGTAGGCGGTGAGGCGCGATTGCAGGGAAAGTAAATCCTGTGCGTATCCGTTGCGGCCCTCGCGCAGCAGGGCGGGGTATTGCTTCTGCGCCGCCTGCAGCAGCGTCGCATTAATACGGTTACGGCGCTGCTCTTCCTTCGGCGAAAAGATCAGCGCTTCCTCAAGGTCAACGACGGCGGGGGTATTTTCCGGCGGGTCGGCGTTGTTGCTGCCGTTATTGACATCCGCCGGTTTGTCGTCATCCACCGTCGGCGGGTTCAGCTTATGGTCGCCCGCGCAGCCGGCGGTAAAGAGGGAGAAGGTCAGCGCCGTCCGCGGGGCAAAGCGCTTCCACAATTGCGATAGGCTGCCGGGCATAAATTTTTCTGGTGTTTGCGGCTTGCCCATGGCTATTTCACCTTCAGGGCAGGTGAAGATGTGGCGCGGAACTTCTTGAGCGACGGCTCTACATTTTCAATGCGGATGCCATGCTGGCGGTTGATGGCGGCGAAATTGACGTCGCCAAGACCGTGGGCAAAATTCGTCTGCAGTTTTGTCATCTGCTCCGGCAGCATCAGGTTATCCGGCTCCCGCTGGATGCGCGCCCAGATATCCGACTGCAGCGATGCATAGGCGCGGATATATGTTTCCGGCGTGGCTTTCCCGCCAAGCTCAAATGCCCGCTGTTCGAGCGCCGCAAGGTGGTCCCATTTGGTCAGCGCCTCGTTCGCGGCCTCTTCGGCGGGGGAGAGAGGTTTGGGGGCGGGCGGGGGTGAATGATCCTCGGGGTCCGGCATAAAGCGCAGGAAGGCAATGCCTTTCGCCGCTTCAACATCGGTTTTGGCGATATCTTTCAGCTGCTGGCGCTGCGCTTCCGTTTCCGCGACCTGCCAGGCATAGGCGATCTGCAGGCTGCGCGCGCTGGGGCTGAATTTGTCGGTGATGGCGTAATAGAGAGCGGTTGCCGCGCCGTCATCCAGCTTGCGGAAATTCTCGAGCCCCATTTTGGTGATGTGGCTGCGTAGCCCGTCGAGCGCCATGACGGACATATGCTCGGTATCCTCCGTCACGCTTTTGCGCTTGCTGCGCATCGCGTCCAGCAGCTCTAGCCCGTGGCCTTCCCGGATCATGTCGCCGATGGCGCCGACGTCCGACAGGGTTTCGCTTCTAATCAGGGAGGAAAAAGCGGCAAGGGCGCGCCTGTTCTTTACAAAATCGACCGGGTCGCCGTTGCGCGCGGCATTGACAAGATCCTGCGCGGCCTCGGTCTGGGTGTATTTCGTGTTGCGGGCATGCCAGCTTTCGTGGCGGTTGATCAGCTCCACCTGCCTTGCCAGCGGCAGTCCCTTGATCTCGAACAGTAGCGCGTGGTCGGAGGTGGGAACGATGACCACGACGCGCGTTTTGCTTTCCGGATGCGTCGAGGCTTCTTCCGTCTGCGTCATGTACATGAAGCGGGTGATGGTATTGCGGCCAAGTTTTTTGGCGATGTCTTTGACGAATTTATCTTCGGCGCCCTCGACCCCTGCGGCCTGCAGCATCAGCCGCACGACCTTATCGCCCTTCAGCCCCAGCGCAAGGCCTGCGTCAAAATGGTAGGGGTTGAGGATGACGGCGCGCTTGTTGTGCTCCGCGCCGCCGAATTTTTTCATGTAACCGTCAAGCCGCGCCTGAAGGTTGTGCAACTCAACTGCATAGGGCGTCTCGGCGAGGGGGGCGAGCTTCAGGAAGCGGCTGGCGGCGTCCTGCATCAGGGCGGTGTTCATGTTGTCGTCGCGCTGCTGCGCCGGCGTCATGGGGCCCTTTTTGGGCGCGAACATCCTGTAGATGTCATCCTGGGGCTTATCGACCGTAACCTGCGCCTGGACCTGCCCGCCGGCTGCCACCAGCAGCGTTGTGCCAAGCGCCGTCGTCGCGGCAAAACGCCGCCAGATATGGCGCAACGGGGATGCTGTCGGCGCGGGTTTCTCCATATAGACCCTTGATATAATGTATCGATGGCAAATGTATATTATACTATACATAATTAATTATTCGTGTATGATGTCGCTCGGCCGCTCAAAAACACCTTGAAAAATAAAGATTTTTCAATAGGGTGGCCCAAGAAAAGTGACAGAAACGCCTAAAATCAGCCCCTGTGCGGAAGTAAGAGTAGAGTTCATGACAAACAAGCTGCGTAACATCGCCATCATCGCCCACGTCGACCATGGCAAAACCACCCTCGTCGACGTTCTGCTGCGCCAGTCCGGCCAGTTCCGCGAAAACCAGCATGTCGCCGAGCGCGTCATGGACTCCAACGACCTCGAAAAAGAACGCGGCATCACCATTCTTGCCAAAGTCACCTCGCTGATGTGGAAGGACACCCGCATCAATATCGTGGACACCCCGGGCCACGCGGATTTCGGCGGCGAAGTCGAACGTATTCTCTCCATGGTTGACGGCGTCGTCATCCTCGTTGACGCAGCCGAAGGCGCGCTTCCCCAGACCAAATTCGTTTCCGGCAAAGCCCTGAAAATGGGCCTGAAGCCGATCGTTGTCATCAACAAGGTCGACCGCCCCGACGCGCGCCCCGACGAAGTGCATGAAGAAGTTTTCGACCTCTTCGTCGCGCTCGAAGCCACCAACGAACAGCTCGATTTCCCCATCCTCTACGCATCCGGCCGTCAGGGCTGGGCGTCGAAGACGCTGAATGGCGAGCAAAAAGACCTCGCGCCGCTCTTCGACCTGATCTGCGAATATGTGCCGCCGCCGAAGGTCGAGGAAAACAAGCCCTTCTCCATGCTCGTCACGATGATCGAGAGCAACCCCTACCTCGGCCGCGTTTGCACCGGCCGCATCACCGCGGGTTCCGTGAAAATGAACCAGCCGCTGAAATCGCTGGATACCACCAGCGGCGCGGTTGAAAACTTCCGCGCCACCAAAATCCTCGCCTTCCGCGGCATCGACCGCGAACCGCTCGAGGAAGCTTTTGCAGGCGATATCATCTCCCTCGCCGGCATGACGGAAACGACGGTCACCAACACCATCTGCGACGTATCGGTCACCGAAGCCCTCTATTCCGTTCCTATCGATCCGCCCACCATTTCAATGTCTTTCGCCGTCAACAACGGCCCCTTCGCCGGCACGGAAGGCACCAAAGTCACCTCCCGCATGATCCGCGACCGCCTCTTTAAAGAAGCGGAAAGCAACGTCGCCATGAAAGTGAAAGACGGCCAGACATCCGACGTCTTTGAAGTCTTCGGCCGCGGCGAATTGCAGATGTCCGTCCTCATCGAAACCATGCGCCGCGAGGGTTTTGAACTCCTCATCGGCCGCCCGCGCGTTCTCTACAAAACCGACGAAGCGACCGGCGAAAAGCTGGAGCCCTATGAAGAAGTCGTCATCGACGTCGATCAGGAACACTCCGGCACCGTCGTGCAGAAAATGGCCATCCGCAAAGGCGAGATGATGTCCATGGCTCCGTCCGGCGCCGGCAAGATCAAAATGACCTTTATCGCGCCGACGCGCGGCCTTATCGGCTACCACGGCGAATTCCTGACCGACACGCGCGGCACCGGCATCATCAACCGGTTGTTCCACGGCTACGGCCCCTTCAAGGGCTCGGTTGAGGGTCGCCGCGTTGGCGTGCTGCTCGCCATGGGCACGGGCGAAGCCACCGAATACGACCTTTGGAAGCTGGAAGAGCGCGGCATCATCATGGTGCTGCCGGGTACCAAGGTTTACGAAGGCATGATCGTCGGCGAACATAACCGCGACAACGACCTTGCCGTCAACATTCTGCGCGGCAAGAAGCTGACCAACGTCCGCGCCTCCGGTTCCGATGAATCCACCAAGCTGATCCCGCCGCGCATCCTGACGCTCGAGCAGGCGATCACCTTCATCAACGATGACGAGCTGGTGGAAGTCACGCCGAAAACCCTGCGCCTGCGCAAAGCGGTCCTTGACCCCAACCTGCGCAAACGCACGGAAAAAATGGCGGAAGCGGGTTAAGCTTCTTCAAACCGGCAGGCGAAAATGGATTTCAAGGCATATCTTCGCAGCCTCGGCATCGGCCTCTTTTATGCGGCTTACATTTATATTGTCGACCGCGTCATCCATGTCGGCGGCATGGGCAATGGCATTATCATGCTGCTCATGTCTATCGCCGCGCTGATGATTGCGATTGGCACCTTTACGGTCCGCAAAGACAGCCAGTACAGCCTGCCCATGAAATATCCGGCGCTGCTGCTGGGCGTTATCGCGGGCATGATAGTAATCTACGCCTTCTTCGGCACCATGACTGGGCGCGAAAATTTTGTGCAGGCCTTTGCCGCCAGCAAAGTGCTGCCGGCCATGCTGCAAAATCCGCTCAACAGCTACGTTGATTTCGGCAAGGTGCACAGCGTGCCATGGCTGCCGCAGCCGAAACCTAAAGGTCCCGTGCTGCACGGCGCTGTTGGCTAGCCCGCTTTAGGCCGCCATGCCGAACTGCTTCACGCCCCGCGCGTAGGTCTTGTCGAACTCCGCCTCGAGGCCTGTGTTAACGCCGCGGCATCCATCGACCACCGCTTTCGCCCAGGTGAAATACTCCTGCTTGCGCGCGTCCGACCAGTCGGGCGGCGGGGAGGTGAGGATGGTTTTGAGGTTCGAAATCTTGTCGGCCATTTTCACCATCTTGGCGTTGTCCGATTTATGCGGCGCGTTGACGACCTGCAGGCGCTTGCGCTCGGCCTTGTCCAGCGACTTGTCATCCGTGCATTCCATGACGATGTCGGCGACGTTTTCGCCGAATTCGCGCACCAGCTCTTCACGTTTCACGCCGGTGTCCTCGACCGTGTCATGCAGCGCGCCGGCGCAGAGCAGGTCGATGTTCTTGCCATCCGTATGTTGGGCAAGAAGGTCGACAACTTCGGCGATGTGGTTGATATAGGGTTCGGCCCTTGCGCCCTTGCGGCGCTGGTCGGTGTGTTTCTGGGCGGCGAAGAACATCGCCTTGGTCAGTTTTTGCACGGTCATGCTTTTTCCCTTTCATGGAAAACGGCCAGACCCCCAACGGGCATGGCCTCTTGTTTCACTTTTTCATATGTGAAAAGCATAGGACCGCGGGCTTGCGCATGGCAAGACCATTATCAAAAGGCTGATATACAACAGAAAAAGCCCGGACATTGGAAAATGCCCGGGCTTTCGCGGTGATTTAAGGCTTAGTGGATGGCGTCGAGCGAGGCGTCGGTCAGCCCGTTCTTCTTCAGCTCTTCCGTTGCAATTTGCGCTTTGCGGATGTCTTCCTGTTCCTGCGCCTGCTTGGCGAGGAAGGCCTGCTGCTCTTGGTCCTTGCGAATTTGGTCCTGCAGAATCTGCTGCTGTTTCACCTGGTCTTCAAGATTGTCGGCCATAGGGCTGCTCCTTCATGTTTTGCGGGCTACCTATGCTTCAGGAACCGGGAAGGTTCCGAAAAATAAATCACCTCGCCGATACCCCTTAAAAATCCGCGGTTTTGTGCCATACTTGTTCAGGCCTTTTCACGTCAATTCCAAGGTGCCGCCATGCTGTATCGCGTTCTTCCCCTTGTCCTCCTGCTGACCCTGCCTGCGCTGCCCGCCGCCGCGCTGGAAGACATTACCTCTGAAATGCAGAAGCTCGAAGTTGTCCGCATGGGCATGCCGGATGTGCCGGCCGATGAGTTGCAGACGCCGTCAAACCCCGACGACATGCGTGCCGCCATGGCCGATGGCAAAGCGAGCCTCCACGCATCGGTGACCCCGCAAAAAACGCTGCGCGCCGGAAAGGCTGCGACCTTCGTGCTACACCTGAAAGACAAGGCGAACAAGCCTGTGACACTGGCGGGGCTTGAGGAACGTCACACGAAAAAAATCCACCTCCTCGTCGTCGACCAGAGCCTTGGCGATTACTTCCACCTGCATCCAGTTGCCCTCAAGAAGGGCGGCTACCAGTTTACCTTTACGCCCAACACCAGCCACAACTACCGCGTCTTCGCCGATGTGAAGCCCGTGAAGGGTGATGCGCAGATGGTGCCGGTGCTGCTCCCGGGTAAAACGCCCTGCAAGGCATCTTGCGTCGATAAAAAACTTTCCGATACGGCGGAAGCCGGCGGCATCAAGGCGCATGTGCTGTTTGACCAGAAGACTTTCAAGGTCGGCGCCGCCACCAACGGCGAAGTCATTTTGACCGATGCCAAAGGCGGCCGGATTTCCGACTTGCAGCCCGTGATGGGCGCTTACGGGCATATCGTCGGCTTCTATGACGATTTCCAGACCACGGCGCATATGCACCCGCTCGGCAAGGAGCCGAAAAAGGATTCCGACCGCGGCGGGTCGCCGCTGACTTTCATGCTGCACCCTATGCGTGCGGGCTACATGAAATACTACGTGCAGGTCCGGCGCGGGGATAAGGACATCTTCCTGCCCTTCGGCCTCACGGTGGAGGAATAATCAACAAGAAGACAACGAGGGGGCTGATCGAGTTCTTCCTGCGGCTCGAGCAGATGGAGAAGGCCGGCATGCCGCTCCGCGACGCGCTGGACGCTGCGCGGGACGATGCGCCGGATGCGAAAATGCAGCTGATGGCGGCCAATATCGCGGAAGGCGTGCGGGCGGGGCAGTCATTGGCGCAGGCGCTTGAATATTACCCCCACTATTTCAGCCCAACCATCATCGGCCTTATCGCCGCCGGCGAAAAAACCGGCCGCCTTGGCCGCATCTTCGAGAAGTGCCGCGATATTTTGCGCCGGCAGGCGGACAACGCGCAGCGCCTCCGCAAAGTCACGCGCTATCCCAAAATCTCCTTCGCCATCTTCATCGGCCTGTCGCTGCTGCAGAACCACACAGGGCTTCCTTATGCCGCTGCCGCGCTGTGCTTTGTTGTCGCCCTCGTCTGGGCGCTGCGCCGCTATGTCAGCGCGTTTCAGGAACTCACCGACCGCATGATGCTGTTCATTCCCATCGTGGGGCCGTTGCTGCGGCAGAATTCGGTCGCGATGTTTGCGGACAGCCTTGCGCTTGTTTACAGCGCCGGCATGGATATGCGGCAGGGCCTTGTTGTTGCCGCCGGCACCATCCCGAACCTCGCCGTGCGTGCGGATATCGTGCGCGTGCTGCCGCAGGTGACGGCGGGGCAGACGCTGTATAAATGCCTGCAGTCCAGCCGCCAGTTCGATGGCCTCGCCCTCGGCATGCTGCGCGCTGGAGAAAACTCCGGCAACTTCGATGCCTGCCTCACGCAGCTCGCCGAATACTACAACAAGAAAACCGACGCCGCCGTCACCATGGCGCAGCAGGTCATTGGGCCCGCACTGACCATCATCATGGGCGCTGTCGTCACCTGGGGCATCTGATTTCCTTTTAAAATCAAAGCATATATTATAAGTAGACACGGTTATGGCTAATCGTTATGGTGGCGCGTCTTTTACATCCATTTATTTCCGAGGGCCGCCATGACCGCCAAGAACACCGAAGCCAAATTCGCGCTGGAATTTCCCCAAGGCCGCATTGTTTTCATGCAGCCGGAACATGCGTCTTCCGGCAACGATATCGGCGGCATTTATTTCCAGCCGAAGGACAGCAAGGACGCCTTTATCGTCTGGGGCGAGCGCAAGGAACTGTTTGGCAAGCACGCCGTCACGGTCGCCAAAAACCGCGATACGGGCAACGCGGGTTACAGCGTCGTCTATGAATTTGAAAACAACGCTCTGGTGGATGCGCGCCTTGTGTCGCCTTCCGAAACCGTGCGTGGCGCTTTGCTGGACAATGCCGGCCTGCAGGCGCTGAATGCGCAGCTGGCCGCTGGCGACATCAAGCTCTACGGCAACCGCGATACGGAACTTGCCAAGGTCTTCAACGTCGCGGCCTTTGCCGACGGCCGCCAGCTGATCCAGCTGATGAACAAAAACGAGCTGTACCTCGGCACCCCTGGAAACTTTGAAAAGCTAGATGCAAAACTTTTCGTGCAGGGCGGCAACAGCATGTATTACAAGCTGGCGACGGGCGAAAGCATCAACCTGCCCTATGGCTACGGCGGCCCGAACCATGAGGTACCGACCTTCGCCGGCGAGCCGATGAAATATCTCGATGTCCGCGCCGGTGAAGACCCTGCGAAACTGGGCCTCAACCTCAAAGGCGGCGTGACGCCGCTTGACCCGTTCTCGCCGCAGCTGAAAGCACCGAAGCCCTAACTGATCAGCAGCAGACGCGGCAGCTGGCCGGGCTTTGTCTCCGGCGCGCGGTGAATGCAGGGCAGGGCGGGGCTGCCGGGGTAATCGACAGCGATACGCCAGAGGTTGCCAAGGCCGAAGCTATAGGGCTGCGCGCTCGGCTTCGCCGTAAAATGCAGGTCGAAGCAATTCTCGCTTAGGAAGGCGTCGAAGTCGTCACCGCCTTCGTCAACAAAAAGCTGGTGCAGTCTGGCGCGCGTTTCCGCATTGTCGATATGCCTTATCGCATCTCCATTGGCGATGCCTTCGCTGGCGCATTGGTTATAGCTGCACAGGTAGGTATCGGTCGGCACCGGCGCGCGGTCGGCGTGGAAGGAATAGACATCCACCGGGACAATCGCATCCGCCTCATCGCGCGGATAAACCGGCACGCATTCAAGGCTCGGCAGCAGGCCCCGCTGCCGGAGTAATCGCAAATCGCTTATCATCTGCCGCGCGGCTACCTGCGCCGCGCCCGCCAGTGCCATGCCGGCAAGGCGCTCCTCATCCAGCGATACAATTTCAGATTCCGCTGCAAAGTGCCGCGCTACCGCATCGTAATCCCCCTCCAGCTGCCGAAGCCAGCACAGCGCATTGACGGCAGGGCCGAAGGGCGAGCCGACAAGTTCGTCAAAACTATGGACGATTTTCACAAGAGATGGAAAAATTGCTGTCATTGAAGCGCCGTGCTCTGAAGGAATAGAAGTCCTGCGGCGATTATACCACCCGCCGGGCGTCATATAACGGCTTTCTTTAGCGGGCTGTGGCGTTAGCTGTCGAGAAGCTGGCGCAGCGTTTCAAGCAGCGTTTCCGCCGTGTAGGGTTTTTTGAGGAAATGGCTGATTTCCGTGCCGGCAATCGTCGCGGAATTGTCGCGCGTCTCGAGGCCGCTGGCGGCAATAACTTTCACGGCGGGGTTGATGCGCCGCAGGGCAACAATCGTGGCAGGCCCGTCCATAATCGGCATCATCATGTCGGTCAGCACGGCGGCAATTTCCGGGGCATGCTGGGCATAAAGAGCAATGGCTTCGGCGCCATTCGCGGCGGTCAGCGTCTCGTAGCCGAAGGCCTGCAGCGTCTGCGCCGTGATGGAAAGGATCGCGTCTTCGTCGTCGACGACCAAAATCTTTTCGCCCTTGCCGCGTGGCAGGCTTTCGGCTTTTACGGCTTTCTGCGGCGCGGCGGAGCGCGTTGCGGGCAGGAAGACCTTAAAAGCGCTTCCCTTGCCGGGCTCGCTGTACACATGCACAAAGCCGCCATGGCTTTTGGCGACGGCGGCGACGGTCGACAGGCCAAGTCCTGTTCCCTTGCCGAATTCCTTGGTGGTGAAGAAGGGGTCGAATATCTTGTCGATCACGCTGCGTGGAATGCCGCTGCCGGTATCTGTCACGTTGATGGCGACATAGGGCCCCGGCTTCGCGTCGATGTTGATGGCGGATGAATGTTCGTCCAAAACCATGTTTTCGGCAGATATAGCAAGCTTTCCGCCGTTCTGCATGGCATCGCGCGCGTTGACGCAAAGGTTCAGCAGCAGCTGGTGCAATTGCGTCGGGTCGCCCATCACCGTGCCGATATCGGCTGGGATGGTGACACTCAAGGTAATGTTCTTGGGGAAGGTGTCGCGGATGAAGGTTTCGACGTCGGAAATGACATTCTGCGGGTGAATGACCATGCGTTGCCCGTCCATGCCCCTTGCGAAGGACAGCACCTGCCGGACGATTTCCGCGCCGCGCTTGGCGCTGGTGTCGATGTTGGACAGGATATCCAGCGTAATAGCATCCGTGGCGCGCGCCATCAGCATGGTGATCGACATCAGGATAGGAGAAAGGATGTTGTTAAGGTCGTGGGCAATACCGCTTGCGAGCGAGCCGATGCTTTCCATGCGCTGCGCGCGCAGGAACTGCTCCTCGATCCTTTTCTTATCGGTGATGTCGCGCATGATGACGGTGAAAAGCTTGTGATCGCCGCTTCCCATTTGCGAAATGGAGGCTTCGATCGGGAATTCTTCCCCATTGGCTCTGAGGCCCGTAATACTGCCCAGCGCGCCCATGGCGCGGTGGGTGACGTTGGTCTCGCCAAAGCGCATGATATGCGCCGAATGGCGCTCACGGAAACGCTCCGGCACCAGCATCTCCAGCTTGCGGCCGATCATTTCCTGCGCGGGGTGGCCGAACATGCGCTCCGCCGCCGCGTTGAAGACGGTGATGGTGCCGTTAGAATCAATGGAGATAATGCCATCCATGGCGGAAGCGATGATTCCCGCCTGCCGCGCTTCGCTTTCCTTCAGCGCCTCGAGCGCGGCCAGAAGGTCTTCGTTGGCCTTTTTAAGCTTTTGCTCCATCAGAATTCGGCCTTCTGCGCATCGGTCACCAGCATATAGCCGACGCTGCGGATGGTTTTGATGATCTCGGGCGTCTTGCCGTTGTCGCCCATCTTTTTGCGGATACGGGCGATCTGGATGTCGATCGAGCGGTCGGTGATGTCGAGCGCGTCTTCCTTCAGCGCGTCAAGGATCTGCTCGCGGCTTAAAACCCGGTTCGGCGAGCGCGCCAGCATTTCCAGCAGGCGGAATTCACCGATGGTGAGGTTGCACGACGCGCCGTTTTCATCAAACACCTGGAAGCGTTCGCGGTTGATCGTCCATTTTCCGATGCGAAGGGGATCCGCCGTCGTCGTGGCGGTTTCCTTGGGCGCCTTCATATTGCCGTAGCGGCGGAGGTGGGCGCGGACGCGGGCTTTCAGCTCCGCTTCATCGAAGGGCTTTGTCAGGTAATCGTCAGCGCCCATCTCGAGGCCGACAACCTTGTCCGCCAGTTCGTTCTTGCCGCTGATGGCAATAATGGGCGCATCGGTCAGCTGGCGTATCTTTTCAATCAGCACAAGACCGTTGCCGTCGGGCAGCAGGATGTCGAGCAAAAGGAGATGGACGGGAATATTCTTGAGCTTCTCGAGGCATTCGCGCGAATTGCTCGCGGTCAGAACGGCATAGCCGTCTTCCTTGAGGCACAGCGCGATAATGCGCTGAAGTTCCGCGTTGTCATCGACAATAAAAACTGTTTCTTGCAAAATGCTGCCATAAAAATCGAGAGAAACTTGCCGGTTTGCTCTCTAGGCAGTGTAGCGATACAATTTAAGTTGTCGAGAATTTACTGGTTAGCTGTAAATCATACCCGAAATCCGGTATATACCATTGATATCCTTTGCTTTTATGGCCTTCTTTTTCTTGGAATCAACGGCGCTGAAATAATGAACGCTGCCTTTCGCCCCTAGATAAACAAGAATTTCCATACCCTGGTAATGCAGGCAGAGACAGGGCTTCTTTAGCGCAGGCTGTTTGTTGCGGTCAACGTATAGAATAGTGCCTTGCGGAAAGGCGGGGCCGAGGTCGTCGGACTGGATAAAAAGTGCCATGACGCCGGCAGTTTCCTCCAGTCCCGGCAGCGGTGCGATACGGTCGATAATTTCGGATTCGTTGAACGTATATTTTCTGTTTCCGGATTTGAGGACACTACCGAAACTGTACACGGGAATTTTTCGTCCTGTATCCGGCGCCGCTTCGAGGGATTTCGGATCCTCGGCGGCGATGCCTTCGCCGGTCAGCAGCCATTCCGGCGAGACTCTCAGCGCCCGCGCCAATTCGTAAAAATAACGCGGGCGTTTTGTCTCGCCACGCTCGAATTTTTCGTACGCCTGCTGGGTGACGCGGCAGGATTTAGCGACCTGACGCTGCGTCAGCTTCAGCTCCTCGCGGCGGCGGCGTGCTCTGATATGTTTGGCCTGCATGTTTACTCCGAGCCTGAGTATATTTGACGGTGCATACAGGCAGAAGCCGTAATCAAATTGTCAAAAACGGTAACCGCAACAAGTTTGGTTGTCAGGCTTTTCACACCATTTTCACCTGGGCCGCAAGGTCGCTGTGGCGATAGCGTAAAATGCCCTCCGGCTTTGCGACCGCAGCTAAAATAACGGGGCCGGAAATATAGTCGAAGCTCATGCAGACGGCGGAGGCGGCGATACTGACGCTCGGAACATCGAACAGGAATTTTTTTACAGGGCGCGCCGCATCCGCCTGCAAACTGAACAGGCGGAGGCGTTTTAAAACGACGGCTTCCGTGTTGTCCTGCATGACGGCGGAGACGCCCGTGCCCTCGAAACCGGCGTTATGCAGGCCTGAGAGGTCGTTATTTTCGCCCGCTTGCGTTTGCGCAAAGACGGCGCGGCAGTATTTTTTCAACGCAATCGTAAAATGCGCGCCGCCGGGCTTGAGTGCGCTCTCGGGCAGGCCGCCAATCTTGAAGATGAGGAAATTTTTCTGTTCCTCAGGGATGCTTTTGCACAACATTTCGTATTTCTGGAAGTTGCCGGGCAGGCTGAGGGTGGAATAGCTGACGGGGCACATGATCAGCGCCGGCCGTTTCTCCTCCTGAAGGCGTCGCAGCTCCGCCATGGCGCGTGAGAGGAGAAGCAGGTCCGCATGCGGGCCGGCGCCGATGCCCTCTACCTGACACAGATAGGTGGTGATGGCATTCAGCTTCACTTCCCAGAGCGGGATAAAGGAAAAGACGGGTGCGGTTGCGGTTGCGCGTGTCGCCGGGCGTATGGGTTCGACCTGTTCTATCGTGGCGGTCTGCCGGGGATAGCCGATCTTCTCCAGCACGTCGCCGATTGATTTACCGGCGAGAAGGCTGGATTTGGTCTGCACGATGTGTTTGGTGATTGAAATTTTCCGCAAGTCTCCATGGCCGGAGGAGAACAGCCGATCAGTGATTTCCTTTGAAATCTTCTCCGCCGTGTGGTCACCTTCTTCACGCGTTGCCTTGGCGAAGATGATGATATAGCTATCTTCCTTATGCCGTAGGTGAATGTCGCCTTTCTTCAGGTGGCGCGCGATGACGGCTTCCGTTGTCTGGTAGACAAGCGCCTGCATCTCCGGCCATTTTGCACCAAGGCTGCGCTTGACCTTTTCAAGACCGATCAGTTGCAGCTTGCCAGAGGTGACAAGGGAGCGCTTTTTAAACAGTTCGGCGCAAAGATATTCAAGCTCCTGCTGCTGGAGCGCCGCCGGCTCCAGCTTTTCCTGCTTTTCCGCGACAACCTCTTCCGCCCCATCGCTGCCGCAAAAGCGGTTGAGAAAGGCGGACAGGAAGGGAATGGCGGTTGCGACGGCCATCTTAATGTCTTTCTTTTTCGATATCACTCATCAGTTCAAGGATCTGGCGCGGGGTGAAGGGCTTGACCAGCGTCCGGTTGGCGCCGAAGGTTGCCGCCAGTTCCAGAAAGCCCATATCTTTCGCCTTGCCGCCGCTCGACATCGCAATGATCGGCGTTTGCGGGCTCAAGGTGCGTATTTCAGTGATGGTCGAGAGCCCTTCCTTGTCCGGCATCAGCAAATCGGTGACAACGAAGTCCGGCTGAACGTCGCGGAAAATCTTCAGGCCTTCAAAGCCGTTGCACGCGCCAAAGGTTTCATAGTTCAGCTTGCCGAGAATGCGGCAGAGCGTGATGCGGGTCAGGCTGTCATCCTCGATGACGAGGATTTTCTGGGCTTTGGGCGCGTTTGTTGTGACGTCTTGCATGGTTGTCTCCTTCTGTGTCAAAAACTTGCCGATTGGCGGGCGATAAAGAAATTGCGGACTTCAAAAAATCTTGTCTCGACTTGTTCCAGCAGCGCCTCTTTTTGTTTTGCTGCGGCGCTGGCTTCGGATTCAGCGGCAAGGCAGGCATCCGCCAGGCTCCTGGCGCCGATCTGGAGTGCCGAGCCTTTCAGCTTGTGGGCGGCTCCCTGCCAGTCGCTGTCGGTCTTTTCACCGGCAAGATGGTTTCTCAGCACGTCGATGATCTCGAAGCCGGAGGAAATGAACATTTCCGACATTATTTTTTCCTCTGCCGGATCGCCGTCCGTAAACAGAGCGATGTGGCCGAGGTCAACCGGCGCGGCGGCGGCAACCGGGGAGAGAGCCTCCGCCGCGCTGGCTGTGTCGGCTGCGCGCTTCTCCGATTCCAGCAGCCAATGGCTGAGTGAAGTGCGCAGGCTTTCCGGGTTCACGGGCTTGCTGATGTAATCGTCCATGCCGGCCTTCAGGCATTCCAGGCGGTCGCCGACCATGGCGTTGGCGGTCATTGCAATGATCGGCACATGGCGGTTACCCATGGAATTCTCCATGTCGCGCACGGCGCGGGTGACTTCAAAGCCGTCCATCTCCGGCATCTGGCAGTCCATGAGGATAATGTCATAGTCGTGATTATTGGCGCGGATTTTCTGCAGCGCTTCGGCACCGTTGACCGCTTCCTCGATCAGCTTGAAGCCCATTTTCTGTAGCAGTTTGTTGGAATAAAGGCGGTTGACGGGGTGGTCATCCACCACCAGCACGCGGTACTGCGCAAAGCTTTCTATCGTGCGGAGCGCGGTGGCGCTGCCGGCGCCTGAGCGCACGACCATCTTGGCCGTGGCGGTTTTAAGCGGGATCTGCACGCGGAAGGTAGAGCCCTTGCCGAGCTCGCTTTCAAGGAATGTCTGCCCCTGCATCTTGGTTGCGAGCATGCGAATGATGGCAAGGCCAAGGCCGGTACCGCCGAATTTCCGGCTGCAGGAGGCGTCGCCCTGGACAAATTTCCTGAATAGTTTTTCCTGCACTTCCGGCTTGATGCCGATACCGGTGTCGACGACGCGGATATTATAGTTGTAAATTCTTGCATCCTTCGAGACTTCCGCGTCGACGAAAACGCTGACAGAGCCGCTTTCGGTGAACTTGATGGCGTTGCCGACAAGGTTGGTCACGATCTGGTTGACGCGCATCGAGTCGCCGATAACGAAGGACGGCGCCATGTCGCAATACTGGTAATTGAGGATAAGGCCCTTCTTGGAGGCGAGCGGGGCGAGCAGCTCGATGACGTTGCCGATGCTCTGCTTCATGTTGAAGGGCGCTTCTTCCAGTGTCAGCTCCCCGGCTTCCATTTTCGAGATATCGAGAATGTCATTGACGAGCAGCAGCAGGGATTCACCCGACCGCACGATGGCCTGCAGCAGCTCATCCTGTTCGGGGTAGGTTTTGCCGGCGACGAGCAGCTGCGACAGGCCGATAATGCCGTTCATGGGCGTGCGCAGGTCATGGCTGATGTTGGCAAGAAAATCGCTTTTTGCGGCATTCGCCGTATCGGACTGCTGCTTGGCCGCGGTCAGGTCGCGGCCCCATTTACGCACGCCAAGGACGGTCGATACCCAGGCGATAAGGATGGCCGGCACGGCGAACATCATGGCGAGCGACATTCTGTCGACCTCCATGTCGGTTTTGCGGGCCATGGCCTCTAGCGCCCATAGCGGGGTCGTCAGGACGACGCTGCCTGCGGCGCCCCCGCGCGGTGCAATCGCGCCCTGCACGGCGTCGATAAAGCTGTTTTGCGTGTACATGCCGAAGAAGAGGGTCAGCAGAAGCAGGCAGGTCGATACCAGTGAAATGCCGAGGATGCGGATGGGGAAAGACACATCTCCGGTGCTGCCCGAGAAGAAAGCCTTGCCGGACCGGAATATTTTCAACGACAGGGCGATGCCGATCAGGAGCCCGGTAATGCCGGCGAGGAAGACGGCATGCTCCCCATCGCTGTCGGCATTGGCGGACGACTCCGGGATAAAGCACATGTTCGCGTCGGGAATAAAGACTGCCGCCTTCATGCCGGTGTAATGCATGCCACAGATGGCCGCACCCATGACCATGCCCGCAAGGACGCGAAGCATTTTCTTCTTGGGCGAGTTTTTTAATGTCTCCAGCTTTGCGAATATCCACAGGCTGGCGGCCGAGGCGGCCATGGCAATCGCCACGGACAGCGCGACGAGCCAAGGCTGGTATTGCAGGCTCACGAACTTCATGCGCATCGCCGCCATGCCGGTGTAATGCATGGCGCAGATCGCGGCGCCAAGCACGACTGCCGCTGCTGCCTGTTTGTAAAGGGCGAGTTTCCCGGTCGTGACGATTTGGAAAAATCCGAAGGCGATAGCAACCGCCAGCACGGCCGACAAGCCGGTGAGCCAGTGGTTGTAGGACATCGTCATATCCATTTTATAGGCCAGCATGCCGATAAAATGCATCGACCAGATGGAGCAGCCCATGGATGCCGCGCCGCCCACCAGCATGGCCATTTTCAGGCGGCGCGATTCCGCCTTGATATATTCTGACGCGAGGGAAAGGCCCGTATAGGAGCCAAAGGCGGCCACGACATACGACAAGATGACAAGATAGGAAGTATAAGTTCCCTCCATGGCGTTTTGCGGAACCTCAGTGATAAACATCTGATCGAACATGAAATCCTCCCGCGGATAGATCGTCATTCCCGTTGCGTGTGATTCCATCCTATGAGTCTCGTATGACGGCAATATGTCGGTGTGTTTCTGCCCAGAAACAATTTCTGTAAAACGTTGTAATTATTGCTGAAAACAAGATTTAAAAAATTTGTATCCGTGTTTCCCCGCGGAAACAAACTGTTATCCCCGCGACATATCCAGCTGGCAAAGTTAAGCCTCAACCTACGAGAATCAGAGAGGACCGGGACATGCAGCACCTGCCATCCACCACTATTCAGACAAGCTACCTCATTGCTTCGTTCATGCGCATCAGCGTTATTGACCTCGAGGCGAAGACAGCCAAAATCCTTGTCATCGAGGATGATAAAATGTCGCGGGTTATGCTCTGCCGCGTTCTGCGCAGCAAGAAATACGCCACACTGGAGGCCAGCAATGGCGTCACCGGACTGCAGCTTTGCAAGGCTGAAAAGCCCGATCTAATTTTAATGGATATCCTGATGCCGGAAAAAGAAGGCCTTGAAACCATCATGGAAATCCGCGCCGTGGATGCGAAGGTGCCCATCGTCGCCATGTCCGGCAGCGGCAACGCGCATGAGCTCAATTACCTGCAGATGGCCGGCAAGCTGGGCGCCAGCCGCACGATCGCGAAGCCGTTCCGGCCGGATGAGATCCTGTCCCTCATGGCCAGCCTCGGCATTCCGGCGGAGAATGCCGCGACGCTGCAGCCACAGACGGCCGCAGGTTAAGGCGTCAGGTTGTTCAAAAATGTAGGGAATAAAGAGGAAGAGTGGTGCCGTCGATGGGATTTGAACCCGCGACCTCCCGCTTACGAAGCGGATGCTCTACCACTGAGCTACGACGGCACTTGTCGCGTACGACAGGGGTGCACAATAAGGGAAATCTGGGGCGGTTTCAAGCACGGAATTGACAGGCGCTCCGCATAAAATCCAATAATATCAATGGATGAATGCGATTTGGTTGCTTTCCCTAACTAGAGTGTGTCACATTCACGCCAAGTTTTTAACAACATCGGACAACATCATGAATGAACCCGCGGGATTTTTTACGCAACACGCCGACATCGACGCGCTTGAAACTTTTATCGTCGATATTAATGGCCAGCTGCGCGGCAAGAAAATCCCCAAAAGCGGGTTTGATGATCTCTTCAAGTCCGGCGTGCGCATGCCGCTCTCGACCTTTGCATTCGATATTTTCGGCCAGGTGGTGATGTCTGCCGGCATGATTTCCGAGACTGGCGACAATGACGGCGTCTGCCGCCCCGATATCAAAACGCTGAAGCCTGTGCCCTGGATGGAGCGGCCGACAGCGCAGGTCATCATGAGCATGTTCGACAGCCGCGGCAAAGCC
Organism: uncultured Alphaproteobacteria bacterium; assembly: GCA_966211335.1. GTDB lineage: Bacteria > Pseudomonadota > Alphaproteobacteria > Micavibrionales > UBA2020 > JAPWJZ01. The sequence continues at coordinate 69,931 of CBIHNF010000005.1, forward strand.
TGCTTCGCCGATCCGCGTCAGGCACTGCAGCGCATACTCGACCTCTACGCCAAAAAAGGCTGGACGCCGGTTGTCGCGGTGGAGCTTGAATTCTACGTGATGGACGGCGTGCGCGATGAGCGTGGAAACCCCCAGCCGCCGAAATACCCGCGCACCGGCCGCCGCGTGCGCGATGCACAGGCGCTCTCCATCGCCGAGATTGAAGAGTTCGAAGTGGTGCTGGACGAGATGCGCGCCGCCTGCGATGCGCAGGGCATTCCCGCCGATGCGACGATTTCCGAGAATGGTCCCGGCCAGTATGAAATCAACCTGCTGCACCACGGCGATGCGCTGCTGGCCGCCGACCAGTCCCTGATGCTCAAGCGCGCTGTGCGCGGCGTTGCCCGCCGCCACGGTATGGATGCGACCTTTATGGCGAAGCCCTATGCCAAACAATCCGGCAGCGGTATGCATGTGCATTTCAGCGTGCTGGATAAAAAGGGCAATAACATTTTCGCCGGCAAGGACCGCAAGGGCACGCCCGCGCTGCGGCAGGCGATTGCAGGGCTGCTCCGCTCCATGCCCGACTGCACGGCAATCTTCGCGCCGAACTACAATTCCTACCGCCGCTTCGCCAAAAACTCCCATGCGCCGACGACAGTTTCATGGGGCTACGACAACCGCATGGCCGCCGTGCGCGTGCCGGAAAGCGGCCTTGCCGCAACGCGCATTGAACACCGCGTCGGCGGGGCGGATGCAAACCCCTATCTCATCTTGGCAGCCATGCTGGCAGGGGCTTATGACGGCCTCGTGCGCAAGCTCGACCCCGGCAAGCCTTTCTCCGGCGATGTTTATGCCTCCAACGCCAAGCGCCTGCCGGATAACTGGGAAGAGTCGCTGGCCGTCTTCGAAAAATCGAAATTCATCGGCAAATATTTCGGCAAGAATTTCCAAGGCATGTACCTTGCCTGCAAACGCCAGGAAAAGGCGCATATCGAGCAGGAAGTCAGCAGTATCGAATATGATGCTTATTTAAGGGAGGTTTGATCATGCCCTTGCAAGGAATTACAGACCATACGAAATCCTATTACGCTTTCTCCGCCAATCCGCAGCCGGAGCGGCCGAAGCTGCAGGGCGAAGTAAAAGCGGATGTTTGCGTCGTCGGCGCTGGCTTTGCAGGTATCTCGACCGCGCTGCATCTGGCAGAACGCGGGCTTCGCGTTATCGTGCTGGAAGGCGTGAAGATCGGCTATGGCGCGTCGGGCCGCAACGGCGGGCAGATTGTGAATGGCTACAGCCGCGACTACGACACTATTCTAAGCCGCTACGGCAAGGATACCGCGACCGCACTGCTGAGCATGAGCTTCGAGGGAGGCGATATTATCCGTTCCCGCGTCGCGAAATACGATATTAAATGCGACTTGAAGCAGGGCGGCTTTTTTGCGGCCTTCACGCCGAAGCAGATGAAATTTCTGGAGCGCCGCCGCGAAGTCTGGGCCATGGCGGGGCATACGGATGTCGAGATGCTGGACGCTGCCGGCACGAAAAAAGTGGCGGACACCGACCTCTACATCGGCGGCCTTCTCGACAACAAGGGCGGGCATATCCACCCGCTTAACCTTGTGCTGGGGCAGGCGGCGGCTTTTGAATCGCTCGGCGGAAAAATTTACGAGCATTCCATTGTCACGCGCATCGACAAGGGCGAAAGGCCTGCCGTCTATACGGCCGACGGCGTTGTTCGCGCCGATAAAATTGTCGTCTGCGGCAACGCCTATATCGGCGACGCAGTGCCTGAACTCAGCCCGCGTTTTATGTCCGTCTCCAGCCAGATCGTGGTAACGGAAGTTTTGGGCGCGGAAGTCACGGACAAAATGATGCCCGGCGACCACTGTCTGGAAGACTGCAATTACCTGCTCGATTATTACCGTATCACCGGCGACAAGCGGCTGCTGTTCGGTGGCGGCGTGGTGTATTCCGGCGCGGAACCGTCCGACATTAAAAAACGCCTTGTGCCGCATATCGAGAAAACCTTCCCGCACCTCAAGGGCCGCAAGATCGATTTTGCCTGGAGCGGCAACTTCGCCCTCACCTTAACCCGCATGCCGCATATCGGTAGATTGTCGAACACTGTTTATTTCATCCACGGCGACAGCGGCCATGGCGTGACGACGACACATCTACTAGGCCGCCTGACGGCCGAGGCGATTTTCATGCAGATGTCGCGCTACGACGTTTTCACCAGCATGCGCAATTACCCGTTCCCGGGTGGCCGCGCCTTCCGCGTGCCGCTGACGGCCATGGGTGCCTGGTACTATGCGATGAAAGAAAAACTGGGGCTTTAAATCAAACGACCTTCGTCATCACGAGCTTGGTCTCGACGGGGCCGTGGTGGATATTGCCATGTAGAACCAGCCGGCCGTCCTCACGCCGAACGTGCAGATATGTCTTGTATGTCATCATCCCCTTGGTGGGGTTGCCGTTCTCGTCCTTGATGAACTTTTCCTTGTCCTGCGAATGGCTGGGATCGATGGTCGATTTCATCCAGACGCCGCCGTCCGCCGAGATGGTGAATTCGCTTTCCCAGATAAAACCGTTCTTGTCCTTGCGGAAGGTAAAGCCGTTCTTTATCTCCGTCCGGCCGTCGCCATTGACGATATGCGGCCCACCGTCGTCGGTTTCGGTGTGAATATCGTAAATGCCGTCAATTTCTTCGAGCGTTAGGGCCAAGGGAAAACTCCGGATTATCCAAGGAATATAATAGTATGCGCGGGGTCGAACTGGCAAGCGGCGCCGGTTTTCAATAACGCCACTAACGTTTGAAAACGGGTTTTGAATCCTATATTCTTTTGAAGCTTCCAGAACATGAAAGGGCTCCCCTTGGCCAAAGCAACCACTCCTGCCACGCCGGCGCAAAAACATGACGCCGAATACCGCGTTCTCGCCCGCAAATACCGCCCGAAGAATTTTGCCGAGCTCAAGGGGCAGGATGCGCTGGTGCGCACCCTCACGAACGCGATTGAAAGCGGCCGCATTGCCCATGCCTTTATGCTGACCGGCGTCCGCGGCGTCGGCAAGACGACCACCGCACGCATCATCGCCCGCGCCCTCAACTGCGAAAAGGGCCCGACCGTCACCCCCTGCGGCACCTGCGAGCAGTGCCGCGCGATTTCCGAAGACCGCCATGTCGATGTGCTGGAGATGGATGCGGCGTCCCACACCGGCGTCGACAATATCCGTGACCTGATCGACACCGTGCAATACGCGCCTGTGTCCGGCCGCTATAAAGTCTTCATCATCGACGAGGTGCATATGCTGTCGAAGGGCGCGTTCAACGCGCTCCTGAAAACGCTGGAAGAGCCGCCGCTGCATGTGAAATTCGTCTTTGCGACGACCGAAATCCGCAAAGTACCCGTGACTGTCTTGTCTCGCTGCCAGCGCTTTGACCTGAAACGCATCGATGCAGGCCTGCTGGAAAGCTATTTCAGCGAGTTGCTGGTGAAGGAAAACGTGAAAGCGGAGCAGGGCGCTGTCGCGCTCATCGCCCGCGCCGCCGATGGTTCCGCCCGCGATGGCTTGAGCTTACTTGACCAAGGCATTTCGCGGGAGCCGCAAGGCCTTACCGAAAACGCCGTGCGAGAAATGCTGGGCCTTGTCGATCGCTCCGTTACCCATGATCTTTACGAAGCGCTCATGAAGGGCGATACGCCCGCCATGCTGGCGCTGCTCGACAATTTCTACAAGAACGGCGCGGATCCCCTGCAGATTTTGCAGGATCTGCTGGAGCTGACGCATTACCTGACCAAGTCAAAAGTCAGCCCCGATGCCGCGAAAGACCAAGCGCTGCCGGAAGCCGAACGCATTCGCGGCACGGCCCTTGCGCAAACCCTGTCTATCCCCGTTCTCACCCGCAACTGGCAGATGCTGTTGAAGGGCGTCTCGGAAGTGCAGCACGCCTCCCGCCCGCAGCAGGCGCTGGAAATGGTGCTGATCCGCCTTGTCTATGCGTCAGACCAGCCGACGCCCGGCGATGTGCTGAAACAGTTGAAAGACGGCTCGACCGTCAGCATGGGCGGCGGTGCCGTACCTTCCGGTGGCGCGCCGAAGGGTACCACCATCATGCGCAGCGTCGGGGGTGCCATAGCCTCTACACAGGCGGTATCGCAACAGGCCCTATCCACCGACACCGAAACCGGCCTCCGCATCGCGCTCAACAGTTTTGAAGACGTCGCAGCGCTGTTCCAGCAGAAGCGGGAAGCGCTGATACACGCCAATATCGTAAATTACATCCACCCTGTGAAATTCCAGCAGGGGCACCTTGCGATCCGCCTGAAAGAAAACGCGCCGCAGGCCCTTATCGGCCAGCTGTCCGACAAACTGAACCTCTGGACGGGGGAGCGCTGGGTGATCAGCACCTCGCGCGAAGCGGGCGACCCGACACTGGCGGAGCGCAACCAGCAGGCGGCGAAAACCGAGCAGGAAGATGTTGCCGCCAGCCCCGTCGTCGCTGAGGTCCTGAAGCTGTTCCCTTCCGCCAAAATCATTGAAATCCGCAAAAAGCCTTAAGCCGCCGGCGCTTTGAACCGCGTGGTGCGCAGGGGCTTAAGCTTGCGCGTGATGCCTTCGTGGAAAATCTCCACACGCATGGGCTCCCGTGCGTAATTCTTGTCGCGCGCCGCGCTGGAGATATAGTCCAGAAGCTCCGGCTTTGCGCCAGACTGCCGCAGCATGTCTTCCAGCGTCTGGCCATTATTGTCCCGAGCATCTATCCAAGCGCGCTTGTGCAGCAGCCGCTCCACCATGTTCAGGTTGTTGAAGCTTGAGGTTTCAAGCGCAAGGTAATGCAGCGCCGTGCGGCCGTCCTTGTCGCGGGCATTGATGTCCAGTTTCTCGTCCAGCATCCAGCCGATGGCTGTCGTATTGCCGCAGCGCGCGGCTTCCATGAGCATCGTCTGGCCATTATTGGTGACGGAATGGATGTCGCCGCCACTCTCTTTCGCATGGGCGATGTTTTCGGCAGCACCGTTATAAATGGCAAAAAACAGCGGTGTACGCCCCAAATCATCCCGGTCAGTCATGGATGCACCGCGGTTCAACAGTTCCTGCGCAAAATTGCGGCTGTTGCGGTAGAATGCCTGCATGAGGGGTGTTACGCCATCGACCGGCTGGTATTTTGCGCCATTGTCGATCAGTGCGAGCGCGACCGTGTGATCATGGTTTTCAAGCGCAAGCGAAAGCAGCGGCGAAAAACCGGTGCTCTCGTCATTCAGCGGCTTCGTGTTGCGCGCCTGCAAGTAATTAAAGCAATTGCCGCGCTGCCCTGCAACGGCGTGGAAAATACCCTCCCGCTCCTGCGTTCCTGACGCAGACTGCAGGGGAGCGGTGGCGTCAAGCAGGCGCGGTTCCTGCGTCAGAAGATGCGCCAGCATTGAACTGTTATCATCGTTTATTGCTGCGAAATAGGCCGTTTTTTGTTCTGGTGTATAGGTCGTGGCCGCCGAGGCTTTGTTGAAATGCCCGAGGAGGTTTTTCATCCCGACAGCTTCGCCTGGCTGATCTTCTGCGCAAGGCGCTTGATGGCCTCGGAATTGTCGTCTTCCGTCTTGATGCTTTTAATGCGCTGCAGAAGGGGGTCTTTCTCGGCGGCTTCGCGCTTTTTCTGTTCTTCGGCTGCGAGAGCCTGACGCGCTGTCTGGTCGACCGCGGCGGCTTCAAGGATGGTCACAATCTCGTCATAGCCGTTATCGCGCGCGTATTCGACGGCGGCGACGCCTTCGCTGTCTTTCACCAACACATCGGCGCCATAGCGCACCAGCAGGGCGACTGTATTTTTGAAGCCATGTGCCGCCGCCGACATCAACGCAGTATGGCCGTTGTTGTTGACGTGGTTCACGTCCGCATCGGCCTGCAGCAGCATTTCGGCGATCACGGCTTTGCCGGCGAAGGCTGCGAACATGAGAGCGGTCGAGCCGTTGGGATTTTGGTCGTCGATATTGTTGGTGGCCTTCGTCAACACCCAGGCAGCCTCGCGGCTGCCTTCGCGCGCGGCGTACATAAGACCCGTCATGCCTTCTTCGCTTTTCCAGCTGGTGGCGTTTTCGTTATCCATCACCAGCTTCAAGACGCCGGTCGCATCATTCGTGGTGGCGGAGGCAAACAGGCGCAGGGCTTCCGGTGGCGCTTTTTGCGCGGCGGCATTAAAACTGGCGGCGTTTTTCTCGACAGCCATGGTGCAACACATACCCTGTTTAAAGTCTTTTTATAAGTGGCGTAATTTACCATAAGCGTTGGATAAATTGCAACCGGAAAGCATAAGAACCTGTAATAAACCAATAAAAACAAGGGTTTGCCATTGCGCGATAACGGATTGACTCGAAGGTCGGTGGGCTTTAATTCTTAACCCAATCAACATTCACTAAACAGCGCCGAACCCCGAACAGGAAACACCCGTGACCAATATCATCCAGATGATGCAGAAAGCCAAAAAGTTCAAACAGGAGATGCAAGACCTGCAGGAACGGTTGCAGAAAATGGAAGTGGCGGGCCAGGCAGGCAACGGCCTTGTCACCTGCGTCATCACTGGCCGGCATGAATTGAAATCGCTGAAGATCAACCCCTCCATCATCAAGGCGGAAGAAGCCGATGTGCTGGAAGACCTCGTCATCGCCGCCGTGAACGATGCGCGCGCCAAAGCCGAAAAAGAAATGACCGAGCAGACCCAGAAGCTGGTGAGCGACATGGGCCTGCCGCCGAATATGGACCTGCCTTTTTAATCCCTTTTAATCAGGAGATTTATAATGCCTTTTGAATACGCAACCTCCGGTCTTCCCGCCAACGACCGCTGGCAGATCGCGACCGAAATCTGCAACCAGTGGCTGAACCAGAACATGTCGATGTTCGGGCCGGAACGCATTGCCAGCTTCATGCACAACCAGCCGGTTGCCGCCGCGAAACGCATCATTGAAAACTGCCCGGATTACTCGGAAGAATCTGTCACGCTCGCGCTGCTCGGCCCCGCGAAATCGACGCTGGTCGCCAACCCGGAAACGGAAAAAGCCGCCCGCAATATTTTCGGCGACCGCGCCGTTGACCTGCTGCACGCCATGGCCGAACCCGCCAAGGGCGATGCGGAGATGACGCGCGATGCAACCCGCATCTTTATCGTCGAAGGCGTCTCCACCATGAGCGACCAGATGATCGGCCGCGCGAAAATCGACCGTTTCCACGAAACCCGCTGGAATATCCTGAATGATCTCGAGCGCAACTTCGCGACCGTGAAGGGCGAGAACCCGGGCCTCGATGCGATCTTTGAAGACGCCGCCAAAAAATCTCATGAGGCCTTGAGCGCCCTCGACAAGGCGGCGAAACTTGCGGGAAAGACGGGGTTTAAACCGCCGGTGAATCCGCACTGATGTCGTTCGCTTGATCGTTTCAAAACAGCCCGTGGGTTTTGCCTGCGGGCTGTTTTATTTCAGCGCAAGCTATTGATAAGGCTTGTTATTATAACACTTCTCTTTACCATATTTTGCAGTACACTCTCGCTCATTCAAAAGAAACAAGGCAACATCACCCATGCGCATCGTCACCTGGAACATCAACTCTGTCCGGCTCCGCATCGACCTCGTCCTGAAAATGGCGCAGCAGCTGCAGCCCGATGTGCTGTGCCTGCAGGAAACCAAAACGCCGGATGAATTTTTTCCCGTTGATGCGCTGACGGGCGCGGGCTACGCGCACCACCACTTCAACGGCATGAAGGGCTATAACGGCGTCGCCATTTTCTCCAAGCTGCCTTTGGACGACAAGCAGGTGCACAAGCGCGTCGGCAAAACGGACTCCCGCCATATCTCCGCCAAGGTGAAACGCAAGGGCGGCGCTTTCGAGCTGCACAATATTTATATTCCTGCCGGCGGCGACCTGCCGGATCCGGTCGAGAATGAAAAATTCAAGCATAAGCTCGACTTCTATGACGAGCTGGCGAAATGGTTCCCGAAGGAGCGTTCGGCGAAAGACGCGATGATTGCCGTGGGCGACCTCAACGTCGCGCCGCTGGAACATGACGTCTGGGATCACAAGAAGATGCTCAAAATCGTCTCCCACACGCCGATCGAGGTCGAGAAGTTCAAGAAGCTGCAGGAGTCGATTGGCTGGATTGATGCCATCCGCCATTTCGTGCCCGAAGATGAAAAGCTGTATTCATGGTGGAGTTACCGCGCCGCCGACTGGGCAGCGTCTGACCGCGGCCGCCGGCTTGACCATATCCTTGTGACGCCGAAGCTGAAAAGCGCGCTCGCATCTCACAGCATTTTGCGCGACACGCGCGGCTGGGAACGCACCTCCGACCACGTGCCGGTCATTCTTGACCTGAAGGACGCCTGATGGGCTTCGAGCTCGACATGGATGATTACTGGGAAGGCAACCGCAACGACACCGTGACCGGCGAGCTGGCGGACTTCGCCGCCAGCGGCGATATGGCGCGCGTCAAAGCCGCCGTCAGCCTTGGCGCCGATGTCACCTTCGACCGCAGCTTCGCGCTGCGCAAAGCCGCCGAAAAAGGCCATACGGAGATCGCCGCCTTCCTGATCGAGAATGGCGCTGATGTGCATGTGCTCGATGACGCGCCGCTGCGCCTTGCCGTTGCCAACAACCACGGTCGCACGGTCTCGAAACTGCTGCAGCTGAAGGCGAACCCCAATGCGCTGGATGGCGATCCGCTCATCAAGGCGGCATCACGTGGCGATGAGAATATGGTGCGCGATTTGCTGGATGCCGGCGCCGACGCGAATAACAGCGATGCGCAGGCAATGCGCAAGGCAGCCTTTAACGGCTATGACACCGTCGTGCGCCTGCTGCTGCTGCGCGGGGCCGATGCCTGGGCAATGAGCGGCAGCGCGATGGAACTGGCGCAGGGCGACCGTCATGAACGCGTCATTCAGGTGCTGGCGGAAGTTATGAACCAGAAGCGCGACGGCTTTCTGGCCGCCCTTGCCGCAACGCCGGATGTAAAGGCTTTCCTGCGCGCCGATTATGCCGATACCACGGAAAGCGCCTTCGTGCGCGGCGCGAAAATGAACTGCCTCAGTCAGGTCATCAAGCGCATGAAGGAAACCGGCGATAAACTCACCTATGCGGATTTGCACGGGCTCAAGGACCGCAGCCAGCGGTCCCTCGCAACACTCGCGGCGGAACAACACCGGCTGAAGGAATTGTTTGACGTGCATCTCTGGCGCGACAATCTCGACGACCTGAAAAACGCCTGGGATAAAATCCCGCCTCAGGCGCAGAAATCATCCGGCGTCACGCCCGAGAATTTCGCCGCCCTTTCCGCCGAGCTCACCCAGCGCACCCTGAAAGAACGCGCCGGAAAATTCAAACTCAAGCCGCCGGGCGCTTAAATTACTTGCACCACGACTGCTTCGTGCCGCCGTCGTAAGGCTTGGCGAGGTTTTTGCGGATGAGGTTGTCGGCGACGGAGGTGCCGTCCAGCGTTTTTGCATCCCCGAGCACGCGGCCGCCGTATTTTTCGTACTGGACGTTGAACAGCAGCACGTCCTTATCGTAGATCAGTTCCTTCGTCGCGGCGCTGGCCTTTTCGGCGAGGGCGGCTTCGGACTCGCACTTGGCGCGGCCTTTTTTCTCCGGCGTGTCGATGCCATTGACGCGGATGTCGGTCAGCACATAAGTGCCCTTCCAGATTTCCGCCATGACTTCAAACGTATCGCCGTCGACGGTTTTAATCACATGCGCGCGCACGGGGCCCGGCACAACATCGGTGCGGGGGCGCATATTGGGAATGTCGAGCGTCAGGGCGGCAGGGGCGCCGCTTGCGCCGGTCTCATCAAGGCCGTGCAGATAGACGGTCTGCCCGCGTTTCGGATTGGTGATGGCAGCGCCATTCGCATCGGTAATGGTGGCAGCATAGTGGCAGGCCTTGACGGCGGCGCTATCTCCCTTGGCGCAGACAGAGGCGAGGGTGAACTGGCCAACCCAAGTGTGCGCGCGCACGGCCAAGACGCCATCCGTGCTTTGCAGCACTTCTGCCGGCACGGCGATTGCATCTGGCGCGGTCGATACGCGTGTCGAGCCGGGGTTTTTGCCGCTGGCTTTATGCACGCTTTCGGTCTGCGCCGCGGGGCTGGCATATTCATGCTGCAGCGTGCCGATGCCGATAACGCCGCCGGCAGTAATGCCTGCAGCCAGCGTGAAGATGGTCGATAATTTGCGGATGGATAAGTCCATGACAGCCCTCTTTATTAGTGCCGGCATGTTATAGAGAGTGCTTATAATTATGTCAATGATATATAGCAGCGGATTGAAATTGCTGACGTATTTTTGCTGCTGCCTGCTCATGTATGCAGTCTAGCAATACAACTAAAAATTGTACAATAAAAAATACAATCAATGATTGTATCAGTCGTTTTTCGCTCGCGGGTGGGCGTTCATGTAAATCGCCATTAGCTGCGCGTTGTCGAAATCGGTGTAGCGCTGTGTCGTGCTGACGGAGGCATGGCCGAGCAGTTCCTGAATAGTGCGGAGGTCGCCTCCGTTCACAAGAATATGCGTTGCAAAGCTGTGGCGCAGCGCATGGGGCGTGAGGCTTTCCGGCAGGCCGAAGGCCTTGCGCAAATTCCGCAGCTGCCGTTGCGCGACACCTTGGTTGAGCCGCCCGCCGCGGGAGCCGACGAAGAGAGGCATATCCTTATCCCAGCCGAGCGGCATGACGGCGATATATTGCTCCAGCATTTTCTCGACAATGGGGAGCACCGGCACCATGCGCTCTTTCGAGCCTTTACCAATCACGCGCACCTCGCCGTTTTTCGGGCGGTTGCCGAAGTTGAGCTGCAGGGCTTCATCAATGCGAAGGCCGCAGCCGTAAAGCAGCGTGAAAAGCGCCTTGTCGCGCGCACCCACCCATTCCTGCACCGGCAATTCATCTGCATGCTGCAGAACTTCCTTCGCTTCTTTCGGCGGCAGGGCGCGGGGCAGGCGGCGCGGCTGCTTGGGTGTGCGGATGCTCGCGATGGCAGGGTTATGCAGATGGCCGTTTTTGTCGAGCCACTTGAGGAAATTACGCAAGGATGCGAGCGACCGTGCGCGCGTGGCGGCACCAGAGCCCTCCATCGTCTTTTTCGACAGCCAGCTGCGGAAATCGCGGATGGAAGTATCGCCTAAATCCGCCATCGACGGCGGGCGGCCCATGTGCCGTGTAAGGAAATCAAAAAAATATTCAAGGTCGGCGCGATAGGCGCGCAGCGTGTGTTTTGAAAAACGCTTCTCCACACCCAAATACGTCACCCACTCGGCATATTTCTGGCCAAGGTCTGGGGCGGTGGAGGAGGGGGTTTGCGGATCAGCCATATAACTCCTGCAAGGCGAAGGTGCCTTCCAGCAGATTCTAGCACGGCCTATGGTACCGGCAAGTTTTTACGGCTTGGGTTGCTGTTGCGGCGCGGGCGCAGCGGCGGGCAGCGCCTGCTTGATCAGGTCGTTGACGACATATTGGTCAAGCAGCTTCGGCGCGGCGCCGATGGCGCGGAGGGAGTCGATGACGTCCGCCGCCGTCGCATCTTTCAGCTTTGGGAAGGCAGCAATCGCGGCGGGCGCACCCGGGCCGTTCAGCGTTTCTTTCAGCAGGCTTTCCAGCACATCGAACTTCGGCTGGAAGCGGTTGCGCTGCACGGTTTTGCGCCAGGCATTGACAAGCTTGTTATCGGCCAGCGGGTTGGCAACAACGCGCGGCATGAAGGCGAGGCCGTAGGCGTACATGGTGAAGCTTTGCTCGTTGAAGGACTGGCTTTTCGTCAGCTTCTCCGTGCCGAACATTTTCTGCGTGACTTCATCGCGCAGCTTGTCTTTGGAGGTCACGTCGCCTTCCTTGGCGGCATGGTTCGCAATATTCAAATTCTCCGCCCATTCGCGGATGACGTAGGTGAGATATTCAGAACTGAATTTTGCAGCCATGGTGTTGCTCCTTTAATTTGAAGCAGCGACTATAGGCAGTCAAAATCTTTATGTCAAAAATAATCCGCCAAGCATCTGAAAAGGCTTAGTTCGTCACATCCAGCCAGATGCGGAAGCAGCGCTCGATAACTTGCGCTAAAAAGCCGATCTGGTCGATGGCCTGGTCGGGCTGGAAGGCTTCGGGGTTGCGGGAGCCGAAGGCGAGGATGCCGGCGGGGGTGTTCTGGCTGATTTCAAGGCGGAGCAGGGCGTGGCTTTTCACCAAACCCGCGCCGGGGCCGAAAATATCTTCATGTCCGTTGATATTCGCCTGCAGCAACGCATCGCCGGTGCCAAGCCATTGCTTCACAAAGCCCTGCCGCGCGAAGCGGATGCCTGACTGGTTGACGAAGGGCACTTCCTTCGAAGTCGCCTCGATGACAACGTTGACGGTATCCACATCCAGCAGCACGGGCAGGTCTTGCGTCACCGTCTCGATGAACTCTTCAAACGTCTCCGCCTCCAGCACCACCAGCACCGCGGTCTGGATGCGGTTCTGGTTGTTCATATTGGCGCGGAAAGTTTCGATGAGTTCTTTCTGGATTTTATGCGCCGTGGATTTATCGGCCTTCAACCGCTCGACCAGCGCTGACTGGAAGTCGACGACGCCCTTGCCGCGGCTTGCGCCCGGCGCGGCGAGGTGTTCCAGAAGGTCGGGGTGCAGCTGGAAGAAATCCTTCTTCGCCTTCAGAAAGGCGATGACGTCTTCATCCGATAAATCTTTCACGGCAGCGGTGGTCATGCCGCGTCCAGAATGGTCTGGCCGGTTTTTGCCCAATCGGCGACAAAGCCCGCGAGGCCTTTGTCGGTCAGGGGATGCGCGTAGAGCTGGCGAATAACCTTCGGCGGAATGGTCGCTACATGTGCGCCCATTTTCGCCGCCTCGACCAGATGGATCGGGTGGCGGATGGAGGCCACCAGCACTTCCGTCTTGAAGGCGGGATAGGCTTTATAAATCTGGCAGATGTCGCGGATGAGGACCATGCCGTCCTGTCCCACATCGTCAAGGCGGCCGACGAAGGGGGAGATATAGGCGGCCCCCGCTTTCGCGGCGAGGATGGCTTGCGCGGCGGAGAAGCAGAGCGTGACGTTCACGGGCGTGCCGGCATCCGACAACACTTTGCAGACCTTTAAACCGTCGGGCGTCAGCGGCACTTTCACCGCGACGTTCTTGGCGATTTTTGCGAGCTTCTGGCCTTCTTTCAGCATCGTCGGATAATCGGTCGCGGCAACTTCGGCCGAGACGGGGCCTTTCACGACGCCGCAGATTTCCTCGATCAGCTTCAGGAAGTTTTTGCCCGACGCTGCGATCAGGGACGGGTTGGTGGTCACGCCGTCCAGCAGGCCGGTGGAGGCTAAGTCTTTGATTTCGGCGATGTCGCCGGTGTCGACGAAGAATTTCATGGCTAAATACCTTCCTTTTGAAGCTGCGTTATAGTACTCAAGGACTATGTCTCAATCTAGCCTTTTGTCGGAAGAAAACGGTGCTTTTGCGCAGCGGCGCGCGCAGGTGCTGGTGCCCTATCCCTTATCAAGGGCTTACGACTATTTGCTGCCGGAAAATATGGTACTGCAGCCGGGGGATTATGTAAGGGTACCGCTGGGAAAACGCGATACCATCGGCGTCGTCTGGACGCTGGATGATAATGATGATGTCGACCCCGCCAAGCTGAAACCCGTGCAGCAACGCTTTAGCTTTGATGCCATGCCGCAGGTGCATCGCCAGTTTCTGGAATGGGTGGCGCGCTATACGATGTCCGACCTTGGCTCGGTATTAAAGATGTCCTTGAGCGCGCCGGAAGCCCTGCAGCCGCCGAAAGGTGCTGCCGCCTATACGCTGCCCGAAAAAATCCCCGAGCCTTTGCCCGCCGCGCGCCGCCGCATTATTGACCTGCTTATGGATGGCGTGCCGCGTAGAGCGGTGGATATCGCCAAACTCGTCGGCTGCAGTTCGACGCTGCTGCGCTCCATGGCTGCTGCGGGGCAATTAAAGTCGGTGTCGCTCTCCGCACCAGCGCCCTGCCGCATCGACCAGCCGCCGCCGAACCCGCTGACGTTTTCCGACAACCAGACAGCGGCGGGTGATGCCTTGCGCAATCTTGTCGCCGACCAGAAATATTCCGCAGTGCTGCTGGATGGTGTCACCGGCTCCGGCAAGACGGAAGTGTATTTTGAAGCGGTGGCGGAAACGCTGCGCGAGGGTAAGCAGGCGCTGATCCTGCTGCCGGAAATTTCCCTCTCCGCGCAGTTCCTCGAACGCTTCGAGCGCCGCTTCGGCGTCGCCCCCGCGCTCTGGCATTCGGAAGTGCCTTCGGCGCAGCGGCGCAATACCTGGGCGGGCGTCGCGGAGGGGAAAACCCGTGTCGTCATCGGCGCGCGCTCGGCGCTGTTCCTGCCGTACCAAGACCTCGGCCTCATCATCGTCGATGAAGAGCATGACGGCTCTTACAAGCAGGAAGAAGGCGTGCTTTACAACGCGCGTGATATGGCGATTGTGCGGGCAAGGCTCGGCAGCTTCCCCGTCGTCCTCGTCTCTGCAACGCCGTCGCTGGAGACCATGGTCAATGCCCAGCAGGGCAAATACCATTACCTGCATCTGCCGTCCCGCCATGCCGGCGCGACGATGCCGGAAATCAATATCATCAATTTAAAGCTGACGCCGCCGGAGCGTGGCCGGTTTATTGCGCCGCCGCTGCAACAGGCTTTGGCCGAAACGCTGGCGGCGGGGGAGCAGTCGCTACTCTTCCTCAACCGGCGCGGCTATGCGCCGCTCACGCTCTGCCGTACCTGCGGTCACCGCTTCCAGTGCCCCTCCTGTGCCGCATGGCTGGTGGAGCACAAACGCTTCTCCCGCCTGCAGTGCCACCATTGCGGCTACATGCAGCAGGTGCCGAAAAATTGTCCCAGCTGCAACGATGAAAACAGCTTCGCCGCCTGCGGCCCCGGCGTCGAGCGTATTCAGGAAGAAGCGCAGCTGCTGTTCCCCGATGCGCGCACGTTTATTCTGGCCAGCGACGTCATCACCAGCCCCGCCATGATCGGCGCGGCGGTGCGCGATATTGAGGAGCGTAAATACGATATTATTATTGGCACCCAGATCATCGCCAAAGGCCACCACTTCCCCGCGCTCACCTGCGTCGGCGTGATTGATGCGGACTTGGGACTGGCGGGCGGCGATTTAAGGGCAGGGGAGCGTACCTTCCAGCTGCTGCATCAAGTCTCCGGCCGCGCCGGTCGCGCCGCGCTCGCCGGTCGCGTGTTCCTGCAGACCTATATGCCGGAACAGGGCGTCATCCGCGCGCTTGCCAAAAACGACCGTGATGATTTTCTAAAAGTTGAATCGCGGGAGCGGGAGCGGGCGGGCATGCCCCCCTTCGGCCGCCTTGCCGCCGTTATTATTTCCGGCCCCGACGACATCAAGCTCGACCAGTTCTGCCGCGCCCTCGCGCAAAAGGCGCCGCGCTATGACGATATCCGCGTCCTCGGCCCCGCGCCTGCGCCCATGGCCTATTTAAGGGGCAAGCACCGGCGGCGCTTTCTGGTGAAGGCGGGCAAGGCGATCCCGCTGCAAAAATACTTGGCGGAATGGCTGGGGGCGGTTAAAGTACCCTCCAGCCTGCAGATGAAGGTCGATATCGACCCGCAAAGCTTCTTCTAAAGATTCGCTTTGCGGTTAAATAAGCGTTCATTTCCAGTGGGTTGATTTTTTGATTTGACAGAATACACCGTTTCCGTCATTCTATTCAACAGCTCGGGGTTAACAAATGGTTAAGGGTGAACGTTACATGCTGCACAGCTTTAAAGTCCAGATCCTGTTCACCGTCCTCCTCACCATCGGCTGCATCGCCTCGCATATCTTCGCGAGTGCCGTTCTGGCCGGTGCTTTCGCCTGCGCCCTTGCGGTAACGGTTGTTATCTCCAAAACCGGCGGCGCCGATCATCCCATCAATCTTTTCCGCCGCGCTGTCGCCGAATTCCTCTCCACGAACTTCCGCCGCCTCCGCGAAAAAGCGTCGCAGGCTTAAGTCTCCAAATCCCTTAAGGCATAAACACCGTTTTCAGCCGCGCTTTTTTGGGCGCGAACTGCTGCCATTTGTCGATCTCGACATCGAAGACGGCAAGGGTGCAGGGCGGGAAGCGGCCGATTTCCTGCGCCGTGGCCTTCGCCATTTTCTCTGCCATATCCTCGAAGCCGGGGTTGTGGCCGACCAGCAGCAGGCTCTCGAAACGGTCATCGGCGTTGTGGATTTCATCGGCAATCGCGTCGGGATCGGCAAGGTAGAGGCTGCGCTCGAACCGGCTTTCAATATCGGCATCGCCATCAAAAAGAATATCAAGCACGATGCGCGCGGTTTCCCGCGTGCGGACGGAGGTGGAGCAGAGCATGAGGTCGGGCTTTAAATGCTGCTCGTGCATGAAGCCGCCACAATTTTCCGCCTCCGCCGTGCCACGGGGCGACAGCGGGCGGTCATGGTCGTCCATCGCGGGGCCGGAAGGCGCTTCGGCATGGGCGTGGCGGAGCAAATAAATCGTCTTCATTTTTAAGCACTTGTCTGTTAAATGCTGATGACAGGATAACGACTTCAGGAGCGATTGTCATGCCTGCCGAAAAAGCCGCCGGCCAAGAATATGTCGCCATCATCGATATCGGCTCCAACGCCGTACGGCTGGTCGTATATGACGGCCTCAACCGCGCCCCGTTTAAAATCCATAATGAGCGCACACAGTGCCATCTGGGCAAGGAGCTGGGCAAGACGGGCCGGCTGAATCCGGAAGGCATCGAATCCGCGCTTGCCGCCATCGGCCGTTTTTCGGGTCTTATCAGCGCCATGAAAATCGGGCAGGTGCGGGCGGTTGCTACCGCCGCCATGCGCGACGCCGCCGACGGGCCTGACTTTATCGCCAAGGTCCAAAAACAATTCGGCCTCAAAATCGAGATCATCGAGGGGAACGAGGAAGCGCGGCTTGCAGCGCAGGGCGTCCTCATGAACGGGCTTGGCAAGAAAGGCATGATCGGTGATTACGGCGGCGGTTCCCTCGAATTGATTGTCATCGGCGACGGCGCGGTGAAAGAAAAAGCCAGCCTGCCCATCGGCGGCCACCGCCTGCATGCGATTGATACGCTGGAAGGCCGCATTGCCGCGATTGACAAGCATCTCGCCTCCGTTCCGTTCCTGCAGAATTATAAGTCAGAAGATTTTTACGCCATGGGCGGCGCCTGGCGCTCCATGGGCCGCGCGCATATGCATGCGGCAAAGCACCCGCTGCTGGTGCTCGACCATTACACGATTGACGGCAAACAGGCGCAAAACTACGCCGCCGAAATCGCGGGTCAGACGCCGGAGGGCCTCAAATCCACCGTCGGCATCATGGAAAAACGCCTGCATGACATGAGCGTTGCGGCGCTGACCATGCAGCGGCTGTTTAACATTATCGAGCCGAAACGGTTGATATTCTCCGGCACCGGTTTGCGTGAAGGCCTGCTGTACGACCAGCTCCCGGCATGGATGCAGAAGCAGGACGCGCTG
Source organism: uncultured Alphaproteobacteria bacterium (assembly GCA_966211335.1). GTDB lineage: Bacteria > Pseudomonadota > Alphaproteobacteria > Micavibrionales > UBA2020 > JAPWJZ01. The sequence goes on from CBIHNF010000005.1 coordinate 87,432, forward strand.
CTGGTGTCCTGCGAAAAAATCGCCCATCACACCAGCCGCTTCGACGATATGGCCGGCTTCGAACAGCTCACCAGCTGGGCGCAAAATTTATTCGCCGACAAGTCGCCAGCTTTCCAGCGGTTGCTGAAAGCCAGCTGCCTGCTGTCGGACATGGGCTGGTTCGAGACAGAGGATTATCAGGCAGATCTCGCCTTCCAGCGTATCCTTGTCGCGCCGCTCTACGGCATCGACCACCGCGACCGCGCCTTCCTCGCCTATGCCGCCTATATCCGTTACAACGGTGAAAATGCGGCGGATGTCAGGGGGCAGCTGGGGGAGCAGATGGATTCCGAACTGGCGGAAAAGGCCGTGATTGCAGGGCTTTCGCAGCGCCTCGGCTACATGCTCACGGGCGGCGCGCTGACGCTGCTGCGCGGAACTTCCCTCACTAATGATGCAAAAAAATTGACGCTTTCCGTCACGCCTGAGGGCAAAACTCTCCTCGCCGAATACCCGACCAAAGCGCTGGAACGCCTCGGTAACGCGATGGGCAAGACGATGGAGATTGTGGGCGGATAGCTTTAAGCCGTCTTGACCAGCTTCAGCTTGCCGTTCTCCACCGCAATGGCCAGCTTGCCGTCGCGGAGGTCGAGGGCTTCTTTGCCGAAGATTTTGAAGCGCCAGCCGGACATGGCGGCGACTTTGGCTTCCTTGCCGAAACCGGCGATGAGTTCGAGGTCGGCGGCGGAGCAGAGGAGTTTGGGGGCGACTTCGCCTTCCTCGCACTTCAGTTTCAGGAGCACGCGGAGGAGGTCAATCGTCGGCGCCAAGCCGGGCGGGAAATGCGGGCGCGGCTCCCAGGTGGGGCCGTCCTTTTCGTCCATCTCCATGCCGCGCTTCACGGCGTCCAGCACTTCCTGTCCGCGCGCGCTATCGGCAAAGCCCTGGTTGACGTTGCGCATCTTGCCAAGGGCTTCCTTGGTCGTCGGCGGATGGGTGCAAATTTCGGCAATCGCCTCGTCTTTGAGAATTCTGCCGCGCGGCACGTCGACTTCCTGCGCCAGCTTCTCGCGCCATGCGGCGACTTCTTTCAGGATACAGAGCGTGCGAGGCTTATGCGTCGGCACTTTAATACGCTCCCAGGCGTCTTCGGGGCGGCTGATGTAGTTTTCCTTGTTGCCAAGGTTTTTCATCTCGTCGCGGATCCAGGCCGTGCGTTCCAGCTTTTCAATGCGGTCGGCCAGCTTCAGGAATATTTTGCGCAGGTGCGTCACATCCGCCAGCGCATATTTCAGCTGCTTGGAGGTCAGCGGGCGCTGCGCCCAGTCGGTGAAGCGGCTCGATTTATCGATCGATTTTTTGAGCAGCGAGTTGACCAGCACTTCATAGCTGACCTGTTCGCCATAGCCGCAGACCATGGCGGCCACCTGCGTGTCGAAAATCGGCTTCGGCAGCTTGCCGGAAAGGTTGTAGAAAATTTCGAGGTCCTGACGGCAGGCGTGGAAGACTTTGAGCACTTCCTTGTTCTGCATCAGCTCGTAAAACGGCTCGAGGTCGATGCCTTCCGCCAAGGGGTCAATCGCAAAAGCATCTTCTTCATCCGAGCCCGCGACCTGAATAAGGCAGAGGCGCGGGTAATAGGTCTTCTCCCGAATGAATTCGGTGTCGACGGTGATGAAGTCCGACTTTTCAAGGCGGGTGCAGAGGGTTTGCAGGTCTTTGGTCGTGGTGATGAGCGTCATGATTCAAATAAAATAAGGCAATTTCATGGTTTTAGCCATGGGAAAGCGGGGCCGCGGGCGAAAAAAGCCGAAGTTACGCCGCCGATGCCGCCGAAAACTCGACCGTCACCCCGCGTTTCTTGAAGTAAGACTCCATCAATTTGCGGCCCTGACGGTTGTTTTGCTGCAGTTTGGCCGGGTCAAACACCGCCGTTTTCTGCCCCGCCGCCGCCAATGCCGCCTTCAGCGCCGCAATATGCTGGTCTAGGCCGTCATTGTCGTTGTGGAGGGAGGTATAGATGTTTTCAATCGCTTCGGTCACGGTCATGGCGCTTCAGTCTCCGGTCAGGTGTTACCGCCTTCTTCTGCCATGTTTCGGGCGGGAGTTGAAGGGCTTTTTGGGCTATAGAACGGCTTTGGCCTTTTTAAAATCCGCCTTCATCCAGCGCAAAATCTGCTCACGCCGGTCATGGTCGGGTGCGCGCAGGGCGGCGGAGGGGTGATAGGTCGCCAACACCTTAAAGTTTTCGCCCTGCTGCCATCTGCCGCGGTCGGCCGTCAGGCGAAAGGCGTTGCCGAGAATGGCTTTTGCCGCCGTCGCACCAAGGCACAGCACGACCTTCGGTTTCACAACAGCAAATTCAGCCTCCAGCCATGGATGGCAGGCCTTGATATGGCGGGCGGAAGGTTGTTTGTGCAGCCGGCGTTTGCCGCGCTCCTCAAAGCGGAAGTGTTTGACGGCATTGGTGATGTAAACCTCCTGCCGCAGAATGCCGGCCTCATCCAGAATGGCCTGCAGCAGCTTGCCCGAACCGCCGACGAAGGGGTGGCCTTCCTTGTCCTCCGCGTCGCCGGGCTGTTCGCCGACCAGCATCAGCGGCGCGGGGTAGGCGCCTTCGCCGAAAACGACTTGCGTTGCAAATTTATACAGTTCACAGCCACGGCAGCCCTCTGCCGCGCGCGCCAAGGCAGGATAGATAATGCGCCGTGGCAGGAAATCGGCGGCTGTGGTGGGTTGCTTCATCTGGTCCTCCGCGATAGCAGACGCGCGCGGGCTATGGCTGGTTCCGCTTGCCGCGCACCTTCCTCGCACTATCTCTTTTCCTATGAAAAAGAAAAGTCTCATTTATACAGTCGGTTATGAAGGCATCACGGCGGAGACGCTGGTTACGCACCTCAAGAAATCCGGTGTGGAAGTTCTGATCGATGTACGCGCCGTGCCGCTGTCGCGGAAACCTGGCCTCTCCAAAAACCGCTTGGCGGCGCATCTGGCCGCGGCGGGCATCGAATATATCGGGCTCAAGGGCCTTGGCACGCCGCCGGAGGGCAGGGCGGCCGCGCGCAAGGGCCGCACGGAGGAGATGCGGCGTATTTTCGCCGAACATTTAAAGACAGATCACGCCATTGCCGATATGGCCGACGCCATCGATATCGCCAGCGGCCGCCGCAGCTGCCTCTTGTGCTTTGAACACCGGCCTGGCACCTGCCACCGCGCCATTGTGGCGGATATCATGGCGCAGAAAACCGGCATGGCGATCGAGCACTTGGACCCCGTGCCGCTGCTGCTCCCCTAGCCCGTATTGCGCATCCCTGCCGAAATGCCGCCGATGGTGAGGGCGAGGGTTTTGGCGAGGGCTGCCGAGGGACGGGAGGTTGCACGGTATTCCTTCAGCAAATGCACCTGCAGGATGTTCAGAATATCCACATAAGGCGTGCGGATGCGGATGGAGCGGGACAGTACCGGCATCTGCTCCAGCAGCTTCTTGCGCTGGGTGACTTTCAGCACCGCCTTGCGGGTCGCCTCCAGCCTTTGCAAGTAATCGTCCGTCAGGTACTGCAGGCGCGGTTCGACGAGCGCGTGGGAATAGTATTGCGTCACCTCCGCATCCGCCTTCGCCAGCACCATTTCCACAAGGTCGATGACCGACTGGAAGAAGGGCCAGCGTTTGTACATCTCCTGCAGCGTCTTCATGTTGCCGGCGGCATCCTCGGCATTAATCGCATCGGCAATGCCAAGCCAGGCGGGCAGCAGGGTGCGCGACTGCGTCCAGCCGAAAACCCAGGGGATGGCGCGCAGACTGTCGAGACCGCCGTCCTTCTTGCGCTTGCCGGGGCGGCTGCCGATTTTCATGAGCGCCAGCTCGTTCGTCGGCGTCAATTGCTGGTAATGCGCCATGAAATCCGGCGTCTCGTACACCACCTTGCGGAAAGTGGCGGCGGAGTTTTTCGCCAGCCTGTCCATCACATCATCCCACTTCGCCGTGCGCTTGTGCGGCTTTGACAAAACGGCTTTCAGGAAGCCGGAGAGATACAGCTCCATTGTGCGCTCCGCGACTTCGGGCAGGCCGAATTTGGCGTTGATCTGCTCCCCTTGCTCCGTCACGCGGATGCGGTGCGCCGCATGGGGGCGGGGCAGGGCGAGGAGAGCGGTTTCAATCGGCCCGCCGCCACGCGCGACGCTGCCGCCGCGGCCGTGGAAGAAGGTGGTTTTAATGCCGTTCTTTTTGCCTAGGCGGATCAAGTCCGTCTGCAGGTTAAAAATCTCCCAGGCGGAATTAATGTAGCCGCCGCGCTTGGCGGAATCGGAATAGCCGACCATGATTTCCTGCGTGCTGCCGGCATGGCGGCGGTAGAGCGGCAGTTTATAAAGCGCCGTCATTACATCCAGTGCTGCGGCCAGGCTGTCCGGCGTTTCGAACAGCGGGCAGATGCGCACATTTTGCGTGAGCCCCGCAACTTTCATGAGGAACTGCACGCCAAGCAGGTCGGACGGATGCTCCGCCATGGAAATGATGTAGGGCCCGAGGAAATCCTGCGGCAGTTCGTTATAGACCTTCAGCGTATTGATGACTTCCGTCGTCAGTTTGTTGAAGCGCGCACGATAGGTTTTTTTGTTCTTGATCGCGGCGCTGAGTTTTTTGATCTTCTGCGCCTCATCCGCTTCGGCATAGCCGCCGCCCAGAATATCGTCAATCGCCGCCATATGAATGTCAGAACTTTGGCGAATATCGAGCTTCAGGAAGCACAGGCCGAAAACGCGCACGCGCCAGATCAGCTCCTGCAGCGGGTTTTTGGCCAGCAGCTCGGCTTTGTTCTTTTTCAGGAAGACCTGCAGTTCCGCCAGCATCCCTAAAAATTCCATACGGTTGAAATCGGGCTTCCGCTGCGGCAGCTGCTGTCGGAAGTCGCGCAACTTGCGCTCCATGGCTTCAAGGCGCTTCAGGCAGCCCTGCTGCAGTTTCTGCCCGCGCGCGTCGTGATCGAAGGAAAAGATGCCGCGCATGTCCTGCAGCGCGGCAAGATAACGCGCTGTAACGGCGTGGGATGTTTCCAACAAGGCCTTTTTGGTAATGTCCGCCGTGACGCCGGGGTGGCCATCGCGGTCGCCGCCCATCCAGCTGGCAAAACGTATCGGTTTCGGGAACAGATCGGACATATCGCCGACGATGGCTTTATAGGCCGTATTCATCTGGTAGTGAAAATGCGGTACGGCGCGCCACAAAATACGCTCTGTCAGCTCCAAGCCATAGCGCGCTTCATCCAGCGGCGTCGGCTTGCGGTTACGCACGACGGAGGAGAGCCAGAGGTGCGTAACGATGGAGCGGATTTCCTGCCGCGTCAGCTCGCGGTCGGTTTCGGTGTATTCGGCAGAATCAAGCTTCAGCAGCGCGGCCGACAGGTTGCGGTAGGCGCGGATCGCTTCCGGCATCATGGCTTCGGTCGGATGCGCGGTGAGGACAAGGTCAATCTCGATATCTGCGACGGCCTTTTTAATTGCGGCTTTCGAAATGCCGGATTTCAAAAGTTTTTCGAAGGTGTCGGCGGGGGAAGCTGCCTGCGGTTTCGAGCCCGCAAGACTGTACTGGTGGCGGCGGCGGATGCGGTGCACCTGCTCGCACAGATTGGCAAGGCGCAGGAATTCACCAAAGGCCTTGGCGACTTTATAAGTTTCGTCATGCGACAGGGTTTTCAGCAGCGCTTCAATTTCTTTATGCGCGGCGGCGTCGCCAAGGCGCGTCTTCTGCGACAGGCGGCGCAGCTTTTCGATTTTGAAGAACAGCTGCTTGCCGTCGAACTGCGCGATCGTCTCGCCAAGGATATTCCCCAGCATGCGGATATTTTCGGCCAGCGGTTTCAGCGTGTCGGTCGTCATGTTTGGTCACCTTTTTTTGCAGCGCACATCATAACAGAATGGGTTTGCAGGCCTTAAGGTTTCATTGCTGCGGAACAGCATTTCTCCACAGATTGCCATAAGTGACCATCTTGCCAGCGGCGCAATAAAACCGCATAATGCGTCATGCTTTTTAAAAGAAAACCATCAGATGATGATAAAAAAGCTACGAAAAAACCGGGGCGCCTGCGCCGCGCGTTTGCGAAGGCGACTTTAGCGGGCCTTCTCGTTCTCGGCAGTTATGAAGCCGTTCCCGATGTTCACAACGCCGCGAATGACACCATCAATAACGTCGTCGGCACGCATGTCATCGGCCCGCGCCTGAACGATGATCGCGCCATGCCGCTGATTTTCGGCGGCGCGGCCAGCCGGCAGGTCAACCGCTCCGATGTTATCGTCTCCCGCTGGCTCGACATGCAGGCGCGTCAGGACCGCGTGATGCAGCATCCCGAAATGCGCGCCGAGCTGGCCGATTTTTACAAGCAGCTTGATCACCTGAAAGATAAAACGATTGCCGAAAAATCGCGCGCCGTCGACGGCGTGATCGACAGATACGTCGCCTACACGCCCGACCCGCAGACCTATTGCGAGAGCGATTACTGGGCAACGCCGCTGGAAACCATCCGCGCCAAGAAAGGCGACTGCGAAGATTTCGCGATTTTGAAATATTACGCGCTGCGCTACCTCGATGTGCCGGCAGACCGCATGTTCATCGTCGCCGTCGGACACAACGGCAATGACGGCGTCAATCACGCGACGCTGGTGGTGGATGTGCAGGAACGCCCCGCCAACGACGGCGCCAAACTGCCGCCCTACTTCATGGTGCTGGATGACGACGGCGTTCCGCGCCTGATTGATATGACGAAATCGAAGGAAGCGCCGTATTTCGCGATGAACGAAGCCGGCATCTGGACGATCACGCCGCCGCCGGGTTCCGTGAAGCCGCCGGAAAAGAAACCGGTATCGCCACTCGCACCCGCGCCGAAGGGACCAAAGCCCCCGCCGCCCGATACGCCGCCCTGCCGCGCGCCGATCGCTTAGTCAGATGTGCGCAAAACAAAAGCCCTTCCGGCATCAACCGGAAGGGCTTTTGTTTTAGGGCGCAGATTAGTGCTTGTTGATGTCAATGTGCAGGTCTGCGGGTTTTTCGATCGTGTTGACCGTCTTTTCGACAACGGTCGTAGGGCCGGACGCGCTGCCCGGATTGCCATTCACGTAGAAGTAACCAATCAGGCCCACAACGACGACAAGCGCGCCGACGATGAAATAAAGGCCGCCATTATCGGAATTGTCTGCCATCTGTATTCTCCTTGGTTTGATATTGTCTGTTTACGAAGTGTTTTGTTCTGCACGACTAAGCGCTGAAACCGTCATTCGTTCCCTGATGGCATGCGGATGTGTGCACAAGTGCACAGAGTTTTCCAATTAGATTATTAAAAATAAACTGACAATAACGCCTTAACTGTGGTAATAGTTCCTACCACCCTTAACTTTTGTTGTTTCCGGCAGCACACAAGGACCAGCCCTCCGATGCGCAATATTCTTGCCAAGTCACTCATTTCACTCATTTTTATTCTGTTCTCGGCATCGCCAGCCCTGGCCCTTACCCCCGCCGATATCGAGCGCGCCAATCAGGAATCACAACGCATCCAGCGGGAACAGAGCCTGCAGCAGCAAAATGATACCGATGAACAGCTGCGCAGCCGCCATTCCTCCAGCCACATCGATATCCCCGCACCGCCGAAGCCGCATGGCAAGGGGGAGGGCTGCCGGAACATCCAGCACATTAATATTATCGATGCGCCGCATATGTCCGCCCGCAAAAAATCGGCGATCCTGAAGAAGTTTGAAAACCACTGCCTCGGCGTGGATGAAATCCAGTCGCTGATGGGCGAAGTCACCGCCTATTACATCGACAAGGGCTATGCGACGACGCGCGCCTACCTGCCGCAGCAGGATATGTCGGGCGGCACGCTGACCATTCAGGTGGTCGAGGGCAAGGTCGAAAAAATCCGCCTGAAAGAAGGCGACAAGGGCAGCCTGCTTATTCCCGGCGTCTTCCCCTGGGTGCAGGGCGATGTGCTGAACATCCGCGATATCGAACAGGGCCTTGACCAGATCAACCGCCTGTCCTCCAACAACGCGACCATGGATATTGTGCCGGGCGCAAAAGTGGGCGAGAGCATCATCGTCGTCAACAACACCCCCGGCAAGCGCTGGCACATCAATACCGAGGTTGATAACTACGGCACCCGCGGCACCGGGCGGGAGCAGGGCGGCGTGACAGCCAGCTTTGATGACCTGCTCGGCCTCAATGAATTTTACAGCTTCAACAAAAAGAAATCCTTCCCCTTCAACGACCGCAACACGCAAAGCTCTTCGGGCTCCGCGCTCGTTTCCGTGCCCTTCGGCTATTTTACGCTGACGGGCGGCTATTCGGATTCCAACTATGACAGCCAGCTGGTGACGCCCTCCGCGCTCACCGTCCACCTGAATGGCGACAGCCATTCCTGGTACACAACGCTCGACCGCCTCGTCTACCGCGACAGGGACTCCAAGGTCAACGTTTCGGCGACGCTGACAAACAAGGAAACCAATAACTATGTCGCGGGCTCCCGCCTTGCCATCAGCTCCCGCACGCTGACGGTGCTGGATCTTGGCGTTACCGGCTCGACCGTCATCAACGGCGGCATCACCAACCTCGGCTTCGGCTATTCGCGCGGCCTCAAAGCCCTTGGCGCGCTGGAAGACCTCTCCGGCATTCCCGGCTCCGCCCCGCGCGCGCAGTTCGACAAGCTGACGGCGTCGGGCTCTTATTACTACCCCTTCAAATTCCACAATGAAAATATGTCCATCAGTACGGCGGTCACGGCGCAATACGCGCTCGATACGCTGTTCGGCTCCGAGCAGTTTTCCGTCGGCGGCATCTACAGCGTGCGCGGGTTCTATGAAGAGTCGCTCGCGAATGATGACGGCATTCTTGTGCGCAATGACCTCTCGCTTACTCGAACGATTCATCAGCCTTTCGGGCCTTTTGCGCCTGACATGCTGTTCAAGCCCTATCTCGCGCTGGACGCCGGCGCGGTCGGTAGCCAGAACGACAAGACGCCCGCGGGCACGCTTGTTGGCGGTGCGGCGGGCTTTACGCTCGCCATGGGCGCTGCATCCTTCGATATTTACGCCGGCCACCCCATTGTCGCGCCGCACGGCATGAACAATGAAGGCTTCAATAGTTTCGGCCGCCTGTCGGTCAATTTCTGATTACTGCTTAACGTTACGAGGATAGTGCCATGTTCCATTCCACCGAAAAAAGACGCCGCAAGATCGTTCTTGCACGTGCAGGCTTTCTCGTGGCGCTTCTTGCAACAAGCTTCCTGACGACATGGCACGTCGCCGACGCGGCATCGCCGCCGCCGACCACCGTTATCCCGAGCGACCCGACGAAGACGCAAGCTTATACGGCGCCCAACGGCGTGCCGGTTGTCGATATCGCCAACCCCAATGCCGCCGGCCTATCGCACAACACCTTCACCAATTATAACGTCGACAACCGCGGCCTCGTCCTCAACAACGGCGACTTCACCAGCATGGCACGGCAATCGCAGCTGGCGGGGCAGGTCATGGCCAACATGAACCTCTCGTCGGAAGCAACGCTCATCCTCAACGAAGTCGTTTCCCCCAACCGCTCCAGTCTTGCCGGCTTTACCGAAGTTCTCGGCCATTCGGCGGATGTGATCGTCGCCAACCCCTATGGCATCACCTGCAGCGGCTGCGGCTTCATCAACGCGCCCAATGCAACGCTCACCACCGGCGTGCCCGTTATTACCGGCACCGGCGCGCTCGGCGGCTTCACTATCACGGGCGGCGATATCCTGATCACCGGCACCGGCCTTGATGCGACGCACCAGAACTACCTCGGCCTGCTCGCGCGTACCGTGAAGCTGGAAGGCCAGATCAACGCCAAAAACCTCGAAATCGTCGCCGGCGCCAATGACTGGGATGCGGCAACGCATACCGCGACGCCGCGCGCAGGCACGGGCGCTGCGCCCACGCTTGCGATTGACTCCTCTGCCCTCGGCGGCATGTATGCCAACCGCATCCGCCTTGTCGCGACCGAAGCGGGCGTTGGCGTCAAAATGCTCGGCGATGCCGCCGCCAGCGCAGATGACTTTACGCTGACCTCCACCGGCAAGATCGAGATCGGCTCCAAAATTTCGGCGCAGCGCGACGTCAACATCGCCTCTGCCACCGCCGGCGCAGATGCTGTCCACACCACCAACGCACGCATTTCCGCCAAGCGCCATACAACGCTGCAGGCAACGGCTGGCAACATCCACTTGGAAGGCGGGTCCATCACCGCCGACCACAACCTCGCCTTCACCTCCGACAGCCTGACGGATGACGCGACAGTTGATGCGACCAATACCGACAACAACAAGCGCTTCGGCGCGGATAGCGTCGTCCTCACGCAAACCGGCGCTGCCGCCTTCAACGGCACCAGCTACGGCTCGACCGGCAACCTCACCGCCAATACCGGCAGCATGAGCGTCGGCAGCAATGGCGCGACTTTCTATACAGACGCCGCGCTGTTATTCACCGCCGACACCAACATGGCCCTCAACACCGCCGCGCTGAAAAGCGCCGGCAACCTCAGCCTGACCGCCAACGGCGGCACCCTCACCACCACCAGCAGCGGCAAAATCCAGAGCACGGGCGGCACCGTCGCCCTCAACGGCGCGGGCCTTGCCAACGCCGGCATCGTCTCGTCCGATACCGCCAGCCTTGCCTTGCGTGTGAGCGGCACTGTCAACAATAGCGGCACGCTGCACGGCAAAACAACCGTCAATATCGCGGATGCGACGGGCAGCAATACGCAGGATGTGACCAATAGCGGCACCATCATCGCGGAAAACGGCCTCACTGTTGCCGGCAATAATTTTACCAACACCAGCACCGGCACCCTGCAGGGCAACCAGTCTTCCACCATGACGCTGGCGGCGACGCTTTCCAACGCCGGCACGATCATCCTTGGCAATGCGGCATCGCAGACCGGCGCGGTCATCGCGGGCTGGGTCGATAACCTCTCGACCGGCGTCATCCAGTCCGCCAACAACCTCTCCGTCACCTTCACGGCCTGGCTGCACAACGCCGGCAAAATCCTCGGCGGCGCGGACCTTACTGTCGGCGCGGCGGGCTCCGGCGGCGATATCACCAACGCCTCGACCGGCGTGCTGCAGGCGGCAAACACCGTCCACATCAAAAAAGCCAGCGGCCCGAACGATATGACCTTCAGCAGCCAGGCGGGGACCGTCTACGGCAGCACGCTGGATTTGGTCATGGGCTCCCTCACCAACAGCGGCACCATTCAAGGTGCGACGACGACAACGACGATTGCGAATACGCTGACCAACAATGCGGGCGGTAAATTCATCGCCTCCACCACCGGCGGCACCGCAACGCTGAATGCCGGCACGGTCGACAACTACGGCACCATGCAGTCGGAAGGCGTTTATAACGCCAATATCGGCTCGACCTTTTACAACCGCGCGACGGGCAAGTTCATCGGCGCGAATAACGTCAATCTTGCCGGCCTCACCTCCGGCAGCTATACTATCAATAACTACGGCATCATTCAGGCGACGGCGGGTACCCTTAGTGTGAAGGGCAATGCCGGCGGCAACGCGGTCAATATCAACAACCTTGCCTCGACCGCCAGCCTTATCGGCCATGTCGTCAACATCAACGCCGGCACCGTCAGCCTGGCGGATAACAGCGATATCACAGCCGGCACCAACCTGACCCTCAACGCCGGCACCCTGTCGCTCAACGGCTCGGGCGCTGCGGTCGTCGCCTCCAACGATGCCGCCAACAGCGGCACCGGCACGGTCACGCTGACGAACGCTTTCTCCAACAATGGTTTCCTCTATTCCAAGGGCAACCTCACGCTGAACGCGCCGAGCATCACCAACAATACCAACGCCGCCATCGCCGCGCTCGGCACCGCCGACCTCAACGCCACCACCAGCTATTTCACCAACTACAGCACGCTGTACGCGGGCGCGCTGCTGGATGTTTACGCCCCCGGCAACTTCACGAACGCCTCCACCGGCACGATGGATTCAGGCCTCGACATCACCGCCAACGCCGGCAGCACCTTCACCAACAACAACGACATCAACGCCGGCCGCAACCTGTATATTTCGGCCTACACCATCCTCAACGAAATTCCGGGCGGCGACCAGCGCGTCTGGTCTGCCAAGCTGAACGACACTCAAGACAACAACGATTGGGAACACGACCCCGATGCAATGCCCTTCAACGGCGTCACCAGCACCGACCGCTACCACACTGAAACCTGGCATGAAGACCAGAGCTATTCCGGCACCGCGCCGACGGATGCGGACAAGCCGCGCCTGCTTGCCAACGGCACGCTGACGCTCACCAACTTCCAGTATGCACATAATCTCGGCGGCATCATTTCCGCGCCCACGGTCAATATCAACACCTCCGTCGGCGGCGCCTATTTCGTCAACGATTCCTATGACCTCATCAAGTACAACTACACGCGCACCTGGTCTGACCACGTTTACCTGTCCGGCATTTACCTCTATTACTCCTACGGCAATAACGACACGACCTCGCACACGACGACAACGACCAGCACCTTCGGCGCCGGCATTTACGCCAACACGCTGAACGCCAGCGGCTTCGCCCTCACCAATGCGGGCGCGGTCAAGGCCGCTTCCGTCGACGCCGCCAGCACCAGCGGCTCCGGCACCACAACGGGCACGACAGGCACCACGGGCACCACCGGCGCAACCGGCACCAGCTTCGGCGGCATCACCATTACGCCGCCGACGAACCCGAACGGCCTCTTCATCGTCAGCCCGAACCCGAATTCCGGCTACCTTATCGAGACGAACCCGAAATACGGCATCGGCTCCTCGCTGTCCTCCCAATACATGATCGACCGCCTCGGTCTTGATCCAGACACGGTGCAGAAGCGCCTTGGCGACGGCAGCTATGAAGCCAGCCTCATCCGCGACCAGCTGACGGCGCAGGCCGGCAAGACGGTTCTCGTCGCCGGCGAAACCGAAGTGCAGCAAATGCAGCGCCTGATGGACAACGGCGTCGATCAGGGCAAATCCCTCGGCCTGACCTATGGCGTCGCGCCCACCGCGGCGCAGGTTGCGGGCCTGAAGACCGATATGGTCTGGATGGTCGAAACCGAAGTCATGGGCCAGAAAGTTCTCGCCCCCGTCGTTTATCTGAGCGCGGCCACCAAGGCGGCGCTGACCAGCGGCGCGGCGATCGTCGGCAATGACGTCCACATGGATCTGACCTCCCTTACCAACACCGGCGGCACCATCGGCGGCGCCAACAACCTTGATATCACCAGCAAGGGCGACATCACCAACACCAGCGGCACGATCAAGGGCGGCGACGTCAGCCTGAAATCGACGGAAGGCAGCATCGTCAACCAGACCTCCGCCGACCAGAGCGGCAACGAGAGCAACGGCAACACGGACCTTGGCAAAACCGGCACGATTGAATCGACCGGCAACCTCAGCCTTGACGCGAAGAAAGATATCGTCAACAAGGGCGCCAACATGAACGCGGGCGGCGACGCCTCGCTGAAAGCCGGCGACAACATCACCTTTGACACCGTCGAAAACAAGACCGGCTCCTCGACCCATGACGGCACGTCGAACCATTCCGAAAGCTCGACGACGCAAGTGAAGTCGGGCCTCACCGTCGGCGGCAACCTCAAAACCGACAGCGGCAAGGACACGACCTTCGCGGGCACCGATGTCAAAGTCGGCGGGGATGCGGACATTAAAGCGGGCGGCGATCTCAACATCATCTCGCGCGATAACAAGTCCTCCACCTCCAACTCCAGCTCCTCCGGCAATATCCTGTCCGGCAGCAGCCACGAGGATTCGGCGACGACGACCAAGAACGTCGGCTCCAGCTTCGACATCGGCGGTAACCTGAAGACGGATAGCAAGGGCGATACCACCATTAAAGGCAGCTCCGTCAAAGTCGGCGGCGACGGCGACATTCATGCCGGCGGCAACGTCAATATCCTCGACGGGCAGGATACCTCCACCTCCCACCAGTCCGACACCAACACCGGCGTCGGCGTTGGCGGCGGCGTCTATGGCACCGAAACGGAATCCGACGACCACACCAAGAAAGACAGCGTCGGCTCCAGCCTCTCCTTCGGCGGCAAGGCGAAAATCGATTCCGATAAAACCCTCACCATTCAAGGCTCCGATGTCTCGTCGGAGGGCGACCTGAAGCTGAAGGGCAAAGACGTCCAGATCCTTGAAGGCCGCAACGAGGAAACCGACACGCACAGCAAGTCGACGACCAGCTTCCTGAAAAACGACGGCACCAGCGGTGACAGCTCCTCCGGCTCCGGCTCGAGCGCGGATGCCGGCACGGACGGCGACAAGGCCCATGCGGGCGCAGAAGCGAATGCCGATGCGGAAGCAAACGGCAGCGGCGGCGTCACCGTCATGAGCACGGAAACGACGACGACCAACCACGCCAAATCGACCGGCAAAGCCTCCAACATCAAGGGCGGCAGCAACGTTTCGATCGAAAGCGACAACGACACGACGATCCGCGGCTCCAACGTTGAAGGTGCGGGCGATGTCGAGCTGAAGGGCAAGAACATCAATATCGAAGCTTCGCAAGATACCGAGACGACGAAAACGACCAACAGCAAAACCTCCGTCGGCCTCTATGGCGACAGCGCCAACAAGGCCGGTGCTTCTGCTGACGCTTCGGCGGATGCGGATGGCGGCGGCGCAAGCGCCAATGCCAACGGCCATGCCAGCAAAACCGGCGCGGGCGCAGGGGCCGGCGTCAACGCGGGCAATGCCAACGCTTCGGCCGGCGCGCATGCCGGTGCGGAAGCCTCCACCGACAACACGCTGGATATCGCACGCAGCAAGTCCGACACGACGACGACGACGGATGTGACCCACCAGGGTTCCTCCATCAAGTCGGGCGGCAAGACGACCGTGAAGGCGGACAACAAGCTTGATGTCACCGGCTCCTCCATCGAGGCCGGCGGCGACGTCGACCTCAAAGCCAAGGACATGACCTTCGGCGCGGCGCAGGACAGCCACACGACAACGACAACCTCGACCGAAACCAAGGCCGGCCTTTATGCCGGTGCGGGGGCTGATGCCTCCGCCGGTGCGGATGCGAAGGGCGGCGTCAAAGGGCTTGATGCCGATGCTTCGGTCAATGCGGAAGCCAACGCCAATGCCGGCGTCGGCCTCTACGGCACCAATACCACTAAATCCTCGACCGAAGGCTCGACCCACGCTGTGACCTCCACCATCAAGTCGGGCGGCAATATGACCCGCAACGCCGATGGCAAGATCACGGATGAAGGCACGCAGATTGATGCCGGCGGCGACTTCACCCAATCCTCCAAGGAATGGGACAGTAAGGCGGCGAAGGACACGACCTTCTCCAGCAGCTCCGAAGAAACCAACACGGCCAAGCTCGGCGCTTACGGGGAAGCTGGCGCCTCTGCCGGCGCCTCCGCAGGCATCAAGGACGGCACGGCGACGGACTCCGGCGCGGATGCCTCAGCGGGCCTCAAAGCCAGCTATGACCGCTCGACGTCGGATGACAGTTCCTCGTCCTCCCATGCCGTCACCGGTTCCATCAAGTCCGGCGGCAACATGAAGACGACCACCACGGGCAAAACGACGCTCGAGGGCACGAACCTTGAGTCCGGCGGCGATATGGAGCTGAACGCAAGTTCGCTCGATTATAAAGCCGCGCATGACACCTCCACGTCGTCCAGCAGCTCCAGCAAGGCAGGCGCCGAGCTGAAGGTGGGGATTGATGCGACCAAGGCCGTCACCGGCACGGCGTCCGGCTCCTATGATGCCGAACGCGCCACCGATACGTCCTCGACCGCCGTTACCGGCACGATGAAGTCCGGCGGCAACCTGAAGGTCAACACGACCGA
The DNA here is from genome assembly GCA_966211335.1 of uncultured Alphaproteobacteria bacterium. Lineage (GTDB taxonomy): Bacteria > Pseudomonadota > Alphaproteobacteria > Micavibrionales > UBA2020 > JAPWJZ01. Next base: position 103,303 of record CBIHNF010000005.1, read on the forward strand.
CGATGCGCACTTTGAAGGCACCAATATTGATGCCGGCGGCGATGCGGCGGTGAAGGCGGGCGGCAACGTCACCTTCGATGCGGCCCATAACACGGAATCCCACACCGGCGGTTCCGAAAACGCCAGCGCCAGCATCTCCGCCTCGAAATCCAAGGGCAGCAGCGGCAAAGGCTCGACCGGCGTCGGGCTCGAGGCTGAAGGCGGCTTCTCGCGCGACAGCTCCAGCTCCAGCGATGCGGTGACGGGTTCCATCAAGTCGGGCGGCAAGCTCGATATTGATGCCGGCAAGAACGCAACGTTTGAAGGCACCTCCCTTGAATCCGGCGGCGACATGAACGTCGGCGCCAAGGGCGATGTCAACTTCAACGCGGCGAAAAGCACTTCCACCTCGACCAGCTACGGCATGGATGCCAGCATTTCCGCCAGCAAGGGCGGCAAAGGCGAAGACGGCAAGCCCAAGGGCACCTCGATGGGTCTTGATGCTTCCGGCAACTATGCCAAGGAAGACTCCAGCACCTCGACCGCAGGCTCGCTGAAGTCCGGCGGCAAGGTCAACGTGAAGTCGGGCAATGATACCAACCTTGAAGGCACCAACATTGAATCGACCGGCACGACCTCCATCGATGCGGGCCATGACGTCAACTTCAAGGCGGCGGAAGACACCCACAGCTCCATCGGCGTTGAAGCCGGCGTTTCCATGACCAAGGAAAAAGGCGCTAAATCCGCGCCCAAACCCGCGGCGGGCGAGGAATCCGGCAACAAGACGGAAGGCGATGTTTCCCTCTCGGTCAGCGGCGACAAGTCCTCGACCAAGACGGGCGGCAGCATCAAGTCCGGCGGCCTTAATATCAACGCCGGGCATGACGCAACGCTGGAGGGCACCTCCATCGACACCGATGGCGACACGAGCCTCAAGGCCGGCAACAACGTCAACCTGAATGCCGCGACCAGCAGCAGCATCGATGGTTCCTTCTCCGGCGGCGCAGGCTCCGGCGGGGCGAGTCTCGGCGATGCCGGCATCGGCGGCGGCGTGCAGAAAGACGGCGTCAAAATCAATGGCACCGGCAACCTCAACATCCAGTCCGGCGGCAATACGACGCTGGAGGGCACCAAGGCGAAAGTCGACGGCGCGGCGAATATCGATGCTGGCGGCAAGATCGACAAAAAAGCGACGGTGAGCGGCAGCGGCCAGATCGGCACATCACGCGCCGGCGCCAGCCTGGATGTCGAGGGCACGGATATTCAGGGCGGCCAGGGCGTCACGCAGAAGAGCGGCCAGTAACGGCCTAGCGGCCGCCGCTTTCGCTGCGCTGGCGCAGGGCTTCGACCGTCATGAGCACGACGGAGTCGGCGGGGGTCATGCGTTCGGCTTCGGCGAACAGCTGGTGGCAGATATCCGCATAGGAAAAGCCCATGATATTGCGATGGTGGAGCAAGTATTCGACATAGCGGATGGCGCGGTCGATGAGCTTTTTGTTGCTGGGTTTCACCCAAGTCATCACATTGCTTTCAAACCGGCCGAGACGCCCCATAACGAGCGTCGAGTGCATGTTCATAACAATCTTTAGAAACAGATGTTCGGCGAGTGGATGCAGGCCGTTCACGTTCATGCTGTGGCGGTGTTTCCCCAGTTCTAAGACCATCTCGTCTCCCGCGCGGTCAACGCGGAAGCGGTGCAGTTTTCCGGGGGCGACCAAGGCCTCCCGTGAAGGCACCGCGGCGGCAGAAAAATCAAAGCCTGTCAGGCGGTACATGCCGGCAACCGGTTCCAGCTCCTCCCATTCAATCGTGACGGGGTCGCGCAGCAGAATGCTGTGCCATGCCGCCATCGCATCAGCCGCTTCCGGCATGCACAGGAATGACAGGGCAGGGCGGCGATGCGCATCATGCTGGTTCTCAAAGGCGCGCTGTGAGAAAGTGGGCGATCGCTCTGTCGTATCGGTCAGGATGGTGATGCCGTATTCGCGCGTTTCATAGAGCAGGAAATCGCCGGCGTCATAAATGCGTGATTCTTCCTCGATAAAACCTGTCAGGAAGGAAATATCCGTGTTCTGCAGGAATGCCAGCAGCTGCGACATGATGCTCATATCGCCGAATAGCGCCGCGCCCGCGCCCAGCATCAGTGCCGTGCTGGCCTGCATGCGTGTTGAACCGGACAGCGCCATGGGGCCGACGAAAAGGCAGATTTTTTCGATGCCAGCGTTTTCCAATACAAGCCGCGAGCGCTCCACCTGCTCGTGCAGCGCCTCAGACGGGTTGCAATAAAGGAAATAGGGTTTGCGCGACGACAGCCGCGCCGCTTCCTCCGTCGCGCCAATGACCGAAGGCGTCTCGCCGCCTTCCGTGCAACTGACCAGCAGGTCATGCGGGCCAAAACCAATCTCCCGCAGTTGCCTTGCGCCAAATTCAGGGTGGTCTTCAAAATTTTCGATGGAGTGGACAAGGGCTAAGTCGCCGCCGCTCATAAAACCCATGACCTTGTTCGCCGCCGCAGGATCGCTGCGGTGCATATGCCGCCAGATGTATTCGATGGACAGGGACAGCCGCCCCGTCGCCCCGCAGCCATAGAAAAATACGCGGTTGCCGGCGGCGAAAGTATCGGCAATGGCTGCCTGCAGGCGTTTCAGTTCCGGTGCTTTGCCAATGACGTCGCGGATGACGCCGAGGTCGATCTCCTTCAAAATTTTCAGCGCAGCCGGAATGTCGTGCCGCGACAGTTCCGCCAGCTCATAGGTCAGCGGGTGGCGCTGCTCCGTTGGGAGTGAACCCAGCTGGAACTGCGCCGCGACGGCAATGAACGCTTCGGCTTTCGCCTTTGAATCGCTCAAGTGAGGCTCCACATGCGTTCGCGATACACATTCTCGCCGGAGGCGGCATGTTCATAGGCGAGGCTGTCCTTGATGAAGCCGTCGTAATCAGCATAGATCAGCTTCATCTGGCTTTCATAGGCATGAAGGCTGTCGTAGGTTTTGCGCAGTTCGGCTTCGGTCGCAATCAACTCCTCGCTTTTGGCCTTCAGCGTTTTGGCGGACGCATGGGCGAGGGCGCCAAGGTAGAGGGGCAGGGTTTCTTCCCGGTGTGCGCCGGGCGGCATGAAATGCGTCAGGTAATGATATTTTTCGAGCGCCTTGCGCATCTCGGCATCGGAAACCGCGGGCAATTGCGCATCGCTGCAAATCTCCTGCATGCGGCTCTGCAGGATGCCGGGCCAGAGAATATAGGGCCGGTCTTCGTAGAATTTCACCGGCGTCGCCGTAATGCGCCGCCCGGCTTCAAAGGCAATGCGGTGGTCGATATGCGTGCCGGCACCGAGCGGGAAGATGGCCAGGTCAATTTTATGCACCGCAAAAAATTCTTCCAGCCGCTTTTGCACGCGCTGAATATCTTGTTCCTGGCTGCCGTCCATCTTGCCGAGGAAAAGTTCTTTCACCGATTTATAGCGGCTGTCGCGGTCGGGCGCGTCAAGCTCGTCCAGGAAGTGGCCTTCCGCGCCGATGATTTTCAAGGCCGCCGCCTCTTCTTTCTTGCGGTTGTCGGAATTGGTACCGGCGGAAAAAATATCGACGACGATGATCTTGTTGCCCGCCGCGCGCTGTCGTTGGATATAGATGCCGCAGGAAAGCACGGCGTCGTCGATATGGGGCGAAACGATGCAGATTTTCATAGGCGCGCCTTTTATACTGTCAGGGGGTTGGGAAGTTCCGCGAAGATAGGCTAGTATAGCCAAGGCCGGATTTTTTGAGGAGAGATTTCATGACTGCCGCTGAGAGCTTTTTCCTGTTAAGTGAAATGCGGGAAGCGCCGGAAATCATCCGCCGGTTCAACCCTGCCTCCGCCGCAACATGGGCGGCCGAGATTGCGTCTAAAGGCAGGCTGCTGGTTACCGGCGAAGGCTCCAGCCGCATTTTCCCCGCCAAGAACATGATCGCCCTCGCGCGACAAAGCGGGGCACCGCTGCAGGTCTTTACGGCCGGTGCGCGGGAAGCGGCGGAATACAAGCTCGAGGGTTTCAGCGTCGTCGCGCTCAGCAACAGCGGCCGTACGCGGGAAGTTATCGGCTTTTGTGAAGGGTTGATGGCGCCGCTTTATGCGATTACTGCCAATACAGGCAGCAGGCTGACGGAAATGACGAAAAACAGCATCACCCTTTCCTGCGGGCCGGAGCGCGCCGTGGCGGCATCGAAAAGCGTGGTCGAACAGGCGCTGGTGGTGCAGGCGCTGCTGCAGGGGGTGGATTGGGGCGCAAAAGATAAGGCTGCCGATGCTGCGGCCGCCGTGCTGGCCGAAAAACTGCCGCAGGAAATGATTGATGCCGTCGCGAATGCCCGCACCGTTTATTTCGCGGGGCGCGATGATGGCGTTGGGGAAGAGCTGACGCTGAAAATGAACGAGATCGCCCGCCAGAAAAGTGACTACCTTGAAGGCACCTATGCGCTGCACGGCATTGAAGAGGTGATGAAGCCCTATGAAACCGTGGTGCTGATCGAGCCCTTCGCGGCGGAGATCGCGCAATACCAGAAAATCCTGAGCCAAGGCGTTGGCATGCGCGTGATTGCGCTGGCGTCTTTTGACACGCCGTTCCCGACTTTCAAGCTGCCGCGCGTGCAAGGGTTTGACGGCTACATCCGCCTTATGGCGGGCTGGAATGTTATCACTTCGGCCGCGCTTGCCAATGAAATTGATATCGACAAGCCCGTGCGCGTGCGCAAGGTCGGCAACGAAATCAACTAGGCCAGTTATTTCGGCGCGGGCTTGGCATTGGCCTGTTTTGCGGGCGCTTTCTTCTCCGGCCGAGAAATCTCCACTTTCTCGGTCAGCCCGGGCGGTGTGAAGCCGAAAAGATCGGCGTAGAAGCCAAATTCCAGCTCCAGCACGCGGCGGCTGGTTTCCGCCTTTCTGAAGCCGTGGCCTTCACCCTCGAATTCGTAATGCGCGACAGGCAGGCCCTTTTGCTTCATGGCATCGACCATGGTTTGCGCCTGTGACGGCGGCACGACCTTGTCGTCCAATCCTTGAAAGAAAATCGCCCCTGCCGCCATTTTATCAAGGTGGTTGATGGGCGAACGTTCTTTATAAACCGCTTCCGTTTCCGGCAGCGGCCCGACAAGGCGGTCCATATAGCGGGCTTCGAACTTATGCGTTTCCGCGGCGAGGAGCATCAGGTCGCCGATGCCATAGTGGCTGGCACCCGCCTTGAAGACATCGCTGGAGGTGAGGGCAGCCAGAACAGTAAACCCGCCTGCGCTGCCGCCGCGAATGGCTACGCGCTCGGCATCGACCTTGCCTTCTTTGACAAGGTGCTTCACAACTGCAACGCAGTCTTCCACATCGGCGACGCCCCAGTTGCCATCCAGCTTCTGGCGGTAATCGCGCCCATAGCCGGTGGAGCCCCGATAGTTGACATCGACCACGGCAAACCCCCTCGTCGTCCACCATTGTTTCGCTGCCGAAAAAGCGGTGCTGGCGGCAGAGGTCGGGCCGCCATGGATCATGACGATCAGCGGCGGCTTTTCGCCATCCTTCGGCTTGAAACTGTCATTCACGGGCGGGTAATAAAAGGCATGCGCGGTATCGCCGCCGGCGGTCGGGAAGGAAATTTCTTCCGGCGCGGAAATGTTTTTGGCATCGAGCAGGGCAGGGCCGGCGGCCTTGATGAGTTGCCCGCCCAGTTGCAGGCTCGTCGGCGCGTCAGATGCGGTGACAAGCGTTGCAAGCGTTTTGCCGACTGGCACCGGGCACTGGCCTTGCGGCGGCAGGCCAAGGTCGCGAACACCGCCATTTTCAATGGCAACGGCCGTCGACTTGCCGCCTTTCGAGACAACGGCAACAATGCCGCCCTCCGCCGTGAAGTCGTAATATTTATTGCCGAAGACCCAATGCGCGCCGCCGATTTCGCCATCGGCAAGCTTGGTAACGGCCTGAACCGTGCCCTTGTCGTCCTGCTTGTATAAATTCCACCAGTTGCTGCGGTCGGTGCAGAAATACAGCTCGCCGTCTTTCGACCAATCGGGCTGCACCACGGCTTCGCGCTGCTTGTCGCCCGCGACGGTCACGGTGTTTTTAAGGCCGCTTGCATCGAGATCGGCGACCTGCAGCTGTGTTGCATCCCAGGGCATGTCGGGGTGCTGCCATGAAATCCACGCCAGCTTCTTACCATCTGGCGAGGGGCGCGGGCTGGCGAGGAAGTCGGGGCCTTTCACCAGTACCGTGCCTTCATTGGTGGAGGCATCATCGCTGACGGAGAGGCGCACGATAGCGGCTTCGGGGTCGGTCGCCGGGCGGTTGCGGTGGTCTTCGCGCACGCAGACGATATCATCGCTGCCAGGGATAAAGCGGAAATCGGCGTAGCGGCAGCCGCTGACGGACGCAATCTGGCGTGGCGGCTTTTCGCCGTCGATGAGCCAGACGGAATTGTCGCTTTTCTCGCTATAGACAATACGCCCGTTGTGCACGGCATAGGCTCCACCGCCATATTCATGGACGCGGCTGGCGACATTGACGGGCGGCGGCGTGACATCATCCAGCGTGCCATCCGGCAGCCGGCGCACAAGGGCGGAGCGGCCCTGTTCCTTGGGGCGTGATTCAAGCCAGTACAAGGTTTCACCATCGGCGGAAGCGTTGCCGAGGCCGACGCTGCTGCCGGTGACAGAATCGGCGCTGAGCTTCGATGTCCAGGTGCCGCAGGTTGCTGAAACTTCCGTCATTTTTTTTTCGCTCCGTTTTTGACTTCAGGAAAGTTTATACCGCCATGCTTAAGGGCGGGTTAATTTAGCGGTAACGAATTTTTAACTCTTTGGCGTTTTTTCATGATACGCCCGTTTTAAAATTCACTTATTGCCTAAAATGCCGCTGGAAATTTACCTGAAGCACCTATCTTTGATGTACCATAAAAGGATCTTCGGGAGAACACAGCATGACGCAGCCGTACTACGTTTCGGACCTCGAGAGCGGTACCCAGTGGGCCAATAACGGCACCGGTCTTTCGCTGAATTACATGTTCTTCACCTCGGCGCCCAGCTATTACACCTCATCCGATTACGAAACCCACGGCTTTCGCACCTTCACGACCGCGATGAAGGCGGCAACGGTTGATGTGCTGAACCAAATCAGCTCCTTCACCAATATCACCTTCCATGAAGTCACCACGGTTGCGCAAACGCAGATCGGCTATGGCCAGGCTATTTTGACGAATGACGCCGAGGCCTGGACCTATTATCCCGACCCGGTCGACCCCGCCGGCGGCGACGTCTGGGGCAACACGACCTATTTCAGCGATGCCGATATCGGCCATGGACAGTATGACTTTATGACGCTGATCCATGAAACCGGCCATGCCCTTGGCCTCAAGCACAGTTTTGAAACGCCGGGCGCGCTGCCGACGGCGGAGGACACGACGCAATATACGGTTATGTCCTATACCAACTCGCCTTACTACGGCAATCATTACCCCGAAACCTACATGCTTTACGATATCGCGGCGCTGCAGGCGCTGTACGGCGCGAACATGAACTACGCGACCGGCGATGACAATTACGCGCTGAAATCCGGCCATATCTACACCATCTGGGATGCGGGCGGGAATGATACCTTTGACGGCTCCGCGCTGACCGCCGCTGCGACCATCGATATCCGCGCGGGGCATTTCAGCTCCGTCGGCATGACTAACAATATCGCGATTGCCTATAACGTGACGATCGAGAACGCCAATGGCGGCGCGGGGAACGATACGATTTACGACAACGCGGCCGCCAACCACATCGCCGGCAACGGCGGTAATGATACGATTTACCTCAGCGGCGGCAACGACGTCGTTGATGGCGGTAACGGTACCGATACCGTTGTCTTCGCGGATACCGTGCATAACTACACCTTCGATTTCACTAACCCTGCCGATATCATCGGCACCTCCACCGCCGGCGGCGCTGATGATTTCCTGAACGTCGAAACCTTTAAGTTCAGCGACGGCACCTATTCATTGGCGCAGCTGGAAACGCTGTTCAGTGGCGGGTCTGGTGGCGGTGGTGGTGGTTCTGGCGGCGGTACGCCCACGACCGACTTCACCGGCACCGCGCTGAAAGACATTCTGATTGGCTCGACAGGCGATGACACCATGCACGGCCTTGCGGGCAACGATACGCTGACATCCCTTGGCGGCAATGACACGCTGGATGGCGGCCTCGGGTCCGACCGCATGGGCGGCGGCGATGGCGACGATATTTATTACGTCGACAGCACGGGCGACCGCGTGATCGAAGCCAATACGGTTGCCGGCGGCACAGACCTTGTCCACAGTAGCGTCAACTTCACGCTTGGTGTCGGTCTTGAAAACCTGATCCTCGATGGTTCGACCGCCGTCGTCGGCAATGGCAACGCGCTCGCCAATGACATCACAGGTAACAGCGCCAACAACCGCATGGCTGGTCTCGGTGGCGATGATATTCTGGATGGCGGCGCAGGCAAGGACCTGCTGACCGGCGGCCTTGGCGCTGATACCTTCGTCTTCCATGCCGCGACCGCCTTCACCAACCCCGATACTGTTGCTGATTTCAGGGTCGTCCAGGGCGACAAGCTCGACATCAGCGATCTTTTGACCGGCTATGACCCGCTTGTGGACAGCCTGACCGATTTCGTGCAGATCACGCAAGTCGGCCATACCAGCACATTGAAAGTTGATCTGGATGGCACCGGCACCACCTACGGCTTCCAGACGGTCGCGACGCTGACAGGTGCCTACAACATCACCGACGAAGACGCGCTGGTGACCGCGCATAACCTTATCGTCTCCTGATAACCTCGCCCCGCTAAACGCAGGCTGGACAGCGCGCACGACGGCTGCTATGTGAGCATATAGCCCCGCCGTTCAAAAAGGTGCGCCCATGCCCGTACTCAAGCATAATGACAGTTTCGCGGTTCTCGACGATAGCGGCAACGCGCTCGAGCGGAATGAGAAAGAACATCATATTGCCGATGGTATTTTCTGGCGTGACACACGCATTCTGTCCCGCGCTCTACTGACAACCCGTGGGGCGCTTCCTGCGATGGTTTCCAGCGAGCTGTCGCCGGATAATGTGCTGCTGACGGTGAAGCTGACAGCCGCAGGTGCAGATATCCGCCGCAGCATCTTCCTGTGGCAGGGCAGGCTGTACGAGGAGCTGGTGGTCACCAACTCGACGTCGGGCGACCTCGATTTCCCGCTTGAGTTGACCTATGGCGCCGATTTCCTCGATATTTTTGAAACCCGCGGTTGGCCGCGCGAGGCGCGGGGCGAGCATCTGGATGCGCCGTCATCAGGCATATCCTTCCAGTATCGCGGGCATGACAAGGTGGTGCGCAAATCCGCGGTCAGCTTTTCGGAAGCGCCTGCCATCAAGGGCAAAACCGCGTCCTTTCACTGGCGTCTGGCGGCGGGTGACAGCAAGACTTTATACATCTGCGCAGGTCTTGATGATGGGGCCGTGCCTATATCGCCCGCGGTATATGCAGCGCGGCAGCGCGATGCTGAAGATTTTATCCGCCGCCAGCTCTCCCGCCGCCCGGTCATCACCTCCTCGAACCCCGCTTTCGACCGCTGGGTGGAGCGGGACGCCGTCGATATCGCGCTGCTGACAACGGAATTCGAGACGGGGCCATACCCCGCCGCGGGTATTCCGTGGTACAGCACGCCTTTTGGCCGCGACGGCATCATCACCGCCTTTGAATTGCTGTGGCAGAACCCGGCCCTCGCGCGCGGCGTTCTCGGCTATCTGGCCGCACATCAGGCCGACGCCGTTATTCCCTATCGTGATGCGAGCCCCGGTAAAATCATGCATGAAATCCGCCTCGGCGAAATGGCCGACGCGGGCGAAGTGCCGCATACGCCCTATTACGGCACGGTCGATGCGACGCCGCTGTTCATCTCCCTTGCCGGCGGCTATTTTACGCGCACGGGCGACGTCGCATTCCTGACGCAACTTTGGCCGCATATCGAGCGCGCGCTTGACTGGATTGACAAGTACGGCGACCGCGACGGCGACGGCTTCGTCGAATACCAGCGGGATGCTGAAAAGGGTCTCAATAATCAGGGTTGGAAAGATTCCGGTGACTGCATTTCGCACATCAACGGCGAGCTTGCCGCAGGCAGCATCGCGCTCTGCGAAGTGCAGGGCTATGTCTATGCCGCCAAAATCGCTGCCGCGGCGATTGCGGAAGCTTTGGATAAGTCGGGCACTGCTGAAAAATTGCGTGGGCAGGCGGAGACGCTCAAGGCCAAATTCAACCGCGATTTCTGGTCAGACGCGCTTGGCAGCTATGCGTTGGCGCTGGATGGCGCGAAGCAGCCCTGCCTTGTCAGCACCTCCAACCCGGGGCACTTGCTGTTCTCCGGCATTGTGCCTCCGGACCGCGCGCCGCTTGTCGCTGCGCGGCTGATGTCGGCGGATATGTTCAGCGGCTGGGGCATCCGTACCCTGTCGTCGCGCGAGAAGCGGTATGAACCTTCCCGCCACCCCGAAGGCTATCACAACGGCACCGTCTGGACGCATGACACCGCGCTCTGCGGCGCAGGCTTTGCACGCTACGGCATGCAGGACAAGGCATCGACCCTGTTAACCGCCCTATTCGAGGCGGCGCAATATTTCCCGCTCATGCGGTTGCCGGAATTGTTCGGCGGCCTGCCACGCGAAACGGGCAAGGCCCCCGCGCCTTATCCCGTCGCCTGCAATCCGCAAGCCTGGGCGAGCGCCAGCGGCTCCCTGCTGCTGCAGGCGATGCTGGGCATCGAGGTGGATGGCCGCAGCCGGACAGTCACTGTGCGCAACCCGCAATTACCGCCTTGGCTGGATAAACTGTCGGTCGCCGGTCTTTCAGTGGCAGATGGCGCAATTTCGCTCGAATTCGTGCGGGAGGCAGGAGCGACAAAAGTTGAGGTTATCGCCAAGTCGCCGGGGGTTATCTTCACGCAGGGTTAACAAGGGTCAGGCGCCCTGCCTTCCACGCAGGCGTTTTTTGAGGAAGGCCAGCACCATGACTTCTTCCGGTGAAAGGGCATCGTAGTGGTGGCTCAGTTGGTCCTCGATACGGCTTTTAATGCCGCTCATGAAATTGCCGGATAGATAGCCCTCGATGATTTCGGGGTGGATGTAGCTTTTGCGGGCAATGGCGCGGGTATTGCCAAGGTGACGCGCCACGCGGCCAATCGCCTCCAGCACATTCTTTTTGGCCTCCGCTTTGGAATCATATTTCTCGTATTCCGACAGGGCGAGGGCGGCGAGGAGGGTGCCGTACCAGGTGCGAAAATCCTTCGCGGTAAAATGCTCTCCCGTCGCATCGCGGATGTAGGCGTTCACGTGGCTGGAGGTCACATCGTGAATATCGCCAGATTCATCGACATATTTGAAAAGCTCGTAGCCCGGCAGCGCATCGCAATCGCGCATAATGCGCGCGAGGCGACGGTCGTGGATTTTCGTTTTCCACAGTTTCGATGACTTGCCCTGAAAGGCAAAGGTAATGTCGCCGCCTTTGATCTCCACATGTTTCGACTGCAGCGTCGTGAGGCCGTAGGATTTATTATTTCGTGCATATTCATCATTGCCGACGCGGATGAGGGTTTTTTCCAGCAGGTCAACAACCGCGGCGATAACTTTTTCAAACGTCAGCCCTTTGTGCCGCAAATCGCGCGACACTTTACGGCGGAGCTGCGGCAGCTTTTTGCCGAAGGCGAGGATATGGTCGAATTTATCCGCATCGCGCAAGGCGCGCCATTTTTCATGGTAGCGGTACTGTTTGCGCCCGCGCGCGTCGTAGCCGACGGCCTGAATGTGCCCATTGGCCAGCGGACAGATCCACACATCGGTATAGGCGGGGGGAATGGCGAGGTGGCGGATGCGCGCAAGCGTCTTTTCATCGCGCACGGGGTTGCCGCGCCGGTCGTGATAGGCAAAGCCATTGCCCTTCCTGTGCCGCGTAATGCCCGCCTTCGCATCCGAGACATAGCTGAGGCCGCTTGATTTCAGGAAGCGGCGTATATCCGGCGTCAGGGGGTTGCGGGTTCGTGAGCTCATGCCCAATCAACGCGTGACCTCGGTAAAGGTGCCTGAAGTGAAATGGTTTTTCAGCCGCAAATAGGGCTTGCATTCTCTGTCAAATCGGGTATTTAATACCCTTATAGGGTAAAAAATACCCGGATTTAGGAGAATCAAATACCGCTGCCCGAAGAAATCATGAGTGCTTCTGCTTTACGCGCCTGGCGCAACCGCATGGGCTGGTCGCGGGAGGAAGCGGCGGCGCAGCTGAACCTGCAGCGCGATACCTATAAGAAGGTCGAGAACGGGCAGCGCCCCATCACCGCGCGCCTGGCGGCAGAAACCGCGCGGCTGGAGAAGCTTGGCGGCAAGGCGGTCGTCAAGAATAACCCGAAGGCCACCGTGCATGTGGTGGGCGGCGGCACCATCGTCCATGTGCGCAACCATCTGGCGCTGGCAGCGCCCGCCTATGGCTCGACGGCGCGGGAACTGGCCGGCATCTGCACGCGCCTTGGCCATGAAACACAATTAACCCTCACGCGCATGGCAGACCCGTCGTCCGAATACGAAACGAACGACGATATGGCGCGGCTTGCCAGTGAGCTTGTTGCTAACAAAACCGCGAAGATTATTTTTTGGAACCCCGCCATCTGCGATTACACCGGGCAGATCGGCGATGTCGCGCCCGCCCGCAAAGCCAAGCGCCTGAAAACAGGCGAGGGCGATCAACAAATGGCGCTGACGCCCTCCGACAAAATCGTTTCGACTATCCGCCGCGACCGTAAAGACCTGTTCCTCGTCGCCTTCAAGACGACGACGGGCGCGACGGAAGATGAAATGTATCTGGCTGGCCTGAAACTCATGAAAGGCTCCCATATCAACCTCGTCCTCGTGAACGACGTCGTCAACCGCTTGAACATGGTAGTGACGCCGGAAGAAGCGCGCTATTACGTAACGAAAGAACGTGTCGAGGCATTGGAAGGTCTCGTTGAAATGGCGCTGCACCGCGCCGCCGCCACCTTCACGCGCTCGACGGTGGTGGAAGGGGCGCCGGGCGTTGAATGGAAATCAAAAACCATCAGCGACAACCTGCGGGAAGTGGTGGACCACTGCATCGCGCGGGGCGCTTACAAGCCGGTGAACACAAAACGCGGCCGCGTAACGGCAGGTCACTTCGCCGCGCGCGGGGCGGATGGAAAAATCGTCACCTCCCGTCGCTGGTCGAACTTCAACGAGCTGAAAAAGAACGGCATGGTACTCATCGAACCGAAGGGCGATGATGAAGTCATCGCCTATGGCGGCAAGCCCTCCGTCGGCGGGCAGAGCCAGCGGATTATTTTCAAAGACCATCCGCAGCTCGACAACATCGTGCATTTTCATTGCGAGTTGAAAGCCGACGCGCCGGATGATATTCCCGTGAGGTCGCAAAAGTTCTTCGAATGCGGCAGCCACCAGTGCGGCAAAAATACGTCCAACGGCCTCCGCGAAATTGAAGACGGCATCTGGGCCGTCATGCTCGACAACCACGGGCCGAATATTGTCTACCGCAAAGATGTGGATGCGAAGCGCGTGATTGATGTCATCGAGCGCAACTTCGACCTCGACCATAAAACTGGCGGCAGCGTGGAGGGCTAGGCATGAACTGGCACCCGCCCATCAACCTCGCCCTCGTGCCGAGCGACGACAGCCTGTCATTCAAAGGCATGAAGTCCGGCGAAACCGCGCTGCCGCTGCCGCCGCACCCCGGCGCTTTCGGCGTTGCCCGCGCCCATCACGTGCATGAAGGCGTCGACCTTTACTGCGCGGAAGGCACAGATGTGCAGGCGGTGGAAGCGGGCAAGATTGTCGCCATCATCCCCTTCACCGGGCCAAAAGCCGGTTCCGACTGGTGGCATGATACCGACGCCGTGCTGGTGGAGGGCGCATCCGGTGTCGTTCTCTACGGTGAAATTTTACCCGCGGGCAAACAAGTGGGCGATACAGTCGCCCGCGGCGAAGTGCTGGGGCAGGTGAAGCAAGTGCTGAAGGTGGACAAAGGCCGGCCCATGTCGATGCTGCATCTCGAATTCCACGCGGCGGGTACGAAGGACGCCTATGAATGGACAGCGGAAAAAGGCAAACCACCGTCTTTGCGCAACCCAACGCCATTTTTGCGTGCCGCCAAGCCATGAGCCGCGATTTCATCAAAGCCGGAAACACCATCCTGCGCCTTGCCGATATCGAGCGTATCGATATGACTGAAATAGAGCAGGGAAGGCTGACCGTCTTTCACAAAGGCGGCACGCAGTTGTTGGCGCAAGACTTCGACGCCTTCGAAATCCTCATGCTGCTCCACCCCGCCGCCCTGGAAGGCCGCCGCCTGCGCTGGCCCAAACACGCCTGGGCCTTCCACAACCTCGTCGCCCATCCGCTGATGCAGATCATGGTCTGGCTTGGCTTAAAAAAGCAGGCGATCTGGCTGCATGATGTGACAGTGCCGCGGCCCACGCGGGCAAGAAGCCGATAAGAAAATTTATTCTTTCTTAACAATTCTGGAGCATGATAGAGCACAATTTTCACAAAACTCTATTATCGAGGTTTCGCATGACAACCACAGCCCAGCTCGTTTCTGCCGCCAATGCCGCCAACTGGAATTCGCTTAAATCCCTCGTTGCTTCGGCAACGCCGGCGGATATTGCGGCGATCGGCAGTGACTGGAATACTGTGATGTCGGCTGTCGCGGACGGGATCAATAATAACGCGCCTGCGCATAAAGCGGCTTTTTCTTCCGCCATGACGGCTTTCTTTTCCGCAGCCGGTTCCTATTTGACGGGAGACAGCGTCGTCGCCGCTCTTTCGAGCGTTGCCTATAATTCGGGTGGTAATGGTGTTGACCATCTGTCGGTCGAATTGACCGTTCTTTTGAAAGCAGTGCCAATCTCTGTTGCGGCCACCGTGTCACAGGCAAGCCTGACAACGCTCATGTCAGATATTGCAAACAACCAGGTCAACCCCGAGGTCACGCCCGAAGAACTTAAAAATACCTTCTCGGCTTTGGTTGGAAAATTTGGCACGCAACTGGACGTGAATGCACTTCTCGATACGGTGTCGTTCCTCAGTAATGGCCCCTTTTTCCCGCCGACAGATCAACTGCCCTCCGTCAACGTGCTGCTTCAGGCAATGCCATCAAATACATCGTCCGTCAGCTCGTTTTCTGTCAACAACGCACTTACGAATATTTCTGTGCTGAAGTCTAACCCTGAAGTTACGCCGCAAGAACTCAATAGCACTTTAAAGATTTTTGTGGCGCATTACGGCGCTGCGCTCGATGCGCAGACGATTCTGTTTACCGTCAATTCGCTCGCAGAAGATTCCAGCTTCCCGAGCCAGAATTATTTCGCGGCGGTGCGAACGCTACTTTCAATTCATCCCACAGATTTGTCGTCTGTCAATTCTTCCAACCTGCAAGATACGATGACCCATCTGGTCTTCACCGTAAACAATCCAGCCGTGTCATCTGCAGAACTGAATACCACATTAAAAGCTTTTATCGCGCAATATGGCTCTCTCATGAGTGCCGAATTCCTCGTCGATGCCGCGGAAAATTTTGCGAGTGCCGCAGCGCAGACAGGGAGTGACTACCTTGCGGAAGTGCGCACCTTGCTGGGGGCGGAGGGTAGTAATCCCACGCAGGTCAACCCTTCCAGCCTGTCGAATCTCGTGAACGCCATATTGTACAATCAAATCAGTCCGGAAATTACGCCTGCCGAATTTAATAGCACGTTCAAGGTTTTTGTTGATCATTATGGCGCCTTGACCAATGTCAATACCATCTTGAGCGCTGTTTCGTTTATTTTGTCGACGAGTGACCAACGGTTTACGGACCAGACGGCTGCCGTGCGTACTTTGCTAAACGCATCTCCCGCTGACATCGGTTCCACCGACCCCAATTATGTGCAAAGTGTGTTTTACGATCTTGTATTTTCCTCTGTAAATCCCACGATTTCATCGGAAGATTACAATAGTACGATGCGGGCGTTTCTTACGCATTACGGCGCAGCACTGGATGTGGCAACTATACTGAACGGCATCAGTTCGATCGCTAATGCAGATCGCAATACCGCAACAGATCATTTCTCGGCGATTAACACTCTTTTGGATTTCCATCCCACAGATGCGGGTGCAGCCGACGCCGGCACCTTAAGTTCAGTTTTGACGGAAATCGACTTCAACGTTGTCAATCCCGCTGTCAGCGAACATGAAATAGCGCAGACGCTGGCGAAATATATGCATGCGTACGGTGCCCTGTCTTCGACCGCGGATTTGGCGGAGGTCATTAGTGACGAGGTGCAGAATTCGAGGTTCGAAGCCGCGGGCGCTGTTGTTAACCACCTAACTGCAACCCAGTTTGCGGATGCGGAAACAGATTTGAGCTTGGATCCATCGGCTGGAGCTGTCCAGCTTCTTACTACCGGGAATGATCAATATAACGGCGCAACATCAGGCCCCGTCGCCGTTTTTGGGGGCGCGGGGCACGACACTATCGATTTTTCCACAGCGACTGATAGCCACTACCTTGATGGCGGTGCTGGCGTCGACAGGCTGATCGGCGGTTCGGCTGATGATATTCTGAATGGCGGCGCAGGTGCTGATACGTTGAGCGGCGGGGCGGGTACTGATACGTTCCGCTTCGATCATGCGGGACCTATCGATCATGTGACCGATTTCAACGCAGCCCAAGGCGATCGGCTCGACCTGCACGACCTCTTTCACACGACCGGGAGTTTTGCGATATCCGATTACGTAAGCCTGCAAACTGTCGGAGGCAATACGATCGTTTCCGTTGATCGCGACGGCGCTGCCGGCGGCTCCGGCTTCGTGCAGGTCGCCCAGCTTGATGGCGTTACCGGGCTCGACGTCAACGACCTGTTTGCGCATGGGCAGATTATCGTCTGACGGTTAGGTTGACTTTTCGCGGGTTATTTGTATTGTCCTGCAAAAGGGGATGTACGGTCTCCATCGGGCCGGTAGCTGTGTTACATCGCCCGAGGGAACTTACGCCGAAGTTTGCCGTTAGCGTGATATGCCAAAAGCCCCGCGCAAGCACAAATATGAATCGATCATCGAACAATCTTGCGGCCAGGGGGAGACTCTTCTCTTAATATCCCGGCCGCATTGGATATTTTTGGCGAAAGGCCTGTTCTGGCTTGTCAGTCTACTCATCGCAGGGATCTACCTGGATTCGGCTAGTAAGCACTGGATGGTGGAGCTTAACGACCGCAATTTATCAATTTTGTCTTATATCGTGTTCCGGATCGGCAACTATATCCTCACCAGTTGCCTGCTCTTCGGCCTCATCATTTGCCTTATATATTTTGCCACCTATTTTACCACGCTCATCGGCCTGACTACAAAGCGACTGATGATCCGCAAAGGCCTTCTCTTCGTGAAAATGATCAATGTCGACATCGAGGAAATCAAGGGTGAGTATGTTGATAACGGCATGTTCGGCAGTTGGCTGAATTACGGCGAAATCCACATGGATGCCCGTTTCGTCGCGAATTTTTATGTGCCGAATATTGCCGATCCCTACAGGTTGATCCGCGCCATGAACGAAACGCGCGCAGCGGGCGGTAATACCGTTATCGCGGGCCAGACCTCATTGAAGCCTGCGGCAGAGGTTGGCGAGGTCGTTCCCCTGAATGGGGAGGCTGCGCCAGTCGCCCTTGTTGCACCGCCGGCAGAAGGCTACGCAGCTGTCCAGCAACCCGTGGTGGTGGCGCCTGTGGCAACAGCCGTTGCACCGCAAGCAGCAAATCCGCCCCCCGTCATGATGCGTGCGGGAGACCTGCCCGCAGATATGCAGGTCGCTGTCAGCAATCACTCCGCGCTAGAACCGCCTGCCGATGTAAAGATGGTCGACAAGCTCGACCCAGCCGCAAAAAAGTCAGCTGCCGACCTGCTAGATACCTTCACCGCGAAATCTTGATTGCTCGGGGCATAGCCCGGATAGGTGGTTGGGGTGCTAGGGATCGAACCTAGGAATGGCGGTACCAAAAACCGCTGCCTTACCGCTTGGCTACACCCCAATGCTCTGGCGCCGTCGGGAACGGGCGGCCTTTAGCTTGGTGGGAGATATATAATATAAAGCGGCGGGCATCCGCAAGCATCAAAAGTGAACAGCTGCAAATTACTGATTTTATTGGCGGAACAGCCGCTCCCGCCGCCCGTTAGTCCGGCACGGGTTATGCATGACATATAACTGTTCCGGCATCCGAGAATCTGATACCTTGACCCTCAGATTTTTCAAATTCCGGCTTATTTTCAGTCCCTTAACGGCTTTGGGCTGAAGGTTTACCGTCCGTCGCAAGGGGGCTTTCATGGCTGACCATACCGATCACGATGACATTATTTTCCCACCTGCCGCCCATCAGGACAAGGTGAACAAGGAAATGTTCCGCGCCATCGAACTGCTCGGCCGCAAGCTGGAGCGGGTGGAAAGCGAGCGCGATGCGCTGGCCCGCCGCCTCGGCCAGATCGAATCTGCTGCCTCCGTCGATGATGCGACCGGCAAGCTCTACCTGCCCGTCGTCGTTGAAAATACGCCGGCGCAGAAAACCTCCACCTCCTGGATGCTCGGCACCACCGTTCTCAGCGTCGCCTGCGCGCTTGGTGCGCTCGCCGTTGTACTGCTGAACCCCGCGCCCGGTGCGCTGACCGAAAAGCAATTGGCCGCGCTCGACCGCCTTGCGTCGCCGCAGCTGGCATCCGCCGCCGCGCCTGCCTTTATCCCGCTCAACCCTGTGCAGACCGGCGACGATGTGAATGTCGCGCAGTTCAGCGAGTCCGGCAAGGCGCTGATCGACGCCGTCACCGCCAAGGCGAATGAAACGCATGACACGCTGGATGCACCGGCAGCAGATGTTGCCGAAACCAACGACAACAACCTGACCCCCGCCGAGCTTTCCGCGATCGAGCCTGCTGCCGGCGCTGTGGATGCCGAAGCGCTGACGACGCCTTTAAAGCCGGTGACCGATATCGCCCGCGACACGCGCCTGCCGCAAAAGCTGCAGACGCTGGAAGCAGAAGCGCTGGCCGGCAAGCCCGAAGCGCAGCATGACCTTGCCACCCTTTACGCTGCCGGCGACATCGCGCCGAAAGATTATCCGCGTGCCATTGAATGGTTTACGATAGCCGCCCAGAACGGCGTGCCGAATGCCGCCTATAATCTGGCTGTGATGTATCAGCAGGGCCTTGGCGTAGACAAAGACGCCGCCAAAGCCGTGACCTATTACGCGCAGGCGGCAAAGGCCGGCCATGCGGAAGCCATGTATAACCTTGGCCTTGCCTATATTGATGGCACCGGCACCAACCGCGACATCGGCGGCGCTGTTGTGTCCTTCAAGCAGGCGGCCAATGCGGGCGTGCCGCAGGCGGCCTATAACCTTGGCGTCATCTATGAAAGCAGCCTGCTGGGCGCGCCGAATGCCGCGAAGGCAGCCGACTGGTACCGTGTCGCGGCTGAAGAAGGTCACGCCGAAGCAAAATCCGCCCTTGCCCGTCTCACCGGCAGCACTGCCGATATTGCCGGTATCGAACCTGCCGCAGGTGAAGAAGCCAGCGGCGAGGGCGATGAAACGCCGGCATCCGAAATTCTGCCCGCAGAGCAACCGGCTGCCGCTGCCAAAGCCGATGACAGCGACATGCTGCGCCAGATCCAGCATGCGCTGGTGGTGAAGGGTGAACTGCCGGTCGAAAAAGCGACCGGCTACATGACGCCGCAAACGGCCGACGTCATCCGCCACTGGCAGCAGAAGCTGGGCCTTGTCGTTGATGGCAAGCCGAGCGAGGAGCTGCTGGATAAAATCAAGGCTGCACCGGCATCCCGCGATTCCATTATCTGGACGAAGCCGTAATTACCGGAGCAGGTTGGCCGGCGCAATCCACCAGCGCGGGTAGCGCTGCTTCAGCTTATTGACCGCGGCAATCGCCGCATCCTGATTATCATAGACGCCATAGCAGGTAGCGCCGCTGCCGGACAGCCGCGCGAAGTGGCAGTTGGGCGTTTCCTGCAAAGCTTGTAAAACATCTTTAATCTCGGGCGTCACCTGCAGTGCGGCATCAGTCAGGTCGTTGCGGTAGAGTTTTAAATCGGCAATCCATTCATGCATCGTCTTGCGCCGGCCGGAGAACTGGATGGCAGGGCTGAACTTGCTGCTGTAGCGGCGGAAAACTTCCGGCGTCGGCGTCTGCACCAGCGGGTTGACGAGGACGAAGTGCATGGCCGGCATTTCCGGCAGGCGTGTCATCTTCTCGCCAATGCCCTCCGCCCAGACGGGCTTGCCGATAAAGCAGGCCGGCACATCCGCGCCCAGTTTTTGCGAAATGCGCTGAATGCGCTCATATTCTTCCGGCAGCCCCCAGAGTCGCGCGAAGCCGCGCAGCGCCGCGGCAGAATCGGACGATCCGCCCGCGATGCCCGAGGCGACCGGTAAATTCTTGGTCAGCTTCACCGCGCCCTTAGGCTGTATTTTGTATTCGGCGGCGAGCAGCGTCGCGGCTTTATAAATGAGGTTGTCATTCGCCATCGGCATCTCGCCGGCGAAGTCGCCTTCGACATCAATGAACAGGCCGTCATGTTTGGAAAAATCGAGCACGTCGCCGACATCGACGAAGACCATCAGGCTCTGGATAAGGTGATAGCCATCCTCACGCTTGCCGGTGATGTGCAGGAACAGGTTTATCTTTGCGGGGGCCCGCAGCTGGAAGCTATTGAGCGGCAATTAAAATGACCGGTAATTATTGACCTGAATTGTCAAATAATACGGTGCACTGGTTGTACTGGCAACTCAATTCCGTAACCTTGCGGGTGTCCGGCTTGCTTTCATTGCAGGGGTATTTGGCATTTCCCGCCGCCTGCTGCCCTGCATACATTGTCGAAACAGCGCGCTTGTGGCCGCAAGAATCGGAAATGATCGTGCAGTCTGCACCCGTTTCGCAGTAATTGGGGTTGCCGTTCTGGCGCTGGATATTGCGGGCGGGCATAAAGGTGCACATGCCTGCGACGCAAGCGGGTGCGTTGTAGGGGTTCACTTTGGCAACGTTGCAGCTGTAGCGGTTGACCGTGCTCTGGCGGTAGGAATCAAGCGCCGGCACCGCATCGCGGTTGACGGAAACGGGCGCCTGGCAGTTTGGCTGGAACGACACGCAATCAGCCGAGGTCTGGCATTGTTTGTAGGTATGATCGCCATAAGCGGGCGCGGGGTAGACCTCCGCGCTCACGGGCAAGGTCAGGAGCGCGATAAATGCCGCGGCAGCGAGGGAAATGTAAATCGTTGCGTGTTTCATGACCGTTCCTTTGACAACAGGGCATTACCTATATGTCAAAAACGGCGGGAAGCGGCATTCGGTTCCGATGCGCCGCTAAGTTACTGATTTTGCAGCACGGCGGTGCAGAGGTGGTTTTTGCACTGCATCTCCTGCAGCTGGCGTTCGTCGATGTAATCGCACTGGCCGGCATTGGGGTCGCCGGCGGCGGCGGTTGCCTCTTCCTCATTCTCTTTGTTCACGGCAAGTTTTTTGCCGCAGGTGCCGGTGACCAGTACGCAGTCCTCCGGTACATCGCAATAGGCGATATTATCTTTACGCGGTACGTTTACGGATCCTGCTGCCGCCATGGTGCACAGATGCGCCGCATTGCAGACGGGGGAGGCGGAAAGGTTTTGCGGCACGGAAGCGCAGGTGAATTGCGGCCGCACGAAATCGTACCAGTTCTGCACTTCTTCCGCATAGGCGCGGTTGACGGCGAGCAGGTTACCGCAGGGCGGGTTGACGGCGGCGCATTCCGAGGTGTCGGTGCAGCTATGATATTTGCGGTCGTTCAGGTTCGGCGTCGGCGGCTTGTGTGCAAGGTCCAGCGGCGGCGGGTCCTGCGCCAGCTTGATGCGTGCCTCGGCGGGCAGGCTGCAGGCCAGCAGGAAAAGCGAGAGGAAGAAAACGATCCGTATCATTTCGGTTTCCTTTCCTTGATCTTCATCGGCCCGTCCCAATAGGTTTCATCGGGGATTTCAAGGTCGGACTTGCAGGTGTTTTCCTCGCAGCGCAGGTTCACGACCGTGCGGTTGTCGGGGTAGAGGCACATTTCCTTGTTGATGTCGCGGATGTGATCGTAATCCGCCTGCAGCTTGTCCTTGTAGATTTTGTTCACCAGCATTTTGGCGTGGCAGGTGCCTTCCACTACCGCGCAGTCATCGACCGTCTTGCAATAGGCGGTGTTCTTCGCCTCCGGCGTGTCGGGCATGATGTTCGGGACGAGGCTGATGTCTGCCGTGCATTTATAGTCGGTGCAGGCAATATTTTTCGCCTGCTGCTTGCGCACCGGGGTTTCGCATTTGTATTTGGGGCCGATAAAGTCAAACCAGCCCTGTACATCGTCATGCAGGTATTTGTTAGTGACGACAATGCGGCCGCAGGGCAGCTGCGCGGTGGTGCAGTCTGAATCATGGCGGCACATATAATAGCGCTTGTCGGTGAGGTCCGGCGTTGAATAGAGCTTTTTCGGCGCGTCGGCCAAGGCGGGCAGGGAGATGAAAAGCAGCAGCGTGATGGCAAGGAAACGGGCAGCGGATGTCAGCATGGGCGAATGCCTTTGCAAAGTTTTAAAACCTGCCCGAAGAATAGCGCAAATTCAAAGCCGCGGCAAATCTAGAGCTGTTTTGCATCCGTATGCGCAACCTGCGCCGGCGCCGCGTCAACGCCGCTGCTCAGTTTATGCTCCAGCGACGTGCGGAAGCCCGCGTCTTTGGAAAGCTCATGCGCGCGCTGCCATTTAAACCGCGCCTCGTTCTTGCGGCCGGCCTGCCAGTAAGCATCGCCGAGGTGATCGAGGATAGTTGAATCATCGGCGACGATGCCAACGGCCTTTTCCAGCCATTCGACGGATTCCGTGTACTGCCCTGCGCGGTAAAGCGCCCAGCCAAGGCTGTCCACCATATAGCCGTCATCGGGGCGCATGGCGACCGCGCGGCGGATGTATTTCAGCGCCTGTTCGATATGCACACCCTTGTCGGCCCAGCTGTAGCCGATGAAGTTCAAAATCATCGGGTTGTCGGGCTGCATTTCAAGCGCTTTCAGCAGGTCTTTCTCGGCCATGTCCCAGTTGTTGAGGCGTTCCTGCGCCATGCCGCGCGCGTAAATCACGGGCCACTGGTCGTTCGACGCCTTGGTGTCTTTCAACGCGGCGTCGTAGGAGGCGAGGGCTTCCTTGTACTGGTCATGGCGGCGGTAGAGGTCGCCAAGACTGACGAGCGACTGGAAGTGGTGTTCCGGCGTCTTCGACAGATCCTGCAGCAGGTTCACCGCTTCATCCATATGTCCGCTGATTTCATAGACCTCGCCAACGCGCATGCGGGAGAGCCAGAACAGCGGGGAATTTTCGGCAATGGCGTTATAATCGGCAATGCCCTTGTTGTACTGGTCGTGCAGTGCTGCGATATCGCCCAGCATCATCATGGCATAGGGCGCTTTCGGCGACAGCAGCAGCACCATGCTGCCGTAAATTTGCGCGGAGTCATAGGCTTTGCGCTCGTACAGCAGCGTTGCAAGGTCAAACAGCGCAATTGCCGCGCCATCCGCCGCGCGCGTGATATTGGCGGCAGGCTTCAGGTTCATCGCATCGGCAAAGGGGTTGGAGGGATAGAGCTTCGCAATGCCAGAGTAAATAGAGCGCGTAATATCCGGCTGGTTATTGCGCTGGAAGAAATTGGCCGCGAGGATGGCGGAGTTCAGCGTCAGGCCCTGCGCCATCGCCTTCTTGTAGTGCTCGGCTGCGCCTTTGGGGTTGTTCGACAGTTCCTCGATCAGCGCCGCATGGACATGATAGGTCGGATCATTGTCGCCGGAATTGGTTTTGAGCAGCTTCAACGCTTTCGCCTTGTCGCCCATGCCGGTGTAGGTCCAGGCGAGGAGGAGGGGTTTGGTGTACTGGCCAAAGCCGTCATCCGGCAGCTGGCTCACGTAAGCGGCGGCGGCCTTGTAATTGTTTTTCGCCAGCGCATCGCAGGCAAGGTAGATCGCGGCGAGGTCGGAATTTTCCTGGTCGCTCAAAACTTTTTCGGCAAGGTCATGCGCGCGGTCATACTGCATCGCGCCGACGGAGAGCAAAAAGGCGCGCTGTTGCAGCAGTGCGTTCTCAGGATCGAATTCAATGACGGCGCGCATATATTCCTGCGCGGTTTCCCAGTCCTGCTGCCCTTGCGCGAAACGGCCCGAGAGATAGTTGCCCGAAAGGGTGGTGGCGGCAGGCAGCGCCGGCGGCAGTTGCGGGCCATCGGGGATGATCATGCCGACGGGCGTTGAAATATCGCCGCTGGCGGCCGTGCCTTGTGAATGAACGCCGAGGGTGATGAGACCGGCCATGAGAAGAGCACAAAAAAGGCGGTAAAACTTCACGGGTTATTCCTTTACATATATAAAGTCACGCTTCAGCGCCCAAAACCGCCAAAGGCCTATTCCCCTAAGTACACTTTCGCATAGACAGGTTAATAACTCGTGAGCAGCGAAAGGGTGTCACAAGGGGTTAATTTTGAAACTAAATTACGCTGCACTGCAGCAAAACTAGCTAAATAATCCAAGAATTTACGTCTATTGCTCATAATATTGTTCTCTGGCGCATTTTAACCATTGCCAAGATTCATGGGGTGGCGCACCATTTTCGGAAATTTACCGCTGTCCAGAATCAACCCGCAAAGGGCCAAGCTCCGCATGTTCAAGAAGCTGACGCAGATCTTCAACTCGACGACCGAACTGCACCGCGCCGCCCT
The DNA here is from genome assembly GCA_966211335.1 of uncultured Alphaproteobacteria bacterium. Lineage (GTDB taxonomy): Bacteria > Pseudomonadota > Alphaproteobacteria > Micavibrionales > UBA2020 > JAPWJZ01. Next base: position 128,102 of record CBIHNF010000005.1, read on the forward strand.
TCAGTATGGCAACCTCGCCATGAGCTGGCCGCTGGTGAAGCAGCAGCTGCCGAAGGGCGATGGCCACCCCGTGCTGTTCCTGCCCGGTTTCCTGACCAGCGATGCTTTTACCTTTCCGCTGCGCACGCGCGTGGAAGAGCAGGGCTTCAAAACCTACGGCTGGGACAACGGCTTCAATCTCGGCTTCGATGAAAAGACCGCGCAGCATTTGAAAAAACGCCTACAGGATGTGTTTGAAGAAAACGGCGGGCAGAAAGTCACGCTCGTCGGCCACAGCCTTGGCGGCGTCTACGCGCGCGAACTCGCCCGCGAATTCCCCGAAATGGTGCGCGGCGTGATCACCCTCGGCACGCCCTTCGGCATGCTGCAGGACCCCGCGGCTGCGACTTCGGAAAGGCTCGATAAAATTTACCGCTTCTTCCAGCCGGCCTCCGTCGACAAGACGATTGACGATATCGGCGCGCGCGGCCTGACGCCGCCGCCGGTGCCGACGACATCCATGTTCTCCCGCGACGACGGTGTTGTGGACTGGAAGGCGGCGCTGAACCCGAAAATGCCGCTGACCGAAAACATCGAAGTCACCGGCAGCCACATGGGCATGACGATGAGCGCCCCCACCATCGCCGCCGTCATCGACCGCTTGGCGCAAAAGGAAGGCGACTGGAAGCCTTTCGACAAGTCGAAATACACGTCGTTGTTCTACCCGCAAGGCGCGAACGACAACGACCTGCCCCGCAACCCCGGCTGGAAAGCGACGCCGCAATCGCCGAGCCTCTTCCGCGATAAGAAGCCGAAGCCGTAATCCGCTTTTCTGTCATTCCGAGCGCAGCGAGGAATCTCCCCTTTTCTGCACGAAGAGGAGAACCCTCACGTTGTTCGGGATGACAAATTTTTATCACATATTCGAATAGTTCGGACCACCGCCGCCTTGGGGGACGGTCCAGTCGATATTTTGGCTGGGGTCCTTGATGTCGCAGGTTTTGCAGTGGACGCAGTTCTGCGCGTTGATCTGGAACTTCGGTTTGCCGTCGGGGCCGTCGATTACTTCATAGACGCCGGCGGGGCAGTAGCGTTGCGCGGGCTCGGCCCATTCGGGCAGGTTTACTTTAATGGGGATCGACGCATCGCGCAGCTTCAGGTGGCAGGGCTGGTCTTCTTCATGGTTGGTGTTGGAGATGAAGACAGAAGACAGACGATCAAACGTCAACACGCCATCCGGTTTTGGATAGTCGATTTTTTTGGAATGTTCTGCCTTCTTCAGCTGGTTCCAGTCGGCGTGGTTCTTCAAGGTCCAGGGGGTTTTGCCGCGCAGGAAGACAGTGTCGATGGCGGAATAGATAAAGCCCATCACAAAACCCCAGCGGAAGCTCGGGCGGATGTTGCGGACTTTATGCAGCTCGGCATAGAGCCAGCTTTTTTCAAACTTCTCGCGGTAGGTCTGGCATTCTTTTGCCGAGGGATCACCAGCTGCAAACATTTCGCTCAAGGCTTCTGCCGCCAGCATGGCGGATTTCATCACCGCATGGGTGCCCTTGATTTTCGGTGTGTTGAGGAAGCCCGCGGTATCGCCCACCAGCAAGCCGCCGGGGAAAGTGAGTTTGGGCAGCGATTGCAAGCCGCCTTCCGAAATCGCGCGCGCGCCGTAGCTGATGCGTTTCGCGCCCTCTAAAAAGTCGCGCACGAAAGGATGCGTCTTGAAACGCTGCATTTCATTAAACGGGGAAAGATACGGGTTGGAATAATCCAGCCCCGTCACAAAACCGATGGAAACGATGTTGTTTTCCCAGTGATACAGCCATGACCCGCCATAGGTTTTGGAATCCATCGGCCAGCCGGCGGTATGGATGACGAGGCCCTGCTTGAATTTCTCGGGCTTCACTTCCCACAGCTCTTTCACGCCTAAACCATAGGTTTGCGGGTTGGCATCCTTGCGCAGGTTGAATTTTTTGAAGAGCGTTTTGGTGAGCGAGCCGTGGCAGCCTTCCGCAAAAATGGTCTGCTTCGCATGCAGCTCCATACCGCGCTGGTAAGCGGCGGTATGCTCGCCGTTTTTGCCGACGCCCATGTCGCCGGTTGCAACGCCTTTGACCGCGCCAGATTCGTCGTACAAAACTTCCGCGGCGGCAAAGCCGGGGTAAATCTCGACACCCAGCGCGGTTGCCTGTTCGCCCAGCCAGCGGCAGAGGTTGCCTAGGCTCGCAATATAGTTGCCCTTGTTGTGCATGGGCGGCGGCAGCGGCAGGCGGATAGCTTTGGTTTTTGTCAGGAAGTAAAACCGGTCGTCATTCGGCTCCACTTTCAGCGGCGCGCCTTTTTCCTTCCAGTCGGGGATGAGCTCGTTCAGCGCGCGCGGCTCGATCACCGCGCCGGACATGATATGCGCCCCGACTTCCGAGCCTTTTTCGAGGACGCAGACGTTCAAGCCCGCGTTCAGCTGCTTCAACCGGATGGCAGCGGTGAGGCCGGAGGGACCTGCGCCGACGATGACGACGTCGTAGCTCATGACTTCACGCGGGGGCAGGGCGACTTCGTTATCCATAATTCACATCCTTTGTCGTTCTTCCGAAAGGCTAATATAGCTTCCCGCCAAAAGCGATAGTTCCTTTGACTCTATAGCCGCTGCTCCGTTACCTTTTGGGGATTAAAAGGAATGTTATGGCGCTGGACGATTACAACGCGGTTGAACTGCTGCAATGGTATGCCGATGTCGGCGTCGACGAAGCGGTCGGCGACGCGCCGGTTGACCGGACGAAGCTGGTCGAAAAACCGGCGGTTGTCGCCTATGCGCCTGCCGCGGCCCCGCTTGCCCCCGTCAATTTTGCCGTCCCCTCCGGACCCGCCACCGTGCCGGTGATAGACGCCGGCCCCGGCTCCTTCGAGGCCTTGGGCGATGCAAGAATGCTGGCCGCTTCCGCCAAAAGCCTTGAAGAACTCCGCGAAGCCCTCGACGGTTTCAAGGCCATCGCCCTGAAACGCACCGCCACCCAGATGGTTTTTGCCGATGGCAACCCCGCCGCCAAAGTCATGCTGGTGGGCGAAGCCCCCGGCGCGGACGAGGACCGCATCGGCCGCCCCTTTGTCGGCGTCTCCGGCCAGTTGCTCGACCGCATGATGGGGGCGATCGGCCTGAGCCGAGAAGAGTCTATATATATAAGTAACCTCATCAACTGGCGCCCCCCCGGCAACCGCGACCCGTCCGATGCCGAAACGGCCTTGAGCCTGCCCTTTATCCAAAGGCATATCGAACTGGTGAAGCCGGAAGTGCTGCTCTTCGTCGGCGGCGTGTCGGCCAAAGCCCTGCTGCAAACCACGGACGGCATCACCAAGCTGCGCGGCAGGTGGCGGGAATACCAGACGCCGGGGCTTGAAAAGCCTGTCGCCGCCATGGCTATCTTCCATCCCGCCTACCTGTTGCGCTCACCGCAACAGAAGGGTCTTGCCTGGGCGGACCTGCAAAAAGTGCGAAACAAGCTGCGGGAATTGGGGATTCTGCCACCTGCCGCTTAAGTCGCCCACGCGGCTGATTCGCGCATATATTCCATAATCATAATTTTTGAGCTGTTGATAAGGTCCTGTAATCCACGACCAATTTTTATTGTTATGGAAATATTTGCCAAGAACTTTTATTTGCGCTATCGGTTTTACACTCTTCGACACTCTGGATTGAACAGAATAAGGCTAACGGATTTTGGACACCTTACCAAAACGAAGACATCTTTTAGGCATCATGGGTATCGCACTTGCGCTTTCAGGCGCGGGTTCTGCGGTGGCCGTGGGCGTGCCTGTCGCCGTGAAGAAGCCTGCCATCCACAGTGCCAACACCCATGTCTCTTTCATTCTGGGCATCCACCCGACCCGCAAGCCGGGGCAGGTCGCGGCAGCCCGCGCGGTTATTGAAGCAGCACCGCGCGCCTTTGTTGCCAGCAGCGCCATGCGCCCCGAAAACCCGGCGACCATGACGCCCACTTTCGTCAGCGCCGAAGCGCCGGTGCCGTCGGTAGTGGATAAAGAACCGTCCCTGCTCACCCGCATGTTCGCGCACCTGGGCGCCGCCCGCCGCCTGACGGATGAAGACGCCGCCCGCTACGCGCATATCTTCGCCTTCCAGGATGTCGGCGATTTCACCAAGGCGAATGCGGAGATTGCGAAGCTGACTGATAGCCGCCTCATGGGGCAGGTGCTCTACCAGCGCTACGTGCATCCGGATTATACCGCGACCTACAAAGAACTCGCCGACTGGATGAAGCGCTATGCCGACCTGCCCGGCGCGCCGCGCATTGCGGAACTGGCCTTGAGGAAAAAAACCAAGGGCGCGGAAAGCTTCCCGCCTGCCAAAATCGGCAAGGGCGTTTACAGCCAGCACGACTTCGACGTCGGCCAGCTGGCGCAGCCCTATATCAGCGAACAACCGCATACGCCGCGCCAACGCGACATTATCCGCGCCATCAACCTCTCCCTCTCCGACGCGCCGAGCGTGGCGCTGAAACGGCTGGAGAGCGACGAAGCACGCAAAATTTTCGACGCCGGCGAATATGACTCGCTGCGCGCCAATATCTCGACCTCCTATTTCTACAACGGCAAGGTGCAGAAGGCGTATGAGCTGGCCTCCGCCTCCGCCGACCGTTCGGGCAAAGATGTGCCGGTCGCCGGCTGGATCGGCGGGCTTTCCGCCTGGCAGATGGGCAAATACGAAACCGCCGCCAAATATTTTGAAATGACCGCCAATTCCAACCGCACCTCGGCCTGGATGTCGGCCGCCGGTTCCTACTGGGCGGCGCGGTCTTACCTGCGTTCCCGCCAGCCGCAGAAGGTCAGCTACTGGCTGCACCGCTCCGCCAACTACCCGCGCACTTTCTACGGCATTATCGCCATGAAGGCCCTTGGCATGGAGCAGGCGAAGTTCAATTGGACGGTGCCGGAGCTGACCGACAACCATATCAAGGCGCTCTCGACGCTGCCCGCCGGCAAACGCGCGCTTGCGCTTGTCGATGCCGAGCGGCCTGATCTGGCCGAGCAGGAACTGCGCCAGATGAACCCCGGCGACAATGATGTGCTGCAGGAAGCCATGATCGCCCTCGCCAATGACAACGGCATGCCGGCGCTGGCCATGCGCATGGGCTCCACCTTCAAGTCGCGCGTCGGCCAATTGTATGATGCGGCACTTTATCCGGATGTGCCTTGGGCGCCGGAGCGCGGCTTCCGCGTTGACCGCGCGCTGGTCTATGCCTTCATCCGTCAGGAATCGAAGTTCGATCCGTCGGCGAGCAATAAATCTTCCGGCGCTGTCGGTTTGATGCAGCTGATGCCGGATACCGCGAAACACGTGGCGCATCTCTATGCCGAAAACCTGGCGCATGACCGCCTGCAGGACCCGCGCATCAACATCGATCTTGGCCAGAAGTACCTCGCGGAATTGCTGCGCAATGAATATGTCGGCAACAATCTCTTCAAGCTCGCGGTCGCCTATAACGCCGGCCCTGGCAAGCTCGCGCGATGGGAACAGACGGCGCAATATGCCGATGACCCGCTGCTGTTCATCGAAAGCATCCCCGTTGCCGAAACCCGTATCTTCGTCGAGCGCGTGCTGGCCAACTACTGGATCTACCGCATCAAGTACCATCAGGGCACCGACAGCCTTGATAAGGTGGCGGAAGGCGATTGGCCGATCTATCTGGCGCAGGACATGCGCAAAGGCCCGCGCCTTGCCACCGCCGCCAATGTTTTGCCGCGTTAAAAACGCCGCAGCGCAACAATTGACATAATTATTGACCTTCCGCGCAATTTTTGGTATGATGCAATTTCATGACATCAACCGGGAAGTGCGCCATGGCGGCCGACACTCAACAACTGCTGGCCGATATTGACGGTCTCAAAGCGGCCTTTGACAAGGCGGCGAATGATGCCTCGCGCCGCAGCTTTGCAGATGTCCTGAAAGCACGCGACAAAACCGAAGAATTCATGATCTACCAGCGCGCCGGCGATGATCTGACCGCCGCGCGTAACTTCATCGCCAACGGCAATGCGCCGAAAGCGGCGGAGAAGCTTGGTAAGCTGGCAACAGAATTCGCCGCTAATGCGCAGGCCTATCGCGCCCGCGAAAAATTCCTCCCCGCGCCCAGCTACAGCCGTAAAACGATTTTCGCCGCGCTCGCCGCCAAAGTGCAGAATTTCAAAGACCCCGAATTCGAAAGACACAAAGCCGAAGCGAAAGCGCGCGTCGATGTGCTGCAGGAAGCGCAGCGTATGGATACGCTGTCGAAAAAAACCGCCGCCGTGCAACTGAAAATAGGGCAGGGATAAATGACGGACGTCGCCAGCATCAGTGCCTTCGCCCAGAGCCTCGTCCGAATCCCGAGCCAGGCCGGCATCGACAGCCCGGACAAAATTATCGCGGAGACATTGAAGTTCGGCGCGGAGCATGGCATCACCTTCCATCAAATTCTCGACGACAAGAAAAACCCTGTCGCGCTCGTGTGCGAAATCAAGGGCGCGCATCCCGGCAAGACCTGGGCGCTGAACGCGACGCTGGATACCGCGCCGGCGGGGGATCCAAAGCTCTGGCACAAAGAGGCACCTTTTTCAGGCGAAATACGCAATAACCAGCTGTATGGCCGCGGCGCGGCGGACTCAAAAATCGGCGTCGCCATTTTCAGCCACCTTGCGGCGGAACTCTCGCAGCATAAAAACAACATGCACGGCAACCTGCTGCTGATTTTGGATGCGGACGAGCATACCGGCACCTTTGGCGGCATCAAGGCAGCTATGGAAGCGGGCTACAAGCCGGATGGCATCATGATCGGCTATGCGGGCGATGATAAAATCGTCGTCGGCTCCCGCGGCTTCTCCCGCTATGAAATCACCATGACCGGCAAATCCGCGCATAGCGGCGCGACTGCCCCCGCCTGCGACAACGCGCTGGTGCGCTTGGCCGGCATCGTCAGCGAACTCACGGCCAACCAGCCAAAAGCGCCCGAAGGCGATACCTTCCCGCGCCCGCCAAAACTGACCGTCACGGGCATGGAAGCGGGCGACGGCTTCTCCGTCGTGCCCAGCAAGGCGACGGCGAAGATAGACGTGCGCCTGACGCCGACGTTTAATGAAGCCGCCGCCGACCGCCATATCCGCGATGCGGTGCTGCTCAGCGACCTTGCCAACAAAGTGCCGGAAGTACGCCGCACGGAAGTGCGCAAGGTGTCATCGCAACCCGCGTTCCTGACGGAAGAAACCTCGGAACTGCGCATCGCCCTCCGGGAAGCGATCGAGGAAATCACAGGCCAGAAAATCCCCGAACATGTCTCCGGCCCCTCCAACATCGGCAACTTCATGGCAACAAGGAATGTCGAGGTGATTGCAGGGCACGGCGTGCCGTCCAAGAACATCCATGCGCCAAATGAAATGGCAGATTTGAAATCGGTCGACAAAGTCTACCGCTCCTACCGCGCCGCGATGCAGAAGCTGCTGAAGCTCTGATATTTTATTTGACAGAATCACTCCTTTCTTGATATAAAATACCTACGCAATGTGCATCTTCGCGAGACAGGTGGTTTTCCACTTCTTTGGCATTTCACGCCTGTCATCAAACCGCGCACAACCTGCAAAAACAGCCCTGACTTTCGGTCACGAATAATTCGCTGACCCATCGCCGGGCTGTTTTTGAAAAGGTTGGCACCATGGCGCTTTCAATCACATCCCCATATTTTTTGTCCGGCAGCGTCGTCGCGCGTGCCGCATTTCCAATTGTTTTAGAAGGAGCCAACCCGTCATGAACAATCATTTGAAAAACGCGCTCCTCAGTGGCGCCTTCGCCTCTGCGGCACTTTTGGCCGGTTGCAAAAGCGGGCAGCCGAAAGCCGTGCCGCCACCGGAAAAATTCCCTACCGCGGCGGAGGTCCGGCAGTCCGCGCGTGCGCTTTACGGCACTTACAATATGGACGTCGTGGAAGATAACGTCTGCAGCCTTTCGACGCCGGATAACCGCGTTTGGGATAGCTGCAGCTTTACCCTCAAGAAAAAGCAGGACGACGGCTTTGTCTATTACACCACCTATTCCCCGTCGCAGACGAACCTCGATGAGAGGGGCTGCAACTTCGCGCCGGATAACACGCTGGCAAAGCAGAACGCGCTGGATGTCAGCGACAGCTTCAACCGCCATATGCGCGCAAAGTTCAGCGAGCTTGGTTTTGCCGTCAGCGGCAGTTTTTCCGAGCCTGAAAACACCCTGACCGTGAAAGACGGCGACTGCCAGCAATATACCGTTGCCGAATTTGTGCTGCGCGCCAGTGATCGCATCTACACGGCCAAATTCGGAGAGACCTATCATTTCAACGGCCGTCGTGTTGAGAGCGCGGTGTTTGAATTGCAGCCGCTCGACCGCATGCCGATCACTGTCAAAAAACAGGCCGCGGCGGTACAGCAGGAAACAGCCAGCCGTGACGACAGCAGCGATGACGCGCCCGCGCCGCGCCGCCACAAGGAAGCTGACAGCAATATCTGCGTCGGTTCCTGCGTCGGCCCGCATATCGATTTGAAATCGGGGCAAATGAAGCTCTACAGCAACGGCCCCGGCTACAAAATTAAATAGAGGTACTGGACCAACTGGATACCGGCTGCATGTACACCAGATGCAGCCGGTCTTTTTTTATCCGGCAGAAAGGATAGCGCAGAGGCGCTGGTGCAGCGGCTTGTCGCCTGTTGCAATCACTTCCACAGCTTCAAAACTCGGCTCCAGCGGCAGGGGCTTGCCCTGCCAGTCGGTGATGATGCCGCCGGCATTTTCTACGATGGGGATCAGTGCGACGTAATCGTGCAGCTTCATATGTGCTTCCACGACGCCATCCAGCCAGCCGCCGGCGAGCTGGCCATAGGAATAGCAATCGCCGCCGTACAGCGTGAAGCCGGTTTCCTGTTTCAGGTAGCTGTAGAATTTCAGGTAATCTTCCAGCTCGAACATATCGGGGCCGGTTGTCGCGACATTCGCGATTTTAATATCAGGGCAGGGGCGGGCCTTCACCGTTTTGCCATTCAGCTTGGTGCCATGGCCGCGCGCGCCGATCCAGCGTTCGCCGTTGATCGGCTGGTCGAGGATGCCGAGCACCGCTTCACCTTCATGTACAAGGCCGATGAGGATGCCAAACAGCGGCCGGCCGGTTGCAAAAGCTTTCGTGCCGTCGATGGGGTCGAGCACCCAGAGGTAGCCGGAGGTGCCTTTCGCGCTGCCGAACTCTTCGCCATGAATGCCGTCATCCGGCCGCTCGGCCTTCAGAATGGCGCGGATGGCCTGTTCGGCTTCCTTGTCGGCAATCGTGACAGGGCTGGCATCCGCCTTGCCGTCGATATGAAAATCAGTGCGGAAATAGCGTTTTACGACGGAGGCAGCTGCATCCGCAAGGCGGTGGGAGAGGGCGATGAGATCATCCGGCACTGCTGGTTTTGTCATTGAAATAAACCTATATTTTATGGAATACTATGCGCTCGAAATTATTCCCGCGTTAAGGGGAATCCAGTACCGTATCGATGCGCCTAAAATGCACGAACACCGGCAAAAGGTAAAAGAGGTTTTTTAATATCATGACGAGCGCCAGCGACATCCGCAAAACATTCCTGGGTTACTTCCAGAAGCACGGGCACGAAGTGGTGCGCTCCAGCCCGCTGGTGCCGCAGAACGACCCGACCATGATGTTCACCAACTCCGGCATGGTGCAGTTCAAGAACGTCTTCACGGGCCAGGAAAAGCGCCCCTACACCCGCGCGACCACGGCGCAGAAATGCGTGCGCGCCGGCGGCAAGCACAACGACCTTGATAACGTCGGCTTCACCGCCCGCCACCTGACGTTTTTTGAAATGCTCGGCAACTTTTCCTTTGGTGATTACTTCAAGGCGGATGCCATTCCCTTCGCCTGGGAACTGCTGACGAAAGATTTCGGCCTGTCGAAAGACAAGCTGCTCGTCACCGTCTATCACAACGATGATGAAGCCGCGAACATCTGGAAGAAAGTCACCGGCTTTGGCGACGACAAAATCATCCGCATCCCCACCATGGACAACTTCTGGATGATGGGCGACACCGGCCCCTGCGGCCCCTGTTCGGAAATTTTCTACGACTACGGCGACAAAGTTGCGGGCGGCCCGCCGGGTTCGCCGGATCAGGATGGCGACCGCTATGTCGAAATCTGGAACAACGTCTTCATGCAGTTCGAGCAGCAGCCGGACGGCTCGCGCATCAACCTGCCCAAACCCTCCATCGACACCGGCATGGGCCTTGACCGCATGGCGTCGGTTCTGCAGGGCAAGAACAACGTCTTCGATATCGACATCCTCCGCGCCATCCGCGAAGCGGCGGCAAATGAGACCAAGACCGATGTCGACGGCGACAAAAATGTTTCCCACCGCGTGATTGCAGACCACCTGCGCTCAAGCGCCTTCCTGATTGCAGACGGCGTATTGCCGTCGAACGAAGGCCGCGGCTACGTCCTCCGCCGCATCATGCGCCGCGGTATGCGCCATGCGCACCTTCTGGGCGCGCAAGACCCGCTGATGTACAAACTGCTGCCCGTGCTGATCTCCAAAATGGGCGATGCTTACCCGGAACTGCGCGAAGCTGAAGCGCTGATCACAGAAACGCTGAAGCTCGAAGAAACCCGCTTCAAGAAAACGCTGGATAATGGTTTGCACCTGCTGGCGCAGGAAACCGCCAAGCTCGGCTCCGGCCAGAAGCTGCCGGGCGATGTCGCCTTCAAGCTCTACGACACCTTCGGCTTCCCGCTCGATCTCACGCAGGACGTGCTGAAGCGCGACGGCAACCGCGAAGTGGATACCGCAGGCTTCGATGCCGCCATGGAAAAAGGCCGCGAAATCGCGCGCAAATCATGGGCCGGTTCCGGCGACGCCGCGACCGAGAAAATCTGGTTTGAAGTAAAAGAAAAAATCGGCCCGACCGAATTCCTCGGCTACGACAAGGAACGCGCCGAAGGTCAGGTGCTGGCGCTGGTCGATGACAAGGCCGCTTCGGTCAAAACCGTCACTGCCGGCCAGAAAGTTTCCGTCATGGTTAACCAGACGCCTTTCTACGGCGAATCCGGCGGCCAGGTCGGCGATCAGGGCAAAATGATTTCCGCCAAGGGCGCGGAGATTGACATTTCCGATACGCAGAAAAAAGCCGGCGGCCTCTTCATCCATGTGGGTGAAGTCAAAAAGGGCACGCTGAATGTGGGCGATGCCGTTGACATGCAGATTGACGTCCGCCGCCGCAACGCCATCCGCGCCAACCACTCGGCAACGCACCTGCTGCATGCGGCCCTCCGCCGTAACCTTGGCAAGCATGTGTCGCAAAAAGGCTCACTTGTGAATGACCAGCGTCTGCGCTTCGATATTTCGCAGCCGGTGGCCTTGACGCCGGAACAAGTCGCCAATGTGGAGCGCGAAGTGAACGAGCGTATCCGCATGAACAGCGATGTGACGACACGACTGATGCCGGTCGACGATGCCCGCGCTCTTGGCGCCATGGCGATGTTCGGCGAGAAGTATGATGATGAAGTGCGCGTCCTTTCCATGGGCGGCGCGGATCCGGAAGACGCCAAGAAGCATTTCTCCATGGAGCTTTGCGGCGGCACCCACGTGCGCCGCACGGGGGATATCGGGTTGTTTAAAATTATCGGTGAAACCGCGCTCGCCGCCGGCATCCGCCGCGTCGAAGGCGTGACGGGCGAAGGCGCGCTGCAGTACCTTTCCGAGCAGGAAGAGCGTCTTTACAAAATCGCCGATACGCTGAAGTCCTCTCCCGCTGAAGCCGCCAACCGCGTGGAAGCGCTGGTGAACGACAAGAAGAAGCTGGAAAAGGAAATCTCCGATCTCCGCCGTAAACTGGCGGCGGGCGGCGGCGGGTCCTCCGCGAATGACTCCAAAGCTATCAACGGCATCAACTTCACCAGCCGCGTGCTGGAAGGCGTGCCCGCGAACGAGCTGAAGCCGCTGGCGGATGAGCTGAAAGCAAAGCTTGGCTCCGGCGTTGTCGCCGTGATTTCGGTGGATGATACCGGCAAGGCCTCCCTCGTCGTCGCCGTCTCGGCGGATCTCACCGGCAAGATCGATGCCGTGAAGCTCGTCAAAATCGGCGCCGAAAAGCTCGGTGGCAAAGGCGGCGGCGGCAGGCCCGACATGGCGCAGGCCGGCGGCCCCGAAGGCAAGATGGCCAATGACGCCGTCGGCGCCATTGAAGCGGCCCTCGCCAGCTAGTCAAAAAACAAGGTATTTCAGCGGCTTATATCCGCTTGCCTTTATTTTTGAAAAGCCGTATAAAATCGGCCAAGTTAAACACGTGCCATAAAAGCTGGCCATATCAACAGAGGGACTAAACATGGGCGCCAAAGAACGTACACTCTCGATCATCAAGCCGGATGCCACCCGCCGCAACCTGACCGGCAAGATCAACGCGAAATTCGAAGAAAACGGCCTGCGCATCGTCGGCCAGAAACGCCTGCAGCTGACGCAGGAACAAGCCGGCCGCTTTTATGAAGTCCACCGCGAGCGCCCCTTCTTCGGCGAACTCGTCTCCTTCATGATCTCGGGCCCCGTCGTCGTGCAAGTGCTGGAAGGCACCGATGCCGTCGCCGTCAACCGCAAAGTCATGGGCGCAACCAACCCCGCCAATGCCGATGCCGGCACGATCCGCAAGGAATTCGCTGAATCCATCGAAGCGAACTCCGTCCACGGTTCCGACAGCCTCGACAACGCGAAAAAAGAAATCAACTTCTTCTTCGCCGAAACCGAAATCGTTCCGTAAGCGATATCAGATTGAAAAAAAAGGCGCCCCGCAACGGGCGCCTTTTTTTGTCCTTAAAGGTGCATGCCGCCGGACGCTTCGATGCGCTGGCCGTTGACCCATCGCGTGTCTTCCGACAAAAGCCCTGCGACCAGAAGGCCGATGTCGTCCGCCTCGCCGCAGCGTCCGAGGGCGGTGTATTTCGCCAGCATTTCCTTTTGCTCCGCGCTGCGGCCGGTGGGGCCTGCGAATTGCGTGTCGATCGCGCCGGGGGCGACGATATTGGCGCGGATGCGGCGGGGCCCGTATTCAAGCGCCAGGTAGCGCGTGAAAACTTCCATCGCGCCTTTCATGGACGCATAGGCCGCAACGCCCGCGGGGTTCGTGAAGCGCGCAAGTCCGCTCGAGATATTGATGATATGGCCGCCGTCCGCCATGAGCGGGATCAGCTTCTGCGTCAAAAAGAACGGGCCCTTGAAATGTACTTGCATCAGCGCATCGAACTGCTCTTCGGTCGTGTCTTTGATAAGCGTGCGCTGCGCGGTGCCGGCGTTGTTGACGAGGTAGTCAAAATCCTTGCGGGCGAAATTCTTCTGCAGCGCGTGGCCCAGTTCCTGAATAAATCCGTCGAAGGACGCCGTGTTTGACACATCGAGTTTGAGGGCAATGGCCTTGCCGCCCGCCTTGTTGATCTCCGCCGCAACGGCTTCGCCTTCTTCCGCATGGCTGTTGTAGGTAAGGATAACGCCGGTGCCGCGTTGCGCGACATGCACGGCCATGCTTTTGCCAATGCCGCGGCTGCCGCCGGTGATAAAGGCGATTTTCATTGCTGTATCTCCTGATTGTTAAACGGGCTTAACCGACAGCCTTCATCCATTTTTCGACGATGGAGCGGGTGTCGTAATAGGTGGGGCGCATCTTGCGGACAATTTCCGCCAGCGTATCGATGGGGAAATTCTCCTTGCCCTGACGCTCCAGCCGCGCGCCGAGGTCGGCCAGCGCGGTGAGGCCGAAGTTGGAGGTCATGCCCTTGATGTCATGGCCGAGGCCCTGCAGCGTTTTTGTATCTTTCGCTTCCGCCGCTTTCTCCGCCTTGCCGATGAGGTCTTCGGTGGTCTGGTAAAGGCCGTCCATCATCTCGTCCATCTGGTCTTTGGTAAAGCTGGACTTGAGGCCGCCGAGGACTTCGGTGCTGAACAGTTTTTGCTGCTCGAAAACCGTCATGTCGACAGCGGGAGCGGCAGGCGCTGCCGGCGCAGGGGGGGCAGGTGCTGCAGCTGCCGCAGGCACTGCGGGTGCAGGCGCGGGCGCAGCAGCAGCCGGTGCGGCGGGGGCAGCGGGAGCGGCAGTCGTCGTCGCAGCCAGCGTCGGTGCGATGGAGGGCGCACGTACCGGTGCCGCCGCGGGTGCAGAAGGTGTAGCAGGCGCTGCGGCAGCGCCCGGCTTCGGTGCCGTATTCGGATATTTGCGCTTGCCGATGCCGATCAGGATTTTGCGCAGCGCGTCGGGGTTGACCGGTTTGGTAATGTAATCATCCATGCCGGCGTCGCGCGCGCGCTGGATATCTTCCTTGCCGGTGTTACCGGTCATGGCGACGATGGTAATTTTTGATTTGAGCGGGTCGGGCAGGCGGCGGATCATCTGCGTTGCCATCACGCCGTCGATCTGCGGCATCTCCATATCCATCAGGATGACGTCGTAGGTGACGGTTTTAAGATCGTTCAGCGCGGCTTCCGCGCCGCCGACGGTAACGATTTTGTGACCGTCTTTTTCCAAGAGGCCCGCGACCACGCGCTGGTTGATGATGTTATCGTCAACGACGAGGATTTTGAGCGGGATGACGCCCATGGCGGCAATCTCCGCCGCCTGCGCCGCTTCGCCCGCGCCGTATTCGAGCGAGATGATGAAGTAGAAGACAGTGCCCTCGCCGATCTTGCTGGCGATCTGGATGGAGGAGCCCATGGCTTCGACAAGGCGTTTGCAGATGGCAAGGCCAAGGCCCGTGCCGCCGAATTTGCGCGTCGTCGAACTGTCGGCCTGCTGGTACGGCTGGAAGAGTTTTTTCTGCCCGTCTTCCGAAATCCCGATGCCGGTGTCCTTCACGGCGAAATAAATGCGCGGCTTCTTCGCCGTCTTGTCATGCGCTTTCACGATGACGGTGACGCTGCCCTTGTCGGTGAACTTGATGGCGTTGCCGACGAGGTTGAGGAGAATCTGGCGAAGGCGCGTGGGGTCCCCTTTGAGGGCCGTCGGCGTTTCGGGGTCGATGTCGAATTTGAGGCCGATCTTCTTTTCCTCGGCGCGGCCGGACATCAGAAGGACGACGGACTCAACCAGCTTGTTCAGGTCGAAGTCGACGCTTTCAATCGTCATCTTGCCTTCCTCGACTTTGGAGAGGTCAAGGATGTCGTTGAGCAGGGTGATGAGCGCGTCGCCGGAGTACTGAATGGTTTTGGCGTATTCTTTCTGCTTGTCGTTCAGCGGCGTGTCGAGCAGCAGGCGGATCATGCCCATCACGCCCGTCATCGGCGTGCGGATTTCGTGGGAGATGACGGCAAGGAAGTCGGATTTCGCCTTGTTGGCGCTGTCAGCGGCTTCCTTCGCGCGGCGCATGGCCTGAATACGCTCGGCCTCCCGCGTGCGCAAATCCGCCATCAGTTCTTTTTCGCGCTGCAGAACGCCCAGCATGCGGGTCTGGTCGGCGATTTCTTTCGTCTTGCGCAGCTCCGCTTCGTCTTCACGACGGCGGCGCGCCTCGATGACTTCGTGGCGGTGCATCTCCTCCGAAATCGCAAGGTAGCGCAGGGAGGAGATGGACAGGATGCTGAGGTGGAGGATGAAGGTGAACCAGTAGGCATTGGCGGAGGCAACGCCGAAGCTCATCGCGCCGCTCTGCACCAGCTCCGTCACAAGGGCGCCGCCAAACAGCAGCACCCAGGCGAAGGTAAATGACACAGCCTGCGTGCGCTCCGTGCGCGCCGAAATCATGCCGCCGATGATGGCGATGAGTAGCGGGGTACCAAGCGGCAGCACGCGGATGAAGAAGCCGCTTACAAAACCCGCCATGGAATCTATGGAGGCCGAAACGCCGACGAGGAGCAGGATGAGGGCCGACACGCCATTGAGGATCAGCTGGAAGCGGCCGCCTTTTTCCGCGCCGATGAGGACGAGGCGCGCCAGCTGCAGCGCGGCGAGGGCCGCTGCCGCATGCAGCCAGTCGATGTATTCCGCCTTGGTGTTGTTGCCGAAGGAAACGACTTCATCCGACGCCGTGAAAATAAAATATTGCGCCGCCAAGTAGATGATGAGGCAGGCCGGCACAGCCTGGCGGAAGCTGAAGCCGAAGAACAGGAAGGCGCAGCCGATGATGACGGCCGCGACCTTGATGACGTTGCACTGCAGGACGACCTGGTCGTGCTGGGTCGCGAACAGCGTCGGTTCTTCCAGCTGCGGGTTCAGCGCCAGCGGCGATCCCGGCGCGGGCTCAATATAAAGAGCGATAACGCGTTCCTGCCCGGGCTCGAAGTAAAGGGGCAGGGCGTTGCGCTGCTGGCCCTCCAGCTGCTTCTTGTTCTTCACAAGGCGGCCGTCGCTCATGATCAGCGGCGCCGTCAGGTTTGCGTCGGTAAAGACGGAAATTTTATCCGGCACGCCCATGGTGCCGCTCATGCGGTTGCCAAGGTCCAGCATCCAGCGGCTTTTCGCGGGGTTGCGGTTGTAGACCGAGAACACGAGCCAGTAGGCGGAGGAGGAATAGCCGAGGAAAACCTGGTCATCATTGCGCGTCGTGCCGCCGCCGGCGCGGTACTGCTGCAGGATATTGACGAAGTCGAGCGACTTCTCCGTATCCTCGAACACATGCATGTTCTGGGCGATGTTATAGGTCGAGGCCTTGCTGGAGAGATAAATCGGCCGGATGGCGGAAGGCGCGCCGTTGATGGCGACCGGCTGGATGGTCGTCGGCTGCGGCTGCACGGGAACGGTGACAGGTTGTGGCTGGACGGGCGGTGTGGTGGTGACGCCAAGCGTTGTCGGCATCACTTGCGTGGTCGCGGGGGCGGCGGTTGCCGGTTTTGCGACCGGAACAGCAACCGGTGCGGGTGTCGCAACGCGGGGCGCTGGTGTCGGCGTCACGGCAACGGGCGCGGCGGTGCGGGGTGCGGGTGTAACGGTCTTCACCGGCGCGGGGGTGGGAGAGGGCACCGCCATGGTTGGCTCGGTCGGCGGGAAGCTGCCCTGCATCTGCTGCGCGCATGCAATGCCGGTCCCCATCATGAGGCAGACGAAAACAACGGCCAGAACCTGTCGCGACAAAGTCTTCAAAAATCCTCCCCTAAGGGTTCCCGAGACGTGAAGATGTAGAAAGGCGCGTGAGCTTTATTTTTTGTAGACGAAGGCGAGAAGCAGCAGCAGAAACACGGCGACCAGCACAACCGTGCCCGTGGCAGCCTGCGTGAAAAAGACCCAGCCTTTCCAGGCAGCGGCGACTTGCGGATCATTGGACTGGTTGTTGTTGTTCATATCGGTTTGCATCGTTTGCTGGTATCCCCTTGAAAGAATAGCGTATCGATAACAGTTCATGTGGAGGGCGACAGGGCCGGGCGGCCCGTCGCCGAAAAGACGTTCTGCCTGCAAGGATAAAGACCTTCCGGGCAATACTCAACCATAGCATGACATTTTTAACAATTAATGACTGGAATATCTGGATTTTATCGGGGGGCGGCGGTATGTTCAGAAGTCAGAATCTGTGAAACCGCGCGGTTGCCTTATGTTAAAATTTTTTAATGCCTTTTCCTTTTCGGTAATGCTGCTCGCCACAGTCGCATCGGTGCCGGCTTTTGCCGAAATCGGGCCCAAAAACGGCGATACCTGGACACCCGTTCTGCCCACCAAGCGCGAAGTGAAGGCGGATGATCCGCTCGTCGTCGGCGACGTCGTCGTCGATAAATCGGCGGAAAATTCGGTCGTTGCGCGCGACCAGGCGATTGCCGATGCCCGCAAGGCGGCTTTCCAGAAACTGGCCGAGCGCAACATGACGCCGGAGGAACTCAAAGCCTTCAAGATGCCTAAAGACCAGGACATCGCCATGATGGTCCAGGACTTTGAAATCAAGAACGAGCAGATGTCTTCGACCCGTTATGTGGGTAATTTCACGGTGCGCTTCCGCGACATCGTCCGTAATTATATGACAATCCATGCCGTGCCCGTTGCCGCGCCTGTCGCGACGGCGGATGCCGCCACGACCACCACGATCGTGACCACCACAACAACCGATGGCACCGGCGTTGATGCCGCAACGGCGGATGCGAATGCCGCCGCCAACCCGCTGCCGGCCGATGCCAACCCGAAGCCTGTACTGGCGAACCGCCCTGCTGTGGCGACGGAGGAAGATTCCGCGCCCCTCGGCCGCAACCTGCTGGTGCTGCCGTACTTTGAAAATATCTCCGGCGAGACGCTGCTGTGGGAAGAAAGCAACCCCTGGCTGCTGATGTGGCAGGGCGCGCTGCCCAAAACCGCCGGCGGCCCGCAGATTACCGTGCCGCTCGGCGATATCAGCGACGTTGCCGCGGGCTCCGCTTCCGGCGTCTGGTCGGGCGACTATAAAGCGGTCGAGCGGTTGCGCAGCAACTATGCGGCCGATGAAGTTATCCTCGCCGTTGCCAATCATTCCTCCGTCAACCTGACGATCGACCTTTATACCTTCAACAACGGCCACCTGCGCCGCAAGGCGACGCTCACGCCTTACGTCGGCGAAGCGCCGGATGAAGTTGTCTATAAAAAGGGCATGACAGAAGTTTTGAATTACCTGCAGCAGCCCGGCCGTATTGCCAAGGGGCCGAAGCCGGTCGAGCAGATCAGCCATGATTTGCTGCGCCAGACGGGCAACCTTGGCACGACCGTTGTCGACAGCCATTCAACGACTGTCACCACAACGACTGTGGATCATCCGCCGCTGGTGATGAATTCCGCCGTCGCCAGCCGTCCTTCCATGATTGAAAACAACGAAGCGCCGAGCGTGATTGTCGAGCAGCCGCAGCTGCCGCCGCATATCCCCGGCCGCCCGTATCCCATTTTACGCCCGGGCTATGTGCCTGCGGGAGCCGCCGCCGTAACGACGACCTCAACCGCCACCACGACGACCACGGGCGGCGCAACGCAAGTCGCAGCGCAGATGCAGTTTCAGGACCCGCGCGCCTGGATGGATCTGCAGAAGCGGCTGAATTCGGTGTATCCTCCGGTCCGCGTCAACATCACCTCTATGAACAGCAACAGCGTCGCCTTCACGCTCTCGGCCGATGCGCCGATTGACGCGGTGCGCCAGTCCTTAAGCTCCCGCGGCATCACGCTGGGCGCCAATGGCGATGTTGCGCTGAGCCCGTGAAACCGCAGCAGCTCGGGCTTGATCTCGGCCACCGGCCGGCCTTTGAACGCGAAGACCTCTGGGTTTCCGCCGCCAATGCCGACGCGATTGGCTGGCTCGACAAATACCCCGCCTGGAACGGCCCGCTGCTGATCGTCTATGGCCCCGCCGCCTCCGGCAAAACGCACCTTGCCAAAGTCTGGCAGAAAAAATCCGACGCCCTCGAAATCACGCCGGAGAATTTAAAAGATTTGCGCGGCGTGAACGACTTGCCGAAGGCCGCTTTTGTCGATGACGCGGCGCAATTCGTCGGCGAGCGGCATGGCGAAACTGCGCTGTTCCATTTCTACAACCGCATGAAGGAAGCGGGCGGGCATATCCTGCTCACCGCCCTGAAAGCGCCGAAGGAATGGGATGTGGAACTGCCGGATTTAAAATCCCGCCTGCTCGCCGCGCCCGCCGTCGCGGTGCTTGCGCCGGATGAAGAACTCATGGCGATTGTGCTGACAAAACTTTTCTCCGACCGCCAGATCTTTGTGCCGCAGGAAGTCGTGCAGTTCGTCGTGCCGCGCATCGAGCGGTCGTTCAAGGCGCTGCGCGATCTCGTCGACGCCATCGACAAAAAAGCCCTCGCCGAAAAACGCGCCGTGACGGTGCCACTAGCGCGGGAAATTTTGCAGGCGCAGGGGAGTTTGATTTAATTGCAAAAACCAAAAACAACCGGTGAATGGGTCGGCGTCGCGCTGATCGGCCTGCTCTCGGCGCTCATGGCGGGGCGGGGCGTATACGCCATCGCCACGCAGAATTTCGTCGGCACCACGCGCTATAGCGGCGCTTACGAGCTGACCGGCCGCGCGGCGGTATATATGGGTTCGGCCTGGGTTTTCCTCGGCCTCATGATTTTATGCGCCCTCGGCCTGCAATTCCAGCTGCCGCGCCGTTACTGCCTTGGCGCCGCAGCCGCCTGCCTGCTCGCGGCACTCGTTTGTTTCGTGGTGTCGTTCACAGCGCAATAGCGGTTTTATAAACCCTGCAGGTTCAGCTCTTTCGGCCAGTTCAGGCGCCAGCCGAGTTTGAATTCCTTCTTGCCCTGTGGCGGCAATGTCGCCTGCCAGCGGAGCAGGCCTTTGGTGTGTTCGTCATCTGTCGTATATCCCGCCGTCGTTTCGTCTTCGAGGATATTCAGCACCAGCTTGTCGCTGCGCGACGTGGGGATGACTTCAGAGAGGACAATATCCACCGGCTCCTTATGCAGGTTTTCAATTTCAGTGACCACATCGCGCTCGAGGCTGTTGTCTTTCGCAATCATGCCGGTCTGGCCGCGCTCGTCTTTCAAGGTCTGGTGCTTGACCGAGACGCGGTCATCCGCGCCGAAGAAAATATCCGTCGCCATGCCGGGCCGCAGCAGCGGCAGGTCCAGTTTGCCAACAAAAGCGCCGTCGCGGAACAGGCTGGCCGGCCCCGGCAATATCGGCGCATCCCCCTTCAGCACGGCGTGGGAGGCGAGGAACGCATCCGTCGACACCTGCGGGCGGATTTGAATCTGCAACCGGCTCTCCAGCGGGAAGGTGCCGATCATGAGTTTTGTTTCCGAATTATCCGCCGCAATCGTCGCCGGCCCCGGAATTTTATACTCGTTCACGTAGCCGCCGGTGTTGAGGGTGGCTGATGTAAAGCTCGCGTTTTCCTCTGGCGGGGGTGCGGCTTCTTCGATTTGCATACGGCGGGCTTCCGCTTTTGCGCGCCATTCCTGCAGCGGGTCAGCGCCGCCGGGAGCGGCGGCAGGTACGGCAAGTTTGTCTTCCTGCGACGCTGACAACGTCATCGGCATCGCACTACCGGCACGACTGTAGTCCACAGGTTCGGTCGCGGTGACCCAGAGGGAAGACAGGTCCGGCATGGTCGCCGCGCGCGTTGGTTTTGACGTGGAGAGAGTCAAATCCACATTTGTCCAGTCTTCGCCCGTTTGCTGGCGGACGCTGCCGAATTGGACAAGCTCGAGTCCGCTTTTTCCAGCGGTGGCTAAACGCGCATCGTAAACGGGCTGCCATGTGGCGTTGACGACCTGATACGAAATTTGCAGCGTGAAATGCGTCGGCTTTTCGCTTTCCAGCGGAACACTGGCGCTGAAGCCTGCCTTGACGGGCTGCACGGCCATGAAGCGCCGTGAATTTTTTTCGATTGCAAGATCGAGGTCGCGCAATTTAAGGCGGATGTCTTCTTTTTGCTTTGCGACATCCGCGAGTGTCGAATAAAGCGCTTTGCTGGCTGCAAGCAATTGTTCAGGCTTTACATCTTGCTGTGCGACCGAATTACTGATGATGCTCGCCGCAGGGACGCTTGCAGATTTGACAAAATCGGCCTGCGCATCCAGCGGCGGCACTTGTACCAGCAGCGCCTGTCTTTGATCGAGCAGGGGCTGCAGTGCGTGATAAGCTTCACGCTGTTCCGGTGTCACAGTATCAACCGCCACATTTCGCCGCGTAATAATTGCGCCGAGTGTGACTTTTGCCTGCCCATGGCCATCCGCACGCAAGGTGTCAAAATTCGCCGTCAGTGGTAAGTCGTTGAAAACAACTTCATGCTTACCCGCGGGTAAATCGAATTCTGCACTCCGTGTGACGGTCGCGCTTCTGTCATAGACGGTCACGCTGACAATTTTGCTATTCGCAACGATGTCTTCCGCATGTTCCGGTTTTTCGGACGTTGTAAGGCCGCCAAGTTTTTTCATGCGGGCGACGGCGTTCTGGATTGCGATTACGCGCTCCTCCTCGGTCATCCCGTCAAACAATATAGGTTCGTTCGCCATGGCGACGGACTCTTCCTTCATCAGCGCTTGCATTTCTTTGGATGGCTGGGATTGTGTGTCTATCGCAATCTTGCCTCTTGAAAGGCTACCCGAGGGGCCGAGCGGCGACTGCGCCGCTTTGTTTGAATTCAGTTTGTTGCGAAATGCCTGAAATTCGTCGACGCCATTCTCCTGCGCCAAGGCAGCTGTGCCTGACAGAAGGATCGCGACCGTCAGAATGACTGCCTTAGAAAAACCAAAAACCCGCATATCCGCCCCATGAAAATTCAGAATACCAATCGCACCACTCTAAAGGCGGCGCGGTTAATTTTGGGTTAGGGGAGGGGTGCGGTTAATTACGGAAAATTAAGCAATAATATCCGGCAGCATCATGCTTTCCAGCTTGGAGATCGAGTCTTTCAGGAAGAGCTTGCGCTTTTTGAGGCGCTGGAGGCGCAGGAAGTCGATGGGAGTCGCGTCTGCGAGCTGCTGGATGATAATGTCCAGGTCCCGGTGTTCGGTCTTCAATTCCTCCAGCATTTTCTGGAGTTCTGCTTCTTCCTCGAGCATCATGGCTTTAGAGAAATTTCCTTATTTTTGCGAGGGTATCTTAACAGGAAACCCTTGAAGTTTTAAGCTTTATTTGTTGCAATTCCTTCGCATCTGGGTACTTTGCAGCAAAGGCAGCCAGAACTGGCGCTTTATCAAGGATACGGCAGAGTAGTTAAGGGAATAATAATATGGCAAGAAAACGCATCGGCATTCTCACCTCGGGCGGCGACTGCGCCGGTTTGAACGCGGTCATCCGCTCGGTCGTCCATGCGGCGACGGAGAAGAACTGGGAAGTCATCGGCCTGGAAGACGGCACCGCAGGCCTTCTCGATCGCCCCTTGCGCTACAAAGTCCTCAACAAGTCGATGTTCGACACGACTGTCATGCGCCAGGGCGGTACCATCCTTGGCACCACGAACAAAGGCAACCCTTTCCAGTTTCCGATGCACGACGGTTCCTTGAAAGACCGCTCCGGCGAAATCATCGACGGCATCCAGCAGCTTGGCCTTGAAGCCATCATCGGCATCGGCGGCGACGGCTCGATGGCGATTTTGCGCACCCTCGCGCAGAAGGGCAAATTCGGCCTCGTCTGCGTGCCGAAAACAATCGATAACGACGTGGGCAAGACCGAAACCTCCGTCGGCTTTGAAACCGCGCTGTACGTTGCGACCGAAGCGCTCGACCGCCTGCAGCCCACTGCCGCCTCCCACGACCGCGTGATGGTGCTGGAAGTGATGGGCCGCGACGCCGGCAACATTGCGCTCTCGACCGGCATTGCCGGCGGCGCAGACGTTATCCTTATCCCCGAAATCCCCTACGACATTGAAAAAGTCGCGCAGAAAATTATTAAAGTGCGCGATACCGAGCAGCGCAACTTCGCGCTCGTCGTCGTGTCGGAAGCCGTGCGCACGGTCGAAGGCGGGGCGAAGCAGATGGAATATGCCGGCGGCGAAAAACGCTTCGGCGGCATTGGCTATTATATTGGCGAGCAGATTGCCGCCAAAACCGGCTTTGAAACCCGCGTCACCGTCCTCGGCCACGTGCAGCGCGGCGCGCCGCCCGTGCCGTCTGACCGCCTTGTCGCGGCGGCCTTTGGCGTCAAAGCCGTGGAGCTCGTCGCCGCCGGCAAATTTGACAGAATGGTCGCCTGGTCGAACCGTCAGGTCATAGATGTCTCGATTGAAGAGGCGATTGCCAGCTACCAGTCGGTCGATACCAAGGGCATGCTGGTGAATACCGCCCGCTCCCTCGGCATCTGCATGGGCGATTGACCTTTAATAGATTGTTAATTCCGATGTAGGATAAGTAAGGTCGGGGGCATGGGTTTGCCGGCTTCCGCATTTTTACCTATGGGTAGCACGCCATGCTTTACGTCCAGCAGTCTTTAGGCCCGCAAGAAGAAATCCTCATGGGGGCGCGCTTCCACTGGATGTACACGCTGCAGGCGATCGGCTGGATTTTATTCGGCCTCGCCCTCGGCATCGCGGTCGGCTATGCCGCGACCTGGTGGGTGGTGTCGCAAGACATGCGCCAGTTATTCCCGGGCGCCGTCGGCGATGACTATGACCATGCCTGGAACCTCATCGTGCGCAAGCATGGCGGTTACCTGAAAATTATCTGGGGCCTGCACCCGCTGATCCGCTTCGCCATCCTCGGCCTCTTCCTGCTCGGGCTTTATTTCTTCGCGCATATGATGATCGTGAAGGCGACGACGGAAATCGCCATCACCACCGAACGCCTCGTCTATAAAAAAGGCCTCATCGCCCGCCACGTGGGTGAATTGAACATCGACAGGATCGAGGGTGTTTCCGTGCGTCAGGACGTTCTCGGACGTTTGTTCGGTTTCGGCCGCGTCTGTATCCGCGGCATGGGCGTTGGCGAGGTCATGCTGCCCTCCATTGAATCGCCTATCGAATTCCGCCGCGCGATTCAGGAAGCGAAGGAAATGCAGAGCAAGTCCTCCTCCGGCAAGCACGACGATATGTAGTCGGCGTCTCTCCCGCCTTCAAAATCAATCTCTGTTATTCCGAACGCAGTGAGGAATCTCCCCTTGTGCGGCAGAAGAGGAGATTTCTCACTTCGTTCGAAATGACAGTGGAAAGGGAATTACGGCTTCGGCTGCGCTTGCGTTTTCGGCGCGGGCGGGTTTACGCGCTGGCCTTTGCTGTCCAGCACGGCCATCTCGGGGATGGCGGCGGCGACCGCGAAGGCGGCCCTTGCGCTGCCGTCGAACACGATGCCGATGGGGTCGCCCTTTTTGCTCGGCCATGAAATCATGCCGATGCCAGTCATGCCGACTTCATCCAGCTCATAGAAGGGCGACAGCGCCTCTTCCACCTTGTCGCGGATGGCGGTGACGGACGCGTCGTCGTATTTCACAAGGCCGGTGGTGAGGCCGTCAATCGCGACGCCATAGCGCTTCAGCGGCTGTTCCTGCGGCAGCAGTACTTCTTTGGTTGCGCCGGTGAAAATGCCGACGACCTTGTTGAAGGCGGAACGCAGCTTGTGGGCTTTCAGGAATTTTTCAAATTCCGCGTCGTACTGGTTGAACTCCATCGTCATGGCGCCGGACATCGCGCCCCAGCTGTTGAGGTCGCGCAACACGGCGCGGCCTTTTTTGTCGGTGTTGTTGAGGGCGTGGTATTGCAGCACATCGTAGGCGCGCGCGAACAGATAGGTCACGCCGGAGGCATTGACCGCGTTGACGAGCGACACATCATCGGCTGCACCCGCAATCGCGCCGAGTTTCGAAACGCCATTCGCATCGGGTTTGCGCAAGCCGTCGATATAGCCCTGCATCGCGGGGCCGGTGGAATGTTTTTCCAGCATGTCGACAGCATCGTTGATGGAGCGGACGAGGTCGGCTTGGGTAACGCCGCGGTAACTGGGCATGGGTTTCTCCCGTTTCAAATAAGAGCGATTCTCAAAAAAATGTCTGAAGGCGTCAGTTCTATCGCCGCCCTTATACGCGGTCAATGCGTTATGGATGATTTGCTGGCCCGCTGGGCCAAAGCTTGACATAAACTTGCGTCAGAGGTACTATAATGCCTTATAAAGTTTCAAAAACGGGAGGGATTCGATGATCAACGATTACACGCGCCCACCCGAGAGCGGCGAGAAGCCCGAGGTCATCGTCATCTTCTTCCACGGCTACGGCTCCAGTGCTGACCTGATGCGCCAATATGTAGGCGATATGCTGGGCCCGCAGCTGCCTAATGCACAACTGCGCTTTCCCGACGGCCCGATCCAGATGGGCTGGAATAACCACAGCTGGTTCGATGTGCAGGATGTGCTGGATAATCCCGACCATCAGGCGAACAAGGCAACCGTTGCCCCGCGTGCAGCGGAAGCCGCCAAGGCGATGAACGATTACGTCTCCCGCGTCATGGCGGAGGAGGGTGTCTCCGAAAAGCAGATCATCCTTGCGGGTTTCTCGCAAGGCGGCACCATGGCCTATTACACCGGCCTGCTGCGCGATACGGAAGTCGGCGGCGTTTATGCCCTCTCCGGCGGTGCGCTGGAGAATTTGCAGCAGCCGAAAAGCCAGCCTGTTGTTGCACTGGCCGCTGGCGGCCTTGAGCAGCAGGATTATTCGGGCGCCCCACAGGCCGAGAAAGCCGCCAAGCTGTTGCAGGCCATGGGCTTCACGGCCGACAGCTATATTATTGAAGGGCAGGGGCACGACATGAGCCCGAAGGCGATCAGCCTGCTCGCGGCGTTCACAAAAGCCGCCACGCGCCCCAAACCGGCCGAGGTAAAGCCCGCGCCACGCAAAAACGGCATGAAACCGTCATAAGCTGTTCAAAAGGCGCGTTATTTTTTCATTTTATTGACATAACAAATTCATCCGCCTAGACTGCGGCAGATTTCAAAACCGCAGGATCACGCCTGATGAAGCTCCGCCGCGCCTTTACCTCTAACACTAAGCTGCTTGTCGAAGCCGTCAAAAATAATGACGTCGAGCTGCTGGAGCACCTGCAGGGCAAAAAGGAAACCTGGTTCGCGCTCTACCTCATCCGCCTCGATTTCGCCAACATCACCTCGCCGGTCGCAGACCTCCTCGTCAACAAGATGAAGGCGGATGACTGGACGCGCTGGGGCATCAAGCCGGAACATCAGGGGCTGTTGCTGACGCATATCTTCGGCCAGTGCCTGAAGGCCGGCCGCGCTGATTTATTCGATACATTTTATAATGGCATCGACTGGAAAAATCAGGAAGCGGACGGTCACCCCATTCGTCGCACGCTGGCATCTGACGCGCTGGAACCCGCGGTGAAAGCATCGCTCGTCGAGCGGCTGCTGGCGAAGGGCATTGAAGACGTCAAGGAACCGGCAGGCTGGCTGACCGATGCGCTGACGTCCCGCAGCCCCGCCGCTTTTGACATTCTGGCGAAAACGCTTGCCATCGATATCCACCGCAATAATGAAGAGCTGCTGCGCGTAGCCGCCAAGGCGGAGCAGAAAGATATGTGCCGCCACCTGGTGGAAAAACATGCCTGCGACATCGACCTTGCCATTTCAACCGACCGCACGATTGGCAACGAAAAGCCCTGGCAGTTTCTTGACGCGCTGCGTCAGGAGATCAAGCCGGACGGTAAACCGGTGCCGACGATCGAAAGCCTATCGCGCGAAATTGAATTGCTAAAAGAAACCGTTCGGGAGTTGACGGGCTGCGTCAGGCACCTAGATGGTACTGCGGCACCGGCTATAACTTCCCCACCGGCAAAAACCACATATCCACAACCGCCCCAATAAGGCGGAAAATGCTTCCGTAAAAGACGATTAAAACTTTATTAGTTATTAAGGCTGCATTTGAGAATAATGGTTTACACTTATGGAATAGATGGCGATTTTTGCTTGAAAATCTTATGAGTTTGTTATTGTTTATGTGGCACGAGACGAAGCGAAGACTTTAAAAAAAGCTAAATGGGGTTTTAACCTATGAACCGTTTTATCGATCCGACCGACCTGCTGGAAAAAAACAGCAAGGCCGCCGAAGCCTTTCAATCCGACCGCCGCGGTTTCCTCAAAGCAGGCCTTGCGACCACCGCAGCCCTCGGCTTCTGGATGCCCGATCTCTCTTATGCAGCCGCCACCTCCGGCAAAGCGCCGATGGGCCGCACGATTAAATTGACCAACATCCATACCGGCGAAAAATTCCAGGGCGAATACTGGAATAACGGCCGCTACCTGCCGGATGCATTCGGCAACATCAAGTCGGTCATGCGCGACCACCGTTCTGGCGAGCGTTTCCCGATCGACCCGCGCCTCATGGACATCCTCTACGTCATGCAGCACCGCATCGAGAACTTCCAGTCTTTCGAAGTTTTCTCCGGCTACCGCTCGCCGGCCACCAACGCCAAGCTGCGCCATGTCAGCCATGGCGTCGCCGCGCGCAGCCTGCATATGTCGGGCCAGGCGATCGACCTGAACCTGCCGGGCACGCGCCTTTCCACCGTCCGCCAGACGGCGATGTCGCTGAACTCCGGCGGCGTCGGTTTCTATCCGGCATCGGACTTCGTCCACGTCGACACCGGCCGCGTCCGCCACTGGTAAAACGGGATAAAAGAATTGAAAAAAGCCGCCTGGTGCAAACCGGCGGCTTTTTTCATGGGGGTAATGGCGCGCCTGAAGGGAGTCGAACCCCTAACCTTTGCCTTCGGAGGGCAACGCTCTATCCAGTTGAGCTACAGGCGCAATAGGGTCATTTTATCGGGTACGCTGGCCGTTCTGTCAATTAAATAACCCGGAAAGCCACGAATCTGCTAAAACCGGCGCCGCAGGGCAGGGGCCAAAGCCTTGAATTGCCATATGAATAATAAAGAGTTGACAGTTCAGTGGCTCAGCCTTTATACAGCTATCTTGGAATTTTACGTAGATTGATTGGAGAATACCCGTGAAACGTACTTACCAACCGAGCAAACTGGTCCGCGCACGCCGCCACGGTTTCCGTGCCCGCATGGCAACCAAGAACGGCGCGAAAATCCTCAACGCACGCCGTGCGAAAGGCCGCTCGAAGCTCTCCGCTTAACGGTTAGCGGAGCTTCCCCTTATGTGCGCCGCCGTTCCCACGTTGAAGGCGTCGCCGGATTTCCAGCGTATATCGAAGCAGGGCAGAAAATGGTCTGGCCCTGCTTTTATCATGATTGCCCTCACTCTTGACGATTCAACCAAGCCCTTCCGCTGCGGCTTCACGGTCAGCCGCAAGGTCGGCAATGCGGTGGTGCGCAACCGCGCCAAGCGCCGCCTGCGTGAAATCGTCCGCCTCTACATCAAGGCCAAATCGCCCAAGGGGTTCGAGATTGTCCTGATCGGCAAGACCGCTGCCGCCACGCGCGACTACGCGAAAATGGCCACCGATTTCGACACTGCCCTTCGCTACTGCAAGGTGCAGCCGTGAATATCCCGTCGCGCCTGCTGCTCGCCTTCATCCGCCTGTATCAATTCACGCTCTCGACCGTTATGGGAAAACAGTGCCGCTTCCACCCGAGCTGCTCCTATTATATGGCGGATGCGGTGAAGAAGTTCGGTGCAGGGAAGGGCGCATACCTTGGCATTGCAAGGGTTTGCCGCTGCCACCCGTGGAATCCGGGCGGGCATGACCCGGTACCGGAATCTTTCAAGTTTTTCTCTAAAAACCACGGCGCTTGTGATAAAACCGCTCAACCTCCGCGCTAACCCTCTGCTGAACCATTAAGGACTAGACTGGCATGAAGCCGAACGACCCCCACGCCCCGAAAGACAACGCCCGGCTGATGATGGCGATCATCATCTCCCTGCTGGTGCTGGTAGGCTTTGAATTCTTCGTCGCCAAGCCGCATGAAAAGCAGGTGCTGGAACACCGGCAGGAACAGCGCGCGGAAGCCGTGCAGCGCGGTGATACCAAGGCCGCGATCAATAACGAAGGCGAGAAGGTCAAGACCCGTCCCGAGGCACTGGCGGCGGCAACGCGCCTGCCCATCCACGGCAAGCGCGTATCGGGTTCGCTGTCGCTCAAGGGCGCGCGCTTTGATGACATCACGCTGAACGAGCATTACACCACGGTTGAAAACGTGGAGCATGTGGCGCTGCTGTCCCCCGCGACAACGCCGATGGGCTATTGGGTCGACAACGGCTGGCTGTCGGATGACAGCGCCGTGAAACTGCCGAATGACGACACCGTCTGGCAGGTGAAAGCCGGCAGCCCGTCCGAAATCACCACCGGCGGCAAACCGGTCGAGCTGACCTGGGATAACGGGCAGGGGGTGACCTTCGGCCGCAGCATCGCGCTTGATGACAACTACATGTTCACCATGACGCAAAGCGTCGAGAACAACGGCAGCACCACGCTGAAGCTGAACCCCTATCACACGACGGCGCGCAACAGCAAACCGGTCGACTTCAAGGGCGTCTATACGCTGCATGAAGGCCCCATCGGCTATATGGCGCAAAAAGAATACCACCCGTCCTACAAAGACCTCTGCAAGGACGACAAGACGGATGTGTCGGACGTGTCCGGCTGGCTTGGCATCACCGACAAGTATTGGATGGTTGCCGTCCTGCCGGAACCCGACCAGAAGTTCAACGGCCGCATCATCGGCAGCTGCAACAAGGCGACGGGGGCGGAGCATTACCAGGCCGATATCGTCAACGTGGACACGGCCGTGCAGCCCGGGAAGACCTATACCGAAACGGCGCGTCTTTATGCGGGCGTCAAGGAATACCCCGTGATGAAGGCCTATGAGGAAAAGCTTGGCATCTTCGACCTGCACAACGGCCTTGATTTCGGCATCTATTACTTCATCACGACGCCCTTCTTCATCGTGCTTCACATGATCATGGCGGCGCTGACGAAATACGGCTTCGGCGTTTACGGCATCGGCATGTCTATTCTGATTATGACTGTCGTCGTGCGCGCGCTTGTCTTCCCGCTCGCGTCCAAATCCTTCCGCTCCATGGCGCGCATGCGCGTCGTGGCGCCGCAGCTGAAAGCGCTGCAGGAAAAATACAAGGACGGCGACAAGACGACACTGCAGATGGAAATCTTCGAGCTGTACAAGAAGGAGAACGTCAACCCTTTCTCCGGCTGCTGGCCCATCTTCATCCAGATCCCCATCATCTTCGCGCTATATAAAGTGATTTTGATTTCCGTCGAATTGCGCCACGCGCCGTTCTGGGGCTGGATCAAGGATTTGTCGGCTTCCGACCCCACGTCAGTCTTCAACCTTTTCGGCATGATCCCCTGGCAGCCGCCTGCGCCGCTCATGATCGGTGCCTGGCCGGCGCTGTTCTGCCTGACGATGGTTTTGCAAAAGCGCATTACGCCGCCGATGCCGGACGCCGCGCAGGAACGCCTGCAAACCTACTTCCCCTTCATCGCCACCATCATGATGTCGCAGTTCGCCTCCGGTCTTATCATTTACTGGACATGGTCGAACGTCTTGTCTTTGTTCCAGCAGTATTACATCCTGAACAAATACGGCGAGCATAAAACCTCCATCATCCGCGGCCATTCGGAACGCCGGAAGAAGAAGGAAGAAGGCAAGAAAGCATGAAGCAGGGTTTCGACATTGACGATGCGGCGATAAAAAAAGGCGAAAAGCTGTTCCGCCAGGAATGCATTTTCGTTGCGGGTGCCCAGCGCCTTGTCGACATTCCCG
Source organism: uncultured Alphaproteobacteria bacterium (assembly GCA_966211335.1). Taxonomy (GTDB): domain Bacteria; phylum Pseudomonadota; class Alphaproteobacteria; order Micavibrionales; family UBA2020; genus JAPWJZ01. Next base: position 159,199 of record CBIHNF010000005.1, read on the forward strand.
CCATGGGGCTGCCGGAAGTCGCTTTCGCCGGCCGCTCCAACGTCGGCAAGTCGAGCCTCATCAATGCGCTCACCGGCCGCAAGGCGCTCGCCCGCGCGTCCGCCACCCCCGGCCGCACGCAGCAGATCAACTTCTTCGACCTCGGCGGCCAGATGATGCTGGTTGACCTGCCGGGCTACGGCTATGCCTCGGCCTCTAAAACGAAAATCGAACACTGGAACACAGTTGTTCAGGGCTATCTGAAAAACCGCCACGCGCTGCGCCGCGTCTGCGTGCTCATCGACGCGCGCCACGGCATTATGGCGGCGGATCAGGACACCATGGAAATGCTCGATGAAGCTTCCGTGCCCTATGTCTGCATCCTGACCAAGGCCGACAAGACAAAGCCCGCCGATCTCGCTGCGCTCACCGAAAAGGTCGAGGCCGAGCTCGACAACTACAAGGGCGCCTTCCCGAAGCTCTATGTCACCAGCGCCTCCAGCGGCGGCGGCATTGCAACGCTGCGCGCGATTTTAACGCTCGTCTAAGAACCGGCTGATTCTTTTTGTAAGTACCGGCTGTCCCACGCTTTTCCGGCGTTGGTTTGACATAGACGGTACCCCATCATAATATCCATATATGCGCTACAATGCTTCACCGCATCCAAACGGAGACCTGATGGATCCGAAACGCGTATCGACGCACTTCGTCGCGGCCATGGGCCTCGAGCACCTGCTGAACCGCATGGCGGAAATTTATCTGAGAATTGTTCTTAAAGCCCTCATCGGCGAATACCGCAAGGAAGCGCAATACGAACGTGCGCGGCTGATGCGGCAGAATCCGCTGGATTACCGCGCCGTGCGCCAGATGGATTTTGAACTGGAAGACGTGCGCCGCCGCCTGCAGCGTATGGAGATGGAAGAGGGAATTTGAACGGGCGTATCATTCCTGACACACCCCGAGCCCTGCGGCAGGCTTTAAGCCCTTCATAAATAAGCCGCGCTTCACCAATTATGTAATAAAAATTTTCACGTTCTGCGCTTCACTTATATGGTGCGCGGGTGTATATCTTTCCCAAGACATTATATGTCGCGAATACCTACCGGTGCCGCCCTCGGCGGATTCAAAAACGGATTCAACAAAATGACGCTAAAGAAATTCAGCTCCCTTTCCCTGTTCAGCTTTATTGCCGCCCATATTCCCGTCACTTCCGCCTTTGCGATGGAACTGCCGGAATCGGGCCCGATCACCGACCCGAAAACGGGCAAGATGATCGGCATGGCGCGCCCCTGGGAGATTGGTCTGCAGGCCCCCGCATCGCCGATGAAGGAGCAGATGGAATGGTTCCACAATTCCCTGCTGCTGCCGGTCGCGGTCGCCATTTCCGTCTTCGTCATGCTGCTGCTCATCTGGGTCATGGTGCGCTACAACGAGCGCGCGAACCCGGTGCCGTCCAAAACCACGCACAACACGCTGCTTGAAATCGTCTGGACGATGATCCCCGTCCTCATCCTCGTCGTTATCGTCATTCCGTCGATGAAGATGCTGTACTACGTCGACCGCACCAAAGACGCGGAAATGACGCTGAACATCACCGGTTACCAGTGGTACTGGGGCTATGAATACGCCGACAACGGCGGCGTCAACTTCATGAGCAACATGGTGCCGGACAAGGACATCGATAAATCCAAAGGTCAGGAGCGCCTGCTCTCCACCGATAACGCGGTCGTCCTCCCGATCGACACCAACATCCGCCTCATGATGACCGGCGCGGACGTCATTCACTCCTGGGCGGTTCCCGCCTTTGGCGTGAAGCTTGACGCCGTCCCCGGCCGCCACAACGAAACCTGGGTGCGCATCGACAAGGAAGGCACCTTCTTCGGCCAGTGCTCCGAGCTGTGCGGCCAGGGCCACGGCTTCATGCCGATCGAAGTGCATGCCGTTTCCAAGCCGGAATTCGCCGAGTGGATTCACAAGCAGGGCGGCAAGCTGCCGGCCGAAATCGCGGCTGACAAAGCTGCCGCTGACGCCAAGGCCGCCGCCGATAAAGCGGCAGCCGATAAAGCTGCTGCTGACAAAGCCGCCGCCGACAAGAAAGCAACCGACAAGAAAGATGCGGGCAAAAAAGAACCCGCTAAAAAGGGAGATAAATAATGGCCCAGGGTACAGTTTCCAACGATCACGGCCACGCCCATTCTCACGGGCATGATCACAGCCATGATGACCACGACCATGGTCACCATATGCCCGGTTTCTTCCAGCGCTGGTTCTGCTCTACGAACCACAAGGACATCGGCTCCCTCTACCTGATCTTCTCCGTCTGCGCGGGCCTCATCGGTCTCGCCTTCTCGCTCATCATGCGCTACGAGCTGATGCAGCCCGGCCTGCAGCTGGTGAAAGACGGCCAGATGTGGAACGTGCTGATCACGGCGCACGGGCTTATCATGGTCTTCTTCGTCGTCATGCCGGCCGTCATCGGCGGCTTTGGCAACTGGTTCCTGCCGCTCATGATCGGCGCGCCCGACATGGCCTTCCCGCGCCTCAACAACATTTCTTTCTGGCTGCTCGTTCCGGCCTTCGGCCTGCTGCTCGGTTCCGCTTTTGTGGGCACCGGCGCCGGCACCGGCTGGACGATCTATCCGCCGCTGTCCAACGTGCCAGCGCATGACGGCCCCTCGGTCGACATGGCGATCTTCGCTCTCCACCTTGCCGGCGCGTCGTCCATCCTTGGCGCTGCCAACTTCATCACCACCATCTTCAACATGCGTGCCCCGGGCATGACGCTGCATAAAATGCCGCTGTTTGTCTGGTCGCTGCTGGTCACGACCTTCCTGCTCGTCCTCTCGCTGCCCGTTCTCGGCGGCGCGATCACCATGCTGCTGACCGACCGCAACTTCGGCACCTCCTTCTTCAAGCCCGACGGCGGCGGCGACCCTGAATTGTTCCAGCACCTGTTCTGGTTCTTCGGCCACCCCGAAGTCTACATCATGATTTTGCCGGGCTTCGGCATCGTCAGCCAGATCGTCTCGACCTTCTCGAAAAAGCCCATCTTCGGCTATCTCGGCATGGCTTACGCCATGGTCGCGATCGGCTTCGTCGGCTTCCTCGTCTGGGCGCACCATATGTACACCGTCGGCATGAGCGCCGATGTCCGCGCCTACTTCACGGCCGCGACGCTCATCATCGCGGTGCCGACCGGGATTAAAATCTTCTCCTGGATCGCAACGATGTGGGGCGGCTCGATCAGCTTCAAGACGCCGATGCTTTGGGCGATTGGTTTCATCTTCCTCTTCACCGTTGGCGGCGTCACCGGCGTCATCCTCGCCAACGCGGGCATGGACATCGTGCTGCACGATACCTACTACGTCGTCGCGCACTTCCACTACGTGCTGTCGCTCGGCGCGGTCTTCGCCATCTTCGCCGGCTGGTACTACTGGATCGGCAAAATGTGCGGCCGCCAGTATCCCGAATGGGCAGGCAAGCTGCACTTCTTCCTGACCTTCATCGGCGTCAACCTGACCTTCTTCCCGCAGCACTTCTTGGGCTTGGCCGGCATGCCGCGCCGCATTCCCGACTACAACGAAGTGTACGAAGGCTGGAACCGCATTTCCTCCTACGGCTCCTATATCTCGGGCGGCGCGACGGTTCTGTTCGTCGGTATCGCCATCTACACCGTCTTCTGGGGCCGCAAGGTCGAGGGCAACTACTGGGGCGAGGGCGCGAACACGCTCGAATGGCACCTGTCGTCGCCGCCGCCGTTCCACCAGTTTGAAATCCAGCCGGTGGTCCGCTAAGAATGTCCGAAGCCACGACATATACGTTTGATGCCGCACTTCCCGTAGCCGCTGAAGCCCGCGTTGGCGACTTCATCGAGCTGCTGAAGCCGCGCGTCATGACGCTTGTCGTGTTCACCGGGATTGCCGGCATGGTTGTCTCGCCGGTCTCGATCGGCTTTGGCGCAGGCCAGTTGCACCCCATCCTCGCGCTTGTCGCCGTCTTCTGCATTGCGGTTGGAGCGGGCGCGGCCGGTGCCATCAACATGTGGTACGAGCGGGATATCGACGCCGTCATGGCGCGCACGAAAAACCGCCCGCTGCCGCAAGGCCGCGTGGAACCGTCGGAAGCTTTGGCCTTCGGCGTCGTGCTGACCTTCCTCTCGGTCGGGCTCATGGGCCTTGCGCTGAACTGGACGGCCGCCTTCCTGCTCGGCTTTGCCAACTTCTTCTACGTGATGATCTACACTGTCTGGCTGAAACGCCGCACGCCGCAGAATATCGTCATCGGCGGTGCCGCCGGCGCTTTCCCGCCGATGATCGGCTGGGCCGCGGCAACGGGTCATGTCTCGGTTGAATCGATCCTCCTCTTCACGCTGATCTTCCTGTGGACGCCGCCGCACTTCTGGGCGCTCGCGCTCTACCGCAACGAAGATTACAAAAAGGCGGGCGTGCCCATGCTGCCCGTCGTCGCCGGCGAAGCCGCCACCAAGCGCCAGATCGTGCTCTACACGCTGCTGATGACGCCCTTTGTCGTTGCGCCATACTTCATGCATATGGCGAACATGTTCTACCTCGTCGCGGCCTCCGCGCTGCAGGCCATGTTCATCGTCAGCGCCATCCGCGTTTACAATGAAAAAGGCGCCTACCGCTTCGCGCGCCTGATGTTCGGCTATTCCATCTTTTTCCTCTTTGCGCTGTTTTCACTTCTTATGCTGTGCGGGGTCTAACACCATGCCGAAAACCGAATTGCACGACCGGAAGAAAGCCAAGAACTACGCCGTCCTTCTCGCGGTGCTCGCCTTCGTCGCCGTCATCTTCACCGTCAGCATCATCAAGATGAAGCAGGGCGGCTGATACCATGGCTGTCGGGACGACGGATCTGCAGGCAAAAAACAAAAAGGTCATGCGCATTACGCTTGGCGTTGTTTCCGCCATGATCGCGCTGTCCTTCATTTCCGTGCCCTTGTACCGCCTGACCTGCCAGGTCACCGGCTGGGGCGGCACGACGCAAGTCGCAAAAGAATCCAAAGCCCATCAGCCCATCGCGCGTCAAATGACCGTGCGCTTCGCCGCCGATACCGCGCCGAATTTGCATTGGGGTTTCGGGCCGGAGCAGGGCGCGACGACGCTGCACATCGGCGCCGACGGCTATGCCTCTTTCTATGCCGTGAACAATAGCAACGAGACGATTACCGGCTCCGCCCTTTACAACGTGACGCCGCTGCAGGCCGGGAAATATTTCTTCAAGACGCAGTGCTTCTGCTTCGGCCAGCAGGTGCTGAAGCCGCATGAAAAAGTGCACATGCCCGTCGTCTATTTCATCGACCCGAAAATCAACGACGATGAAGACCTGAAAGACCTAAAAACCATCACCCTTTCATATACCTTCTTCCGTCAGGACACGCCGGAGCTGGAAAAGGCGATGCAGAAATTCTACGACGATCACGCCGACAAAAAAGCCATTAACTAAGTCAATCTCCTGGAGACAGCAAATGTCAGATGCCCCGCAATACGACCTTAAAAACGGCAAGCACCACCCGTTCCATATCCTGAGCCCCAGCATCTGGCCGCTCATGGGTTCGCTCGCGGCGGGCTTCCTTGCCACCATGGCCGTCATCTTCATGCATCATGTGCAGGTCAGCGACCTCATCAAGCCGCTGAAGGACAGCGCGATCGGCAACTTCCAGTTCGGCATCAAGGGCGTGCTGCTCGGCTTCGCCGCCGTCCTCGCCGTCATGTACTACTGGTGGAAAGACGTTGTGAAGGAAGCGGTTGTCGAAAAAGCGCATTCGCCCATCACCAAAATCGGCTTCCGCTACGGCATGGCGCTGTTCATCTCGTCCGAAATCATGTTCTTCGTCGCCTTCTTCTGGGCCTTCTTTGACGGCAGCCTGTACCCGAAGGAAGCGATCGGCTACGTCTGGCCGCCGAAAACCATCCATGCGATCGAGGCTTTTGATCTTCCGTTCCTCATGACCATGATCCTGCTGCTCTCCGGCTGCACGGTCACCTGGGCGCACCACGCCATTCTGGAAGGCAAACGCCAGGAAGCGTCGAAAGCGCTACTGTACACCATCATCCTTGGCGCCGCTTTCACCTTCTTCCAGGGCTTCGAGTATTATCACGCGACCTTCCACTTCAAGGAAAACATCTATTCCTCTGCCTTCTATATGGCGACGGGCTTCCACGGTTTCCACGTGCTGGTCGGGACGATCTTCCTGATCGTGTCCTACTTCCGCAACGAAAAGGGCCACTTCACGCCGCAGAGCCACTTCGGATTTGAAGCCGCCTCCTGGTACTGGCACTTCGTCGATATCGTCTGGCTGTTACTCT
>CBIHNF010000006.1:0-38181 GCA_966211335.1 uncultured Alphaproteobacteria bacterium
AAAATGGTGCTGCCGAGTGGGATTGAACCGCCGACCTCCCCCTTACCAAGACCACGATATACATGTAAGTGGTTGATTTATATAAGCCGCATTGTTAATTCTTTTGCTAGAATACGAGAACAAAGGCAGAAAACAGACCCCCTCGTGTTCAGGTGAACACTGGACAGCCATTGCCGAATCGCCTTAGTGTTTCACATGGAACAAAAGGCGAACACATGACCAATTTCTTTTCCAAGCAAGACCCGAGAATTGTGTCCGACAAGGCCGCGAGATACAGGGCTGTAAACTATGTGCGGGAATGGCTTACCGGAAGGCCGTATCTGGACAAGCAGCTTGTCGCTGCGCTCCATCACCTGATACCGGAATTAAAGCCGGGTCAGGTTGACGAGTTCGAGCATCATCGGGATTTTGACTGAGAGATCACGCACCCACATAAAGCAGCGCCACCGGCTTATCCGCCGCATTGTCCTGCAGCACCTTCGGCTTGATGCCCATGTCCACCTCGCAGCCCCAGCAGAAATCCCGCAAGGCCTGATCGTAAATGCAGTACATCGGCTCGCAGCAGCATTTGCAATGCGCCAGCATGCGCACGTTCAGGTCGGCGGTGATGCCATAGGGCAGCTTCACTGCATCGCCTCCCATGTCTCGTTATGGGTCAAAATCTGCTTTTTGGTGTCGGTCGTCATGCAGCCCAGCTCCGCCCGTGAAATCAGGATGGGCTTCACCCATGTGCAGACAGGAACAGGCTTAGTCGCGCAGCCATTTAGCGCGCAGCTGACGGTCAAGGTCCACATCAGGCAGGCGCATAACCTTAATTTCGATGTTCGCATGTGTCGTCTCCCCCTTCACAATGGCAGCAGTCTTGTCGGTTTCGCAGGCGAGTGCTGCGGCGGCGTGGCCTTTGTCGTAGCAGGTGATGCCGAGACACATCAGCGCGGCGAGGCCTGCCAGGCTGAGAAGGGCGGCTTTGATGATGCTGGCCTTTTTGGCGGCGAACCACGTGGCGATTGCTGTGAACATTGTTCCCTCTCATACGAGTTTCAGGCAGGCGGCTTTCAGGCGCTGCAGACGCGCTCCCCAGCCGCCACCAAAGATGCCCCATGTGGGCAAGTGCTGCAGGAAGGCAAGGCGGTTTTCAACGGCGTCCAGCACGACGTCCTTGACGCTGCAGGCAGCCGCGGCCGCGATCGTTGCGGGGCCAATAACGCCGTCCGCGGTAATGTGCAGGGCCGTTTGCAGGAATATCGCGGCGCGGTGGTTGCCTGTCAGGGTCGCGCTGTCCAGCATGAATTGCGCCAAGGCCGCCGGCAGGTGGTCACATTTCGAAATCAGCCAGTAATTGGCACGGTAAATGTCTGCGGCTTCCGCGCGCGTCAGGTTGCGCACATCTTCCACCGTCACCGATTTCTTGCGCCAGTTGGATAACGTCGCCTGCGTAATGCCCATGTTGGTGGCGCCGCCGGGGTCTTTCGGGTTGTGGACGAAACCGGCTTCTTCCGCCAGAACAAAAGCAAGGCACGTATCAAAATCAGCGGGGGTTCCTGACATGGTGCAAATCCTTCACGGCGTCAAACTTTTTATAGGGCGATTGCCCGCCGCAGGCTTTGGCCAGCCTGTCATGCGCGGCGCGGTTGGCGAGAATGACGCAGCTTAAGCGCTGTTCGCACGGGAAGAAAAGACGGCGCAGTTTTGCCTTGATGCTACCGATCATTGGAATTCTCTATCTTGTTGGCAAGGTTGTTCAGGGCGGCCGTGTTGTCGACCAGCGCCTTGACGAAGTTATCCGCCATGTATTGCGTCCGGTCGTACAGGATGCGCACCGCCTTGATGAGGAAATAGACAATCACCACGAACATGCCAAAGGCGAGGCCTTGGTCGGCAAGCTTCTGGGTTGCTGCGGCGATGACGCTGTCCATTAGGCGTGGGTATCCTCAGCCTCGGTTTCTTTCGGCGCTGAAATAACGCCCGTCGCTGGGTCGAACACCCAGCCGATTTGCGCGGCTTCATCTTCCACCGCGAGGAATTCTGCAGGCGGCTCCCAGCCAACGACAATGCGGTTGACGACCACATTTGTGACCGGGTCGACGAGAACAACGATGGACTTCGGATGCGAATATAATTTCATGATTTTTCCCTTACCAGACTGTTACTTGGCAGTATCCCGCGCCACCTGCGCCGGAGCCTTGCGCCGTGGTACGTGAACCACCACCGCCACCACCTTTAGCTGAACCTGCCACGCCGGGAAGAGTGGTTGTACCACCTGCGCCACCGTTACCGCCTGATAGCGAAGTTCCACCAGCGGATGGAGAAGCCGTACCCGCGCCACCGCCACCAGCCCCGCCATACTGCGAGTCACCCCCGATGGCTGATACGGATGCCGCGCCACCGGAGCCGCCTCCACCGCCATAAACTGAATATCCACCTTTACCAGCGGTGCTTGAACCCGTACCGCCCCCGCCGCCAAAACCTGCTGCGTCATTCCCTGCGCCAGTATTTACGCCAACGCCGCCAACAGGTCCTCCGCCAGTTCCGCCCGTACCAGTAGCACCAGTTCCTCCAATTGAGTTAATTCCCGCACCACCACCGCCGCCCCCGCCGCTCAAGCCCTTTGCCCCGCCGTAGCCAGTGAGCCATGCTCCGAAGGTCGTGTTGCCTCCGTCGTTGCCGTTAATAGCTGTAGTGACAGCAGCGCCACCTGCGCCAATGGTTACAGTTTCGGTTGCGCTCAAGGATGAAAGGAGGATGAAACGCTGGTTATAAGAACCACCGCCGCCGCCACCGCCTGTCGTGCCCCCACCGCCAGAACCACCTGCACCCCAGACTTCAATCAGGGCAACAGTGCCAGAGCCGGGCTTTGTCCAAGTACCGGATGCGGGGAAGGTTTGTTGGGTTGCGGAACCAGTGGGAGGCGCTCCCCATGTTCCATCGCCGCGCCAATAGGTAGAACTGGAAGCGCTCGTTCCGCTGTTAAAGTTGGTGACGGGGATATTACCCACAAGGTCACTGGCCGCCCGCACTTTGGCGGGGTTCAGAAGTTCCCAGCGCGTATTGGCAAGGTTGTATTCAAACTGCATGACATAGCCAATCTGGCCAGTATCACCGTTGACAAGGGCAAGGCCGCCGCGCGCGGTGATGGTTTTGGCAGAGAGAATATCGGGAGCGAAGGTCGGCGTTGTTGTCGAGTTGGGGCCTGCGGTGTTAACCACCATGCAGAACATTTTATCTGTCAGGGTCAGATCGGGCGTGAAGTCGGCTGTAATCGCGTTGGCAGTACCGCCAGCATTGGCGATGGCCAGAGCCGCTGCAGCACCGCCCGCACCCATCGCGCCGTTAACGACGATCACCCAGTCGGAGAAGGTGCCAGCGCCGCCCGCCGTTGTGACGTTGACGGAAAGCGACGTGCCGGAATAGGTGGCAAGACCATCCATGAAGTTCGCGTTATTGGCGGCGGAATAAACCCGCACGTTCTGGCCGTTGAACAGCTTGGAAGCCTGCGTGGTGAAAGCCTTTGTGCCGGTGGCAATCGTCACCGACGTGGTGGACGTGCCAGCAAACTGCGCGGCAGAAGCGGCAGCTGCCGCAGCATTGGCGGCGGCGTTGGCAATATCGGTGACGGTCGGGCCGTTGATAATGTTCTGGCCGGTTGCATCATAAACCAGCGCGGTGTTTGCAGCCGGGTCCGCAAGCGTCGGCTTGGTAGCGGAAGATGAAACCTGCAGGCTAATGCCGCGGTTAGCCTGTTCCTGAAGCTGCTGCACCATCATGGTCAACGCATCAAGACGCGTTTCCATCGATGCCGAGGGGAAGACGCCAGAAGCGGGAAGTGACAGATTTTGCGTTTGGGCAATATTCCGCGAAATGGTGATCTTTTGCCCGACCGTCGGAACACCGGAAGTAATCGTGATGCTGCCACCTGCAGGGTTGCCAGCACCCGTCACGCTGTAATCCGTGGTCAAAATCAGCGTTGTTTCAGTTCCGTCCACATTGCGGCGGGTGACAAGCAGGTCAGCGTTTGCCAGAAAATAGAACGGCACGGTAAAGGTAACGGTTACACCGTCGCCGCTGTAGGGCCCGCCTTTGCTTGTGGAAGAAGAAACTGTCATGCGCTGCTCCTAAAATTCATGGTTGCATGGTTTAAATCGAACGCAAGGGAACGGGGCTTAACCGCCCGCCGGCCGCCACCAATAGTCCTGCCCGTATTCCTTGTGCATTTTCTGCTCGATGCGGCGCATGCGGTTGTCAAAATTGGGGTCGACGGCCCGTTGCGCGTGGTCCAGCACCAGCCGTTCAATCAGCAGGCGGGTGTACCAGAGCTTGATCATGGGGATATTGCGGCTTGCCAGCTGGAACACATCGGCCATAAATTTCGGGTCTTCGCCATTGTCCAGCGTCCGGTCAAAGTTGCCCTTCAGAACGCGCGCCGCATCGTCGGCAAAGCCGATGACGGGGCCTTCCATGGTGGCCAGCAGGCCGTTGCCGAAGCGGGAATAGTCGGAAAACAGGAAATCCCCGAAGATGCCGAAGCCGCCGCCCTGCGCCGCTGCGGACGCCCAGAAACGTCCCTCCGTCATGCTGCGCGGGGTTTTGCCCTGCAATACCTGCCGCGCCTGCATGGAGGCTGCACCCAGCACCGTGGTTCCGATAATCAGCGGGGCGATCATGGACAGGCGGTCAACACCGCGCGCGGTCGCCGCATGCTGCAGCGCGGGCATCAGGTGATTTAAAATCACTGTGATGCCGTAGGACTTGAACATCGTCAGGCTTGACCAGAAGGCGCGGTTTGCTGTGCCGGGGCGGGCATCGCCAAAGGCTGCGCCGGAGGTAATGGCGCGGGTAATCAGCCGCGGCTCGTTCGATGCGTCCTGCGCCATGTTGGCCAGCCACATTTCATATTTGGTCGCGGTTTCGTGGTGGCCGGCCAGCGCCACGTCTTCCGGCCTTAAGAAATCGGCCCCGTCATGGTCATGCGGCACGGCGGCCATAATCTCGGAAAATTCCTTCTCCCCCATATCCCAGCGTTTGAAGGCATCCTTCATGGCGGGCGGCACTTCCGCCCAGGTCATATTGCCCGCCTTGGCTTCGGCCATGAAACCCATGCTTTCCATCACCGGCGCCTGCTGGATGACGTCCGTCATGGTGGACAGGCCGGAGGCGCGGTTGGTAAAGCCTGCCATCCAGCCCAGAATGCCGTGACCGCCGGCATCATCGAGGAAGCGGGCATGCGCGAAACTGTTGCCGGAGGCGACGGAAGACACCATGGCCGTGCGGCGGGCAATGCGGCGGTCGGCCTCGTTCAATGGATTGAGCAGGGAGAAATAGCGCCCCATGGTGCTGGTCGCAGAAAGGCCGTTCAGCCGTGCGGCATAGGAGGCGAAGAAGCTGTCGGACAGTGCCGATACAGGCGCAAAGCCAAGGTAGGACGCCCGCATGTTGTCCTGCAGGCCGCGCAGGGCACGGTACCAGAGCGGCAGTTCGCCGTTGTAGCTGTTGCGGCCGGCAACCGTGTCGAACATGCCGTCGAGCAGCTGGATGCCTTGCGGCGTTGCGCCATCGCCGCGCACCTTCATGGAAATGCGGTCCATCATCGCGCCGGGGTTGGGGCCCATGGCCTGCATAATGGCAATGTCGCGGGTCATGCCGCCGATATGGTGCAGGGCCGCGTTGAAGAGGCCGCTGTCACCATGGCCGAATTTGCGGTTATAGGTGATGAAGCTGTCGGCATCCTTGAAATGCAGGAAGCGGCTGGTTGAGCGTTTCAGCGCCATGCCGCCGCCCTTGCCGAAATTAACCTTGCCATCGACCGCGCGGGCTGCGCCTTCATCAAGGCCATTGGTTGAAATGCCGGAATAGGCCTCGCGCAATGCGCCTTCCAGCTTAGCGTCCGTCAGGGGCAGCGCCGTTGCGGGGTCGACCATCTTGTCGCGGTCAAGCAGCGGCAGAATGAATTCCCGCCAGCCGTCGAAGCCTGCACGGCGAACCAGTCCTGTGTCATGCACCTGCGGGAAATAATTCTCGATCTTGCCGAGGATGCCGCCTTCCGCGCTGTACTGGCGGTGCAGGCTGTCGAAGACCTCGCGGAATGCTGCGCCGTCGTTCATGGCAGAGGCGCTTTCAACCTTTTCGCCCAGCATGGCGCGCACAACGTCGATGAAGCCTGCGGCATCCTGCTTTAGCCCGGCCGCTTTGCTGCGGTATTTTTCCACCTGTTCGGCCACGGCAATGGTGGCGCGGCGTTCAATCGCCCGCTGGCGGGTGTAAACGTCTTCCAGCAGCATGCGGGATGCCGCCGTCTTGCTGTTGCTGCCAAACAGGAAAGCCCCTGCCCCGGCCCTGCCCTTTTGCGCATCGAGCGCTGCGGCCGCACCGTCAATCTTCTTCTGTACCCTATCCCATGCCAGCGCATCGCGGATGACGTTTTCCGACTTCTTGCGCATCACGTCCATGGTGACGGAAACCAGTTTTTCCGCAGCTGCCGCCGCCGCTGTTTCATCGCCAAGGGTGCCGGTGTAAGTGTTTTTCAGGTCTTGAAATTCCTGAACCAGCTTTTCCTTCTGCCCCTTGGTCAGGCCGGAGGCATTGATGCAATCAATAAAGCTCATATTGCGCAGGTCCTTACAGCGTTGATGATGGCGTCGTTTTCACCGAGTTCTTTTTTGAGGTCGGCAAGGCTGATTTCGCGCCCGTCTTCGGTCGTGATCTTCATGTCGGGGTTTTCCTTCAGCAGCCGCTGGAAGTCTGCGTTCAGCGCGTCCTTCGCCGCCGGTGCTTCCGCCGCCTCCGCTGCGGATTGCAGGGATTTCAAGGCGTTATTCGGGCGCTCCACCAGGTGCTTGTCAGGCGCGGGGGCGTTTGTTATATTAATGGTATGGGAGCCGTTCGGCTTCGCGCCGTCCACTGGACGTATGTTCTTGGCCCGTTCACCGGGTAGTAGATCGCTCCCTGATTTTTCCGCATCGCGCGTTTTGTACATCGTCTTGAAAGCAAGACGCTCCTTGCCCGTCAAGGTATGCTCCACAACGTAATGGGTGCCGTCACTGGCGCGCTGTTCGTAACGGATGGCAGCCGGTCGTTTGTCGCCGGTCGAGAATATTTCCACGCGGTCGGGATGCGCCACAATATCGGGAATGCGCTGGAAATCGCTTTTCTGCAGCGGTATGTTTTCAGGGTTCTGCTCGTGGCCTTCCCCGTGCGTATTCCATGCATGGCGCAGGTCGTCGGCACTGGCAGTATGGTCAAAGGCGTTAACGTCGATGACGCGGAAACCGTCGCCCCTTTTATCCAGCAGCCTCGCATTCAGGTAAGCCGCCGCCTCCGGCGCGACGTTGCCGAAAGTCACCATGCCGCGGTGTGTATCGTCGGTGATTGCGCGGGTGGCAAGCGCGTCAATATCTGCCCGCGCGCGCGTGTCGTAGCTCATCAGGCTTTCCGGTGCCGACGGGTACGCAGGGTCACGGAATGAGCGGAAAGCATCCTGCGTTTCATTCACCGCCTGACGGTTGGCAATTACGTCCTCCCGCGTCGGCGCCATGCTCGGCGTATTCTCGTCGATATGCGCGGTTCGGCTGGTCGCCATGGCGGCATCGCGGGCTTCGGACGGCATTTTAGGGTCAAGCGCTGCGGCATCCAGTTTCTTGAAACCGCGATAGCCAAATTCAAGAGCCTTGGCACCGCCTTTGATAAGTCCGGTTAAACCAGCTGCCCCTGCGCCTGCGGTGAAAATGTCGGTGGCGGCATCGGCAATGCCATAGTCCATGCCCTGCGCCTGTTTCCATTTTGCAATCAGCGGCGTCTCGGCGGCTTCAACGCCCATGTTCAGCAGCGCCTCATAACCCATGCTGCGGAGGATGCCAACACCCGCCGGCGCGCCGAAGGGGAGCGTGGCAAGGTTGATAGGGTCGGTAAAAGCTCCCGCAAGGTTTCCGACAAGGGAGCCTGCCACGGCATCAAAAGGCGTTGCCGCCTGCGCCGTGACCTGTGCCGCCGCTTCCTGCTGCTGCCGTGCTTCCTGCGCCACGCCAGCGCGTATTTCATCGCTGGTGCGGATGCCCGCCCATTTTTCGGGGTCGCTGGTGCGGCCGTCGGCGATCATCTGGTTAAGCAGTCCGTCCTGCTCGGTCATCATCTCGACCCGGCCGTCAAAACTGGGGTTAGGGTACTTCTTGTTGATGCCGGTCAGTTCGAGAGGGTCCTGCTGGAACCTGTCGCGCAGCATCTTCTCGCGTTCGTCAAAGCCCTGCTGGATATCAAAATCCTTGAGGCCTACGGGTGCCTGCAAGGGCGCTGCGGCAAGGTTGGCGGCAGCTACTTCGGCAAAGCTTTTGGGTACGCCTTCGGACGGGAAAAGCCCAAGGCCTGCCGCGTTTTCCTGCGGTGACTGGAAGTTAAGGATGGTCACTGCACTTCTCCCAGCATCGAGCGGCTGTCGCTGGCTGGCTTGCCAATGCGGGCAAGCTCCTTGAAATAGGCGTCCATCTTACGGGCATCGAGAATGAACGGCCGGTTGTCTTTGTCCACCAGCTGGCCGCCGACGCTATCAACAAGGCCATAAAGCCCGTCGCCAACGCTGACAAGGTGGGTTTTGGACAATACGTCGTCAGCCTTGAATCCCTCGCCGGTCGCTGCCTGGGGAAGGTTGCCCGCAATCGCCTTCAGCGCTTTATCGTCCAGCATGGAATATTTGTCTTCGAAGTCGCTTTCGGAAACAAACTGACCGCTATCGTCGCGATAACCGATGATGTTGGAGGTCGGCTTAAAGATACCCGGGCTTATGCTCATGGGGCGGCCCATGGTGGCTTCCACGGCTTCGCGCGCGATGGATTGGTTGGGCACGGTCGCGGCGTCCGCATTTTCCGCCGCCACGCCCTTGTAATAAGCATAGGCCGAGGATTGTGCGACCTGCAGCATTTCAGGCGACAACGGAATGCCTGCAATCTGGTTATTAAACTCAGCCTTGAACGCCTGCTCCGTCACGGGCCCCACCATTTTCGCGCCCTGCAGCATCCGCATGGCGGTGCGCATATAATCCCCCTGCTTCGAGGCAATCACGGCGGTGGCTGCACCAAAGATGGGCGCGGCGGTCTTGAACGCTTTGGCGGCGGCGTAGGTGTCACTGCCGAAGCCATTGGCGAACAGGGTGGCGGTTTTCAGCTGGGTTGTCACATCGGCGGTTTGCAGCGTGTTTGCCAGATAGCTGCTTTCCTGCGGGGTAAACAGCGCCTTTTCCAGCGGTACGCCATAAGCGCCCGATACGTTGCGGGCAATGGCGCGGCGCTGCTGCATGTCGGAGGGATTGTTCAGGTCAAGCTGCGGTACCTGCCCGCCCGTGCGCTGGTACCAGCCCAGCGGGTCGCTTTGCACCTGCGTGTCCATGGCGGCAAGGGTCTTTTGTGCAATATCAAGGCGCGCGGCTTCCTGCACGGTTGCGCCGTCGTTTTGCACGGCGGGCTGCAAAACCTGCCCGATGTAGTTGCGCAGCTCGATGGGGCCCATCTTCATATAGCCCTGCTGTGCCTGGGCCTGGTCCTGCACCAATGCCCATTTGTTCGCCAGCTCCGGCGCATTGCTGCCGGCCACATAGTTATTGATATTGGTCATTTCATCGGCGGGTACGCTCAAGCCATTCTTCAGGCGGTCTTCCACTGTCGAAATCAGCTGGTTGCCTTGCGTCACGCTGCGCTGCTGTTCCGCCGCCTGTGCGCGCACTGCACTTTCGGCATGCTCAATCCAGCTGCGCTGCTGTTCATATGTGCCCATGCTGAAGGGCGTGGATCCGGTATGAACGCCACCATCAGGCCGCGCCGGCGGCATGGGGCCAACTGTCTTGCCATCTATGGCCGCGTTCGCCGCCCACATGATGCTGCGGTCGGCGTAAGGCTGCGCGCCGTTCTCGTGCTTCACCATCGCCTGCATGAGGCCGCCAAGGGTGTGCGGGTCGTTCAGGTCAAGCTTTTCATCCGGCCGCGCGCCAATGGCCTGCGATACGGCGGCGATATAGGCGGGGGTATTGTTTTCGGACGGCGGCGCGTATTTGGAAATAATATCCTGCACGGTGGAAAGCCCGTGCGCCTGCTGCTGGTTTCGCAGGTTCACCGCCATGGCACGAAGCCCGGCTTCCGGCGTGTCGAACTGGGCAAAGCCCTTGTCATCCGTGCCTGTCTTGCCCTGCCATGCGTCATTACCCGTCAGGTTGCCGGGGTTATTATTGCGAAGCCCCCGCGGCAGGTTGGGGTCATTCATGCGCAGGTCAGGGTTTCGCGCCGTCGCCTGCTGGGCAAGGAAGGCCTTGGGGTCTGCGTCGATCTTGCGCATATTAGCGGCATCGGTCAGGTTCTTCAGCAGGTAATCCTTCATGGCCTGCTTGTCGGCGGGGTCTGCGGGTATCTTGTTGATCAGTCCGTTCAGCTCGGCGGCGTCCTGCTCGAACTTGCCGTCGACGGCATCCGGCGGCAGCGCGCCATAAAACCGCGCCTTGTTGTCAACGGCGTCGTTAAAGTTTTGCTTGCCATAACGGCTTTGCTCGGCGTTGTCGTAAAGCGCGGAATGCTGCTGGAACTGGCTGCCGGTATTCGTCAGCGTCGCGGCAAGGCGTGACTTCAGCATCGGGTCTTTGATTTTGGCCGTTTCCGCCTGCACGTATTTCTGCCAGTTCTGGGCGATTGTGGGTGTAATCGGCTGGCCGGGCTGCGCGGTCTTCTGCGCCTCGATCAGCATTTGCTGGCCTTGCAGTTCCGCCGCGCTGCTGGCCTGCGCCATCCAGAGTGCTTGATCGGCTTCTTTCTGTGCCAGCGCTTTACGTTCGGCATTGTCGGCCATGTTGCCAACCACCTGTCCAGCCTGATTGAGCGCCTGCGCCATTTCGTTGCCACGCTGCGGGGCAATCATGCGCACCGCCTGCGGCTCCACCTGGTTCTGGTAGCGCGGTGTCTGCTTGGAAGGCGCGCCCGTAAAGCCGCCTTGAACTTGGTTCGGGCCGATGCTGTCTGCCATGGTCTAAACTCCTTAAGCCGTCGGGAACCAGTTAATGTTGCCTGCAGAGGTCATTGTTGAGCCGCCGCCGTAGGCACCGCCACCGCTGCCCCCTGCGCCGTACCGCATGCCACCGGAAAGGACTGAGCTAAGCGCCCCGATATACCCAGCCTTGCGCGCGCCGCTGGCATTGCTGCGGTTTTGCGCCGCGCTGTTCAGGTAATTGGTGCGCTGCGCCTGCCCTTCATAACGCAGGGTGAGCGCGTCGAGGTTGGCCTGCGTTGTGTCTTCTTCCTGCACATCAAGGCTGCTGCCGGTGCCAAGGGTGCCGTTTTCGGCGGATGCCGCCCGTGCCTCGCCAAGCTTCTGCGCCTGCTGGCGGCGGAGGTTCTGTTCCTTGGCGGCATAGGCCATTGAGGTGTTGTTCGCGTTGATGGTGTCGACATTCGCCTGCGCCTTGTAGGCGGCCGCCTGCTGGTTTCCTTGTGAAATGGAACTGAGGGCGGACATAGCAGTCGACGCGATGAGTAGTGTTACTGGATCAGCCATTGCCGTTCTCCCGTTTTACAAGCGCCCACAATTCGCGGTCGCTGCCGTTTTCAAAAGCTTCCATGAGGCCTTCACACTTGAAACCCATCAGCTTAACCAGGCGGCGCGCCTCCGGCCAAAGCGGGTCGATATGCGCTTCAAGGCGGCGGCGGGGGTAAAAAGCCAGCATCCGGTGGCATTTCATGAACAGGCTGAGAAAATGCCGCTTTGTGTTGCCGGCAATCATGACCCAGATAACCGCCCTGCCCGTGCCGATCGTGTCGATAAGGCCGCCGGCCGCGATAACTTCGCCTTCCGCAATAAACGCCACTGCGGGTCCCGCAGCGCGCGCAAGATCGGCAAACCTTTCCGGCATGCTGCCGCGCTGGTTGGGCTGAAGCTTCGGCGCCAGCTCGTCAAGATGTTCCTGTTCCAGCATGACCGCTTTAATATTCATTGGTGTTCAAATCCGTCACGATGGTGATGATTGTCATGGGCACAGGGCTGTCGTTGACGATGTTGACGTAGCCTTCCGTTTCATGACCGCCGGAGAACAGCGCGTTCTTGTCGCCGGAGAACAGCGGCACGGGCGTGTCCATGTTGTCGCCCACGTTCCTGTATTGAATTTCGTCGGTCGGCGCGGTCGTGGGGCCAAACTTGCCGCCAAGCGTTTTCAGGAACCGCATGATAATGCGCGTGATGCGCTTGACCTTGCCCTGCGCAGTGCCAAGCGGGCTGCCGGCATCGAGGCGCATGGTGCGCAGCTTGGCAGGCGCGGGCAGGCCGATTTGGGCCTTGGTCACGGCGTAATCCAGCGTCAGGGTGCCGCCAACGCTGACGGTCTTCTGCGGATGGACGCCGCCATTGGCGAGAATATCAACCGTTTTTCCGGCAAGGTGCGTCAGGCCGCTGATGGTGGACGTTGACGCGCCTGAATACGTCAGGCCGCAGTCCACGTAAAAGGCATCCGAAATCGTTGTATCGTCGCCGGTAAACTCCGCCACCATGTATTCGACATAGCGTTTCGTCACGCCGTTGATGGTGCGGCGAACGATCAGCCACAGGTCATCGCGCTTGCCGTCGGGGCTCGGGATGCAGGAGACGCTTTCAACAATGCCGCTGCCGCCGATAGGGTGGCGGTGCCATGCCAGCACGTCCTGCTCGCGGTTATAGGTAAAGCCCACCAGCTGACCGTCCGTGGTGCAGCCCCAGACAATCCCATAGGGTTCCGGCTGCCAGCAAATCTGCGACAGTCCGGCGCGGGCGATATGTTCGGACAGCGTGGTGAGGTCGGAGGAAACATAACTGTTGCTCTCGTAGGAATAGCGCACTTCGCGCAGCTTCTGGCCGGAGCGGGTCACGAAAATGACGGCATCGCCAACTTCAACCGGTTCCACAAGGCGGCTGCCATAGGTCGTCTGGCGGCGCGCCTTGACGTTGGAGGGGCCGAAAACCTGCGTGGTCGTCACCTCGCCCACGGCGATTTCCTTGCCTGCGGTGCCGATGATGACGTCGTTGCCTTCACGTATCCACCGCACGGGGTTGGTATCCGGCAGCGGAATGATGATTGCGGCGTCCGGTGTCACGCTGCCGCCGATCTTGCGGGCGAAATTCTCGTAATCGCCGGAGACGGAGAAGGCCTGCCGGATGCCCTTGACCAGTGACAGGCGGCCGCGGGCAAGCGCGCCCATTTCAGCCCAGCCTTCAACGGTGGAAAAAAGACTATGCGCCCAGAGGTATGTTTTGTTTGCTGTACCCTTGGCGCCGGCAGGGATATTGCTGACGATGGTTCCCGTCATCTGCGTGGCGCTGGTGTAGCCTGTCAGCTGCACAAGACCATAGCCGCTGTCGACATACAGCCATTTCACGCCAGCGTTGCCGTCCGTCGCGGTGCCAACGGTGTGCGTCGGTGCCACGCTGCCCGCTGCGGCCGCCGCCACAGTGTTCATGGCGATGTAACTATTATTGCCATAGCGCCGCTGGTCGCCCGTGGTGATCGCCTTGCCGCTTTCCCACTGCTGCTGCGTGTCGCTGATGTTCTTTTCGATATAGAACAGGCTGCCAACGTGGTTGGCCTGGAATATGGGCAGGTCAGCGTTGAGCGTGACCGCGCAACCAATCGAGCCGTCGACGGTGCCGCCAGCGGTATAGGCGTTAACAAAGGCGCTGTTCTGCAGGTCGATATGGGTTGCGTCAATGACCGTGACAGGCCATTGCCCGTTCGCCTCAACCGTGCCGGTGATGCCCTTGACGATCGCCTGATTGCCCGTCGAAATACCGGCGGAGCTTGCCACGGTCAGGCGGATAAGCCCTGCCCCGTTGTTCGCCGCGCCCGTCACGGTGGTGCTGAAGATGCCGGAGGCGTAAACAAGGCTGGTGGCGTCGGTGTTGGTGTCCTTGAAGGGGCCATTTGTTAGCGAGACGGTGGAAACCACCCAGTTCGTATTGCCAAGGCGCGATAGTTTCCGCGTCTGGTAGGAGGGATGGAACATGTAAAGCACGTCGCCGGACTGCTCGAAAGTCAGCTTGAAATTTCCGTCGCTGTCGGTGAGGTCGGCCACAAGGTAGGGCGTCGGTATTTCATAGACGCCGGATGCTGGCTCAAGATACCAATAGGTGGCATTGGGCGGCACGGTGCCGGAGATTGCAGCGATGCAATAATAAACGCTGCCGCCGCTGGTCACCATGTTGCCCGGCACATAGTTGGTTGCGCCGCTGTAAGCTGCGGGGATGCCCTGCTGCACGATGCCGCGGTTGGTGTAAAGTCGGATATATCTATCGCCAAATTCCAGCTGGTAGCTTTGCGTTACGTTGAACTGGAAACGGCGCAGCCATGTACGCGCGGAGCTGTCTTTAACTTCGGCGGTGAAATACGTCCCGCCCCGGCGGATCAGCGGCCCCTGCACGGTCGGCAGGAAGTTTTCCAGCAGGGAGCAGCCGTTAAAATATTTGGCCTGATCGGTGCGGCCGTCCAGCAATGGCGACAGTTCGCCAGCGTTGAAGCTGACCTTGATCGGTGTCGCCTTGCTCATGTTACAGACGCGCCAGGGAGAAGGCGTCGTCAGCAAGCCCTTCCGGCGGTTCCTCTATGGCGTTGGACAGCAAAGCCTCTCGGATGGCGCGGCGGTAATCCCTGCGCAGGCTTTCCTTCTTGTTGTCGTTCTGGGTAATCTGGAAGGCCGTTTCCATGGCAATCTTGCAGGCAAAGGCCTCCACAAAATTGCTGTCGAACAGCGTCTCGTCCGTCACTTGTGTGATGTATTCGAGCGGCAGGGGCGCTGCAAGGTTGGTGAGGATTTTGCGGCCTTCGACCTTATACAGGGCCTCAAGGCCAGTGCGGTAAACATCAAGCCCGAGAGACTGGCGGGCATTGCCGACAACAAGGATGCGCAGGCAATCTGCCGGCAGCTGGTACTGGTAAAGGAAGCCGAAAGACGGGGTGACGGACAGCGCGGGCAGTGTCGTGCGGGCCTTGGCGAAATTCCATGTGTGCGCGCGCAGTTCATTGTCGCGCAGGATGGCATAGCACTTGTTGATGGCGCGGGCGGCCTTGGAATTGTCAGGCGGGAAGATGGAGGCAACGGCCTCCTCGCCCAGCTTCTGCAGCGCCCTGTTTGCGATATCAGCGTTTGATGCCACTGGTTAACCCCTATAAAGGCGCGTTAACCCGCCAGATTGACGCTTTCGATGATGAGCTTGGCGAGCTTGTCGAGGCTTTCGAGGATTTCCTGCTTTGACGTGACCTTGGCGAGGTCGACGTTCAATTCGATGCCCTTGGTCATGGTGGCGCCGGAAGCGTTGGTTTCCGTGAGGCCGACGGACGAGCCGTCCATGCTGGCGTTGCGGTCGCAGGAGAAAGTGATTGTGGCCATGTAAAGAACTCCCTGTCAGGAAGCTTCGGGGCGGGATTTTATCCCCGCCCCTTCGCTTCGGTTATTAGAGCGATGCGACGTAGAAATCGACGGTCACGTTGCCCGCGCCGGGGAGAGCGGCAACGGCAATCGTGAGGAGGATTTCTTCTTCAGACGCAAGCGGGGTGCAGACGCCCGCCGTGTGGTTCGCGGTCGAAACCATGAACACTTCCGGCGTGGTTGCCGTCTTGACAGCCGCCGCGCGGTATTTGCCGGTGGTGCCGGAAATACCGATGGCGACGGTGGCAGACGCGCCCATCGTGGCGTCCGTGTTGATGATGCCAAACAGGGGAACGCAGCCCTTGGGCAGCTTCATCAGCTTGATGGTGTCGCCGGCGGCTTGCGCGGCCATCACGAAAGAAGCGTGATAAACCTGCACTTTGGAGCCGTAGGCGTTGTCGGCGGTCGGCAGCGCAATCGGGGTGCTGGCATAACCGTTGTAGGGGATGGCGGAAGTCGTGGTCATGAGACGTTCTCCTTAAAGGACGGTTACGATTAGACGCAGTCGATGCGGACCATGCCGGTTTCCTGCAGGCGGGTTGCGCCGCCTTCGGCAAAGGCATAGAGCTGGACCGCGTTGGAGAGGTCTTTACGCTCTGCGACGTCGGTTTCCACGTTGCGCCAGTTGCCCCAGTACATGGAGGAAGCGTCGAACAGGGGCACGTAGCGGGTGCCGCCGTTGACGTTTGCAGCCGCCGACAGCGGATAGTTGGTCGCGTCGGTGTATTCCATGTGGACGAAGTTGACGCCGAGGTAGCTTTGCACCATGCCGTCGACCAGGACCGCCTTGTCGTTGTAGTCCTTGGAGCGGATTTCGATCTGGTTTAGCAGGAACTCGTGGTCATCGGAGTTGATGACGGAGATCAGCTTTGCCGTGGCGATATCCACGCCGGCAGCCTGCAGCAGTTTCTTGCCGCGGATGAGTTTGGCGATGGTCAGGCCGGTGTTGGCCGAGGATTTGTAGTTCGGCGCGACGATCTGGCCGGACGGCAGCGGGGTCGAGGTACCGCCGTTTTTGCCGGTGATCGAGGAGGCGAAGGCTGCCGACAGGATGAGGTCGTCACGAAGACGGCCCATCGCCATGCCCTGGCTTTGCGCGTACTGGCTTTGCAGGTTGCCGCCGTTGAAGACGCGGGTGACGTCCTGCTTGGCGATCTGGAACGCGTGGTCGAAGTAGTTGGGGTAAACCCAGCGGCGGGTGACGGCGGCGTTGTTCGTCGGCGTCGGTGCAAGGCGGCCGGGGTTGATGTTTGCCTGCGTCGGGCCCACAAAGTCGGCCGGGCTCGCGCCCTCGCCCATGTGGTTGTTCGACTGGACGAGCGGAGAAAGCTTGCCGCCTTTGAATTGGTAGGCCTGCTGCGCATCGCAGAGGTATTGCAGGATGTAGTGCTGCGGGATATTGAGTGACATGATTGTCAAGCTCCATGAAAAAGGGTTAAAAGGGACCGATTTTTTCTATGGCTTGACCCACGTGACGCAGGGGCCGGACAGCTGCGGAAGGATGAAGGGGCCGGAAGCTTGACCTTCGGCAGGAAGCGGCAGGCCATGGAATGGCATCTCCCGCACCCGCTTGTTCCGCGAGGCTTGATTTTATGATTGCATGCGATTGAACGAACGCAAGGGGGCGGCGGTTACTTTCCGCCCGCCACGATGCGGATAAGGTCTTCGCGCTCCTTGATGGCGGCCGCATCCTTGTTTTGCAGGCGGAGGTAGAATGCCCTGTCGTTCTGCAGAAGGTTCAGCCTGGATTGCGCCTGTTCCGGCGACATGCCGGCACCGCCGCCACCACCCCCGCCTGTATCCGCGCCTTCAAACGTGTCACCTGTCGTCTTGCCAAGGTCGCCCATGAGGCGCGACAGCTTCAGGAACTCCCCGGCAGAAAGGGTGACTTTGTCGCCGTTCTTGATTTCGTTAATACGGTCGGCACTCAGGCCCAACTCTTTGCCCATCAGGTTGACGCCACGGGTGGCAAGTTCGCCGTTCAGCTTGGCGTTTGCGCCCCATTCCTTGGTGACGGCGGTCACTTGTTCGGCAGCCTCTGTCGCAACGCGGGCATTTTCTTTTTCGGCAAATGCCTGCGCATAGCCGTTCCATTGCTTGGCCAGAATATCGGCCTGCTTCTGGTTCATGCCCGCCTCGTGGAACCACTTGCCGGCCTCAAGCGCAAAGCCGCTGTCACCACCTTGCGGAATTTCAATCTTGTACTGGTCCGGTGTCGCGGGCTTGCCCAGCTTGGTATAAACAGCATCCCATGCGGCGGCATCTGCGCCTTCTTTCGGCAGCACAAGCTTGTCGGCGCCCTGAAGGGTGCCCAGGTGCTTTTCAGCCTCGCGGTAGCTGGTCAGCAGCTTGTAGCCCTGCGGGTCTGCGGCAATGCGCTGCAGGTCGGCGGACTGGTAGCCCTTGGTGCTGCCCCATTCCACGAGGTCTGCGGGCACTGTGAAGCCTTCGGTACTAGCGGGTGCCGTGTTGGCTGCGGGCGCTGCGGTTGCCGTAGCAGTGGCTGCGGCGGCGACTGCCGGTGCGGTTGCGGTGTTCGGGGCTGCGGTTGCGGCTTCGGTCATTCCTGTTGCTCCTGTTGTTCATAGGCTTGTGTCAATAGACGTGTCACGGTGCGCTCGTCCACGTTGAGGTAATCGCAGATCTTCAGGTAAACCTCGCGGCGGCCTTCAGCGATGCCCATGGCGATGGGGTCAATGATGCCGGACTTCGGGTTCACCTTCGGGCAGGGCTTGTTCGCATAGCAAAAATCGGCAAGGTCGCGCAGGGCAATCATGCCGTCAGCGGTCGGCCGCCCGTGCAGGTCGAGGAACATCTGCTTGAACACGCGGCGGACGCGCAGTTTGCGCTCGATCAGTTTGATAAATTTATTCATGCTACCTTGGCATAATCAGCGGTGCCTGCTGCGACGGGCTTGCCGCTGCAATGGCCTGCGCCTGGGCGAAGTTCTTGGCGGCCTCACCTGCAACGGGGGCGGCTGCAAGTGCGGTCTGTGCCGCATCCTGCTCCTGCTCCTGCTTGTCGAGGTCTTCCATTTCGGACTTGGACATAAGCAGGCTGGATTTGAGGCCGTTGATCTTGCCCGCCTCGCGCAGCATTTCGGGTCCCTTCAGCATCTTGACCACGCGCTTGTCGAACTGGGCAATCGCGCCTGCAATCTCCATGGTGCGGCTGATCGCCACGCCTTCTTCCGCCATCTGGGCGCGGTTGAGGGGGCTGACGTATTCAACGTCAAACATCAGGCCATGGTGCTGTAAAATAGCCGGCGGCGGGGGAAGTGCGCCGGCGGCTTCAAGTATGTCAATTTCGCGGGCAATCAGCGGCCCAAGGAATTCAGATTGCTGGCGGCCCATGGTGGGGGCCAGCAGCTGGCCTTTTTCCTGCGCGCGGAGCATGGCTTCCGTCGCGGTCATGGCGGGAGCATCCACCAAAATCTGGAACAGCGTCACAAGGAAGGCGTCGTTGATGACCTTGCGCTTCTGCTCGAGCATGTCAAAGCCCACATCAAGGCGGGCATCTGTCTTGAACGGGTGCGCCAGCTGGTCGCCGTCCGCGCTCACGCCGCCCCAGATCAGCGCGCCGGGCTGCATGTTGAAGCCGGTCAGGCTGCCGTCTTCCTGCATCAGGATGGGTGGATCCACGGCAAGGTGACCTTGACGCAGCATAACCTTCTCGAACTCGTTCAGCTGCTTGATATCCGGCAGGACGAGCGATGCAGGGCCGCGGCCGTAAATCTCGCCGGGCATGGTCATGTTGCGGGAAATGGCATAGGGGAAGGTGCGGTAGCCTTTGCCATCACGGACAATCTTTGCCTCGTCCATGCACAGGTAGGTGCTTTCAAACCGCAGGCTGTTCTGCCCGTAGCTGCCCGGCTTGTAATCTTCATTCGGCTTGACGCAATGCAGGAAGCGAAACTCCTGCAGCGGGTCTTTGGTAATGGCGCGCTTGATGACGTCGGGCAGGGAATCCTCGCCAAAGCGTTGCGCGGCCTGCCGTGCGGTAAAGGTGAACACGCGGTCGACAAGGTCGATGATGCCTGCAAAGTTCTCGGCAAGGAACACTTCCGACAGGTGCAGGGAGCGATAGCGCAGACCCTCGCCCAGCATGTCATCCGTGAACATCGCGCCGGTGCCATATGCGCCGTTGGACAGGTAGCACTCATGCGCCTGGCTGGCAAAGTTGGCGGCAGGCGCATAGCGGAGGGTGAACAGGATATCCGTCACTTCCTCGTAGTATTCCTGCACGTCGGGGTCTTCGTTCAGTTCCTCTATGCGGTGGCGGAGACCGTGCCAGCGCTGGGTGCGCGGCGTCAGCATGCTTTCCATGGCCGCGCCATAGCGTGACAGGGCAAGCGGTGCCGTGGCATCGAACATCTTCTGGGTGCGTTTGCTGCCGGGGCTTTTCGTGCCGGTGAACATGGCGCTGTCGGGAAGGACGCGTTCGGCAATCTCCTGCCACATCGGCTCATAGAACCGGCGTTTGGCAACCATCTTTTCGTGCAGGTCGAGGATTTCGCGGCAGCGCGTATCCATAGGCTAGGTTACCCCGCGATGAGCTGGCCGATTTCAAGGAAGAAGTTGGGTGTGCCGGTCAAGGCCTGCGCCGAAACGGTGGTCGCGCCTGCCGGAAGCTGCTGGCTTTCACCGTAAAACTGCTGGGCAGGAAGGTTGCCGTCAGCAAGCGCGCCTGCGGTGATCGTCTTGTCGGCGGTGCCGTTGAACTTGTAAATAACTGCGCCTGCGTCAGACCATGCGCGGTAATACCAGCCCTTCAGGTCGACGCTGCCGGAAGGAATGGGCAGAGTGATGTTGCCGGATGCGCTGGTCGTGCAGGCAATCTGGACGGTTTTGACGGAATTGAAGGCCATGGATTAACTCCCCAGTCTGCGGCTTAAGGTGGTTTCCTGTGTCGACTGGCCCAGCTGGTCGCTGTTGCCGGAAGGGGCGAACACGTTGGCAAGCGCGCCGCGGCGTCGGTTGGCGATAAGGTCGGTTTCGGCAGCCATGCGGGCTGCATCGGTCGTGGCTGCCAGCGGTGCGGGCTTGATCGAGGGCGACTTAGCGCCAAAGAGACTTGAAACAACGGCCATGTCAGCCCTCCATGTGAAAAGCATTACACGGGGCAAAACGAACGCAAGGGCACCTACTCGCCAAACTCCATGACGGCATGCGATTGCCGCCCAGCCCTGCCCGCCACAGCGCCGGGCTTCCGCAGCACTTCCTTGCCGATGCCAAGCCCAAGGCAGCCGTATTGCAGCGCCTCCGCTACGTGGCTGGTGGCGCTTTTGTACGGCTTGTCCTCGAAGCGCTCGTCACCGGAAACCTTCAACCGGCGGTAATGGTAGCCGCCCGCAAGACCTTTGCGCAGGTTGCGGCATCCGGTATCAATCAGCAGGCCCGGCGCGCCGTCGATGATCAGCGTCATGGGCGTTGCCACCGCCTCGCGCCTGATCTGGAAGTCGTTGGTGGAGGCTGGCAGGGCTTTCATGCCCTCGCTTTCCAGAACGGTGAACACGGTCTTCTCGGCATCATCAGCCATGCCTGCCATGCCCGCAGGGTCGCCGGTGATCGTGCCAATCCGCGCATCAGGGTAATGCTCTGCAAGGTGCGCCTTCAGCTCCCGCGCAAAGGCCTTGATGCCAAGACGCGTTGCCACAACTTCCGACAGCACCCGCACCTGCCCCATGGGGCTGCGCTGCATGAATACGGCGGCGGGCGTCAGGCCAAAGTCCATGCCGATGTGCAGCGATAGCATGGGGTCGAACCGCAGCTTCATCACGTGCAGGTTGTCGCGGTATTCGGGGAACACCGCCTTGCCATCCATGACAAATCCGTATTCGTTGCGCACATAGACCTTAATCCAGTCCTGCGACTTGCCAGCTTTCGCCTTGACGTAGTAGCCCGGCGGCAGCATCGACAGGTTCTCGGCATCGGGGTTCTGCTTGCCGTCGGCTCCTTCGGCTGGCGGCTGGGTCATGAACTCGATCAGCGGCTGGCCATCGGGCAGCGCTCCCATTTCGCGCAGCTCCGTTTCAAGCGCTTTCACCTCTGCTTGAGCCTCCGCATCGCTCATGTCGGACAGCTTCGCCCACCAGTGGTCCGCATCGGGGGAGTTGGTGTCCATGATCACGCCCGCCCGCACCGCGCCGCCGTCCTTGGCGGATGGATAACGCCCCACACGCGCCGTCAGGTGGTCAAGAACGGCCTTCGGCACTTCGCGCGCCTCGTTTATCCAGCCTTGGGTGACCTCGAGCGACAGCAGCTTGCGCGTATGCTCCGGCCGGTCTAGCGCCAGGAACAGGAACTCCATGTCGATGATGTTGCCAAGCCCGTCCGGCATCTCGATCTTGTGCTCGATGGGCGAGGTTTTCACAAACCGCCCCAGCTCCCGCGGTATCCACATGTGAAAGCTCTTGATCGTCGTCGTCTCAAGCTCGCCGTAGGTGTTGCGGATAACCACGGCGCGATACTTCCGGCGGCCATTGACCAGCGGCTGCATGTTGGCGGTGCGTATCATGTCCATGATGCAGACCGTCGACTTGCCGGAGCCCACAGGCCCGCGGATGCCACGAATGAAGGCATCGCTGTTCAGGAATGCCGCGCCAACAGGGCCGGGAGGGAAGTATTCGAAGCCTTGGTTCATAGGTTTTCCTTGCCCAGAACGTCGCCGAAGATCGGCACAGTTCCGCCGTGGTACTTGTTACCGCGATTTGAATTGCACTTTGCATGCGCGGCCTTGATATTTCCGCGCACCCAGCCGCCCATGGATTTTGGAATGACATGGTCAGCCGTGGCCCGCTCCTGATTGTTCAGGTCTTGAAACTGCATGTTCATAGGCTTCTCGCAAATCCAGCACAGCCCGCGCTGTCGTTTGAAGGCCTTGAGCATTTCCCGCTTTTTGGTCTCGTTTTGGGTGCCCATTTAACCGCCGTTTTCCTGAATGTTTTTGTTGTTATCATTGCAGGCCCTTCGGTAAATCGTCGCCATGTACAACGTCGTCACGCGGTTCAGCTTCGCCTGCCAGTAGCGCTCCGCGATCGGGCATTTCCAGTAGTCGCGCTCGATCATTCCTTCACCTTCGTGTTAATCATCGGCAGCCCCTTCTCCGGCTGGTTCTCGATCGTCATGCCGCGCTGGCCCGGTTGCGTGTTGATGATGATGTTGAACGGCTGCTTGTCGCCGTCCTTGTCTGGCTTCATGAACGCGCCCAGCAGCTTGCCGATAAGCTCGAGCGCTTTTGTCGCGCCCTTGCTGTCGAACATCCATTCGCCGCTGTGTTCCATGCTCATCGTGTCGGGGTTCCATTTCAGCACAGGCTCGCCTTGCATGGAGCGTTCATAGACTTTCAGCGCGCGCAGCAGAATGTCGTTTGCGTCTATTTTCAGCGCATCTACGCGCTCCTGAATTCCCGCCCGTACTGCCCGCGAAACGTGGGCTTTTGTCAGAAGAAAATACCCTTGTGAACGCGCATTCTCCGGTTTATCCGTGTAACCCGCGCGCATGGCTGCCTGCGTGGCATTGAAGTCGAGCAGGTACTCCTGCACGAATATTTCCTCCTTTGCTGACAGCTTATCCTCGCTCATAGCTGCGGGTTCGCCTCCCTGAATTTCCTCAACACGTAATCCGCATCCACATCGGCAGCCGCGCAAATGATCTCGAAGTCTTCCTTGTCGAAGTGGACGCCGTCGCGGGCATCCTTCAGCCCCTGTATCAGCACCGCATGCCACAGCGCCTGTTCCGGCGTCCGCATCTTGCCATCAGGCGGCAGGCCCACACCGGCGATATTCCCAAGCATTCCGCGCGGGGGGCATTTTGCCATCAGAGGCCTGCGACCAGCTTTCCGCAGACCTGCGCCACCGTCTGCTTCGTCTGGGGTGTCACGGTGCGCTTCGGCGGCACAAGGCTGAACTGCTTGACGATGACGCGGTCCACGGCCAGGGCGAGGTTGATATCGCCAAGCGCGCGCTGCATTTCCATCAGGAATTTCTGCTTTACCCAGTCGTAGCAGAAGATGCCGTTCTTGGAGCTGCCGTTGAACCAAAGGGTGCCGCCTTTCAGGATTGCGTTGCCGAAGAAGCTTTTCACGTGCTGGGCGTCGATGCCCTGTTGCAAAAGCTTGAAGTGCCAGTCCTCCGCCTTGAAGTCGCTGATGCGCTCGAGGTAGCGCAGCTGGTCTGCCGGCGTCCTCTCGGGCTTGTGTTCAACGCCCTCGTTTGTTCGCGTATAGTCCATTCAGTTCCTCCTTGCGTTTGTTTTCCTCGTGTACCCGCCTGCACCAGTTCCGCCATGTGGCGAACCAGTCAGCCTTGACGCCCTTGCCGCCGGACTGGGATTTCGCCCAGTCGCGCATTTTTTTCATGTTCCAGCTGATCTCGTCCGGCGTGAATGCCAGCGTCTCGAATGCCCAGTCGCCCCATGCCCTCGCCGTCAGCTCCGTGCCTTCGCGCTCGAGGAAAGCTTCCAGCCTCGTCGCTCTGGGAAGCTTGGCGGGCGCGGGGGCGCTGCCGTCAGGCGGCGCTTCTTCTTTCTTTTTTTCACACTCCGTAGGAGTGGTTTTTATTCTTTCTTCTTCTTGGCTTATGGCTTCTGGCTTATGGCTAGGATTGCCATGGCTTTGCTCCGGCAATGCCGCAGCATCAGTGCCTTCCCATCTTTTCAATGACTTGGCTTTCGCGTCGGCAGATTTCACCTGCATCTGGCGGATTGCGTCGATTACATTCGAGTTGCACCAAAAACCATTAGTTAGGGTAAATTTCTCCAAAACCGTGGGTTTGATACGCAGCCATTGTTTGAGACCGCAGCGGGCAATTCTGGCCAGCTTTTTGTCATCGTCCGGCAGCCCCTGTTCGCCGATCTGGTAATGCGCGACGACCAGCATCGTGTAGGCACCAACCTCCTGCGCATCCATGTGCAGAACACCGCCGAGGAAGTCACCGATATGGAGGGAGAAGAAATTTATTTTCACGGCGTCACCACATGGTATAAGCCGCACTTCTTGCAGGCAGGCGTTCCGGCTGCATCGCCGGCGTTGATAAGGGCATACGTGCCGCAGCGGCTGTCCTGCGCCGGCAGATGCGCAATAACAGGCACGGCGGCCGCCTTCTTCATGCGCTTGCGGGTAAGGTTGATAGCGACGACGCCGCCACCTGACAGGCCCTTGCGTTTATAATCGCGGCTCATGCATGCACCCCGTACCGCTTGAGGATGTCGCAGCAGGCATGCACGGCGGCCGCAGGCGTGGCGGCAGAGACGGTGTGATGCCATGCCATCAACTTGGTGGCGGTTGCGTGGAAGGCCTTCTGCGAGGCGATCAGGTCGCCAGTGTCGGTCTTCAGCTCAATCATCACCACGCGGCTGTCCAGCAGCAGGAACCAGAGGTCATGCACACCTGCCAGAACGCCCATGGCCTTTAGGCGCATGCCTTCGGTCTTGCTGCGCTTGCCGCCGTTGGGCACGTGGAAGAACGTGAAGCCGCCGACGCGCTGTTCAAGCTCGCGGAAATGGCGCACGACTGCGCGTTGCAGGGCTAATTCCGAATAGCCTGGCAATTTTGCCGGATTGCGGGGCATGTTCTCAGCCCTTGGAAATGTGATCGGCGAGGTCGACCAGCTTTTCAGCCAGCCACATACCCAGTTTGCCCGTATGCACCAGCAGGCGCGCGAGCAGGTGCAGCACCGCGGCTGCGGCGAGTTTCAGAATGTGTTTCATGTGCTTCCCCGATGATATTTAGACGGCTGCTAAGGGCAGCTTCACGCGCCCGCAGCTCTTTGATTTGTTGCCGTATAATGACCCCTTGTCGCTGCTGGATTTGCTCCAGTTCTTCCGCCCACATCTTGCAGCGTGGGTCGTAGTAAAGAGATTTCAGGCGGCGCGGCGCAATCTGCAGCCCGGCGGCCAAACGCTTGAACCAGTCGTCACGCTTTTCCCCCGCATAGCGCGGCAGCAGCGTTTCCAAAAAAGCTTTGGAGTTTCGGGAAATCTTTTCGGACACTTCCAAAGAATGCTGTGCCATGATTAGGGCACCTTCTTCTGAAGCCGATGAGCATGCGCCTTAAGGAAGCGCTCGATTTTGATGAGGGTTAAAGCACAAGGATTAAAATTTTCGTGATCGAGGGAGCGCAGCGTGTTTGAATGCAGCTCTGCCTCCCTCGACAAACGTGCCTTCGACCAGCCTTGCAGGGCTGCGAAGCGTCGTGCGTTTTTGATGATGCGTAAAACTTGACTCATGGATAACAGAATTATCACATGCGGATGTGTATTTCAAGCATCTAAATGTGAAATGGCTGTTATTGCTTATTCACCCATGGATGTTGAGAATTACCGTATGAATTCAGAGCTTAAACGACAGCGCTTCCAGAACTTGATGGACCAGTACGGCTTAAAACCCGCAACATGGGCCCGCAAGGCTGAGATCAGCCCCAACGTCATCTACAACTTCTTGAACGGTCATTCGGACGATTTCGGCCTGAAGACGCTGGAAAAGCTTGCCGGCGCCATTGGCATGAGCGTCGACGAGTTCTGGCGGCCCCGCCTAATAAACAACAATATAATCACCACTTTCGACGGGTTACATGATCAGCCCTCCCGCCGAACAGAACGTAAAATCCCCATCTGGGGGGTTGTCGACGCCCAGGACGGCGAGAAATATGCCGTCAACACCGAAGACACCCCCGTTGATTGGGTCATGCCCCTGCCCAGCCAGCGCGAGGACAAGGACGCCTTCGGCCTGCTGATCAGCGGCGAAAGCATGTCACCCCGCTATATGCCCGGCTTTATAGTTTTTGTTCATACTAGAAAGCCGCCCATCAAAGGGCGTGACGTGGTCATCGAGCTGCTTGACGGCGGCGCGTATCTCAAGACCTATATCGGCCTTGAAGGCGACCACTATTTTTTCGAGCAAATGAACCCGCAAAAGCGGCTTAAATTCAAGAAATCGGAAATTAAACGCATCCTCCCCGTGGTTGGGGTACTTCATGAGAAGTAACTATAAATAATTGTTTGAGGCTCTTTACATGAAAAAACTCATTCCCTTCCTGCTTTGCTTACTGCTTTCTGCCTGCGCTCAAGGAGGCCCCGCCGCATCTCCTGAACTCATCGCCCAGAACCAGGCGCATCAGCTTTGCGCCAATGATTTGCATTACAAAGAAACCGGCTCAAAATATAAATCATGCTATGAAAAGAACTATTCGACCTTCTATGCATCGAATGTGCAGATGATGGAAGCCGCCCGCGCGCGCCGTCAGGCAGCATGGCTTGACCTGTCAAACAGCATGCAGCAACAGCAAATCCAGCAGCAGAATTATTTCAACGCGCATCGCCCCGTGACCTGCAATACCTTCGGCGGCTATAACAGCGCAACCACGACCTGCTATTAACATGGAAACCATGATCGCCGGCATTGCCGGGCTCTGCATCGTGCTTTACCTGTGCAACTTTCCGCCCGTCTACAAAGGGCTGCGGATGGCCGCCTTTGCGGGCTGGGGCTTCTTCAGCATCGCCGTGCCGCTTTGGGTGCTGTATGACGACGTCAAGCATGGCGACATTGGCACGGCGCTGGTGACGGTGCCCGTGGCATGCCTGATGGCAGTGCCGTTCTTTTATGTGTGCTTGAAGTTGAAAACACGCCACGATGAAACAGTTGGAGAATAATAATGGAAGAAGCACTAAAATCGATTGCCGCTCACATTAACAAGCTGAATGAAGATAAACGCACTGAAGACGCAGCAAAGAATGCCTCGCTGGCCAAACAGGAACAGCTTGTCCATCTCGTTGAGATGGCGTCCTACCAGGTCCTCAACTCCCTCCGGATGGACGCCAAGGCGTCCACATCAAAATCCACGCCTGCGGCATTCACTTCGATCAACGGTTATAAGATCGAAGGCGCGAAGGGGGCGAAGTCACAGCTTTACCCCCAGACGGTTTTCATTTTTGCGATTGATACAGACGACAGCAAGAATGTGCATGTGCTGTTTAACGAGATTTGCACCGAGATTATTCCCTTCCCGACGTCCACCGGTGAAGTCATCAAGGCAATGGGCCGGGCAATTTCAGCGAAGAAATAAAAAAATCCGCCTCCCGGTGAAGAGAGGCGGATTTTTTGAACTTTTTGCGTCAGGCTGCTTTTTGGTGGCAGCGCTCCATGACTATGATATTTGTTTCGTACAACTCAGCGCTATCGCCCTTTTTATCCAGCACTTCTGCCGGCGCTCTTCCTTTGATTACCGTGATGAGTTTGTAGAAGGACAGCACGGCCCCAGCGATGATCGCAATGAATGGCGATCTGCTAAAATGGCTCATTGACCAGAAGAACGCAGCCTCTCCTAGCACCCTATTTCCCTTTGGCGGTTTGTTCGTGCCAGACAACAGCTGCCAGACATGGTGAGGAAGACGCAACAGCATCACGACAAGTAAAACCGCGCCCAAATCTTTATTAAAGTTATCCAGCAAAAATGCGCGAAAATCTTCGTCGGCGCGGCTTAGTTTTCCGCATCCTTCAATGGTCTCAAAAAACTTATCGTCATAAGCTTCTTCGAAATTAGCGAAATAAAGCTCTAGCGCGCTCCAGACCAAGGTCGCAGCCATAAACATCAAAACAAATTCTAAAAACATTTAAGCCTCCCCAATCTTAATAATCACATAGTTAATTTAACAGAATCTTAAGGTCTGCGCAATTTGGTAACCCCTTTTGCCCGCTTCCCCTTGTTTGATCTACGTTTTTTCCAAGCAGGCGAGATAAAGCCGATCACATTGGCACCAACGAAGAACAGAGCAGAAAGTGCCTGCAATATACGCGAAGGCAATGATTCGGCGATGTAAATGAACGAGACGGCGATAGTTGCGCCAGTCGAGAAAATCCAGATTTGCAGCTTTTCTGACTTAAGATACTTAAGCGCCCCAAGGGTAAAAACAAACAGCATGCCCGCTATAATCAAGCGTACATCAAACCGCTGCGCGAGGTCATCAACAAACCGCTCGCCCAAATGAGTAAAGAAATCTTCCATGGGGCATGCTTACGCCTAAGGGGCCTTTATTGCAATGGCGAGAATCAAACCCACGACCCATTGAAATTCCCCGTAAATAAAAAATAACATCTGTTTGTTGTTTTGTTGTTGCCCATCACATCTGGATGTGTTTTACTTGTCTTGTAACCACCTAAATGGGCAAGACAAATGAAAAAAAATTCGAACGACCTTCACAACCCCGCTTATCAGGCCTACGCCGATATGCTGCGGAGCATTGAGAACACTTTCACCGCACCGGAGCGTCACAGCGCAGAACAGGCCCAAGGCCTGCAGTGCGCCCTGCATGACCTCAAGCAGCGCCTTGACCGTCTCCGCGTCGACTATGCGGCGACCATCGCGCAGGCCAACGAGGATTATCGCAAGATCGAGCATTCAACCGACCCCAAAGTAAACGAGGCCCTGAAACGCTTCGACCTGTCTTGCTGCCTTGAAAGCCTTGACGACACCATTGCGGATGCCGTGGCGACCTTCCGCAGCAGCAAGCGCATGGGGCCGGAAGAAGCGGGCGCCGACAATGACAGCGACGCCTACGAGCGCCACATGCGCCGCGAAACCGCACCCAACAAATTCATTTAACCGGAGGCTGCCATGACCCCCTCACCCCAGCACATTGACGGCTTCATGCACGGCATGGAACACGCGCTGAAGCTTTGCGAACGCCACAAGCGCGGCCGGTATTCGGCGCAGGCCTTGGCCGTCCGCACCGAATTGACGCACCTGAAGCTGCTGGCGGAGCAGCCGGCGGTGAAGGCTTCAGCCGCGCCAGCACCTGCCCCGCAGCCCGCGCCGATCAACCGCGCGCGCCGTTACCCCGCATGGCAGTACGTCCTTGGCGGCCTTGCCTACCTGTCGTTCATCCTCGTCTTCGGCGCGCTGTTCGCCCGCGGCGTGGTGATTGAAAGCGACTGGCGGCATGACCGCGCCTGCAAATATAACCAGTCCGCCATGCAGGATTGCCAGTAACCCAATTCAGATAGGCAACGGCGCGGGCCTTAAAATACCGCCCAACAAAAGGAGAAGACTATGAACGCACCAGACAGCGTGACACTGGCCGCAAAGCCCCCAGCCAAACGCACCAAGCTGAAAGCCGTCGACCCGAAAACGGCCGAGCCGTCAAAACCGAAGATTTTGATTTTCGGCAAGCCCGGCGCAGGTAAGACATGGACAAGCCTTGATTTCCCCTCCGTCTATTACATCGACACCGAAGGCGGCGCGGACCTTGAGCATTACACCGACAAGCTCAAGAACTCCGGCGGCATGTACTTCGGCCCTGAGCAGGGAAGTCTTGATTTCGGCACCGTCATTGAGCAAATCCAGGCGCTGGCGACGGAAGAACACGGTTTTAAAACTGTGGTGATTGACAGCATTTCCAAGCTGTTCAACATCGAGATCACCAAGGAAGCCGAAAAGCTGGGCGAGAAGAATGCATTTGGCGCGGATAAAAAGCCCGCCATCGCTTACATGCGCCGCCTCATCAGCTGGCTGTCACGCCTTGATATGAACGTCATTCTCATCGCGCATGAAAAGCCGCAATGGGGTATCGACCTCAAGGGTGAGCGCAGCGAGATCGGCGTGACTTTCGACGCATGGGACAAGCTGGAATATGAGCTTCACCTGTGCTTGAACATCGCGAAGAACGGAGCAAACCGCGTGGCCAAGGTTCGCAAGAGCCGCCTGCAGGGTTTCCCTGATGCTTCGACTTTCCCGTGGTCCTACGAGGAATTCGCCTCGCGCTATGGCCGCGACGTCATTGAAAAGAGCGTCAAGTCCGTTGTGCTGGCGTCACCGGAGCAGCTGTCAACAATCAAGGCGCTGATTGACTTCGTCAAACTGCCGGAAGGCCAGGCCGATAAATGGCTGTCCGGCGCCAACGTGACGACATGGGAAGAAATGGACGGCGATAAAGTGGCGTCCATCATTTCCTACATCAAAAAAACCTACAACCTGCAAGGAGCCTAAAACAATGCGCGTTACCCCGAAAACCGAAAAACAGATCGCCGAAGAAAACCTGTGGCCGGAAGGAGAATACAGCTTCGAGGTGATCGAAGCGAAGGACAGCGTCAGCAAGAAGGGCAATGAAATGATTGTTCTTTCCCTGCGCCTGTTCGACAACGACGATGCCGACCGTTCCCGCACCATCAATGACTACCTGATGGACAGCATCCCCGCCAAGCTGCGCCAGATTTGCGTGGCTGGCGGCCTGCAGGGCAAATACGAAAGCGGTACCATCCTTGCCAGCGACTTCATCGGCATCTGCGGCACCCTGAAGCTGAAAATCCAGCATGACAAAACAGGCCAATACGCTGCGCAGAACTCTGTCGGTAGCTACGTGGTCAACAAAGGCGACAATGACCACGGCATCCCGGCAGGCCACCCCGCAGGCGACGCCATGCCATGGGAAGCAAACCCGTAATTGAAGCGGAACCAAACGTCAGGAGTGGCGTGACAGACCGGAGAGACGGTCACCAAATTTCGGGGCATTAGCTCATCGGTAGAGCGGCTGTTTGAAGCGCAGCGCGCAGGTGGTTCAATTCCATCATGCCCCACCAAATTGATACGAGGCCAAAATGACCACCGCTTTCCAGGCTGTCTATACCAACTTCAAGCCCATCCCCTCGCGCGGCGTCGTGCAGATCGTGCTGGAAGCCCCGATTGAGGCGGGCGACAGCATTATCGCCATGCTGGGCATGCCAACGCCGGCGGGCAGCAAATGGGTGGGAGTCGCGCGTATCGTGGAACAGAAACAGAATGCACCGGAGGAAACCCCCTGTCTTGCCCAAGACGAACCCCCTTCCGGTACAGCGGCGGCAGGCGTTGAACAACAGCGCCTGCCGGATGCCGCCTCGAAGAAATGGACGGACATGTCCTATTCGCAGCGCGCCGGGATTTTGTGCGGTGAGCCGAAGTTTCTTGAATTCCTCATCAACGATTATAAAAGCGTTGTCACCTCCATTGTCGACACGCAGCCCGGTTTAAAAGACCCCGAGTTATGCGCGGCCGTTTTGCGCGCGCTTTGCAAGGTAGCGTCACGCAGGGTTCTCAACTATGACGGGAGCGCGCAGGGCACATTCGACAACATCACCAAACAATACCGCCTCTATCTCAAGTACGGCCAATAAGGAGCCACCACATGACCACCGGCGACAGCCCCGACTTCTATATCGTCAAGAACCGCTCGAGCATTGAAGGCCTTCCCGGCTGGCTCATGCAGCGCCCGTACAACACCGTGCGCCATGGCGACGACTTCACCGACCGCAACGGCAAGCACCTCATCAGCCTGAAGAACGGCGTCAAGCGCTGCGGCCTCATCCTGGTGGTGGAGCGCACGCTCCTGGAACGCGCTGTTGAAATCACAGGGCAGCTTGCTATGAACGAAGGAGTTTTTTGATATGACTTTGTTATTTGAACCAAAGTCCTTTGAACGGATAGTCAAAGCTAATCTTGAAAGCGGGATGGCAGCTCAGGCTGAAGATATAGTTTTCAAAGCCATGAAAGAGTACGAGGCAGCCGTCAGAAAAGAACTGGCGAAGGTCGTGCTTGGACTGGTCGAAAATAACTACAACATAAGAACGACGGAACACAGCCTTGTCATTGAGGTCCTTCACCTTGATGTGACTTAAGCAGGGTAATTGCGAGGCAGTAAACGAGATGGCCGAGCAGATCGCAACGAACGAGGGAATGCAGCTGAGATGAAAAACGTAAAACTGACAGGTGACATTGCCTATATCGACATTAAAACCGGACGCTCGAAAGTCATGCGAGAAATTGACAAGGGCAAGGAAATCCCCGTGACGCTGACCGGAACAATCACCGACGCATTCAGCGGTGATGACGGGGTTTCCATCCAGTTCACCATTTCCATGAAGTCCTTCAAGCTTGGAGAGCCGAAATGACCGATATTAAGCCAAGCGTGGTCTACATTTTTGAAGGCTGCAAAATATCAGAAACCGATAAGCACATTTACATCACTGAACCAAATGGAACGGTGCATATGTTTCCAACAGGAAGCTATGTTTTTAGCAACCGTAAAGACGTAGGGGTATGGCCATGACCGACAAACGCGCCGCAGCTTTGGAAGCCGACATTGATTTAGCCAGAACGTATCTGCGCCGAATTTGTGACGGGGAAAAACTGTTCATGTCTATCCCTGCGAGGAAAGACGATTTTGATCTGGTTTTTGACAGGGTAATCCGCGCCGCCCAAGCATCAACCCCCGCAGAGTGGCAACCGATAGCCGATGCGCCGAGGGATGGGAGGCATATCTTGCTTTGCGTTCCGGGTGAGGATTTAGATTTCAAAAAAGGCTCCGTTGCTAGATGCATCGGATATTACGGCGCAAAATACACCGTTCCTGCCCATGACGATATTTGGGAGCCAGAGAAACATGAAGGCGAATTTGAATATCAAGAAAGCAGCGGGGAATGGTTTGCCAAGGAGGGATTTTTCTTTAATTCGTTTGAGAACAGTTATGGAGATGAATTAGCCAAACGTATTAACCCCACCCACTTCATGCCCCTCCCAAAGCCGCCAGCGCAGAAGGAATAGAGAGATGAAACCGCAAGCACAACAAGTCAAAACACCGGAACGACCAGAAGTTTCAGTCAGCCCTTGGACAGCCAACGGAATTGAAATCACGATTGAGGCCGTGCGCGTACTGGCTACTAATACTGGTGACGGTATCGAAATAATTGTTCAGGCCAATGGCGCGAAAGTGACGGTGCAATCATGACCTCCCCCACCCCGACCGATAAACTGCGCAAGGATATAGCCATTCTGACAGAATATATGGCACCAAAATTAGGACAATGGCGGTATTACGATGGGGAGCACCATTGTTTTACGTCTCTGCCTGAGAAGGCGATTGACCTAGCAAATCAGGCCGCGAAGTTACTCACCACCCCCGAACAGCCCCGCATGACGGAGGAGGAAAGGGAGGCGGTTAGTTACATGGAATACGCATTAGGACAGGGTTATATCACAGACCCTAATTTTATCAGATGCATAGAAACAATCATCCGCGCCGTGAAGAAAGGCGGTGTGTGATGAAAGTTAAAAACTGCCCTATCAATGAAGTTACCGGAGATGGTGTGACGGTTGGCCGCTGCTGGTTTGCGCTTACGGACGAGAAATGCCCAAGGCATGGCGATGTAAAAGAGGCTGTCAAATTATTTGAAGAAACAGGAAAGCTTACGAAGGATACCCCATGACCAATAACGCCCCCGAATGCGGGAAGACTGAGTTGAAGCCGTGTCCGTTTTGTGGTGGCAAGGCGAGAGTTACACCGTATGAGATAAGCCACAAATGGAACGCAGCAGTTTCCTGCGTTAAATGTCTAGCTGTCTTGTCGATTACGGCGCGGGGCAAGGACGAGGCGATTTGTGCAGCTATCAAAGCTTGGAATGACAGAGCCGACCGCCCCACCCAAGAAACGCAGCGCGGCGGGGGTGATGCTCATGTTAATAAAATGCGCGATGCTCTGGTATTGGCGGGAAAGCGTTTCCGTTTTTACGAGCAACAGCACCGCGCCAAAGTCCCGCCCGACACCATGAAGATAGAGAACAATGTAGAGTTTGCGGAAATGTGCGAACAAGCCGCCGCCCTCTCCCACCCCGAAGCGGTGCGCGGTAACGACGACCTAACACTGGCCTACCTGACAGGCTTTGAAAAAGGCAAGGACAGCGTGAAGGCCGAAGCGGTGCGGACGGTGACGGTGGTAACGGTGGATGAGTTTCAAGATTTTATTTCCGAGTGCGTCGAAGCCGCAAATATCCGCTGGGAAACAGAAGATAAAATCTTAGCCGCCTTTGCGGAACTAGCGCCAAACGGCCTCCGCATCATCCGCGAAAAGTCGGGGGAGTGAGGGGGATGATAGACGCAGAAGATTTAGAAGACATGCCAGACCGCGAACCTGAATGGCTGCACCTGAATACTGCCCCCAGAACGGGTGAATTTTTGGCGCATAGCAGATCATGGAAGCGCCCGCAGTTTGTCAGGCGCGTGACGGGCGGGGAATTTGAAAGCGTAGTTTTGCGGCGCAAGGTAATACCGCAAGTTTGGATTAACATTCCGAGGTACAAATGACGACCACCCCACCCACCCCCGCCGCCATGGGGGAGAAGATGGAATTGAAGGCACTCGTTTATCGCGGCGATGGCTGCAACGTATATCTTTTTAAAGATGGCGACAGTGAACACCTAACCGATGTTGTTTGGGGAGCGATGTTTCACGGCGATAAAGAAGAACGGCAGCGAGAGCAGGTTGAAGGCATCGCCCAAGCACTCACCGAAGACGGGCATTTTGATTTTGAGGATGGTCGATTTTTCATTGCAGAATTAATGGGTCAAGACGCGCAGCCCGCCGACCTCGCCCCTCAATCGGGCATGGGGCTGGATGCTGTAGAAGCGTTGCGACTTATCCGCGAAAACGTCATGTATTCAAAAAACCACTGTGGCGACCGGAAGATTGTCAGAGATGAGATGGAACAGTGCATTAAACGCATTGACGCACTGTTTGCCAGCGTGAACGAAAAGCCGTTTCTGCCGCCTGTCGCGGTGGGGGGATAGATGAAACTCAAAGTCCTCGACCTGTTCTCTGGCATTGGCGGTTTCAGCCTCGGCCTAGAGCGCACTGGTGGCTTTGAAACTGTGGCTTTCTGCGAGATTGAAAAATTTAACCAGCGCGTATTAAAAAAGCATTGGCCTGAAGTGGAGATATTTAACGATGTTACCCGTTTCAAATTTAAATCGCATGTGGACTTGGTTACAGCGGGTTTCCCCTGCCAAGACGTTTCATTCGCTGGAGAAGGTGCCGGACTTACCGGGGAGCGTTCGGGATTGTTCTGGTATATTATACGAACCCTTTGCATGGTGGGACGGCCAAAAGTTCTGTTGGAGAACGTGGCAGCTTTGCTTGATAGAGGGTTGGGAACAGTTCTTGGGGCAATGGCCTCGTTCGGGTATGACACGGAATGGCATTGCATACCGGCGTCAGCCGTTGGTGCGCCTCACAGACGAGACCGCATCTGGATATTTGGCAACCCCCAGAGCTTGTTCATCAATGGCGGCAAGGTTGACAGAGAACACAGCGAAGGCAAAATACCCAAACTTGGAAACGCAGATTGCGCGGCTAATATTGCCAACTCTGGGAGCGTCGGAATACAAGGGTGCTTCCCGAAAAAGATACAAAGGATCGCCTCATTTTCGTGGTGCGAAAACATCAGAAGCCTTGAGGAATTGCGAGACAGACGCGACTTACCTGAACCCACAGTTCGCGGAGCTAATGATGGGCTATCCAATAGATTATACGCGCTTGGAAACTCCGTTGTCCCCCAAATCCCAGAAATGATAGGGCGTTCAATTTTGGAGGCAATG
This sequence comes from uncultured Alphaproteobacteria bacterium, assembly GCA_966211335.1. Classification (GTDB taxonomy): domain Bacteria; phylum Pseudomonadota; class Alphaproteobacteria; order Micavibrionales; family UBA2020; genus JAPWJZ01. The sequence continues at coordinate 35,796 of CBIHNF010000006.1, forward strand.
AAATGATACGCACAAAAGAATGGTACCTGCACCGCGTCCCGTTTATGACCCCCGCAGGCAAGCTAATCATGGTTGCGAGGTGGAGGTATTGCGGGTGAAAATAGTTCCGTGCTGTTGGAATAATTTAGTTGATATGAGTTGTGGATGTCGCGAAAGCACACGCAAAAGACAAACAAAATACGAGATTAAAACGGAGGAAAAAATGACCACCGACCGCGAAATAATGCAGAAGATGGCGGCGGCTTTGAAGAAGGCTGAATACGCTATCAAGGGCAGGGAACATACCGGATTTATTGCCGAAGCCCTCGCCGCATACAACGAGCATATCGGGAGGAAGGGATGAAACACCTACTCGAAATGATTGAAGCCGTTGACCCGAAGGATACGGCGAAGCTGGATGAGATTGATGCGCGGGTTGCTGTTTTCGTTTTTAATGGCACTCTCGAAAAAACATCTTTCGGCACATGGGCTGTCCGTTGTTACGGCAACCGTTTTACAGCAGAAGAATACACCCGTTCCCGCAATTCCCTTAAGGCGATAAGGCCGCAGGGGTGGTTAATAGATATTTTTAAAAGACCCGCTTACTCAGTTTGCATCCTTTTGAAAATAGATGATGTGAAAGGCGATACTGAAATAAAATCACCCTTAAGCGACACCGAAGAACTAGCCGAACTCCACGCCATTATCCAAGCCCTAGAACATGAAAGAAAATCCAATGAAGAAAACTAAGGCGGAAAAAGGATGGGTTATAACTGGAAATTACGGCATTTATGTAGGTTGGCAAATATGCAGAAAGGACATGATCAAAGAGCATACAATTGATCTTGGCATAACATGGGGAACTGCGCGTAAACGTGGCGACCGTTGCATCCCCGTCCTCATCACGCCCGTTGTGAGGGGGAAACGCAATGGCAAATGAAATAAATGTCATGAAGCTGCGCAAGGGCGACCAAGTTACCCTGCGGTGCGGTGGCACGTTGAAAATCAGGAAGCGGCATAATTACAGCCACGACTGTGTTTCATATTTCCTTGACGACGAAAGCTCACAACCTGTCACATGGTTTTATGACGGCAGGTGGGGTTATTCAGGCGATGGTCATTTAGACATTGTGTGCATTACGCGGAAAGTTGTGAGGGGGAGGAAGAAGTGACAGCACTGACGCCCGCAAAAGCTGCGCAATACCTTGGTTGCCACCCCTGCACCGTCTACAGGCTTGTCCAGACAGGTGAACTGGAAGCCTTTAAGCTGGGTGGTCATAGGCTGCGAATTAGATCAGAAGCTATCGAACGCTACATGGAAGCGAATAAATGTACCTCGTCAAATACCGGAAGCATTGGGCAGAATATGACCCGACCACTCGCACTCGACGGTCGCTACATACCCCTGACCGATTAAAGGCGGAGGCGATATTTGCGGAACGCCAGGAACTCAGAAAACGGGTCAAGGAGAACGTCGGAACTATCGTTGACGAGTACCTTGCCGCCAAGGAAGATAAACCGTCTATCCGCAGAATGAGGGAGGCATGGGTAGCTGCGAAACCCCACTTCCAGACAAAGAGGCCGGCAGACGTTACCGACAAAACGATTAAAGCCTTCATAGATGCCCGCAGATCGTCAGGCGTATCTGACGGCACAATCCGCAAGGAACTCGGAGTGCTGCGCCAAGCCCTGCGCTGGCATGACCCCAAGAACGCACCGGCAATTGAATTGCCCCCTTCCCCGCCACCAAGGGAACGCCACCTGACGCGGGACGAATACATCAAGCTTCTGGAATCCTGTGACGCCCCGCACCTGAAACTGTTCATCCGCCTTGCCCTGAACACCGGAGCGAGAAAGGGAGCCCTGCTGGATTTGACATGGGACAGGGTAGATTTAGAGCGTGGCCTTATAGCCCTCTCCAAAGGGGTGCAGACGAATAAGCGCCGTGCAACTGTCCCAATCAACGGAACGCTTAAAACAGCCCTCCTAGAGTCCAGAAAGGGCAATATAAGCGGCTATGTCATCGAGTATCGGGGGAAGCCTGTAAAAGATATCAAGATCGGCTTTGCAAAGGCCTGCCAAAGAGCCTCGGGCGCGACGATACACGCCAAGCGCGGAAGATGGTGGGCAGAGGGCGGGAACGAGAAATGGGATGATGTGACGCCCCATACCTTGAGGCATACGGCGGCGGTCTGGATGGCTGAAGGCGGCATACCTATTTCCGAGATTGCGCAGTTTCTTGGTCATACGAATATCAATATTACGTATAAGGTCTATGCCCGTTTCACGCCGGACTACCTGCGCAAAGCCGCTTCTGTTTTGGATGTGTGATGTTCAGTTGAACACAAAAGGGGCTAAAAATGGTGCTGCCGAGTGGGATTGAACCGCCGACCTCCCCCTTACCAAG